>NZ_CP046973.1:2724750-5449501 GCF_009792235.1 Microcystis aeruginosa FD4
AAAGATTTAGAATTTCTAGATAATCTCAATGGCTGCCAATATCAAGATATAAAAAATGACTTCAATTTGAATGATATCTTAGACCAACTGGATAATCAAACTATCCGCACGATTGTTATCCGTAATTGGAAAACCGAGAGTTTCCTCCATAAAATTTTTCTGCGTCTCAATGTGGAAAATACCCCTTTGTCTTCTCAAGAATTAAGACAAGCATTACACCCAGGGGGTTTTATTAATTTTTTAGATGATCGAGCGATCGAAAGTCAAGCATTAAAGAAAATATTTAAATCTTCCTATCCCGATTTCCGGATGCGCGACACTGATATACTATTGCGTTATGTAGCTTTTCATTATTATTTATCCGATTATCGCGGTAATCTTAAAGTATTTCTTGATAATGCTTGTGTCTCGCTTAATGATCAATGGGATCAAAACTCAGAAGAAATCAAAAATATTATTGATCAATTTGAAAATGCTGTTCAGACAACGATTAATATTTTTGGAGAGAAAAACTTTTCCCGTCTCTGGCTGCCTGAATCGGCAACTTATCGAAGTCAGTTCAATCGAGCAATTTTAGATGTGATGGTTTTTTACTTTTGTGATGATCTAATTAGAGCAGCTGCCGAGAAAAACAAAGAACAGGTAGAAGACGCATTTAAAAGTTTATTTCTTCCTGCCGTTGATCAATTTAAAAATGCTGTATTAATTAGTACAAATACTAAACAATCAACCTATGATCGTTTTCATTTATGGGGTCAAGCTTTATCAGAAGTATTAGATATTAACTTCAATATTCCTCAGATGGAAGACAATCGTATTATTTTTAAGGGGTTAAGATAGTTAGTTTTTTTATTATGCCGAAATCTCCGATATTTAGACAACTAACCAAAGAATTAAATCGACTAAAAAAACAATTCCTACCTCGTAAATTCAGCGAGATAAATAACTATTCTGAAAGACAATTGGCTTTAACTCTTGCCTATCGAGTTTTCGCTCATGCTGAGATTGAATCCTATCTTGAAGATCGAGTTTGGGATACTGTACTGGCAGCAAAAAAGATCTGGGATAATCAAGGTAAAGCTAGTCGAGTTTTGTTATGTTTAATCGCTTTTTCTGGTCAAGAAATGGAAAATCCTCCCGATACCATTACTCCTCTTAAAGGTAACAAAAATGTGCCTGAAGATAAACTAAAAATAAATAAAAAAATTGACATGGCGATTGGATGTTTTAAATCAGTTATTGATCAAAATCATGGGATTAAAGAAACTAACCTATTAAAATTACTCTTACCAATCGGCATCGATAGTGACGATTTAGATCAAGTTTGGTTAGCAAACATGAATACTTTTGGAGAAGAACGCGGTGAAATCGCTCATTCCTCAGCAATAAAAACGAAACAACCGCCTAACCCTGCCGACGAATTAGAGAGAGTTAAACAAATTATTGAAGAATTAGAAAGAGTCGATCAAAGGAAGTGTTGGTTTCAGTCATGGTTTTGGGATAACCAGTGGAGCAAATCTGCCTCATTTTCAAAGTCCAGGAGAGCTTCTCCCAAGTCTTCCAATTGCTCAACAGATAATTGACGGACTTGTTTCTCGACACTGGTTGTAACTTGACCGAGACGGCGGTTTAGTAAGCGTAATACCAGGGTGGCTTCACCTCGCTGCATTCCCAATCTTTCCACGCTAGTAATATAAGGCATTCTCGTTTCCTCCTCTAGTTGACGGATTTTACTCTCTAAACTTGACTGTAATTCAGTAGATAAAGTCATCATATTGTCGATGATTTCAAACAGTTTAATTATCTGTTCCCTCTCAAACTCCTTTTCATATAATCCCCTGATTAACTGCCACTTCCACTGTTCCCGTTCTGGCAGCTTCCCAGTAGTCGCTTTTGTTTTCAAGTGTGCCATCACTATTATAGCAAAGGGATTACCACTTGATTCCAATTAGTCACTGATAACTGGTAACTGATAACTGTATAAACTTTGTCAGCGAAACGTTTTTTTGTCTTAAAGTCCAGAAAACGGGTTTCTTCAAGAAACCCGTTTTCTAGTCCAATTAAAACCACAGAGGACAAAGAATTAACCTTAAACTAATACAAATATATCAGAGGCGGAAATACTCGGTTTAGAACTAAGAGTTGCAATTTGAATAGCTGCTAGTGTATCTGTCCCGTCCCCATCAAAGAATAGTCCTCCAGTGATTGTATTATAAATTAAGCGATTGCTGGCATTTAATGCAGTTGTTCCTAATACAAATTGAGCGGCTGTAATCGCAACTCCTGCGGCTAAACCACCGCCAAAACCCGCAGCAGAGAGAGCAATTTTATCCCCCTGACTGGAGAGAAAATCAGTAATTGTATCAATCCCTTCATTGCGGTTGTTAAAGGTGAATTGATCGCTACCTGCACCCCCTGTTATGGTATCCTTACCTAAGCCACCAATTAGAATATCATTGTCCAGAGTACCAGTGAGAATATCATCGTTTGATGACCCGATAATGGGTTCTGGGACGTTAGCAGAAACTGCTAGACTACTAGCTATATTGGGTAAGGGATTACCAATCTGATTATCACCATTAAAATCTTGTTGGAAGTTGGTTTCTTGAGTAAAAGCTTCCGATGAGTTTAATCCCCACCATCCAGTGGAAGATTGCCAATTCCAATTACTATCTAATGTCCACAGATGCAGATAATTACCATCGTTATATTTCCACAAAACTTGATTGACTCCGTTGACGGTTTCTGCTGCTAGAGTTTGCCAACCCGGATAGATATTTGTGGTAATCTGAGTGGCACCAATTTTAATGGCGATGGGGTTATTATTGCCAATTTGGGTGTAAAGTTTGTTAGTCGCGTCTTTGACTAATTTGGTGTTACCGAAAGTTTCGATTGGGGTGAAGGGTTGACCAATGACTCCATCGCTATTAAAATCTTGTTGGAAGTTGGTTTCTTGAGTAAAAGCTTCCGATGAGTTTAATCCCCACCATCCAGTGGAAGATTGCCAATTCCAGTTACTATCTAAACTCCACAGATGCAGATAATTACCATCGTTATATTTCCACAAAACTTGATTGACTCCGTTGACGGTTTCTGCTGCTAGAGTTTGCCAACCTGAATAGGTATTTGTGGTAATCTGAGTCCCACTTATATTGATGGCAGTGGGGTTATTATTGCCAATTTGAGCGTAAAGTTTGTTAGTTGTGTCTTGGACTAATTTGGTGTTACCGAAAGTTTCGATTGTGGTGTAGGGTTGACCGATGATTCCATCACCGTTAAAGTCTTGTTGGAAGTTGGTTTCTTGGGTGAAAGCTTCCGATGAGTTTAATCCCCACCATCCGGTGGAAGATTGCCAATTCCAGTTACTATCTAAACTCCACAGATGCAGATAATTACCATCGTTATATTTCCACAAAACTTGATTGACTCCGTTGACGGTTTCTGCTGCTAGAGTTTGCCAACCCGGATAGATATTTGTGGTAATCTGAGTCCCACTTATATTGATGGCGATGGGGTTATTATTGCCAATTTGGGTGTAAAGTTTGTTAGTCGTGTCTTGGACTAATTTTGTGTTACCGAAAGCTTCGATTGGGGTGACACTGACATCATCATTGGTAATTGTTCCTAATCCTTCATTATCTGTAATCAGCGCATTGCTAGGATTAGAAAGGTTAATCAAGAAAGTCTCATTCGGTTCAATTGCAGTATCACCATTGACGGAAATAATAATATCTTGGCTGATTTGTCCCGGGGTAAAGGTGAGAGTCCCTGTTTTAGCTATATAGTCGCTTCCTGCTGTTGCTGTGTTATTAGCAGTGGCATAATTTACGGTAATTGTTTGGGTACTTGTGGTTGACAATGTAACTTTAAATACCAGATTGTTTGTTCCTGAATTGTTTTCTGCAATTGTCGGATTTGAGATAGTAAAGAATGGTCTATTCCAATCGGCTGCTGTCCAGGTTGTTGTTGCTTGCCAAGTTTGGGGTGTCCATTCATCAATACTTTTCCAAGCATCTCCTGACCATTTAGTTGTAGCTTGCCAAGCGTCATCTACCCAATAGGCAGCTGCATCCCAAAAATTGTTGATTTCGGTTGATTGTGCAGTTGCATTTGATGTTTGACTCAATGACTGAAGTGCTAGATTGGAAGAGGAAGTATTTCCTGTTCCAAAAATGAATTCTAAGGTCTTCCTCGATACTCGAATAATAGCATCATACGCATCTGGTAACCATGATTGCATCGCATCATAGGCTTTTTGTAATGATGTTTGTACTATAGTAGATAATGTTTCTAAAGTTGAGATAATATTATCGAAAGCGTCTTTGAAGGTTCCGGCGGTCTTTCTCGCATTTTCGGTTGTTCCTCGAAATCCCAAAGCAGCCGCTAGAAGCGGATTGAGTGTTTTTGCGACGGCAAGTTGAAGGACTGAATAATCAGCATCAGGCAAATATGTAAACCAGTAATCACTTAAATCAGTGGTATTTCCGTTGGCAACTTTCCGAATTAAATCTGTCGGCTTTGACAAATTAGTTCTTGTAATAGTTTGATTTAAAACGGGAACTGAATGTTTTTTAAGAGTAATTGCAGATCTTAGTTGTGAATATTTTTCTAAGTTCCAGACTCCACTCAGATATTTTGAACCTGCCATGCTAATTAAATCAGCCGAAGTTATGTAATGGGTTACACCTAAGTTATTAGTAGCATTTAAATTGATGCCGGGTTGTTGAGAAATACCCGGACTATTGAAAGTAACAATCTTTCCGAGTTGTCCTGTATAACTACCTCCTACCCACTGACTTAATGCACCGCCTAAACTATGTCCTGTAATATTAGGTTTTAGAGTCAAGCCGCTTACAGGATTAGTTACTTCTGAAAGCCATTGATTGACTGCGGCTTTATTGTTAGTAAATTGATCATAGCCAATTCCTTGGGTGGTTGCATCACTTAATAGATCTTGGAGGCTTTGAGTACCCTGAATCGCTAAAACAGGAGGTTTAGCAAGGTCATAAATTGTGCCATTAGTGAAGGTATAGGATTGATTGGCGCTGGTGAGTTGGTTGATTAGATTCTGTCCAGCAGTATAGGCGGCGGTATTGTTACCGCCTGAAGTGTTGGCAATATCTTGCAGTAAGTTATTGCTATTGGATGTAAATTCATTAGCATTAAGGGGATTGGCTAAAACCAGAAAGAACTTTTCATCAGAAGTTAAACCAAAAGCATCAAATCCTGTGGTAGAATCTTTGAAGACTTTATTGATACGATAGCCTTCGTAACCCAGGTCACTATAGTCATATTTCTTATCTACTTCTTTACCTTTGTCCGTATCTGTCCAATCACGATAAGCGGTATCTTTGGCCAAAATCTCAAAGGTTTGGTCGGTAGGAGGCGCACTTCCTAAAACGGTAATTTCTATTTGTTTGCTGGTTTCTCCTGGGAAAAAGGAGAGGGTTTGTTTGACAACATTGTTAAAATCTTTTAATTGGGTAGAGTCTATTGAATTGGCACTTCCATCAAGGGTATAGTAATCAACGGTTATGGGTTTATCATAGGTTGAGGACAGTTTAACCTCGAATGTAAGAACTTTTGTTTGATTAGTCCCTGCGGGAATATCGACCCACGCATTACTGACTGATATCGTTGGTTTAGGTGGAGGATTAGGAGTGGGTGGGAGTGCGGTAAAAGTGCCAGCATCAAATATATTTGGATATGTTGGATGTATTGGATTTGCTATCAATTTACCACCAATTGTCCAGCTGTATTTGTCTGTAGTTGGATGTTCATCTGGGTTTCCATACCAAACTCGGTTCGCCGTATTTCCACTAATAATACTATTTGAACTCCATGTACCCGTATAATGATTGTAAATACCACCACCTAAGCCGGCACTATTGCCAGTAATAATGTTATTCGTTAATGTTAATGTTCCATTAGCATTACTAATCCCCCCTCCCCATACATAATCACCAGTATTACCAGATATTATATTGTTGGTTAATGTTAATGTTCCAGTGCCCTGGGAAATTCCCCCTCCAGAATTACCAGATATTGTATTGTTGGTTAATGTTAATGTTCCACCATATTCGTTGTCAATCCCCCCTCCTACATTAGCCGTATTACCAGATATTGTATTGTTGGTTAATGTTGCACTTCCAGCGTTGCGAATTCCCCCTCCATCATAATTAGCCGTATTACCAGTTATTGTATTGTTGTTTATTGTTAATGTTCCCTCGTTGGAAATTCCCCCTCCATAAACAGCCTTATTACCAGTTATTGTATTGTTGGTTAATGTTGCACTTCCAGCGTTAAAAATTCCCCCTCCATAATAATTAGCCGTATTACCAGTTATTGTATTGTTGGTTAATGTTAATGTTCCAGAGTTGTAAATCCCTCTTCCTGCTTTATTGCTGATATAGAGATTATTTAATGTAACTCCAAGTTGACTAGCGTTAGAGTTAATTATAATTCTATTATTATCATTTTGCCTAGGGATAGGACTAGCATTATTAACAATAGAAGCTAGTGCTGTTCCATCAGCTTCAATGGTAATCGTACCTTTCGTCCCCAAACTGCGATCGCCTGTTGTCGTATTATTAACATAAGTCAATTCATAAGTCGTTCCTGATTTCAGCTTAATAATATAGGGAGTATTAGGACTTGTGTTAGCAATTGTAACAGCATCCCGCAAGGATAAACCAGTGCCAATAGTGGCACTTCCATCATTCTCATCTATAGTAGTATTGACGATTAAAGTAATTGGTGCTGCTTGTTCAACCCCTATAAATTGTCCCCCTAAATTAATAACAGAACGATCATCTTCTGTTTGAATATAAGTTAACTCAGCCTCAGTTAAATTAACCCCTCTCACCAGATGAGAAAATAATTCTCCCTCATCCCCCACCGTATCTACCCTATTAACTTGAGCATCCACATAATGCCCAATTTCTTCTAAAATCACCTTAACTAGCGATTCTGAGGAAGCAACATTCAAAAAAGACTCTGATAGATAAATTTTATTAGTGCTAACCGCATAAGCACCCTTCGCTGTCCCTAAAACTTCGCCACTGAGTACCTCAATTGGGGGAAGTTGACTGAAATTGCGACTTTGCCACTGATTTCGTAATTCTGTTGCCTTAACCACATCATAACTTGTGCCAAAAGCGATTGCCAAATTAGCCCAAAAATCATCAGATTGAGCGAAATTAAACAAAATATCGTCAACAGCAGGAAGAATCGGCAAAAGAGAAGAAGTCATGACATTAACTGCAAAGGTTTATTGCTAACAGTTTTAGCTCAACAAGTGTCGATTTTTCAAGACCCCTGTAACAGAAATTAATATTACCAGAAAACGGGTTTCTCAAAGAAACCCGTTTTCTAAATAGTTTCTCAAAGAAACCCGTTTTCTAAATGCAGAAAACGGAAATTAACATTTATTACCAGAAAACGGGTTTCTAAATAGTTTCTCGAAGAAACCCGTTTTCTCATTTGTTGCGAAGATGCGATCGCTAACGTCAAAGCTAGGCATTATAAAGTATTTAACCAAGTGATTAAATCTTCAACCCTAGAGAAATCGAATAAAGCTTCTCCTAATACTTCGACATCATCAATACTTAACTCCATAATTTTAGTTTCCAATGAAGGATTAATCTCCCCTAACTTGCGTTTAAGTAGGCGAAGAATCAATGTCTTTTCCCGTTCAATACCTTGTTCAATACCTTGTTCAATACCTTGTTCAATACCTTGACGCATCCAACTGGTGGTAATTTGCATAACTCCCTCCTGTACGGGTTGACTAAATGTGCTAATCTCTTCTTGAAATTGTATCTCTTCGACCGGATTTAGATTGAGATAAGTATCAATAAATCCAGAAATTAATTGCATTTTCGCAGGATTTAACCTTAAAGTAATTAACAAGCGCAGACATTCCGCTTTTACCTTGGCTCGCTCTTTCTCGGCAATGTTCATCTTAGCCATCAAAGCTGAAGCAACCGGATTCGACTGATTGAGAAAATCTCGCCAATTTAATCGATTTAATTGCACTACTTGATAGTTAAATTCTAATACCTTAAAATCGGGAAAATCGACTACATATTGACTAATCGCTTCTCTTTTTGGCTTTGAATAAGAAAAAATTACAATGGGATAAATCGGTAAGACAAATTTCTCATGAAAGCGAGCAAAATAAGTAAACATTCGCCGATTAAACCACTTTCGCGAACTTTCCTGCGCCTCTACATGAATCAGAAAAAAAGATTCTTTTCCTCGAAACTTAACCTGTGCGACTAAATCGCTTTCATGTCTTTCTCCTTCCGTGACATCGGTAAATACTTCTTTGTCTAAAAAAGTAATCGAGTCCCTATCTAAATAATCCATTAATTCAGGAAAAAATAACTCGATAAATTCGACAAAAAAGGTGGAGATTAACTCCTTAAATAAGCGGTCATGGTCAATATTATTAGTCATGTAATATCATCTTAACTAATCGGAGCGATGAATGACTACTCTTCTCCATTGTATTCTGAAAAGTCGGTTTTGGCAACGGATTGTTATGACCTCACCCCCTTAACCTACAGCTATTGCCAAATTCGCCCAAAATCCATCAGATTGAGCTAAATCGAACAAAACATCGTCAACAGCAGGAAGGCTCGGCAAAAGGGTAGAAGTCATGACATTAACTGCAAAAGTTTATTGCTAACAGTTTTAGCCCAACAATCGCCAATTTTTCAAGGGTGCTATCACAAAAATTAACATTTACCAGAAAACGGGTTTCTCAAAGAAAACGGGTTTCTAAATAGTTTCTCGAAGAAACCCGTTTTCTCATTTGTTGCGAAGATGCGATCGCTAACGTCAAAGCTAGGCAGTTAAAGTATTTAACCAATTGATTAAATCTTCAACCGTAGAGAAATCGAATAAAGCTTCTCCTAATGCTTCGACATCATCAATACTTAACTCCATAATTTTAGTTTCTAATGAAGGATTAATCTCCCCTAACTTGCGTTTAAGTTGACGAATAATCAATGTCTTTTCCCGTTCAATACCTTGTTCGATACCTTGACGCATCCAACTGGTGGTAATTTGCATAACTCCCTCCTGTACGGGTTGACTAAATGTGCTAATCTCTTCTTGAAATTGTCTCTCTTCCACTGGATTTAGATTGAGATATGTATCAATAAATCCGGAAATTAATTGCATTCTTGCCGCATCTAACCTTAAAGTAATTAACAAGCGCAGACATTCCGCTTTTACCTTAGCTCGCTCTTTCTCAGCAATGTTCATCTTCGCCATCAAAGCTGAAGCAACCGGATTCGGTTGATTGAGAAAATCTCGCCAATTTAATCGATTTAACTGCACTACTTGATAATTAAATTCTAAGACTTTTAAATCAGGAAAATCGACTACATATTGACTAATCGCTTCTCTTTTTGGCTTTGAATAAGAAAAAATTACAATCGGATAAATCGGTAAGACAAATTTCTCATGAAAGCGAGCAAAATAAGTAAACATTCGCCGGTTAAACCACTTTCGAGAACTTTCCTGCGCCTCTACATGAATCAGAAAAAAAGATTCTTTTCCTCGAAACTTAACTTGTGCGACTAAATCGCTTTCATACCTTTCTCCTTCCGTGACATCGGTAAATACTTCTTTGTCTAAAAAAGTAATCGAGTCTCTATCTAAATAATCCATTAATTCAGGAAAAAATAACTCGATAAATTCGACAAAAAAGGTGGAGATTAACTCCTTAAATAAGCGATCATGGTCAATATTATTAGTCATGTAATATCATCTTAACTAATCGGAGCGATGAATGACTACTCTTCTCCATTGTATTCTGAAAAGTCGGTTTTGGCAACGGATTGTTATGACCTCACCCCCTTAACCTACAGCTATTGCCAAATTCGCCCAAAATCCATCAGATTGAGCTAAATCGAACAAAACATCGTCAACAGCAGGAAGGCTCGGCAAAAGGGTAGAAGTCATGACATTGACTGGAAAGGTTTATTGCTAACAGTTTTAGCCCAACAATTCCCAATTTTTCAAGGGTGCTATCACAAAAATTAACATTTATTGCAAGAAAACGAGTTTCTCAAAGAAACCCGTTTTCTCAGTTTCTCCTAGTGTTCACCACCTGATGAGATAAACCCATCAGATTGAGCAAAATTAAACAAAACATCGTCAACAGCAGGAATAATCGGCAAAAGAGAAGAAGTCATTACATTGACCGCAAAGGTTTACTGCGACAATACAGTATAATGAAAAGCAGACAATAGAGAACTAATTATCAAGGTGAAACATAGACCAATTGCGATCGATTTATTTGCTGGCTGTGGTGGGATGTCCCTTGGTTTAGAAGCGGCAGGATTTGATATTGCTATAGCAGTAGAATTTGATGCAGTGCATTCCTTGGTTCATCATTTTAATTTTCCTTACTGTCAAACTATTTGCCGGGATATAGCCAAAGTAACCAGTAGGGAAATATTAGACTTATTAAAACTAAAAGGCTATGCCACCGATGTTAGTTTAATTGCTGGTGGTCCCCCCTGTCAAGGTTTTTCACTTATTGGCAAACGACAAATAGATGATCCTAGAAATTCCCTAGTATTTCAATATCTGCGAATTGTCAAGGAAATTAAACCCAAGTATTTTATCTTTGAAAATGTCCCCGGCATGGCTACGGGTAAACATAAACAATTTTTAGAGGAATTAATCTCTGAATTTGAAGCTATTGGCTATAAAATTGATCAACCAATTAAAATCCTTGATGCTAGTGAATACGGCGCACCTCAAAAGCGCAGAAGATTAATCTTAATTGGTAGTCGAAAAGACGTGACAATGGCTACATATCCTGCTATTTTGTCAGGAGAAAAATCAGCTTTTACCAGCGTCTATGATGCCATCTCAGATTTAGAATTAATACCGGCCTTTATCGATACTGATTTAGGCATACCCGCATCAAAATTAGATTATAGTGGCAAGAGGAAAAAATATTCAGTGCAGCCAAGGGATATTTTTAAACTTTGCCATCAAAGAACAGTAGATACAAAAATTTATGGACATATAGGCTCAGTTCATACTCAAAAATCAATTGATAGATTTATCGTAACCGAACCGGGTACAGTGGAGCCAAAAAGTCGCTTTTTAAAGCTTTCCCCCACTGGATTATGCAATACTCTCCGCGCCGGAACAAATAGTGACAAAGGGGCTTATACTGCTCCTAGACCTATTCACTATTCTATTCCCCGTTGTATTACTGTTCGAGAAGCTGCCAGACTGCATACATTCCCCGATTGGTTTCAGTTTCACCGCACAATATGGCATGGTTTTCGTGAGATTGGTAATGCGGTTATTCCGCTATTATCGAAAGAACTTGGTGATGCTGTGATGAGAGCAATGAACGTCAATACTGCCAATCTCAACCGAGTTATTTTAGAAAAAATGCCAGCCGAATTATTACTATATAATATGTCTCAGGCATCAAACTATTGGGGAATCTCTGATGATGTTATCCCGAAAAGAAAACGAGGTGTCTCTCAGAGGTTGGTCAGTATTTAAATTATACCAAATCAGTTTTTAATAGTACGATTAACTGCCTTTTTATTATTCGGTTACTGTCCACCAAGCGAGAGCAAAAGCTTGTTCTTTCTCATTAACTTGTTGACGATATTGAACCCGAATTTTATAGTTTCCAGAGATGGGTACAGGACAAAAAATATGCTCTAAACTATCACTATCACTCAGGGAAGCACAGGTGTATTTAGTATTATTATCCTCTTGAGCGGGTAAAAGATAAACATCTAAATTATTCAGTCCGCGATCTCGGAAACTTTCATCGAGATCATAGAGATTATTGCGATTAGTATCGATTAGTTCTACCAAACGATCCCAAGCTAAAGTTATCGAAACAAAACTATTAGCTTTTAATGGCTTCTCTAGGGCATAATCTTGATAACTATTAGCGGTAACTGTACCGTAATCCCAACCAATAGCAGGAATAGATTCTGTGGCTGACCATTGACCATTACTAAACTGTTGGTAGGCACGAAAAGTGTTAAGATGTCCCGTCCCCATCTGCATATCTAAAGGAATTTTCGGGTCTTTATAAGCATCGGACTCTAACCAAGTTTTTTGGTCTTTAGTTAAGACTGTCCGTCTCATACCTAACCGTAAGCCATCACCCGTATCTTTAATTTTATCGGCAGCATTAAGCATCACTGCCTTCATCACTTGATGATGACGAGAATCGACACTCCAATGGGGATTTTTTTGATTAATTTGTTGATCGCCGTATTCTTGTAAAAGTGCCACCGATGCCGTAATATGAGGGGCGGCGAAACTGGTGCCACTAACAGTATTTAATTTACCTTTGAGGTCATAAAGCTCTATTTTATTGCCGGGGGCAACTAAATTAATTGACCGCCGGGAACCATCATTAATTTCCCGTTTAATTAAACTGCGACCAATACCCACTGGCAAAGCACTAATATTAGCAAAATCAACTTTAGTGAATTTTCCTTCTCTTTTGGCTGTATAAGCGGTAGTAATGCCGTTAAAATGATCGGTGGGAATCGGAATTCCTCCCTTACCTTGATTACCTGCAATTACATAAAGAACATCATCAACTCGCGATGACCAATCAACACATTGAGTTAATAAAGCTTGACCATCTAATTTTGCTTCCTGTCGCTGATCTCTTTGCAAGGATTCCCCAAAACTAAAGTTAATCGCCCGCACATCACCGCTATTTTGTCGGGCAATATTTTGACTAGCAAGACATTCTTCCGGTTGTCCGCCGCGTCGCAAAGAACCCACCGCCCCCGAATATAATCTCGCTTTTGGGGCCACTCCGGGGATTTTTTTATCATCACTGACCATCACCGTTGCCACCATAGCGGCGTGATTATCTAGATAGGTGTTGGGTTTGGCAATTTGATCGCGAAAAAAAACACCAGCTAATTTATAGGGAGGCTGCCAAGCTGCCACTTTATCATAACCGAACTGAGCCGGTCGGCCGATTTCCACTTGACCGATGGCAATTTTTCGTCCTAATAAATTATAGGGTTCTGCCCGCAGGCGATCGGCATAAATTCCCTGTTCACCGATGGAATTAGAAAGAACTAGGGAAGGAAGCAGAATTATCGTTACTACTAACCCGACGACAAACCAAAACCCTCTTTTCATCATCAGCAATCCTGCGGCGGTAAGGTGATATCGATCCATTCTAAGACAGAAATCTCAGGAGTGAATCTCACTTATGCAGAAATACCGACAATCAGCAATTATAGCGGTATGCAGTCGAATGAGGTATACTGCAACAAGCTATAAGTCAGTCTAGGCAAGACGATGGTCTGTATCTCACTCAAGCGAATACCGCTATAGGGGTATTTCTAGTTAAATCTAAATTGTCCCCCGGATCGCTGCGGGTGATAGCTAGGGCAGCATCGGGGTTAAGTCGGGCAACTTGTTCGATGACAATAGTAACGGCTTCTGGCGGTTCTAAAAGATTAAAAGTAACGGAATTTAGCTCATTTTCGCCGTGGAGATGCTGGAGAGATGCGATCGCACTGGCACAGGCAAAAACCGGTAAAGTGTAACCCGAACGGGGTGGGGAGATAGACATGAATAGGGTCGATAGCCAATCAAATTAGCCGTGATCTGATTATAGAACTAGGGGGCAACCGCTGCTATTTTTGATGATTGTAAGGACTTGCGTTTTGATAATGTACCATTTAGGGCTGGTCTGATTCTTCTACAGAGCGATTGTCTGGCTGGGATATTATTCCTACACAAGTCCCTTATCTTATCGAAAAAACTGCAATCTAATAGCTGATAACTGAAATCCCCAATACCCCAACCCCTAACCCCGATGCTGATTTAAAATAGCCATCATCTTTTGAGCGACCGCTGCTGTTTGTTCGAGCATGGCAAAATGACCACAATCGGATAACTCAATTACGTTGCTGCCAGTTTCAAACAAGGTATGAAAACTGGCCAGATGGTTAACGTACTTAACTTCCATAATCGTATCCTCTTTCCCCGCCAGAAAATAGACCGGTTGCGGGAGACGGGAGACAATCTGGGGTAAAAGATGAACTTCGCTGATAGTGGTGGTTTCCAAGAGTGACCCCAGGGCCGCTTGGTAATCGGCCCTGACAAAATCAATCACTCGCTGTTTGCCCCATTTTTTACTTAGGGTTTGCTTGACCATCATCCGCGAGAATAAAAGATCAATAAAGGGAACACGGGGCAACCAAGGCGGTCTTCTCTGTAAAATCTGTCTTCCGGCTTCCCGAAATCGCTCAAATTCCTCCTTTAGATAGATGCCACCGCCAGCATTCATACAGATTACCCCTTTAATGCGGTCAGGACAGATATCCGCGGCCCACAAAGCCACACTACCACCGAGGGAATGACCAACTAACCAAGCAGCATCGAGGTTTAAGCGGTTAAGAAGGGTAATAACGTCTTGGGAGTAGGATTCAAGGTTATAACTGCTAGGAGGACTGTTAGAGGTGATTTTTTGGGAGTCGCCAAAGCCCCGAAGATCATAGACTAGACAGGGATAATCCGGGGAGAGAATATCTACCAAAGGCTGCCAATAGTGACGACTCAGCAGCCAACCGTGTATAAAGACTAAAACCGGTTTATCCGCTCGGGGCGAAAATAACTCGTAACTGTGGGATACTCCCGATATGTCGATGGTCGGCATATAATCAATCTCAACCTAAAGTGAACCGTTGATAGGGGTTACTAGGGAAACTTCTAGAGAAAAATAGGTGTATTGAGCCTTGTTTATAGAGCAAAATCAGGAAAGCTGAGGCTATTCCCCTGATAGCTGTTGACTCACTGCTATAGACAATTTCAAAAGCTTCTACTTTAAAGTATAAAACACTGGAGATACTTTCCTAAAATAGGATGAAAACCCTAGACCAGGATTTATCTATGAAATGCGATCGCTTTTTAACTCTTTCCCTAGTGTTAAGTCTGGGATTAGTTTTTCCCCCCTCTTTACCCGCTCAAAATCCCCCCGCTACCACCTTTCAACCGGGTCCTTGGCAGCCTGTTGCTAGGGTGAATATGAGTCGTCCCGTGGAGATTAAAATCATCAATCAAACCGATATTGATCTCAATTATGACCTATCGGCCAATATTAATTCTTCTCCTCAATTATTATCTCCGGGTACGGAGACAACCCTAAGAGGTTTCGTAATTCCGGCATATATTCTGATTAATCGGGCTAATACTGCTGCGGATCGCTATTCTTCTAGTTTAATCTATGCCGTAGAGGTCAATGATGATAATTTAGTCACGATTACTGTCACCAAAGTTCCGGGGAGTACCCCTGGTTATACCACCTTTAACCTCAATCAACAGGGCGCTATTTATATTTACTAGCTCTAGCTTAATCTGTTGTGGAGCCACCTCGATAATTATCCCTGCACTTTCTTAATTAATTCCTCCCGCAGCGGTTGTAGGAGAGTATCGAATTCGGGGAAATAATCGGGAGTAGCAAACAGATTATTAAACCATGTAGTGACGGCAATATTATCGACCACGGGAGTAAAATCAAACGGTTGAACCCCATCGATATGACGACTATTTACCCCAAAACCTGCCCTTTGACGACGATATAGCCAAGGGGTTGCCTTTTCTCTTAACCAGAGGTCAAAGTTAGCAGATTTGGCCATGGAATCGGCTAAATTTTTCTCTATCTCGGTCGGTAAAAAACTTTTTTGAGATTGTAACCATGCTTGTGCTAAAAGCTTCCCTCTTTCAGGGGGATTTAACCAAGCTTGTTTCAGTAAATCTACCCCGGGTAAGGGATTTTTTAGGGAGGGATTTAATAAAGCTTTTCCCACTTCTCCCCCGGATTTTTGCCAATCTTGGGCTGCTTTCAGTTTATCCCCGCGCCACCAGGACAAACTCCCACGATAAAAATGCAGATTATTTTTCAAATTCTCAGAAGGGTTACTTTGCAAAAGCTGACTATAAATTGAATCAACCCTGTCTAACATTTTTGTGTATATTGGTTGTAGGCTGGGTAAACGCCAGAGGGGACTGGTAATAAATAAAGGGTCACGCACAGCTTCTAAAGCAAAAGCTTCTATGGCTAAATCGGATTGATTTTGGGCTAGTAAACTGACAGCCAAACCCTGAAAAACTCCTCTTTTAGCGGGGATTAATTTTATTGATTCAATAAAGGATTTACTGGCTGCGCTGGGATTTTGCCTCAGTTGTAACCATCCCAGATTACTGTGGCCGAATTCTTGATAGGGAGAAACCTGATTTCCTACTTGAAAATATTTAATTCCCTCGTTTAAAGCCTGAGGATTATTGGTATTAATAGCTAAATCGCCTAAATTCCAACCTAATTGATAGGTATAATAGGGTTCCCAGGGTGCTAATTGATGGGCTTTAATCAGAGTATCGCGAAAAGGTGCGATCTTTTTTTCTGCCAAAAAATCGAAGCCATAACTAGAAAGTTGCCAAGCGCGATGAATAGGAAGTAACCAAATTATCATGACTAACACAATTCCCAATCCTGTAAAAAAGATAACTTTTGGGGGAATAGCTACAAACTTAGTTTCTTTTCTGGGTAAGGAAGAAGTCAGACAAGCGAGGTAAATAGTTAAGGTTCCGGCAATGGCAATATTATCTAATTGATAATCGGTTAAACTCATTAATCCGTAGCCGAATAATCCTGTATAAACACAGGGCAGTAAAATTTGATCGCTGAAATTGTCAGGGGCAGGAGAACGAAAAAAATGAAAAATCAGCACTATAACCAGTCCAATCCCTGCTAAAATGCCCCAAATACCTAATTCAGCAAATAATTGGGCGGGGGTGCTATGCAGTTGATAAATTAATTCTGATGCCCTTCCCGCTATCAGGGGACGGTAGTGCTGATAAGTGATAGGAACATTGCCTAAACCAATCCCCGTCCAAAAATTTTCACTTCCCATCTGCCCACCGATAAGGGTATTAATCCAACGATAGGAAAATTCGTTATCTCCTCCTCCCTGTACTAGGGAAGTTATCACAGTTTTTAGACGATTATTAGCGAAGATAACAAGCAATAAAAACAGCAAAGTTGCTAATCCTCCTAATCCTAACCAGAGTCGGGTAATTTGACTTCTAAAAATTAAAATTCCTAATCCTACCACACAAACCCCGATTAATCCTAGCCAACCACCCCGAGAACTGGTAGTGTAGAGATCGAGAATGCCTAAACCAAGACCGGTAAACCATAGCCAACGCTGCCAATTTTTAGCCAATATAGCTAATCCTAATAGTAAAGGTAAGGCAAGAACGAGAAAACCCGCCACATAATTCTGATGACCCAAGGGCGCCCAATTGCGTAACTCTAAGACTGAAAAATCAAAAGAAATCTCGACTCCATTTTGCTGTAATTCCCTAATCCTTGCTAATTCTGGTGATAAAGTTTGGCTTGTCCACAAAAAAAGACTGATAATAATAAAAGCCATACTAAGATAACCTTGAAAACTGAGGATAGCA
Organism: Microcystis aeruginosa FD4; assembly: GCF_009792235.1. Taxonomy (NCBI): domain Bacteria; kingdom Bacillati; phylum Cyanobacteriota; class Cyanophyceae; order Chroococcales; family Microcystaceae; genus Microcystis; species Microcystis aeruginosa. Next base: position 2,742,259 of record NZ_CP046973.1, read on the forward strand.
TAGCGTCGCTGGGGAGAATTATCAGTGATAATCCATTGATGCAGGGCGTATAAAGCGCAGATAATACCAATAGCTGCCCAACTATACCAGCGCGCTTGATTGGGAAAGGGGGAGAAAAGACTAGAAATAATTAATCCCAAGACTATAATCCCAGTTATCAGATCAAAACCATTGCCCAAACCGGTCAAGCTTTTATGGTGCCAAATCTGGGATAATAACCATAAAATCGGACAGAGTAACCCGATTTGCCAGATAGCTACCCAAGGCCACTGTACCATGAGACTATGACTATCGGCCATCAGGGTAAAAATTGCGTAGAGAAAAGCAGTAAGCAGTAACCACAGACGGGAAGTGGCAATATCGTTAGTAGTTTCAGTCATAGCGGGTGGGATCAAGGATTAAAATTAATAAGTTATCTCAATTATTGTCTATCGAAAACCACCTCAGCCAGTTTCTTGGTTTAAATTAGTGATAGTTAAGTCAATAGAGTTAGGATTCTTGTTCTTACTATTCCCCAATGATGGTTAGAAATTAAATAGATGTTTAATCAATTTCCGCGACGACAATTTCTCTATCTAACGGGGGGATTGACTGTCACCTTAGCAAGTAATAATGGGTTAAAAGCCGAAATATTGCCAAAAAAAATAGAAATAGAGGCTTTTAGCCCCGATGGTCAACCTTTAAATAAAAAAGCCCTCAATCAACTCTATTTTCTCACCCTTGCTGCCCAACCTTTACCAAATCCCCCCCGCAATCTGGAGGAGGGAAAATTATTTTCTTCCCTTCCCCTCTCCCCTGTAGCGATAACTCTTAAGTTACCGGTGAAGGGTTTCGGGGAAATGTTCCTAGAGGCAGATAATCGGGGTTTCGGTTACTCTGCAGCTGATTTTCCCTTAAATTTTAATTTAGCTGCCGCTGACTCCCATTTTTATCGGGTTAAACAGTCTCTCGAAGTCTGGCAGCAACAGGGTGGGCAATTTTCCCCCGCTATTTGGCAACGTCTGGAAACAGCGAAAAGCTATCTCGATTTAGCCAAAGCCAGCGATAATAATAGAGAAAGGGTGCAATACTGTGATCAAAGCTTAACTGAGAGTCTCTGGGCGGGTGAAATGGCAGTTATCAGTAAAGCAACCCAAATTATCGCTCAAAATCCGCCACAACCAGACTTTCTCTTTGGTTGTAATTTTTTTGGCTACCCCCAACAGGGAGAAAAATACCAAGAATTATTGCAAGCAGTCTTTAATTTTGCAACAATACCCTTTTATTGGCGATATTTTCAGCAAAATGAGACGGATAAACGAGTTGATTGGCTACTTAATCACAATATTATCCCCAAAGGTCATCCTCTCGTCTGGTTTCATCCCGTGGGCATTCCCGACTCGATTCGCGATCAACCCTTTGCAGAGATTAAAAAATTAGTAGCAACGCGAGTTAGGGAAGTTACGGCATATTATCGCCGAAAAATCAGCTATTTTGACGTGATTAACGAGGCTAACGGCATTAAATGGGCAAATGATTTAAATTTCTCCCTCAACCAGTTGATCGAATTAACCGAGATTGCCTGTCAAGAATCCCGTCGCGGCAATCCGCAAGTGTATAGAATTGTTAATAGTTGTTGCACTTGGGGCGAAAATGTGGCATACCATCAACCGCCCCAACATAGTCCTTTAGAATATCTGCAAACTTGTCTAGAGGCGGGTATTGAATTTGAGGCGATCGGACTACAATTATATTATCCTGATCGAGATTTATTCGAGATCGATCGACAATTGGAACGTTTTAGTCAATTAGGAAAACCAATTCATATCACGGAATTAGGCATTTCTTCCGCCACCACCGTCGATGAATTATCCTATTTAAAGGAACCCCTAGGACGATGGCGCAGTGACTGGAGTGAGGCAATCCAAGCCGATTGGGTGGAACAATTCTACACCCTTTGTTATAGTAAATCCTATATCAAAGCAATTAGTTGGTGGGATTTAACCGATAACGGTAATTTCTGGCCTCACGGAGGTTTAGTTAATAGGGATCTAACTCCGAAATTAGCCTACAAAAAGTTAAAAAATCTCCTACAAATCTGGCGAGGACAAGCATGAATACAATCAGTAATTTTTTAGCTAGTGCTATTGTCGGCGGCTGGATTATGACCATGGCAGTTTTTGCTATCCAAAATATCCAACCAGTTTCTTTAAAGTTTCTACAATTTGAGTCAATTAAAGTACCTATCGGCATTTTATTGGCTTTTTCTTTGGGAATGGGATTTTTTATCGCCGCAGTTATTCCCACTTTTTTTAGAAAGTCGAAAAAATCTCCTCGCAGTCGCTTTTCTCCCCCACAATCAGGGTTAGACGAGTTTGATTTTTAAATAGGATTTGCTGAATAAACCGAAAAACCCCGTTGGATAAGACTTTAGAGCTAGTCATGGAAGTGAGCAGGGGGAAAATTTAGGCACTTTTCCCTAGCTAATTGACCACGGCTCAACTGAGCATCGCCGAACGTCCGAAGTTTCACGGCCGAAGCCTTTTGCCTCTCCTCATAACTAGCCTATACTCAACGGATTTAGTATTACTCCTAATGAAGAACTATTTTTCAGCCGGGGGAAACCAATTATCATCTAATGTTTGTTCGAGGGATATATGAGCGTCTGAATTGAGGGAAAAAAGCTGAGAAACCGATTTAATCGTCACTGGATAAACCTTATCATACATAGCAGCTAATTCTGGCCGTAAGCTGGGACTGTCTTCTAAACGATGCTGAATTTGTGCGCGAAAATTGACTATTTCTGCCGCCCAATGATTACCTGACCGTTTTTTTTCTTCTTGCCAATAAGCCAGCTTTAAAAGATGTTCGATAAGACGGGTTAACAGACTCATTAAAGCTCGTCTATCACTTTTTCCCATACTCTCGATTTCTTCAATTAAATTATCCCAATCCACCTGCTCAAAATTACGCTCTCGTAACTGTTTTACCGTCTCTTTTAGCCATTGATTATAATCAGTTTCGTAGGCAGTTGATGACATAAGACCTCTTGTAAAAATCAAAAATTGTTGTTGGGGTTAGGAGTCAGTAGCCAGTAGTCTCCGAGTCAGGAGAATTAAGAATGAATAATAATTAATTAAATGGTCTATTTACAGATTTTATGCAATTTAATCCTTATTTTTGCCGTTTTTGACCACTGAAAAATTAATTATGCAAGAGGGTTATAATTTAACTCTCCATATAAAATTACTTAGGACTGGCTGCATAAATCTACTTTTGTTGGAGAGGAGAATTACGGTCAGTAAATTCTAGCCAATATACTCCATCCCCGTCTATTAAGAAATATTACAATAAACATGAGTAGATTGAGAAAGGTTAATGAGTTTATCCATTGACGGATAAAAGTTTTCGGGCATTACAGTACATATGTATAGTAAAAGTTCAGACATATAGAACAACTGGCGATTACGATTCACGACGGTTGTAGTAATGTATAATGTAATGTATATACTTAAACTGGCTATGGTCAGCAAAATCCGCAAGCAAATTTATATCGAAGCCGAGCAGAATAATTTACTAAAAGAGAAAGCCCGACAGACGGGACTGAGCGAGGCCGAGATCATCCGACAGGCGATCGACCGACACATAATTTCCGTCAAATCTATCACCCCGAACTTGAGCGCTTGGGAGCGAGAAAAGGCCTTTATCGCCAGTCTAGAAAACCGCCCATCACAACCGGGTAAAAGGGATTGGCAAAGGGAGGACCTCTATGAACGATAGAGTCATGCTCGATACCAATATTCTGGTCTATCTCTACGATATCGCCGAGAAAAGCAAACGGGAACGGGCATTAACCGTTGTCGATGACCTGATCCGCACGACCCGTGCCGTCATTAGCCCGCAGGTGATGGGAGAATTCTTTCAGGCCGTCACCCGCAGCCGTCGCCCCCTGCTAACCCACGAAGAAGCCCTGACCCGCATCCGTCAATATCTAATAGCCTGTGAGGTAGTTCCGATCACCGAGTTGATCGTTCTGGAAGCGACCCGTGGAGTAGAAAGTTACCAGTTTTCCTACTGGGATGCCCAGATCTGGGCGACCGCTCGCTTAAATCAAATCACCACGGTCTATAGCGAGGATTTTAATTCCGGGGCTACCATTGAGGGAATTCATTTCGTCAACCCCCTGAACGATAATTTTCTGCTGCCGTGATCGAACGGCGGCGACGAAAAACTTTTTGCCGCAAGCCCTATCTAGGAGAAGCCGAATTTTGTTCAAAAGTTAACTCCTCTAATACTTCCGTAACCAATTTGCCGTTGGCTAAACGCTTTAAACTTCTAATCTGAATATTTACTTGGGGAGTTTCTTCTAACTGTTGGATCAAAAAATCTGCATATTTGATTATCGCCTCACGCGCCGCACTTTTTTTAGTCCAAACTCGCGCCATTTCTAACATATTAGTAACTCCGATAAACTCCTCTCCTTCCCCATCTAAACTATGATTAGCTGCATAGGCATTAGCAGTAGGACACAACAATAAAACATAGCCTAAATGTCCTTTTGTTGGTGTGCCAAATCCTTTAGCCATAAAAAATTCTCCTCAAGATAACAAATCAAGCGCGATTGTTGATGATAGCTGAGATTCTATCACTTGATGACCGAGATTAACCGGTCGAGCATTTCCCTCTACTGGCGCGCAATAACGGGGAATTGGGCTAGAAACGAGGCTAATATGACGGTCACTCACCGCTAATCCATGGGTAGGATCATAACCTTTCCAACCGCCCCCCGGCAAGTACACCTCCACCCAAGCGTGTAAATGTCTTTCTCCTTGGTCTAAATCTCCTTCTTGATAGCCACTGACAAAACGGGAAGCCAATCCCACACAGCGACACACATCCATAAATAAAACCACCAAATCGCGACAGGAACCCTGCTTATTTTTCCAAGTGTTTCCGGGTAGGTAGGGTTCCCCAGTAAGACGAATAATTTGCTGACAATTTCGGTAAATTTTGTCATTGAGATTAAATAGGAAAGATAGCACCTGTCCTTCGGTTTCCTGCATAATTTCTTGGGCTAATGCTGCCATATCAGGGTCATTAGCTAACCCATAAAATTGTCTGTAGGGTTGTAATTGACTGTGGAGAGAAATGGGATAATCAAAGGGTAAACAGGTCGCCCAAGGTTCCAACAAATACTGAAAAGGATTAACTCCATGGGTTTCTACTTCACTCACCACATCAATTAATAATTCTTCCGTCGGTTGATTAAACCAAATTTGTAAACAAGAATTACCATCGAGGTCGATAATATTAGTTATCGTTAAAGGTTCCGGGTTAATTTTGAGCGTGAACTCTCGTAAAGTTTGCCCACCATCGGATTTTGGTCGCAAGCGCAGCAGATGGGGCGATAAAATCACGGGTTGATTATAGAAATAGTTAGTTTGATGCCGAATGTGATAACGCATTAAGTTGTTAATTGGGATTGATATTGAAAGTTATTTACTGGCAGAGGTGGGGCAAGTTCGGGATTAAAAACAAAGAAAGTTTCTGTCATTTTTATTCCCACATCATTAACTCTTTTTTGAATGTGGTCGAGGAATTCATGCAATCCCGTTTCAATAATATCCTCGATAGTTAAATAACTCATTTCCGCACAAAGTCGCCCTAAACTTCTTTCTACCGAATTCCCCCAAGTTCCTATAGGAGTACCAGTAACTTGATGCAAACAGTGGTCTAATTCCCGCAGACAAAAGTGAATTGAACGAGGAAATTCTCGATTCAGAATTAAAAATTCGGCCACGTCACTAGGAGTAATCCGTCGTTGACATTTACGATACATTTCGTAGGCACTCACCGACCGCAGTAAAGCAATCCATTGAATTTGGTCTAGAGAAGTTCCTACCCATTGAGCGGAAGGTAAGAGATAATAGTATTTAACATCAAGAATTCTGGCGGTTTTATCGGCGCGTTCCTGTAATCTTCCCATAACGCCAAAATGCCAACCTTCATTATGAGTCATCGTCGCATCCATTACCCCCGCAAAACGGTGACTAGCCAATTTAACTTGAGTAAAAAAGTTAGGTAAAGTAGTTTGAGGATGGTAAGAGGAAGCATCTTTTACCATCAAGAAAAAACCATTAACCTGTTCCCACATTTCCGAAGAAATAATCTCGCGAACTGACCGAGCATTTTCTCTGGCCCAGCGCAAACAAGAGATAATTGAACTACTATATTCCGTGTCAAATGTCAAGAAATTGATCACATTTTCTGCGGTGGCTGTGCCGTAACGTTTCTTGAATTGTTCTAAATCTCCCGTGGTTAAAACCAAAGGTTCCCACTGTTGCAAAACACTGGTAGGAATATCCAACATTAAATTAAGGTTAACATCCATAAACCGGGCTACATTTTCCGCCCGTTCAATATAGCGATTTAACCAATAAATTGAATCAGCAACTCTACTAAGCATAATTAACCGGGAAGAAGTGAAAAGGAAAAAGAAAAGGGTAGGGTGGGTTACTAACCCACCAAAATTTTGATTATTGTCCTGATTACTTGGTTAAAACCCAAGTGTCTTTACTGCCACCACCTTGAGAGGAATTAACCACTAAAGAACCCTTTTTCAAAGCCACGCGAGTTAAACCACCGGGATGCACATAAATTTCATCACCCCGATGGAGAATATAGGGACGTAAATCCACATGACGACCTTCAACTTCCGTGTCAATTAAAGTTGGAACCCTAGAAAGACTTAACACTGGTTGAGCGATATAATTGCGGGGATTAGCAGCAATGCGTGGGGCGAATTCTTCTCGTTCTTTCGAGGTAGCTTGAGAACCGACTAACATCCCATAACCTCCCGACTCATTAGCGGCTTTCACAACTAATTTATCGAGATTATTTAAGACATAATCTAAGTCTTTTTCTCGCCAACAAAGATAGGTAGGAACGTTATTTAAAAGCGCTTCTTCTCCCAGATAATAACGAATCATATCGGGGACAAAAGCATAAATAACCTTATCATCAGCGACTCCCGTACCCGGGGCATTAGCTAAAGCGACGCGGCCTTCCTGAAAAACTTTTAATAATCCGGGTACACCTAACATCGAATCGGGACGAAAAACCGCCGGATCTAAAAAGTCATCATCGAGGCGACGATATACCACATCTACCCGTCTTAATCCCTTGGTGGTTTTCATTTGTAGATAACCATCAAAGACGACTAAATCACGCCCTTCCACTAATTCTACCCCCATTTGTTGGGCGATAAAAGAATGTTCAAAGTAGGCAGAATTATAGGTTCCGGGGGTCAAAACCACTACGGTGGGATTAGGTAATTGGAGCGGTGCTAAATTAAGGAGAGTTTCCAACAGATGGGAAGGATAATCATCCACCGGTTTAACATTCATTGTCTGGAAAATATCGGGGAAGGTGCTTTTCATTACCCGACGATTTTCGAGGACATAAGAAATACCAGAAGGAACCCGCAAGTTATCCTCTAAAACGTACCATTGACCATCCTTATCGCGGACTAAATCCGTTCCCGTGATGTGACACCAGATACCTCCGGCGGGTTTCAGTCCCAGACAGGGTTTAAGAAATCCCGTCGCCGAGGCGATTAATTCGGAGGGAATAATGCCATCTTTAATGATTAACTGGTCGTTGTAGATATCGGAGAGAAAAAGATTGAGAGCTTTAATGCGTTGTTTCAGGCCTCTTTCCAAATAATCCCAGTCCTCAGCCGAGACAATTCGGGGAATAATATCAAAAGGAAAGATTTTTTCCACCCCTTGATTGTCGCTATAGACATTGAAAGTCACCCCCAATTCAAACAGGGCTGACTGAGCCGTTTCCCGGTGTTGTTGAAGTTCTCGGGGCGGCAGATTCTGCAACCATTTGATTAAAGGGGACGAGTGGGGACGAGGTTGACCATCATCTAAGAATAGTTCGTCGTAGAAGCCTTCGGGATCGTAGGTATTTAATAGCACGCTGACCTCATTTCATACCTTACCAAAATTTTGGGTTAAAGCACCGTCCTTTTAGGACGGCTTGATGTTAAAATAAAACTGGTTTGAATCCCCTGAGTGGGCGGTAGTGAATGGCTCGATTGAGTTGAACCCTTGAACTCGAAAGTCTGCATAAGAGACAAAAAGGGAGGGTAGCGAAAACCTCGTCAAACATAGCGCAGTAGCCGATAAACAACGGTGAATGAAAAACCAGTAAAAATCTTTGTCGTAAGACAGATAGGGTGGGGCATACCCAAATCTTGGTTGAAAGACCAAAACGCTTGGAGAGTGAACCATAAAAAGGATAACTAGATAGCAAGTGATATTCTAGTAGGTTCGGTTCAGACATAATCGTGTAAGACCTAAGTAAGGGAAACCAGAAAGGGCTGTGATGAGCTTCAAGAATCCTCACGCCTTTAAGCTGAGGAGTGTCAACTATTCCCAGTGTCGGACAATTAGCCCGATTTTTTGTAGTCTAGGAGACATTTTAAGGGAAATTTTAGGAAGTTACGTTTTTTGAGGCTGGCGATCGCCGATTGCTCCCCACCGGTGGAGAAACCTGACCAGAGCGAGAATTAGCCCTGAAAACTGTGTTACATTTTTTAAAGGTCAAACCTTAAATCTTTCATTTTTCTTACTGGTTACGCGATGTTTACCAAACAAGTAACGGATTCTAAAGCCTATCAATGGTTTCAGGAACGCTTAGAAATTCAAGGGATCGCTGATGATATCAGCACCAAATACGTTCCCCCTCACGTCAATATCTTCTACTGTCTTGGTGGTATCACCCTTGTGTGCTTCGTGATCCAGTTTGCCACTGGTTTCGCCATGACCTTCTACTACAAACCCACTGTAGCAGAGGCCCTCTCCTCCGTACAGTACATCATGAACGAAGTCAACTTTGGTTGGTTAATTCGTTCTATCCATCGCTGGTCCGCCAGTATGATGGTATTAATGATGATCCTGCACGTTTTCCGCGTCTATCTGACCGGTGGATTCAAAAAACCTCGCGAATTAACCTGGGTAACTGGGGTTGTCCTGGCCGTGATCACCGTTAGCTTCGGTGTCACCGGTTACTCCTTACCCTGGGATCAGGTGGGTTACTGGGCGGTTAAAATTGTTTCCGGTGTACCTGCTGCTATTCCCGTCGTCGGTGATCAACTCGTCACCCTGATGCGCGGTAGCGAAAGCGTCGGTCAAGCAACTTTAACCCGTTTCTACAGCTTACATACCTTTGTCCTGCCCTGGTCAATCGCGGTCTTCATGTTGCTACATTTCTTGATGATCCGTAAACAAGGCATTTCTGGGCCTCTATAATTCAGAAAAGTATCTCTGTCGATCCGAAATCATTTTTAGGAGACATTATCCATGTCCACATTAAAAAAGCCCGATCTCAGCGATCCCGCTCTGCGCGCTAAGTTGGCTAAAGGGATGGGTCACAACTACTACGGTGAACCCGCTTGGCCTAACGATCTACTCTATGTCTTCCCGGTGGTTATCTTTGGTACGATCGGACTCTGCACCGGTTTAGCGATTATGGATCCCACCATGATCGGTGAACCGGCCGATCCTTTCGCTACTCCCCTAGAAATTCTGCCAGAGTGGTATCTTTATCCCGTTTTCCAAATTCTCCGTATTCTTCCTAACAAACTCTTAGGTATCGCTTGCATGGCCGGCGTTCCCCTAGGCTTGATGTTAGTTCCTTTTATTGAAAGCGTCAATAAATTCCAAAATCCTTTCCGTCGTCCCGTCGCTACCGCTATCTTCCTATTTGGTACTGTGGTCACGATCTGGTTAGGTATTGGTGCCACTTTCCCCATCGATATATCTTTAACTCTCGGTTTGTTCTAAGTTACTGAACACCACCGGTTTGTTGCCCACGCTTGTGATTCCTGACTTGGGAAGAGCGATCGTGGGCAATTTTAATTGGGGTTTGCGGCAAAAAGTTTTTCTTGGGGGCAGGGTGTGGGGTGTGGGGTGTGGGGTTTTACCGATTTTCAGGTGGTCAACTACCTAATTTTCAGGGAAAAAGTCCAGGGATTTTCCCCCTGATCACTCCCAGTCCGGTACTTTTTGATTGACAAAAAGTCTAAAAGTCTTACCCAACAAGGTTTTTAGATTTATTCAGCCAACCCTAATTGTGATTTCCTCTAACGGGTAATTTGTTGTACCAAAGCGATAACATCGCTGCGGCTGAGTTTTTCCTTACCCAAAGCTAGGACTTCGAGAGTGCCATGGGCTAAAGCGAGGGGAATCTTACAAAAATCAAGTGCTGGCCCTTGGGGCAGCGATTGAGTGTAATAATCGGCTAATTTCAGATTACGACGGGCATAATTATGAATATCGCTAATTGTCCAACCCTGGGGTAGAAAACTTACCCCCCGGCGCAGATCCTCCCCGTGGTTGCGGGCAATATTAACCGCTTGTAAACCCCGACCAAAACCGATGGCATAACTGCGATTAGTTTGGGTCCCGTCGTACCAATTCCAGAGGTCAGACAGCAATAAACCCACGGCACCAGCCACACTAAAGGTATATTGATCTAATTCTATTTCTGTGCGAATATCCCAGTTATTCCCAGCCCAGTAGGCCATGCGATCGGCCATGGCCGCCGTGGCATCCCAAACCCTCGGGGCGATCGAATCCGGCGCTAACATCGCCCATTCGCCAATTCTCAGGGTTACTTCCGGCAAAATCTCCCGATGGACTAAGCCAAAAGCAAAGTCCTCTTTGGTAGAATTTTCAGTACCTGCTTGTAAATTCAGGCTAATTTGTCTTAATATCTGGGATTTACTGAAGTTATCTAGGTCGGGATGGTCTTCTACTTCATCAATCGCCCGCATACAGAGATAAGCTGAGGCTACCGCCTCGAGCAGACGATCCGGTAAACGACTTATGGGAATATAAAAAGTTCGACTCGTTTCTTGCAGAATCGTTAAAGCATTATCGCGCAAATTCATTCAGTCCACTCCTCACGCCAACTTAGGTAACCACGAGTTAAACCAATCAGATAGATCGGTTTAAGTTATTCCGATGTTCCTAAGACAAAGTTGCTGTCTATTGTAGTATGATTATTCAAAATTTCCCGATTATTCTCGAAAAAATCAACCTTTAGGGTATTCTTGACAATTTTTCTTGCTGGGATAGCTGAGGGACAATTACGGGAATTTTTCGAGATTACAGGCTTAAAAAACAGTTTTTGCCCGTTTTTAAGCAGTATTTTTCGGCTTCATGCCGGGGATTGAAAGGAGGTCACTTGTAAAACTGGCCCGATCATGGCCAGAGTCATCACATCTGAGCGAATTTGACCTATGACTGTCACTTTTGCCTTTTTTTGGGTTAATTCGGCGGGAGGGTCTATTAATTCGTAGGTTTGACCGTTATCAGCCATTAATGCCCAAGTTCCTGTGCCTATTTCGATTCTTTTCACCTGACCCGTTACACTAATACTCATGCTTGAATTTCGCTCATCAATGCGATCGCAATTTACGCCACTGTTACAAGCATTCTATCGATATCTTTCCTCGGCATTGATTGTCAATTTTGCTGGACTTTAACCCGATCAATCAGTTTTTTTTATCTAAAAAGCGATTGCCACTTCCGCCACCACCGCCAAGAGGGAGGCCACAGCCGCTAAAATTATTATTTCTCGATCGGATTGTCTCATGGCTATCTGAGTATAAATTACTAATCCTAGTCTATACCACATCTAACCTAGAGTTAAATTGCTCTAAATTATTTTATCCATAGATAAAAAGCTATAAAAGTGCTCATTGCTCGGCAAAAACGGCGAAATCTATGTCCAGATTGCCCTGTATTATTTGTTCAGGAAGCCCTAATTAAGCCTAACTGTTAATAGCGTGATGATAGCCACTACCATTAGATTCCATAGGTGTCAACCACTGGGAGATAGTTTCTAGTTTTTGACGGATTTGATCGAGATGATCCTGCACGGGTTGCAGGAAAGTTTCGTACTGTTGTACCTGAGTTTTTAAGCGCAATAATGCCAGATTAGCATCGCGCCATTGTCGCTCCTGTTCTTCAAATTCACGAGTTTTTTGCTCTAAATCCGACCATTGACCGTCAAGACTATCGCTGGTTTTTTGTAAATCCTCTTGTATTCGCTCGATTTCTGCCGCTAAACGTTGACTTTCTTCGAGATTATTTTGATAATTATCGGCCAACAGAATTAACAATGGTTCAAAGCTACATTTTTGGGCCTCTTCTGGAGATAAAATTCCCTGTCTCCGTTGCAGAATTTTCAGATGTTGAGAGCGAATAGCTTGCCTTTCCTGAAGATTACGTCTTTGTCCGACTAAAGTTGCCGTCAGCATTCCTTTTCTTTCCTGTTCCTCGGCTAATTCTTCTTCTAAATTAGCTCGCTGGGATTCATCTATTGTGGCCATTCTTGCTGCTAATTCTTCCACGGTTTGGGATTGGAGAGTTAATTCTTCCTCTTGGTCGTTGACAAAAATTTCCAAGTGCTTGAGGTCTGTTTGTAAATTGTTAACTAAGCTCTCCAATTCTTCTAAAGGCATTTTTTCAAGAGCTTGTCGCTCGATTTTACCATCAAAACCTAGGTCTTCCCCTTGAGCGAAACTAAGGAGCATTTGTCGAGCAGAATCAGTGGTTTGTAGGGTGAGGTTAAGACGCTCGAATAATTCCTGTTTTTGACTCAGAACAGTTTCTTGTATTTGTAGTTGTACTTTAGCTGTTTCCAAAGCACTGCGACTCGTCTGTAATTCCCTAGCTCTTTGTTCGAGATGATTGAGCATTTGTTCGTTGGCCACCTGACGTTCTTCTACTGCCTTTTTCTGCTCCTCTAAACTCTGCCAACAACTATTTAAAATTGTCTGTTGTCCCTGCACAGATTCAAGAGTGGAATGGAGAATTTGTGAGGGAGAATTGCCCCGATCATGATGATTAGCTAAACGCTCCGTTAGAGAGCGAATAAATTGTTGTTGTTCTGGGGAAAGATTGGGGTAGGAGTTGTAATTTATTTGTCCTTCTTCCAGTTGTCGCTGTTGCTCGTTTAATTGTTGTTTTAGGGTTTCTAGTTCTTGTCTTTTGCGCTCTAAATACTCGAATTCCGCCTCTATTTCTTCAATTTGCTCGATTCTTGCCTCCATTTCCATTTTCTGGCGGTTAAGAATCTCGCTTTGATAGGTGAGAGATTGTTTCCACTGCTCGATTTTCTCTTGATCTTTTTTGCTGCGCTCCATCAAACGGGAAATCTTTTGCAGTTGCCGCACCATCTCCGCTCCCGCTAATTCCGGGTTTCCTTGCAGTTGACGATTATTGCTCAAATTCACCAAGAGAAGCGCACCTTCACCCAGGGAGTTAGTTTCGTCGTAGGTGAAGATATCTTCCCCCGGTATGACACTCCAAGTCTGATCCTTATGCTGACAGGCCAATAGTTTCAATTCGGTTTTGTAACCGCCGATAAAACCTCTAGTCTGTTTTTTTACTTCTGCAAGGTGTAGCACGAGTAGTCGTCCTCTATAATCAAAGTTTTTGTGATCGGTTTTAGAGAGAGTTAGCGATCGAGGCTAGGAGCAGCCCCTCTATGGTTTTAGTGTACCCATCTGATCTCCAAAAATTTTTAATTTCTATGATTCGAGATCGTTTTTCTTTTTTATTCATACATTTGTTCTCATTTTTCTCTCTAGCCACTGGAAAATTTTTGACGATTTTTCAGCGCCAATTTACTGTCCTAGTCTCAAAAAAATCGCCAGTCAATCTCATAAATCGGCTCGTGTTTTCCGACCCTTTTCACCTCTGGCTGCAGTTTAAATAAGCTGACCACAGGGCTAAATTATCGGTTAAGACGGCGTGAGAGCAAGAAGCAAGGATAGGGAGCTAGACCGTTTGTACTGAAAATCTCCCAGGCCAGTTTAAATGCAGTAAAGCTTACTGAAAAATATGTTACATAATTAGCTTATCAGATTTATTATAGCGGTTTTCAGAGAAGTTAGTCCCGATTGAAACGCTGAAACGCCTATCTATCAAGGGAGTTACTATACCTTATTAGACTGAAAACCGCTATATTAGTGACAAGAGGAGGGAAGAAAGCGTTTCTCATCAAGATGAAGGATGAAGGGATTTGGCATCATCCCCAGACGACCAGCTACTGTTCCGGCGTTCCGCAGTTCCAGCGTTCCCCAAAACCAGAGACTTCGTACCTCATCCTTAAGACTGCTATAAGTTCTCCTAGACTAAAAGAAATAGCGTCTAGCGGGGGAGATTCCGAGAAATTATGCCAAGAAACTTCAATGAGATTGACATTGGCAGTATCTTACAATTGATTGAAGCCCCCGCCCTTGCCCCCTCAGGGAGAGCATTGATGCTGATCTCAGTATTCGTGAAAAAGTCGGGAGTATTTGAGAAAATTCTAACTATTCTGGTAGTCTTTTCGGTGATCCCCTAGAAGCTCTCGCTCAAACTATAGCGCTCGAACCCGCTCTCATTCTCTGCGATATCGCCCTAGCAAAACTCGAAAGCTTTTAGCTTAACAAATTAGGTTTTAGGTGCGGTCGAGTGAAAAGAAAGTTCCGAAGTTTTCAGCAAACCCTACTTAAAACTGCAATCTGATCAGTGATCAGTAATCACTGAAATCCCCAAACCCCAAAAAAATCTCTTGGCTAGTCGTTTTTAACAGTGGAATGGGGAACTATAGAGATGAAGCCCGAAAGGGTGAATGAAGTCCTTGTTTAGAGGGAAAACCCCTGATAAATTTCAGATGGCGTTGGAGGCAAAAATGGGAGCAATTTCGGAGCATCGGGTCAACGGGAACTATTATCGGGCATATTTTTCCATTGTTGTCGTTGGCAGCCTAGCTAGGTAGGGAGTTATGAGCGAAATATTGCTGGTAGAAGACAGCCAAACGCAACGGGAACTGATCTGTGATCTACTCCGCAATAGCGGCATTAAGGTCACGATCGCCACGGATGGGGTGGAGGCCCTCGAACATATTCAGAGAGCCAATCCCGATCTCGTCGTCCTCGATATCGTCATGCCCCGCATGAATGGTTATGAGGTGTGTCGTCGTCTCAAGTCGGATCCAAAAACCAAAAATGTCCCCGTGGTCATTTGTTCCTTGAAAGGGGAAGTCTTTGATCGCTATTGGGGCATGAAAATCGGAGCCGATGCCTACATTGTCAAGCCCTTTGAACCGATTGAGTTCATTTATACCATTAAACAACTGCTGCGGGGATAAAATCGCCTTCCTCAGGGACAGTCTAGCTATGGCATAGGTCAAGACAGCTAAAAATGCCGCCCGAACTATTAGTTGCAAGAGAACTAAACTAATGCTTAACAACGCCGATTTTTTTGCCAGTGACGCTCAAAATATCGCCCCCGACGGTCAGGAATTACAAAGTCCCGTCGGTGAACTGCACTTGCGATTTTATCTACCCTCTCAGGACGAGTTTGCCCTTAGTGCCGTGGGCATTTGCGAGGTGATGCAGCAACCAATCGATCGCATCACCCCAATTCCCAATGCTTCACCCTTACTCCTGGGCACGATCAATCTGCGGGGTCAAGTGATCTGGGTGGCGGATCTCGGTCAATTTTTGGGGGATAACAGCCGCTTAAACACCAATCGCTCCGAAATTCCCGTAATTGCGCTCGAAGAACAGGAAACGATCCTAGGTTTAGCGGTGGAACGTTTGGGAGATATGGAATGGCTCGACCTAGATCAACTAGGTCGTGCCGCCAGTATTCCCGCTCAGATCGCCCCATACGTGCGGGGAGAGTGGATTCTGGGCCAAGAATCAAAAAAAACCTTAAGATTACTTGATCATCTGGCTATACTCCGTTCTGCCCGTTGGGCGGCTTAAAATCTGAAAAAAATAGCAGAATAGCATTTATAGCAATTCTTTCTTTAAACTACTAAATACTTGACCACTTTATCTTGACTAGGGGAGAGGCCAATGCCGTCAGGGACAGAATACGCAAAACTCTATGGACAGGCTAACATCGCCTATTGCCAGGGCAACCTTGAGAATGCTGCCGTCATTATCAAAGACATGATCGGCAAGTATCCCGATGATCCCAACGTGCTGCTTTTACAGGGCCACATTGATCTAGGACTACAAAAATACAGCTTGGCTAGGGAAAGTTACGAAAAAGTGCTGCAATTGGCTAAAAATTCCCCCAATCGCTCCGATCTGGTGGATTATGCTCGACAGGGGCTCGATCAGATTCGGCAATGGCGTTTTAAAGCCGAGGATGAAGATTTTACGATCGCTGCTACGGAAAGCATTGCCTACAGGGAGGCAGCTTTCGATCCAGGTCAAGGTTTTAGCAATTCTCGGTCGAGGGAGTCGCAAGCGGCTGACCCCGATTGGCAAAATGAAGGGATGGATTCGGATAGTGGTCTTTTCAATCAGGAGGCTCTCAGCGAGCCTAGGGTGGGTAAAGTCGATTCCTATGACGATGATTTTGGGGAATCGGAGGAAACCGCCTTTAGTTCCCTTACCCTGTCCAGTTCAGGCTCTCACGGTTCCCAGTGGTCTGGCGATTCTGCAAAAGGGGAACCAGCTTTCCCCTTTGTAGAAGCAGCGGAGATTGACTCGCTGCAGGAAGGGTGGGGCGGTGAGTTAGGGTCAACGGGAGAAGCCCCTTTTATGGTTTCCTCTGACCGGCGGGAAAATCCCCTCACTGGTAGAGATCAGGAGTTATCCTCTACCGATACCCTAGGAGAAAGCAATTTTGCCATTGACCTGGAACCGACCCAGCGACAAGGGGCAAAAACTGGCCTTAATCAGGGCAGAGTCCCTCAAAAAAGATACGAGGAGGACGACGCCAGAGATTTTAGGGAACCAAAACTCAATGATGAGGATTTAGACGGTTTTCCCCCACTGGCTCTGACGGATCTGGCCCGAGGACTGGGGGACTCAGATCTATTTACCCGTTCGGGAGGGGAGGCATTAAGCAGTGGTTTTGCCCCCGAAGCCAGTGGGTCCCTTAATGCCAGTTCTGGTGTGGGAGAGCCTAATTTTAATCCTTCTCGTCTAAAAATTCCCGATGACAAAAGAGATAGTCATCTTGCCAATGCTTCCGATCGCTTGCTCAAGCCAGTGGTGGAAGTCAATCCGGGCAAATTAGCCTTTTTTGTCAATGCTTCTTTAGGCAAAAAGCAACTAATTTTAGCGGCTTTAGCGGGTATTACCCCTGTAATCTTAATTTTTGCCGTTAGTAACGCCTCTTGGATTTCTAACCTCTTGACTGCCAAACCAGCCCCGAATAGCAAGGAAAAAACCGAAAAAGTTGCCCCCAAACCAGCCCCAGCCAGCCTTTCCCCTTTTAGTCAACCGAAACCAGCAATGATGTTATTAACTGGAGTGGGAACCTTTGCCCTGACTTGGCTAGGTTTACAGTTGCTAATTAGTCAGATTAAGCGGAGTCTCAACGATCTGCAAAGCCAATTCGCTCACCTCTCGGAAGGTAATTTTAACGCTAAAGCGACGATCTACTCGGAAGATGAATTCGGTCAACTGGCCAATCGCTTCAATCAGATGGCCCGGGTGGTGGTAACGACCACCCGGGAAGCCCAAGGCCGCGCCGCCGAAACGGAACGGGAACGGGAAGACCTACAACGGCAAGTGATTCGACTTCTCGATGATGTGGAAGGAGCCGCTAGGGGGGATCTCACCGTGGAAGCGGAGGTAAGCGCCGATGTTTTAGGGGCGGTGGCCGATGCTTTTAATTTGACTATCCAAAACTTGCGCGAAATTGTCCGACAGGTGAAAAAAGCGGCAAAACAGGTGAATCAAGCCAGTACCAATAGTGAATCTTTCGCCCGCAATCAGTCTAGCGATGCCCTGCGGATGGCGGAGGAATTGGCCGTCACCCTTAATTCGGTGCAGATGATGACCGACTCAATTCAACGGGTGGCAGAAAACGCCAGAGAAGCCGAAGATGTCGCCCGCACTTCCTCGATTACTGCCCTGAAGGGGGGCGATTCCGTGGAAAGAACCGTGGTGGGAATTCTGCAAATCCGTGACACGGTATCAGAAACGGCGCGAAAAGTCAAGCGTTTGGCGGTAGCTTCCCAGGAAATCTCGAAAATTGTTGCGGTAATCTCTCAGATTGCCTCGCGGACTAATTTATTGGCTCTTAATGCCTCGATTCAAGCGGCGCGAGCGGGAGATGCGGGCCGCGGTTTTGCAGTTGTGGCCGATGAGGTGCGCCAGTTAGCCGATAGATCTGCTAAATCTCTTAAGGAAATTGAACAGATCGTTTTACAGATCCAATCGGAAACGGGTTCGGTAATGACGGCGATGGAGGAAGGGATTCAGCAGGTTATCGATGTCACCGAGCGCTCGGAACAGGCGAAGAAGTCCCTAGAAGATATTATCCAAGTTTCTAACCGCATCGATACGCTGGTGCGATCGATTACCGCCGATACGGTCAAACAACGGGAAAATTCCCTCAATGTCGCCCAAGTTATGCAGTCGGTGGAGTTAACCGCTCAGGAAACTTCCCAAGAATCCCAACGGGTGGCGGGTTCTCTGCAAAAATTGGTGAGTATCTCCCGGGAGCTGCTGTCTTCGGTAGAACGGTTTAAGGTAGACTCGGAGGATGATCAATAATCGGTTGGTTATTGATTGGCCGCTAGAGTGATTGACGCTCCCATCGCACTCAAGCGAGGGATTCCCTGTTCATCCAGTTACCTTATCTATTAAGCTTTCACCTAATAGACAGTGGGTAGTCTGTAGTCGGGCTTGAATTTCTGTCCGCCCGACAGTATTGGCGCGTGCGAGAATGTTTATAGCGGCGTTTTCATCTCTATCCAAGACACACCCACAAGAACAAATATGAGTTCTTACAGACAATGTTTTCTTGACAAGATTGCCACAATCAGAACATTGTTGGCTAGTATATTGTGGGTTCACTGCTATCACAAACTTTCCGTGTATTTTCCCAAAGTAGTCTAGCCAATCGGTGAACATCGACCAACTTGCATCTGAAATAGATTTAGCAAGCTTAGGATTTTTCCCCATACTGGACACCTTCAGGTCTTCATAGACTACCAAATCGTTAGATTGGATTAACGCTTTTGCTGTCTTTACGGCAAAATCTTTACGTTGTCGAGAAACTTTTAGATGAAGGCGAGCTACTTTAGATTTCTGTTTTAACCTTTTCTGGCTTCCCTTTTTCTTCTTTGAGAGCTTACGCTGTGCTTTTTTTAAGCGTCTTTCTGCTTGACGAAGAAATCGTGGGTTATCAATTTTATCCCCATTAGAGTCGGTTAAGAAATGGTTTAAACCTAAATCAATGCCCACTTCTTTCCCCGTAGAGTTAAAGGGTTCTACTCGCTCAATGTCTAAAACAAATTGACAATAAAAGCCGTCTGCTCGTTGAATAAGCCTGACTCTCTTGATTGTGGTTTTGTCTAAGAGTTGACGGTTAAAAGTGCCGATTAGCTTTAATTTACCGATCCCTGTTTTATCCGTGATCTGGATAAACTTTTTGTCTTCTGTTAGCTTCCAACCAGAAGTTTTGTACTCGACAGACCTTGAAAACTTTTTGAATTTAGGATAGCCTTTTTTCGCCAAACCCTTTTGGCAGTTGTTGTAGAAACGGGATATAGAAAACCAAGCTCTTTCGGCACTTGCCTGACGAGCCATAGAGTTGAGTTTACCAACAAAAGAAAATTCAGGACTATTAGATAATTCGGTAGTTAGCCTACATAAAGTAGCATAGTTAACCTTATCTTCTTTGGTAGAGTCCATCCAAAATCTTAGACACTTATTCCGAATAAACTGTCCCACTCTTATAGCCTCCTGAATGGCTATTTCTTGGTGTGAATTGGTTTTTAACTTAAACTCTATGACTCCCATCGATTCGACCCCTCAATGTGTTATGCTATTATCATAGCGATTCATCGTACAAAGTGTCAAGAGGATGAAAACTAATTATCTTAAAACTCGTGCTGTTTTCCCCTGAATATTACCGGTGCTTCGCTGTTTTATACTGGTCGGTTTTTCATCTCGTCGGTGAAACCGAGAGCCTTCAAACCGACATTTAAGGTAAAGTTATGCCTAAACTTAGTCTCTGCATGATTGTCAAAAATGAAGCCGAAAATCTCCGGCGCTGTTTGGATAGCGTCAAAGAGGTAGTGGATGAGATGATCGTTATGGATACGGGTTCGACCGATGATACGATTGCTATTGCTCAAAGTTACGGTGCCATAGTTCCTAGCTACGATTGGCGGGGTAATTTTTCCGATGCCAGAAATGAGGCTTTAAAATATGTTACTGGCGATTGGATTTTAGTCCTTGATGCCGATGAGGAATTAAATCCGGCTATCGTACCGAAAATGCGTCGGGCAATGGAAAAAGAGGAAAATTTAGTTATTAATTTAATCCGCCATGAAATCGGAGCCGTACAATCACCTTATTCTCTAATTTCGCGGCTATTTCGCCGACATCCTCAAGTCACTTTTACCCGTCCCTATCACTCAATTATTGATGATAATGTGGCCATCTTATTAAAAAAAGAACCTGATTGGAAAATAGTTGAACTGCCAGAAATTGCGATATTTCACTACGGTTACACCGTCGATAAAATAGCCAGCTTAGATAAGTTTGAACGGGCAAGAAAAGCGATGGAGGGTTTTTATCAGCAACATCCCCACGATCCCTATGTGTGTAGTAAATTGGGAGGGTTATATCTGAAGATTGGCAGGGATAAAGAGGGTTTTAAGCTGCTCAAACATGGTTTAAAATGCCATGGCTCTAATCCGCATATTTTATACGAGTTATATTATCATCTCGCTAATTATTATTATTCAGTGGAGGAATTAAAAAAATCAGTCGATCATTTTATTAAGGCGATCGAGCAGCCAATTTTAGCTCAATTAAAACTGGGTGCTTATAATAATTTAGGTGGGTTATTATACGAAGGAGAAAACTACGAAACTGCCTTATCTATCTTTGAGAAAACCGTAGAAATTGATCCTAGCTATGCCGATGGTTACTATAATTTAGGACTGGTTCTCAAACAACTGCATCGGCTACCAGAATCGATTAAAGCTTATAAAAAAGCTCTCAAGTTAAACCCCGATAATCCCACTATTTACCAAAATCTAGGGGTTGCTTATATAGTTTTCGGTAGTTATAATGAGGCGATCGAGATTTGGCAAAAAGGCCTACAATTATTAAAAGATCAGGGTAATATTTCTCGCGCTGAAATGCTGCAAGAAACCCTAAAAGCTCTGGGAGCAAGTGTATTGAAGGATGAACAGTAACTGTTCAGAGTTGTTGGCAAGATTGGGAGCAGCCACTGTACTAAAATTCTCAATAGGCAGTTTAAATGCAGTACATCTGATTGCTAAAACCCTGTCTAGTCAAATCCTGTGAGGATTTTTCCGAATTAATTCTTAATAGGATTATCGAGGAGTTAGACGCTGAAGACTCAGGGGTTTTGATAGAAATTATCAAGAGATAATTGCTGCCGTGTAATTGACCTTGACAAGAAATGCTATAATTTCCTAGCAAGGGGGGAATTTAATCCCTCTCAGGGTTGCCATCGCACAATTTTGTCGGTTGCCAGTTCTCGTCAGCTTGTTTGTCAAATATGCCCATTCCAGTTTGAATCGGTGCTGTTATGTCAAGATTCAAGATTTCTGGCTGCAACGGAACTGGAAAATCAAACAATCTATTTCTTCAAATCTTCTTACCTTAGACAAAAATAATGAAATTCGAGGAAATCCAAGAGATTCTTAATCGGCAACTGCTCAAGCTTGAGAATCGCTGTCTCAATGACACAGAACAATTATTATTGCGAGGACTTTGGCAGAAAAAGAACTATCAAGAAATTGCCCAAGAAAACGGTTATAGTAGCAGCTATCTTGCCAATGTAGTTGCGCCACGACTCTATGATAAAGTCTCGCAACTGATCGGTTCTCCGATCAATAAGAAAAATTTTTTATCTAGACTACAATCTCATTTTACCAACTCCACATCGCTTCAGTATTGCGGTAATGAATATCCCCAGAATGAGCGTTCAGAATACCCCGATGCTCCTGTTCCCTATAATTCTTATTATTATCTAAAACGAACAAAACTTGAAGCAAAAATTATCGAGGAACTCGGTCAATCTGGGGCGTTAGTACGCATTAAAGCGCCCAAAAAATGGGGGAAAACGTCTTTATTATTAACAATTTTAGAGGTTTGTCAACAACAATTCGGTTATCGAGTTGTTAGGTTAGATTTACAACAAGCAGACCAAGACATTATAGCAAATTTTAACAAGTTCTTACGCTGGATTTGCCGTAATTGCGCTCGGCAGTTGAATTTAGAAGCCAAATTAGATGATTATTGGGATGAAGATATAGGAATTAAAATGAGTTGGACAATTTATTTTGAAGAGTATATTTTACGAGAAATAAAACAGCCACTGGTATTGGCTTTAGATGGAGTGCATCGAGTCTTTGAACATCCGAAAGTAGCGGAAGATTTTTTCCCTTTAATCCGAGCTTGTTATGAAGAATCTAAGCGATCTCCCCTGTGGCAGAAATTACGTTTAATTATTGTTCAATCCACAGAATCTTATGTTTCTCTGCGATTAGAACAGTCTCCTTTTAATGTGGGATTACCCATAGAGTTACAGGGTTTTGATCAAGAACAAGTGGCAGAATTGGCAAAAAAATATCAATTAAATGAATTAGCAACCAACGAAATTCAACAATTGATCGACTTAGTGGGGGGACATCCTGCCTTGATTCATTTAGCAATTTATCATCTTAGCCAAGAGCGAATCACGATGCCAGATTTAATCAAATCAGCAACTACATCAACGGGGATTTATTCCTCTCATTTACAGCTTCACTGGGTTACTTTACAAAAACAACCCGAACTTGCCGATGTTTTTCAACAGATTTGTCAAGGGAATCAACCAATTATACTCGATCCAATTATTGCTTATAAACTTAATAGTATGGGTTTAATTAAACTGAGAGAAAATCAAGCAATTGTCAGTTGTCAACTATATCAAAAATACTTTGGAAGTCAATATACTGGTTCAGTTTAAGATAGCGATCGCTCAAGCCAATCAGTATTAAATATCGTCTGATAAATACGATTATGAACGTCCATTTTACCATGGCGTTTTACCACTAATCCAGATAAAAATAAATCAGGTAAATAGGGATTGTTATCAATCTGTATTGCTTCTTGATGCAGGATTTGTCGATACAAGGTTAATAATTGGGGTCGGTTTGGACTTTGAAGAAGGCGATCTTGAATGGTTTTTAAATGTTCAGGTTGATCCTGCATCTCCCAATCTTGAATAATTTTTTCTGCTACTAACTGAGCTAACCATTGTTCTTCTTGATTAGAGGGGATTGGCTGCTCACTATCCCGCATCAGTTGACAGAGTTTTTGAGTTAAGAAAGGTTGCCCTCCCGTCCAGCTTAAGACTTGTTTGAGCATTGTCTGAAGATTACTGACTTTTTCTGTTAACCCATATAATAAAGGTTGGGCTTCGTGTTCTTTAAAACTTGCTAATTCAATAGCGTTACCAATATTAAAAGGTGTTTTCTGGGGGTCAGTAATTAAAGCTGAAGGTGTGGTAGCACCAAAAAAGGCAAAAGTTAGCTCTTGAAATTGAGGTCGAATCGCTCTATGGTTATAAAAAGAACGAATTAAAGCAAAAAAGTCAGAGACATCAAATTTTAACCCTAAAATGCTATCAATTTCATCAATAAATATAACAGTCGATTGTCTAGATTGCCACTGATTAAAATCGTTATTAACTAGAAGAAACTCTTCTATAAATTGTCCCAATCGTTGTACAGGAGGCAGGTCTAATTGTTCACTCCACCAAGCTTTAAAAGGTTTCAATTGTTTGATTAATCCAAAACTGCGGAGCAGATCAACGGCTAATCCTTTATACCATTGTTCGGGGGTAATATTATCTGTTCCTAGCCGAGTTAAGTCAATTACTGCACATCTAATTCCCTCCTTTTGTAACTGGCTCATCATCCGTACCATTAAGCTAGATTTTCCCATTTGACGTGCATTTAAAACATAGCAAAATAGACCTTGTTTGAGAGCTTTATAAAGATTACGATCGGCTTGTCGAACTACATAATTCGGTGCATCCATCGGTAAACTTCCCCCCACTTGATAGACAAATTTGGGAGGTTGTTCAGCACTTTTAAGCAGGTCATTTTCAAAGATAAGTTCTGCTTGAGTTGCTTTCAGTACCTCTAAAGTATTTGTGAGTTCTTTAGTGCGTTCTTGCACTCTTTGTTCTAAGTTTTGATAGAGTCTGGAGTTATCAATAGAGATAGCAGCTTGAGCCGCTAAAATGTTTAATAGTTCTACTCTTTCATCAGTAAATGCACCTGTGGTTAGATTATTTTCTAAATAAACAATTCCTTTTATTTGACCTTGATTGAGTAAAGGAATACAAAGCATAGATTTAGTTTGTTTAGCCACAATATAATAATCATTGGTAAATTGACCTTCAGAAGTGGCATCATTTAAAACGATAGTTTCTTTTGTGCGAGCGACATAATTAATAATGCTAGTGGGTAAAATGGGAATTGAGTTATCATGGTCGATAGATTCTATGGGAATTGACTGTAAGATATTAATAGTTTCTTGATCAATTGTGCCTTGGGCTTCAATAACCCAATTTTCTTCCTTTTCTAAAATCAGATAACCTGTTTGCGCTCCTGCATTTTCAATGACAATTTTCATTAAATTTTGCAGAAGATTTTCTAGCTTGATTTCTCCAGAAATTGCTTGGGATGCTTTGAGAATAGTGCTTAAATCAAGAACTTCTCCATCATTTCCAGTGGTAGAGATAGTGGTACTTAATCCCTTAGATTTGTTTTGATTGCTGATGCCTAATAAATATTTAGGGTATTCTTCTTCTAATTGTTTAACTTTGGCCTTTGCACCCCAACGCGTATAACAATGATAAGCATTTCTGAGATATAGTTTACCGATTTCTTCTCTACCTAAAGTAAAATAAAATTCAGAGGCACGTTCGTAAGCTAAAGCCTCTTCATGGATAAATTCATATTTTTTTGCTCCCTGAATTGCTTTTTCATAAAATTCTTGAGCTTTCCAGTTTTGACCTAAGACTCGGGCTTTTTCTGCTTCAACTAGATCATATTTATGTTGAAAATTAGCTTGACAATGACTTGCCCATTTTGCCATATTTTTCTGATGTTTTGCAACTTTATTCAATGACTCCTGTTGTTGATTATGATCGCAGTTAGGATAGTGAGCTAAGAAGCTCAAAGAAAAGTAAAAATTATGTTGTGCTTTAAATAGGGCTGCACCGCTTGTTACTGCTACATATTTTTCTGTATGTTGACTGTTTTCTAAGGATTCAGAAAAGGCTTTAAAAATATAACAATTAAGCATTTTACCGAAATAATAAATAAAGAGCAGCCATTGATTATTTTGATCAAGATATTCTTGGAGATGTTTATCTTCTTCCTCTTGGGAAGTTCCTAGCAATAAAAAATCTTGATGGTGATCAATATCTCGGACATTTTTAGCAGTATTTGTCAAAATAACTAAGAATTTATGAGAATACTCTTGATTAAGTTTTTCCACAAAATGAATGTATTTTTCACAATCTCGTTCTACTTCTTCTAACTGGCATCCTCCCAAAAATTTGATAGCACAATAGGCTTGAGCAAGAAAACCAAAATATTTATTGTGTTCTACATCTACTCCTTGTTGTAAACCCTCCAATAGTTTTTCTTGGAGGACTGGATGATTAATAGGATTTTTCCAACACCACACATAGGCATAATACAAAAAGAAGACCTGTGGTTTTGATAGTAAATTATTATATTTTTCTAGTAATTTAACAGCCAGGTTGCCAAAATTATAACCATACTCAATTTCTTCCATGACTCCACATAAAAGCATTCCATAATAACTATAAATAACATCGGCTTGCGGGGGAGTTCCATGTTTAATACAAAGATAAGATAAAATTAATACTAATTCCATAAATAGAGAAAAATTAATTACATTTGCAGCCGATAGTATGGAAAGCATTATTGTTATTGATGCTAATTTTTTTGAGTCGGCTATCATTGTTTTATCGGCTAATTTTTCAATTGATTGATTTTTTAATAGCAATTTTATGGATTTATGTCGGTTACTAATTCTTTTTTTAATTTCATTTTCTTCTAGAGAAATTTTGATACCTAGTTTTGGCAAAATCTTGAGAGCAATATCTATCGCTTTTTGAGGTTGAAATATGGTAAAGTGGTAGGTAATTTGTATTTCATATACTCTGAGTTGATCAAATATGTTTTTAGCCCTATTCAAGACGGTAGCCGATAATTCCTCGATTTTGGCAAATTGAGTATTTAAGTAAAGAGCTTCTAAGGTTTCGACATGAAGTTCTAGCGTTGATTGATAATCCATTTTCCAGCTATCCAATGCTAACAATTCTAAGCCCTTTTCTAAATATCTTAAAGCCGAGTCGTATGCCGTTGATGCTTTGGCTTTTCTACCCGCTTGAAGATTTAAGTTAGCCAGTTCGTTTTTTTCTGATTGCTCAGTAATTAATATTGCTCCCTCATTAAGCTGATTAACAATATCAAAAATTTTATCTTGTAGCTGATGAGCTTGATAATTTTCTAATAAAATACGTCCTATTTGCCGATGAAAATATTTTTTTTCTTCTTCAGAAATGAGAGAGTAAGCCGCTTGTTGCACTCGGTCATGTAAAAATCGATAGTAAATATCGGCGGAATAGTTAAAAGCATCTTGTTGTCGATTATTTGACAAGTCTTCTGCATTCAATAGTAGAGGAATCTTATAATTTTTGTCTAAGGGAATAACTAAGCCTTCATCTAGGGACAACTGTAGTTCTTGAGCGGTAATAATTGCAGATTTTTGATTAATAATAGCAAGAATTTCTAAATTAAATTGATTGCCAATACAAGCCGCTAGTTTGAGAACTTGTTGAGTTTCTTGGGATAATTTCTCAATGTTATCCACCATTAAATCAACTACATTATCAGTTATAGATACACTTTCAATCTGTTGTATATTCCATTGCCAATAAACTGTTTTTTTATGTTTTTGCTTCTTGAAATCTAAATTTTCACCAATAAATAACAATTTTCTATCGTAAAGAGAATAAAGCAACTGTGTTAAGAAAAAAGGATTTCCGTTGGTTTTTCTGTTGAGCAAATCCCCTAAAGGTTTAGCTAATTCTCTAGAACAATTGAGGGTATCAGCAATTAACTGATTAATCTCTCTACTTTTTAAAGGAGAAAGAGAGAAGGTATTAATTGTTTTTTGAGCTTGATTAATTTTGTCTAAAGTGTGCATTAGTGGATGAGTTGGTTCCACTTCATTGTCTCGATAAGCACCAATTAGGAGAAAATAGTTAATATCTGGATCTGAGATTAATTGCTCAATTAGATTTAGAGAAGATAAATCTGACCATTGTAAATCATCAATAAAAACAACTAGGGGATGTTCTGGTTGACACAAAATCCTGAGAAACCGCTTAAAAAATAAGTTAAAGCGATTTTGACTTTCTGTTTTATCCAGTTGTTCTACAGGAGGTTGTTGACCAATAATTTTTTCGAGTTCAGGGATTACATCAATAATAATTTGGCCATTATTTCCTAACGCCTCTAAAATTTTGTCTTTATACTTATTAAGGTGTTTTTCTGGTTCACTTAACAACTGTTTTACTAAATCTTGAAAAGCTTGAGTAATGGCTGAGTAGGGAATATCTCGCTGTAGTTGGTCAAATTTACCCTTAATAATTCGTCCCCGTTTACCTGTGATTGGTTTGTAAATTTCATTAACCAAAGCTGTTTTACCAATACCAGAATAACCCGAAATTAATATCAATTCCGATGATCCTTGACTGACTTTTTCAAAAATGTTTAGGAGTTTTTGAACTTCTAATTCTCGACCATAGAGTTTTTGCGGAATCTGAAATTTTTCTGGAAGATCCCGACTTCCTAAAGGAAATAGCTGAATCTGTTCCCCTCTTTTGAGTTGATTGAGACAAATTTCTAAATCATTTTTAATTCCCCAAGCACTCTGATATCTTTCTTCTGGGGTTTTTGCTAATAGTTTTTTGATAATATTAGACACAGCCAAGGGAAGGTCTGAAATCAGTTCGTGTAGGGGTAAAGGGTCTTGAGCAATATGACAATGAACTAACTCCATTGGGTCTGTAGTTTCAAAAGGAATTCTGTGGGTTAAAAGTTCATAAAAAGTGACTCCAAGGGCATAAAAATCACTACGATAGTCAAGTCCACGATTCATTCTTCCTGTTTGTTCAGGGGCAATATAAGCTAACGTTCCTTCTAATTGATAGGGAGAAATAACGCTGATAAATTCTTGAGCTAACTGGCTAGAAATACCAAAATCAATAACTTTAAGTTGTTCGGTTTTGGGGTTATAGACAATATTAGAAGGGTTAATGTCTTTGTGAATAATATTAGCTTTATGAATAACACCCAAAGCTTCAGTAATCTTAAGGGCAATTTTTAAAAATTCTTCTAGGTTGAATTGACTTTGCTCTAGTAATGATTTTAAAGATTGACCACCAAAGTCTTCTAAAAGCATAACTAAACTGTTTTCATATCGCTGTAAATCATAAGCTTTAATAATATTATCAACATTAAAAGAGCGAGTGATCTGGTATTCTTGTTGATAGCGAGTGAGTTCCGATGGCGTTGGGTAATTTTCTTTGAGAATTTTAAGGATAACTGCTTGATTATTGGCACGAAGAAAACCTCGATAAACTAAGGAGTTAGCACTTTCGTAGAGTTTTTCGCTGATTTGATATTTTTTTTCCATTGGCTTATCAGTTCAGTCAGAAAATCAAGCTGATCAATTTGCGTCATCTCTTGATTCTCTGACCAATTTTCATAATTAAAATTGAAGATAATTACAAACAACTCAGGGGAATATAAGGTGAAGGTGGATAAACGTGCTTCAATTGGTGATTCTTCCAGTCATCACTATTTTTGATAGGATAAAATGGATAGGGACCATCATGCTCATTTGCCTTTGCCCAAGTTTCAATGTCAGATTGGCTAACATTGAATTCCCCAGGTCTGGGTGGATAGGGGACTGTTATTTTACTAGCTGGAAAATCTTTCCCTGTATGAACAAGTTCAGTCATAACACCATGAAAAAGCTCCCAAGTAACATCAAGGCCGTATTCAAAGATTAGCTGATAGATACTGCCAATTGGCTCCCAAATCTGGGCAAAATGTTCATGTTTATCGGGATAATAAAAGTTAACTTTATCTTTATAGAAAGCTTGCCCACACAGCAAAAGAGCCAAAGCAATAAAGTCATAACTTATATTGTCTGGTTGAATCAACCAACTACATTTGGGGGTGGGTTTTTCACTATCTCCTAATAGTTTTCTGGATAAATCGATCTCACTTATAGGTTTTTCAGCTTCTTGGGGGTTATCAAGCCAATAAGTACACACTTTTTGGTGAGGAAATCTCAAAATTTTTCTAACCAAATTCACTTTTGCTTTCATTTCATCTGGTATATTTTCTGGCTCAAGCCATGTGTAAGCAATCATCTGAGATAGCTTTCGTGTTTGTAATAAGAAATAAACGGTACTCAATTCTGCTTGAGCTAAAGGATACTTATCTGGGTCTTGACCTGATGGGGAAAATTCGCTGTCAACCTTAGCTCCTGAGCTAGGAAAACTTGAGGGAGCTAAATTATATTTTGTTTGTAAAGCTTCCTTAGTTCCATAGACTAATTTAGGGGTGTCTTCATTTTCAAAAATAAGTAGCTGAAAATAGTATTGATTGTATTGATCGCCATTGATCGATTTTGGTTCTTGTCCAATCTTTATAGACAAATTTGATTGTAAATTTTGAACATAACTGCGAGTAAAGACCTGTGCCATTGGTGAATTCCTCCTGGGAGTTAGTTAATAAATTTGATTTTACTGTAAAAACTCAGACTGAGCCATAAAAACGGGTAGGATTGTACGCAAGTATCTTTTCCACTGTTTCTTTAGCTAAATCTTTCTCAAGCTGAACTATTTGACTAACAATATCGGGCTTATGATCCATGTGTGGATAATCTGAGCCAAAGATAATATTATCACTGCCAATATAGTCTATAAGCTGAGATAGATAGGGTTCAGAGGGGTCAACGGCAATAAAGCATTGACGGCGAAAATACTCTGATGGCATTAATCTTACCCGATCTTTGACCTCCCAAGGTGTAACTTGATACTCTTCGTCAAGTCTCCATAACCAATAGGGTAGCCAACCGCAGCCCGACTCTAAAAATCCGATTCTTAGCTTAGGATGACGTTCTAACACCCCTCCTTCTATTAAGGCTAACAGTGCCATCATCTGCTCCATGGGGTGAGAACAAGCATGAAGGGCAAAACGGGTGTGAAATCGATCGGCGCCGGTGGTGGGTAAACGACTCCAATGTCCCTCATGAATTCCTACAGCCATGTCCAAATCCTCGCAGGCCGCCCAAAAGGGTTCGTATGCCGGATCGCTCAAAATTCTGCCTTTAACGGGGTTAGGGCGCAAAAAAACCGCCTTCCAGCCCAAGGTTGCGCTGCGGTGTAGCTCTTTGACCATATCTTCGGGATCATGTTGATTGACTGCAGCGACTCCTTTCAGTCTAGCGGGGTCATAGCTACAAAATTCTTCATATAACCATGTATTGTAAGCACGGACAAAAGCCCCCATCACTTCGGCGGGTAGGCTATCAATGGCAAATAACCACAGTCCATAATTGGGATAAATAAAAGCCACATCTATGCCCATTTGTGTCATAGATTGAACATGGGATTCCGGGTTATAGCGATTGAGATAAGCGTGGGGATGAGCTTGCATCATCTGCTTATTCCCTTCTGCTTGGACTTGTGGGGAGATTTTTTGACTAATCGGTTCTCCTTTGATTTTCATGTCAGCAGAAGGAGCAAATTCCCTAAATTTAGGTTCTAGGTATTGGCCCCACATTGCGGGGGGTTCAATGACGTGGGAATCAGCATCAATAATTTTGTACCCGTTGAGCATAGCGATTTTTAGGCAATTTTCTACCTAGATTATATTTGATCGGGAAAAAGTGATCGCTTTTTTGAGGTTAATAACCATTACCACAACTCTCTGAAGGGGTTTTGAGCTTGACTCAACCTTCTAAGATACATATAATGTATGTATGACATTTGAATATGATCCCAGAAAAGCAAAAACCAACTGGCAAAAGCACCGTGTTTCCTTTGCAGAAGCTGAAATGGTGTTTTTTGATCCCCTCGCTATTCATGATCTTGCTCCCGATTGTGTGACAGAAGAACGTTTTATTGCAGTGGGGATGGGAAACATGGGATCACTATTAGTGGTTATTTATACTTTGCGGGGTGAAGTCATTCGCTTGATTTCTGCTCGTCGTGCTACAAAACAAGAGAGAAAAACTTATGAGAAAGGAATATGATTTTTCTAAAGGAAAACGGGGGGCGCTCATTTCCTCTAAGGGAAAAACACGCATTACCATTTATCTAGATGATGAGATTCTAGCTTATTTTCGAGAACAGGCTGAAACCGCAGGAATGGGCTATCAAACCCTAATTAATGAGGTTTTAAAACAATATATCCAATCTCCTAAGGAGCGATCGCTCACTCAGTCCGATTTACCGAAAAATTGGGTTTAAAGCCTCGCCCTTTTAGGGCGACTTTATAGGATGTATGATATTAATAAGAATAGCGGGCAGGGTAAGCAACCGCTTAAAAAACCCAGTCATCAACCGATGAACGCACCTTGAAAACTAGAGTTATGGGGTTCTATAGGGGAATGCTCCTATAGGTAAAAGCTCTCAGCGTCAAGTACCAAAGAAACCAATTATTTTAGAGGTTTTGAACTGTATCGTAGGGCATACGAGAACAGGCTTCTGTAAGGTCGCGAAAGTCTGAGGAGAGAACCACCTCTGGGTGGGATTTCGCCAGGAATCTAATTCAAGTGGACTCGTCGAAGCCCGAAATTCTCAGCAGTGATGCTAGAAGAATCCACGTCCGTTTACGGCGTGGGGTATGTCAAGCCGTATTCTTCGGGAAGAATTATCAGCCCTCCAATAATGTTGCTTGTGATAGTTACAAGTTAGCCGATCGCTGTGTTGTTCTGAGGAATAGCGATCGCTTTTTAATTTTTTCTGGTCAAGGTTTAGTTAAACGGTAAGAGGGGTAATTTTGTAAAGATGTGCTAAATTGGAAGCTTTTTGTAGATCACCTTGACGAAGGGCTTCCCGGACATCATCTAATTTTTGAGCGTCTTCTAATGATAAATAGGGCGACCATCCTTCGGGAGTCTCAATCAGTTCGACTTCCACTTCAGCCATGTACTCTCCAATGTGGATGAGTTTAATAGATCTCTTGCATAAGTCTAGACAAAATAGGATAAAATAGTCCAAGAGTTAAGATTGAACGATGACTTACGAACAAGTAAAAACTTTAAAGCCAACAGAGTTCAAACGCTTGTGGGTCGTGTATCCAGATACATTTAAGGATATGGTAACAGTCCTAAAGGCAGAAAAAGTTTGGCAAAAAAAGACAGGTAGACCTAGCAAATTGAGTACGGAAGACCAACTACTAATAACATTAGAATATTGGCGAGAATATCGCACCTATTTTCATCGGGGAAATAGTTGGGGTGTTAACGAATCAACGGCGTATAGAATTGTTAGGAAAGTAGAGAATATTCTCATCAAATCAGGTCTGTTTAATCTACCCGGAAAAAAAGCCCTATTAGAAAGTAATAGTGAAATAGAAATAATAGTGGTGGATGTGTCAGAAGATGAGATAGAAAGACCCAAAAAAAAACAGAAATCATACTATAGTGGCAAGCAGGGATACCACACATTAAAGTCGCAAGTCGTTGCCGATCAAAAAAGCGAGCAGGTAATCTGTGTCCGTTGTGAGAAAGGAAGAGTCCATGATTTTCGACTGTGGAAAGAGAGCAAAATAAGGTTAAATAAGGAAATAGAAATATTAGGGGATAAAGGCTATCAAGGAATTCAGAAAATCCATCAAAACAGTCAAATTCCTCATAAAAAAAAGAAAAAAGAAAAACTAAGTAAAGAGCAAAAAAAAGCCAATCGTCAGTTATCACAACGGCGCATAGTTATAGAACATATTCATCGTCGTCTCAAAATATTTCGGATACTTTCATCAAGATACAGAAATCGCAGACGGCGATTTGGTCTGAGATTGAATTTGATTGCTGGTATCTACAATTACGAATTTCGTTACCGACAAAAGGATATATCTTGATTACTTTTGCAAGAGA
The DNA here is from genome assembly GCF_009792235.1 of Microcystis aeruginosa FD4. Classification (NCBI taxonomy): domain Bacteria; kingdom Bacillati; phylum Cyanobacteriota; class Cyanophyceae; order Chroococcales; family Microcystaceae; genus Microcystis; species Microcystis aeruginosa. Next base: position 2,775,542 of record NZ_CP046973.1, read on the forward strand.
TCTCTTCTGAGAAGTTTTGGGCATATTCTTCTTCAAATTCTGACCAAGGAATTATATTGGCCATAATTACCCAACGATTGTCTGGGGATAATTTCCCCTCCGAGGAAAACTCGAAGTTTTCTGGTGAGGTTGGGAGTAGCTCGACTCTGCGGTACATTTGTACTAGCCAAGAAAGGTGCAAGGGTTTTAAGCGATTTTAGCAGATTTCCTTGCACCTGAGCGACTCTCAATTCAGCTAAAAGCCTTTTCCGATAAAGGTTACAGCTTCTTTCAGCCAGCCCTATTTAGGCTCACAGAGCAAAAATAATGTGTAAATTGGGAGATTGCACTTGGCGGTCGTTGGCTTGGTAATCGTTCTCATGAGCTGTCTTGTCAGAAGAGACTCTCTTCCATGAGTAAATCAAATCTGAGAGGGTTTCGTCAAGAGGTCAGGCGATAAATTGTATCCTTAGCTACCAAAATTAGAGGATGCAAATTTGAGCCTTTTTGTCAATGCGTAAGTCCTACCATTCTCCCAATACTTTCTTCCTGATCGCTGAAATGCTTGTCAATTCTTAAATTTAGAATTGCTGTCCTATGCCCATGCTAATCACAAAATTGGCTAATTGTCAATAGCGTTTTAGGTGCGCTTACCCTGCTAACTTAATTGACGACGAAAACGGTTGATCCCGATAGATAGTATCAGTAGAGCAAATCCAACGAGTGCAGTTGCTTCAGGCCAAAGTGTATCGAGATTAAGTCCTTTGAGTAGAATTGCCCTAGTGATATTAACATAATGACGTAGAGGGTTTAATAAAGAGAAATATTTAAGAATAAGAGGCATACTTTCAAGAGGGGCAATTGATCCAGATAGTTGAATTAAAGGCAAATTGACAAAAAAAGATAAAAGGAAAGCTTGCTGTTGTGTTCGGGAAATTGTTGCTAATATAATTCCTATCCCAATTCCTATAAGGATATAAACTCCTGATAGAACCATAAATAAAGCAAAATTACCTCGTAAAGGAATTTTGAAAACGATTATGCCAAGTCCTAAAGATAAGAAAACATTGCCCATTAGCAACATAAATAAAGGGACTATTTTCGCTAGTAAAATTTCCCACGCTTCCGATGGAGTCATTAGTAATTGTTCTAAAGTACCTGTATCTTTCTCTCGTATCACTGTACCAGAAGAAACTAAAGAACTGGTTAAAGTAAAAATAGCTCCCATGATTCCAGTCACAAAAAACCAACTACTAGTTAGTCCTGGATTGTAAAGAAAAATAGTTTGTGGAATAATTAATGGACTAACTTTGTCTAGATTCAATTTTTGATTATATTGCCTAATTATTTGCTTGATATAGCCCCAGGAAACTCCAGCAGTATTTGCATCAACTCCATCAATAATAATTTGAATTTCAGTGATTTTATCTTGACTTAATGTTCGAGAAAAATCAGGAGGGATTACTAAACCAATAGTTAGCTTACCTTCTTTAACTTTTTTGTCTAATTCTTTCTCATTTTTTAAAATTATCTCCAAATTAAAAGCTTGATTTTCAGTTAATTCAGAAATTAATTCACGACTTTGAAAAGTGTTATCGTAATTAACTACTCCTAATTTTAATTGTTGAATATCTGGATTAATAGAATAACCAAAAATTAATAATTGAACAATAGGAGAAAATAGTAAAAAAACCAACAAATTTTTATCTCTTACAATTTGATTAACTTCTTTAAAAAATAGAGCCAAAAAACGACTATTTGATATATTTTTTAATAAACTTAAAAGCATAATTTATTAATCCTTAAGTTGCATTTTTTTGATTAATTGATAAGTTAGATAAAAAACAATTATTCCCCAAAGCATCAAAATAAGTAAAGAAAGCCAAACTCCACTCCATCCAATTCCTCTAACATAAGCATCCCGACTTATTTCAATATAATATCTAGTGGGAATGAGATAAGAAATTAGAGATAGAGGAAAAGGAATATTGTTAATAGGATAAATAAAACCTGAAAGAAGTAAAGCTGTTAAAAAACCAGTCATAGCAACGGCTTCAATGGCCGCAGTTTGATTGGGTGCACGAATTCCAATAAAAATTCCATATAAAGTAGAATTAAATAAAAAAATGATAGTTCCCAATAATAAAGTTGTAGGATCAATAACTAATTTTAGTTTCCAAATTAATAAGCCACAAACCATGATGAAAACTGCTTCTAAAATACCGATAAAAAGATAAGCAAAACTTTTGCCTAAAATAAATTCTGTGGCTGTTATAGCGGAAGAATAAACTTGAACGATTGTTCCTTCAGTTTTTTCCCTGATCATGGCAATAGCTGCTAATAGCGAGGGATAAGTCCATAAAATTAATCCATATAATCCAGGTATAATATAAAGATGTTCTTGACGACCCGGATTAAACCAAATCCGAAGATGTGCTGTTAAATTATTGTTGCTGGTTTGTAATCCCTCATATTGTAAAAAAAAGAAAGTAGTAGCCTGTATGCTATTTTTGATTAGACGGGCATTATTAACATCACTTCCATCGACTAAAATTTGAACAAAACTAGGAGAATTTGATTTAATTTTTTTGCTAAAATCGGGAGGAATAATAACAGCTACTTTAGCAATACCTTGAGCAATTAAAATATCAGTTTGTTGCCCTGAATACTTAGATAAAAATTTATCATCTATTCGCTTAAACTGATTAGTTGCGAGGAGACGTTCAATATAAGCACGACTTAAGGGAGTTAACGAAAAATCTTGAATATATATCGGAATATTTTTAGATTCTAAGCGAATGGCAAAACCAAAAATCAAGAGAGTCATGAAAGGTAACACGAATGCAAGTGCTAAAGTCAGACGATCTCGCTTAAATTGGGATAATTCTTTAATGCATTGAACAAAAATTTTTTTCATCTTTTTGAATCGAGAGTCTGCTTCGTCGAATTAACTCCAATTTTCTTGAAGTTTTTGAGGGACTTTAGTCACGTTTTGAATGACGTTCAACAATAGTAATAAAAACATCTTCTAAAGAAAAGGGAATAGGACGTATCAAAAATATCTGAATATTAGCCACTTTTAGAAGAGTTTTAATCTGAGAGATTTCAAAGTCAGGGTTAATTACAATAACATGAAGGCGATCTCCAAAAAAAGAGACCCGCCAAGGCTCTAGCTCCTTTTTAAGTAAATCATAAGTCTGTTGAATATTATTAGTTGATAACTCAATTAATTCTCCAGGTTGAGTCGCTTTCAGTTCACTAGGAGAACCTTGAGCAACAATTTCTCCTCCTACCATAAATCCAATTCGGTTACATTGTTCAGCTTCCTCTAGATAGTGAGTCGTTACTAAGATTGATGTACCAGAACGGGCGAATTGATTAATTAGTTTCCAAAATTGACGACGAGCTAAAGGATCGACACCAGACGTAGGTTCATCTAAAAAAAGGATACTTGGTTCATGCATTACAGAAGCTCCAAAAGCTACCCGCTGCTTCCAACCACCTGGTAAATTACCGGTTAACATCTTTTCTTTCCCGTGTAAACCACAAGTTTCTAAAACCCATTCTATTTTACGACGGCGCAATCGACGAGAAACACCATAAACTCCACAATAAAACTCTAAATTTTCTAAAATTGTTAAATCATCATAGAGAGTAAACTTTTGGCTCATATAGCCAATTTTTTGTCGCAGTTGACTACTACGAGAATTAACTTGAGTCCCAGCCAGAGATAATTGACCTGTAGTTGGTTCAATTAAACCACATAACATTTTAATAGTAGTTGTTTTACCTGCTCCATTAGCTCCTAATAATCCATAAATTTCCCCATATTGAACTTCCAAATTAATCTCTTTAACAGCTTTAAAATTACCAAATACTTTTCCTAAAGAATTTACTTCAATAGCTAAATCTGAATTTTCTCGAAAGTGATTACCCTGATCATGGGGGAATGGTTTAAAAGGCGGGGGATTTTCTAATTGTTGTAACCGAGTAATAAAAACATTTTCTAAAGTCGGCTCAACCACTTGAATAGAGTCTAATTTAATTTTATTTAATTGACAAAGATTTTTAATTTCAGTTTTTCCATGATGGGAATTTTTAACCAATACATCTAGGCGATCTCCAAATGTTTGTACATCTACCAAGAATTTTTTATGGCAGTGTGCGATGAGGATTTTTTCAAGAGATTCTAATTCTAGAGTTCGTATTTCTAACCGTTTTAAAGCTAAACTGTCTCGGAGTTCTGAAAGAATACCTATTTGCTCAATTTTTCCTTTATGGATGAAAGCAATTCGATGACAACGTTCAGCCTCATCAAGATATGGGGTCGCAACAACAATTGTCATTCCTGCATGAGCAATTCCTACTAAAATATCCCAAAACTCACGACGAGAAACGGGATCAACGCCTGTTGTTGGTTCATCTAATAAAAGAATTTCTGGTTGAGAAATTAACGCACAACATAGAGCCAATTTCTGTTTCATTCCCCCTGAAAGTTGTCCAGCCAAACGGTCACTAAATCCCTGTAAATTAACTAATTGCAAATATTTATTACGTAATTGAGTATAAACATGAGAAGAAACTTGGCATACTCCGGCACTGTAACGTAGGTTCTCTTCAATCGTCAAGTCTGAATATAAAGAAAATTTCTGAGTTAAATAGCCAATGGAGAGGCGAACTTGGCGAGGTGGGTGTCCCAAAACCGTTACTTTTCCGGCTGAAGCTTCCATTATACCACCTAAAATATGGAAGGTACTCGTTTTTCCTGCACCATCGGGTCCAATTAACCCAAAAATTTCTCCTTTTCGCACAGAAAAATTAATCCCTTTAATAGCCACTAATTCATCATAATGTTTATAGAGGTCTTTAACTTCAATAACCTTCAAGGCTGAAGATGAATTAACATCAGCTTGAAAAGAGTTATCAAAATGTGATTGTAAAATTTGACGACTCATCACGACTCTTCCTCTAGCTTAATTTCTGCATCAGCTGGCATTCCAGGTTTTGCAAACCCCTGGGGATTGTCTAGACTGAATTTTATTCCAAAAACTTGTTTGACTCGATCTTCTTGAAAATAGATATTTTCAGGGGTAAAAGATGCTTGAGTATCGATCGCACTAATGTGTGCACTGAGAGGCCGATCAGGAGCAGAATCTAAAAAAACTTGAGCTTGTTGACCAATTTTGATTTTCCCAACTTCACCTTCGGGAATATATCCTCGAAGATAAACAGTATCAGGATTAATAACTGTCAACAGAGTTTTGCCAGCAGAGACAACAACTCCTGGTTCGACAGTGCGAACTATTACAATCCCATCAATCGGACTAATTACGTTTAAATCGTCTATTTTTGTTTTTATTTGTTGCTCTTCCGCTTTAGCATTAGCGACTTCTGCTTGGGCTGCTTTATATCGTAAACGCGATTGAGCTAACTGGTTGGTTAAACTTTGAAGTTGAGTCAGACGAATTTGAGAATTTAAAAGGGTCGTTTGTGCTAATTTTAACTCTCCCTCTGCTGCTTCAATTAATTTTTGAAAAGAATTTACGGAAGCTTGACGAGCTTTGACTGTGGCTTGACTTGTGGCTAATACTGTTTCAGCTTGATCGAATTGCTGTTGAATAATCACTCCTTCTGTAAATAATGTTAAAAAACGATTATAATTAGTTTGTGCCAGCTTGAGTTCAGCTTTAGCTTGATCAAGTTGACTATGTGCTTCATTGAGTTGGGATTTACTAGAATCGAGATTGGCTTTAGCTTGAAAAAGACGCGCTTGGGAGTCTTGTTTAGACTGCTCTATATTAAGTTTGACTTCTTGAATTTGATTTTCAATAATACTTATTTGTAAAGCAGCTTCACCTTCCTGTTGTTGAGTAACGAGTAAACGGGCCTTTGCCCCTTGTAGTTGAGATCGAATTTCTTCGTCATCTTGACGGACAAGTATCTGATTTTTAGAAACTTTATCTCCCTCTCTAACAGCAACAAAGTTAATTCTTCCTGAAACTTTAGAGCTAATATCAGTTTCATAGGCTTCTACGCGTCCACTGATTCGCAATGGGTGAACTTTTTTGAGAATTGAAAAATACCAAAAGCTACCTAATGTTCCTACAATGGATAAACCTAAAACCAGTAAAGATACTCGAAACAATCTTCGACTAGAAGAAGATGGGGCAAAAGTTTTAATTTTTTCTTGCTGAAGTTTTAAATTGAGTTGATTCATACTTGTTTGAGTCATGTTGTTAGGAATATTTTGTTGTTTTTGACAAATTATTTATACATTAAATAATTTGGTTTGGGTATTGATTAAGATTGAATCAGACGATCCCTAATAAAAGCTACAGTTTGAGATTCAGCGATAACGGTTGGATGTTCTGGGCGATCAACATAATTCACTCCTAAAACCGAATGTGCTAAGGGATTAATCCCATGTTGATTACCAATAGAGGAATCAATTTCGATCACTAGAAAGTTAGAGCCAAAAGCCTGACGAAGTCTCCGAAACCTTTGGGAAGGAACGAAGATATCATTGGTAAATCGCAACCCTAATAAACAAATGTTTTGTTCAGCACTTCTGGCTTTTGCTTGTTCTAGGGTATTTTCATCAACTCCTACCTCTGATTGACGGGACAGTGTTAGGGCAAACGGAAGTGAAGGATTGCAAACAACAGGGGCTAATACCGCCTCTTCTATCATCATTGCCAAAGCAAAACCTCCTGTAAGACACATTCCAATAGCTCCGACTCCAGGTCCGCCAGATTGACTATGGGCATATCGGGCTAACAATCTTAACCAAGAGGTCACCGGACTGTTTTTATTGGTTGCTAATACGGTAAACTCTTGCATAACACAAGCACGACCTAAAGAGTTTGCTATGTAGGGGATACTGACCTTTTTGCCTGGTTTACCTAACAATGAAGGCAACCAAACCGATAAACCCGCATTACAAAAAGCATTGGCTAACCGAATCACTCCAGGGTGAATCCCCGGAATCTCGTGCATAACAATTACTGCTGGCCCTTGACCTTTGCGAAAAACAGTACGAGTTTCATTATCAAAAGTCAATTCAAGCTCGTCAAAATCAGATAAATTCTGTAACATAAATACTGCAATGACTGAAATTAAAGATTAAGAACAATAGATATCCCCAATAATCTAGATTTAACCCTACAGAACAGTTTACATTTTAACAATTTACAGTTTACAGGGAGCATCTCACTTATGCAAGTGAGTAATTATACTTGTCGCTAAAACTTGCTTCTGGTAAGGCTTTCAAAATAGCTTGACATAAAACTTAATTTAGGAGTTACAAAGGTGAGATGCTCCCAGTTTACAGTTTACACGGGTTTGAGGTTAATTTATGGAAATATCTAATAAATGCCGTGTTTCTTCAAAATTAAGCTCAGTCCCAGCCCCCCCAGTAATGCTAAACCTGTATTAGATAAGGGTTCCGGAACAGCCACAACTTGAAGTGAAGCATTATAAACAATGGGACCGAGGAAATTGTCGGGAGTCAATAGACTAGCAGGTAAACCAGGCGGAACATTCGGAGCAAAATGGACTACAGCAGCTTGAACTTCATTGGTGATGAAATCAGTTAATATCCCTGTTAGATCAGATGAGATACTAAGAATTAAAGGATCTAATGGATTAGGTGAATTAGGATCAAGCACAACCCTTCGATCAACTGTGTGCAACTCAAATGAGAAGTTAACAAAATTGGGAATCGTTAGGCTCAGAAAGTCACTTACATATAAACTAGGATCGTTAGAGCCATGAAACAAAGGGCCTGATTGGGTAATTAATCCATTGGAGATACCTTCATGAACATCCCGAATTGCCCCTAGTTGTGAAGGATTTATCAGTGCCGTAGCAAAAGACCCCGTGGCATTATCAACTTGAAAATTTCCCAAGACATTCGGATTAGGTACCAGATTAGAAGCGTCAATATAATCGAACTGATTATAACTGCCAAAGACATAGCCAGAAAAATCAATGCGACTTCCAACCGTTGCTCCTTTAGCTATACTGGAATAGGTCACTACACTGGTTACTATCAATGGAATCATTGCTATAGCACTCAGAAATTTAAGTTTCATGGAATTCTCCCTTGTCGGAATAAATTAGAAGTCAGAAATGTTACTTTTCAATTTTCAACGTTTCATCATAAATGCTCAGAAAAGAATCCGATTACTGGTTTTAAGCCCTATTTTAAAGCTGTAGATCGAAGAAATTTGTAACTTATCCCGTTTCCCCATCTTTAATGCGTAGCTGCTCAGGTTTTAAATCTAGCCACTCTAAAGAGCTAGTTACATACCGTCCTAACAAGATTTTATTTTCTGCCATAAAATCCATTAAAGAGAAAAGAAATCGCCAGAGAGAACGAGGGGCTTTTCCTTCACGAATTAATTGCGAAAATTCTGGTTTATAAGGATTATAACCCAAATTTTTCAAGTCAGAATAAATAAGCAGCCAATTCAAAGTAAAGTTACTCAGAACAGGATTGACATACCAGCGATTTTTAGCTAGACCCAATTCGACAACTTTTGCCATGACTTCTTCTTGGTTGTAATCCCAAGCATGAAAGGGAGCGATAATACGAGGAAATTTGTCACCTTTTTCATATATATTAGGATTCCAGAACAGAGCTTTCTCAGACTCTTCAAACAAACCATTTTCAAACAATTCGTAGGGAGTCCAGTCTTCTCGTATTCTGTCTTGAGGCATTTCGTAAAGCATCCGATCTGGGTCAGGTTGACCAGGAGAATACCCTGTAATAATTAGGGGAATGTTCTTGTCCATGGCTAAACGAAGAATGTCTCCTTCTCTAATATCTAACCAAAAATAACAAACTGTATAAACAGCACCCCGCTTATCTTGATTACACAAAAGATAGCGAATAAATCGCCGATAAAGCTCTTTTGACGGAGTCACAACATGATGAGCGACATTAAGCTGCTTCACCGTACGACGGATATTATCCCAAGTATTGGGGGGAATATCAAAGTCGCTTGTGTAAGCCAAAACCCGTAAGTTGTAATCTTTGACCAGTTTATAAAGTAGATAACAACTATCTTTGCCTCCACTAAAAGAGAGGATACAGTCGTATTCTCCATTACCTGAAGGTTTTCTAAGGATTTCTTCAAGTTCTTGCTTTCGTAAGGCTCGTTCTCTCTCCTGTTGCTGATTATTGTTACCTTGCTTTTCCCATTCTCGACAGAAGTTACAGACCCCATGAGGATCGAGACTGACTCCTTCGAATTGTGTTGTTAATAGGCATTTTTTGCAGGTTTTGGTCATCCTATTTAATCTCTCATAACCTATTGTGCATTAAAACTCTCATGTATTTGAACTGAGTGGCAAGCTCCCTAAAAAATAGGGGAGCTTGCATTTGTCCAACTACTTAAACAGTTAAATTAGACATACGAGCATATACTTCTTTGGCATAAGTCATAGCATCTTCAAGAAAGTCAGCATAAGAATTAAGCGCATTAGCTGCTGTTTCTACAAGGATATCTGTATAGTCAGGATGCTCACTAACCAATTTATCAACAATTTCAAAATTTGTTTCGGTATGTTCAACATCAGCCACAACGTGCTTATGTAAAAAACTAATATTAGGTAGAGAGTGTTGCCCCATAGAGGCAACCCATTTCTTAATCAAAGTTGGCCCGTAGGTCGTCGAGATTAATTCGATCTCAACATCAATGGCTAATTCAGCCCAAGGGTAATCTCCTTCAATTACTTGCTCGTGTAACTGATGATAACGTTTGACAGCAGTACTCATTTTATTAGCCAGTAACTCTTGAGCATCTAGAGGAAAGTTAGATTCTTCTTTATTCCATACAGCAACGAGATTTTCTACATCTTCGATAGCCCAATTTTCGTGACCATCTTCTTCTCCTTCATGCTCATAGAAAAAGTCAGCCATCTCTTGTAAACCTAAGTCTTGACATCCATCACCAGCACGTTTTAAGTAAACGGGAATAGGTTCAGTAAGTCCAGCACTCAAGGCACACCAATGAATCATAAAAAGTTTTAAGAGTGTTGGTTCGACTTCCTCTTCCCATATTTCTTTGACAACAGGTCTTGAGGCAAACTCTTGACGTAGTAATTCACATCTTTTTTGGTATTGATTTTGATGGATTTTGGCTTTTTCTACAGTAGTCATGGCATTATTTCTCCTATGGTTAAATGAAAATTGGTCTGTACTGAACTAATAGAGTCGATAGTTTTACTTGGCTAAAGCCTTATTGAGGTAAAAAAGGTGGGGAAAATCAAGGAAATAAATCATTGATTAGACTTAATGTCAAATAGTAAGCGACGTGCCTCCTCATCCATCTGGAAATCCCCTTGAATAGGTTCACCCACTTCGTAAGCCCTTTTGACAGCTGGACGTTCAGAAATACGAGTAACCCATTGGGCAACACTTGGAAAATCGGCAAGGGGGACGTTAATGAGGTCGGAAAATTTGATCCAAGGATAGCAAGCCATATCTGCGATCGAATAATCTCCTGTCAGATACTCTCTATCACTCAATTGTTTTTCCATTACTCCTAACAATCGCTTGACTTCGCTGACATACCTTTTTTTGGCATAAGGAATATCTTCGGGAGCATATCGAGTAAAATGATTCGCCTGTCCCATCATTGGACCAATTCCCCCCATCTGCCACATTAGCCATTGAATGGTTTGATGACGAATCCCTAAATCCGATGCTAAAAATTGATCGGCTTTCTCGGCGAGATAGATGAGAATACTGCCTGATTCAAACAAGGCCAGGGGTTTATTTCCCTCAGCAGGCGAATGATCAATAATTGCAGGAATACGGTTATTGGGGGCGATCTCCAAAAAATCAGCTTGAAATTGCTCTCCTCGCAAGATATTTATTGGTTTGATTTGGTATGGTAATCCAGTTTCTTCAAGGAAGATTAAAGGTTTATAACCATTCGGTGTAGGCCAGAAATAGAGATCAATCATAGTCAAAAACCAACTAATTACTGGTTACTAAATCCATCGGACGATACTGGGATCTCAAAAATCCCGTCAAACCCGATCCCTTTTCCACAATCTTTAGCCCTTGAATTTTCTTTTTAGCTGTTAAAAGACTAGAAATACCATCAGCAACTTGGTTGATTGCCTCCTCTTCTAATCCTAAAATGGGCACAGCAAAACGAACCAAGCAAAGCTTATTCGCTATCTGAGTTAGAGAGCTAGAATTGAGAGAGCCGCGAATTCCATAATCTTTAAACAGTTGATAAAGAAAAGCTTGGGCTGGGTGATGAGTATCAGGAAGCTCCAAACACTGAGCATTGATCTCCAGAAAGACTCCATGTCCTCCCACTGGTTGAACTAAATTCTGGTGGTTTCTGAGAGCTTCGTGCAGTTTTTTGACAAGATTGATTCGTCGGCGAACCAAATAAGTTACCCTATCCATGTCAATTATGGCATACGATAGTAATTCTTGAGCATCATGACTCAAACCGCTTCCGAACAGCACTAAGTTATCCAGACAACGATAAAATAGTTCAGTATCTCGTACAGCTAGAAAGCCGCCGATTGAGGTAGGAAAATCCTTAGTGGCACTCATGGTACACCCGTCTGCATAGGAGCAGAATTGGCGGATAATCTCATCAATGGGAGTATTTTGATATCCCTCTTCTCGCTCCTGAATCATCAGAGCATTATCGATAATTCTACAGCTATCCAAATAGACAGGAATCTGATAATGACGAGCTAACTCAGCAACAGCGCGCATATTTTCTAGAGACATCGGATGTCCACCTACGGCATTGTTACAAGGCTCGATGCAAATATAAGGAATCCAATTCGGATGATAAGTTTCAATGATCTGTTCAAGGGCGTTGAGATCTATATTTCCTTTGAAAGGATATGAGTTCCTTATGTCTAAAGACTCAGGACACATTACTTCCACAGATGTCCCACCATGACGTTCTTGATGAATCCTTGTAGTCGGAAACAAAGAACTACTGGGGATATAATGACCATTGCGTATTATCGCCTGACTTAAAATGGTTTCAGCTAAGCGACCCTGAGAAACAGCCATAACATAGGGGAATCCAAAATATTGGCTAAATATTTGCTCAGGACTCAGTCTATCGGCAGAGTTTTGTTGACTCAATTTAGAGTCTCGGCCTAGTATAGAACTCTTTTGGTGAATAAGACTATCAGTCTGTAGATCAAGCTCAATATGTTCTCTAGGAACAATATCTAGATTATGTCCAGCAAGTTCCAAAATTTGCATTCGAGAAGTAAGACTCATGTCTGTTCTCCTTCAAATTCGGATCGAAGTTCACTGACATCGACAATCTCATAGCTCATCCGAAACAAATCGAAAAACATGGCTTTTGGTAATACAATCGGCTTTCTTGAGCCAGGGATAATGCCATCTAATAGATAGGCTATACACTCTGTTGCCAGTAAAGAACTCCCAATGACAGGCCCAACCGCGAGAGTGGGAACTTTCCCGATTTGTAAACTCTTACCAATAACATCAATTTGCTCAGGGACAAACCACTCCTTAAAAATATCAGGAAGTGCTGTAGCCTGTTTAGCATTGCGCAAAGTCTTTGTCCAGAACTCCATACTCATTCCCTCAGGGGAAGAACATAAAGCAAAGCACCCAAATCCCAAAATTGGGGCGACTACACTAAATATTCCCAAGTCTCTGGCTTTTTGATGCATCGTTTCTCGAAGTTCATAGGGAACCGCTGCATCCAAACAATCAACAAGGATATCAGCCCCCTTGAGAAAGTCATCCTGATTATCGTTGGTGAGACCTTTGTTAAAGACTTGAATTTGAGCCTCAGGATTAATATCAAGAATCAGATCTCGATAAACCTCTGCTTTATTCTTGCTCATTGTGGAAACCGTTGCTCCCCATTGTCGATTCATATCAGGGGGATCAAAATCGGCAGGATCTGCTAAATGAAAAGACCCAATTCCCAAGCGGCACATTGTCAAGGCCATTGCCCCACCAATCCCACCACATCCAGCAATAACAATTTTCTTCTTAGCTAAACATTCTACACCAGCGTTGGTAAGGAGGGGTAAGCTTCGATTAAGAAAATAGTCTGGTGAATTAATAGATAATGTCATTATCATTTACCAAATGTGTCCTTCAGATGAGTTATGAAAGCAGCAATTCTCATTTTAAGATTCACGAGAGTTGTCTGTTCCAGACGGATAGAGGAACAGCTGGATCAATCTTGTGCTTTCTAAAATGGCGTACACTTAGGGTAAAATGAGAATTGCTTTATAAAACAGTTGCCGTTAATACTAGGCTAAATATGTCAAGTATTTATGATGCTATCAAGTTATTAGATAGCAAAGAACTAATACTCCAATCATACTTGCCTAGATTAACTTCTCCTTGGTTGACATACATAAACTGAGCTTGAACGCTATGAATTGTAATTAACCCCCCAGGTAGGTTTCTCATCCCTAGTCGAGATAAGGTGCGATGGTTCGCAGAGGGCAGTAAAGGCATTCCTAAACACAAATCCAAATCAGATTGACCTTGGAAAAGTTTGAGAGCAGCACCAGGTAAAGCTATCGCTAAAACAGTGTTTTCCACTTTGATTCGTCTATACTTTTTGGCGACAATATTGTAGGTTGAAGTCATAACTTTCTTGTATCCTTGACTAAGGATGAAAGCCATCGATTCCTCTGTCATCACCCCAAAGTAGGATAAAAAACGCGAGGCTAGGATTTGTAAGTCGATGTAGTTAATCAGACCAAGAGCAGCAATATCTCCGCCTTCTGCAAAAAGAATTATTTTGTCAGCAGCTAGAAACTTGTCGGAATGTTTAATAGATAAACCTTCTAATCCTAACTCCTCAATCGCCTCAGTCCATTGAACTTGCCAAAATTTATAGGCTTCATTATATAGAAACCTTTGCATTGGTTCTTTTTTGTCGATTAACTGTAGTTGAATGGAGTTGTCTGCTATCATTTTTAGATATTTTACCCTCAATTAATAAGTGTGCATCAAGTCAAGTATTGACATACTCCCACCGTCAAGCTACGCTGTGACGGGGGATTCTTTCCATATCACTATCGGAGCGGGTTGGGCTCTTCTCGACTTTGTGTGATAATCAGTGCTTATCATTCGTAGGAGTCTTGCTAGGCAAAGCTTTGAAGACTATGTTTCTGGAAAATTATCCCTATCCTTCTTCCTTCCACACAGAAACCAGAAGAGCCCGGGTTGTTATGAATCTCTTTTGTGGGATTTTTAAAACCTAGACACAAACTAACTTTTGGATGGGTGCAAGGTTGTCATTCATACCTTGATTCAGCAACGCCCTTGATTAGACTAAGCTAATCGCAACAAAACGGTAATTATGTTCCAGCTCATAGCAAACAAACAGAGGATTCCTACTGCGTAGGCAATAGTTCGCCATGGCTGTAACCCTAGAAGATAGGTTAAGGTATGAAACAGACGTGCTATGTTGACACTCCCGTCGCTGAAAGCGAGGGATTCTTGGTTCACTGACTCAAGTTGTCTTGACAGGTATTGCTACCAACCAAAATAGAGCTTAAATCTCCCCAAGCGTTTAGGTCTGATGACCAACTTCCGATATGTCCTATCGTAGCTTTTTTGAGTATATTTAATGCCGCCATTTTGTCTCTATCTTCTACATATCCGCAAGAACAAACATGGGTTCTAACCGATAGAGACTTTTTAATTAACTTGCCACAATTAAAGCATTCTTGGCTAGTATAGGCGGGATTAACAGCAATAGTCAATCTGCCGTATTTAATGCCAAAATACTCTATCCATTTTCTTAATTGTGACCAGCCCGCATCATTAATACTCTTAGCTAGTTTTCGATTACGCACAAGGTTCTTGACTTTTAAATCTTCATAAGCTATCAAGTCGTTTGACTGAATTAAGCGGAGTGCCAATCTTTTAGCAAACTCTTCTCGCTGCCTACTTACTTTTAAATGTCCCAAGCGCGTACTTTTGTCTAGCCTTTTTGTAGTTATTAGACTGCTGTTGCCCTCTTCTAAACTTTTTAGATTTTCTCCTATTTAGTTTATTAAGACGCTTCTCTGCTTTTCGATAATATTTAGGAGGTTCTACTGTATTGTTGTCGCTATCGGCATAAAGATACTTTAGTCCCATGTCTAAACCTACACATTTTTTGGTAGGCTCTAATTTTGGGGTTATATCTCTCACGTCAAGTTTTAACATTAACTGGCAATAATACCCATCAGCACGTTTAACTATTCTCACCCTTTGAATTTGCCATTCTTGGAAACAGAACAAGTCTCGACTACCAATTAGTTTTAACTCTCCGATGTTTTTACCATCGGTGAAAGTTATTCTTTTGGTATCTCGATTAATCTTCCAGCCTGATTTTTTAAACTCAATAGAATGAGTACGTTTAGAGTATTTAGGGTATCCCTTTTTGCCAGGGATTTGGTTTTTACAGTTGTTATAGAACCTTAAAATAGCAGTCCAAGTCCGTTCGCAAGCTTGTTGACAAGCTGTAGAGTTAAGGTCTTTGACGAAAGAATATTCGTTTCTTAATTCGGTTGTGTATCGATAAATATCCTTTTGTCCTACACCTTTGTTATCTTCCCAATATCTAAGGCATTTATTCCGAACAAACTGAACTGTCCGAATTGCCTCATCAATGGCTTGATATTGAGATGGTTTTCCTCTAAGCTTGTACTCTAAAACGAACATCTTGCGTGCCGACCTACTACGCAAACTATTCTAGCACGCTAAGAATTGAGTTGTCAATCGTGCTTCGCTATTTCTATGCTGGCGGAACCTTTCATCTCATCGGTAAAACCGAGAGCCTTCAAGCCGACATTTCAGGTAAAAATCGAAAATAGCCAACTGGCATACTTGGGAGGCGCTCCAAGGAAGACATAAGCTATTCCAAGACTACAAAAGATAGGGATGTTCTCCAAGTCATTGAGCCAAGCTTTGGATGCACGTCGGACTTGCGGTAATTCTTCGGCTGCAGGATGTTTTTGAAAGACTTGGGCATCTTCTGGATTGAGAAAGACACGCCGGCTAAGACGATAAAAACCTTGATATGCTGAAGTGGCGAACATTTTCAAAAATAAGACAACAACACACAAGGAATACCAGTCAAGAGCATTTTCCATCAATTTCTTCTCAAATTCCATTGCCTTAGACAGATACTCTCCTGATAAATTCTTGTTGGTCAAACTCAAAGGCCAATTTTGCTCCACTAGCAGCATCCGAACCCCAACCATCTTTTAAACAAGTCCAAACGGTTTGACGAAATCGATTGGAGGTAATCCACATAAGGGAAAACAATGGATGTCCTACAAGTAAATTGTTGACAGCCCGTGAAGCAATTCCAATAGAAGGTTCGGGAGTATCTACGCAGTGCCACCACCATTGGGGAGAAAAAAGAACATCTCCTGGTTCTAATACTGTCGTAAACTTGGGAATATAGCGATACAAAGGATAGCCATCAGCTTCAATCTCATTGAGACTTTTCTTCCAATCAATCATGGTGGTTACATAAAACATATCTTTGCGGGTTATCGGATACATCCACATAGAGTGCTGTGGATGAACTAAAGTCCATTCTTTGCGCCCATAGACCATCGTAAACAGATTAGGTCCGCCTGTGGCGTGCCATGCTGAACGAACTCCTCCACCCGATAAAAAAAGCTGGGTTGACATAATTCGCTGTTGTCGCATACTAAGGTATTTCCCAAGTGTTTTGAGATCCAGTGCTTCACGCAAAGCAGGATTTCTGTTAAATAAATCCTCAGTATGTCCTGGATAATAAGTGCCACCGTTTTTAATGTTCTCTACGACCTCAGACAATGGAATATCTATATAGCGTAGTGCTTCCTCATTGAGTTCGTTAGCACGTACACGAGTAGAAACCATTTCGTTGCCATAATTTGAGGCAAAAAATTCAGGAGTCCAAATTTTAACTGCTTCCCAATGCTTTGCTGCTCCTCGAAAAACAACTGGTGTATTGGGTTTCACCTACACTTCGTGAAATTGTTCTGGCGAAATTTCATCAATCGTCAACTCAGGTATTGGCAGTGTAGGAGAATCTCCAGAGGGGATTGACTGATTTTTGATGCTCTCTTCAATAGGCTTCATTTTCTTAATACACCAAGGTGAACCATAAGCTCCATATTGACTACGACCAACAAAGTAGTAACGATACAGAAAAAGTCCCCAATATTTTAGTGTTGTCAGATGGTCAACACTAGGTGAACTACTAAGATCAACAGTGGGAAAAGAATACATTTGTTTTATGTCGGACAGCATTTTTTCTCCAGTTTGGGAATATCGGCAGAAGTGTTGAATCCTGCAATAAAACTTGACAAAACCAGTATTTTACTGATGCTCAATTGCTTCACTATTGAGAATGGAGTCAATAAGCAGTCCTTTTTGGTATCATCAGAGCGAATACATAACTTGGTCATGATCTTCAAAATCTTAACATTCAACACTTCTGCTAAAGTAAAAACCCATCTAGTATAAAGCGTACTTGACAAACCACGGAAGTGTTGAATCCTGTAATAAAACTTGACAAAACCCAGCAATTCTAAATTTGGGAAATTAGGATGAGTTGGCAGCTTGAATGTATAGTTATTTCAAATAAGAACGAGACACTAGGCAACACAATAAGTACGAATAATTTCATCAAGGGGTGTCCCCACAGGAGCATACATTCTGGCTCTCTTTAATGCACTAAAATCATGTTCGATATCATTTAAATCAGGAGAGTATTTTGGCAAAAACACTACCTGATGACCTGCTTCCTCTACCAGTTGTCTAATCACTGTCTTCCGATGAATTGGTGCATTATCCATAATTAATACTGATGTTATGGCTAGAGAGGGCAATAAATATCAGGGTAATCGCATGTTGATAGAGTTCTCAAATTCCGAGGAGTTAGGTCTAAAATTCGATGGGCAACTCAGGCTTTGACCTGCACAAGGCGACCGAATCTCTGGTTTTGCCAGTCATTATGGCCTAACAAACCCCGAACTGAGCTTATCTACTCAGTTCCTTAAATTCCCAAAACTCCTGATCAACTGCAAGATTAACATCTACCTCCCCTCTCTGTCAACGGCACTGGCGGCTAAGATTTTCACCATGAAATCATTGTTCATGCCTGCCTTATACCGTTTCATCTTTAGGCTCATTTTTGAGGGTTCTCGCTTTAACAGATTCACACTTAAACGGCGCAACAGACCTAGGTTTTCCGCTCCATAGCCTAGACGAATCCGACTGGCATCTTCATTAAAGGTAACATCGAGTACCCAATGGAGACTATTTTCGATACTCCAATGCCTGCGAATCACCTCGGCCTGTTTTTGGGCATCGGCTGCTAAACTACTGATGAAGAAGCGAATTTCTGTCGTAGTTTTATTCCATAATTGGCGGACACTGCGAACCATGACTAGGGTGGTTAGGCCAGGCCAGAGACTCTGCCGATGCAGGGGCGGTAATTGAGACACTGGCACTACCCAAATTTGACGGGTTTCGAGCCGGTGATGCCCCGACTCCACCTTTTCGTGGTAGCTGTATTCAATCCCTTGCCAATCCCCGGCTATAGCTTGGTCAAACCAGCCTTCTACTTGTTGAAAGAGCTTGCCCTGATTGCCTTTGAGGGCTAAGACGTAATCTCCAGCCCCAGACTTGATTTGTTGGGCAATTTCAGTCTGGGTTCCCATGGCATCCAAGGTGACTATCGCTCCCTTGAGATTGAGCAATTGCAGCAGGTGCGGCACGGCGGTAATTTCATTGGATTTACTGTCCACTTTTTCTTGGGCTAAGACTAACCCATGTTCGCTACTCCAAGCACTGACGGTGTGCAAAGCTTTCAGCTTTTCCTCTCGGTCATAAGAATTTCTGGCCGTTTTCCCATCTATGTGGATTAGTTCTATGTTCAATTTCTCGGTGATTTCCTCTATCCAAGCCAGGAATCCTGACTGTAATTGCTTGGGTTCTAGCATCCCTAGCACTCTGCCAAAGGTATCGTGGGAAGGTATGCCATTCGGTAGGTCTAAAAATGTTTCCAACCAAGATTGCTTGGCTTGTCCGTAGGCTTCTATGGCGACAAACCCATCGGCACCAGCTAATACCGCCAAGATAGCTATGGTAATTATCGAGACTAGGCTATGATTGCGCCCCCTGTCCGCCCTCGGGTCTTCTAGATGCTGAAAATGTTTCAAGACACTGTTTCTTAAAACCTTTGCCTCTCGCTCTTGCTTGGGGTTTAAAACTAGGAGACCAAAACCGGATGCCATGCTCAACTGCTACACCATGTAACTTTTTGCTTCCTCTCAGATTAACTTATATCAGCTCGTCCTGCTAGGCATGACATTCAGTCACCTCTGTCTGTTACGTTTTCTACAAAACGACGTGCGATTACCCTGCAATAAATATAAAGATAACCACCCTTCAAAACCTTCGGCATTCAGGCTTCTTGTAAATACCATCGGGGCAATAAAGTCTTTTTTTCCCTTTCTTCTCCCGGCCACAAGGTTCTCTCTTTTTCCTCGTTTTCCTTGTCTATCTCCCAAGACTTTCTTCCCTTTTTTTGCCCAAGCATAAAAACAGGCTTGAAATTCTTCAAACCCTGACTCATCAATAAATATAAGGCTTTTACTTCCAGACATTTTAATCAATTCTCTCAGCACTCTGTAGTATTTCATTCTTTCTTCTCGGTTTCTTTCTCTATAACGAAGTTCCTTCTTTTTTCTGGTAATTTTCATTTTTTTTAAGGCATAGCAAATGGCACTTGGTCTCACTCCAAACTTCTCGGCTCTGTCTCTTAATCTTGCCTCGGGATTTTCTTGGACATCTTTTGACAATGCTTTCCAGTCTAGCTTTCTTTGACTGTGTTTTACCTTTGTCGCTTCCAGTTTTTCCCTACCTAGCCATCTATATATTGTGGCTCTTCCTATATTAAATAGAGCGGCGGCTTTGGTTATGCTTCCCCCATTCTCTACATAATCAATTACTTTTTTTCTCAAGTCTAGGCTATAAGACATTTTTCTGTATGGGTTGCTCGTTTCTCTTTATTTTACCTTATTTTTCCCTCGTCTCACACTTATTTGAAATGACTATAACCGTTCAGGGGGGGGTGTCAAGCAGCCAGTGGTATTGACCCTGTAGAAGTACTCTCCTGGGGTAGCAGAGAAGGAGAAGCACTACCTTTCCTAGAGGCGCGAATCGCTTCGGTCATGAATTCCAAGACATTGCGGTTCTGAGAACGCAGACTGGTGACTACCGTCAGCATCCGCGCCACAAAAATACTACCCGCCTCACTTTGAGAGCCAAAGCTAGTGCGCCGCCACAGCACCGCCGGACGAATTGCCCTCTCAGCCGCATTGTTCGTTGGCTCTAACCCCTCCACCGTGACAAACAACCATAGGGCGGACTCCACCTTCAGCAGTTGCCGGCAGGTGCGAACGGTTTTAGCCAAAGGAGTCTTCTCCCTGGAGCCAATCTGATAATCCGCTCCTGAAGAGAGTAAACTTCTGACTCGTTCTCGAATCGGCGACACTAATAACTCAAACTCACTCCGGCTAAGGGTTCCATCTCGCACTCGTTGACCGGGGCGAAACAACTTTTTCTGTTGGGCGAGCAAATCTCGTCCTAGTTGACGGGAGACTCCACTGCGTTCGGAGATTTTGGTGAACTCTCGCTTGAGATGTGCCCAACACAGTTGTCTTCGGTCAACATCGACCCAATTGTAGGCATTATAGCGATCGCTATTGAGAATCCCGCTGAAGTTCTCTCCCAATAACCCTTGAGCCGCCGCCGTCGAGCGCGACAGATCCACACAGAAGAAGCTGACCAAGGGGGTGACGGCTACCTACAGCCAAGCTCTCTTCTGGTGAGGATTTTGCCCATCAGTATTTCCCTGCCCGAACCCCGTCTCGTCGGCTCCGACTATCGGCTGCGACTGCACGTAAGCTTTGGCCTCTTCTACTGCCCCCGAAACCGCTGAGGAAGTTTCCTTTCTCAGGCGATTGACAGTCCCCAGAGACATTTTCACCCCAAACAAGTCCGACATCGCCGAAACCACCATCCTTACTGAATGACGGTACATCCCGCTCAAGACCGAGACGATGGCTACCACTCTCCCTCCGTAGCCGCACTCTTCTACTTCGACCGGGAGGACCGCTCTGGTTTTCTCACCGCAATGATGGCAAGTTAGTTGGTGTAGGCGATGCTCTTCGATGTGCAGTTGGATGGGGGGTATCTCTACTACTTGATGGCGATAGGGGTTGGGGTCAAATCCTGTGAGTTTCTCCCCACAACAAGTGCAAGTCTGGGGATAGTAGTCGGTGCGGAGCGCACACTCTTCCACTGGATACAGGGAAAGACTATGACCTGGGTGTCCGGGTTGCCCCCCTCGCTTTTTCTGGGTTTTCTTTTTTTTCTTGGTGTTCTCGACGTTGGGAGAGTCTG
Organism: Microcystis aeruginosa FD4; assembly: GCF_009792235.1. Classification (NCBI taxonomy): domain Bacteria; kingdom Bacillati; phylum Cyanobacteriota; class Cyanophyceae; order Chroococcales; family Microcystaceae; genus Microcystis; species Microcystis aeruginosa. The sequence continues at coordinate 2,796,981 of NZ_CP046973.1, forward strand.
AGGCAGGAGAGCTATGGGAGTTCTGTGAGTTTCGATTGACTTTCTCTTCTAGCCCCTCTTTTGAGTCTTGTAATTCTTTGAGGTGTTGCTCTAGTTGCTCTATCTTCAAGCCTAACTGCACTACTAGCTGTCTGACACTGAGTGGGGTCTTTACCCAATCCTCTGCGTCTATTCCTGACATCTCTAGTGGCTGCTTCTCATCCATGTCTCTCAGATTACCAGATTTCGTACCCCCCTGAACGGTTACGCTTGAATAGGTTCAAACTCATCCAACATAAAAGAAAACAAATGCTGCCAACTATCAGATCTCTTGCAAAAGTAATCAAGATATATCCTTTTGTCGGTAACGAAGTTCGTAATTAGATCTCTTGCAAAAGTAATCAAGATATATCCTTTTGTCGGTAACGAAGTTCGTAATTGTAGATACCAGCAATCAAATTCAATCTCAGACCAAATCGCCGTCTGCGATTTCTGTATCTTGATGAAAGTATCCGAAATATTTTGAGACGACGATGAATATGTTCTATAACTATGCGCCGTTGTGATAACTGACGATTGGCTTTTTTTTGCTCTTTACTTAGTTTTTTTTTCTTTTTTTATGAGGAATTTGACTGTTTTGATGGATTTTTTGGATTCCTTGATAGCCTTGATCCCCTAATATTTCTATTTCCTTATTTAACCTTATTTTGCTCTCTTTCCACAGTCGAAAATCATGGACTCTTCCTTTCTCACAACGGACACAGATTACCTGCTCGCTTTTTTGATCGGCAACGACTTGCGACTTTAATGTGTGGTATCCCTGCTTGCCACTATAGCATGATTTCTGTTTTTTTTTGGGTCTTTCTATCTCCTGTTCTGACACATCCACCACTATTACTTCTATTTCACTATTACTTTCTAATAGGGCTTTTTTTCCTGGTAGATTAAACAGACCTGATTTGATGAGAATATTCTCTACTTTCCTAACAATTCTATACGCCGTTGATTGGGAGCAAGTCAGTTTTGTCAGAACATAAATACTATTCAATAGCTAAAGACTGTTATTTAGGTAAGCACAGCGGTGTTTAAGCACTCGAGGGATATTTTCTTCATTCCACTGGGCTCCAGAAATTTTCAGTCGTCGGTCAATCTGTTTAACCGTGGATTCAACGGCTCCCGAAGCAATAGAGCAAATCTCTTCTTGTTGATAGTAATTATAATTAACAATTCGATGACGATGAATCTCTAAATAACGACAGAAATTTTCAGCTCGTTCGTTTTTTAAAGGAGAGATTAATGCTATTGTTTCCTCAATTTTGCCCTGCCATAATAAACTTTCTGCTTTTTTCAATCTCTTCACTGAACCGCCGACTTTATGAAGATTTTCTACCAAATGAAACCAGTCAAGTATTTCTCTTTTTTCTCCTGGACAATCCCAGTTTTTCACAATTTTCCAAATACCGGGATGTCCGTCTCCCAAACAGGTAAGGGGGTCAGATAAAGGTTGTTGATTAACCCAATATATTAACGATTCATTCTCTCCAAACCAAGCTTTTCTTAGGAAAGTATCAACACAGATTGCTTTATAATCTTTCCAGATACAAGCCTCTCCCTTAGTTTCGGTTCTTAAGCGCACTTTTCCTCCATCTAGACTAATTTCTTGAACGGGGTTTCCTGATTCTTCTTCGGCAAATTGGTGGCGATGGACTAATCGTTGTTGAGTCCTAGCCGAGACCTTCATCCCTGTATAAAATTGAATATCTCTGGCGGCATTTTCATAAGAAACATTGGCACTAGCTCTTAAACAACAGCGTTCTAAGTAAGGACTAATTTGGTTATTACGAGGAATATTTAAACGGATTGCTTGTTTTTCTGTCAGGCATAATTCTCCGATGATGCTTTTTATTTTTCTCGGTCTCCCGGCTTGAGTTCCTGTCGTTTTTGTGACCAAAAAAAATCCTAGTTTCGGAGTTATATATTTTCAGGTCTGTTCTCTTATTGTCGTCTCTATTCCCTCTAAAGTTTGGATTTTTTCAGCCTCAGCTTCCTGATGAAGAATCTTGGCTATCGCTTGAATATGTTGGTTAAGTTCTTGTTGTTGCTCTGGAGTCATTTTTGTCTTTTCCCCACTCTTTTCTCTATCCCATACCCAATTGATGCTTTTGTCAAGTAGTTTATTTGTTCTTCAGCTTTGACTTGCTCCCCCGTTGATTCGTTAACACCCCAACTATTTCCCCGATGAAAATAGGTGCGATATTCTCGCCAATATTCTAATGTTATTAGTAGTTGGTCTTCCGTACTCAATTTGCTAGGTCTACCTGTCTTTTTTTGCCAAACTTTTTCTGCCTTTAGGACTGTTACCATATCCTTAAATGTATCTGGATACACGCCACACAAGCGTTTGAACTCTGTTGGCTTTAAAGTTTTTACTTGTTCGTAAGTCATCTTTCAATCTTAACTCTTGGACTATTTTATCCTATTTTGTCTAGACTTATGCAAGAGATCTAATGTGAGGCTTTTTTGTCATGGTTTTCTCCTTGTAAGACTAGCAGACAACGCCCTTGAGGATATTCCGGGTAATCTTCGGGGATGACAACTTCTCTAATACTCATCATCCAATAATAGCATCTCCTTGCTCAGGGCAGGTGTTTTCCTTGAGGAATAGCGATCGCTTTTTTGCTTCTTTTCATCCCCTGAAACCGCTACAAGTCAGAGGATAAAGGGGTTTTGAGGATTTTAGCCGCCCGATTAATTCATTAGTTCTACTTAAAAAGTACGCAATTATACCATAAAGTGACCCTTTAAAGTTAATATAAATCTAATATTACAGGAAAAATTAGACCCGCTCAAAAAAATACCCTATCTGTAGGGGTACAAGTTTTGTAGCAACACCATCTGTAGAGTTTTTGCCTAACTGATCTAACATCCATACTTCAAAGATGCTACATCCGAGAGAGTGGGATATTTTTGGAGATTACGACTAAATAGCATCTGGTTTCATCTTTGAAAGCGATCGCATCTCTTGATTTTCTGAGAAAAACGGGCGTTTTTTAGGCTTTCCTTGAATAAATCCAGCAATAAATCCCTGAAATCGCAACAAATCAGCATATAAAAGAGTTTTACTCATTCTAGTTAAGGTAAATCGGGTTTAATCTCTTAAATCTGTCTGATTAATTCATCTGTTCTACTTCAAGGGTTAGGGGATTATACCATAAAGTGACGCTTGAAAGTTAATATAAATCTAATATAATTTCCGATAAAAGTTAATATTCTGCTCGAAAAAACCTATTAGAAAAGTATTAGATTTATAGATTGCCATTACTCAAAATAAAACTTATTCTGGTATCAAAGGTGATTAAACCAATCACTTTTAACCCAAAAGACAAGGCATTTTGCTTAAAAGCATTATGGCTAACTCAAAAAATTCAGAAATGGATTTTTGAGAATGTCTTGAATATCAATATATTTCAACTAATTTGAGGTAAATATCATGGCTTCGTGCGCTCCTTTTAACGTCAATTTTTCTGGAACTGCCCAAGATTTGTTCGATAAAATATCATCGTTAATTCATCAACATGGTGGTACAATTTCGGGCGGTCTATCTGACGGGAATTTTTCTGTACCTGTTCCTGTATTTGGCACAGTAGCCGGAAATTATTATTCAGTAGCAGGACAAACAGCTACAATCAATATTACTCAACGTTCTTTCTTTCTTCCCTGTAGCACAATAGAATCGTTCATTAAGTCCAATATCCCAACTGTGGAAAGAACGCCTATGGAGGCATTAATTTCTATGCCAATAGGAGCAATGAGTTATCAAGAAGGAATTACCACAAATGTATTAAGTGTTCCAGAAACAGCAGAAGTTAGTGCCTCACTCTCACAATTTAAAGCACTTGAGCAGTCTCACCCTGTTCCTGCTAATTTAACAGTACCAAGTTTACAAGAAGTTTGTAAGACTTATAATACATTAAAACCATATATTCCGGTTTTAATGCCAATTATCAGCAAAATTCCGGTGATTGGAAGCAAAGCATCCACAGTTCTACAGACTCTAACTACCATTGCTGATCTTGCCTGTCCTGTTCTTGGTGCAAATATTCAGATGGCTAATGTTCCCATGAGTTATTCTTCTATAAGTAGTCCTATTGGAGTTCTACGAACAATCACCCTTGCTGGCATCTTTGCTGAGAAAGATACAGAAGATACGAACTATAAGTCAGCTAAAATCTCTAACGGATATGGTCTTGTCACTCGCGCAGGTGTCAGCGTACAGCGTGGAATTACAGCGCACCTAGATGTTAAGTTCACTATAAACACCATCAGCAATAATAGTTTTAAGCAATGGTTGGACTCGCAAAAGCACAATTTTTCTAAAGAAGAATGGCATACTCTTGAAGAAAACTATGCTGCGGGTGGCTTTCTAGGTGGTGTTCTCGCTGGAGCGTTTGGCTTACTATTTGGAGGAGGAACTTATAATCATTACAAAAATGCTCACGACAAAAACGTCGAAGCTGATAGCACTGAAAAACAAGGTTTTCTTAAGTCACTGTCTCAAGTTCAGCAATCACTTGTTACCATTCAGGGTAGTATTGATGCTGTCGGTACTAGCTTTATTCCTGTTCAGGGATATGTATTTGTTGAAACAACCACAATTGAATTTAACAATGGTGAAAGCTTGACAGTAGTTAACTCTAGCAGTCCTGTTGTTGCCGATTCAACAGGCGACACCTCAAAACTTTCAACACTACCGAATCAGAAACTTAGCATTCTTAACTAATTCTGATTTAGCTTTGACACTTTTTTGGTGCCTATTGTAAAGACGCTCTTTGTCAACACAAATCTTATTGGGTTAGGTTTTCTTTAATTGAGTTAACTTAAAACCTAACCTTTTATCCATTTCAGTTCAAAAAACGAAGATAATTCAAAAATATCTAAAGGAGTAAATTATGAACAATCAGGAACTCAACCAATTATGTTAATTTTTATATAGAATTGCAGAGTTAGACAAATCATCTAATCCTGTCAACACTTTACTGAATAATTCTTTTGGAGTAATGTCAAAGATCACTTGCACTCCTAAATCACTACTAAAGCATTTAGTGCGATCGCCCTTTCTTCTTGGTTCCATTGAAACAACGAAACCCAATACTAATAAAGGTGTGTTACCTTAGTGACATACCTTTTATCTATCAGTCATCAGGAGAGCTTATTTATTTTCTGCTTAGATCAATTAGAATTGAAAGATAGCCTCTAACCTGTGAGTAGTATCTGTGGTAAATTCTTCCAAGCGATCGCCAATCTCCCTCGAATTGCTAATCTCTGAAATAGAAGCAACCCCCAGAGAATATTGGACAGAACTACTAGAAACACTGCGCCAATTTCGACAAACAATTCCATCAACAACTTCAGCGATTATTAACCCAGAACAAGCTCAAAAAAATCAAGCAGCGATTAATCTTTTAGACTCTTGGTTAAGCGAAGATGAAGATGCTTCCGAACATCAACAAACTTGGGACTATTTAAAAAAGGCTATAGATGAAGACCGTTTATCAGATCGCCCCCTATTCCCATGAATCGCTTAATTTTATTAGATTCGGGTCGATTAGGTATGGTAACAAATCCCAAGGCCAAAGGACTTCCGCTCGCTTGTCAACAGTGGCTAAAAACGCTTCTAAAACGAGGTGAACGATTTGCGATTCCTGAGATTGCAGATTATGAAGTCCGTCGAGAACTGCTCCGTGCGAATTTATTAAAAAGTGTCCGTCGTCTCGATCATTTAACACAAACCCTTGAATATATTCCTATTCAAACAGATACCATGTTGTTAGCCGCAAATCTTTGGGCAGAAGTCAGAAAAAGGGGACAACCCACTGCCGATCCCAAGGCATTAGATGGGGATGTTATTCTAGCTGCTCAAGCACAAATATTGGCCAATGAGACGGCAGAAGTAATTATTGCAACAACAAATGTTGGTCATTTGAGCCGATTTGCTACAGCATTAAATTGGCAAGATATTGATTAAATGGGCATGGGCAATCACTTTTTTATATTTCATAATTTGTGATCGCCGAAGAGTGTAGGTTAGTGATCTTGTAGATCTTGTAGGTTGGGTTGAGGTAACGAAACCCAACACCAGCAAGGGTTACGCTACCGCTAATCCATCCTATAAATAATTGTGCCTCCCTACTTACCCCTAGGGACAATTCATGAATTGCCCCTACGGGTAGCGTACCTGCGTAAGTCCTTTAGGGACTTGCGTGGGAATAATATCCCAGCTTTGAAAATCGCTCTGTAGAAGAATCAGACCAGCCAGATGGCACATTATCAAAGCGCAAGTCCCTTAGCTGCAGGGGTTCTCGAAGGCTCTCCCCCTACTTAGGGTGATCAGCAAACCCCCTCCGCGCGGAGGGCGCAAGCTTTGCGCCCCGACAGTAACGGATTTTGTCCACAATGTAGGGGCGAACTGCGTTCGCCCAAAAGGTACATTATCAAAGCGCAAGTCCCTTGGTTAGATTCAGTGGGATGCCTACGGCACTGCATAGCAGCACGCCACTCGCTGAAAGCGCACCGAAGAAAGTGTAGGCAAGATTGAACGATGGTGAAACCCAACCGTATTTTATCTATTCCTTGCTGAGATTCAGTTAAAATTGTAGCGTTATCAGCATGAGTTAAATAGAACCCAACATCCATGATCATCTCTCTCAAAGAAGCCCAGGCTAAACTCCCCGAACTGATTGACAATCTCAAACTGGGGGAAGAATTGTTAATCACCGACAACAATCGTCCGATTGCCCAATTAATCGGGCAAATACCCACATCGCCCCAACGTCCGCGCCCCGGACTATGTCAAGGAATGATTGCCATCGTAGCTGATGACGAAGAACATTTGCAAGATTTTTTGAAAACTTAAATAGAGATTTAACATTATGACTAAATTAGATATAGCTCAAGCTAAATCCGATCTCTCAAAACTTCTCGATTTGGCAATTAACGGAGAAGAAATCGTTATTATGCAAGGCGACGAGCCAGTAGCCAAAATTTCCCCCATCAAACGACCCTTAAAACGAGGAAGTGCTAAGGGAAAAGTATGGATGAGCGATGACTTTGATGAACCTCTTGAAGACTTTCAAAATTCCAGGGAATGACTTTTTTATTGGACACACATATTTTTCTTTGGTTTGTTAATGACGATCCTAGATTAAGCAATGCTCTCAAAGATTTAATTGAAGATGAGAACAATTTTAGTTACCTTAGTATCGCCAGCCTTTGGGAAATGTCTATTAAATAGAATTTAGGAAAGTTAAGGTTAGTTCCTTCCTATGAAGAGTTTATTGAGAAAGAAGTGAACGAAAGTAGGATTGTTTTACTAAATCTTGAACTAGAGCATCTAAAAATTAATGCTTCTCTACCTTTTCCCCACAGAGATCCTTTTGATCGCATTATTATTGCTCAATCTATGGCTGAAAATCTGCCTATCATTACAATGATTCAATTTTCAGTCAATATTCGATTGCGCTTATTTAGTGTAACTCAACAAATGGAAATATTATTGATCTTAGATCAAGATGAAGGAATAGCTCCCAATGATCCAGCCACTTCTTCTAGATTAGATTGAAACAACGAAAGCTAACACTAATAAAGGTGTGTTACTGTGGTGGCATACCTTGTAGCAGTACGCCGATCTTGTAGCGATTGTCTTAAAAGTCAAGGGGAATAAAGAAAATCTTTTGTACCCCAAATAGGCAAGACAAAGTAACGGCACCAGTCATCCGTTTTGTCAGCGATGAAATTGTTCGGAAAACTGGACTAAGCGGGTGCTTGCCAGCATTTATTATCACGAATCATGGCATTGAGGATAACCAGCAATTTCCTCATACAGGCAACTAAGGCCACCTTTTTCAACTTGCCATTGGTCAACAACCGTTCGTAGAACTTCCGAATCACCGGGTTATGACGAATGGCTACCAATGTGGCCATGTACAAGCCACAGCGAACCGAGGTGCGTCCCCCCGAAATCATGCGTTTACCCTTGTGCTGGCCACTATCGTGGTTGATAGGAGCGACCCCGACCAGCCGGGCAATCTGTTTTTCCGAGAGTGTTCCCATCTCGGGTAATTCCGCCAAACATAGGGCAGATGAAACTTTGCCGATCCCTTTAACGGATTGTAAGATTTCATTTTTGCGTTGCCAATCGGCTTGCTGTTGGGCGAGGGACTGAATCTGCTCGTTGAGGCTTTCAATACGCTGTTGGATTTCCTCAATATGGGCTTTGATATCTAGTTGCACCGTCTCAGACGCACGACTGAGGCGGTTTTTCTCCGCCACCTGCATCTCCACCAACTGCTGTCGTCGTCGTACTAGGTCGCTCAATTGTTGGGCTTGGGGGGCAACCACGGGTTGGGGTTGGGGTTGCACGGCTCGTGCGAATTGAGCGATTACCTGTGCGTCCAATTTGTCCGTTTTTGCTTTCCCCAATGCCGTCGCAAACCCTTTGACCTTGCGGGGGTTGGCGATCGCTACCGGTATTGTGGCGGCTTGTAAGCCCGATACGAGTGCGCGCTCTAATCCACCCGTCGATTCCACCACCACCAAACTCGGTGAGAGAGGATGTAATTGTTCAATCAGCGATTGAACGCCAACGTCGCTGTTGGGTTGTTGCAAGGTCAGACCTTGCGGCAACACGTAGATATCTAGAACCTCTTTACTGACATCGATCCCTACCCATGTTTTTTCTTCTGTCATCGTTTATGCTGGGGTTAAGTTATTTTGTCCCTTTGGTAACTCGTCCTTGCGAATACGAGGTTAATCCTCCAGCGATTGTTCGAGCTTGTCTCATCGGGATGACGGCGTGGCTCCGGTGGCTACCCAACGGTGTCAAGCACCTCGGTTGAACTGGATGTCCACGCCCTTTTTCAGAATATAGGCACCCAAGCTACAAAGCGGTATTTTTTACCTAGGTTGGGACGGGTTGCCTACTTCTCAAGATACAAGAGACCTCTTGCATAATTTTTTTATGGTATAATGTAAGGTTTTGCTTTTTTCTCAATTCTTAGATTGAAGTGGAAAAAAGAATAAAATGTGATCTTAGGTCAGGAAATCATCTATAATTTTGCTATGTTTATTAGCAAAATTATGGATTATCAAAACTTATCAGATGAACAATTCAAACGCCGTTTCGGTGTGTATAAACAAACATATAGAAAGATGGTAGAATCAGTAAAAAGTGTTGAAGCCGACTCTAATTCACCATCTAAAAGGGGACCGAAACCTAAACTATCTATAGAAGAACAAGTTTTAGTAACGTTAGAATATTGGCGAGAATATAGAACATATTTTCACATTGGTACAAGCTGGGAACTATCAGAATCAACTATATGTCGGATTGTAAATAAGACGGAAAAAATGCTTTTACAATCGGGAAACTTCCGTTTAAAAGGAAAAAAAGCTTTACTCAATCAAGCAGAGATACCGGTCATAACGGTAATGGATGTAACGGAAACTCCCATTGAACGCCCCCAAAAGAAACAGAAAGATTTTTTTTCGGGTAAAAGAGGTTATCATACTTTAAAATCCCAATTAGTAGCTGATCAAAATACCGAGGAAATTATCTGTGTCTTTTGTGGGAAAGGTAGAGGTCATGATTTTAGTTTATTTAAAAAAAGTCGAGTTCGTTTTCATCCTTTAACTACCAGCATAGAAGACAGTGGTTATCAGGGAATAGCTGCATACCATAGTAATAGTTATACACCGAAAAAGAAATCGAAAAATAGAAAATTAACAGAGTTAGAAAAAGAGTATAACAAGGCTTTAGCCAAAGAAAGGATTATCATTGAACATATAAATAGGAAACTCAAAATCTTTAAAATCTTATCCTGTAAATATCGGAATCGTCGTCGAAGATATAGTTTAAGAGTTAACTTGTTGGCGGCTATTTATAACTGTGAGTTAGGGATAGGTATAGCAGCTTCTTAAAAGTTGCCTAAAGATTAAGCAAGTCAAGGATAATTTATTCTCAATTTTTATAATTGAGATAGTTTGTGCCGCTTAAATAAAGAGGTTTTGATAACCAAATTAAAGCAGCTCTAAAGAGTTTTGAGTTAAAAGTTAAACTTCAAGTTTTCATTCAGGACGAATGTACTGATTAACTAATTTTTTGGGGAAAATTAGTTAACCCATTATTATAACATATAATTAATTTGCAAGAGTTCTAAGGTTGGGTTGAGGCAACGAAACCCAGCAACTTACCCATGATCTGATATTAAAAGATTGTGGGTAAGTTATTATGATTGGGAATTGGGTTATCTTTAATTAAGTTTTTCCCTTGCTTAAATTATTACAAAACAATTGAATGTCATTGATTATGGTTTGATAAGAATTAACAATTTGATGGGCGATGATTAAGACCTTTTCCTCATCTAATTGGCAAGAATAAGCACTTCTCACCAGATGACGAAACCGCCTTAACTCATCCAAAATGAGCCTTGTTTCTTCTGTGATAACCGCTTTTCTCACCTTAGGTATATCAACAGACATTTGCTCTAATAAATCTCGATGCCATTTATCCCCCGTTGGAAATCTTTGATCAATTTTTTTAGCAATAACCTCAAAAATACGCTCAATTCCAGTATAAACTCCATGCAAATTAAGCGCAATAGAATTAATTAATGCGTTTTGATACATGACATACGATTGATTAGATAATTCTCTTAAAAATATCTCTAACTGTTGCAGAGATTGAAGAATTTTCTTGATTAATTCTATCTTGAATTAGTAAATTATTCATAGTTCAATCCCCTGAGCAATTGCCTCTAAAATATAGGAATGAGCCTTTTGAACTTCTACTAAATCCACCTCAAAATCCTGTCCATTATCTAATTCTGCGATCGCTTTAAAATAATCTTTCTCTGGTAAATCCCAAACCGCTAAATCAAGATCAGAATGGGGAGTTATTTCTTCATCATTTAACAATGAACCAAATAAAACAACTTTCGTGACTCCATACTTCTCTTTAAGGAGATTAGCACATTTTTGAGCAATTTTTAACCCTGCTTGTTGCCGTTGTTTCATCTCTAAGAGAAATTGTTTACGGTTTGCTCTCGCTGCTAAAACTTCAGTAATAATCTCTTGTTTTTGTTCTTCAGTTAACGGTGTCATTATGATTACCCTTAATATCAATAGTTTCTATAATAGCAATTTTTGTGATAGGCGATCGCCGATCTTGTAGGTTGGTTTGAGGCAACGAAACCCAACAATATTTTATTTAAGGTGTGTTACTTTAGTGACACACCTTACAGCGTTGATGGTTATTGTCATTTCGACTCAGTACGGCAATAAGCGCAGAAGCATCGCACAAAATCAAGATAATTCCTCTCTTTTTAGCTGTTTTTCCTGCATTAATTCCGCAAATTTTTCTCCTGTTTGGGTAGAAAGATCTGGGGAAGCTCCTTCAATGATACCCACTTTTCCCTTAAGGACCTCAGCTAGGGAGTTACTAGGGGGTGTCTTTTCCTCGCCTGAAATGGCATCCAGTACGATGAGCCTTACTTTTCTTCCTTTTAATTCAGAAGCACAGACGGCGATTTCTTCCCAAGTTCCTTCATAAATTCGTTGTCTCATGAGAATTATGCTTGTTTAAATACTTACTGATCTTACTTGAAAACATTGAAAGGGTAAACCCATTCTCCCTCTAGTGCGATGCCTACAGCAATGCGTAGTAGCACGCCTAATCTTGTGGGTTGAGTAGTCTTCGACGCTGCTATGCAGATGAAACAACAAAAACCAACACTAATTAAGGTGTGTTACTTTAGTGACATACTATCAGTTATAATGGAAAGGTTTGAAGCCTAGACTTTCATCAAATGATGCTCATCTCTCTGAAAAATCCTGGTATCGTATCGTACATACATAGTGTAATGTCGTTGTCACTACATTATGTTAAAATAATTAAGTTTGGAATTACACCCCCATCTTATGAGTAGTAAAACAAAAAGTAAGACTCCGCGTAATACCCTAAATTTGCGAATTAAGCGAGAAGAACGCAATTTGATCGATATGGCAGCCAAAGTGCAAGGTAAGAATAGAACTGATTTTATTTTGGAAGCCGCGCGGAATGCTGCGGAGGAAACTTTGCTCGAACGTACTATTTTTTGGGCTAGTCCAGAGACTTATGCAGAATTTATCGCACTTCTAGATGCACCACCTCAACCTAATGAACGTTTACGCAAAACCATGCAGACGATCGCACCTTGGGAGAAGGAATGAATTTGACACCACCTGAACCTCTGGCTAGTTATCACTCAATCACTGATTTTTCCTGTGGAATTACTTCTCTTGATGATTGGTTGAAGCGTCGAGCTTATGCTAATCAAGCCAGTGGTGCAACTAGAACTTTTGTTACCTGCGTTGACAATAGGGTAGTTGGGTATTACGCCCTTGCTTCCGGGGCGATTAGTATACAATCAGCTAATGGTAAATTTCGGCGGAATATGCCTAACCCAATTCCAGTGGTAATTTTGGCACGATTGGCAGTAGATACTTCTTCCCAAGGTCAAGGTTTAGGACGCGGTTTATTTCGTGATGGTGCGCTACGGGTTGTTAAAGCGGCTGATACCATTGGTATTCGGGGAATTATTGTTCATGCTATTTCAGAAGAAGCTAAGAATTTTTATTTGGCTTTAGGTTTTGATGTGTCTCCTCTTGAACCGATGACGTTGATGATTACTCTTAATGATTTACGCGCTTGTATTGCTTAGGGACTTCCAAAAAATAAACTATTCATTCTCAAGAATAATAATCATTCTCGGAGTGTAGGAGGTAGGGGTCGATGGTTGCCTCCTCCTTCCAATTTTGTAGTAGAATTAATCCTGTACATTATTAATCAAGTTTTTCTTTGTAAGTGTATATGGAATTAACTGATTCCCTCAAGAAATTGCTCAGTGAAACTGCACTTCAATTAAAAGGTGCAGCTAAAAGAAGATTCATGGCGCAAACAGTCTTAGAATTAGGCTATGGGGGACAAACCCTTGCTGCACAGGAGTTAGGCTGGAATCTAACTACTATTCGTCAAGGAATTAAAGAACTAAAAAGAGGTATTATTTGTGTTGATAATCATTCAGCTAAGGGGCGGAAAAAAGCAGAAGAACATTTACCTTTTCTCTTGGAAAACATCAAAAGTTTAGTGGATTCTCAAAGCCAAACTGACCCAAGTTTTAAAAGCCAAAGGCTTTATGTGAGACTGAGTGCGGCCGAAGTCCGAAAGCAATTAATCTCTAAATATGGGTACAGTGATGAGGATTTACCGAGCGAGGAAACTATTCGGGTTAAATTAAATAACTTAGGTTATCGTCTGAAAAGAGTCGCTAAAGTTTTACCTCAAAAAAAATTCCAGAAACCGAGGCAATCTGTGAGGAATTAGCTAACATTAATCGGGAAGCGGATGAAGACCCTACGATGTTACGTCTTAGTTTAGATGCCAAAGCCCGTGTTAATATTGGACTGTTGGATCGAGGAGGTAAGAATAGAATAACTGTCGAAACAAACGATCATGATTTTAATCCGAAAACAACCCTAACCCCTTACGGAATATTTATTCCAGAATTTGATGAGTTGTTTTTGTATTTCACTGCCTCCACAGTCACCCGTGACTTTATTGTTGATATATTAGAAGATTTCTGGGAGTCGGAAAAATCTCGTTTTGAGAAAATTAAAACTTTGATAATTAATCAAGATAATGGCCCAGAAAATAATTCGAGACGAACTCAGTTTATGAAACGTATAGTTGAGTTTTCCCAAAAATATCAAGTTAATATACGTTTAGCTTACTATCCCCCCTACCATAGTAAATATAATCCTATTGAACGAACCTGGGCTGTGTTAGAAAACCCTTGGAATGGGAGTATTTTAGATGAAATCGAAACCGCTTTGAAATTCGCCCAAACTATGACTTGGAAAGGAAAACACCCGATTGTTAAGTTGATTACTGAAACTTACGAAAAAGGAGTAAAGCTTACTAAAAAAGCCAGGGGAAAAATCGAAGAAAAAATCGAACGTCTCACAGAATCAACGAATCAAGACTTTCCCGATTTGGGGCAATGGTTTATTGATATTTATTATGATAAGACCTAGTTTGTAGTTAACTAAGATGGTTAGCTAAAAACTGTATTTGATTCTTTAACTTGTCCTTGTTATACTCGAAAAAGCTCGGAAGTATAAAAGTTTATGCTGCTATTTTTTCGGAAAAATAGGTTGTAATGGGAGACTCTTTGTTTTCCTAGACAAAAATAATTACTTTTTCAAAAAAACACTTTTCTATTTTTTTGTTGGGTATTTTATTCTCTGGAAGTCCCTAAAAAAGACTGAAAATGCAGCCATCACGGCATCTTCTACCTGATATTTTCTATTATTTCTAGGTTTCCTCTCATCGGGTAAATCATGTAATTTTTGACGTAAAAATTGCCTTAATTCCGAAATTTCCTAGGGTTGCCGCTTTTTGAGCCATCTTGGAATAATTTGACGTGCTGGTGGATTTCTAACTCCCCCATTTTACCTTAGCTGACAATAATTATAAATTTTTATTTCCCTTGAATTCCCTATTCTAAAAACAGAACTATCTTCCTGAATTAACCCCGTTCGTTCTCAGCCAACCCCTTTGATTGCTTGAGTATTTATACTTAATTTGTCCAACCAATTGTTTTTTTAGTGATCGCCTCTCCTCGAAAATAGTTATTTTGTACTATATTTCCCCTGCCAAAATCGGGGTTAATGCTCTATTTATTTCAAAATGAGAATTGCTGACTTCTTTGTCTTGGTCAGGATCAAGTAGGATAGATTGGATAGTTTCGGCGACTATAATCTTCTCAAAGCAACTATTGGCTCTAATTTAGCGGCACGATGAGCGGGAACAACACCGAAAATCAGACCGATGGCACTGGAAACTCCTAAAGCGAGAATTATCGCGGGGATTGAGACACTGGTAGTTAAAGCGGCAAAAATTCCCGCTAGATACATTCCTTGAATGCCGACAAAAATCCCGATAATTCCGCCAGTGGTGGCTAAAATCACCGATTCAATGAGAAATTGACCTTTTATATCCCCTTCTTTGGCTCCTAAAGCCTTTCTTAACCCGATTTCTTGGGTTCTTTCCGTGACTGACACCAGCATAATATTCATGACGCCGATTCCTCCGACAAAAAGGGAAATACTGGCGATCGAGGCTAACATTCTAGTTAAACTATCGTTAGTTTCTTTGGCCATTTCTAAGACTGCGGTTTGGGGGAAAATCTGCACATAATTCTCATCGCTGACCTGATGACGCATTTGCAGCAGGTTGCTAATCTGAAACTGGGCGGCTTTAATTTGGGCGGAGTTTTTGGCCAAGACAGAAATATGAGTTAGGGGAATGCCAAAGATAGCTCTGCGGCCTTGAACCTGATTAGACATGGTAGTTAGGGGAATTAAGGCTCGATCGTCCTGATTAGTCTCAAATAAGGAGCCTTTCGCCTGCAAAACTCCAATGACTTGAAAACTAAGATTGCCGATGCGAAGATTTTCGCCGACGGGATTGCGATTACCAAAGAGATTTTTAGCTAATTCCGATCCCAAGACTATCACGCGATTATCCCGTTTCAGGTCAGATTCCATAATAAATCTACCTTTAGATAGTTGACGGTTACGCACGTTTAGGTACTCGGCTCCCACCCCGATCAGGGGGCTATTACTGGTTCTATTACCGAAGGATAAGATTCTTGTACCGCTCAATTCGGGAGAAATGGCGGCAATGGCGGGAACTTGAGATGCGATCGCTTGAGCGTCTTCGTAGGTGAGGGGCCGGGGATTAGGAATTGTCCGCCGGACATTGCGCGAGGAGGTGGAAACAAATAAAACATTCGGACCGAGCGCTTCAAACTGCTCGATAGCAACTTTTTGCGCTCCTTCACCCACTCCCACTAGGGCAATGACGGAGGCGTTACCGATAGCAATTCCTAGCATGGTTAGACCACTACGCAGTTTATTGCCCATCAAAGCGGAAAAAGCCATTTTCAGGTTTTCGAGTATTTCCATGGTTAGTTACATTCAGTGATCAGTGATCAGTAAACAGTGATCAGTAAACAGTAAACAGTAAACAGTAAACAGTAATCAGTGAACAGTAAGTAGTCGGCAAAATTAATTTCCTAGTCGAGACTCCGAGACTCCGAGACTCCGAGACTCACAAGACAGCTATTAGGGATCGGATTTGAGTTTTCAGTTCACTGTTTACTGATCACAGCAGCAGTCTGACGGAGTAGTGGCTTAGATGTGTAATTAATTGTGCTTAGATACTTAAACAGTAAACAGGTATAAAGATAAAGATAAAGATAAAGATAACTAACGGCTCTTCTGGTTTCTGTGTGGCAACGAGGTCTATGCTGATAGAATATCCGCAAAATAGTCCTAAAAGTCTTGCCCAGTAAGTTCAATTCCATAAGCAAAAATTATCACACAAAGTCGAGAAGAGCCGATTTATTTGATCGTCGGGGGAACAATCCCTACTGCCACCACCCGGCATTAAAACAAGCGGAAAAGGGAATCCGAGAGAAATTCTACCTCGATCGCCCCGCAGCGGGAATTCCCTTCGATAACGGCTAATTCTCGCCAGTAGAAGCACCTCTAACCCCTAATCCCTCACTGAATCGCCTGTTTTAAACTATGGCAGAATTCTTCGAGGGATTTTAACCCATCGCTGGGGGAATTATCGGCCAGACGTTTAACCATGGCACTGCCGACAATTACCGCATCAGCCCCCCAGTTTTTGACCTGTAGTGCCTGTGTCGGGTCAGAAATGCCAAATCCTACCCCCACGGGTTTATCGGTGACAGAACGAATAGAATCGAGCAATTCCTCCACTCTGGTGGCCACTTGGTTCCGCATTCCCGTCACTCCCGTGACACTAACCAGATAAATAAAACCTTGCGATTGCAGGGCGATCGCTTGTAGGCGTTCGCGGGGACTGGTAGGCGCTACCAATAAAATCACTTCAATTCCCTTAGCAGCAGCTGGTTGCAGCAGACTTTCCGCTTCCTCTAGGGGTAAATCAGGAACCACCAAACCACTCACCCCAGCTGCTTTAATTTGGTCTAAAAAGACATCTATCCCGCGATGATAGATCGGATTATAGTAAGTAAAGAGAATAATGGGAGCCTTCACCTCTCCCTGGGCATTTTTGACAATTTCTAGCACATCTTCCAACTTGACACCCCGATTTAAAGCGCGGGTGGCTGCCGCTTGAATCACCGGACCATCCGCAAGAGGATCGGAATAGGGAACCCCCAACTCGATCAGATCGGCCCCTGCCCGGTCTAAAATACGTAAAGCTTGGGCAGTAGTGGACAAATCGGGATCACCGGCAGTAATAAAGGGAATCAAGGCACAATTGCCCTGGGAACGAAGATAACGAAAACACTCGGAAACAGCAGTCATCGAAAATTACTGAAGACATAAAGCACCTTCTATTATCTCATGGCGGGGAATAGCTCATTGCCGGTCGCTACAAGCTCAGGTAAAGAATTTTTCAAGTAATACTCAAGGAATATTGACAAAATGGCGATCAAGGGTACAATAGGCGCAGTCTGGTAGTTTTGAGAAAATCTCTTGTATAAACTGGTTTTCATTCCGCTTTTTCCGGTACAAAATAGGACTACTGCCCGATCGGGTTTCGTATAATCAAACACCATATATCTATGTTTTCCATTTACATTCTCACCCATAACGAAGAAATTGATATTGCCGCCTGTGTGGAGTCGGCACTTCTATCCGATGATGTGATTGTGGTTGACTCCTACAGTAGCGATCGCACTGTAGAGATCGCTTCTCGTTATCCAGTGTGCGTGATTCAGCATCAATTCGAGAGTCATGGTAGACAAAGAACTTGGATGTTAGAAAATATCGAGACTAAATACGATTGGGTTTATATTCTCGAAGCAGATGAAAGGATGACACCCCAACTCTACGCAGAATGTCTGCGTGCCACTCAACAGACAGAATTTACTGGTTTTTATGTGGCCGAAAGAGTTATGTTTATGGGGACGTGGATCCGTCGCAGCACCCAGTATCCTCGTTACCAAATGCGTCTATTTAGAAAAGATCAAGTCTGGTTTAGCGATTATGGTCACACGGAAAGGGAAGAATGTCGAGGAAAAACCTCTTTTTTACAGGAAACCTATCCCCACTACACCTGTAGTAAAGGTTTAAGTCGTTGGATTGAAAAACATAATCGTTACTCTACCGATGAAGCGGCAGAAACCCTACATCAGTTGGCTAATGGTGGTGTTAGTTGGAAAAATTTATTTTTTGGTAAAACCGAAGTAGATAGACGGAGAGCTTTAAAAGATTTATCTCTACGATTGCCTTTTCGTCCCTTGCTTCGTTGGTTTTATATGTATTTTATCTTGGCAGGAATTCTCGATGGTAAAGCTGGTTTTGCTTGGTGTACTCTGCAAGCTTTTTATGAGTATTTGATCCTCTTAAAAGTGGCGGAAATGAAACAGGGTTTACCCACTCCCCCCGAAGTCAGAAATCCTTTTCATCCCCCGCAAAATGGTGACAATCTTAATTCCCATAGGTCTGACTTCGTCTCCCTAAAAGGAAAAGCCGATTAACATTTAACTAGGGTTGGCTGAATAATGGTAAAACCCTTTTAAAATAAGGCTTTTGACCTGTTAAAATCCGATGTTCATGCTGCGAAAATCGGATTGGGACTCTCAAAAACCTGGCATTATCCTTCTTTTAGTACAAAATTGGTACAAAAAGAGAGGGGAACAAAGCCTGAAACGACCGGCTACTGACGACCGACGACCGACTCCTAACCCCACCAACAAACTTTTTCAGCAGACCCTAACTATTATTAATCAGTCAGCAATTACCTAACAACAAGCTAGAGACAAAAAGCAATCCTGAGCCTTTTTTTTATTAGCTGTGACATCAATTTCACGGACACCTCGAAAAATCGAAAGATTTTCTAAAAACCAGAGACATAGGGAGCAAAAAGCCTTTAACTAGGGTTGGCTGAATAAATCTAAAAACCTTGTTGGATAAGGCTTTTAGACTTTTTTCCCCTCAAAAAGTGCTGACCATTGGAGTGATCGGGGGTAAAATTCAGGCACTTTTTCCCTGAAAATTAGGTAACTGACTACCTCAAAATCGGTAAAACCCTACACCCTACACCCCACACCCCACACCCTGCCCCCACTAACAAACTTTTTGCCGCAAACCCTAACTAGAGGGGAGAGTCCTTATGACCAGACGAAAATGGTAAAAAGACAGGGGAGAGTCAAAAAACGCCAGTCAAGGCTAGAAGATCGCCAAGACAAGTTATACTTTAGACGTTGATAATCTGAGATTTATTAAACTTCTGAAATCGGAGAGTAAGCAAGGAATCCAGTTCTTTTTTATGTTTCAGATGGGCATCATTCAGACATTCATAAATAGCTGAAGAAAAGTCAGGAAAGTTTTCATAATATTGACCAGACAAACATTTCTTTTTGACCAATTTACACCGCCTTTCAATTAAATTTAGATTAGGCGAATAAGACGGCAGATAGAGTAACTCTATTGACAAAGAAAGAGCCAATTCCTCAACAATTTTACATTTTTGATAGCGGGCATTATCTAATACTAGAGTAATGGGAATATTTAGTCCTAAAGCAGCTATTTTTGACCGGAGTTCACAGACTTGCTGTAATATAAGTGTCATTTGTTACCAGAATAACTTCATGAGTTATTGCATTTAATGCTCCTCAAACATTAAAGCATTTACGCCCGTTCGGGGACTTAACGAAAAGTCTCTCAAAACACCAATACCGAGAAAAGCTCCCATAACCAAGGGAGCGGCATCAACAAAAAAAACAGCCCTTTTTCCTTCTTTAGCCTCATTTAGTCTGGGTTCTAGCTTTTTTTCTTTGTAGTCTTCTTGTTCATCCTGGTCAGCTTTAGAAGGCAGAGAACCTACTTTTAAACATTTCATTCCCAGGGATTTTAAGAATTTACTCACTTGGGGAGGACTTCGTTTTATTCCCGTCAATTCTTCTCTCCTATATACAACTTCATTTATTGTGGCTGGTGGATTTTTCTCCAAATATTTTTTGAGCGTTTCTCTTTGAGACTCTAATTCACGTTTAGGACGATAGAAGTTGATTTATTTTAATTTTTCTATTCCGCCTTCTTGAGCATCTCGAAGATAAATTAGTCAGGTATTTGGCGAGATTCCCACTAACTGACAAATTTTTGGTTGCGGTATCTTTTGACTCTTTAACCAAAGAACTTCCATCTTAAGTTGAACCCGGGGATGAGGATGATGAAATCTTTCCTAATACAGTGAGTTCTTTTCTTCCTCCGTGAATTTTAGGTTAATCATGTTTTTAATGAGTGCTTTGCTTCTAATTATGACTCTTAAACTATATTATTGTCTTTGAGTCAAAAATGCAAGTTATAGCCGTGCAAAGTATAGCTAGTTAACGTCCCGTTAATTTCACTACCCCAATGCCCCCAAAGTATAGACCTAATACCGCCCCTGCTAACAGGGATTGGGTGAGAGGATCTGTGGAAGGGGTTAAAATAGCGCCTAAAATCACCGCCCCTAAAACCACGAAACGCCAACCCGATAACATCGTTTGCGAGGAAATAATGCCTAAAAAGCTCAAAATCAATTGAATAACGGGAATTTGAAAGGCGATGCCAGTACTAAAAAGTAAAAGTAAGACAAATTCAAAATAGCGCTCGATCGACCAAGCTTGTTCGACCACTTCCGCCCCATAATTGACAAAAAAGTTTAAAGCGGCGGGAATCAGGGCAATATAGGCAAAAAATAAACCAGCAAAAAATAAAACACTCGATCCTAAGACTACCGGGACAATTAAACGCCGTTCGCGACGGGTTAACCCCGGCAGCACAAAGAGGATAATTTGCAAGAGAATGACCGGACTAGCCACCAGTAGGCCGCTATATCCAGCTACTTTTAGGGAGACGAAAAAAAATTCTCCCGGGGCCAACTGCAAAAATTTTACCCCTTGGGCAGGAACTTCCAGCACTTGTACTAGGGGTTTAACGAAGATAAAACATCCCACCGCACCTACAGCCACGGCAATTAAACTATAAAAAATCCGGCGCCGCAACTCCTCCAAGTGGTCAAATAAGGACATTTCCACTTCTCCTGGTAACTCATCGAGGAATTCAGGACTGTCTGGGGGTGGGGTTTTTACTTCTGTCGATGACATGGCTTTGGCTCGATCGTTCTCTACTCAAGCCTTTATCCTAGCATTGATAACCCTTAGCCTTGAATCAGTTATCAGTTATCAATTACCAGTTATCAGATGTGAGTTTTTAGTGGACAGTCTTAATCAGGGGTCATTGATCAGATAAGAGAAGAGAATTTGACACTCCCATCGCACTCATGCGAGGGATTCTTGGTTCAACGAGTTTTCTTAATCTGACAGGACTTGTCCAACCAAATCAGAGGAAATCTCTCCCCAAGCTTGAGTTCCGGTATGCCCTACCGTACTTAGTCCCTTTTTGAGAATATTGATAGCGGCGTTAATATCTCTATCTTCTACATAGCCACAATGGGGACAAACATGGGTTCTCGTAGATAGAGATTTAGGGACTTTTTGATCACAATTAGAACAGTTTTGACTCGTGTTATGGGGGGCTACTGCTACCGTAGCCTTACCATATTTAAAACCAAAATATTCTAACCATTGCCGAAAAGTTGACCAAGCCACATCATTGATAGATTTAGCTAGTCTAGAGTTTTTTACCATGCCTTTAACATTTAAGTTTTCGTAGGCGATGAAATCGTTAGATTTAATGACGCGCAATGCCTCTTTTGCGACAAAGCCTTTACGTTGCCTACTTACTCTTAAATGCTTTCTAGCATACCTCTTTCTAGCCTTTTGGTAGTTGTTTGATTGGGGTTGACCTTTTCTAAACTTTTTAGATTTTTTACGATTCAGACGGTTTAATCTTTTTTCTGCCTGGCGATAGTATTGGGGTATTTCTACCGTTTCCCCATCGCTGTTAGCGTAGAAAACTTTTAAACCTACATCCAATCCCACACATCTTTTTGTTGGTTCTAGGGGTTTCGCATATTCCCGAATATCAACGCTTAGACAGAATTGGACATAATAACCATCCGCTCGTTTAACAATCCTAACTCGTTTAATTTGGTCGATAGGGTAAAAGTTTAAGTCTCTAGTTCCTTTTAGTTTAACTGTGCCAATATTTTTCTTATCTGTGAAAGTTATTTTCTTTCTATCCTCCGATAGTTTCCAACCAGAGTTTTTGTATTCCACAGAACGATTATTTTTCTGAAACTTAGGATAACCCTTTTTACCTTTTATTTTTTTCTTACAATTGTCATAGAAACGAGCAATAGCTGACCAGGCGCGTTCGGCTGATGCTTGTCTAGCCGTAGAATTTAGAGTATCGACAAACTTGAACTGAATGGCCGCGAACTGCACAATATTTATTGAGAGAATATTTATCGATTTTGTCTTCTCTCTTGGCATCCATCCAAAGCCTTAATGCTTTGTTTCTGATGAATTGTACTGTACGAATAGCCTCATCAATGGCAGAACACTGACTCGGTTTGACCACAGCTTTCATTTCTAAGACAATCATTGTTTATCGACCTCAAACAACTATTTTTATGCTAACGCATCCGCACAAAATTGTCAAGGATTCAATCGTGCTTCGTGTCACTGAGCCTTTACATTGAGCAGCCCGAGTGAGCCTCGCCGAACTCCTGTCGAAATGTGTTGAAGTGCTTTTTTATACTGGTCGGGTTTCATCCCGTCAGTGAAACTGAGGGTCTTCACCCGACACTTAAGATAAAGTGAGCAGGATTAAATGGCAGTTTTCTGCGGTCTTTTCACTGATTACTGCTTACTGTTTACTGATCACTGAAAAAAGCTCCCACTCCCTAATCTCCTCAAAAAAATTTGCTATGATATAGAAACTGGTTTAGTATTTGGTAAAAATAACCATAAATCCCACCGTGTTCACAACTGTTCAACCCGCAAATCGATCGAGCTTACCTGATGACCTATTTACAGCTATTAAAGAGCTTAAACGGGAATTAAACGCCGTTATTTTGGCTCACTACTATCAAAATTCTGACATACAGGATATAGCTGATTATATTGGTGATTCTCTAGGTTTATCCCAACAGGCTGCCCAAACGCCAGCAGATGTGATTATATTTGCGGGGGTTCACTTCATGGCAGAAACAGCTAAAATCTTAAATCCAGATAAGTTGGTATTGCTGCCGGATTTAGATGCAGGATGTTCTTTAGCTGATAGTTGTCATCCTGAAGATTTTGCTCGTTTTAAAGCCCAATCTCCCGATCATATCGTGATTTCCTATATCAATTGCAGTGCAGAAATTAAGGCCATGAGTGATATTATCTGCACCAGTTCCAACGCAGTCAAAATAGTGAATCAAATTCCTGTCCATCAACCGATTATCTTCGCTCCTGATCGCAATTTAGGCCGTTACGTCAGTCAGCAAACTGGTAGAGATTTAGTTCTCTGGCAGGGTAGTTGTATTGTCCATGAAACTTTTTCCGAACGCAAGATAATAGAATTAAAAGTTGCCCATCCAGAAGCAAAAATTATCGCCCATCCTGAGTGTGAACCATCGGTTTTAGTCCATGCCGATTATATTGGTTCCACGACGGCACTATTAAATTATTCCCTGAAAAGTTCCGAAAAAACCTTTATTGTCGCCACAGAACCAGGGATTATTCACCAGATGCAAAAATCCGCCCCAGAGAAAGTATTTATACCCGCACCAGCTTTAAATAACTGTGCTTGTAATGAGTGTCCCTACATGAGACTGAACACTCTCGAAAAATTGTATCTGTGTATGCGAGATAGAACTCCAGAAATTACTATTTCTGAAGATTTAAGAGTTAAGGCACTGTTGCCGATTCAAAGAATGTTAGAAATGTCTTAATCAGTTATAGTGCGCCTAAATGATATGTAAACTAGAATGCCGACAACAATCCCGAAATATTTTAGAATAAAAGGAAGACAAATATAAGTGTTTGGAGAATCAAATGGAAGCAGAACTTCAAATTCTCGAAGAGTTCATCAAAACTAATCCCGATTCCCGGGAACTGAAAAGAGCCTTAGGGGTTAAGCTGGCTTTGTCGGGATACGCTTATAGAGCAATTCAAGAAATTATTGGAGTGACCCCCGGATTCATTGCTAAATGGAAAAAGGAATTTATTTCAGCAGGAATTGAGGGGATTATCTTGAAGTATAAAGGTTCGAGACCCTATCTAAATGCCGAGGAAAAACAAGAATTAATTCAATGGATTATCAACCAGAGTCACTGGGATATTTGGGAGCTAGAAACTTATGTACTAGAAACTTATGAGGTTGTGTTTAAATCGAGACAGAGCTACTACCAATTGCTAAAAGAAGCGAGAATTAGCTGGCCAAAGGCGGAACAAGTAAACCCGAAAAAAGATGCAGAAGAGGTAAAAAAAAAGAATGAAGAAATCAGTCAATTATTGGAGAGCAAAAAAGAGGAGATTCAGTCGGGAAAGCTTGCGGTGTACTTGCTTGATGAATGTCATTTGGTCTGGAAAGATGTTCTAGGTCATCTCTGGAACTTTATTAAAGAAAGACTAAAAGAAGGTCAAAATCCCTCAGAGTTACCCGAAAGAACTTTGGTAAAAATTAAGAATGAAAAAGAGAGACAAACTTATTATGGAGCTTTAAATTTAGTGGAAAAAGAATTTATTTTAGCTCCTTACAAAGCAGGAAATGGAGAGAATACAGTAGATTTTTTGAAAAAACTAATTCAAAGCAACCCTGGGCGAAAAATACTGATTATTTGGGATGGAGCTTCCTATCATTCGGGAGAAGAGATGATCAAATTCCTTACTGAACAAAATCAGGGTTTATCCCCAGAAGATTGGCAGATTACCTGTCATAAATTTGCCCGATACGCTCCCGAAGAAAATCCAGTAGAAGCAATTTGGCTACAGTTAAAAAATCTTTTGAGAAGATTTTATTGGTTGGCCAAAAATTTTCGAGTGGTTAAACGCTTGTTCGAGTTTTTTGCCAAATTTCAATTATTTAATTTTCCTAACCTTAAGAAATACGATGCTTTTTCACAATTCATTTAGGTGCGCTATATCAGTTATCAGATAAGTGGGTGGGTGGAATTAAATATAAGATGAACGGCTCTTCGTTACTCTTTATGCTAAATCAACATACAAGATGCCAAGATAACATACTTCTAACCCAAAAATTCCGAAAGTTTCTAAAGCCATAGCCTCTCCGTTTTATTAGTTTAAGTTTATTATTGATTCCCTCGACCACCCCATTCGTTGTCCTTTGCTCGAAATAACTAATGATTTCTCCAAACCAGTTTCGGATTGTTTGACAACTCTTGGTAAAAACACTGGAGGATTTTGCCAACCATTCTGAGATAGATAGCATTCCCTCTGTCGGATTCTCTGAGGTTTCATAAATCTTTCTAAATTCTTCCTTTAATTCCTGCATCTTTTTCAAACTTGGTCAATTTTCTTTGATAGCTTCTAGTTTGAGTTTTTGGGGTTCCGTTAAATTTTCTTCATTTTTTAACCGACTATATTTACTTCGCTTTAAAACTTCTAGCTTCGCTTCTTTTTCCGCTTTCTGTTTTTTATTTTTCTGCGCTTCTACCGCTCTTTTTTCTGCTCTTCTCTGTTCGTCTAACTCTTGATTAATTTGTTTCATTACATGGAATCTATCGGCGACTACCTCGGCCGATGGTATCAATTCTTTCACCAAATTTTTATAGGGCAACCAAAGGTCTATGCTGACTTCTTCAATTTGCTCTAACACCTCTTTTCCCCATCCCGTAAGCGTTTCCCTCAATTCTTCTTGTGTTCGCTTCTCTAGAATAGCTATTAGTTTTCCCGTATCTAAATTTACTAAAACCGCACAATAATTTTTTTGTCCTTTGACTAGAGCGATTTCGTCAATTCCTAGTCTTTTTAATTTCGATAGGTCTGTCTCTGTAATTTCTTCAGCTATGTCCTCTATCATTCTTTGAATCTCTTCTTCCGTTACGTCATTTCTTCGGCTAACATTTAAAATATCTCCTTCTTTTAATTGTTCGAGTATATTCTCGGCTAGTCTTTTCGTATAGGTTCGTTTCTTGGCGACAAAATCTAACTCTTCACTAAAGGGTTTTCGACAATTATTGCACTTAAATTGACGACGATTAACTTGTAGGTACACTGGTTGTCCTGAGATTGGTAAATCTTTGACTAAATGTCGATGATTTTGGTGTAGTTTATCGCTCTCTAACCCACAATGAGGACAGGTGGCTTTTTGATTTTTCGATTCGATTCGGCAAACTATACCGATATTTTCTAGGTGTAGATAGCCTTGAATAGACGTTCCTTTTAGGTTCAAAAATTTGTCAAGCATCATAAGTAAAATACTCGGGTTTTTGGCTATTATATCAAATCTTAACTCAATTGTCTATCTTTTGGTATTAACCTATTTGTGCCGTAAGTGTCTCCCTGTATAGATTTCAGCTACTTTTAGGCGTAGGCACTCTCATCGAATTTTATTTTAAGTTAATTATTTGCATAACAATTACCGAAGAGCCAGATGAACGTAGGTTGGGCTTCGGCCGTGAGCTTTTGCCGAACGGTTGAAGCATGAAACCCAACGCCCGCATCGGTTACGAAGTGCGCTAACCCATCCTACAAATAATTGTGCCTCCCTACTTATGAGTTTTGGCTCTTCGTTGCTCTTTATGCTAAATCAACAGACAAGATGCCAAGACAACATACTTCTAACCCAAAAATTCCGAAAAGTTGGTAGAGCAAGTTTCTTTGTTCTATGTTAAGATGTCTAGGGCTTCGTTTTTGGGTTTGATTTGTTGTTGTATTGATCAGACAGTACCTGATGAGCCTTTCTCTGTCAACTCTTGAGGAGTCGTGCGTTTCATTTTTGAATTGGCGAACTATAATTGTTGTCTTTGAGTAAAAAATGCAAGTTATAGCCGTGCAAAGTATATTAGCCGTCCTAGGAGATAGGAGACAGGAGTGGGGAGAGGGATGTGGGAAGTGGGAAGTGTGGAGACCACTTCGTGCGCGTTGCGGGGGGAAAAGGAGGAAGGGAAGCTTGACGGAGTAGCGGCTGATGGCTGATGGCTAAAAAGCTGATAAAATTTGACGGCTGAAAACTAATTAAGCCAGAAAGCTAGAGATTGATTCTAGATTGAGTAACAAAGTGAAATATTTTTTCTTAACGGCAGGTTGGACAATAGGACGAGTGTGGGAATTTGGCGGTTTATGGGATCATGCGAGTAGTTGGCGACGACCACCGCAGATAGAGAGATTAAATATCGGTATTTTAGAGGGAGAACAGGTTTTATGGCTTTATAAGGTGGAAGAAGCCGTGATTATGGTAGAAGTTGCCCCCAAGAGTGCCGAAATTGCCGATACTGTCCCCACCATCGGGCAAGTGGTGCTAAAACGCTTGATTAGTGCCGAACAAGTCCTCGAAATCCTGCAAAATGCCGAAGAATTGCTGAGGAAGTAATCAGTGATCAGTGATCAGTGATTACTGATCAGTTATCAGATGTGAGTTTTCAGTGAGTGGTATTAAGTGAGGAGCATTAAATAGCATTAACAGTGCTGTCTTTTCACTGATTACTGATTACTGTTTACTGATCACTGAAAAAAGCTCCCCACACCCCACACCCCACACCCTGATCTGGACTATTCTGGCGGAAGACCGATCGCAAAGACTTGAAATCTGTTCTAACAATAGTTACACTTCTTTAGAATAGATACACTTTTCAAGGGATAATGTAGGTCGGCTAACTCTTGCACTTAACCGTCGAGATTGTTGGGCTTATATTTTGACCCTGAATATAAAAAGCGTCTAAGTGGACACTAAATTGTCAATAGGAGGAGCGTAGTCAATGGGACTACCTTGGTATCGAGTACACACAGTCGTTCTCAACGACCCGGGCCGTTTAATTTCCGTTCACCTGATGCACACCGCACTGGTAGCGGGTTGGGCTGGCTCCATGGCCCTCTATGAGCTGGCTATTTTTGACCCCAGTGACCCCGTATTAAACCCGATGTGGCGGCAAGGAATGTTCGTGCTGCCCTTCATGGCCCGTTTAGGTGTCACCGGTTCTTGGGGTGGCTGGAGCGTCACCGGCGAAACTGGTGTTGACCCCGGTTTCTGGTCTTTTGAAGGCGTTGCCGCCGCTCACATCGTCTTATCCGGTCTGCTATTCCTAGCGGCGGTTTGGCACTGGGTTTTCTGGGATTTAGAATTATTTATCGATCCCCGCACGGGCGAATCTGCCCTCGATTTGCCGAAAATGTTCGGTATTCACCTGTTCTTATCCGGTTTACTTTGCTTTGGTTTCGGTGCTTTCCATCAAACAGGCCTTTGGGGTCCCGGGATGTGGGTTTCCGATGCCTACGGTTTAACCGGTCATGTGCAGCCCGTAGCTCCCGAATGGGGACCTGCTGGTTTTAACCCCTTTAACCCCGGGGGTGTGGTAGCTCACCACATTGCTGCGGGTATCGTCGGGATTATCGCCGGTTTATTCCATTTAACCGTTCGTCCCCCCGAAAGACTCTATAAAGCCCTGAGAATGGGTAATATCGAAACGGTGCTTTCTAGCAGTATCGCGGCCGTTTTCTTTGCCGCTTTCGTCGTGGCTGGAACCATGTGGTACGGTAATGCTACCACGCCGATCGAACTCTTTGGCCCGACCCGTTACCAATGGGATAAGGGCTATTTCCAAGAAGAAATTGAGCGTCGCGTCGAGGCCAGCATCGCCAATGGGGCCACCATCGCCGAAGCTTACCAAGCAATCCCCGAAAAACTGGCTTTCTATGATTATGTCGGTAATAGCCCCGCTAAAGGTGGTTTATTCCGTACTGGTGCCATGGATAGCGGTGACGGTATCGCTAAATCTTGGTTAGGACACCCTGTGTTCAAAGATGGCGAAGGTCGCGTCCTTAGCGTGCGTCGGATGCCTAACTTCTTTGAAACCTTCCCCGTTGTCCTGACTGACTCGGAAGGTATCGTTCGCGCTGATATTCCTTTCCGTCGTGCGGAATCGAAACTGAGTATCGAACAAAGTGGTGTTACCGTTTCTTTCTACGGTGGCGCTCTCGATGGTCAGGTCTTCAGCGATCCTGCTGATGTGAAGAAATTTGCCCGTAAAGCGCAACTCGGTGAAGCTTTTGAGTTTGACACTGAAACCCTGAAGTCTGACGGGGTATTCCGCACTTCTCCGAGAGGTTGGTTTACTTTCGGTCATGCTGTCTTTGCTTTACTATTCTTCTTCGGTCACATCTGGCACGGTTCTCGTACCATCTACCGCGACGTATTCGCTGGGGTAGATCCCGATCTGGAAGAACAAGTGGAATTCGGTTTATTCCAAAAATTGGGTGATCTTAGCACTCGTAAACAAGAAGTTTAGTTTTAGCTAAATCATCCATATAACTAAAGGAGTCAAGTCTTTGACTCCTTTTTTTGTTAATCACACTATTAAAAACGGATTTATCCTAAATCAGCAGAAAACGGGTTTCTCCGAGAAACCCGTTTTCTGTGCGTTACTCAACGGATTTGGTATTAGTATAAAGTTCGATCGAGCTTTACTTTAAACTGAATACTGAAAAAACCGCTAGTTATAGAAAGAACTAGCGGCTTTTTGCCTGGGGGAAATTACCCGTATATGGAATTACATAGAGGAACCTAAACCGGCGTAAGCTCCGTAGAAGAAAAGACCAACCACGGCGATAACGCCTAGACCGGCGATGGTGGCGACTAACCACAAAGGAATACGACCTTCTGCGAACATGAATAACACCTCCTAATTGCGATGAGAATAAATCGGGACTAATTAGTTAAAGAAATAGCTGGAAAATAAAATTCCCAAGACAGCAACTAGGAGTAAACCTAGGTAAAGAGAAGTACGATTTAACTCGACAGCTTGCCGATTCGGATTAGGTGTTCTTTCCATAATTGTTCTCCTAGCGTTGAATAAACTGCATTGCCGCAATTGCACCGATAAAGAAGACAGTGGGAACCGCTAAGGTATGAACTGCCAACCAGCGAACGGTGAAAATGGGGTAAGAAATGGGTTGATTGGGATTACCACTAGCCATTGTTTTTATCCTTAATTAAAGTAAACTACTGATTAAACTGCTCGATTTGATTTTTGGCCTCAAAGCGATCATTAATGATCGGTAATTCTTGACGCTCTTGAGTGTAATACTCATCGGGACGGGGAGTGCCAAAAACATCGTAAGCTAAACCGGTACTCACGAATAACCAACCTGCGATAAAGAGCATGGGGATGGTGATGCTATGGATAATCCAGTAACGAATACTGGTAACGATATCGCCAAAAGGACGTTCGCCGGTACTACCTGACATGGACGGTTCTCCTCGGAATGATAGGACTTGAAAAATTCAATCTCTATAATAGAGACTTTCTTGACCCTGACACAAGTTTTAGGCCGGTTCGCTAGGGGGATTATATTTCAGTAAAACCCCATTTTGTCCCAAGACAAAACCCTTGTCGGAATTGATAAAAACAATTCGATAGAGATTGGAGGGGACACTTTCCACAGCGCGATTCTTTTTGCCAAGATTGGCCGCTGTCATGACTGACCAAGAGATTGCCGCTACCACCAGCGACCCAAATTTCTTCGGGGGTGCGGTAGTTGAGGTCCAAAAGTCCCCAACTGGTGGAAAATTCGGGGAATACCTTATCTTCCCATGTATCGAGATCATTGGGGCTAGTAAATTGTAGTTGACCACCCCGGGCCAGGGCCCACAGTTCCCCATTTTCACCATAACCGACTTTTTGTAAGCGGCGGGAGGAAAGACGATTGTGGGGTTGCCATTCTGTTGACCCCGGTTCCCAAGTGGAATAAAAGTTCCCGCGTGCGGAAACGGCCACGTATTTACCATCATGGGAACGAACAATTGTCCGGGCCACACCCACAGCACCTTCCACTAAAGCTTGCCAAGTTTTGCCCCCGTCTTTGGTGCGGTAGATAGCGCCTAAATCCGTGACCATTTCGGCGGTTTTGTCGTTCAGGGCGATAATTCCGTAGGGAGAACCGGGTAATTTTTCACTTAAGGGGATACGGGACCAGCTGCTGCCCCCGTCTTCGCTATGGAGAAGAATTGAGGGTTTACCGACAATCCAACCCTCTTGGTTGTGGAAACTGACGGCGCTAAAGCTAACTTTTTCGTCGCCAAGGTTGAGGACTTTTTGCTGCCAGTTGTCCCCCCCATCGCTGGTTTCAAAGAGGGTAGATTTGGTTCCCACTAACCAACCATGCTGCAGGTCGTCGGTAAAGGCGATATCGGCAAAAGTGGAGTCAGTGTCGAGGGTGAGGATTTGCCAAGGACTATTGCTCAGGGATGGCACACTACTACAGCTAAAGCAGAAAAAGGCTACAGCTAGAAATATTACGAATTGTTTCAGTTTTCTCATCAATGGTTCAGAGGTATTGGTCAAGGAATCGGGACGGATTAAGGTTTGTACCCGATGGGTTACAGGCTCATAAGAGCCGTTAGATTTAAAGATAATGAGTGCTTGAGTTAGTTTAAACCATATAAACTAATAAAGAAAACAAATCCTAGCGCTAAAGCCCCGAAAATCAAAATATTTTTTTGTGCGGGAGTGAGACGGTTGACTCCAAAACCATAGCTAAGATTTTCTTGGAATCCCGAAGGAGCATCTTTAGCTCCAATGTTGATAAATTGGGAACGACGCACACCACACACGGGACAGCGCCACGTTTCTGGCAATTCCTCGAAGGGGGTTCCAGCGGGAGTGTTGGTTTTACTATCTCCCTTGCTGGGGTCGTAAACATAGCCGCAGGAGCGACATTCATAGTTGGCAGGGGCCTGGTCGGCTAGAGTTAGTTCTGGTGGGCGATCGCTCATGACTAAGATTAAAGGAATTTTCAACACTCTGTTACAAATTATCCTTGAAAATTGACCCCTCTCACGGGCAAGCCCTGACAGAATACCAAGTTTTCAAGTCTTAAAAGGATTAGCGAGGCAGCATATCGGCTTTAAAAAAGTAAGATTAATCTATTAGGGCTTAAATGTCTATTAAAACTTTATTAAGTTTATATTTGGATTATTTACCCTGATTTTGGTACTCAAATTTATTCCGAAAAATTGAGAAATTTTAGGCAGGGAAGAAATCAGAGGTGAGAAATCACACCTCTAACCGATTATTCTCGACTAAATTGACTAAATCCCCGGCTTAATTTCTTCTTAGAGGCGAGAGTGAAGCTAAATTACTTGTCTCCACCTGTCATATTGAATAAATTTAATCACTTTTAGCGATCGCTTTTATATTTTGGCATAAATGGGCTGCTCCCTCTCTGTTCCCGAAAACGAAAACTTCGCAGCTCACCATTAAGATAACTGCTATCAACCTTATATTATAGGTATATAATCAACCTTAACTAAAAAGAGAGTAAAAATTGTGTTCAACCAGCTTGATTGGAATCCTGCCTACTCAATTGAAACCCTAGAACCAAATACGGTATTTTTTCTATCTGAGCGAGAATCAATCTGTTTTCAAGAGCCGCTTTATTATCGTTTGGTAAGATTAATTGATGGTCAACGTAATCTTGATGAAATTATTGATATTCTTCAGTTAGAATTTTTACAAAATCAAGAAATCAATCCCAATAATCCTAATTTGTTTGCAGTTATTATTAATTATAGTCTGGCAATTCAAAAAGCGATTTTTCAGTTATATAAACGAGGGTTTTTGTTAGAAAAAAAAGAATTATTGCCGTCTAATTTAGCAATTTTATGCCATCATCTTCAGGTTTCTCTATCCCAAGCTTTTGAACGATTACAATCTCTTAAGGTTACGGTTAAAAGCCTAGGCTCAATTCCCCAGCAAGATTTGATCAATATTTTGAATTCCTTGCAAGTTCAAGTCGCAGATGAAGGAGATTTAACCATTATTTTAACCGATAATTATCTTCATCCTGATTTAGATAGTATTAATCAACAAGCTTTAGTCTCACAAAAGCCTTGGTTATTAGTTAATCCCCTGGGAAATCTAGCATGGATTGGTCCCTTATTTGATCCCGATAAAACTGGTTGTTGGCATTGTTTGGCTCAACGATTACGAGATAATCGTCCCGTGGAGGAATTTATCATTAGACAGAGAGAAAATAAGATTTCTTTAATTTCTCCTTTAGGGTTTTCTTCGGCGACAATACAGACGGTTTTAAATATGACGGCTATGGAGATTTTTAAGTGGATTATTCAAGGTAAAAATCAACGTTTAGAAGGAATAATAATGACTTATGATACTTTAAATTTACAATTTCAAGAGCATATTTTAGTTAAACGTCTGAACTGTCCTAGTTGTGGATATTCTCTAAATAAAACACCTTTACCCGTGGTTTTAGGACATCGAAAAAAGGCGTTTACCAGTGATGGGGGACATCGTTTTTGTTCTCCTGAAGAAACCCTAAGAACCTATCAACATCTTATCAGTCCTATTACGGGAATTGTGCGAGAATTAAATAAGATTCCTGGGAATACTTTAGTTCATACTTATGTAGCGAAACATCATTTTCGCGGCCTGTTTGATGATTTAGCCAGTTTACGGCAAAATATTGGAGGTAGAAGTGCGGGAAAAGGCCGTACAGATAGTCAAGCAAAAGCAAGTGGATTTTGTGAAGCTATTGAGCGCTATTCGGGAGTTTTTCAAGGGAATGAAATCAGAGAAAAAGCCAGCTATCAAGCGTTAGGAGATAAAGCTATTCATCCGAATAATTGTATGAATTTTAGTGAAAAACAATATCAACATCGAGAAGAATGGAATGCGAAGAATCAAGGATGGTTTCAAAAAGTGCCTGAACCTTTTGATGAAACTAGAATCATTGATTGGACTCCTGTATGGTCTTTAACTGCTCAAGATTTTAAGTATTTACCGACAGGATATTGTTACTATGGTTATTCTCAATCTGAACCCTTAGATTGTTGGGCAGATTCTAATGGCTGCGCCGCAGGAAATACGATAGAAGAAGCGATTTTACAAGGATTTATGGAGTTAGTGGAACGAGATTGTGTGGCCTTATGGTGGTATAATCAATTAGTTAAACATTCCGTTAATTTAGAGAGCTTTGATGAGCCATATTTTGAGCAATTAAAGCAATATTATGAGGTGTTAAATAGGGAGCTATGGGTGTTAGATATTACCAGTGATTTGAATATCCCTTGTTTTGCTGCTATTAGTCCGATAAAAGAGCGGGAAGTGGAAGATATTTTATTAGGATATGGGGCGCATTTTGACCCGAAAATTGCCATTAGTAGAGCGTTAACGGAGGTTAATCAAATCTTACCGAATGTGTTATCTTTTAAGGAAGATGGGACAACGATTTATAATCCTTCTGCGGATCCTTTGGCGGTTAAATGGTGGCAAACCGCAAGGTTAAGCAATCAATCTTATTTAGTTCCCGATAGTAAGATAATACCGAAAAAAAGCAGTGATTATTTACAATTAGCCAGTGATGATTTATTAGAAGATGTTAAATTGTGTCAGCGAATTGTTGAGTCAAAGGGGATGGAAATGTTAGTATTAGATCAGACTCGTCCCGATATTGGTTTAAGGGTAGCTAAGGTAATTATCCCCGGAATGCGTCATATGTGGAAGCGTTTAGGGGCAGGAAGATTGTATGATGTTCCTGTTAGCATGGGATGGTTAAAAGAAGCTTTAACCGAAGATGAATTAAATCCTTTTCCCATGTGGATGTAAATTTTTAGGGTTATTAGAGTGTTGGGTTTCGTTGCCTCAATCCAACCTACACTCGTCGGTGATCGCACTGTGTTTGTTAACTCTCGTCGTTATTTAGTCCCAGAATCTTAGTTATTCTGGACTTAAACGTACCTGTAGGGGCAAACCCCCTGTGGTTGCCCCCGTGTTGCCCCTGTAGCGCACTAAGGGACTTCCAGAGAATAAAATACCCAACAAAAAAATAGAAAAGTGTTTTTTTGAAAAAGTAATTATTTTTGTCTAGGAAAACAAAGAGTCTCCCATTACAACCTATTTTTCCGAAAAAATAGCAGCATAAACTTTTATACTTCCGAGCTTTTTCGAGTATAACAAGGACAAGTTAAAGAATCAAATACAGTTTTTAGCTAACCATCTTAGTTAACTACAAACTAGGTCTTATCATAATAAATATCAATAAACCATTGCCCCAAATCGGGAAAGTCTTGATTCGTTGATTCTGTGAGACGTTCGATTTTTTCTTCGATTTTTTCCCTGGCTTTTTTAGTAAGCTTTACTCCTTTTTCATAAGTTTCAGTAATCAACTTAACAATCGGGTGTTTTCCTTTCCAAGTCATAGTTTGGGCGAATTTCAAAGCGGTTTCGATTTCATCTAAAATACTCCCATTCCAAGGGTTTTCTAACACAGCCCAGGTTCGTTCAATAGGATTATATTTACTATGGTAAGGGGGATAGTAAGCCAAACGTATATTAACTTGATATTTTTGGGAAAACTCAACTATACGTTTCATGAACTGAGTTCGTCTCGAATTATTTTCTGATCCATTATCTTGATTAATTATCAAAGTTTTATTTTTCTCAAAACGAGATTTTTCAGATTCCCAGAAATCCTCTAATATATCAACAATAAAGTCACTGGTGACTGTGGAGGTAGTGAAATACAAAAACAACTCATCAAATTCTGGAATAAATATTCCGTAAGGGGTTAGGGTTGTTTTCGGATTAAAATCATGATCGTTTGTTTCGACAGTTATTCTATTTTTACCTCCTCGATCCAACAGTCCAATATTAACACGGGCTTTGGCATCTAAACTAAGACGTAACATCGTAGGGTCTTCATCCGCTTCCCGATTAATGTTAGCTAATTCCTCACAGATTGCCTCGGTTTCTGGAATTTTTTTTGAGGTAAAACTTTAGCGACTCTTTTCAGACGATAACCTAAGTTATTTAATTTAACCCGAATAGTTTCCTCGCTCGGTAAATCCTCATCACTGTACCCATATTTAGAGATTAATTGCTTTCGGACTTCGGCCGCACTCAGTCTCACATAAAGCCTTTGGCTTTTAAAACTTGGGTCAGTTTGGCTTTGAGAATCCACTAAACTTTTGATGTTTTCCAAGAGAAAAGGTAAATGTTCTTCTGCTTTTTTCCGCCCCTTAGCTGAATGATTATCAACACAAATAATGCCTCTTTTTAGTTCTTTAATTCCTTGACGAATAGTAGTTCGATTCCAGCCTAACTCCTGGGGAGCAAGTCAAAGCTGAAGAACAAATAAACTACTTGACAAAAGCATCAATTGGGTATGGGATAGAGAAAAGAGTGGGGAAAAGACAAAAATGACTCCAGAGCAACAACAAGAACTTAACCAACATATTCAAGCGATAGCCAAGATTCTTCATCAGGAAGCTGAGGCTGAAAAAATCCAAACTTTAGAGGGAATAGAGACGACAATAAGAGAACAGACCTGAAAATATATAACTCCGAAACTAGGATTTTTTTTGGTCACAAAAACGACAGGAACTCAAGCCGGGAGACCGAGAAAAATAAAAAGCATCATCGGAGAATTATGCCTGACAGAAAAACAAGCAATCCGTTTAAATATTCCTCGTAATAACCAAATTAGTCCTTACTTAGAACGCTGTTGTTTAAGAGCTAGTGCCAATGTTTCTTATGAAAATGCCGCCAGAGATATTCAATTTTATACAGGGATGAAGGTCTCGGCTAGGACTCAACAACGATTAGTCCATCGCCACCAATTTGCCGAAGAAGAATCAGGAAACCCCGTTCAAGAAATTAGTCTAGATGGAGGAAAAGTGCGCTTAAGAACCGAAACTAAGGGAGAGGCTTGTATCTGGAAAGATTATAAAGCAATCTGTGTTGATACTTTCCTAAGAAAAGCTTGGTTTGGAGAGAATGAATCGTTAATATATTGGGTTAATCAACAACCTTTATCTGACCCCCTTACCTGTTTGGGAGACGGACATCCCGGTATTTGGAAAATTGTGAAAAACTGGGATTGTCCAGGAGAAAAAAGAGAAATACTTGACTGGTTTCATTTGGTAGAAAATCTTCATAAAGTCGGCGGTTCAGTGAAGAGATTGAAAAAAGCAGAAAGTTGATTATGGCAGGGCAAAATTGAGGAAACAATAGCATTAATCTCTCCTTTAAAAAACGAACGAGCTGAAAATTTCT
The DNA here is from genome assembly GCF_009792235.1 of Microcystis aeruginosa FD4. Classification (NCBI taxonomy): domain Bacteria; kingdom Bacillati; phylum Cyanobacteriota; class Cyanophyceae; order Chroococcales; family Microcystaceae; genus Microcystis; species Microcystis aeruginosa. The sequence continues at coordinate 2,834,245 of NZ_CP046973.1, forward strand.
GTCGTTATTTAGAGATTCATCGTCATCGAATTGTTAATTATAATTACTATCAACAAGAAGAGATTTGCTCTATTGCTTCGGGAGCCGTTGAATCCACGGTTAAACAGATTGACCGACGACTGAAAATTTCTGGAGCCCAGTGCAATGAAGAAAATATCCCTCAAGTGCTTAAACACCGCTGTGCTTACCTAAATAACAGTCTTTAGCTATTGAATAGTATTTATGTTCTGACAAAACTGACTTGCTCCCTAACTCCTGTGCAGCAAGGGTTTGTCCCCCATAGCCTAATTCTAAGACTGTTTGCGCCATGAATCTTCTTTTAGCTGCACCTTTTAATTGAAGTGCAGTTTCACTGAGCAATTTCTTGAGGGAATCAGTTAATTCCATATACACTTACAAAGAAAAACTTGATTAATAATGTACAGGATTAATTCTACTACAAAATTGGAAGGAGGGGGCAACCATCGATCCCTACCTCCCACACTCCGAGAATGATTATTATTCTTGAGAATGAATAGTTTATTTTTTGGAAGTCCCCTAGGGTAGTTTCTCCTAAGCAAAAACAAGTAATTAATTTAGAGCCAGAATTCATTAAAAAACAAGATGGGCATCAAAAACAAGACTGTGAAAATGCGGTCGTTAAAAGATGGTTAAATAAGAATCATAAAAATAAGTATGGTTATCCTGTAACTCTTTTAGGAGACGACTTATATTCTCACGAACCTGTTTGTGAATTAGCGGTAAAACAAGGTTATAGTTTTATTTTTGTTTGTTTAGAAACGTCGCATAAAACTTTATATGAATGGCTAGAATTTTTAGAAAAAAGTGGCGAAGTTACGACCGTTGAAAAGAAACAATGGGATGGACGAAAAAATCTAATTTATCGTTATCGTTATGCTTCTAGAGTTCCCTTAAGAGAGGGGGACTCAAGTCTCGAAGTTAATTGGTGTGAAGTGACTGTTATTAATGAGAAAACCCAGAAAACTATCTACCAAAATAATTGGATAACTAATCATAAAATCACGGAAAATAATGTCGAAGAAATTGTCAAGGCTGGGCGCGGCAGATGGAAAGTTGAAAATGAAGGCAATAACGTTCTTAAAAATCACGGTTATAATTTAGAGCATAACTTTGGTCATGGTCAGAATCATTTGTGCGAGTTCTTATTGTCTTTGAATTTACTAGCTTTTTTATTTCATACCGTTTTGGATTTAGTTAATTACACCTATCAAAAGATTCGTGAGCTATTAGTAACTCGGACTTCTTTCTTTAATGATATTCGTACCCTATTAAAATTTATTTGGTTTAAGAATTGGTCGGAATTTTTCTTATTTATTCTCACCGAATATGTCCCATTGAAAAAAGTAAATTCTAGTTGAAAATGTCACATCTCTTGAAGGAGAAAAAGAAAGTTATTTATAAAAAAAACTAAAAATTTTGTTAGAATTTTATCCAGATTTATGAGTTGAAATCGATTTTTCATGGACAGAGTTCTTAAAACCTGTCTATTTATTTGTCAGATTGATTGGCTCTGCTTAGGTTTTGCACGATCGATCGAAGGACTAATATCTTTAACCAAAAAGTAAATCATGGAGGATTGCTAAACGCTGGTCATCTTCACGAACAATAGCACCATAATAATTTTTTTTATTCTCTAGCCAGAGTAATTCAAACTCGATCGCCTTGGACCAAGCTAAACTAAAATTATCCAAAGCTTGGGGACAATCAAAGATAACTTTGCGCGTCTCGAAGCGGTCAAAATGTCCTTGGCAGAACATTTTGAAAAACGGTAAAGAATCTAGTGACACCCCACCCCCAATAGCCACAGTCAAACCGGCAGCCTTAGCTTTTTTTGCCAAAGGTAAAGCCAGATCTAAAACTTGCTCGCTATTGACATCCCGGCGAGTTAATCCCAAAGAAGAGGCTAAATCCATGCGTCCGATGACGATACCATGGAGAGATTTTATCTCTGGAATCGCCAACATTTCCTGAAAATTATCACAGGCAGTAATCGTTTCGATATTAACTAATAACTCCACATCTTCCACCCCTTGATCGGCTAAAACCCTCCTAGCTGCCCGCAGATATTTTTGTAAAGCGTAGGCTGTTTCTACCATGGGAGCAATCAAGCGATCGACTCCTAAATTAACTGCATCAAAGATATCTCTGATCGCTTCGCAACCGGCGATTTTCAGATTAAAATCTACCCCCGCTTTCAGACTAATTTCTTTCAACCGCATCGCTTCCGTCAGTCGGGTTCCTTCCGTCTCGAATTCCGCTTTTACCCCTGAAACATGGTGATCTTCCCTGAGTTCTCTTAACAGTTGCACCATTTTTTTTTCTAAGGAATTCATGATTTTAATCTTTCAAAATCGCTAACTGCTAGATGAGCCTTGTTGATTATAGCCGATCTGCGAAAAGCCGATAGCTGAGGACTAGGAGACCATAAAAATACCCTAAACAAGAGGACAAAAGCGACAAAATACTGGCATAATGAGCAAGGCCGTCTGATTTTTTTCTGGCCACATCCTTTCTATACTACATTCGTAATATAAGTAATTCTCTAGTTAGACTATGCGAACTCACTACTGTGGCGACCTTAGCGCGATCGAAATTGAAAAAAGTGTCACCCTCTTTGGTTGGGTCGATCGCCGTCGCGATCACGGTGGCGTTATTTTTATCGATCTGCGGGATCGCAGTGGTATTGTCCAGATCGTCAGTGATCCCCAACGAACCCCCGCTTCCTACCCGATCGCTGAAACCGTTAGAAACGAGTATGTCCTCAAGGTGACGGGAACAGTCAGTCAAAGGCCGCCCGAATCCCTGAACCCGCGCATTGCCACAGGAGAAATCGAAATTTACGCCACTAGCATCGAGATTCTCAACGGGGTTACTAAACAACTGCCTTTTGTCGTCTCTAGTTCCGAAAGTGAATCGGTACGGGAAGATGTGCGCTTGCGATACCGCTATCTAGACCTACGCCGGGAGCGTATGAGTCAGAATTTACAACTACGTCACCAAGTTGTCAAAGAAATGCGCCGTTTTCTCGAAGATGAACAGCATTTTATCGAAGTGGAAACGCCAATTTTAACTCGATCGACTCCCGAAGGGGCGCGGGATTATCTAGTTCCTTCCCGTGTCAACCCCGGCCAATGGTACGCTTTACCCCAATCACCGCAATTATTTAAGCAATTATTAATGGTGTCAGGAATGGATCGCTACTATCAAATCGCCCGCTGTTTCCGCGACGAAGATCTGCGCGCTGATCGTCAACCGGAATTTACTCAGTTGGATATGGAGATGAGTTTTCTCTCTTTACCTGAGATTTTAGCCCTGAATGAGGCTTTAATCGCTCATATCTTCAAAAAAGTCAAAAATATTGATATAAGCCTGCCCCTGCCCCGTTTAACCTATGCTGAGGCTATGGATCGCTATGGGATCGATCGCCCCGATACCCGTTTTGACCTGGAATTGGTCAATGTGGCGGAGATTTTTGCCGATTCGGGATTTAAGGTGTTTTCAGGGGCGATCGCTAGTGGTGGGACGGTGAAAGTTTTACCGATTCCCAACGGTAACGAGGCGATTTCTAACGTCAGAATCAAGCCTGGTGGGGATTTATTCAAAGAAGCCACCGATGCCGGAGCCAAAGGAATCGCCTACATCCGCGTGCGCGAGGACTACGATTTTGATACCATTGGTGCAATTAAAGATAACCTGACAGAGGCACAAAAACAGGCTTTAATCGAGAAGACTGGCGCAAAACCAGGCCATCTGCTCTTATTTGGGGCAGGAGATACCGATACAGTCAATAAATCCCTATCTCGCCTACGCTTAGTTTTAGGGGAACAATTGGGATTAATTGATCCCGAGAAAATCAACCTCCTCTGGGTGACGGATTTCCCGATGTTTGAATACAACGCCGAGGAAAAACGCCTAGAAGCATTGCATCACCCCTTTACTGCCCCCAATCCCGAAGATTTAGACGATCTAGCCCAGGCTCGCGCCCTAGCCTACGATATGATTTTTAATGGTATTGAAATCGGTGGCGGCAGTTTGCGGATCTATCAACGGGAAGTACAGGAAAAAGTCTTCGCTACCATCGGTCTATCCCCAGAGGAAGCCTATAATAAATTCGGCTTTTTGTTAGAAGCTTTTGAATACGGAACCCCTCCCCACGGTGGTATCGCCTACGGTTTAGATCGCTTGGTGATGTTGTTAGCAGGAGAAGAATCGATTCGCGATGTGATTGCTTTCCCGAAAACCCAGCAAGCTAGTTGTTTACTCACTTCTGCACCTTCGACAGTGGCAGCCAAGCAATTAAAAGAATTATGCGTTGCTTCTACCTACAAACCGCCATCCTAAGATTAAGGTGGGCATTGCCCACCTAATTTTTAAAAGTCTGTTGACACTAAGTTAAATTCTTTTCTGCCCTCACTTCATCCTCTTTAGCCGTGGCTAAAAATTCCTAGAGTTTAGTTTTGGGAACTAGGGGAAAAGTGCAGGGTAAGCGCATCTTAACAATCCTTGACAATTGTTAAGCAAAAATCGACCAAATGGGTCGATTTCGCCCCTACAAAATCGACTTTCTCTGCTCGCGGTGACGTTAATTCCCTTTATTCGGGAAAGAGGACTAAATTTTATCGGTCGCTGGCTATATTCGTCTCCAATTGACTTTGTAGGCAATCAAATGCAGTTGAGCTTCAGAGATGCACAGCTTTTTGGTTTTTGTTTAGGCACAGCCAGTAGTGGCGCTCGTCATATAGTGGGGGAAGAGGGGATAAGACTAATTGAAACCTACTACGCTAAACTTATCTACGAAATCGGTATCGTCGGTTTTATCGCTTTTATGGCACTGGTGACAATTCTCTGTATTCTCACCTTTAAAGCCTATTTAAAAGTAAAAAATCCCGCTTTAAAGCATTGGGGTCTCTGTATCTGGATTTTTATAGTCATTTCAGATAAGTCTGATACAGTCTAGACCGACAAAATCCGTATGAACTCTGGGATTGATATTCTCAATCTTAATTGAAATGACTATATACTTTTTATTAGCTATAATCCCTACTATTATCCTCTCTCCGTCGAGCCTGTTTCTGTTTACTATTGGTTATTCGCTGGAATATTGCTAAAACTGCCAGAAATCAGCGATAAATTGGAAGATGAGGCGGGATTTCCCCAAAAAAATTAATATGGGCAACAATCTCTAGGCGATCGCTGGAGAGTAACGAGACTTTCTCACTTTCCCCACCCGCGACCTTTTTCGGTTAGATTATCAATCTATTCATAGCGTTTCCTGTTCACAAGAGGTACATTTTTAATCCTAAAAAGCTTAATCAGCAAAGGTTAAGCTGTACCTCACATATGCGAGAACCGCTATAGTGATTATAAATAGCCGAAATTGCCCGCTTATAGCATTATAAGTTCTACAGATGAACAAAATTGAATTTTTTGATTAATTCGATATTGGCTCTGGGCTAATAATTGGTTGTGGGCGAACGCGGTTCGCCCCTACAGATAAACAAAATTGAATTTTTTGATTAATTCGATATTGGGGGTGGGCTAATAATTGGTTGTGGGCTAATAATTGGTTGTGGGCGAACGCGATGCGCCCCTACTGTTTTATGTTCTCGCTTAAAACAACAAATCTAAATATAATTCTTGTGATTGTCGATCGATTGGCAGATAATCTCGATCATTTGGCCAGTTTTTGGGATTGTTAATAATATATTCTCGAACAACTGCTAGATACTTTTCATCTCGAAGAATTGATTCATAATAATTGCGTTGCCAGATAGGAGTATCTGTGTTCTGTCGAAGCAAATTAATTCGTTTAGTAACCGCCGATTTAAACCCCGCAATACATGACGATAAAGAATTCGGTTTCTGCTGTGGGGGCGCATCGTGGTCAGTGAGTTGATCGAACTGCGTGCGCCTAAATCTAGAGGCTGATTGCCCGTTGCCCAAACTCTGATTGTCGCCAGAATAATCATTAATTATAACAATTCCATGGAAATGATTGGGCATAATAACCCATTCAGCCAATTGAAAATTAGGTCGAATTTTGCAGGTTTTTAGCCATTCATCAGCAACAATTTTTCCTAATTGATTAAGGTACATTTGACCATTTTTGATTTCTCCAAACCAAGGTCGTTTTTGGTAGGTACAAATAGTCACAAAATATGCTCCAGGTTGGGAATAATCATAATTTCTGAGGCGAATAGAACGACGATGATGTTTTTCAGGATCAAAGGTCATATATATTCCCGCAATACTCACAAAACCTCTTATCAATTCCCATCATAAGCGATCGCAATTCACACCGACGTATTTTTTCTGAAACCCCCCAAAAACCACCCCCAAACCCGTAGGGGCGCATCGCGTGCGCCCAAATCCCCCCAAATCCCCACAAATGCCCCAAAAAACCCAAACCCCCAAAAACCACCCCAAAACCCGTAGGGGCGCATCGCGTGCGCCCAAATCCCCCCAAATACCCCAAAAAAACCCAAATCCCCAAAAACCACCCCCAAACCCGTAGGGGCGCACCGCGTGCGCCCAAATCCCCCCAAATCCCCCCAAATACCCCAAAAAACCCAAACCCCCCAAAAACCACCCCCAAACCCGTAGGGGCGCACCGCGTGCGCCCAAATCCCCCCAAATACCCCCAAATACCCCAAAAAACCCAAACCCCCCAAAAACCACCCCCAAACCCGTAGGGGCGCACCGCGTGCGCCCAAATCCCCCCAAATACCCCCAAATACCCCAAAAAACCCAAACCCCCCAAAAACCACCCCCAAACCCGTAGGGGCGCATCGCGTGCGCCCAAATCCCCCCAAATACCCCAAAAAAACCCAAATCCCCAAAAACCACCCCCAAACCCGTAGGGGCGCATCGCGTGCGCCCAAATCCCCACAAATACCCCAAAAAACCCAACCCCCCCAAAAACCACCCCCAAACCCGTAGGGGCGCATCGCGTGCGCCCAAATCCCCACAAATACCCCAAAAAACCCAAACCCCCCAAAAACCACCCCCAAACCCGTAGGGGCGCATCGCGTGCGCCCAAATCCCCACAAATACCCCAAAAAACCCAAACCCCCAAAAACCACCCCCAAACCCGTAGGGGCGCATCGCGTGCGCCCAAATCCCCCCAAATCCCCCCAAATACCCCAAAAAACCCAAACCCCCAAAAACCGCCCCCAAACCCGTAGGGGCGCATCGCGTGCGCCCAAATCCCCCCAAATCCCCCCAAATACCCCAAAAAACCCAAACCCCCAAAAACCGCCCCCAAACCCGTAGGGGCGCATCGCGTGCGCCCAAATCCCCCCAAATCCCCACAAATACCCCAAAAAACCCAAACCCCCAAAAACCACCCCAAAACCCGTAGGGGCGCATCGCGTGCGCCCAAATCCCCCCAAATCCCCCCAAATACCCCAAAAAACCCAAACCCCCAAAAACCACCCCCAAACCCGTAGGGGCGCATCGCGTGCGCCCAAATCCCCCCAAATCCCCACAAATACCCCAAAAAACCCAAACCCCCAAAAACCACCCCAAAACCCGTAGGGGCGCATCGCGTGCGCCCAAATCCCCCCAAATACCCCCAAATACCCAAACCCCCAAAAACCACCCCAAAACCCGTAGGGGCGCATCGCGTGCGCCCAAATCCCCCCAAATACCCCCAAAAAACCCAAACCCCCCAAAAACCACCCCCAAACCCGTAGGGGCGCATCGCGTGCGCCCAAATCCCCCCAAATCCCCCCAAATACCCCAAAAAACCCAAACCCCCCAAAAACCACCCCCAAAACCCGTAGGGGCGCATCGCGTGCGCCCAAATCCCCTGATTAACCCGATAATTGCCGGCGGGCGAACGCAGTTCGCCCCTACAAAATCGACCCGCCTAAGGGCGGGAAAGAAAAGAAAAGAGAAAAAATAGGGAATGAGGGTAAAAAGGGAAAAAAGAGAAAAAGGGTTACAGAGTCCTCCCAGCACCGCACACCACCCGAAAACCGTAGTTGTCGACGTTGTCGCGGCGGTCCTTGTCGTAGCGGCAAGCGGAACGGCAGTAAGGCGGAGTGTCGAACCAAGAACCGCCCCGCAATAGAGAACGATTATCATCACCATTTTCTATCCAGACACTGCCATCCGTCGGCGCACCATCATAATTATTGTGCCAGGTATCGGCACACCACTCCCAGACATTGCCGTGCATATCGTACAGCCCGAAAGCATTGGGGGGAAACTTGCCGACAGGGGTGGTTTCTTGACGATAAATACCTTTAGGGCCTTGAGCATAAATATAATTGCCATCGTAGTTGGCTAAATCGGGGGTGATGGTTTCCCCGAAATAGAAGGGAGTGGTGGTTCCCCCACGACAGGCATATTCCCACTGCGCTTCCGAGGGGAGGCGATAGTCTCGTCCCGTCGCTTTCGAGAGTCGCTGACAGAATTCCACCGCATCGTACCAAGAGACTTTTTCAACAGGGCGATTATTGCCAGAGAAGTTAGAAGGATTTAAGCTGAGGTCACGTTCAATTTTTGGCAGGGAGGCCACTGCTTTCCACTGGGCCTGAGTGATAGGATATTTGCCCATAAAGAAGGCAGAAACAGTCACTAGATGTTGGGGACGTTCGTCATCACTTCCTTGTCCATCGGGTGAACCCATCTTGAATTGTCCTGGTGGAATAGCGACCATTTCCAGGGTGATACCATTGCCTAAGTTTTCTGTAAAATACTGCGCTTGTTTCTTTTCTCGTTTGACTTCTTTCCCTCGACTATCGACGGTGACAGTTTGAAAATCAAAAAATTGAGCATTACTAGGTAATTGGCGACGGAGTTGGTTAAGTTGAGAATGATTGGGATAACGTTCCAACGCAGCATTAAGGTTCGATAAAGCTTCTTGCAATTGACCTGAATTCAGCAATTTAATGCTACGTTGGTAAAAAGATTCAGCACTCAATTGTTCTGACAATAAACCTTTAACTTGAGTGGCAAGCTGACGACTTTCTAGTTCTGCCAAACAGTGATGTAATTTATTACAATACACTTCATCTGCTGCGGTAACAACACATTTCATCGCTTTAATCGCTTGCTCTAAATTATTAGGAGGATTTATCCCCCGCAATCGCAACCAAGACTTAACGGAATAATCCAGCTGTTCTTTGGCCCAAGATTTATCAGGTAAAGCAGTTAAACTATCAGCTAAATCTAATGCTAATTCAGGCATCCAAGCGGGGCGTTCATTTTCTAAAGCCTCATAAACCTGACGATAGCCAGAAACGATAGTCTTTAATAACTTAGGATCATCAATACCTCGCATTAAATCGGGGATAAGCTTAGGCAAAATGGGCGGGACATTGTGATGAATTAGGTAGTGAATATCGGCAATCCAACCGCCTACCAGTGATTGACATTTGACTAAAAACTGACAGAGATATTCAAAATCCTTAGCCGTAACTTTATACGGTTGAGTCGCCAAATCACTGACATCGATTCCCGCACTCTTGAGAGCTTCTTCGTCTTGTAAAATTTTCAAATTAAAGGCATTATCCCTCCCATATTGCCGATCAATTTCCTCCGAAGATTTATTTAATTGTTTTGCCAGTTGCTCTCTTTTTTCTCGCCATTGTCTTGCTCTAATTTTAACAGATTCATAGACAACTTCTCGATAGGGAAGATTAGAAATAATCGATTGATAAAAATATTTTTGCTGTCCTTCTCCCCAATAGCCCACATTAAGATGAAGATAATCCCCATCAATTTGTGACTCTAAAATTAACATGGGTTCAGATTTTAATAAGGCAAAAAGACCTATAATAGCCGCACCGCCATGATAGCGTTTACTATCCCATCCACCATCAATTAGTTCGATCGGTCTTTCGGTACTTTGGAAAGAATAATGTTGATTAAAAAATTCCCGTAATCCTTGCGCCAAAGCAGTTTCAATATTAGGAAAACTTTTATTGTTGCCACCAAATTGATCAAAATCGATAACGGGAGGTGCGGGAATTACTCTCAGAGAAAGTAAATTCTCATCATGATTAGCATTCAAAATTTGATCGGGAACAATTCTCAGAGGCCAGTTTTGAAATAATTTCTGATCTTGAACAACTTGACGGGCAGTATTTCGTTGTTCTAGGGCTACTTGTAACTGAGTTTTACGGTTATGTTCAGCAAGTTCTTTCTGCAATTGCTTCTGTTTTTCAAATTGCTCTCGCTGAAATTCCTGATTATTTAATTGTTGCCATTTTTGAAATTCCTGTCGCTTATCCTCCAGTTTTTCCGTCGCTTGTCTCGCCAATTGACTATTAATTAAATTGACAACCCCATTAACAACATAAAATCCCATCATTTCAGCAGTCATAAGATTCCCTCTCCCAGATAAAATTTGCTCAAGTAGTTTTAAACGGCCAAGCTTCCGCCGGTTTATCGGTAATTAAAACCTCCCCGGTCAACTGCTCATTTGCTTGTTCAATTTGCGAACAAGACCAAAACTTTTCCTCATAGGGAAAATTAGAATCAATCCCCCGATAACCAATAACGTCACCATCGAGATTTCGGCTAACATCGGTTAAAGTAATCGCGTGCCAAGATTGAGAATCGGGATAGGAAATCGGGTCTAAATCGTGGGCATCCCCGACAAAAACCACGGGACGATTCTCATCTAAAGCATTAGCCAATTCCTGATGGTCAAAATTTGCCCAATGGGAGGGGATATCATAAGAACTCAAAATTTCTTGATAATCTTCAGGATTTAATGCACCTCCTCGACCGGGATAGTCTATTTGCAGTTGGTCTGAGAAATTATTCGTAATCTCGGGATGGAAACACTGGACAATATTTTCAATGGTTTCGTAACCACAGGTTGGACCCGTTTGTAAATCTGCCAACAAATGCACATTTCCTAACCCCGTAAACCCTAATTCTTGATGGGGAATATCATTAATTAAAGCTTCTGGCGATTCATAATGGAAATCTTGATGGCAGTGGGATACATCTTGCCAAGACTCATCAGGTTGATAGTTGAAAGAATCCACCATCATCTCATTTTGCCAATTCCAACCCCCTTGAGTCGGCATTTCCTGCCAACCGCTTTCGGTTTCCGGCAGATTCACCTCCGTAAAATCTGGGGAAACTAACTCCAAAGCTTCACTATCTAAAGGGTTAAGCGAATAGTCTTCTGGTGCAAAGCCTTGGCTATAGAGGTCATTCATGGTTGCCTCCGCTTCTTGACTGGGGCTATTTTTTAACCTAGAGAATCGGCATCACTAAGTATTTATACTTCGATGATACTCCCAACCCATGAAAGTCTAGTCTGGACGTTGATAAAAGTTAACTGATGTTCACAGCCTCGAATTTTGGGCGCAAGGCTTCACTGGTGTTAACTTAACGGTTGAGATTCCCTGTTTTTTTGATGGGTAACAATAAACCTCTCGCATAATTGATTTTTGAGGATTCAAAAACGTCAAAAAGGAGGATTAACTGGCATAAAATCCCTAAATAAACCATTTAATTGATTATTACTCATTCTTAATTCTCCTGTCTCGGAGTCTCCTGTCTCCTAACCCCACCAACAAACTTTTTCAGCAAACCCTAGTTAATTATTTTTAGCTAGTTGACTAACAACCCATGCTCTTAAATTCTTTTCTGCTTTAACTTCATCCTCTTTAGCAGTGGCTAAAAATTCATAGAGTTTAGTTTTCGGAACTAGGGGAAAAGTGGGACTAAATTCTCCTTCCTGATAAACACCCTTTTCTAACCGATAAATGCGCCAAATTTGTCCATTAAAACGCCATAATTCCGGCACTCCCAAACGGGCATAAAGTGCTAATTTATTAATATCCGTGTGGGTAATATCCACTTCCACCACTAAATCTGGGGGCGGATCTTCAGTTAAATTAATCCTTTTTCCTAGCACTTTGGCTTGATTTTGAATATAGTAAGCATTATCCGGTTCTGCTCCTCGTTCTAAATCTTCCCTAGCTAGAGTTGTGGAACCCAGACTTTTAATTTTTAAACCCAATTCTACCACCAAAATCCGAATAAATAATCCGATTAATTCTCGATAAAACTCGTGTTCTTCTAGGGGCATAGTAATCTCTAAAGTACCACGATCATAAAATAAATGGGCGCGATTATTTTCTCCTATTGCTTGTAAAATTTGCTGATAGGATAGCCAACTGAGATGATTAAAAACTACCCGTTTTTCGCCCCTAATTTGCTCAGTATTTAACTCCAGAGGAACTGTCACCATAATTACCTCAACTTTTAGCTAGTTGACTGACAAACCATGCTCTTAAATTCTTTTCTGCCCTCACTTCATCCTCTTTAGCAGTGGCTAAAAATTCATAGAGTTTAGTTTTGGGAACTAGGGGAAAAGTGGGACTAAATTCTTCTTCCTGATAAACCCCCTTTTCTAACCGATAAATGCGCCAGATTTCTCCATTAAAACGCCATAATTCCGGCACTCCCAAACGGGCATAAAGTGCTAATTTATTAATATCCGTGTGGGTTATATCCACTTCCACCACTAAATCTGGGGGCGGATCTTCAGTTAAATTAATCCTTTTTCCTAGCACTTTGGCTTGATTTTGAATATAGTAAGCATTATCCGGTTCTGCTCCTCGTTCTAAATCTTCCCTAGCTAGAGTTGTGGAACCCATACTTTTAATTTTTAAACCCAATTCGGACACCAAAAAATAGATAAAACGTCCGATTAATTCTCGATAAAACTCGTGTTCTTCTAGGGGCATAGTAATCTCTAAAGTGCCACGATCATAAAATAAATGAGCGCAATTATTTTCTCCTAGTGCTTGTAAAATTTGCTGATAGGATAACCAACTGAGATGATAAAAAACTAGCCGTTTCTCACCCCTAATTTGCTCGGTATTGAACTCCAGAGGAATCGTCACCATAACTGCCCCGAAAAGCGAAATTTATGCCCAAAAAAGGGGGTTGATTCACCCCCTTATTATCTTATCAAACCAGTGCTGGAACCTGGGGCCAACGCCCGATCGCCTTACCAATGACAGCTAACTCCTGAGTTAATCGATCGAACCGGTCCGGAGTCAAAGATTGCGGCCCATCAGATAGGGCTTTCGCCGGGTTAGGATGTACCTCAATCATCAAGGAATCGGCCCCGGCTGCCAGGGAAGCCATGGCCATGGTCGGTACATATTCCCATTTACCCGTACCGTGGCTAGGATCAATCATGATCGGCAGGTGGGTTAAAGTTCTTAAAACGGGAATACAGGATAAATCTAGGGTATTGCGGGTATATTTACTGTCAAAGGTGCGGATACCGCGTTCGCAGAGAATAACATTGCTATTTCCTGCCGCAAGGATATATTCTGCCGCCATCAACCAATCTTCAATAGTAGCCGCCATGCCGCGCTTGAGTAGGACTGGTTTCGGTTGCGCCCCAACTTTTTTCAGGAGGGAAAAATTCTGCATATTGCGGGCCCCCACTTGCACCACGTCGGCTATTTCAACAATCTTAGGGAGGTCCGCCGCGTCCATTACTTCCGTGATAATACCCAAACCACTGGCATCTCTAGCCGCCGCTAGTAATTCTAGAGCGCTTTCCCCGTGACCTTGGAACGCATAGGGAGAGGTGCGGGGTTTGTAGGCCCCACCGCGGAGGAATTGCGCTCCGGCTGCCGCCACTCGTTTGGCAGTTTCCACGATCATGGCCTCATTTTCCACCGAACAGGGGCCGGCGACAATGCTAACGGGATGATTTCTGCCGATGGGGATAACACCGTTAGGAGTGGGGACTAAAACCTCGCTGTATTCCCCGTGACGGTATTCTAAACAGGCGCGTTTGAAGGGTTGTTCGACTCGCAGGACGGTTTCGATCCAAGGGCTTAATTCTTGGATTTGTAGGGGGTCTAATTCCCTGGTTTCTCCGACTAAACCGATGACAACTTTATGCTTACCGACGATTTTTTCGGGACTTAATCCCCATGCCTCGAATTCGGCACCGATGCGCTCGATTTCAATTTCCGGGGAACCAACTTTCATGACAACAATCATGGCATTAACCTTGTTATTTTTTTCCTTTAATCTCTATTGTTGACGATTTCTAGCGGTTGTCTATTTTTCTTCCACTTCTTTTTTGCCCGACCGCCAAGCGGCGATCGTTCTGCCAAAATTAGCTTGAAATTCTTGCCATCCTAGCCAATCCCCCACCCGATCCTCATCCCAAGAAGCGGAGAAGATGCCATAACTCAGACCGATGAAACCTAGACCAAATAGGCTTAAACTGACGAGCATGGCGACGTAGGAAGGGATTTCGAGAAGATTGTGGCTAATAATCCAGTAGAAGCCAAAAAAGGAAGTTATCCCCAATACTGTCGGAATGCCACAAAATACCGCCATCCGTTTGGCCATCCGTTGACTGACCACTTGGGGAATCGCCTTTAAGCTGGTTTCCTCGGAGCGATTTTTTAGGGGCGGTGGCACGGGACTAGGGGCAATTTTCGGGGGTTTTCGCTTATTTTGGCGCGGCTCAAAGGGGAGACGCTCTTTTTTCTCCGTCGATTTCGATTCAGAGGCCATGGTAGGGATGCAAAGGGGGTAAGCTTAACGGCGAATTCCGAGACGACCAATCAGGGTTTGATAACGTTGTTGATCTTTCTTCTGAATGTAGGTTAACAGTCCCCGACGACGACCGATCATCTGGAGTAATCCCCGGCGGGAAGCGTGGTCTTTTGGGTTAGCTTTCAGGTGTTCGGTCAGTTGGTTGATTCTCTCGGTTAAGAAAGCTACCTGTAACTCCGATGATCCTGTATCGGTTTCGTGGGCCTGATATTGGCTGATTAGTTCTTGTTTTTTGGTCTGGGTTAAGGCCATAGGACTCGTGATCTCTGCTTAAACACTGCAACCTATCATAGTATCACGTTTCCGGTCGATCCGTAAACATTGTTCGGGTGATAGGGTTTTGGGGTGATAGGGTTTTGGGGTGATAGGGTTTTGGGGTGATAGGGTTTTGGGGTGATAGGGTTTTGGGGTGATGAGACAACTTCCCCACTTCCCACTTCCCCACTTCCCCATTTCCCACTTCCCCACTTCCCCACTTCCCCACTTCCCCATTTCCCACTTCCCCACTTCCCTATCTACCCCACTTCCCCACTTCCCCACTTCCCCACTTCCCTATCTACCCCACTTCCCCACTTCCCTATCTACCCCACTTCCCCACTTCCCTATCTACCCCACTTCCCCACTTCCCTATCTACCCCACTTCCCCACTTCCCCACACCCCACACCCCATTTCCCCATTGCCGCAAATCATGGCAAAATCTTAGAGATAGCGTCTAACTTACCTTGAAGATTCCATGCTGTTAAAATCCACGACCCGTCATATTCGCATTTATACGGCTGAAGTAAAAAATAATCAATTAATCGAGAGTAACAATGTCTTGACTCTTGATGTGGATCCCGATAATGAATTTAATTGGGAAGAAGTGGCTCTCAATAAGGTTTATAGTAAGTTCGATGAATTGGTAGAATCCTACAATGGGGAAGAACTGAGCGAATATAATCTCCGTCGCATCGGTTCAGATCTAGAACATTTTATCCGTTCTCTCCTGCAAAAAGGGGAAATTAGCTATAATCTCAACGCCAGAGTGCAGAACTATAGTATGGGTTTACCGAAATTAGGGTGAACAATCCTGCGTCAGTCCCCACCAGGACTCCTAGCGGGGTGGGGAAGTTGCATCGCGGCAATGAGGAGTTTCACCCCTTGCGGGTGAGCGACGAATTGCCTGTTACCCTTTTGGTTTTGGTAGTCGCTTAATGTATTCTCATAAAATTTGAGCCGTACTAACATCTTTAGATTTCTTGCATAAATCAAAAAATTTTCGGAACTTTATCTGAGTTGCTTACCCACGATTCAGGCATATTTGAGGAGAATTTGCGATCAAATGGCTCGATTTCGTAACTATTCTGATTGAATGGTATCACTTAAAATGCCCACGCAGATCACAAAATTGGCCAATTGTCAATAGCGTTTGAGATGCTCTCACCCTGGTGGAACTACTGATCTCACGCCGAAGTCTGACGGCTTAGATGTGTAATTAATTTTGCTTAGGTACTTACTTATGGTAAGCAGCAGAAGTTATTCAAAGAGGGCGAAGGCAATTCGCCCCGACAATAATATTATTGCGCCAATGGTAGGGGCGCACTGTGGTCAGTGAGTTGATCGAACTGCGTGCGCCCTGTCATATAGATAGATATTTCGACCAAATTGAGATGCAGCCCGGTTATGTTGTTACCAGTATTGATGCTTACGAACAAAAGTATCGTCAACGCACCCTTTCTTATCTTGAGAAAAAGGCTCAGGCTCTAGGTTTCAAAACCGTTCCTCATTCCTCTACTGGTGAATGTGTTTCTTGAGAGTTTTCAGTTCACTGATTACTGATTACTGTTTACTGTTCACTGTTGACTGAAAATACTTCCCACTCCCCTCACCGCTCATGCTGCGATCGCTAGATGAGAAAATTGCACATTTTGTCATCTAGATTGCATCCTGATGGGAAACCTCTGGGTAATCTATGAGTAGAGATACTCAAACCTCCTCTTCATCGGTGCGTTCCTGAGAGGGATATTTTTTTCTCTCATAAACTTTACAATATTTAATAATTGTTGTAATATTAGTTAAATAACCAAGGTTCTTACTACTTGCCATTTATGCCCAAAAACTCTATATCTAGCTGAAAACAGGACTATAGAGGCAATTAAATCGTCAATTAAATTCCTCTCTATCCTTGAGTAATCACTTACTGATCTCTTTACAAAACTAGAAAAAACCCTGATAGCATCTCCTTAACTGCCCCTGGGGAAGCGATCTGAAAAACGCCCTCAATCCCTGAATATCAACCCTCAATCGACGCGCACTCATGAAAACCTCGAAAAACCCCACCGATCCAGTTCGCGCCTATCTCAGAGAAATTGGCCGAGTTCCCCTTCTCAGCCATGAAGAAGAAATTCTCTACGCGAAACAGGTACAAAGATTAATTTTTCTGGAAAAAATCAAGGAATCCCTAAAAGCTAAACTCGGCGGGGAACCTAGCGATCGCCAGTGGTCAGAAGCGGCGGAAATTAGTGAAGAACAACTGCGTCGAGAATTAGGGGCAGGGGATTTCGCCAAACGCAAGATGGTAGAAGCGAACCTGCGTCTAGTGGTTTCCGTCGCTAAAAAATACCTAAAACGCAATCTAGATCTATTGGACTTAATCCAAGAGGGAACGATTGGGATGCAAAGAGGTGTGGAAAAATTCGATCCCACTAAAGGCTATCGCTTTTCCACCTATGCCTATTGGTGGATTCGGCAAGCCATCACCCGGGCGATCGCAGAAAAAAGTCGCACCATCCGTCTGCCCATCCACATCACCGAAAAACTGAATAAAATCAAAAAGGCCCAGCGTCAACTAGCTCAAGATAAAGGTCGCGCTGCCACCATTGCCGAATTAGCCGAGGAATTAGACCTAACTCCCAAACAGGTGCGAGACTACTTGGAAAGGTCCCGTCAACCCCTTTCCCTTGACTTAAAGGTGGGGGACAATCAAGACACGGAATTAGGGGAACTCTTGGAAGATACGGGACTTTCCCCGGAAGATTACACTGCCCATTCTTCCCTCCAGGTGGACTTAGAAAAACTGATGGCAGACCTCACCCCTCAACAAAAAGAAGTGATTTCTCTGCGTTTTGGTTTAGATAATGGGCAGCCCCTCACCTTAGCGAAAATAGGAGTTCGACTCAATATCAGTCGTGAACGCGTCCGTCAGATCGAACGAGAAGCGATCGCTAAATTAAGAAAACGCAGGGGCAACATCAGAGAATATCTAGCTAGTTAGGGTTTGCGGCAAAAAGTTTTTCGTGGGGACAGGGTGTGGGGTGTGGGGTGTCGGGTGTGGGGAGAACAAAGCTGCCTTTTGCCTTTTACCTTTTGCCTCCTGCCCCCTGCCTTCGTTAAGGGTCAAATTGATCGTCTGGATAACAGCGAGAAAAATGACCCATTTCTAGGTTCATCGGCGACTTTTCTCGACTATTTCTCTATTTCTTCAAGATATTTTTTCAAAAAGAGAGCTAATTTTTCTTTAGTGGCGACGGGAACAGAATCTAGACGGGTAAGAATAGCGTATTTAAGGGCAGAATGAGCGGCAGAAACGGGAGGATTAGCTACCAGACGGCGCACCGTTTCTTGGATAACTTTTTGGGCATTAATAGCGTTATGGTGTAGATTTTCGATCACCATTTCCACAGTGACATGATCGTGATCGGGATGCCAACAATCGTAATCGGTAACTAGAGCTAAGGTAGCGTAGGCAATTTCCGCTTCTCGGGCTAATTTTGCCTCGGTTAAATTGGTCATACCGATCACGGTTGCACCCCAACTTCTATAGAGATTTGATTCCGCTTTGGTAGAAAAAGCCGGTCCCTCCATACAGAGGTATGTACCACCCCGATGCAGGGTAACTTCCGGTAGGTTTAAACTAGCGACGGCATCCCCTAAAATGTTTGCTAATTGGGGACAAACGGGATCACCAAAGGCGACGTGGGCAACAATTCCTTCCCCAAAAAAAGTCGCCATTCTCTCTTTAGTTCTGTCAATAAATTGATCGGGAATGACTAAATCTAGGGGTTTAACTTCCGCTTTTAGGGAACCAACGGCCGAAGCAGAAATAATATATTCAACTCCTAATTGTTTGAGGGCATGAATATTAGCTCGAAAGGGTAATTCGGTCGGTAAAAAATGGTGACTTCTGCCATGACGCGCTAAAAAGGCGACTTCGGTTCCCTCTAAAGTCCCGAGAATTAAAGCATCGGAAGGAGAACCAAAAGGAGTATCGAGGGATACTTCCCGCACATCCTTGAGGGCATCCATTTTATACAAACCACTGCCGCCAATGATGCCAATTTTTACCGTCGTCATAGTCTTGGAAAGAATTAGTTATCGTTGCCTTGATGTTACCATAATTGAGCGATAAAACTGTGATAATTTTTCCGTCAAGGCCTTACTTTTTCTTTTTCTTACCCTTGAGGGAACCATTAATCAAACCATTAAAGCCATAAATTTCTTCAGTTCCCGCAATGGCAACTAATTCCACTTCTTTCGTGTCTCCCGGTTCAAATCGAACTGATGTACCCGCGGGAATATTCAGATGGGTTCCTTTGGTTAATTCGCGCTGGAACTCCAGTGCCTGATTAACTTCATAAAAATGATAGTGGGAACCCACTTGAATCGGTCGATCGCCTGTATTAGCCACAGAAATACGCAGGGTCTCGCGACCGACATTAATCTCGATCGCTCCAGATGGTGTGATAATTTCTCCCGGAATCATAACTGCTAAAAATCTCCTGTTAATGAATGGGATTGTGAACGGTAACTAATTTAGTACCATCGGGAAAAGTCGCTTCGATCTGCACTTCCGTAACCATTTCCGGGATACCTTCCATTACCTCCTCGCGAGTTAATAAAGTCGTGCCGTAACTCATCAATTCAGCCACGCTACGACCTTCCCTGGCACCTTCGAGGATGGCGGCGCTAATATAGGCGATCGCTTCGGGATAATTTAACTTGATACCGCGATTTTTGCGTCTTTCGGCGAGCAGTGCCGCTGTGAAAATGAGTAATTTATCTTTTTCTTGGGGCGAAAGTTGCATAGATAGGCCTTTTTTGACACAGATGCTAGAGTTATTGTAGTTGTTGGCCGGATAGTTGTAGCGATCGAGTTGTGAAAATTTATTAGATCTTCTGCAAAAATCAAAAATCTTCCGTTAGGTGAGGAAACTGCGAGACAGGAGGAGAAAAAAGACAAGAGACAACTACAATATCCATAAAACCTAAGATTATGTCAAATTTATCTGAGGTTTTGGATATTTTGATTCGATAGTCTCAAGATAATATTAGGTTGAGGTCTAATGTTCTGGGAGATTCTTCGTTTCGCTAAGCTCCACTCAGATAGCTGAGGTGTTATCTTAAGGTTTAGCAAAACAATAATTTCCTATTTCATCTCGCTTAAGAGACAATTTTCCAGTTTCATATTCATATACTGGTGACTGAAATTGAGGGAGTCCATCCCTCTCAATAATTTCTCCTTTTTCATTCCGCAATACAGGACATAGGACTAACTTTCCTGTTTGATCAAATACCCATTTGTGTGTCTGGGGATCTCGCAAGGGAAGGGGATAAATAGGTAAGCCGCGAGAACTTTTTAATATTTTGCCCGCTGCATCTTGTAGGGGTTCTAAATAAATCGTTTCTCCTTGTAGATTTTTGGCTATTTCATTGGTCAGCGGGTCTCGTAAAGGAATTGCTTGGTTGGTAGCAAGATCAAGCTGCTGGTGTTCCCCAAAAGCGGGATGTAAACTCGGTAAATTGTCTCCAGTAACTTGAAAGTGTTTAGTATATTGAATGGCTGATTCGGTGAAGCCGTACCTTTTTAATAAAGCGTGAATTCCTGTCTGCTCAATAGAAACTAATAGATCTATATCAGTTACTTGTAATTCTGCTGCTTTCTTTAAAGCTGCGTCAATTAAAAGCTTAATTGTTGGCGGATGCTGGTGCTTTTTTTCCACATATAAACCCAATACTGCTCCAACTCGACGCGGGATAAATGGATTTTCTAGCATCTCCAATTCTTCCTTAATTTGCGGCGGAGGTGCTTCATCATAAAAGTAAATAGAGAGAAATCCAACTAACTCCTGTTCGTACTCTAAAACAAAGCAGAAAGAGAGCGGTTTGCTCAACTGATAGCCGACATATTTGGCAAAATCAAAATCAGATTTAATTCCCATTGACGGATCAGCTTTTTCCCGTTCAACAGCAAAAAAACGCCAGAGAGAAGCGAGTGCGTTTTTATCATTAGGAGTGGCAAGTCGTTGGAGGTAAGACATAAAACTTAGTTTCTTTTTTTATCAAAATTACCGTTAACATTTAAGGCAATTATAACAGCAAAAGACGTTATTAAATTCTTGTTAAAGACTGCTTAAATTCTTGAAGAGAATTGGCGGTAACTGCTAATTGTAGTAGCTCTTCTAAGATAGTAAGGTTAGTAATTTTGTCGATTATCTCTTCAATTTCTGAAGAAATCTCTCCAAATCGCACAGTTAAAACTGTTTTTATGTCATCCCGGCTATTTTCTAACGCCCCAATTTTCCTTCCTCGTAACTCCATATTACTTATTAAAGACATGGTTCTTTCCTCCTCAAATTGTTTGATTTTACTCTCTCAACTTAACTGCAATTCAGTTGATAAAGTCATCATATTGTCGATGATTTCAAACAGCTTAATTATCTGCTCCCTCTCGACCTCTTTCTCATACAACCCCCTGATTAACTTCCATTTCCACTGTTCCCGTTGTGGCAGCTTCCCTGTAGTCGCTTTCGTTTTCAGGTGTGCCATGACTATTATAGCAAAGGGATTGCTACTTGCTTCCGGTTAGTCACTGATAACTGATAACTGGTAACTGATAACAATAGAGTTTGTCAGCGAAACGCTTTTTCAGAAAACGGGTTTCTTCAAGAAACCCGTTTTCTAGGTTAATGCTTCTTTCCAAGGTTCATCATAATTAGCGGTTGTTTGGTTCATTGGAGTTGTCTGCTTACCCGTAGGGTATGAAGCACAATAGCGTAACGCACCGATTTAATAATAGAGGTGGTGCGTTACGGCGGATTGTTGATGCGTGTTTTTTTGACGGAATTGATAGCCGCAAACAGGCAATCTACACTCTTTTGGCATACTGTTTCTTGAGAACAGGTATAACGCCTAGTAGGATAAATAAACCTATATTTAGACTGGGTTCAGGTATAGTTACAGGGTCATTGGCGGGGACAATAGGGACAATTTGAATTAATTGACTTAGATTAGTTGGATCATTAGCGGCTAAGGTTCCATCAGCAAAATTTGTTTGACTCAAATCTACATTTAGGATTAAATTAGAGCTACCTTTTCCGATAACTTGAAAGTGCATTAAGCTAAATTGTTCTAGTTGATTCAGTCCCAAGATTGAACCTAAACCGGCATCAGGAAAAGATGCTCCCCCTAAGTCGGTAATTGTCCCATTAATGTTATTTAAGGTTCCTCCCCGAAAGAGAGTAAAGTTAGCAGTAACTAAGGGACTGTTATCATCAACTGGATTAAAAGGAATGTCAATATTTTGGATTTTGTTGGCTTCAAAATTGAGATTGATAGCACTACCAGTTAATCCGATAGGATTACTATGAATATCCCTCATTAAGACTTGAACAAAAAAGCGATCGCCTATATTTAAGGGATTATTTTGATTAAGGAATCCACTGGGGGTTCCTGCGATGTCTTCCCTCAGATTAAATTCAACGGCTAAATTAGGCATAATTTTCTGTCAATTTGTGAATGGATAAGACTAAATCAGGTTGTAGATTACTCGTGGCACTCGTAGGCTGTGTGAGCGATAGGGTAACGCATAAATTGAATGATAGAGGTGGTGCGTTACAGCGGATTGTTAATTTTATTTTTTTGACCTAACGCACCCTAAACTCTACACTTTTCATTGCTATAAATTAGGTTAGAACAAGCTTAGTCCGTAGTCAGAATTTAAGACTAAGAAGTCACCTAAATTGATTCCACCGTCTCCATTAATATCAGCAGTGGGATCGTATTTAGGACTACCAATACTACTGTTGAAAGCGGCTTGTAATGGTGCTAAGTCACCCCGATCTACTTTACCATTGTAAGTAATATCGCTGTTAAAGGTTGATTTACCAGTTAAGGCGACATTATAGGCTGTGTTATTGATAGCGTTACTGTGAATAACTAAACCATCATTGAGGTTAAAGCTTTCTCGCGCTGCGGTGGGTGCATAAGTTAATTGAACACGCCAAGTTTGTCCCGGATTGAGTAAGATATCTCCCTGACTGAAATCAGCGTTAGTGGTAACATTGGAGGCTTTAACTTCTATGTTGGAAATGGCGAGAATATCTTCGGCGTTAACTCCTGTATTGGTGATGTCAATGTATCGGAATGTATCAGCAAATTTGGGACGAACTAGGTTACTGTTACTCCAACCTTGACGATATTGTGAGAGGGGAGTCCCGAAAGTAATCGCGTTTTTATCAATAGAGATCCCTTGTTCTCGAATATTGGTAACACTGACGGTGAGTTGTTTTTCATAAAATAAACCGCCTTGGTCTGTAGTCTTAACCCGGATACTGTAATTATTCTTAGTTTCGTAGTCGAAAATAGCGTTAGTTTTGAGTTGGTTTCCGTCGATGGTGAAGAGACTGTTATCAGTGGAACCTATACCAGTAACTAAGCCATAGGTGAAGGTATTACCGGTATCGGGGTCAGTAGTGGTGAAGTTACCGATGGGGGTATTGATGGGTGAGTTTTCCGCGACGCTGTTGTTGGATAGGGTGAGATTTGTGGGAGATTCATTGACATCATTGAAGTCACTCACATCAATAATCTGCAATCCGCCTGCACGAGCAGCCACATAGGCATAATTATCGACTACTTTCACATCAAAAGCATAGTCATAGTAGTTTTGATAATTACCTTTTATAGTGGGATTAGTAGGGTTGCTGATGTCGATGATTTGCAGTCCTGAATACCCAGCAGCTACATAAGCATAATTTCCCACTACTTGCACATCAGTAGCTTCGCCAGAACCATAATAACTGCCTTTTAAGGTGGGGGTGGTGGGATTGCTGATGTCGATGATTTGCAGTCCTGAATTATAATCAGCTACATAAGCATAATTTCCCACTACTTCTACGTCACGAGGATAGCCAGGAGTATCGTAAATACCTTTTAATGTGGGGTTGGTGGGATTGCTGATGTCAATGATTTGCAGTCCTGAAAAATAATCAGCCACATAAGCATAATTACCCACTACCTGTACACCATCAGCAAAGCCAGAACTATCATCATAACTGCCTTTTAATGTGGGGTTGGTGGGATTGCTGATGTCGATGATTTGCAGTAATGAATTCCCATTAGCCAAATATGCGTAATTCCCCACTACTTGCACATCAACGACTGCACTAAAATTGTCATAATTACCGATGAAAGTGGGATTATTAGGATTACTGATGTCGATGATTTGTAGTCCTGAACCCCCATCAGCTAGATATGCGTAATTCCCGACTACTTCGATATCCCAAGCGTCGTCAGTATCATAATTACTCTTAAGAGTAGGTAATGCGGGATTGCTGATGTCGATTATTTGCAGTCCTGAATTATAGTCAGCCACATAAGCGTAATTTCCCACTACCTCTACACCAAAAGCCCATCCAGAAGTATCATATTTGCTGATGAAAGTGGGGGTAGGGGGGTTGATATCGTCATTAATTGTTCCCGTCACAGTGGTGGTCGTCCCCACTGTATAACCAGTCCCGGTCGCGAGGGTTAAAGTTACAGTTTCATCCGGGTCAGCCATATTATCTGCTGTCGGGTCAATTGTTACGGTAGCAGTAGTAGCATTAGCGGCGAAAGTAACTGTCCCTGTTGTACTGGTAAAACTGGCTGCACCAGTTTGACTGTAATCTGTATTAAAGGTAGCTGTACCCCCAACTGTATAGTTAACTGTCAAAGCATTGGTTGTTACACCGTCGCGGTAGAAGTAGTAAACTAAGTTGCTTGTCCCATCTTCGGTAACAAGACTAGGAACAACCTGAAGAGTAACACTGGTATCATCATTGAGAATCATCCCCGTCACTGGAGTAGTTGTCCCAACTGTATAGTCAGTCCCAGAAGTGAGGGTTAAGCTGACGGTTTCGTCATCTTCAACTGTGGTATCTGCTGTGGGGTCAATTGTTACAGTTGCAGTCGCAGAATTAGCAGCGAAAGTCACTGTCCCTGTTTCACTTGGGAAACTTGGGAAACTGGCTGCACCAGTTTGACTGTAATCTGTATTAAAGATGGCTGTTTTCCACCAGTCTGTATCATCGACTGTTGTAAAATTGACCGTCAAAAGATTGGTTGTGTCTCCTGTGCGGGTGAAAGTGTAAACTAAATTAGTTGTTCCATCTTCAGTAACACTGGTGCTGGAAACTGCTAAGGTGACACTTGGTAAAGGCGATGGGTTATTGAAGTCGCTCACATCAATAATTTGGAATCCGTCTTCACCAGCAGCTACATAAGCGTAGTTGCCTACTATTTCCACACCCTCAGCATAGCCAGAAGTAATATAATTATCCACAAGGGTAGGAGCGGCTGGATTGCTGATGTCGATGATTTGCAGTCCTGACCCATCAGCTACATAAGCATAGTTGCCTACTATTTGCACATCAGAAGCAAAGCCAGAAGTATCATAATTACTCACAAAAGTGGGAGCGGCTGGGTTACTGATATCGATGATTGTCAGTCCTGACTGCCCATCAGCTACATAAGCGTAATTGCCGACTATTTCCACACCTGAGGCATTGCCATAAGTATCATAATTACCCACAAGAGTGGGAGCGGCTGGGTTGCTGATGTTGATGATTTGCAGTCCTAAAACCTCATTAGCCACATAAGCGTAGTTGCCTACTATTTGCACACCTAAAGCATAGCCAGAAATACCATCATAATTACCCACAAGAGTGGGAGTAGTCGGGTTGCTGATATCGAAGATTTGCAGTCCTGCTGACCAATAATCAGCTACATAAGCGTAGTTACCGACTATTTCCACATCCTCAGCAAGGCCATAAAAAGGAGTATCATAATTACTCACAAAAGTGGGAGCGGCTGGGTTACTGATATCGATGATTGTCAGTAATGAAGACCCATTAGTAGCCACATAAGCGTAGTTACCGACTATTTCCGCATCATAAGCAGAGACAGAAATACCATCATAATCACCCACAAGAGTGGGAGTAGTCGGGTTGCTGATATCGAAGATTTGCAGTCCTGAAGACTCATCAGCTACATAAGCGTAGTTACCGACTATTTCCACATCCTCAGCATTGCCAGAAGGATCATAATTACTCACAAAAGTGGGAGCGGCTGGGTTACTGATATCGATGATTTCCAGTGATGAAACCCCATTAGTAGCCACATAAGCGTAGTTACCGACTATTTCCGCATCATAAGCATAGC
Organism: Microcystis aeruginosa FD4; assembly: GCF_009792235.1. Classification (NCBI taxonomy): domain Bacteria; kingdom Bacillati; phylum Cyanobacteriota; class Cyanophyceae; order Chroococcales; family Microcystaceae; genus Microcystis; species Microcystis aeruginosa. Next base: position 2,860,295 of record NZ_CP046973.1, read on the forward strand.
CAATACCATCATAATTACCCACAAGAGTGGGAGTAGTCGGGTTGCTGATGTCGATGATGTCGATGATTTGCAGTCCTGACCAATCCAAATAATCAGTTACATAAGCGTAGTTGCCGACTATTTCCACATCATAAGCAAGGCCAGAAGTATCATAATTACCCACAAGAGTGGGAGCGGCTGGGTTGCTGATGTCGATGATTTGTAGTCCACCCCCTCCATCAGCCACATAAGCGTAGTTGCCTACTATTTCCACATCCTCAGCATTGCCAGAAGTATCATAATTACCCACAAGAGTGGGAGCGGCTGGGTTGAAAATGTCGAAGATTTGCAGTCCTGGTGACCAATAATCAGCTACATAAGCATAGTTACCGACTATTTCCACATCATAAGGAAGGTCAGAAGTATAAGCAATATCCACAAAAGTGGGAGCGGCTGGGTTGCTAATGTCGATGATTAGCAACCCTCCATCAGCCACATAAGCGTAGTTGCCTACTATTTCCACATCATAAGAATTGGCAGAAGTATCATAATTACTGACAAAGGTGGGAGTATCTGGGTTACTGATATCGATGATTGTCAGTCCTGAATACAAATCAGCTACATAAGCATAGCTACCGACTATTTGTACATCTTGACCATCGGAAATATCGTAATTCCCCTTGAAAATCGGGTCACTGGGATTACTAATATCAATGATTTCCAGTGTATCCCCCACCGCGTAGGCGTAGTTACCTACTACTGTCACCGCCTTAGCATAGCTTAAACGATCCCACCTTCCAACTAAAGAAAGAGCAAATACTCCCTCATAAGTCGCTAAAGTCTCCCCATCAAACGCCAAGGAAATATTCAAATTTTGCTCACTTTCAGTGCGAGAAACTATTGCCTCTAAATCCCAATCTCCTCCCCATTTACTACTTCCCGTAGGTGTCGCTGAAGCCATCACCGTCGCACCTGTCAACTGATGCAACTTCTCAATAAATTCTTCTCCTGCATCTCCCGCCGCTACCTGACAACCGTACAGTAGAATACGATTAATCTTTGCCCAATTCTGTAACTGTTGGCGGCAATCGTAAATATTTGTTAAATTAAGTTGACAATTCCCTAAATATAAGCATCCTGGCGCACCATGAGAGACGAGGTGAATGGTGGTAATCTGGGGATTTTGTTGTAAAAAAGCGGTGATTTGTTCGATTCCGTCTTCCTTGGCAGAGAGAATAACGGTGGCGACTTCTGGAATTACCCCAGCTTGGAGGGTTTGATAATCGGTAATACCAGCATCGAGGAAAACTACGGACTGGTTGAGATTAGTTTGGCGAGACATAATGCAAGGGTTCCTGGTAAGTGGTGTAGGGTGGACATTGCCCACAAGCTGCTTCAATATTATTTATTCAGTCGAGTCAGCCTGTTTTCCGCAACCGCAGCCAGTCGAGGTTAGGCTTGAAGACTGTCAAATCATCAATTAACCGTCTCTACCATTTTGAAAGCGTTTTTTTCTACCGTCAATAGAATATAAAATATGCTTATCATCAGGTTTATTCATGAATCAGAGAAAATCAAATTAAATTCGGTGCGGTTAAACCTTGATTTCTCGCACCAGCCACCTGATTAACTTGACTCAAGCCATCAGATTGAGCAAAATCAATCGCCATAAGTCCAGAAAACGGGTTTCTTTAAGAAACCCGTTTTCTCGGTTCTCAATTACTCCCTGATAATGACAATTTTAGCGGGTTGTTGCGAAGAGGCGATCACTAACGTCAAAACTAGGCAGTTAAAGTATTTAACCAATTGATTAAATCTTCAACCGTAGAGAAATCGAATAAAGCTTCTGCTAATACTTCGACATCATCAATACTTAACTCCATAATTTTAGTTTCCAATGAAGGATTAATCTCCCCTAACTTTCGGTTAATTTGACGAAGAATCAATGTTTTTTCCCGTTCGATACCGCGTTCAATACCTTGTTCGATACCTTGACGCATCCAACTGGTGGTAATTTGCATAACTCCCTCCTGTACGGGTTGACTAAATGTGCTAATCTCTTCTTGAAATTGTATCTCTTCCACTGGATTTAGATTGAGATATGTATCAATAAATCCGGAAATTAATTGCATTCTCGCCGCATCTAACCTTAAAGTAATTAACAAGCGCAGACATTCCGCCTTAACTTTGGCTCGCTCTTTCTCGGCAATGTTCATCTTGGCCATCAAAGCTGAAGCAACCGGATTCGTCTGATTGAGAAAATCTCGCCAATTTAATCGATTTAATTGCACTACTTGATAGTTAAATTCTAAGACCTTAAAATCAGGAAAATCGACCACATACTGACTAATCGCTTCTCTTTTTGGCTTTGAATAAGAAAAAATTACAATCGGATAAATCGGTAAGACAAATTTCTCATGAAAGCGAGCAAAATAAGTAAACATTCGCCGATTAAACCACTTTCGGGAACTTTCCTGTGCCTCTACATGAATCAGAAAGAAAGATTCTTTTCCGCGAAACCTAACTTGTGCGACTAAATCGCTTTCATGTCTTTCTCCTTCCGTGACATCGGTAAATACTTCTTTGTCTAAAAAAGTAATCGAGTCCCTATCTAAATAATCCATCAATTCAGGAAAAAATAACTCGATAAATTCAACAAAAAAGGTGGAAATTAACTCCTTAAATAAGCGATCATGGTCAATATTATTAGTCATGTAATATCATCTTAACTAATCGGAGCGATGAATGACTACTCTTCTGTATTATATTCTGAAAAGTCGGTTTTGGCAACGGATTGTTATGACCTTACCCCCTAACCTACGAGGAGAGGGGGAACTACGAAAAGAGGGGGATGCTTTCCGCGTTAACCCTTCTTTTTCCACTAAAAACCCCCCCAAAGCAATCTTACCCCTTGTCATGGCGAAGATGCGATCGCTAACATCAAAACTAGGCAGTTAAAGTATTGGCTCTTCTGGTTTTTGTGTGGAAGGAAGAAGAATAGGGATAATTTGGGTGCATCTCAATTTTGTCGAAATATCTAGAGGAGATTTTGGGCGCACGCGGTCATTGGTGTCAACTTAAGCAAGAAGCTTAATTATAAAAAGTAGCTGATTATCCAAGAGGAAGGCAGTAAAAAATGGTAAAATAAGGCGGAGAAGTCAGAGGTGGGTCAGTGAAAAAGCGCTCTAAGCAACGACCGAGAAAACAGGGGAATCCAGATTTGCGGCGACCACATCAATGCCCAAGCCCAGAAATCCCACAAGTAATAGAAGAACTTAAAAAATACCTAGAGCCAAGATTATTTACGCCGCTAAAATATATGCGAGGAAATCATGAAAAAATCATGAGAGATAGATTATTAACCTTACCCGTGGTGGTCGCCTTATTGGTAAGCTTAGTCTATCGCCAGATAGCGGGATTAAGTGAAGCTGTAAGAGTCTTAAAAGAGGAAGGATTACTCTGGGTAGAACCTCTAAAAGTAAGTAAGCAAGCTGTATCCAAAAGATTGATGAGCTTACCTAAGGAAATCTTGGTATTGCTGCTGAGAAATATTTGAGAAAAAAGAAAAGAAATGTCAGGGAAAATTAGCCTAGCTGAGAAATGGCAAAAGGTGAGATAAAAATTCAGTGTTATTTGGATAGCCGATGGCTCAACCCTAGAGCAGCTGAGGAAAAAGCTGAAAGCTTCCGAGAAAGAATCTGGGAAATTGGCTGGAAGAATAATGATGATTGTTGAGGCATTTACGCAAGTACCTGTGACAGGATGGTATCAGAAAAATGAGAGATGTAACGATAAAGTATGGGCAGAACAATTAATAAATGAGCTACCTACATCAGGCTTGCTAGTCGTTGACCTAGGCTTTTTTAGTTTTCCGTGGTTTGACCAATTTACTAAGGAAGGAAAATATTTTCTTACCCGCATGAGGGGGAAAACATCTTACCAAATAAAGCAAGTTTTGTCCGCAGGAAAACTTTACCGAGATGAGATTATTACCCTCGGTCAGTATCGCCCTAATCCTTGCCATTCGACCGTCAGATTAGTCTCAGTTCTTTGGGGAAATACTTGGTATGATTATTTGAAAAATGTGCTTGATTCTGAACAACTATCTGCTGAGGAAGTTGGTGATTTGTATAGAAGAAGATGGCAGATAGAAGAAGCTTTTCTCTTAACTAAGCGACTCTTAGGACTGGCCTATTTATGGGTTGGACACACTAACGGCGTACAAATCCAAATTCTCACTACCTTGATTTTCTATACTGTTCTCACTCAGATAGTTCAAGATGTGGCTGTAGCTCTCCATCAGCCGCAAGAAAAAATTTCTGTCGAGATGGTTTTTAGAAGCCTTTACTATGTAGCGAAGGCTTTCTTTCGGGGCGAAAACCCAGATGTAATAAGCTATTTAGCCGAACGCGCTCAACTTTTTGGACTGATTAAAGCTGAACGTCAGCGACATCGAGAGAAAGAGGCTCTCCATCGACAAATATGGGAACCTCTTCCCTTAAGTTGACACCAATGGCACGCGGTGCGCCCCTACCATTGGCGCAATCATATTATTGTAGGGGCGAATTGCCTTCGCCCTCTTTGAATAACTGCTGCTGCTCACCAATAGGTGAGGGAAAGTCACATATAGGAGATGCAGCCGATAATTTTCGGGAAATATAGTCTTTAAAGCCTTGTCTGGCAAGACTCCTACGAATGATCAGCACTGATTATCACACAAAGTCGAGGAGAGCCAACTAACTAACTAATTAACTTAAAACTTACATCTGATAACTGATAACTGATAACTGATTAGCGGGTAGAGATTTGGATCGTTTCCGGTTTGCTTAAATCGCCGGTAATAGTTAAACTGCGCCGATTAGCGTTGAGATGACGGACAATTTTATAGATAGCTTCAACTTGGTCACTAGCGCCGATTTTGGCTGCTAGAGTGGCTAGGTCAAGAGAAGTCCCCGTTTCCCGAACAACTTGCACGATTTTTCTTTGTAAATCCAGAATGGAAGCGGCGGCTTTTTTCCCCGCTTCTACCCCGGGTTGATGGTAGGCGTTAATGTTAACTAAACTAGCATAGAAACTAACGGCCCGTTCGTAGAGGGCGATTAAGGCCCCCACCTGACGAGGAGTAACCTCTGGGATCGTGATAGTGATAGAGTGGCGACTATTTTCGTATAAAGCTTGTCGAGTACCTTGCAGTAATCCTGAGAGGAAATCGCCAGCAGTGGAGCCGGTTTCCACTTCGATGGAATCTCCTTGCCGGTCTTTTAACACTTCAATAAAAGTAGCGAAGAAATTGGGAACACCTTCGCGTAATTGTTGGACGTAGGCGTGTTGGTCGGTGGAACCTTTGTTACCATAGACGGCGATACCTTGGTACACCGTCTTACCATCGAGGTCTTTTTCTTTACCGAGGGACTCCATTACCAGTTGTTGCAGATAGCGGCTAAAGAGATAGAGACTGTCTTTGTAGGGCAGAATCACCATATCTTTCTCTCCCTTGCCGTTGCCCTCATGATACCAAGCTAGGGCTAGTAGGGCGCTAGGATTTTTTTTCAGGTTATGGATGCGGGTGGCGATGTCCATTTCTTTGGCCCCGGCTAACATTTCATCAATGTCGATACCCTGCAAAGCGGCCGGGAGAAGACCGACGGCGGATAGTTCTGATGTACGACCACCGACCCAATCCTGCATGGGGAAACGAGTTAGCCAATCTTGAGCGTATTTGTCCAGTTGGCTACCAGGCATGGTGACGGCGACCGCGTGTTGCGGAAAGTCTAAATCTTGTTGTTCGTAAGCGTTGCGGACTTCTAACATTCCGTTTCTCGCTTCGGGAGTGCCGCCGGATTTACTGGTGACGATAACGAGGGTGGTAGCTAGGGGTAAATGGGCTAGGGTGCGATCGATGCCTTTGGGGTCGGTATTATCAATAAAAGCAATCTCTAAGGGGGGAAAATCGGGCGCTAGAGCCGAACCGACGAATTGGGGACCCAAAGCAGACCCCCCGATGCCTACACAGAGAATATGGCTAAATTTTTCTTGATCAGGCGGTTTAATTGCTCCGGAGTGAATTTTCTTGACAAATTCTTTAATCTGTGCTATGGGTTCGGTGATTTCGGCCTGCAATTCCTGGTTAGGAGCGAGTTCAGGAGCGCGCAGCCAGTAGTGGCCGACCATACGCTGTTCGTCGGGATTGGCGATCGCACCCTGTTCTAAAGCTGTCATATCTTGGAAAGCGCGCTCAAATTTTGCTTCTAGACCTTTGAGAAAAGCCTCATCGAAGGGAATCCGACTGACATCGAGATAAAGTTCTAGGTTAGGGTGATAGTATAACCAATCTTGGTAACGTTGCCAGAGTTGCAGATTATCCATAAAAAAAAGCGAAATTTTTGTTTAATTACTCGTTTAGGAGAGATAAGATTCTATCCTCTCCAATCATCATACAGGTAGTTTTAGACTAGAAGATGACGGTTAAGCATATATTAGGGGTTGGCAAAATGTTAACAGTGACGGAACTATCCCCTAATTGTTCGGTTTGCTGGTGTTGGCTGTTGATTTTTTAACCGGTCCTATGGCTATTTACTCATCCCCTCTCAAAATCGGTAATTTAGAAGTACATAGCCGCGTCTTGCAATCACCTTTATCCGGTGTCACCGATTTAGTTTTTCGGCGCTTGGTGAGACGCTTTGCTCCCGATTCGATGCTCTATACGGAGATGGTTAATGCGACAGAAATCTCCCAGCTGCGAGAGTTACCGCAATTAATGGTTATCGGGGACAAAGAACAACCAATTAGTATGCAATTATTTGATTGCCGTCCCGATTTTATGGCTGTGGCGGCGGAAAAAGCGGTTAAGGAAGGAGCAATGACCATCGATATTAATATGGGTTGTCCTGTTAATAAAATTACTAAAAAAGGCGGTGGTTCTTCACTTTTACGACAGCCAGAAATTGCCGAGCAAATTGTTAGGGAAGTGGTGAGAGCGGTATCGGTGCCGGTAACGGTGAAAACTCGCTTAGGATGGAACGCTCAGGAGATTAATATTATCGATTTTGCCCGTCGTTTGGAAGATGCGGGAGCGCAAATGTTGACCCTGCACGCACGCACTAGGGAACAGGGTTATCACGGGCCAGCCGATTGGCAATGGATTAAACGGGTGAAGGAGGTTTTATCGATTCCTGTCATCGCTAATGGCGATATTGTTTCTGTGGAAGCGGCGATTAATTGTTTGGAATTTACCCGGGCCGATGGGGTGATGTGTTCGCGGGGAACCCTCGGTTATCCCTATTTGGTGGGGGAAATCGATTATTACCTCAAAACAGGCAAAAAGTTGCCGAAACACACCTCTATTGACCTGTTAAGCCTAGCTAAAGAGCATTTACAGGGGCTATGGCTATATAAGGGACAACGCGGTATCTGGCAGGCGCGGAAACATTTGGCTTGGTATTGTCAGAATTTTACTGGTGCGGCGGTTTGGCGCGATCGGTTTTCGCGGATTGAATCGGTAGGGGAAGGCTGTGATTTAATTGATAGAGTTATTGCCCAATTAAACCTTGAAAAGGAGAATATTGACAGATAACGATCGCACTGACCCGCTATCATCAACCTTGAATAATATTATTAGTCTAACTCTCGGTCGGGTGCAGTGATTGGTTAGATCGCTCCTAATTCTTACCTAGAATCTTGTCATACTCGGAGTGCGACCCAACCCAGAACCAAACTATCTTTTCTTCATCTGACTTTTTAATCCCTAATGCTCGCCATCCAATGCCGACTCTGACTGACCAGATTTTTTCTCTTGGTTTCACCTCTTTGAACTCTAGGCTGGGGTGAAATGGATTTTCTTTCCAAATCTCGTAATTTTTCTTGGCTGTTTCTTGTACCCTTTGCGGCAAACTTAGAAAAAGTTGACGAAACCTCTTGGTTCTGGCTGACTTTATTCTTCCCCAAAGCCTTTATCTTCTGTTCTCCCCTCTTGTTCTTCTATAAGGGCTTCCTGTGCCATTGTTATTAAAGCTCCCAATTCCAGATCCTCGTTGGCAAGGCTTTGCTGCCATTTTAATTCACTTTCAATGTCTTCCAGCAATTGTTGAGCAAGTTCATCTTGAAGATGCTCTGGCAGTTTCTGGATTTCTGTGAATGCTTTTTGCAACAGAGTAGTCATGTTTTGTTGATGTTTTACGCGCATTGGACTATTTTACTACTTTTTCTACTCTTGCAATTCAACTATTAATTAGGGTTTGCGGCAAAAAGTTATTGAAAAGTACAGGTCTCTTAATCAATGATTTCACTTAGCTACAAGCATAAGCTTTAGTTGTTGATTAATCTCTAAGTTATAACTTATTGTAATTATTGACCGAGAAAAAGTGCTGTTTTTCCATTTCAGACATAAAAAAGCCCAAAAAACCTGCCGAAGCAGGGTGGAAAGATTGATAACTAAAAAAGTAATAGCAATGGCTGTTTCCGATGTTGAGGGAAGTTTTGCCATCACGCGATTGAGGCTAAATCTTCTTTTAGCTTGTCCAAATTTCCCTTCAATAGCATTAAGAATTCTTTCATCTTCAAGAGCTTGTTTTTTCTTTTCTTTACTAATATTTGCTGGCGGTCTTCCTAAAGGAGGTCCACTCATTCTAATACCTCTTTCTCGACAATAGGCTCGATTCTCCCGTGTCCGATAAATTTTGTCTACATGAACTGATTCAGGATAAAAGCCCGTATAACGCTTAAATTCTGCTATTTGTTCTTTCAAGTCCCCAGATTCATTGAAATTATCCCAACTTAGACGGTCTAAAAATACATAGCCATTGTAACAGCTTGCTGACAGTTTAGCGCCGAATTCCACTGGTTTTCCAGCTTTTCCTCTGACAATAGGACGTACATGAGGTTGGGTTAAACTGACGATTCTGTTCTCAATACTCTGTTTTCTATTTGACCACATCCATAACTGTTGACGGTAAACTTCCGTCACGACTAGCATCATTTTATACTGCCTTTTACTCAGCCAAGAAAGTGAGGCTCCGACCGCCATTAACTGCTCAATATGAGCTAAGTTTCTTTTGATATATTGGAGTTGTTTTTTAATAGCTTTTCTCCGTTGTTTTTGAGATGGACTGCGTCTTTTGGCCACTTCTAAGTAGGCTTTCCTCGCTTTTTCTCGGTAAGTTTTCGGTTTTTTCGGGAATTTGTCTTTGATGGGTTCGTAGAGGGAGTCGATAATTTCTTCGGTTTGTTCTCTGGCTTGATTTAATATTCCTAAGTCATTGGGATACCTAATGTCAGCCGGCGCACAGGTGGCATCTACAATTAATTTTCCTTGATTTTTTGGCTCATTTTTTTCTTCTCCCTTTTCTTCTTTTTCGGGCTTTTTTTCTCCCCGGTGAAAGCCGGTTAATCCTCCCTGGTTGATGACCATTTTTTTGTTGACTTGGTTGACTAAATTAGACCCGATTCTTTCTCGAAAATAGACTAACATTGAGGCTTCAAAGGGAGCTTCATTGCTGTAAGCCGATAGCCCTAAAAAGTATTGTAGATAAGGGTTCTCTCTAATTTGTTCGACGGTTTCCCTATCACTTGTTCCCAACTTCTCTTTAATGATTAATGCTCCTAATGCCATCCGAAAGGTTTTGGCTGGTGCACCCATTTCTTCTGAGAAGTTTTGGGCATATTCTTCTTCAAATTCTGACCAAGGAATTAGATTGGCCATGATAACCCAACGATTGTCTGGGGATAATTTCCCCTGCGAGGGAAACTCGAAGTTTTCTGGTGAGGTTGGGGGTAGCTCGACTCTGCGGTACATTTGTACTAGCCAAGGAAAGTGCAAGGGTTTGAAGCGATTAAGCGCGGATTCAGGGGCACCTGAGCGACTCTCAATCAAGCTAAAAGCCTTTTCCGATAAAGGTTACAGCTTCTTTCAGCAGACCCTAATTATACAGAAACTTTCCGAATAACCAGAGTAAGGATATGCCGAAAGTTTCCGCATATCACCCCGTTTTGTGCATTCCTGACAATCAGCCGAAATAACATCAGCTTTTCCCAAGGTTGCAGCACCAAAAATAGACCATTTAACTGATTATTATTCATTCTTATAGTTACTAATTCTGTCCGCAAATATTGCATCTAGAATTAGCTTTGTACGCTTTGACCCGTACTGGGTTAACTACGAACCTCTCTATCGGATTCCCGCTAAAGGCGGCCTCTCCGACTACCTTTCTTCCAATATTTAAGGAACCATTAATATCTGCTCCATAGAAATAACCCGACGAGCTTCTGAATAGTCCTCTTTTAATTCTCTTGCCTAAATAGCTTTTTTGCTTTTGAATAGACTCTAAGTCCAAGAAACTACATTTAGAGGTATAGCTTTCATTAGTTGTTTTGACCTCTATTCCTACTAAATTTGCTTTATAGGTAAGTTGTTCGATAAACCTTGAATGAGGAATATTTACGAATGACTGGTTATTTCTATCTCCAATATTAAGGTTTTGTTGACCGCCTTGATTATGACCAATAACTAAAAGGTTAATTTGATGAGCTAGTAATTGATCAATAATATATTTACTAGCGGTGTGGAGGTAATAATCCACCTGGCAATTACGCTTTAAAGTTAAACCTTGTATTCTTTTACTGGTCTTCTGTAGACTGGGTAATTCCGATTTGAGTTTAGCTAGTGTCTTGTTGTACTTTTGATTGCAGGATTTTAAGGCTTTTCCACATACTAAAGTTGGCGGAAATTCGGGAATATTAGAGGTAACAGCAGCTAGGTTATTTAAGCCTAAATCGATAAAAGCATATCTTTCTCCCTCTTGACTTGATGAGGAGGGTTGTTCATAGACAATCTCTAAACAATAAGCACCCAATTTAGGAATAATCCTGACCTCTAAGACTTCCTTTAAATTAGTTTTAAATTCTAAATTAGTCCCTGATAGCTTGATTAAACCTTGCTTCAACGCTTTTTGAGAAATGGCTTGATAGTTATAAGTTAAAACGTTTCTACCTTTTTCCTTGTCTTTGTATCTTGGCAACTTAGGCTCTCCTGTAAATTTATCTGGCGATTTTTTGTATTGTTCTTTCGCTTTTTGGTAGGATTTAAAGGTTTTTTCTACTTGCTTTAATACTAACTGACTTACTTTGGCGGGTAAGGCTTGATAATCTGGACTCATTTTTAAGGCATGATGTAACTCAGTCATTGTTAAAAATGGTTGATGTGAAAAGAAAACTTGACGGTTTAAATAAACAGCACAATTATACAGATTCTTCGATAAAAATCCTAATTTATCAATTACTGAATAATTTTTGTGATTAAATTTAATTAGATGTTTTTGAACTAATTTCATCATTCTCCTCAAGGCATTTAATTAAACATTCTGTCTTTCTATTTCGTCGTCTTAATGAGTATAATCGAGCGCAAAATGAGGTAATTATGCTCACGAAGTCTTGCCTTAAATCGTCTTTTCTTTCTTCTGCTAGATTAACGACCTCTAGCTCTCTATTTGTTTGAGTTAAAAAAACTTTCAGATAATTAAACCCTACTCTGCTTAAACGATCTTTATGTTCTACGACAATCAAATTATAATCAGTTTGTTCTAGAAGTTTTAATAATAGCTTTCGATGCTCATTGACTCCACTTCCTACTTCTTTAACTACTCGAACAATTTGATAGCCTTTCGCCCTACAATAAGCTTCCAATCTTTTTGCCTGAGTCTCTAAGTTAGATTTATTTTCTGAACTAGAAACTCGCGCATAAATAGCTACTTTATTTTCACCGCAAGAACGGTCATCTTCAAAAATAATAATTGTTCCTGTAGGAAGACGTTCTCCTTGTAACTGCCCTCGATTCCACATTCTCCAAGCAGTGTCATAACTGATCCCTTTCTTCTTAGCATAATCTGATAGTTTCATGTGAACTGCAATGTAAACTTGTACTAACCATAGTAGCAGTTGTTTGCAGTCATTTGCATATATTTTTTTACAAAACTTTACAATACCATTTTTCTTTATTCGCGTCACAACGAATGCAGGCTTGGCAAGCATTCGAGCGTGGATGTCTGTCATGGATTTAGAAATTTGGTATTAATTCTCCTGACTACTGACTACTCGCTAATGACTCCCAACCCTAACAACAATTTTTGATTTTTACGGTTCTTCGGTTTGTCTTATGCAAAGGACAGGATTACAAGAGATGAAACCCTTATAGAGAAAGATATTTGGCGATTTTTGTCAATTATTTTTGATCTAGAGCTAACTAATCAATTAAATCTCTTGCCAAATAAGGATTTAGTCGATTTATGCCCCCCTATCGAACCATACCAAGTAACGAAGAGCCATTTTTACAAGAGGTCTAAAGTACCAAACAGCCCTAATGTGATTTTCCATTTTTTTAGAACCAACCGAGAAATCCGTTGACGAACGGTATTATTTAATCTTTCAATAGGATTAGTTTGACCAGTTTCTTGACCGACCGCTCGATGACGTTGACTCGAAATTACTGTCTTATATGACTCCCAACAGTTGGAGACCACGGCCATGGATGACTTAATTAATGATCCCTCCCCTTCTCCCCAAGAAATAGAAATGACGCGGACTCCCCCTTGGGGAACGGTGACGGTATTGGAGGAAGGTCCCCGGTATCGCATCAATCGCATTGTCATTAAACCCGGTCATCACATGAGTACCCAAATGCACTACCATCGCAGTGAACACTGGATTGTCGTCTCCGGTACAGCGCGGGTAATCTGTGATGAAAAAGAAACTCTCCTCAAACAAAAAGAATCTACCTATGTTCCCATGAATACCCGTCATCGGGTGGAAAACCCCGGTTCTATTCCTTTGGTGATGATCGAGGTGCAAAATGGCGAATATTTAGGCGATGATGATATTCACCGTTTTGATGATCGAGAATAGGACAGTTTTCTCCCCTATATACTTTAGTTGTTTGCCAAAATCTCGATCGTGGATGAAAAAATTATCCTGGTGACAGGGGCTGCCCGTTCTGGGAAAAGTGAATGGGCCGAATATTTAGCCAAAATCAGCCAAAAACCCGTTATTTATATCGCCACCTCCTCGGTGGATGAAAAAGATCAAGAATGGTGCGATCGCATTGAAAGACACCGGCAGCGACGTTCCCCCCAATGGCAAACCCAAGAAATTCCCCGACAATTAAGCGAAACTATTGATAATAGCCCATTTTCTCACTGTTTATTGATCGATTCCCTCGGTACTTGGGTAGCCAATTGTTTAGAAATGTCGGCAGCCGAATGGTTAGAAATCCGCGATCGATTCTTGCATTCCCTCAAAAATGCGGCGGTTGATGTTATTCTGGTAGCGGAAGAAACTGGTTGGGGTGTGGTTCCCGCTTATCCCCTCGGTCGTCTGTTTCGCGATCGTTTAGGCGATCTCTGTCGTAGAATTGGCACAATAGCAGACGCGGTTTATCTAGTTACCGGCGGCCATGCTCTTAATTTAAGTCAATTGGGTCAGTCTTTGTCGATAATTGGGCAGTAGAGAAGATGAGCAACGATTATCGCCGAGAAATCGAGAAAAATGCCACCGATCAGGGGGTATGGCAAGATGCAACCACTTTTTTTGTCACTGCTAGTAAAAGTTAGAAAAAGATCATGAGTCAAGTTAAAACCATCTCCGGACGAGCTTTACCCTTGCGAGGCAACGATATTGACACCGATCGCATTATTCCGGCTCGTTTTTTGCGTTGTATCACCTTTGAAGGTTTAGGAGAACAAGTGTTCGCCGATGATCGAGCCGCTCTACAGGGAAGTCATCCTTTCGATCTACCCCAGTACCAAGGAGCGAAAATTTTGGTAGTTAATGGTAATTTTGGTTGTGGCTCTTCTCGGGAACACGCACCGCAAGCGATTTTACGTTGGGGAATTCAAGCAATTATCGGGGAAAGTTTCGCCGAAATATTTTTTGGCAATTGTATCGCTAATGGGGTTCCCTGTGTCACTGCTGAGGCTAAAACCATCGCGCATTTACAGGATTTAATTGCAGCTAATCCCGAAATTCCCGTCGATCTTTCTTTGAGGACTATGACGGTGGAATGGGGGGATTTTGTCGCTACCGTCTCTATGAATGAAGGTTCCCGACAGATGTTAATAGAAGGGGGTTGGGATACCTGCGGACAGCTTTTACAAAATCTCGATCTAATTCAATCTACCGCACAAAAGTTACCCTATTTAAGTTTCGTTTAGAGAAACAATCTAGGCTGAGGGTGCGTTAGTAACAGATTAACGTACCCCGGCAGGGATTTTGTTTGAGATGCAGCAGCTGTAAATATTAAAAAATCTGCCCTATGACTAATCCTGATCATAATCTCCAAAATATCCAAGAACCGATTTTAAATGCTCCCGAAGATGTGCGAAAAATCATCGATCGCGTTTTAAAATTGGAGAGAGATAAGTTATACCAGCGCAATCCTCGCAATATCAATGATGATGTTTTAACAATTATTAAAGAAGTAATTCAATGATTAGCTATCAGTTATCAGTTATCGGTTCACTGTTTACTGTTTACTGTTCACTGAAAAAACTTCCCCATCATCCCCTCTATATAAATATGAAACTACTATCAATAAAGTTATGTAATTTTCGACAATTTTATGGTAAGACTCCTGAGATACATTTAGCGGCAAGTTCTCGCAATACAACGGTAATTTATGGCAATAATGGGGCAGGAAAAACAACCATTTTAAATGCTTGTACTTGGGTGCTTTATGAAAAATTTACAGCAGCTTTTGCCGAACCAGAGTTATTAGTTAATAAACGGGCAATTACAGAAGTAACCACGGGAACCTCCATAGAATGTTCCGCAGAAGTGAACTTTGAACATGAAAATAAACGCTATCAGGTAAAACGAAAATTTTTCGCCTACCAAGATGTAAATAGTAAAATTCAATACGGTCAAAATAGTTTATATATGCTCTACGCTGGTGATGATGGCAATTGGTACGCACCCCATCAACCCCCGGAGGATATTATTAATCAAATTTTACCCGAAAGTTTACACCGTTATTTCTTTTTTGACGGGGAATATATCGATCATCAATTTCGCAGTAGTAGCCAAGGTAAAATCGCAGAAGATACAAAGGAATTATTGGGAGTTAAAGTATTAGATCGAGCGATCGAGCATTTAAAAAAAGCTAGAAAATCTTTACAAGATGAGCTTAAAGATTTAGGGGAATCGGATTTAAAAAAGTTATTAAAACAGGAAAGTAAAATTGAGCAGGATTTAGAGAAGTTAACCCAGCGTCAGCAGGATATTATTACCCAGTTATCCCAGCAAGAAGAATTAAAAAAAGCCGTGACTAATCGCTTATTAGAGTTAAGTGGTGCCGAAGAATTAAAACAGTTAAAAGAAAAATTAGAACAACAGGAAAGAAATCTGCGGCAAGATTTAGTCAGAACTAAGGATAAGTTAAAGAAATTAATTTCCCAGCAAGCTTATCAAGTCTTTTTAAAAGAAATTAATCAAAATTTTCAGCAATTAATCGATCGCCTACGACAACAAGGGGAATTACCCAGTGGGATTAAAAAGCAATTTGTCCAACAACTATTAGAGCGGAAAAAATGTATTTGTGGCCAGGAATTACAGGAGAATAGCCAAGCTTATTTACAGGTACAAAATTGGATGAATAAAGCAGGGATGGCCGATGTGGAAGAAGCAGCTATTCGCTTATCTTCCACAGTCAAAGAAATGGATAAAAAAGTCTTAGATTTTTGGCAAGAAGTGGATAATTATCAAGCTAATATTCACCAATGGCGCTTAGAATTATCTTTAGTAGAATCAGAATTAGATGAAGTGCGGGATAAATTTCGCCATTATCCCGATGAAGATATTAAAAATCTGCAATCTCGCTTAGATGCGATCGAGGATTCCCTAAAAGATTTACGCTTGGAACAGGGCAGCAATAAAAATCAACTAGATATCTATGAAAAAGAGTTAGAATACCTGCAAAAACAGGTACAAAAACAGCAACAAAAAGAGGAAAAATATAATTTAGGACAACGACGTATTTTAGCGACTCAAGAGGCAATTAATCGCATTAGTGAGGTAAGACAGAGATTAGAAAATCAGTTTCGTTTGTCCTTAGAAAAACGGGTACAGGAAATCTTTAGCTCAATTTCTTTTACTCCCTATATTCCCCGTATTAGTCCCGATTACGAGGTAAGATTATTAGAAAATACCACAGGATTTGCCATTCCCGTGGCAGCTTCCACTGGAGAAAATCAGATTCTCAGTTTATCTTTTATCGGGGGAATTATCGATCGAGTGCGCGAAGGTCGTCAGAAAAATACTTTGATGGGAATTGATAGCAGCACTTTTCCTCTGGTGATGGATTCCCCTTTTGGTAGTCTCGATCATATCTATCGTCGGCAAGTGGCGATCGCTATTCCTAAATTAGCCAATCAGTTAATTGTTTTAGTGACAAAAACTCAATGGAGAGGAGAAGTAGAAACCGAGATTTCTCCCTATATTGGCAAAGAATATGTGTTAGTTTATAATTCTCCGAAAGCGGATTGTCAAGAGGATTTAATTAATCTTCATGGTGTTGATTATTCTCTGGTGAAACGCAGTCCTAATAATTTTGAATATACGGAAATTATCGAAGTTAATCGATTCTAAATTTTAACTTCTAATAAAACGATCGATTGCTGTGTTCATTACCCCAACACGACTGGATAATTCCACAAGTTCCGTGGTGACAATATTATAATCCCCTAAATATTTCTGGAGATTAGTTCCCTCCTGTTGATTGCCAATTTCCACTAACCTTTCCTCTCGCAATTCTTGCAAATGATCGAGGACTTCTTCTAAAGTGTCTTCCAGGGGAGGTAAGGGAAGAGGAGGATTATTTGCTTGCAAAGCTTCGGTTAATTGTGTCAAAGCTTGGGTTATTTGTTGCGTGAACAGACTGAGATTAGGATGGGGAGGACTACCGCGATATTGTTCCAATTCCGTCAATAAAACTGTCACCCCGCGACCAAAACGGGGAATATAATTACTTAAAGTGATTGCTGGTTCCATTTGTGGAAAAGGTGTGCTAGGATCATCAATTAATCTTTGTAGGGCTGTTTGCATAGTTGTATTTGCTCGTCGAGCTTTATTGCGATGGGAAGATAAACTTGCAGTTTGATAGGATGATTCTCCTAAATAAACTGCCATAACTGACTGAAAATATATTTGATTAGCTTCTAATGCTTTAATGGCAGCGAGAGAAAAACGTTCATCTTCATTAACCCGTAAAAAACCGAAGGAAAGTACAAAAGCTAAAGCACTACCGATTAAAGTATAAACTATTCTGATATACTCTAAATTAATCCCGTCATTGCTGGTATCGAGACGACTGATAATTAAAGCAAAAATTGTGATAAAAAATACGGCTAAACTATAGTGAAATCGCACCAAAGTTAAAGCGATCGCTATAGAAATAACCCCAATAATTTCTAACCAGAGCGGATTATCTATAATTCGCAACAATGCCAAAACAAAAAACGAGCCTAAAATCGTGCCAAACACCCGATTAAAAAAGCGTTGAAAAGTCAAGCTAAAATCTGGTTTTAACACAATAACTAAGGTTAAACCAATCCAAAAACTATGGGTAATTCCTAGCTTATGGTAAATCAAGACTCCTAGCGCACTTCCCAAACCCAAGCGTAAACCATGACGAAATAGGGGCGATTCTAGATTAAAATTAGATTTTAATGGTTCCCACCAAGCTTTTTCTTGACCGTACTCTTTTTCTATTCCTTCAAAGTTCCGCTGCCGGGGATTTTTTTTATCTGAAAAGTCCTCGCTTTGCCGCAAATGTTGCGCTGTTTCACTGGCTATTTTTAGCTGTTTAAATAATTTTTTTAAACGATTATTTAATTGCGAAATTGCCACATAACTGCTATAATCATCCCCAGCATTTTCTAAAACTTTAGCTTGCAGGTTTTTTTGTTGCTCGATCGCCTTGAGTAATAGCTGCAAGCGCTCACAATCGGGTTCTTTATTTCTACCCAAAATTAACCAGGCAATATTTTCGCTAATTTCCGCCACTTGCACGAGAATATCTTCTAATAAAATACCCACCGTCGTCAGTTGTGGCAAGGGATGAAGATGAAGCAATTCTCGCAGCGCGATTAAGCTGGTATTAATGCGATCGCTATCTTCGATCAAGACGATTAACAATTCCCGCAGCTCACTTTTTCCCCAACGTCCCCGACGCGTCAAGGTGACAGTTTTCCTAGAACGTAGCAACAGCTGGCGGATTTTGTCAAAATATGGCTCCTCATTAGCATTAGAACGAGAGTGTAAAGGCAAAGAGCGGAGATAGGTGGCGATACCCTGAAAATTTTCCGCCGTTACCTGACGTAAAGGCTGATTAGGGCGAAAAGGCCAGATAAACAGGGCTAAAAAAATTGTCCATCCCCCTCCCAACACAGCGATTCCGGCCCGTTGTAAAGCGACGACCATATCTCCCGATGGCAAAGAAACAGCAAAAAGCAGCAATAAACTGATTACTACCCCAGCTAACGCCCCATTTTCCCCGTAAACCGTCAAATAACCCGCTAGAAACAAACCGCAAAAAACTATCCCTACGGTCAATCCTAACCAAGCACTGGCTAATGTGCCGATAATCAAAGCTAGAGCCATCCCGATAGTCGTAGCGACTAGGGTTTTCGCTCTCAGGCAGTAAAGTCCCCCCACATCGGCTAAAATCAAGATTTGAGCCGCTAAACCGACCATTAAACCCAATTCTGACCGAGCTAAAATATCACCGATAATAATCGGTACCGCGATCGCTAATAAAGTCCGAATCCCCCGCTCGATCTCGATATCGCCACTAGGACGCAATAAAAAACCAAATCGCTGAAGTAGCATATAGCACTTATCTTAAATGGTGAGGTATGAGGTTTTCGTTTTCGGGAGTCAGCATTCTCCCAGTCACCTGATTAGGGAAAGATTTCTCTCCTGACTCCTAACTCCTTAATTCTGCTCTATTAGGGCAGCCAACGGGGTTTAAAACCAGCGTTGAGTTCTTGAGGTAAAATTTTCGGGGTGCTATTGGGACTGAATTGATCAGGGAGTGGTAATAACCAAAGACGACCATCGGCAATGCTCGACCCCTCCCCGGTGACTAGATCATTTCTGACTCCAAAGGGTGTGGTTACTAACTGATCAAATAATAAGGCCACGCCATCGGGAGACATACTCATCTGCACGTCACGATAATTAGGTAAGGCCAGCAGGGGCATCATTTTAGCCGTTTTTAGCTCAATAATCGCTAAAAAAGGTTCTTCTTTCACTTTGCCATCGCTGCCCATGACCAGATCGCTTTTCAGACAGTAAAGGGTTTTTTCTTGTCGCGGTTCAAATTCACAGCTAATAATCGGATTAGCTGTTCTTAATAGTAGTCTTGACTCTCCCTGATCGTTGAGCAAAAATAGCGATCGCTGATTATCTGGTTCTGATTTCACCATTAATTTTTGGCGACCATCCCGGGAAAAAGCGAGTATTTTCTCGTAGGTAGGCAAAAATTGCGGTTTTCCCGCTTGGACATCCAAAGGAATCACCGCTACCCCTCCCGTTTGACTGACAACCGCTTTTTTCCCGTCGGGAGATAGTAAAAAATTATCCCCTTGTATTCCTAACGGTCGCGATTGTCCATCATCGCTGATTACCCATAAACTGGCATCCCCCGGATTCCCATGATTAATTCTCTGCACAATTAGGGTTTTGCCGTTATCTGAGAGATTAAAGCGAAGATTTTGATAGGTTTTTGCGTCTAAAAACCTTTCTATACGACCACTGGGCAAATTTTGACCATGTTCGTCATGATTTAACCCCGTGGTAATTGTGTAAAGTTGCTGTTTTGGGGTATCTCGTCCTAAGTCAGAGCGATCGAAGGCCGAGAATAAAATTCTCTCCCCCGTCGGATAGATTTGAAAATCCGTGACCACCAAATCCGCAGGGGTAAGGATGGTTTTTTTCAGTTCTGTGACGTTATTTGCCCCCTGAATGATATTACAGACGATTAAACGGCCTCTTTCCTCTTGGTTGACTCCAATATAGGCAAAAGCTCGATCGTGGCTGTAAAATTCGCCGATCAAGTCCTCACCTTGGGCAATGGGTAACTTTACTTGATATTTTTTGCCGTAGATGGGCAATTCCGTCAAAGTATAGGTCAAGCGATCGCCAGCCCAGCTAATTTTACTCCGCAAGGGAGGATTGATCACCAAGCTGGTTTCCACGTCTGAACGGTCAATCGGTCGATTAAAACTTAAAGTAAAATAATTGTCCCTAACGCCGATTTTTCGCCCTTGCCAGCTAAAATTCTCCCCTCGGGTAGGAACTTGATTTCCCTGGATCAAAATCGACGATATCGCGGCAATTAAAGCCAAAATACTCGCTAACACTAAGCGATCGAACCAAGCTAATCTTTTCATTAGTTATCAGTTATAAGTTATCAGTAGTCGGTCGTCAGGAGATTGCTTTTATTTATTCTCCCATCTCCCCCCTCTACAATAATTACTCGCAACCAGAAACACCTTGGGTGCCTATCATACTTTGGGCTTTTTGTCAAAAAAACTTTTTTTTTGCAATAAAACTACATAAAAAAAAGATCATCGTTGTGGGTGAAATTGACTGATTTACCCGTTTTAATTAGGATCACCTTCTAGGTTTGACAAGGGTTTCAACCATTGCTGACCAAAAAAGCACAGAATAACCCATTGTGAAATTCTATCAAATCGCTGTAACCAGCATAACATCGTTGTTAAATAATAATCTTTCTCAATTAATTCTTAAGAATTTATAAATATTGCGGAATGTTAATTTAAATATTCTCAAGTTTTTACGGTCAATAAATAATTTTTACTTATCTTTGTCGGAAAATAGAACTCCTGCAAAAATCCCACATCTACCATTGGGTTAGGAGTGAGGAGTCAGGAGATAGGAGGTAGGAGGTAGGAGATTATTTTATTTATTCTCCCCACACCCTACTTCCCCACTTTCTTATCAGCTTTAGTAATGATTGTCATCGGTTTTTTCAATCGAATAAATAAAAACGCCCCCAAAAAGGAAGCGTTTTTTAACTTATCATGAGGACTTAGCAAAATGTGTGCAGAGTTAGAACGCGGATGTTGGATGGGGATCCAGCATCTGTTTATTTTTAACCATCGATCGCCGGTCCCGTCAAGGCCATGGGAATAGCATCACCGGAAGCTAAATCGAGGGGGAAGTTATGAGCGTTGCGTTCGTGCATCACTTCAAAACCAATGTTAGCGCGGTTGATCACATCCGCCCAAGTTGCGGTCTCGCGTAGCGAGCGCGTTGCGACCGCACGTCCCTGGGAATCAATAATCGACTGATTAAAGTTGAAACCGTTGAGATTAAAAGCCATGGTTGAGATACCCATAGCGGTGAACCAGATCCCCACTACCGGCCAAGCTCCGAGGAAGAAGTGTAGGCTGCGGCTATTGTTAAAGGAAGCGTATTGGAAGATTAAGCGTCCAAAGTAACCGTGAGCGGCGACAATATTGTAGGTTTCTTCTTCTTGACCGAATTTGTAACCGTAGTTTTGTGATTCCGATTCGGAAGTTTCCCGGACGAGGGAGGAAGTCACCAAGGAACCGTGCATAGCTGAGAAGAGAGAACCACCGAAGACACCCGCAACACCCAACATATGGAAGGGGTGCATGAGGATATTATGTTCTGCTTGGAACACGATCATAAAGTTGAAGGTTCCAGAGATTCCCAAAGGCATCCCATCGGAGAAAGAACCCTGGCCGATCGGATAGATTAGAAAAACAGCAGTGGCAGCCGATACAGGGGCCGAATAAGCAACACAGATCCAGGGACGCATTCCTAAACGGTAGCTCAGTTCCCACTGACGACCCATCCAGCAGAAAATGCCGATGAGGAAGTGGAAAACCACTAATTGGTAGGGACCACCGTTATACAGCCATTCGTCTAAACTGGCCGCTTCCCAGATGGGTATAGAAGTGCAAACCGATACCATTGGAGGAAGGGACTACGGCACCAGAAATGATGTTATTACCGTAGAGTAAGGATCCAGAAACCGGCTCGCGAATACCGTCGATATCCACGGGAGGAGCGGCAATAAAGGCGATAATATAGCAGATGGTTGCGGTTAAGATCGTCGGGATCAGGATGACACCGAACCAACCTATATAGAGACGGTTATTAGTGCTGGTGATCCACTGACAAAACCGCTCCCAAGCGGAGAGATTGTCTTGAGTTCTGATGGTGGTGGACATAAAATAACTCAGCCATTTAATTGGGTATATATGTAGCAAAGATTAGTTTGCATTATATGTTCAAGTATATTTACAGCCACCGCGATTGTGTCCCTTTTTTGGGTTTATTTATTTCAAAATTTATCTCTTTATTTGTATATTTTTAAACTTGTATAAAATTGATTTAATTTTTGTAAAAAGTAGTTGACAAAATCCGATCAAGATCAAGGATTACCCTATCCTTAAGGTTGACAAAATATGGTAAGGTGGACTGAGTAATAAAACTTATCACTAAAATCAGTGACAAGTGCCAAATTCACCAGACAAGGCTAAATATAACTATGTCCAAACGGTTTAAATTCGACTCCTCCGAGATGATTTATCTCACCGATAAACTGATGAATGCGGCCAGCAATCGTTACTCCATCGTCGTGCAAGTCGCTAGACGGGCCAAACGCGTCCGCTACGATACCGTAGAAAATATCGACGACCCGATGATTAAACCCGTCCAACGGGCCCTGATGGAAATGACCGACGAATTAACCGAACCGGAATTATTACGCGATTAATCCCCTAAAATTGCCAGGGAACCCCACCCTTATCTTTCATCGGGGTTGATACCCAGTGATCTTAGTCTTGCCGCTAGTCGTTGGGCTTTTTGTTCCGCTTCCTCTTTGGCTAAACGTTCTTGCTGGGCGAGCAAACCTGCTTGAGCGGCGCTCGCTTCCGCTTCCTCTTTCGCTAGACGTTCTTGCTGGGCGAGCAAACGTTCTTGCTGGGCGAGCAAACCTGCTTGAGCGGCGCTCGCCGCCGCTGCCCTCGCCCTTTCCTCTGCGGTTAAATAGCGATTTCCCGATTGATCATACCAATACAGCCATTCTCGCACCCAAGCGATATGTTCTCCCTGTTCATATCCCAACGCTAACCCGATTTCTGGCAACCATACCCGATTATTTTCCGGCTCTAAAAGCTCGTATTTCCCCGCTATAAGCTTATAAACCTCTAATCTCTCTCTATTTTTAAACCTTCCCCTTCTACTCGTGTTTTACCATTTTAGCAGACAACCCCGCAAGGAGCTCGCGATTATGCGAGCAGTATCCAAAATCGGAGAAGCTGGTAGGTTGACATCCTCACCGCCGTAAACGGACGGTGATTCCCAAACCTCACGATTTGGGTTTCTGCTTCTTTCCCTTGCGGGGTTCCGCACCTGCCTTAACCATTGGTGACAAGTTAAGCCTGGATGCCAGTTGTCAAGGGGGTTTGGGAAAAAGGTTGGAAGAAGAATTCAGACGAACTTCGTTGTCGGTCAGGAAAAGGGGCGACAATAAGTTTGACATTGGGTTTTCGCTGCTGTTTAACAATACCTAAATCTCGATTCTCCGGTGCGGCAAAATACTTCACGGGGTCAGAAGCCAAGCCTTTTTGGTGCGCCACCTAAAAATGATACAGACCGCGATAAATCATTTCTAAAGAAATACGGTCAAAGGGTAAAGAAAGTTCGTCAGCGACAGCATCACCTAAATCTACTAAAACCGCATAAAATAGCCAAGTACCCCAAATCTGCCACTTAATTCCATTAAGAGAACCAGTCCACAAATAACTTAGCCCCAGCAGTCGTTTCACCGTGTTAAATGCGGACTCGATTCGCCAACGCCGTCGATACAAATCAGCGACAACGTAGGGAGGTAAAATATTGGGGTCAAGCACTGAAGTCAGATAGGAATGCCAAATCTTTCTCGAACGCACTTCAAGGAGACGTAAGGTAATATAAGGAGTCTCTTTAGTTCCTGAGCCGAGGCGAATTAAGCGGTCTCGAAGCCCATAACTATCGGTAAAAACTTGCTGGACTTGAATCGCGGCTCCTTTCTTCAAGCGGGTAATAAAATGAATCCCCCGGTCAATTAGTTGCTGCCAAAAGTAAAAGTGATAGAAGCCTCGATCCATTAACAGCAAGGTGTTGGTCTTGACTAAGCTTAACAAATCCGATTCTAACTTAGTATCAGAAGCTTTCGGATTTTCTTGAAACCAAATCTCTACAGGAAGTCGGTTCATTAAATCAATTACTATAGCCATTTTTCCGGCTAGTTGTCCTCGGGGTACATCGGCCAAGCTTTTCAGTTTCCGAAACAAGGCTTCTAAGGTGGAACTATCAGCTATCCAAATTCTCTCGAATTTGCTTAAGGTCCACTGAACACTTTCGGGCAGGGGACGCTTATTTCTCCACTGCCAAGCTTGTCTTAATTGGGGGAGCAATTCCTTGAAGACTCCCTCGAACAATTGAGAGGGAAAGGTTAAGAATCTTTGGGAAACTGCCTGTTGACTTACCTGGATGGGTGAACACCATAAAAACCCTTCTCTGGCTAACATTCGGCTTAGTTCTCTAACTCCAGCTACATCCCGCCACAGTAGAGTTAATACCGCCGCTACCATCAACGGGAGGTTAAGAATCCGGTCTCTTAATCCTAGTTGACGGTAATAGTTTTCTTGGGCGGTTATGGCTGGTTTAACTAGGTTTTCTAATTGGTTTGCTATCGCTTCATCTTCCACCATCGGACGCTGGACTTTTTTGGCGTGGTCACGATTGGTTTTGCGCTTTGTACTCATCAGGTCTCACCATCGGGAGGAGGATTTTTCTATTCCAAGTTTCGCAAATCGTTGAGGGAGTGTGGCGATTGCGGTGCGGGAGTGAACCCTTCAAAGCTAGAACTAGCAAGCACTTTGAGGGTTTGTAACATTTTGTAATTACCTAGTTGACAAAGGATGCACGACCTTAACTTGTCACGAATGAGCGGGGATGGAGATGCCGAGAGCTTGGACGGAGAATTCTATCCTGCGTCGAATTGGTCTGGCTTTGTTGGCTGGTTGTTTACTTAAAGCGATCGCTGCTGTCGGCGAACCGCTCGCTACAGGACCTTGGGATAAGAAACCCCAACCAACTGCTGGTCGTTTGAGCCATCACCTCAATATTCAGTAGATGGAAAAGTTTTTGTCCAATAGCGATCGCTAAATGATAGGGGCTAAAAAATTAGGGATTTTTTTAGTATTTATGTACTCAGGCAACGACTAATGATAAGTAAAAGTTATCTATATCTAGATTGACTAATCAAAGAAAAAATCGCTCAAAAAAACATAAAAATGTTAGAATAAACTCAATAAACTTCAGCAATAAATTTGAAAATTGATTAACGAAAACCGCCAAATACTACTAACAGAATCAGAAACATTACCAACAACAATTGATTGTTTAATTCAACATATCCCTCTCGAAACTCAGGGTGGATTTACTGCCTCAGACTTGTATCAAATATTAGTCAGGGCAGCCAGCAATTGTGACAGCATTGAAAACACATCTAAAATGCTTAAAAATGCTAGGTGTGGTCGAAATATTCGCCATCACTTAGACAAAATAAATGATTTTGATACCTTAGAGTCGCCAGTTAATCTAGCCTGACAAAGTCAGGTATTACCAAGAATCAAAAAAAGAAAGCTTAAATTAGCAATTGACCTAAATTTAATTCCTTATTATGGTGAACCATCTGATAGCGAAAAACCTTATATTTACCGAAGTCAGGCTAAACAGGGAACTTGCTCGTTTTATGCTTATGCGACCTTATATCTTATTAAAAAAGGAAAAAGATTAACTTTAGCTATCAGGGGGATTCGGAATACGGACACAACTGTCGCCATTATTACCTATTTATTAGCATTAGGCTCTTCTCTAAAGATAGATTTTAAAACTCTTTATTTAGGGTTTGCTGAATAAAGCTAAAAACCTTGTTGGGTAAGACTTTTAGACCTTTTGTCAATTAAAAAGTACTGGATATGGCAGTGATCGGGGGGAAATTTAGGCACTTTTTCCCTGAAAATTAGGTAATTGGCCACCTCAAAACTGGTAAAACCCCACACCCCACACCCTACACCCCACACCCTGTCCCCACTAAAAGACTTTTTCAGCAAACCCTATTTAGACCGAGGCTTTTTTAGTATTGCTGTTATTCGTTGGTTACAAGCTTTAAAAATCCCTTTCATTATGCCAGCAATTATCCGAGGTAAAACAGGGGGAATTAAGCAATTTATTCAAGGAAATAAAAGTTATCAAACTACTTCCACTATGGGGAAAGACCAAAATAATTGTGTAACTTTTGATTTATGGATAGTTTGTCAATATAAAAAAGGCAAGAGAAACCAGCAGGGAATTCAATATTTTGCTTATGTCGTTTATTTACCATCTATTAAACTAGATTATATTCATACTGCCTATCGTCAGCGGTTTGGGATTGAGACTAGCTATAGAATTAAAAATATTTGTCGCCTTAAAACCACTAATAAAAAGCCAGTTATTCGTTTATTATTTATCGGAATTTCCTTTCTTCTTGTTAATATTTGGATTAATTTATTATGGCGAAAAGTTTGTTTTCCGAGACGGGGTGGACGCTTAATTTATCGAGAGTTATTTACTTTTCAACAAATGCTATCGTTTTTAAGGCAAGCCGTTGATAAAATCTATCAAGTTGTTGATACTATCTATCTATTTGCCTTCTGGCTAATAGCAATAGTCTTTTTTCTTAGACATAAGTTTTCTTAATTAGTTTCTCTAAGTATTTTGTATCAGATGTTACTAAATACTCTGGTTATTCAAACTTTTCCATCTACTGAAATTAGGCTGAGTTTACCTCTGCTATTATCCGTCATTATTGCTTTGACAGACCAGTAGGTTCTTGGGGTAATGGAGTCGTGGACAATTGATAGTCCCTCCATTATCTCCTAAACTCATAAAATCAACCTTGACAGACCACTAGACTTTAATCTCCTTGTCACCCCTCTAGAGAGGAGTCACAATAGACCAAAAGTGCTAGCATGGAGATTAAGCAAATATTTTGTTAAGGAGAGGGCTATGCCTCAATATCTTTCTCCGGGCGTTTATGTTGAAGAAGTACCTTCAGCAGTCAAAGCGATCGCCGGAGTTAGCACCAGCATCCCCGGATTTATTGGAATTGTACCAGACAAAATCCACCTGGTCGCCAAAGAGCCGACAACGCCAGGAAGCACTAAGTTTGTGGACTTTGCGCCGCCGCCGGCCAAGATAGCTAAATTGATTACCAATTGGACCCAATTTACCAAATTCTTTGGCGATCTAATCGGCGACGAAACAAAGGCAGCAACGGCAGATGCCAATCCTGCCATTAATCCTGGACACCAACACCTGGCTCACGCAGTTTACGGATTTTTCAACAATGGCGGCAGCAGTTGCTATGTAGTGCGGATTGTTGACAATACACAACTTGATGATGCTCTCAAAGCTTTTGCCGCGATCGATCCAATTTCACTGGTAGCAATCCCAGGAAACACCGATGACGCGATCCGAGATAAAGTGGTAGCTCATTGTCAAGCCACTGGCGATCGCTTTGCCATCTTAGATGGGCCATCAACGGCTGACGATTTAACCACTCTGACCAAAATTCCGGCTGACTCAGGAGTCATGCCGAAAAGAACCGATTTGGCCGCCTGGTATTTCCCCTGGATCAAGGTTTTTGACCCAGCGACTAAACTACAAAATCCTAGTGGTGATGGGTCGCTCATTGTCCCCCCTAGTGGACATCTGGCAGGAGTCTATGCTCGCGTTGACAACGAGCGGGGAGTCTTCAAAGCACCGGCCAATGAGGTAATTTTTGGCGCACAAAACGTGAGCCAGCCCCTCAGTAAAGCTGACCAGGATAACTTGAATCCTAAAGGAGTCAACTGCATCCGCGTCCTCAATGGCAACATCCTAGTCTGGGGAGCCAGAACCGTCGGCGGCGATGACAATGCTGACTTGAAATACATCAACGTCCGCCGCACCCTGCTCTTTCTGAGGGAATCGATTGACGAAGGCACCCAGTGGGTGGTCTTCGAGCCGAATACTCCCGCCCTCTGGCAACAAATTACCCGCAACGTTTCGGCATTCCTCACCAATGTCTGGCGCTCGGGGGCTTTGTTTGGCAATACAGCCCAGGAGGCGTTTTACGTCAAGTGCGATGCCGAAAACAATCCGCCCGAGTTGCGCGAATTGGGCCAAGTCGTCACGGAAATTGGCGTGGCGATTGTCCGTCCGGCTGAATTTGTCATCTTCCGCATCAGCCAGATGGCCCAAACCAGCTAAAAAAGAGGTGAGCTATGGAGATCGACTGTAAAACGCCAGGTGTCTATCGAAAGGAAAGCTTCCGCCAACCAGAAGCCAAGCTACCCACTGGCATTCCTGGATTCGTCGGCTTCTTTCAGGCTAAGCCATCAGAGAAGGATTTCCCCATCAACACCCCAAGGGCATTACACCGTCAGGAAGAATTCAGCGAAAAATTTATCGCCCAAGGCTATCTATTAGAGGCAGTGACTGGCTTCTTTGCCAATGGGGGTACTCGCTGTTATGTAGTGCGAGCAGACTCCAATCAAGAGCCAAAATCAGCCTTAGAAGCGGCTTTGTCGTCTCTCGCTCCCCTGAAGGATTTGGACTTACTGGCAGTTCCCGATGCTATGAAGCTGACGGATGAAAGTGCTATTATCCAAGTGCAACAGGCAATGTTGCAACAATGCGCCCAACAGGGCGATCGCTTGGCCCTTCTCGATGCTCTAGCGACAGTCAAAAAGCAGCAAGAGGCAATTGTCCGCGGCCAACCCGAACCGATTAACGCGGCTCTCTACTATCCCTGGCTGAAAAATACCCAAGGGCGCTGGGTTCCCCCCTGCGGTCATATTGCTGGTATCTTTGCTCGCAGCGATCGCGCTAGGGGTGTCTTCAAAGCCCCAGCCAATGAAGAGATTCAGGATGCCCTCGATTTGCAAGTGGCGATCGACAATTCCCTTCAAGGTGAGTTGAATCCTTTTGGCATCAACTGCCTGCGGGCTTTTCCCGGTCGCGGACTGCGCGTCTGGGGAGCGCGGACCCTCAGTCAAGCTCCCAACTGGCGTTATCTCAACGTCCGGCGGCTATTCCTCACCTTGGGGCGGTGGATCGACCAAAATCTCGGCTGGGCAAGCTTTGAACCCAATTCCCCCCGCTTGTGGGTGAGAATTGGGCGAGAACTGAGTGCTTACTTAACCCAACTGTGGCAGTCAGGGGCACTCCAGGGAGCCAGCCCAGCCCAGGCATTCTATGTCAAGTGCGATGCTGAAACTAACCCGACCGACCTCCGAGAAAAAGGAGAGGTGCTAACTGAAATTGGTTTAGCAACTGCTGCTCCTGCTGAGTTTCTCGTGATTCGGATCGTTCATCGGGCGGGAAGCGTGGAAATTCGCCCAACCGCTTGATTACTAACCATTCAATTGTCTTACTGGCTGTTTAACAAGGAGATTTTCTATGGCTGACAGAGTTGATCCCTATCGAGGTTTCAATTTTCGCGTTGAAATCGACGGCATTCAAGAAGCAGGCTTCCGCGAATGCAGCGGTCTAGATGCGACAACCGATCCCGTTGACTATCGGGAAGGAACCGATGCCAACCACGGCCGTAAATTGACCGGTTTGAATAAATTCGCGCCAATTACCTTAAAACGGGGCATCACCGATTCCAAGACCCTCTGGGAATGGCGACAAACCGTGATCAGTGGGAAAACCACCCGCAAAAATGTCTCGATTGTCCTATTCAACGAAGCGCAGGAAGAAAAATTGCGCTGGAATTTGCGGGAAGCCTGGCCTTCTAAATGGACAGGACCAAGTTTTAATGCCACCAGCAATGAAGTAGCTATTGAAACCCTAGAAATTGTCCACGAAGAAATGGTTAAAGCTTAATCCCCAGCTAAACTGATCACCCAATCATGCTCCAGACTGAATTTCCCTTTACCTTACCCCTGGGGTATATAGATGGGGAAGGCAACCTGCATCGGGAAGGTGTGATGCGCCTAGCCACTGCCTTCGATGAAATTGCCCCCCTCAAAGATCCCCGTGTCCGTAGCAACCAAGCTTATCTGCTGATCGTCCTGCTGTCGCGGGTCATCGCTAAGCTTGGCAGCCTGGAGTATATCAACCCGAAGGTGATTGAAGGACTGTACGCGGCAGATTTGGCTTACTTACAAGACCTCTACTGCCGCATCAATCAAAATGGTCACAACCGGGTTCATACCCAATGCCCTTACTGCGACAAAGAGTTTGACGTGGAACTCACTAGCTTGGGGGAGTAAGGCGCTACCCCCTCGAACGGCTTTATGAGGAGGTAGCCTACATCGCCTACCACTTTCACTGGCAGCCGGAACAAATTCTGGGATTGGAACACCCAGAACGCCAGCAGTGGGTAGCAGAAATCGCCAAGATTAACCAGCGTTTTAACGAACAAACTTGAGCAAACAGGAGGAAATAACCGATGCCATCCTTGGGCTTAAACGCCGCTTTCAGTTTGGCGACCAATCTTTTGGGAATTCGCAGCGATCCCTATCAGGTCTTCAATTTTTTGGTCGAGATTGAAGGAATTTTGGCAGGAGGGTTCTCTGAATGTAGCGGTTTGCAGGTAGAAACTACTATTGAAGAGTACCAGGAAGGCGGTGTCAATGACTACATACATCGCTTTGCCTGGCGCAGCAAATCCCCAGCCTTGATTCTCAAACACGGACTTACCCCGATTGATGGACTGTGGAGTTGGCATCAGGATGTAGTTCAAGGCAAGATTGAACGCCAAAACGGCACAATTTATTTGCTGAACAAGCAGCGCATCCCGGTCATTTGGTGGAACTTTAAAGAAGCTTTTCCTTATAAGTGGACTGGCCCAGAATTGCGAGCAGATTCAGGCAACGTCGCCTTTGAAAGCGTCGAATTATTTCACCGAGGACTCAGCCGTCCTAGCGTGAGTAGTTTGGTAGGAGGAATCGCCGCTGAACTAAGTGCATCTGTCAATATTGGTTTCTAAAAAGGTGTATAAGATGGTCGATTCTCCTGATGAAAAATCTGTTCTGGTAGAGCGTCTCCTTCGCCGCCACAGTGAACCTGTTGGGGTGATTAACCTAAAACAATTCCAGACTCAATTAGCACGAGTTCCAAGCTGGATGGTTCAGCGTTCCCGTTTCCTAGAAAGGTGGCAATCTCGTTATGCTTTTGGTGAGAGTGAACCAGGTAGCGGTACGGAATTAATGTTGGCTACACCAGTGCAGCCAATTACAACCGAACCGAACCTCACTAGCCAATTGTCTTCAGCAATGTTATCTGAACGGATATATCAGGAGAAGATTGCGCCAACAATAGAAAAGATTTCTGATTCCCAAGCCGGTCAAACTTTTCGCCTCAGTCGCAAAGCTGTTCCCTTAGCACCAGATTCTAATTCTTTAAGTAAACAAGTAAATTCCTCTGAGAAGATAGATGCTCCAGCAAACACTTCTGAAAAAAATAGCCCATCCTTGCGGACAATTGTTGAAAGTGTAACGGTGTCAAATCCTGACTCCAAGCCAGCGGCTACCTTAGCTCAACCACCGAGAACAGTTGCGCCAAAAGAGGAAGAAACAAAAGTTACTTTAGTTGAATTAAAACAGATTCAAGTAAGCAATTTAAGCACACCAAATCCTTTGTTGTTGCGCCAAAATTTGCACCAGCCAGTCGAAGTATCTGAAGGAAAGAAGATAGATTATTTAACAGCCACTTCGGAAGAATCTACTTCCTCTTTGAGAACAATTACTGAAAGAATAAATACTTCCAATTCTAACTCAGAATCAGCAGAAATATCTCTCAAACCAGAGACAAAAGTTACCGCTATTGAACAAGAACAATCTTTAGTTAGTAACGAAGCAATAACCAATCCTTTAGTATTCAGAAAAAACTTGCAGCAACCCGACGAAACATCTGAGGAAAAAAAGATAGATTCTTTAACCTCTACTTCGGAAGAATCTACTTCCTCTTTGAGAACAATTACTGAAAGAATAAATACTTCCACTTCTAACTCAGAATCAGCAGAAATATCTCTCAAACCAGAGACAAAAGTTAATGCTATTGAACAAGAACAATCTTTAGTTAGTAACGAAGCAATAACCAATCCTTTAGTATTCAGAAAAAACTTGCAGCAACCCGACGAAACATCTGAGGA
Source organism: Microcystis aeruginosa FD4 (assembly GCF_009792235.1). NCBI lineage: Bacteria > Bacillati > Cyanobacteriota > Cyanophyceae > Chroococcales > Microcystaceae > Microcystis > Microcystis aeruginosa. The sequence goes on from NZ_CP046973.1 coordinate 2,892,549, forward strand.
AAAAAAGATAGATTCTTTAACCTCTACTTCGGGAGAATCTACTTCCTCTTTGAGAACAATTACCGAAAGAATAAATACTTCCAATTCTAACTCAGAATCAGCAGAAATATCTCTCAAACCAGAGACAACAGTTACCGCTATTGAACAAGAACAATCTTTAGTTAGTAACGAAGCAATAACCAATCCTTTAGTATTCAGAAAAAACTTGCAGCAACCCGACGAAACATCTGAGGAAAAAAAGATAGATTCTTTAACAGCCACTTCGGGAGAATCTACTTTACCTTTGAGAACAATTAATGAAAGAATAAATACTTCCACTTCTAACTCAGAATCAGCAGAAATATCTCTCAAACCAGAGACAAAAGTTAATGCTATTGAACAAGAACAATCTTTAGTTAGTAACGAAGCAATAACCAATCCTTTAGTATTCAGAAAAAACTTGCAGCAACCCGACGAAACATCTGAGGAAAAAAAGATAGATTCTTTAACAGCCACTTCGGGAGAATCTACTTTACCTTTGAGAACAATTAATGAAAGAATAAATACTTCCACTTCTAACTCAGAATCAGCAGAAATATCTCTCAAACCAGAGACAACAGTTACCGCTATTGAACAAGAACAATCTTTAGTTAGTAACGAAGCAATAACCAATCCTTTAGTATTCAGAAAAAACTTGCAGCAACCCGACGAAACATCTGAGGAAAAAAAGAGAGATTCTTTAACCTCTACTTCGGGAGAATCTACTTTACCTTTGAGAACAATTACTGAAAGAATAAATACTTCCACTTCTAACTCAGAATCAGCAGAAATATCTCTCAAACCAGAGACAAAAGTTAATGCTATTGAACAAGAACAATCTTTAGTTAGTAACGAAGCAATAACCAATCCTTTAGTATTCAGAAAAAACTTGCAGCAACCCGACGAAACATCTGAGGAAAAAAAGATAGATTCTTTAACAGCCACTTCGGGAGAATCTACTTTACCTTTGAGAACAATTAATGAAAGAATAAATACTTCCACTTCTAACTCAGAATCAGCAGCTACTTTAGACCAATCAGAGGCAATAGTTGCGTCAACAGAAGGAGAAACAAAAGTTACCTCAGTTGAATTAGGACAACCTCAAGTAAGCAATTTAAGCACAGCAACCCCCTTGTTGCTGCGGCAAAGCTTACAATCGCTAGATAAAGAATCTAACCGACTAACAACAGGTTCAGGTACAATACACAGAGAGGCGATCGGAGGACAAAAACAGTCAGGAAATCAAGCAAATAGAGATATTGCCGCCGTTAACTCCGAATTAGCAACAACTTTGATCGCCGTCGTCCCAGAAATTCCCTCTAGAGAGGTTCCAGGAAACCTCTCAGTCCCGACCAATCTGGTTTGGCGTAAAACTACCAGTGAACCAGCGAGGACAGTTTTCTCCGCCGCCAACAACGGCTATACTGACTCCTCTTTGCCGTCAGTCAGTATCCCAGTCAATCCTAATCGTCCCAATATCCTGCGCCAGATGTCAAATACGGCTTCCGAGATGGAAGCTATGCCATCAAATGCTGCTATACCAGCGATCGCTCAGACAGCAAACCAGACTCCGGTAGTCAATGTGGCAGACATTGCCGAACAAGTCAGCCGTCTGCTGTTTCGCCAGTTAACCGTTGAACGTGAACGTCGGGGGATAAGCCAATGGCACTAGAAACACCTACTAAATTAAAGATTAAACCTCTACCACCGTCTAAGCTGCGAGAAATTACGGTGCAATTCAATCCGACTGCTTACTCAATTACCAAACCAGTCACCTGGAGTCAGCAAGTATCTGCTGGTACTTCAACAGACATCTCAAAGCAAATTGCTGTCCAGAGAAACTTGAATGCACCAGTTTTGCAATTTGGGGGAGGCGGAGGTCGCATCCTAAATCTAGAATTGTTTTTCGATGTTACAGAACCTGTCATGCGCCAGGGTCAGACCGTCAAGATTGATGACGTGCGCCAACTTACCAATGAAATTGTCAAACTGACGCGCATTGAACGGGATGCTAATCCTCAGCAACCCCCAATTTGTGAACTATCTTGGGGAAATCCCCTTGATGCACCTGAGTTTCCCTTTATTGGAGTGGTGACTAACTTGGTGCAAAACTTCACCCTCTTCAAAAGTGATGGCAAACCCCTACGCGCTAGGCTGACAGTGACTTTTACTGAATGGATTGATCGAGAAAAAGACCTCAAACAAACTGATCCAGAACAAACGACACGCCTAGTCAAGCGAGGAGATACTTTAAGTAGCCTAGCGGCGGAAGTATATGGAGATCCCAATCTCTGGCGCATTATCGCCCAAGCAAATAATCTAGACGATCCGCGCCATTTAAAAGTGAGCAATCCTCTAATTATTCCGAAACTACGTTGATGAATTATGAATTATGAATTGGGAATTGGGCAGGTGACAGAGTTATATGGCAGCGAACAGGGAACAGGGAAAAAACTCATCTAAAATCTAAAATCAGGAGAATTATCGATAATGCCGACAACGAGTACGCCAAATTTGCTGTTACCGAGTTTTGCTCTGAAAATTGGCGGTTCACCACTGCCAATTGAGACAGAAATTCAGGTTATTAGCATCACCGTTGAGGATGACCTGACTCTACCCAGTATGTTCACAGTGGAACTGACTGGACTTGAAACTCAGAATAGTCAGATTTCCTTACTCGATGACGCTCTTTTTGCTCTTGGTACCGAAGTAGAGGTTAAACTGGGTTATGGGAGCCAAGTGGCCACCTTAATTAAGGGAGAAATTACCGGATTAGAACCAGAATTTACGATTAATCGCCTGCCTAGCTTGATCGTGCGCGGTTACGATCGCCGCCACCGACTACAAAGAGGACGCAAGACTCGTACTTTCCTCCAGAAAAAAGACAGCGACATCGCCGCTCAAATTGCCAGTGAAGGAGGACTTACTGCCAAAGCCGAAGATAGCCAAGTCACCCATGACTATATTATGCAGGCTAACCAGACCGATCTGGAATTCTTGCAAGCACGAGCGCGGCAGCTCCAGTATGAGGTAGTAGTAGAGGACAAAACCCTCTTGTTCCGTCCGGTAGGGAATGCCAGTAGCGCCGTCTTAACCCTGACTCTGGAAGATAACCTGCTGGAATTTTATCCCCGCCTCTCCTCTCTCGGACAGGTGAACCAGGTGTCAGTGCGCGGCTGGAGTGTCAAGGACAAGCAAAAAGTTCTTGGACAGGCTAAGGCAGGGGATGAAGTCTCGACGATGGGGGGACAGTTGAGTGGTGCCAAGCTTAGTGAGAGTGCCTTCGGTGAGGGGATAGGAGGCATTAGCGATCGCCCCGTTGCCAGTCAAGCTGAGGCTGATCAATTTGCTAAAGCTCAATTTAATCGGGAGGTACTAGGATTGATTACTGGTCAAGGCATTTGTCGGGGTAATACCCAAGTACGGGCTGGTAAAGTCATTGAGATCGATGGTATTGGGGAACGATTTAGTGGACTGTATTACGTCACCGCGGCCAGCCATCGCTACGGACCTCGCGGTTACTTCACCTATTTTACAATTCGGAGGAATGCAATATGAATCTCTTTGAGGTGACAGTAGATACGGAAACTAGGGAAGCGATCGCTGGTCGTATTTTCGGAGTGGTCGTAGGTGTAGTTACCAACAATAAAGACCCGGATAACTTAGGTCGAGTCAAGTTGAAATTTCCTTGGCTTAGCGATAAAGATGAAGATGAAAGCAACTGGGCGAGAATTGCTGCCCCAATGGCCGGCAAAGAAAGAGGGCTCTACTTTCTCCCAGAAGTAGATGATGAAGTTCTGGTAGGTTTCGAGCAGGGAAACCCGCGTTTTCCTTACGTTTTGGGGGTTCTTTGGAATGGCAAAGATGCACCTCCAGCTAATAATAGCGACGGGAAAAATAACCTGCGGCTGATCAAATCTCGCAGCGGTCATGCCATTCGTCTCAATGATGAAGATGGCAAAGAAACTATTGAGATTATCGATAAAAGTGGCAATAACAGTCTAATTTTCGATACATCTAATAACACAATTACTATTACTGCTGACAAAGACATTACCCTTTCTGCTACTAAAGGGACGATCAAACTAGACGCACAAAAAATCGAAATTAAGTCTTCCGCCGACAGCAAAATAGAAGCTGGTGCAGGCATGGATATCAAAGCCAGCGCCACCATGAATCTTAAAGGCGCAACTATCAACCTCAATTAGTTTTAAATCCAAAATCCAAAATCTAAAATCTAAAATCCATTATGGGACAACCCGCAGCTAAACAAGGCGACCAAATTATTGCCACCGACACCCACATTGTCATGGTGCCAGCACCGCCAGGGCCACCAGTTCCGACTCCTCTTCCCCACCCCTTTATTGGCATCATCAACGGCCACCTCAGTGCAGATGTCAAGATTATGGGGATGGCAGCCGCCACCGTGGACAGCACGGCAGACAACACTCCGCCCCATATCCCTACCCCTCCTGGTACGGCATTCCAGAAACCTCCTGCCAACAAAGCCACCATTAAAATCGGTAGCCCAACCGTCAAGATCAACGGTAAGATGGCAGCGCGTAACAGCGATACAGCCCAGACGTGCAATGATCCAGCCGATTTGCCCGTAGGACAGGTCATTGCTGTTGGTACTGTCTTAATTGGTTAAGGGGAGGATGGAGATGGAGAAATCTTTTTTAGGTGTTGGCGTAGGATTCCCCATTCAGGTCGATTCGGGGGCGCTCAAATGGGCAAAGTACGAAGAAAGCGTCCGTCAGTCCATCTGGATCATTCTGGCGACGGCTAAGGGCGAGCGCGTGATGCGCCCCGATTTCGGCTGCGGGATTTACGACCTCGTTTTTGAAATGAATACAGCAGCCACCGCTGGCAAAATTTCCCAACAAGTGCGAGAAGCTTTGCTCTTGTTCGAGCCTCGCATTGATGTACTAGACGTTCAAGTGATTCCCCAATCCGACAGCGACGGAGAAAAACTGATCATCAGTATTGACTATCAGGTGCGAGCAAGTAATAACGTTTTTAATCTCGTCTATCCGTTTTATTTAGAAAGAATGTAATTCCTAATTCCTAATTCCTAATTCAATGGTTAAATCAGCCCCGAAAATTGACAAGCGCACAGCAACTGAGATTACCCAGCAGTTGCAGGAATTACTGCTTAAATATGCACCCACTTGGCGGGAAGATGAAATAGAGCCGGTAACAGGCAAGAGACTGCCGAAAAAGGGGACTATCAGTGCCGCCTTAATTGGCACCTTCGCCCGCTTTGCCGAAATTATCATCGAGCGCTTGAACCAAGTCCCAGACAAGAATTTCTTGGCATTCCTGGACTTGTTAGGAGCCTCCCGCCTCCCACCTCAAGCCGCTCGCACTCCCCTGACCTTTTCTTTGGCGGCTGGCTCTACAGTGGATGTAGTGGTTCCAGTGGGAACTCAGGTAGCCGCTCCCCCAGCGGAAGGGGAAAAAGCCCCGGTCATCTTTGAAACAGAAGCCGAATTAGTCGTTACCGCTGCTCAACTCACCTCCGTATTTGTGCAGGAGCCGCAGCAGGATACCTGGAGCGATCGCACTGCTTGGCTGACGACCGGAACTTCAACTGCGGGTTTTGTCTTTCATGGCGATGCGGGAGTCGAGCACAGCCTGTACTTAGCTTGCGACGACCTGTTCACCCTACCAGTTGCTAAAACCGCCCTCTTAACAATTCAATCTGAGGATGCTCAGAAGTTAGCAGAACTCCCCCTTACTTGGTTTTATTGGGATGGTAAAGATTGGCATCCCCTCTCAGCCCAACTGAAAAATATCATCAGTGGCTTAACTGTTACAGTTAATCCTCAATTGAGCAGGACAGTTATTATTAGCCCTGGGGAAGCAGTTGACAATCAAGGACAGAAAATTAAACTCAATAATCCTCAGCAAGTTAATCTACCAGAAAACTACAGGAATCAAACAGTCTTCCTAACAATCTCTTACGATCTAGAAAATCCTAATACACCACGCATTTCAACTTTGCTAGAGGCAGAAGCCAACCAATATCCCCTTGGAGTCTATCTCCGGTTAGCTCGCCTAGCGATTGATCCAGAAGGTCAAATCAGCCAATTAGTCAGTAATACCTCAGAAAATAACCAAAGTTGGCAAGTATCAATTCCTAACTTTCCCGTTCCCGTTAAACAAATCATCAACGGTGTAGAAGCGTCCTGGCTGAAAGTTGCGCTCAATCAGTCTTTAATCCCTGGTTCTCCTCCCTTACCGAAAATTCAAAGGATTACAGCAGGAGTGAGCGTTACTCAGTCCAATTTACTGCCTGATCTCGGTTTTACCAATTCTTCACCCCTCGACCTAACCAAAGACTTCTTTCCCTTTGGCGAAAACCCCCGCCTCAGTGACACACTCTACCTAGCCAGTCAGGAAGTCTTGGCCAAAGCAGGGGCTAGGATAACAGTCAACATCGCCCTCAATGAAACTGTCCCCGTCAACAGCGAAAATGAAGTTGAATTAGCCTTCGATGCTTGGGATGGCAAGGCTTGGCAGCCATTATTGGTAACTCCCAGTAGTCCAGCAACTGCCAAATTCACCCAAAGCGGCTCAATTACTTTTACTTTGCCCAATCAGATAGGATTAGGTGAAGTTAATAGCAAGACTAATTATTGGATTCGCGTGCGGATTGTTCGGGGAAACTATGGCACGGGGACTTCCTCTCAACCCCCTACTTTTACTACCCTCAGACAAGAAATTAGGGAAAACACCGAGCAAATTATCGTCAACAGTAGCCGGGGGTTTATGCCAGGCGATCGCATCCAAATTGCCACGGGAACTAACACTCAGGAGGTCCGAACTATCGGGGTTGTTAATACCTCAAATAATAGCCTGACGTTGACAGAAGCCCTACAATCGCCTCATCCAGTGGGGACAGGAGTATGGTTAATTTCTAACACCCTTTCTCCCCCTTTGCTCAAATCCCTAACCCTAAGTTATACCTATGATGCTACTCAGTCCCTTTCTGCTTGTCAAACCTACAATAACTTTACATACATTCAACAGAAAGAACAACCATTTATTCCTTTTGAAGCCCTCACAGAATCTCATCCTTCGTTATATCTAGGATTTACCCTCCCGCCAACTCGATCCAATTTCCCCAATCGTCCTCTGAGTCTTTTTGTCTCCTTAGCAGACTTGAAATATGGGGAAAAATTTATCCCTCTTTCTCCCCCCTACAGTCGTCAAGTTGGGACAACTGGGAGAGTCACTCATCCCCTGTGGGTAACAAATGATACGGATCAATCAGTCACTTGGCGAGTGGAAATTTCGGGCAATAATTGGGAGACGACAATCTCAGAAGCAGGGACTTCAATTACTCTTGCTCCTGGGGAAACAAAATCCTTAAAAGTGCAGATTACTATTCCCGAAGATCTCAATCAGGAAAACCGAGATATTGCTTTTGTGCGCCTGAGCCGTCCTGATACTTTTGCTACTATTTATACTGCTACTTTAGAAACCTTTGTGGCAGACCAACTACCACCAAGGTCGCCAGTCTGGTTATCTTGGCAATATTGGAATGGACAAGCTTGGTCAAAACTTACGGTCGAGGATGGCAGCGAAAATTTCACCCTTTCAGGATTAATTAAATTCTTGGTTCCGGCTGACTGTCAAACTAAAGCCGAGTTTGACTTATGGGAACGTTACTGGTTACGGGTACAGTGGGAAACAGGAGACTATCTCATTGAACCTAGAATCATCAACCTTGCCCTCAATACAACTTTTGCCAGCCAAACGATCACGATTGTCAAGGAAATTTTAGGTTCTAGTAACGGGTCAGAAAATCAAATTTTCCAAACGACTCGCTTTCCCGTCCTGCAAAACCCACAATTGGAGGTCAGAGAACCAGAAAAACCTTCAGAACTAGAGCTAGAGAGACTAAAACTGCAAGGAAATAGCAACCCGATTACCCCAATTCCCAATTCTCGAGAAGTCTGGGTACAATGGCAGCAAGTTGCTGATTTTTATGGCTCAAGTTCTCGCGATCGCCACTACGTCCTCGACCAGCTTACGGGCAAAATTCAGTTTGGTAACGGACGCAACGGGCTGATTCCGCCTCTGGGAACTGGTAATCTAAGGATAGCGCGGTATCAGACAGGCGGCGGTGAAGCGGGGAATAAACCTGTTGATAGTATTGTGCAACTGAAAACCACAGTTCCCTACATCGAGAAAGTAACCAACTTACAAGCGGCGGTGGGTGGTACAGAAGCAGAGACCCTGGAATCCCTGCGCGATCGCCTCCCTGGAACCATCCGCCACGGCGATCGCGCCGTCACCCTAGAAGATTACGAAGACTTAGCCAAACTGGCTTCCCCAGAGGTAGTGCGGGCGAAATGCGTTCCCTTACGCAATCTGGTTGATGACCCACTGGATCTAAACCCTATCACACCGGGAGATGTTAGCATTATTATTGTCTCCCGTTCCACCGAGATTAAACCCTTGTCTAGTATAGGACTGCTCAACCGCGTCCAAGACTACTTGGAAACCTATGGGATTCCTACTGCCAATATCGCCGTAGTTGGACCTTTGTATCTCAGCGTGAGTGTCACCGCAGATATTGCCCTCACCTCTCTAGAAGGAGCAAGTGCAGTTGAGGGGGCGGTCAATCAAACTCTTACTCGCTTCTTACATCCCCTCACCGGTGGCTTAGATGGCAAGGGTTGGGACTTTGGTCGCAAACCGCACAATTCAGACTTCTACGCCCTGCTGGAATCTGTCTCCGGTGTGGACTATATCCGCTCTCTCAAGGTAGATCCCCCGGAAGATCTAGAAAGTTTGTCAGAGGAGGTGAAACAAGTAATGAAAACAAATCGCTTTTTAGTTTACTCCGGCAAGCATACTGTTAACCTGTTTTTTGAGAAATCCTGAGAAGTCAATATGCCGCTAGAATTACCTAACCTAGATGACCGCAGCTATGAGGATCTGGTGCAAGAGGCTCTCAGCCTGATTCCTAGCTACGCACCGGACTGGACAAATTATAATCCCTCCGATCCAGGCATAACCCTGATTGAGTTGTTTGCCTACCTCAGCGAACTGTTGATTTATCGGCTCAACCGGGTGACAGATACCAATCAATACGCTTTCTTGAAACTGCTGAATGGGCGAGATTGGCAGCCTTCACCGCAGAAAACCCTGAATGAAGAAATTCGAGAAACTGTGCTTAAGCTGCGGCAGTCAGAACGTGCCGTCACCTGCAAGGACTTTGAAAACCTAGCTTTAGCAGCAGACTCAAAGATAGCCCGTACTCGCTGCCTTCCCCGACGCAATCTAGTCTCAGAAAACCCGTTAAAGCCAGAAAAAAGACCCGGACATATCAGTGTGGTGATTGTTCCCTATGCCCCACCAGAAACTTTAAAACCCCAGCCGACAGAAGAACTAATTCAGAAAGTAACTAAATACCTCGAACCTCGACGGCTGTTAACTACAAGAGTACACGTAGTTGCACCGCGATATGTTGAGGTGGGAGTGCGGCTGACTCTACATCTTAACCGTGATGTCCGGGAAGCAGATATTCGTCCCAAAGCGATCACTATCTTGCAAAAGTTCCTCCATCCCCTGACAGGAGGTACAGACGGCAAAGGCTGGCCTTTTGGTCGAAATGTTTATGTTTCAGAAATTTACGAGTTACTTGACAAATTGGAGGGAATAGATTTTGTAACTGCTACCAACAAACAAGAAGAACTAACAGTAAGTGACCCTGACCGTTTGTTGCGAGACAATGGTAAACTGATAGCGATCAAAATTCAGCCAGAAGAAATTGTTGTTCCAGGTACTATCGCTCTGAAATTTGAGTCTCCCGTAAAGTAATCAAGAAATCGGAAGTTGGATTCTCATGCCTAGCACTCCTACCAGAACCCCCAGCAGCCTGCTCGAGTACCTCCCCGCCATTTACCAGGCAGACCCATTCCTCGGTCAATTTCTCTTGGCCTTTGAAAAGATACTTTTGGGAATTAAAGATGAAGTTCCCTTCCCTGAAATCGAGAATAACCGCAACTTCCCCCCCAATGGCTTAGAAGAAATTATTGCCGGAGTGGCGACTTATTTTGATCCCCAACAAACCCCTGATGAATTTCTCTCTTGGCTGGCGAGTTGGACGGCCCTTAGCCTGCGAGCAGATGTCAACCCCATTATCCAGCGACAGTTCATTGCCAATATTATTAAACACTATCAATTACGGGGGACAAAGACAAACTTAGAAGAACTGTTGCGGATTTTTGTTCTGGGTAAACCTAGCGTTATTGAAACCGCAGAGGCAGAATTTCAGATTGGGGTACATTCCACCATCGGGAAAGATACTTATTTGGGTGGTGGTCCGCCGCACTTTTTTACTGTTACTATCGCTTTAGCAGAAGAATTAAAGAGCAAACCCCAAGAGTTAGCACGACAGTTGGAAATTGCTAATGCACTGATTCAACTAGAAAAACCGGCACATACAGATTACAAACTTATACCGATTTATCCCGGAACTATCCAAATCGGCAATAAAGATTCCAGTGTTTTAGGAATCAACACTATCCTCGGAACCATGCCCACACAACCAACCACAAGTCCTTAAAATTTAGCAAATATCAGGAAATATGGAGATTAGAGATTATGGCAGAGATTAAGCGCCCAAATTATTTCACTTCCGAATTTTTGGTAGAAAAAGATTTCATCGACGAACAGACATATCACCGTGATATGCGCTATCGCCACAATCAATTACTTCATAGCTGGGGAGTAGTTGATGGATTAATTGTCAGCAAAACTGGTGACAAACAAGTTACCATCAGCCCCGGTATAGCAATTAATAAAGAGGGTAAAGAAATTATCCTACCCTCTGACCCACCACCGCAACCCCTCAACCTCACTGGGACTGGTGATATATATGTGACGATTGAGTATCAGGATGTCAAAGATGAGGCTGATAAAGATACCACCAGTGGTGTGACTGATCAATACAGGCGCATTACTGAACGCCCATTAGTCAAAAGCACGACATCACCACCAAGCAATGACGGTACGCTGATTCTGTTAGCAAAGGTAACACTTGCTAATGATAAGATCGAAGGAAATCCTGACAATTCCGTGCGGACATTCGCCAGTGCCAAAATTGCCTCCGGTAAGGTGACAATTGACCAACTCGCGGATAATTCGGTTAATGCTGCCAAAATTATTGATGGTTCAGTCGGCACCAATGAACTAGCTAACGGAGCAGTTAACGTTAACAAATTAGCAGATAATTCGGTTAATGCTGCCAAAATCATTGATGGTTCAGTCGGCACCAATGAACTGGCTAATACAGCAGTTACTGTTGACAAATTAGCAGATAATTCGGTTAATGCTGCCAAAATCATTGATGGTTCAGTCGGCACCAATGAACTGGCTAATACAGCAGTTACTGTTGACAAATTAGCAGATAATTCAGTTAATGCTGCCAAAATCATTGATGGTTCAGTCGGCACTAATGAACTAGCTAACGGAGCAGTTAACGTTGACAAATTAGCAGACAATTCAGTTAATGCTGCCAAAATCATTGATGGTTCAGTCGGCACCAATGAACTAGCTAACGGAGCAGTTAACGTTGACAAATTAGCAGATAATTCAGTTAATGCTGCCAAAATCATTGATGGTTCAGTCGGCACTAATGAACTGGCTAATGGCGCAGTTACCGTTGAGAAATTAGCAGATAATTCAGTTAATGCTGCTAAAATTATTGATGGTTCAGTTGGCACAAATGAACTGGCTAACGTAGCAGTTACTATTGGCAAATTAGCGGATAATTCAGTTAATGCTGCCAAAATCATTGATGGTTCAGTTGGCACCAATGAACTGGCTAATACAGCAGTTACCCTTGAGAAATTAGCGGATAATTCAGTTAATGCTGCCAAAATCATTGATGGTTCAGTTGGCACCAATGAACTGGCTAATACAGCAGTTACCCTTGAGAAATTAGCGGATAATTCAGTTAATGCTGCCAAAATCATTGATGGTTCAGTTGGCACCAATGAACTGGCTAATGGAGCAGTTAATGCTTACAAATTGTCTCCCTTGCAAGTTCAGGGAGAAGGCTTTCAACGATGCCTCTATACCAATTCTTCCGCTTCTTCCAATGATTTATCTATCGCCCCTCTCGCTTACGGGATTCAGAACAGTGCCAACGCATCGACTGCCGCGGTAGGCACTACTTCTAATTTCTCTTATGCCCAAAGTTTTGGGATCTCTAACAGTGCTAATGCTTCTACTACTGCTTCCGAATACTCGAACGTCTATAGTTACGGACTCTCTAGCTCTGCTAATGCTTCTAGCACTGCTTCCGGTTCTCAGATAGATAGTAACTATTACGGTACCTACGCCCAGAGTTACGGAGTAAGTGCCTCTGCCAATGCTTCTACCACTGGTAAACTCTCAAATGCTTATAGTTTCGGAGTTTCTGGCACCGCTTCTGCTACTTCTACAGAGCAATCTGCCATTAGTTACGGAGTTTATGGCAGCGCTTCTGCCAGCCAGGAAAGAGCGCAAACTTACGGAGTTTATGGTTTTGCCAATGCGGGGCAATCATATTCAAGTTCGCCAGTTTACGGAGTCTTTGCCCAGGGCTATTTTTATAGTCCTAACCCTACTCAGATCCAGTCCCCAATATACGGGGTCTATGCCAGGAGTGATGTTTATAATGCTACTCAGGTAAACTCCTCAATATACGGGGTCTATGGCGAAGTAAGTGTCACTGCTACTGAGATCAAATATCCAGTTTACGGGGTCTATGGGTCTGCCTATGCTTCTCAGGCCAATTCCCGAGCCTACGGGGTTTATGCCGCGGCTAATAATGGTGTTCCCTTATACGTTGCCGGGAAAGCGATTATTACAGGGGGCGTGTCATCCGGACACATCACAGATCGGTTTATTAATCGCAGCGGACAGCGCTTGCGAACAGGGGATGTGGTCAAACTGAAAGGGACACCCATCGCCCGCTTTAGTGGCGAAAATAACAGGATTCCCCTTCCCGAAGTCATCCTCTGCGATCAAGAAAATGACAGCAAAGTCATCGGCATTGTCGATAGCGAAGCCATTCCAGGACCAGAGGTTCCTGACACCCGCATCGGAGCCGACGATCCCACTTTTATCGAAGATGGGGGCGATTTGTATGTGGTGATTTTAGGTACTTATGCTCACTGTAAGGTGGACGCTACAGAAGCCCCGATTGAAGTGGGTGACTTACTTACCTCCTCTAACAATCCTGGCCACGCCAAGAAAGCCACCGATCCCAAACTTGGCACCATTATTGGCAAAGCCTTAGAACCGCTGGAGAAAGGAACAGGTTATATTGCTGTATTTGTGAATATTCAATAGGAGGGAATTATGCCTGTAGCATTCTTTCAAGTTCCGCTATCTGTGCAGCCTAAAAGGGGGGCAGCGGCGGAGATTATTGTGCCTGAAGTCTTGCGCGATCTCAACTATGGCTTTGTTATTGTTAAAGAGGGAGCAGAAGAAGGGATTGTTCGCGTTGACGCATCCGAAACTGATTTAGAGAAAATCACAGGGGATGCAAATTGCACAAGACTTGACTCAGAAACCATGAAAGCTCTGTACGATAGTTATCCCCAACCCAAGCTGAAGCAGCAGTATCAAACAAAAGTACCCATACCTCAACCTTTGCCAGCAGCAGGGGAAGCTCTGCAACAGGCCATACCTCAACCTCCCCAAGTAGCAGGGGAAGCTATGCAACTCCCACCCCCTCAACCTCCCCAAGCAGCAGTTGGGGACAACATTCCAGGACAACAATTCGAGACGGATGAACAAGGCAATCCTGTTGTGATTACCTTGCAGACAGTCCGCTCAGGATTTTATCTGATTGATGTACCAATTGTAGAAAAACTCTAATACCACAGGAGCAAAATTATGACTTTTCCAATTGATGGCGATCTCTATGTTACTGGAAAGACTGGACTTGGTATTGAGCAACCCCAAGAAAGATTAGAAGTCGATGGCAAAATTAAAACTACAGATTTACAAGCTAGTGGCACTGTACAAGCACTCTCCTTTCAAGGGGATGGTTCAAACTTAACTGGAGTCATCAAAAACCTCGACTCAGTGGTTAAAAAAGCCGGAGATATTATGGCAGGTCCTCTGACGATTCAAGATAACCTGACGGTTAATGGAAATTTCCGCATTAACCAAGGGACACAGTCTAGTTTTGGCAGCCATCTCTACCTTAGCAAAACTGATGGTTCGCCCGGTCGTGGGCAGTGGCATATTAACATTGCTCCCAATAATGCCCTCAATTTTGTCGAGTCCGGTATTGCTGACTATCGGTTAGCCATCACACCAGGAGGAAATGTCGGCATCGGAACCCCTACTCCAGGTACTCCCCTAGAAATTGTATCCACACAAGATTCCATTCTCAGGCTGCGACAGAATGAATCAGGACATCCCTGGAACTACATTGAGTGGTGGAACATGAGTTCTAGGCTTTGGTGGAGCGGAACTACACCTAGTAATACTTTTGCCATTGGTACTTATTTAGGAGGAGGAACGGTACTCAGCCTTTCAACTAATGGTAACGTCATTGGTAAGTTTGTCCAAAGTTCTTCCAAAGAACTAAAAGAAAATATTGGCCTGCTTTGCCTCCAGGAAGCAGCTCAAATCTTAGCAGGACTCAATCCCGTTAAGTTCAATTACAAAACCGATAGTGACCAACATCAAAATATCGGATTTATCGCTGAAGATGTACCGGAATTGTTGGCAACTTCTGATCGAAAAGGAGTGAGCATTATGGACATTGTTGGCGTATTAACAAAAGTCTTGCAAGAGCAACAAAAAACAATCTTAGAATTGGCAGAAAAAGTCAAATCTTTAGAAGCAAAAATTCCTAATTGTGATTTGGGATGAGCAGACAGAGTTAAAAAATAAGTAATGGCCGCCAAAGACTTATTCCATCAAGCTGTGAAACAGGCACTCCTAAAAGAGCAGTGGGTAATTACAGCAGATCCACTGAAAATTAAGATTGAGGGAGTGAGATTTGAGATCGATTTAGCAGCAGAAAAGATATTGGCGGCTGAGAAAGAAGAACGCAAAATTGCTGTTGAAATCAAAAGTTTTCTTAATAACTCGGTGCTGACTGATTTTCATGTTGCCTTGGGGCAGTTTTTAAACTATCGACTTGCCCTACAAATGAGTGAATCGGATAGGATGCTATATCTAGCAGTGCCACTTGATACATTTGATTCTTTCTTTCAAGAAAGATTTGTTCAGGAAGCATTAAAAATATATCAAGTCAAGCTGATAGTTTACGAACCACAAAAGGAGATAATTCTTGTATGGAAAGAATAGATTATTACCGTCAATGTATCCGTAATATACTCACTGAAAAAGCAGCAAAAGAAGCCGACAATCCAGACATTGAATGTCAATTAATTTTTGACAGAGAAAATGACCACTACCAGTTACTAGATATAGGCTGGCAGGGGCTGAAAAGAGTTTATAATTGTTTCATACATTTAGATATAAAGGAGGGAAAAATTTGGATTCAGCGGAATATGACTGAGACAGATATTGCCAAAGAATTAGTAGAAATGGGTGTATCCAAGGAAGATATTGTCTTGGGTTTGCATCCAAGCTATAAGCGCCCTTATACAGGCTATGGAGTCGCCTAAGCTGTTCATCATTATAATATAATACAGCAACAAAAAAACTCTGTGTCCTCTGTATCTGGTGTGGTGTTTATTATTGTGTAGAATTTTAATGAAACAATAAAAGGAGGTGAGCGTAAATGGCTTATAGCAATTTCAAATTAGATGAATTAGTAAAGATTTTCAATTTAACCATTCAGGAAAACTCTGAATTATTTGATACCATTCCGGAACTAGAGTGTAGTGAACATTTAATAACAACTCTCCAGGAAACAGTCGATTTAGCAGTAGCTATCAACACCGAAAAAGCTCGTTCTGAAATGATTGTTGTTCCCGTTTTATTAGAGTTGCGAAGGCAATTAAAACACCAAATCAGTCTATTTTCTGGAGTTGATTTTACTGTAGATTTCAGCCAAAGCTTGAACGGTATTTGCGACTTTATTATCAGTAAAAATCCAGAACAGTTATTTATTCGTCAGCCGATTGTTACAATTGTCGAAGCGAAAAATGAAAACTTAAACTCAGGATTTGGTCAGTGCATTGCTGAAATGATCGCCGCTCAAATCTTCAATCAAAGAGAAGGTAATGAACTTCCTGCTATTTACGGAGTAGTGACGACTGGAACCATCTGGAGGTTTTTAAAACTTGTCGGTAAAACAGTTGAGATTGATTTGAGTGAGTATTACATCAAAGACATCAACAAAATTTTAGGCATCTTATATCATGCTATCATCAATAAAGAGCCAGGAGAGTAGATGATTTATGAAACCAGCGATAATTAATCTGCCCAACCATTGCAAAATCAGCCAACAACAGTTTAAAAAACTAGCAATAGCCAACCGAGAACTCCGCCTTGAACGCAGTAATACCGGCGAATTAATCATGATGTCACCTACTGGAGGAAGCACAGGGAAATACAACGTTAAACTCGCCAGTCGTTTTGTCATTTGGAACGAACAAACCCAATTAGGAGAGGTTTTTGATTCCTCCACAGCATTTAGCCTTCCCAATGGCGCAAACCGTTCTCCTGATGTCGCTTGGGTTAGTCGAGAACGATGGAATTGTCTAACCCGCGAACAACAAGATACCTTTCCCCCATTATGTCCTGATTTTGTCTTAGAATTGCGCTCTAAAACAGACAAGATGAAACCCTTACGGGAGAAAATGCAGGAATACCTAGCCAACAAAATGCGCTTAGGCTGGTTAATTGATACCAAAAATAAACTTGTCGAAATTTATCGCGCTGATCAACCCGTAGAAGTCTTAAAGAAGCCTGCTACTTTATCAGGAGAAGATATTTTACCCGGATTTGTTCTTAATTTACAATTTTTGTGGTACGATCTAGAAACCCTAGTTTAAAAACTAACTTTTCCCACGATTTATTCCTATGAAAGAACAAATCAAAGAACGCATCGAACAACTCAAAGCCGAATATGAGTCCGGTCAAAAAATGTTAGCTGATCTAGAAATACAAGAGTCTAATCTAAGAACTACCATGATGCGCATCAGTGGCGCTATTCAAGTATTAGAAGAATTACTTGCTAAAACCGAGGAAGAAGAAAATCTTGACATTGTTGAAATAGCCGACATTAAAGATGATTGACCACAACAAAAAAAACTCTGTGTCCTCTGTGTCTCTGTGGTGTTTATTATGGTTATCGAGGCTAGTAAAGCCTGGTCGGAAAATCTGTTACCAGCTTTGCAGTGGTTAGACAAACTGTTAGAAAAAGCCATAGTTGCCGCTCAAGCAACCTATGCCAAAGACCCAGCAACTGAAGCCTATCAAGGTCTGTATATCAGTCACGAAGATGTAGAGCGATTGTTAGTACGTGAGCCAGGAACCCCCCTCCTGAAACTGGAAGGAGAAGCCGGAGAACCATCCTTTTCTGAGTTAGCAGTTAAAGCATCGCGCCTGGCCTGGCTCAAACAAACCTTTGACCTGTCTGTCTTCGACCTAGCGCTAATCGTGATTGCCCTCGCTCCCGAACTCGACCTGCGCTACGAAAGGCTTTACGCCTACCTCCAGGACGACGTAACTCGTAGGCGACCCACAGTAGATCTCGCCCTCAACCTGTTGTGTCCTTCAGCCTCAAGCAAGCTTTGGCAAAGGTCTAGGGTTGCGCCAGATGCGCCCCTAATCCGCCATCGACTGCTCCATCTGTTGGCGGACCCCCATCAGGTGCAGCCTCCCTTACTTGCTTGCTACCTCAAGCCTGATGAGCAACTAATCCGCTACCTGCTAGGACAGGAGGGACTCGACTCCCGATTGGCCACATTCTGCCAGATAGTTAAGCCGATTCCAGAATCAGAGTCACTGTCGTTAGATACCAAAATCCAGGAAGCTTTGCTCGCCTTAGCACTCCAGGCGAGGGAAGCCAATCAGCCTTTACACCTTCACTTTCACGGTCCCCAGGGAGTGGGAAAGCGCCAAGCAGCAGAAGCGATCGCCCTCAAGTTGGACATGAGGCTGTTAGTAGCAGACATCGCCACAGCGATCGCCGCCAAAACCGAGCTAGAGTCAATCTTGCCTCTTCTTTTCCGAGAAGCCCAGTTTCAAGATGCGGTGCTGTATCTCGAAGGACTCGACCCACTGCGTTCCCAAGAGCAGGCCAGCAACTATCAGCGACTATTGCAGGCGATCGCCCGATTTGCCAGCATCGCCATCTTAGAAGGAGTAGCACCAAGCCTGTCAGAAATTCCTGGCTCCACCCGCACCATTCTTCCGGTCTCCTTTCCCCTACCCGACTTTGCCCAACGTCGGGACAACTGGCAAGCCTATCTCTCCCAGTCTGGCATCTTACTCCCCGATGCCAAGGAGCTAGACACCCTCGCTGACCGTTTCCGCCTGACTCCTGAACAAATTGGTGATGCAGTCGCCTCAGCCCAGCAGCAAGCCCGCTGGCAGGCAGCCCAGACATCCCAGGAGTCCCCTCCTTCCTTAACCCTAGAAGACCTATTTGCTGCTGCTCGTACCCACTCAGGTCAGGCTTTGACTTCCCTAGCCCGCAAGATTTCCCCTCGCTCCACCTGGAACGATCTGATCCTCCCATCCGAGGGGCTAACTCAACTCCAAGAAATTTGCCATCAGGTCAAACACCACCACCTCGTTTGTGGTCAGTGGGGTTTCGAGGAGAAACTCTCCCTCGGCAAAGGACTAAATGCCCTCTTCTCTGGCTCACCTGGTACGGGTAAAACAATGGCGGCCGAGGTCATCGCCAAGGAGTTGCACCTTGACCTCTATAAGATTGATCTCTCCCAAGTGGTCAGTAAGTACATTGGCGAGACGGAAAAGAACCTAGAGAGGATTTTTACCGCCGCTCAGAGTGCCAATGCCATCCTCCTATTTGACGAAGCAGATGCCCTCTTTGGCAAGCGCTCCGAGGTTAAGGATGCCCACGATCGCTACGCTAATCTTGAAATTGCCTATCTGTTGCAGAAAATGGAGGAATACGAAGGGGTGACGCTCCTAACCACCAATTTGCGGCAGAATCTAGATGAAGCCTTCACTCGGCGCATCCGTTTCATTGTCGAGTTTCCCTTTCCTGAAGCGGACTACCGCCTGCAAATCTGGCGGCGCATCTGGCCCAAACAGACACCCCTGGCAGCCGATGTGGATCTCGAAGGCATGGCGCGGCAATTCAAGCTGGCAGGAGGTAATATTCGCAACATCGCCCTGGCGGCTGCCTTCCTCGCCGCAGAAAACAGCCAGTGTGTGACGATGAAACATCTACTGCAAGCAACCAAGCGGGAGTTTCAGAAGATGGGAAGACTGATTGGGGAGGAGGAGTTTTTGCCATTTAAACAAAAATAACTGGAAAAATATTCCGTAGGGGCGCATTGCGTGCGCCCATCACCCTATTTCCTAGCCAAAGGGGAAAGCCAAATTAAATCTAACATTGTCAAGCTAATGCCTCAATTAAAAATCCATCTCCATTGTTCTGCCAAGTATCATGGATCAAGAAAGCCAAACCGGGATTAATCCAGCCATGCCTGATGACCTTGCCCGACACCATGAGGTGGCAAAGGGCCTAACTTATCTCCATGCACGCACAAATGCCACGGCAGGGCGCACCCTAGAAGCCGCCTCCTTCGTCTATGCGCTCATCGAACTGCTGACAGAAAAAGGCTTACTCGATCTTGACGAAATTGACACAAGGAAAAAGCAGGTAGCCCAACGACTGCTCAAACGTTTCCTGCAGCAAGATCCGGGCGTTTCCTTGCAGGAACCAGAACAAGATAAATATACCTTTTCCCAACCCGTCGCCATTGACTGCGAAAATCGGGTACATTTGTGCCAGGCTGCCTGCTGCAAAATGGTTTTTCCCCTTTCGCGCCAAGACATCGAAGAAGGAGTCATCCGCTGGGAGTTGAGCCAACCTTATGTTATTGCCAAAGGTGCGGACGGCTATTGTCACCACTTTGATCGCCAAAGTTTAGGCTGTACGGTGCATTCCCAGCGCCCCATCCCTTGCCGAGCCTACGATTGCCGCAACGACAGGCGCATCTGGCTCGACTTTGAAAATAAAATTGTCAATCCTAAGCTCAACGAGCCAAACTGGCCCCACAACTTGAGTGCAGAAGAAATGGAACTTCCCGGGGGTGAAATTTAATGATCCACGACCTTGACGATACGCTTAAAGAATTGCTGGTGCAAAAAGTACCACTCGATCCTAATGCGATCGATATCAAGTTTGAAGTGCCGAACAAAGACGACTGGAATCCCAAGCCGAATAAGCCGACAATTAATTGTTTTCTCTACGACATCCGCGAGAATCACGAGTTACGCAGCAATGAGCGCTATCTCACTCGCAACGGAACCACAGGAACAGGAACCGAAAAAATTGCCCCCACTCGTATTGATTTATCCTATCTAATTACCGTTTGGACAACCGATGTCGCCGACGAACATCGACTGTTAGGCAATATTTTGCAGACCTTATTGAGCTATCCAATTTTGCCAACAGAAGTCCTCAAGGGGCAAATAGCCAATCAATCTCTACCTCTCCGCGCCTGGGTTTCCCAACCTGAACGCACCCCGAACGCCTGGGATTTTTGGGGAGCGCTTGACGGACGGATGAAAGTGGGGATTAGCTACATGATAACAGTTGCCGTTGAACCCTTTGCGCCAGTTGATGTTCATTTAGTAACAGAAAAAGTTCTCAAAGTCGAGTCAAAGTAAGTAGTTAAGCTGTTGCATATTAGACCTCTCCAGAAAAGATTTTGATAGGCTCGTAGTAAGGGCTTCAGCCCTTATGTTGACAATTGTTGGAGAGGTCTATTTAGGGCTGGCTGAATAAATGTGAAATGTATGCAAAGTAAGGGTTTTGGGGCTTTACGAGCGAAACAGGTGCAAGATTTTGAGAGAATCGTGGTTCAAAACCTTGCATCTTCATCGGCCCGCGTCCTGTAGGGGCGAAGCATTCGGGCAATAACCTATCGGTGAAACCGGAGATTTTCTATCCGAATGCTTCGCCCGTACTTTTTGCTGCAAACCCTATTTATTTCTCCCAAAATATCTCAATTTTTGACAAAAGCTCTTAATTTTCGCTGCGTTACGCTACCATAAAACAACAGAAGATCTTGACAATCCCTTGGAGAACCCCCTTGGCAACACTGACCGACATTGGCAAACTGATCGCCATCGATCCCCATAATAATCGTCCTGTACTCGCAGGAACAAGAACATCTGTTCGGAAAATCGCCGGTTTATATAACCAAGGTAACAACGCCGAAGAGATAGCTAGAAGATTAAATCATTTAAATATCACTCAAATTTATGCAGCATTAACCTATTATCATGCTAATAGAGAGGAAATAGAGCGAGACATAGCAGCCGAACAAACTGCCTATGAAGAACTCGCCAAACAACATTATCAAAAAAAACAACTCCTAGAATGACCAAAATTCGTCTGTATTTAGATGAAGATACGATGGATAGCGATCTTCTAACGGCTTTACGTCGTCGCAACGTTGATGTTATATCGACTGAAGAAGCTCAAATGTTATCCAGTAGCGATGAAGAACAATTACAATGGGCATTAAAGCATCAGTGCGTGACTTATAGCTTTAACGTGCGAGACTTTTATAAAATCCATACTAATTGGATTGATAACAGACAAAATCATTCAGGAATTATTTTAGGGGTTCAAAACTATTCCATTGGTGAACAAATGCGTAGAATTTTGCGAATAATTGCTAGTAAATCAGCAGAAGATATGAAAAATCAAGTCGAATTTCTGAGTGCTTGGGGAGAAGAATAGCACGCTCGCACTACGGATGCAAGCTTTGTCATCTAAATGTAATACCAAATCCACCTTAGCGAAAATTTTCGATTTAAAACCCCGTCCTTTGAGAACGGCTTTGTGCTAGGATGATAAAATAGTGGCCAAAGGGCATGAGGAGAATTTTCATTGCCTTGGAGAAACTGTCAGACTACTTTTGATACGAGGTGTGCCATGCGTGATCGCCAATCGACCCCCGACACCAAATCCCAGCACTCCCAGCCGACTAAGGAACGGGAAGCACAGAGGGCGACTGCCCAAGAAGATGTTCTGGCAACCCAACAAGACCCCCTAACACAGGCCATCAGTCGGATTGGCAGTGCTCCCTCTGCCAAAGTTCATGCTGACTTGCTCAGTCGGGCGACCTCAGACTACCCTGCCCGCAGCCGCCAACTGATGCTCCAGATGCAACGGCAGTACGGCAATCGCTATGTGCAGCGGGTGATGGAACTGTCACGCCAAGGGGAGGGAGAAGCCGAAGCCACGCCAGAAGTGGAAGCAGCGATTGAACAGGCGCGGGGTGGAGGGCGATCGCTCGATTCTGGCATCCAGCGACAAATGGAATCTGCTTTTGGCACCAATTTCAGTGGGGTGCGGGTGCATACCGACAGCACGGCTGATGCCCTCAATCAATCCCTCAGCGCTCGTGCTTTCACCACAGGACAAGACATCTTCTTCCGCCAAGGGGAATACAATCCAGGTAGTTCTGGTGGCAAGGAATTGCTGGCCCATGAGTTGACCCATGTGGTGCAGCAAACGGGAGGAATCCAACCTAAGCTGATTGTCGGGCAACCAAGAGACAGGTACGAACAGGAAGCTGATCGAGTTGCATCGGCTATTATACAGCATCCATGCAGCAATTCCATCCATGACTTAGCACCAACCAACACCCTGCAACGCAAGTGTGAAGCCTGTAAACGTGAAGAAGGTCATCAAGTGATCTCCATTCCTGCTGAAGGCAAAGAAGAAATTATAGACATTGGATTATCGCCACATCCTATGACGAAAGTGATATCCAGCACATTTCAAGGGGGGTTGCAGATGAATGGCAATAATGATTGTGCTCAACCGATGAGCATGACGAAAGTAGTATCCGGCATATTTCAGGGGGGATTGAAGATGGATGACTACTACCCCTATCTAGCTGGGGGAGGTTTCTGGCAGCACGCAGATTCGGGAGGTACCTGGGATACTGGAAACCGCGTCGGTGCAAACGCTCAGTTGTTTGGTACCATTCCGAGTCCTTGCCGTCCAGAACAATTTTCACTGGCTCAAACCGTCACTTATACTCGTGCACTATTTGATGGCGTTCGTCACCCTAAAGAAGGCATTGTGCAAGATGACATTGCCAAATCTGGGCAAGATGCTTCTCGCCCTCCATTTCGCCAAGCATGGCTTGGTGGTGGTTACAACATTTCGATGGCAGATCCGCCGAGCGTTCCTTACACCTCTACTAGCAATATCGAGTTTGATCGATCATTTGTTACATCGCTCGTGGGACCAGGTGGGCGCCGATCAGTGAATTGGTCCACCTCAATCCAGGTCGTCAATGGCACTGTTACTCGCAATACGATTTCATAATCGGTCACTTCAATGCTTATACTGCTGATTATTAGTTTTTCTTTGAGTGTCCGAGCCTGGATGGTTTCATTATCTAGTCTTACTCATTCAATTCTAGGAGTTAATCTAATGCCAAGTTTATCGCTTGAGTCAGAGGTTGAAGCCTTGCTGACGCAACTCGAAGCTAAATCGCCTATTATCTACGACTTGGGGACACCACAAATTGTAGAAACTCAAGCCGTGAGAGATTTACTTGCACTCGGTCAACCCATCCTTCCTTACCTGCTTGATCGATTGCAAACAGCTT
The DNA here is from genome assembly GCF_009792235.1 of Microcystis aeruginosa FD4. Classification (NCBI taxonomy): domain Bacteria; kingdom Bacillati; phylum Cyanobacteriota; class Cyanophyceae; order Chroococcales; family Microcystaceae; genus Microcystis; species Microcystis aeruginosa. The sequence goes on from NZ_CP046973.1 coordinate 2,916,353, forward strand.
CTCCGAAAGTCACTGCGTATCTTGTGTTTGTTCTGGGGCAGTTGGGTGATTCAAGCACGATCATCCCGTTACAAACCGTAAGGACTCGATACAAAAACATCTCGAATAAGTCCGAGTGGGAATATGTCGTGATTGGTCAATGTAATATCGCAATTGATAATCTTGAACCCGTTAATTCATCTCCATAAATGCGATCGCCGATCTTATAGTGCGATCGCTGGTCTTGTAGGTTGGGTTGAGCGAATCAATGTTTTTTGACCAAACTTATCGATTTAATTCAGTGCGATCGCTGGTCTTGTAGGTTGGGTTGAGGGGAGCATCTCACTTGTGCAATGAGTATTAATGCTTATAGCAGTCAAAAACTAGAAAATCTTGAACCTGATCACAAAGAGAAATGAGATTATAATAGTTATAACTTACGATTCAGAATATATCTCGATGGGAGGAACAGTCCAATGTTATCAGAAAATGAAAAAAGAATTAAAGAGTTATGTCAAGAGTTAGGGCAATGTCTTTATGAACAATCCCAAGTTGAGAAATTTAATAACTTGGCAGAGATAGAAGAGACTGTTAGAGATTTAATGATTCAGTATGTCAACCCAGAAATCGGTATTTTTTTGTCAAAACAAGCACAGGAGAAACAGCCGGTCGGACAAGAAAAGTAAAAAGTATTTTGGGCGAATTACCAATTACAGAAAAACAAGCGAAGAAGTTAGAAGTAAAGCCTCGGACTCAGATGAGTCCAATGTTAGAGAAGAACTGTTTGCTATTAAGTGGCGATGAATCCTACGAGAAATCGGCGCAGAAAATCAAATCATTGACAGGAATTGCTGTTTCTCACAGTACCCAACAACGCCTCGTACATCGCTATGCTTTTGAAGAATTACCGTCTAACCCAGAAGTTGAAGTCGAAGAAATGAGCATAGATGGCGGTAAGGTACGACTAAGAACTGCCAAGGGAAAAGCCTTGATTTGGCGTGATTATAAAGCAGTGAGTTTTCATCAACTGGGGGTAGCGGCCTTTTTTCAAGATAACTCGGCTTTATTAGATTTGGTTAATTCTCAAGTTTTGGCTGAACCTTTAATTTGTTTAGGAGATGGACATGATGGTATCTGGAATTTATTTGGTCAGATAGGAGAGAAACAGGAAAGAATTGAAATATTGGATTGGTATCATTTAATCGAAAACCTCTATAAAGTTGGCGGGTCATTCCAGCGGATTGATGAGGTAAAATGTTTTCTATGGAAGGGGGAAGTGGATGCTGCTATCTCCTGTTTTGAGGGATGGTCAGAGCCGCAAGTGGAGAATTTTATTATTTATTTGAACAAGCATAAACATCGAATTGTCAATTATGGTTATTTGCAGGCAGAGGGCATTTCGATTGGCTCTGGCTCTGTTGAATCAAAAATTAAACAAATTGCTCATCGTCTTAAAATTACTGGTGCAAGTTGGGAATCTGGTAATGTACCGCAAGTCCTTCGTCATCGCTCTGCCTATCTAAATGGTTGCCTTTTTTAACTTTTTTATTGAGTTCATTAAGCATTTCTACTTATTACAAAGGTGAGATGCTCCCGGGTTGAGGAACGAAACCCAACATCATAAATGTTAAGATCATAGAAAAATTTCCCCAAAAACTTACTATTAAATGCCAACCCATGAACAAGCTATTGCCTCAGTCTGTGTCTGTCAATCTCTCTCAGATATGTTGCAGCCTATCCACTTGTTTAGATACGATCCACTCTATAAATACATTTATATTTTAGCTGGAATCAATGAGGGAATAGAAATTATAATTTTTGAAGAGGGAAACTGGGAGTTTTACGAAGATGACGAAACCTAACTTTAAACAAATGACTCGTAAAGAATTAAAAACTTATATCAGACAAAACCCTACGGATGATGAGGCGATTAGAGAATTATTTGTCAATCGTCGTAGTCCTAATGCTAAAATATATCCTTATCCCTATAACATGACCAAAGAAGAGTTAGACAATGTTTTTCGCCCTCAGTGCGATCGCCCATCGCCGTAGGTTGGGTTAAGTGCGATCGCCGCTCTTGTAGGGTGCGTTAATAAAATGTAACGCACTACAATATAATACAATATACAAAAGCTCAAGGATGGGGAGTCTGATAATTTGCCAACCTCAGCACAAGCGATTCAAGCAGTTATTCTTTGTCAGTGGTTATCTAATGGTTATCAACCTATCAACATTTTTCGCTATGATACCAAATTAAAAACGATTTATATTCAAGGGGGTGTCAATGATGAAATAGCATTGGTAATCTATTCTGATGGAAACTGGAGGTTTTTCTCATGACTGATTTAACTCAAATGACAGTAACAGAATTAAAACACTATTTATCAGAAAATCGCAATAATGATGATAAATTTAGTGAAGCACTAGCAGAATTATTAAAGCGCGATCCAAATCCTGTAATTTATTCTAAAGATATGCCTTTAGAAGAACAAAAACGAATTTTCATGGAAAAAATTACAAAACATTAGTGCGATCGCGCTCTTGTAGTGATCGCTGCTCTTGTAGGGTGCGTTAACGAAGTGTAACGGACCGTATTAATGGGTGGTGTGTTACGCTATCGCTGTCCAGCATCCGTGACCCGTCAACCAACATTTATAATGTAAATATTACGTTTAGAAGGATAATTGCCTAAAAAAATCATGCTTAACTCGATTGAAGCTTTATTTGACGGTCAAGTATTTCATCCAGATCAACCCGTCGCCTTAAAAGCAAATACCCGTGTCCGCATCATTATCGAAAATTTATCATCAGAAGAAAACGAATTAACCTCTTTTTTAGATACAGCAGAATCGTTGAATTTAGACGGACCTTCTGACTGGTCTGCGAATATAGATCATTAGGCGTTGTCAGATGTAAAGATGAATCAAGCAAAAGTGTAGGGAACTGGAACATCCTTAAACTTAAGGTAATGAACTAGAAGCGGTAGGGAATTTTCTAACATTTTGACACATTTTGAAGAGCCGAGAGTCTGACGATGAAGACGGGCTAAGTAATGACGTAATCTTGGATTTTCTCCCTCTACCCTTGTCCGATAAGTTTTGCTAACAATCTGATCCCCATCAGGGATAAATATTGGATACACTGGATTTCCATCACTTACCCAAAAATATAGTCATTTCAAATAAGTGTGAGACGAGGGAAAAATAAGGTAAAATAAAGAGAAACGAGCAACCCATACAGAAAAATGTCTTATAGCCTAGACTTGAGAAAAAAAGTAATTGATTATGTAGAGAATGGGGGAAGCATAACCAAAGCCGCCGCTCTATTTAATATAGGAAGAGCCACAATATATAGATGGCTAGGTAGGGAAAAACTGGAAGCGACAAAGGTAAAACACCGTCAAAGAAAGCTAGACTGGAAAGCATTGTCAAAAGATGTCCAAGAAAATCCCGAGGCAAGATTAAGAGACAGAGCCGAGAAGTTTGGAGTGAGACCAAGTGCCATTTGCTATGCCTTAAAAAAAATGAAAATTACCAGAAAAAAGAAGGAACTTCGTTATAGAGAAAGAAACCGAGAAGAAAGAATGAAATACTACAGAGTGCTGAGAGAATTGATTAAAATGTCTGGAAGTAAAAGCCTTGTATTTATTGATGAGTCAGGGTTTGAAGAATTTCAAGCCTGTTTTTATGCTTGGGCAAAAAAAGGGAAGAAAGTCTTGGGAGATAGACAAGGAAAACGAGGAAAAAGAGAGAACCTTGTGGCCGGGAGAAGAAAGGGAAAAAAAGACTTTATTGCCCCGATGGTATTTACAAGAAGCCTGAATGCCGAAGGTTTTGAAGGGTGGTTATCTTTATATTTATTGCCCTCTCTAGCCATAACATCAGTATTAATTATGGATAATGCACCAATTCATCGGAAGACAGTGATTAGACAACTGGTAGAGGAAGCAGGTCATCAGGTAGTGTTTTTGCCAAAATACTCTCCTGATTTAAATGATATCGAACATGATTTTAGTGCATTAAAGAGAGCCAGAATGTATGCTCCTGTGGGGACACCCCTTGATGAAATTATTCGTACTTATTGTGTTGCCTAGTGTCTCGTTCTTATTTGAAATAACTATACCTCTAAAACACCCCTGATCATTTTAGCGATTCCGTCGAGAAGCCGGATGAGAGCGAGAGAGCAAAACGGCAATAAATAATAAGAATTATGTAAAAGACTTGACAAATGTGCGAGGGGAGGGGATAACATCTCTGGAATTTACAACGCTCAAAGAGCTTGATTTTAGGTGAAACTAACGATTATGGGCATTTTATCTGGGGTTGCCTTCGCGAATCTGGGCATCTCTGGCGTTGCAGAAGCTTTTCAACTGATTCCTTCTGGTCTTAGTCCTGGTAATCAGTATCGCGTGGTATTTGTTACGGATGGCACGATTCAAGCAACAAGCACTGACATAAATACCTACAACACCTTTGTTGACAATGAGGCGCACACCTCAACAATATTAAATGACGCTTTTACGAATGTAGGAATCGACCCTGCTAGTATCGGATCGAGCTATGGAACGAACGTAACTTGGATTCGTTATGGGAGCGATTTTGGTCCAGGGTTTAACGGTCCGGTAGCATTCCGCCCTTTGTACGGAATCTCCTCGGTGCTGACCGTTCCCACCCCGACTGCGACCACCCCAGAACCTTCTAGCCTTCTCGGTTTTATCACCTTGGGCGGATTAATGCTAGGGAGTGTCGCTTGCAAAGCCCGCAAGTGATTGATACAAGGGAGAGAAGGCGCAGGTTTCCTCTCTCGAAGCGGAGGTTTTCGATACTTTATTTGGTATCATCAAGTAAGAGAAGCTTGATTTATGTTGGTACAGAAATGATGAATCAAAAAATTACTGCTATTTTCAATGGAGAAGCTTTTTATCCTACTGAAACCTTTAATCTTAAGCCGAATACTAAAGTAAAATTGACAATAGAAACTCAATTAATTGATGAAGATCAATTGCAAATAATGGCAGATGATCTGGATATTTTAGGAGAAATAGCTACCATTAATCAGGAGTTTATGGTCTCTGAAATGGACGGTTTGTAGAAAATGACTATCGCAAGAGGTGAAATTTATAGTTATTTCAAATAAGAACGAGACACTAGGCGACACAATAAGTACGAATAATTTCATCAAGGGGTGTCCCCACAGGAGCATACATTCTGGCTCTCTTTAATGCACTAAAATCATGTTCGATATCATTTAAATCAGGAGAGTATTTTGGCAAAAACACTACCTGATGACCTGCTTCCTCTACCAGTTGTCTAATCACTGTCTTCCGATGAATTGGTGCATTATCCATAATTAATACTGATGTTATGGCTAGAGAGGGCAATAAATATAAAGATAACCACCCTTCAAAACCTTCGGCATTCAGGCTTCTTGTAAATACCATCGGGGCAATAAAGTCTTTTTTTCCCTTTCTTCTCCCGGCCACAAGGTTCTCTCTTTTTCCTCGTTTTCCTTGTCTATCTCCCAATACTTTCTTACCTTTTTTTGACCAGGCATAAAGGCAGGCTTGAAATTCTTCAAACCCTGACTCATCAATGAATACAAGGCTTTCACTTCCATATGTTTTAATCAATTCTCTCAGCACTCTGTAGTATTTCATTCTTTCTTCTCGGTTTCTTTCTCTATAACGAAGTTCCTTCTTTTTTCTGGTAATTTTCATTTTTTTTAAGGCATAGCAAATGGCACTTGGTCTCACTCCAAACTTCTCGGCTCTGTCTCTTAATCTTGCCTCGGGATTTTCTTGGACATCTTTTGACAGTGCTTTCCAGTCCAGCTTTCTCTGACGGTGTTTTACCTTTGTTGCTTCCAGTTTTTCCCTACCTAGCCATCTATATATCGTCGCTCTTCCTATATTAAATAGAGCGGCGGCTTTGGTTATGCTTCCCCCATTCTCTACATAATCGATTACTTTTTTTCTCAAGTCTAGGCTATAAGACATTTTTCTATATGGGTTGCTCGTTTCTCTTTATTTTACCTTATTTTTCCCTCGTCTCACACTTATTTGAAATGACTATATTTCGTTAATCTTAACCCGATTCAAGGAAAAGAGCAAGCAGGAACTAGACCAGTTTTAGTATTATCTATTGATGTTATCAATCAGTTACCCTTAGTGGTGATGGTAGTGGTGGGGACGAAAGGAGAAAATATTCGCCAAGATTATCCGACTAATGTTCGCGTTTCGACTGATGAAAGTGGGCTTCCTTTAGAAACAGTCTTTCTTGGTTTTCAAATTCGTTCAATTGATAAAAATCGCTTCCCCTCGGCACCAGTTGGGAAACTATCCGAAGAAAAAATGCAAGAAATTGAAACGGCAGTCCGATATTGCCTAGGATTGTAAGGAGATTTTATATTTTTGGTACGGCGTTTATATTGATGGCGCTCCACATCGTAGCCAGATCAATGACTTCAGTAACTACGGCAGTTACGGACCATTCACCGATGATGGCCACCAGATTGATCGCGCCCAAACCCTTACAGTTCATCGGGGTTGATACCCAGTGATCTTAGTCTTTCCGCTAGTCGTTGTGCTTTTTGTTCCGCTTCCTCTTTGGCTAAACGTTCTTGTTGGGCATTCAAACGTTCTTGTTGGGCATTCAAACGTTCTTGAGCGGCGATGGCCGCCGCTGCCCTTGCCCTTTCCTCTGCGGTTAAATAGCGATTTCCCGATTGATCATACCAATAAAGCCATTCTCGCACCCAAGCGATATGTTCTCCCTGCTCATATCCCAACGCTAACCCGATTTCTGGCAACCATACCCGATTATTTTCCGGCTCTAAAAGCTCGTATTTCCCCGCTATAAGCTTATAAACCTCTAATCTCTCTCTATTTTTAAACCTTCCCCTTCTACCGCTCAAGGGATTGTAAATGGCGTAATAGAGAATGCCTAGGGTTTGATAATCCGCTAACTTTCCCTCATATTCCCCATTATATTTCTCAGAAATCACTTCCAGGGCCAATATCGGCATAATATAAGCTTCTTCCCAGAGAACATAGCTTAATCTTCCCCTTTCGCCGGTATCGTGTTTGACTCCAATGGCTAAAAATCCATCGGGTATGATCGCCGGTTCGTCGGGATTGTAATAAACTCCCATATCGACACCAAAATACCAGTCGTCCCGCCCCATCCAAATAAATGCTAATAAACTAAGTAATAGATTGGGAATGTCGTTCTGTAACTGGTTATCCACGGGTGTTTCGTCAGAACAGGGTAATTCTTCAGCGCTGGGAAGAAGGCGATTTTTATTGTAGGAAAGGTTAACCATAGCGATTGTTTTGACTAGGGAAATTACCAAGTATTCGGTTGAAAGTCGGCATCATTAATAATGGCCACCGTATCCCCGGAGGGTTTAATCACAAATAGACCTTTTTTATCAGCGTATCGAACGATCCCCTCGTTAATTTCAATACCGGCGACTGCACCGTAAGCTCGATAGTTTTGATAATGGGGAAAAGCGATTTTAAAGCGAGTCAATTTTTCGATAAATTCATCTACATCATCTTGAGATAATCGAGATTTACATTCCACCACCACGAGATCGGTATCATCGACGGCTAGGATATCAATTTCCATGGCGATGCCTTGACGTTTGACTCTAGCGCGGGGATAAACTTCCTTAATATCAAGGCCTTTTTCCTGAAAAAGCCGTAAAACCGCCGGTTCTACCAATTCTTCCACAAATCGACCCCAGCGAGTGGTGAGACTATCTACCGCTTTGCTGGTTCGTTCAACCGTCCGTTTCAGTTCTGCCATCGAGCGATCGCTTTCTAGTTTAGATTCGGCGAGGAGGTTCTCTATTTCGACTCTATGGCGATCATATTCCGCCTTGGATTGGGCAGCCCGGCGATCATATTCCGCCTTGGATTCGGCGGCCCGGCGATCATATTCCTCGGCGGAGGCGCGGAATAGCTGGTAAATATCCTCAAGAGTTACCGGTTCACTCATAGACTTGCCTCTAAAACACCCCTGATCATTTTAGCGATTCCGTCGAAAAGCCGGACGAGAGCCAGAGAGCAAAACGGCCAGAAATATTAAGAATTATGTAAAAGACTTGACAAATGTGCGGGGGGGTAGAATATGTATGGAATTTACAACGCTCAAAGAGCTTAATTTTAGATGAAACTAAGTAGGGCTGGCTGAATAATGGTAAAACCCTTTTAAAATAAGGCTTTTGACCTGTTAAAATCCGATGTTAGTGCAAGAATATAGGATTGAGACCTTCAAATCTGCCTTCTGCCTGCTTCAATTTCTCTGACAACGCTCGAATTGAGGAATAAAAATGAACATCAAGTTTTCACCTGTTCCTGTTGAAGACCGAGAAAGGGGAAGAAACGGTAATTGTTACAACCCACTTTCCGCACTTCTTAACATTCAATTGATAATTTTTACTAATATATTGCTGACAACCCTTTGCCAGTAAGGATTATAGCTACAATCATGGATTTTTATCAAGGTGAAGAATTGTAAATTTTTTTCTCAGAAAAAATCAATTATTGAAAATGTTCTCAATAGTAGTTTCTACAATCAAGGTTTTTTGTCAAAACATCTTGGGGAATGTAAAAATATATAAAAGTATATGAAGATGTGCGGAATGTCGGTTTTTATTATAGGAAAGGTTAACCATAGCTCCTGCAAGCGTGGTGTTTGATTGATGACAATTCTAGCAGATAGCATCAATGCGCTTTGACCAAGGCAGTCCTTTCACCGATAACTATATCGCTCAACTTCCGCGAGAATGCTAATATAAAAAAGCTATTGGCTAATTTTTTCCTATTTTAACTTGCAATATGCTCCCGTCTAATCTCGATCGCATCGTCGAACGCCTCAAACGTCGTACCGATCCTAAGCAAAAATACGAACAATTACTAGCTTTTGCTAAAAAACTAGAACCAATACCAGAATCTGCCAAAATACCCGCCAATAAAGTTCATGGCTGTGTATCCCAAGTTTATATCACCGCCGACCTCGAAAATGGCCAGGTTTGGTACAAAGGCGATTCCGATGCGCAATTAGTCAAGGGTTTAGTTGCTTTGTTAATCGAGGGGTTAAATGGACTGACTCCCACAGAAATCCTGCAAGTCACCCCGGATTTTATCGAAGAAACCGGTTTAAAAGTCAGTCTTACTCCTTCCCGCGCCAACGGCTTTTATAATATTTTCCAATTAATGCAGAAAAAAGCTCTCGGTTTTCAGTTGGGAATGTCCGCTTAGATGCCTAGTTTTCCGGTTCCGGCTCCTTTGATTCGGGAATCTCGCAGTTTTGGAAACGAGTATCCACCAGCGAACGCGTACAGCCCCAATTACTCGGTATTCCCGACGGCCAACCCATCCGCAAAGCTTCCGGACAGATGGCCATCACCGTTAACTGACAGTCAATTAACTGAAAACCCTCTTTCTCACACTGTTTGAGACTGTGTTTGAGGATAGAATCATTGTTAAATTCGATGGTTTTATTGCACTGAATACAGACCAAATGATGATGGTGGTGGGGATAGGGTTGATTGAGTTCGTAGTGTTTATGACCTTCGGCCAATTCCAACTCCCGCAAAATTCCCATCCGCGACATCAGTTTAACACTGCGGTAAATTGTCGATAAACTAATTCCTTCCCCCCTTTTGTCCAGCAATTCCTGCAATTCTTCGGCACTGAGATGATTGCCTTTCGGTAAATTCTGGAAAACGTGCAGAATTTTCTCTCGCTGGGGAGTTAAGCGCCACCCCCGCGCGTTGAGTTCCGCTTTCAGGGAGGAAGCAGTGTAGGCAGACATAAGCGATCAACTCTCAATAAAAGCTATTTAATTGACAATGATAGTCGTTTCGGCGAGCCATTGGCAACAATTTTAAGTAGTTGAAAATTCTCCCCACACTCAAGTATGAAAAATTACTATGAAATCCTGCAAATTCCCCGTCATGCCAGTAATAATCAGATAAAAGCCGCTTTTCGTCGTCTGGCCCGGCAATATCACCCCGATTATAATCCCGATGATCCGGAGGCAGTGACAAAATTTCGGGAAATTGAACAAGCTTATCGGGTTTTGAGCGATAAAGAGCAAAGAAAAGAGTATGATCGCAGTTTATCCCCGGAAATACCCACTTTTCACCGCAGTGCTGAGGATTTTTATCAACAGGGATGGCACCACGCTCAAGAGAGAAATTATCAACTAGCGATCGCATTTTACCAGCAAGCGATCGCAATTAATCCGCAATTTTGGCAGGCCTATCTGCAACGGGCGGAAGTTTACTACCATAATCAGCAGGATAGGCAAGTTTTAAGCGATTGTCGGCAAGTTTTGCAGTTAAAACCCGATTGTTCCCAAGCTTACTATTACCTCGGTTTATCCCGTCAACGACTCGGTTACACCCAATCCTCCCTAGAAGCTTATGGAAAAGCGATCGCCATTGACCCAGATAACCCCCAATTCTATTATCAAAGGGGATTGGCTCTAGAGGAACTCTCGGAACTGCCAGCAGCACGAAAAGATTTACAAATAGCGGCCAAGAAATTTAAGCAACGGGGAAATTTTCGCCGCTATCATGCCATTGAAAATAAATTAAGAGACCCTCGGAAAATTTATCGACAACAGCAATCGATCAAGTGGTCAAAAACTATTTTTATTGTTTTTAATTTGCTGAAAATCTCTTGCTCATCTTTGCTCAAACCCAAGACCGGTTTAGCAGAGGCTTTTTTAAAGCTTAACCGTAATCAGGCTTTAGCTACGGGGGTATTGGCAGCAATCATCAGCAGTTTTTTCATCGCTTTGACTTGGCAAAACTGGACAGTTAAATCCGATTTTTTACTGTTATTAGGCTGGGCAGTATTTCCTTTTATTATTCTGACTTTATCTAGTTGGTTGGGCAGAAAATTAAGTAATGAATATGGTAGTATCGCTGGCGATATATTTTTAGGTGGCTTGATAATTTTGCCCTTTTCCCTCGTCATTTTGCTCACTTCCTATTTATCCATAAATGGCGATATTGTCGGCGCAATTATCGGTGTAACGGGGGGTTATCTAACTGGAATGCTCTACTATAGTTATCGCCATTTATCCAATATTTCTTGGCCGATCTCTTTACTTTTACTCCCTTTTGTGCTAGGTTTTCTCACGGTTAATATCTGGGGAGTTTATTATTATCTCTAAATCTTCTGGGGTATTACAGTTAAATAAAATCTCGGAATTATCGATGATTAATTCCTCCACCACAGCGACATTTAACCATTTTTGAAAAGAAGTTCCCCCTTGCTGAATATAACTCTGCAAAGATGCTAAACAACGACGATGATAAAAAGCACAGAGAGGCTCCCAACGCTCACCGCAGCGGGGAACGAAAGCGATGGCATTTTCTGGTACAGTGGCTAATAATCTTGACCATTCTTGAATAATTGAGGACCTTAGTAAAGGTAAATCGCAAGGGAGTAATAAAACCCAATCGGTTGATACAAAAGTTAATCCCAAGGCAAAGGCCAATAAAGGCCCCCTACTGGGGAGAGGTTCCTTGATTATTTGACAGTATTGGGGAATGATAAGTTCATAACGTTCTGGCCAAGGCGTAATCACAGACACTTGTACGGCACAATTTTGGGCAATTAAACAGATATTTTCCAGAAAAGAGACACCCTGAAAAGATAACAAAGCTTTATCTCGTCCCATCCTGGAACTTTGACCACCAGCCAGAATTAACGCCGTTAAAGCGGGAAAATCACTCATCGAAAATTTTGGGTCTGAAACCCCGTCGTTCTACGACGGCTTTACCGTTAAATACTAGCGCATTTACCAAATATATGCTAAAATGTGAGACATGGAAAAAGCCTATTGGTTTCGATTTTACCCCACACCCGAACAAGAGTCGCTATTGCGGCGCACTTTGGGCTGTGTAAGATTAGTTTACAATAAAGCTCTCCATGTCAGAACACAAGCATGGTACGAAAGACAAGAAAGAGTAGGATATGCTGAAACCTCTTCAATGCTAACCGAGTGGAAAAAGCAAGAAGAATTAGACTTTCTCAATGGAGTAAGCTGTGTACCTTTACAACAAGGGTTAAGACATTTACAAACAGCTTTTACCAATTTCTTTGCTGGTCGTACTAAGTATCCCAACTTTAAGAAAAAACATCAAGGAGGAAGTGCCGAATTTACCAAATCTGCTTTTAAGTTCAAAGACAAACAAATCTATTTAGCTAAATGCACAGAACCTTTACCTATTCGATGGTCAAGACAAATCCCAGAAAGCTGTGAACCAAGCACAGTAACAGTCAGATTACATCCTTCTGGACGTTGGCATATCTCAATTAGATTTGATGACCCAACAATTAAGCCTTTACCAGTAATAGATAAAGCCATCGGAATTGACTTAGGAATTAGTAGCCTTGTGATTACCAGCGATGGCGATAAAGTGTCTAATCCTAAGCATTTTAAAAAGCATTATCGGAGACTGCGAAAAGCACAAAAAAATCTTTCTAGAAAACAGAAAGGGTCAAAGAATCGAGAAAAGGCGAGAATCAAAGTAGCCAAAATTCACGCCCAAATTACTGATAGTAGAAAAGACCATTTACACAAGCTAACCACTCAATTAGTTCGTGAAAACCAAACGATTGTGGTTGAGAATTTAGCCGTCAAGAATCTGGTCAAAAACCCGAAATTATCTCAGGCAATATCTGACGTTAGTTGGGGAGAAATAACTCGACAATTAGCCTATAAATGCCGTTGGTATGGGAGAAATTACATCGAAATAGATAGATGGTTTCCTAGTTCTAAGCGGTGTAGTAATTGCGGGTATATTGCTGAGAAAATGCCGTTAAATATTCGAGAATGGGACTGTCCAGACTGTGGGACACACCATGACCGAGATATTAACGCCAGTAAAAATATTTTGGCCGCAGGGCTTGCGGTGTCAGTCTGTAGAGCGACCATAAGACCAGAACAGAGTAAATCTGTTAAGGCAGGTGCGGAACCCCGCAAGGGAAAGAAGCAGAAACCTAAATCGTGAGGTTTGGGAATCACCGTCCGTTTTACGGCGGTGAGGATGTCAAAATAACCAGTTCTATCGGACAAATACCATGATTAATCACGATCCTTTCGGCGATCGCAAATTAGAGCGCCTGCAATTAATGTTATATCTAATCCCCTTTCTAGGAGTGATTCCCTCCGCTTGGACATGGTATCGAGGAGAAGGAAAGGGAAAAGAAGGGCAAATTAGTCGCTTATCCTTGAATTTAACGCTAGGATGGCTACTTTTTTACGCTTTCCTCTGGACTGGGTCCACTTTCAGCGACCAAACCTTGAGTTTTCGCTTTTTATACTTAAACGGTTTATTAACCTCTGCTTATATTCTCCTCTGCCTAGGAATTATCTTCAAAGTTTGGCGGCAAAAATAAATAGCTAGGCAGTCAACTTGATTCTTTTGGCCAAGTCAAGGCCAAATCCCCTGAATAGGAATCTAGCCAACTTGCTCAAATCTATGCTAGTCTCTTGATACTTAATATTAATATCTTCATAAACAAGCACTAGATGAATTCCAATTTAATCAAAGTTCCCTTTGTCGATTTAACTTGGCAAAATCAGCCCCTACAAGCAAAAATTACCGAAGCAATCCAAACAGTTATCGACCGGGGAGATTTTGTTTTAGGCCAAGCTTTAGCCGAATTTGAAACCGCCTTTGCCCAAGCTTGCGGAGTCGAGTATGCTGTGGGAGTAGCTTCTGGCACTGCCGCTCTTGCCCTGGCTTTACAAGCTTACGGCATCGGTGCCGGGGATGAAGTGCTAGTACCCGCTAATACCTTTGTCGCCACCCTCATGGGTGTTATTCAAGCGGGAGCCAAACCGATTTTAGTTGATTGTCACCTCGATACGGCCCTAATTGACCTCGCAGCGGCTGCCCAAAGAATTACCCCCAACACCCGCGCCATTCTCCCAGTACACCTGTACGGACAGATGGTGTCCCCCCAACAATTACAGGATTTTGCCCGCAGCTATAATCTGATTATCTTTGAAGATGCGGCCCAGGCCCATTTAGCCAGTAGAGGAGGTTATCGCGCCGGCAGTGTCGGTGTAGCGGCCGGGTTTAGTTTTTATCCCAGTAAAAATTTAGGTGCTTTTGGCAATGGCGGAATGTTAGTGAGCAATGATCGCGAAATTAGCCAAAAAGCCCGCAGTTTAAGAAATTATGGCGCACCGAGCAAGTATTTCCACACCGATATCGGCACTAATAGCCGTTTGGATAGCATACAAGCCGCCATTTTAAACGTTAAATTACCCCATCTGGAAAGCTGGAATCGCTCCCGTCATCGAGCGGCAAGACAATACGACAGGCTTTTGGCTCCTTTAGCCGATAAAGGCATTTTACCCGTACGAGACGAAACCGAGACTGGTCATGTCTATCATCTCTACGTTATTCGCATTCTCCCCCATTGTTCCGTTGAGCGCCAACAACTACAAGAACAATTAACTGCCGTCGGAATTCAAACCGGCATTCATTATCCGATTCCTTGTCATCTGCAACCGGCCTATCGCTACCTGGGTTATCAACAGGGAGACTTTCCTCATGCAGAGAGCCTCTGTGAAGAAATTGTCTCTCTCCCCATGTACCCCGGCATCAGCGAGGAGCAAATTGACATCGTGGTTGAACAGATCACTGCGATCATCGGGTAACATAAATTCAGAATTTGTCACTAAATCGCTCTGTCCTATGGGTATTAGTCCTTCCCTATCCCCCGTCTCCCACAAAAATCGGCAATCTTGGCTGATTATCGGTTTCTTGGCGGTTATCTATGGTCCGGTGATCTTTCACTGGTACGATGGTTGGCTGAATAAATCGATCGGCATCGAACACGAATACTTTAGCCACGGCTTGATTGGCCTTCCCTACGCCGCCTATATTGTCTGGCAGAATCGTAAAAAATGGCAACGCCTCGAAGATCGCTCCCACCCCCTCGGAGCGTTTTTGTTAACCCTAGGAGCGATTTTTTATCTCCTCGGTTCCTCTCTTTGGGTTAGTATGTCTTTCCCGATTATTTTAGCGGGAATCTGTCTCTGGTTAAAAGGAACGGAAGGTTTTAAATTACAGGGATTTCCCCTACTTTTAACAGCTTTAGCGACTCCTAATCCCATACCCTACCTGATCACTCCCTATACCCTACCCCTACAGGTTTTTATTGCCGCTTGCTCTGGTTTTATTCTCCAGCAAGCCGGCTTAGATGTCTCCGTTGACGGTGTCTATATAGCGGTGGAAGGTAGGATGGTGGAAGTCGCTCCCTACTGTGCGGGGCTGAAAATGTTATTTACCAGTCTTTACGTCACGCTGCTGCTGCTCCATTGGACTAATACCATCGAAAACGGTCGCAAAACCCGCTTTATGCTCCTCAGTGCCTTGGGAATTAGTATCGGGGCTAATATCATTCGTAATGCGCTTTTAGCTTGGTTTCACGGCACAGGACAAGAGGAAAACTTTAAATTACTCCACGATAGCTGGGGGGGTGATTTATACTCCGTCTTGATGTTATTACTCATCCTTTTGGTCTTCCAAATCATGCAGTATCGCGAGGCGGTCAAGAAACAGTCCCTAGCTCAAGGGGAAAGTAACCAGGATGATTAGTCAAAAAATTCCAGCCGAGGTAACTTTAGTGTTAGATAAAGTCAAAAAAAAGCTCCCGGGTAATTATTTACTGCTGTTGTGCCTGCTGCTGCTGTTGATTTTAGGCGGTATCCTGCCCAATTTAATTTCTGGCCATTGGTCTTGGGTGGAGCAACCGAGAATCGCTAATATTCAGAAAATGCGGGTCATCCAAAAATCAGGAATCGAGTTGTCTGACCTGAAAACCATCGACCAGAGCCAAGCCCAAATCGGTGAGGGACAATGGTCGGTACAAGTAGTGGAAAGTCCCGATGGCAAGAGGATCACCGTGCTTTTAAAGCCACAGGTCTACTATAAAAATCAACCAGGGTTAGAATGGTCGGATATCAATTCGATTAGTCGTTGGCATCAGGGAGAAACAACCGAGCTATTAATACCCACCCAGTCGGGAGGAAAGGCCACGGCTCGCTTCTATCGTGCCTGGACACAAAATACTTTTGCCGTGGTGCAATGGTATGCTTGGCTAGGTGGTGGTCATTACGATCCCTCGGTGTGGTATTGGCTTGACCAATGGGCGCAATTAAAAAGACAGAGAGTACCTTGGATAGCCGTTTCCTTGCTGATTCCCTTAGACCCGACGAAAGAACTGCAAACTCTCACTCCCTTTGCTCTCAGTCTCGCCAGCGAAGTTCAAAGTCACTTAGAACAAAATGTCTTAAATCAATTAACTTCTCTCCCTGAGACCAAAAAAGAAAAGTAATTTGGCAGCAGCCAACCATCTCTTTAAAAAAACTAGCTCAAGGCACTTTTCTAGTCCTTAATAGCTTCTTTGTTCCTCCCCCACTAGATAAACTCCCAGAAAATAAATTGATAGATCTGTATGATTCCACCAATGCACAACAAGTTTTTGCCAGTTAATTTATCCAGAACCGGGGCTATAGCCTTATCAGGGTTGAGTCTGACAGGGTTCTTATGGGTAATTCACTCCGAGAGCCTCAAGGCCCAGGGTCCTTTGTCCATACCCCAGACTCAACCGGGAGCCGGGTTGGAATTTTTGCCCCCCCAACCCCCTAATCCCACCTTTCCCGAAAACACGATTCCACCCACCGGCTACAGTCCACCGGTTTACTCTCCCAATAATCGCCAATCCCGACAAATTCAGGCCTATCGACTTGATATCGGCGATCAAATTACTGTCTCGGTTCCCGATTTTCCCGAATTTAATTCCACGGGGCCAGTGGATCCCGATGGTAATTTTCTGGTGCCGATTTTAGGGCGTATTCCTGTGCTGGGCTTGACTTTAGACGAAGTACAAACTAAAATCCGCCTCGAATTGGGGCGAAAATACTTGCGGGAGGAACCGGAAGTGATTGCGGTTTTAACCACTGCCCGTCCCGTCCAGTTAACCATTCTGGGAGAGGTACAGCGACCGGGGTTTTATAATGTTGCGCCTAATACTCCCCTAGCGCAGGTACTTTTAGCGGCGGGGGGTGGCACTCCCAGAGCCGATCTGCGTTCGATCGTTGTCCGTCGGGTTTTAGTCGATGGTACAGTATTAGAGGAGAAACTTGACCTTTATACTCCCTTAATTAAAGGAGACCGCTTGCCAGATCTGCGTCTGCAAGGGGGCGATGCCGTGATTGTTTCCAAGTTAGAAGTAGGCCAAGAAACGGGATATAATCGCACCCTAGTGGCTAGAACCACCCTCACCCAGCAGAATATCACTATCAGGGTTTTAGCTCCCTTAGTTCCTTCGGGAATTGCCCTGAGAAATGTTTCGATTCCCAATGGCAGTACCTTCCTCGATGTGGTGGCTAGTTTACCAGTTTCCGATCGCCTGCGGATTAATGTCAATGAAGTGTCCCTGCTACGTTTTGACAGTGCCAAAGGGGGAATTGTTAGTCAAACTTTGAGTCCGATAGCGGCAGTTAGGGGAGATATCTCCCAAAATGTTCCCTTAGAAGATCAAGACGTAATTATTGTCACCCGCACCCTATTAGGGGAAATTTTCGCCGCTTTTAATATTATTACCCAACCCATCCGGGATATTACCAGTTTTACCAATACAATTCTCAACCTTAGCAATCAATTCGATAACTTCCAATAATTGAGGGGCAACTCGCTCGTCTCACTCCTTAAGACAACTTCATAAGCTAGGATTTCGAGGCCAAGAATAACTCTTGACCGCTAAAATGGAAAAAATCTGGGAATATATTAAAAAGCTATGGCTCTACCAATTGTTAAACGATTTCTCATCTCGCTAGATCAGAACAAATTTGTGGGAATATTCGTCTTCCTCGTCTGTTTAGGCGGTTCTGTGATCTTTGCTTTCCTACCCGATCCTGAGAAACCCCCCACCTTTTATCGGGCGGTGGGACAATTGGCCTACCGGGTGCCGCCGCCGGCTTTTACCAGTACAGGAACCCAACTGCAAGAACAAGGGCGGGCTATTGATCGCGATTTACTGCTGTCTCCCCGGGTATTGGTCAATGCGGCCAGAAAATTGCAATTTAATCCGGAACAGATGGTTAAAATTCGCGATCAAGATTTAAAAATCACCTTCCCTGGTGAAGTGGAGGGACAAAAAAATAATAGCAATCGATCTCGAGAAACCGACCAACCCCAAGAGGTACTTTTAGAGTTAACGGCCGACTCCCAGGCCAAGGCGGAGTTAATTCTCGAAACCTTGATGAAGGAAATGGTGGAATACAGTCGCTGGCTGAATACATCCCAGTTACGCGCCCGCATAGAAGCTCTCAGTGTCCGACTCAAAGAAGTCCAAAAAGATTTAACCAGAGCCGAAGAAAAGTTTTATCGCTACATTAGTACCCAGGGTTCAGATTTATTGGCGATTCAAGACGGGAGTTTATTCACCGCTATCACCAGCAGTCAACAGCAACAGCGAGAAATTCGCCTAGAACTGCAAGGTATTCAAGGACAAATTGATAGTCTGAGTAAACAACTCGATTTAACCCCCGATCAAGCTTACACCTCCTCGGCCCTTAGTGCCGACCCGATTATTGCCAGTATCCGAGGGCAGATCTTGGACACGGAAGCCCAATTGGAGCGACTAGAGAAGGATTTACGTCCCGAACATCCCACCGTCGTTAAATTACGCAAACAACAGCAAGTTAACGAATCTCTCTTACAAAAAAGAGCCGCCGAGGTGATCGGAAAAGATGGCGTTCTTACCGCTCTTCCCAGCAGTCGCATCCGTCAGCAAAGTAATCTCGATGCCACTCGTCAACAACTAGCGGCTCAATTAGTCACCCTGCAAACCCAGCGTGAGGGTTTAACGAAACAATTAGAATCCTTGGTGACTCAGGAACAGCAATTACGCTCCCAATACGAGAAATTCCCCGATAAACAGCTACAGCAAGCTCGTTTAACCCAAGCCGTCGCCTTTCAACGGGGTATCTACGAGAATATTCTCAATGCTCTGGTGGATGCTCAGGCCGCAGAAGCGGAAACCGTGGGTAGTCTCACTGTCGCCCAACCACCGGTTGCTCGACAGGTCGAACAGGTGTTTCACCGCAAGAATCGTCTCTTAATTCTCTTGGCGGGTGCTGGTTTGGGAACTTTAGCTGGATTGGGTACGATTCTGCTGTTAGCAGTGATCGATGATCGCCTGCACAGTCCCCAAGAATTGCGGGAAGCTTTGGTTAGTCGGGATATCCTGCTCTTGGGACAATTGCCCATTGTCCGGAATTTAGAGGGCGAGGAAATCGAGCCGATTCTCGCCGATGCTAATGCCAATTATCTCCCCTACTACGAACGTTTACGCAGTACCCTGCGACGTATTGGCAGCGGCGAAATGGTGAAAGTGGTTATTGTCACCAGTATTACTGGCGGAGAAGGTAAAACCGCCACTGCCTATAATCTGGCGATCGCAGCGGCTTTAGCGGGCCGACGGACTCTGTTAGTAGAAGGAGATCTGAGAAGTCCTTCTAAGGCCGAAGAAATCGGAGTCATTCCCGATCCTAATTCTTTCCGAGAACCCCTACTTTACTACGGGGCAAAAAGTAAATCGATCCGGCTGGCCCCAAATATTGAAAACCTTTCCATTTTGCCTAGTCCCGGTCCGCAAAAACAAGCGGCAGCTATCATTGAATCGAGCGAATTACAATTAATTCTCAAAGATTCTCGCGGCCGTTTCGATCTGGTGATTGTGGATACTCCTTCTCTGTCTAGCTGTAATGATGCGCTGCTCTTAGAAGAACTAGCGGATGGGATTATTCTGGTAACGCGCCCAGCCATAACTCGTTCTAGTCTCCTGAGTGAAGCAACTGACCAGTTAACGGAAGCGGAAGTGAAAATTTTAGGGGCGGTGATTAACTACGTCGATATTACACCGACTATCAACACCGCCGAAACGGAACTGCCGCCTTTAATGGTTCCCCCACTACAGGAAAAAACAGAGATAGAGGAAGTGAAAGTGGAGGTGTAAATGGGGTTATATTTGACAAAATCTTCGGGCTCGATCGAATTGTGGTTCTTGCCAAGAAAAAGCAAAATGACTGATACTATCTATGGTGGGAAAAGCAATGCGAATCGCTGCCATTTGCACTTCTAAGGAGGGACGATTGTTATAGGGTTGTCCCCATAAACCGGCTAAAGCTGGGATAACAGGAGTTTGATTTCCCCTGCTTTCCACTACTCTTTTGATCTGATTAACTACACAGGTAGTATCGTTACAATTAGCGTAGGACATGGGATGCCATTCTAGGGAAGCGGGAAAACTATCCCAAGCTTGTAAACGGGAATCAAAACCTTGATTACCCACAAGACGATTTCCATCGGGAAAAAACACTGCCCCGGCAGGAATTCCCTGACGTTCTACTAGGGTAGAAAAATAACTAATATAATCAATGATACCCTGGGCAGCATGGGCAACCGCTAGGAACCAAAGTTCTAGTTTCAGGCGATCAAAACGACTTTTAACTGATTGTTTCATCTCCTCTTCTAAAGGTATTCTTCCTTGCCAAAGAGGGGCGGTTTCTTGGGGATAAAGGCGATCGGCTTCAACTATATCATCAGGGGAAATTTTGCCACGAGTCAGATAGCGATCGATTAAAAATTTGCCCTTATTATTTAATGCTCGATTAATTAAAGCTTGTCGGGATGAGGGACTAAAAATCCATAAATCTTTGACATCATCAGCAACGGAATCGACTCCCGTTCCTCTGGGATAGCGAATATAATCAAATAAAACTCCATCGGGACGACGTTGTAAAATGGCTTCTAGGAGAATTAAATAATCCTGTCGCGCTTGATTGCTGTAGGGATCGACAAAAGTTTGGGATCGATCATCGACAAAAGAGGTGCTATCTTGTCCTTTACCATTGCGTGCTAACACCTCCTGTCGCTCGGGTTTTAAGCTATAAGCATAGCCAAAATTGAGGCTAAATAACCAAGCATAAACCTTTAAACCGCGTTTATGTCCCTGTTTGATCGCTTCTGCTAATAAATCCACATTTCCGGCACTGGGATTTTTAATGACGCTATCCCAAACGGTGGGATTATTGTGAGGAGGTAATAAGACTTGACCATCGGCAAAAACTTCCAGATAAACTGTATTATAACCTTTGGCCACGATGCGATCAAGGATACTTTCGAGCGATCCGGGACGGGTATCACAGGAGTAGAGACGTAACCAGATCGCCTGTTCCTGTAACCAGTGTCGGGAACGACAAAAGCGCAATTGTTCAGCATATTTCTGCAATAAAATGTTATATTCTCGGGTCGAAGTTTGACGCAGATTTTCTTGTTGTTTGATTTCTGATTCGGACAGTTGACAATTATCATTGACAGCGAGACTAGAGTTAATCCCGAGAGGGCTACTCCAGAGGATTGTAGCGAGGAAACAAGATAGCGATCGCAGATAATTAACTTTCTTTAACATAGTTGTTCACAGCGTTTGCTATTTTTTATTGTTTTTATTTTCAGATCAATAGCCATTTTTCAGGAGAAAAGCTCTTAGGGCAGTGGGAAAGTCTGGATATTTGCCGATCACTGTATTTTCGCCATGTATATCGAGACCCCAATCGGAGTTTTTATCGTAATTAGCGAGGAGAAATTGCCAAGCTTCTTGGTATTCTCCTAGGAGAATTTTCTGTGCCACATAACCAGCCAAAATGCCATTAACTTCGGCTTTTTCTTTTTTAGCTAACTGAAAAGCTTTCAACATTGCTGCTAAAGTTTTTCTTAATTCTTGGGGATATTTTCTAGTGACATCTGCTAATTTACCCTGTTGAAAAGTATAAATTTTGGAGGGAGGAAAAGAGGCGGCGTAGGAACTAAAAGCATACAAAAAAGCATTATCAACGGTGACAAATTCATAATTATTATCTCCATCTAAATCTTCAAAGGAACCACCACTACCATCTAAAAACCCCGTTTCTTCTCTAATAAATTTATCTTTTTGCCAAGTATAAATTACCAAAGATGTGCAGCAATGAGCACCGCCGCTATAGGTGGAGACGATAATCTCATCGATGCCATTATTATCTAAATCTCTTAATTCGACATAGCCAGATCCAAAGGCACTATACTCGCTATTTTGCTGATAAAGTTGCTCGTTATAAAAGATTTGATAAGAAACATTATTAATATCAGAATTGTCATCAATTTTCTCGTTTAGTTCGATGGGTTGATAGCTAACTTGTACCTTAATTTTCCCCGATTTAATCACTTGATTTCTTAGGGGTTGACCGGTATCAAAATCGAGTTTAGTTACGGCTAAACTCGCGGCTGCATTGCCCAAAAGTTGAGATAATAAGCAGCAAATAAAGCAAGTTTTGCTAATATCCATCGGCCGATTCACAGAGAGAGATTAATTTCAGTGTATCTTAGTTGTTCCTCCCGACAATCAGCCGTTAACTTTTCGAGAAAAACTATCTATTCCAAAGTTTTAACGCTCAAAACTTGGGGGGGGGTGGCATCGGGGGGATAGAGAAAATCCAGATTAATGTCGCGTCGGTTGCCGGGGGGAAGTTCCACCTGTACTAAAGCTTCTCCCTGTTGTCCTTCCCGTTGAACGAGATGGAAAAAACGTTCCTCGGTGCGTCCCAGTACGTTACGATAGGTAACGCGCACTGCACCCCGGAAAAATACTGGTCCCTGAACGGGTTCAACAAATAGCAAGCGATCGAGATAATTGTCTTCTTTGATTGGGGTTTGAATACTCAAAGCCACCACCTGCGTCTTGCTAGTGTTGTTATATAGAGGTAAAGTCAGATAGTAGTGAACACCGTAATTACCGTGAGCTTTGAAAGCCGTATCGGGATAACGCACTAACATGGGGGCGCTTTGAATTTGTCTGGTTCCGAAAGTAGCTGCTGTCACCGTACTTAAAGGATAGGCAAAAGCTTGACCGGGTTGAGGAATGGTGAGATTAATTCCCCCTTTGGGATCGACAATCCGGGTTGCCCATTCCGAACCCACAGAAATTCCGGCCACGCGACCATAAAAATTTCTTCTTCCGGGGAACCATTGATCGGGAGGAGTGGGGGGAAAATCGCGAGGAGCCGCTAAATCACCTCTAACTAATAGGGTACGCCATTCCTCTAGGGTAGGGGGACGAAAGGTTTCTATTTCCCGATCTTCGATTTTGACTTTTTCGGCAACTTCGTAGAGGGCTAAATTGGCCATATAGACGGGTCCATCGCTGTAGAGACGGAGGAGAGTCGAGCGGGCGCTACTTCTGGGGATAACTAGATCGAAGAGCATCCGACTTTGGCCGGGGGGAATGACGATCTGGGTGGGAAATTGGGTATCATGGCGACGACGCATGATATCGCTGGCTAAACGGGAACCGGGACCGGAAAAAACCCGGCCATTGGGATCTTCCACCAGAGAGGGTAAATCGACAAAAGGGGCATCGGCGGAGGTGACGTAACTGACTCCTTGCAGGATGCGGATAACGAGGTTTTTGGAGGTGGGATTAGTAACGATCAGACCCTGGTGTAAGTCGCGATTGGGATCGGTTTGACGGGCGATGTGGTGGGTGAAAACGTCAAAACGTCCTTGTAGGGGATGATTGAGATGGGCTACGGGATAACGTTTTCCTTTACCGGGGAAAGTGGAGAGGAGAATTCCCTCTTTTTCTACGACTTCGGGACTATTGCTATTAAAAACTAGAACGTCATTCAGTTGACCGGGCAACTGACGCACTTCCTGATATTGGGTGATTAATTTCCTCTCTATCTGGGGCAGAACCGAGGCGGACTGAGCTAAAAGAATAGTGGGTAAGAAAGAAAGCATAGAGATTCTATATTTATAGGATCTAATTAGGGTTGGCTGAATAAATCTAAAACCTTGTTGGGTAAGAATTTTAGACTTTTTGGCAATCAAAAAGTACCAAGTATGGGAGTGATCGGGGGGAAAATTCCGGGACTTTTTCCCTGAAAATTAGGTAATTGACTACCTCAAAATCGGTAAAATCCTACACCCCACACCCCACACCCACGAAAAACTTTTTCAGCAAACCCTAATTAAGGGTGAGTCGATGGAGAGTTGAAGTTATACAACAATATAGGCGAGTTTGTCCTGGCGATCGATAAAGCATCTTAATATATTTTTAAGGTCTGATCAAGTCATGTCAGGGGTGATGTGAGCTAGGGACGGTTTTCTCGGTTAGCAAGGGAGAAAAACCCTTGCTATTGCCGATTTTAACCGTTAAGTTGACAATGACCAGTAACTGCTCACCCTAGCTTTAAATTTCGCCGCGAATGTCTTCGACTATGCCATCTCTAAGCACGAGTTCCACATTCATTTTGGCCACTAAGTTATCGCCTTTTTCGACCCGGAAAAAGCTTTCTAGTTGTGCTTGGGCGACTTCTTGATTGAGTTCCAAGAGTTGTACCTGTTGCAATTGTTGCAGATACTGGTTTTTTTGTTCGAGAAACTCACTTTTCTGTTGATTGACTTGGATTTGAATATTGTCAATCTGTTGGGCAGCCGCGGGGGGTAAGGGGATCAGACTCTGACGCTGAATTTCCGCGATCGCTCTTTGACCTTGGGTTTCTAATTGTTGAATTTGTGCGTCAATTTGAGCCATTTGTGCTTGTAATTGCTGTTGTGCTTCTTCTTTCCAGCGCGGGGTCACGATTACTTTAATTGTTACCGGGCGCTTCAGTAATAAACTGGTTTGTGCGTCATCCATGATTTGCTTATCCTAAAAAGGTTTTTTTGTCAAGGGGTTAGAAAATATTTGCCAGAAATATTTACTTGGCAAACATCTCGTTAATCATATCGCGATAGCGTTGCGTTACTACCGGTCGTTTAATCTTTAAAGTTTGGGTCATCATGCCGTTTTCTAGGGAAAAAGGCTCTAAAATTAACTCAAAGGTTTTAATCTGGTCATCGGTACGATAACTGGGCCGATTTCTGACCTCGCGCTTTAATTCTTGTTGGTAGAGAGCCAAGACTTTTTTGCTGTAGAGATCGCTAGAAAGAATCGTTGAGCGATCGCTGTGAAGAGCGGGTAAATTTAAGGATAGTTTCTGTTCTTGGGCCCAATTGGCCAGTATATCAAGATTAGGCACGATCAAAGCCCCCAAAGCTTTTTGATCCTGTCCCACTAGCATGATTTGGGAGATAAAGGGACTGCGTAAACAAGCATCTTCAATCGGTTGCGGTTCGATATTTTCACCATTGCTCAAAACAATTGTATCTTTGGCCCGTCCAGTTAAGACTAAATCCCCAGCAGCGGTTAACCAACCAATATCACCGCTATCAAACCAACCATCGGGAGAAATCGCTTTTTCGGTTGCTTCTGGTTTTTTATAGTATCCCTGCATCACCTGCGGACCACGAATCAAGACTAAACCGTGTTTTTCTGTCGGTAAGACTTCTTTGCTGTGTAAATCGACAATACAGATTTCTGTCTGAAAGACGGGACGACCGGCAGACCCGCGCAGGTTATGATCGATACGACGGACGGTAGCGACAGGAGAAGTTTCTGTCAGTCCATAACCAATTAAAATCGGGATTCCGGCAATCTCATAGAAAGTATCTAGATGTCTGGCTAAGGAACCACCACCACTAACGAAGATTTTAACTTTATTTCCCACTGCTTGGCGAATTTTGCCATAAACTAGCTTGTCACCGATGGCATGGAGGGGATAGAGTAAGAGGGATTGAATTCTTGCTTTGAGTCTTTCTTTGGGGGAAGCGTGAAGATGATCTAGACTGAGATTATCGGCGATACGTTTAGCAATAACGTACTTTTCTGATTTTTCTAGAAAAAACTGCACCAATTTCTGTTTTTTAGCCGGTTGTTGACTAAATTGTTTTTGGATACCTTCGTAAAGAGATTCCCAAAGACGGGGAACTCCCACCATTAATTGGGGACTAAATTGCTTTAAATCCTGCTTAAAAGTGCGAATACTGGTATAAATCTGGGTGCAACCTTGAGCTAGACTGAAATACTCACAACTGCGCTCGTAGGAATGCCATGAAGGTAGTATACTTAAAACTCGATCGCCGGGATCCGGTTGAAAGATAGCATTTAAGTTGCGTACCTGATGCAGCAGATTACCGTGACTTAACATCACCCCTTTGGGTTGTCCCGTCGTCCCCGATGTGTAGATGAGGGTAGCCAGATCATTTTCGCCCTTGGTGATGGGTTTAAGGGTGTTCTCAGCCCCGATCGCCATTAGTTGCTTGAAATTTAAGGTCTGCACGGAAATCGCCCCCGTAGCGGGGGCTTCGTCGGTGAGCAGCACGATTAATTTCAGGGGCAATTCAGGGATTTTCGCCAGCAATTTCCCTAAAGTTTGGTTATTTTCGACAATCAGCGTCTGACTGTCACTATCAGCGAGAATATAGGCTAATTCCTCTGCATCTGCCTGAGCAGATCGTACCGCGTTGGCGGCCCCGGCTGCCATGGAACCTTGGTCGGCAATAAACCACCGGGGACTATTATCGGCAAATAAAGCGACATTTTCGGTTTCTGTGACTCCTAATGCTTGCAAAGCGGCGGCAAATTGCTGAATTTGTTGATAAAGTTCTCGATAGGTGAGAATTACTTCCGGTTTACTGTGGGGATCGTGCAGAGCGATAATATTGGGGAAACGTTGGGCAACTATTGACCAAACTTCGGGTAAAGATTGAATATTTGAATAGTCAATTAGGGTTGTCATAGCAGTAGTTATAGTGGGTTACAAGAGTAATAACATATAGATTAACCATTCGAGGCTCTTTTTGCTGGTTCTCCTAGACAGTATTTCAACAGGTATCTAGTCCTGCAAAGTTAATTTCCTAGTGGAGACTCGGAGACAGGAGACTTTTCAGTTATCAGTGAACAGTGAACAGTAATCAGGGAATGCTAACGGCTTAGATGTATAATTAATTTTGCTTAGGTACTTAATATAGTTGTGATTAGGATAAAAAACGATGATTGCTTTATCTAACTATAATAATCTCACTCCAGAAGAATATCTTCAGTTTGAAGAAAAAAGTCCCATTAAACACGAATATATCGATGGGCAAATTTACGCCATGGCAGGAACGACGGATACTCATAATATTGTTGCGGGGAATATATACACAATTATTCGTAATCATTTGCGGGGTTCCGATTGTCGGGTTTATTTTGCCGATTTGAAAGTCAGATTAGAGAAACGCAATCACTTTTATTATCCTGATATTATTGTCACCTGCAATGACAGAGATAGAGAAACTGCTACCTACAAAAGTTTTCCTAAATTGATTATTGAAGTTCTCTCCGATTCCACAGAAGCTTTTGACAGGGGGGATAAATTTAATGATTATCAAACTCTAGAAAGTTTAGAGGAATATGTCTTAGTGAATAGCAAACACCAACGAGTGGAAACTTTTCGACGGGGTGAACAGGGTTTATGGATTTTGCAAACCTATCAGCAAGAAAGTTTTAGTTTGCAGAGTATTAATCTGACGGCATCTTTTCGGGATTTATACGAGGATGTCACCCTAGAAACGGTTAATGATACTACCGAAAGTCCTTAAGAAAATATCCTTCAATAATTAAACCCATGATTGCTTTATCTAACTATAATAATCTCACCCCAGAAGAATATCTTCAGTTTGAAGAAAAAAGTCCCATTAAACACGAGTATATCGATGGACAAATTTACGCCATGGCAGGAACGACGGATACTCATAATATTATAGGACTCAATTTCACTTTTATCATTCGTAATCATTTGCGGGGTTCCGATTGTCGGGTTTATTTTGCCGATGTGAAAGTCAGATTAGAGAAACGTAATCACTTTTATTATCCTGATATTATTGTCACCTGCGATGACAGAGATAGGGAAACTGCTACCTACAAACGTTTTCCTAAATTGATTATCGAAGTTCTCTCCGATTCTACAGAAGCTTTTGATAGGGGTGATAAATTTAATGATTATCAAACTCTAGAAAGTTTGCAGGAATATGTCTTAGTGAATAGTAAACACCAACGAGTGGAAACTTTTCGACGGGGTGAACAGGGTTTATGGATTCTGCAAACCTATCAGGAAGAAAGTTTTAGTTTGCAGAGTATTAATCTGACGGCATCTTTTCGGGATTTATACGAGGATGTCACCCTAGAAACGGTTAATTATTCCGTGGAATAAATGGAATAAATTATTGTTTTTTACCAGGGGGAATAAAACGGATTTCAATTCTGCGTCTGCTTGCATCTGCGTCACGATTAACCGCAGCTAATTTACCCGATGGGAGGTATAACTGTCCTGCGGAAAAAGCTCGAAATTTGACGTTTTTTAGTTTACCGGTGTTGTCGATTTCTTGCACTACTGCTAAAGCGCGCATTAATCCTAAATCAGTGTTAGAACCGGGTACTAGCATTTTCACAGATTGTTTTCTGCTGGCAACCGATTCGATATTTTTATCGAGATTACTTGTCTGTTGTATTCCCTGTCCGTCGGTGTGTCCAATTACTTGAATAAAGTCGATTTCTCTGTCTTTAGTAATGGTTTCGATAGCGGGAATAATGCGCTGACGAATATAGGTTTTTAAAGCGGGGTTTAATTCCGCACTTCCCGACTGAAATTTAAATTTTCCTGATTTTTCATCGATAACTATGGGGGTTGCTGTTTGCAGTTTTCTGTTAGCTTCCTCCAGTTTGCTGATGAGATTATAGGACTGAAAAAGTGCCAAGAGGAGAAATAAACTCAGAATCATGAAAGCATTGGACATTAAATCGGTAAATGCGGGATAAACATCCACCGATTTATCTTCATCTCGGTAGTAGGTACGTCTAGACATAATTGCTTAGAATTTGTTAGTGAAGTTATCAAATATGGTGTTAATCCCCTTCTCAACATCTTTTTGGGTAGGATTAGGGATTGTCTCAAAAAGTTTTTCTATCTTATCCTTTAAGTTAGAAAATTCAGAACTCATTTCGCCAATTTTTTCCAGTTGTGCTAAACATTTTTGAATTTCTCCATAGATGTGTTCAATCATTTTCTGATTCGATTTATTTTCCTTAGCGACGACTTTCTCTAACTTATCTCGCAAAGATTCTAAGTTAGCAGTTAATTGACTGGTGTTGGTGTTCATCGCGTTAATTACTTGAGAAAAATCTGATTTAAGGCTGCCAAATTGATTGGCTGTTTTCTCAATAGATTGGGAAACTGCTTTTAATTGTTCTGAGTTCTTAGTTAATTTATCGTCAACTACTGTCGCTAAGTTATTGCTTAAAAGGTTTAACTCAGACTGTAAGCTTTCCTTGACTTGAGTAACTTGCTCTGTCACTGTATCAATTAACTGAGACAAGTTAGCATTAGTCACATCGAGATTATTACTAGAGCGCTCAATCCCATGGGAAGCAGTGAGGATTTTATCGGAGGTTTGGGAGAGTCTTTCATCGAGACGATTGATAAGTTGATTGCCTAATTGTTTCGACTCGGAGTTAAAACTATCTTGATAGGTTTTCACGGTTTCGATTAATTTTACTAATTCTCCCTGAATGTTAGATAACTTTTCTTGTTCGGTGACTGAGCGTTGCTGATTTTGTTCTAGGATTGTCTCAGATTTTTGATTCAAGTCAGTAATTTTTATTCCTAACTCAACCATAGTTGTCATTGAACGCTGGAAGTCTTGAGTTAAAGAAGCTAGAGATTGAGTTGATTGGTTTAAATCTGTAGTAGAATTGGCAAACTGTTGATGAGCAGTCATTAAATCTGCGGTTGCTTGCACTAACTTATCAGCAAATTGACTACTTTCGATTTTTTCGGAAGCTTCCAGAAAACCTAGCGCACTATCCTGTAATTTTTGAGAAGATTCTTGGATATTTAAATACACTTGTTCTGCTAAATCGTTAGCTCTTTTATTACTGCTGATAATCTCCCCGATATTCTGCTCTAGTAGTGCAGTGGATTGAGAAAATCTCGCTTGAGTTTCTGCTAAACTAGCGGTAAACCTTTCGATATTACCAGAGAAGTTACTTTTTTCAATTAACTCTGACGCTTGTTTAAAAAGCAGTACACTATTTTTTAGTTCCTGAGAGGATTGTGTAAACTCTCGGTTTGCTTGCGTGATAATTGGTACTTGCTCGTTAAGTTCAAAAGCTGAATGCTGAAAAGTCGATGCACCGGTAGATAAAGTTCCTGCGGTTTCAGTTAATCTATCACAAACTTGGGTGACTAATTTAGCAGTTTCCTGATTACCATCAGCAATTTTTTTAGCAACTTTCTCTAAAGAAGATTCTAATACTCTCGTCACCTCGGTATGAAAGTTAGTCAGAAATGCTTGCTGTGTATCCACCATGCGATTAACCGCTTTATCCAAGCGACTATTCCCTTCTACAGTCGGCTGCAAGATGTTATCTAAATAGTCTTCTAGGGAACTAATTAGATTTACTTTAGCAAGGTTGGTATTAAAGATTAAGTTAATCACAGTCAGTAAAGAACTACAAGCTAAACCAATTAAGCTAGTGATAAAAGCAATCCCCATACTTTCTAGGGGAGTTTTGAGCTTTTCTCCCAAACTTTGCACATCGACATTATTGATATCGATAAGTGTACTGATTCCCGTCAGATTGAGAGTAATTCCGAGGAAAGTTCCCAACAAACCAAAAGCGAGGAGGAGATTGGGTAAGACTCTCACAAAATAATCCCATTTCTCGCAACTAAGAGATTTAGACATGAACGTAAATTGTTCTTCATGGTATAAACCATCTACCAAAGCTGCGGTATTAACATCATCTAGTTGACTACTGGCTATCTTAAATCTATTCTCTAGATTAGAGATAATTTTAGGTTGAACCCCGCGACTTTCTCCCCGAATTAAGCGCTTGACTTTTACAGTTGACTCTTGGAGATGTTTATAGAGAGTAATCCGGATTCCCAGAGTTAAGACGGTGGGAAAAATAACCAAGACTAGAGTTAAAACAATCAGATAGGGAGGAAAAAGGTTAAGTAATGCCATGATAGTTATTGGATACCTCGAATTGTGGTTGATAGAGAGAGTTGGGGGTGAATGTTTCCTCAGATAGCTGGGGAAACATCATTAAGATTGCTCAATTTTATCATTCATCAGCAGTGCTAACTTCTGCGGGTAAACTGGGTTGACTACCGTTATTACTTTTTCCCAATAAAGTTTGTTGCTTTTGCTGTTGTTTTTCGAGTTTTTTATGTTCAGCATCACGTTTTTCTAGTTCCATTTTCAGTTGATTAACAAAACGGGTAATAATCCCTTCTTTTGCCTCCTGTTGAGCATTTCCATCTTGTCCAGCTACCTTATCTTTGTAGCGATAATTAGGGTGATAGGAGGGTAAATTTTTGACATTATTGACAAAATAGCTGACGTTCTGGAAATAATCACCCTCGTTAGTAAATAATAGAGGAGGATTAGCCAAAATCTCATTTTTTGCCTGATTAAGCAGTATCTGTAAAGCATTAATCATGTCCTTACGAGAAGCAAATTGTTCTAAAGCAAGTCGCCAATTACCGCTAATATCGATAAGGGACTTATTGTTAAATAAATCGCCTTCGATGACTAATTGATAAGTATCATCTTCCTCATCGTATTCTAGTAAACCGAGAGCAATTGCGGGATAGAAAATAAACTCTAATTCTTCAATTAATTTGGCAGGTGGTGGGATAATATCAGCAAAATTTATCCTGTAATCATTGTGTAAAATGCTGATTCTCTTTTGGTCTTGATAGATTTTTTGCAACCCAGATAAATCAGTAATGATTCTTAGGGGAAACCCACCAAACTCGTAGGTAATTAGGATTTCTTCGTCCGTTTGAATTGATTCAAAACAAGTCCCCAGATTAATATTTAAATCAGATTCAAGAGTCTTCATAAATCTTTGCATGGTGGGTGAATTATCGTCCTTAGTCCCAATTAGTAATGCTTTATCTGGTTCCAAGCGATAGTAAGCATCATTAACATTTATCGGTAAAATTAAATCAGCTTCCCGCAGAATTTGCCCCAAGCGTTCAGGAAAATCATGGGGTTTATATTGACCCATAAATCGCTTAATTACTGCATCAATTTTATTAGTGCTTACTGATTGAAACTGTTTCTCAATTGTTGCTGTTAGGGTCTCTTTGAGAGTTTCATTATCAATAACAAAAGATTGGCTAAATAAACTGAATAGGGAAGCATTATAGCCTAAATTATTGGTGACTTTTTGGCTAACGGAAATGTATTGAGTTCGGGAGTTACTGTCAGGGATACAGTTATCAATATTCTCCTCTGGAAAAATACCTTCCCCAGTCATCTCGTCGAGATTTAACTGCATTAACTCCTGTTCGTATTTATCGTATTCTGCGATTAGCTGATATAGGGTTTCTTTCAGTTGTTGTATCTGCAGCATTCGACTAGAAATATGCTTGAGAATCGCTTCGACAATCTTTCTGGATTCGCAATTAATGCTGAAATTAAAGTTCTGCTGAATTAATTTTTGTCCGCTTTGAACGTAGTCTCTTAACTCGGCCTTGATTCTCTCACTATTGGCATTTTTATTGAACATCTTGAAGACAGACTTTTTCCCGTTTATATCTTCGAGAGTTTGTTTAACATTTCGCCAAATGTTATCAATTTTTTCCGAGGAATGAAACCCTTTATTATCCTGAGATAATTCCTCTAGATTCCCCTTGTAGGTATTAATCTGTGCTTGTAAAGCGACCAAAAAAGATAGGCTATTTTCCAAAGAAAATTCTAAGCTATCAGGATTAAGAATAATCTCCAAAAATTGGTCAATATCTGACTTAAATTTTTCGATTAACTTAGGTTGCGTTTGTTGGGTCAGAGTTAACCAGATTCCGCGACTGCTATCTGTTTCTCCCCCTTGTACTTTCCGAAACTCTTTTTCTAGGGATTGCTTGACAGTTTGGGGTAAATTCTCCAAATCTTGACTATTAGATATTTCTTCCTCTAGGGAATTTTTCCACGAGGTTAAAGTCTTAGAAAAAGTTTTATTATTCTCTAGGGTTGCTTCTTCCAATCTGGCAGTAAAATAATCCTTATTACCTTGGGTACTCCAATTAGCTAGAAACTTACTTAATAACTCTTGTCCACTGGGACTTTGACCATATCCTTCTAACCAAAATTTAATTAATTTGAGACTAAAACGATTGAGACCGATCTGCACAATTCGGTCGCGAGTAAAATAAATCCTCGCTAGCCCAAAGGAGATATAACCTTGACACATTTGAAAAGGATGATTATCTTTACGAATCATCGGGTCTTTATAGTTATCCCGATTGCTTTTGATGTGAGGAGATAACTCATCGGCAAAATCCAAGAAAATCTTGTAAGCAATAATATTACATAATTTACCTTTGTTGTTAATCCGGTAATCTCCCGCAGTGCGATTAGAAACTAAGTAGGCAAAATCAAAAGGAGAACGTTTTTCATCAATGTTGACGAAATTTTGTTGATCATAACAGACTTGAAAGGAATTACTTTCATTGGTATAATGGTCTAACTCTTTCAAAGCTGCATAGGTATTAGCTCTCATAATTGCCCCATCACCATAAAGTTTAGGACTAACTACCAAATAACCAAAGGATGTATATTCGGCGGTTTGTTGTAAAATATGACGCAAAGTGTAGGCCACATCGAGGAAAATACCGCTACCAGTTCCCCCACACAAAGAACCGACAACAAAGACATTTAAACCCTCTTGGACATTAAAACTTTGACCGTTAACTTTACCGCTAAACATAAAGGGTTCATGACCAGCAGTTCGTCTTTCCGCTGCTTCAATTGCCTCCTGAATTTTTTGATAGTTATGGAAGAAAGCTAAACGACCGACGGGACGAATACCTCCCGCACCATTTTCAATGGCAGTTATTTGTTTTTTTAGTCTTGGGTCTAACCAGCTTTCAATATGGGAAAAGGGACTTTCAAAAAGGGTTTTGTGTTCAAGTTCATAGGTGAGATTGTTAACATCCTGAGCATTCATATTAATGAATACTCTTTCGGCAGCTGATAAAAGAATTTCTTCTCCGTGATAGCTATTTCCTGTGGGTAGACCAGAACCATTGAAAGCGTTTTTGTCTGTATCAATATGAACAAAACTGACAACGGGTAGGTTAGATAACTTCCCGTATTTATCAATAATAAAGCGACGAATTCTCATTAACACATCTCGACCAGTACCACCTAATCCGATGATAATTGTCCGTTTGATAGCGCGGGTTTGACTGGTATTAGCCATGGTTTAAATCTCCTGAGTTATTTTTTGCTAATCTGAATTTGTAGGTCGAAATCTTGATTGTTATGGTGATAAGTTAAATTCAGGTAATTTTTATCTATTTTCACCTCCTGAGTTAGTTGATTACCTCGATAAAAAATCTCTGCTTGTTTAGTGGGTTTCAGATATAACTGATTGCCGCGTCTTTCTAAATAGCAGCGAATTTCTTCCCCAGCACGAGAAAAGGTATTCTTATTATATTCTTCACCACCGATGTTAATTCTTTCGGATGTTTTTAAAATATATCTTTGGGTTTCATCTTCATCCTGATAAGATGAAACTTCAATAGTCCAAGCAGTATTTAACTGCAACCAGTAACGAATTCCCAAAATACTCGCTACTATTCCCCCCATTCCCATTAATGTAATTACCAATGCTGGCAACCATAACTGACTGAAGAGATAAGGATTAATCAAACAGGTTTCTTGTCCTCCCGGTGCAGGAGTACAGAACTCCTGTGCTGTGGGAGCAATATCGACAACTGATAGTTTATATTTATTGCCGTTAGTGGCAGTAATTTCTTGGGGTCTTAGATTAATTGGTAGGGAATTAAGCCAGTTTTGTCTCTCCAAACTTTCGGGAGAATTAGCAAGACGAAAAGGGCTATTTTTTGGGGTTTCTATCCACTGTTGCGAAGTAATCCCTAGGGGAGTAGAAAGGGGTGCATCGGTAATCCAAACTACCGACTGGGGTTTGATAGCTTGATTGGCAGTTAAACGACACTGATTTAAGCGTGCCAGCTGGGGATAAACGTGCCATTCTGCGCGTTGAATATCGGTATTTTTAGCACTCTGGCTAGATTGCCAAGGAATCGCTTTTAAAACCGCATCTATATCTTCCTGACTGCGAATTAAAATCGGTTCTGCAATCGGTTGGACATTATCAGCAAAGGGAACTAAATAAACGGAATCGTTATTTTTTAAACTATCGCGAATAATTTGACCGAGGCGCGTGCGTCCTTCATCATTAAAGTTAACACTACCGGTAAGATCGATCGCTAGGATAACATCTCGTCCCTGCCAACGAGCCACCAAATCTAATCCCACTTTTTGCCAATCGGTAAGCGATTCCCCGGGGGATCCCGTTAAACAGTCAGCACTTTTCATCTAGCCTTGTCCAAGAGTGAAAAATTGAGCTTATCCCTATCCTTACCCCATTGTACTAAAAAAATAATACTTCTTAAAAGTTTTTTTCGCTTTTATTCTCGACTTACTCTAGGTTATTGTCAATAGTAACCCTAGATTAAACTAAATTTTAAAGTTCAGCTGCCCGCGCATTTAAATTGCTTGTTGAGATAAGGCAAGAGGTAACAGTAAAGGGATTGGGGGAGATTCAGAGGTTAAAATCGGTCCTAGCTTAACATCTAACCACCTAATCCTAATTCTCGTCTGAGCAATTGAATTGATTTATCCCCAATATAATTATCACTACAGATAATTTCTGGCAGACGAATTAAGTCCGATCGCACTTCCTTAATTAGATTTTTAATTAAAGTATAACTCGCTTGATCACTGATAATTGTCTGGGAAGTTCTGGCTAAAACTTTTAACTTATCCGTTTCATGAATTTGAGCAGACATGACTAATAAATCATCACCCCGTAAACTATGAATTAAAATTTCGGCCACCTTAATAATACCAGTGCTAACACTGACAATTCCCAAGCGGCTATCGGTGGGTAATTTTTTGATTAATGCCAATTCTTTGCTGTAATCGTAGATATCGATGGGAATGACTCGTAGGTGAAAAGGAGTGGCAATTTCCTCTGCCACACTGATAAAATAGCGACTGGTGACAACAGTGGCAGATTTAGTATTGGCTAAAACTTGGGCTAAATCCTCCATTGCCACTAATTGGACGGGAATTTTGAGGGATTGCTCTAATTCTCTTAACATTAGTTCCCCTGCACCCAAATCGTGACGGGGAATGGTGACAAGAACTTGGGAACTACACTGCGATCGCCAATCGATTTCCGCCAGTAATAACTCGCGAATTTCCTCTAAAGTTAAACCTTGAGCGAGAAAACTGGCTAAACTCTGGCGAATTAGTCGGCCTATTTCTGGATTTTGTTCCAATAGGGGCGAACCTAATAAATTATCGTTTTCATGTCCGCGAGCCTTGACATAAATCCCCGAACCTGCTATGGATTCCACTAACCCATCGTCTTCCAGTTGTTGATAAATTTTACTTATCGTATTACGGTGTAATCCCGTGATCATAGCTAGTTGACGGGTGCTAGGTAAACGATGGCCCGGTGGATACTGACGAGAGGCGATAGCGAAGCGAATTTGGTCAAATAATTGCTTAGAGGCGGGAATTTCACTGTCTGGCTGGATTTGGAACTGCATCGGATCACTTCGCTCACAAACTACTTTCGCTGATGCCCATTCTATCATTAGACCCCCGGCAGCAATCGGACATCTTCCCCGCTCTGAGGGGTCTCCGAGGCAGTATTCAGGAGCTAAAAGTAGAAAAAACCAAGACGTTATCCTAAATCCGTTGAGTAACGCACAGAAAACGGGTTTCTCGGAGAAACCCGTTTTCTACTCATGATTTAGTATTATTTATTTAAACCAGAAAAGCTACTTTTTTGCTTAAAAATAGTTAAAACAATAATTTTAATCCGTCCCCGAAATCCCACTTGTGCGGTAGATAGTCAACAGCTGATTAAGGTGATTGATCCTCGTGGAGAAGTTTTAAGCGATCGCTCAAGGTTTTGGTTAAGCGGACAGTTTCCCGTTTTAGCGAATTTGGTTGATAATCAAGCACATTAATCCCTTGACCGATGTTTACAGTCGCTTCGCTTCCCCATCCGGGGTAAGGCTGATTATAACTAATGCTTACCGGTAAAATCTTTATATCTGCATCGGGTTTCATCGTCTTAACTTCCAACGCAATCCGCGCTACCCCCGGTTTAAGAGGATGAACCACTCGATCGCGAGAGATACCCCCTTCCGGAAAAATCGCCACCATTTCCCCCGCAGCCAAAAGTTCGACACTATGGACCAGACTACCCATACCGGGGTGATCGGTGTTGACGGGAAAACCCCCCAAACGTCGGATAAACCAACCTTGCACCCCTTTCATCTCGTTAGCGGAAACCATAAAGCGCAAATCCCGTCCACTAACTAAACGTCCCACCGCGTAGGGTAAAATCAAGGCATCCCAACGGGAACGATGGGTAGGTGCAAGGATGACACCCCCCGTTAGGGGAATATTTTCCTGTCCTGTGACGGTTATTTTCCTGAAAAAAGCCGGTAAAACTAGATAATTTCCCAGAAAATAACAAAAGCGAATTAAACAGGGATTAATTCGGGAATTGACAGCAGGACTTTTTCTAATGGTGAGGGACTCGTCAACGATAGTGCTTTGAGACATCCGAAGTGTTAGGGAAGATCGAGACTTTCTGACCATTTCTACTTTAGAGTAGTTGTCTGGGGGTCGCTATCTTGTCCTGACCAGTTCGGCAATTGTCTTGGGGGATTAATGGTTAGGATTGCGGTTCTACTCCCGATCCTACCGGTGCGATCGAGTTTAATTGCAAAGAGGGATGATCTTCTTTAACTTGCTGTAAATTCCACTCATTTTTGAATAATAAGACAGGACGACCCCAGTAATCTTTGACAGTTAGAGTATTAAAGAGTTTACCGGCTTTTTCTAAAGCGGCCCAACCCCCGGCGACCCAACGGGCTAAACTATAGGCTAGGGGTTCGAGGGTAGTTTCGACTCCGTACTCGCTTAAAAGACGGAATTGCACCACTTCAAACTGTAATTGACCGACAGCGGCTAAAATTGGGTCGCGTTTAAATTCATCGATCGAGGATAATATCTGTACGGCCCCTTCTTCCTGTAATTCCGAGACTCCTTTTTGAAACTGTTTGAACTTGGAAGGGTTAGGATTTCTGAGATAGGCGAATAATTCCGGAGAAAAACAGGGAATACCTTCGTATTCGAGCTTTTTACCCATATAAATCGTATCACCGATCGCAAAGACCCCGGGGTTATTCAATCCGATCACATCTCCGGGATAAGCTTCTTCTATAACTGCGCGATCTTGGGCAAAAAGTTTCTGAGGACGGGATAAACGGATAGTTTTACCAGTTCTAGCGTGATTTACTACCATATCCTTCTCAAATTTCCCCGTACATACCCGCACAAAGGCCACCCGGTCCCGATGTTTGGGGTCCATGTTTGCTTGCAGTTTGAAGACAAAACCGGTGAAATCGGGATAGGTGGGATCAAGGACACCGAGGGAGGAATTGCGTCCTCTGGGTGGTAATCCATAGTCGAGGAAGGATTCTAGGAATAATTTCACCCCAAAATTGGTCATGGCGCTACCAAAAAAGATCGGGGTCATTTCTCCTGCGTGGACTGCTGGCAAATCCAAGTCCGCACCCAATTCCGAGAGTAGTTCTATATCCTCTTTTAACTGGTAATACAGGTCTTTTTCGAGATAATCCTCAATTTTGGGGTCGCCAAGCTCGATCACGGTTTCCTGCGCCTCCTGAGAGCCGTGGGAGCGACGTTCAAACAGGTGTATGGTCTGGGTGGCCCGCTCAAAAACTCCCCGAAAGCGATCGCCAATTCCGATCGGCCAATTGACGGGATAGGTTTGTAATCCTAATTCTCGCTCGATTTCGTCCAATAAATCCAGAGGTTCGCGGCCGGGGCGATCCATTTTGTTAACAAAGGTAAAGATGGGTAACTGACGCAGTTTGCACACTTCAAACAGTTTTCTCGTTTGCGGTTCCAAACCTTTGGCTGCGTCAATTAACATCACCGCATTATCGGCAGCGGCTAGGGTACGATAGGTATCTTCGCTAAAATCTTGGTGGCCGGGAGTATCGAGGAGATTAATCTGAAAATCACGATAATCGAACTGTAAAACCGTGGAAGTAATCGAAATTCCCCGTTGTTTTTCCATTTCCATCCAGTCGGAGGTGGCTTTGCGTTGGTCGCGTCTTGCTTTGACTGCACCCGCTTGATGGATTGCACCCCCGTATAGTAACAGTTTTTCGGTCAGGGTGGTCTTTCCCGCGTCAGGATGGGAGATAATGGCAAAATTTCGCCGTTTTTCCAAGACAGATTCGCTGGTTTCTAGTTCTTTTTCAATTTCGGTCGTCATTCTAATTTCGATCGC
This sequence comes from Microcystis aeruginosa FD4, assembly GCF_009792235.1. NCBI lineage: Bacteria > Bacillati > Cyanobacteriota > Cyanophyceae > Chroococcales > Microcystaceae > Microcystis > Microcystis aeruginosa. The sequence continues at coordinate 2,955,789 of NZ_CP046973.1, forward strand.
TTTCCTATCTTTCTATTCTAGTTTAGCTGGGGAGTTAGATATCTTTATGGCTCTGATTCTAGGTTAAACTCAATACGGCTCTGTAAAACCATTTCTGTAATTACCGCTCCTCCTTTACCTTGAGCTAAAACCCGATCAAAACGGTTGATTAGTTCTGGAATATTGATCACTTCCTCCACAGATTCTAGATATCTTTCGACAATTGCCCTGATCTTGTATCTTATCTTAGCTTGCTCCGCAACTTTTTCTAAAATCTCCTCGCAAGTCTGCTCGGTTTTAACCACAAAAGTAATGGGATATTTTTGCACTTTATCAATATCTAAAAAATATTTATCAGCATCGATTGTTTCCGTAACTTGAAAAAATCGACCTAGGGGTTTCATGACAAAATCTATCCCCCCGTCATTGGCATTTGTTCGACCAGTTTTATAGAAAAGTAAGTATTCAGAGTTTAACCGATCGGGCGACCATCCCCAATATATTTTCTGTTCCCCATAATACTCTTTAAGAATTGCATAACTGACAATCTCAAAAACTCTAGCATCAATGTTGGGTCTCAGTAAACTCCGAATAAATTCAATGGCTCTCTGGGGGTCTTGCTGTTGAATATCAATCATCTGTTGACAATAGCTGATAAATTGATTAAATGCTTTTTGTCTTGTTTGCACATAGGCATCAATTATATCTATAATAATCGGCGCAATATTAACTTGATTACCCTCTAGAGAAACCTTAATTAGATTCTCATTAATCCAGTATCTATTGGTTTTAATATCTCTAATTATCGGTAGATAAGATAAAGTGGGAAAATATTTTTTAAATTCCTCATTTAATCGATGATTGAGGGCATGATTTTGTAATTTATTGCCAAAAGGAAGCTGCCTTTGTCTCCGAAAAAGTGTGATATACTGAGCGCCTTGATACTCGTCGTATCCATCCTTAAGATGAAACTCATTATTAATATAGTCTTCCACTAAAACATAAATAGCATAATGATTAGCCAATCCTGCTCGGGATTTAGAACCTCGATTAGCGGCTCTAGTTTTAATGTTCAAATATTGCAATAATTCCCTAGAGTTTAAAATGCTATTTCCCTGATTGGGAAAGTAATTATCGATAATTTGAACAATTGTATTAGTAAATTCATGCTTTACTATCGACATCGAAAAGACTCTCCTGTACAAAGTTAGATTCTTGTTCATTTTCGCTTTTTCTACTATAGCTTTTTTGAGGAGGGAGTAACTTTTCTCCCTTGTATTCTTGCCATCCGAGAATCCGTCGAAGACCAATTTTTAAATACTCCTCTTGTAATTCTATACTAATAGAAATTCTTCCCAAGCGTTTAGCTACAGCAGCAGTTGTAAAAGTTCCTGCAAATGGATCAAGAATAATTCCATTTTTATTAGTGCTGGACAGAATAATTCTTTCTAGCAATGATTCAGGTTTTTGTGAGGGATGATTTTCGTATTCATCCATGCGATATCTTACCCTAGGAAAATACCAGACATTGCCCGGTACTTTCTCTGTATTGTATTGACTGGGAATCGCTTTTCTATAATCAATTAGTTTTCGTTTTGCTCCAGTTTTTGCTTCTATCTTAATATCCTTTGAATTAAAAGTGTAATTATTTTTATCTTTGACACAATGCAGTATTGGTTCATACATCGAACCAAAGTATTTTGTTGCTTGTACTCCTGAACTATCATAATGCCAGATAATGCGACTAAGAATCGTCATTTTTTGTCTTAAGTAAAGATCAAAGTAAGGCATTGCTTGAGTGCTGGCCATAACATATAATGTTCCCTGGGGTTTCAAGATGCGAAGGCAATGATCAAGAATTTGGTTTGCCCAATTTATATAATCATTTTCCGATTCCCATTTGTCGTAAAAATCAGCAAAATGCTTACCTATATTATAGGGAGGATCGAGAAAAATCAGATCTACAGAATTAGAGGCAATCTCACTGGATAAAATCGGCAAAGAATCACCATGAAATATAACTTGTTCATCAGCTTCGTATCGTTTAAACATGATCATTTTTTTAATTTAAAGTAGTTGGATTTTTACTAGCTATTAGCGTTCAGCACCTAGAGAATTTTTCAGATATCAGAACATCCACTTTTAGTTCTTTATTTTTCAATTAAGCTGAGGGCTTCAAGATCAATCCTATAAGATTTGTTGGGAAAATTTATATTTGTCAACAAAATTATAAAGTATTGTAAATATTGTTAAAAAATGTATCGAATGTCAACTATTGGTCAAATAATTTTGACATAATTGGGGTGGAGGGGTTGACAGGTAAAATTTTTGTGTTTTATCCAGCATTTCTTAAGTGTAACTAGGATAGTTTAAAATCCACAACTGATAGTGTTATGAGTGATAATACCAAACAAATTTATAACTACACTGTTATTCTAGAAAAAGAGTCAGACGGTGGTTATCACGCTTTTTGTCCTGCGCTTAAAGGTTGTCATTCTCAAGGAGACACTTTTGAAGAAACGATTGTCAATATTACAGAAGCTATGGAATTGTACCTCGAAAGTTTGATAGATTTTGATTTTTAAGCCTTTAAATATTTTAATATGAGTCAGTATCCTGCGGTCTAATAATCGGGCCGAATTATTTCCAGTAAATTTCTTGCTACTGCCTCCACCACTGGTACAGGAACAGCATTTCCGAATTGTTTTTTAGCAATTGCATCCTGTTGATGATAGATAAAATTATCGGGGAATCCTTGTAATTTACGCGCATCTTGGGGAGTAATTTCTCGAAACTTTTTGGGTTTATAGATTTTCTTTAAAAACAATTGTTTGTATTCTTGGGGATGAGTAGCGGTAATTGAAATAGTAGCAATATAATCTTTAGCACCCGTAGCGGTTAGGGTAGGAATAATATCGGCCGTCGGTAAAATAATCCGATAAATGCCGTTAATTCCTGTCATATTTTTCGAGTTAATAAATTCATACTTACCCTCCTGCGTTTGCCAACAAATCCCCAGAGAAACTAACTGATTTAGTTCCTCGATTTTTAGATCGGGTATAATTTCCAAAAAAGTAGAAAAAGCCACGGGATGACCATCTTTTTCGCCATACTTTTTACTGCGTCTTAATTTCAGCAAAGCTAAACAGATACTTTTTTGTCGTTCCGTAGTTTTGATAATATCCCAAGAATGAATAGTTGTGTGACCATTTCTTAAATCAGAAAAAATAAAGAAGTCATTTAATTCATCTTCTTTTTGAAAACGAGTTCTCGATGGAGGAACAAACCCATTAAATAAAGTATCTGCGGATAACTTGACTTTCTCGACGGGTTGAATATTCTTGATGTCTTCTAAAATATCCAAAACCTTCGGATGGATACCCAAAGGTAAGGGAAATTTAAACCGCTCATAGTTGTCTATATCTTTTCTAATTCCTACGATAAAAACTCTCTCGCGATTCTGGGGTAAACCAAAATCGTAGGCATTTAATAACTGCCAGTAAACTTGATAACCACAATTAGCTAATTCATTGATAATTAATTCTAAATTCTCTTGATTGCGAGGACTAGCTAACCCACTGACATTCTCGAAAATAAAGCTTTTCGGTTGACTTTTATCGACTAATTTAATCACATCAAACCAGAGTTTTCCCCGGGGGTCATCAAATCCTCGTAAACATCCCGCCACCGACCAAGGTTGACAGGGAACGCCGCCGACAATAAGATCAAGATTATCGGGTAAATTGCTAATTTTACTCACATCTCCGAAAGCAATTTCATCGCTGTTGAGATAGCTAATAAAATTTTGTTGATAAACTTGGATGGCCTGTTGATCGATTTCTGAATAGCCTAAACAACGTCCTCCCAATTTCTCCAAAGCGATTCTAAAACCACCGATTCCCGCGAATAAATCGACAAAACGATACTGGGGACGGGTGATAACTAGATGTAGGGGTAATTGGGTTTGTCTGCTGAATTTAACTGTGGTTTTCAAGGGTAAATAATTCCTTTTCACCGTCTGGGAAGATGGGTATCTGTACTAACTATTTTAGTAGAACTTAAGAGGTTTTTCTCGGTATTTTCAGCCGATTGATACAATTTTCAAAAGTAATGGCAGAGATGGTTAATTAGATGCCTGCCACGAATAAAGAAAAATGGTATAAACCTTGAAAACGAGAATATTTACAGATAACGGTGAAGTTAGGCGAATTCAGCGACTATAGGGTTGCTCCATGCTCAAGCCTGGGATGACTCGATAGTGCTTCACGTTGAAAGTGCAAAGGGTTGCATTATGCCCCACAGCACAAGCGGCAATTAAGGCATCAATCAGTCCGACTTTGTGAGACAGATGGTAAGCCGTAAAGTCAGATAAAGCACGGGTACAGTCAGTTTCAGTAGGCCAAACAATCGGTAACGGTGCTACAAGCTGTAGGACTTTACGAACCTGTTGCTGGTTCTGAGCATCCTGAATCAACTCCATCACAACAAAGCCAGGGATACTTGGCAGTTCTGGGAGAGAGGCAAACCAAGCGAGTGCAGGCCCATAACCCCGCTGAATATCAATCATGACATCAGTATCGACAAGGTACATTTACTACCTAAGCCCCCTCACGGGTTTCAGCCTCATGGCGCAATTTGCTTGCCTGCTCCTGGCTATCGGTAATATCAGGTCGGGAGCCAATAACCCCAACGCTTTCCCAATAAGCAACTAGCTCCAGCCCTGTTTTAGGAGGATTTTGAAGAAAAGGGCGAAAGGAGAGGACACGCAGAATATACTCTGCTAAAGGCAATTTGAGATGAGAAGCTTCTGTAGATAACTCATTCTCTAGCTCTGAAGGTAGATCTAGGCTGATGTTCACGGTATTTCCTCAACGTTCAATGACCTGTCTTTGATCATATCGGATATATTCAGTTAAACGAACAGGCTGGGTTGACGCAAGGAAACTCAGTCTCTTCCATGTATTGTCAAGTTTTGTTGATTCTTGATTCTCCTATCTCCTGACTCCTCACCTAAAGGAAGATTTGTGATTTTTGCAGGAGATCTATCGAGTCGAGGAATACTCGTAGTCTTCGATAATGTGGAGAAGTCGCATAGCTGAACTACAGGATTCTTCTAAAATTTCCTGTTTCTCCTGAGAATCTTCGATTAAATCCTCAGATACCAGACGCAAAGAACCTAAAAGACTATTAAGACTGCTTCTCGCTTCGTAGGATAAATAAGCTTTTCTTTTTTGCTCATCTTCCCTATTCTTAGAGTCGTCCTCTTTGCTATCACTAAATTGCAGAGCGTGTAAACGGGCATAATGACCACCTTGAGCTAATAATTCCTCATGATTGCCGATTTCTGCCACTTTTCCCTTGTCCAGCACCACAATTTGATAGGCTTTTTGAACTGTGGAAAGACGGTGAGCGATCACAAGAGTAGTCCGCTCGCGACAGAGTTCATCGATCGCTTCCTGCACTAAACGCTCAGAAATTGTATCCAAAGCACTGGTGGCTTCATCGAGAATGAGAAGATCTGGATCTCGCAGTAAGGCACGAGCGATCGCTAATCTTTGTTTTTGTCCCCCCGAAAGTCTCACTCCCCGATCGCCAATTTCCGTATCCAGTCCTTCCGGCAGTTTGGAGATAAACTCGTAGGCATTCGCCCTTTTTGTCGCCTCTAAAATTTCTGCATCACTAACATCGCTTAATCCGTAGGCAATATTAAAACGGAGAGAATTATTAAAGAGAAAAGTGTCTTGACTGACTATTCCCATCGCTTTTCTCAGAGATTTGATCTCATAATCGCGTAAATCGTGACCGTCAAAAAGAATCCTCCCGGCTGTAGGATCATAAAAGCGTGGTAATAAATCAGCAATTGTCGATTTTCCCGCCCCTGAAGCACCAACAAGAGCGATCATTTTTCCTTTTGGAATCCACAGATCGATGCCCTTGAGAACTAATTCTTGATGACCAGGATAGGAAAATTGGACGTTATCAAAATGAATACCTGTCTCTAATCTTTGATAGGGAATAGAGCCATTGCTCATAAATGGTTTATTCTCTCGAATGAGAAAATCCGCTACCACCTCTACTGCGGAAACATCACCCAATAGACTACCCCTAGCACTGTTAATTTGACTAACTATCGGCAAGGCCCGGAAAAGCACATAGAGATAGGTCAATAAAATTGTCGCTAAAGCTTGCAGTTGTTCATTGAAAAGATAACGACCAGCAATGATAATTAAAGCAATAATAATTACCCCACCGATCTCATTGAGCGGTCCGATTACAGCATTATTAGTCTGGGCATCTAAACCCGCTTTCTCCCGGGCTTCGATATCTTCCACAATAGATTCTAATTCGTATCTTTCATTTCCTACCGCTTTAATTAGCCGAATTCCTGTTAACAGTTCCAACAGTTTATTAGTTTGCTGTTTAGCCGTTAGGGTGATAATCTCTCCAAACTTTTTCGATCTCTTGACAAAGTATTGATTAAGTAGAGCTAAAAAGCCCCCCAAAATAGTAGAAAGAATAGTTAATTGCCAAGAAATTGATAATAAAATAGCAAAGTACATGAAAGCTGTGGCGATAACCTTAATCAGGTTTATGTAATTTCTAATTGATGCCACGGCTCGATTAATCTCCGACATGAAACGATTAAAAATATCTCCTATTTTACTTTTTACATAAAAATCTATATCCACTTCTAGCAGCAGAATAACTGAATCAATTCGCATATCTCTTGCCATAATCAAAGACAAGTAAGTGCCTAGCAAATTACTGACAAAATTGGTAATGTGCTTGAGAATTAAAATCAATAATATCGCCGCAAACATCCAGAAAAAACGAGTATCGACCGAGAAAACATCGAAAACGGAGAGCAGCTTTTTGATAATTTGGGGGGCATTTTTTAAGAGATCATTTTCGGGATTAATAAAAGAAATTAGCAAAGGGATAACTAAAACAGTTCCTACCCCATTAAATATGGTACTGGCAAAGCCTATGACAATGCTGAAAACCACTAATATCCAGTGTTTAAGCGTATATTTAAGGAGGATTTGATTAGGATTCATCGCTCTAAGTAATAAAGTAAACAGTCAACGGTCAATTATCCTACTCCCTACACTCTAATATTTCCCTTCCAGAGAAGTAATTATGCCAGAGAGAGTTGTCGCCATGGCGGTGGTACTATAGGAGGCGATACAGCGCTCTCTCGCTTTTAGTCCTCGTGCATTAGCCGAGTCGAGATGATTAAAAACTTCGCTAATCATGGCAGCTAGTTGCTCTGGCGATCTAGGTTCGACTAAATAGCCAATATCAGCTAAAATTTCGGGAATATCTGCCACTTTAGTGGAAATAATCGGTTTAGCCATCGCCATACCATCGGTGAGTTTAATCGGAAATTGGGCGTTAGCCGTAGCTTCATCCCTCTGGGGAACGATAATAGCATGAGCAGCGGCCACAACTTCCGGCATTCGATCGATCGGTTGAGCAGGTAAATGAATTAACCAAGGTTGACCTTTTTCCAACAAACTATCCAGATAACCATCCCCGATTTGGCGACCTCCCACCACCACCAATTTAAAATCAGGATCACCAATTTGATCTAAAGCGATTAACACATCTTCTAAACCTTTGTGGGGTCTAGCTGTACCCGGGAACATTAAGACTTTATAGGCGGATAAACCGTATTTTTGACGGCAAGCGACAGGATCGTAGAGATTGGGATCGAAAAGTTGCGTATCCTTGCCATTCGGTAAATAAATCCCCCCGTAACGCTTTTGCAAAAATTGATTATTAACCGTCACCCCATCGGCGCGGTTAATTAAATTTTCCATCCAACGCAGATAGAGAGGGTGATTCGGGTCTCTAAGCGCACCATTTTTTTTGAGGATATCCCTAGCTAATTGTCGGGGATGAGGACGATAGGACCATCGATCGCCACCAAACCAACTCATTTCCCAATCGTCAATATCGAGAATCAGGGGACGTGGGGAAAAAAAACGTTTCAGTAAACCGATGCCGAAACTGGTGGGACGGGGTTTAACCGCATAGATAATCTCTCCGGAGAGGCGATCGAGTAAAGTTTTGATCTGGCCAAAAAACTGGGGATAATTATTGCCTTTGACCGATACCACCGGTATATTCCCCGGTGGGGTTGGATAGATTTCCTGGCCAAAAACAGGGCCATAAACCGTCACCTGACAGTTTAGCTGTTGCAAGACTTGAGCAATCAAATAGACTCTTGTACCACCCCCACCGGATAAATCTGGTGCTAAAACAGAGATTTTTTTGTTCACGATCGCCGATCAATCCAGATTATCTAGCACGATAGGAGAATGTTAATCAATGTTAACGTTTTTGTCAATCTTAGGCGAACTTAACATTAATACCCCCAGAGATGGATTAGACAAAGAAAACTAACATATACATTGCCGAGACGACTAACTGAGTAAACATCACTGGTAAACCGTAGCGCAGAAAGGTATGAAAGGTAATTTTGCCCCCGTGTTGTTCGGCGATGCCGGCAGCGACAATATTAGAAGAAGCTCCCACTAAAGTACCATTACCTCCTAGGGTGGCTCCGTACATCATCGCATAGAAAAGCGGTAAAACGGACGGGGGAAAGGAACCAGCATAATCGGGGGAAAGCACTTCTATCCCGACTAAATTAACATTAACAAGGTACTGTTTCAGTAGTGGAACCATGGCCACCACTAGGGGAATATTCGGAACGACACTGGAAATAAAACCGACAAAAAACAGCAAGACTAGAGAACCTAAAAAGATATTTTTGCCTAAAATTATCGCCAGAAATCCCGATAAACTATTAACTACACCAGTTTTTTCTAAGCCGCCAATTAGGACAAAAATTGACATAAAAAATAATAGGGTACTCCAGTCCACATCCCGGAGAATATTATGAACCGTATCGATTTTCGATTGCTGGGCTAAAAGTAGGGCTAAAGCTGCTCCCATCAAAGCCACGGCAGCAGGAGCAAGGGGTACGGGAAAAGATTCACCGACCACGAATAAAAATAAGACTAAAAAGACGATAATTCCCCCCAGAGCTAAGACGCGCGGATGATTAATTTGCGGATGGGGTAAGTCTTCTAAATGCTCGAATTTTGTCCGCCAGATTTTGGGGAATAACCAAGGTAACATCACCAGAATGGTAATTACTGCCAGCGCACCACCTAAACTCAAACGCTGTAGGTATTCCATGAAGGTTATATTAATAGAATCACCGACGATATAAGTAGCAGGATCACCAACGATAGTTAATAACCCGGAACTGTTGGCCACGAAAACCATTAGGATTAAGAGAGGCACAAAATCTACCCCTATATCTTGAGCTAGGGGGGGAATTAGAGGTGCTAATAACATCACCGTGGTAGCGTTAGGTAACACCGCACAGATCGGGGTAGTAATGGCGACAATTCCTATTAGTAATAATTTGCCATTTCCCTTGGCTAAAAGCACCATTTGTGCTGCTAAATAATCAAAAATCTTCGTTGGTTCAAAGGCTCTCACTAACACCATCACCCCAAAAAATAGGGCGAGAGTGGCATAACTGCGACTGATATAACCCACCGCCTCCTGGAGAGTCATGATATGGGTAAAAACTAAGATTAAAGCTCCTAATAAAGCCGCTACGGTAATATGAAGCCACTCGAACATAATAACCACAATGACTGCAACAAAAGTCATCGCAGCAATCCACATTGGTAAAGATTCCAGCATTTTTGATCCTGTTTTTACTCTCGGTTTCTCGATACAACTAAAAGTTTGCCCGGATGTACGGCAAACTCATAGAAAATATGGTTATCTACGGAAAATCTTAAAATTGTTCTGATCGGTAAGCTAACATGACAATCCCCATAAACAATGTCTCCTTTGAGTTATGACTATCAAGTAGTCCCAGCGACATAACTGAACCGATCAAGACATTGCTAGGAATGTAGTGATGTTTCAGTCTTCCCCCCCCACGCCTACGAAGTTAGCTGACGGGCTAGGATAGAGAGATATCCTTTTCTAGTCCAAAAAATCTAGAAATACGCCCCCAAATGTGGTTCCTCCGCTCCGAATTTGTCTAGCTAATATCTAGCATAGAAACTCGGATTAGGCTGACTTACTCTATTTAGTGATCCACCATAACATACTAACCCAAAAAAAACTATATAGTCCTATACCAGACCTATCCTGTCAGTTATCCCCCGGGTTGCTAGGATAGAACAATGATAAGCTAATAGCTAACGACTGACCGCCATAGCAGCCACATCAGCAATTTCTATGAATAGAAGACCCCGTTATACTCCTCCCCGATCGCGCGATCGTGATTATGACCGCTCCTATGGCGATGACTCCCGCGCTTCGGCCCCCGGGGGCCTATTGGCCAAATTAAACTATACCATGATCGCCCTGATTGGTGGTATTTTTGTACTAGGAGTGGGTCTCGGTCTGGTATTCAGTTCCACCGCTAATTTTAGCCCCGAAAACGTCGCTTCCCGGGAAGTAATCGATCGCAGCGCCCCCAATGCGGAATTATGCGTGCAATTTGGGGCCAGTGCCATTGTCACCGATTTGCGGGTTTATGTCACTCTTAACCCCTTTAATGTTTTTGTTACCCAACCAGTCATGCAACCCGGTTGCGTTTTGCGACGCAATAACTGGTCAATTTTAGAACAACAAAAATTAGTCGATGGACAGCAGGTACAAAGTTGCAAAAACCGGATGAATACCTTTGGTTATACCGGTCCCTTGGAAGGCAAACCGAAAATCGATTGTATCTTCCAAAATGAAGCCGGGGGTAATCTTTTTGTTAATCCCGCCGGTGCTGTTGGCCCCAGACCAGATACAGATAAATTCTAAACCGGAAAAGCTCATTCTCCTGACTGCTGACTCCTGACCACTGACTCCTAATTAACTACGACAATTTTGATTTTTACGAGAGGTCTAATGAGTTAGCCATTGGGCCGTAGTCACCACAAAAATTCCGCCAGCTTTTTTTAAAATAGGCTGAATTTCATCGATCAGACGATTAAGTTGTTCGTCACTATTACAAACCGTCATAATGTAGTTACCACTGTAATCACAATCCAAGTCATCACAGGATAAACCTCGATCACCTTTTCCCGAAGTACTGCCAAAGACGGTATAACCGGAAACTCCGACAACATCAAGAACGCTTAAGATTTCTTCCAGAAAAGCATGACTAACAATTATGTCCACTTTTTTGACAGTTTGTAGGGAAGGATGCGGGGATTCAAGCATGGTAGTTCAGTAAAAAAGGGACAAGTGAAAGAGAAAAATTTTGACAGGAATTATTGAAAACTCGCCTGGCTTTTTAGACTCCGCAGCCAATGATTTTGATCATCTCTAGGTACAGAGGAATACCGATGATGATATTGAAAGGAAAAGTTAAAGCCAACGCCATAGAAACGTATAAACTAGGATTCGCTTCGGGAACAGTCATTCTCATGGCCGCAGGAACAGCAATATAAGAGGCACTGGCACACAAAACAGCGAATAATAAAGCATTGCCCTGTTCAAATCCGAGAACCTTAGCGATGAGAATGCCAACTATAGCATTGATGACGGGAATGAACACCGAGAAACCGATGAGAAAAGCACCAGTTTTGCCTAATTCTCGGATTCTTTTCGCCGCCACTAATCCCATATCAAGGAGAAAGAAAGTTAAAGCACCATAAAAAATCTCTTGGGTGAAAGGTTCTAATTTTTCCCAGCCTTTTTCCCCCGTCAGCATACCAACAACAACACTACCGACTAAGAGAAATACCGAACCATTTAAAAAGGCTTCATGTAAAACTTTTGACCAAGAAAACGCTTCTTCTTCGCCATTTTTCTCTTTAAAGACTCGCACCAGGATTAAACCCACTACAATTGCCGGCGATTCCATTAAAGCTAAGGCCGCTACCATGTGACCGCCATAGGAAATATGAAGTTTTTCTAAAAAAGAACTGGCGGTGATGAAAGTAACGGCACTAATGGAACCATAGGCTGCTGCGATCGCTGCTGCATTGGCACTATCGAGTTTAATTTTCAGGATAAAGAAAGTGTAAATGGGAACGATGCAAGCCATAACCACAGAGGCAATCAAAGTTAAAGCGATTTGGTTATTGATGCCACTTTCCGCTAGTTCATAACCTCCCTTGAAACCAATCGCCATCAACAGATAGAGAGAAAAGAGTTTAGGCAGTGGTTGGGGAATCTCTAGGTCGGATTTAAAAAATACTGCCAGCATTCCTAAGAAAAAGAACAAAACTGGCGGATTGAGAATATTGAACAGGATTAAGCTGCCATCCATAGGTTTGCGTACACTAAGTTATTTCAATCTATACTATTCGATTTTGAGAATACTGGGAAAATGTTAAGAACCAGATTAAAACGCTTAACGATGGCCGCCCAAAAAATGCCGTCAGCTTTTCTCCCCTCTCCCCTCTCCCTTCTCCCCCTCTACAATAATTACTCGCAGCCAGAAATACGTTGGGTCACTATCATACTTTGTGCTTTTTGTCAAAAAAACTTTTTTTTTGCAATAAAACTACATAAAAAAAAGATCATCATTGCTGGTGAAATTGACTGATTTACCCGTCTTAATTAGGATCACCTTCTAGGTGTGGCAAGGGTTTCAACCATTGCTGCCTAAAAAAGCACAGAATAACCGACTATGAAATTCTACCAAATCGCTGTAACTATTGCAACATCGTTGTTAAATAAAAATCTTTCTCAATTAATTGTTAAGAATTTATAAATATTGCGGAATGTTAATTTAAATAGTCTCAAGTGTTTGGAGTTAATAAATAACTTTTGCTTATCTTTGTCGGAAAATAGAACTCCTGCAAAAATCCCACATCTACCATTGGGTTAGGAGTCAGGAGTCAGGAGATTATTTTTATTTATTCTTCCCCCGCAACGCGCACGCAGTGACCCCCCCACACCCCACACCCCACACCCCACACCCCACACCCCACACCCCACACCCCACACCCCACACCCCACACCCCACACCCCACACCCCACACCCCACACCCCACACCCCACACCCCACACCCCACACCCCACACCCCACACCCCACACCCCATCCCCTGTTCCCTGTTCCCCGATCAATGCCAAAAATACAGATTAAAACCCCAAAATCCCCACATCTTGCCGCCATGGTAGCCCTCGATCGCACCAGTCTCGGCGGTATTTGGACCCTATCCGGTTATGAACGGGAATTAAACAGCCCCAACAGTGAATTATTAATTCTTACCGTGGACGGGGAGGACGAAACCCTAATCGGATTAGCTTGTTTTTGGGCAATTCTCGAAGAAGCGCATATTACCCTCCTAGCAATTTATCCCGACTATCAAAGACAAGGATTAGGAAAACTGCTTCTCTACAAACTGCTTGAGAAGGCTGTACAAAGACAACTGGAAAGGGCTACGCTAGAGGTGAGGGGATCGAACCATTCAGCGATCGCACTCTACGAGCATTTTGGCTTCCGCATCGCTGGAGAGCGGAAAAATTATTATTCGCAAACTGGCGAATCGGCCCTAATTTTCTGGCGCAACGATCTACAAACGGCCGCTTTTCGGGAACAATTAAACAAGTGGCGACAAGAGATCCTCTCAAGACTGGCGCGGGGGCGCTCTGCCGCCTGCTGGGGTGTTTTCGCTTCAATGAGTGCAATCCGCAACCCTGAAGACTGTAACGCGCAGGCTAGCACCAGACCCACAATGCTACCACCGACAATGACCACATCGTAGATGAGATCATTGTCGGCATCATGGGCAGCTAGAGGATTAATGGCACTCATGGTCGTACAAGCCTATCACCCGTTTGCGTAGACAACACCTCGCTCATCGGGACATTGGCACGCGCCGCCCGAAACATCCCAAAGCGACACAGCCCAGCGCCAAAGGCTAACCGCATTAAGAGAAATGTCGGCACTTCTCGCAATGATTTAATCAACCCGATCACGCCAAACCGAATAATTCCCTCTGGACGCACTACTCCCTGCCAGATGGAGTCGAGCCACGAGGGTAGGGTTTCCACTGTCCAGTCAGCAGTGGTGACTTCACCCGCAACCAGTCCAGTTGCCTCCAGTAATTCTGCAAATCCTTCAATGCTAGAAAACGCGGGGTGAGACCACTGATCGAGTAGTTGTCGCATGACTGGCTTTTCCCAAAAATTGAGTGGAAGCTGACGATCGTCCCGCTGATTCCAATCAGCAACCACCAAAATTCCGCCTGGTTTTAGAACGCGCAATAGCTCTCTGGCGAACTGGGCTTTATCGGGCATGTGCGGACCCGCCTCGATCGACCAGACTACATCAAAGCTGGCATCCTGGAAAGACAGTGCCAGTGCATCATCAACTTGGAACTGGGCACTCACCCCAGGTGGTGTCAATTCTTGGGCACGTCTAACTTGCTGGGGACTGATGGTAATGCCAGTCCCATGGAAGCCATAATCCCTTGCTAGAATGCGACTACTGCCACCAATGCCGCAGCCCACATCCAAAACGGTAGTACCAGGAGGCAGGCGATCAAGTCTGCCCCAGCGCACCATCTCATGCACAAAGTCTTCCTTGGCTTTGAGAAAATCCTTTTTGCGAGGGGGAGAGCCATAGTGCCCCAGGTGGATGTGTTCGCCCCAGTAAAATTCCAGAATGCCGTCATTTGTCCAGTCATCATAGGAATTCGCAACAGAATTAGCAGACTGATACTTACGAGCCGTAAGGAGATAGAGTGCAATCCCAATGATCAGGAGCGTCAGGAAAGTTCCCAGCATTGCAACTAATCCATTCATCTAGACTAAACCTCAACCTTTAATACTTTTGACTGTTGCATTATCTATTTCCCCTCCGTTTTTACAAACAGAGGTTGGGTTTACCATTACCTCGGTCGCTTGACGAAAGGATGCGATCGAAACTAAACGGTTCGAGTCTGCATCCCACAGCAGGAATTGGGAGCAGTCGAGCAGGTCTCCAATTCGCAGTGTCTTGACATCCGAGAGCAGATGACTATTTTGACGATGACAAGCGGCAAGATGGTAATTTGGAATTCTTTCGGAGAGATGGTGAATCGTGTGATAGCCGATGTCTGCGGTAACCCATCTGAGAGTAGCTGCTAATTCTAGATAACTGCTGCCCTTAACCGCTCCCAAAAAATAGTTCCAGTCTTCTGTTTTGTGAGCATACGCCCCCTCAAAAATGTGTTGGACAAAAAAGACCCAGATGAAAATCGTTGCAGAACAACTGATCGTAATGGAGTAAATACTCCAAAACAGCCCAAAGCCCCACAAATGGCTCAGAAAGATCCAGCTACCGATAACACAAATGTTGTTAAGCAGGAGATCCCAAAACTCAGTAGCCGATTGCCAGTGTTTTGATTGATGGGCAGATATTCTTTGCGCTAAATTCAACTCCGAACCCTGCTTCAGATCAATGAATAGATGATGGATAAAATCATAAACTCCCATGATTAAAACTAGCCTGGGCTTGATGACAAGATAGAAAAAACCGCCAGGAATACCCATCAATGGATGTCGCAGGACTTCATACAGTCTTTGATTGAACGGTTCGAGCTTAAAAAACTCCTCGGTAGATAAGAAATCTGCAACGCCCCGATATCGCTCCCAGTCACCATTGGTTTTGTGATGGTAGGCATGATCTCTTGACCACCCATATTGGGGAATCGCATTGATCACACCCAGCAGGAACCCAACGATTCGATTCACTCGTTTTGACCGAAAGAGAGAAGAGTGTCCGCAATCATGCATCAAAGAAAAACAGCGAAGTGAAAAGAGAATTAACAGCGCAATGATAGGGGGTAGAAGCCATAGGGAAATTGATGCTGCTTTCACAGCTAAAATCCATAAAAGAACATAAGGTACAACGGTATTGAGAATTTGGTAAGTTGCCCGCAGGTTGCTACTTTTGATATATGGAGTCAAAACAAAGTCAGTTTTTTTGATCATATCTAGTGGTATTAGTTGACGGGCAAATTCATGTTTTTCAAATGGATGAATCGCTGCTGGGATCTGTCCAGTGCGATTCAGGTAGTATTTGAGCATAATTAGGTTTCAGTTCAGGGATACGTCGGGATGAGGGGATGGCCGGGCGATTCTCGTTTCAAGATGCTACGCGATCGCCCCTTAGGGTTACTGCACAACCTCCCGCTGCAATGAACAAACGGCTGGCTGAAATTCCTCCCAGGTCTTACAAACTTGCTCGTAGCATTGGGGTGGCGTGATCGGCAAATTTTTCAGGTAAAAGAACGTCACCTGGTTAAACGACTCCAGCAGGAAGACCAATTCAGTCGTTGGATTGTAAGAATCTACAGCTTCCAGAATGTGAGCATTCATAAAATGGTGGCGCAGAATCACCGTATCGGGAGCCGCTAACCAGGCATTCAAGAAAGCAGCGAGACGCGATCGCCGAACAAAGTAGGTGCGGAACGATTCCCCCGCAACGCCAACCGCTGGAGAATTGGTGCTGCAAATGATCGCACCCCGCTCACCGCCTAAGTAACCTGTCCAGGCGTTATAACCGATCGCCAACAAATTCGTGGCAATAAATTCTTGCTGCCAGTCCATCAAATCAGAGTCTTTGTTCATACAAATCTCCGGGGGCTTGATCAAGTTGGAACTCTACCCAACGCCGTTGCACCTGTTGGTAACAATTCATTGGAGAAACTTTGAGGTTTTGCAATAGATTAATATCTGCCCGTCCGTTTTCATTAATTAACAACAGGATTGACTGGGCAGGGTTGTAGGATTGAACCGTATCAATTAGCCGTTCAATTAAAGTTGCCTCTAGGCTGAAAGTCTGTAAATAGGCTGAAACACTGGACAGGGAAACAAACCGAACTGTATAGTCCACGATGTCACTGTTCCAATCCACAGATTCATCCTCGACGAGCGTCACATCGCATACCACCATGCCCCGCCCTTGAGTGATAAACCCCTGCCAGGCAGCGTGTCCCAGAGGTAACAGATTTTCCCGAATGAACAGATTTTGCCAGTAGCCAAAATAACCTTGCCAGAGACTATCGTGTGGTCGCATCATACCTACCTTGACGATTTTGCACGATTGACAGACCGACGGAGACTAGCCCCCAGTACACCAGCAAGAGCGATCGCCACTATACTGGTGGGTTCAGGAACCGACTGAGAATGAATGACACCCACTGCCTCCAGATCAAAGCCGCCAGATCCGGGAATAGGGGTTTGCCAAGGGTCATAAATGGGTCGGTTTTCTGAATCTAAAAATGTGCCATTACCCGGAATATCAACAATGCGAACAAAGTTAATGCTATTAAGATTAACAACGCCAGATTGAACCAGGGGAAGATCTTTTAAAACGCTTAAATCGAAAGGTGTTCCCCAAGAACTCCGCACAAAGGAATTACCTGCAAAAACTACGCCATTATTAACGTGCTTTCCTGCCAAATTATCAACCGGTGTGGGATCAATTCGTCCTTCAGGGGCAATAGAATCTTGGGTTAAAGAAACCCTAGGAAAGCGAACAAAATCTATCCCATTAGTAGAAACTTCTACATAAGCTAATTCTGCAAATAAACTGCCCGTTTCATCGAAGCCAAATCCATTTTCAAAGACAGCAAAATCTGCGCCATCGCCATCAATAATTGCAGAATCAAAGGTTAAGGTAATTTGCCCCGGGGATACTCCGTCCGTGATTTGTTGAGCCGTTAATTCTCCTAAAGAGGCAATACCATCAAAAGTCCCTGTCACTTGTCCTAATGTTCTTTCTGGGGTTTGCCATTGGGGTAAAACACCAGGAGCGGGTAAATAATTAGTAAATCCTGTTGCCCATCCTTTAAAAATCGGATTAACGGTGTTATTCGGTGAAATGACACCTAAACCGTCAGGTCCAACAAATCCAGGAATTCCTGAATCGATTTTACCTGGGTCGAAGGCGAAGCCAGAAAACGTCCCACCCAATGCGTTACCGCTCGCAAGAGTGAACGTGAATGTCGCCGTCAGGGTCGCTTGCCAGAGGGTTTTGAACTTATACATGATTGGTTTTCCTGTTTGTTTTGATTACAGTTGTGTTTCAGATGGTGCAATGGTAAGTAGGTGGGTGGAATTAAATATAAGATGAACGTAGGTTGGATTGAAGTATGAAACCCAACCCACACATGGGTTACGAAGAGCGCTAACCCATCCCACAAATAATTGTGCCTCCCTACCTAGTTGTCGTTATGGTTTAGGTGATATTTCCTGACGTAACCGATGAGTTGCCTCTACCATGTTTTTCAGCGATGGAATCACTTCCTCCCAGCGGCGTGTTTTTAATCCGCAGTCTGGATTTACCCAGATTTGTCTCAACGGTAAATTCAGGATGCCTGCTTGCAATTGCTGCACCAGTTGTTCAGTCGTTGGCACTACTGGACTGTGAATGTCATACACGCCATTGCCAATTTGATGGGAATAGCCTGCCTCCGTGACCTCTTGTAAGGTGCGATTGTTACTGCGGCTGTTTTCGATCGAAATCACATCGGCATCCAGACGCTCAATGTCTTTGATGATGTCGCCAAACTCGCAATAGCACATGTGGGTGTGAACTTGCGTATGGGGTTGAGCGATCGCCGTTGCCAGTCGAAACGCATCTACCGCCCAAGATAGGTACTGATTCCAGCGTTCCAGTTTCAGCGGTAAGCCTTCCCGTAAAGCGGGTTCATCCACTTGGATCACCTGTGCGCCTGCGGCTTCTAAATCGGCAACTTCCTCGCGTAACGCCAGCGCAATCTGGAATGCCTGTTCCTGACGAGAAATATCACTACGCGGAAATGACCAGTTGAGGATGGTGATAGGACCTGTGAGCATTCCTTTTACAGGTTTTTCAGTCAATGCCTGCGCCACCTGAAACTCTCGCACAGTCATAGGTTGAGGACGCGCTACATCACTATAAATAATCGGGGGACGTACATAGCGACTGCCATAGCTTTGCACCCAACCCTGTTCGGTAAAGGCAAACCCAGCCAGTTGCTGACCAAAATATTCCACCATATCCGTGCGCTCAAATTCGCCATGCACCAGCACATCAATGCCGATGTCTTCCTGAAGTTTGATGCACTCAGCAATCGCAGCGTCGATCGCTGTCTGATATTCTGCTTCTGTCAGTTCTCCTCGCTTATATTTCACCCGTAGCTGCCGTACTTCGGAGGTTTGGGGAAAGGAACCAATCGTGGTGGTAGGGAGAGCAGGTAAGGGAATCTGTTTGTCTAAGCGTAGAGAATAGGAGAGCGATCGCTGAAAGTCATTCGTCGTCAAATTTTTGAGCGCAGCCTGCGTACCAGGATTTACAGGGCTGAACTGCTCAAAGGTTTGCCACTGCGTTTGCACTACTGCTAATCGATCTCCCGGATCATCGACCGCCAATGTCTGTGCCAGAATCACAACCTCTTCTAGTTTCTGTTCCGCGAAACTCAACACATTTCGCAGGGGTTCCGGCAATTTCGTTTCGCGCATTGCATCATAGGGAACAAATTGCAGGGATGATGAGGGATGCAACCGAATATTTGGCGTAATGCTGTGAAGGGTTTCTAGTGTTGATAACACTGATTCAGGGCGAACTTTCCAGATATTTCGCGCATCCACAATCCCCACTCCCAATTGTTTATCTGCTGGGAATCCGTGCTGTTGCAATAACTCTAAGTTGCGTCCACGGGTGAAGTCTAAACTGATGCCAGCAACGGGCATTTCCATCACCCAGGGATAAGTCACTCCCAGATCATCAAAATAGGTGACGAGGTGAATCGGTACACCCATTTCGGCAAGCTGGCTGTAGGTAGTTGCAATCGCTTCTCTCAGATCCGCTGCACTGCTGGTGACGAGAATCGGTTCATGTAACTGCACTTCTGTGATGCCCAGTGCTTTGAGTTGAGCGAACAAATCACTATAAAGCGGCAATAGTTTTTCGAGATGTGTTGCCAGATCACCTTCTAAACGGCTTAAACCCAATAGGGTGACAGGACTGAGGATGATCGCCACGGCTTGCTCACCCAGGAGGGCTTGCGATCGCTGCACCGTTGCTAAAAAATCTGCGAAGTTTGCCTCTGGCTCTACATCCGCCGCAATTTCGGGTACCAAATAGTGATAGTTGGTATCAAACCATTTGGTCATCTCCAGCGCTGGAATGCCATCTTTGCCGCGTGCCATTGCAAAATATTGGTCGAGTCCCGATAGATGACGAAAGCGATCGGGTATTAGCCCCAAACGAACACTCCAATCCAAAACATGGTCATAAAGCGTCGTGTCACCGATTCCAATACGATCGATCCCAGCTTCGAGTTGTGTTTTCCAGTTCGCAAATTCCACCTCTCGAACCGTTTGTAGCAAGGTTTCTGTATCAGATTTACCGCTCCAGAAGGCTTCTAATGCCTTTTTAACCTCACGATTTTTACCAATGCGGGGATACCCCAATGTTGTAGTTTGAATAGTCATAGCTGTAGCGTTCCAAATTCTGTGAAAAACAGGTAAAAGCGACTGTCTCCCGGTAGGGAAGCAGGGCGTTGTCAAATTGAAAGATGATCCGAATCAGCTGGGAACTCAAATTACTTTGATAGCAAGGATTGCATTGCATCTTTCCTATTCTGATCTGACAACGCCCCCGGTAGGGAAGCAGACCATAGTTAGGGATAGCGAAGGTGTCATCTGTAATTACCAGCGCAAACACTAGCCACCTTCTCAGGTAGCTTTGCTAAATCTCAACCTCGCGTTCAACTCAAATCGTCAACTCAGAACGCTACAACCTTAATATTCCAACGAACAGCTGATTGCGCAGCATCTCGCAGAAAATTGCAAAAGCTTGAAGTCTTCATCATCTTTACCTCGCAGATGTTTATGTAACGGGTTTACTAATCGGCGGGCATTCTGACTCAGAGAGTTGCGCCTCTCCTTACAGCTGCGGGACAGCGGCAGATTCGCACTGCACTTTCCCCCTTGCGTTTGATGGCTGCTCCCCATCAAAACCGACTTGAACCTAATGATAACACAATAAGGGTGTTTTGACATCCTCAGTTCGGGATAAGAAAAGGGGTTCTGTCGCAAAAAGGGAAAGCTTCCTGTAGTATAATGGAAACCCCGAATCGAACAACCCGAACTCATCCAGACGATAATTAATAAAGGTCAAGTAGAGGGAGTTAGAAAAAGGCAGGGGTTAGAGCAGAAAAAATTTGTAGAATCCCTCTTCGGAATCGCCGGCTAAAAGTTAGCTTAACACAAGTTTCTCAGCTCTGAAAAAAAAATTTGCGACAGAACCCCGATAAATGCCAAAAATCCAGATTAAAACCCCAAAATCCCCACATCTTGCCGCCATGGTAGCCCTCGATCGCACCAGTCTCGGCGGTATTTGGACCCTATCTGGTTATGAACGGGAATTAAACAACCCCAACAGTGAATTATTAATTCTCTCCCTACCCAGCAATCCGGAAACCATCATCGGATTGGCTTGTTTTTGGGCAATTCTCGAAGAAGCGCATATTACCCTTCTGGCAATTTATCCCGACTATCAAAGACAAGGATTAGGAAAACTGCTTCTCTACAAACTGCTTGAGAAGGCTGTACAAAGACAACTGGAAAGGGCTACGCTAGAGGTGAGGGGATCGAACCATTCAGCGATCGCACTCTACGAGCATTTTGGCTTCCGCATCGCTGGAGAGCGGAAAAATTATTATCCGCAAACTGGCGAATCGGCCCTAATTTTCTGGCGCAACGATCTACAAACGGCCGCTTTTCGGGAACAATTAAACAAGTGGCGACAAGAGATCCTCTCAAGACTGGCGCGGGGAGAGTGGCAATTAGAGGAAGAAACCAGAGCCAAAATAGATACCATGGGGATGCAATGATTACTTACCAGCTTAAATCAGGTCGAGGTTAGGGAAAAATGAGGATTTTAGTGTTAGCGTGGGAATTTCCACCGCGATTAGTGGGCGGTATCGCCCGTCATGTCGCCGAACTCTATCCCGAAATCGTCAAACTCGGTCATGAAGTCCATTTAATCACGATCGAATTCGGTCAGGCCCCCAGTTACGAACTGGTGGAAGGTATTCACATCCACCGCGTCCCCGTACCCCCCGGCAATGACTTTTTCCATTGGGTGGTCAACATGAATAACAGCATGGGGCAACAGGGCGGCAAACTAATCGCCGAATACGGAAAATTTGACCTTGTTCATGCCCACGATTGGTTAGTAGGAGATGCAGCCATCGCCATGAAACATCTCTTTAAAATACCCTTGATTGCCACTATTCACGCCACGGAATACGGACGTTATAACGGACTGCACACCGACACCCAACGCTATATCGGCAGCAAAGAGGGAACCCTCGTCTATAATGCTTGGCGCGTTATCGTCTGTACCGGCTATATGCGTCATGAAGTCCATCGAGCTTTGGGCGCACCCTGGGATAAAATCGATGTGGTTTATAACGGTATTCGGGCCGAGAAAAAGCAAAGAGACCCTAACTTTGATTACCGAGCTTTTCGTCGTCAATATGCCGAAGATCACGAAAAAATCGTCTATTACGTCGGGCGCATGACCTTTGAAAAGGGGGTTTCGGTGTTACTCAACGCTGCCCCAAAAGTCCTCGCTCAGACTGGGGCTAAAACTAAATTTGTCATTATCGGTGGCGGCAATACCGACAAACTCAAACAACAGGCCTGGCATCTCGGTATCTGGCATCATTGTTATTTTACGGGCTTCATGTCCGATGAAAACCTCGATCGCTTCCAAATCGTGGCCGATTGTGCCGTTTTTCCCAGTCTTTACGAACCTTTTGGTATTGTCGCCCTGGAAAGTTTCGCCGCTAGGGTTCCCGTGGTAGTTTCCGATACCTGCGGTTTTCCCGAAGTTGTCCGTCATGGCCAAACGGGAATTGTCACCCGGGTCAATAATCCTGATTCCCTCGCTTGGGGCATTTTGGAGGTTTTAAATCATCCTGAATACGCCCAAGAATTAGTTAATAACGCCTACGAAGACCTAGAAAAACGCTTTCATTGGGCGAATTTAGCCCGTCAAACCGAGACAGTATATGGTTTGGTTGTCCAAGAACGACAATTGGTAGAATGGCGTTAATCAGGGAGCGGTTTTTTAGCCGTCAGCCATCCTGAAGCCGTCCCGATTTTCTTCTGGACAAACCCAATGAACTAGAGCATAATCTTAGGAAAATAATTTCCTCGACACAAAATTATGAATATGCTGAAAATGACTAAGGATTTTAATCCCGCTCAACTAGCAAGTGTCCTGGTCAATTTCATCGGTTTTGTGGTTTTATTGACCTGTGTACTTCTTTCTCCCCATGCTCTCGTTTATGATGAAGTTTATCACTTCCCGTTAGTAGATTTATTAAATCAATACGGTTTATCCTATCGATTCTTACGCGGCACAGGACAATCAGCCCCAGGTCCACTATACCCGATAATTCATTATATCTTTCAGCCCTGGACCAATTTGCAAGCCCCTGCCATTAGATTGGTTAATATTCTTCTTTTATTACTGTTAATTTTAGTCCTCAGTTTAACCCTGAAAAAAATTTTCAAAATTCCCCGGTCAATAGTCTCTAGTTTGGCAATTATGGGCTTACCGATGATTTGGGTGATTACGGGCATGGCTCTCACGGAAATCCCTGCTATGCTCTTGGCAACCTTAGCAGTTTTCTTGATATTTATAGCTCTAGAAAAAATTGAAGATAACCAGCAAATGAGCTTAGGAATAGCGGCTCTGAGCGGATTATGTTTAGGGATAGCAATCCTAGGCAGACAAACTTTTCTCATTTTAGTGTTTATCTTGCCAATACTAACAATTAGTTCCTCAAAAAAATCTTGGCAACCTTTACTATTATGCTGGTTAACTTCTGGAATTTTCCCCGCTATTGTTTTTAGCGTGTGGGGTGGATTAGTTCCCCCCGGCCAAAGTTCATTATCTTCTGGATATTCTCTGGTTAACGGATTTCTTTCCTTTGCCTACACCGGTCTTTTATTATTTATCCTCGCTCCCAAATGGTTCAGTTTGAATAAGGTGATAATAATATCTGTCTTGGTCAGCAGCTGCCTGGGCAACGCTCTCTTTAAAATCCTTTCTATTCGTCCGGCCTACCACGTTTTCAAGAAAATTATTCCTGATCCTACTTTGCTAAGTTTCTTTTTCTATTTAGCTTCCTCCTGTTTACTTGCCTTTGGAATTCTTTTTCTGATTGCCAGCCTCAACAATTGCCGAGATCACAAGAGAGATAGTAAATTTCTGTTTTTAAATGTTGCCGTGATCGTAGTTGCCGCTACAGCTTTTAAAATTACCCATTATTATTCGACTCGCTATACAGCTACAGCTATTCCCTTCTTGATCCTGTTAGCCCAGTATTATACCAAAGATAACTATTTCAAGGTAGCTCGCTTATTGCTGGGCAATATTGTCGGCTGTTTGATGTTAGTTTCTTATTTTTTACGTCCTTGGAACTAGAAATCTGGCTAGATGAGATTCTTGTATTTTTGACAAGGATATACCCTAAAATAACAAAGGCACAACTTAACTTCTCCAAATATGACTATGAAAGCAGCTGAAATTATGACCACGGAGGTGGCCAAGATTAAAGGTTCGGAAACCGTCGCCAAAGCGGTACAATTGATGAGAGAAAAGAACATTAGAACTCTCATTGTCGATCGCCGTCACGATGAAGATGCTTACGGAATTATCACTGAAACGGATATTGTCTATAAAGTCGTCGCTTTCGGTCAAGATCCGCACAAGGTGCGCGTCTACGAAGTGATGAGCAAACCCTGCATCGTGATTAATCCCGACCTCGGGGTTGAATATGTGGCCCGCTTATTTGCTAATACTGGTATTCGTTTCGCACCGGTAATTAAAGGTGATTTGCTCGGTGTTATCTCTGTTAGTGACATCCTCCATAAAGGTAACGCCGTCGAAAAGCCCCGCAGTCTTGATTTAGAAGCGGAGATTATCAAAGCGAGAGATATTGCCCGGGCAGTGTGTGCTGAAAAAGGAGGAAATTCTCCCGATTGTGCCGCAGCTTGGGATATTGTTGAGGAATTACAGGCAGAATTGGCACACCAACGCGCTAAAAAACCGGAAAAAACCTATTTTGAGGAATACTGTCAAGAAAATCCCGATGCTTTTGAAGCGCGTATTTATGACACCTAATCTCCATCGGTTTTCGGTATTCTCCGATACCTCAAACTTTTTAATCCGGCAAAAGTAGTGTATAAAGGTTTTATTTGCTAATAATCGAGGAAAAACTATGGCTGATCTATTTGTCATCGCCTATGAGGACGAATTTAAAGCGGAAGAAGTTCGTTTAACTTTGGCTAAACTGCAACGGGAACATCTGATCGAGTTAGAAGATGCAGCCGTAGTGGTTAAAAACAAAGATGGCGAGATTAAACTCAAGCAAGCGGTCAATTTAACGGCAGCAGGAGCGGCAAGTGGCAGTTTCTGGGGATTATTAATCGGAATGCTCTTTTTATCCCCTTTATTAGGGGCTGTCCTCGGTGCTGCTGGTGGCGCTTTGGGAGGTGCTTTAAGTGATATCGGTGTGGATGACAATTTTATGCGGGAATTGGGAGAAACCATGCAGCCCAGTACCTCTGCTCTCTTTGTTCTCGTCCAAAAAGTTACCCCCGATAAGGTCCTCGATGAAGTGGCCCCCTACGGAGGTAAAGTGTTACGCACTTCTTTGACCAAAACCGACGAAGCTGAATTACAGAAAGTTCTCGACCAAAGAGGTGTTAAACCCGAAGCGGTTTAGGATATGGGTCCATAAAAGCCAGAAAAAGGGAATATATTTCCCTTTTTGCTTTTTGAGCAAAAATGGGTTTAGCATGACCACCACAATAGTTATAAAATAAAAAACAATCAATAATTATTAATGAACTTTAAGCTTCGATCGAGAATAAAAGTGCTTCAGTGTCGTAGTATTTATTCGTTAATCCCATTGATTGCATTCCTAATCTTTCGGTGACACGAATTGAGCGATAATTATCGGGATTAACCACCGCGTAGATAATCGGCAATTGTAAGGTGATTAAGCCGTATTCTAGAATAACTTTAGCCGCTTCGGTTATGTATCCTTGTCCCCAATAATCGCGTCGTAAATGCCAACCAATTTCGCTATCTGGGGTAGGATAACCGTAGTTATCGGGTAAATTCTGTAAAATTATCGAACCGATAATCTGATTATTTTTTCGATCGATCATTGCCCACCAATCGCTGCCATTACCCTGATTACGAACAGTTGCTAATCTTTCGGAAAAATGGGCATTTAAACTCTCAATATCCGTGGCTAACTGACGAATTCTCGGTAAAAAATAAGTGACTTCGTAATTTTGATAGATCTGAAAAAAAGACTCTTTGTCTGCGGGTAGTTGCCAAGGACGGAGAATTAGGCGCTCGCTTTTCATTGTTTTTGTGAGCAAATTATAGCAATTCTCTGGCTGAGATTAGGGATTATTGTCGATAAAAAAGCTTCTAAATCCCACAGCTAGTAAGGAACCACTTAAGACAGTTATCAATGTCCAAATTTGATTCTTTTGGGTTCCTTCGACTTTCTCTAAGCGTTTATTCATGTCATCAAATTTACTATCAAGAGTTTTAATATCACCTTTAACTTCCGTCAGTTCAATCTTTAAATCGGTAGTATCTTTTTGAATAGTTTTGACATCAGCTTTCATTTCCGCTTGTCCATTCTCAATCACCTTCAATCGATTGTCCACCTCAATCAGTCGAGTTTCCACGGTAGTCAGTCGATTGTCCATGGTAGTGAGTCGAGTTTCCACGGTAGTGAGTCGAGTTTCCATGGTAGTGAGTCGAGTTTCCATGGTAGTGAGTCGATTGTCCATGGTAGTGAGTCGATTGTCGATTTCGTTGAATCGATGTTCGATTATCTTCTGTCCATTGAGGATTAAATCTTCTAGTCTTTTTAAATCATTATCGGTAGTAGTGGTGATGGTCATTGATTAAACTCCTATCATTTCCCTTGGTATTATTTTTATCATTATACCAAATCCGTTTTAAATCGTGTGATTAACTCCCAAGTTATGGATTGTTTTTTCCCACTTCCCACTTCCCCTATACCTTTTAAACAGGATTTATTATTAGCTATAGCTTTGCTGCTTGAGCAAATATGTTCACCGATCATCACTCCCGTTAGAGTGGGATAAGATTAACTCTTATTCCTCACCCTAACTACTAGGAAAAACCAGCAATTAAATTACGCACCTTGCCGTAATTTATCCAGAACCGATCGATCTTCTAGAGTAGAAGTATCACCGGAAATCTCTTGACCTGATGCTAAAGTTCGCAAGAGACGACGCATAATTTTACCCGATCGCGTTTTTGGCAGTACATCGGTAAAACGGATTTCTCCCGGTCGAGCAATAATGCCAATTTCCTTGACAACGTGATCCTTTAATGCTTGCGCTAACTCCTGACTCGCTTCATAATGCCCCTCGAGAGTCACAAAAGCATAGACCTCTTCCCCCTTAATTTCATCCGGTCGTCCCACCACAGCCGCCTCTGCTACCGCGGGATGAGATACTAAAGCTGATTCGATCTCCATTGTCCCTAAACGGTGGCCAGAAACGTTAATCACGTCATCGACGCGCCCCATTACCCAGAAATAACCGTCTTCGTCCTGACGACTACCATCCCCAGCAAAATAGAGATATTGGCCATCTTTGGGGGCGATCTGTTCCCAGTAGGTATTGCGGAAGCGCTCGGGATTTTTATAGACTGTTCGCATCATACCGGGCCAGGGATATTTCACCACCAGATAACCCCCCTCATTCGCTTGGGTGGGATTGCCCTCTAGGTCCACCACTGCGGCGATAATACCGGGAAAAGGTAGGGTTGCTGACCCCGGTTTGGTGGCAATTGCCCCGGGTAAGGGAGTAATCATAATTCCCCCGGTTTCCGTTTGCCACCAAGTATCGACAATCGGACATTTTTCCTTACCGATAACCCGGTGATACCACATCCACGCTTCCGGGTTAATCGGTTCTCCCACGGTTCCCAGTAAGCGCAAAGAGGATAAATCCCGGCTATTGGGGATATCTTCACCCATTTTGATAAAAGCGCGGATAGCAGTGGGGGCAGTATAAAAGATATTAACCCGATATTTCTCGATTACATCCCAAAAACAGCCTAAATTAGAGGGACGGGGAACCCCTTCATACATTACCGTCGTTGCACCATTGGAAAGCGGTCCGTAAACGATATAACTATGGCCGGTAATCCAACCCACATCGGCAGTACACCAGTAAACATCGGTATCTTTCAGGTCAAAAATCCATTTGCTGGTGATATGGGTATAGAGATTATAACCACCGGTGGTGTGGACGACTCCTTTCGGTTTGCCGGTGGAACCACTGGTATAGAGGATAAATAACATATCTTCGCTATCCATGGGTTCGGCCGGACAGTTAGCAGATACCTGTTTTTGTAGATCATGCCACCAGTAATCGCGATCGGCAACCATATTGATGGGTTCCTTGCTGCGCTGGACAACGAGAACTTTTTCCACACTGGGGGCGCTATTATCGGCTAGAGCCAGATCTACCTGTTCCTTGAGGGCAACTACTTTATCCTTGCGGAACCCCCCATCGGCAGTGATTACCACCTTAGCGGCCGCATCATTAAGACGATCGCGCAAAGCATCGGCACTAAATCCCCCAAAAACTACACTGTGGGGCGCGCCAATTCTGGCACAGGCTAACATGGCGATCGCTGCTTCGGGAATCATCGGCATATAAATTCCGACCACATCGCCTTTTTTTACGCCTAATTCCTTTAAAGCGTTGGCAAATTGACAGACTTCTCGGTGTAGCTGTTCGTAGGTAATGGTGCGACTGTCTCCCGGTTCTCCTTCCCAGATAATGGCAGCTTTATTGCGTCTCCATGTCGTGAGATGTCTGTCAATACAGTTGTAACAAATATTAATCTTGCCGTTGACGAACCATTTAGCAAAGGGGGGCTGCCAGTCAAGAACCTCTGACCATTTTTCAAACCAATGTAGTTCTTTTTCGGCTAATTGGGCCCAAAAAGCCGGGGGATCAGCCTTGGCTTTGGCGTAGAGTTGCTGGTATTCTTCAAGGCTTTTAATGGTGGCATTCTGAGCAAATTCGGCACTGGGAGGAAACAGCCGATTTTCCTGTAGGATTGATTCGATCGCTATTTCTGTCATACTGGCAAACGAAATAAATTATCTTGCGATCCAGATTACCTTTTTCGGTTCCCCCCGTAACCCCGGCAAGCAATTCTTTAAGGCTATTTTAGGATTAGCCGAGATGCGACTAGCGATCGCCATTTAGACCCAAGTGTTACAGAGTTTAAAGTTATGTCACCGATCGAGCGATGAACAGATCGCTGTAAGGTAAACTAACCGATAAACCCGAAATTTAACATGGAGAACACTCGGTAAGGAGTCATAATTCAATGTCTCATAGCGTTAAAATTTACGATACCTGTATCGGTTGCACCCAATGCGTTCGGGCTTGTCCCCTCGACGTGCTGGAAATGGTTCCCTGGGATGGCTGTAAAGCTGCCCAGATTGCCTCCTCCCCCCGCACTGAAGACTGTGTTGGTTGTAAACGTTGCGAAACGGCTTGTCCGACGGATTTCCTAAGTATTCGGGTTTATCTCGGAGCAGAAACCACCCGCAGTATGGGT
Organism: Microcystis aeruginosa FD4; assembly: GCF_009792235.1. Classification (NCBI taxonomy): domain Bacteria; kingdom Bacillati; phylum Cyanobacteriota; class Cyanophyceae; order Chroococcales; family Microcystaceae; genus Microcystis; species Microcystis aeruginosa. Next base: position 2,985,461 of record NZ_CP046973.1, read on the forward strand.
CTAGCCTACTAGGCCTGGCAATCATTCTGTGTTTAATATTTAGCGAAAACTAATCTTGTTAAGAGGACTAACCTGTCCTCTTTTTTTGTTATACTCCCTTCGCTAGTGAAGATTTTAGTTAGGGCTGGCTGAAAAAGTACGGGCGAAGCATTCGGATAGAAAATCTACGGTTTCACCGATAAGTTATTGCCCGAATGCTTCGCCCCTACAGGACGCAATCGCCGATCAAGATGCCAGGTTTTTGAGCCACTAGCTTTAAAATCTTGCACCTGCTTCGCCAAACAGGCCCCAAACCCCTTACCTCGTCTATATTTCACATTTATTCAGCAGACCCTAGTTAGGTAATTCCCCAAAAAGTTGACGATATTTTTGCAGTTTTGCCTCCATTTCTAATAACTGCTGATTAGCCTGTTCTGCCCGTTGGCGTTCATTTTCTGCCCGTTGGCGTTCATTTTCTGCCCGCTGCTTTTCCTGTTCCAGTAGTTGATTAATTTCGCTGTAGGACAAAAATTGAGTGCCATCAGGACGATAAATTTTTAACTCGTCGGTTAAGTCAAAACGAATGCCTAAACGGGGACTCCCCCAATTATTAACCTCACTAACACTGTCTAAACTGTCACCAATTCGCTGCCAAGCTTCTAGACTATTATCATCGGGATCATAGACGTAGTATTCTTGCACTCCATAGCGATCATAAAATAGCAATTTTTTGGCCATTTCGATGGAGGTATTACTGGGAGAAAGAATCTCAAAGACGACTTGAGGAGCAAGATTATCTTCTTGCCATTGTTTGTAGGAACCTCGATCGCCTTTCGGTCTGCCAAATACTACCATCGTATCAGGAGCGGCGGCAATTTTCGGCTGGCCTTCCACAGGATACCACAACAGATCCCCCGCTACAAATACCTGGGGATCATCGATATATAACCAGTCGAGATTCTGCTTAATCGTTACTATCCAGTGGAATTGTTTAGTATTATCTGCCATCGGTTTACCATCGCTCTCAGGATAGATAATCTCAGTTTTGTTAACTTGACTAACCATGGGGAATACCTGCCGAAATCATTGGGCTATTTTTATTATATAATAACTTTAAACTAAGTAAGGAAAAAACTCACCTTGATTTTAGAACTACAACAGGTTAATTTAGCGGTAAGACGAGGAAGTGCTTATCTATTAGAAGATATTACTTTTAGCGTCAAGCAAGGAGAAAATTTAGCTATTGTCGGAGCATCTGGGGCTGGAAAAACGACTCTTTTGCGCTTGTTAAATCGTTTGCAAGAACCCAGCACGGGAAATATTTATTTTCAAGGTAAATCGATTAAGGAAATACCAGTTATTTCCCTGCGACAAGAGATAGTTTTATTGCTACAAGAGTCAAAGTTATTAGGAATGAACGTTCGAGAGGCTCTCGCTTATCCTTTGCAATTAAAAAAACTTAACCCTGCTGAAATTAATCAGAGAATTGACCGTTGGACATCCCTATTAAAAATTCCCGAACAGTGGTTTGAATGCGGGGAGTTAGAATTATCTTTAGGACAAAGACAATTAGTGGCAATTACCAGAGCTTTGCTGTTAGAACCAAGCGTACTATTATTAGATGAACCCACCTCTGCTCTAGATACAGGCACGGCCAGCAGGTTATTAGAAGTATTAAATAATCAAAGTTCAATGACGATAATTATGGTCAATCATCAACTGGATTTTTTAGAAGAATTTGCCGAGCGAGTCATTTATCTAGAAGCGGGAAAAATCAGGTCAGATTGCCTCGCCAATCAATTAGATTGGTTAGGGTTAAAAACGCAGTTAATTGACTTAGAAAAATCTCGACAAAGTGACCACTGGTAAGATTAACTTAAAATTGCTGCGCCCTCCTGAAAAACTAATAATTCTCCTGCATTAATCGGTGTCCAAACTTCATTATCAGTCTAAACCCTCAAAAAAAGCAATTCCCCAACCGTCTCGATGTTCGTCGGTTTTTCCTCCCCGCGCACAAAATCCCTCGAAGGAAAAACAGATATCCGTGGGGACATTACAATTCATGCCTAAAAGTTGACCGAAAATTTGGGTACAAGCCCCGCCCTTTAGTGTAGGGTCGGGCGGCTTTAAATAAATATGTATTGTCAACTTAAAGAATTTTGTGTTAAGATATTGATAGTAGGTCAAGCATTGTCAAAATGTTTGTACTAGAATACAAAGTTAAGCCAAAACCTAATCAGATAGAAGCCATTAATGAGGCAATACGAACAACCCAATTTGTTCGGAATAAAGTTCTGCGTTATTGGATGGATAATCGGGGTGTTGGCAAAACAGAGTTATTTCGGTACAACACAGCATTAAGAAAAGAGTTTAAATTTGTTGATGATTTAAACTCCCATGCTTGCCAGACTGCCGTAGAAAGAACCTTGCGAGCAATTACTCGGTTTTACGATAATTGCCAAAATAAAGTTAAAGGAAAGAAAGGCTACCCTAAGTTTAAAAAACATTCTCGTTCCGTTGAGTATAAAGTATCTGGATGGAAGCTATCAAAAGATAAACGTCATATTACCTTTACAGACAAAAAAGGTATTGGCACTCTTAAACTGATTGGTTCTAGAGATATTAATTACTATCAACCAGAACAGATTAAACGGGTAAGAATCCTTAATCGTGCCGATGGTTATTATGTGCAGTTCTGCCTTAAATTAGACCCCAGAGACACGGTTAAACCTTTAACGCCTTCCCAGAAAGCAACTGGGATTGATGTCGGATTAAAGTTTTTCTTAGTAGATAGCGAAGGTAATCAAATTGATTGTCCGAACTACTATCGAAAAGCTGAAAAACAATTAAACCGATTAAACAGGAAAAAGTCAAAGAAATACCGTAAGGGTAAAAAACAATCTCGTAATTATCACAAAGCTAGAAAGCGAGCTGCTCGGAAACATTTAAGAGTAAGTAGGCAACGAGAAGAGTTTGTCAAGAGTGTGGCACTCCGTTTAGTTAGGGCTTGCTGAATAAATGTGAAATGTATGCAAAGTAAGGGTTTTGGGGCTTTACGAGCGAAACAGGTGCAAGATTTTGAGAGAATCGTGGTTCAAAACCTTGCATCTTCATCGGCCCGCGTCCTGTAGGGGCGAAGCATTCGGGCAATAACCTATCGGTGAAACCGTAGATTTTCTATCCGAATGCTTCGCCCGTACTTTTTGCTGCAAACCCTAGTTAAGTCTAACGACTTAATCGCTCAGGTCAACTTAAATATCAAAGGCATGGTCAAGAATCGTCATTTAGCGAAGTCGATAACCGATGCAGGATGGTCTGTTTTTAGGCAATGGCTAGAGTATTTTGGGGACAAATACTGCAAGTTAACTATAGCTGTCTCACCTCATAATACGTCTCAAAATTGTTCTAATTGTGGACAAAAAGTCCGAAAGTCGCTATCTACTCGAACCCATGTTTGTCCTCATTGTGGATATACAGATTGTCGAGATATCAACGCCGCTTTAAACATCTTGCAAAAGGGATTAAGTAGCGTGGGGCGCACGCAAACTTTAAACGCTTCGGGAGAGATTCCCTCTTGGTTGGTTGGAGAAATCCTGCTTGCTAACGGAGACTCAATGAACGAAGAATCCCCATCTCTTTAGAGCGGGGAGCGTCAAACATAGTTGCTTGAGTTTGAACATCAGATGCTGGCACAATTACTGCCAGCAGTCGTGACAGGAGACAGGAGAATTTTTTCCAGCTGCCTCTTGCCTATCCTAGCTAAGAAATTAATCTGGCACTACTAAGTAGTCGTGCAAAATTAATTTCCTAGTCGAGACTCCGAGACTCCGAGACTCCGAGACGGGATACAGCTATTAGGGAGCGGATTTGAGTTTTCAGTTCTCTGTTTGCTCACCACCGCAGAAGTCTGACGGAGTAGTGGCTTAGATGTGTAATTAATTGTGCTTAGATACTTGCTAATTAGGGTTTACTGAAAAAGTTTCTTGGTGGGTGTGGGGTTTTACCGATTTTCAGAAGGTTTTTAGATTTATTCAGTAAATCCTAATTAAATCAACTTCTGAAAGACAAAAAGGGCAAACAATCAGATTTTTAGCGATATAATAGCTATTTTTTGACCAAAAAGGTCATTTATTGGCTGTTACTGCCTGTTGTCTCCCCGCATCCCTGTTTTAACTCCCATGAATCCCAATAGGGCGATCGAGATTAATTTTTTGGACTGCTTATTGGATAAAATAGGAGACTGGGCCATCTAATCAAATCTGTATCCTTAAGGCTATGACAATTATTTCTCGATCGATCCCCCAATCACCCACTAAATCCTCGTCTATCGGCGGCTGGCGCGGTTTGATCGAAGAATATCGCCAATTTCTGCCCGTAAGCAGTAAAACCCCTGTAATTACACTTCTAGAAGGCAATACACCTCTGATCCCCGCCCCCTATCTCTCAGCACAAATCGGGCGCGATGTCAAGGTTTTTGTCAAATATGATGGTTTAAATCCCACCGGCAGCTTTAAAGACCGGGGCATGACCATGGCCATCTCGAAAGCTAAAGAAGAAGGGGCAAAAGCGGTGATTTGTGCCAGTACCGGGAACACCTCGGCGGCGGCGGCAGCCTATGCAAGAAGGGCCCGGATGCGGGCCTTTGTGATTATCCCCGACGGTTATGTGGCCTTAGGAAAATTAGCCCAAGCTTTATTGTACGGGGCGGAAGTCATCGCTATCAATGGCAACTTTGATGATGCCCTGAAGATTGTCCGCCAACTATCAGAAAATTATCCCGTAACTTTAGTCAATTCCGTCAATCCTTACCGTTTAGAGGGTCAAAAAACGGCAGCTTTCGAGATTGTCGATGTCTTGGGTAATGCCCCCGACTGGTTATGTATTCCCGTGGGTAACGCGGGCAATATTAGCGCCTATTGGATGGGATTCTGTCAGTATCACCAGATAGGTAAATGTGAACGACTGCCGAAGATGATCGGTTTTCAGGCCGCCGGGGCCGCCCCTTTTATCTCCAAACAACCGGTTGACCATCCCGAAACCCTAGCCACGGCTATCCGTATCGGCAACCCCGCTAACTGGGAAAAAGCCTGGGCTGCTAGTCACGCTAGTCAAGGGCAATTTCACGCGGTCAGCGATGAGGAAATATTGGCAGCCTATCGGATTTTAGGGGGCCAAGAGGGGGTTTTCTGTGAACCAGCCAGCGCCGCTTCTGTGGCAGGATTATTAAAAGTGCATCAACAGGTTCCCGATGGGGCCACCGTAGTGTGTGTTTTAACGGGAAATGGACTAAAAGACCCAGATTCGGCGGTAAAACACAGCAATAATCAACTAAAATCTGGGGTTGCGCCCGAATTAACCCAAGTGGCTCAAATTATGGGCTTCTAAGCTAACGTCAATTCGGGTTAAGCAGTGCTTCTATAAAACTCCCTTAGAACTAGGAATTATACCGGCACGACGGGGATCGATCGCTATGGCCATACTCATCGCCCGGGCAAAAGCTTTAAAAGTAGCCTCAATAATATGATGGGAATTAATCCCGTCTAATTGGCGAATATGTAGGGTCATTTGACTGTGATTGACCAAAGCAACGAAAAATTCCCGCACTAGCTGAGTATCGTAGGTTCCCACTCTTTGGGTGGGAATTTCTAGACCATAACTGAGGTGGGGGCGACCGGAAAAATCGAGGGCAACTTGTACTAAAGCTTCATCGAGAGGGGCGACAAAATGCCCGAAACGGACGATCCCTTTTTTGTCCCCCAAAGCTTGCAGTAAAGCTTGTCCAAGGGTGATTCCCACGTCTTCATTGGTGTGATGGTCATCAATTTCTAGATCTCCGGTGGCGCGTACATCGAGATCGATCGCAGCGTGGGAGGCGATTTGCTGCAACATATGATCGAGAAAGGGAATTCCTGTCTGGGCGCGACAATTGCCGCTACCATCAAGATCGATCGTCACCTCTACATCGGTTTCTTTGGTAGTACGACTAACGGAGGCGCGACGGCAAGGTGAGACAAAAGAATCGGGGATTTGGGAAGTGGAAATCATTTGAGTAAAAATATGAACTAGGGAGATGAGAGTTTTTTCAGTAATCAGTGAACTTAAAACTCACATCTGATCACTGATCACTGAAAAGAACGTAGGTTGGGTTGAAGCATGAAACCCAACGCCCGCTCATGTTACGAAGTGCGCTAACCCATCCTACAAATAATTGTGCCTCCCTACTTAGCTTAACAAATTAGGTTTTAGATTCGGCCCTTGTAAACAGTAAGGGACTTGCGCTTTGATAATGTACCTTTTGGGCGAACGCAGTTCGCCCCTACATTGTGGACAAAATCCGTTACTGTCGGGGCGCCTGGAACCTGCGCCCTCCGCGCTGCGGGGGTTTGCTGATCACCCTAAGTAGGGTCTGCTGAATAAATCTAAAAACCTTACAGGAAAGGGCTTTTAGCTTGATTGAGAGCTTCCCAAATGCACTTAAATCTGCGCTTAATCGCTCAAAACCCTTGCATCACCCCTGCATCTTCTCTCATTAGTGCTAATGTACCGTAAAAGCGAGTTACCTTCAACCCCACCGGAAAACTTCCAGCTGCCCTTTGAGGGGAAATTATCCCAAGACAATCGTTGGGTAATTATGGCCAACCTCATTCCCTGGTCAGAATTTGAGGCGGAATACCCATTACTTTTTTCAGAAGAAATGGGCGCACCCGCCCAAACATTTTGGATAGCATTGGGAGCCTTAATTATTAAAAAAAAATTAGGAACAAGCGATAGAGAAACGGTAGAACAAATCAAGGAAAATCCTTATTTACAATACTTCTTGGGGTTTTCAGCTTACAGTAATCACCCCCCGTTTGAAGCGTCAATGTTGGTTCACTTTCGAGAAAGAATCCCTCGGGAAATAATTAATAAAGTGGATCGCTTTATGGTTAAAAATGCGAGATAAATAAAGGGAGAAGAAAACCCCGCAAAAAAGTTAGAAAGTGAAACCAAAAGTCAACCCGAAAATCTAGGCAAATTAATTTTAGATGCAAGTTGTGCCCCCGCAGATATTAGTTATCCTACGGATTTAAACCTGTTAAATCAAGGAAGAAAACAAACCGAAAAAATTATTGATATTCTCTATGAAACTTTAAAAGGAAAACTTGTTCACAAACCGAGAACCTATCGTCTCCTAGCCAGAAAAAGTTATTGAGAAGTAGCGAAAAAAAGAAAACCTACCGTCAAACAAAGACAATAGGTTCCCTGAAAAAACAACGGCAATATCTGAAAAGAAATCTCGACCATATTGAACAACTTTTAGCAGAAGGAGCCTCTCTACAAAGCTTGAAAAAAAGAGACTATAAACTGTTGTTAGTAGTCACAGAAGTTGCTCGCCAACAACTCTGGATGTACCAAAATAACAAACAGAGTATTGAAGACAGAGTTGTCAGCTTAACTCAACCCCACATCCGTCCGATAGTCAGAGTAAAAGCTGGAAACCCCGTAGAATTTGGGGCAAAATTCTCAGCAAGCTGTATTGATGGTTACATATAACTTTTTCAGCAAGCCCTAAATAACTCCTCAGAACTACTATTTCTCCTTCGGGAACAAAAGAGGGAGCCAACAAACCATAACTGTGCAATTGTTGTAACCACTGACAGTCAAGCACATCGCTTTTTCTCCCGGGGACATTTTTGACGCTTTTGGCGTTGACGAGAAAGACTTGGAACTGGCGTTCACTTAAGATTTGAAACAGGGGAATCCATTCAACTCCCGTGGATTCCATCGCCACACTGGTGATACCACAATCTTCTAACCAATCGGCTAACAATAGCAAATCGGGAGTGGTACAACCAAAACTCCTGGTATTCTCCTGACACAATTGTTGGGGGACACAGACCCAATGTTCTCTGGCTCCCAGGTCAATTCCCGCCGCCTTGGCATTAATGATGTTTAACTTCTGGTCACTACTTTGGGTTTTGGAAGACTTGTTTCGGGATTTGGTCATGGCTTTGTTGGCTTCGAGTTATGATCGGGGAAGTACCCTGGTTCTAGGCAGGGTTTTTTACTTGATTCTCGACCACGGGTTCACGAGTTAATCCTCGTCTCGCCAATTCTTTTTTCCTCTTTCCTAGGGACCTAGCTGATAATCGGGTCTAATGACACCATTGTTACTCCGGTTTGAGTTCAGGATACTTCCAGATTTATAAGATCAGGGCTTGTCCCTAGTTTCTCTTTTTCTTTTTAGGGCGCGTAGCGTCCTTCAGGAGCTGATAACTGAATATGACAACCGTGGGGGAATTGGGCGAAAATTTGGTGGCGGATTGGTTGCAATTACAGCAATGGCATATCCTCCAGCGTCGTTGGCGTAGTCGTGGCGGTGAAATCGATTTAATCGTCTTATCTAAATCTCAGGCGATTCTCGCTTTTGTCGAGGTGAAAACCCGCAGTGCTGGCAATTGGGATTTAGGGGGCAAATTAGCGATCAATGACCGTAAACAAGAGAAAATTTACCAAGCTGCCCAGATATTTCTCGCCTTTTATCCCCAATGGTCCGATTTAACCTGTCGCTTCGATGTGGCGTTAGTTAGTTGTCAAAAAAGTTCTCTATTAGCTTTACCTGAGTTTTCCCTTGATTATCCCTGTCAGCTACGGCAAGGTTATCAATTGCAGTTACAGGAATATCTCGTGGCAGTTTTCTAAAAACACAATATGCCCGCCTAGGGAGGCGGGCTTTATCCTGTACAAACGATATGGACTCCTAAAAAATTAACGGACTCAATACAATAGAGGTTTACAGAACCCACAACAGTCTATCTGTCAACCATCAAGATTTCTCAGTTTACCGACTCAGGTGCTGATTACGGCTCACTCTATCCGTCCTATCTTGAGCGACAGAGGTGAAACCATACTTTACTTTACAAACTTTGAGAATCTGCGTCCGATTTAGCTGTTGCGTTGATCTAGAGCAGGTGGCACAGGCTCTAGGTCTTTTTGCCCGGAAGGAAGTTGAGTCGCTTCCTTTGTGCCTTATGTTTTTAATATAACACCTTTGTCGGGACTCGATCGAGCTTGTGATTAAAGTTTACATTTATTGATTTTTAGTAAAAATTGCCGTTACAAAACTATGGGAATTATGAATTATGAATTATGAATTATGAATTGGGGAAGTGGGGGAAGTGGGGAAGTGGGGGAAGTGGGGGAAGTGGGAATTATGAATTGGGGAAGTGGGGAAGCTGTCTCATCACCCTATCACCCCAAAACCCTATCACCCTATCACCCGATTCTCCTGACTTCCGACTCCTGATCACTGATTACTGATTACTGATTAGGGACTGAATCTCCTGTCTGTAGGCAAAAGGAGCGAGACTGAGAGCCTCTTGAAAGAGGGGTTGAGCCTCTTGATTTTTGCCCTGTTCTTTCAGTACGATCGCTGTCGCTAAAATCGGTCGGAAATCGTTAACATCCATTTGTTGAGCTTGTTTATAGGCGTTTAAAGCTTCCGGATAATTTTGCTGCTCGAAATAGATTTTGCCTAAAAGTAACTGAACGGCAACGATATCGATTAAACTAGCAGGATTATTGGGATCGGCAGCAGCTTTTAAAGCGCGCTCAATCGTGTCTTTGACCAAACTAATCGCCTCGATAGAGCGGTTTTGGCTGAGAAATAAATTAGTCAATCCAGTTAGGGCCCGGAGATCTTGGGGATGGGAAGCTAAAAGGGCGCGATAACTGCCTGTGGCTCCTGCATAATCCTCTATTTGCCGTTTCGCTTCTGCCAAAAGTAGTAGATAATCGGATTGTTGGGGGTTAAGTTGCGCTAATTTTTCTAAAGGTTCGATCGCTTGCCTTAAATCGCCCTGCTGTAGGCGAATATCTAATAATCCCCGCAAAGCCGCCTGATTATCGGGTTCACGCTCTAAAACCATCTGATAACCGAGCGCTTGACTGGCTAATTTCTCTTGTTCCACTGCGGACAGATGACTCTGGCCCGAGGAGTGCTGACTCTGGAGAATAGAAGTCAATAGCGGCATGATCGAGAAAGACAGCAAAGCAAATAACATCAGGATGAGACCGATGGACAGCCAACGACGGTTAGAGAGAGAGGTTTTCATAGACTGGGGTGCGAGGGGACAGACAAGAAAATGTTATAGAAATCTGGAGATTTGATGAGGGGAGCGCTCGAATTCGCCGCTCTTTATCTCAAATGTCGGGGTGAAGACCCTCGCATGAGCGCGACGGGATGAAACCCCAGCCAATATAAAGCAGCACTTCGACGCATTTCGACAGGCTCAATGTCAAGGCTCAGTGACACGAAGCACGATTAAAAATAAGCGTCCAGTCTCCTGAAAAAATCTCGAATGACCTTCTTCTTTTAAGGGTCTTGACCTACTCAGGCTAAATAGCTACTATATGAGTATAGCGGATAGGGTAATTAACCGCTTTAAAAACATAAGTAGTCTAATCACTACAACCTCTGCACCTTGACAATTAAAGATATGGGGTTCTACTCAATAGTTCTAGTTTCTCACCCGCTCGTGATGTAAAATCTTTGCAGGAACTAGACAAAGCAGTATTTGGAGCTAACGTTTCAATTCAAGCAAACTTTGTAGAAATACAACTATCGTAGGGTATACGAAAAGTAATGCACAGGCGTGAGAACCACCTCTGGGTTGGATAACGCAAGGTATCTAGTTTAAGTGGACTCGTTGAACCAAGAATCCCTCGCTTGAGTGCGACGGGAGTGTCAATGAGTAGAATGGGCAAACGGTCAAGACTCAAAAGGGTTTTGACTGGGTTGACAGTCAGAAGATCATGGTTCTTAATATATTAGATGCCAGTAGATTCGCCCTAGAGGGTTATTGCAACCCGCCAGATCGCGCTTTTGACTTGCTTGATTACTAATTTACTATGTGTCTCCGCCGCTAGGAGTGTGATATGAATCGTCCTGGGAATCGGTTTACCGAATCACCGAAAACCCCCCCGACTCCTGAAGTTCCACTTCAGGAAGTCCCCCTTGAGTCCCCCCCTACTGAGGCTGACTTAGCCGTAGAGTCAGCCACCCCCGAAGAAGTCAAACGTCAACAACCGATCCCCCCTCCCAGTCATCTGCGGCAGTATCGGGCGATCGGTCTCGTCTATGGCCATTATCAGCGATCGGAGGAACAATTAACTAAAGGCAATATTTTAACTGCCGATGGTACTCTGATCGATTCTGTGATTCTCGGTCGGGTAATCAGTTTGGTTAAAAATCATCTCGATCTGGAAAAACCCCATCTTTGGGTAGTTTATCCGCGCACCCGTCAGGAAAATGATGCCCTTCATGTTCAGATTGTCGGTGTTTGGGAACCAGAAACCCTGAAAAAGAAGGAAGATGATCCAGAGATAGAGCCTCTCCTCGCTTCTACCCCGGGTTATTTCTCGATTCGAGGTGAAGTTATCTTTACCGAACGGGAAAATCAAGCGGTAGTGGTCAAAATCCGACAAATGCCCAAAACTGAAGCGGAGAAACCCAAGTTTTTTAAACTAAAATTGCGCGGCACTTTACCAGGTAAACCGGTCAGTCGTTTTTGGGATTTTCAGGTACAACTTAAAGGGGATGCCTTAACCATTTTGGAAGGTTTAGACCTCGGTTTTGCCAGCAAGAAAAAACCGATGGGTAAGGGAGGTTTTAAAAAGCCTTTTGATAAAAATCGTCATCCCTCGGTCGATAGATATTCTCGACCTGAAGGGGAAGGAGAAAAGCGACCTTTTACCCCCGGACAATCCCCTATCCCTCGGCCTTCCCGACCCAAACCCGTATCGGAAAACTAATTTTTTTCTAAGGATGGGTGAGAAACCCATCCCTAGTCTAGAACTTGGTTTTGGGAGCTATTTGATACTTAGTATTAGGAATATAAGCGCGAATGTTATAACTATAATCCGTTCCTAAAATCTCGGTGATAAAAACCGCTAACTGAGTGCCTAAAATCGCTTCATCGGCAGAATTAAAAGATTTATAATCTTCTATTAACCATTCTTGACCACCATTAACTAAAGTACATTTAAAGGTACCAAGAGATTCGGCAATTTCTGTATTTTCTGTATAGTTTCTCGTTTTTACTTCCCCCGCACTATCTGCCCTCAAACACAATTGATTAAGTTCTGCATAAAATTTGGCAGGAATTTTGTCTAAATCACCCCCTTTAGTCACCCAACGCATGAAAAGATGGAAGGACCAAGGAAGATTGAGGTAAACTAGATAAGATAAACCCAGAATAATTGTTAAATATAAGGAGGGGATCAGGAATTTATTATATTTCCTTTTTTGAGATCGATTTAAATGTTTTGCTAAATCTAGCTTTGATTTTTTCATGAATTTTAATTAGTCAAAAGTAATTAGTAAAAAATAAGATGTATAAAAAAATCCTGCGTTTTGCTCCGATTATCCTGTCTTTGAGTTTATTTATTCTAGCGGTCTGGGCAATTAGTCAAGAATTTAAACACTACACTTTTGCCCAACTCTTGGCTAGTTTAAATCATATTACCACAAGTCGTAAGCTAGAAGCTATTTTTTGGATGGCTTTGGGTTATTTATCGATGACGGGTTATGATCGCCTAGGTTTTTATTATATCAATCATCCCTTAGCTTTAGGCACTATTATCCGCACTGCTTTTATCAGTTATGCCCTTGGTAATACCATTGGTTTAACCTTATTTTCTGGGACAGCGATTCGTTATCGTTTCTATACTCCTGCGGGGGTGGGGGTGGTGGATATTGCCAAAGTTATTACTTTTACCCATTTAAGCTTTTGGCTAGGAATGTTAGGCATTGGTGGTGTAAGTTTCCTCCTCGATCCCCAAAGGATTCCTCAACTTTTAAAATTACCTTTTTTAACTACCAAACCTTTAGGAGTAATTTTTTTATTGCTAGTTACGGGCTATTTTTTCTTGACTCTCACCTATAAAAAACCGATAAGAATCGGTAAAGAAAATATCTATTTACCCTCTTGGATCCTTTCCCTGGCTTTGATTTTGTTGACTTTTATTGATTGGATATTAGCCGCTAGAGTTCTATATCTTCTTCTCCCGGGCAACTATAATACTTCGTTTTTAGGATTTTTCGGTCTCTATGTATTTGCCATGACGGCAGGGGTATTAAGCAATGTGCCGGGGGGAATAGGTGTTTTTGAGTTTATCATGCTGAGATTACGCCCCGAATATGTATCTAATGCCGAGCTTTTAGGTTCTCTAATCGCCTATCGAGCTATTTATTATTTCCTGCCTTTAATTGTCGCTTTTGTCTGGTTATTAGGTTATGAAGCGCGCAGAAAATAAGGTCTTCAAATTAGCTTAAACGGACAAAAAAAGTCCCCATGCCGTCATAGCTGGGGAGCATCAATCTAGTAGGCTAAAGTTTCTAAAGTTTCCCGTAGATAGGAACAAATGCGAGCATCAGCATCGTCTCTATTTTTACCTAATTCTAGTTGTTCTTGCTGCCAACGCCGAAAACCGGAACTAGCGGCGATGGCTTGTTTTAAATGCTCCCAAGTGTGATGATCTTTGTGAAGTGGGGTGTCAGAAAATGTGGTGGAGTTGCCCATCTTTACCTCTGGTGGTAGGGTTGCACTTTTTAACATAACTTAAAAATGGCTGGAAATTCTGATAACTGGGACACAATTAGCCAGAAAAAAGGTGTTGCCTGGCTGGAAAGCTGCGGGGATGCCAACACCTTTTTTCAGGAAATCTAGCGGATTTTTAGGAGATTTTGCAGGTTTCTGCCGCTTCTTCCGCCTCCACTGCCGCGTTTAAAGCTGCGGGGGGAATGGGGATAGGAAATACCGACGGCAGGTTAGCAGCGGCATCTTCAGGAGGCTGCCCGGGGTGAAAACGACGGTAGGTTAAAACACCGGCTACGGTGATTGCTCCTGTAGCGGCGGCAACCCCTAAAATAAGTTTGTTAGGATCCAGATGGAAGGTGGTATTGCTGCCAAAAATGCTTTTACCTTTAGCGAAAGCACAAGCGGAGGCACTGCCAGCATCAAGAGTACCTAAAACAATACCACTGACGAGGGTGGCACTAACGGCGATGGAGGTGAAAAAAGTTTTCTTCATAATTGCCTTGCGGATAGGTTGTCAATAGCGATTATCCTTGCATTATAGATATATAAATCACAATTGTCTATTTTATTTCCGTTGGTGACATTAAAATAACTTTGTTTAAGAATCATGAATTATCAATATCGTGTCGGGGGTAGTCTTGCCTATAACCATCCTACCTATATCGAGAGAAATGCCGATCGAGAACTGTTAACGGCGTTAAAAAATGGTCAATTTTGCTACGTTTTCAACTGTCGTCAGATGGGCAAATCCAGTTTAAGGGTACGAGTGACTCATATCTTACAGCAATCGGGCAGGGATTGCGCGGCGGTAGATATAACCAGTCTTGGCAGTAATGATAATTTATCCCAATGGTATAACGGGGTGATTACCCGTTTGTTTTTAGGATTTAATCTGACGGGAAAAATTAATCTTAAATTCTGGTTGCGCGAGCGAGAGGATTTACCCCCCGTGCAGCGTTTGGGACAATTTATTGAGGAAGTTTTATTAGTTTATTGTCGGGGAGAGAAAATATATATTTTTATCGACGAGATCGATAAAATTCTCAGTTTACAGTTTTCTCTAGATGACTTTTTTTCCCTGATTCGTTATTGTTATAACCAAAGGGCGGAAAATGCCCAGTATGAAAGAATTACTTTCGCTTTATTCGGTGTGGCTACCCCAGCAGATTTAATTCGCGAAAAGACCCAAACATCTTTTAATATCGGCCAGGCGATCGAATTAACAGGATTTAATCTGGCAGAAACTGCTCCTTTAGCCGCAGGATTATCTAGTCAAAGTAATTATCAACCCGACTGGTTAGAAAAAGTTATTTTTTGGACGGGAGGACAGCCATTTTTAACCCAGAAAATCTGTCAGCTATTGCTGGAAAGTAATTTAGATATTGAGACGCTGATCAAAGAGAAAATTATTAATAATTGGGAATCTCAAGATGAACCGGTTCATCTGCGAACTATTGCCGATCGCTTGTTAAGAAATCAAGACAAAGCGGGTCGTTTGTTAGGCATCTATCAACAAATTTTAGAAAAGGGGGCGATTCTGTGCGATGATAGTCCAGAACAAGGGGAATTAAGGTTATCGGGATTAGTGGTAAAAAAAGATAATCAATTAGTAGTTTATAATCCTATTTATCGAGAAATATTTAATCTCAATTGGGTGGAAAAACAATTGGAGCAATTGCGTCCCTACTCAGAAGCGATCGCCGCTTGGCAACAGTCTAATTATACCGATGAATCGCGGCTTTTACGCGGAAAAGCTTTAAATAATGCTCTCGATTGGTCTCAGGGAAAAAGCTTAAGTAATCTTGATTATCAGTTTTTAACTGCTAGTCAAAATCTCGATAAAAGAGAGGCAGAAATTAGCCTAGAAACTCAGAGACAAGCTAATAAAATTCTAGCAATTGCTCACCAAAAAGCCACGAAAAGAATTCAAATTGGCTCAGTAATTTTAATTGCTTCTCTCTTGGGTTCTCTCTTAGCTTTTATTCAGGTAAAACAAGCGTGGCAGCAAGTAGAAACCGCTCAAATAGGTATTCAATTACAGCGTAAGGGTGATAGTTATTGGCAACAATTTCAATTTGAACAACTAGAATCTTTAATTGCGGCCATGCAAGCAGTAAATAGTTTAAAAAATATCGTTACTGATGGGCAACCCTTGAGTAAATATCCTGCCACCAGTCCAATTATTACCCTGCAACAAATTTTAGATCGCATTCAAGAAAAAAACCAACTGCAAGGACACCAGGGAACTATTTATAGTGTTAGTATTAGTCCCGATGGTCAAAAAATCGCCACTGCTTCTCAAGATGGGACGGTAAAAATTTGGAATCAAAAAGGTGAGAATATTCAAACTTTGACAGGTCATCAGGGAGCAGTTTATAGTGTTAGTTTTAGTCCCGATGGTCAAAAAATCGCTACTGCTTCCGAAGATAAAACCGCCAAAATTTGGAACTTACAAGGACAAAATTTAGTCACCTATCCTGACCATCAAGAATCAGTTTATAGTGTTAATTTTAGTCCCGATGGTCAAAAAATTGTGACTACTTCCAGGGATAAAACCGCTAGATTATGGAATTTATCAGGTCAAACTTTACAGGTATTTAAGGGACATAAAAGATCGATAGATGCAGCTAGTTTTAGTCCCGATGGTCAAAAAATTGCCACCGCTTCCCGGGATGGTACGATTAAAATCTGGGATTTATCAGGTAAAATTATCTTGAGTTTAGGTCAAGATAATATTGGGGCTTTTTATGGTGTTAATTTTAGTCCCGACGGTCAAAAAATTGCCGGGGCAGCGGCCGATAAAACTGCTAAAATCTGGGATTTACAGGGAAATTTAATAGCTACTTTCCGGGGACATCAAGATTTTGTCAACAGTGTTAATTTTAGTCCTGATGGCCAGTTTATAATTACCGCATCTAGTGACGGTAGTGCTAAAATTTGGGGACTGCAAGGAGAAGAAATAACTACTCTCAGAGGACATCAAGAATCAGTTTTTACTGCTGTATTTAGTCAAGATGGAAAAGAGGTGGTAACTGGATCGAGTGATGAAACGGCTAAAATTTGGCAACTGAACAATTTAAATCAAACTAGGGTCGATAATACCAGTGTTAGCATTAATTCCCAGGGCAATATTATCGCTATTGCTAATAAAGATGGTCAAATTACTTTACTCGATTCCCAGGGAAAAAAAATTAGAGAATTTGCCACAAAAATGCGCTCAATCTATAGTATAGCTTTTCATCCCGATAGTAATCAGATAGCGATTACAGGAAGAAATGGAAAAGTACAAATCTGGAGTCAAAAAGGAACAATGCTTCAAGAATTTACTGCTAGTCAAGTACCGATTTATAGTCTTGCTTTTAATAGAGAGGGAACAGCAATAATCACGGGAACAAGCGAGGGAAAAGTTCAATACTGGCATTTAAGTAATCATCCACCTCAATTAATTAATTCTTGGACAGTTGATGATCATATTATCTATGATTTGGTGTTTTCTCCCGATGATCAAAAAATTGCTACCGCTGCTAGGGGAAAGATTAAAATTTGGGATTTGCAGGGTAATCTTTTCGAGGAGATTAAAACCGATTCTTTTCCCGTTTATGGAGTTAGTTTTAGTCCCGATGGTGAAAAAATCGCCGCTATTTCAAGGGATGGTACAGCTAGACGCTGGGACATGGACGGAAATTTGCGATCGGAGTTTAAAATAGAAGAAGATATCGTCTATGGGATTACTTTTAGTCCTGATGGTCAAGAGATTGTGATTATTGCTAGGGACGGTCAAAAGCATCGATGGCCCTTAGAAACAGAATATAATTATTTACAAAAATTGCTTGATCGAGGTTGTCTTTGGTTAGAAGATTATCTCGGAAATAGTCCCGAAAAACGAGAAGCTCTATCCCTGTGTACTAGGAAAATAAAACCATCGAATTAAATTAATGCTTCAAGTCATATTGTCAACTTGGTTTCAGTGGGTGGGGGATACCACCCGCTAAATAATCTTAAATTTTAATCCGATGGGGGGGGATTTTCTTGCTTTGGTGATCGAGTTTCTGGGGGAGTATCTTTTCCGATAATTTCCCCTTGGGGCAAATCTTCCCCGGTAACTTCAATCATCACCGTTTCGCTAACAGCAATAGTTTCGACTTCAACATTTGCGACAGGTTCAGTCGGGGGAATTTCTGAGGGATTTTCGGAGGGGTTGATATCTTCTATTGCCAAATCAAAATCATTGAAATCATCGAAAGTTTCCCCATCATCAATAATTTCTTCAGCTTTTTCCCCAATTTCTGTCACTGATTCTGTAATAGTTTCCCCGATAGCTGCCGCTTTTTCGACAACGGGAGCAACCGTTTCTTGAGCTTTTTCCCCAATTTCTGTCACTGATTCTGTAATAGTTTCCCCGATAGCTGCCGCTTTTTCGACAACGGGAGCAACCGTTTCTTTAACCGTTTCTTTAACTTTTGCCGCTACTTTCTCAGCTTTAGCTTTAGTTTTAGGGGATTGAGAGGGAGTAACTTTACCGAGACGATTACCTAACCAACCGACAATAGTAAATAATTTAACCGGTTTGTCGGGATAAAAAAGTGCTTGTCTGAGTTTGAGAGTTTGCCACGCAAAAGCAATAAATAATATGGCTGCGGCAGCTTGTCCCAGGAGGATCGCGCCTGTAATCCTTCCCGCGCACAACCAGAGGACAAGGGCATAGAATAATCCTACCGCACTCCAGAGAAAATCATCTTGACGGTGGCGATCGGGGGCGATAAAAGCGGTGGTGAGGAGGTAGAGACTACTTAATCCCACCACGATCGCTAGGATATAGGGCAACATTTGCGATTCTCCTTTGACATTTCCTTTTTTATTGTGCGTTATTTGGGGTCGATCGAGTCTATTTTTTGATTAATTTGGGAAATTATCGAGTCAGATCGTCTTTACCTGTGTTTATGAATAGCCATAGTTAATATTAGGAAATTCTTGGTTTATCCTCTTATGCTTCTGCTGGTGAGATTAAACAAGCTTTGGGAGCAAACGATTAAGTTTTGGTCTTTAACAAGCAAAGAGAAATTAGGAACCCTTGATGAACACACAGACAAACTGTTATCTGGTTCTTCGGTTTGTCTTATGCAACAGACAGGGTTACAAGAAATGAAACTCTTATAGAGAAAGACATTTGGCGATTTTTGTCAATTGTTTTCGATCTAGAGCGAACTAATCAATTAAATCCCTTGCCAGATAAAGATTTAGTCGATTTATGCCACCCTATCGAACCATACCAAGTAACGAAGAACCTGTTATCTTTAGTAATTAGTGCCGATGGTAAATATTTAATTATTGGTATTGCTGACAAAACTGTAAAAATTTGGCAAAATGGGTAATAGTAACAACTCAAGATAACTGCTATAATTAGAAACTTATGCCGACAATATTTTATTGGGGAGAAGATGAATTTGCGATTAACCAAGCGGTGAAAAATCTGCAAGCCAAACTTCTCGATCCCAATTGGATACAGTTTAATTATGATAAAATCAACGGCGATCGCAATGAGGCAATTATCGAGGCCCTTAATCAAGCGATGACTCCAGTTTTCGGACTGGGAAATCGTTTAGTTTGGTTAGCCGATACGGTTATTTGTCAACAATGTTCCGAGGATATTTTCCAGGAATTACAGCGCACTTTACCCAATTTACCCGAAAATTCCTATCTGTTATTAACCAGTGCCAAAAAACCCGACTCCCGCTTAAAATCGAGCAAGTTTATCCAAAATCAGGCGGAGGTTAAAGAATTTGAACTAATTCCGCCTTGGAAAGTCGAGGAAATTGCCCAAAGAGTTAGGGAAATTGCCAAAGAAGTGGGAGTAAAATTAACCCCCGATGCGATCGAACTCTTAGCGGAAGCGGTGGGAAATAACAGCCGCTTGCTGTGGATGGAGTTAGAAAAACTGCGTTTATTTAAAAATAATTCGGCGGGAACTATTGACAAAAAGGACATTTTAAGCCTAGTCAATGCCAGCAATCAAAGCAGCCTACAGTTAGCCAGTGCTATTTTAAAACGGGAGACAGGCAAGGCCCTCGAATTAGTTAATGAATTATTAAATCGCAACGAGAACCCCTTGGGGATCACCGCCACCCTAGGGGGTCAATTTCGCACTTGGGCAATAGTAAAATTAAAAATTGAAGAAGGAGAAAAAGACGAGAAAAATATCGCCGCTGCCGCCGAAATTGCCAATCCCAAGCGACTGTATTTCATTCGCAAAGAGATACAATCCTTTTCTTCTAAGCAACTTCTGGCCACCTTGCCCATACTTCTCGAATTAGAATATCGTCTCAAACGGGGTGCAGAACCTTTGGCAACTTTGCAAACAAAAATTATTGAACTTTGTTGTTTATTGGTGACTTAATACCCTTCCTTGCTGTTCAGAAATCCTCTAGAATAAGATTCTATAGACTTCTCAATAGCCACAATGACCGATGATGCCATCCCTAGTCTAAATTTAGCCATCTCTAGTTTAGCCACGAGTAATAATTTCGCCCGTTGGGTGACGAAAGCACCCCTACCGGGGGGATATGTGCATCATGACTGTGAATGGACCGAGAGTCTAACCAGGGAATGGATGGCATGGCAGGAAATGTTCTGTCTGGAAAAAATGCCGACCTTGCCGATGTTAGAGCAATTAGAAGCAAATTCTCGACCTAAACTGACTCTTGCGGGAGAAGGCGGCAGTTATAGCGGTCAATTGATGCAGAAACTAGGTATTAGTCTCTGGCAATGGTTATTTCAAGCATCAATTAGTCAAAGTTTCGCCCAAAGTCAGGGAATCGCCCTCGGCAAAAATCAGCCCCTGCGAATTCGCTTGGAATGTCGCAATCCCCATTTAATTCTGCTGCCCTGGGAAATTATGCAGCAAGCAGGTAAACAGGCCATATCTCTGCATCCGAATATACTCTTTAGCCGCACCACCAGCGATGTGGACCCACTGCCACCGATAAAATCGAGTAATAGTCTCAATATTCTCTTAGTTATCGGCGAAAAACAGATTAAAACCGCGGCTAGTTCCCTCAACTTCACCGCCATTAATACGGGTGAAGAAACTAATTCCGACCAGGCACTGGAATCCGAGGCCGCCAATCTCATCCAGGCTATCTCCCCTGGGGGCAGTAGTTTCCTCCAGAATTGGGGAGTGAAAGTCAAAGTCGATACCTTAATTCGACCGCAGGCCGAAGAACTGACCAGGGCCTTGGATACGGGTAAATATCAAGCTTTTTTCTACGCCGGTCACGGAATGGCCGCCCCCAATGGCGGTTCCCTATTTCTGCGGACGGGGGAACAGCTAAATGGGACGGAGTTAGCCCAAGCTTTGGTGAGAAATCAGGTCATTTTAACGGTTTTTAATGCCTGTTGGGGTGCTTATCCCGCTAAATCGGGTCAGGAGATGATCCCCCGCAGCAGTCTGGCGGAAGTCTTGATTCACCACGGCGTTCCCGCAGTTTTGGCTATGCGAGATGCGATCGCCGATCGAGAGGCCTTGAGTTTTATCGAGGTTTTTACCCGCAGCCTCCTCGGTTTCAAAGATAAAGAAGCGCAGATGTCTAAGTTGCTTCCCAGTCCGAGAGTCCCTATCGATCAGGCCGTTCGCATCGCCCGGCAGCAGTTATTAACCCTCTACAAGTACAATCAGCCCGCTTGGACTTTGCCGATCCTCTATATGCACCCGGAATTCGACGGGCAATTGCTGCAAACCTTTGATGAGACCCAATCACCGACGGTTATGCCCAGTATTTCTGGAACCATGCCCGCCGCTTTCTTATACTATCTTGATCGTCCCGAAAGAAAATGGTCAATCCGTGGTGGTGGCATGAATATAGGACGGGACAGGGAAAATGATCTACAGATTGCTGAAAAATGGGTTAGTAAAAACCATTGTCGGATAATTTGCCGCAAAAATGCCGAGCATCCAGACTATCAATACTTTCTCGAAGATTTCTCCCGTTTTGGTACTTTTATCTACCAAGATGGCCACTGGAAGCAGGTTCATAACCAAGAAGTTCCCCTCGAGTCCGGTTTACAGATTCGCTTCGGCAGTCACCAAGGCCAAATCCTCGCATTTGTAGTGGAATAATTAGGGTTTGTCGAAAAAGTTTGTCGTCGGGGCAGGGTGTGGGGTGTGGGGTGTGGGGTGTGGGGTGTGGGGTGTGGGGTGATGGGGTGATGGGGTGATGGGGAAGTGGGGAGCTTTTCAGTAAACAGTAAACAGTAAACAGTGAACTGATAACTGATAACTGATAACTGATAACTGATAACTGATAACTGATAACTGATAACTGATAACTGATAACTGATAACTGACTCCTGCCTTCGTTAACTAACTTTTTGCTTCCTCTTTCAGGGAATAAATTGGTTTAAACCAACCTTTGCGCCAGAAGTAGAAAATCAAGCCCCCCGCTACGGCTAACATGACTAACCAGACAATGAAATAACTCCATTCTCCTTTTAATTCTGGCATATTATCGAAGTTCATGCCATAGACACCAACGATAAAAGTTAAGGGAATAAAAATCGTCGAAATTACGGTTAAAAACTTCATAATTTCGTTTAATTTATTGCCCATAGTGGACATATAAACATCCATCAAACTCGCCGCTAATTCTCGATAAGCTTCGATAATTTCCAGAATTTGAATGACGTGGTCGTAGGAATCACGAAAATAAATTTGTACTTCATCGCTGACTATACCATGATGGTCACGCATCAGTAGATGTAGGACATTTCGCATCGGCCAAATTAAGCGACGCAGTGCCAATAATTCCCGACGGACATCATAGATTTCCTGCATTGTATCTCGATCGGGATTACTAATGATCATATCTTCCAACGCTTCAATCCGATCTTCGTAGTGTTCTACCACGGGAAAATAACCATCGATAATCGTATCTAATAATAAATAGGTTAAATAATCCGCCCCCGATTTCCGTACTCGTCCCTGGGAAGTGCGAATTCGATCTCTGACTATCTCAAAACAGTCCTGTAATTCCTCCTCTTGAAAACTTAAAAGATAGCGTTTTCCCAAGACAAAACTCACCTGTTCTGTATCAAAACCGCTTTCATCTTCTTTCAGTCGCACCATCTGAGAAATCACTAACAATTGATTGTTATAATCTTCTAACTTGGGACGCTGCGGCACATTAACCACATCTTCTAATAACAAAGGATGCAGATTAAAAATTTCCCCTACTTGTTTTAAAACCGTCTCACTCCCTAACCCTTGAATATCCATCCAAGACACGGTATTTGTGCCAATATAGGGGGCGCAAGCATTGGGGGTAATATCCATCTTGCGAATGGCGTTATCTTCATCGTAGTCGATTAAAATAATCCGCGAGGGTTTGGCATCTGGTTCGATAATTAATGTCCCCGGTTCACTACCCGGTTCATCATAAAAATAATCGAAGTAGTCTTCTTCCTCGTCTCCATCGGTATCGGGACGGCTGTTAACAAATATATCCGGTTGTAGTTGGGTCATAAGCTTACAACAATCTGGCTAATTTGGGCAATAAGAAAACAGAAAAGTTAAAAAATTTAATTTGCCTAAAGTTACTATCTATCGCCATGAGATTACAGTAAACTGAAAATTGTTTACTGATTTATTCCCTCCTGATAATTGTCAACGATGAGATTAATCGGGAGAATTAGCAATATTGACGGCCAAAATTTATGGAATCCGCCTCTTTTATTCCCCGTCTAGTTATCCCCGTCGGTGATCCCGCCGGAATCGGCCCTGAAGTGGTGTTAAAAGCGATCGCCGATTCCTCAATCTCGTCCGGTTGTCAGATTACTCTAATCGGGACAAGAACGCTTCTCGAAAAAGCCTATCACGATCCCCATCTTCTCGATCGCTTTTCTCTGATCGATTTGCCCTACAATCAAGAAAAAATCGTTTGCGGGCGTGGGGATGCCCATAGTGGCGAAATTAGCTTTCTTTACCTGCAAGAAGCCATAAAACGCACCCTCAAGGGCGAATTTGATGGTATTGTCACCGGTCCGATCGCTAAATCCTCTTGGCAGTTGGCCGGTTATGATTTCCCCGGTCAAACGGAGGTTTTAGCT
Source organism: Microcystis aeruginosa FD4 (assembly GCF_009792235.1). Taxonomy (NCBI): domain Bacteria; kingdom Bacillati; phylum Cyanobacteriota; class Cyanophyceae; order Chroococcales; family Microcystaceae; genus Microcystis; species Microcystis aeruginosa. The sequence continues at coordinate 3,009,118 of NZ_CP046973.1, forward strand.
ACCATGGCGGGAATTAACCGTTATGGGATGCTATTCGTCGCTAAATCCCCTCACACCGGCTATAACTTACGCACTCTCCTCGCCACTACCCACATCCCCCTGCGAGAAGTTCCCGATGCTCTTAACCCCGATCTGATGACCCGAAAACTAGACCTATTGATCGAGTCTTTAAAGCTAGATTTCGGCATCGATCGCCCAAAAATCGCCATATCTGGCCTTAATCCCCACAGTGGCGAAGCGGGAAAACTGGGAAGGGAAGAAAAGGACTGGTTACAGCCTTGGTTGGACTCAATGGGACAAAAATACCCGCAAACCCAATTAATCGGCCTTGTCCCCCCCGATACCCTTTGGGTGGAACCGGGACGCGCTTGGTTTAGCGGTGCAGGGCAACCCGCCGACGCATATCTGGCATTATACCACGATCAGGGCTTAATTCCCGTCAAATTAATGGCTTTTGACTGTGCTGTTAACACTACCATCGGTTTACCTTTTGTTCGCACCTCTCCAGACCACGGCACGGCTTTTGATATCGCCGGTCTTGGCATCGCCAGGGCCCAGAGTATGCAAGCGGCGATCCAATTAGCGATCGAATTATGTCAGCAGCGGGACAACCGGAGAACTAAACTAGAGATATAGCCCTCGATAGGAGACAATTGGGATATGGGTATCGCTTCAGTTAACCCTGCCACGGGAGAAATTCTCAAGACTTTTACCCCTCTAACCTCGGAGGAATTGGCGGCGAAATTAGCCCTAGCTGACGCGACTTTTCAGCAGTATCGCCGCACCGCCATCAGTGAACGGGGACAGTGGTTACGGCAAGCGGCGGATATTTTGGAACGGGATCAGGTGACATTGGCTAAAACCATGACTTTAGAAATGGGGAAACCAATCAAATCAGCGATCGCAGAAGTCCTCAAATGTGCCTTGGTTTGTCGTTTTTATGCCGATCATGCCGCCGGTTATCTGGAAGATGTGTTGATTGCCACCGATGCTAGTCGCAGTTTTGTCCGTTATCAACCTTTAGGGGTAATTTTAGCGGTTATGCCCTGGAATTTCCCTTTATGGCAAGTATTTCGCTTTGCTGCCCCCGCTTTAATGGCGGGAAATGTCGGCCTACTCAAACACGCTTCTAATGTCCCCCAATCAGCTTTAGCGGTGGAAAGAATTTTATTAGAAGCTGGTTTTCCCGAAGGTGCTTTTCAAACTCTTTTGATCGGGGCTGATCACGTTAGTGATTTAATTAACGATGAACGGGTAAAAGCCGCCACTTTAACCGGTAGTGAACCAGCGGGGATTAGTTTAGCAGCCGCCGCCGGAAAACAGATCAAAAAAGTGGTTTTGGAGTTGGGAGGTAGTGATCCTTTTATCGTTTTAGATACTGCCGATATCGAGGCGGCAGCGGCTACGGCAGTGACAGCGCGATTGTTAAATAATGGTCAGACTTGTATCGCCGCTAAACGGTTTATTGTTATGGAAACTGTCGCTGATCAATTTGAACAGTTATTGGTGGCTAAATTTCAAGCTTTAAAAGTTGGTGATCCTCTCGATGAAACTGTTGATATTGGTCCTTTGGCCACGGTATCGATCGTCTCGGAAATTGCCGCCCAAGTGGAAAAAACCGTCGCTATGGGTGGTAAAATCCTTGTAGGGGGTCAACGTTTAGAGGGAAAAGGTAACTTCTATCTACCGACGATTTTAACCGATATTCCTGCTGGTTCTCCGGGGGAAAAAGAGGAATTTTTTGGACCGGTGGCTTTACTATTTCGAGTCAAAAATATCGAGGAAGCGATCGCTTTAGCTAATGATAGTCCCTTTGGTTTGGGTTCTAGTGCCTGGACGAATAACCCCGAAGAAATTGAGCGTTTAATTAGCGAAATTGAGGCCGGTTGTGTGTTTATTAACGGTATGGTTAAATCCGATCCTCGCTTACCCTTTGGGGGGATTAAACGTTCCGGTTTTGGACGGGAATTAAGTGTGGAAGGTATTCGCGAATTTGTTAATGTTAAAACTGTTTGGATTAAGTAAATAAATTCAGTTATCAGTAGGGTGGGTTAGCAACGCGTAACCCACCCCCATAACCAATTAAAAATATGCCGCGCATTTTTGATAATATTGAGTCCCATTTATTGCCAATTTTACAGGAAAGTTTATTAGCAGCCCAACGCGCTGATTTTTGCGTGGGTTATTTTAATTTGCGCGGTTGGCAGTCCATAGACACCTATATTGATCACTTTCTCGGTGGTGATTTGTCCTGTTGTCGTCTCCTGATTGGTATGCAGAAAGCACCCCAGGAATTACTACAGCAATCCCTGTCTTTATTGCCTAGATTAAATGGTATAGATAAGGCAACTTCCGCTCGTTTAAAAAAACAAATTGTTCAGGATTTTTGCCAGCAATTAACTTGGGGGAATCCTAGCAATCGCGATCAGGCAGCTTTGCAACGTTTGGGTCAACAAATCCAAGCGGGTAAGCTAGTAATTCGCCTATTTTTGCGCTATAATCTCCATGCTAAATTATACCTTATTCATCGAGATGATGTCAATAATCCAATGGTGGGATTTTTAGGTAGCAGTAATCTAACTTTTGCGGGATTACAACAACAGGGAGAATTAAATATTGATGTCCTTGACCACGATGCTTGTGCCAAATTACAAAAGTGGTTTAATGATCGTTGGTCAGATACTTGGTCTTTAGATATTTCTGCGGATATTGTCGAGGTAATTAACCAAAGTTGGGCCAGGGAAAGTCTGATTCCTCCCTATCATATCTATTTAAAAATAGCTTACCATCTTTCCTTTGAAGCGAGAGCCGGTTTAGCAGAATACAAAATTCCCCGACAGTTTGATCAAGACTTACTAGATTTTCAGAAATCGGCCATTAAAATTGCCGCTCGTTATGTGCAAAGACGCGGTGGGGTTTTAATTGGCGACGTGGTGGGGTTAGGAAAAACGCGCATCGCTTCCATTCTAGCATATATTTTGCAGGAAGACTACGATTTAGAAATCTTAATTATTTGTCCGAAAAACCTCCTAACTATGTGGGAGGATTACAGCCATAAATATAAATTAAGAGCGAAAATTATCCCCTTAAGTCAGGTGATGCAGGAATTGCCTAATCTGCGGCGCTATCGAGTGGTAATTATCGATGAAAGTCATAACCTGCGTAATCGGGAGGGTAAACGTTATCGGGTGATACAGGAGTACATTAACACCAATGAAAGTCGCTGTATTCTCTTGACTGCGACTCCCTACAATAAAAACTATCTTGACCTGTCCAATCAACTGCGTTTATTCATTCAAGAGGATACTAATCTCGGAATTCGTCCCGAAAGACTACTGGAATCTCTGGGAGGAGAAATCGAATTTAATCGCAGACACCAATCTCCGGTTAGGTCCCTAGCTGCCTTTGAAAAAAGTGACTCTCCCGACGACTGGAGAGACTTAATGCGTCTCTATTTGATTAGACGGACTCGCGGTTTTATCAAAAATAATTATGCTACAGAAGACGAACAGGGTCGCAAGTATCTAAAATTTGCCGATGGGTCGAGGGTATATCTTCCCCAACGACAACTAAAGACAATCAAGTTTGACCTACAAGACTCGGTTTATGCGCGTTTATATTCGGAAGCAGTGGTGATAACTCTCAACGGATTGAAGTTACCCCGTTACGGATTGGGAAATTATCTGATTAAAGGATGTAAAGGGACAGGAGAGGAGGAAACTATCTTAAAAAGTCTCTCCCGCGCGGGTAAAAGATTAATGGGATTTTGTCGGACGAATTTATTTAAACGTTTGGAGAGTGGGGGGTATGCTTTCCTACAATCCCTTGACCGTCATATTCTCCGCAACTATATTTTCCTTCATGCCATGGCCAATAATTTACCCCTTCCCATCGGGAGTCAGGATCTAGCTTTGTTAGACACTCGTTATCTGGATGAGGATTTAGTCACTCATGGAGAAGAAGACAGTATAGAAACCGAGGACACTGGGGGGATAACCGGGTTAGAAAAAGAGTATCAAAAAAGAGCCGAACAAGTGTATCAAAAGTATGTCAGTGATTATCGCAAGCGCTTTCAGTGGATTAAAACCGAGGTGTTTGAACCCGCGCTGAAAAAAGACTTACAATCCGATGCTTTGATTTTAATAGCGTTATTGCACACCTGTGGGACCTGGCAGCCAGAGACCGACGAAAAGCTAGAGAAGTTATGGCAGCTGTTACAGGAAAATCATCCCCAAGAAAAGGTGTTAATTTTTAGTCAATTTGCAGACACGGTGACTTATTTAGTTACTCAGTTGCAAAATCGGGGAGTGGATAAGATTGCGGGAGTGACGGGAAAATCTCTGAATCCTGCGGAAATGGTCCATCGTTTTAGTCCCCGCAGCAATTCTCAGCAAGTGGAGGAAGAAATACGAGTCCTAGTTGCGACGGATATCCTCAGTGAAGGGTTAAATTTACAGGATTGTGCCATTATCGTTAATTATGACTTGCCCTGGGCAATTATTCGTCTCATTCAACGGGCCGGAAGGGTAGATAGAATCGGTCAAAAAGCAAGTCAGGTTCTCTGTTATTCCTTTTTACCTGCGGAGGGAGTGGAGAGAATTATTAAACTACGGACGAGACTATCTCAAAGACTGCGAGAGAATGCGGAAGTGGTGGGGACCGATGAGATATTTTTTGAGGAGGAGATGGATAACCAGACTTTATTAGATCTGTATCATGAAAAATCTGAGGTTATCGATGAGGATGAGGATCAAGAAGTGGATTTAACTTCGGAAGCGTATCAAATTTGGAAAAATGCGATCGAAGTTGACCCTAGTTTAAAACATACCATAGAGAATCTGCCGGCGGTGGTTTATTCCACCCGTTGCCATACCCCCACAGCAACCCATCCAGAGGGAGTCATGGTTTATCTAAAAACTGCCGGAGGAAATGATGCTTTAGCATGGATTGATACACAGGGAAATAGTGTGACTCAATCCCAACTAACTATTTTACGTTCCGCTGCCTGTCATCCCCAAACTCCCCCGATTCCTCTCCATCCCCAACACCATCAGTTAGTACAAAAAGGTACAGAATTAATTGCGGAGGAGGAAACCCATTCCGGGGGACATCTCGGACGAATGACGGGGGCAAAATTTAAAACCTATCAGCGCTTAAAAAGATATGCTCAAGATAGCAGCGATAATCTTTTTCCCCCAGAGGTTTTTAATCAAGCAATCGCTCAACTCTATCATTATCCCCTCAGACAGTCCGCTCTCGATCGCTTAAATCGTTGTTTAAGAACTGGTATCTCTGACCAACAGTTGGCCGATTTGGTAGTATCTTTGTATCAAGATGACCGTCTCTGTATTGTTCACGAGGAAGAAACAAATCAAGAACCCCAGATTATCTGTTCCTTGGGTTTATTTCAACCTTCTTAACTCCCCCTTATCAACGGGGATTTAGGGGGATATGACCTCCGTGACTCCTAACCCTAACAACAATTTTTGATTTTTCCAAGAGGTCCATTATGTCCCTTAACTTCTCCCGGACTCGCGACTTATTATCTAACTTCCAATTTGGGGAACTGTTTATCGAGGAATTGGGATGGTCCCATCCTCGCGGGAAAAAATCTCTCCCTGTTACCATCGAGAATCAGGAATATAATTGTCAGAGAATCGCGGAAGTGTCGGGAGTGGTGGTATTAGAGGTAAGTCGGGAAGATATCCCCGATAGTCAAACTCGTCAGGAAATTCAGAGACAAGTTACCGAAAGAATAGCTGAAAATCTGCTGATTTTTGTCGATAGCAAACGGACGCGCAGTTTATGGTACTGGGTAAAAAGAGAGGGAAGTAAAAGTCAAATCCGCGACCATCTATATATAAAAGGACAACCGGGAGATTTATTTCTCAGTAAACTAGCGGAATTAGTTCTCGATATCACCGACTTTGAAGATGGGGAACCCTCTGTAGTCGAAATTGCCCAACTCTTACAAAAGGGTTTCGATATCGAAAAGATTACCAAAAAATTTTATCAGGAATTTCAGCGAGAGCATTTACAGTTCCTCCCCTTTATCCAGGGAATCGATCGAGAAAGCGATCGAAAATGGTACACTTCCGTTATCCTCAACCGTTTAATGTTCGTCTATTTCCTGCAGCGCAAGGGATTTATCGACAACGACTTCAACTATCTGCAAAATAAGTTCCAAGCAAGTCAACGACGCGGGGAAAATTTATTCTATCGTCAGTTTCTGCAAACCCTCTTTTTCCAAGCATTCGCAAAACCGGAATCCCAACGAGACGCATCTGTAACTGCATTGGTGGGAAAAGTCAAATATCTTAACGGAGGATTATTTCTCCAACATCCCCTAGAAAATCGTTATCAAAACATTTGTATTGATGACCAAGCATTTGAGAATATCCTTGATTTATTTTCCCGTTACTCTTGGAACCTTGACGACACTCCGGGGGGACGGGATGACGAAATTAACCCCGATGTCTTGGGATATATCTTTGAAAAGTATATCAACCAAAAAGCTTTCGGTGCTTACTATACCCGTCCGGAGATTACCGAATATCTCTGTGATAGGACGATTAATAAATGGATTGTCGAGAGAAGTAATCAACTTTATCCCCGCAAACAATTTGCCAGTATTTCTGAACTATTAATCAATCTCGATTCTCCCCTCTGTGAGATTTTGATTAAAGATATTCTTCCCCAGCTTTCTATTTTAGACCCTGCCTGTGGTTCCGGTGCTTTTTTAGTGGCTGCGATGAAAACTCTCATCGCGATTTATAGCGGGGTAATTGGAACAATTGAACTGCGAGGAGACAGCAAGTTAAAACAGTGGTTAGCAGAGGTAAGAAAATCCCATCCTTCCCTCGGATATTACATCAAAAAACGGATTATTTCCGATAACCTCTACGGTGTCGATATCATGGAGGAAGCGACAGAAATCGCAAAACTGCGTTTATTTCTTGCTTTAGTTGCTGCCGCGCAATCGGTGACGGAATTGGAACCCCTACCGAATATTGATTTTAATATCATGTCGGGAAATTCCCTCATCGGATTGATTCGCGTGGACGAAAAAAGTTTTAATCTCATGGGAGAGGAAAATATCCTACAATCTCTCACCGCGCAAAATTATCAGGCAATTCTCACGGAAAAAAATCGCAGTATTGAATTATACAAGGAACACGCTTTTCAGTTGGGAGAAGTGGAGGGAACCCCCCAAGAAAACCGTCTCCAGATGTTACGCAATCACATCGAGGATGTTAACCGCGAATCTTTGGTGAAATTAAACCAAATTCTCCTAGAGGAGTTTAGCGGTAAGTTGTCAATTAAGTACGAATCCGCACAATTAACGGGAAAAGCAAAGAAACGTTTATTAACTCTCTCTGATATGCAATCCCTGAAACCCTTCCACTGGGGTTATCACTTCGATAAACTGATTACGGAAAAGGGTGGTTTTGATGTGATTATCACTAATCCTCCTTGGGAAGTCTTTAAACCGCAAGCGAAGGAATTTTTTTCTCAGCATAGCGACTTGGTGACTAAAAATAAGATGGACATCAAGACGTTTGAAAAGGAACAGAAAAAACTGTTAACTAATCCCGAAATTGCTCAAGCATGGTTAGATTATCAAAGTCAATACCCCCACGTTAGTCTCTATTTTCGTTCCTCGGAACAATACAAAAATCAAATCTCTATTGTGAATGGTAAAAAGCAAGGGACGGATATTAATCTCTATAAGCTTTTTGTTGAACAATGTTTTAATCTCCTCCATCCCCAAGGTGAATGTGGAATGGTTATTCCCAGTGGGATTTATACCGATTTGGGAACCAAGCAACTGCGAGAAATGTTATTTTCTCAAACAAAGGTGACAGGATTATTTTGTTTTGAAAATCGTAAAGAAATTTTTGACAACGTTCATAGAAGCTTTAAATTTGTTATCCTCTCCTTCGAGAAAAATAAACAAACTCTTTCCTTTCCTGTGGAGTTTATGCGTCACGATGTTGAGGAATTACAACGTTTTCCCCATAAAGACAGTTTAGTAATTAGCGTCGATTTAATCCGCAAACTATCCCCCGATTCCCTCTCGGTAATGGAATTTAAACAGGATATAGATATTCAGATTGCCGAAAAAATGTCTCGTTTTCCCCTGTTAGGAGAAACCCTTCCCGATACATGGAATCTCAAGTTAACATCAGAATTTCACATGACTAATGATAGTCATTTATTTAAAACTGAACCCGCAAAGGGAAGATTACCTCTCTACGAAGGAAAAATGATTCATCAATTCACCCATCAGTATGCTTTACCGAAATACTGGTTAGATGAAAAAGAAGCAAGACAAGCTTTATTAAAACGCGGTGAAGTCGATAACGGTCAAATCTTAGACTATCAAACCTATCGTTTAGGATTTCGTGATGTTGCCAGAAATACGGATATTAGAACCATGATAGCGACAATTTTACCTCCTAATGTGTTTTGTCCTCATACAATGAGTTTAGAGAAAATTGATAAGCAACCAACTATAAATTTAAAAGAAAGATGTTATCTATTATCTATTTTTAATAGTTTTGTTTTTGATAGAAGTATCCGAGATAAAGTCACATCTCATTTATCGTTTTTCTACATCTATCAAACTCCTATCCCCCGATTAAAAGAGGGAGATAGATACTTTGAGGAGATAGTAGAAAAGGCAGCAAAATTGATTTGTGTAAGCGAAGAATTTGACGAATTAGCGAAAGAAGTGGGGATAGGTTCCCATAAAAATGGAGTGACAGAGGAGACAGAAAGAGCAAAAATTCTGGCTAAACTAGATGCAATAGTAGCCCACTTGTATGAATTAAATGAGATAGAATTTCAGCATATATTAAGTACCTTTCCCCTCGTTTCCGAAAGCGTCAAAACTGCCACCCTCAAAGCGTACCAAAACCTGTAGGGGAAGTGGAGAAGGGAGAGGGGAGAAAAAAGCTGAATACTGACTCGGAGAATACTAACCCAATGTTGGACAAAGATAAGCAAAAATTATGTATTGACTCTAGACACTTGAGAATATTTAAATTAACATTCCGCAATATTTATAAATTCTTAAAAATTAATTGAGAAAGATTTTTATTTAACAACGATGTTACAATGGTTACAGCGATTTTGCTGAATTTCATAATGGGTTATTCCGTGCTTTTTTGGGCAGCAATGGTTGAAACCCTTGCCACACCTAGAAGGTAATCCCAATTAAGACGGGGGAATTAGTCAATTTCACCCACAACGATGATCTTTTTTTTGTGTAGTTTTATTGCAAAAAAAAAGTTTTTTTGACAAAAAGCACAAAGTATGATATGAGGGCAACGGATTTCTGGCAGCCAGTAGTTATTGCAGAGTGGGGAGACCACTTCGTGCGCGTTGCGGGGGGAGAATAAATAAAAGTAATCTCCTATCTGCTGATGTCTTAACGAGTACGGAGGGAGTCGAACCCCCGACACCCAGGACCGGAACCTGGTGCTCTATCCTCTGAGCTACGTACCCACGATAAAATACCATTACATTATACCACTAGCTGGCGCAGTAGAGCAGAAATTCCATGACTAGCGATCGCTCTTTAAAACTACTTATCAGTAATGACGACGGCATTTCCGCCCTAGGAGTCCGCACCCTTGCCAACACCCTCGCTGCCGCCGGTCATCAAGTCACCGTAGTTTGTCCCGATGGCGAGCGCTCTGCTACTGGTCATGGCTTAACCCTACACCATCCCATCCGGGCCGAACAGGTGGAAGGAATTTTTCATCCCGAGGTGATTGCCTGGTCCTGTTCGGGAACTCCGGCCGATTCGGTGAAATTTGCCCTTAGTGCCGTCCTCAAAGAGCCTCCCGATTTGGTTTTAGCTGGCATTAACCACGGGTCTAATCTCGGCACTGATATCCTCTATTCTGGCACGGTTTCCGCAGCCCTGGAGGGCTTAATCGAAGGTATTCCCAGTATTGCTGTTAGTCTCGCTAGTTTTAAAGCCTGTGATTTCCAACCGGCTGCGGATTTTGCCCTCAAGTTAGTCAGGAAAGTTACCCTTAACCCTTTTCCGGTTCCCACTTTACTCAATGTCAACGTCCCTCCGGTTAGTAGTGCCGAAATCAAGGGAGTGAAAATCACTAGGCAGGGATTGCGACGCTACGAGGAAACCTTCGAGAAAAGACTCGACCCCAGGGGTAAAAGTTATTACTGGTTAATTGGGGAAGTGGTGGAGGATATCGAACAACCGGACTACAGCCATTTACCCCCCGAAGTGCCTACGGATGTGCGCGCTATTGGCGAGAATTTTATCACCATCACGCCCCTCCAATACAATTTAACTGATGTGCAGGGTTTTCGACATTTGCACCGGAATTCTTGGCTTGATTGAGGAGCATCTCATGATATTCTGATTCAATCATTAGCGTTTGAGAGCCTATGTCCCCTCAATTTAATTTTCAAGAAAACGAACTCGAAGAAGCGGATATCATAACCCTCTGGGATGAGCAAGGTCGATCTCTAGACTGTTATATTGAGAATGCCTATGAAACCGATGACCTTACCTATATGCTTCTTGTCCCCGTGGATACCCCGGTGATGATTCTAGCTTGGGATGAGGAATCGGAGGAAGAAGAATCCGATGCCTTCTTAATCGAAGATAGCGAGGAAATCGAGCGGATTTTCGCCGATGCTAAGGCAGTTTTAGCAGAATTAGACCTATTGCTCAAACCCACTGCTCACACTTTAACTGTTAGTGGTGAATTACCGCCCCTAGAAGAAGATAATGTTCTCAGTTTAGAAATCGATAGCGATGAACCCTCCTCGTCATCAGAGCCGGAAGAATTGCAATTTCTCGCCAGTTTCTTTTCGGAAGACCAAAAATACTCGATTTACAGTCCCCTTGCTCCTTTGTTATTCTTAGCCGCCGGTGATGGGGAAGGGAAAGTTGAATTAGTTTCCCCCGATGATGACGGTATGGGACCGATTCTAGAGGAACTTTTGTTTGATGAACTCGATTAATTACTTGATTTTACCAAATCCGCTGACCAAAATTATTGATAAATCTAGTCACAGTATATCTTTCGGGATTTCATCATCATCGGGATTAAAACGGATTTGGTATTTTTTCTTTAAATTAGGGCGTTTCTCATAAAGATGAAGTATAGCCTAATTGGGTATTGACAACAGGCTCCTGTCTCCCCAAAATAAAAACCTCATACCTTACTATTAAGATAAATGCTATATCACCACAACCCGGGAGAGCTTTAAAGATTAGCTATTTTTCTGGTGATAGTAAGGATGAAAGGTTTCCAAGTAAGACTGATTAAATAACCCAATCCTGCCACTAAAATAATTGTTGCCCCCGAGGTGAGATTTAAACTATAGGATAACCATAAACCAACCAAAGTAAAGACAATTCCTAAAATAATCGCTAGGACCATCATTCCCTTCATATTTTTAACAAATTGTCCACTGATAGCCGCAGGAATAGTTAACAAAGCAATTACCATAATTAATCCTACCACCTGCATTACTGCCACAATAGTTAAAGCAGTTATTCCCATTAAACCCAAATAAATTATCTCTACGGGAATATTACGAATAATCGCAAAGGTTTCATCAAAAGATATGGCTAACAACTCCTTATAAAAGATACTAACTAAGGTGATAATTAATATATCTATTGCTGCCATTATCCATAAATCATCCCTCGGTACAGTTAAAATACTACCAAAAAGATAACTCATTAAATCAGCTTTATAACCGGGGGTTAAATCAATAAAAATTACCCCAATCGCCATACCAATCGCCCACATCACGCCGATTAAAGTATCGGCTCTCTCCTGGATACGACGCTGTAAAAATCCCATGCCTAAAGCCGAAAAAAAGGTAAAAAATATCGCCCCCACCACAGGATTAATCCCAAAAAAATAACCGATTCCTATCCCTCCATAGGCAGCGTGAGCGATTCCCCCACTGATAAAAACCACGCGATTAACTACTACCAAAGTACCCACAATCCCACAGGCAATACTAACTAATATTCCTGCGGCGATTGCCTGGCGCATAAAATCAAATTGTAAAGCCTCTAGCATAGGGTGTGGGGAAGTGGGGAAGTGGGGAGGTGGGGAAGTGGGGAAGTGGGGAGGTGGGGAAGTGGGGAAGTGGGGAAGTGGGGAGGTGGGGAAGTGGGGAGGTGGGGAAGTGGGGAAGTGGGGAGGTGGGGAAGTGGGGAAGTGGGGAGGTGGGGAAGTGGGGAGGTGGGGAAGTGGGGAAGTGGGGAGGTGGGGAAGTGGGGAGAATAAATAAAAATAATCTCCCGTCTCCTATCTCCTGACTCCTGAATCCTGACTCCTGAATCCTGATAACTGAATCCTGAATCCTGATAACTGCTAACTGATAACTGATAACTGATAACTGATAACTGATTATTGATAACTCTCAATTACTTGACGAAATTCGCTTTTTTGTTTGACTCCGCGCATTTCCTTGACTAATTCCCGGTCCTTAAAGAATTGTACCGTGGGAGTCCCGGTTACTTGACCCATTTTGGCAATTTCTGGGTCAGCTTCGATGTCAATTTCCACAAAATAAATTTTGCCATCGTACTCATCCACCACTTTATCTAAAATCGGTTTCAGGGTTTTACAGGGGCCACAGGTGGGAGAAACATATTTTACCATTAACAAGCGATCGCCGTCGTGGAATAATTTCCGCAAAGCATAACCCCCAACGTGACGGGTTTTGTGAATATCAAAAGTCTCCTCCGTATCGGCCGGGGTTTCGCTAACGGTTTTCGTCTCGTAATGTTCAGAAGTGGCTGATTGACGGTATTCTTGGATTAAATTATGCTCCGATAACCATCTTTCTGCCAATAACGCCGCCATACACCCCGTACCTGCGGCAGTGATGGCCTGACGGTATTCGTGGTCCTGCACATCTCCTGCGGCAAAAACTCCCTCGACGCTGGTAGCAACAGTCCCCGGTTTAACTTTTACATAACCCACCTCGTCTAATTCTAATTGTCCTTGGAATAGGGAAGTATTGGGAGTGTGACCGATGGCATAAAATAACCCTCTAACGGCTAATTCGCTGATTTCTCCCGTTTGCGAGTTTTTAATGCGTAATCCTGCCATTTTACCGCCTGTACCGAACACATCCACCGCTTGGGTGTGAAAATGAACGGTAACTTTCGGATTATTTAACACCCGGTCCTGCATTGCTTTTGAGGCACGCATCGCTTCCCCGCGCACCAATAAATGGACGTGGGAGCCGTATTTAGTTAAATATACGGCTTCTTCTGCCGCCGAGTCACCGCCACCAATGACAGCGAGGTTTTCCTCTCTAAATATCGGTGTAGCACCGTCACAGATAGCACAAGCGGAAATCCCGTTACTCCAAAATTGGGCCTCGCTGGGTAATCCTAAGCGCTTGGCAGTGGCTCCGGTGGCGATAATAATACTATTGGCCTTAACTTCCCGGTCCGTGGAACGAATGGTAAAAGGACGCTGACTTAAATCCACCGAGATAACATCTTCGGTATAGCATTGGGTCCCCCATCTTTCGGCCTGTTCCTTCATTCTTTCCATCAGCTGCGGACCGGTGATTCCTTCGGGAAAACCGGGGAAATTTTCTACTTCTGTGGTGGTCATCAATTGTCCCCCCGGAATGCCTCCCGCTTGGAAACCCTCAAACATCAAGGGTTTTAAGTTCGCTCGCGCCGCATAAATCGCCGCCGTATATCCCGCGGGTCCCGAACCAATAACGACTAAATTCTCGACAGTCATAACCGTAAATGCAACTCATAACGACTACGCTTTTTAGTATAGCAGCATCAGTTACTGGTTATCTGTGTAATACTAAATGCGGTTATTAAAGACTGATTATCTATTCCTCCTTTTGCCTATTGCCTATTGCAAGAGTGCCTTTTACCTATCCTTATAAGTAGCCTATACTCAACGGATTTAGTGTCATATTCGTCCTAACCTACCAAGAAGTAGATTTCTGCCTAAAAATCCAGAATATCTCGGATAATAGCTTTTAAATCGGCATCAGCAGGACGTTTGACAAACTGCTCATGGCTGTAAATCCAAACCAGTTTAACTGTGTAGGTAGTCGCGCTCACTAAATACATTAATCTAATTTGCCCCGCAGCACCTTTTGAAACCCGGATATCGAGCTTGTGAAAAGTCCAGCTTTCCGGCAACTGAATTTTCCCCGGTAGAGGTTCCTGGCGGGAGTTATGGGGATATTGGTCATCGATTAAATCCTCTAAAGTTTTGGCAATAAGTTCAACAAAGCTATTTTTGTGAACTTTTGCCAGTTTTTTGAAAGAGCGCTCGAAGTTGTCAGAAGATTCAATCGAGAAGGGAATTGAGCCAGTCATGCACTTCTCCTTTCCCAATAGGATGAGAAGATTTCGTAGCCAATGCCTCCTTCAAAACTTCAGACATGGCCGGTTTGTAGGCAGGATGTTCCTGTTCTATCAAATCAAGCTTTTGATAACCTAATGCTTTCATATCATCAAGGAGAATTGGCTCTGTGGAACTTTCTTCTGGTGGCAGACCTTTACGAGCCTTTTTCCAAGGAAACTCCGCGTGAGTCATATCACTCAACCGATAGGCGTGGTAGTTACCGAAATATTGCCAAATTTCTTCTAAAAGTTCTTTTTTCTCCGATGGCAGCCCAGACAAGGATTCTTGGCGAGGAATTGGTAATTGTTTAGCCTCAAAATCACTGTAGAACTTATAAGCAGCAGGACAAACCGGACCGTAACGCCATGCTTGAATTTCCTCCTTAAACAATGGTTCATCGTATAGGGCCAAATGCAAGCTCTGTGCATAATATAAAAGCTTTTGGACTTTCATATTAGTCATTTCAGCGTCTATACCATCCTCGTAAGCTCTGATAATAAAGTAGCGAGCCACAGTCAGGCAGTCAATCATAGCTCCACAAAATTTTTGGAATATCGACCTATGACCATTGTAGAAGAAATTGACAATTAGTACAAGTGTATGAAGAAAGCTTAACAATGCTCATGGGGTAATGGGGGAAGTTTTAATATTTTTCGTTACTAACTCTACCAGTGGGTAAAGTCTGCCGCAAATTGAGATAGGGATAACAGCTTAATGCGGGTATCTTGAGCAACTTTTTGGCGCATTTGAGCGGTATTATATCCCCAATCGGCTAAATATAAGCCCACATCGTTTAAATCTGCTTGTTGTTGCACTAATTCCAACGCATCGAGACGATCCTCGACAAACCACAAATTAGCGGGATATTCTGGTAAATCAGCTAGTATTTGCTGAATAGTGACGTATTTCGGCTGTTTAATTTCCTTGCCAATTAATCTCGCTGTAGGAAAATTAATTGCTACTTTTTGTAACAATTGCTTGACAAAACGGCTTTCTTTGGTAGTGATGATATAAACCAAAAAATCCGAGTCTAAAAGAGAGGCCAGGCGATCGATCGCGGGGTGATAAAATTGATGTAAGGCTAACCAAGACTCTAGATCCGACTCAATCCATCGATCCCGAAGACCATCGAGAGCATTTGAGAGAACTTTTTTCGCTATTTTCTCCCTTTCTAGTATATTTTGGACGATTGACGGCCAATTATTTAAAGCTTCCTCGTCAGGAATATCGAGAACGAGCGATCGCAACAGTAAAGGCATTTCCCAACCGGTTTCGATAACGGGACGAAGTTGCGAAAACCTAGGAAAAAAATCCTCGGGAATTGTTTCCGGCCAAAGGGTTTCATAGGTGCGTTTGCTAATCTGAAAATACTCGATCATGCCATCACAAAGAACACCATCAAAATCGAGTGCTAGAATGCGGGGGGATTGATTCATAAATGCTGGTTTAATCTCAATAATGGCAGTATAGCGCAGGGAAAATTAAAAAATTGTCTGGTACATCATGCTATTAGGTGTTCATCGCTTCATCGTTGATATAACATAGCTGTCTGATGATTTCTGTAACAGAATTTTTTAATCCCTCTACATGAATCCAACCCACATATACAGCATATACGATATTTTGATGATTGTCCTGTATATAAACATGATGGACACGATATAGATCTGAGCTTAAATAAATATAACCACTAGCATCTTTAAATTTACCTTCTAGTAATATTTTTTCTTTTAAAGGTTTCATTTTTACCACATCTTTAGTTACTCCAGATATTTTGGCTATTCTTTCTATGGCAAGATCAACACAAGTGTTATTACTGTAACTATGGCCATGATTATAATCCTGCTGATTAAAATAAATTGTCTCTACGATATTTTTGGCCACTTTATCTGATGTTAGATAATAGGTATGAGCATTAAGGGAATTCAAGACAACGGCAGCAATTTCTACAGAATCAAAAATATTGCCAGTCGCTTCTAGATAATAATCGCTCATTAAAATCTTGGATACATCGGTTATAGAATCAAAAAGAGGACGAATTGGGTAAGCGATAATATCGGAGGAATTGATCAGATTATTCCAGAGCAAACGCCGGACTTGATGCTGGCTAATAAATTTTTCAATTTGATTGGTATCAATGCCTAAAGTTAAATTCAAAAATGGGATCGGTGAACCCATTGTTGTTACACTAGCTAGGGAAAGTTTGCCCCGTTCTTTACCGATAAGATCACGAATTTCATGAGTGGGATCCTTAGGATCAAAACGCTCGGAAAATAACAGATCCCAAAGGATTACAGTACCCAAAGAATGGGCAACTATATGTAATTCGCTTTCCTGGGGATAAGCTTGAATAAGATCGATTAATTGATCGGCAATAATGCGGCGAATTTGTTTTCCTCGATCGCTGCCTAAATAGCTAAATGCGTCACCGATAAAATAAGATAAATACTCTTTTCTAAAATTTTGATAGCGAAAGGATTGCTCGGGATTAAAATTACTATTTTTCTGTTTTTGTGTCTGTAATTCTTGATCAATATCTCGCCATAATTTTTCGGTTCCTTTGAGAACATTTCCCCAAAATCCCGCATAACAGCAGGGAATCACCAGATTTTTGCGTTTACATTCTTCTTCAATTAGTTTAATTAATTTATTTATTGGCATAACTAGCGTCTCTTGTGGCCACTCCATGAATAAAATAAATAAGCATAATAGATTTATCTCAATAAGCGTTGATCGGAATCTTTCTTAATATACCCTTCTAGCTTCAGAAAAATATCAGGATAGAGCGAGATATAGTAATGCACAAGTTATCCTATTTGTCAAGAGATGGTGGACTAGGCCTTGTTAACCCAGCCGAAGAATTGCTATATAATACAAATGCCCGCTATTATAGAATTATATTTTTCACTTTTAACTTAGTCTTATGGTTTCGCAACTAGATAAAACTAACGTCACTGAAATTATCTACCCCGATAGCGATAGTCAACCTATGGCCGATAATACCCTACAATTTCGTTGGATCACGACAATTAAAACTAATTTAGACTGGCTATTTCGCGAGCAGTCTGATGTCTTTGTTGCGGGGGATTTACTCTGGTATCCCGTGGAAAATGATAATAAACTGCGTCAAGCGCCAGATATCATGGTGGTTTTTGGCAGACCAAAAGGGGAAAGAGGTTCCTATCGACAATGGCTAGAAAATAACATTAGTCCCCAGGTGGTTTTTGAAATCCTCTCTCCGGGTAACACCCTCACGGAAATGGCCAAAAAACAGCTATTTTATGACCGTTATGGGGTCGAGGAGTATTATCTTTATGATCCCCATAAAAACGATGCCAGTGGTTGGATAAGAGGCGAAAATCAGCTAGAAATTCTGGAAACTCTCGATAATTGGGTTAGTCCCCGTTTAGGTATTCGTTTTCAGTTGGGGGAACCGGAAATGTTGCTTTTTTATCCCGATGGACAAGCTTTCACTAGCTATAACGAGGAAAAACAACGAGCGGAACGATTAGCCAATAAACTGCGGGAATTGGGCATTAATCCTGACCAAATCTGAGAGGATGTTTCTTGGCTACTATTAAAAACGGATTTGCTCTGAGAGTGCCTATTGACTAGAGGTAATACCGCGCTGACGTAATTGGTCGATAAAAAATTCTTCGAGGGAAGCACGAGCTAAATTAAGACTGATCAAGCGAACATCCATACTAGACAGGGCAGCCAGAAAAGCATCGGGTTCTCCCTGTAATTGTCCGTGCCAACAATTATCGCGCCAATGCAAACCGAGGAGCCATTGCTGTAGTTGATCCTCCCCACCACCTTGAACAATCACCTGATAGACATCAGCACGACCGAGAATTTGATCGAGGGAACCGACACAGAGTAATTCTCCCCGGGCCAACAGGGCAATGCGATCGCAAATTTGTTCCACATCGGAGAGAATATGAGAGTTAAAAAAGATGGTTTTCCCCCGTTGTTTGAGGGATTGAATAATTTCTCGCACCTGATAGCGACCGATAGGGTCCAGTCCCGACATCGGTTCATCGAAAAAGACTAATTCGGGATCATTGATTAATGCTTGAGCTATACCGATCCGTTGCATCATACCCTTAGAATATTGACGCAATTGTTTTTTCTGGGCAGTTTTGCGGTCTAATCCCACTAAATCCAATAATTCAGGAATGCGTTTTTTCTGCACAGAAGAGGGAATTTGAAAAATGCCGCCGATTAATTGCAGGAATTCCCAGCCGGTGAGATAGTCGTAGTAGTAGGCATTTTCAGGAAGATAGCCGATGCGTTGCCTGACCGAGCGATCGCCAATTGGTTGACCGAGAATCAAGGCCCGTCCGGAAGTGGGTCGAACAATCCCCAAAAGGGTTTTTAAGAGCGTGGTTTTGCCGGCCCCGTTCGGGCCTAATAATCCAAAGGTTTCGCCCTCATGGACAATTAAAGTGCAGTTTTTCAAGGATTCGATTTTCTTATTTAACCAGAATCCCGTCCGATAAGTTTTTTGTAAGTTTAACGTCTCTAGCACAGTTTGACGGCTGGTATTCGTCATTGTTTTGGAATCATCTGAGACAGAATACATGGGTCTGATATCCCTTTTCCTACACTTTGCCTTTATTATCCCCAAATTGTCACCAGCAATGTCAACGGTATCAAAATAGCCCGGTTTTGGAACCCAGAAAAATTCCAACCGGTCTTGAAGAGGGGTATTTGTCGGCTCTGGCATTGGTGAGAATTGCGGCTAAAATCTGTTAGACAGGTAACTTTGACACTTGAGCAGCAACTGGTACAATAGGGCGAACGCTTATGGAAACCAGACTCTGATACAAACACAGCATGAAACAACTCCTCAATAGCCTCAATTCCCTGACAGTGGCCAGTGTAGCCACTATCGCCTTGGCCTACCCTAGCATCGCTCAAGTTAATCTGTCTGTTTATCCCTATCCCCCCTCGTCGAACGAATCCATAGAATTATACGTTCCCCCGCCAGAAAACAATAACACCAATAATAATACCTGTACTCAATTGATTGGGGCAAATATCGATAAAGTTATTAGTCAAGCTCCCAATCAGTGGGGTATATTAATCGAATCTATCGATCGCCAAACGGTTATTTATAGTCATAACGCCGATCGCTATTTTATCCCTGCTTCTAATACAAAGTTATTTACCACGGCTGCCGCTTTACAAGTGATGAACCCGGAAACGACAATTCAGAAGAAATCCCTGCGCGATTGGGTGAATATCACTAATCAGAGAAGTAATAATTTCTACGCTGACACTCTTTTTCGCTTTATCGGCGGTTCTAAAAATGTTACTGCCATCTTGGCACAATTGGGCATCAATCCCAGTGGTTTTCGTCTCGCCGATGGTTCGGGATTATCCCGTCGTAATACCGCTACTCCCCGCTCGATCGTGGAAATTTTGCGGGTGATGTATTATTCTCCTAATCGAGACACTTTCTATGCTTCCTTACCAGTAGCGGGAATTAGTGGCACCCTGAGAAACCGAATGCGTCAGACGGCCGCTACTGGCACAGTTTACGCTAAAACCGGCACTCTTACCGGTGTGCGGGCCCTATCGGGTTATCTAGAAAACCCCCACCAAGAACCGATGTTATTTAGCATTATCGTTAATAATCAACGGGTTTCCGGACAGGCTCTAGTGAAAGCGATCGATACTATTGTCCTACAGATGACCCAATCTCGTTCCTGTCAAGCTCAGTAGCTCTCCTGTAAAAAAACCCAATCGTCCTGACAGTTAGTGGAAACCCGATTGGGTAAGGATTTCCCTTCTGTCTCCCGACTCCTAACTCCTCAATTCTGCTGTGTGCAAGAGGTTTAATCCCGGGGCGATTCTCGCGAGTCAATCCGATTTTTTTTTGCGGAACTGATGGCCAAATTCCCTTAACCCGAGATGGGGTTAATAATAGCCATAATCTGCTTCAGTTTGGGTTTGGGTTTGGGGGGAGAGATATTCAAAATTAGAAGGATCTCGCAGAAAACGAAATATTTCCTCTTCGAGACGATGAATTAGATAGGGTTCTATGGAACTAGAATCGCGTAAACAGGCTAAATAGCCTTCTACATATAGCCGGATTTCATCAAAACGCGAGCCACGGTGCCAAAGATCCACCATGTCATCGGTTAGTCTTTGATAGTAACGAATGGATTGGGTATCTTGGAGCATGGGCAGTAGAACAAAAAAGAGAGAGTGGGGGTAAGTGTTTATCGATAATCGTAGGGAGAATTGCTGTTCTTGGTCTCCTATATCTCTATTGTACCGACCAAATCGCCAAAACACAGACGAGGGTATTTTCAGTGATCAGTAAAGGGTGTGGGGTGTGGGGTGTGGGGTGTGGGGGAAGTAGGGTGTGGGGTGTGGGGGAAGTAGGGTGTGGGGAGTGGGGGAAGTAGGGTGTGGGGAGAACAAAGCTGCCTCCCGCCGACCGCCTTCCTATAGATTATTCAGGGTTTCTTTGTCTTTTTGCCCGTTCAATTTCTGCCTGTAGTTCTGCTATTTGTCGCTGTAATCTTTCGCTTTCGCTATCATTAGCATCAACATTAATTGAGCTTTTTACCCCTGTTTTGGCATAGTTACCGCGCCGAATTTGACGATAGGATTCCGAGTTAAACCATTCCTGTAGATACTGGACTCTTTCCACGGAAAAAGGATGGGTTAAAAAGGAACCATTACCGCCATTATAAATGAGAAATTTATAAATCTGGTTTAAGTTATCTTGGTCTAATTGTCGGTAGGCTTCCCCTTGGCGAATAAATTCTTCTAAGTTGCATTCATGCAGATATTTTTGGCTTCCTCCTGCACATTTCATTAAAGTTCTCAGGACTAAATTTAAATCATCGGTAACTAATAAAGCCGCTCTGTCTGCTGATAATTCGGCTTTTCTTCGCCATTCATAAAAGGCATAAACTAGACCAGTAGTAATGGCTTTTCCTAGTCCTAAAGTGATGTCTCCAAGGAAATTAGCCGCCCCCATCACCCAAAAAGACATTTGAATTAAAATACTATGATCACATTTTAAATGACCTAATTCGTGGGCAAGAATTACCCGAATTTCTTCTTCATCTAATAGGTCTAAAAGGGCAGTATTAAAGACAATGTAGGGATGTTCTGAACCCAAAGAATAGGCATTGGCTAAAGGATTTTGACTGACATAAAGATTCGGTTCTGGGAACATATCTAAATCCCGCAGACATTGGCGATATATACCGTATAAAGTGGCGTATTGACGCGGGCCGACTTTTAGATCATTGCCCATTAATAAAATTTGTTGAGGACGTTCATAGAGATATTCAGAAAAACTTTTCGCTAATAAGTCAAACCCCGGAACTGATCTTAAGGCCTGTTCAGCTTGCTGATCTAGGGGATGTTTAAAAGCTTGACTGGAAATATCAGGATAAGTTGGCATATTAATCAAACCTCTTGTAAAAATCAAAAATTGTTGTTAGGGTTAGGAGTCAGTAGCCGGTCGTCCGGAGAATTAAGAATGAATAATAAGCAATTAAAGGCTCTATTTACAGATTTTATGCCATTTAATCCTTATTCTTGCCGTTTTTGAAACCTCAAAAATTAATTATGCAAGAGGTTTATAGAATAAAAAAGTCAAAATTTGTCCTAAATTGATCCTATACAAATGCTTGATACATCTGCAAAATTGCGGATTCTAGCGTTTATTTGGTTGCGGTGACATAGAATATATCTGTGGGAGAAATGAGCTTTATTATTGTTAACTATACCTTAGCAATAATTCCTAGATTAGATAACAAAGCTTCTAGGTTAGTTTGCACGGTAGCGGGTTGGTATCTCTTAATAGTTTCTAGGGAATTATCAGCGAGTTTTTGCCACAATTCCCTATGATCATAGAGTTCGATCACTGCTTGGGCAAATTCCTCGGCAGTATCGGCAATTAAAACATCTTGGTGGTCAATTAATCCCATACCTTCGGCACCAATTTTTGTGGTAATAGTGGGTAATCCTAGGGAAAGACTTTGACCTATTTTACCCTTCATTCCCGCACCAAATCGCAGGGGAGCAACAAAAATGCGACTCTTTTGAAAATAGGGTTCTACTTCGGGAACATAACCGGTGACAATTACTTGATCATTGGCTAATTCCTTAACTTCATCCTTGAGGTTACTTCCCAATAAATTAACGGTAATGTCAGGACGGGATGCCCAAACTAAGGGCATAATTTCTAAACATAACCACTTAACTGCATCAATATTAGGAGGGTGATTGTAGCTACCAATAAATACTAAACCTGATCGCTGGTCAAAAGCAACTTTTTCTGACAGGGAAATTTCTTCATGGATATTGGGGATTACCCAAACATTTTTCACTCCTAAAGAGGATAAAACCTGCTTTTCGTCTTCCGTTACTACCACGGTTGCTTCCGCTTGGTTAGCATAGTTTAACTCTAATTTTTGATAGGTTTGCCAACTCCAGCTAGTATTTTGATAACTGGGATCGAGATAGTCTTTTTGTCGTTTTAAACGTAGAAAATGCAGGTCGATTGTATCATAAATAATTGGTGCTTTTGTTTTTAAGCGAATTAAATCCATATACTTATCGCACAATTCGGGACGACACAACCAAACTCCATCTATCAGAGGTAAATATTTGATTAATTTTTCTTCTAGATTATATCTTTGCGGTGTGCCATAAATAACCTCAATTCCCAGCTGTTGCAGGACGGAAGTATAGGGTTGTTCAGGATAGCCATTATCGGGAAAGAAAATCACTGAATAGCCTAAATTGAGCAGGAGCTTAAGAATATTTAATAAACGCACACAGCCGGATTCTCGATCGTATAGTGGAACGTAGGAGTCAATGACTAAAATTGTCGGGTTTCCTTGTAAACGTCGGGCAGCTTTGGGTACATTATTAGCATCGTTATCTAAGTGTTTGGTTAATACCTTTGACCATTTTTCTCGAAACTTAGTTTGATTAATAACTTGATATTGTTTTATCCCAGTAGAAAGGTCTGTTCCTGAGGTGATTCCTTCGTAGTGAATGACGTTAGATTGGGGTTGATAGAGGACTTGATAACCCAATTCTCGGATGGCAAAACATAAGTCTGTATCTTCGTAATATGCGGGGATAAAGTCTTGACAAAAACCACCTAATTGCTTAAATAAGTCCGTAGGAACTAATAAACTTGCTCCCGAACAATAGTCCACGGGACGCACATAATTATATTCCGGCTCCTCGGGACTATCTAAGCGTCCATAATTCCAACCATCGGCAGAATTCCAGATAATTCCTCCCGCTTCTTGTTGTTTACCATTAGCATAAATTAACTTAGAACCCACCGCACCAACTTGGGGATTATTGATAATTAATTTCACTAAACTTTCTAGACAATTTTCCAGAATACGAGTGTCGTTATTGAGAAAATATAGGTATTGACCTTTTGCTTGACTAGCTCCATAATTACAGGAACGAATAAAACCAGAGTTCTCCGCATTCGTTAATACTTTAATTCCTTTAACTAAAGTGGCTAATTGTTCTAAGGTTTCATCAGTGGAAGCATCATTAACAATGATTATTTCATAAGCTAAATCAGAACTTAAGTTAACACTCAAGGATTCCAGACAGTTAAAGGTGTAGGCAAATTGGTTATAAACAGGAATAATAATCGAGACTAAAGGATTGTCACTACTGGCAATTTCTAGGGGTCGGGGTTCGGCTAATTTAGCACTTTCAAGCACCTGTTCTTCAAATTCAGAGGAACTCTTTCCTGTGAGAATTTTAATAATTTTTCGTTTCGTCTTTTTGAGTGCTGGGTTCCATCCTTCCTCTTGGAGACTAAAGACAAATTTTTTGAGCAGTTTTTTAACTTTAAAAATAATCATTATTACCATAATTTTTCCTCTAGAGAAACCCAATCTTGTGCTAAATTTAAATCTCTTTCTGCTCTAACAATAGCTCCTTCCTTTAATTGTTGCTTGAGGTAGTTTCTCTGTTGTTCCATAATATATAATTTAATCGCTTCATTAATTAAATTATTATATTCTTTTTCAGGATAATCACTACTCGCCAACCATCGATCGAGAAGTTGCATAGTATCTTCAGGGAGACTTATCTGAAGTTGTCTGGTCATTTTGTCTTTCCTAACTATATCTAGATAATAACAATTATAAACCCCCAGAGCAATTTTAGTTCCTATCGGGATAAATTCTCGGGGCTGCAGCGATTAATTTTTGGGTGTAGGGGTGTTGGGGATGGCTAAAAATTTGTTCAGTGTCACCCATTTCAACAATTTTACCCGCAGTCATCACCGCAATTCGATCGCAGAGGAATCTCGCTAACCAAAGATCATGAGTTATAAATAAATAAGTGAGATTAAATAACTTTTGTAACTCTAACATTAACTCTAAAACCTGTGTCTGGACAGTCGCATCGAGCATACTAACCGGTTCATCACAAATAACTAATTCGGGACGAGTAATTAAAGCACGAGCAATGGCTACCCTTTGCTGTTGTCCCCCCGATAACTCTCTAGGATAGCGTCGATAAAATTCCTCTGTTGGTGTTAAACCGACTCGCTCTAACATTTCTAAAACCTGTTTTTTAGCCGTTTCTAGGCTAACTTTTTGATGAATCAAAAGCGGATCGGCGATACTTTCTCCCACCGTCATTAGAGGATTGAGACAAGCGAGGGGATCTTGAAAAATCATCTGCATTAAGCGCCGTTTTCGACGCATTTTTTCCCCCGACAAAGGGGTTAAATCTTCTCCTAAAAATTCCACTTTTCCCCCCGTGGGTTTAATTAACTGTAATAGGGTTCGCGATAGGGTACTTTTCCCACATCCCGACTCCCCAACTAAACCGAAAATTTCCCCTCGATACAGTTCAAAATTGACTTCATCCACCGCTTTAATAAATTTCTTTTCTTTTTTGAAAAAACTATCTAAAAAGTTAGCTTCTAGGGTATAATACTGTTTTAAATTATCCACCTTTAACACCGTTTCTTTGCGTTGAATTGCTGTGAAATTTTCCTCCCGTAATTGTAGGTGTAAAGCGGCGGCCAAAAGAGAACGAGTGTAGGGGTGTTGAGGTGTATTAAAAACTGTTTTTACCGCTCCCGATTCGACAATTTTGCCCCCCTTCATCACCGCTAATTGATCGCAATATTCTCCCACCAGCGCTAAATCATGGGAAATTAACAATAATCCCATCTGTTCCTCGCTACATAAACGCTTTAATTCCCGCAGAATTTCCGCCGAAACTGTCACATCTAAACTGGTGGTGGGTTCATCGGCAATCATTAACTTAGGGTTTAATAATAAAGCTAAAGCAATAGCCACTCTTTGCCGCATTCCCCCGCTAAATTCGTGAGGATATTGGGACCAACGATTAGCGGGAATTTTTACTTTTTCTAGGACAGTACAAGCTTGAATTTTAGCTTGACGATAGGTTAAATTTCCTCGATGAGCTTGCAAAGTTTCCACACAATGATCGCCAATAGTCATCAGCGGATCTAGTCGCGTCATCGGATCTTGAAACACTAACCCCACCTTTTCCCCGCGAAACTTTTCTAACTCTTTGCTAGATAAAGATAAAAGCGATCGCCCTTCAAAGGTAATCTCCCCTTCCACGTGAGTGTGATTAGGTAATAACCTTAAAATAGCCTTACCGATGGTCGATTTTCCACAACCAGATTCACCCACTAATCCCAGAGTTTCCCCTTTGCCTATACTAAAAGACACCCCATCGATCACCCAAGAAGGAGAACTTAATTCGGTCGGGTAGGCAATTTTTAGGTCTTTAATTTCCAACATAATGCGATCGGTAACGATAAAAGTTAGGACTTAGGGTCAAGTATGCCACACAAACGGCGATCGAGCATTTAATCACTAATCGACAACTGCCCCTAACAAAACCCGACAATACCCCTTTAAAGTCGCCACTCGCTCGCTAATTATCCGTAAACGCTTCTCCCGTCCTTGCCGCGCCGAGGCCAAAAATAACCAATCCGTCTCCAGCAATCGCCACGATCGATATAGTTCCGTCTGGACCGCGCGCCAACGATTAGCCACCTCTGGGCTGAAATTGTCATCATTTAGTGACAATATCTCCCCTTCTAGACAGGTTTGTAAAGCTTGAAAAGATTGTAACCCCGTGGAAGCATCCCCATCCAGAAGGGCAAGACTGAAATCCTCCAGTTTTCTTAACAAAGATTTGTAGGCTTGATGGTAATTTGTCGGTAGCATCCAATACAAAGCGCGTTAGAATTTGTTACATAAGATTAACGATTTGCCGTCACGGTTGCAAGTCCTCCTCCCGACCAGAGACAAAAACTTAAAAGAATCCCGCCCTTTTCGCCGATCGATCCGATTCCAGTGTTAGAGAGTTAAGCAATCTGGCATCCCTTCGGCCTAATAATTTGCTAGTTATCCGTCTCCATCACCCCTATTCTCCATCTCCCCGATCTAACCATGAACGCCATCACTGCCATCCAACCAGAACCCCTGACCGTCCTTCCCCGGGCCACGGAACCGAAAAAAGCGTTAGTTTTACCCGATTGGCTGAAAGAATGCCTAATTACCCACGAAAACGACCCCCAGAATCCCGATATCGATTTAATCTCTAGGGCCTTTAATTTCGCCCACAAACTCCACGCGGGCCAGTATCGCAAATCCGGGGAACCCTATATCGCCCATCCTATAGCTGTAGCGGGATTACTGCGAGATCTGGGGGGTGATGGGGCAATGATCGCAGCGGGATTCCTTCACGATGTGGTGGAAGATACGGAAGTCACCCCCGAAGAAATCGAGGATAGATTCGGTGTCGAGGTGCGTAATTTGGTGGAAGCGGTGACAAAACTCTCCAAATTCAACTTTTCTAGCAAAACTGAACGGCAAGCGGAGAATTTTCGCCGAATGTTCCTGGCGATGGCTCAAGATATCCGCGTCATCGTGGTCAAATTAGCTGATCGCCTGCACAATATGCAAACCCTCGAACACCTCAACCCGCAACAGCAGCAACGCATCGCCCTCGAAACTAGAGAAATCTTTGCTCCTCTGGCTAACCGTTTAGGGATTGGGCGATTTAAATGGGAATTAGAGGATTTATGCTTTAAATACCTCGAACCCGATGCTTATCGTCAAGTCCAGTTATTGGTATCGGAAAAACGCATCGATCGAGAGGCCCGCATCGAAACCGTTACTAACACATTGCGGGAAAAATTGCAAGAAATTGGCATAAAAGTTCTTGATTTACAAGGTCGCCCCAAACATCTCTACGGCATCTATCATAAAATGCACAATCAGGGCAAAGAATTCGAGCAGATTTATGATATCGCCGCCGTCCGCATTATCGTCGAAACCAAAGAGGAATGTTATCGTTGTTTAGCCGTAGTTCACGACCAATTTACCCCGATTCCCAACCGTTTTAAAGACTATATCGGTTTACCAAAAGCTAACCGTTATCAATCCCTCCACACCACCGTTGTTGGTTTAAATGCCCGTCCCCTAGAAGTGCAGATTCGCACCCTAGAAATGCACCATGTTGCTGAATACGGGATTGCAGCCCATTGGAAGTATAAAGAAACTGGTTCTAGTCAAACAACTTTAACCGCTGCGGATGAAAAATTCTCTTGGCTGCGTAATCTTCTTGACTGGCAAAAAGACCTGAAAGATGGCCAAGAATACATGGATGGTCTGAAAAATAATTTCTTTGAAGAAGATATCTATGTTTTCACCCCCAAAGGTGATGTGGTGGCCCTGGCCCAAGGTGCGACACCAGTAGATTTTGCCTATCATATTCATAGCGAAGTAGGTAATCAGATGAAAGGGGCAAGAATTAATGGTAAATGGTCAGTTCTTGATGCTCCCTTGCAAAATGGTGATCTGGTGGAAATTCTCACCAGCAAGCATAGTCACCCTAGTTTAGATTGGTTAAATTTTGTCGTTACTCCTAGTGCCAGAAATCGCATCCGACAATGGTACAAAAAATCGCGACGAGAAGAAAATATTAGCCGAGGTCGTGATTTATTAGAGAAAGAATTGGGTAAAACTGGCTTCGATGCTCTGCTGAAATCGGAACGAATGCAATCGGTGGCTAAACAGTGCAATTATGTGGCAGTAGATGATTTATTGGCGGCTTTGGGTTACGGCGAAGTTACCCTAAAAAATGTGGTTAATCGTCTGCAAGAAACAGTTAAAAATCAACAGGAAATTTTAACGGTCAAAAATCCGCCCGATGTCCTGACTGATTCCCAATTGATTCTACCATCTTCTCCCGTTCAAAGGGCTTTACCTGCTAGTAAATCACCCATCGCCGGTGTGGAGGGATTACTCTATCGTTTAGCCGGTTGTTGTTGTCCTTTACCCGGGGAAAATATTACTGGTATAGTTGCCCATGCGGGGGAAGGCATTGTTATTCACCGTCAGGGCTGCTCGAATGTGGAAAAAGCCGAAGCTGAACGCCTAATCCCTGTTAGTTGGAACCCTATAGATGACCAGGGACGTTATCCAACTTATCCGGTAAATATTCAGATTGAAGTGATTGATCGCGTCGGGGTTTTAAAAGATATTCTCTCTCGTTTAAGTGACCAAAATATTAACGTTCGCAATGCCGGAGTTAAGACTAATTTCGGTAAACCCGCTTTGATTTCCCTGAAAATTGAAGTAAAAGACCTGCAACAATTTGAACGCTGTGTTAGTCAAATTAAGCTGATCAGCGATATTTTAAACGTTCGTCGCATCAGTCAGGTAAAAAGCGATCGAGAGTAGGTTAAACCTGGAATTGCTGCTCATATCCCCCAAACGCCGAAGCACCTTTGCTTTTGAATTGGCACTTTTTGTCACCGAACAACGTAGGATCGATAATTAATCTGAGCGCAAAAATCCTTATGTTATTATCCCTACTGTCAGTCATCAGTTTTCTGATTAGTTTTCTGGTGGTTGCCCTGATTAAACAACGTTTTAGTCAACAATTGTTAGATATTCCCAATGAGCGTAGCAGCCATAGTCAACCCACACCTAGGGGGGGTGGACTCGGTTTTGTCGTCGCTTTTGCTCTGACTAGCGGCCTCAGTTTTTTTCTCCTTCCTCCTTCCCTACCTCTTATTCCCCTGTGGTTGTCCCTGACTCCTTTAATTATTATCGGCCTTCTCGATGATCGTCGCGGTATTCCCTCTAGTATTCGCTATTTAGTGCAGTTATCCTCCGCTAGTATTGCGGTCACTTTTTTCGGTGCTTTTCCCCAATCTTGGCTATTAGATTTAGGTTTTGGCGGCAAAATTTTAGCTGTTATTCTCACAATTATCGGCCTGACTGCGATCATTAACTTTTATAATTTTATGGATGGTCTCGATGGCTTTGTGGCTGGCTGTACGGCGGTACAATTAGGATTTCTCGCTCTCTATTTTCAGCAACCAATTTTATGGCTTTTAGTGGCAGCTTTAGGCGGTTTTCTCCTCTGGAATTGGTCGCCAGCGAAAATTTTTATGGGCGATGTGGGTAGCACCAGTCTAGGGGCAATTGTCGCTATGGTTTTACTTAATAACCAGGGCAATCAAAGTCAAGCTTGGTCAGCTTTAACTATCACTTTACCTCTGATTGGTGATGCTATTTATACCCTGATTTGTCGATTATTAAAAAAGGAAAATATCTTCCAAGCTCACCGCAGTCACCTTTATCAAAGATTACAAAAATCTGGCTTGTCTCATCCACAAGTAGCAATTATTTATATGGGGATAACTCTCCTGATTGCTCTTAGTATTAACTACTTAGGAATCCTAGGAGCATGGCTGAGTTTACCTCTGATTATAGCATTAATTGTTCTCGGAGAAATTTATCTGAACAGGAAAGTTAGCGAGCATAATTTATCAGTGATAAGAAAAGAATAAAAATTTTTTGCTATGGACTGAGGGGTTATTAAAACAGGGCGAATTGCATTCGCCCCTACAATAATCTTATTTCCCATTCATCAACGATTTTTATTCTGTGTATCCTGCGCTGCCGGGCAAAAATAGCTAGTTATATGTTCGCCGATTTGTTTTGCTTATACCAAATCAGTTTTTAAATGGATTGTTCCCCCACTTCCCACTCTCCTAGAAAGTATTTTATTTCACTCAAAAACTGATGGTTTTAAGCTGGCAAAAACAGCGCAATTCACCTATTATCCCTACTAACCAAGAGAAAAGAAAAAATTAATATTTATTGACCAGGGTTAGCTGATATGATTAGGGAGATGACTATCATTACAAGGTCAATGAGCGCAAGAACGTTATTCGATAAAGTCTGGGACGCACACACGGTTAAGATTCTTCCCAGTGGACAGACACAATTATTTATCGGACTGCATCTAGTGCATGAAGTCACCAGTCCGCAAGCTTTTTCGATGCTAAGAGAAAGGGGTTTAAAAGTATTATTTCCCAGACGGACTATTGCCACCGTCGATCACATCGTCCCCACCGAAAATCAGGCGCGTCCTTTCCTTGACGATTTGGCCGAGGAAATGATCCGGGCGATCGAAACTAATGTTCAAACCAATCATATTCCTTTCTACGGCATCGGTTCCGGCAATCAGGGCATAGTTCATGTGATCGCTCCCGAACAGGGCCTAACCCAACCGGGTATGACGATCGCCTGTGGTGATTCCCACACCTCCACCCATGGCGCTTTTGGGGCGATCGCTTTTGGTATCGGCACTTCCCAAGTACGCGATGTTCTTGCTACCCAAACCCTATCCCTATCGAAATTAAAAGTGCGTCGAGTGGAGGTAAACGGCGATTTAAACCCCGGGGTCTATGCTAAAGATGTAATTCTCCATATTATCCGTCAATTAGGCGTTAAAGGCGGTGTGGGTTACGCCTACGAGTACGCTGGTAGTACAATTGAACGGATGTCCATGGAAGAAAGAATGACGATTTGTAACATGGCGATCGAAGGTGGGGCCCGATGTGGTTATATCAACCCCGATCAAATCACCTACGATTACCTCAAAGGTCGTGATTTTGCGCCTAAAGACTGGGAAAGTGCGGTTAATTGGTGGGAAAGCATTAAAAGCGATGCCGATGCGGTTTATGACGATGTGGTGGTCTTTGATGCTGGCGAAATCGAACCCACAGTTACTTGGGGGATCACTCCGGGCCAAGGAATCGGGGTTAACGAAGTCATTCCCACCCCCGATACTTTACCAGAAAGTGAAAGAGCGATCGCAGAGGAAGCCTATCAATACATGAAACTTACCCCCGGCACCCCGATTAAAGGCACAAAAATCGATGTCTGCTTCGTCGGTAGCTGTACTAACGGCCGGATCAGTGATCTGCGCGAAGCGGCCAAATTTGCCCAAGGTCATCGTGTTGCCCCCAATGTGAAAGCTTTTATCGTCCCCGGTTCCGAAAGAGTCAAAAAACAGGCGGAAGCGGAAGGATTAGACCAAATTTTCCTAGCATCGGGCTTTGAATGGCGCGAGGCTGGCTGTTCTATGTGTTTAGCCATGAATCCCGATAAATTGCAGGGAGATCAGATCAGCGCCTCCTCCTCCAATCGTAATTTTAAAGGTCGTCAAGGTTCCGCTTCCGGGCGTACTTTGTTGATGAGTCCGGCGATGGTGGTAGCGGCAGCAATTAAAGGGGAAGTCACCGATCCAAGGGAGTTATTAAATTAAATAGGGTTTGCTGAAAAAGTTTGTTGGTGGAGTGAGGAGATAGGGTGATAGGGTTTTGGGGTGATAGGGTTTTGGGGTGATAGGGTGATAGGGTTTTGGGGTGATAGGGTTTTGGGGTGATAGGGTGATGAGACAGCTTCCCCACTTCCCCACTTCCCCACTTCCCCACTTCCCCACTTCCCCACTTCCCCACTTCCCCACTTCCCCACTTCCCCACTTCCCCACTTCCCCACTTCCCCACTTCCCCACTTCCCCACTTCCCCACTTCCCCACTTCCCCACTTCCCCACTTCCCCACTTCCCCACTTCCCCACTTCCCCACTTCCCCACTTCCCCACTTCCCCACTTCCCCACTTCCCCACTTCCCCACTTCCCTCTCCCTTCTCTACAATAATTACTCGCAACCAGAAATACCTTGGTTTCCTATCATACTTTGTGCTTTTTGTCAAAAAAACTTTTTTTTTGCAATAAAACTACATAGGGTTTGCTGAAAAAGTTATTGAAAAGTACAGGTCTCTTAATCAATGATTTCACTTAGCCACAAGCATAAGCTTTAGTTGTTGATTAATCTATAAATTATAACTTATTCTAATCATTGACCGAAAAAAAGTGCTGTTTTTCCATTTCAGACATAAAAAAGCCCAAAAAACCTGCCGAAGCAGGGTGGAAAGATTGATAACTAAAAAAGTAATAGCAATGGCTGTTTCCGATGTTGAGGGAAGTTTTGCCATCACGCGATTGAGGCTAAATCGAATTAGATTGGCCATGATAACCCAACGATTGTCTGGGGATAATTTCCCCTCCGAGGGAAACTCGAAGTTTTCTGGTGAGGTTGGGGTTAGCTCGACTCTGCGGTACATTGGTACTAGCCAAGGAAAGTGCAAGGGTTTTAAGCGATTTTAGCAGATTTCCTTGCACCTGAGCGACTCTCAATCAAGCTAAAAGCCTTTCCCTATAAGGTTTTTAGCTTGATTCAGCAGACCCGAGTTAAGTTTCTGGAGAGTGATCAGTGAACAGGGAACGGGGAACAGGGAACGGGGAACAGGGAACAACGTTGATTTATTATCCTGTCTTCTGACTCCGAACTCCTGACTACTGGCTACTGTCTCCGTTCGGCTGATCTCACGGCCGAAGCCTGTCTCCTAACCAAGCAGGACAATTTTCGATTTTTACAAGAGGTTTATTACAAAAGTCCTTCTAGACGACGACGGATGCTGTCTAATTCCGCATCGGGAATCTCGGAAAACTCCTCCTCGGCGGGGGGGACTTCCTCTTTTTGCCAATCCAACTCTGAGGCATTGCTTTCGGGGGGAATTACCAACATACCCGCTTCAATCATTTCCGCTTGATAGCCGGCGCCGCGACAAAATTCCTCCACTTCCTCCGAATCAATTTTCTCTACCGTGGGAGTCGGAAAATCCTGTGCCTCTAACAGCAGCGCATAACGGGTGGCATCATCTTCTGATTCAAACATCAACACCTTATTGATAGCTCCCATTTGAATCGTATGGATACCTTCGTTTTCCGTACCCGCGTTAAAAAGTAGTACAAATACACGCATAGTTACTATTAGCGATCGATAAGCAGTGGTAGTCTATGCTCATTTTACCCCCCTTCTCGATCGCTAATCCTCAGCAATTTTAGTTTCTAGTCAACCACTTTTGACCGTTAAGCCGTTGCAGGGTGTAAAACAACAGTAAATCAAGACTAACTTTCCTTTCATCGATCATAAATGACTCAAGGGTACTAGGTTGAGCACCGCCCTCAGCTTGCGAAAAAGCTTTTTTACCATTGATGTCTTCTTCGAGAAAATAAATGCTAAATTGACGCATTCCATCGAGCCAATTGCCGGTTAACTGCCAACAGGGAGAGCTAGAAAGGCCCTGCACAGGAATTTTATCCTGTTTAAAGGATAGCTTCGTATCAGTTATACCGAGCTTTTGCAAGGCTGCCGCCAGTGCGGGCTGAAAATGCCGCTCAATAAATTCCGCCAAGGGTTTTTCTTCGACGGTAGGCTCCTTGGGCTTTTTGGCAGCCGCAGGTTGAGCCAGTTTTGCCGCTGCTGCTGCCGGAGTTGCGGGGGTGGTGATTTCTTCTGCCATAGGAATTAATCAGGAATGGGTAAGTAGCTACAATTATATTTTCTCCCGGGTTATCAGTTATCAGCTTTTTAGCCGTCAGCCTTGAATCAGTTATCAACTTCTGAAGGCAAGGGGCAACAGGCACTCATGCAAAAGATAGAATCTGGCAATTCTCCTACCTAAAAAGAAGGTTAGAAACTAGGTAGGGTTTGCGGCAAAAAGTTTTTCGTGGGGGCAGGGTGTGGGGTGTGGGGTGTAGGGTTTTACCGAGGTAATGATTCGGTAGTAGTGGCGTAGCTCTCTTGCTTACCTGGTATGAATTGTGTAAAATATTTATTAATAAAAATAATTGGAACCCGCTCAGTCTTTAAACCTCTAGCTTGCTCATGACTTTTCTGATAAATATCTTTTTCTGGCTCCTGTCTGGCTTACTGAAATATCAGTCTAGCACCGAACAAAGTACCCCCCCTAGTTCACCTCCGTTCCCCTGTCCTAATTCTGGTTCTCACCATACTATCAAGAATGGTTCTATTCATAAGGGAAAACCCAAACGTCAATGTAAAGAATGTGGTCAACCGTTTGTGATCAATCCCACTAATAAAACCGTCTCTGACGAAACCAAACAATTAATTGATCAACTCTTGCTTGAACGAATTTCTTTACGAGTAATTGCTAGAGTAACAGGAGTAAGTTGGTCATGGTTACAAAATTATGTCAACAATAAACTGGCGGCTGTCCCCCGTCAAATAAAGGTTTCGGACAAACCAAAAGGTAAATTGGTTAGAGAATGTGATGAGATGTGGTCTTTTGTTTTTTCTAAGACGATAAAAGTTTATATTTGGCGGTTAATTGATAGAAAGACAAGAGAAATTATTGGTTGCTATGCGCGGAGATAGGAGTCGTCAATCAGCCAAAAAACTTTGGGGCCAGTTTACCAGGTGTTTACCGACAATGTGCGGTTGCTTACACAGACTTTTGGGAGTCCTATAAGACAGTAATTCCTAGTAAACGTCATCGACCGGTCGGAAAAGAAACTGGTCAAACTAATCCTATTGAAAGATTAAATAATACCTGTCGACAAAGGATTTCTCGGCTGGTGAGAGAGAGTCTATCTTTCTCTAAAAAAATGGAGAATCACGTTGGGGAGCCCTTTGGTATTTTATCCATGACTACAATGCACAGCAAAGCAAAGGATTAAGCCGCCATCACTACTACCGAATCACCACCGAGGTTTATTATTGTAGGGGCGAATTGCATTCGCCCTCTTTGAACAACTTCTGCTGCTCACCCTAAGCGAGAGAAAATCACCAATAGGAGATGCACCCGGTTATGGCTGCTACGAATAAAGAAAAATGGTATCAGTTGTGAGTTTTCAGTTCACTGATTACTGTTTACTGTTCACTGTTCACTGAAAATACTTCCCACTCTCCACTTCCCACTCCCCTCGTTCACTTCCCTCACTATTGCGGGGGGGACATCTTGAAAGAATCCGTCTTTTACCAAAGTATTCTCAAAAAAGGTTGAAAAGAAGGGGCTCTCCTCGACTTTGTGTGATAATCAGTGCTTATCATTCGTAGGAGTCTTGCCAGACAAGACTTTAAAGACTATATTTCTGGAAAATTATCCCTATTCTTCTTCCTTCCACACAAAAACCAGAAGAGCCGGGGTTCTGACATCAATTAAGCTGTACTGCATTTAAACTAGGTATTAAGTGTTTTAGTACAAATGCTCGAACTTCCTCTCCGGCTCTCCCAACTCCGGTGCAGTCTTAACGAGTAATTTAGATAGTCAACAGCCTAATTCCCTGCCCTCAAGAAAAAAAATCGCCCTGACGATTAGAATAGAGTTAACTTTTCCCCTCCAGGCTCTGCTCAATTAACTAACATTATGACATCCTCCTATTTTGGTCTAGAAACCGAAGAAAATAAACTAATTAACTCTAATAATCTCTCGTTCGCCGCTTCTCTTGGTATTCATGCCCTGCTTTTGGCGATTATCTTACCTAATTTCCTCAATAATCCAGTGCAGGAGCCAAAAAAGGAGTTACGCAACGTCAATCTGATTGAATTGAACCCTCTAGAGCAGTCACGTCTTCCCAATCTCGACCCCTCCCTGTCCAGCTTACCGGAACTGCCTAACCCCAATTCGTCTTCTTCCTCTTTGCCTCCTCTCCCCCCCATGGATGGTGTCTATAACAGCACCTTACCTCCTTTACCCTCGGTTTCTTCCCTTCCCCCTTTACCTTCCTTACCTGCTTTACCTCCCCTCTCCTCTTTACCCTCCGTCAATATCTATTCTCCTCCCGTGGCATCTATCCCCTCCCTGGGGAGATTACCGGTTCCTCGCAATTTTCCCACTTCTACCCCCAGTTTACCTAGTCCTCCTTCTGTTCCCACCCTGCCGGACAATAATAATCTGCCTAGGGAGACTAATAACAACCGGATACCGCCTTACTTCGACCCCTACCAAGATAATCTAACTTTAGATAGATTGCGAAATTCGCCCCGTAGTGCATCGCAACAGGCGCAGGAACAATTAAACAATTCCTTGGCCCGCACGTCGGAGCCGAATGGTCAATCGCCCCTCGATGAACAGCGTCGTCAACAATTAAGGTGGGAAATGCAGGAACGTTTGCGCTCCCTGGAGGCGGATAAAAGTAATACCAGTAACGATGAGGCCAGGAGAAATCTGGTGGATTGGCTGGCCAGAGTCCAAAAAACTAATCCCAATGCCTTAAATGAACTAAATCAGCCGAATCAGGGCAGCGGAGGCATAACTACCGTCAATTTGACCGGTAATTATCCCGCTGCGGCTTGTTCCCGTCAATTAGCGGGGACGGCGGTTTATGGGGTGACGGTGGATGGTCAAGGCCGCCTCAGCAGTGAACCCCAGTTAATTAAAAGTGCTGGCTTCCCGATTTTCAATCAACAGGCAGCTAGGGAAGTGAGATCAATTAGTTTAAAAAATCCCAGTGGTGAGTCGAGAAGCTATCGTGTGCAAGTCAGTTTTGCCCCTAACCCGGAAGTGTGCCGAGGCGCGATCGCTAATCCCCCGCCACCAGACGGTAGTAACCTCAATACCCGTAACTCTCCCCCCGTAACGCCGGCAATTGAAACCCCGCTTCGTCCTAATCAACCGCCGCAGCCCGCCGTTAGTCCCCAACCGGATAACGTCAAGCCGCCCGCAACCACAGGGCCAAATCCACCGCAAACCCAGCCAGAACCGCCCAAAGAAGCGATAATCGAGGAAAAAGCCCCGGAAACTCCTCCCCAACCCCCCGCTCTCAATCAGCCGGAGGTTTCCCCCGCTAGTCCCCCCACTAGCCAAAATCCTCAACCCCTGAGCGAGGAAGCCTTGCCCCCCGGTCCGCCGGCGGAAGCTAAAGTTGAACCAGAAAGTTAGGCCGTCAGCCTTTTCAGTTATCAGTTATCAGTTATCAGTTATCAGTTCACTGAGAAAACTCCCCACACCCTACACCCTACACCTGAACGAAAAGGCACTCCCGCGAGGGGGTGCTTTTTTGTTTCTTTCAGAGAAGAGGCCAGAATCTAGGGATAATGGGGGATAATCAGGCTAATTGATTAAGCTTCGCTGGTGCGGCGAATACCTTCGTCGAGAATGAAGAACTGAGGGTTAAGAGAAGCCAACGGCTCTCGCAGCTTTTCAATTTCGGCAGCGGGAGCGTGAACTTCTAGGCGAATAATCTTGGCGATTTTGAGAACTTCGTCTAACAGTTCCCCAACGTTTTGCAGGTGAGCAAGAACTGCGGAGGCATCGACGTAACCCTCGCGGCAATGAACAATATTGCCGCTAAAGGAAAAAGCATAATGGATACAGCCATCTTCGGTGCGGGTTCTCTCAACGAACTTGGGTCCTAGTTCCTTAAACGCAGCAATTTTTCCTTCTGGTACTTCAAAGTAGGGTACGAGGGTACAGCAAGTATCGAGTTTGAACATCAGATTCTCCTTTTAGGTAGGTGGGTGGAATTAAATATAAGATGAACGTAGGTTGGGGTGAAGCCTTGTAAGCCTCCCTTTTCCCCATCTCCCACTCTATTTTAATTTGACTGCCATAATTGCCAAGCTTTAACGAGATTTCCCCCCATCAAGGCAGCCACTGCATTTAAAGTCTTAATTTCCTCACTATCGGGATTTAATTGTCTAGCTTTATCTAAGACTTTTTGGGCTGCTTGC
The DNA here is from genome assembly GCF_009792235.1 of Microcystis aeruginosa FD4. Taxonomy (NCBI): domain Bacteria; kingdom Bacillati; phylum Cyanobacteriota; class Cyanophyceae; order Chroococcales; family Microcystaceae; genus Microcystis; species Microcystis aeruginosa. The sequence goes on from NZ_CP046973.1 coordinate 3,047,439, forward strand.
GGTTGCCAATCGTAGAGATAAATAAAACCTTGATAAGCATAATGATAGGGATTATAGGGGTCAATTTTAATCATTTCCTCCGTGGCTTTTATGGCCCCTGCCACATCCTGTTGTAGTACCTTAGAAATTGCTAATCCGTAGGCTAAAGATAATTTATCGGGGGGATTTTGTTGCTGTAAACGATAGGAAAAGACCTTGTCTGCTTGCAGCACATAATCCTGAATCAAATCGTATTGATTGATACGATTAGTTAACTCAAAAATTGGTTCAATACCCGTTAATCCTTGCCCAATATTAGCAGACTTTAAGCGCAATTGGGTCACTAAATCTAATTGGGGCGTTGCTAAATTGGCAACTTGAGGATCGATGGTAATTTCAGCATTAGTTTTAATCGGATAGGTTTCGCCAGTTTCCCGATTGAGATAGACAGCAGATAAGCGATAAACTCCGGGGGTTGCTGCCGACTGCATGGCGGTTTTTTCAGTAACTTCAAAACCCTTTTGTTGCTCTTCTGGAGTTAATTTTTCTGCCATTAATCCCCCCATAGCAATACCGTGATCGTGCATCCAATAATCCTTACCGTCCACTTCTTGCCAAGTTAAAATTACTATCCCTGACTTTAATTGTTGCCAGTCTCCTGCCCATTTGTAAACCACGGGAATGGGTTGATTAGGAGAGGCTTTTTCAGCAATGGCAATCTCTCTTAATTCCACCTGTTTTGACCCATTTTCAAGGGGTTTAACCGTGACGGAGGGGGAGATTTTACTGTGTAGGGACAGGGTGCTATCATCCGGTAGCTGCCAAGTTTTCTCTACTTGGAAATCTAGCCCAGTGGCGACTCGATTAACAATTTTTTTCTGGACATCGGGGACGGAACCCTGTTCACCAGTTTTAGTTAAAAACCAATCTAAAGAATTGACATCCTTTTCTATATCTTCTTCCCTAACTCCCACCTGTCTCCCAGCAACCTGGGAATTATGTTTACCACCGTAGAAAGAGAAGGTATGTTGATTTAATTCGGGGGTGGAAGGTAAAACCCCTAGGGTACTGCGAAGATAGGGAGAATCGGCTAGAATCTCTTTAACTACTTCTTCGTGCTGCCAACCAGTTTTTAAATAGGGATGGTGTTGTAATTCGGGACTGAAAACGTTAGTAATTATATCTCCCCCCAAGGGGAATAAATTTAAGCTGGTGAGGATAGCGGCAATAGTTATCGTTCCCCAACGGATACTGGGGGCAAAACGACCGCGCCAAGATAATAAACCAACGGATAAAATTAAGGATAAAGTCGGTAAAAGCGGCAAAATATAACGAGCATCTTTATTGATATTGAGGGATGATAATAGGTATCCCCCCAGCAGAAAAACTCCTAACCAAATCCACACAGGACGATTAACCTTATCTTCGGTTTTTCTATGGCGTAAGGAGATTAATAATCCCACCAGGGGAACTAATAACAACACCCAAGAAAGAAAATAGGGTAAAACTTGGGCGTAAAATGTCCATGCGTCTGGACTGGTAAGAGGGGGATCTCCCTCCAAAATCGCCGAATCTACCGTGGCACGTTTGCCCGCAGTTAACATTAATAACCAATTCGTCCGATACCAGGGAAACATTAACAATGCTGCCGTCAAAAAACTCAGCATTAATTGCGCTAGATTACCCCAACGTTTTCGCCAGAGATTTTCGCCCAATACCCACAAAATCGGCAAAAAGAGGAAAAATAGGGCGGTTTGTTTGACTAACATCCCTAAACCGAAAGAAATCCCCAAAGCGATCGCTTTTAGCCAGCCCTGCCCACTAAATCGCCACCATGTCAAGCAGAAGTAAGAAAACGTTACAATTGCCGCTAAGGGAAAATCTAAGAGATATTCAAGGCGATAATAGTATAAACCGGGGAGAAATTGACAGATTAAGACCGCCCAGAGTGCTACAGTTCCATTAAAGAGGATAATTCCCAATCCGTACACAGAAAAGAGCAGTAGGGCGCTATAGATGGCCATTACCCACATACCCGCGTTAAGGCTAATACCAAAGAGATTAAAGAAGGGAATCGTTAAAAGATAGGTTAAAGGGGGAATTTTCGGAGACATTAGCCATAAACCGCGCCACCAATCCCCATCAAACCAGCGCGGATTTTGGAAAGCTTGGGTATAGATAATCCCACCGTTGAGATAATCGGCCTGATCCCAAGCTGGAATAGTATGATCGAGACTAAACCAGAATCTATCGACTAATATCCCCAATATCCACATAATAGTGACAATAATTAATTCCTGTCTCCCATCTAGCGATCGCTTCAAAATCACTTCTCCCTAGTGCAACTCTCAATTATTCTGCCACGCTCTCAAGTACCCCTGAAAAAATCGCCCCCAAGAAACACCAGACCGATCGGGTAAAATAAAGATTTAGTGAAAAATTGTAACAGGAACTTGACAAATGCGAGTGGTGATCGTTGGTGCAGGGTTAGCGGGAATGGCAACAGCTATCGATCTGGTCGATGCGGGCTGTACAGTAGAAATCTTAGAATCTCGTCCCTTTGTCGGGGGAAAAGTCGGTAGTTGGGTAGATGCGGACGGTAATCACATCGAGATGGGCTTGCACGTCTTTTTTGGCTGTTACTATAATCTTTTTGAGTTAATGAAAAAAGTGGGCGCTTTTCAATCCCTACTGCTCAAAGAACACACCCACACTTTTATCAACGAAGGGGGAAACATCGGCGAATTAGACTTTCGTTTCGCCGCAGGTGCGCCTTTTAACGGTTTAAAAGCCTTTTTTACCTCCTCCCAACTCTCGGCAGCCGATAAAATCTTTAATTCTCTAGCATTAGGTACAAGTCCCATCGTCCGCGGTCTGATAGACTTCCAAGGAGCGATGAAAACGATTCGGGATCTGGACTCGATTAGTTTTGCCGATTGGTTTCGTAGCCATGGTGGTAATCAAGGCAGTTTAAAAAAAATGTGGAATCCGATCGCCTATGCGTTAGGATTTATCGATACGGAAAATATCTCGGCCCGTTGTATGCTGACGATTTTCCAATTTTTTGCCGCTAAAACCGAAGCTTCCGTCCTGCGGATGTTGGAAGGTTCCCCCCACGAATACCTGCATAAACCGATTATTAACTATCTGGAGGCCCGGGGTGCCAAAATCTCTACCCGTCGTCAGGTGCGGGAAATTCTCTATTCTGGAGAGGGCGAAAATCTGCAAGTTAATGGCATGATCGTCGCTAACGGAGAAACCACAGAAACTATCACCGCAGATGCCTATGTTTGCGCTGGTGATGTCCCCGGTATTCAGCGTCTTATTCCCCAAGATTGGCGAAAAATGCCGATTTTTGACAATATTTTCCGACTAGAAGCCGTTCCCGTCGCTACGGTACAATTGCGTTTTGACGGTTGGGTGACGGAGTTAAATGATGCCGAAAAACGGCGACAACTGCAAAAAGCGGTGGGAATTGACAATCTTTTGTACACCCACCAAGCGGATTTTTCCTGTTTTGCAGATCTTGCTCTCACCAGTCCTAGGGATTATTATCGCCCCGGAGAAGGTTCTTTATTACAGTTAGTTTTAACCCCCGCGGATCCTTTTATTAAAGCTAAAAATGAAGATATTGCCCAGCAGGTTTTAGCGCAGGTCCATAAGTTATTTCCCTCCTCGCGGGAGTTAAAGATGACTTGGTTTAGCGTGGTGAAATTGGCCCAGAGTCTCTATCGGGAAGCACCGGGGATGGATGTCTATCGTCCCTCGCAAGCGACTCCTATTGCTAACTTTTTTCTTGCTGGTAGTTATACCCAACAGGATTACATTGATAGCATGGAAGGAGCCACTTTATCCGGTAAACAGGCAGCCAAGGCAATCTTACAACAGGCCGAGCGCTGGAAATCTTTAGCCACGGTTTGAGCAAACAGTAGGCAATCTCGTCCCTTGAGAAGGGATTGCCCCTCAGGCCAAGCTATACAAAAAAGACCGATCAAGCTAGACTCGTAAAAAGATCACTCCATCTAGAAGGCTTACCCTAGACTGGAAAGAATGTCGGAAAAATCTCGTCAGAAATTAGGAGTCAATCGAGTTTATGCCAGAGCTTGCTGTACCATTAGAGCTTGATTTCACCAGCGAAACCTATAAATCAGCCTATAGTCGCATTAATGCCATCGTTATTGAAGGCGAACACGAGGCCAATAGCAATTATATTCAATTAGCAGACATCCTCGCCGATCACAAAGAAGAGTTACACCGTCTGGCAAAAATGGAAAACCGTCACATGAAAGGTTTTCAAGCTTGCGGCCAAAATTTGCAAATCACTCCTGACATGGATTATGCCAAAGAATTCTTTTCCTCTCTGCACAATAACTTCCAAATTGCCTACGCAGAAGGTAAAGTTGTCACCTGTTTATTAATCCAATCTTTGATTATCGAAGCTTTTGCGATCGCTGCCTATAATATTTATATTCCCGTTGCTGATCCTTTTGCCCGTAAAATTACTGAAGGCGTAGTTAAAGACGAATATTTACATCTCAATTTTGGCGAAGAATGGCTAAAAGCGAACTTTGAAACCGCTAAAGAGGAATTAGAAGCGGCAAATCGCACTAATCTACCCATTGTCTGGAGAATGCTCAATCAAGTCGAGGATGATGCTCGCATCCTCGGTATGGAAAAAGAGGCCCTCGTGGAAGACTTTATGATTAGCTACGGGGAAGCGTTAAGCAATATTGGTTTCAGCACCCGTGATATCATGCGGATGTCTGCCTACGGATTAACTGCTGTCTAAAGCTTGAGCATCGAGATTTCTTTTTTTCCCCTGCTGCCGCTCAACACAGAGCGGCTCTTTTGTGTATTATATTTAAGAGTCTTAACGATTTCTTAGCAATATCCTCATTTTTATCTTAAGTGTCGGGTGAAGACCCTCAGTTTCACTGACGGGATGAAACCCGACCAGTATAAAAAAGCGAAGCACGATTGAATCCTTGACAATTTTGTGCGGATGCGTTAGCCTAAAAATAGTTGTTTGAGGTCGATAAACAATGATTGTCTTAGAAATGAAAGCCGTGGTCAAACCAAGTCAATGTTCTGCCATTGATGAGGCTATTCGTACAGTACAATTCATCAGAAACAAAGCATTAAGGCTTTGGATGGATGCCAAGAGAGAAGACAAAATCGATAAATATTCTCTCAATAAATATTGTGCAGTTCTCGCCAAACAGTTCAAGTTTGTTGATACTCTAAATTCTACGGCTAGACAAGCATCAGCCGAACGGGCATGGTCAGCTATTGCTCGTTTCTATGACAATTGTAAGAAAAAAATAAAAGGTAAAAAGGGTTATCCTAAGTTTCAGAAAAATAATCGTTCTGTGGAATACAAAAACTCTGGTTGGAAACTATCGGAGGATAGAAAGAAAATAACTTTCACCGATAAGAAAAATATTGGCACAGTTAAACTAAAAGGAACTAGAGACTTAAACTTTTACCCTATCGACCAAATTAAACGAGTTAGGATTGTTAAACGAGCGGATGGTTATTATGTCCAATTCTGTCTTAGCGTTGATATTCGGGAATATGCGAAACCCCTAGAACCAACAAAAAGATGTGTGGGATTGGATGTAGGTTTAAAAGTTTTCTATGCTAACAGCGATGGAGAAACGGTAGAAATACCCCAATACTATCGCCAGGCAGAAAAAAGATTAAACCGTCTGAATCGGAAAAAATCTAAAAAGTTTAGAAAAGGTCAACCCCAATCAAACAACTATCAAAGGGCCAGAAAGAGGTATGCTAGAAAGCATTTAAGAGTAAGTAGGCAACGTAAAGGCTTTGTCGCAAAAGAGGCATTGCGCGTCATTAAATCTAACGATTTCATCGCTTACGAAAACTTAAATATTCAGGGCATGGTAAAAAACTCTAGACTAGCTAAATCTATCAATGATATGGCTTGGTCAACTTTTCGGCAATGGTTAGAATATTTTGGTTTTAAATATGGTAAGGCTACGGTAGCAGTAGCCCCCCATAACACCAGTCAAAACTGTTCTAATTGTGATCAAAAAGTACCTAAATCTCTATCTACGAGAACCCATGTTTGTCCCCATTGTGGCTATGTAGAAGATAGAGATATTAACGCCGCTATCAATATTCTCAAAAAGGGACTAAGTACGGTAGGGCATACCGGAACTCACGCTTGGGGAGAGATTTCCTCTGATTTGGTTGGACAAGTCCTGTCAGATTAAGAAAACTCGTTGAACCAAGAATCCCTCGCATGAGTGCGATGGGATTGTCAACTAGTGCCATCTAGTCTAACGAAAGAACAATCAATGTTTGGTCTTATAGGTCATCTTACCAGTTTAGAACACGCCCAATCGGTCGCCGACGATCTAGGTTATCCTGAATATGCTAACCGGGGATTAGATTTTTGGTGTGCTGCTCCCCCGCAAATTGTCGATGATTTTCATGTCACCAGCATCACGGGGCAAACCATCACGGGTAAATACATCGAATCCTGTTTTTTACCGGAGATGTTGTCGAATCGTTGGGTAAAGTCTGCTATTCGTAAGGTGCTAAATGCCATGGCACTCGCTCAAAAAAGTGATATCAACATCACCGCACTCGGCGGTTTTTCTTCAATTATTTTCGAGGAGTTTAATCTCAAAGATAATCGACAGGTGCGGAATATCGAGCTAGATTTTGGCCGTTTCACCACTGGTAATACCCACACCGCTTACGTCATCTGCACTCAGGTGGAAACCCTCGCTGAAAAAATGGGCATCGATTTAGCTCAATCTACCGTCGTGGTTTGTGGGTCCACCGGAGATATCGGCAGTGCCGTTTGTCGTTGGTTAAATGAAAAGACCGATACAAAAGAACTAATCTATGTGGCACGCAATCAAGAGCGTTTACAATCCCTCCAAGAGGAGTTAGCACGCGGTAAAATTCTCCCCCTAGAGGAGGCTTTACCCCTGGCTGATATCATTGTTTGGGTGGCTAGTATGCCTAAAGGGGTGGAAATTGATCTAGATAAACTCAAGCGCCCCTGCATTATTATTGATGGTGGTTATCCGAAAAATTTAGGCATGGTATTAAATGCCCCCGATGTTTCGGTGATTAAGGGCGGTATTGTCGAGCATTCCCTCGATATTGACTGGAAAATTATGAAAATTGTCAATATGGATATTCCCTCTCGTCAAATGTTTGCCTGTTTTGCTGAGGCGATTTTATTGGAGTTGGAGGGTTGGCAAACTAATTTTTCCTGGGGACGCAATCAAATTACCGTCCCTAAAATGGAACGAATCGGCGCAGCTTCCCGCAAACACGGGTTTCAACCTTTGTTATTTTAATTAATATCCCCAACCCCCCACCGACCACGGAATTAGAAGTTTTAGGCGACAAATAATTAGGAGTGAGCGCTTGACTTTGGCGGCGGCTTGGGTTATGATTGTCTTATAATGGGATGGTCGTGTCAAACACTAAATGCTTAGATTACCATTATGAATAAACTCTTTTAAAAATATTATCCCAAAATCTGCCGACAAAAGCAAGCAAAATTTCGCCATCAATTGTTAAGTTTTGTTAAGAAAATCCTAAGAGTGGCAAGGAAGAGAACTCCCTTAACAGATCAGTCCGATTTCTTTGATAGTTTCTCAGGGCTTTTTGGGGAATTATAGAGATGTGGGCCTGATTTTTAGCTTTCTAAGTAGTCGTGCAAAATTAATTTCCTAGTCGAGACTCCGAGACAGGAGTCAGGAGACGGGAGACAGCTATTAGGGATCGGATTTGAGTTTTCAGTTCACTGTTTACTGATCACAGCAGAAGTCTGACGGAGTAGTGGCTTAGATGTGTAATTAATTGTGCTTAGATACTTAGCAAAGACGACAAAACCACTAAACCCTATGAAAACTTGGTTAGAAGATCGCGGTATCTTACCCGCTTACGGTGGTGGGGTAATCATGGGCATTACCCTCTGTTTTTTCGGAGCTGCGACTAATACTATGGCGGGATGGTTGTATGCTATCTGTGGCACGACGATCGCTGTTTTAATTTTATCGATAATTTTACCCCGTCGTTCCCTTCTTCCCCTGAAAGTGCGTCGTCTTGCCATTGTACCCGTGAGTGCGGGAGACGATCTTAGTATTAGCCTAGAGATAGAAAATACGAGCAATCAGCCGATAAATCTGTTAGAAGTGACAGATCTGCTGCCAATTGTCCTCGATCAGCCAAAAATAACCCCAATAGAAGCGATTGCCCCCAAAAGTTGCCATCGTTGGACTTATTATTTACCCACCAGTAAACGGGGTATTTATCACTGGCAAGAAGTACAATTAAGAACAGCAGCCCCTCTCGGTTTATTTTGGTGTCGTCGTTGTCAGCAAGCGGCGGCTAAAGCTTTAGTTTATCCCCAAGTTTTACCCTTACAACAATGTCCCCTGATCGATTCCCTCGGTCAAGAGATGGAGCAAAAATTAGAAAATAATCGCTATTATCAAAGGGCTAGTCAAGGACTTACCCGTAACCTGAGACAATATCGCTACGGTGATTCTACCCGTTTAATTCACTGGAAAACTAGCGCCCGTTTAGGAGAATTGCAAATTCGGGAGTTAGAAGTGTTAACGGGAGGACAGGAAGTGATTATCTGTCTCGATACCCTCTGTGATTGGCAAGAAGACAGTTTTGAACGGGCGATTATTGCCGCTGCTTCCCTCTATTTTTATGCCCATCGTCGGCAATTAAATGTGAAACTCTGGACTGGTGAAACGGGTTTAATTCAGGGAGAAAGGGTGATTTTAGAAACTTTAGCCAGTATAGAGGCAAAAGCTAGTCAAAAAAAGGCTAATCTGCCTAATTTACCTGTAATTTGGTTGACCAGTAACTTCAATGCCATCGAACAACTCACCCCCGGCAGCCGTTGGTTATTTTTCCTCGCTGCCGATTCTAGGGAGAGTCCTTCACCCTTAATCCGACAGTTTAGCGGATTGGCGATCGAACCAGAAATTTCTCTACAACAACAATTGCAAAAACCCCCTCGTTGAGAAAATTTCCCTTGAGAGTCTAGATTGAGGAAAAAAAATGCTCGTGTCCCCGAAAAAGATGTTATGATAGAAAAGACTCGGACTCATGCGATCGCAACGCCTTAACCTTGTCAGGACCGGAAGGTAGCAGCAATACGGGATGCTTGTGACTGGCGTGATCTCCGGGTCTTTTTGTTGCCTGTGACGGTCACTGTCGTGAACGCTTTCAAAACTTTTCGATCACTTACTGCCGAAACTCGTCGTCAACTACTCATCCTCTTCGTCACGGCGCTGTTTTTCTGGATAAGTATCACCACTCTCGTCCCCACTCTCCCCACCTATATTGACTCCCTAGGCGGTAGCAAACAAGATATCGGTTTTGTCATGGGGGCCTTTGCCATCGGTTTAATTTTATCGCGCAGTTGGTTAGGCAATCTAGTTGATCGCCGCAGTCGCAAATTAGTGGTTTTATTTGGAACTATTGTCGCCGCTACCGCACCCCTCGGTTATCTATTTTTTCGCGATCTTTCCTCTTTATTCGTCGTTCGCGCCTACCATGGACTCAGTATCGCCGCTTTTACCACCGGTTACAGTACCCTAGTGGTGGATTTTTCGCCGGTTCGTCAACGGGGAGAGATAATTGGTTATATGAGCTTAACTGCACCCATAGGCATGGGAATCGGTCCAGCTTTAGGCAGTTATCTCTACGAATCGAGCGGTTATGACGGTTTATTTCTAGTTTCCGCCACTTCAGGAGCGCTCGCTTTTCTCCTGGGTTTCTCCATTCAAGAACCGGACTTCAAGAAAAAATTAGCCGAAATGAAGGCAGAAAATCCGACAATTGAGCGCAGTTTTTGGGCATTATGTCAAGAGCGGGCTTTTTTAGTTCCTACCTTAGTTTTTCTGCTGGTTGGTACTTTATTCGGCGGTTTAGTCGCTTTTTTACCCCTGTTTCTCCTCGAAAATCAGATACCTTTCAGTGCTGGTGTATTCTACAGTTATGCGGCACTATCGGGCGTAATCGGACGGATTTTGTCGGGAGGAGCCAGTGATCGCTATGGAAGGGGTTTATTCATCACTATTAGCGTTTTTTGCTATGGTTTATCCATGTTGGTTCTATCTTCTGCCCGATCTCCTTCCGATTTAATTTTAGCCGCTATCCTCGAAGGTACGGGAGGGGGGATTTTATTCCCTATGTTACTGGCTTTAATCTCCGATCGCTCTGGGCCCCAAGAACGCGGCCGGGCCTATTCTATCTGTATCGGCGGTTTTGATGTGGGAACAGCCTTAGCCGGTCCAATTCTGGGGGTTTTAGCAATTTCCTACGAAACTATGTTTATTTTATCGTCAGGATTAGCTGTTATCGCTCTCTTTCTCTTTTTTACTCTCTCTAACCCTACCATACGCCATTCTTTTCTCTTCGCTTTCGGTTTAGAAAAAGATCTTTATGCCCTGCGCGGACAAGTACAATAGGGTTTACTGAAAAAGTTTTTCCTAGGGCAGGGTTATTTAATAGGTTTGAGGTGGAAAATTATCGGGAATATCTAATTCAAATACTTGGTCATGAATCCGAGCCACATAAAGCCCTTCTTGCAGAATTTTTTCCCGTAATTCCGGGGATAAATCAACCGCCGCTAATATGCCATAGAGTTTTTTATCTTTGTGTTCAGGAAAAAAGCGGCGAAACCGTTGCAAAATACTTTTTAATTGTGTAATAGACTCCTCTCTGGCATGACTTTTAACCTCAACGATATAAGCAGTATTTAGCTCACCATTGGTATAGGCAAGAACATCAATTTCTAGGTGTTTTCCTTCTTTACTGGCGCGCACACTGGGACTAACAACTTCCATACCAAAGCGTTGTCTGAGAATCGTTTCCATTGAGGGAAGGGCAAGTCCTTCGGTAAAGCTGCCGAATTTGGCACCAAGTCCCCCAATTTGTTTGCCCAGTTCTTTGAGTTGTTTGTCAGTTTCCTTCTGTTGTTGGGCGTTTTCCTTGAGTTGTCGGTCAGTTTCTTTTTGAGCGGTAGTTAATTCGGCTAAGAGTCGCCATACATCTTCGGATGTGGTTGCCATAGATAATTTTTTCCTTCTGCTCTGGTCTATTGCTATTTTAGTCAATCGCGCCGATACTTCCTAATTTTTAACCCGCAATGATGTCTTTTTTGTCCAGTACATCTTATCCCATTTTAGATGAGCTTACCCTAGCAACCTTAAGCGAACACTACCGTGCGATTAGCGTAAACCAAAACGCGATTTTGCAAGTGTAAACGTACCGCTCGCGCTAACACCACCCTTTCTAAATCCTTACCTTGACGAATTAAATCTCCCACGGTATCGCGATGACTAACTCTGACCACATCCTGCTCGATAATTGGCCCCTGATCGAGATCGGCAGTGATATAATGGGCGGTGGCTCCAATAATTTTTACCCCTCGATCGTAGGCCCGTTGATAGGGATTAGCTCCCGCAAAAGCTGGTAAAAAAGAATGATGAATGTTGATAATATTGGGAAAAAAGTTAATAAAATCTGGGGTGAGAACCTGCATATATTTAGCTAAAATCACTAAATCTATCCGGTATTCCCGCAGTAACTCTAATTGTCTGGCTTCCTGTTCAATCTTGGTTTCAGCGGTAATGGGAAGATGATAAAACTCAATACCAAATTGATTGGCAACTGATTGTAATTCTCGATGATTGCTAATAATTAAAGGAATTTCTGCCCTAATTTCTCCCGCCTGTTGTCGCCATAATAAATCCAGGAGACAATGATCCTGTTTTGTCACCCAAATGGCTAGACGCGGGACAGTATCGGAAAAATGTAAGCACCAACTAGCCTGCAAAGGTTTGGCAATAGCGGCGAAAGCTGGTTCGATCATCCCACGGGGTAAATTAAACCCCTCTAATTGCCATTCTATCCGCATCAGGAACAATCCCGCCGAAAAATCCGTGTGTTGGTCAGCGTGGATAATATTGCCGCCATTAGCGTAGATAAAATTAGCGATTTTCGCCACTAGACCAATCTGGTCGGGACAAGAAATTAACAAGGTTGCAGTGGCAGCAGTCATAAATTATCGGCGGCAAGAATTGACTTTTTCTATCCCTAATTTATTACAATTTTAGGCACTTCGTCCCTTTGATGCACAAAAAAGATCGCTTGTCAATAGCGATCGCCAATTAAATTTCCAGTTAAACTGATAGGCTCTTCCCTTGCTCAGAAGTGGCAAAATGCCGCTCGATTAGGGAGGGGACATCTTGGGGAGCTACCTGATTATAATGCTTTTTATCGGGCATAACCACCAGATTCGGGCCTTTTTTGCACTGTTTTAAACAGCCGGTTAATTTAATATTCACCGCTTCTCCCAGTCCTTTTTCCTCTAAACCACTCTCCAACCTTTGGCAGACTCTCGCACCGCCATTTTTCCAACAATCGGACTTCTGACAGATTAAGACGGTGGCTTTTTTCGCTTTTGCCGGGGCGACTTCTGGGGTTTTTTCGCCGGATAAATGCTCGATCCCCAGTACCCTCAGGTTTAATTTTCCCGTCTTTGAACAAAGACTACTTTCTCCCGTCACTTTTAGCCATGAGTGGAGAGCAATATTGAGAGGTATGTGGTCTCGCAGTGTTTTTTCGGGCTTAAACCAATATTCCCGTTTATCCACACTGATTCTCAGATATTTTACCTTATATCCGTCCTTGAGGACAAAACCGAGGAATTGACCGACCACTTGAAAGGGAACCATGGTAGTTGCAGATTTTGACATACTTTCTCACTTTTTACTCTCAGATTGCTAATTTTTCTCAAGGATTATGCCTGCCAACAGGGTTCCAGCCAACCGATTAAAGAGCCTCGATAAGCCTCTACCTGTCGCAGGACAATCCACAGCTGTAAAAGTTGAGCCGGTCTAGCGATGCGAACCTGCAAAGGCTTATGGAGCAAACATTTATCTTCAATGTCCAGGGACGGCAGCCGGTGGTAAACCTGCCAGCGATCCCAAGCACTAAGAGGGAAGATTTTCTCTCCTTCCGATGGCAATTTGTCTATACTCATGGGGCTTTTAATTGAGAACTATTAGCAATATAACTCTAGGCTGATGTTCTCAGTATAACCGACAACTGCAAATAATTATCAATAATCTGAAGAAAAAAAAGTTGTCCGGTAGCGGCGATCGGCTAAAATCTTGCTTGTCCGCTTTGCCGACAGGAATCGCTACCGCCTACAATTGTCAAAGGGATAAAAATGGAGATAACAAGATTTATTGACGAAAATTATGCATAAAAAACCTCAAAAAACCGATAATTCAGCAATTCTTTATTTTGATGGTGGTTCTCGCGGCAATCCGGGGAGAGCAGCTGGTGCAGCGGTAATAGTTTTAGCCGAGGGCAATTCCTTGACCACGACTAGATATATGGAGAGAGCCACTAATAACGAAGCTGAATACACGGGATTGATTATTGGATTGGAAAAAGCCCAAGAATTAGGCTTAAAAAGCCTAGAAATTCGCGGAGACAGTCAATTAGTCATCAATCAAGTTAAGGGAGACTGGAAGGTAAAAAGCGATAGTTTACGTCCCTTTTATCAGCGTGCTTGTCAATTAATTGCCCAATTCGATCGCATTAGCTGGCGCTGGATTGAACGAGCTAAAAATAGTTTGGCTGACGCTGCCGCTAATCATTGTCTGGATGCGGCGAAAAAATCGCCAGAAAAACCCGAGGAAGGCGAAACTAATCTCGATATTCTGCTCCAATCCCTGAACCCAATCCTAAATACTGAAGAATTCGTTTTCTCTTCCCTCACAGCAACAGCACTAGAACAGCTACAATTAAACCCTATCTGCCAATTTCAGGAAGAGGAAGGCATAACGGTGATTATTCCCCGTCAGCAAGCCGATCGCACGGATTTGCAGTACAAATATATTTATAGACAAATTACTCTTTCTGTGCATTCCAGTTTAGCAGCGGTGGGATTTTTAGCGGTAATTAGCGAGAAACTGGCCGCAGCAGCAATTAGCGTCAATGTCATTTCCGGTTATTATCACGATCATTTATTTATCCCTAGGGATAGGGTGACAGAAGCGATGGCTATTCTCGAAGAAATCAGTCGCTCCTAATAGTAGTCAGTTATCAGTTATCAGTTACCAGATGTGAGTTTTCAATTCACTGATTACTGATTACTGTTCACTGATCACTGAAAAAACAGGATTTAGGATTATTTGCCCTCCTCTGAGGAATTTTTCACCGTTTCTTCTAGGAAAACTACCGGTTCTTTTTCCTGCTGCTGCGAGCGGATGATATCGATGGTACTTTTCAGCACACTAGCGATGGGAACTGCTATCAATAAACCGAGAATTCCTGCCACTTTGCCCCCGATAAAAAGAGATAGGATAATCCAGACGGGATTAAGTCCGATCATACCTCCCATTAACCGAGGGGCGATGACATTATCATTAATTTGACCGACAATAATGGTCAGGGTCAAAACTTTTAAACCTAACCAAAAATCCTGAAACATCAGTAGGGTACTAATGCCAATAATGGTAAAGGCACTGGCAAAAGGAATTAATGTAGTTAGACCGATCGCCACCCCGAATAATAGGGCATAATCGACCTTGAGAATGACAAAAACAAAAATTTGAGCAAGGCTGAGAATTCCCGCTAAAATGGTTTGACCAGCAAAATAGGTTTCAAAAGTTTGACGAATAATCGTTCTTAATTTTAAATTCCAGGGAGCAGGAATCCAACTGAAAATTCCCTCCCAAATTTGTTCGCCATAGAGAACCAGAAAGACAGTTAGAACCAGAACAAATAGAATGTTTAAGATACTGTTGATAGTTCCTAGTACAAAGCTCAGTAATTGAGTGCTAAGAGTTTGTAAAACATTGGTTAGTCGTTCCGATAACTGGGTGATTGATTGCTCGATATAAATCGCATATTTCTGAGTTTTATCCCACTTTTCTAAATTTTGTATCTGTTCGGTTCCCGACTCGATCCACTGGGGCAAACTATTGATTAAACTGCTTAATTGTTCGACAATCTGGGGAATTAAAATTAAACCTAAAACAATCAAAATTAATAGGGCAATTAAAAAGACAATAGCGATCGAACCACTGCGATTAACCCCGCGTCTTTGCAGCAGTTTGATGGGAACATCTAAGACAAAAGCTAGTAAACTAGCAGTGACAAAAATACTGACTAAGGGTTCTAGATAGCTAAATAATTGGAATAATAACCAGCCATTGAGAAATAAGAGCGGAAAAACTAGACTTAGCCGCAACCAACGAGGTAGTTGCTTAAAAAGCTCTATCATTAGACCTCTTGTAAAAATCAAAAATTGTTGTTAGGGTTAGGAGTCAGGAGTCAGGAGTCAGTAGTCAGGAGAATTAAGAATGAATAATAATCAATTAAACGGTCTATTTACAGATTTTATGTAATTTAATCCTTGTTTTTGCCTTTTTTGAACCCTCAAAAATTAATTATGCAAGAGGTTTATTAATTTTGTCCTGAGAGAGTATTGAGGGAAAAAGAGAGTTTTCTAACCAGAAATCCTCTTTCAATCTACCATCTCCGTGCCACTTTTCTAGCCCCAGTAACCCTGAAACTCTTATCTTAACTGTATGGAGCTAAGCGGATTCGAACCGCTGACCCCCTCAATGCCATTGAGGTGCTCTACCAACTGAGCTATAACCCCTTGAAGACCATCTTTGAGTATGGCTTAAATAGAATCATTTTGTCAAGGGGTGGAGATAAAAAAATTTGTCACTCAAAAGGCGATCGCTGATCGACAATGGTAAAACAATCGCCTCCATTTAGACAGGAGCCGGAATTTGGGTTAAATAGGTTAAACAGTGACCCATGAGGAAATAAACTACTAACATAGCCGCTGCCGCTGCTGCCACTAAGGTTCCCGCCAGCATCAAGGAAAACTCTTGCTTGTCGAACGCTTGCTGCATCAGATGCAATGACCAAGCCACAAGACCGAGGTCAAAGATGAGAATCGGAACTAACATATTTTAAATTTTGTTAACTTTCATCTATTCTAATACATAATTTTCCCGAGGGATAATCGGACGGAAGTTAAAAACAGGGATTTTTTGCCGGTTTCTCGATCACGGCTGTCAGCCGTCAGCCATTGGCTTTCAGTAATAGGTGTAAACCTTGCTCTTCTGGGGTTGCAGCCTAAAGAAATCCTTTTCCCGAAAAACCGACTTAATCACTAGATTAAGTTCTGCAAATCTTGCCCTCATTTTCCCTGGCTAACGCACGGGTACTTGTTGATTTTGCAGATAATTTTTGACCTCAGCGATCGTTAATTGACCATAATGGAGCAAAGAAGCCAATAAAGCCGCTTCTGCCCGCCCTTCCGTCAATGCTTCGTAAATATGCTGACAATTACCCGCTCCTCCAGAGGCAATCACAGGAATCTCCACCCTTTCTGCGATCGCTTTTGTCAAGGCCAGATCGTAACCTGCTTGCGTGCCGTCGGCATCCATACTGGTAACTAACAACTCACCCGCCCCGCGTTTTTCCACTTCTTGGGCCCATAATAAAGCATCAATACCCGTATTTTCGCGTCCACCCCGAACATAAACCTCCCAACCGGGGTTATGCTCATCCTTGCGTCGTCTAGCATCGATCGCCACCACAATACACTGTTGACCAAAGCGATCGCTGGCTCGATCGAGCAATTCCGGCTTGCGCACGGCAGCCGAGTTAATGCTGACTTTATCGGCCCCGGCTCTTAACAAATTTTTAATATTTTCTAAGGATTGGATGCCACCACCCACGGTCAGAGGAATAAAAACCTGTTCCGCCGTACGATAGACTACATCAATAATCGTGTCGCGATCTTCATGGGTAGCAGTAATATCAAGAAAAACCAACTCATCGGCCCCTGCCTGATTATACAAGCGAGCTAACTCCACGGGGTCGCCAGCGTCCTGAAGATTGACAAAATTAACCCCTTTAACCACCCGACCTTTATTGACATCCAAACAAGGCAAAATCCGCTTCGCTAACATATCCTAGACTCTTGATTGTAACAATGGCTATCAAACGATCGCATAATTCCCCTCCAGCTGCCGAGGAAAATCTGCTCACTCCCAATCCCACTATAGAAGAAACGGAAAAAGCAGCAGCGCAGATCCGTCCGCAATCCCTAGAGGATTATATCGGTCAACAGGACTTAAAGGCTAATCTAAAAGTCACCATCGCCGCAGCCAAAGCTAGACAAGAAGCGATCGATCATTTGCTCTTCTACGGACCGCCGGGGTTAGGAAAAACCACGATGGCTTTAATTTTAGCGGCCCAGATGGGAGTAAATTGCCGCATTACTGCCGCCCCCGCTTTAGAGCGTCCCCGGGATATTACCGGCATCCTGATCAATCTTCAACCCCGGGATATTCTTTTTATCGACGAAATTCATCGACTGAATCGGGTGACGGAGGAGTTATTATACCCAGCGATGGAGGATTATCGGCTGGATGTGACGATTGGCAAGGGTCAAGCGGCGAAAATTCGCAGTATTTCTTTACCTCCCTTTACTTTAATCGGTGCTACTACCAAAGTTGGCTCTTTAACTTCCCCTTTGCGCGATCGTTTTGGCCTGATTCAACGTCTGCGTTTCTATACAATCGAGGAATTGACGGCAATTATTCTCCGAAGTGCCACTATTTTTAATATTCCCATAACTGAAGCGGGTGCGATCGAAATTGCCCGTCGCAGTCGGGGAACTCCACGCATTGCCAATCGTTTATTAAAACGAGTACGCGACTATGTACAGGTGAAGGGAGAAACGGTGATTACTCCCCAGTTAGCTGATCAGGGATTAAATGAATTAAATGTGGATTCTATGGGTTTAGATTGGACTGATCGATTAGTATTAAAGACGATGATCGAACAGTTTCAAGGTAAACCCGTGGGATTGGAAGCAGTAGCGGCAGCCACGGGAGAAGATGCCAAAACGATTGAGGAGGTGTACGAGCCTTATTTATTACAAATAGGTTATCTTAATCGTACTCCCCGGGGTCGCGTAGTGACATCGGCCGCCTACGAACATTTAGGTTTACCGGCGAAATTGCCGAAAAATAATGCTCGGAGTTTACCTTTGTTCGAGTTCTAGTTTTCTAGATATTACGTCGTTTTTTTGATAGATGAGGTACGTTTTCGCCACTCAAATCTGGCTCTTCGGCAAAGTTTAATTTATACTTCACCTTTACGAGAAAGACTGTAGGAATAATCTGGTCGCTTCTGTCCCTTCTCAGTTAACATTTCTGGGCGTTGCTGATTTGAGATATGAATCTTCTTTTGTGGGATTTTTAAAACCTAGACACAAACTAACTTTTGGATGGGGGCAAGGTTGTCATTCATACCTTGATTCAGCAACGCCCAATTCCCCTCCAGCTGCCCAGGAAAATCTGCCCTGTGTCTTTAAATACTGGCTTGACCGCGTGAAATCACACAAGTCTTCATATAAAGGTCGTATCATCAAGATCGTAGTATTACATTGTTGCCATTGCTTGCCACTTCTAATCCAGACTGTATTGGGATTGGTCAAAGCTAATTGTAATAGTGATCTTTTACAGCCAATGATTTTTTAAGTCTGTTAACACCCCATGTCTGTCCTAAATAAAGAAAATCTTAAATTGGAAACTCTCACCCTGTTTCAAAAATACCAAAAAACAGGAGACAATATGTTACGGGATCAGATTATAGAGTTAAACCTAGGATTAGTCAGAAAGGAAGCTCATCATTGGGTCAATCAATGTCATGAAAATTACGAAGATTTAGTGCAGGTTGGCTGTATGGGACTAATTCGGGCGATCAACCGTTTTGACAGCAGCAAAGGTCATGCTTTTAGTTCCTTCGCTATTCCCTATATTCGCGGCGAAATTCAACACTATCTGCGCGATAAAGGTTATATAGTTCGTATTCCTCGTCGTTGGTTAGATTTAGGCAGACAAGCGACAAATATGCGTCGGGATTTCCAGACCCTCTACAATCGTCAACCCAATGATACGGAAATCTCCCTCGCTTTAAATATTTCGATCGAAGAATGGCAAGAGGTAAAACTGGCTTTCCAAAACCGTGAACCTCTGAGTCTCGATGCGACGGTTAATAACGATGAAGATAATAACACCTGTTTAAAAGACATCGTTCCCGATCCCCGTTATCGCAGCTTTCAACTTTGTCAAGAGGATCGCATTCGTTTGCAACAAGCTCTCGCTCAATTAGAAGACAAAACCCGTCATATTCTCGAATTTGTCTTCCTTAAGGATCTTACTCAACGGGAAACCGCCGAACAATTAGGCATTAGTGTCGTTACCGTCTCCCGTCGGGTGAAAAAAGGTTTAGAAATGCTCAAGGAAACCATGCTCCAAGAGGCATTTTAGCCCAATTATCGGTTCTCATCGCAAGTCCGTTATTAACTCCCAATCCAACTTTAAAAACTCAGTTATGGATTTTTTTCCCTGCTCCGATGCTCCCCGCTTATCTTGGCTCCAATAGCAGGGAATTTAAAACCTCAGCTAAATATTCATACTGCTCGATCGAATTATAGTAGTGAGCAGAAATTCTCACAATCAATGATGCTTCTCCCCAAGCAATTATCGGCACTTCAATCCGATATTTTTCCCACAGTTGTCTAGATAAATCTTCTGCTGTCCAAGCATAACTAGGCATTAGAATTGAGGACATCGCTCCAATCATTGATTCTGGACAGGGATAATTGACCTGCAAGGCACGACAAAGCAAATTTCTGGCTTTTAAAACCAAATTACGATTCCTCGCCATCAGACCCAGTAAACCATCAATAGAGAGAGAATTTAAAAACTCGATCGCTGTTGGCACCGATAAATAAGCACTGGGATCATCGGTTCCCATCCAAGCAAATTCTAACTGAAAACGGGAGCGATCTTGTCGAGGAGAATTCGCTCCATGGCTAATAGTTAAAGGTCGAATTATTGCCTGTTTATCCCCGCGCACATAGAGAAAAGCAGCCCCCTTGGGACTACATAACCACTTATGACAATTAGCAGTATAATAGGTGGGATTAATTGCCCCGATATTAAGGGGTAAAAAACCTAAAGCATGAGCGCCATCGATGAGAGTATCAATACCCCGATTATTTAATTCTTGCACAATTTCTGCGATTGGCCAAATTAAGGCCGTGGGACTGGTGACATGATCTAAAACTACTAATTTTGTCCGGGGAGAAACTGATGCTAAAATTGCTTGACTAATTTCTAAAGGGGATTGCACGGGAAAGGGAATTTTAGCGATAATTACCTTTAAACCCCATCTTTTAGCTATATGTTTAACTGCATTAGCACAAGCATTATAGGTTTGATCGGTGATCAGAATTTCCTCATTTTCCTGAAAAGTTAAGGAATTTAATACTGCATTCACTGCTGTGGTTGCATTGGGAACAAAGACTAAATCATCGCTATTTACTCCCACTAAATTCGCTAATTTTTGCCTAGCAATATCTAATAATCCCTCTAATTCTCTCCCCAAAAATGCTAAAGGTTGTCTTTCCATTCGTTCCCGCAATTGTTGCTGATAATCCAAGACTATTCTAGGGGTTGCACCATAGGAACCATGGTTAAGAAAATAAATATCATCGGGAATTAACCAAGAGTTTTTGGACATATTGAATTAGTTTGATTTTATTGAGAACTAGAAAAAATAGCTGAAAAATTGCCTATTGTATTCAGAGACTGAATAGCTAGTATATTTATGATATAACGACCCATTTTTGAAAACGATGAATAATTTCAGTGACAAAAGTTTCTCCATCTATGAGAGGATGATTTTCTGATGCAAAGATAGCTTCATCTATTTTTTGCCGAATATCTTCTCTCCATTCTGCATCAGTTATTTTTTCGTATTCATCTTTGGGAGATTGATATTTTCCCGTTTTCACTTTCTGTTGGATTAGATGCTCTGGTTGTGGAGTAAGATGTCGGTTCATCGGTATTATGACTATCTACTGAGAAAATAAGCTTTATCTTAATTTTAAACTAAATATCGACAAAAAAAAGCTCTCCGGGAAAAAGGAGAGAGGAGAGAACGAGTTAGAAAAAATTATTAATGTAACCATCCTTTCAGACGACGTGCGACTTGAGGACGACGTAATTTTCGCATCGCTTTAGTTTGAATTTGACGTACTCGTTCGCGAGATAAATTGAACATTCCCCCCACTTCCTCTAGGGTATAGGGTTGACTGGTAGCTAAACCATAACGGAGGGAGATAACATCTTTTTCCCGTTCCGTGAGAACATCACTTAAAACTGCGAAAATTTCCTGACGCATCATCATCTCATTCATTTTATCTTCGGGAAGTTGTAGATCATCATCTTCCAACAGATCCACTAATTCCGTATCTTCTCCCTTCCCTACACGATGATTTAAAGAGAGAGATTGACGACGCAATTGTAATAATTGCCGCAATTGTTCAGGAGTCATTTCTAACGCTTCTGCGAGTTCCCGTTCATTGGGATTGCGCTGTAAATCTTGCTTGAGAATGCGCTGCGCTTTTTTGAGTTTATTGAGTTTTTCGACAATGTGAATCGGTAAACGAATTGTCCGCGCATCGTTAGCAATGGTGCGGGTGATTGCTTGTCGAATCCACCAATAAGCATAGGTAGAGAATTTATAACCTTTATTGGGATCGAATTTTTCGGCCGCACGGTTGAGTCCGATCGCACCTTCTTGAATTAAATCTAAGAAAGGAACCCCGCGATTTAAATAGCGTTTAGCGATGGAAACCACTAAGCGCAAATTAGAACGAATCATTTTCCGTTTAGCTGTTCGTCCGCGATAAAGACGGTTTTCCAGTTGACGTTCATTATCTAATTGTAAAGCGCTTGCCCATTCCGTTTTCGTCGGGGGACGATGTAAATTTTCTTGCAGTTTTTGGCGCACTTCTTCCGCTTCCATGAGAAACTTAACCGAGTGGGCTAATTCAATTTCTTCTTCCGCATTAAGCAGGGGATAACGGGCCATTTCTTTAAAAAATGCCCCAACAGTATCTTCATTGTTACTTTGAGCGTATCCTGTTCCACTACCCCCACGAGTGGTTTTTAGGGTTTCCAGTAAAGGTTCAGTCAGATCCTCGTCAGTTCTTTCAGCAAAATCCACGCTGTCTAGTTCTAAAGGACTTGTCTCAAGGGCAATGATTTGATTAAAATTATCATCAGCGGCTAGTTTAGAGATTTTCATAAGCAGTTATCGATGGAGTGGGGTTATAATAGCGGGGAAAAACTTAGTTTCTCCCAATGGGATGATTGTTACATTGAATTTTCGGGGAGCAGATTTTTTAAACGTTTTCTTAATTAATGGCGGCCATTTCTGGGATATAATTGCGCGATTCTGTGTCGATGGTTACAAATCGCCGCACCAGATAATCAGATTTTCTGGTAAATGGGAGGAGCTTTCAGTGTTTCTACTCATACACTCTAACTAAGGTTTTCGGTATTTGACTAGGTAAAGATCACGCTTCTTAACAATCAAGATAGCAGTCAGCTTTTTATTACTATTCTTCGCTTTTTTTATTGAGAACCATTCTCAACTTTTGACTAACTATGGTGCGATTTAATAGCTAATAGTCAATAATTATCATTAACTTTATCAATGCTCAACGCTGGACAAAAATTCTTTGGGGAAGAATTCACTAGCTAAAAATCACAATTTGTGAGCAAAAAAGCAATATTTAAACTGTTTTTAGACAAAATTAGCTAGTTTTATTCCCCTCAAGCTTTAAACTATAATTTAAATACCCCATTCTCCCCATCACCCTATCACCCCATCTCCCCACTGACTATGCTCGATCGCCATGCTACCCTGACTGTAGCAGAACCTCCCACACCCTACCAATTAACCACAACTGGGCAACCGTGGTTAGAGGTTTTGGTTGATCGCCCTTATCCTAGAGATAGTCAAGAGGATCAGCAAATATTAACCTATAGTGTCCCCCCGTATTTAACGGTAGAAATTGGCGATATTTTAAGCGTTCCCTTCGGTTCTCAGGTAATTGGTGGAATTGCTCTTAGATTTCTCGAAAATTTGCCCGCAGGACTAGAAGAAAATCAAATTCGTCCCGTGGAAGATGTGATTGCCAAGGGGTTTTTTCCCGATAATTATTGGCAGTTATTAGCCAAAATTGCCCAATACTACGCGACGGATTTAATCACCGTTGTTCGCGTCGCTTTACCTACGGGTTTACTGCGAAGTTCCCAACGTCGCATCAGATTAAAACCAGCAGCGATTCCCCCCGGTGCGGAAGTTTTTTGTACTCCCCTCTCCCGTCAGATTTTATCCCTGCTCAAAAATCAAAAAGAAGGCGATTATTCGGCGAAATACCTGCAAGAAAAAGTAAAAAATGCTAATTACGGGATCCGAGACTTAGTTAAGCGCGGTTGGGTAGAAAGTTATCTAGAAGCACCCAAAAGTACCAATATTAAACAAAAAAAAGCCATTACCCTGCTAATAACCGACTTTCCTGCTGATTTAACTGAAAATCAGCGCAAAATTGTCGAAATCTTACGTCACCAGGGAGGAGAAATGTGGCTGCCAGAATTGGCAGAACTTGCGGGGACGAAATATTTTAAACCGCTCATTGACAAGGGTTATGTGGTGATTCAGGATCGGGAATTTCTGCGCTTATCTTCGTCAATAATGAGCAGAGATCAACCAAAAACCCTCACTTCTAGTCAAAAACAAGCTCTAGAAGCGATTCAAACCCTAAAAGGTGGTGAAAGCGCTCTCTTACATGGAGTGACGGGATCGGGTAAAACAGAAGTCTATCTACAGGCGATCGCACCTATCTTAGCAGCGGGTAAATCTGCTTTGGTTTTAGTCCCCGAAATTGGATTAACACCGCAACTAACCGATCGCTTTGTGGCCCGTTTTGGCGATCGAGTCTATGTTTATCATAGCGCTCTCTCGGAAGGAGAAAGATACGATACATGGCGACAGATGTTGACAGGAACCCCACAAGTTATTATCGGGACAAGATCGGCGATTTTTGCCCCTTTACCCCATCTAGGCATGATTATCCTCGATGAAGAACACGATAGCAGCTTTAAACAAAGTCAATTACTCCCCACCTATCACGCGCGTACCGTGGCTAAATGGCGCGCTCAATTAAACCATTGTCCCGTAATTTTAGGCTCGGCCACGCCATCCCTAGAAACATGGCTAGAATCCCGAGTTAATCCCAGTCTTTACCTATCTTTGCCCGATCGCATCCAAAATCGCCCCTTACCGCGGGTGGAAATCGTCGATATGCGACGGGAATTGCAACGGGGTAATCGTTCTCTTTTTAGTCAATCTCTGCGTTCAGCGCTGGAAACTCTGCGCGACAAGGGAGAACAGGCAATTTTATTCGTCAGTCGTCGGGGACATAGTACCTTTGTATCTTGCCGAAGTTGCGGTTATGTGCTAGAATGTCCCCACTGCGATGTCTCCCTCTCCTATCACCACACCCACGAGGGAGCCGAAGAATTACTCCGCTGTCACTACTGCAACTATGGTCGCATTCATCCGAAACAATGTCCTGAATGTGGTTCTCCCTATCTGAAATTTTTCGGTACTGGCACTCAGCGAGTCACCCAAGAATTAAGTAAAGAATTTCCCGATTTGCGTTGCTTGCGTTTTGATAGTGATACCACCCGTAACAAAAATGCCCCCCGGGAACTATTAAAACTATTTACTGATGGTGAATTCGATGTCTTAGTCGGAACCCAAATGCTCACCAAAGGATTAGATATCGATCGAGTTACTTTAGTAGGAGTAATGGCAGCCGATGGCCTACTTTATCACTCCGATTATCGCGCCTCCGAACGCGCTTTTCAAACCCTCACCCAAGTAGCAGGGAGAGCAGGAAGGGGAGAAACAGAAGGAAAGGTGATTATCCAAACCTATACCCCCGAACATCCCGTGATTAGAGCAGTGCAAACCCACGATTATGAGGGTTTTGTCGAGACGGAATTAATGCAGAGAGAGGGTTTAAATTATCCTCCCTACGGCAGTTTAGTCTTAATTCGCTTTAGTGGTTTAGATGGGGAAGCAGTGCAGAAAAGTGCCGAAAATGTCGCGGAGGAATGTGTTAATAATTTCGGTTCCGATTGGGATATTTTAGGGCCTGCACCCGCAACAATTATGCGCGTGGCTAACCGTTATCGCTGGCAAATTCTGTTAAAATTATCGGGAGAAAAGGCTGATATCGGTCGTCTTTTTCTTCCTTTGAAAAGCTTAGTTTTGCCCAAGGTAAGTATGGCGATCGATGTGGACCCCTTAACTATAGAATAATCAAGGATGGATGATGCGCTCGCAACGCGCTCGCTACGCGAGATCGCTATTGTTCACGGGTGCAACCAGTTGTCTAAATCTGTCAAAGTGTCAAAGTCTAATAAAGCGAGTCCTAAGTCTTCTAAGCGCTCCACAGGAAGGTTACGGATGATTTCCTCAAGATTATGAGGTATTTCGCCTAAACGTCGCTGAAGTTGACGGAGGACTAACTTTAATGCTTCCTGTTGTACACCTTGCTGTACACCTTGCTGAACCCCTTGCTGTAGTCCTCTTTTAAGTCCCTCTTGAACCGCTTGTTCTCTATCCTGTTGGTAAAGTGGAGCTAAACGCATAATAAACTCCCTATCCTCCTGTGTTTTTTTCGATAACGCTTCTAAATTTCTACTCAAATTATACAATAAGTTTAAGGAAGCCGATTTTAGGGGATTATTCGGTGATAATCTCTCTAATTCATCGATAGCTCTCTCTCTTGTTCCTCCTCTACCCAATAATCTTAACCATAATGTCTCTGGGATTGCGGGTAACTGATGAATCACTATTATCGCTGTACCGAAACCCTCCGGGAGAAAATAAACCCCTTCTCCCCAATTGGGTTGTAATTGGGCAGTAAACAGGGATAAAATGCGCTCACTAGCTGTAGGGGTGAGAATCCACAACTTAGGTATCTCCTCCTCCGATATTCTCTGTTTATTTCTCTTTGCTTCTCTGTGGAAGATTTCACGGATAGCAAAGCGCTTAGACAGACAATCATTGATACCATCAAGGGTAATCCCATTGCGATAGGGTTCCAATAAACAGGGATTTTGGCATAATCTGCCTAATAATCCTAACTGAGAGGGAATTTTAGCGGTATTAGGACTAAAATACACATCAATTTCTTTAATTTCTGAGGTGACTTCTTTGCTGACAACTACTGTACCGTAGGGAGAAAGAAGGGTTTCTAGGAAGTCTTTGCTAAATTTATCCCAAATAAAGCGAGTCACGGGTGCAACCAGTTGTCTAAATCTGCCAGATTGTCAAAGTCTAATAAAGCGAGTCCTAAGTCTTCTAATCGCTCCACAGGAAGGTTACGGATGGTTTCTTCTAGATTTTGCGGTATTTCACCTAAACGTCGTTGAAGTTGACGGAGGACTAACTTTGCTTCTCCTCTTTGTTCACCTTGCTGTACCCCTTGCTGTAGTCCTCTTTTAAGTCCCTCTTGAACCGCTTGTTCTCTATCCTGTTGGTAAAGTGGAGCTAAACGCATAATAAACTCCCTATCCTCCTGTGTTTTTTTCGATAACGCTTCTAAATTTCTACTCAAATTATACAATAAGTTTAAGGAAGCCGATTTTAGGGGATTATTCGGTGATAATCTCTCTAATTCATCGATAGCTCTCTCTCTTGTTCCTCCTCTACCCAATAATCTTAACCATAATGTCTCTGGGATTGCGGGTAACTGATGAATCACTATTATCGCTGTACCGAAACCCTCCGGGAGAAAATAAACCCCTTCTCCCCAATTGGGTTGTAATTGGGCAGTAAACAGGGATAAAATGCGCTCACTAGCTGTAGGGGTGAGAATCCACAACTTAGGTATCTCCTCCTCCGATATTCTCTGTTTATTTCTCTTTGCTTCTCTGTGGAAGATTTCACGGATAGCAAAGCGCTTAGACAGACAATCATTGATACCATCAAGGGTAATCCCATTGCGATAGGGTTCCAATAAACAGGGATTTTGGCATAATCTGCCTAATAATCCTAACTGAGAGGGAATTTTAGCGGTATTAGGACTAAAATACACATCAATTTCTTTAATTTCTGAGGTGACTTCTTTGCTGACAACTACTGTACCGTAGGGAGAAAGAAGGGTTTCTAGGAAGTCTTTGCTAAATTTATCCCAAATAAAGCGAGTCACGGGTGCAACCAGTTGTCTAAATCTGCCAGATTGTCAAAGTCTAATAAAGCGAGTCCTAAGTCTTCTAATCGCTCCACAGGAAGGTTACGGATGGTTTCTTCTTGATTTTGCGGTATTTCACCTAAACGTCGCTGAAGTTGACGGAGGACTAACTTTAATGCTTCCTGTTGTACACCTTGTTGAATACCTTGCTGAACCCCCTCTTGAACCGCTTGTTCTCTATCCTGTTGGTAAAGTGGAGCTAAACGCATAATAAACTCCCTATCCTCCTGTGTTTTTTTCGATAACGCTTCTAAATTTCTACTCAAATTATACAATAAGTTTAAAGAAGCCGATTTTAGAGGATTATTCGGTGATAATCTCTCTAATTCATCGATAGCTCTCTCTCTTGTTCCTCCTCTACCCAATAATCTTAACCATAATGTCTCTGGGATTGCGGGTAACTGATGAATCACTATTATCGCTGTACCGAAACCCTCCGGGAGAAAATAAACCCCTTTTGGCCAATTGGGTTGTAATTGAGCCGTAAACAGGGATAAAATGCGCTCACTAGCTGTAGGGGTGAGAATCCACAACTTAGGTATCTCCTCCTCTGATATTCTCTGTTTATTTCTCTTTGCTTCTCTGTGGAAGATTTCACGGATAGCAAAGCGCTTAGACAGACAATCATTGATACCATCAAGGGTAATCCCATTGCGATAGGGTTCCAATAAACAGGGATTTTGGCATAATCTGCCTAATAATCCTAACTGAGAGGGAATTTTAGCGGTATTAGGACTAAAATACACATCAATTTCTTTAATTTCTGAGGTGACTTCTTTGCTGACAACTACTGTACCGTAGGGAGAAAGAAGGGTTTCTAGGAAGTCTTTGCTAAATTTATCCCAAATAAAGCGAGTCACGGGTGCAACCAGTTGTCTAAATCCGTCAAAGTGTCAAAGTCTAATAAAGCGAGTCCTAAGTCTTCTAATCGCTCCACAGGAAGGTTACGGATGATTTCTTCTAGATTTTGCGGTATTTCACCGAAACGTCGTTGAAGTTGACGGAGGACTAACTTTGCTTCTCCTCTTTGTTCACCTTGCTGAACCCCCTCTTGAACCGCTTGTTCTCTATCCTGTTGGTAAAGTGGAGCTAAACGCATAATAAACTCCCTATCCTCCTGTGTTTTTTTCGATAACGCTTCTAAATTTCTACTCAAATTATACAATAAGTTTAAGGAAGCCGATTTTAGGGGATTATTCGGTGATAATCTCTCTAATTCATCGATAGCTCTCTCTCTTGTTCCTCCTCTACCCAATAATCTTAACCATAATGTCTCTGGGATTGCGGGTAACTGATGAATCACTATTATCGCTGTACCGAAACCCTCCGGGAGAAAATAAACCCCTTCTCCCCAATTGGGTTGTAATTGAGCCGTAAACAGGGATAAAATGCGCTCACTAGCTGTAGGGGTGAGAATCCACAACTTAGGTATCTCCTCCTCCGATATTCTCTGTTTATTTCTCTTTGCTTCTCTCTGGAAGATTTCACGGATAGCAAAGCGCTTAGACAGACAATCATTGATACCATCAAGGGTAATCCCATTGCGATAGGGTTCCAATAAACAGGGATTTTGGCATAATCTGCCTAATAATCCTAACTGAGAGGGAATTTTAGCGGTATTAGGACTAAAATACACATCAATTTCTTTAATTTCTGAGGTGACTTCTTTGCTGACAACTACTGTACCGTAGGGAGAAAGAAGGGTTTCTAGGAAGTCTTTGCTAAATTTATCCCAAATAAAGCGAGTCACGGGTGCAACCAGTTGTCTAAATCTGCCAGATTGTCAAAGTCTAATAAAGCGAGTCCTAAGTCTTCTAATCGCTCCACAGGAAGGTTACGGATGGTTTCTTCTAGATTTTGCGGTATTTCACCGAAACGTCGTTGAAGTTGACGGAGGAGTAAATACGCTTCTCCCTGTTGTCTTCCTTGTTGAATACCTTGTTGTACCCCTTGCTGTAGTCCTCTTTTCAGTCCCTCTTGAACCGCTTGTTCTCTATCCTGTTGGTAAAGTGGAGCTAAACGCATAATAAACTCCCTATCCTCCTGTGTTTTTTTCGATAACGCTTCTAAATTTCTACTCAAATTATACAATAAGTTTAAAGAAGCCGATTTTAGAGGATTATTCGGTGATAATCTCTCTAATTCATCGATAGCTCTCTCTCTTGTTCCTCCTCTACCCAATAATCTTAACCATAATGTCTCTGGGATTGCGGGTAACTGATGAATCACTATTATCGCTGTACCGAAACCCTCCGGGAGAAAATAAACCCCTTTTGGCCAATTTGGTTGTAATTGAGCCGTAAACAGGGATAAAATGCGCTCACTAGCTGTAGGGGTGAGAATCCACAACTTAGGTATCTCCTCCTCCGATATTCTCTGTTTATTTCTCTTTGCTTCTCTCTGGAAGATTTCACGGATAGCAAAGCGCTTAGACAGACAATCATTGATACCATCAAGGGTAATCCCATTGCGATAGGGTTCCAATAAACAGGGATTTTGGCATAATCTGCCTAATAATCCTAACTGAGAGGGAATTTTAGCGGTATTAGGACTAAAATACACATCAATTTCTTTAATTTCTGAGGTGACTTCTTTGCTGACAACTACTGTACCGTAGGGAGAAAGAAGGGTTTCTAGGAAGTCTTTGCTAAATTTATCCCAAATAAAGCGAGTCACGGGTGCAACCAGTTGTCTAAATCTGCCAGATTGTCAAAGTCTAATAAAGCGAGTCCTAAGTCTTCTAATCGCTCCACAGGAAGGTTACGGATGGTTTCTTCTAGATTTTGCGGTATTTCACCTAAACGTCGTTGAAGTTGACGGAGGACTAACTTTGCTTCTCCTCTTTGTTCACCTTGCTGTACCCCTTGCTGTAGTCCTCTTTTAAGTCCCTCTTGAACCGCTTGTTCTCTATCCTGTTGGTAAAGTGGAGCTAAACGCATAATAAACTCCCTATCCTCCTGTGTTTTTTTCGATAACGCTTCTAAATTTCTACTCAAATTATACAATAAGTTTAAAGAAGCCGATTTTAGAGGATTATTCGGTGATAATCTCTCTAATTCATCGATAGCTCTCTCTCTTGTTCCTCCTCTACCCAATAATCTTAACCATAATGTCTCTGGGATTGCGGGTAACTGATGAATCACTATTATCGCTGTACCGAAACCCTCCGGGAGAAAATAAACCCCTTCTCCCCAATTGGGTTGTAATTGAGCCGTAAACAGGGATAAAATGCGCTCACTAGCTGTAGGGGTGAGAATCCACAACTTAGGTATCTCCTCCTCCGATATTCTCTGTTTATTTCTCTTTGCTTCTCTCTGGAAGATTTCACGGATAGCAAAGCGCTTAGACAGACAATCATTGATACCATCAAGGGTAATCCCATTGCGATAGGGTTCCAATAAACAGGGATTTTGGCATAATCTGCCTAATAATCCTAACTGAGAGGGAATTTTAGCGGTATTAGGACTAAAATACACATCAATTTCTTTAATTTCTGAGGTGACTTCTTTGCTGACAACTACTGTACCGTAGGGAGAAAGAAGGGTTTCTAGGAAGTCTTTGCTAAATTTATCCCAAATAAAGCGAGTCACGGGTGCAACCAGTTGTCTAAATCTGCCAGATTGTCAAAGTCTAATAAAGCGAGTCCTAAGTCTTCTAATCGCTCCACAGGAAGGTTACGGATGGTTTCTTCTAGATTTTGCGGTATTTCACCGAAACGTCGTTGAAGTTGACGGAGGAGTAAATACGCTTCTCCCTGTTGTCTTCCTTGTTGAATACCTTGTTGTACCCCTTGCTGTAGTCCTCTTTTCAGTCCCTCTTGAACCGCTTGTTCTCTATCCTGTTGGTAAAGTGGAGCTAAACGCATAATAAACTCCCTATCCTCCTGTGTTTTTTTCGATAACGCTTCTAAATTTCTACTCAAATTATACAATAAGTTTAAAGAAGCCGATTTTAGAGGATTATTCGGTGATAATCTCTCTAATTCATCGATAGCTCTCTCTCTTGTTCCTCCTCTACCCAATAATCTTAACCATAATGTCTCTGGGATTGCGGGTAACTGATGAATCACTATTATCGCTGTACCGAAACCCTCCGGGAGAAAATAAACCCCTTTTGGCCAATTTGGTTGTAATTGAGCCGTAAACAGGGATAAAATGCGCTCACTAGCTGTAGGGGTGAGAATCCACAACTTAGGTATCTCCTCCTCCGATATTCTCTGTTTATTTCTCTTTGCTTCTCTCTGGAAGATTTCACGGATAGCAAAGCGCTTAGACAGACAATCATTGATACCATCAAGGGTAATCCCATTGCGATAGGGTTCCAATAAACAGGGATTTTGGCATAATCTGCCTAATAATCCTAACTGAGAGGGAATTTTAGCGGTATTAGGACTAAAATACACATCAATTTCTTTAATTTCTGAGGTGACTTCTTTGCTGACAACTACTGTACCGTAGGGAGAAAGAAGGGTTTCTAGGAAGTCTTTGCTAAATTTATCCCAAATAAAGCGAGTCACGGGTGCAACCAGTTGTCTAAATCTGCCAGATTGTCAAAGTCTAATAAAGCGAGTCCTAAGTCTTCTAATCGCTCCACAGGAAGGTTACGGATGGTTTCTTCTAGATTTTGCGGTATTTCACCTAAACGTCGTTGAAGTTGACGGAGGACTAACTTTGCTTCTCCTCTTTGTTCACCTTGCTGTACCCCTTGCTGTAGTCCTCTTTTAAGTCCCTCTTGAACCGCTTGTTCTCTATCCTGTTGGTAAAGTGGAGCTAAACGCATAATAAACTCCCTATCCTCCTGTGTTTTTTTCGATAACGCTTCTAAATTTCTACTCAAATTATACAATAAGTTTAAGGAAGCCGATTTTAGGGATTATTCGGTGATAATCTCTCTAATTCATCGATAGCTCTCTCTCTTGTTCCTCCTCTACCCAATAATCTTAACCATAATGTCTCTGGGATTGCGGGTAACTGATGAATCACTATTATCGCTGTACCGAAACCCTCCGGGAGAAAATAAACCCCTTCTCCCCAATTGGGTTGTAATTGGGCAGTAAACAGGGATAAAATGCGCTCACTAGCTGTAGGGGTGAGAATCCACAACTTAGGTATCTCCTCCTCCGATATTCTCTGTTTATTTCTCTTTGCTTCTCTGTGGAAGATTTCACGGATAGCAAAGCGCTTAGACAGACAATCATTGATACCATCAAGGGTAATCCCATTGCGATAGGGTTCCAATAAACAGGGATTTTGGCATAATCTGCCTAATAATCCTAACTGAGAGGGAATTTTAGCGGTATTAGGACTAAAATACACATCAATTTCTTTAATTTCTGAGGTGACTTCTTTGCTGACAACTACTGTACCGTAGGGAGAAAGAAGGGTTTCTAGGAAGTCTTTGCTAAATTTATCCCAAATAAAGCGAGTCACGGGTGCAACCAGTTGTCTAAATCTGCCAGATTGTCAAAGTCTAATAAAGCGAGTCCTAAGTCTTCTAATCGCTCCACAGGAAGGTTACGGATGGTTTCTTCTTGATTTTGCGGTATTTCACCTAAACGTCGCTGAAGTTGACGGAGGACTAACTTTAATGCTTCCTGTTGTACACCTTGTTGAATACCTTGCTGAACCCCCTCTTGAACCGCTTGTTCTCTATCCTGTTGGTAAAGTGGAGCTAAACGCATAATAAACTCCCTATCCTCCTGTGTTTTTTTCGATAACGCTTCTAAATTTCTACTCAAATTATACAATAAGTTTAAAGAAGCCGATTTTAGAGGATTATTCGGTGATAATCTCTCTAATTCATCGATAGCTCTCTCTCTTGTTCCTCCTCTACCCAATAATCTTAACCATAATGTCTCTGGGATTGCGGGTAACTGATGAATCACTATTATCGCTGTACCGAAACCCTCCGGGAGAAAATAAACCCCTTCTCCCCAATTGGGTTGTAATTGGGCAGTAAACAGGGATAAAATGCGCTCACTAGCTGTAGGGGTGAGAATCCACAACTTAGGTATCTCCTCCTCCGATATTCTCTGTTTATTTCTCTTTGCTTCTCTGTGGAAGATTTCACGGATAGCAAAGCGCTTAGACAGACAATCATTGATACCATCAAGGGTAATCCCATTGCGATAGGGTTCCAATAAACAGGGATTTTGGCATAATCTGCCTAATAATCCTAACTGAGAGGGAATTTTAGCGGTATTAGGACTAAAATACACATCAATTTCTTTAATTTCTGAGGTGACTTCTTTGCTGACAACTACTGTACCGTAGGGAGAAAGAAGGGTTTCTAGGAAGTCTTTGCTAAATTTATCCCAAATAAAGCGAGTCACGGGTGCAACCAGTTGTCTAAATCTGCCAGATTGTCAAAGTCTAATAAAGCGAGTCCTAAGTCTTCTAATCGCTCCACAGGAAGGTTACGGATGGTTTCTTCTAGATTTTGCGGTATTTCACCTAAACGTCGTTGAAGTTGACGGAGGACTAACTTTGCTTCTCCTCTTTGTTCACCTTGCTGTACCCCTTGCTGTAGTCCTCTTTTAAGTCCCTCTTGAACCGCTTGTTCTCTATCCTGTTGGTAAAGTGGAGCTAAACGCATAATAAACTCCCTATCCTCCTGTGTTTTTTTCGATAACGCTTCTAAATTTCTACTCAAATTATACAATAAGTTTAAAGAAGCCGATTTTAGAGGATTATTCGGTGATAATCTCTCTAATTCATCGATAGCTCTCTCTCTTGTTCCTCCTCTACCCAATAATCTTAACCATAATGTCTCTGGGATTGCGGGTAACTGATGAATCACTATTATCGCTGTACCGAAACCCTCCGGGAGAAAATAAACCCCTTCTCCCCAATTGGGTTGTAATTGAGCCGTAAACAGGGATAAAATGCGCTCACTAGCTGTAGGAGTGAGAATCCACAACTTAGGTATCTCCTCCTCTGATATTCTCTGTTTATTTCTCTTTGCTTCTCTTTGAAGATTTCACGAATAGCAAAGCGCTTGGATAGACAATCATTGATACCATCAAGGGTAATCCCATTGCGATAGGGTTCCAATAAACAGGGATTTTGGCATAATCTGCCTAATAATCCTAACTGAGAGGGAATTTTAGCGGTATTAGGACTAAAATACACATCAATTTCTTTAATTTCTGAGGTGACTTCTTTGCTGACAACTACTGTACCGTAGGGAGAAAGAAGGGTTTCTAGGAAGTCTTTGCTAAATTTATCCCAAATAAAGCGAGTCACGGGTGCAACCAGTTGTCTAAATCTGCCAGATTGTCAAAGTCTAATAAAGCGAGTCCTAAGTCTTCTAATCGCTCCACAGGAAGGTTACGGATGATTTCTTCTAGATTTTGCGGTATTTCACCGAAACGTCGTTGAAGTTGACGGAGGACTAACTTTGCTTCTCCTCTTTGTTCACCTTGCTGAACCCCCTCTTGAACCGCTTGTTCTCTATCCTGTTGGTAAAGTGGAGCTAAACGCATAATAAACTCCCTATCCTCCTGTGTTTTTTTCGATAACGCTTCTAAATTTCTACTCAAATTATACAATAAGTTTAAGGAAGCCGATTTTAGGGGATTATTCGGTGATAATCTCTCTAATTCATCGATAGCTCTCTCTCTTGTTCCTCCTCTACCCAATAATCTTAACCATAATGTCTCTGGGATTGCGGGTAACTGATGAATCACTATTATCGCTGTACCGAAACCCTCCGGGAGAAAATAAACCCCTTCTCCCCAATTGGGTTGTAATTGGGCAGTAAACAGGGATAAAATGCGCTCACTAGCTGTAGGGGTGAGAATCCACAACTTAGGTATCTCCTCCTCCGATATTCTCTGTTTATTTCTCTTTGCTTCTCTGTGGAAGATTTCACGGATAGCAAAGCGCTTAGACAGACAATCATTGATACCATC
Source organism: Microcystis aeruginosa FD4 (assembly GCF_009792235.1). Classification (NCBI taxonomy): domain Bacteria; kingdom Bacillati; phylum Cyanobacteriota; class Cyanophyceae; order Chroococcales; family Microcystaceae; genus Microcystis; species Microcystis aeruginosa. Next base: position 3,082,586 of record NZ_CP046973.1, read on the forward strand.
AAGGGTAATCCCATTGCGATAGGGTTCCAATAAACAGGGATTTTGGCATAATCTGCCTAATAATCCTAACTGAGAGGGAATTTTAGCGGTATTAGGACTAAAATACACATCAATTTCTTTAATTTCTGAGGTGACTTCTTTGCTGACAACTACTGTACCGTAGGGAGAAAGAAGGGTTTCTAGGAAGTCTTTGCTAAATTTATCCCAAATAAAGCGAGTCACGGGTGCAACCAGTTGTCTAAATCTGCCAGATTGTCAAAGTCTAATAAAGCGAGTCCTAAGTCTTCTAATCGCTCCACAGGAAGGTTACGGATGGTTTCTTCTAGATTCTGGGGTATTTCCCCGAAACGTCGTTGAAGTTGACGGAGGACTAACTTTGCTTCTCCTCTTTGTTCACCTTGCTGAACCCCTTCTTGAACCGCTTGTTCTCTATCCTGTTGGTAAAGTGGAGCTAAACGCATAATAAACTCCCTATCCTCCTGTGTTTTTTTCGATAACGCTTCTAAATTTCTACTCAAATTATACAATAAGTTTAAGGAAGCCGATTTTAGGGGATTATTCGGTGATAATCTCTCTAATTCATCGATAGCTCTCTCTCTTGTTCCTCCTCTACCCAATAATCTTAGCCATAATGTCTCTGGGATTGCGGGTAACTGATGAATCACTATTATCGCTGTACCGAAACCCTCCGGGAGAAAATAAACCCCTTTTGGCCAATTGGGTTGTAATTGAGCCGTAAACAGGGATAAAATGCGCTCACTAGCTGTAGGAGTGAGAATCCACAACTTAGGTATCTCCTCCTCTGATATTCTCTGTTTATTTCTCTTTGCTTCTCTGTGGAAGATTTCACGAATAGCAAAGCGCTTGGATAGACAATCATTGATACCATCAAGGGTAATCCCATTGCGATAGGGTTCCAATAAACAGGGAGTTTGGCATAATCTGCCTAATAATCCTAACTGAGAGGGAATTTCCGCGGTATTAGGACTAAAATACACATCAATTTCTTTAATTTCTGAGGTGACTTCTTTGCTGACAACTACTGTACCGTAGGGAGAAAGAAGGGTTTCTAGGAAGTCTTTGCTAAATTTATCCCAAATAAAGCGAGTCACGGGTGCAACCAGTTGTCTAAATCTGCCAGATTGTCAAAGTCTAATAAAGCGAGTCCTAAGTCTTCTAATCGCTCCACAGGAAGTTTACGGATGGTTTCTTCTAGATTTTGCGGTATTTCACCGAAACGTCGTTGAAGTTGACGGAGGACTAACTTTAATGCTTCCTGTTGTACACCTTGTTGAATACCTTGCTGAACCCCTTCTTGAACCGCTTGTTCTCTATCTTGTTGGTAAAGTGGAGCTAAACGCATAATAAACTCCCTATCCCTTCTCCCCAATTGGGTTGTAATTGAGCCGTAAACAGGGATAAAATGCGCCCATCCCATTTTTCAAAAAGTATGTCATACTTGGTCAAGGTATAATTTATGCAGTAAAAAGGCAATGAGTGGAGTTACTAATATTAATATTGCTGAGTCAGTAGAAGACTTAAAATCCTTACTAAAGCAACAAGTAACCTCTTTAAACTTTGCTAAAGTACAATCCTTATATCTACTAAAAATTAAGGCGGTAGAAACGGTTCGTCATCTCGCCGTGCTAATAGGACGCTCAGAAAGAACTCTTCATCGCTGGTTAAATTCTTATCGAGAAGGAGGAATAGAAAATCTCTTGTCAGAACCAGAAAAACTGGGAAGACCTCAAAAGATTTCAGTAGAAGAAGCCGCTAGATCTCTGTCACCGTCATAACCACAAAACTTCCCGATGATAACGATTATCCTCAGTAGCCAGAGAGGATACTTTTTGCCTTGGTTGCCACGATCGTCTGGGATTTGCTTTAATTGCTCTAGAAGGAGCATTTTTCTACAGTAGCCTCTTTACTTACACTCTGTAGTTTACTCCTTCTCTTTTTTTATGAAACCACCCTAGGTGGAAAAATCTCCCCACTGGGTCAACAAGGCAAAAGTAAAGAATTATTTTTGATCGGCCTTTTTGCTTGACTTATCGCCCATTTTGTACTTACGCAAGAAGCGATCGACCCGGCCTTCCGTATCGATCATCTTCTGGGTTCCCGTATAAAAAGGATGATTACCCGACCAAACCTCCACATGAATTTCTGGTTTTGTCGAACCCACCGTCATCACCAGTTCACCATTACAGATCACCTTGGCTTCCGGATACCAAGTAGGATGAATTTTTTTCGGCATAATAAACCTCTCTATTAACCTAACGTTTCGAGTATTGAGGCGCTTTGCGCGCTTTGTGAAGACCGTATTTTTTCCGTTCCTTCGCCCGGGGATCCCGAGTCAGATAACCTTCACTCTTGAGGGGAGGACGATTTTCGGGGGCCAATTGACATAAAGCTCTAGCGACACCCAATTTCACTGCGTCCGCTTGGCCAGTCAAACCACCGCCCTCGGCCTTAACAATGATATCGTACTCGTTTTCCAGTCCCAAAGTCTCCAGAGGAGCCTTGATCGTCTGGATATAGGTGGGAATGCGGTTAAAATGGGTTTCTCCATCGCGACCGTTAACGGTAATTGCCCCCGTCCCCGGCACGAGACGCACGGAAGCGACCGCCGATTTGCGTCGTCCCGTTCCCCAATAAACTACCTTATTTTTACTATCCGTGGCTTGCATTGACTTAATTTCCTCCTGCGGGAATCGTATTAATCGCTAAAACTTCCGGTTGTTGTGCCTGATGGGGATGTTCTGCACCGGCATAAACTTTCAGTTTCGTGAACAATTTCCGACCTAAGCTATTTTTCGGGAGCATTCCCTTAACAGCGTGTTCGATAATCCGTTCGGGAATGCGTTTTTGCAGTTTATCGAAGCTTTCTACCTTCATACCACCCGGTCTGCCGGAGTCGCGGCGATAAACTTTCTGTTGGCGTTTTTTGCCTGTCACCGCCACTTTTTCGGCGTTAATAACAATGACAAAATCCCCCGTATCCAGATGGGGGGTGAAGGTGGCTTTATTTTTGCCCCGTAGAATCATAGCGATCTCGGTGGCCAGACGACCTAAACGCTGATCGGCCGCATCAATGACGTACCATTTCTGCTCTAGAGTCTCTAAATTTGGTAGAGGTGTTTTGTTCATGGTCAGTTTGCCTTGCTTTACAAAAATTAATTTTTTTTATTGCCCACCTGGGTGTTGGGGGGTTAGGGTTTTAGGGTTTTAGGGTTTTAGTTGAAATTCCCCTATTTCCCTATCTCCCTATTTCCCTATCTCCCTATTCCCCTATCTCCCTATTCCCCTATCCCCTCTGCTCGGAAATAATAAAGGGGCTGAGTCTCGCACCAGATGCTATCGGCAAAGGGAAAATCAGCGTAACCCACCCGCAGTAAACATAGTCCTTTAGCTGGTGCGGCGTATTTGACCAATTCTCGGCGCTGATTGACCCAGATGTCGGTAAAGTTTTCTAGCGATCGCTCACCAGTTCCCACCTCTACCAACATTCCCACCAATAGGCGCACCATCCCGTACAAAAAGCCATTGGCTTGGATTTCCATCTGTACAAACGGCCCTTGACGGTAGCATTCCACCCCTTGTACTTCTACCCAAGAATGGTCACGACTAGAGTTAGCACGGTGAAAGGCGGCCAGATGGTGCTTTCCCAACAGGGGCTGCAAGGCCTTGGCCATCAAATCGGCATCGAGGGGACGATGGTAGTAGTGCCAACTAAAGGGGCTAACAAAGAGATTGGGGATGGGGTCGGTATAGAGGGTGTAACGATAACGTCGCCAGAGGGCCGAGAAACGGGCGTGCCAGCGATCGGGAACCTGAGCCGAGGCCCGAATGACGATATCGTCATCTAGCCGAGCATTGAGAACCTTGGCCCAATGGGCAGGTGGGATCGGACTCTGCTGCTGGAAATGGGCAACCTGGGCGGCGGCGTGAACACCGCTATCGGTACGTCCGGCCCCGTGGAGAGTGACGGCATGACCGAGAATATCGGCCAGGGCCTTCTCGATTTCTTCCTGCACGCTCCTGTGATGGGGTTGCCGTTGCCAGCCGTGGAAATTAGTTCCCACATACTGGATAACTAGGGCGATCCGCGACTGGGGGCAAGCTGTCATCTTTACATCAGTTCGATAATCGCCATGGGGGCATTATCCCCGCGACGGCGCAGGGTCCGCACGACCCGGGTATAACCGCCGTTACGGTTGCCATAACGGGCCTGGGCGCCTTCAAAGAGGGCGTGAACCAGTTGTTTATCGTAGATGTAGCCCATAGCTTGGCGACGGGCGCTCAGGGAACCGTCTTTAGCTAGGGTGATAATGTGGTCTACCTCTGCTCGCACCGCCTTCGCTTTCGCTAGGGTGGTGGTGATCTGACCGTGGCGAATTAGCTGGGTGGCCAAGCTGCGCAGCAGTGCCTTTCTTTGGTCAGCCGGTAGACCCAATTGAGGCACTTTACATCGATGTCTCATGGTATTTTCCTGGAATTGGGTTTACTTGCTTTTTTCTTGGGGTAGGGTGATGCCTAACCGTTTTTGTAGGGCTTCAATGACTTCTTCAGCCGATTTCTGCCCAAAGTTTTTGATTTCTAAGAGATCTTCTTGGCTGTAATCGAGGAGGTCGGCTACGGTGTTGATCTGCGCTCGCTTCAGGCAATTGTAGGCGCGCACGGATAATTGTAGTTCCTCGATCGGAATTTGGTTTTCTTGGTTGATCTCTTGGTCGTCAAAGTTACCGGAGGATTCGAGGGCGTTGAGATCCTTGAGCGGGTTAAAGAGATTAACCAGCATATCGGCCGCTTGGGAAAGGGCTTCTTTGGGGTTAATGCTCCCGTTTGTCCAAATTTCTAAGAGCAGACGATCTCTAGCTTGACCGCTTTCGGAACGGATATCTTCGACGCTGTAGTTGACTTTGGTTACGGGCATAAAAATCGAGTCGATTTGCAGAAAGTCTAGCGAAGTGGCTTCTTCTTTACTGCGATCAATCGCCCGATAGCCTTTGCCTTTTTCCACGCGAAATTCCATCTCTAGCTTGGCCCCTTCGGCCAGGGTAGCGACGTACTGATTGCGATCAACTATCTCGACTTCTGAGGGTAAATCGAATTGTGCCGCCACTACCGTCGCCGGTCCAGTTGCCACTAAACGCCCGATCTGGGTTTGATTGGTGTAGCTTTTGAGGATGATTTCTTTCATGTTGAGCATGAGTTCCATCACGTCCTCGCGTACTCCCTGGACGGTGGCAAATTCGTGATTGACTCCCGCGATCCGCAGGGCCGTCACGGCCGCTCCTTCCAGATTGGAAATGAGAATCCGTCTCAGGGCATTACCTACGGTTGTACCTTGGCCTCTTTCTAGAGGTTCTAGTACAAACTTACTGTACTGACTCTGATTCTTGTAAGTTTTTGCTTCTACACACTCGATTTGAAATTGCGCCACCGATTGACCTCCCTTGTTCAGTTATTCAGTTATCAGTTATCAGTTATCAGTTTTCTTTAGCTTTCAGCGTTTAGCGTTCGGCGTTCAGCTTTTTGATCAGATGGTCTTTGACGACCCGATTCTGCTGCTGATGCGCTCAAAGCTAACGGCTGTCGGCCTCAAGAGCCCTGTCACCTGAAAAAGCTGTTCACTGTTTACACTCTCCGGCGTTTGGGAGGACGACAACCATTGTGGGGGATGGGGGTCACGTCCCGGATCAGGGTGATTTCTAATCCTGCTCCTTGCAGGGCCCGGATTGCGGTTTCCCGTCCTGCCCCAGGGCCACTAACCATTACCTCTAGTTGACGCATTCCCTGTTCGATCGCTCGGCGGGCGGCGTTATCGGCGGCGGTTTGGGCGGCGAAGGGGGTTCCTTTTTTGGCTCCTTTAAAACCACTCGATCCCGCCGATGCCCAAGAGATCACATCGCCTTTGGTATCGGCGATCGTGACAATGGTATTGTTGAAGGTCGATTGAATGTGAGCGACTCCGGTAGGAATATTTTTCTTCTGTTTTTTTGGTCCGGTTTTTTTGGTTGGTCGCGCCATAGTTTTTCTTGATTGGGGGATATCGCAATGAATAAAAAATTATTTCTTGGAGGGGGCTTTTTTCTTCCCTGCCACTGTCACCCGACGACCGCGACGGGTCCGCGCATTGGTTCGCGTCCGTTGCCCGCGCACGGGTAATCCTAGCCGATGCCGACGACCCCGATAGGTGCCGATATCGGCGAGGCGTTTGATGTTCATCGCCTCCCAGCGTCTCAAATCCCCCTCGATTTGATAATTTGTTTCGATATAAGTCCGTAGCGCCGCCACGTCTTCATCGCTGAGATCCTTGACCCGAGTGTCAGGGTTAACACCCGTCGCGGATAAGACTTCTTGGGAACGCGATAGACCCACTCCGTAGAGATAGGTCAGGGCGATTTCCACACGCTTATCGCGAGGTAGGTCTACACCAGCTATCCTTGCCACGCTTTTTCTTTCTCCCTATGAACGATTTTTTTCCAAAAACGACTACAATTAACGGTAACGATTCTCTGCCCCAAGACAGTGACTTTGGTGGGTTAACCTTGTCTCTGCTTGTGTTTGGGGTTAGAACAAATTACCATGACTCGACCGCGCCGACGGATGACGCGGCACTTTTCGCACATTTTTTTGACAGACGCTCTAACTTTCATGCCTAACTATTCTGGCAACACTGCAAGCTTATTATTATATCAGATTTCTTTTACCCGTGTCACCTATTTTTTAAAAATAAATTTGGCCGCTTATTAGACTTTTTTGCTTCTCTGCCCCTATTTATCGCTATTTTTTCTGATTTTTCAGGCGATAGGTAATTCTGCCTTTGGTTAGGTCGTAGGGGGTCAGTTCCACTTTGACTCGATCTCCTGGGAGGATTTTGATATAATTACGGCGGATTTTGCCGGATATATGAGCTAAGACGTTGAAACCGTTATCTAAATCCACCCTAAACATGGCGTTGGGCAAAGATTCGGTGACGGTTCCTTCCATTTCGATTAGATCTTGTTTAGACAAAATTAATTCCTCAATTTCACTGGAGACAATTTATTTAATGATTCGGCAGCAGCAACGGGTGCTATTAGCACAGTTCCCCCAGTATAGCTGATCAGATGCGAGTTTTCAGTTCACAGCAAAAAAGCTCCCCATCTTCCCTCTCCCATCTCCTGACTCCACTCCCCACCCCCATCTCCCCACTCCTAGGCAGTATTAAGTAGTAAGATTTAGATAAGTACCTAAGCAAAATTAATTACACATATCTAACCACCTCTTGCCTTTTGCCTTTTGCCTTTTGCCTTTCTTCACTAGGAAATTTATTTTGCACGACTACTTAATAAACATTTTAACATTGCTGTCTTTTCACTGATTACTGATTACTGGGGTGCATCCCACATTTGCAGAAATACCGACAATCAGCAATTATCAGTGACTCTTAAATTAGTACAAAAATATGAACAATCGCGTGTAAGCATCCCACCGAAAAGCTAATGCGCTCCGGGGTTTGGGGGCGGTGCCACGCCCCCAACGGGGGGTTTGGGGGGTTCTACCCCCCAAAAGCTGGGATTGAGTGATAAAACCGAAAGTAACGCCCAATTTTAGGAGAAAGTTTCCCCTGAAAAATCCCAAATTAGTAGATTTACAAAAATGAGATGCACCCGATTACTGTTCACTGTTCACTGAAAAGCTCCCCACTCCCAAGCAGTATTAAGGAGTAATATTTAGATAATCAACAGCTTAACAGTGCTCTCTTTTCACTGATGACTGATTACTGTTCACTGTTCCCTAAAAAGCTGGATTATTCTACGACAATTCGCCATTCATGGAGTTCGTATTCCACACAACCATTCTCGATTAAAGGATCGCGAACTATAATTGCTTGGGCTTCCTCAAGAGAATCGGCCTTAAATAATAACATTCCGCCGCCCCTTTCTGCCCAATAACCAGTTTTTGCTGCTCGTCCTTGGCTAATTAAATCACGCACATAGTCCTTATGGGCGCTGACAGAGCGATCGAAGGTAGCTTTATCAACAATGCCTTTTTCTATCTTGACAAACCAGGGCATAAATTTTCAGTAGGCTAGGACTGATTAACAATCATATAATTATACGGATTAATCTTGGCCGTCGATGGTGCAATGTAAAAACCGTCAACCTCAAGGAATTAGCCCTAGGTTTTGAAGGTCGGGTATTGGTAGAGTCCGATTACAAACGATGACAACGCTTTTTTGGGGACTTCGAGAGAGATTACCCCGAAATAGCCTGCATTGTAGTCCAGTGGCTCAATATCCCTCAACCCTGGGTATTGAGTATTGACCGCACCAATTGGTCATTTGGTAGTCATCACTACAACATCCTCACAGTCGGCATTGTCCATGAAGGGGTAGCGAGGTGGATGCTCAAGAAGAAAAAGGCAACTCGAACAGCGATGAACGGAGGCGTTTCAAGAAACATGGTCGCCGAGCAAAAAGCCTTTTTCGGCTAGGTTTAGACCACCTTCGTCATCTTATTCTCAATCCTTCATTACCTAACTTTTCTCTTTTTCTCCAGTCCTTACATTTTTTGTCCTGTACTTAGTCTGCTAATAAATGAGCTTCTGCTTTGACCTCTATCTTTTTCAGTTTTGACGAGCTTTTTGGACGAGGATTTATCGCTTGTTCTAATCCTTCTTCCACAAATCTTTGTCTGACTCTTTGTATTGTTCTTATACTTAGGGTTGGCTGAATAAATCTAAAAACCTTGTTGGGTAAGACTTTTAGACTTTTTTGACCTCAAAAAGTGCCAACCATTGGAGTGATCGGGGGTAAAATCCCTGGACTTTTTCCCTGAAAATTAGGTAATTGACCCCCTCAAAATCGGTAAAACCCTACACCCCACACCCGTTCGGCAAAAGCCCACGGCCGAAGCCCACACCCCACACCCTACCCCCACGAAAAACTTTTTCAGCAGACCCTACTTACATCCAAGGCTTCACTGATCTGAGGAGCATTCCACCCCCCATTTTCTTGACTAATATCTGCTTTAAGCAAGATACGAGCATGATTGATTTTTCGGGCAGCAGCTTTCCCTTTTTGGGTTAATTCTTGCAGAAAGGCTCGTTCATTCTCTGTTAGGGAGACGATATATTTTTTAGCTGGCATAATTGGACAAATTGGCTTGAATTTACCTAAAATGTCGGATGAATGCCCCGCTACATTTTTCGACAAGATACTCACCTTTGTGGGGGATGAAATCCGATCTCAGATACCAGGGAAAAAGGGGTTTCCTCGGTTCAAAAAACCTAACCGTTCGGTTGAGTACAAACTAACAGGCTACCAACTATCTGATCAGGGACGTAAAATCAAGTTCACCGATGGCTTTAAAGCAGGAGAATTTGATTTATGGTGTAGTCAAAAGACATTAGTTTATTATTCAGAGCAACAGATTAGACGGGTAAGAGTTGTTAGACGTGCTGACGGTTATTATTGCCAGTTTTTGATTGACGTAGAACGGCAAGAATACCATAAACCAACGGGAAAAATAACAGGACTTGACTTAGGGTTAAAGGAATTTTATACCGACGCTCAAGGCAATACTGTAGAGAATCCACGTTATTTAAGCAAGTCAGAAAAACGACTTAAAAAAGCACAACGACGATTATCCAAAAAGTTTCGTCAAGGAAAGAAACAGTTCAAGAAATTCTTAGTCAATGGGAAACCTTACTTTAGAGGTGATCACGATATTAGCTTGAGAAAGTTTCAGGCTTATTTAGGGTTAGGGTATTCTTATCAGATCTCGGGTGATACTTCTGCCAAACAGGACAAGGTTAAAAAGTCGTGGAAGGGTTCCGACTTAATGCGCTCTCACTTGTAGGCTCACGCACTGGTGACTATTTGCCCGAATAAACCCGCTAAAACCGAGATTATTGTCAAGCTTAAGCATTCTTGGCTTAATCCCCGGATTCATATCTATTACGACCACGAAAATGGTCAAAGAATCGAAAAAAAGAAAGAATTACCCAGCTTGAAGGCACTGGGTAAGGATGGTCTCTGTCGCTTGCTATTTTACGAAACTAGGCTTTTGTATCAGCTTTTGACGGACAATTTAGTAAAGTGATAGATCAATGATTGTCACTTGTAATATTTACATTACAATTATGTGACAGAATAGAGATAACGACTCTCAAAGGGACGTTATTTAGGAATGAATCCCGAAAACGATTGATATCCATAGGTTTGCCAGAATGTCCAACGCTAAAAGTTACAAAGATACCGTTAATTTGCCCCAAACTGACTTTGATATGCGGGCAAATGCCAGCAAACGTGAGCCAGAAATTCAGAAATTCTGGCAAGATGAGCAAATATACGAGAAACTAGCGCAAAATAACCCCAAAGAATTATTTATTCTCCACGATGGTCCCCCCTACGCTAACGGGTCCCTGCATATCGGTCATGCTTTAAATAAAATTCTCAAAGACATTATCAATAAATATAAACTGCTGCAAGGCTACAAAGTGCGCTATGTGCCGGGTTGGGATTGTCACGGGTTGCCGATCGAACTGAAGGTTTTACAAAGTCTCAAAAGCTCGGAAAAAGAGGGTCTAACCCCTTTAAAATTACGTCAGAAAGCCCACGATTTTGCCCTTCAAACGCAAAAAGAACAGTGTGAAGGTTTCAAAAGGTATGGAGTCTGGGGAGACTGGGAAAATCCCTATTTAACCCTAAAACCTGAATACGAGGCCGCTCAAATTGCCGTATTCGGAAAAATGGCCCTGAAAGGTTATATTTATCGGGGACTAAAACCGGTTCACTGGAGTCCTAGTTCTCAAACCGCTTTAGCTGAGGCAGAATTAGAATATCCCGAAGGTCACACTTCCCGCAGTGTCTATGTTGCTTTCCCAATTACGTCAGTTTCAACCCCGGTTTTAACGTCATTTTTGCCTAATTTATCCGTGGCTATCTGGACGACTACTCCCTGGACTTTACCCGGGAATTTAGCCGTCGCATTAAATCCAGAATTAAACTATTCAGTGGTAGAAACTAGCGAGTCTAATTATCTAATCGTAGCGACGGATTTAGTCGAAAAATTGGCCGACACTTTTAACACAACTTTGACGATTAAAGCAACGGTTAAAGGTCAGGATTTAGAACATACTAAATATCGTCATCCTTTGTTTGACAGAGAAAGTGCTATTCTCATCGGTGGAGATTATGTCACCACTGATTCCGGCACCGGATTAGTTCATACTGCTCCCGGTCATGGTCAGGAGGATTATATCGTCGGCCAACGTTACGGTTTACCGATACTTTCTCCTGTGGATGATCAGGGAAATTTCACCGCAGAAGCGGGACAATTTGCGGGTTTAAATGTCTTGAAAGATGCTAATGAAGCAATAATTTTAGCACTGACAGAAAAGGGTGCATTACTTAAAGAAGAAGCATATCAGCATAAATATCCCTACGATTGGAGAACCAAAAAACCGACAATTTTCCGCGCAACAGAACAATGGTTTGCTTCCGTGGAAGGATTCCGAGAATTAGCTTTAGAAGCAATTGATTCGGTGCGTTGGATTCCTGCAACGGGTAAGAATCGCATCACTTCTATGGTCAGTGAAAGAAGCGATTGGTGTATCTCTCGTCAGCGCAGTTGGGGGGTTCCTATTCCTGTTTTTTATGACGAAGAAACTAATGAACCTCTGTTAACGGAGGAGACGATTAATCACGTTCAAGCTATCTTCGCAGTCAAGGGTTCTAATGCTTGGTGGGAGTTATCGGTAGAGGAATTGTTACCGACCAGTTATCGCGATAATGGTCGCAGTTATCGCAAGGGAATGGATACTATGGATGTGTGGTTTGATTCTGGTTCTAGTTGGAATGCGGTGGCTAATGCTCGACCAGAATTAAGTTATCCTGCTGATATGTATCTAGAAGGATCGGATCAGCATCGGGGATGGTTTCAATCGAGTTTATTAACCAGTGTGGCTGCTAATGGTATTGCTCCCTATAAAACGGTGTTAACTCACGGTTTTGTTTTGGATGAACAGGGACGAAAAATGAGTAAATCTCTGGGTAATGTAATCGATCCCAATGTGATCATTAATGGGGGTAAAGACCAGAAAAAAGAACCCGCTTATGGGGTGGATGTGATTCGTTTATGGGTGTCCTCGGTGGACTATACCAATGATGTGAATATCGGTCAAAATATTCTCAAACAGTTGGTAGATATCCGTAATAAAATCCGTAATACTGCCAGGTTTTTACTGGGGAGTTTAAATGATTTTGATCCCGTTAAAGATGCGGTAGCTTATCAGGACTTACCAGAGATTGATCGCTATATGTTACATCGTATCTCGGAAGTGTTTACGGAAGTGACGGCAGCTTTTGAAAGTTTCCAATTTTTCCGCTTTTTCCAGACGGTACAGAATTTTTGTGTTGTCGATTTATCTAACTTTTATATCGACATCGCTAAAGATCGTTTATACATTTCTGACCCTAATTCTTTCCGTCGTCGCAGTTGTCAAACAGTTTATGCTATTGCTTTAGAAAATCTTGCTAAAGCGATCGCTCCTGTCCTGTCTCATCTAGCGGAAGATATCTGGCAATTTCTACCCTACAAAACTCCTTATTTATCGGTATTTGAGTCAGGATGGCTAAACATCGATCCTGCTTGGAATAATCGCGAATTAGCCGATAAATGGGCGAAATTCCGGCAGCTACGCACCGAAGTTAATAAGGTGATGGAAACTGCCAGAAATGATAAGGCGATCGGTGCTTCTTTAGAGGCAAAAGTTTTACTTTATGTTCCCGATGAAACCTTAAAACAGGAGTTAGAATTATTCAACAATTGTGATAGTTTAACGGGGAATAAAGTCGATGAATTGCGTTATCTATTCCTCTCTTCTCAAGTGGAATTAGTTAGTGATATTAGCGCGATTCAAACCGCAGAATATAAGGGAGAATCGGACTTTGTTTCGGTGGGAATTGTCAAAGCAGACGGCGAAAAATGCGATCGCTGTTGGAATTATTCCACTCAAGTGGGAAAATTTGCCGATGATCCTACTATTTGTGAGCGTTGTAATGCCGCTTTAAAAGGAGAGTTCTAAGCTGAATTAAAAGGGTGCTTTATTGTTTAATAAAGTACCCTTAGTTGCTTCTACAAACTTAAACTTATGGAAATTCAAAATCAAGAAAAATATGAATGTTAGCGATCTTAAGAAAACTGCCTTGATATATTGGCCAGTTGAATTAGCAGAAAAAGAAAAACTATCTAGTATAATTCCCTTACTAATACGAACTCAAGAAAGTTTTATCAGTATATTACGAATAGCATCTAAAGATCCATTCTCATGGATAACAGCCTTAGATTTATGTGATGAACTTTATCCTAATCTATTTTTAAAACATCTCTGTGTTCTATCTGATATTGGTGGAGAAAATTTAAAAAGATTCTCTTCAGAACTTTCTAGTGATTTTTATTCTAAAGATTTTGAGTTTATATTTCGAGACAAAATTTATCAATACCAGTTTGTTTCTTTGAAAAATAGAGCTACATGGAATAATAAAAATTTGGGATTAGACGGGGAGGGGATATTAAACCCTTGTTCTCTTAGCCAAGAAATCCGAGATGTTATTATGCTAATAATGTTCGGTGGTTTGGCAACCTCTATAAATGTTCCTGATGAAATAGAAGAAAAATGTATTATTGGTGCTATGATAGGTAACATTAGACTTCTGGAAGAATATATTAAGCATCGTTACATCTGGGTTAGTAAAATTACTGGGGGAGCAAAATCGAATAAAATGGGTCAGCTTGCTCAAGAATACATTAGAGAAAAATTGAAAGTATATTTACCTGAGTGGGATTTTTCTAGAAAATCTATACCAGGAATAAGTCAAAATGAGGGTAGAACACTAACCAAATTTGATATAGTGGGAATACCACCTCATGATCAACCACCTTACTGGGGTATTGAAGTATCATTTCAATTTACTACTAACAGTGTTGTAGAAAGGAAAGGAAAATTGGCTAGAGATAGACGAGAAATTTTAAACAGACAGCACCATAAAGTTGCTTATGTAGTTGATGGAGCGGGAAATTTTGACAGAAGTTCTTTTATACAAGACTTAATTGATTTTAGTGACTGTGTTGTTAACTTTAGTGAAAATGATCTTAAGCGTTTAGCTAAAACTATGGAGGATTCAATTAAAAATGAGCCACAAAAGTGAAAATTGTCTGCCACTAAAAGTTATTGAAATACAGCCTTCTGCGTTAGAAGATAATTATCAAACTATAGGCAAAAACTCTAATGTCTATTTTCTTCATCTTCCGACTATTAAACAATGTAAACTCAAAAAAATATCTAATCTTAAAGATTACCTAATTAGTTTTGCAAATGAATTAGATGATAAAAGTGTATTGTGTATCTTGTCCAATGCAGAAATTGCCTGTCAAGTCATATCGTTTTTAGAAAAATCTACATATTTCAAGCTATGGGTTGCTATCAAAAGAAGTCAAGCATTAATGGATGAGAGCTATATGTTAGATAACCATGTGTCTTTGACGATGTTTACTAAATACCGTTCACCTTTAAAGCATAATAAAACTTTAATTCAGTATTCTTATTGTCCCTCTTGTAATAAAACGACAAAAGATTATGGAGGTAAAAAACATTTATATAGTCCATTTGGAACATTAATGTCAGATGTGTGGAGGGACATAAGTTATTCTCATCAAAAAATACCTCAAGATATTCTTGAAAGAATAAAGGATCTTTTTGGTTTAGAACCATATCAATTTGTGTACTATATAGATCTACAAAATTATTTTGCCACCATCGACAATAATCAAAAAATAAAACCTATAGAAAATACAACTAATAATGTCATATACAAACAACCAAGTAATTTGATTAAAAGCAATCTACTAATTAATGATGATTGCTTAAATTATCTACGATTATTACCCAATAATTCAATAGATTTTATTTTTGCAGATCCTCCCTACAATATCCAAAAAAAATATGATATATGGAATGATTGTCAGGATAATAATCAATATATAAAGTGGTGTATTGAATGGGTAAATGAACTGGCTAGAGTATTAAAGAATGGAAAAACTCTAGCACTCCTCAATATTCCTATATACCTGGCTAAATACTATGAATTTAGTCAAGGAGTTTTAGAATTTCAAAATTGGATAGTTTGGGAAAGTCTTAGTCTTCCTGTGAGACAAATAATGCCTTCACATTATGGTATTTTGTGCCTAAGTAAAGGTGAACCAGAAATTAAAAAAATTAGCAATGAAAGTATTTATGATTATAATTTTTCTTTAAAAGAATGGTATTGTATTAGAGATCAATGTATCAAAAAAAGAAATAAAGATAAAACCGTAGATAGAGAACCGTTAACTAATATATGGTGGGACATTCATAGACTCAAGCATAATTCAAAACGTGTAGATCACCCATGTCAACTACCTCCAACACTAATGAAACGTATTCTCACTATATTTACCGAGGAAAATGATGTAGTATTAGACCCCTTTAATGGCTCTGGTACAACTACTCTTGTTGCCTCTATCATGAACAGACGATACATTGGCATTGAAATTTCTGAACAATATCATTATTTAGCTGAACAAAGACATATAGAGTTAGAAAATGGTCTTGATCCATTTGCTAAAAGAGATATTATTCCTCAGGCTAAAAATAGTAGAGTTAATCGTATTAAAAAACAAAAATATGATGTTTCTAAAAAAACTTTACAGCTAGAAGTGAGAGATATAGCGCTAAAAATAGGGCGAAAACCAACCAGAGAAGATATAGAAAAGTACAGCCAATACCCTTTCAGATACTTTAACGAATATTTTGCTGATTGGGGAGAAGTTTGTAGTGCTGTCGGTGATAAGGGTATGCAAGAAAACAAGGACATAGATAACTATCCAGACTTTAAGCAGCTTGAGCTACCATTTGAGTGATTCTTAATGAAGAATTGCAACGTCATAAATGTTGACTTATTTCTCAGATGATCGCTTAGTCAAAATTAAACCCCCGATCAGCGAAAATTAACTGTAAGCGATCGAAAAACTGGGAAAATATTCAATTGATTCAATGTCATCTTTTTTAACTATGCTGCCCATGAATAATCAGGTCATCCGTACTGATAAAGCCCCAGCCCCTGTGGGTCCCTATAATCAAGCGATCGCTGCTACTGGTCCTTTTCTCTTTGTTGCGGGACAAATTCCCCTAGATCCCGTCACGGGTGAAATCGTCTCCGGGGAAATTAGCGCCCAAACCGAACAAGTCATGGCCAATCTAGAGGGCATTTTAACCGCCGCGGGAGCCAATTGGTCAAATGTGGTCAAAACTACCGTCTTTCTCTCGGATTTAGCCAATTTCGGGGCGATGAATCAAGTTTATGCCCGTTATTTCCCCCCAGAAACTGCCCCGGCCCGGGCCTGTGTGGAAGTGGCCCGTCTTCCCAAAGATGTCCTAGTAGAAATAGAATGTATTGCCGTTTTAGCCTAAAAATTAAGGTGGGCATTGCCCACCCTAGTTCAATCTCTCTCTAGACCACCAAAGCTTCTAGAATCGTCTTATTGTAGATAATTCGCCCTACAGTAGTACGCACATACTGAGAAATTATCTGACCATCCTTCTCCCGGGTTTTGCGTTCCCGATAATATTTCCAGATGCTGCCATCGGGGAGAGTTTCCGTTTCCAGGACTTCCTCATCTGGTTTATTAGTTTTCACCTTTTCTCCGACGGGTAAACGCAACCACACAGAAGCGTGTAGATCCACCAATCCCTGATCAAAAGCGCGAATAGCGTCATCCATGCTGGCGAAATAACGACCCCCACCCTTTTGGGCCTTGGGATTTTCGGCCGTGAGATAATAACAACCCAAAACCATATCCTGAGAAGGGGCAACAATCGGGCGACCAGTCGCCGGTGAGAGAATATTATGACAGGCCAACATCAACAAACGCGCTTCCGATTGTGCTTCCAGAGACAGGGGAATATGTACGGCCATTTGGTCCCCGTCAAAGTCAGCGTTAAAAGCGGGACAGACGAGGGGATGTAACTGAATCGCCCGGCCCTCCACTAAGATCGGTTCAAACGCTTGAATGCCCAAACGGTGCAGGGTGGGGGCGCGGTTTAACATCACCGGGTGTCCTGTGATTACTTCATCCAAGACGTGCCAAACATTGGCATCCCCCCGTTGGATCATTTTCTTGGCTGCCTTGATATTATTGACGATGCCTAATTTAATTAAACGATGGATAACGAAGGGTTGGAACAATTCGATCGCCATTTCCCTGGGTAAACCGCATTGATAGATCTTCAATTTCGGACCGACAACGATAACCGAACGTCCCGAATAGTCCACCCGTTTACCGAGGAGATTTTGACGGAAACGCCCCTGTTTACCCTCGATAATATCCGATAAAGACTTCAGGGCGCGATTATTGGCCCCCACCACCGTGCGACCACGACGACCGTTATCAATTAAAGCATCGACGGCCTCCTGTAACATCCGTTTTTCGTTGCGGACGATAATTTCGGGGGCGAGAATTTCTTGCAGACGGGATAAACGGTTATTGCGGTTAATCACCCGACGGTAGAGATCGTTCAGGTCAGAGGTGGCAAAACGGCCGCCGTCCAACTGCACCATGGGGCGTAAATCGGGGGGAATCACGGGAATTACGCTTAAAACCATCCATTCTGCCTGAGAACCCGTGGCGATAAAGTTATCGATTACCCGGAGACGTTTAATTAATTTTGCCCGTTTTTGCCCCTTACTTTCGACAATTTCCGTCCGCAGTCTTTCCGCTTCTTCTTCCAGGTTAATTTCCTGTAAGAGTCTTTGGATAGCCTCGGCCCCAATACCCACTTCAATGCCGACTAATTCCGAATCCTCCGCGTAGATTTCTTCTTCGATCTCTAACCATTGATCTTCGCTGAGGAGTTGTTTATAACTAAGATTGCCGGCATTACCCGGATCGAGAACCACATAGGCATTAAAATAGACGATTTGCTCCACGTCCCGCAGGGGCATATCGAGCAGGATACTGAGATAACTGGGAATACCTTTGAGATACCAAACGTGGGTGACGGGGGCAGCTAATTTGATAAAACCCATGCGATGACGACGTACCCGGGACTCGGTGACTTCCACCCCGCAACGTTCACAGACAATTCCCCGGTGACGGACGCGTTTGTATTTACCACACCAACATTCCCAGTCTTTCGAGGGGCCAAAAATTTTCTCGCAGAATAACCCATCCATTTCCGGTTTGAGAGTCCGATAGTTGATCGTTTCTGGTTTGGTTACTTCTCCGACGACTTGACCGTTAGGCAGGTTTCTTTCTCCCCATTGCCGAATTCTTTCGGGGGACGCTAAACCGATTTTGACGTAATCAAATCTTTGATCTGTTGGAGTCTTCATTCTGAATCTTTTACTATGGGTAATGATCTGGGATAAGCGATCGCTCTCGCGTTCTCGATGCCCCGATGACAACTATTGGGCAGAAACGACAGTTAACTCAGTCACTTTTTCTTGGGGTCAAGCTGGCCCGACCGAGTCCGGGACATTACATTATACAATTTTTCTAGTTCGATCGACCATTAAGTGATATTTTCCCAGATGGTGATGCTGCCGTCGGCCGCGGCCGCCGCTAGGTGGCAATAATCGGGGCTGAGAACTAAACTGGAGATGGGCGATGATCGCCCATCGGCGGCGCTGAGAGTTGCGATCGCCTGTTGATAATTGGCTAACCAGATTTTAATCTCTCCGTCGGTTCCCCCGGTAAATAACCATTGACCCTCCTCTCCGAATAGCAAGCTTGTCACCTGACCATTATGGGCATTGATCACCCTAATTGGCGCAAAATGACCGCTTTTCTCGCAGTCGTATCGCCAGATTTTCACCGTCCCATCCACACAACCAGCGGCAATAATCTGACTATCGGCAGCGATCGCCAGACTCTGCACCGAAGAAACGTTACCAGATAAGACGGCGATTTTTGCTCCCGATCCCAATTGCCAGAGGGTGACAGTGCCATCACCCCCGGCCGCGGCAATAAAATCTTGATTAGGAGCCACTGCTAGGGCATAAATTGCCCCTAGACTGTCATAGGAGCTAAATGCTTCGTTTTCCTGCTCTAAATTCCACTGTTTTAGGGTTTGATCGTAACTACCGCTAACCAAAAAATGCCAACGGGGGGCAAAATCCAGGCCATGAATCGAACCGAGATGACCGAGGAAAATTTGATTTAATTCCAGACTACTGGCATCGCCGGCTAAAGTCCATAATTTAACGGTTTGATCGAATCCTCCCGTCGCTAGATGATAATCGCCGTTTCCGGTGACTGCTAGGGCTAAAATGCCCTGATCGTGAGCTTCAACCGTATTAATCAGGGTTCCTCTCGCAAAATCCCAGATTTTTAGGGTACGATCCCAACTAACGCTAATTAAAAACCGTTGATCGTCGGTAATTGCGATCGCTGTAATCATTTCCCGATGGGCGGTCAGACGGCGATAATAGTGCCAATGGGGTATATCGACGGGGGGGGAAGTGGGAGTTAAATTAAGGGCGGGTAGGGTGATTTGTGGCTCATTTTCCGCTTTTGTTGCGCTAATATCCGCCGATTCTTCGTTAATCGGCAAAATCTCTCTGTGTAAGCGACCGTAGGATTTTTCTAGATGTTCGATGCGTTCCAGGAGAAGGTTACGGTTGATATATTGAATAATTTGATTGTAGGACTGTTCGAGGGCGAGAATATTCTCCTCTAATTCTGCGACCGCATGGGCGTTATCCCTGGCCACCGCGGGACTCAGGGACTGTATTTGTGCTGATAAAGCTTCTTTTTCTTCTTCCCACTGACTCTGTAATTGACCGGTCATCTCAGTTAAGCGTTGACGTTGCAGGGTTCTTTCTCGGAGACGATTGAGAATATTCAACCCGAAAGTCACAACTAGGAGGAACAAAGGCAAAAACCCCGCACCCATGGCCATAAGGGTAAGCAGGGTTAATCCTAGGGCGATATATTCCGCTAATTCTAGCCAATGGGGGCGATGGTCGGTCATTTTGCAGTTACCGGTAAAGGAATTTTGATCATCTCCTGATTTCAGACTCATGCTAACGCTAATTGCTGCCTTGGGATTGACTAAAATTAATTTTTAAGCAGCAGTTAAGACCTTTTCCTTAGTTTCTATCGGTGCGGTTAAAGCGGATTCTAAATCAGCCTTCCCTAGTCTTGCTTCCAAAATTTTCAGCACTTCTCGTCCAAAATCATCGGGATTTTGTCGCCATGCTTGCAGACAAACTTCGCCAAAGAATGACCCCAAAGGTTCAGGATTCCAGAGCAGTTTTTTGGCTGTCCAGGGCATTAAACTCATGGGATCGTAGTCGGGTTTAATAATTTCTTTTTTGAGGGCGTATTCTTCTAGATGGGTGTGGGGTTGTAGTCCGATAAAAAAGATGGCTGGTTCCACTTTATCGACTCCAAAAATATTTTCTAATTCTCGATGATAGGCGATGGTTTGACGAATAGTTTCCAGGGTTTCATCAATGACATTAAAGGAATAATTTACTGAAACCAGATCATTAAAACCCGCCGCTTTTAAGTCTCGACAATTTTGCAGAACTGTCCGCAAATTATAGCCCATACGCATTTTACGGACTAATTCCTGAGAGCCACTGGTGATACCAATTTCAAAGTAGTTCATGCCTGTTTTTACCATTAAATCGCACAATTTCGGGGTGAGATTATCGGCACGAATATAGGCAGCCCAACGGATATCTTTCATCCCAGCGGCGAGGATTTTTTCTAATAGTTCCTCTGCCTCGTCGATAAATTTTCGGGCGGGGATAAATTGGGCATCGGTAAACCAGAAATTGCGAATGCCGCGGTCGTATAATTGGCGAATTTCCTTAACTACTTCCTCGGCGGGATTAATGCGTACTTGTTTCCCTTCGACGACGGTATAGATGCAGTAGCAGCAGTTATGGGGACAGCCGCGCTTGGTTTGTACCCCGATATAAAAGTCGTTTTCTTGGAAATAGTAGGAAAATTCCGGCCAAATACTGGCGATGTAGTCGTAGTTACAAGCGGATTTTTCTAACGGGGTGGGGGATTCGTGGATTAAACGCGGCCTAGGTGTGGTTTCTCCGACGACATAACAACGTTCATCGCTAAAGTCGCGGCCGGAGAGGAATTTTTCTAGCAGGGTTTCCCCTTCTCCCACTGATACAATTGTTCCTGTGGGCAGTTTGGTTTTTAGTTGTTCGTAGAAAACACTGACGGCACCACCTCCGACGATAACTCGCGCTTCGGAGTGGTATTTTCTGGCCCGCTGCAACCCTCGGCGAATTAGTCCCTGATTGCGCCATAATTCGCCGTAGTAGGCGGTTGTCACCTTTAAACCTCCTAAAGCACCTCGCAGCTTGATTAGGGGGTTTTTAGCGTAGTAAAATTCAAAGGCGTTTTGCAGGGGATTGCCACCGCGACCACCGACGGGGGCATATATTTGAATATCGCGCCAAGAGAATACTAGCAGGGTAGGCCGAAATTCGTCAACACAGCGATCGAGGGCTTGGTTAAAGTCTAAGGGGGGGACGGTACCAAGGTCAAAAATCCTTTGTTCGATGTCGGGGAATAGTTTATGAACGTGGTCGGAAAGGTAAACGACACCGATAGGGAAAATGGGGTTACAGGGGAGTCTAACGTAGAGGATGCGTTGCGCTTGCGGTTGAGTCATGAGATTTCTGAATGGGACAGGGACGCATTCTGAGTCATCTTAACATAACTTAACTTTGTCTGGCTTGTCTGGCAGAGGTTAAACTTCAAATTCGGCCTTGAACCAGTAAAACTTTCTAGGAAATAAGGTTGAACATGAGATTTTTTCGACTTGTTCAAAGTGGCCGTCGGGCATTCGGACAATCAAACCGGACGGGTCGGAAAGCGTAAGACTACCGCTAAGGTAGCGGCATCCTGGGTCGCGTCAACCCCGTTGACGCGACTACCCTAAAAAGGTAGCGTGGCCAGGAATCACCGTCCGTTGACGGCGGTGAGGATGTCAAACAAAACAACGTGCGATTACCCTGCTTGTAAATATCGATAAATTTGCTCGGTTTTTTCTGCTAGTCGTTGCCAAGTGAATTTTTCTTCTACTTTTCTTTGACCAGCCATTCCGAGACTAGCGGCTAAATTATTAGCTAATAATACCTGACAAATTGTCTCTGCTATGGCTTGAGATTCTTGGGGTACTAAAAAGCCATCAACCCCTTGAGAAATCACCTCAGCAACCGCAGGAATATCACAACCGATAACGGGTTTAGCAAAACTCCAGGCTTCTGTATAGACTCCTCCAAAACTTTCTTGGGTTGAAGGCACACAGAGGAGAGTACAAGCAGCTAAAGCGTCGGTTTTGGTCTGTAAATCCACACTACCTAAACGAATAATTCTAGGGTCTTGATATCGAGCGTAAATCTGTTCAGAATTGCCCAGGCGTGGACCGACAAAAACAAATTTCGTTTCGGGGATTTTTTGCCAAATTTGACTAGCTGCTTGCAGGAGTTGCTGATAACCTTTGTAGGGATAGTGTTGCCCCAAAAAAAGTACCATCGGTTCATTGATTTGATAACGTTGTTTAAAATCTTCGGGATAGGCATTAGCGGCAAGAATTGGACCGACTCCAGTGGTATGAATTTTGTCTTCTTTTACTCCTAATTGAATCAGGATTTGTTTTTCGCTATTGGTTAGGGTAATCACCGCATCAGCTAATTGATAAAGTTTAATATATTCTCGATAGCGCCATCCCAACCACCGGGGATGATGCACAGGGGTGAAAACGAAGGGAATATCTAGTTTTTTAGCGAGATTATAGGAAGCGTAACTGAGTCCCTCGCGACCAATTCTGACGTTATGAATTAAATCTTTATCTTGAGCATAATTAGTTAAATAACTCTCTAAAATATCGGCAATTTTGGGCAGAGCAAGAGACATTAAGGGATAATATATAGACAGATAAGGCAACAGTTTAAGTTTATCCTGAAGACTGATGCCAATTTGATGAACTGGAATATGATCGATTGTATAATTTTGACTTTTTTGGGGTGCTTTAAGGGTAGTTCCTAGCAGCCAATCCGTGCGATTTTGGTTCCAATGGGTAATAACTTGAATTGGGTGTTTTTGGTGCAGTTTTTGGGCTAAAAGATGTTGATGCAGTTGCGCTCCACCGATGGCGGGGGGGTAGGCTGTTAAGGTGTAAAGTAGTTTCATATAAGTTTAATTAAGACTGTCTGCTGTGGTTTTTAACCAGAGGATAAAACTATTAATATCTTTGCGGAAAAAAGAGCCGTAGAAGCGCAGAAAAATAAAAAACATAAAGCGGAAAAAGAAGCCAAGCTAGAAGTTTTAAAGCGAAGTAAATATAGCCTGTTAAAAAATGAAGAAGATTTAACGGAACCCCAAAAAATCAAACTAGAAGCTATCAAAAAAACTTGGCCAAATTTGAAAGAGATGCACGAATTAAAGGAAGAATTCAGAAAGATTTACGAAACCTCAAAGAATCCGACAGAAGGACTGCTATCCATCTCGGAATGGTTGGCAAAATCCTCCAGTGTTTTTACCAAGAGTTTTCAAACAATCCGAAACTGGTTTGGAGAAATCATTAGTTATTTTGAGCGAAGAACAACGAATGGGGTGGTCGAGGGAATCAACAATAAACTTAAACTAATAAAAAGAAGAGGCTATGGCTTTAGAAACTTTTGTAATTTTTGGGTTAGAAGTATCTTGTCTTGGCATCTTGTATGTTGATTTAGCATAAAGAGTAACGAAGAGCCTTTGATCGTTTCCTTGCTTTCGTGGTTATTTGTTGACACTCCCTTCGCACTAAGCGCTTCGGGATTCTTGGTTCCGCTGAGTTTCCTTAACCTGACAGGACCTATCCAATCAAGTCAGAGGGAATCTCTCCCCAAGTGTATCAGTTTCTGTGTGTCCCACCGTACTTAGTCCCCTTTTCAGAATGTTGATAGCGGCGTTAATATCTCTATCTTCTACATAGCCACAGTGAGGACAAATAGGGGTTCTTGTGGATAGAGATTTAGGGACTTTTTGACCACAATTAGAGCAATTTTGACTCGTGTTATGGGATGGTATGGCTACGGTAGCCTTACCATATTTAAAGCCAAAATATTCTAACCGTTGTCGAAAAGTTAACACTGAGCTTTGTCGAAGTGTTGACCAAGCCACATCATTAATAGATTTAGCTAGTTTAGAGTTTTTTACCATGCCTTGAATATTTAAGTTGACCTGAGCGATGAAATCGTTAGATTTAATGACGCGCCATGCCTCTTTTGAGGGCATTGCCTCTACGTTGCCTACTTATTCTTAAATGTTTTCTAGCAGCTCTCTTTCTGTCCCTTTGGTAGTTGTTTGATTGGGGTTGACCTTTTCTAAACTTTTGGGATTTCTTCCGATTCAAACGGCTTAATCTTTTTTCCGCCTGGCGATAGTATTGCCGTATTTCTACTGTTTCCCCATCACTATTAGCGTAGAAAACTTTTAAACCTACATCCAATCCTACACATCTTTTAGTTGGTTCTAGGGGTTTAGCATATTCCCGAATATCAACGCTTAGGCAAAATTGGACATAATAACCATCTGCTCGTTTAACAATCCTAACTCGTTTAATTTGGTCAATAGGGTAAAAGTTTAGGTCTCTAGTTCCTTTTAGTTTAACCGTGCCAATGTTTTTCTTATCTGTGAAAGTAATTTTTTTTCTATCCTCCGATAGTTGACCTCCACAGTTTTTATATTCCACAGAACGATTATTTTTCTGAAATTTGGGATAACCTTTTTTACCTTTTATTTTTTTTCTTACAATTATCATAGAAACGAGCAATAGCTGACCAGTCCCGTTCTGCTGATGCTTGTCTAGCAGTAGAATTTAAAGCATCGACAAACTTGAAATGTTGGGCGAGAACTGCTCAATATTTATTGAGAGAATATTTATCGATTTTGTCTTCTCTCTTGGCATCCATCCAAAGCCTTAATGCTTTGTTTCTGATGAATTGTACTGTACGAATAGCTTCATCGATGGCAGAACACTGACTTGGTTTGACCACGGCTTTCATTTCTAAGACAATCATTGTTTATCGACCTCAAACAACTTCTTTTAAGTTAACCTGTACAGCACAGATTGTCAAGATTTTAGTTGACATTGAGCCTTTACATTGAGCCTGTCGAAATGTGTCGAAGTGTGGCCACTGAGCTTTTACATTGAGCCTGTCGAAATGTGTCGAAGTGTGGCCACCGAAGCTCTGTCGAAGTGTCGTGCTTTCATCCCGTCGCTAAAAGCGAGGGTCTTGACTCCGACATTTGAGATAAACACTTTCTTAAGAATTAACCTATGTCACAATAGATGAAGATAAACCAAATAGTATGAAGTTGTAAACTAGGTATTTACTGAATGGAACCGCTTTATCAGTACGCGTGGCTAGTTCCCGTCCTACCCTTGGTAGGCGCTACCCTAGTCGGCGCGGGCTTAATTTCCTTTAATGAAGTCACCAATCGTCTGCGACAGGTGAATGCTGTATTGATCATTTCTACCCTCGGCGCGTCGATGGTGCTGTCTTTTGCGCTGCTGTGGAGTCAAATCAATGGACACGCTCCCTATACCCAAATGATCGATTGGGCATCGGCGGGTAACTTTCACCTGAAAATGGGTTATACGATCGATCACCTCAGCGCTTTAATGTCGGTTATCGTCACCACCGTGGCCTTTTTGGTGATGATTTATACCGATGGTTACATGGCCCACGACCCCGGTTATGTGCGTTTTTACGCCTATCTGAGCATTTTTAGCAGTTCTATGCTCGGTTTGGTCATCAGTCCCAACCTCGTCCAGATCTACGTTTTCTGGGAATTGGTAGGGATGTGTTCCTATCTGCTGGTAGGTTTCTGGTTCACTCGTCCGGCGGCCGCCGAGGCCTGTCAAAAAGCCTTTGTTACCAACCGCGTCGGTGATTTTGGCTTATTACTAGGAATGCTGGGTCTTTTCTGGGCCACCGGCAGCTTCGAGTTTGATATCATGGGTGAACGTCTAGAGGAATTAGTCTCTTCTGGAGCCATTGCCGGCAGTTTAGCGGCATTATTCGCCGTTTTAGTCTTCCTTGGCCCCGTGGCCAAATCAGCCCAATTTCCCCTTCATGTCTGGCTACCGGATGCCATGGAAGGTCCGACCCCGATTTCGGCCCTGATTCACGCCGCCACCATGGTGGCCGCCGGAGTTTTCCTGATTGCCCGGATGTATCCCGTTTTTGAGCCAATTCCCACGGCGATGACGGTAATTGCTTGGACGGGCGCTTTTACTGCCTTTCTCGGGGCAAGTATCGCCCTCACCCAGAATGATATCAAAAAGGGTTTAGCCTATTCCACCATCTCCCAATTGGGTTATATGGTTATGGCTATGGGTATCGGCGCTTATAGTGCGGGGTTATTCCACCTGATGACCCACGCTTATTTTAAAGCGATGTTGTTCCTCGGTTCCGGTTCGGTCATCCACGGTATGGAGGATGTGGTCGGTCATGAGCCGGTTTTAGCCCAAGATATGCGGATGATGGGCGGTTTACGCAAGTATATGCCCATTACTGCCCTAACTTTCCTGGTAGGAACTCTGGCCATCTGTGGGATTCCTCCTTTCGCTGGTTTCTGGTCGAAGGATGAAATTCTCGGTTTAGCTTTTGAGGCGAACCCAGCTTTATGGTTAATCGGTTGGGGTACTGCCGGTTTAACAGCTTTTTATATGTTCCGGATGTACTTTAACACCTTTGAAGGGGAGTTTAGAGGCACTAATAAGGAGATTAAACGCCGACTGTTAGCCAATGCGGGTGCGATTCCGGCCTTTGGACCGGGGGCAATGAATGTTAAGCAATTGGACTCGGAAGCACAGGAAGAAGACAACCACGGCCATCATGCCCATGAACCCCACGAATCGCCAATTACTATGACTTTACCTCTCATGATTTTGGCGGTTCCCTCTTTGTTAATCGGTTTGGTGGGTAAACCTTGGCAGAATTTCTTCGAGGGTTTTATTCATGTTCCTAACGAAGTAGTGGAAGAAGTTCATGCTTTTGATTGGACAGAGTTTTTAATCATGGCGGGTAATTCGGTAGGGATTGCTTTAATCGGGATTACTGTCGCTTCTTTGATGTATCTCCAGAAGAAAATTGACCCCGCAACTATTGCCGAAAAATTCCCCGCTCTGTATCGTTTTTCCCTGAACAAGTGGTACATTGATAATCTGTATGATCGAGTTTTTGTCCAGGGTTGTCGTCGTCTCGCACGGCAAATTATGGAAGTGGATTATCGCGTTATCGATGGGGCAGTGAATTTAACTGGTTTAGCTACTCTTGTCAGTGGTGAAGGTCTCAAATACCTCGAAAATGGTCGCGCCCAATTCTACGCTTTAATTGTCTTTGCCGCAGTTTTGGGTTTAGTAATTGTCTATAGTCTGGTGTAGATTTTTAATCCGTTGACTAAAGATTTTTGGGGGCGCAAAGCCCCTTTTTTCAGCTTTAAGTCCCCCTTTTTAAGGGGAATTTAGGGGGATCAGGAAAGGTGCATTTCCTATTTGTGACTTTCTCTCACATATAGGTGAGCAGCAGAAGTTATTAAAAGAGGACGAAGGCAATTCGCCCCTACAATAATATTATTGCGCCAATGGTAGGGGCGCATCGCGTGCCATTGGTGTCAACTTAATGAAATAGGCCTCCAATTTTGTTGAGAGGGACCTTCTCGACTTTGTGTGATAATTTTTGCTTATGGAATATTAAAGTGCTTATTGGGCAAGACTTTTAGGACTATTTTGCGGATATTCTATCAGTATAGACCTCGTTTCCACACAGAAACCAGAAGAGCCAGCAAGGGATTGGGGAATACCTAAAACCTGCACAATCATGTTTAAACAGGGAAAATGGTACGCCTCAATCACAATGGAATGCACTCCTAATTTGGCTCTCCTCGACTTTGTGTGATAATCGGTGCTTATCATTCGTAGGAGTCTTGCCAGACAAGGCTTTAAAGACTATATTTCCCGAAAATTATCGGCTGCATCTCCTATTTATGACTTTCCCTCACCTATGGTGAGCAGCAGCAGTTATTCAAAGAGGGCGAATGCAATTCGCCCCTACAATAATATGATTGCGCCAATGGTAGGGGCGCACCGCGTGCGCCCAAAATGTCCTCTAGATATTTCGACAAAATTGAGATGCACCCAAATTATCCCTATTCTTCTTCCTTTCACACAAAAACCAGAAGAGCCCCTTGCTTTTCCTCGGATTTTAATTTTACCGTGGAAGTTAGACAGAGTTAAAAAGCCATGATGACCAGAAGAATCAGACTGATCCCAATTTAGTATGCCATTTATAAATTTAGAAAAACTCAATCTCTTTCTTGCTAAAGATTACAGAGCCTAAAATCCAACAGGAAGGTTATCGAGAGCCGAAATCATTGTATGAAAACTGTTTGAGAAATTTGTCTTCGATCTTTAGCATACTGAACTCAGATGAGCCAAGAATCAATTGACCAACCAGCACCATCAGGGTAAGTCCAACGGCTCGGCTGAACGGTGGAGACTGATGCGGATTCGTTCAACCTCATGGTCCCACCCCGCTTGATTGTAAAGATTTGTTTAACTTGACCAGAGGTTGATAGTGCATAGGCTAAGATGAATTTCAAATGGATTCAAAATGAAGTTCAAGTGAATTTTAAATGAATCTAAGATGAACCAATCTGGTGAACTGTCGTATTTTAATCATGGAGTTGCCATTTTGTGAGTAAGAAATGGTTCGCGGATAACAGTTTGTCGATCGGGCGGACTCCTCTAGTGCGCCTTAATCGAATCGTTGGCAACAGTCACGCCACGGTTCTGGCCAAGATTGAAGGTCGCAATCCGGCCTATTCGGTCAAATGTCGTATTGGTGCGGCCATGATCTGGGATGCAGAACAACGGGGATTATTAGGGCCGGGCAAAGAACTGGTGGAACCTACCAGTGGCAATACAGGCATTGCCCTAGCCTTTGTAGCCGCCGCTAAGGGGATTCCCCTCACCCTGACCATGCCTGAAACCATGAGCTTGGAGCGGCGCAAACTGTTGCTCGCCTATGGGGCCAATCTGGTGTTAACAGAAGGGACTAAAGGCATGACCGGAGCAGTGGCAAAGGCAGCAGAAATTGCCGCATCTAATCCCACTCGCTATGTGTTGTTGCAACAGTTCCGCAATGCGGCCAATCCCCGCATCCATGAGGAAACCACCGGCCCCGAAATTTGGCAGGACACAGATGGGGCGATCGATATTCTCGTGTCGGGTGTGGGAACGGGCGGAACCATTACGGGAGTTTCGCGCTATATCAAAAAAACCCAAGGAAAACCGATTTTATCGGTAGCGGTGGAGCCAGAAGCCAGCCCCATACTATCCCAAGCCCGGGCAGGTCAGCCCTTAAAGTCTGGCCCTCACAAAATTCAGGGCATTGGGGCGGGGTTTATTCCCGAAGTTCTGGATTTATCCCTCGTGGATGGGATTGAAACCGTTGCCAACGAAGAGGCCATTCTTTATGCCCAACGGTTGGCCAAGGAAGAAGGGATTATCTCTGGCATTTCCTGCGGTGCCGCCGCTGCCGTCGCCGCTCGCTTGGCAGAACAACCCGAACACCAAGGCAAAACCATTGTCGTGATTTTGCCAGATTCCGGAGAACGGTACTTGAGTTCCATCCTGTTCCAAGGGGTATTTAATGAGCAAGGGTTCGTGGCTTGACATCCTCGCCGCCCTAAAAGTGCGGCGATTCCTAAACCTCACGATTTAAGTTTCTGCTTCCACCACCGTCGCATACCACAGTTAAAAAACCATGTACTGTCTTACACAGAGTCCACAGACTTTCGCCCCATTTCAGAAGCCCGATTCCGTGTGTCCCACGGTACGTTGACCGCCTATAGCTTCTTGTACTTGTTGCGCGCGACTTTTTACCCGGCCAAGCTTTTCTGGTCGGAACCCCCTAAGCCCAGTTTTCAAGGTGCTGCGCCGTCCACTTGGTTTTCGAGACTGGCCTTTTAATTCTAACGTAAAGCCAACCTAGAACGGCGGGGTTTCAGACCCAAAATTTCCCATGACGAGCGAGTATCCGAGCAGTTCCAGCGCTCTCTCCCAACCGCCCCTGTCCTTGGCTCTCGATGAGATTATCGCTCAATTGTCCAAACCTCGTGGCGAGTCGTTCCACAGTTGGTCTCAATCACGAAGCCATTTCCCCTTGCCCTCCCGTGAGGCCTTATTTCGGATTGTCGATCGACTGCGTGCCGTTCTCTTTCCCTATCACTTTGGCAATCCCGATTTAGGCGAAACATCCAGCCGCTATTTTATCGGTCATACCCTCAATGAAGTCCTGCAACTGCTGCATCACCAAGTTTGTCGCGAACAGTGGTTGCTGGGGTCACAGTTGCACTTGCATGCAGACCAGATTGAGACGCACGCCCAAGAAACGGTACAAGCCTTTGCCACTCAATTACCCCATCTGAAAGCTCTACTGGAAACGGATATCACGGCGGCCTATCGAGGTGATCCGGCAGCCAGAAATTTAGATGAAGTATTGTTTTGTTACCCCGGGGTAACGGCAATCACTTATCACCGCATTGCCCATGCCCTGTATCGGTTGGACTCGCCGTTGTTGGCGCGGATTATCAGTGAAATTGGTCATTCCTTAACGGGGATTGACATTCACCCCGGTGCCTCGATCGGCAATAGTTTCTTTATCGATCATGGGACGGGGGTGGTGATTGGGGCCACCACGGTGATTGGAGATCGCGTGCGCCTTTACCAAGCGGTCACGCTCGGCGCGAAAAGCTTTCCCCGGGACGAATCGGGCAGTTTGATCAAAGGTCAAGCCCGTCATCCGATTATTGAAGATGATGTGGTGATTTACTCAGGTGCAACGATTCTCGGTCGGGTAACTATCGGTCGGGGCGCCACCATCGGTGGAAATGTTTGGTTAACCCGCAGTGTGCCGCCGGGGGGTTTTATCTCCCAGGCTCAACTACGACAGGAAATGTTTGATGACGGCTCTGGAATTTGAAGGGCTGTCCGACTGTGAATGTTCGGCCATGACAGTCGCTTTGTTACTTTTTCTTAAATTGGAGGATTTAACTCAATGACCTATACCCAAGATCATGAATTGCAACTGGCTTTGGGAGATGCTGCCGCTCGGCAGTTAGCCAATGCCACGAAGACCGTTCCTCAGTTATTGACCATTTCGCCCCGTTGGTTCGTTCGCCTCTTGCATTGGCTACCCGTTGAAGCGGGGATTTATCGTCTCAACAAAGTCAGGGATGCTTCCCGCGTTGAGGTGGCCTGCTCTGAACGAGATGAGCGGGAGCTGCCCGAAACCTTTGTGGATTACGAAGAGACCCCCCGGGAGTATTTCTTGAGTGCGGTGAATACGGTACTGGATGTTCACACTCGCGTGTCCGATCTCTACAGCAGTCCCCACGATCAGATCCATGAACAATTGCGCCTGACGATTGAAACGCTGAAGGAACGTCAAGAAAATGAGTTGATCAACAACCATGAGTACGGATTGCTCAACAATATTGTTGATTCCCAGAAAGTACAACCTCGCAATGGTGCGCCCACGCCAGACGATTTGGATGAGTTGCTGGTGAAGGTGTGGAAGGAACCGGCATTTTTCCTCGCCCATCCCAAAGCGATCGCGGCCTTTGGCCGAGAAGCAACCCGACGGGGTGTACCTCCTGCTACGGTGTCATTATTCGGGTCTCAGTTTATTACCTGGCGGGGCGTGCCTTTGATTCCTTCCGATAAGTTGGCCGTGAATGAACAAGGCAAAACCAATATTTTGTTATTGCGGGTAGGAGAAAGCCGTCAAGGGGTGGTCGGTCTCTATCAGCCCAATTTACCCGGTCAACAGGGAGTTGGCTTGTCGGTGCGATTTATGGGGATTAGTCGCAAGGCGATCGCCTCTTACCTAGTCTCCCTCTACTGTTCGTTGGCAGTGTTGACCGACGATGCGGCGGCCGTACTGGAGAACGTTGATGTCAACCAATACCACATCTACGACTATGACTAACCCCGAACTGATCCCTGAAAAGGCGGGGGGGAATCTACCCGCTGTATCCCCGCCCACGACTGCCCCAACTGAGGTCGAGAACATTTCTCTTAACCCCTTATTCCAACCTGAAGTTTTTGAGCATCTCGCCCAGACGATAATTCAAGAACTACAACGGCACGACCTTAAGGCCGGGGCGGCGAAGGGGTTGAGTACAGAGCCGGGTGATCTGGTGCCATCCACCGCAGCAACCTACCCAGCTGCTGTGGGCGAACAGCCCATAGTTCCCTTCGACGTAGCTCAGGGTAAACCCTTCGCTGTACCCTTAGCCACCCCCTCTTTCTACTTCATCGAAGAGTTAGAAACAAAAATCCCCGACCTTCCGGCGGTAGTGGCCAAACCGGGCCAGCTTGTTCAAGTCCCAGCGATCGATCCCCTTTTTGTCCCCCATGCCAGCGGGCGAAGCGTTCAACGACCTAGCTTCTTTGATGTTCATACCATTCGCCAGGATTTTCCCATCCTGCAAGAACGGGTCAATGGCAAACCACTGATCTGGTTCGACAATGCCGCAACAACTCAAAAGCCCCAAGCAGTCATCGATCGCCTCGTTCATTTCTATAGCCATGAAAATTCCAATGTGCATCGTGCGGCCCATGAATTAGCGGCTCGCTCCACCGATGCTTACGAAGCGGCCAGAGATACGGTACGCCGTTTTCTCAATGCCTCATCTGCCAACGAAATCATTTTCGTGCGGGGGACAACGGAAGGCATTAATCTGGTGGCAAAAAGCTGGGGACAACAAACCCTGCAAGCGGGGGATGAGATTGTCCTCACCCATCTAGAACATCATGCCAATATTGTGCCTTGGCAGCAGCTAGCTGCCCAAACGGGAGCAAAACTGCGGGTTGTCCCCGTGGATGACCACGGGCAGATTTTACTGGCAGAGTACCAACAATTACTCAACTCTCGCACAAAACTGGTGGCCTTTTCCCATGTTTCCAATGCCTTGGGAACCATTACCCCCGCCAAACAAATCATTGACTTAGCCCATCGGGTCGGGGCCAAAGTCTTGTTAGATGGCGCTCAATCGGTTTCCCACATTCCGATCGATGTTCAACAATTAGGCTGTGATTGGTTCGTCTTTTCTGGGCATAAAGTCTTTGGTCCGACAGGGATCGGGGTACTTTATGGTCAAGAAGACCTGTTGAATGCCACGGTTCCCTGGCAAAGCGGCGGCAACATGATCGTGGATGTGACGTTTGAGCGCACCGTGTATCAGGCGGCTCCCACTCGCTTCGAGGCCGGAACGGGCAATATTGCCGATGCCGTTGGCCTAGGGACGGCCTTGGATTATGTTCAGCAGATTGGTTTGGCCACCATTGCCAATTACGAGCATGAACTTCTGGAGTATGCCACTGCGGGACTAGCAACCATTCCGGGGTTGCGTTTGATTGGGACGGCAACCGATAAGGCCGCCGTGCTTTCCTTTGTGCTGGAGGGATTTGATGTGGAAGTCATCGGACAGGCCCTGAACCGGGAAGGGATTGCCGTGCGGGCAGGCCATCACTGCGCTCAACCCATTCTGCGACGCTTTGGTCTAGAGGCAACGGTGCGCCCTTCCTTGGCCTTCTACAATACTAAAGCCGAGGTGGATGCGCTGGTGGCTGCGTTGGAACGTTTGCAACACGAATAAACTGACTGGAATAGGTGCGGCAGCTCCTACACCTATTCCAGTTCCCCCTGAACTGCCACATATTTAGGGTTTGCTGAATAAGTCCCCAGAGGGAATCTAGAAGCCACACAGTTGGCAAAATGGTAGTTTCGTCACTTAGTTTCTGACTTTTATCTGGCGAGCGCTAATGAAAGTGCAAGGGTTTTGAGTCCCTCGGATCGATTTCTCAACGTTTGTTTCTGGCACTTTTCTTGAAAAAAAAGTCCCTAAACCCTTTTCTAGCCAGGCTTTCACTGATATTCAGCCAGCCCTATTTAAATAGTATAACTGAACTTCCCCCATACATATCTACTACAATAGCCGAAAACCCTTATCCATCAATGGATACACCCATTGACTTTTCTTAATGTACCCATGTAATTTGTAACATCTCTCAATGAACAAGAATTCTCTCAATTTGTTAGAATGATAGCCATGTATAACTCTTGCAAATTAATTAGGGTTTGCTGAAAAAGTTTTTCGTGGGGGTAGGGTGTGGGGTGTAGGGTGTGGGGTGTAGGGTTTTACCGATTTTGAGGGTGTCAATTACCTAATTTTCAGGGAAAAAGTCCCTGAATTTTCCCCCCGATCACTCCCAGGTCTGGTACTTTTTGATTTCCCAAAAGTCTAAAAGTCTTACCCAACAAGGTTTTTAGATTTATTGGGGGTTTCCCTGATTTGTACCCAGTAACGGAGCGGCGGAAATTCTCTTAATGCCTGATACAGCACAGGTTATGGCCTTTTGTCAACGGGGAAGTTCAGTTATTTAACTTACTTCCGATGATTGCTGTACTTTCTGACCTATTTTCGGTTCCGTCCCTGCCAACAATCTTTTAATATTACCCTGATGACGAACAATCACATAGATTCCCGCCATCAAACTAAATAAAATATAGGGGAGAGGTTGACCCAAAACAACCATTAAAATATTCACCACCAGCGCCCCGATAATCGAACCTAAAGAAACAATCCGGAAAAGTGCGAGCATAACTAAAAAACTAGCAAAAGTTCCGAAAGCCACTAGGGGATTCATCACTAATAAAACCCCTAAACTGGTGGCGACGGATTTACCACCGCTAAAATTCAAGAAAATCGATTTACTATGACCGATGACTGCCCCCAATCCTGCCCCGATAATTAACCAGTAATACCAACTTTCTGGGAGAGGATTGACATCCATAAAATATAGTCCTCGTACCAGGGCCACCGCCGCCATTCCTTTCAACATATCAATTAATAACACCGTCGCCCCGGCAGATTTTCCCAGAGTTCTCAACACATTGGTGGCCCCAGTGGAACCAGAACCATAGTCACGAATATCGATACCTTTGCTGTATTTACCGATTAAATAACCCGTGGGAATCGAACCGAGTAGATAGGATAAAAGCAAGATACTAAGACTGATAAGAATCGGAATAAGCATAAATTAACCCCAATTTTTAGCAAGAGCGAGCGCCGTTATCAGTGTATCAGCCTGAAGACAAAAAACCACTCATAGGGAACCATAGACGGGAATTGCCGCCCTGCGCAAGTCTTTCGCCCCTTCCCCCGCCAGAAAACAGATCACCTCGGCTAGAGATTCGGGACTAACCCAGTCCTTGGCATTTGCCTCTCCCATCGCTTCCCGGTTGCTGGGACTGTCGATAATACTGGGCAAAACTACGTTAGCGGTAATATTAGTCTGTTTGGTTTCTTCTGCGATCGCTTGGGTTAAAGCCACTACCGCCGCTTTCGAGGCACAATAGGCGGCCAAATTCGCCCCCGGTTGTACGGCACCACGAGAACCGATAGTGACGATACGACCATAATTATGAAGTTTCATCGGGCGTAAACAGTGTTTACACCGTAAAAAAGTGCTATGGAGGTTTAAATCGCACATTTTTAGCCAATCTTCATAGCTAAACTCCTCCGTCGCCCCCATGGTAAAACCCCCGACTAGTTGACATCCTCACCGCCGTAAACGGACGGTGATTCCCAAACCTCACGATTTGGGTTTCTGCTTCTTTCCCGAAGGATTTTTCGCACCTGCCTTAACAGATTTACTCTGTTCTGGTCTTATGGTCGCGAACCGGACTGACACCGCAAGTCCTGCGGCCAAAATGTTTTTACTAGCGTTAATATCTCGGTCATGGTGCGTCCCACAGTCTGGACAATCCCATTCTCGAATATTTAACGGCATTTTCTCAGCAATATACCCGCAATTACTACACCTTTTAGAGCTAGGAAACCATCTATCTACTTCGAGGTAATTTTTCCCGTACCAACGGCATTTATAAGCTAATTGTCGGGTAATTTCTCCCCAACTAACGTCAGATATTGCCTGAGATAATTTCGGGTTTTTGACCAGATTCTTGACGGCTAAATTCTCAACTACAATCGTTTGGTTTTCACGAAATAATTGAGTGGTTAGCTTATGTAAATGGTCTTTTCTGCTATCGGTGATTTTGGCGTGAATCCTGGCTACTTTGATTCTCGCTTTTTCCCGATTCTTTGAGCCTTTCTGTTTTCGAGAAAGGCTTTTCGATGCTCTTCGCAGTCTCTGATAATGCTTTTTAAAATGCTTAGGATTAGATACTTTGTCACCATCGCTGGTAATCACAAGGCTACTAATTCCTAAGTCAATTCCGATGGCTTTATCTGTTACTGGTAGAGGCTTAATTGTTGGGTCATCAAATCTAATTGAAATATGCCAGCGTCCTGAGGGATGTAATCTGACTGTTACTGTACTTGGTTCACAGCTTTCTGGTATTTGTCTTGACCATCGAATCGGTAAAGGTTCTGTGCATTTAGCTAAATAGATTTGTCTGTCTTTAAATTTAAAAGCAGATTTGGTAAATTCGGCACTTCCTCCTTGATGTTTTTTCCTAAAGTTAGGATACTTAGTACGACCAGCAAAGAAGTTAGTAAAAGCTGTTTGTAGGTGTCTTAACCCTTGTTGTAAAGGTACACAACTAACTTCGTTTAAAAAGTCTAATTCTTCTTGCTTTTTCCAATCGGTTAGCATTGAAGAAGTTTGAGCATATCCTACTCTTTCTTGCTTTTCGTACCAAGCTTGTGTTCTGAGATGGAGAGCTTTGTTGTAAACCAATCTTACACAGCCCAAAGTGCGCCGCAATAGCGACTCTTGTTCGGGTGTGGGGTAAAATCGAAACGAATAGGCTTTTTCCATGGGGAGCATTTTAGCATATATTTGGTAAATGCGCTAGTATTTAACGGTAAAGCCGTCGTAGAACGACGGGGTTTCAGACCCAAAATTTTCGATGAATTAAGACATCGACCCGACCGAGATCATCAATTAATCTAGCCACGGCAGTTTCTTGGGTTAAATCCACCCTGACAAAGCGAATACGCTCAAATTCCGCCGCACTCAGCCGAGATTTCAGACGACCCACCTCCCTTTCCTCCCGATAGGTCATGGTCAGATGACCGCCATGGTTTGACACTCCCCGAAGCACTCATGAGAGGGATTCTCGAAGCTCATCACTGCGCTTTCTGGTTTCCCCTACTCACGTCTTACACAATGAGGTTCTATCCGAACCGACTAGAATATCACTTGTTATCTAGTTGTCCACTCGTGGATAGATCTCCCAGCGTTTTGGTCTTTCAACCAAGATTCGGGTATGCCCTACCCTATCTGCCTTAGGCCAAATGTTTTTAGTTTATTTCAGTCTGGGAAAAGACTTACTCCCCTGTTTTAAGAGTTTTCGGGTGGCTCTTGTCTTCTTTTTTCTCCTCAAAAGTGCCGTACTATTGCAACGGGATTTTCCCCTCGGTGAGCGGCATTTCAACCTGTTGACCCTTAGATTTTAACACAACTGTTTAGAGTTGTGCTTCGTGTCACTGAGCCTGTCGAAGTGCTGTTCTATATTGGCGGAGCCTTTCATCTCCGAGGTAAAACCGAGGGTTCCTTCAAGCCGACATTTAAGGTAAAATCGCCGGAGTGACTCCTAAACCAAGTCCTCCCGTGC
Source organism: Microcystis aeruginosa FD4 (assembly GCF_009792235.1). Taxonomy (NCBI): domain Bacteria; kingdom Bacillati; phylum Cyanobacteriota; class Cyanophyceae; order Chroococcales; family Microcystaceae; genus Microcystis; species Microcystis aeruginosa. The sequence goes on from NZ_CP046973.1 coordinate 3,120,354, forward strand.
CGCCAGTCAGCAATACCCGTTTATAGATTATCCCAAATCAGGTTCTTCGTTACTTGGTATGGTTCGATCGGGGGGCATAAATCGACTAAATCCTTATCTGGCAAGAGACTTAATTGATTAGTTCGTTCTAGAGGGAAAACAATTGACAAAAATCGCAGCAATGTTTTTCTCTATATGGGTTTCATCCATTATAAAGAAAGACATTGCATAACACGAACCGAAGAACCAAAATAATGAATAGAGACGTACCGTAGATAATACGTCTCGACAATCTTAAAGTTTTACAGTTCTTTTAACTTTGATCGCAATTCCTCTAACTCCGCATCCACTGCCGAATCGCTGACGGTGGTTGCTTGGGGTAAAGTGGGTTGACTAGACGTTGTACCGGGTAATGCTCCCCCAGACATTTGCGCTTTTAGCAGTGCCAATTCATCATCCACATCGCTGCCCGCTTCTAGTTTAGCGAATTCCTGTTCGATGCCGATGCCACCCAATTCACCGTAAGCTTGACTACTGGCTTCTAACTGCATAACTTTTTCTTCCATGCGCTCAAAAGCGGACATGGAACCACTGGTATCGATACCGCCGAGGGTTTTTTGGAGTTCTTCGTTAGCTTTTGCGGCTCTAGAGCGAGCTACTAACATATTTTTCTTGGTTTTTGCCTCAGAAATCTTACTTTCGAGTGCAATCAAGTTTTTTCTCAGACTATCTACCTGTAGCGTTTGCTGATCCAGTTGATTTTTGAGAATTGCGGCGGTTTCCGTGTAATCTTTCTTGCGTTTAAGAGCTTCCCGGGCGAGAGTTTCATCCCCTTTAGAAAGGGCTAATTTGGCTCTTTGTTCCCATTTATTGGCCTCTGACTGCTCTTTGCTGTATTTTTGTTCCGTTTGTCGTTGTTCTGCGATCGCTCTAGCGACCGCTTGGCGCAGCTGTACTAGATCTTCTTGCATATCACTGACAGCTTGCTCCAGAATCTTTTCTGGATCTTCAGCCTTGCTCACCATATCATTGAGGTTAGCTCGGACAACTCGGCTAAGGCGATCGAATAAACCCATGACGCTCTTGTTCCTCTCGGTGTGTACTAAATCAGTTAACTGTTCTTAAAATTTCCTATCTTGCCTGACGGCTTATTCTCTAATATAAACTACGGGAGCTAGGTTAGGGGATAGGGGGTAGGGTTTTGGGAGTTGGGCTATTAGGGTTTTGGGGTTTTAGGGTTTTAGTTGAAATTTCGTAACTACCGAGGTAGAGAAAAAAGGTGGTAGAATCTGAACCATGACTTACGAAGAACAAGCCAACAGAATTAAAGCATTAAAGAAGGAAAATCAAACTCTGCGGGAAAAGATAGCCGAGCTTGAGAGAAGACTGGGATTGAATAGTCAGAATAGTTCTCAGCCCCCTCAACAGAGGGACTGAAGAAGGAACAAAGAACAAAAAGTTTCAGGAAAGCAAGTGGAAAGAAGTCGGGAGGACAACGCCAATTCAAAAATGAAACGCACGACTCCTTAAGAGTTGACAGAGAAAGGCTGATCAGCTATTGTCCGATCAACGCAAAAACAAATCAGACCCAAAAACGAAGCCCCGACATCTTAACATAGAACAAAGAAACCTGCTCTACCAACTTAGTCAAGAGGGAAATTTATCTCAACGGCAGGTGAGCGAGACTCGCCCCAAAAACGCCAAACAACCCTTTAACCGCCAATTCAGACTTGAATTGGCGGTTCTTTTTTTGACTTGATCTCCTTCTCGGTAGGAATCAGGTCGAAGAACAGCGGGGGGGGAATTACGGGGGGGGAACTTTTTCTATATAGGGTTTGCTGAAAAAGTTTTTCCTGGGGGCGGGGTGTGGGGTGTAGGGTTTTCCCCATTTTCAGGGGGTCAATTAGCTAATTTTCGGCGAAAAAGTCCCGGAATTTTCCCCCCCGATCACTCCCATATCCGGTACTTTTTGATTGACAAAAGGTCTAAAAGTCTTACCCAACAAGGTTTTTAGATTTATTCAGCCAACCCTATATACACGACTACTATTCTAGCAAATATGCTCCATCCCGTCGGCTCTTGTAGTAGATATGTATGGGGGGAAGTTCAGGTATACCTTAGCTAATCAAATAGTTGCTAATTCCTGAACATCGAAATCTGATTGCAACAGTTGAATGAGAGCGGCACAGCGGTAGACCATAGCGGCACGACTATCTACCCCTAATTTGGCAAAAATTCGCCGTAAATAGGTAGCAACAGTCCATTCACTAATATGTAAGCGATGGGCTATCTGTTTATTAGCCTGTCCCAGTGCGACTAGGGTGGCAATTTGTAGTTCTCTTTCCGAGAGGAGTTGGGCGATTTCTTGAGCGGAAGATTTAATTTGACCAGATACATCGAGAATAATAAAATATTGACCGTTGACTTCAAATTGATCCACCTCAACAAAAGATTTTTTTAATTCTTTTAAATAATTTTTTTCCTGATCTGTCTTTAGATGGATGATACAGTAGTGATGATCGTGCTTATAAATTTCTGAAACCACTTGATAGGATGCAGCGGTGAACAAAGAGCCAAGGTTTTGCTGATGCTGGTTATTCATTGTCTTTTCTTTCCTAACTTGTTTTCTGACTAAATAAAAGCTTCGTCTATCTGGGAAATAGGAAACGATCAATAAAAGTAGGGGCAGGAAGGTCTTGTCAAGATTACAGTAATATACTTCTGCAAATAATTGGGACAATCTTAACATTTAATTTGGGAATATAGATTAGGGAAAAAATCGAGGTTTTAATCAAGACAAAGCTTGATTTGCTATAACCGATTATTGTAAAAGTTTACAGAAAAAAATTGCTAATAAATTAGAAAAACTTAACAATAATTGAGTTTCTAGCTCAACCATAAAAAATTAAGTGCGACTAACAGAAACTTCCCCAGACCGAGGGGTAATACCAGAAGAATTGACCAGAGGAGAATAGACTTGGGCGGGAGGTAGCGATCGCAAATTAAACAGAGCGGCAAAATTAGCCCTGCTATCGTAGAGAGGTCGTAAACGTTGGCAGCAACCCGTTAATAAAGGCATAACCCCAGGACCATGACCACTGACCGTACTATCGCCATGGACGATAATCCCGAAAGTAATCCGACCTTGACGGTAACTAGGCCCGTGACGGGTATCCGCCGAGCCAATGGCAACCAAATCGCCGAATCGAAGAGTATCAAGACGATAGCGGCGGCGAAGTTGTGGATCGAATAGCTGAATATCGTAATCACCACGCCAGACCGTATTTTTGCCCAATCCTGAACCCATAGCGGCAGCGGGGATAAAATGAGTCACGGGGACTTGTAAACCGCGAGCAGTGGGAATTAAACCCCAACGTCGCAGGAAATCGGGGGAACAGTTAAATAAACGCAGATCTGGATAGTCTAATAATTTTAACCCCAAACCATAACTATAGATTTGCACTCGATCGCCGATCCGTAGGCGACGCAAAACCGCAGGGGGAAAATCTACCAAAACATGGTCCACTCCGCCATGTTTTCCCGTCACCAGACCCGATTGACCCGTGGCAGGTCCAGTAATGACTCTAGCGCGATTGCCCAGACAAGCATAGGTAATCAGGGCGAGATTCGGGCCGCGACGACTGCCGATAATTTCCCGACTATTATTATGGAGAGCCACCCCCGGTTCAATATGATCCCCCATTAAACCCACACAGCGATCGCCAACCCGTTGATTGAGGACAATTCCCCCAGTGGCCGGAAGGATTCGGGGTATGCCATCATGACCGATACGATAGGGATTAGTCTGACCGACCGGATGGGCAATTTGACCGGCAACGGCCACCATTACTAAGTCTGGTTGGTTAATACGGAGAGAATTGGCACTATCTGGTCGTGAATTATTCATATATCAGTTATCACTATTCTAAAATGGAAGCATAGGATTTTTGCTTGAATCTATGACTGCAACACTGCTCGCACCGCCGGCTGAAATAATTCACCTGTCCGGGATTAGCTGGAAAACCTACGAAACGCTGCTAGAAGAAATGAGCGATCGCCGTCTGCGGCTGACCTACAATCGTGGCAATTTAGAAATCATGGCTCCTTCGACCGGACACGAAAGATTCAAGAAAGTGGCAGGGCGATTTGTTGAGACAATAGCTGAAGAACTCCAGATTCGGATAGAACCCTTGGGGTCCACAACCTTTAAACGCCCTCAATTAAGTTAAGTGGTGCAGAACCGGATGAATGTTTTTACATTGATAATATTGAGGCGGTTCGGGGGAAAAAGCGACTGGACTTAAATGAAGACCCTGCACCAGATTTAGTCATAGAAGTTGATGTCACCAGCAGTTCCCAAAATCGCCTTCAGGTTTATGCAGATCTAGGCGTGGCAGAGGTTTGGGTTTATAATGGGGAATCTCTGCTCATCCAACAATTACAAAATGGCACTTATATCACCTCCCCAACAAGTCAGTTTTTTCCTAATTTACCCATCTTAGAAATTGCCATATTTTTACAACAAGCTGAAACAGTGGATTACCTAGAGTTAGTAAAAGCATTTCGGAATTGGGTAAGAAGTCAGAGGGAAAAATAAAAGGAAGATTTTTCAATTCCCTCAAATTTCAAAGAACCCCTGCATTACGCAAGTGCCTATCAATTTTGATTCGCCGTTCCTGATCCACTCTTTGCCAAGCCGAAGAAAATCCTTGTCTTTGACCACTGGTAAAGTAGCTGCGATAGAGTGCCGGTCTCATGTGCCATAATCGAATTCCTCGTGCTGCATCTATAGGACTTCCTCCTGCGCGGGTAACTTGTGAAAATAATTCAGCATATTTGCGAATTGGACGGGCAATCTCTTCATCCGGTGTACTATCCCAGGGAAAGGCAGTTTGAGAAACACCTGCTAGTGAACGCCAAGCATCGCGGTTGAACTGAAATACTCCCCAAGCACTGATGTAAGGTCTACCTTGCCGTTGAGACGGTGGGAGGATATTGAATATATTGGCAGGTCGAGCAAATATGCCTTTACTCTCTGTATGAGCCAAATGTCGGACTGTTGTGACGAATGTTTGACCTAAGCCTGTTGAACGAGCAATTTGCTCAATATAAGCTAAAGCAGCCCCTGTCCGACTTGCTTGCCTTGCAGATGCTGGTAGCCCTGGAGGGCGGCGAGATCTCCACCTCGGACCATATTCCTGACCGGCTGCCACTTCATAGGCAATCCCAGATGTAATGCCTCCTCTGGGGCTGGCAGGAATCGACCCTTCAGGTTGAGTCATCCTCATTTGGCTTTGCATTCGACCCCAAGTATTCCGTCCGATAATCCCATCGGCAGTCAGTCCCTGTCTTTGCTGCCAACAGGCGATCGCCTCAGATAAGTCTTGCCAACCAGGGCTGTAGTTGGGTCGAAGGCAGCCTGTGGAGGCTAAAAAGCGGACGATCGCATCATAATGAGACTGCCATCCAAGTTGGCCAGATAAGACCTGGTTGCGCTGGACTGCTCTGCTCATTTGACTAGCAGTGAGAAACTGATCAACATCTTCAAAGTCGTCTAGAATCTCATCAATTGCTTCGTCAAGTTCGTCAGTTAGCCAGTCATCAAAGTGATCCCTTCTCAAACGGCGTGAATGGGAGAAAGGGAAATAGCCATGAATTCCTCTGTCTAAAGCTTCTAACATTTTCCTATTACCTCTACTTCAAATCTCATACCAAAATCCCCTTGCCCCCCGCCAAAAATCAAATTTTTCTCCCCTAGTTTCTGACCAGTCGTCCAATTCCAATTCGCTCGCAGAAATATCTTCGGACCAGGTGGGAGGAGGATCGATCCTGATTGCTTCTGGAACTACTAAATGCAGAACTACTGGGTGGAATCCCATCCAGAGTAATTTGGAGACTCCAGACTGAATGAATAACTGGCGTAATTGTTCCCGTTCCAAAGCAGCGATCGCATCTTGTTGGTCAATTTCCTGACAGTTGATACCCCAACTCTCCAGAGTGGAACAGATTACTGGGGGTAAGTTGCGGGCCCGATCTTCCGGGGAACGATGGGTTAGGATAAAGGCTGACCCCAAGGCGGCACTCAAAGCGATCGCATCTCGAAAAGCATAGCCGAGGATATCGGTGTGAATTTGTCTATCTAAACTACGGGCTAACCATTCCCAACGACTGACCAAACTGCTGTCGGTTTCTTTGGGCAAAAGGGATTCACCAAGCCCATCGCCGATCCAAAATAGATGATGATTACCTAAATCCGTCTCTAGTCGCAGTCTTTCCCATTCCCGCAAAGTGCGACGGGTTTGGGCAGAAAGTTCCGGGGTGAGAAGGGATGGGCAATTGCCCTTCTCTGGGGACGCTTCTAGCCAAGGCCGCCAGCGATCAAAAACATCGCTATTATCAATTAGATGCCAAAATTCTCGCGCTATCCATAATTCGAGAAATCGTCCTAATTGTTTGACTAAGAGCAGACCATAATCAGATAAGGCCAGGTTGGGATCGAGGACACAAGACCAACGGCGTTGATTTAGGTTAATGGAGAAATCGGGCAAAAGAGTGGCACTCATCGGGACACCTCTAAAAAAATAGCGTTACACCCCAGCAGACCCCGAACCGATAACACTGCGTAGCGCCGGAGTTACCCCCTGAAAGGCCCGGCCTTCGGGAGTCATGCGATAGGCAGCTAACCAAGCTTCCGAATGGGGACCCATGGGTCTGAGTTCCGATTGGAATAAAATCGGGTCGAGGGCGGTTTTAAAGTCGTTATCGGCGACAAATTGCAGAATCCGACGACCGCTTTCCGCCATTTTTGCCCGTTGGGAGGGTTCGGCAACACCCCCCAGATAGCGATTGGAGACGATTTCGATTACATCCCATTTGGTATTAGCATCGAAGGCTTTTTTGATATCGGCTGCATCCAAAAGGTTGAGAACGGTATTGAGATAATGTCCAGTTTCCATCGTCAGGGCCAAAATGTTACCGTAGGTGGCGCGATCGAGAGCATAGCGCAGATCCAAGCCGATGCGTTGAACCGTGCCGATACTGCCAAAGGGTCGCTGTTCAATGAGAGTGCCGCCGCGAATTACTTCCCCGATCAATAAATCCCGGAAATATTGGGCAACGGCCACCATAAACCCGACTAATTGCCGATGAAAATTGCGGTTAACGATCGCCCCCGAAGCTGGTTGGGCATTACCGTAGTTAAAGGCGCGACGGTAGGCCATCATCCGGTCGCGGATCGTATAGCGCAAAGGTTTCCATTTGTCAAGTAAATATAGACCTCGCGCCCCCGGTCCCCGTTGAATCCGCATCCGTCCCTCTCTAAACAGACGTTGCAGCACTTGGATGACTTGAAAAACTTTCATCCGTTCGTGTTGGTAGATATAGTACAGTTCGGCGGCGGCGTGCAGTTGACTAGGAACGACGGAATCATCGAAATCCGGCTGGATATAGGGATAGGAAACGTTCTCGAAGGGAATCGGTCCTTTGGGTCCAAATCCGATTAAATCGAGGAAACTATCGGGACTACTGGAACCGTCGGCAGCCCCCTTGAGTAGTTCACCGAAACGGTCTTCCAGTTGCTGTTCGTACTGTTGACGCTCTTCCGGGGGCATCGCTCCTAATTGATCTCTCAAAAAGGTCGCCCACAAGCGTTGAATGGTTTCTGTGGTGTTGTAGGTCATGGTTGGATTCCTTTATTTAATGGCCTCTTCTCTATCTAGCTGTTATGGGCGAGGAGGGAGAGCTTGAGCTTGCCGACACTTATTTAAAGTTTCTCGATGTTTAACTTGGTCGGTATCTGGAGGCAATTTTTCATACAAAATGCCAGGTTTACTTTCACCAAAAGCCAAATCATATAACTTTTCTAAGGTAAGGCGATCTTCTTCTTTTAAGCAGAGAAGAACTTCATTGATTAAAGCATTTCTCTTGCTAAAATCGCCAGAAATAACCGATTCCTCTAGTCTTTTAACTCTTGTTTCTATACCCCCTAATTGCTCCGCTATTTCTCCTACCGTCCTTATTATTTCAGCCAATTTTTCCCGAATTTTAGCTATTTCTTCCGAACAACTATCATCACCTTCGTCACCACAGGGAAGACAGTCAATTATTGCCACCAAATGCTCATTAAGTTCAGCTAGTTGGGTCGCTATTGTTGTTGTCACCTCTTTCATACTTGAACCTCTTTGATTACTGCCAAAATCGCTCACTATTATCATCATCTATTGCTCTAGATCATCATCTATGTCATCGGGTCTGTCACCAGTATCAACAGTTAAACTCTCGGCAATAGTCTCAAGATACTCACTAAGATTTTCAAGGTTATTATTAACAATCGCAGAAGCATCTGCCTCGGCTCGCAAACTCAATTCGTATTGAGGTGGTGTATTGAACAAAGTCGAGGGATTGATGCGGAATTGAGTAAGATTGCTATTGTCACCTAAGGGTAAAGATAAAGCCCGATTTAAGGCTTGTTGAATGAGCTTGGCCATAATATTAAATATTCCCTCATTACTATTACCATTGCCAAAAGGTAGGCAAGAGGGAGCCATAGTTTGGACGAGATCGAGCCAATGACTTTCCATGTCTCCCTGAATGCGTAATTCCTGCTCGACTAGCTTTCTGATATTCTTCCCAGTCTCTGAAGTATTAGGAATAGGAAGTAAATTCCCATTAGAAATAGGAGAGAAAACAGTATCATAAAGAAGGTTGCGAATATTGGTGAGCGTTCTCCGGATACGAATGACCAGATTATCGCTAGTCGAGGAGAGACAAGTTATGTCGCTGGGAAGACTGGGATTAATCACCACATCAATTAGATAACTATAGGCTAAAGATCGATATTCTGGTTCGCGATTTTCTGCGGTTCCCAAAGCATAAAAATCGATCGCCCGGTCCACATCATAGAGAATTTTATCGAAAATAATCTGACACAATAAGCGATCGCCAGTACAACCACACTGTAACCAGCAATCTAATAATTCTGCCAGTAGGTTGCGCTGAAAAGCTAATTCTACCAATTGATTTTCTGTGGTTTCCTCATTAGCAGAGGAGCCGTACAATCCATAGAATAAAATCGGTGGTCGTGCTAAACGTAAGAGGCGAAAACCGCCAGAGCCTTCAAATCCATCGATAAATAACTGAAGTGCCTGTAAAAAAGCATCGAGGGGGGGAGAAGCGGGATTAACCGCCATGACTTCTTGCAAATTCTTACCGATTAGGACTAATCGACGTAGGCGCTGCACATCTAACTGAGCCGTTGCACCTAAATGACGCAACCCTTCCACATTACCCTGACTGGCACGATGAATCAGGGAATCCATCACCCTGGAAAGTTCATTTTCTACCAAGAGGGAGCGAAGATCGTTCTGTCCCTGATTATCGAGAAAAGAGTACAGTTGCCGATAAGCATCCACACCCCTGGGCCACTCATTGGCAGCGTAGGCAGTTTGGGTTGAACCGATAAAGTTGCGTAGGGCATAAATCACCGAATCTCGTCGTCCCTGCAATTCACTGTAGGGAACTTGCAAGAGGTAACGACTCCGGTTAAAACCGACATTAGCTAAAGCTTCCCCCATCATCACCAAGAGGACGGAAGTAACTTCGTCAAGACTTTGAGCCAAATTGCGGTAGTTGACATTAACCACCGGGGAACTCAAAGAGCCGACTAAACGAGATAGACGGGCATATTCCCCTAAATTACGACGAATTCCGAAGGTTTTATCGCGATAGTGGGAATCTAGGGCAAAACGAGCCGAATTAAAGCCTTCTTGAATGGCAGAACGGATCGCCATCGCCCAGCCCGCCAATTCCGAGGAGAGATCCTTGAGAATTGTATTAGTTGTTAATTCTTGTAAATCACGGTTGACATCATCGATCGCTTGCTGCATTTCTGCATCGGAGGATGTGGGAGCTTGCTGCAGGGGCATCGGTGTACCAGAAGCCAAAAGAAAGGGAACTCCCTCCGCCTCCTTGTTGATAGCTACTGCTCTGGGATTGTTTTTATAGCGGTTTAGTAATGCCTCTGCTATCTGTTTGGCATCATTAGGATCGCTGACTTTTAATTCTCGCCGCAGAAGATTATCCAACGCCATACGAGAACTACTGTTCGGCATCAGGCCATTATTTTTGGCCATGGCACTACTATAATTAAACGGATTGCCAGATGAAGTGTTCATAATTTATCAGGGCAAGGAAAAAAGGTGTTGGGGTTTTTTCAGTTATCGGTTATCACTTATCCCCTATATTCCTAAGTTTTCAGAGCAAAGCGGCTTGTATTTCTTTAAAACTGGGTGAAGATGGGGAAATAGGGTGTGTAAGATGGTTAATAACCCGATTGGATAACTGAAGGGCGGGAATTTGACCATTAGCGAGGGCATAACTAGCGGCACTGACCAGAAATCGCGGCGGTAAATCAGGGGGAACCCCTCCTTGGACTAATTGTCTAGCACCGGCTTGAATCGCTTTTTCATCATCTTTAGAGAAGGGAATAATATCGGCCAGGGCCTGTTGGGCGAGATTGCGACGGGTTTGATAGGCAATTTCATCCACCAGATGGGGAATCAATAATTCCGAGGTGGTTAACAGACGTGCCGGCAGACGGTGAAAACGATTAGGGTTATAGATTTGCTGCCAGACGCGCCGCAGGCGATCGCCTTCTTGACCAAATCCCATCCGTCGCAACATTTCCGCTAAGATCAAAATTCTCAGATATGCCGTCGGGTGCGCTCCTCCGGGACGATAGGTAAGGGTACGGGGAGCGGGATGAGCGAGAAAAAGTGCCATTCCCCAAGCTGCGGCCGGACCGGCTAATAAAATCGCCGCCAAATCGGCAAAAACTTCCTTATGCCAGCGTCCGTAGATGCGAGTAATGCCAGGGTCGCCACTGGTGCCGAGAATGCGACGGATCACCGCTTGACGATTTTCCTGCCAGATACCCAGATCCGCTTGCAGATTGTGGGCTACTTCGTGGATAAAGACCGGTTGCCAGGGATTATCTCGATCCCAAGGAATCCGGATAATCGGGAAGGGATTAGGTTCTCCCAAAAGACGAGTCAGCAAAACTCCACGACGCATAGTAGCGGGTGAGAAACCGTGTTCCATATAACACAGGGGTTTTAGCATCGGTGCGCGAAATAATCCCGGGGAGGACTCGCGAATGGCCCGATAACAATCGATCGCGATCAGATCATGGGCGGCGAGAGCGGCGGCAAAAGAGGAACCCCTTTGACTAAAAATTTCAAAAAATAGCCCAAAACTACGGCGAGCGCGGTCAATTTCCCGTTCTACCAGTGCTATATCGATTAAAACTCGCTCTATCGGTGACTCGTTCCACGTCCCTTGTAGATGCTGAAGACGACGTTGAATTTGCCGATCGATCTTAGCCAGACGTTGATTAGCTGCCCGAAAATGGTCAGGAGAGGGAGCGTAGGGTAAATCTTGGGGGCGAATCCCCACGGAAGCATAATTTACCCTGACCAGACGACGCGCTCGCGCCGTTAGATCTAAAATTTTATTGTGTAGAAAAGCTCTCGTTCCCATACTGCCCCCATTGCGGTTGGTTGCCTAACTGCCTTGAATCCGAATCGTTACCGGTCCGCGCAGACGATAGCTATGGCTGCGGCCACAGGTGGGACAAGGTCGTCCCCCGGGCATCGATCGCGAACCATGGCGGGATGTGGTCGTGAGCGGACGGGCTAAACGGCGCACGGTGCGAGGACTTTGGGCGACTCGGGCGGCGGCACGACGCACGGCAGGGGCCACAGACCGGGCGGGTAAACCTCTTTGGGCAACGGTACGACTAACCCCGCGGACAATGCGAGGCACGGCTCTAGCGGCGGCTGGACCCTGACGATGGGCGAGGGTGCGTGTCGCTTGGCTGACACTACTGACCAATTCCCGGCGAGTTTGCCGGGGTAGTCGCGAGATATTGGGCATAGCAGTCCGCAGGGCAACGGCGGAAACAAAGGGAGCGGCCGCATCGATCGCATCTTCGGTCTCGGCCAGGTCAAATAAGTCCTCCAAAGCCTCAAACTCATCGGCCTCATCGGCCAAAAGTCTTCCGGCCACGTTGGCAATACGTCCGATTAATTGCGCTTGCGGTATGGGGATCATACTGGCGATCGGCCCGACCACGCGGGCTACGGAACCAATTCCCCGGCCCACTCTTCCAGCAACTTGTCCGACTCTGCGTCCCACATTGCGAGCGATGCGTCCCAAGCGTCGGAAAAACTCGTCCGTGTCCTCCTCGGCCAGGGCATCGGCCAGGGCATCCTCCAGGGCATCGAAACCCGAATCGTAGCCCTGTTCTCCCCAGTCTTCCATCTCATCAAATCCCTGACCACTGCGAATTAAACCACCGATAAAGGTATCATCATCGGCTTCGGCCAGATCGTATTCCCCGAATTCATCCCCGGCATCGTAGCTATTGTAATAGTCGCCCCTTTGGGCGGGGCCTTCCACTTGATCGTAAAACAAGTCATCCATGACATCGGTTTCAAAGGCTTGGTACATGATTTTTCTCTCCTAATTGCAAGGGCAGAAATAGCTATAGGCGCGTGATCATAATTTCCACGGGTCCCTGTAGTCTTAGGCGCCGGGGCAGACCACCGCGACCGGGACCGGGGCGAACAGAAGTTCTTCTCATCCCCGGGGCGGGACGGGATAACTGCCGTACTAAACGGGGTTGCGCCGCCACTCTCGCCCCGGTTTGTCGGATAGCTTGCGGTAAGCGACTGGGGGATAAACGACGACGAGCGGCGGTTTGTCCGACACTCTGAGCTATCCTCGGCAAAGCTCGCAGGGCAGCCGGTCCCTGACGGCGGACTAGATTTTGAGCCACTTGGGTGGTACTGCGAACGATCTGACGACGGAGAGGGCTACTAAGGGCGGCACGGCGCAGCGCCGGTCTAACCATAGTGCGGGCTGCCATACCAGCTAGTACGGGTAAAGCCTCATCTAGCTCCTCATCGGCAAATAAATCAGCTAAGTCTTCTAGGGCATCCAATTCATCAAAGCCCTGGGCGGCATACTGTTGCAGCAGCGGCGCTATTTGCCCCAAAATACTGGCTAAGGGATTGGCAGCCCGGCCGGCACGTCCCGCCACTCGCTGCACTTGGCCCGCCACTCGCTGCACCTGTCCAGCTACTCGTCCGGCAGTTTGGACTGCCCGTCCCACCCCCCTGGCTACCCGGCCGGCAGTGGTGGCTCCCCGACGGGCCGCCCCCGCCACCCGGCTAATTCCTCCTAATAATTGTCGGAAAAATTCATCGCTGTCTTCTGCGTCTAGGGCATCGGCAACGGCTTCTTCTAGGGCATCCCAATCATTGGCTCCGCTATCGATGAGGTAATCATCGCCGAAATCTTCCCCTAATTCCGCCTCGTATTCGTCTTCTTCCAAAAAGCCCTCTCCTCCCAGATCTTCCCATCCTAATTGCTCTTCGCCAAAACTATCTTCGGCCTCAAATCCTTCAAAACCTTCGCTTTCCATACCTTCCCAAGCATCGAAGGCTCCCTCATCGGCAAAGGAGGAATTAGCGGCTAAATCCTCCATAACATCACTTTCAAAAGGCTGATCCATATAAGTACCTTCCTGAGCGCAAGTAGTCGCTAAAATGTCGATAAAATTAAGAACAATTTCGACGGAATTAGGTCTGACCTAACCTTGTCTGTCTTCTCGCATTCCACATCGAGGGCTAGAGTGGCATCTTGCTAAGGAGTATTCTGCTATCTAGCCCTCTATCACTATTTAGAATAGATTGTTTCTCTCCCTCTTACCAGTCACACGATCTAGGTCACTTATTTGGTGTAACTCATTTAAGGGACGTTGTACTAATTTTCAATAGTCGTGACTGACATCTGCAAGCCCAATTCTTCTCTATTCTTCTCTCAGAGCAAAATTCCGCTTCAGAATCATCAACTAAGTCTGTCATTACTTTGGCAAAATGATATTAGATTTCCTGTAAAAAATTTAAAAACCTCTGGTTGAGTCAGCATTGTCCGAGTCAGCCGTCAAAAGGAAAACTGATCAAAGAGTTTTTGAACTGAAAGAATCCTTATTTATCGAACAAAATGCCTGAATTTGCTAACCCGAGAAATCTCCTATCTCCTGAATCGGAGTCTCAAAAATGGAAATTAATAAGTTTTCCTTTTGGGTCGTCGGTTGTCAATACCAAATTAGTTTACACTTCATCGACCCCAGGGTTAATGCGGATGGAGGGACTCGAACCCACACATCAAAGACACTAGAACCTAAATCTAGCGCGTCTACCAATTCCGCCACATCCGCAAATATAGCACTGTATCTGATCATAGCATAAGATACTATAGGAAAGATAAAATTTTTTATTCTTAATAATTTTATGCTCTTAGGTTTTGTTTTTCAGTCCCCCGGCCCTGTCCTCTGGGAGATCGGACCGATTTCAGTGCGCTGGTATGGATTTCTCATCGCTATGGCGGTATTATTGGGTGTCAAACTCTCCCAGTACCTCGCCCAAAAAAGAGCGATCGATCCGGATTTAATCGCTGATTTGGCCATTTGGTTAGTAGTGGGGGCTATACCTGCAGCCCGTCTGTACTATGTTCTCTTTCAGTGGCAAGAATACGCGCAAAATCCTGCTGATATTATCGCCATTTGGAAGGGAGGTATCGCTATTCACGGGGCAATTATCGGGGGTTTGCTGGCAGCCCTAATTTTTGCCCGCATTAATCGGGTTTCTCTTTGGCAATTACTCGATCTGGTGGCCCCTTCAGTTATTCTCGGTCAAGCGATCGGACGTTGGGGTAACTTTTTTAATTCGGAAGCTTTTGGCAGTCCGACTAATTTACCTTGGAAGTTGTTTATTCCTCCCGCTAGTCGTCCTTTAAAATATATCACCGTCGATTATTTTCACCCCACCTTTCTCTACGAATCTCTCTGGAATCTGGCAGTTTTTGCCCTACTCATCTATCTATTTTTCTGGGGTTTAAAACACCCCAGTAAATTAAAAATTGGCACCCTTACCCTAGTCTATTTTATCGCCTACAGTCTAGGTAGATTCTGGATCGAGGGACTACGCACCGATAGTTTAATGTTTGGGCCTCTGAAAATGGCGCAAATAATTAGTTTAGCGGCGATCGCTGTTGGGCTTTTCGGTTTATTCTGGTTATATAAACTGCAGCGTCCTTTACCGGATGTGGTGGCGACCGTCAGTTATAATCAAAAGTTACCCTAGCTAACCCCGACAATGGATCTAGTAACAGTTTTTCAACAGGTTTTAAACGGTTTATCGATCGGTAGTGTCTATGCTATTTTTGCCCTCGGTTATACTTTGATTTTTTCCATTTTAGGGATTATCAATTTTGCCCATGGCGCAATTTTTACCCTCGGTGCCTATTTTACCTACGCTCTAGCGGGGGGAGTTTTCGGTTTTAATGGTTTATTGGCTAATGCCAAATTACCCTTTTCCTTACCCTTTTTTTTAGCCCTCTTACTAGGCTGCATCC
Source organism: Microcystis aeruginosa FD4 (assembly GCF_009792235.1). Taxonomy (NCBI): domain Bacteria; kingdom Bacillati; phylum Cyanobacteriota; class Cyanophyceae; order Chroococcales; family Microcystaceae; genus Microcystis; species Microcystis aeruginosa. The sequence goes on from NZ_CP046973.1 coordinate 3,135,810, forward strand.
TTTCAGGTTTCACCTCGGTTCTTCTGGAAAGATTAGCCTTTAAACCCCTCCGGGTACGGGGTTCCGATTCTCTCTTAACCTTGGTTTCTAGTCTAGGGGCAGCCGTGGTGATTGTCAATGTCATTCAATACTTATTCGGGGCAGAAATTTATACTTTTCCCGATGATATTTATGGCAATCTTCCTCTCGCAATTAATTTTGGTACAGATGATCGCCCCGTGGCAATTCGCACAATTCAGATTATTATTTTTCTGGTTTCAGCAGTGATGGTAGCTTTACTGACTTATTGGGTTAATTTTACCAAAATGGGCAAAGCTTTACAAGCGGTAGCTGAAGATGTCACCACGGCCAGTTTGTTGGGGATCAATCCCGAAAAATTTATCGTGATTACCTTTTTTATTAGTGGTGCCTTGGCAGGTTTAGCAGGAACTTTAGTCGGTTCTAGTGTTAGTATCGCTGGCCCCTATTTCGGCATTGCTTTCGGATTAAAAGGTTTAGGAGTGATCGTTTTAGGGGGATTGGGAAGTATCCCCGGAGCGGTTATCGGTGGTTTATTATTGGGTATTGCCGAAGCTTTTGTTCCCGCAGAATATTCTGGTTATCGAGAAGCGATCGCTTTTGCTATTCTTTTTATTATGTTGTTAGTTCGTCCCCAGGGTTTACTAGGCAGAAAGTTAATTCAAAAAGTCTAAGTCGGTTTAATTGGCCCCCAGAAAAACTGTTTTTCCCGACAAAGAAGATTGATAGGCAGCATAGGCCACTTCTAGGGCATAAAGACTGGCTTGAGGAGTAACATAGAGAGGAACCCGATCGAACAGATAATCTAGCACCATGGCGGTATCTTTGGCAAAAAGACCGCGACGGGTTTCAACTTCTAAAGCTTGGCTACCTTCACTATTAATTAACTGCCCTGTTTCCCCTTCAAAAATTAAGCTGCCCGCCTCGCCATGAATAGTGAAAGTTCGCTCATTTTGCCAAAAAACTTCGCCTTTGCCGTAGGTAACTTCGGCAATTAAGCCATTTTTAAATAATAACTGCGCCTCACACAAACAGGCTAGAAAATAATCGGATTCTGGGGCATTCCAATAACGACAATGACAGGATACGGACTCCACTTCCCCAAATAAATTAGTCAAGCGATGGATACGAGAAAGGGCAGCAATCAAAGGAAAACCGAATAAATCCCGCTGAAATGTCCAGCGCCGGGGTGCTGGTCTGCCGGGGGCGATCGTGGTATAACGGGCTAGGTGGATATTGCCGAGGCTGGCTAAATACTGCTGTTGGGTTTGATGCAGTCCCCCCAAAAGTTCAATATGTTCGACGTGCAGTAATTTGTTCTCGGTTTCGGCTAGGGTGATTAATTCTGCTGCTGCCGCTGGGTGGAAAGCAAGGGGATACTCGACGATAACGTGCTTACCGGATTTTAAGGCAGTCCGGGCGATCGAGGCATGGGCCTGATTAACGTTGGCAATGACAATCAGATCGAGATCGGGATGGCTGGCCAAGCTTACTGGCGAATCTAGGGCAGAAATTTGGTATTTTTGCGAGAAATTAGTGATCGATTCGGGACTATTCCCGCTAAAATACAGAAGCTGGGCGCGATCATCGGCTTGCCAGCTTTCAGCGCGACGTTGAGCGGCGAACCCCGTCCCAACTATACCAATTTTCAGGGGATGATTAGAAGTCATCAGGCGCATTCTGGCGACATTAATTATCGGGAAGTGGGGTGTGGGGTGCGGGGAGATGGGGTGCAGGGTGTGGGGTGTGGGGTGTGGGGTGTGGGGAGATAGGGGAATTTCAACTAATACCCCAAAACCCTAAAACCCCAACTCCCTAAAACCCCAACTCTCAACTCCTGAATACTTTCTCCTGAATACTTTCTCCTGAATTCTGCCTTTTCCAGCTTTATCTTGGCAATTAACCTATCTATTATCTCAAAAATAGCGCCCTAAAAGATGTGGGAGGGTGAATTCAAATTTTGAATGGGCAACGTCAATTTTTTGCTCCTGTTTAGGCCCTAGATATTCTAAACTGCGATCGGTTGTCGGGGAGCAAGACGACTAGGGGAAACCACCACGGGAGTGGGCGACACTGCACAGGTTAATTCTAGAGACTGTTCTAAACTAACCACCCGATTGAGTTGTTGCCATTCAGTGCTAAAAGGAGGCATCGCTAGAGCGCAGGCTTTCCAATGAGCTTCGACGGGAACATCTAGTTGTTGACAAGTGCCACCGCGCCGACCTTGGGTTTGATAGTATCGGCAGTATCGACAGGAAGAAGTAAGAAAGTTTGCGGCTTGCATGGGTTGGCTTTAAAAGGAAGATGATTATAGGGAACTCAAAGGATGACTCTCTTTTTGCTCTGTGTAATATTGTCCTACCCCGTGCCAAGGGTATTTTCCTGACTACCACAGCTAGAACTGATATGCCATATAGTTTCTAGTGATCCCCAAAAAAAATTTTATTTTTAGAATCTTTTAATAGTTACTTTGCAAAAAGCAGCATTGTCTCAAAACTGAGGAGTTCAACTCAGTTGTGACCGAGGTCATTGGGTCTAGTATCAGCGATAACAGAACGGGGATCAAGCCTTAACTAGACAGAATTGATGAATACAGGTTCGATTAAGACAGAAAATATCGGCCAATTGATTCCTAACTCAAAACCACTCTTTCCACAATACTATAAAAAAAATTAATCTTTTACCCCGCCCGACCGGGCAAAACAAAAAGCACAACATTGCCAACGCTCAAGCTCTCCGGAGGGAGTGGGAGACTGACAACGAGGACAAATCGGCCAGGATCGGGTTCTATGACGTATTTTCTGGCTCCAACTCTCTAAACTGTCCAGTTGCTGGGGATTTTCTGGCGGTTTTTCCGGGGTGACATAACTAGGATGCTCTCTGAGGGAATTAGGCGCAATCGCTTCTAGAGGAATTAACTGACTATCTTGCTGCCAACGGGCAGCAGAAAAGCGGATATCGCCCAAGGGAGTCTCTAACTGACTATTAAGCCGTTTTAATAAGCTATAGCGTTGTAAAGACAATTCCTGTGCTAAAGCGGCGCTACTGGTAGCCACCGATAAAACCCCGCGATTGAGGGAAAAAGGCCGGGTTTGCTCAAGCAGACGGGGATTAATAATTTTTGTCCATAATTGCAGCACTTGATCGTAGTGGCGATATTCTTGCCAACCCGCCTGTTGAGTAATAGCGGCCAAAATTTTGTCAAGAGAATGTAAAGACATAGGGAAAATCTAGGGAATACCACGTTAGACTAGGACGAAAAAACCTGCTAACTTTTCAGCATAACCTTATAATGCCGTCATGAAATCCGATCGATCCCCATCCCCCCAAGATTCCCCTCTCTCGATCGTCCATCAACCCAGTTCAGCCATCGATCCCGATCGGGAACCAGAATACCTAGAAGCTGCTGTCATTAACGTCTATCCCCAAGCTGAAGATGTCTTTTTTACCCCTTGGGGTATCCGGGCAATGGTGATCTTTTTAATTGCTAATAGTCTCCTCAGTCTCAATCAATGGCTAACCAATACTACCCCCACCCCGAGGAAAGCTGAGAATTCCCCCCTCGAGCAGCGCCAAAATAACTCCCGCCACCTCGATCGATTGATAGCGATCGCTCGTCCAGTACAGAAAACTCCTCAAACCAGTCCGATCGTTAATATTCCCGCTCCTCCCCTTAAAACCAGCCCGATAACTAATATTACCGCCCCACCAGTGGTTCAGAGTCCCCCCACCGCTATAAATCCGACTAATGCCCTCTTACCCCCGAATCCGCCACCGTCCCTCATACCCGCCCATCAATTACCCGTCAGTAAGATCAAGCAATCTTTACCTGTCGCCCCCACTTCCCCCAGTACCCCGCCAGTATCTTCCCTAGTTTCCGCACCACCGCCACCACCGTCCCAAGTCACCCCTGCCCCCTCGACCGCGCTCATTAACGAACGAATGTTGGAGGAATTGCGTCAAAGAGAAGAATCACCCGCTAATTTACCCTTTTTTCAACGGGAAAAAACCCGTCGTCTGGCCGATCAAAACCGACAGGATGCCACGGAGTTAATGAAACAGTTACCGCCAGAATTACAAGCATCCCCTTCTCCCAGTAGTCCGGCACCTTCAGAAACAGCCGATCCCTCCCAGTCCCCCGTCCCTAGTTCTATCATTATTGATAGGAGCGGCACTTCGGTAAACTATTAGGGTTCCTATCGGGAGGACGGCAATGGGTTTGTTTGAGCGCATGGGCCAAGCAATTCGCGCCCAAGTCAATAGTCTGATTCAGGAAAATCAAGATCCAGAAAAACTGCTGGAAAAGGCGATCTTGGAGATGGAAGGGGAATTGATGCAAATGCGACAAGCCCTGGCGGCAGCCGTCGCTACCCAGAAACGCACCGAGCGCCAACGACAACAACAGGAAAAAGCGGCCCAAACTTGGCACGAACGCGCCCAATTAGCCCTCAATCACGGTAACGAGGCACTGGCCCGCCAAGCTTTGACTCAATGGCAAACCTATCAAAGTCAGATCGCCCCCCTACAAACCTCCCTGCAACAACAAACGGTCATTATACAAAAGTTAAAGAAAGAACTCTTGACAATTGAACGCAAATATGCTGAGATGAAAGCACAGAAAAGCCTTTATGTGGCCAGATTGCGATCGGCGAGTGCCAGTCAAAAAGCCCAAGAAATTATGGGCAGTTTGAACAGCAGTCAGATGGGGACTATTTTCGAGAAATTAGAAGCAAAAGTCCTAGAAGCCGAATCCCAAGCCGATTTAATCCAGTATAAAGACCCCTTAGAGCGACAATTCCAAGATTTGGAGGGACAAAAACAAATTGAAGCGGAATTACTCAAGTTGAAACAAGAGAACTTGGATGGGTGATGGGGAAATGGGGAGAGAGGGAAAAGGAAATCAAAAAAATCTTGATCAGCGAATACAAGACCTGAGTAATTACTCAAAGGCAGCAAGTTGTTTTGGTTCTTCGTTACTTGGTATGGTTCGATCGGGTGGCATAAATCGATTAAATCCTGATCTGGCAAGAGACTTAATTGATTAGTTTGTTCTAGCTCGAAAACAATTGACAAAAATCACCAAATGTCTTTCTCTATAATGGTTTCATCTCTTATAACCTCGTCTATTGCAGAACACAAACCGAAGAACCAGATACCGCAGCAAAAATCTCGCCAAATACCTGACTAACTTATCTTCGAGATGATCAAGAAGGCGGAATAGAAAAATTAAAATAAATCAACTTCTATCGCCCTAAACGTGAATTAGAGTCTCAAAGAGAAACGCTCAAAAACTATTTCGAGAAAAATCCACCAGCCACAATAAATGAAGCTGTATATAGGGTAGAAGAATTGACGGGAATAAAAGGAAGTTCTACCCAAGTGAGGAAATTCTTGAAATCAATGGGAATGAAATGTTTAAAAGTAGGGTCTCTTCCTTCTAAAGCTGACCGGGATGAACAAGAAGACTACAAAGAAAAAAAGCTAGAACCCAGACTAAATGAGGCTAAAGAAGGAAAAAGTGCTGTTTTTTTGTTGATGCCACTCCCTTGTTTATGGGAGCTTTTCTCGGTATTGGTGTTTTGAGAGACTTTTCGTTAAGTCCACGAACGGGCGTAAACGCTTTAATGTTTTAGGAGCATTAAATGGGATAACTCATGAAGTTATTATGGTAACAAATGACACTTATATTACAGTAAGTCTGTGAACTCCGGTCAAAAATAGCTGCTTTAGGACTAAATATTCCCATTACTCTATTATTAGATAATGCCCGCTATCAAAAATGTAAAATTGTTGAGTAATTGGCTCTTTCTTTGTCAAGAGAGTTACTCTATCTGCCGTCTTATTCGCCTAATTTAAATTTAATTGAAAGGCGGTGTAAATTGGTCAAAAAGAAATGTTTGTCTGGTCAATATCATGAAAACTTTTCTGACTTTTCTTCAGCTATTTATGGATGTCTGAATGATGCCCATCTGAAACATAAAAAAGAACTGGATTCCTTGCTCACTCTCCGATTTCAGAAGTTTAATAAATCTCAGATTATCAACGTCTAAAGTATATGTTGGTCAGGCTGCGGCCGTAAGACTTCAGCCGAACGGTTTCATCCCATCAGTAAAACTGAGGGTCTTCACCTGACATTTATGATAAAGTATACTAGGCTAAAAGGATAATATTGAGGCGGTAGCCCCCTGGCATGGTTTTTTGGAAAAGATTGTTTAATAGCTCGGAAGTCACGGCATCACCTGACTATTCGGGGGACTTGGTAGAGGTTGCCCAGAATGACCTCGGACAGACGCGAGTGTTTTTTAGTACCGATCGAGAGCTAGATCTATATGAGTTAGAAGAACTTTGTGACTCGGTAGGTTGGGCCCGTCGTCCTTTACGCAAAGTTAAAAAGGCGATCGAATGTAGTTTTTTAGTGGTGTCGATGTGGGAAGTGCGAGGTAATCGCCGTCGTTTAGTGGGTTTTGCTCGTGCCACTTCCGATCACGCTTTTAATGCTACGGTCTGGGATGTGGTTGTTCATCCTCACTATCAAAGTAAAGGCTTTGGTAAAGCATTAATGAAATTTATGATCAGGAAGTTGCGGGGTGAGGACATCAGTAATATAACTCTTTTCGCCGATCCGCAGGTGGTGGATTTCTATCGTCGTCTCGGTTTTGTTCTCGATCCCGAAGGTATCAAAGGGATGTTTTGGTATCCCGATTAAGAATGCCGCTCTTAGGCTATACTGAAAAAGGAGTTCACTTCGGGATGTAGCGCAGCTTGGTAGCGCGCCTGCTTTGGGAGCAGGATGCCGCAGGTTCAAATCCTGTCATCCCGACTTTAGAGAAAATTCTTAAAATCTTAACTTTGTCTCCTTTCCGATTGACAAGAGAGGCTGCCTTCTCTTAATTCCCAAACTCAGGGGAATTAGCTGGTGCCCCCCTGACCCGACATCGGGGGGGGGCAGGGGGAGGTGTGGGGAGAGAAGGAGGATGTTTTTGGGGAATAATCAGGGTTTTTTCGGGTAAAAATCGCCCTTGCCTCCCCGTCTGTCCCAATCCTCCTTGTAATATCTCGACAGATGATTATTCTTCTTCGTAATCCTCCTCGAAATCTTCCTCATCTCCTTCCTCATCAGCTTCTGACCAGTGATCGCTGATGGGTTGGCGACTAAAGCGACTGCTGCCGCGGGAAGAGAGGAAAGCCATCTCATCATCCTCTAAATCGACCACATCACCCTCAGCGTAGGCGCGAGCGGTTTGATCGTCAAGAATCATATCGCTATCCTCACTACTATCGCCGAAACCGGGACGAGGGGGCAAGCCGAGGCCGCTGGGGGGAGCGTAATAGCTACGATTGTTGTAGTTATATTCCTCCTCTGGGGGGGTGTAATCGCTGATCCCCGCCATGTTTTCGTGGGAATTGAAGCCAGTACCCGCTGGAATCAGACGACCGATAATCACGTTTTCCTTGAGACCCCGTAACCAGTCAGACTTGCCTTCGATCGCCGCTTCGGTGAGGACGCGGGTGGTTTCTTGGAAGGAGGCGGCACTGATAAAGCTATCGGTATTCAAGGAAGCTTTGGTGATCCCCAGTAGTACAGGCGTATATTTAGCTGCCGCCCCACCGGTGATCGACATGGCTTCGTTTACCGTCTCCACCTGTCGCAGTTCCAACAATTCCCCGGGTAACATACTGGTATCACCGCCGTCATCGATCCGCACCTTAGAGGTCATCTGACGCACGATCACTTCAATATGTTTATCGGCAATATCGATCCCTTGGGATTGATAGACCGACTGTACCTGATCGACGAGGAACATCTGGGTTTTTTCCAAGGCTTTCAGGGCTGCCTCGTAACTGCCCAAGCTATCCACATAATAATTAAAGAACACCTCTAAAATCTCGTGGGGATTAGCCTGACCATCGGTTAACGCCTGGCCCACATCGATACGCTGATTATCGCTCACCAGAGGGTTTTGACTGCCTAAAAGCGGATATTCACTGATCGTGCTGTCATCCTCGACCACCTTAATATCGACAATCTCAGAATCTTGGTACTCCACTTGACAAACTCCCGGTTTGCGTGCTAGGACACAAGCCTCTTTCGGTTTGCGGGCTTCGAGCAGTTCTTCGATTCTCGGTAAACCTTGAATGATATCCCCGGTTTTCGAGCGCTCAAACACCAACAGCACCAAATTATCGCCCCGTTGGACCAGATCTCCCTCATCGATGTGCAGAATTGCCCCAGCCGATACTCGGTAGGGTCGGGCTTTACGCAGACGGATTTCATAGCCAGTGGTGGTTTTGTCAACGGCCAGCACTTGACCGGAATTGGGGGCTAAAACTCCGGCAGCGATCTCGGCTTCGGCGATTACCAGATCCCCGGCTTTGACGGTGGGAGCAACAGCGAGCGGGAGAATAAACTCGTCACGGTCACTCACAATTAAAAGACGGCGCACCGCTTCGCTGCCCTTGCGAATCCCGCGAATTTCTCCAGCTTCCTTACACTGGATCTCGGTCCGGGCCACCACTGCCCCCGGTGGAATTTCATCGCCATCTTGGACGAGAACGCGAGTCTGAATATTACCCCCTAAAGGATCATTATCACTATCTCGACGCAGCACCAGAGATTCCAGAATAACTAACTGTAAACGCTGACAATCACTGTCCTCAATCGGTTCTAACTCGATATCGGCCGTCAGATGGGAGACCGATTCTGGTTCTTCGCTAGAAATTTCTAGGACTAATTGGGTGCTGATCAGTTGACAACCCTCGACGGATTTAACTCTTTCCCCGTCCTTAAAGAAAATGCGCTGCACCGATCGCAGTTCGATATGTCGTCCTCCTTCTTGGTTAGCGGAACCTTGGGTCGGAGAAGTGGATTGGTCTTCTACGGTGAACTCCTGTACTGGTCGCAGTAGTAACCCCAAACCCTCGTTAGTTTCCACCCATTCCGCTTGCCGTAACTCCTCGATCGTGACTTCAGGAGTCAACTGTGTCCCTGGGTAAATTAACTGTTCTTGGGCAATTCCGGAGGATTCCGGTTCTATATCCATAAATAACAGCCCTGGTTTGACAATAATCTCCCGGAGGATGTCATTTTTCTGGATGACTTCCACCACACCGCTAGAGTTACAGAAGACATCTTTAACCACTTCTTCCCCTGCCTCCACATACTGCCCATCTTCCACCTGTAAGAGGGAGATATCTTTATTGACTTCGTGGGTTTCTTCGGGAATCCAGAGGATCGTGCCGCCTTTGGTGATTTCATAACCCTGTTTACGGCCGCCTTTGGCGACTTCGATATCGACGTATTTAATCATCCCGCCAGTGTGGGTTTGATAGCGATCATCGATTAACTCGGCGACAATGGCATGATTCTGTACTTTTGTCCCCGGAGTAGTTTTCAGCAGGAAGCGTTGACCGTCTCCCGTATGAATAATAAATTGTTCCCGACCGGCACTACTTTCTACTTTTACTTCGGCCTGATCCAAGGACACGGAAGCGGTGACGATATCGATTTCCCGGCTATTGGGGGCTAAACGCACCAAACCGCCGTTAGTGGATACTAACTTAGTTTCCGCTAGAACATCTCCTACTTGTACTTGATCGCCGTTACTGACCACGGGTTCGGCCCCAGTTGGCAAGTTATACACTTCTCCGGAGAGAATCCATAGTAATCCCCCCCGTTGGGCGATGCGGGTGGTATTGCCTTGGCGATCGGTTTTTTCCTCCGGCACTAATTGGGAGAATAGCACCTCGCCAGCTAAGTCACTGGTTACGTCTTTTGTGGCTTTTTCCGTGGATTTTTGGACTTTATCGGAGGTGATTTCCGCTAGTAACTGTTCCTCGCTCACCGTTGCGCCATCGGTGACGAATAGCAGCGAACCTGGAGTTAAAGAGTAGGTGACAGTTTCTTTAGTTTTATCCTTGGGTGTTAATTTAATTTCCCCCGGGGCCTCCACCTGATCCCGTTCATCCCCGTGGCGAGTTCGCACGTTACGGATACTTAACCCCGGCAGAAAACGCACGGTTCCCTCGAAGGGACTCCGCACTTGCCGGGCCACTTCTCCGGTAAATACGCCCCCGGTGTGGAAGGTACGCATGGTTAACTGAGTCCCCGGTTCCCCGATCGATTGGGCGGCAATAATCCCCACTGCTTCCCCCATATCCACCGGATGACCGTGGGCCAGACTCCAACCGTAACAGGTTTGGCAAACCGAGCGGGCCGCTTCACAGGTTAAGGGGCTGCGGACTTTGATTTTATCGACGAGTTTGCCCAGTTTTTCGGCGGTTTCGTCATCGATAATCTGGTTGCGGGTGGCGATCACTTCTCCATTGACCACCACATCTTCGGCCAAGGAACGACCTAATAGGCGATCGCTTAAGGGAATTAACACGCGATCGCCATCGGTCATAGCGGTTAATTCGATGTAACGATTGGTGCCACAATCTGCCTCGCGGACGATGACATCTTGGGACACATCCACGAGACGACGGGTCAGATAACCAGAATCTGCCGTCCGTAGAGCGGTATCAACTAAACCTTTGCGGGCCCCGTAGGAGGAAATAACGTATTCGGTAACGGTCAATCCTTCCCGGAAGTTAGTCTTAATCGGGAGGTCAATAATTTCCCCCTGGGGATTAGCCATTAATCCCCGCATTCCGACTAACTGACGCACTTGGCTCATATTACCCCGCGCCCCGGAGAAAGCCATCATATAGACGGAGTTGAGGGGATCGGTAACTTGGAAGTTGCGAATTACTTCATCTTTAAGTGATTCGGATGTACTATTCCAAGTGTCGATTACTTTTTGGAAGCGTTCCACTTCGGTGATTTCCCCGCGCACATAACGCTGTTCGGTTTGCCGGATTTCCTGTTCGGCACTTTCGATCATCTGTCGTTTAGCCGGCGGTACGGTTAAATCATCCACACTAATGGAAACCCCTGCTTTGGTAGCGAAACGAAACCCGAGGTTTTTCAATTCATCGGCCATTTGTGAACAGCGCGCCGAACCGTAGTTTTGATAGGCCCAAGCGATCAGTTTTTTCAGTTTTCCTTTGTCAACAGTTTGGTTATAAAACATCTCGATCCCAGTAATAATTAAACAGCTATTAGCTATCAGCCATCGGTGAACAGTAACAATATTGGTTATAGGGGTTAGGTGTGGGGTGTTGGGGTTTTAGGGTGTTGTGGTTTTAGGGTGTTGGGGTGTTGGGGTGTTAGGGTGTTGGGGTTTTAGGGTTTTAGGGTTTTAGGGTTTTAGGGTTTTAGTTGAATTCCCCCATTTCCCCATTTCCCCATTCCCCATTTCCCCATTTCCCCATTCCCCATTCCCCCATTTCCCCATTTCCCCATTTCCCCATCACCTGACTTCTCACTGATAACTGATAACTGCTCACTGATAACTGAAATTACACTTCCGATTCTTCTTCTTCAAGGTCTTCCGTGGTTAAGGATTCGTAGGTGGGGCGAGAGGGGGCGCGACGACCGACATCGACCATCAGATCCACCTCCACATCACGGGAAGTACCATCGGGGGCATTTTCCACCTTGTGAACGGCGATATCGAGGCCGAGGGATTGCAATTCTCGCATCAAAACCTTAAAGGATTCTGGCGTACCCGGGCGGGGAATCGGCTTGCCTTTTACGATCGCATTTAAAGCCTCATTCCGTCCTTGCATATCATCGGATTTTACCGTTAGCAATTCCTGCAAGGTATAGGCCGCCCCGTAGGCCTCCAGGGCCCAGACTTCCATTTCTCCGAAGCGTTGACCCCCCTGTTGAGCTTTACCGCCCAGGGGTTGCTGAGTAACCAAGGAGTAGGGACCAGTAGAACGGGCGTGAATCTTATCATCAACTAGGTGAACCAGTTTTAACATATAGGCCATACCGACGGTAACGGGACGGTCAAAGGGGTCGCCGGTGCGACCATCGTAGACGGTGACTTTACCCGCGTGTTCTTCCTTGAACACCCAATCGCGATTGGGTTTTTTCGAGGCACTTTCTAGCAATCCGTGGACGGTCAAACGGCTGGCTTCTTCCCCGTACATTTCGTCAAAGGGAGTAATCTTAAAGCGTACGCCTAGATTTTCGCCGGCCCAACCCAGTAAACATTCAAACACCTGACCGACGTTCATGCGACTGGGAACCCCCAGGGGATTGAGAACGATATCGACGGGACGACCATCGGGGAGGTAGGGCATATCTTCTAGGGGCAGAATCCGAGAAATAATCCCTTTATTGCCGTGACGACCCGCCATTTTATCGCCCACTTGGATTTTGCGTTTTTGGGCAACGTAAACCCGCACCACCATATTGGCCCCGGGGGGTAATTCATCCCCCTGTTCGCGGGTAAATACCCGCACATCTACTACCCGGCCTTTTTCGCCGTTGGGGACGCGCAGGGAGTTATCCCGTACATCCCGTGCCTTTTCGCCGAAAATTGCCCGCAGTAGTTTTTCTTCGGGTGGTTGGTCCGATTCGCCTTTGGGGGTGACTTTCCCCACGAGGATATCGCTGGCTTCTACCCAGGCACCGATGCGAATAATACCGCGTTCATCGAGGTTTCGCAGGGCATCTTCACCGACGTTGGGAATTTCCCTGGTGATTTCCTCCGGTCCGAGTTTAGTTTGACGGGCTTCGATCTCGTATTTTTCGATGTGGATACTGGTATAGACATCTTGTGCCACCAGTCTTTCACTGATTAAAATCGCGTCTTCGTAGTTATAGCCTTCCCAGGGCATATAGGCGACGAGGATATTCTGGCCGAGGGCGATTTCTCCTCCTTCGGTGGCGGAACCATCGGCGATGATCTGCCCCGGCACAACTTGTTCACTTTGATAGACTAAAGGACGCTGATTTAGGCAGGTATCTTGGTTAGAGCGTTGATATTTCTGAATTTCGTACTCTATCTCGCTCTTGCCAAAAATCTCTTTGTCTTCATCCGCCACTTTGATGCGAATCCGGTTAGCATCGACGTAGGAAACGACCCCATTGGTACGGGAAACGATGACCATGCCGGAGTCGCGAGCGGCCTGTGCTTCCAATCCCGTACCCACAAGGGGACGTTCGGGACGCAGCAGGGGAACCGCTTGTCGTTGCATATTAGAACCCATCAGGGCGCGGTTAGCGTCGTCGTGTTCAAGGAAGGGAATCAGGGAAGTGGCCACCGAGACAATTTGGACGGGGGAAACACAAACGTAGTCCACTTGTTCGGGGGAAGTGGTGGAGAATTCCTGCCGATAGCGCACTGGGATAGTTTCGCCGAGGATATAACCATTTTCATCGGTGGCCACATCTCCCGGTGCTACCCGCAGATCGTCTTCTTCGTCGGCGGTCAAGTATTTAACGGGGAGATCGTAGCGGACTCGGCCATTTTCCACCACATAACAGGGGGTTTCAATAAAACCGTAGTCGTTGACGCGAGCGTAGGTGGCCAGGGAACCGATTAAACCGGCGTTGGGACCTTCTGGGGTTTCCACCGGACAAATGCGGCCGTGGTGGGAGGGGTGAATGTCGCGCACGGCAAAACCAGCCCGTTCCCGGGTCAGACCGCCCGGCCCAAGGGCGGAAATGCGGCGTTTATGGGTCAATTCCGCTAGGGGATTGGTTTGATCCATGAACTGGGAGAGTTGCGAGGAACCAAAGAATTCTTTAATCGCCGCTACTAGGGGTTTCGGGTTGACTAGGGAAGCGGGGGTGAGGTTTTGGGATTCGCTGACGGTCATCCGTTCCCGAATGATTCTTTCTAAGCGGTTTAAACCCACTCGCACTTGGTTTTGGAGCAGTTCACCCACGGAACGGACGCGACGGTTGCCGAGGTGGTCGATGTCGTCGGTGTTGCCGATGTCAAATTCGAGGTTAATTAGGTAGTCGATCGCCGCTAAGATGTCGGTGGTGGTCAGAACGCGCTGGTTATCGGGGACGTTGAGGCGTAGTTTTTTGTTGAGTTTATAACGACCAACGCGACCGAGATCGTAGCGTTTATTGTCAAAAAAGCGCGATTCGAGCAGTTGTTGTCCTCCCGTGACGGTGGGGGGTTCCCCGGGGCGTAGTTTGCGGTACAGGTCGAGGAGGGCCTCTTCTTCGGTGGGATTGCCTTCTTTGTCGAGGGTTTTTTGGTAGAATTCGGGATGGCGTAGGGAGTCAAAGATTTCGTTATCGCTCAATCCGATCGCTTTCAGGAGAACTTGGGCGGATAATTTGCGGGTTTTGTCGATTCTGACCCAGACTAAGCCGTTTTTGTCGGTTTCAAATTTTAACCAAGCTCCTCGGTTGGGAATCAGGGAAGCGGAGTAAGTACGGCGACCGTTTTTGTCGATTTCGGCCTTGTAGTAAACACCTGGAGAACGGACGATCTGATTGACGATGACTCGTTCGGCCCCGTTAATGATAAAGGTTCCCCGTTCGGTCATCAGGGGTAAATCGCCGATAAAGACTTCCTGTTCGATGTTTTCTCCCGTTTCTTTGTTGATTAAACGGGTGGGAACGTACATCTGAACGGAATAGCTGCTATCGCGTCGTTTGGCTTCATCGACGTTGTATTTCGGTTCTTTGAGTCTGTAGTCCTGACCGAGAAAATGTAGTTCTAATTTACCTGTATAGTCGCTGATGGGGGAAAAGCTATTCAGTTCCTCGATCAGTCCTTCTTCCAAAAACCAACGAAAACTGGAGTGTTGGATTTCGATGAGGTCGGGTAAGAGGTTAAAGGTAAGATTGTTCATTATGGTTACAAGGGCTGATGACACGATAGCGACGGTCGGATATCAGTGAGCAGTGAGGGGTTGGGTGTTGGGGTTTTAGGGTGGTCACTGCGTGCGCGTTGCGGGGGGTTTTAGGGTTTTAGTTGAATTCCCCCATTTCCCCATCTCCCCATTCCCTGCTCTGTGCTAATAAACTATGTTTTTTAACTGGGGAGTTGAAATAAGTGCCTGGCGTTCTGGGTGGTTTGTTCGGCTAGGGTTTCGAGGGAAACGCCGCGCAGACGGGCGACGGTTTCGGCCACAGGTCGGACGAAAGAGGGTTCGCAAGGTTTACCGCGGTGGGGATTGGGTGAGAGAAAGGGGCAATCGGTTTCGATCAGTAGGCGATCGCTGGGAACAATTTGGGCGGCAGCTTGCACGGTTTTACTGTTTTTGAAGGTGATAATACCGCTAAAGCTGATGTAAAAACCCAAATCTAAAAACCATTGAGTTTCTTCGGGGTTGCCAGTCCAGCAGTGCATTACGCCGCCAATTTTGCCCACTTGTTGCCGAAAGGCGCTGATTTCCTCCCGCATGACCGGGGCTGCATCTCGACAATGGATAATCACGGGTTTATCGAGACGATGGGCGATTTCTAACTGCCTCCAAAAGACCTGTTTTTGCTGCTCTTGATTATCCGCTTTATAGAAGTCTAAACCCATTTCCCCGATCGCCACGACGCGCCGATCAGATCGGGCTAGGGATTCGATCTGATCGGCACTATTATCTCGCCATTTTTCGGCATCTAGGGGATGTAAACCGACGGCGAAGGAAATTTCCTCAAATTGATCAGCAATGGCTTTAATCGCTGCAAATTCCTCTGGTTCGACACAGGAGTGAACCAGATGAACGACTCCCACACTTCGCCAACGTTCGGAGATAGCGGGCAAGTCGGCTTGCAAAACGTCAAAGTTCAGATGAACGTGCGTATCTATTAATTGCATCGACCCCCGATCGCTTGTTGCGTCTGTCCTGATTACAGCTTACCTGTTTCTTAGGAAGCTTGGCTAACTTTTTGCAAAGCTTTGGCTAAACCGGCTTTTTTTCTAGCGCCGTTGTTCCGGTGCAAGACGTTGCGCTTGACGGCTTTATCGATTTTACTGTAAGCTTCCGATAGAGCTTGTTGGGCGCTTTCTAACCCTTCTGGGCTGGGGTTGGCTCCGTAGGCCGAGACAGCGACAAGACATTTTTTGATCAGGGTTCTTACGGCTGACTTGTACGCTTTGTTGCGTAGACGATTTCTTTCGGAGATTTGGACTCGTTTGAGTGCAGACTTTGTATTAGCCACAGTCGTTTCTTGTTCTCAATACTGGTATGGTTAATCCGGACACAGACAAACCATAATAACAGATTTGTGCTATTTGTGGCAAGAGTTTTCTGGACAAGAAGATATATTTTAAGGATTGGGACCCCACAGATGGGGAAGGATTGAGGGACTGTCAAACCTGAATCTAGGTTAAGGCGATTTTGCCATGACTGTCTTGATAACTAATCGCCAAACTTGTCCTGAGGGGCTAAAGTATGCTATAAGCAGTCAGACCCTGCCCTGGTCTTTATTCTTTCCGATTAGGTAAATTACTGATGACTGAAGCTAAACGCGCCCTAATTACCGGCATCACCGGTCAAGATGGTTCCTATCTGAGCGAATTATTATTAGAAAAGGGTTACGAAGTCCACGGTATCATCCGTCGTACCTCAACTTTTAACACCGATCGCATCGATCATATCTACATTGACCCCCACCAGCCGGATGCTAAATTATTTCTTCATTATGGCGACCTCACCGATGGGACGACCCTGCGGCGTATTCTCGAACAAGTGCAACCGGTAGAAGTGTATAATTTAGGCGCACAATCCCACGTGCGAGTCAGTTTTGATGCCCCAGAATACACCGTCGATGCTGTGGGGGTGGGAGTTTTGAGATTACTAGAAGCAATTCGGGATTACCAAAAAAGAACTGGCATCGAAGTGCGTTTCTATCAAGCAGGTTCCTCGGAAATGTTCGGGAAAGTCATGGAAGTTCCCCAAAAAGAAACCACGCCATTTTATCCTCGCAGTCCCTACGCTTGTGCGAAAGTTTACGGTCACTGGCAAACGGTCAACTATCGGGAATCCTACGACTTATTTGCCTGTAACGGCATTTTATTTAACCATGAATCCCCCCGTCGGGGAGAAACTTTTGTCACGCGCAAAATTACCCGCGCTTTGGCCAGAATTATTGCTGGACAACAGCAAAAACTCTATTTAGGAAATCTCGATTCTAAAAGAGATTGGGGTTATGCTAAGGATTATGTGCGGGCGATGTGGTTAATGTTACAACAGGAAGAACCGGATGACTATGTGGTGGCGACCAATGAAACCTATTCTATCCGGGAATTTCTCGATATTTCTTTCCAATACGTTAATTTAAATTGGCAGGATTATGTGGAGTTTGATCAACGTTATTTGCGTCCAGCGGAAGTGGATTTATTGATAGGAGATTCTACAAAAGCCAGAGAGAAATTAGGTTGGCAGCCGTCGGTGACGTTCGAGGGACTGGTAAAATTAATGGTAGATGCAGATTTAGCGGCTTTGGGGATTAATCTTAATAACGGTGGTGATAGCCAACAGTTATTAAAAGATTTGGCTTATCTTCGCAATCGTTCCTTAATTGCCGTCGATTAAAAAGTCGGGTGGGTTAGGGAAGCGCAACCCACCCCCTGTCGGCTGGTTTGGGTCAAGTTAATCAGACAGCAAGTTAAATTACGTTCTTCTGTGAGTGAAGACCGAGTATTGCATTTAGATATTCCCGTGGAAGTTAAAGAAACTGATTTAGAGGTGACAGTAACGTTTAACTGATAACTGATAACTGATAACTGATTTAAGGTCTTTGCAGGAAGATTAATTCTTCAACGGGGAGGAAATCATAGTATTGACCTTGATTGGCTAAAACTGCGATTAAATGGAGACGATCATCGGGTTCAATGTGTAATCCTTCCCAGGGGACAGCAATTTCCAAACATTGATTAAAAGAAGCTTTGGCATTACTAGGAACTCGTTGCCAAGTAAAATATTCTTGAGCGACTTCTAACCAAGTAAATTCCGTGATTAAATTAACTCCTAGATGATGATGATAACCGTAATCGAGGGGCGATCGAGGGGGAATATCTGTTAGGGGAATTGGACTTTGCAGACGATGCACTTCGTCATAATACCAATATAAATGCACTTCAGGCGGGATATCTTTGCCTAATTCTGCCCCCGGTTTCCAATCGAAACGCAGATAAAAATTGAGGTGATCCCAACCGAAAAACAGCCTTTGTACTAAGGAATTCCGGTGCATTGTACCACTGGCACCGCCAATTTCGAGCCGTCCGGCTTTATCCCAATCCTGTTCGTCGCCAAAACCGTCGATAATGGGGTGAATGAAAGCCAGTGGACGATTACTTGGTTTATCCCCGTGTTCTTCCACCGGTTCGAGCAAATAGGAGGGAATTGGCTCATTTAAAGCTTGATACAGAGCGATCAGGTGTTCGCGGAAAAGTTGGTCAAAAATTGCGTCATGATTGGAGGAATGGCCATAACCAAACCACCAAAACCAATCGGAACCTTCCGCTGCATACAATGCTTCCCACGCGTCGGGGTTATTATCTTCCGTCGCTTCCGGGTGATTAGCGAGGGTTTGACGGGCTAAAATTAGATATTCCCAAGCTTTATTTTTAGCGGGATCGCCGATCCAAGTGGTAAAATTGGCATCGATCCAAGAGCCGCTATGAAGTTGATTGCTGGGTATTTTGGCATTAGCGGGAAAGCGATCGAGATATTCCGAGACGGTGACTAATTCGATCGCTTGGTGGTCGCTTAAAAGTTGATAAAGGTTCTCTAGGAAGGGTAAACCGTCTTGATGATAGTTTTCCCAACAGTTTTCGCCATCTAGCGCAATGGTAACTAACCAGGGTTTTTCTAGCGTCGTGGTTTCGGCGTTGGTTTGCAGTTGTTCGGCGATCGCTTCTAGGTGTTTAATTAAGTCTGTAGCGGCCTCTTGCGCTTTCATGCCACTATAGCTAAATCCGATCAGATCCGAGAGACGATGATCGCGGAAAACCATCGATAAATTGCCGTTGCTAGTTTCCAGAAGGTAGGGACGATAAAGTAATTCCGGTTCGCTAATATTGCCTTTTTCGTCGCGATGAAAGTAATGTCCTAGGGACCAACCTAACACCCCCTCATCGGAACATAACCACTGAAAACCCTGTTTAGCGACAGCGGGGAGAATCGCGGGACTAACGGATTGTTCCGAGGGCCAAAGTCCTCGAGGATGTTTATCAAAGCGATCGATATAGATTTGCCAAGCTTTCTGGAGATGGCGGGAAATATCTTCAGGATAGTGGAAATATTGCCGAGGAAGGGTCATATTCGGCACTGCTACCCGGCCGGCTTCCGAGTTGGCCAGCAGGGGTAAAATTGGATGGGTGTAGGGACTGGTAATGATTTCTAGTTGTCCGGTTTCCTGCATTAACCGGTGTTGCGGCAAGATACGACGCAGAATTTGACGCTGTTTGGAGATAATTCGCTGGCGATCGCTTAAAGTGAAGTTTTTTCCCTGTTCTAACCAGGCAGCGATTTCTGGGTCACTGTGAAAGATAGGATCGATCCAAGCGAGGTTATGCCAAGCCAAGAGATCGCTATAATCTTGGAGATTCCAATGGCTAATACACCAACTATGACCGTTTTCTTGACGCTGTGCGTATAATTGGGCGTAACGGGGGTGCGGATCGATCAGGGTACGATGGTTAGCATCGAAAAAGTGTTCGAGGATAAAGTGTTTTTGTGCCAGGGTTAACTGCGCTTCTGGGGTGACAGTGAGGGCAAGATAGGGGTCTATAGCTAGTCCGTTGACATAATCCTCTAATTGCAGGATTAAAGAGGGGACAAGGTTGACAGTTTGGTGTAATTTAGGAAAACGTTCTAGAATCAGGATTAAATCGAGATAATCTTTCACTCCATGCAGTCGCACCCAGGGTAAGCGATATTGTCCCGAAGCATCGGTGCGAGTTTGAGAGGATTTGTAGAGGGGTTGGTGTTGATGCCAAATAAAAGCGACGTAGAGAGGATAGGTCATGATAATACCGAGAAAAAGTGCATATAACAGGCTTTTTGTCCGTTATTTGCATGATAATGGACAATAAAACCCATTATAGATTCTTAAAAGTTGATTTCGGTTACTACCATAATCCTATCAACTGGTTTTGAGAGGGTATCGTCTCTTTGTCTTTGTTAAAGGATTGGCTCCTCTGGTGGTGATTATTGGCAGTTCAGCAGTAGAATCTCTAATATTATTCGGCCTTATACCATTTTTAAAAAGTAATGACAGAGATGGTTATGCCTGGTGTATCTCAATTTTGTCGAAATATCTAGATGACATTTTGGGCGCACGCAGTGCGCCCCTACCATTGGTGCAATCATATTATTGTAGGGGCGAATTGCCTTCGCCCTCTTTGAACAACTTCTGCTGCTCACCCTAAGTGAGAGAAAATCACCAATAGGAGATGCACCCAGTTATGCCTGCTACGAATAAAGAAAAATGGTATTACTGTTTACTGTTCACTGTTTACTAGACCTGCCGCCAAAGTCAGTTATCGAGCCGCTATCGGGTCAAAATATCTAAAAATTCAGATGAATTTGACATAATCTCAGTTTTTATGATTGTGAAAGTCATATACTGTCTTTTTTCTCCTCCTGTCTCCGATTATACTCACCTAACGGAAGATTTTTGATTTTTGCAGGAGATATACTGTTCACTGATTACTGATTACTGTTTACTGTTTACTGATAATTGAAAAACCCCCATCACCCGATCGACAACATTTTTCAGGATGATAGGATAAGCTGGAATTATCGAAACCGTAGAAATAATAGATAAAATGGGTAATCTCCTCTGGCCGCGTTTTCTCAAGAAAGCTTACCGTCAAGAACCAATAACTAGCTTTATCTTTACCGTAGCGGCAGTAGATGTCATAATCGGGGTTCTAGGACAAAGATGGACACTGCTATCTTTAGGGGCAACGATTATGGCGATCGCTATCTTCGCCAGGTGGCAACAGAGCCAAAAAACCGAGGCAATCAACCAAGAAGAAGCGGCAAGATACTATTTACCGCCCCAATCGGGTCAAGTAGCTTTACCAACCCTGAAAAACGAAAAAAATCGACCTTCTTAGCTCAAAAATCTCACCTTGCTTGGCAATCAATCCCCTCAAAGGCTAGAATCTATAGCACCGTTTATTTGTTAATATTCAACTAAATTTATGAAATTCCGATTTATGGGTGGGGAGAAACTTGTCGGAGCAATTGTGGTCACTGTCCTAACCACGCTGACAATCGGGCAACATCAGCTTAGTCAGGCCCAAAGTCCTATTGCCCCCCCTAAACCCGCCGCTGAAAGTGGCGAAAAAAACCCCAGAAACTATCCTAGTAGAAGGTTTAGGCAGACTTACCCTCGCTAAAACCTTAGAAGGGCAACAATCCACCCCTAATGCTCTGATTTTCAGCCCCGATAACCAATTAGTTCTCGCTGGTGGTAGTGATACGGATCCTCTCCTGAGAATTTGGTCAGTAAAAACAGGGCAAAAAGTCTCCCAAACTCGCGCCCAAAGAACCAGCGTCAAAGCTTTAGCCATTAGTCCCAACGAAAGATTATTAGTTAGTAGCGGTTTAGATGGTTCCATTAATTTTTGGAATCTGGTGGAAGGCAAGTATTTAGGAATTGCCCTCGAACACGGCAATACTGTCCTCGCTCTCACGGTTACTCCCGATGGTAAAACGTTAATTAGTGGTGGTTTGGAAGGAATTCGCCTCTGGACAGTGCAACCTCCCCGCCGTCCCCTCTATCGTTTAAATTGGGTGGGTAATTTTGTTTATTCCCTAGGGGTGAAATCCGATGGTGTCACCCTTGCTAGTGGTCATGAAAACGGTGAGGTACATTTTTGGGACATCCGCGAGGGCAAATTTTTATCGAAATTTTCCGCCCATCCCCAAGCGGTTAGCAAGCTTTTATACACTCCCGACGGTAAAAATTTAATTACGGGTAGTTTAGACCGCACGATTAAAATCTGGGATACGAGCAATAATAAGTTATTATTTACCCTCATCGGTCATACAGCCCGAATACGTTCCCTGGCACTCCATCCTAACGGACAAATTCTCGCTAGTGCCAGTAATGACGGTGTGCGTTTATGGGATGTGACGACGGGTAAACAGTTGGCCTGGTTTGATAATAATTCCGACTGGGTGGAATCCCTAGCTTTTAGTCCCGATGGGCAGTATTTGGCTAGTGGTAATTATGATCTTAAAATTCGCCTCTGGCAATTCGTCCGTTAGGCAAAAATGCCTTCATTTAGCCTTTAACCACTTCTAGAAAAGCTGATTTAGCCGCTGCCTGTTCCGCTGCTTTTTTGCTTCTGCCAGTTCCCACTCCTAATTTCTGCTCATTTAACCACACTTCCGCACAAAAACGCTCTTGATCTAAACCATTGATTTCTTTTACTAAATATTGCGGCAGTTTTTTGTATGTTGCTTGTGTCCACTCCTGCAAGGCATCCTTATAATTCTGGCGGGCCGGATCTCGACGAATTTCGGCCGCTTTTTCCTTTAGTGGTTCATCTAACCAAGAACGCACTAAAACCATTGTCTGTGTACTAAGATATAAAGCTCCCAAGACTGCCTCAAAAGCGTCTGCTAGTCGGGAAATTCGCCCCGCATGATCAATACTCGTACTACTTGATACCAACAAATAACGCTCGAAACCGTAGCGATCCGCAAATTCCGCCAGAGTGCGATCGCTAACCATCATCGATCGCAGGGCGGCAAATTCTCCCACTAGGGCCTCCGGATAGGTTTCTAACAATACCTCCGCCGCCACGAGTCTTACCACAGAATCGCCCACAAATTCCAATTGTTCATAATTCTTATCACGGGAAATACTGGGATGAGTTAGAGCTAAATCTAATAAATCCCACCTGACGGGGACATCAGCTGATAAACCCAGCTTTTCCACTAGGGTTTTTAATTGTTTTTGGCGACGCGGATCACTTAAGGACATGGGAGCGGGAAGATGGGGTGTGGGGTGTGGGGTGTGGGGAGATGGGTGTGGGGTGTGGGGTGTAGGGTGTGGGGTGTGGGGTGTGGGGTGTGGGGTGTGGGGTGTGGGGTGTGGGGAGATGGGTGTGGGGTGTGGGGTGTGGGGTGTGGGGTGTGGGGTGTGGGGTGTGGGGTGTGGGGTGTGGGGAGATGGGTGTGGGGTGTGGGGTGTAGGGTGTGGGGTGTGGGGTGTGGGGTGTGGGGTGTGGGGTGTGGGGTGTGGGGTGTGGGGAGAATAAATAAAAGCAATCTCCTATCTCCTGAATACTGACTCCTGATAACTGATAACTGATAACTGATTACTGATAAAGGAGAGAGTCAGACATAAGCCGAATTCTGTATTTCCCAACAGCAGTAAAATTGCTTTTACCTTTGTTGGAATAGAGGTTATCTATCTGGGATAATTGTTACCAATTACCTCAAGCGGTTCCTAAAAACGGGACAGGAAAAAGACCAACCTTTGTCCCTCCACCTTGCTCCCCACCGGGGTTTACCGAGCCAGTACCTCTCGATACTGCTGGTGCGCTCTTACCGCACCTTTGCACCCTTACCCCCAATCAGTTATCAGTGATCAGTTATCAGTTATCAGTAGAAAGTTATTAGTGGAAAGTTATTAGTTATCAGTGAATTTACTTTCGTTACTGATCACTGTTTACTGATCACTGAAAAAGGGGGCGGTATTTTTCTGTGGCACTATCCTCACGCTCGCGCGCACTGGACGTTATCCAGCAAGTGTGGTCTTTCGGGAGTTCGGACTTTCCTCGGAATCATTGATAAAATGATCCCGCAACCTCTAGACCAACTCTCTCCCATTCTCTAGTATGACTTACCAGAGACTCGATCGCTCATATATCCTAGTCAATAATCAGTGATCAGTAAACAGTAAACAGTGAACAGTGAAAAGACAGTAGGAAGCTGCTATTTAGGGTATGCTGAAAAAGTTTCTCGTGGGGGTAGGGTGTGGGGTGTGGGGTGTAGGGTGTAGGGTTTTACCAATTTTCATCTGGTCAATTACCTAATTTTCAGAGAAAAAGTCCCTGAATTTTCCCCCGATCACTGCCATATCCGGTACTTTTTGAGGGTAAAAAAGTCTAAAAGTCTTACCCAACAAGGTTTTTAGATTTATTCAGCAGACCCTACATACTGCACACTTAAAACTCAAATCTGATAACTGATAACTGATAACTGATAACTGCTCAATGTCGATCGCTCTCAACGTTAAGATCAAAGGTAATGGCTATCCGATTCTCTGTCTGCACGGTCATCCCGGTTCGGCAGCGAGTATGTCTGTATTTACCGATCATTTTTGCCAACGCTGGCAAACCCTGGCCCCGGATTTGCGCGGCTACGGTAAAAGTCGTTATCGCCGGGATTTTGAGCTAGAAGAACATCTAGAGGATTTAATTGGACTGCTCGATCGCCAAAAAATCCAGCAATGTTTAATTCTCGGTTGGTCTTTGGGGGGTATAATCGCCCTGGAATTAGTATTGCGGCATCCGGAGCGCTTTCCTGGTTTAATTCTAGTGGCCTCGGCTGCGCGGCCTTGGGGTAGTCATCCTCCTGTCACCACCACAGATTTAGTTTTGACGGGGATTGCGGCAATTCTCAATCAGATCAAACCGGGATGGCGTTGGAATATTGATACTTTTGCTCGTCGTTCCCTGTTTCAGTACCTTTTTTCACAACATCAAGCGACATCCTATCAATATCTCGCTCAAGATGCTGTTCCTGCCTACTTAGGCACTTCTCCAGCAGCTAATCGCGCTTTAAATCGGGCTTTAAAAAAAGGTAACAATTGTTTAAAATCTCTTGACAAAATCACAATTCCCTGCTTAGTTCTGGCGGGGGCAAAGGATCGCCATATTACCAGTGCCTCGAGCCAAGAAACGGCCGAAAAACTGAAACTGTCTGGGTGGAAATGTTACCCAGATACAGCCCATCTGTTCCCTTGGGAAATCCCCGACTTAGTTTTAGGGGACATTGATGCTTGGTTAGCCGAGCATTTTAGCGATAAACTGGCAGAGTGAAGTGAAAACTACTGCCGTGGTCGGGGACACTATCTACCCAAATTTGACCGTAGTGGGCGCGAATAATCTTGCGACAGACCGATAAACCGATGCCATAACCTTCTTTGCCCTCATCCCGTTTGAGACGCACATGACCCTCAAAAATATGCTCTTGTTTTTCTTCGGGAATGCCCGGGCCGGTATCACTGATGCTCACCTGTACTTTTTGAGTAGTACGATGGAGGACAGAAAGGGTAATTGCGCCGCCAGCGGGGGTATATTTGATCCCATTCTCCAGGAGATTAATAATCACCTGTCGGATTAACTCCTCGTCAGCATAGACGGGGGGCAGATCTTGGGGAATATCGCTTTGGAGAATTAAAGTCTTTTCCTGAAAAGTATCGGTAAATTGAGACAAAATTTCCTGACAGAGGGATTGGAGATAAAATTTACTCTGTTGGAGAGTGAATTGCGCCGCCATGCTCTTAGAAGCTTGTAGAATATCCGTGATCAAACGGTTCATAATCCGGAACTGTTTGCGGGCCTGTTGGTGCAGTTGTTCTCGTAATTGCAGACTGCGCTCCGTATCCGGTTGATGATAGGCTAATTCTAGGGTTTCCACGGCGATGGAAGCAGCGGTGAGAGGGCTGCGTAAATCGTGGGCTAACATAGCCAAAATTTGGTCTTTAAATTTTAATTGTTCTAATAATTCTTCCTTTTCCTGTTTAAGACGAAAAACCTCATCGGCGATGCGGATGAGTTCGCCCGAATGTTCCATCTCTTGAAGTTGTCCATCCTCAGCGTGATGATTTTTGACCTCCTCTTTAATCGCTTTTTGCCAGCGTACCAACCATTTTTTAAACTGTTCCACCAGATTACTGCCCGCGAGGGTATGACGGGGGCCGGGGGCAATTTTGACCAAGGCGGGGGTAGCTACAAGGCGAAAATGTTCGACTAAATGAGGTTGCTGGCGGATTTCGATGATCTGTAGGTCAATTGGGTAATCAGACTTTAAAGACTGGAGATAGGCCTGAATTTGACGAATAATTTCTTGAGAACTGGGACGGTCATCAACAAATAGCAAAAGTTGAATCGAGAGAGGCGTTGTCGTCTCTGTACCTAAAGCAGTCAGTGGCTCATTAGATGGGAGCATCGGAAAATTAGTAAACCTAGGGATTGACGAGATCGATCGATCATCGATCGACTTTTATCATATTCTTTATTGTAGAAGCTTAAGATAGTATAAAATCTACTCAACCTAATCTTAAAGTTTTATTCCTTAATTCTAAGAAGAAATCCTATGGCTTTTGGCTATGTTGCCCTAGTTCTCCACGCTCATCTCCCTTTCGTCCGCCATCCCGAAAGCGATTACGTCCTCGAAGAAGAATGGTTATACGAAGCAATCACAGAAACCTACATCCCTCTCCTGCAAGTTTTTGAAGGTCTCAAGCGGGACGGTATCGATTTTAAAATGACCATGAGCATGACTCCGCCTTTGGTGTCGATGCTGCGGGATCCGTTACTGCAAGAGCGTTATGAAGAACACTTAGGTAAGTTAGAAGAATTAATTGCTAAAGAAATCGACCATAATCAACATAATGGCCATATTCGCTACTTAGCCGAATATTACGCTGAATCTTTCCAAAGTATCCGACAAACTTGGGAAAAATACGATCGAGATCTGGTCAAAGCTTTTAAACAATTCCTCGACAGTAATAACCTAGAAATTATCACCTGTGGTGCGACTCACGGTTATATGCCCCTGATGAAAATGTACCCGCAAGCGGTGTGGGCGCAAATTGAGGTGGCCTGTCAACACTACGAGGAAAATTTCGGTCGTCGTCCCAAGGGCATTTGGTTGCCGGAATGTGCCTACTACGAAGGGGTAGAAAGAATGTTAGCCGATGCGGGCATTCGTTACTTCCTCGTCGATGGCCACGGTATTCTCTACGGTCGTCCTCGCCCCCGTTACGGCAGTTATGCGCCCATTTTCACAGAAACCGGGGTGGCTGCTTTCGGTCGTGACCACGAATCTTCCCAACAGGTTTGGTCTTCCCAAGTCGGTTATCCGGGGGATATAGTCTATCGGGAATTCTATAAAGATTTGGGCTGGGAAGCGGAATACGAATATATTAAGCCCTATATCATGCCCAATGGTCAACGCAAGAATATAGGCATCAAATACCACAAAATTACTAGCCGGGACGGTGGTTTATCGGAAAAAGGTCTTTATGACCCCTACTGGGCCAAAGAAAAGGCCGCCGAACACGCGGGCAATTTTATGTATAATCGCGAGCGGCAAGTGGAGAGTTTAGCCGGAATTATGGGCCGTCCTCCCCTGGTTGTTTCTCCCTACGATGCTGAGTTATTCGGTCACTGGTGGTATGAGGGACCCTGGTTTATTGATTTTCTGTTCCGTAAGTCTTGGTATGACCAAAATATCTACCAAATGACCCATTTAGCCGATTATCTCCGGGCTAACCCCAATCAGCAGGTCTGTCGTCCTTCCCAATCCAGTTGGGGTTATAAGGGTTTCCATGAATACTGGCTGAATGAAACTAACGCATGGATCTATCCTCACCTGCACAAAGGCACGGAACGAATGATTGAATTAAGTCATCATGAAGCGGAGGATGAATTACAGGAACGGGCTTTAAATCAGGCAGCCCGGGAGTTATTATTAGCACAATCTTCCGATTGGGCGTTTATTATGCGAACCGGTACGATGGTTCCCTATGCTGTCCGGCGCACTCGTTCCCACCTACTGCGGTTAAATAAAATCTATGAAGATGTGAAATCCGAGAAGATTGACTCTGGTTGGTTGCAAAAAGTTGAGGAAATCGATAATATTTTCCCCAATATTGATTATCGCATCTATCGACCCCTGTAATCTGGGTGAATAGTATAGATAAAAAGGGGGGTTATACCAAATTTCTAAATCCATGACAGACATCCACGCTCGAATGCTTGCCAAGCCTGCATTCGTTGTGACGCGAATAAAGAAAAATGGTATCCTATTGGTGATTTTCTCTCACTTAAGGTGAGCAGCAGAAGTTGTTCAAAGAGGGCGAAGGCAATTCGCCCCTACAATAATATTATTTCGCCAATGGTAGGGGCGCACCGCGTGCGCCCAAAATGTCATCTGGATATTTCGACAAAATTGAGATGCACCAGGCATAACCATCTCTGTCATTACTTTTGAAAAATGGTATTAGTTAATGCCCCCCTGATTTTTTAGGGCTGCGGGGGTAATTCTGAGGCTAATTTGGCCAGAATCTGGGGTTTAAGTTGATCGAGTTTCTGTTTTAGCATCCGCTTGCTAATTTGTGGGTTGCCACCCCGGACCGATTGACTATCGGTCAGCCATTGCTGCAAAATTTGGCATTGATTGGCGGGAATATTAGCGGTGATCACATTTTCACAGATCAGGCCGCCTTCGAGGGGGAAAAATAAAATCCAGTATTGACCGGTTTCGGCGAGGGTTTTGGTCATTTTTTGACCCTGGGGGGTTTTTAAGTCCAAATAACAGGGCAACCAGCGGGGTCCCCATTGACGATGATAGAGGACAGTAATCCAGAGAATCATCGGGTGGGGTGTGGGTAAAAAGAGGAATTGATTATAACGGACACTAGCGACCCGGACGGCGATATCTTCTCGAGCCAACATTACCCATAAACTGGCAAAAACGCCGTCGGCAGCCTGGAGACAGCGTGAGAAGACAATTTTTTGGCGCGGTTTATCCTCGGGCCAACGAGACTTGAGAGAGATATCCCTAGCATTAGCGGCAGAAACACTGGTTTGAGCTAAATCATCAGGGGTTTTGGTTTTGCTGGTGTCATTGTCGGTTTTTTTGACTATTTCATTTTTGACTAAGGGTTCCAGTCGTTCGAGAAGTTGTAGTATATCTGTAACACTTTGTGGGCGATCGCTGGGTGCTTTGGCTAAACAGCGCAGGATTAACTGTTCTAATTCTGGCGGTAATTGCAATCTAGAATTAAAGGAACGGGGTTCGGCGTAGTGGTGAACCTCATACCAACCGCCAAAGGAGGGATGATCAGGAAAAAGGGGCGTTTCTCCCGTGATCATCTCGTACATCACAATCCCGAAACTGTAGATATCGGAACGATGATCGAGTTCTTTCCCTTCCATCTGTTCCGGGGAACAATAGGCTAAGGTTCCCATAAACGATTGGGTTTGGGATTCTCCCGATTGGATGAGTTTAGCGATGCCAAAATCGAGAATTTTCACCAATTCCCCTAATCCTGAGTCCTGAATCACGATAATATTGCTTGGTTTGATGTCCCGGTGAATAATCGGACAGATCTCGCCTTGGAAGATAATACCTTTATGGGCGCATTCCAAGCCGAAACAAATCTGACGGGTGAGATTAAAGAAGCGCGAGATAGGCAGCGGGTGATATTTGATGATTTCACTCATGCTTTCCCCCTGCAAAAGTTCCATGACGTAGAAGGGGACTTCCTTTTCATCTACACCATAATCACGAACTTTAACAATATGAATACTTTTTTCACCTAAAAGTGCCGAAATAGTCGCCTCTCGCTCGAAGCGCTCGCGCATTCTGTTGTTGAGGAGAGTTTGCGAGAGGAATTTGACGGCGACGGTTACGCCACCTAAGAGTTTATCTTCTGCTCGATATACTTGTCCCATGGCACCGCTACCGATCAACTCGACCAGTTGGTATCGATTGGCAAGTAGGCGCCGATGTCTAGATTCTGCCGACATAGCTAGGCTACCGTTTTAATTATAGTGAGTCTGGTGGAGAGAGTTTTTTTAAGAACCGCTGCAATCCCTAAGTGATCGAGAGGACTTAACCCTAGAATGCCCTTTTTTCGCGCTAAAAGCATGATTGTTAAGATATATTTTCAGGCATTTTTAGCCATTGCCCCTTGCATAATTAATTTTTGGGGGTTGAAGAAATGAAAAAACTAAGTTTGACACTCCCGTCGCACTCAAGCGAGGGATTCTTGGTTCATGGAGTCCACTTAAACTAGATACCTTGCGTTACCTAACCCAGAGGTGGTTCTCACGCCTGCGCACTACTTTTCGTATGCCCTACGATAGTTGTATTTCTACAAAGTTTGCTTGAATTGAAACGTTAGCTCCAAATACTGCTTTGTCTAGTTCCTGTAAAGATTTTACATCACGAGCAGGGGAGAAACTAGAACTCTTGAGTAGAACCCCATATCTTTAATTGTCAAGGTGCAGAGGTTGTAGTGATTAGACTACTTATGTTTTTAAAGCGGTTAATTACCCTAGCCGCTATACTCATATAGTAGCTATTTAGCCTGAGTAGGTCAAGACCCTTAAAAGAAGAAGTTATTCGAGATTTTGTCAGGAGACTGGACGCTTATTTTTAATCGTGCTTCCTGTGACTGAGCTTGTGGAAGTGCTGTTTTATATTGGTCGGGGTTTCATCCCGTCCCTAAAAGCGAGGGTCTTCACCCCGACATTTGAGATAAAGTAGCATAAAATCTCTAGATAGACAATTTGATTGATTATTATTAGTTCTTGATTCTCCCGCCTACTGACTCCTAAACCACTACTACAGGGAAATCCCTGACCCCTGTAAAATTTTTTTGCCGAAAGTGACCGATCTGCGTAATAATTCTTTAATAAAGATTTGTAAACTTAAAAATGATTATCCCTTCGCAGTGCTAGAGATTTAATGAGACGACTAATTGCGATCGAAAAAGCTCTGTTCATCGGTCATATTGTATCGATGGCTTTTGGACTAGCGGGATTGTTGCTAGTCTTGCCCCATCCCGAATTTGTGGCCAATTTACCGGATTTTGGCAAAACTGCCTTTGCTTGGTCAATGGCCGGCGGGGGTGTGGTGTATATGGTGTTAGGAATGGCAGCCGTGGCTGTTTATGCCTATCGGACTCTAGGAGTGTGGCACTGGTTAGGATTCATGGTTCCCGCTATCAGTTTATCCCTTTGTAGCGAACTATTAGGAACCAGTACTGGCTTTCCTTTCGGTCATTATCGTTATCTTTCGGGCTTAGGTTACAAAATTGCGGGTTTAGTACCGTTTACTATCCCCCTATCTTGGTTTTATCTCGGTTTTAGTGCCTATATCATCGCTCGTGTTGGTTTATCCACTCTTGCTTTACCCCAATGGCTACAAAATCTAGGAGCGATCGCTATCGGGGCGGTATTATTAACTTCATGGGATTTTGTCCTAGATCCGGCCATGAGTCAAACTACTATACCCTTCTGGATTTGGGAACAACCAGGGGCCTTCTTTGGGATGCCCTATGAAAATTTTGCCGGTTGGTTTGGTACAGGCTGTGTTTTTATGACGGTAGCCACTTTAATTTGGCAAGTGCAACCGGTGAAACTGCCAAGTCAAGATTTAACCCTGCCTTTTCTGATGTATTTAGGTAATTTTGGCTTTGCGACGGTCATGAGTATCGGTGCTGGTATTTATCCGCCGATTTTCTTAGGATTGCTCACCGGTATTCTGCCTTTAATCCTTCTCTATAATCGCGCCCAAGCTGTTGCTTCCGGGCAAACAGTGCCGACCAGCGAAGTAACAACCCTAAAAATCCCCGTTGTTTCGGTGAGAGGAGCCAAATAAGTTGTTAACTGAGATAATTCTCGGTGCATTCTGCCTGGGGCTACTGCTGTCTCAGGCTGTTGCCTTTTTTATCCTT
The DNA here is from genome assembly GCF_009792235.1 of Microcystis aeruginosa FD4. NCBI lineage: Bacteria > Bacillati > Cyanobacteriota > Cyanophyceae > Chroococcales > Microcystaceae > Microcystis > Microcystis aeruginosa. The sequence continues at coordinate 3,167,356 of NZ_CP046973.1, forward strand.
CTTTCCCGTCTGCTGAAAGGGGTGCGTCGTCGTCCTCCCCTGACTCCCCAACCTCCCACCCCGGAGATGTTAGGGACGGTGAGCGTGATTGTGCCGACGTTAAACGAAGTGGAGAGGATTGACGGTTGTTTACGGGGATTGAGTCAACAGAGTTACGAAGTGCGAGAAATTCTGATTGTTGATAGCAATTCCCAAGATGGCACGCGGGAAAAAGTCAAGGAGATAGCGGCAAAAGACCCCCGCTTTCGCTTGAAAACCGATTATCCTTTGCCTCCCGATTGGGTAGGTCGTCCCTGGGCGTTACACAACGGTTTTTTGTTTAGTTGCCCTGAAAGTGACTGGATTTTGGGCATTGATGCCGATACGCAACCCCAAGAAAATTTAGTGGCTAGTTTAGTTAAAGCTGCGATCGCCGAAGGTTACGATTTAGTTTCCCTGTCGCCGCAATTTATCCTCTTCTATCCGGGAGAATGGTGGTTACAGCCAGCTTTATTGATGACTTTGCTTTATCGCTTCGATGCGGCTGGAGTGCGCGGGCAAGAGCCCGAACGAGTGATGGCCAATGGTCAATGTTTTCTCTGCCGGCGGTCAGTTTTAGCGGCTTTAGACGGTTATAGCGGGGCAAAAGGTTCTTTTTGCGATGATGTCACCCTGGCCCGTCTAGCGGCAACTAAAGGCTATCGGGTGGGATTTCTCGATGGGGCGAAGTTAATTCGCGTACGAATGTACGAAGGACTCAAGGAAACTTGGCGCGAATGGGGCAGATCTCTGGATCTGAAAGATGCCTCCTATCAAGGGCAATTATGGGGCGATTTAGCCTTATTAGCTCTTACTCAGGGATTACCGATAATTATCACCCCTTTACTGCTCACAGCTTTGATTTTTGGCTACGATTTCCTGAGTTTAAAAATTGTTTTGACTTTAAACCTGCTGCTGTTATTGATTCGCTTTGCCCTTTTATTGGCCGTCTCTCCTAGCTACTATCGAGGCGAAAAAGTCAATCTATCTTCAGGATTATTTTGGCTATCTCCCCTAGCGGATCCGCTGGCAGTTATCCGCATTTTTATCTCTGCTTTCACCCGTCCCCAAAGTTGGCGCGGTCGAGTTTATCAGTAATCGGCCTTTTTCAGTGGCTAGTTTCGTAGGTTGGACCCTCGGAACGAAACCCAACAACTCCACCAATCATGCCTAGTTCTTGTTTAAGGGTTTCTTTTCTGAGAGTTTGCCTTAGATTTTCTCCTTTTTAATTTAACGGGTTTCAAGATAAATTAGGCTTTTAGTCATCACCTAAAATCATGGCTTCGACTTCCTGTTTAGCTTTTTCTAGGTCGTCTTTGGCTTGTTGTTGAAGTTGTTTGGCTTGATTACGAATTGCGGTAATATGCTCACTAATTTTGATTTGTTTTTCAAGAGGAGGTAAAATAATAGGAAGAGATTTATTTATGGTTCTTCGTTACTTGGTCTGGTTCGATCGGGTGGCATAAATCGATTAAATCCTTATCTAGCAAGAGACTTGATTGATTAGTTCGTTCTAGAGCGAAAACAATTGACAAAAATCACCAAATGTCTTTCTCTATAATGGTTTCATCTCTTATAACCCCGTCTATTGCATAACACAAACCGAAGAACCAGTATTATATCAAATCTTAACTCGATTAATAACTAATATGGAGTTACGAGGGATAGAACGCGGTAAGGAAATTGGGGCGTTAGAAAATGCTCGTAACTATGTTAAAACGGTGTTGAAAACCCGATTGGGTGACATTCCAATAGAAATTGAGCAAGCTGTTGATAAAATTTCCGTATTATCGATATTAGACGAGTTACTGAAATCGGCAGTAATTGCAGCAATTTTTGGAACAATGAAGCAAATAACCGCCAATTATGATGAACCCTAGAAAGAAGCATTAAGCGAATATTTTGAAGCGTTTTTATGCTTCTTCTTTCCCGAAGTTCACCAATTGATTTATCGGACAACACCTGATCAGTCTTTCTCTATCAACTCTTAGGGAGTCGTGCGTTTCATTTTTGAATTGGCGATGGAAATCAGGAATAAATTGGGTCTTTTTCCAGCAATCCTAGCAATTTTTGCATTTTAATCCAAGCTCTTCTCATTTGCCAGAATTTACTTTTTTCCATGGCGGCTATTTTACTGTCAGCTTTTTGCAATTCCTCGTCTCTTTCTCGATAATCAAATTGGGTTTTTTGCAAGTCTTGTTGCAATTCTTGTTCATGGATTTCTAATTGTTTAATTCGCTCCCTAGCCTGTTCTAACTGAGCGAATATATCAACTTTTAAGGTGACTAAAGCAGCAAAAATGGCCTGGATATTTTGGGAGTAAAGTTGGGGATGATTATAAAAAAGTTGGGTGTAGGAATAAATATAGTGTTCTGCGGTCATTGAGCGACTCATAGAATCAGCTTTTTGTCGATAGAAAAATAACACTTCCGGGATACGATAGACTTCTCGACCTAATTCGATCAGAGATAGCCAGAAATCGTGATCTTCCCAACCATAAATTAAATTAGTATTATAGCCCCCCGCAGTTTCCCAGTCGGATTTCCGAAACAAACCGGAGCAAAATATCATATTATCTACTAATATATCGGGAAATTTATACTCAGGCAGCGGCCAAATTCCTTGTTGATCGCCAAAATACTCCGCTTCGCAATAAACTATACCTAATTGCTCATTACTTTCTAGCAAAGTAACCGCTTTTTCTAGATAGGAATCGGCAATTTTATCATCAGCATCAAGGGGAAGAATATAGGTTCCTTGCGCTTGGGCAATTCCTAGATTTCTGGCTGTGGCAACCCCTTGATTTTCTGTGCGGATGATCCTGGTTTTTGGCTGTTGATAATCTTGTAAAATCTCGATGGTTTCTGGTTCTGTGGAGCCATCATCAACGACAAGGATTTCAAAACTTTGGTATGTTTGCACCAAAACAGATGCGATCGCATCATCGAGATAGCGACCTTGATTATAGCAAGGAATAATCACGGAAACTTGAGGAGCATGACTCATTGGGGGCAATTCTCTCCTACTTGCTCAAAAACTAGAGGTTATCAATAGCTTATCCCAAAAGCTCCCCTTTCTCGTTTTTCTACTTAAAGTAAGTGTTGATATCCCCACTAGCAATTTCGGGATAGTAGGACATATTCTGGATAAATTCTTAAATTATTCCGATTGGTGGACAAAATCACCCAATTGGGTGATCTCCGTGAGGGAAGCATCTCTTTTTAATAGAGGATAAGTTATTCAATAATCCGATTATCATTACCAATGATCCTTAATCATGGAAGCTCATCAACAAAAACAACTCCGCACTTTCCTCTTGGAAAAATTAGCAATTTCCCCCCGTTCCCTCGATATGGCTGTGCGTCTCTGTGAAGCATCGGTGGGTTCTTTGCCGATGGTTTTATGGCAGTACGGTTTAATCGATTTGTCGCAATTGAATCAAGTTTTTGACTGGATGGAAACTGTATAATTAGTTTCCAAGAATAGGCTCATTAATTATCATTTTTATTAATAAAATTGACCAAACCCCAGAGCGGCAAGTCACTGCAATTTATTTATTAAGTCCCGTTAAAGTTTACCCTGGTAGAAAACCTCACCTTTGCTGGGACTAATTAAACCAGCTATCATCCGCTATTTCGCCCCGTTTTAATTCGAGATCGATATTAAGATAACTGCTGTAATATGGCATAGGTTCTTGAGTTAGGCATCGACTATATGGAACTCTTTGAGAGCTGGATAAAAGTTGAGATTTTCGTGACTAGGACGAGTGAGTTTAATCAGGGCAAAACGTTGGGATGGTTGCAATTTTTGCCATTGTTCTAAACTAATTTCAATCTGTAATTCTCTAGCTTTTTCTCGGACTGTATCGGGAATCTGGCTACCATCTAGCCAAGCGGGATGGGGATCTATTGCTATTTCTCCTGGGGGATTACCAGTTTTTTCGGTGATTAATTTTTGCAGAAAATCTCGATAGATTTTGGCTTCTGCTGCCGTCGTACAAGCCATATTAACTAATACCATTCTTTCTGGTTGAGTTAACTGCATCCAATGGGATAATTTTAATTTAACTCCACAGGTATCTAGTTTCATTCTCACGGTCATTGGTATACAACGTAAGGAGTCAACAAATTCGGCTTCAAAGTCAAAAAAGGTGGTCATATCATTTCATTGGTTGGCTGAGGATAAATCTATGGTACAGTGCTGTGGGATAATTGCTAGGGGCAAAATGTTATTTTTATTGAATAAAATCGGTTCGATATTGCTTACTAGAGACGAGAATTTCCTCTAGTTCCTGCCATTTTTCTCCTGTAATATAGTCAATAATTTGATCAAGATCTTGCCGATAATTTTTCAAGGATATCAATAAAGCTTGACGATTGTATTTAGCCATCATTAAACCTAATTCGGGATTGCCACCGCCGACGCGACTGGTGTCGCGAAAACCAGAACTAGCTAAATTTTCCGCCAATTGGCGAATATCTAGGTCTTCTTCTTTCCCACAAGCTTGGATTAAACTGGTACTAATCATCACTGGAAGATGGGAAATCCATGCCACGGCTCGATCGTGTTCTTCGGGGGAAGAATAATAAATTTGACAGTTTAATTTCTGCACTATTTTAGTTAAGATTTCCACGGCAAAGTTAGGAGTAGATTCTAGGGGAGTAATTACATAAGGGGCATTGACAAATAAACCCAATTGTGCAGCATTAATTCCCTGTTCGGTTTTCCCAGCCATGGGATGACTACCGACAAAATTCGACCACAATCGGCTACAATTGGCTACAATTGCTCCTTTAACTGATCCCACATCGGTGACAACAGCTTGGGTTTTTAAATAGGGAGTTAAGTTTTCCAAAGTTGGCACAATTAAATGTATGGGAGTACAGATAAAGATTAAATCGGCAGTAGCTAATAATTCTAAACTGGTACTAGATTCATCTACCACTCCTTTTTCTACAGCGATATCACAGGTAAATTGTTGACGGGAAACTCCCAAAACCTTATAACCTTGTGAGCGGAAATCTAACCCCAAGGAACCACCAATTAAACCCAGTCCAATAATGCCAATATTCATTAGTTTTACTCAAAGATAATTTCGTCTTCCAGTCGCCAAGCAGGATCGACAATGCACAAGAAAACTAAGGGTTCCTCCCCACAATTATGAATATATTGTTTAGCGAGAGCAGGTATATAAATGGCAGCACCGACAGTCACTAATTGCACTTCCTCATCGATGTGCATTTCCCCTTGTCCTTGCAGAATATAATAAACTTCCGCAGTTTTTAAAGCGTGGGGAGTAGAAGTTTCCCCCACATCTACCCGCGCATGGGCTAAACTATAGCGTAGATTTAACGGCTGTTTATCGGGATGCAATAACTCGCGCAATCTGGTATGATCACCGGCGATGAATTCCTCACATTCGAGCAGTTTTCTGATTAACATAGTAAAATTAGACTGGGAAGATTGTTTTTATTTTATCATTGAGTGAAAAGCTGAAGACTAATACCGTTATCATAGAAATATTCAGCATCGCCAGAATTAACGAATGACTTGGTTAGAACATAGTGTACAGGTAGAAGTGGACGCGCCGATCGATCTGGTTTGGGAGCTCTGGTCAGATTTAGAACAAATGCCCCACTGGATGAAGTGGATCGAATCGGTGAAAATTCTCGAGGAGGAGCCAGAACTTTCCCGTTGGAAGTTAGCCAGTGGTGGTCTAGAATTTACTTGGTTGTCACGGATAATGAAAATTGTCCCCCATCAGATGATTCAATGGGAATCCGTGGACGGGTTGCCTAACCGCGGGGCAATTCGTTTTTATGACCGTCATGGTAGGAGTATTGTGCGACTGACAGCATCCTATGCTATACCCGGTTGGTTAGGAAAATTGATGGATAATCTTTTCCTCGGTCGAGTGGTGGAATCAACTCTGCAAGCTGATCTAGAGCGTTTTCGCCTTTATGCGCTCAATATTGTCAATAATACGCCGCCAAGGTGAGGTAATCATCGGCTTGGCTATGAAATTGCTGACAACCGACTCCCCAAAAGGAAAACTTCGTCAGAATATCCCCAGTAAATTCCGCTATCATGGTTGAGGTATTTCTACTCGATTTTATAGAGATAGGCTTCTGGGGTTTCCAGAAGGGAAGTCATCGGGCGATCAAGAGGGGGAGTTTTGACGAGGGTAAAAATTGGAAATAAATCGTTCATTTGGATAGCCATTTTAAATTTCGGCTGTATATAATAACTACCCGATGGGCAGGCATTGGTGATCGTTAGCTCTCTTTTGGTCATAAAGGTATCGATATAATCGTACTGACCGCGCTCTTTTCTTTTGCCTTTCTTGGCTGGATCACAAAGGGTTGAACCAACCGGAATCTGATTGATAATTTCCACTGTATCGGCCACGGATAGGAGTCTTTCGGAACCGTATTTACTGGCAAGATAACGTTGATCGAAATAGAGATTAGTTGCGATCGAATAGCCGATGATAATTATTAGAACTAGACCGAGTATCCTGTCGAAAGTCTTAGTCAAGTTTAGATAGGCCAGACTAGCGATCGCTAGAAGGATGGGAGCGAACCAGAGTAAGATTTTACGATGGGAATAAAAATGCTCATCAGGATAATTGGAGGAAGCGTAGAGAAAAATTATCCAAATAATCGCCAAAAAGCCGATCAGTGTTTTATTGCCTCGATATTTTTTGATGACTATGTATAGAGAAATGCCGAAAAAAATAGCCGAAACTACGACATTAAAAATCGATACATTGTCATTCAAAAAAAATACTTGATTGCCCAGATAAACCGTTTCCCAAATCGCTTTAAATAGACGGGTGAACAGATTGCTCGATGGTTCGGCACTCGCCCCCTTTTCCGTTAGCGCTCTCAGCAGTCCTTTCGTATTGGCAAATCTCCCAACTATCTCACAGTGCCAATACATAATCAAGGCGAGATTGGCGGAGAGAATCGATAGAAAAGGCAAAAGACATTTACGATTATTCTTGCGATTTCGATAAACAAACCAGAGAGAGGCGATAACAGAAGTCGCTGGGATAATTAACATCGTGGTGCTGTGTAAACTCACCAATATAGCGACGGTAATCCCGAAGAATATCCAAGCTATAGCCTGATAGAGCAGCGGCTTAGTCGTTTCCATCTGGAACCGATAGAGTAAAGCAAAAACGAGCAGGAAAAAGGGTATTGGGCTAGGGGCCCAGGAAAAATTATTAATAAAATAGTCAGCATAAATCGTGCTATACCAAAATCCTGCCAAACTGGACAGGAGAAGACGTTGATCTTGTTCTACATTTTCTAAAAGTTGATAAACAAAGTAGATTAAGAGGGGAATCGATAGAAAAGAAAATAGACCATTAGTAAGGACTTGAAATTCGGGATCAGTACCGAAAATTGTCAGAGGAAATCCTAAATAACCATAGAGGGGAGGAATTACGAATCCATATTTTCCACCTCCCCCCGCGGGTCCCAATTGAGGAAAGTTTCCCTTCCACATATCCATCCAAAGATAAGCACCGCTAATCTGATCGGGATCCGGTCCGATATCGAAGGTAACGTATTCAAAAATACTGACAATCCTGGTGAAAAAGGCAAAGGCGATCGCTAGAATCCCTAAAATCAGCGCCGTTCCTCGGACTTTATTGATTGATTTCCCCATAATTGTCGGTATTTTTATCCTAAAATTGTCTGGTAGCTTCGTGACCGTGTCCCCGAATATGTATCTTCGCACAGTAGCAGGAATTTCTAGTCCTAGTTGCCGATAAAGATGAAGTATAACCTGATTTGGCATCGCCGACCGACGGCCGACTCCCCAAAACTAAAACTTCGTACCCGGGCAAATTCCGCTATCACGGTTAAGGTATTTGGCTCTTCTAGGTTCTGTGTGAGCATGGTATAATGGTAACACAGAACAGGAGGTAGGTTATGTGGATAAATTTTGATCAACTCCTCGATTTACCAAATGTAACAGTGGTCAATTATCAAAAAATTGCTCAGACAATTTTCCTAAAGCTCGCTCTTTTAAATGAAACAATTGAATGTCCGAATTGCCATGAAACCTTGGGCAGAATCAATCAGACAGAGTATAATCTAGTCAGAGATTTGTCAATATTAGGCAATCGAGTATATTTAAAAGTACCACGCCGCCAGTTTCATTGTCAAAAGTGCCAAAAGTATATTAGCGAAAGACTGAGTTTTATGAGATTAAGACAGCCTCAGACAATCCGCTATGAATCGATCATTTATGAGAGAGTAAAAAATTGGGCGTTGCTGAATCAAGGTATGAATGGCAACTGTGCATCGTATCCAAAAGTTAGTTTGAGTCTAGTTTTTAAAAATACCACAAAAGAAGATTCATATCTCAAATCAGCAACGCCAAAAAGTGAACTTGAGCATCTTGATTGTTCAAAAGCAATTACTGTTTAGCCCGTTAAAACCGAGGAATATAATTAAAAAGATGACGCATGACCACAAACTCCCAACAAAACAACGAATAGCCATAACCCTGACGCTCCACCGTCCTCACCTGAGCTTGTAAACCCTTTAAGGAAAAATCAGGATTCCAACCCGCATATAAACCCACCCCCACCGGCACATACCGGGAAGCTGTCGCCAGTCCCGAACCCGAAAGACTTGCCGCCACCTGATTGGGAGTTTTCCGATAGATCTGTAAGACCACCTCATCCACAATCCCTTGACGCACCCAAGCCAACCAATTTTGATTATATTTATTCACCGCAAAAGAGTGAGGATTAGGCGAAAGACTCACCACCAACTTGGGATTAATCGCCTTGACATGATCATGTAACTTGCGGGTTAAATTCGTTAAAGCCTGACTTTTATTACCAAAAACACGCGGAACTGCCCAATGATCATCTAACTGAATCCCCGCCAAATCTTTTTCTTTTAAAATATCTTCCATATTGCCCAAAAGATAGGCTTGCACCTGCGGATTCGCCGGATCTAACCAGACATTCGTTTCCACCACCGTCTTCCCTGTGGGCGTTTTTAATAACCAATCCGGATGCTTTTTGGCAATGGGATCATTAGGCGATAACATCAAACCATACTCAAACCAAGCATAGGGCTTCAAACCCTGCCGTAAAGATTCCTTAACCGCTGCCCTCCAAGGATTGATCAACGGCGGCACAAACAACCAATTCGTCGGACGTTGGGAAGTCGGATAAAGTGTTCCCCCAAACCCATAAACACTAAAATATACCCGGTCATAACCCGATTGCGAAAGATGATTTAACACCTCATCTAAAGACGTAGTGTGATGTAACAATATCGTGCCAATATTGGTTAACCAAACCCCCTTCATCTGCTCATTTTCCACCGCCTTTCGGGGAGCCGCTCGGTGAGTAACCAACAACAAAAAAGCCACTCCAGCAACAATCCCAAACCTCTTTAGGTACTTGCTAAATTTAACCATGATTGCCGACCAACCCCACCAAGATATTTGATAATAGTATTATTGTAGTCCGATTTTTGATATTCAGTTCATCATCAGCAAGCCCTATTTAGGGTTTGCTGAAAAAGTTTTTCGTGGGGGTAGGGTGTGGGGTGTAGGGTGTGGGGTGTAGGGTTTTACCGATTTTGAGGGTGTCAATTATCTAATTTTCAGGGAAAAAGTATCTGAATTTTCCCCCCGAACACTCCCATATCCGGTACTTTTTGATTGACAAAAAGTCTAAAAGTCTTACCCAACAAGGTTTTTAGATTTATTCAGCAAGCCCTATTTAGTTATACCAAATCCGGTTATTAAAAACTGATTATCAGTGAATTGGAAGATATATATCGGGTGTATTAGGCTGCCCTAACACACCCAGAAAAGATTTTAGGGAAAATTAACCGACTACACAGAGAATATCCGATGCGTGACTAGCGGTATTCACTTTGTCATCCACATGGCTAATTTTGCCTTCTGCATCGATGATATAGGTGACGCGCTTAGAATAGCCACCACCATCGACATCATAAGCTTTGGTGATAGCACCATTGGTATCTACTAGCAATTGGAAGGGTAGGCCGTATTTTTCTTTAAATTGTGCATGGGAACCCTGGTCATCCCTGCTCACCCCGAAGACTACTATTTCCTTGTCTTGGTATTGTTCGTAGTTATCCCGGAAGCTTTGCGCTTGCTTGGTGCAGCCAGGGGTGTCATCTTTGGGATAGAAGTATAAAACTACGACTTTACCTTGAAAATCCGACAGGGAAACGGTTTTTCCAGTATCGTCGGTGGTGGTAAAGTTCGGCGCGATTGTTCCAACGGTTAAAGCCATAACTCCGATTCCTTTACAAAAGTTAATCTATATTGATCATAAGGGATTAGGGTCAAAAACAGGGTGATGGGGTGATGGGGAAGTGGGATGATGGGGAAGTGGGATGATGGGGAAGTGGGGGTTCCAGCATTTGTACTACTATTTTCCACGGGCAGTTTAAATACAGTACAGCTGAGAAGACGAACAACAAACCTCCAGAATTTGTCCTAGGATAATATTTGTCAGCTAAGAGGGGGATAATATGGGGCGATTCTGGTTAAAGGTGAGAACTTTTGGGCAAAATATCTTAATCGGTTTAGGTTTAGTCCTATTAATCGGTTTTTATCACAGTATCAGTGCCAAATCTACCTCATTGATGATTGTTTATCCCCCCGATAATCATCAAACCACGGCCTCTAGAATCTTTTTTATTGGTTCTGCTCCTCCATCGGGTCAAGTTTTGCTCAATAATCAACCGATTCAACGCAGTGCTAAAGGATATTTTGCCCCTAGTTTCCCCCTACAAGTTGGCGAAAATAATTTCACTATTCGCTATCAAAACCAAACTATTAATCGTCAAGTAATTCGTCGAGATACTCAAGCAGTTATTCCCCAAGGATTAGCTTTTGCTGATAACTCTCTCAGTCCTTCTGTCCATAAGACGAGGTTAGTGGGGGAATGGATTTGTTTTAGTGCGATTGCCACTCCCCAAGCTCAGGTTTCTGTGCAGTTAGGAGATAAAATACTGCCTCTTTTACCCCAACCTCAAACCACAAAACTGCCTAGTAATGCCGCAGTTTTAACTAATCTTAATCAAGCGAATTCCGAGGATAAGACTGGTTACTATCGAGGTTGTCAACAGTTTCAGCAAGAGGCTAACTTAGGAAAACCTATTTTTACAGCACAATTAAATAATCGCTCAATTAGCCAACCAGGTCAAGGAGAAATTAACATTATTAGCGATCAAAATTTACCAGTGATTGAAATTATAGTTGCGGAAGGGGTAGCGCGCACGGGGCCGGGTAGTGATTATTCCCGTTTAACTCCTTTACCCCAAGGCACGAAAGCGAGAGTCACTGGGAAAGAAGGGGATTGGTTGCGGTTAGATTATGGTGGTTGGATTTTAGAGCGAGAAACCCGTTTAATAGTTAATGAGGTCTTAGACAATGCTAATATTCGTGGTCTCTCTTCTCGCAGTATCAATCAAGCAACAGAAATTATTTTCCCCCTCTCCCATCCTGTACCCATCGCCGTGGCACAAGAAGATGATAAATTTATTTTGACTCTTTATAATACCATTGCCCAAACCGATACAATTTTTCTGGTGGATAATCCTTTAATCAGACGTTTAGATTGGCGACAAATCAACCCGACCACGATAGAATACACTCTTAATCTTAATCAAAAACAACAGTGGGGTTATAGTCTTCGTTACCAGGGGACAAATTTAATCTTAACCCTGCGTCATTCCCCAGAAAAAAGTGATAATTTACAGGGCAAAGTTATTTTATTAGATCCTGGACACGGAGGCAAAGAAACCGGTGCTGTCGGTCCGACGGGTTACACGGAAAAAGAGATTAATTTGCTTATGTCTAAATTAATTAAACGGGAGTTAGAAAAATTGGGGGCAACAGTTTATTTAACCAGAGAAACGGACATCGATCTATCCCTACCAGCACGGGTAGAGATGATTAATAATCTGCAACCAAACCTAGCGCTATCAGTTCACTATAATGCTTTGCCTGATGATGGAGATGCCTTAAATACTCAAGGAATTGGCATATTTTGGTATCATAGCCAAGCACATAATTTATCAGTTTTTCTCCACGATTATTTAACCAAAAATCTTCACCGTCCTTCCTATGGAGTATTTTGGAATAATTTAGCTTTAACTCGTCCCTATAGTAGTCCTTCATTGTTATTAGAGTTAGGATTTATGAGTAATCCCCAAGAATTTGAATGGATTACCGATACTCAGGCACAAAAACAACTAGCGCGAGTTTTAGCCACCGGAATTAGCCAATGGTTTCAACAATCTGGGGTAATCGCTTCCAGTTAAGATTTAATGGCAATCGCAGGGAGATAAGCTTAAATCTTTGTGAAAAACAAGCCCTAGCTGGAAAGCAAGTGATAGGATTGATTTAGGTGCTTGATTTAATCTGAGGAAATTAAATCAAGTTCATGGAAAAATGTTACCAGTGAACAGCAATCGGACAAAATAACTGCTAGATTACAAGGTATAGTCGATCAGTCTCTAGTAGATATTCAAACAGCGATCGCTGTTTGACAAAAATCTCTGGATGAGCAAACAAATAAAGAGAGTTTACTTGAAAAATTGCCAACAGTTCAAGCCCTTATAGACAACTTAATCGCAGAATTTACAACCCTTGATCAACAACTAAAAGTTAATTATTGCCATCAACAGATTCACCAAAATTATCCTGATTTAGCTGAAAAAGCCCACCTCAAGGTTGGGGTAGGCCAATTAAATCCCACCCTCGTTATTATTCTTCTCTACCCATGACTAACTCTTTATATATCAGCACGACGGCAACGGGAAGCGGTAAAGCGTTAGTAGCTTTAGGAATTATCGACTTAATTCTCCGCAAAACTAATAAAGTTGCTTTTTTCCAGCCAATTGTTCTCGACTGTTCCCAAGGTCATCGAGACGAAGACATTGACTTAATCCTCAATTATTTTAAATTAGAACAAACCTACGAAGAGGCCTTCGGTTTATGTTACGACGAAGTGAAGGATTTATTGGTACAACAAAAATTTGATGAAATCATCGAAAAAATCATCAAAAAGTTTAAAAACTTAGAAAAAAAATATGATTTTATCCTCTGTGAAGGTTCCGATTATCTGCAAGAAAATTCCGCCTTTGAATTTGAACTAAATACAGAAATCGCCAAAAATCTCGGCCATCCCATCTTAATATTAGGTAATGCCTACCATCGCAGTATCGAAGATGCCCTTAGTCCGATACTGATTTCCTGCGACACCTACCAAGATAAAGCTTGTACGGTGATTGGGATTATTATCAATCAAGCTGAAGAGGAAAAAATAGACGAATTACGGAAAACCCTCACTAGAATTTTCCCCCCCCAAGAATATGCCCTAGGAGTGATTCCCCACAATGCTAAACTTAGCAGCCCGCGAGTGGCAGAAATCGCCCAACAATTAGAGGCAAAAGTTCTCTACGGACAGCAGAGATTAGATAGTTTAGCCAGTAACTTTCTGGTGGTGGCCATGCAGATGCAAAATGCCCTAGAGCGGATAAAGGAAGATAGCTTAATTATCACCCCTTGGGATCGCGGCGATGTGATTATCGGGATGTTACAGGCCCACGAATCGGCCAATTATCCCCAATTAGCCGGTATAGTCTTAACAGCAGGTCATATTCTCAATCCTTCGATCGCCCGTTTAATTGAAGGTTTGCCCGATCCCTTACCGATTCTCTCCGTCACCACCGATACCTACACCACGGCCGAACGCATCCACGATGTGCGGACTACCCTGACCTCGACGGACTACGATAAAATTAACCTCAGTCTGCAGCTTTTTCACAATAACATCAATCTCGATCGCCTAGAAGCGCAAATTCGCACTTTGCGGACCCAGGGGATTACCCCGAAGATGTTCACCTATAATCTCGTACAACAGGCCAAAGCGCAAAAACGTCACATCGTTTTGGCCGAGGGGACTGAACCGCGCATCCTCCAGGCAGCCACAGTTTTAATCGAACAGGATATCGTCGATTTAACCCTCTTGGGACAACCGGACGAGATCGCAATGGTGATTAAAAAACATGGTATCACTCTCGATCTCGATCGCCTGCAAATTATTAACCCCGTGGCTAGTCCCCATTTTGAAAGCTATGTGCAGACCCTCTACGAAGCGAGAAAAGCCAAGGGAATGAATCTCGATCTGGCCCGGGATTATGCAGAGGATGTCTCCTATTTTGGCACTTTAATGGTGTATCAAGGCGATGCTGATGGTATGGTATCGGGGGCAGTGCATACCACTCAACACACGATTAGGCCTGCACTCCAGATTATCAAAACTAAGCCCGATTGTGCGATCGTCTCCTCGGTCTTTTTTATGTGTTTAGAGGATCGAGTCTTGGTCTATGGGGATTGTGCGGTGAATCCCGACCCCAGTGCCGAGGAATTAGCCGAAATCGCCCTATCTTCTGCCGAAACCGCCCAAAAATTCGGAATTGAACCGCGAATCGCCCTGCTTTCCTATTCTTCGGGTCAATCGGGCCAGGGAGAAGACGTGGAAAAAGTACGACAAGCGACCAAAATCGCTAGGGAAAAACGCCCCGATTTGAAGCTAGAAGGGCCAATTCAGTACGATGCGGCAGTAGATAAGGAAGTAGCCGCCCAAAAAATGCCCGGGTCAGAGGTGGCGGGCCAAGCGACGGTGTTTATTTTTCCTGACCTGAATACAGGTAATAATACCTATAAAGCCGTGCAGCGGGAAACGAAAGCTTTAGCGATTGGTCCAATCCTACAGGGATTAAAAAAACCTGTCAATGATCTCAGTCGCGGTTGTACCGTTCCCGATATTATCAATACGGTGGTAATCACAGCAATTCAATCCCAATCTTTTTGATTTATAGTCATTTCAGATCAGTCCGATACATTCTAGACCGATAAAACCCGTAGGAACTCTGGCATTGATCTGCTCAATCTCAATCTGTGATTTATACCCATAAGCGTTGGATAGGATAACTATCAAGAATATTATCTCGACTCACCAAAATCAGCGAGTTATTTATAGCCTGAGCTACCAAAATCCTATCGGGTGCATCTCAATTTGGTCGCAATATCTATATTACATTTTGGGCGCACGCAGTTCGATCAACTCACTGACCACGGTGCGCCCCTACCATTGGCGCAATAATATTATTGTAGGGGCGAATTGCCTTCGCCCTCTTTTAATAACTGCTGCTGCTTACCTATATGTGAGAGAAAGTCACGAATAGGATAGGTAATAACTTAAATCTTGTTGCTGCGAAACGAGTGTCAAGATTCTCAAAGTCAGAACAGAGAGAGAGTTTACCAATTTTTACCTTGATCGATATTTCCCAAAAACTAGCAATACTTACAAAAACATTATCGGTATTTTCAAGACTATCTCGCAGCGAAACAGGCAAAATCGGGTCATCCTCAGCTAACCAGATAAAGACATGAGTATCTATTAAAGCACTCTTCATTACCTATAGTCCTCAAAGTCTTCTCAGGGAGCATCAAAGTCATTAGCTAAAGGTAAAACGAAAGTTCCTTTCATTGAACCAGCTAAAGTTCTTTTAACAGTTACAGATTCTTTTGCTGCTTGTTTATCTTCTTCTGTTTGGTCAGACTTAGTGATCAAATATTCGGCATAATGTAAAAGTTCAGTTTTGAGAGCATCGGGCATATTCTCAACTATATTCTTAAGGGCTGAATCTATACTCAATAATGGCTCACTTTTAGTTAAATTAATGAATATTTAGGGAAAGTAGCGATAAAATTCACGTCGGTGTAGGAGCCGCATTACCTCAATGTTATTATCAACAACTGCTATTCCTAATCGATATTCACCAAGGCGTATTCGGTAGCGATTGGTAGCTCCCTTCATTGGCTTGACATTACCAATATCCTGCAATGACTTGGCATTGGGTAAATCTCTAAAAGCAAGCTGTAAAATTTTTTCATAAACAGGCTGGTTTTTCAATGCCTTCAAATCTTTGAGAAATCTTTTTCGATATTGAACCTTCAAGGTAAATCTATTCTTCTAAATAAGCCAGTGCCTCTTCGATAGCTAATAGTGGACTCTGCTGTGCCTCATCCATGGCTTGGTTAAGGCAGTAGTCTTCTATTGCTTCGGTGAACTCTTCACAAGACATATCTTCTTGGGGAAATACTTGTCTCCATAGTTCAATCGGAATAACAACGGCTTTGGTTTGTCCGTTTTGGTCAGTTAGGTATTCTATTGAAAGCATAGACAAGACTTGTCAAGTTTGATAAGTCTATGATATAGCACTACGCGATTACATTAGAAAACGGGTTTCTCAAAGAAACCCGTTTTCTCGCTACTCACTCCCACCTCATCCCAGAAGAATTGACGAAAAACATAGATAAAACCCTATAAAATCGAAAAAACAGCGATACTTGACAAAATCGGGGGGTGATAGTCTTTTTGGTCAAATTTATCCAAAATTGCCAATGAATATAGCGTTTCCTAAGCTAGTGAGGTACACCTATTTTTCTTCCCTTTTGCCTCTTGCCTTTTGCCTAAAACCCATAACTTTTGTACCTCAGCAGACTGAAAAACGCGATATCCTCTCTGCTGTTGTAGCCGCCAGTACAGTTAGAACGTAGGTTGGGTTGAAGCATGAAACCCAACGCCCGATTATGTTACGAAGTGCGCTAACCCATCCTACAAATAATTGTGCCTCCCTACTTATCTAAATGGTTGCCTTTTTTAACTTTTTTATTGATCTCATTAAGCATTTCTACTTAGGGCTGGCTGAATAATGGTAAAACCCTTTTAAAATAAGGCTTTTGACCTGTTAAAATCCGATGTTCATGCTGCGAATATAGGATTGGGACATTCAAAAACCTGGCATTATTCTTTCTGTAGTAGATAAACTGGTACAAAAAGCAGGGCAACAAAGCCTGAAACGACCGACTCGGAGACGACCGACTCGGAGACGACCGACTCCTAACCCCACCAACAAACTTTTTGCCGCAAACCCTACTTATTGCAAAGGTGAGATGCTCCCCATTTATCATTGATCATTTAGGTCTCTGTCGCTTGCTATTTTGCGAAACTAGGCTTTTGTATCAGCTTTTGACGGACAATTTAGTAAAGTGATTTTGGCCTTGGCTCTAGGAGGAACGTGCTATCCCTACTACACAAATTAATCCCAGTCAAAACCGTTCATATATGTCTTGTGATTGGTTTACTGACCACCCTGTTAAACGCCTGTGGCGATCGCCTAACGGCCACCAATCTCCCCACTTCCGAAACCCCTCATCTTCCCGTCGTCCAAGGCCGCATTTCTGAGGTTGCCCCCCCGGCCCTAATTCAGGAACTGCGCCCCAGTTTAGATCGTTATGCTCCCCAAGTAACGATTCTCAGTCCTCTGGCCGAACAAGTTTTCGATGATACTCAGGTGACAGTTAAACTACAAGTGTCGGAGCTGCCAATTTTCCAAGACGATACCCTGAAATTAGGACCCCACTTGAGCCTAATTGTCGATAATGAACCGGTAGCGGCTATCTACGACCTCAAGCAACCGATTATCCTAGAAAATCTTGCCCCCGGTACTCACACCCTCCGCGTCTTGGCCCTGCGGCCTTGGCAGGAAAGTTTTAAAAATGATGGGGCCTTCGCTGAAACAACCTTTCATATTCTGACAAAAACAGGCAAAAATGCCCCTGATAACAACTTACCCCTACTAACCTACAGTCGTCCGCAAGGAATCTACGGTGCAGAACCGATTCCTGCTCGATTTTTATCTGAGTAATGCTCCTCTACGTCTGTCCAATACTGCCAACGGGGATAATAATCTTCAAGATTGGCGCATTCGTGTCACTGTCAACGGTGAAAGTTTTCTGCTTGATACTTGGGAACCAATCTATCTCAAGGGTTTTGACAAGGGCAATAACTGGGTACAACTAGAATTCATCGATGGTAAGGGAAATAAAGTCGAAAACGAGTTTAATACCAGCGTGCGCGTGATTAGCTTTGATCCCTCTTACCAAGACGGCCTCAGTCAATTAGTCCGCGGCGATTTATCCCCTATAACTGCCCGTAGCATCGTTGATCCCAACTATCAAACTATTCCCAGTCTAGAGGAAGAAACCCCCGTTATTGAGGAAGAAACCCCTGTTATTGAGGAGGAAAAAACTCCCATAGTTGAGGAAACCCCTATAGTTGAGGAGGAAAAAACCCCTATAGTTGAGGAAAACCCTGTTATTGAGCCAGAAAGCCCCATAGTTGAGGAAACCCCCGTTATTGAGGAAGAAGAAACCCCAATAGTGGAGGAAAACCCTGTTATTGAGCCAGAAAGCCCTGTTATTGAGCCAGAAAGCCCAATAGTGGAAGAAAAACCAGTAGAGACAGAAACAATCGAAAAGCTAGAGGAAACGCCTGAAGCGATCGAATCTCCCCTAGCCACCATACCACAGACAAAGGAGATTAACGAACCGGCCCCTGGGACTCAGCCTTGGGTAGAAGTGGAACCTATTCCCGAACCCCAGAACAATAGCGAGCAAAAAATCACCATTTTTGATCGCATTCAACAAACCTTAAACCGCTTCCAGTTGGCCTCTCCCCCAGCAGCCAAAGATATCGAACTACCCACCCTCGAGCCTGAATTATTCACCAATATCGATCGATCTTAAAGCCTAGCTTCATCCGGTTTTTAGGGGAAGTGGGTATTTTTCAGTGAGCAGTGAACAGTAAACAGTAATCAGTGAAAAGAAAGTTCCCAAGTTTGCTTCTATTGGAGTTAAAGTGATAAGCTTATCTTATCGAAAAAAGGGCATCAGCCTTATGTCCCTACCATTAATATCGTGCCGGCTGTAGGGGCGCAAGGTTTGCGCCCATTATGTAACATAGTGAACATTTTTCACCTGATGTCCAGAAGACCCCAAAGTTTTCACCTAACACTGTCCACTTAAAACTGCAATCTGATAACTGATAACTGAAATCCCCAACCGCTCGATCGAGGAATTATTAAACAAATATTTCGTAATATAGACAAAATTAGGAACTAAGTTATAATCTAGAACGTCTCTAGGTAATTTACTAACTTTTTGCTTGAGGTAATTGTGTTTAACAAAATTTCCCTTGTCGCTGGTTTTGCCGGTTTAGTTGCCCTGACTACCGTTGGCGCTGTACCCGCACAAGCAGGACCGGAAAATAACGAAATCCTGATCAGTCAACTGCGCGGCCATAACACCTACAGAGGTGAACCGCAACTCAACCCCGGTGACTATATACTAGGTCGCGTTCGGGGAACCGTGGGTGGCATTATGTCCATCCAATTGATCAGACCTGTAACAGTGGATGGCAAAGAAATTTTCAGTGGCGACTTTGCTGACGGAACCACCGCTCGTATTACTGGGGATGCCACGGGTGGCGACGATGTACTATTGCAAGTGGTAGATGGCAAATTAGTTTATGTGGGTAAAGCTCGTCCCTATTGGGTTTCCCGCTTGAAACTAAGATCGGAAACCGCTACCAGCAGCAATCGCTCGCAACTTTTAAGAGAACTTAACCAAAAAGAACCCGCTTGGGGACTTCCCGCTTTACCCCCGGAAACTAGAACCTTTACTGAAGTTGCTCCTCAACCCGCTACCGAGCCTAGTGTATCTCCTATCCGCGGACTTTGGTAGTGGGAAGACATCAGCAGAAAATCTCTTGTCTTTAGACTGAGAAGCTGAAAAATCCTCTCAAAATTTGATACAAATGCACTAAATGTACCCCTCTTTTTTCGATCGAAGGGGGGTTTTTATTTAATCAAAAATTGAGAAATAATTGTATTTCAGTCCAAATTCTCGTCAAAACACCGGTAAGGGCATGATCGCTATCTAATTCGATTAATTTTACCCAGGGACGATTTATGCGATAATGGCGACTATTTTCCAGGGGAATCACCTCATCGGCACGACCATGAATAATCAGGGTGGGGAGCTGCCTGATTAACTTTTCTTGGGGATAATTAGCTAAATCCTCAATAAATTTGGAATAAATTGGCAGATAACGACGATAACCGTAGTGATAAACCGATAAACTCCCAGATTTTTGCCAATTGGCTAGGGTTTCTGCTCCCAATTGTCCCAACCAAATGGGCCCGAAATTAAAAGCGGGAGCTAATAAAATTAGCCTTTGCACCTGAAAATAAGTTTCTGCCAGCCAAGCTGCCGTTAAACCGCCAAAACTGGAACCAATCAGATTGACGCTCCCATCGCACTCAAGCGAGGGATTCCCTGTTCATCCAGTTACCTTATCTATTAGGCTTTCACCTAATAGACAGAGGGTAGTCTGTCCGAGGGCTTGAATTTCTGTCCGCCCGACAGTATTTGCTCTCTGAAGTATGTTGATAGCGGCGTTTTCATCTCTGTCTAGAACACAGCCACAAGAACAAATATGAGTTCTAACAGACAATGTTTTCTTGACAATGGAACCACAATTAGAACATTCTTGACTTGTATATTGTGGATTGACCGCTATAACGAACTTCCCGTGTATTTGTCCAAAGTAGTCCAACCAATTGGTGAACATAGACCAACTTGCATCACTAATAGACTTAGCAAGCTTTCTATTTTTCACCATATTAGAAACCTTCAAATCTTCATAGACTACCAAATCGTTAGATTGGATTAACGCTTTTGCTGTCTTAACAACAAAATCTTTACGTTGTCTAGAGACTTTTAAATGAAGGCGGGCTACTTTTGACTTCTGCTTTTGACGCTTGTTGCTTCCTTTTTTCTTCTTAGATAGCCTACGTTGGGCTTTCTTTAAACGCTTCTCTGCTTGACGAAGGAATCGAGGGTTATTTACTTTTTCCCCATTGGAGTCAGTCAAGAAATGGTTTAAGCCAACATCAATTCCTATTTCCTTTCCTGTAGAATCAAGGGGTTCTACTCGCTCAAGGTCTAGAACAAATTGACAATAAAATCCGTCAGCCCTTTTAAGGGGCCTAACTCTTTTAATTAGCGACTTATCTAAAATTTGACGATTATAAGAGCCAACTAGCTTTAACTTACCAATTCCAGTTTTATCTGTTATGTGGATAGACTTTTTATCTTCTGATAGTTTCCAGCCAGAAGTTTTATACTCCA
This sequence comes from Microcystis aeruginosa FD4, assembly GCF_009792235.1. Lineage (NCBI taxonomy): Bacteria > Bacillati > Cyanobacteriota > Cyanophyceae > Chroococcales > Microcystaceae > Microcystis > Microcystis aeruginosa. The sequence goes on from NZ_CP046973.1 coordinate 3,188,497, forward strand.
CAGACCTTGAGAACTTCTTGAATTTAGGGTAGCCTTTTTGAGCTAAACCTTTCTTACAATTGTCATAAAAACGGGATATAGCAAACCAAGCTCTTTCAGCACTAGCTTGACGAGCCATAGAGTTAAGTTTACCTACAAACGGAGTGTCTGAATCATTACTCAACGTTGTTACAAATTTGCAAAAAGAAGCATAATTTACCTTATCTTCTCTGTGAGAATCCATCCAGAGTCTAATGCACTTATTCCGAATGAACTGTCCTATTCTAATAGCTTCTAAGATAGCCATTTGTTGTTGTTGTGTAGCTTTAACCTTAAACTCTATGACTCGCATTGACCCGACCTCTCAATGTGTTATGTTATCACTATATCATCTCACCGTACAAGTTGTCAATAGGTATGGAACCCAATTACTTTAAGACCCGCAGGGCTACGTTTAATCTTACTGTTCATATAGTGTTGGTGACTAAATATCGGAGAAAAGTATTCAAGAAAGAACATTTAGAGTTCTTAAATGAGGCTTTTAAGTCTATTGCTGATAAATGGGATGCCAGTATCGTAGAGTTTAGCGGTGAGTCTGACCATGTTCACATTCTTTTAACTTATCCCCCCCATAAATTACTAAGCGGGTTAATTGCTAATTTGAAATCTACTTCAAGCAAGCTTTTGTGGGATAACTACAGTGACCATTTAAAGAAGATTTACTGGAAAGACAAGAGAGTATTATGGACAGGAGCTTACTTTGTGGCTAGTTGTGGTGGCGTTACGATAGATCAACTTAAAAAATATGTGGAGAGCCAAGACTCCCCAGAATATTAATCGTGCTTCGCCGTTCTATACTGGCGGAACCTTTCATCTCCGAGGTAAAACCGAGAGCCTTCAAGCCGACATTTTGGGTAACGGGAAGCTGAGATTGTTCAATCAATTGGCCGATTTGAACAATCTGACGAGTGAGAGTTAAGCTAGAAAAGTCATCACCGTTAAGATCGGGAATTTCCAGTGCTAAACCCCTATTTTGCCAACAATGTGCCAAAAATTGCGCTTTTGTTGATTGGGGGCCAGAAGCAAAACCGTGTAGATAAATATATCTGTTTTCAAGGACTGCCATTCTAGAACCAATTAGATTTCTTCGTCTTGCTCTTTGGTAGCACTGGGAGAAGAATTATAAATGGCATCTAACTGCTGACGAGCATCTTCGACAGTGAGAGAACGAATCACTAACAGAGGTTCATTAATCAGCTGTCCGGCCTCGTCCAAAAGTTCCGGATGGGAAGTCATGGGATAACCGTAGGGATTATAGGAATTAGCCGATTTAGCAGGACGTTTCTGGGAATCCATGCTGACAGTAATCAGACTCCGAATTAAATTATTAATGGTCAAAAAAGCGATAACTGTGAAGGCGAGGATATAGAGCAGATGTAACATTGGCCAAGTCTCCCATGAATTATGTGTGAATATTCCTAATTGCCAAAACTTTATGCTAAAAATTCGCTCAACTCTCTAGCTTACCAAAAAGTTTCAGGTTAAGCGTCAGTTTGAGGAGATTGATGTTCTCCCCAACCCTGTAATCGACGACGACGACTGCTGACACCCCAACACTCTGCCACCAACTGATGCCAAGGCAACAACATCTTGGCCTCGATACCCACCTGACCACCTGTGGTTTTAAAGAGTAAATGAGCCGTGGCCACCTCCTGTTGGGCGTTTTTGACTCTTGCTAATAAATCGTTTTGTTCCTCGAGGCTGAGAAAGGATAATCTCTCGGATTCGAGGAGGAGACGGGAACGGGAAAACCAATGGGTGAAATCCTCTAGTAGAGGTTCCAGGATAGTTTTCAGGAGTTCGTTTTCGGTGGGTTGCGAAGGAAACATTATTCTTATAATGACGATTTTGCTTACCTTAATCTTAGCGTCATTTATATTTCTTAACATTGTGACGGGAAAATTTTAAGATTTGCCCCGGCTGTAGGCGGCACTAAAGAAGTCCTGTTCACAACTAAGGGCATAACGATAGGATAAAGAGATATTTTCCGTCATCGGGGCGTATTTATCGGCTAATTCCTCTAACTGGCTTGCTAAAGCGGCGAATTCATCCCCACTATAACTATCAATCCAAGCTTGATAGGGATTCTCAGAAATCGGCTCTAAGGCTAATTGTTGACCCAGATAGGCATAAAGACTCATACAGGGACTCATCGCCACTGCAATCGCACCGATGTCACCCATCCAAGCGGTAGCGAGAAGAAAATCCGTATAGCGACGGGTGGCGTTAGCGGGCTGAACCTTTCTCAGGTCAACCCCCCACTGGAAAGCGTAATTTTCGTGTAATTCTAATTCCTGTAATACCCCTGCGGCTAACCGATGAAAGCTAGTGAATCCCTGCCAATCGGGAGCTTTAGCGGCGGCGATACTATAAGCACGGGCGAAAGATTCCAGAAAAAAAGCATCCTGACCGACATAGAAAGCGAAACAGTCTCGTTTAAGCTCTCCTGTGGCGATACCTCGCACAAAAGGGTGTTCTAGACAAGCTTGCACTAGATCTTGATGGCTGTGCCAAAGTTGCTGACTAAGCATGGGAAAATACTAATTAGGTGGACAAGGTTGGTTAACTAGAGTTGGGCATCTCACAGGGTGACAGAGAGCCTGAGTGGTCACAGTTTCATTTCCTTAACCCAAACTGACGTTAAGCCTGTTACAATAAAGATAACTGACTAAATTGGAATTAAAAACTATGCGACTTAAGCGATGGGAGTCCCCCCGCCGGCAGGGACGTAACGACAAAGGCAAGGGCGGTTCGGCCCGACAGCGACAACTGAAAAAACAATTTAAAATGTTGTCGAAAAAACTGAAAGGGGGAGAGAGTAACATCTCTCCTCTTTTTTTGTCCCCAGCAATCGCCGCTAAAAAATCTTCCTCGGGGAAACTCTCGGTCTCCTAAAACAGTCGGAGACTTGAGCCACTTTCAGATTAGGGAAAAAAATGAAGCGTACACTTGCCGTCATGACGATGACAGTAGCTTTAACCGTCACCAGTAACCATTCTAGCCTTGCGGGAGCAATCTTCGATCGCATTCAAAAAACTGGGGTAATTACTGCCGGCGCTCGTAAAGATGCTATTCCCTTTGGTTTTGTCAACTCCCAGGGCAAGTGGGTGGGTTACAGCCTTGATATGTTAGAGTTAATTCGCAAGGAAACCGAACGGAAGTTAGGAAAACCAATTAAGTTAAAAATTGTTGAGATTACTCCCCAAAATCGTTTTGAAAAGTTGAAAACAGGGGTTATCGATATCGAATGTGGCTCCACTACTTTTACTTGGAAAAGAGAAAATGAAGTGGATTTTTCCGTTAGTTATTTTGCCAGTGGCACTCAATTACTCACCCGCAAAGGTAGTAATCTCGATGACATCGGTAGCCTGGCAGGCAGACGCATTGGAGTAATTGCCAATACTACTAATGAAGCAGTAATTAAAAACCAACAACCCGCCGCTATTTTGGTCAAAGTTAAAAATCGTGGCGAGGGTTTACAAAAACTAGAAACGGGAGAAATTGATGGTTTTGCCAGTGATGGCATTACCCTAGAAGGTTTAAGAAAAAGTGCTAAAAATCCTAATAATTTAGCTATAGTTCCCTCCTATCCCTACGCCTACGAATCCTATGCCTGTACTTTACCTGAAAATGATTCTAAATGGCGCGATACAGTGAATTATACGCTATTAAAATTCATGGAAGGGATCGTTAGTGACCAACAACAAGCGGTGACAATTTATGAACGTTGGTTTGGTGAAGATGGTGTTGTTCCCTATTCCAGAGAGACTATTAATGATTATTTTCAAGGCATTGTCAACACCTACGAATGGATTCCTTTAACTGTATTTCCCTAAAATCAAGACCTTTTTAGGGAAAGGTTCAAAAAGGCACTCTTGCAAGTGGGAATTATGAATGGGGAAGTAGGAAGTGGGGAAGTGGGTTTTTAAAGGAGGAAGGAAAATTTATTGTAATTTCTCAATGATACTGATAATGATTCTCTTTAGCTGGGGGAGATTGTTTTGAATCACTTTCCAGACGACTTTTTCATCAATTGCCCAATATTCATGAACTAATTTATCCCGCATACCTGCGATGTTTTTCCAAGGAATATTGGGATAATTAACTCTCACTTCATCAGGAATATTTTTGACGGCTTCCCCGATTATTTCAATTAATTTTACTGCCGAAAGAAAGATTTCTATCTTAGTTGAAAATTCTGCAAAGCTTAGATACTGAGTCATCTTTTCTAGTTGACAAATTGCCTCTAGAATGTCTTGCAAGAAATCTCTAAATTCCCGTTGCGTCATACATAAATAACCTCCGATAAAATTCTTTCTCTCCTGTTTCCTTTTAAGCCATTTTTACTGATAACATCCGCTTTTACCTTAAGTAAATCACTTAAATAATATTCCAGATCTACTAAATCTAGTAAACTAGGCGGTTCTGTATAATCTATCAGAATATTAACTTCACTATTTTCCTGCACTTCTCCTTTTACATAATCTCCAAAAATACCTAATTCACTGACATGATACTTTTCTTTTACTAAGGACTTAACTTGACCCAAAATCGCTTTAATTTCTTCTAAATTTTTCATGATGCTTACCTTCTAAGATAACGGAAAAGACTTCCACCCTACTGATCAAAATTTTATTTCCTGTATCTGTATTGTAGCAGCTTTCGGCTCCCAAGATAAACCATACTCCTTGAAATCATGGGAATTGAGAGAGTTATGCCAAAAATACCCCTTCAAGTGAGTGAATTAAGGGGGCATTTGTCGCAGATATTTATCAAGAAATTCCTCTGATGTTAAACAATCAAAATCAGCAATAATTTTGATTAATTCTCGATTTTCAGACAAAAAAATTTCTGCCGCACCATATTTGGCAGTTAGATAGATAAAAACATCTTCAGAAGGCAATAATTTTTCTGCAATTATCTGACTTGCTTCTGCTTTCATTTCAATCGTTTCTGGTATAAATAAGCAATTAATATTCTGCCAGATTTGATCTACTATTTTGGCTGCCCAATCTTTACCTTGAAGTCTTTTGCCAACTCGTAAAATTTGGTTAATGAGTTCCTGCGAAATAATAACTTTGATTGAAGATTGATTATTGGGGGTATAATATCCTAACCATGTAAGAATTCGCTCTTGTGGTGAGAGGGGTTTTAATTGACCAATAATATAAATATTTGTATCTAAAAAAATTCTCCTCATTCATACCGCTCCTGAAATAGTTCTTGCTTCACTTTACGAATAAGCTCTAAAATCTGTTCATCAGTTTCGATACCTGCTTCTTTAAATGCAGCTTGCATCTTAGTACGAGCTTGTTCAAATTCTACTTGTTCATTTTGATCGGGAACAATAATAACAAGTTCAATCTCTGTGTCTGTTGGCAAATCTTGATGGGGTTGCTCGATAATTAATTGTCCATCTTTGATTTTGGCTTTAGTCTGAATAAATTGCATTTTTGATTTCTCCTCAGACTCAATCTGGTTTATTATATCTATCTTATCATTTTCGAGCGACTAATGTGTAAGAGGAAGATATATAAAAAAACAAAACCCCCTCAACTGACTAATTGAAGGGGAATTTATCGTATTTTGTGGGCAATTTAGCCTACTTTTGTGGTTTAGTTTTTGTCGGATTTAGAGGATTTTAGTTTGCGCTTCAGGGTTGAAGCTGCGCCGATTGTACTGATTACCAGGAGACTTAAAGTTCAAGTTTTCCATAAAGAAAATTCAACTAATTAGGGTTTGCAGCAAAAAGTACGGGCGAAGCATTCGGATAGAAAATCTACGGTTTCACCGATAGGTTATTGCCCGAATGCTTCGCCCCTACAGGACGCGGGCCGATGAAGATGCAAGGTTTTGAACCACGATTCTCTCAAAATCTTGCACCTGTTTCGCTCGTAAAACCCCAAAACCCTTACTTTGCATACATTTCACATTTATTCAGCAAGCCCTAATTAAACATTCCTATTAGTGTTTTATGTTAGATCTAATGTATATCGCATCGCTTCTTCCAATTGCTGTAAATAACTAGAAGAAAGTTTCCCCAACTGTCGCTGAAGTCGTTGTCTATCAATAACAACAATTTGATAACATAAGGCTACTGATTCCTGATTTAAGCCTCCTTGTCCTGCGGGAATAACCATTGTTCCGGGGATTTGTGCGCGACGTAAATTACTGGTTAATGGAATTACAACAACAGTGCTAGTGAAGCGCTCGATATTGTTATGTTGGACAATAATAACAGGTCGAATACCAGCTTGTTCTGAACCACGACTCGGATTCAAATCAGCTAGATAAATATCGCCTCGCATTTATTTCTTATCCTCTTGTTCAAGGTGAGATAAATAATCGGGTAAAATACTTTCTGAAAAGCTAATATCCTCTTGAGCAAATTCATTTTGTAACGATTGTGCTTCTGCATCTGAAATATTATCCCATTTCTGAAAACGTGAATTTCTTTGTAAGGATTGGGCGAATTCAAGGACTTTTTGCTGTTTTTCTAGCGGTAAAGTCTTAATACTTTGCAAAATCTGGTCTTGAAGATTATTAATATGGGTGATAGACATTGCAACTTTTACTATATTTACACTAGGCCGACTATTCTACCACAAAAAACGCTCTTGTTGTCAATTAGTTAGCAACAATTAAATAATAGACAATAAACAATAGACAAAAAATACTGACTGAATGAAGGGGCGATCGCAAGTTTTTTTATTAATGGTTTTTAGGAGACTTGTGTGGGTTCCTTTTCTGAGGGTTTGGAGGGTTTTAGTTGGCACTTGAGGGTTATCTCCATACTTTCACCCGCATTATATCAAAATGATAATCATAGCTCCAAACAGGTAGATTTAATTCGATTGAGATTATAGCAGTCAAAGCATCAACAATAGTAATAGTTTGATCAGGAAATTGTTTAGCTTTTGCTATGGCTGCGAAATACTGATCTTCTGTCGGATTGATCAGATTAGCCGATTCTAAGCAATTTTGTGTGAAATGAGTGGCTTGTTCAAATCCTAATCTATATAGAAGCAAGCTGTAAGTTTCTACATATACGGGGAAAGAGATAATAACTGTTAAATCTTCCGATTCTATGCGTCTTAGCTCTGCTTGCGCTCTGCTATGATATTGATCACTGGTATCTATCGCTCCGTAAAGGGGGGTTGTGTCGGCAATAATCGCTTTCAAGATTGGCGCTTAAGGTAATTTATGGGACAGAGTAAATTCGGCTAAAACAGCGTCATGATTGATGGATGTGTCAGTATAGCCACTTCCTTGGGGTGCGGGAGATAAGTGAAAAGATTTTTTCGGTTTGGATAAATAGCCTTTCGCTATTAAAAATGATTCTATAGCCGTTTGTACTGTATCAGAAGACGATACCTTATGCTCTTGATTGTAGGCGGCTAGAGCATTAATTATGGTGGTGGGTAGCTCAATCGTCACCTGTTGCATAACCAAAATCCTCTTGATTTAATCATGTCCCTATTATACAATAAACCCCCTCAACTGACTGAATGAAGGGGCATTTATTCTACTTTGGTAAGCAATTTAGCCTACTTTTGTGGTTTCTTTTTCGGTGGATTGGGAGGGTTTTAGTTTGCGCTTCAGGGTTGAAGCTGCACCGAGAGTGCCAAGGGTTAATAAGCTGAGGATTGTAGAGGGTTCAGGGGTAGCAACCGCTTCCAGTGCGTCAATGTTCTCAGTTCCTGGTCTTAATCCTGTCCAGTCCTCTACTGTGTCCTTGACATTGAAAACTGTATCCCAGACGTGTCCACCGTGGATGAGAAACTTCGCTGAAGGTTCAGTTGATCGCCAAACAAAGATCTCCCCACCATCTAAGTCTTTTGAGGGATCGTTGTCAGTAATAGAGCCATCGTTATTTCCATCGATTGGCTTGAGGCTAAAGAGGATGTCGTTTTCCCATGTCATCAGTCCATCAAGGTCAATCTTAGCAGAAGTGATATCTAAACCGGGAAAAAGAGGGGTGATTGCACCGGCGATATTCGCTTTAAGGAAGAGACAATCGCCATTACTCTTGAATACACTACATCCCAGAGGATCGCCGAAAAGGGAGTAACGGTTAGCATCATCTACAGGTATTTCAGGACCTTGTAGCAGTACACTGTTGACTCTATCTTCTAAAGGCACTGTCGGATCTTGAACCGGCGCCCAAAGTTCTAAACCTTCCACGTTATTTGGTGCAACTTGGTTAATCTGTGCTGGTGTCGCCCACACCCCTATCTCTTTGTACGGGAAAGGCAAAAGCACTTTATGGTTAGGACGTTCATAGAAGATATAGTTATCGTAATCGGTGCGCGGTCCTCCGGGCAACCCGGTCGAAAACACGAGTGGAACTTGATCTTCGATCACTTTATAGAATAGTAAATCCTTCCGGTTGGCTAAGGCATCGACCTGGAAAGGATCGGGTGCTGCAATGCCAGATTGAGGATTCCAAAGAGCTAAAAAGTTACTCGTGTTGGTTGTCCCACCCGTCCCATCCCAGGCAATTACTTGACCAGGATTAGGGGTATGTGAGGGATTTCCATTCCTGTCTGGATCTTCGGAGTACTCCTTTCCTGGAACTTGAGGGGGAAATGGTACCTCCTTTCCACTGGGATCGACAAAGGGACCGGGGGAGTTAAATGGTCCTGCCAATACTTGGGATGGGGCTACTGTGACACCCAGTAAGAGACAGGAAGAGAACAAAAGTTTATGAGTGATTTTCATGATTATTGCTCTAGCAGATTTTCTATTGCGATTATCCCCTCGCCGCTAGGTCAGGCAACACCCCAACCCCACGCCAAAGGGAGACAAGGGGATTATACACATTCCCCCCCCCCACAACTGTATTAAAAAGCACAATTTTATAAATCTTTATATTCTTCTCGCCAACTAGCGATTCAGATTTTGGGGTTTTTTTTGATTGTACTGATAGCGATCGCCACCCTCGCCGCTAGGTCAAGCAACACCCCAACTCAAGGACAAAGGCGGATGGCAACAGTTTACACAACACCTATTCCCTGGGGAATCTATCTTGAGAATGATTTGAAATATGCTAACTTGGGATGTTATGTCACGATCGCATTTAGCCAGTACCATGAGTGAAATTAGCGTCGGGGGAAAAGTCCGTCTGATTGCCATTCCCCCTTACCTGAAAACCGCCGATCCTATGCCTATGTTACGGCCGCCAGAGCTGCTCAATATCGACGATATCGGCACGGTTATCGATCGCCGGCCGGGTGGTTATTGGGGTGTAAAATTCGATCGAGGCTCTTTTCTGCTCGATAGCAAATATTTAGAGGCTATTTAAACCAGTTAAGTGCATCGCGGTCAAGACAACTTTGATAAATCACAACCAAATCTAACGAGTTAATTTATGTCTAATACTTTTCTATCGATCGTTATCCCGATGCGCGAGGGATTTGGCGAATATTGGCTAGGAGAATTGTTGAAAGTCAAGGGAGATATAGAATTTATTTTAGTTCATCCTCCCGGGGTCAAACCTTCGCCGGTGAATGATCCACGCATGAAACAGATTGTCTGTGCTTTACGGGGTGAAATTATTCAAAGAAGTACAGGATTTTTAAATGCCAGAGGTACTTATATTCTCACAATCAATTGCGATGAATATTTACACCCGGAGATCGTCACCTTAGTCAAAGACTATTTTGAACGCTTTCCCAACAGTTGGGTATTGCGATTAGCCAGATGTGGATTTCCCTACGGTGAACGAGAAAAATTAGAGAGTCCTTGGCCAACAATTCCCGATGTAAAAAGTTTAGCTATCTGTAGCAGAAGAGAAAATAATAGTAACTTATTTAAAGAGAATACTTATTTATTAGAAGCACCGATCGCTCCTTTAGATAATCCTTTTAATCCTAGCGCCCTGATCGGGAAACGTCGAGATCACAAGGGTCCTCACATGGAAAACTTTGATAAAAAAGTTTGGAAAAACGAACTGGTACAACCGGCAGTTAAAGAGATTACCGCTTCCATGAGTGTCACTGGCCCGATTAAATATATTCCCTTTTGGTGTTTAGATAGATTACTGGGTTTATATATTCAGGCCAAGTTTTTTGAGCAAGGTAAAACTATCGGTCATTGGCTGCCAGAAATACATGAACAACTGCGGATTGAAGATAATCCTCCTGAGTATAAAAGAACTAAACGTTTTTACTTTATTGCCGAGGTGATTCTCCTGAGAAATTTCCCTAAATACGGTTATCTTTGGAATTTAATTCTCGCTCAAGCGACGGAAGTACCCGGACGAGCGATCGATTCCCTAAAACGCAAATTATTGCCAGAAAAACCTTCTATATCCAAGTGATCGGTAATCCAGAATAATAACCTAAATTTATGGAACTATGCTCTGTTTCCCAATCTAAAACCTGTTCCACACGCTGATAAATTGCTGCCGCTTCCTCACTAGAATTGCCGATACAAGTTAACCCTAATTTACCAAATTCCGACAGCGCACCCATGAGATGAAAAACTGTTCCCGTTTTACTGCTACTATCAAAATGTAAGCGATGTTTAGCAATAATATCCATTAAATCATCGGGAAGTAAACCTTTGTATTGGGGTTTGTGGAGATTATCGGAGGCAATATAGTATTTTTCTTGGTGAGGTTGACTGAAAAATAATCCAGTTTCTCGATCGTATTCACCATTAGTTAAAAGCTTTAAAGTCATAAAAGGATGGGTGGTTCCTCCTTTTCGCAGATTAATTTCGATCGCCTGTAAATCCCAGACTAAAGTTTCTGGATTTTTGACAGCGACGAAATCAACTCCATAGCGTTCAATTGCTCCCTTGGCTGCTAGAATTTCCCCTATTTTTAGCCCTAATTCCTGTAATTGTAGGCGATAATTTTCATCAGCAGGAAAATGACAACCCAGATAAATTTGACCATCGGGACCCCCTAAAATTTGATCGTGAGTGGAGAGAATCTTCACTTCTCCCGTCGGTGTAATATAACCTTGCACACTCGGCGATCGCTTTTCTTCTCCTTCGATAAAAGCTTCGACAATTGCCCCTAATTCAGCAATTTTGCCCGAAAAACTCTCCCAATTTTCATCCCTTGCTTGAAAACTCATCTTGTCTAATAGTTTAGACAATAGATTCATTCTCTCGCTTAAATCTCGGCTGTTACTATCAACAATTTCCCCTAAAGGACGTAAATCTAAAACCGCATTTCCTTCTCCCGATAACCCCTCATTTAACTTAACTACCATGCGTTTTAGTTGCGGTTGACGAGACCACAAAGAAGCGGCTTCGTATAACAAATCCTTGACCGTATTTACCTGTAAACTACCGTCAGGATGGGGAATATTGCCTTGATCAAAAATCTCGCGACTGCCACTTTTGGAACCCCAATACAATAAGTCTGGACTACAGGCAAATAAAGGAATATCTAATTGTAAAGACAATTCTCGCTCTAAATTAGTAGAATTAAAACAAACCATGTAGGCACGATCTCGACGCAACGCTTGCCGGATTCTTGCTACTAAGCGCGGTCTTTCCAGAATTTTTTGGGTTAAAGGTTGAAAAGAGTTATCGTGAGTTGTCAATAATAACAGACGATTATTAGCATGGGAAAAAGGAATCCCCGGTAACAATTGCAGGTAATAATCAATCACCATCCGCGAAAGTGGCTGCGCTGTTACATAGATTAAACGGGTTTTCGGGTGTCGCAACCGAATCAGAGAAAATAATAATCTTTCTTCGTAATGCAAAAAACCCGCTACTTTTTGACCGACTCTCTGATCGATACTAAAAGAAGGGACAACTAGGATATCATAATCCCATTTATCCGATTCGGGAACGTTTTCTCCCTGCCAAATCTCTTTTAATTTTTCTTGTAATTCTTGATAGCGCAGCCGCTTTCCTAGCATCAAATCTCTATCTAATACCATGGTTTGTCCCACCTCTGTGGTTGCAGACATCTGTATCTTATCGATTTTGAGAGCCTGTCGTCTCCAGTGCCTTTCTTTTCTTAATATTCCCCCAATCCCTCCGCTCATTGCCATTAAAAAGGGATACAGTGGACTCTGTATCCCCTTTAATCACCTGAGATTGCCTTTAACCTAGCGGGTGGAATAAGAGATCGGGATAAAAGCGATTAAATTCGATTAAAATCCCGGCGGTGAAAGTCAGCAGCGCCATAATTAACACGGGTGCGGACGAGAGAAATTTAGTAAGTCCTTCCATCTGAGTTCTCCTAGGGAATAAAAAGTCAAGGGTTTGACACAAAAATTAACGAGGGGAAACGGTAATTTCCGAATCCTTAACGGTTAATTTACCGGAAGTGGCTTCTTGTAAAGCCGCCAACGGCCAGAGGAACCCCGTTAACATTTTGCTGAGAGCGAGGGGAACATCGATGATGATTTCCTTCATTTCGGCATCTTTGCTGTCGCGCACGGCGATTAAATAGGCCCGACCAACCCAACCGATCCAACCAGTAATGTACAGGAAGAGGATGCTAGGGATAAAGAAATCGCCCATGTGGTCCCAACGACCATCCACAATTAGGTGAGGATAGCCTTCCGGTCCACAGAGAGCTTGGGAGTAGGTTTGAGCGCGTTTGGCTCCCGATTCGGGGTCGAGAGTGGTGTTGCGGAAACTCTTCGCTTTTTGTAGGAAAGCGGGATTTTCGCTACAAGGAGTCAGATTGGACAAATCAGCCGACGCTGGAGCGGCAAAGGTGAACCAGAGAGATAGCACCAGGGCCAGAGCGAACAATTTTCGCATAAATTGTTTCCTTTTGTTACGAAATATGAAGTTCTTTGTTCAAAAAGCGAACAATTTGATCGTACACGGAAAAAATCTTACTCCGATGAGGGGTACGAGTAAAGTTTCTATTACAAAACTATACGCAACGCTTCAGACCCCGGTGATATGAACCACCACTTGCCTTTGGTGACGACTCTGACGGTGTTCCCAAAGATAGATACCTTGCCAGATGCCTAAAACTAATTTACCCCTAGCGATCGGGATTTGTTCCGATGTTCGGGTTAGGACCGAGCGAATGTGAGCGGGCATATCGTCTGGCCCTTCGGTAGAGTGATAGTAGAGACTGCTATCTTCCTGGACTAACTTGGCGAAGAAATTGGCCAAATCGGTGAGAACATCGGGATCGGCATTTTCTTGGATCAGCAAGGAAGCGGAGGTGTGACAGACAAAGACACTGCATAATCCCGTCGTTATGCCCGATTCAGCCACGATCGCTTCTATGGGGGCAGTGAGACGATGGAAATTCTTGGGACTGGTGGTAATCGTCAGGGATTTTTGATATTGACGCATGGCAACCGAATCAGAGAGAAATGGGGGTGGGGGGGATTGTCCTGGAGAGCAAAGGTTGTCCCGCTTGTAAGAGATCGTGAAGGTTCACCACCGCCCCGATAACAGCGATCGCTGGGGCTTCAAAGCCGGTGGCTTCGATCTGGCCCATAATCGTGCTGAAAGTACCGATTAACTGCTGTTGTTGCGGTGTTGTTCCCCAGCGAATCAGGGCGATCGGTGTTTCTGGACTTCTGCCGGCCTTGGTTAACTCGCCGATAATATAGGGTAAATTATGCACACCCATGTAAACGACAATTGTTTCCGCACCATGGGCGATCGCTGACCAGTTAACCAGGGGACGATATTTACCCGCCATCTCGTGGCCGGTGACGAAAGTAACGGAAGAACTATAATTGCGATGGGTGAGGGGAATACCGGCGTAGGCAGGCACGGCAATTCCTGAAGTGATCCCCGGCACGATCTCGACGCTAATTCCGGCCGCGATCAGATCGAGCATTTCTTCACCCCCGCGACCGAAAACAAAGGGATCCCCCCCCTTGAGACGAACAACCACGGTATTAGTCTGGGCCTTCTCGATCAGTAAAGCGGTGATTTCTTCCTGTACCAGAGAATGACGACTGCGACGCTTACCCGCATGGATTTGTTCGGCCCGGTGGTTAATCATGGCTAGAATCGAGGGACTGACTAGGGCATCATAGAGGACAACATCGGCATTTTCTAAGAGAACTTTCGCTTTTAAGGTCAACAAACCGGGATCCCCGGGACCCGCACCGACGAGATAAACCTTACCGCAACTTTCTGATTGATTCATAGATACTGGGGAGAAAATTCTTGCTTCGATCGAATGCGCTTGATCCCTACTTTATTCTGACTGGGGCAAAATTTGGTATTTTTGGCTACAGTTACTCGGCGATCATGCGCTTTCTTCTTGAAGAATTATAATTTTAACATTACTTAATCTTTAATCTAGCGATCGCTCTGATCCTAAATCCCGTTTAAGGGGAGTAGAAAGTGGGGAAAAGGGAGCGGGTTTTTCCAGTGGGATTGGGAGTTAATCATGCTATTAAAAACCGATTCAGTATAACGGCTAAGATAAGCGGCGGCAGATAACCTTTGCCCCCGAATCGGCTTTAGTCCGTCCGCTGCCGTGACGTGTTATACAGCTTGAGTAACGTCAGAGTGCATGAGGCTCTTCATGATTGCACAACATCTTATAAGGTTATACAATTTAGATCGAAGTCAAACCTTATAAAAACATGAAAGAGCAGAAGCAGTTTTTTACGGTTAGCGAGGCCGCTGATTTACTGGGTGTAACGACAACGACACTCAGGAACTGGGACAAGGCAGGTAAGCTTAAGCCATCTAGAGATCCAATAAATAGCTATCGCCTCTACCGAGCAGAGGATATAACTTGTTTACTCCAAGAGCGACGTTTTGGGACAACAATATCTGAAAATGTTCTACAAATTCCCCTCTTTAATGAGGAAAGAGCCAAAAGATCTGATGAAGAAAAGAAAGAGAAATCGATCACACTAGATTTACGATCACTACGTTTTCTAACGAGACAAATGAATGCTGCCTTTAGAGATTCTATGGGGGGTGGGTTACTGGAACGTTTTGAAGAGATAACGAAGATTTTATACTCAAAACTTTACATGGAAAAAATCGAAATAGACGATCCAAAACAAGTATCTAAATTTTCCATTAAAGATTTTTCTTCATTTGACGATATATATGAAAAAATCAAAGAAATTTATCAAGACGCTATCAGCTATTTTCCGAAAGAATTGCTCAATGGTCACAGTTCCCTTGGGGAGGACAAAATTGCGATTGCTAAGGTATGTAGACTACTGTGGAATATTAAACTTTCCGAAGTTGAAGCTGATATTAAAGGCTTCATGTATGAAGAACTAGTTAGAAATACTTTTGAGAAAACTGACCATCAACAATTTTTCACACCTAGAACAGTTGTTGAATTTATGGTTGGTTTAGTTTCTGCTATGACATCTTCGACAGAAGATACAATATATATTTGTGATCCTGCTTGTGGTAGTGGCGGCTTTCTAATTGAAACATTCAAGTCAATAAACCTAAATCAGAAGATTATAGGTTTTGAAATTGATAAACGAATGGCATGGGTTGCACAAATGAATACCATAATGCATGGGGGGAGCATTAATACGATTCACTACCTAAATGATGGTGGTTCTCTTGGCTACAATGACAAGCTAAATGAACTCATACCAGAGAGTGGTTTTGATGTAGTAATTACTAACCCTCCGTTTGGCAGTGATTTTTCAGACGAGACTGCACTATGTACCTACGAACTTGGAAGAGGAAAAGCATCAAGGAGGCGTGGAGTTCTATTCATAGAACGCTGCATCAAGTGGTTGAAAAGTGGAAGTGGACGATTGGCAATAGTTGTAGATGACAGTATTTTAAACGGAAAAACAAATCATGATACTCGTGATTTGATCTTCAGATATTGCATAATTGAAGCTGTAATTAGCTTGCCAGAAGTTACATTTAAACCATATGCATCTGTCAAAACATCAATTCTATTCCTCAGAAAACGCAGCAAGTCTAAAACAGAAGCCCAACCTTCTATCTTCATGGCCGAAGTCAAAGAAGTTGGTCGAAAGGCAAATGGCGATTCTAATTTTCGTCATGATGACAAAGGAAACCTAGTGCTAAATAATGAATTGCCAATCATAATTAATGCTTGGAATTCTTTCAAAAAAGAGGGAGAAAATTCTATAAGAAGTTTATCTCCAAAAGTCTTTGTCTGTCCGGCAGAACGTTTTTATAGTAAGTCTAATCAACTTATTGTAGATAGGCTTGACGTTGGGTATCATCATCCTTCTAGATCTATAGCAGAAAGAACTCTAAAGCGTTCAAAATATCCAACACCTAAGCTTGCAGAACTAGTCGTTGAGCGTAATATATCTGTAGTACCTGACAAAGCAGATCCTTATGATCTATGGCGTTATATTGGTTTGGCAGATATTTCATCAAGAACTGGTGAATATGTTGTCTCTGAAGTTTTTGGAAATCAGATAAAAAGCAATGTCAAGTTATTCAAGGGCGGAGATATTCTATTTTCAAAGCTCCGTCCAGAATTGAGGAAATGTATTTTATTAGAAGCCTTGGAAGAAGATGGATATGCTTCGTCTGAATGCTTTGTTTTTCGGACAATTTCCACTTCTAGTAATGACAATCACCTAAAGGATAAAATTAGCTATGGAGCATTGATCGATCAATTTGAAGTAGATAATGAATATTTGGCAATACTCTTGAGAAGTGACATAGTTTATGGTCAGCTAGTTTATCAAATTTCTGGTACAGGTAGACCTCGAGTCAACCGATCAGCAGTTTTAGGGGCTAGAATTCCTTTGCCACCTTTAGCCGTACAACGTGAAATAGTAACTGCACATAAGATCGCACATCAAAGTTACCTAGAGAGCCAAAGACGTAGTGAGGATGAACTTCAACGGGGCATTAATTTTTTAGATTCAGCCTTTAGTTTTTCATCCGAAAAGCTTTGCCCATCTGACTGACAATTCAAACTTTAAAACCTTTTTCTGGCAGCTTTTTCATCAACTGAGCGCAGGAAAATTAAAAATTTCTGAATAGAAAGGTGTAGATCTGGGGAACCAATTCTAGATGCATGAACAATTCGCCAAAACTTTCCATAGTTGCCTGGATCAGCAACATACTGTTGACTGCGACTACTAAAAACTAAAGTCTTCTCTCCTTCGATTTTTCCCCCAGTAATTTCTAGGCGTATGTCGCGCTCTCTTGCTATGTCTCCCGCCGGCACTACCAAGCTTGAGAAAATATGGGGATATTCTCCAAGACTGCCATTTTCTAGTGTTATTTTTGTCCACTCCCATGCTACTAATAAGAGTAAATCTTGCTCGTCGTTAATCCATATTGTCGGCGTACCGAAGCGTGCAGCTTGCTCATCAGATTCAGCATCTACAGCTTTCATTTCTAAACGTAGTAAAGGGATTAAAGATGAATCTCGAAAATAAAAATCTGGATACTCATGGGAGGTTGCAAATGTAAAGAAAAATAAAGAGTTATAGCGTTCCTCAAGTATCTCAGTGATAGCCGTGCTTAAGCCATATTCAAGCATTGTTCCGATACGAGTGCGATAGCTCGATAACTGCCTCATTTCTGTAGGTAACGGTTCGATACTGCGAGGCTGCTTTATTAATCGCTTGATGCTAAAGCCTCGATTTATTCTTGCTACTGCTTCTTTCACCAGAGCATCAAAATAATCACTAATTTGTTCAATATCTTTTTCAGATGCTAAAAGCAAACTTTGGAGAGAAGGTAATGTCATCTATAGTATGGTTCAATAAATTCGGCTGCTCAGTGTAACATTTTTGAGCTAGGGATGCAGGGACTATAGCTGTATAACTACATATTATGGGTCAACTTTCGGTATATCACCCGATTTAGGCACAATCGCCAGAACTTTTCCCTATATCACGCCCAAAAGCCTGTTAGCCAGATTAGCTTACTGCAAACAATCTCCTTTAAGGAAACTTATCACAGAAGCTTTCCAGAACTATAGCAAAGATTCTTAGATATGACTGCACTTTGTTACAAAATTTCACTATTATTTCGGGTGCGGTGATTTGTTATGTTTCTTGGTTCACAACTTCTTTAACAATTTGTCATACTCTGCGTGAGAGCCTATCCAAAACCAAACAATTACATTCTTACTCTTGATTCTTCCTAGCGCTCTCCAACCTATACCGACTCTGATTGACCAGATCTGGTCTTCTTGATTGACCTCCTTAAATTCTAAGCTTGGATGACTGGGGTTATCTTTCCATAACTTGTAATTTTTTCTGGCTGTTCTTTTCACTCTTTCTGGTAGCTGTTGAAATAAGCCGACGAAATCTGGATTTAGTTCCGACTTCATAGCTCATCAAATCCCATTTCTTCAGTCTGTCCGTTTTCTGAATCCGCAATAGCTTTCTGAGCAAGTTCTTTGAGAATTAGGCTGTCTTGGGGTTTAGATAATGTTTCTTGCCATTTGATTTCATTTTCGATGTCTTCAATAAACTGCTCTGCCAGTTCGTCTTGAATTTCTTCTGGCAGTTCTTGAGCTTTTTGTACAGCTTTACTTAGAAGTCTTGATAACATTTCTTCTCTTCTCTTCTCTTGAAAACATAACTACATATTATAGGTCAACTTTCTGTATAACACTCTCCAGAGTAAGGATATGGGTCAACTTTCTGTATAACACTCTATTTAGGCGCGATTGCCAGAACTTTTCCCTATATCAAGCCCAAAAGCTTGTTAGCCAGATTAGCCTATTGCCAAAAACCTTGTTTAACTAAATTCCTGACAATTAGGCTCATTCTAGCGATGATTCCTATATCTGACCGCACCCCTTGACAAAAACTGACAATTATTCGACCTTTAGCGATCGCTATCGGGGGATAGTTGTTTTTTGTTACAGCAGTATGAAGCAGCCTAACTGATGGCTATATTTCCAGATTATCGCCCGCAGCAAACCAATCTTGAGCGAGAAATCGAGGGATGTAGCCATTGATGGATAAGGGTTTTTTGCTATTACAGTAGATATGTATGGGGTCAGTTGAGGTTGATGAGAAAGTCTGTAATAGACAAAAATAGTCAAAATATTTATAATAAAAGATTGGACTAAAATTTTCTGTGACTTGCCCATGTTATTGTCTTGCGCCACCGGTAGCGAACAGTTTTTAGGTAGTGAAGCGATCGCATCTTACGCCACAGCTAAGGCCGTGATCCTGCCGATTCCCTACGAGGCCACCACCACCTATCGTAAAGGTTGTGAAACCGGGCCGGCGGCGGTGATTACCGCTTCCCAACAACTGGAAGCCTATGACGAGGAACTTAAGAGGGAAACCTGTTTAGAAGTGGGCATCTATACTCATGATGCGATCGCCGATACCCGTCAGCAACCGCAATTGTCCGCCGAGGAGATGTTAGCCGTCACCACAGCTACAGTTTCTCGTTTAATTGCCGATGATAAATTTGTCGTCGCCGTCGGGGGTGAACACGCTATCACTACGGGAGTAGTACAAGCTTATCGACAAGCTTTATCGGAACCTTTTACTGTGGTTCAAATTGATGCCCATGGCGATATGCGTTTTGAGTACGAAGGCTCCCACCATAACCACGCCTGTGTGATGCGTCGGGTGTTAGAAATGGGTTTACCGACCTTACCCGTGGGAATTCGGGCTATTTGTCGAGAAGAAGCGGAATTAATCGCTAAACAGCAGATTCCCGTGGTTTGGGATCGAGATATCGCCGGTGATCCCGATTGGATCGAAAAAGCGATCGCCAAAATTACGACTGAGAAGGTATTTTTAACCATAGACGTAGATGGCATTGATCCCGCTTTAATTCCGGGGGTGGGAACACCCGAACCGGGGGGGTTAAGTTGGCATCAAACCCTAGGCTTTCTCCGTCGTCTTTTCCAAACCCATCAGGTGATTGGCTGTGATGTGATGGAATTGGCCCCGATTAGTGATTCGGTGGTCTCGGAATTTACCACTGCCAAGTTAATTTATAAATTAATTGGCTATCAATTTATTGCCTAGGGGCTTGCCTAATTAGGAGCAATCGTGTTATAATGGCAATTCGTGCGGACGTATAGCTCAGTTGGTTAGAGTACATCGTTGACATCGATGGGGTCACTGGTTCGAATCCAGTTACGTCCATAATTGATTTTGATAGCTTTCAGCAACGGGCAAAAGCTAAACCTAACAAGGTGGCTTGATGTTCGGTAAATTTACGGTATGTCAGACAAAACTCTCTGTCGTGAGCTAAAAATATCAAGCCCGTGATTTTCTGGCCTTTAGATTATTTTTTTATGATTTTCTAAACATGACTAACAATAAAAATGACAACTATGCTAACTTGCCAGATGAATTACTAGAAGACATTCTGGAAGATGCTCCTAAAATAGCAGAAAAAATCAAGCCACTTTTCAATGAATTACAACAACAAAGAAAAACCCTGCATCAAATCTTAGATGATAATGATTTAATTTGTAGAGTTGACAATTTAGAAAACCCACCTATTCCTTCTGTTGCAGCGGTTGACGGTGGACAAGCTATTGAAAAATCTATTGGTGCTGATACTTTAATTGCAGTTGGTGTTGGTGTTGAAGGATTAGTTAGAGAAGATCAGCGAAAATGGGGTTCAGTTCAATACAAAAATTGGCAAGATGTTCTCCCGCACAGTTCTGAGAGTAATCCTAAAGTGACTAGAGGAGCGATGACAGCTTTAGAATTATTAGTTATTAGTCAAACACCACATGATGTGATTATTGCCGATGGTTCTCATCAAACACCAGTTATCGGAATTAATAGTTTAACCAGTATGTCAACGTTGGATGAACCGCATTTTCAACAAGCTACATGGGATATAATTAATAGGTTTAGCTTGATAGATTCTCTGAAAAAAGCGATGACCAATCCCAATATAGTATATATGGTTAAATATGATTCTTCTCAAGAAATTGGCTTAAGTGTTTTAAAAAACTTTGACCTCAAGCTTGACGATAAAACCAGCATGACATTAATTTTAAATGCGGGGGAATTTACTAAACCGTTACCTGTGGGTCAAACCACAAAAACAGAGCGAGTTTGGAAAGATTTATATATTTCAGTTTCAAGTAAATTTGATTTTCAAGGTAAGCGAGACAAGATAAAAGAGGACTTAAACCAAGCTATTATTTTGCCTAAAAGCCGAAAAGTATATTTTACTTATTATAAACCTTATCAATGGTCGCCAGCTTATAGGATAGAAATGAAGGAAAGCTGTGCTAATACAGAAATTGAATTAGCCAAAGTATTAAAAGCTATCAAAGAACAAGTTGTTTCAACAGAGATCAAAGAACCTTATCCTCAATATTTAGCGGATCTGATGGCTAAAAGTATTAGTGGTGGTTTAGAAGCGTTAAGAGCCGTGGTACAATATCAGTTTATTGATAACCCTGACTTTCTCCAATTGTTGACCCAATCTTACAGAACTTAATCAATCTTCATCAAATTACAGGAAAAAGACAATGGATTTACTTGACAAACTCAACAATCACTCAGATCAATTTAACATCGGTAGCGTTGGTTCACCGAGTAACACGACAGAAATTATTATAGATATTAATCAAAAAAGTGAGAAAAAGAGAAATTTAGGGCAGTTAGTTTGTCTGGTTCAACCGCAAGATCAAGAAAATTTAGTGGTTATCGGACAAATTAGTGAGATAGAAACTCAAAATCGCTGGCATGAAGATTTAACCTTTAGAGGTATTATTAAGCGTAGAGGTTCACTTCCTCATCTTAGTGAAAAAGCAGATGTGAGAACAGCTAAATTAAACGTTCAGGCTTGTTTTAGTATTGCGCCAGATGGAAAAATCACCCCAGGAACGTTAGGAACTTCCCCTGCAACGGGTACGCCTATTATTTCAGTTCGAGATGAAATTTTAGATAAGCTTTTAGAGCAGTACAAAAATCAAATTATTTACTTAGGTAATGCTTATGCTACTGATGTTAAAATGCCTCTTTGGTTAAAACATTTTGATAGAGGAGAAGGGGGTGCGGGAGAAGCTTATCATATCGGAGTTTTTGGAAAAAGTGGCTCTGGTAAGTCTGGTTTAGCCGCTTATATGCTTCTAGGTTATGGTCAACATAAAAATATGGGCATCATTTTTATAGATCCTCAAAATCAATTTGCAAGTGAGACAGATTTGCCCTTTAAACTACATGACTCGCTCCGAGAGTTAGGTAGAAAAGTTGCAGTTTATCGTTTAACTAATCAAATTAGATTAGGAACTAAAAATAATGCTGTAAATTTATTTTGCTCTCTTTTACTAAAAACAGAGTTTTATCGAAATATTGGAGTTAGAAGTAAAGAAAGTCAAGACTATGCTTCTGACGAAGTATCTCGAATTATTAGAGATACTTTATCCAATCAAGAAGTAGAGCTAAAAAAGGGTGGTGATGACTTATTATTAAATGTCTTACAGTCATTAAGACAAGATAATAATGCTCTACAAAGGGTCTATGCTTCTAATCAGCCAAGACAGCGTTTACAAGATACTCTTCAAGAGCTTATAGATAATGACAGGGAATTTAAAAGAGTTCAACAAGAAATTTGGCAACCTGTATTAGATTTATTTCTTGAAAATGATAGTCAAGGTAATCGTAGAAGCTCATTGTGGCATATTGTTCAAAAATCTGCTAGTGATGAGCAAAAGCCTATTGTATTTTTAGATATTAAGGGTGAGGGTACAACTTTCGCAGATAATGAGGAAATCAAAGCACTGATTCTTAAAGAGATTAGCACAATTTTAAAAGTAGCGGGAGAAAATGCCTTTAAAGAGGATAAAAAATTAAACTGTTTAATTTGTCTTGATGAAGCTCATCGCTTTGTTAAATCCTCTTTTGGTAATGATGACAATAGTGAAATGTCCAACCTAACAAGAACATTTGTAGATGGGGTAAGAACCACAAGAAAATATGGCTTGGGTTATATGTTTATTACTCAAACAATTGCATCTTTACATAAAGAAATTGTCGGTCAATTAAGACTTTACGCTTTTGGATATGGTTTAACTTCTGGTAGTGAATACAGACAAATTGAAGAATTAGTAAGTGATAAACAGGCTTTAAGCTTATACAAATCATTTGTTGACCCTCAAAGTAATAAACAATATCCGTTTATGTTTCTCGGTCCCGTTTCCCCTTTGTCTTTTACGGGTTCTCCTTTATTTGTTCAGATGTTTACAGAATTCAGTCAATTTCAAAATGCTAATAATCTTCAATCCTCGGATGAGTTCCATTTTTAAACATGAAAAAACACCAAAAAGATCACGTTCGAGATCAATTGTTATCAAAGTTATCTGAATATGGAGTTGCATGGGATTTTGACTCTCAAAAGTTAATAGTTGATGATTTACGATTTATGCAAAATCGATTAGCTAAACATACGAACTCAAAAGGTTTAAAATATGAGGAGGAATTTAAAAATTGTTTAGCTAAACCTGAAGAAATAGATATTCTTAAAATCAATCCTTACTTAGAAGTTGTGAACACCCAGAAACAAAGAGAACTTTGGACTTATGCTACTTCTTTTTGGTCAATCCCTGTTACAACTGGTTATGGTAGAAGAATACGTTTTTTAGTTTTTGATGAACAAAATAATAAATTAATTGGTATTTTTGGACTCAGTGATCCAATTATTGGTTTAGGAGTTAGAGATCAGTATATCACTTGGACAAAAGATCAAAAGCTAGAGAGATTATATAATTGTATGACTGCTTATATTTTAGGTGCTGTACCTCCTTATAATCTAGTTCTCGGCAGTAAATTAATTGCTTTATGTTTGATGTTCCCTGAAGTTAGAAAGCACTTCTATGAAAAGTATAAAAATAGAGTATCCATTATTTCTGGACAAAATAAACAAGCTGATTTAGTTTATATAGATACTTTAGGAGCATTTGGAAAATCAGCAATATATAACCGTTTAATGAACTGGAAATTTATAGGTTATACAAAAGGTCAAAGCCATTTACATATAACAGCTAACGGAAGTTGGGAATTAATTAAACAAGTCGTTCCAGAAACCTTTTTTGATACTTATAAATTTGGTCAAGGTCCCAATTGGAAACTAAGAGTTTTAAAAAAAGGACTAAGAGAACTAGGATTTTCAGAAGATATGCTAAGTATTGGTTGGCAAAGAGGATATTATAGTTGTACAATAGCTGAGAATTGGCAAGAGTATTTATTAGGAGAATCTAATCAACCACAATGGAAGATTTTAGATCGTAATAAATTGATTAAATACTGGAAAGATCAATGGATTATTCCACGTTTAGATAAATTAGAGGAAAATCTAAGGAAAACGAAAAGTTTAGATTAATGAAACAGATTATAGATAAATCATCATAATAATTAGACAAAACTTAATCATTTTAAGTAAACTTTTGTAAAATTCCAGCAGCAAAGGTCATCAAATTTTCTGGCTCTTCTGGTTTCTGTGTGGAAACGATGTCTATAAGCTGTAAGTATCTAAGCACAATTAATTACACATCTAATACCATTTTTCTTTATTCGTAGCAGGCATAACCGGGTGCATCTCCTGCTGGTGATTTTCTCTCACCTATAGGTGAGCAGCAGAAGTTGTTCAAAGAGGGCGAATGCAATTCGCCCCTACAATCATATCATTGCGCCAATGGTAGGGGCGCACCGCGTGCGCCCAAAATGTCATCTAGATATTTCGACAAAATTGAGATGTACCAGGCATAACCATCTCTGTCATTACTTTTGAAAAATGGTATAATCCACTACTCCGTCAGACTGCTGCTGTGATCAGTAAACAGTGAACTGAAAACTCAAATCCGATCTCTAATAGCTGTCTTGTGAGTCTTGTGAGTCTTGTGAGTCTTGTGAGTCTCGGAGTCTCGGAGTCTCGACTAGGAAATTAATTTTGCACGACCACTTACTGAATTTAAACTGCGTATTGGAATTTTTAGTACAAATGCTCAAACTGCTTCTCCCTGCTCCGCAGCTCCGGCGCTCCCCTGCAATCTTAACGAGTAATTTAGATAGTCAACAGCTTACTGATAGTTTCTTCCGCTTTTTTACTTGTATCATACTTATTTGAAATGACTATATCTTCTTACAATAAACAAAAGACTCCATTTGATCACACTCTATAATTAATTGGCCTTTTGATTTTTCAACAAACCTTTACTTGACGGGGGAGAGCCGCCAATTTATTGTTGACGTAATTCTGTAACCATGACCAACTTACAAGCTGGAAATCCTGTTTAAAAAGCCCAGAAAAGTAGGCAATGCCTAGAAAAAAACAGTTATCCTGATGATTGCCTACTCCCTTTAATGATGCTTAGAAAACCACAAAATTGCTGGCAGTTACAGCTAAAGTTGGAGAAAGTGTCGCAATTTGGCTGGCTGCTGTTGTTCCTGTACCATCAATGTCGTACAATAATTGACCATTACTGGCATTATAAATAAAACGATGAGCAGAGGTCGTCGCTGATGTTCCGGTAGTAAACTGGGTATTTAGTAACGTACCAACCGTTAAACCGCCACTAAATCCACTCCGAGATACCAAAATCGTGTCATCTAGAACATTAAAGTCGGCAATCGTGTCAATGCCTTCCGTGCGTGAGTTATAGCGGAAGAAATCACGGCCACTTCCTCCTGTCAAGCTGTCATTTCCTGTCCCTCCTATGAGAGTATCATCGCCATTTCTGCCGAGTAGGGTATCATTACAATCAAAACATGAGGATTTTGGGGAAGATGCAAGAATTTATTGGCGATTTTCGGGGCATCGAACCCCTCAATCGCTGCGCTCTACCTCCCTACCCCGCGTTGCTGAGGGCTTCGGCCGTGAGTTCAGGCTTCGACGGTGATCTCAGCCGAACCGCCGAACGGTAGGGAGGTAGAGCGGTTTCGTTGAATTTTTTATCTGGTCTGGTGAGGGAGAAAAGGGGGAAATCGGCTTCCGGAGGGACAATTGATAAACTTTTGTAAAGAAAAATCACCGGTCTGACCCTGACTAAGACCGCCCATAGCAGAAAATGTCTCTCCTATCAAGGATTGAGAGAATTTTAATTATTGTTAAGCATAACGAACAGACAAGAGAACAAAGACTTATCATCTACTATTGATGCTTTCGACTGGAATCTCACCCAAGAGGAAAGTCAAGCGACATTAACAAAAGGTGGGTCAGATTTCAACTTGCCTTTTTTAGGTTAAAAAATCTATCCTCAAATAAAACGCTAAGTCTATTGTCGAGAGAGGAGAATCCTCATGGCACTCCCCCCCAAAGAGGCGGTAGCTAAAGTGATTGTAGATAAAGACCCAGTACCTACTTCCTTTGAGAAGTGGGGTCAGCCGGGGCATTTTGATCGCACTTTAGCCAAAGGACCCAAAACCACCACCTGGATTTGGAACCTACACGCCAACGTCCACGATTTTGATAGTCAAACCAGCGATCTCGAAGATATTTCTCGGAAAATCTTCAGCGCCCACTTCGGACATCTCGCCGTTGTCTTCGTTTGGCTGAGTGGAATGTACTTCCACGGCGCGAAATTTTCTAACTATGAAGCTTGGTTAACCAACCCGCTCGCCATCAAACCCAGCGCCCAAGTGGTCTGGCCGATTGTCGGTCAAGGCATCCTCAACGGCGATGTGGGCGGTGGTTTCCACGGTATTCAGATCACCTCTGGTCTGTTCTACCTCTGGCGCGCCTCCGGGTTCACCAACAGCTATCAGCTATACTGCACCGCTATTGGTGGTTTAGTTATGGCGGGTCTGATGCTGTTTGCCGGTTGGTTCCACTACCACAAAAGCGCACCGAAACTGGAATGGTTCCAAAACGTGGAATCGATGATGAACCACCACTTGGCGGGTTTACTCGGCTTAGGTTCCCTAGGTTGGGCCGGTCATCAGATTCACGTTTCTTTACCGGTGAACAAACTCCTCGATGCTGGAGTCGCTCCCCAAGATATCCCCTTGCCCCACGAGTTCATTCTCGAACCGAGCAAGATGGCGGACTTATATCCCAGTTTCGCCCAGGGTTTGACCCCTTTCTTTACCCTTAACTGGGGTGCTTACTCGGATTTCCTCACCTTCAAAGGTGGCTTGAACCCCGTGACCGGTGGTCTCTGGCTTTCCGATACCGCTCACCATCACTTGGCGATCGCTGTATTATTCATCATTGCTGGTCATATGTACCGTACCAACTGGGGTATCGGTCACAGCATGAAGGAAATCCTCGAAAACCACAAAGGTCCCTTCACCGGTCAAGGTCACAAAGGACTGTACGAAATCCTGACCACCTCTTGGCACGCCCAGTTAGCGATTAACCTGGCTCTCTTAGGTTCGCTAACCATCATCGTGGCCCACCATATGTACGCCATGCCGCCCTATCCCTATCAGGCGACTGACTACGCCACCCAACTATCCCTGTTTACTCACCACACTTGGATCGGTGGCTTCTTAATCGTCGGTGCGGGAGCGCACGGAGCGATCTTCATGGTGCGGGACTACGATCCGGCCAAAAACGTGGATAACCTGCTCGATCGGATGATCCGTCATCGCGACGCAATTATCTCCCACCTGAACTGGGTATGTATTTTCCTTGGCTTCCATAGCTTCGGTTTATACATTCACAACGACACCATGCGGGCTTTTGGTCGTCCCCAAGATATGTTCTCGGATACGGGAATTCAACTACAACCCATCTTTGCCCAATGGGTACAAAGTCTCCACACCCTGGCCCCCGGCAACACCGCTCCTAACGCTCTCACTACCGCTAGTTATGCTTTCGGTGGCGACGTGGTAGCAGTGGGTGGCAAAGTGGCCATGATGCCGATCACTCTCGGTACTGCCGATTTCCTCGTGCATCACATCCACGCCTTCACCATCCATGTCACCGTGTTGATTCTCCTCAAAGGGGTTCTCTACGCTCGCGGTTCCCGTCTGATTCCCGATAAAGCGAATCTCGGTTTCCGTTTCCCCTGCGATGGTCCCGGTCGCGGCGGTACCTGCCAAGTTTCGGGTTGGGATCACGTCTTCCTCGGCCTGTTCTGGATGTACAACTCCCTCTCGGTCGTAATCTTCCACTTTAGCTGGAAAATGCAGTCCGATGTCTGGGGAACCGTCGCCCCCGATGGTACTGTCACCCACGTTACCCTCGGTAACTTCGCCCAAAGTGCCATCACCATCAACGGTTGGTTACGGGATTTCCTCTGGGCGCAAGCAGCTCAAGTGATTAACTCCTATGGGTCTGCCCTGTCTGCCTACGGAATCATGTTCCTAGCCGGTCACTTCGTCTTCGCGTTTAGCTTGATGTTCCTGTTCAGTGGTCGCGGCTACTGGCAAGAATTAATCGAGTCGATCGTCTGGGCGCACAACAAGTTAAGAGTTGCCCCCGCTATCCAACCTCGCGCCCTGAGCATCATTCAAGGTCGTGCCGTTGGTGTGGCTCACTACCTCTTAGGCGGTATTGTCACCACTTGGGCATTCTTCTTGGCCAGAAGTCTCTCGATTGGCTAAACTTGCCTATAAGGGCTTGCCAGTCCCCCGGGGATTGGCAAGACTAGGCTCAACCAGCGTCGATTGACCGATACCTCTGTAAGCGTTTCCTATTACAGAAGGTGAATTGAAAAAAGGAAATAACCAGCACTCGTGTAAGAGCCTCAGTTATTTAGAGAGGAGAATTTCCTAAACAGCTATGGCAACTAAATTCCCTAAATTTAGCCAAGATCTAGCCCAAGATCCGACCACCCGTCGGATTTGGTACGGGATCGCCACAGCCCACGATTTTGAAAGTCATGATGGCATGACGGAAGAGAATCTCTACCAAAAGATTTTCGCGTCGCACTTCGGCCACATTGCAATCATTTTCCTGTGGACTTCCGGCACTATATTCCACGTCGCTTGGCAAGGTAACTTCGAGCAGTGGATCAAAGATCCCTTAAACATCCGTCCCATCGCCCACGCGATTTGGGATCCCCAGTTCGGTAAAGGCGCTGTAGATGCCTTCACCCAAGCTGGCGCTTCTAATCCGGTTAACATCGCCTATTCCGGGGTTTACCACTGGTTCTACACCATCGGTATGACCTCCAACCAAGACCTATACCAAGGTGCGGTCTTCCTGCTGATTCTCTCGGCGATTTTCCTCTTTGCTGGCTGGTTACACTTACAACCTAAGTTCCGTCCTAGCCTCGCTTGGTTCAAAAACGCTGAATCTCGCCTGAACCACCACCTCGCCGCTCTGTTCGGTGTTAGCTCCTTAGCTTGGACCGGACACCTCGTTCACGTTGCTATCCCCGAATCCCGCGGTCAGCACGTTGGTTGGGACAACTTCCTCTCCACTCCCCCCCACCCGGCGGGTTTACTACCCTTCTTCACCGGTAACTGGAGTGTGTATGCAGAAAACCCCGATACTGCTAACCACATTTTCGGTACTGCCCAAGGCGCGGGAACTGCGATTCTCACCTTCTTAGGTGGTTTCCATCCCCAAACCGAGTCCCTCTGGTTAACCGATATGGCTCACCACCACTTGGCGATCGCTGTGATCTTCATTGTGGCTGGTCATATGTACCGCACCAACTGGGGCATCGGTCACAGCATCAAGGACATCCTCAATGCCCACAGACCCCCCAGTGGTAAGTTAGGAGCCGGTCACAAAAATCTTTATGACACGGTTAACAACTCTCTCCACTTCCAACTCGGTTTGGCTCTCGCTTCTTTAGGCGTGATCACCTCTCTGGTGGCGCAGCATATGTACGCGCTACCCCCTTATGCCTTTATCGCTAAGGACTACACTACCCAAGCGGCTCTTTATACCCACCACCAATACATCGCTGGTTTCCTAGCGGTGGGTGCTTTCGCTCACGGTGCTATCTTCTTCGTGCGTGACTATGATCCCGAAGCGAACAAAGATAACGTGCTGGCGCGGATGCTGGAGCATAAAGAAGCGATCATCTCTCACCTAAGCTGGGTTTCCCTTTTCTTAGGTTTCCACACCCTCGGCCTCTACGTTCATAACGATGTGGTCGTCGCTTTCGGTACTCCCGAAAAACAAATCCTGATCGAACCTGTGTTCGCTCAATTCGTGCAAGCAGCTTCGGGTAAAACCCTGTACGGCATGAACGTACTGTTGTCTAACCCCGATAGTATCGCTTACACCGCCTATCCCAACTACGGTGATGTTTGGTTACCCGGTTGGCTAGACGCAATCAATAGCGGCACTAACTCCCTATTCTTAACCATCGGTCCTGGCGACTTCCTCGTTCACCATGCGATCGCTCTTGGTTTACACACCACCGTTCTAATCCTGGTTAAAGGTGCTTTAGACGCTCGTGGTTCCAAATTAATGCCCGATAAAAAAGACTTCGGGTATTCCTTCCCTTGCGACGGTCCCGGCCGTGGCGGTACTTGCGACATCTCTGCTTGGGATTCCTTCTACCTAGCCATGTTCTGGATGTTGAACACCCTGGGTTGGTTAACCTTCTACTGGCACTGGAAACACCTCGGTGTCTGGTCGGGTAACGTGGCTCAGTTTAACGAAAACTCCACCTACCTGATGGGCTGGTTCCGCGATTACCTCTGGGCTAACTCGGCTCAATTAATCAACGGTTACAACCCCTACGGTGTTAATAACCTTTCTGTCTGGGCCTGGATGTTCCTCTTTGGACACCTCGTTTGGGCAACCGGTTTCATGTTCCTGATCTCTTGGCGTGGTTACTGGCAAGAGTTGATCGAAACTATCGTTTGGGCCCACGAACGCACTCCTCTGGCGAACCTCGTTCGTTGGAAAGACAAACCCGTGGCTCTCTCGATCGTTCAGGCTCGTTTGGTTGGTTTAGCTCACTTCACCGTTGGCTATATCTTCACCTACGCCGCCTTCTTGATCGCTTCCACTGCTGGCAAGTTCGGCTAAACCTTGAATTAGGTAACTAAAAAACCCCCTGCCCATTGGTGGGGGGTTTTGTTTTTGACATCCTCGCCGCCCTAAAAGTGCGGCGATTCCTAAACCTCACGATTTAAGTTTCTGCTTCCACCACCGTCGCATACCACAGTTAAAAAACCATGTACTGTCTTACACAGAGTCCACAGACTTTCGCCCCATTTCAGAAGCCCGATTCCCTGTGTCCCACGGTACGTTTCCAGCTAAACGCTTCTTGTACTTGTTGCGCGCGACTTTTTACCCGGCCAAGCTTTTCTGGTCGGAACCCCCTAAGCCGAGTTTTCAAGGTGCTGCGCCGTCCACTTGGTTTTCGAGACTGGCCTTTTAATTCTAACGTAAAGCCAACCTAGAACGGCGGGGTTTCAGACCCAAAATTTCCGATGATTAATAATAAAAGCGCGGCTCAATCTCAAAAATCTATGCAGTGGGAAGAATTAAAACAGCTTTATGATCAGGACTTTGTTTTGTGGATTGAGCGAACCACCGAACAAATTCGAAGCGGGGAGATGAAAAATTTAGATTGGGAACATCTTTTAACGGAGATAGAAGATTTGGGGAGAGAACAAAGAAACCAAGTGGAAAGCTATCTAATTCAAACCGTTAAACATTTATTGATGTATCAGTATTGGCTGACTGAAAAAGGTAATTGTGGCCAGGAATGGGCCGATGAAATCGATAATTTCCGTCTGGAACTAGAAATTTTATTCCAGTCAAAAACCCTCTACAATCATGGGGCTTCTAGGCTAGATATTATTTATGATAAAGCCAAGCGATCGGTAATCAAAAAAACTGGTTTATCTTTGGATAGGTTTCCGCAAGTTTGTCCTTATACCTTTGCAGAAATTATAGATTTTGATTTTTTACCAGTTTAGAATAGGAGAATTAAAGCTGAGAAAGACATTCATAAGTTATCCTCTTGTTCAAGAGACATCTCCAAAAATTATCACCCAATCACAGCTTGCTTTTATACCATGTACTAATTAAGTAGTTCTATAGCTGAAATGTATATCTATCGTTGCCAATTTGATTTCATTGAAAAAATATGGGGCGATTAAAATCATTTTTATTTGGGTAAGTTTCTTAACTAAAAAGACTTTGAGCCTTGAGATAATATTAGATCGAGGTCTAATGTTATTCATCAAACAAACATTAAGGTTACAATGAAGGAATCAGATTTCAGGAAATAGTCATGAAACGAGATGAGGTACTAACAATTCTCGCAACACACCGAGAACAATTAGAAAAACTAGGGGTAAAATCTCTGTCTCTATTTGGTTCAGTAGCAAGGGATGAAGCACGTTTTGACAGTGATGTAGATTTATTGGTAGAATTTAGTAAAGCGGTAGGGTTATTTGAGTTTATCGAGGTACGACTTTACTTAGAAGATATATTAGGATGTTCTGTTGATTTAGGGACTCAAGATTCTTTAAAAGAACATTTACGACAACCTGTATTAAAGGATGTGATTAATGCCTTTTAGAGATTGGCAACTTCGTCTTCAAGATATTATTGAATCCATTGATGAAATCTTGGAATGGACGGCTAATATGACCTTTGAAGATTTTAGCTCAAATCGAGTGACTCTTAAAGCAGTTCTTTATAATTTAGGAATTATTGGTGAGGCATCTAGAAATATTCCTAGTGAGATACAATTGCGTTATTCTCAAATTCCTTGGCGTTTAATGGGAGATATGCGAAATGTCATTTTTCATGAATATTTTCGGGTAGAATTGGCAATTGCTTGGCGGACGATTGAAAATAATCTAACTCCATTGTTTTCACAATTACAGGAAATTTTAGAAAATGAAGCCGAAAATCTATAAAAATCCCCCCTAACTTATTCAATTAAGGGGGAATGAGTTATATAAAAAGGCAATTTAACCGAGGTTAGTGGGTTCTTTTTCGATGGAATGAGTGCGTTTTACTTTCCGTTTTATGGTTGCACCTGCACCAAGTATTCCCAGGGAAAGGAGACTTAGGGTTGAGGTGGGTTCGGGGACAACACACAGTTCTGCTTCCCATGTTGCTTGAAACACACCCGTATTTAAGTCATAACTTGCTACAGGAAAAAAACGACCAACTTGGGAGTTGAGTAGCGGTGTTGATAATCCACTATAAATAGTATTTATTTTGAGAGGCAAAATATTACCATTACTTGTTTCCATAATTGCTGAACCTTCTTCAATAACTTGATTACCAAAAGGTGTCCACTTAACCTGATAATCGACAACCCGACTGATATCTAAGGGACCATTATATGTTCCTGTAAAGTTAGCAGAATATTGCAAAAGTTGATTATTTATATTAGAAACTTGTCCAGTTACACTGATTGTACTATTTGGAATGGAAGTCCAATTAAAAGTACGTTCCAAACTGTAGTTTCCTCCACTTAAATCAAATAGATTTTGTCCATTATCAGGTGAACAATTACTTGTACGTGCCGAACTCCAGCAAACAACTGTGACTACAGAACTGCCAAATGCTAGTGGAGTAAAAGTTGAAGGAATCTGAGTAAAAGTTGCAGTTAGATTTCCGCCAGGACCATCGGTATTAATTTCACCTGATGCAGTAGCATTGATTGATGACCCATTAACTGTTCCTGTATATGTACCATTTAATGCCAATTGCAAGGCTTCTGCCTGACCTGCATTCAATCCTATTAAGCTAGTAGCTATTATCAATCCAAAAATACTGTTATCAAAAATATTTTTGCTGATTTTAACTTTTTGTAAATTCTGAATATTCGTAAACATAATAGTTAGCCTCTGAATTTGATATCTTTTTCCTTCGGAAATTGTATGCTCGCAAAAATTAACTTTCAAGGCTTTTAAAGTCATATAAAGTTATATAAAGCAGTATTAAGAAAAATAACTTAAATCTAAAAATAATATTAAATTGACCGTACACCTTATAATGTCATATAATGTCAGGTAAAAGCTTATTAATCTTGATTCTGTGTTTAAAAATGAACAATTTTGATATTCACTCTTTAATTACAACTGTTGATAATCTCATCTTTTCCTATACAGGAGAGAATTTAGATGATGTTCAGTCTGAAATCTTAGAAGGGGTGATTAATCACCAAAAATACACAGAAATCGCTAAAAGTCATCATCGTTCCGAGAAATATGTCAAGGATGTAGCCGGTAAGCTATGGAAAACCTTATCGGAAATTTTAGGAGAAGAAGTTAATAAAGCTAATCTCAAGTCTAGTCTGCGAAGGTATTATTATAATGTCTCTCATAACTTTAATGTAATAAATCCCGTACAAATTAATAAAGGTCATATCTGTAATCAACTACCAGAAAATCAATTACAAAAATCTGATATTAATGAAGAATATAAACTCGAAATCGCCACAGAATTGATAAAAGAAGGCTTAACCGTGGAACAAATTGCTAGAGTATTAAAACTTCCCTTAGAATTAGTTAAAGAGCAACTCGAAAAACCTAAGCAATCTAATTAAGGTTGGTAGATGTGGCACTGGCAGAGCATTTCTAAGTTCAATAATAATTTCTATTATAATAAACTTCATCATGAGAGCCAATATCAAGGTTACAATTTTCAGGAAATAACCATGAAACGAGATGAGGTACTAAACAATTCTCGCAAAACACCGAGAACAATTAGAAAAACTAGGGGTAAAATCTCTGTCTCTGCTTAGGTAGTCAATTTTGCCAATACCAGTCCACTTGTTTTTCTAAAGATTCTTTTTTCAACATTCTAATAGTTTTTTTAAGCTAAGTAGGGAGGCACAATTATTGGTAGGATGGGTTAGCGCACTTCGTAACCCATGCGGGGGTTGGGTTTCATACTTCAACCCAACCTACGTTCATCTTATATTTAATTCCACCCACCTACTTATGATCTATCTAGAAATGTCATTCCTTTAGCTGCCCCCCACTCCCCAACACCCAACCCCCAACACCCAAACCCTCACGGATTAATGAAAAAGCCTAGCTCAATCTGGAAATTTTGATTATGATCATTAGTAATTAACTTGTATTGTGATATAGATTCAAAGGAGAGACACGGTGTCCACAGAAGTCATCGAAAAGCGTTCCACAGCGACAATCCGTAAACCAGCACCGCGTTATCGCGTTTTACTCCACAATGACGACTTTAACTCGATGGAGTATGTGGTTCAGAGTTTAATGCAAACGATTCGCCGGTATGACGCAACCCCAAGCAGTCGATATCATGATGGAAGCGCACACTAATGGTACGGCCTTGGTGATTACCTGCATCCAAGAACACGCGGAATTTTACTGTGAAACCTTGAAAAATAAAGGTTTAACCAGCAGCATCGAACCCGATGAATAAAAGATTGCGGGTAATTGCCACTTACCCAGTCCCCCTGCGACTGGGAATTTTTATTTTGCTCCTACTTTTTCTCTGGTTGCCGATCGCACTTCCCCTCTATCACTTTTTTGCCACTAATGCTAATCTGGTCTCAATTTTGACCCTTTCTGTCCTCTATCTGGAATTTTTGGGATTATCCCATTGGTGGGGACGGATAATTTATGGCGATGAGGGATTAGCCGATTATGGGTTGATTTGGCGAAGAAAAACGCCGATCGAGTTAATTAACGGCTTGGCGATCGGTTTATTTTTCACTTTCTCGCTTTTTCTGTCCCAAGCGTTCCTAGGTTGGTTAAATTTCTTACCCGCAAATCCCCAGATCAGCAAAATCATCCTGGAGGGGTTTTTAGTTGCTTTAGCGGTGGGTTTTGCCGAAGAATTGCTATTTCGGGGCTGGTTACTGGGAGAATTAGAAAAGGATTATCGTCCCGCTATCGCTCTAGTGATTAGTGCCTTAATTTTCGCGCTTGCTCACTTTATTAAACCTTTAGCCGAAATTATCCGCACTTTTCCCCAATTTCCTGCCTTAGTCTTGCTAGGATTAATTCTCGGTTGGGCAAAACGCGCCTGTGGTGGTAATTTGGGTAAAAGTATCGGTCTGCACGCGGGTTTAATCTGGGCATACTATATATTAAATGTGGGTCAGTTAATTAAATACACGGGTACTGTTCCCGATTGGTTAACTGGAATCGATAAAAATCCTTTAGCGGGAGTGATGGGTTTACTTTTCCTGACAATTCTCGCTCTCTGGATCAGAAAAAAAGCAGTTTTGAGTGAACGATAAGCGATTAAATCAATTACTATAAAGGGGAAATTGCCCATGAGACTTATAGCCGATGAATCGATTATTATCTTTTCTAGAATATCGCCCGCGTTTGCGTAATATCCTATCTTTTTGTTTCTCTCTTATCGTCATGCTGTTGATCGGTGTAGGCAAAGTCACAGCACAAGATTCAAATAATTCTACTCTCGATTTAGTTGCTAATCTCTGGATGTTAATAGCTGGCTCCTTAGTATTCTTTATGAATGCGGGTTTTGCTATGCTGGAAACGGGTTTTTGTCGTACTAATAACGCCACTAATGTCTTAGCTAAAACCTAATTGTCTTCTGTGTTTCTGCCTTAGCTTATTGGACGGTTGGTTTCGGTTTAATGTTTGGCAATACATCTGAACTGGGAAATAGTTTCTCTGGTGGTACAGGATTTTTATTGGAAATTTTAACCCCCAATAATCAATACAGTCAATTCCAAGAACTGTGGCCAGGTCGTTCAATTGCCACTTTATTTTTCTTTCAATTAACTTTTGCGGGAACTGCGGCGACCATTGTATCGGGAGCAGTGGCAGAAAGGGTTAAATTTTGGGCATTTTTGCTATTTAGTTTCTTTTTAGTCGCTTTCTCTTATTCTATTACAGGACATTGGATTTGGTCATCACAAGGATGGTTATATAACTTATTTAAGTTTCGAGATTTTGCTGGTTCAACGGTGGTGCATTCGGTGGGAGGAATGGCCGGATTAGTGGGTGCTTGGTTACTAAAACCGAGGGATGGACGCTTTGGTTATAATCGCAAAACCGATAGTTATGAAGAAAAAGAAAGAGGAAATTTTGCTCCCCATCAGTTAGGGTTTGCAACTCTTGGTTGCTTAATTCTTTGGTTAGGATGGTTTGGTTTTAATGGTGGTTCGGCGGTAAATTTGAATGATGTCCCCATGGCAATTACCACCACGATGATTGCCGCTGCCACGGGAGTAGTTTTGGCATTAATTTTTAATCCTTTAATCGGTCGCAAAGCTAGTTTATCCACAATTATTAATGGCATTTTAGGGGCATTAGTGGGGATTACGGCATCCTCAGGTTATGTTAATATCAAATCAGCTATTATCATTGGTGGCATTAGTGGCATTATTGTCTTATTAGGAGAAGAATTTTTAATTAAAACTAAAGTGATTGATGATCCAGTGGGAGCAATTCCAGTACATCTTTTTTGTGGTTTTTGGGGAACAATGGCGGTGGGTTTCTTTAGTACCAAAGATGCGGGAGAATTCGCCAATGGATTAACACAGGATAATTGGCTATCTCAAGTTTTTTTTCAATTTTGTGGATGGATTATAGTTATGGCATTTACCTTTATTTTTAGTTTAATTCTCTGGCTAATGATTGGCAATCTCCTCTATTATATGCAAGTAATTGTTTTACGTCAAAAGAATCCACAGGTTAATTCCTCTCCTGTTATCAGGAGTCAATCCTTCAATTTTCCTGACCTATTCTCCCTATTTTGGTCACGGGGAAGGGAAGGAATCCGGGTATCATTATCCGATGAATTAAAAGGTGGTGATGGGGTATTTAGTGATTGAAAAATTAATGTTTATTCAATAAGTTTGTAGCACTTTGGATTATCTTGCAAAGCTTTATTGATATCCGATTTCCAAGCTTTGTCGTTATGCCAACGTTTTGCCCAAAATTGAGCGTCTTTAAAGTTGCTAGACGTTGTGGGGATTTTGCACAAAATTTCAAAAGCATCTTCTCTACCCGGTACATTAGCCACAAAATTATTGGTACCCAGTCCTATTGCTTGCTGAATTAACCTTAATTCATCTAATTGAGTCGCACACTTGTCAGGAAACTGATCACCTTGTTTCTTTTTCAATTCTTGCAGTTGTTGAATATTCTTTTCTAAGGGAATATTAAAATCTCGTTTAGTACAAATTTCTGGAATACTAGGTGAAGGTGTCACCACGACATTAGGAGTCTGTTCAGGAGTCTTGAATGACCAGAAAGTAAATCCAATAAAACCTAATAGTGCCAAGAAAGATAACACTTTAGTTAAATCAGCAGGAGAATTTTCCACCTCAACTAATTTTTCTAGTTCTTGTCTAACCCATTGAACATTAAAGACCCCTTTATAAATTCGATTGGTCACTTCTAGATACTCATCATTTTTAATCACTAATTCTGCTTTCTGAAGTGCCAATTTTTCCGGTTTATTATCAGCCAAGACTCTCCCCTGCAAAATATCTTGATATATTTCTAATGTTGACCTAACATTTTTATCAGGAGTTAAGAGACTGTTTTGTATTTTCTGGAGATGGGCTGCCGCTTTATTTTGTAACCAATTTTCTACAATATTTTTCTGAATCAATTGTTCAATTTTTGGTTTTTCTTGTCCTTCCTGCAACTCATTTTTATTGTCGATTAGCAAACGAATAACTATTTCTGTTAACTCCAAGTTACCACCCGTCCAAGCTAGAGTTTCCTCAATTAAAGTTGCTCGTTGCTTCTCCTCAAATTTGGGTGTTAATTTTTCTTCAGCAAGTTGATATGCTTCCCTTTGACGTGCTATCTGTGCTTTTCGTTTGGCGGCGATTTCACTTAACTCTAAAAAACGCTTTTCTGACTCATTAAGGTCTTGATTTTCACTCCATTTTAAAGCTTCTTCTAAATCTTGATCAGAAAGAAGTTCAGTGGCATCTTCTCCTGAATTTAACCAAACTTCGTACTTTTCAATGTATGGAGGTATTTTATTTAATTCCGTTGTCACCCAAGTTTCATTAAAAACATTTCTATAAATCTTATTATAAACTTTTAACTTTTGTTGGTCTTGAACTACCAATCCTGTTAAGCGTAATTCTATTTGATCGGGACTACCATCATCGGGAATTTCACCATTTCTTAAAATTTCTTGGTAAAGCTTCAGCATTCTTCTACCCGTGACACGGTTATTTAATAAACGATTCCGAATAGTTTTTAGGTGTTCTGGACTATCTTGAGATACCCAGTTACTAATTACTTGCGACTGGATAAAATCGCCGACATTAATCGGGTTTGCTGCCGATTCCCCGCCAAATCCAGTGCGAGATGTGGAGATTAAATGACAAATTTTTTGAGTTAAAAATGGTTGTCCACCTGTCCATTCTATAACCTCCTCTAAAACCCCTTGTGGATTGGGAACTTTGTCCTGCAATCCCTCGGCCAGTTTTCTGGCATCCCTTATAGTAAATCCAGATAATCGAATATCTTGACCAATATTAAAAGGACTACGATAATTATCTTGAATAAAGTTAGAAACTGCCGCTACCCCTAACATACAAAAGGTTAGACGTTGGTAATCCCTATTATGAGGACGTTTTTCATGACAGCTACGCAGCCAAGCAAAGAAAGCATCTGTGGAAAAATTTAAACTCAGAACGCTATCAATTTCATCGAAACAGATAACAATAGGTCGGGATACTTCCTTTAAGAGAATTTCCTCAACAAATTGATCAAGACGATTAATAGGTGATTTATACTCTCGTTCATTCCACCAAGCTTGCTGTTTGTCCCGAATAGAAAGATCAAATCGTTTAACCAGTTGCTCAAATAATACTCGATACCAAATATCTTCGGATATGTTTTTTCCTGAACTACTCAAATCAATGGTAGCACAATCAATATTATCCTCTTGCAGTCGTTTTTGTGTCTGTGCCCACAAACTTGATTTTCCCATCTGACGGGAATTTAACACATAGCAATACTGTCCATTTTTTAGATAGTTATAAACTATATCATCTGCTTCCCGCTTGATATAACTAGGTGACTCTAGGGGGACGCTGCCTCCAATATGATAAAAATTGGTCGCCATAGGATTAAAATTAGCAATTTGTCTGATTGGTTAAGTTCGATGAATAATTTAATCAAAGGTTATCTGTCCCTAAGCTAGTCCGCATTTAAAGTTCTGGGTTCGATGGGGGAACGGGGAACAGGTGAAAACGAATATTAGATTTAGATGTACAACAGTTTAACTCAATATATCGGATTTTAGGCGGATAAGCGATACCTAAAATAGTCGCTGTATAGTGGATAACGGGGTTGAACAGCATTCTGCACAAAGGTTACTAACCCTAAACTATGAAGTTGCCAATTAATTGTTGCACCTAAATCAACGGGAGAAGACGACTCTACAACCTTTTTCATTCCTGCTGCTAGGTTTGGATGTTCTTGTAAGTTTAGCAAATGTCCTCGTAAATGATCCCCATAAATTCCCGCTTCCGTGGCTGCTGTCTGTTCAAAATCTGCTAAAGACAGTTGTTTTTGGGTAATTGCATAAATCGCTTTTTGGATTAAATAGGGATGTCCCCCGACAAGATTAATTATTCTTTGCAGTTCATCTTTTCCCAAGTTAGCCTGATATTTATTAGCTAAAGTCAAGACCTGTTCTAGAGTAAAATCAGGTAACAGGATTTCTGTTCCTACATTCAAAGGAGATTTATTTAGGTCAGCAGGAACATAATTTTCTGTGGAATAGGTGATAATTAAGTGTAA
Organism: Microcystis aeruginosa FD4; assembly: GCF_009792235.1. Taxonomy (NCBI): domain Bacteria; kingdom Bacillati; phylum Cyanobacteriota; class Cyanophyceae; order Chroococcales; family Microcystaceae; genus Microcystis; species Microcystis aeruginosa. The sequence continues at coordinate 3,229,002 of NZ_CP046973.1, forward strand.
CTTTTGCCAAGTATTATTATTTTTTGCCTCCTCGTGCCAAAGACGAAATAAACTAAGGAAATCGTCGGCAACGCTTGCATAGGCAAAGAGACTATCTATCGCCTCTAAAACTAAAATTAGGGGTTTATCCAGCTTTCTGAGCAAATGGTCTTCAAAATAGGCAGTACAGCTATAAATTCCTAATCCTTCTTGCCATTTTTCCTGAAAGAGAGCTGCTAACCCTAATTTCTTGGAAATAATCAAAGCAAACCAAGAGAGCAATCGATCTAAATCGCCGAGAATTCCTTTACTTGCTTGTAAAAAACTCAAACTGACGGTTTTATACTGTCTTTTGTCAACTTGACTCAAAATTCTATCGACTAATAGGGTTTTACCCATCCCCTTGGCCGATTTAATCCGCAACAATGAACCTGCTTGAAGCACCGTCTCCAGACAAAGCTGTTCCACTGGAGGACGTTCAACATACTTGGAAAAATCCGCAGCCCGGTTTTCTCCCTCATCCTCAGACATGGCAGCCGGTGTTTCCTCCAACTCATCCCAGTCAGCGATTTCTCGATAATCAAGGGCTAATTTTTGACAAATTTCATAAAAATTGAGATTGCTAATCGATTTACCGTTAAGAAAAAGGTTAAGAGTCGATCTTGCGAATCCTAACTCCTCAGCAAGCAGCTGTTGACTTGCGTAACCATTGCGTCTAACTGCTTGTTTGACTCTAGGGATATATTCTGATTTTACTTTAAGCGATCGCCCCATAAACTTCAAACTTGTCCAATCGACGTGATTTCTATTTTATCGCAAAAAACTCAGACATATCTCAGTCATCTCATTCATGATCTCATGCTTTGATGGAGTTAAATCATAGTGTGGGTCGAAGTGTAGTATCTATACTACACAAAACATAATGCTTGACATATTTCCTCCTAAGCCCAAAGACAAAGACGGTTACGACTATCGGAAACCTTCAGCTGGGCCTGACAATTATTTAACCTCCGCGGAGAAGTCTCTTTTATCTGATTTACTCAAAGTTAGGGCTGCCACTGCCTTAAGCTTTGAAATTGAAACAGATAGAATTGGAGAAGCTGACTTACAAGATAAATTAGAAAAACTAGCGGAAAAAGGCTATATCTCAGTTAGTGAACAAGAAAACTACAAAATCTTTACTCCCACTTGGAAAACTCGTTGGCTGAGGGTAAATGGTATTTTGTAGTCAGGTTCTAACGGAATTAGATAAGTTTCCTTTTTTCAGTTCATTCACCCATTACCTATTTTTGGTAGATTCTCAGACAACTGCTGCCACCGACCTTTCTAGTGAAATAAAGAAATTTGTGGAAGGACATCGGTGGTCTTTTGTGTTTGCTTCGATAATTATTGGAGTAGCAGTTGAAACTAGAATTAGCTATTTCTCAGCTTTTAGGATTCGTCATTTATTTCCCGATTTAAAAAAGGATTTTTTAAAGACTTTTTTTCATTTATTAATTGTCAAAATTGTTACATCAATACTCTTATACTATCTGATTCAATTTATATTTTCTCTATTAAGCTCGATCGAGGATAATGTATATGTTGGTTTAATCATTGCTCTGGTCTTTGGTTTTATTATTAGTTCCTTAAACCCTAATTTAGAACAAATCGACCAAGTAATGGGTGGATTTAGCCTATCGACAATTAATCCTGTCTCCAGTCTGATCAAAAAGCTATTAGAGTTGTACAAAGAATTTCAAATATCTATTATTAAGCCTTTAGACAAGAAACTGCTAAAGAAGAGAACCAGCCTATATAATTCTATCAAGCTTATATTTGATGATTTTGAAATAGTTACTATTCAGGAATACATCCAAGAATTAATCGGTAGATTTACACTGAAAGAAACGCAAGAGAAATATCAAGGAAGATTAAACGCTATCATCGGGGGAAATTTTAGTGACGAGGATAAGAGAGAAAGATTAATATGGTTATTATTTGATATTATGGGCTTTACCTATAAAGATATCAATGAAATTAGAAATAACCCAACACAATCAGAAATTTTAGAAAGACTGCGAGAAATAGAACAGGGGAATAGTACCAGTTAATTAAATACACTGGTACTGTTCACGATCGATTAACTGGAATTGATAAAAATCCTGACAGGGGGAGTGATGGGTTGACTTTTCCTGACAATTCTCGCCCTCTGGATCAGAAAAAAAGCAGTTTTGAGTGAACGATAAGCGATTAGGTAATAATTCGGTAGTAGTGCCGTAACCCTCTTGCTTACCTGGTCAACTCTTGCTCGAACGAATTTACTTGCGAGAAATTGCGAGAGTAACAGGGGTAAGTTGGTCATGGTTACAAAATTATGTCAACAATAAACTGGCGGCTGTTTCCCGTCAAGTAAAGGTTTCGGACAAACCAAAAGGTAAATTGGTTAGAGAATGTGATGAGATGTGGTCTTTGGCTTTTTCTAAGACGATAAAGGTGTATATTTGCCTGGTAATTGATAGAAAGACAAGGAAAATTATTGGTTGCTATCTAATGATAGTAGGATCGACTTTGCCCTTGGCTAAACTGGTTTTGAGTAGATTAACCGCTAGATTAATCAACCATTTACCGATAAACCAGAGTAGGATCACCGCGATTAATTTCGCCCCGAAACTAATCGCGGCGATCCCTAATAAAATACACTTGATTGCTAACCTGAGCCGGATCCATAGTTATTATCCTCGCCAACAGATAAAGCTAATTTACATAGAGAATTATAGGGGCGAGAGGAAAAACCGAGAACGATCTCAAGGAAAAAACAGATTTGGTGATGGGGGGATTTTTCAGTGATCAGTCAACAGTGAACAGTGAACTGAAAACTCACATCTCATAACTGATAACTGATTACTGATTCGACATTTGGGCGGTGATTACGGTGAGATCGATCGCCCTTTCACCCCTTCTGATTCTTAGGGGTAAAGATTGACCAATCCCAGTTTTTTCGACCATTTCCTGTAACTCACCGCCATCGCTAACCAGTTGATTATTAGCTTTAACAATCACATCCCCGCGACGGATACCGGCTTTTTCGGCGGGGGTATTGGGTAGGACTTTCACCACCAAAATTCCCGACACTTCCGGCACGATCATCGAAGAATTGGGGTTTTGATTATTAGCCCGGGCTAAATCGGGAGTTAGATTAACCATCTGTACACCGATATAGGGATGGGCCACCTTTTGACCTGCTTCTAGGGTCGCTTGTAACTGCTTGGCCCGATCGATGGGAATGGCAAAACCGATCCCCATGGCATCGGCACGAATCGCCGTATTGATGCCGATGACTTCCCCTTGGGCGTTGAGTAAAGGACCGCCGGAATTACCCGGGTTAATAGCGGCATCGGTTTGGATAAAATCAATGCGTTTATCGGGAATACCCACCTTAGCCGCCGAGCGCCCGATCGTGCTAATAATTCCTAAAGTTACCGTATTATCTAGACCGACGGGATTTCCTACTGCGATCGCCCAGTCCCCCACTTGTATGGATGCGGAATTGCCCAGGACGGCTATAGGTAATTTTTCCCCTTGGGGATTAATTTTCACCACGGCTAAATCAGTGATCTCATCAGTACCGCGTACTTCTCCTTTGAAGCTACGACCATCTTTTAATGTCACCGTTACCTTATCGGCATTATCGACCACATGGGCATTAGTTAAGATTAAGCCACTGCCATCGATAATAAAACCCGATCCCTGGCCAGCCACTCGCTGCTGGGTGGGAAGACGAAATTGTTCCCCAAAAAACTCCTGAAAAAAAGGATCATCAAAAAAGGGGCTATGGGGACGAGTAATGACCGCTTCGGTGTCAATTCGCACCACTGCCGCACCTGTGCGCGCCACTGCCTTAGCGACAAAACTTTCCGCCGTCATCTCTGGGGGAATTATGGCCAGATCAGCGGCAGCGCTGGGCAGATTTTGAGCATTTACCGCCGCTAAACTGCTAAAACCGAGCATAATTCCTAGAAAAGTTGCCAAAGCGTGGGTAATAGTTCGCCGTAACCCAGGAAGTTTCATAGTTTGATCTCTGATTCTGATGTTGTTAACTGTTTCTGTCCATCGGTTGACAGACTGGCTATTAAAAATCTAACAAATCGATCGCTCCGATTAATAACTCACCGTTGGCTTAAATTGAAGAGTTGACACTCCCTGCGCTAAAGCGACGGGGATTCTTGGTTCAAAGAGATTACTTGCTTAGACAGAATTACTTCTGAAAAAGTAGAGGTATTCTCTCCCCAAGCGTTTATCGGGTCGAGCCGTGAAAGTTCCCCTATGCCCTACGGTACTTAACCCTTTTTTAAGGATGTTGATAGCGGCGTTTTCATCTCGATCTAAAATACATCCACACTTGCATTTATGGGTTCTAGACGTTCGGCGAGCTCAGTCGAGCCGTCGATAAAGATTTTTTGACAGTTTTACCACAGTGTGAACAGTTTTGGCTTGTATAGTTCGGTGCGACAGCAATTGTTATCTTGCCGAATTTAACCCCAAAATACTCCAGCCATTCCCGAAACTGATACCATGCCGCATCATTTATCGATTTAGCTAAACAATGATTCTTGACTAAGTTCTTAATTCTTAAATCCTCGTAGGCTATCACATCTAAGAAGCGAACTACGCACCGTTCGGCTGATCTCACGGCCGAAGCCTTGCTAACTTCACAGCAAAGTCTTGACGGGTAATGATTCGGTAGTAGTGGCGTAGCTCTCTTGCTTACCTGGTATGAATTGTGTAAAATATTTATTAATAAAAATAATTGGAACCCGATCAGTCTTTAAACCTCTAGCTTGATCATGAATTTTCTGATAAATATCTTTTTCTGGCTCCTGTCTGGCTTACTCAAATATCAGTCTAGCACCGAACAAAGTACCCCCCCTAGTTCACCTCCGTTCCCCTGTCCTAATTGTGGTTCTCACCATAGGAGCAAGAATGGTTCTATTCATAAGGGAAAACCCAAACGTCAATGTAAAGAATGTGGTCGTCAGTTTGTGATCAATCCCACTAATAAAACCGTATCTGACGAAACCAAACAATTAATTGATAAACTCTTGCTCGAACGAATTTCTTTACGAGGAATTGCCAGAGTAACAGGGGTAAGTTGGTCATGGTTACAAAACTATGTCAACAATAAACTGGCGGCTGTCCCCCCTCAAATAAAGGTTTCGGACAAACCAAAAGGTAAATTGTTTAGAGAATGTGATGAGATGTGGTCTTTTGTTTTTTCTAAGACTATAAAGGTTTATATTTGGCGGTTAATTGATAGAAAGACAAGGGAAATTATTGGTTGCTATCTAATGATAGTAGGATCGACTTTGCCCTTGACAAGAGAAATTATTGGTTGCTATGCGCGGAGATAGGAGTCGTCAATCAGCCAAAAAACTTTGGGCTAGTTTACCAGGCGTTTACCGACAATGTGCGGTTGCTTACACAGACTTTTGGGAGTCATATAAGACAGTAATTCCCAGTAAACGTCATCGACCGGTCGGGAAAGAAACTGGTCAAACTAATCATATTGAAAGATTAAATAATACCTGTCGACAAAGGATTTCTCGGCTAGTGAGAGAGAGTCTATCTTTCTCTAAAAAAATGGAGAATCACGTTGGATCTGTTTGGTATTTTATCCATGACTACAATGCACAGCAAAGCAAAGGATTAAGCCGCTATCACTACTACCGAATCACCACCCACTTTTGCGCCTCCGGGTAAACTCAACCCTCCCCCGCTTCCCCCCTCACCACCCGCTACTGACAAAAACAAAGACAAAAAAGAGACACCAGACGACCGCAAGTTTCCCGGCCCGATATTTGGTGATTTTCCGAGTAAACCAGACAACGATCAAAACAGTGATGAGGACAAAGACACAGACAAGAATCCCGACAAAAACCCTAACCCAGATGGACTAAAACCCAATCCTGAACCGAAAGACAAACTCGATCCTAAAAGCAAACTGGGATTGAAGCCCGTACCTACAACTGAACCTAAGGAGCCAAAGACCACGCCTACCGGTCCGGATCCTTCCCCGCCCGACTCACCTTTCCCGCTTTTTCCCTCTTTTCCGATAATTAACCCTCAAAATCCGACCGTTCCCAAAAAAGAAGAACAAAAATCGCCCGTGTACCAAAACGCCTCCGGGAAACAGTTGCTGCGTGCCTAGTCCTGTCTCGCAGGGACTTGATAACATTAACCAAAAAAGTGACCTGCTATTGGAGAAATTAATTGATTTATCAATGTTAGAGGTTATTAACAATAAACTCGGTCCGCAAATTAACGGAGGTTTGTCGGGCTATCTTACAGATAGATTTGTGAAATTGTGGAAGTCGCGAGCAGTTGATCGCGCCCTTAATTTAATGGCTACCGCTGCCGCGATTCATAATGCGGTCATGCTGTCTCGAAATATTGGTTCGACTTTGATTCAGACTTTAGGGAATGCCTTAAATATTATCGGCATTAAGGATGGTGACGAGGTGTCCCAAAATTTTTCCACAGTTATCGGTGATGGAATTGAGAATATTATCAAAGGTTTAATAGGTGCGGAAAATTATACAACACTAAGCGAAACATGGTCTAAAGCAAATAGAATATATCAAAGTGCAATCAATATTTATCAATTAATGACTGATTCACTTTTTGGTATTACTGAGGGTTTAGAGCAAATTGGCAAATATACAGGTAAAATTGGCAATGCTCTCAAGAAATCGGGGACAGTCCTCGAAAATTCCTATAATTGGATGACAGAGACTTTTAATTTTTCTAGTGGCAAAAATAGAAAGATTGATGGAGTAATAGAAGGACTACGGCAAGCCAGCGAGGTCGCTTCTGATTTAGAAAGTATAACGTCTGAATTTAGATCAGTAACCGAAAACGTAGCGGAAATTCGCCCGCAAATAAACACAATTAAAACAGAAATAAATGGCAAGGAAACCGAAAAAGAAACGGAACAAAACGAAAGCAAAGAAGCCTCACAGTCTCCAGGAATAAATAAATCAGATTTAGTTAAACCCGATACCGAGTAATTTATGACTACCCCCAGCAATTTTAACGAATTTGAACACTGGCAAAGCACTATTTTAAGAGTGCATAACCGAATAGTGCGAGATGAATTTAGTGATATTACAGGCGATGATTTAGACTTAGCCGTTCCTCGATCTTCATTCCGCTGGGCTTGCTTGTTAAAAGATAATGACACGGCTGATCTGATGATTCAAAGAGTCTTACTTTTTTATTTTTCCCTAAGAAAAGCGCAAGACTTGCAACAACCTTTTTATGGGATTCCTTTAGACGATTTGCAAGCTTCTAGGAAATTTAAGCCACAAGTTACCTTGTATTTTAAGGAAGATGACGACGACGTAGAGGAAAATTTGCGCCCGATGTGGGGAGAAATTTCTTTTAGATTAATGAACGAATCTAGCACCACAATTACAAAAACAGAACTAAATACTTTAGCCAATAAAATTAAGACAGTATTTGGAGCTGCTAACGGATATATTTGGAAAAAAGGGCGAAAATTATTCTCTTATACCGAAAAAGAAAAAGGATATCAGTTGCAGCTTCTTTGCCGAGATGAAGCTACAGCTAAAGAGTTGATTAATAAGGTTTTAGACTTACAAAGTCATACTCCTGACTGGAAGTTTTTAAAGTCTAATATTGCCGATGATGAAAATGAATCTTTCCCCTATAACCCCGGTAATCACACAATTTTAGGGAAAAGCCGCAAAAAACCGCGCCAGCGTCCAATGGTTGATGTGCGCTTCCAGTACGCCACGGCTTTTATCTGGGGGGGTGAATAAGCCGATCGCTCTTTACGATCGCTCTTTTCGCTTAGTCGATACCTTGGTTAGTTAAGGCTAGAGTTTGGTTCCGAACGTCTATACCTCTCTGCACAGAGCAGGGCTGAAAATCTGTGTCACAATGGCGATTGTAATGATAAATGCAAGCAAATCATAAAAATATATGGCGAGACGACGCTTTGCCGATTTAGAGGCTCGATTATTAAGCTATTTACAGAGTCCTGGGGCCTCGGATATTAACAGCATTCAGGATGAGGCATTAAGAAAATATGCTCAATGGAAATTTAATACCGGCGGGGATAAACGCAAGCTTCCGGCAAGCAGCACGAGAAACCGACAAGGGTTTAAGTATGCCATTATTGAACCTTTTGGGATGGATCCTACTAAAAACGAACTTAGACTAGCCGGCGTCTCCGAGCGGGCCAGAACCTGGCTTGTAACTCAACCCAGTGCGCTAAAACTCGCCGTTGGATGGAAACCCATACCGTCCCCAAGCGCTGGAACCCAGCCTTCATTAGTGCGAGGCTTTGTAGCAGCCCGGGCAATTATCCGCCAAAAAGCGGCAAACTCATCGGAGGTGACGAGCCGCATCACAGGAAAAAAATACAATACAAAATCGGGAAGCAGCCAGCAAGGATACTCTATTCCCTTTGGCTCCGTTTCTAATAACGCAGAAATCATGCAAGCGCGGGAAATTCAGAACGCAGTCCCAAACGTTGGCTTTTCCGTCTCGTTTTTGCCTGAAAAATATGTAAACGCTCCTGAGTTGGCCACTTTGTCCTAACTTAATTTTTGATCATTAAATCGGGGGAATTATGGAAAATTTGATCGAAATTATCCCAAGTTTTGAGATTCAGTTGGGAAAAGAAATCAACCCCGATCTATTTGATCAAGTTCGACAACTTGAAAAGCAAAGAAATCTTTTTTTACAAAAGCAAATTTCTTTTGAGGATTACTGCGATGCTATTGCGATAGCTTGCAACATTGACGAATATCTAGACGAAATTGACAACCGGCTTGATCAATGGCGATAATTTACGACTTTTCAAATAGCCAGAACTGGGAATATGTCGGACAGCAAACCTTGACCGCAACCGTTGACAATGGCGGGGGGATAGAGAACTTTTCGCCTATTAGTGATGTTTCTTTTCCAATTGGATTAGAATCGCCGATTATCGGGATAATTGTGAATGCTGTTGGTGAAAAAGAAACATGGAATTATGCAGGGAAGGTTTTTCAGAAGATTTTTACAGGGATAACAGTTGGAGGAAATTTCGATAGTTATGTAGATAGTCAATCAGTGTTTTTCAAGAAAGTTAACGTGATTAGGTTTAATCGTTTAAATTCTACTTACGCGTTAACTTTTCGCCCTCCTCGTTGGGTGACTTCTATCACCTACACCGTTTATTCATACATTGGGTCTATTGTCGATACAACAGACGAAAAACTAGATTTAATCACAAGGCTAGTAGAAGTCATGCAGTAAGTTCGATTTCCTAAAATATTATCAGTGCCAGTCATGTTTATTTTGTTAGCTCTTGTTTTTCCTTTATTGATTTTAAAATGTCACAGAAAAATAAGATCGCGTTAAGCTTTGTCGGTATGGGATTATTATCTGGGATTATTTTGAGTTACCATCTTCCCCCAGAAAAATTATCGTTTGCGCTTGGTGGTCCTACTGCTGTAGTCGGCGCTGGATTAGCACAATGGAGTAGTAAAGAGGACAGAGATAATGACTAAAATTGAAATCAACGGGATAGAGTTGTCAGAAATTGCCGCATAGAATTGGGAGCAGACCCCAGTCAGCGTCAAAGACCTAGTATCGCAACTAAACTTAAAAATAAAGCACCTCCTCGAAGAATCACAAGGCTTAAGAAAGGAATTATCCGAATTAAACAGATACCGCTATGGCTCTTTGTATAGAGCAGATAGCTGACAATTTTTTAGGGGATCGCTATTGTAGCGATCGATTTTTTCTAGGGGTATCAACTGTGGTAAAATGCCCTATGGCTCAAAACATTAGAGATAGAAGCACTCCACCATGATTCGAGATATCTTCATGCCCGCGCTCAGTTCCACCATGACCGAAGGAAAAATAGTTTCTTGGGTGAAGTCCCCCGGGGAAAAAGTCAGCAAAGGGGAAACGGTGTTAGTGGTCGAATCCGACAAGGCCGACATGGACGTAGAATCGTTTTATGATGGCTATCTCGCTGTAATTTTAGTCGCAGCTGGCCAGGAAGCACCCGTGGGGGAAGCGATCGCCTATATCGCCGAAACTGAAGAGGAAATTGAACTAGCCAAAGCTCAGGGAAAAACCGCCGCTGCCGCCCCTAGCAAGCCCGTAGAGACCCCAGAAATCGCTCCGCCTCCCGTTTCGATCCCCGTCGCCACCGTTAAAGAGAATGGTCGTTTAGTCGCCTCTCCCAGGGCCAAAAAACTGGCTAAAGAATTAAAGGTGGATCTGAAAACCCTAGTGGGTAGCGGTCCCCACGGACGAATTACCGCCGAAGACGTAGAAAAAGCGACAGGAAAAGTCAGCACCGCCCCCGCTCCCGTCATTACTCCCCCGCAACCCGTCAGCGTGCCTGTAGCGGCTCCTAAAGCCCCGATTCCAGCCAGCGCCCCGGTCGGTCGCACTGTTCCCCTCACCACTCTGCAAAAAGCCGTCGCCCAGAATATGTCGGTTAGCTTACAAGTTCCCACCTTCCAAGTGGGCTACACTATCACCACCGACCCACTGGATCAACTCTATCAACAGCTAAAATCCAAGGGTGTCACCATGACGGCCCTGTTAGCAAAAGCAGTAGCCAACACCCTCGCTAAACATCCTATAGTTAATGCCAGCTATAGCGACGCGGGAATCCAATACCACGGGGCGATTAACGTGGCCGTAGCCGTAGCTATGCCCGATGGTGGCTTAATTACGCCGGTTTTGCGCTCTGCTAACCAGATGGATATCTATTCCCTCTCCCGCAGTTGGAAAGATTTAGTCGATCGCGCTCGCAGTAAACAACTGCAACCAGAAGAATACAATAGCGGTACTTTTACCATTTCTAATCTGGGAATGTTCGGAGTCGATCGCTTTACCGCTATCTTACCCCCCAACCAAGGTGCAATCCTGGCCGTGGGCGCTTCCCGTCCCCAAATCGTCGTCCACAATCATGGTTTATTCGGAGTGCAAAAACAGATGACGGTTAATCTCACCAGTGACCACCGAGTCATCTACGGGTCTGATGCAGCCTCCTTCCTGCAAGACTTAGCTAAACTGATCGAAACTGAGGTGCAGTCTTTAACTATGTAATCAGAATCTAGGCAGCAGGAGTCAAGGGAGTTTCTCTCTAGCTCCTGCTTTGTTGTTACTAAAAAAATGTAAAGAATTAGCTAAAATAGGTTTGACCTTATCTATCACCCAAAACTATCGCCCAAACAAGGCCAAAAAAAGTGTTAATCTCAGGGAACTTTAAGATCTAAGCTAATATCGGTAAATTAACCCTCAATCTCGCCCTATATATTAAGCCTACAATAATTCGTATTCCCACGCCCTAACGCCTACCCATAGGAAAAAATGATCACAGAGAATAGTCGCTTACGTTCAGAATTTTTAAATACACAGGTTATCACTCGCAATACAGGCAAAAAACTCGGCGTTGTTAAAGATATCCTAGTAGATATCGATCAACGAGAAGTAGTTGCCCTCGGACTCCGCGATAATATCCTCTCCCTGTCGGGAATGCCTCAATATATGTATTTATCCAGCATCAGTCAGACAGGAGACGTGATTCTGGTTGAAGATGATAACGTCTTGGAATCCGTCGATATCGATGCTTATACTCCCTTAATCGGTAGTGAAGTGATCACGGAAACCGGCGAACCTTTAGGCAAAGTCCGTGATTATCAATTCGATCCCCTTAGTGGTCAATTACATTCTATTATCATCGCTTCCCTGGGATTACCTCTTATCCCTGAACAATTGATCAGTACCTACGAAATTGCCATTGAAGAAGTGGTTAGCAGCGGTCCCAATCGCTTAATCGTCTTTGAAGGGGCCGAAGAACGTCTCACCCAAGTTAGTGTGGGAGTTTTGGAACGTTTGGGTATTGGTCGTCCCCCCTGGGAAAGGGAAGAAGAAGAAGCTTATTATACTCCCGCTGCTCGTCCGGAAAATCAGTTAGGTACGGGTATTCCCCTCCGCACTCCCGTTGAGGCCGCTAAACCCGTGGAAGAACGCTGGAGTGAGGACGAATGGGAAAAAGAACCCCTGCGCGCCACTCCCCCACCGCCAAAACGGGCCGAAGCTCGTTATTATGAGGAAGAATACGAGGAAGAAGAAGATAACTGGGGAGAAGCTCGCTCAGAACGCGCAGAAAGCTTTTCTCGTCCTCAGTACGACGATTACGAAGATAAGGCCGAGGATGATATGTGGGATGATGACGTGGAACCGGATTACAATCCCCCCCGCATCAATATTACCGAGAAGAAAAAAGAGAGAATCCCCGAATACGAAGACGGTTAATCTTTGACAGTCCCCCTATCCATTAGTTACATCTTTCTTAACATAAAATTTGACAAAAAGAGGAAAGTGTGCTAGGTGGCTCAAGGGGGTTCTCTGGGGGGACTAAATACTTTTGGTATTGTAAAGTTTCAATACAAATATGGTCAGATATAGTCAGGCATGGTAATATATAGATATGAAACTATCAGACTATGCAAAAAAAACAGGAATAAGTTATCGAACGGCTTGGAGGTGGTGGAAACAAGGGAATTTAACAGGCTATCAATTGCCTTCGGGTACAATTATCATAACGGATGACAACCATTCAAAACCCGACTTGATAGCTTGCATTTATGCAAGAGTTTCCAGCGCCGAAAATAAAGACAATCTAGATAGACAAGCTGACCGATTAAAAGATTATGCTGTTGCCAGAGGCTACAAAATCTACAAAGTTGTCAAAGAAGTAGGCAGTGGATTAGACGATAATCGCCAACAATTAGCCAAAATTCTAGTTGACCCCAATTATAATGTTTTAATTGTTGAACACAAAGACCGTCTAGCCAGATTTGGGACTAATTATCTAGAAATCTTGTTAAAAGAACTAGATAAAAAACTGGAAATTGTCAATCAAAGTGAGGATAAGCAAGATGAGTTGATGTCAGATTTAATAGCCATTATTACCTCTTTTTGTTCTCGAATTTACGGATTAAGAAGGTCGAAAAGAAAGACAGAAAAGATTATAGCTGAGTTAAAAGACAACGGATAACAATGTTAGGAGCAGAAAGAACAATGATATCAACAGATACCCGCAGAACCGAGGAAGAAATAAGTTGTAATGTTGATGATGAATGCGATAACTCCTTTTTGAGCAAAGCACTTTCAAATTCCGTTTTCTTCGCAAGTGCATTAAGTTCACTTTCTACTGCGATTACTCTCGGGAGCATCTCACCTTTGTAACCCCTAAATCAGGTTTTTATGTCAAGCTATTTTGAAAGCCTTGCTAAAAAGCAGTTTTAGGGATAAGTATAATTACTCACTTGCATAAATGAGATGCTCCCGTATCTTGTCGAAAAATGTAGCGGGGGCATTCATCCGACATTTTAGGTAAAATTTTTTGAGTAATTGCAGAGGAATTCAAAAAAATTTGTTCACTAAAATTAAGAGTTAAATTTGGAAGGTTTCTAGACCGCGTTTTTCCTCAAGTAGGGATGGAAAAAATCCCATCCCCATACTTTGTCAATTTATCGTTTTTGTTTGAATCGAGAACCGATGCCCAAAAGTCCTAGACTTAATAATCCTAAAATTGCTGAAGGTTCGGGAACCGGCGTGACATTGATGTTATCAAACTGATGAAACGGGGATGCCTGAATCCATTCAACAGATACTAAATTAGTGAAGCTAGAATTAAAGGTAAAAGTTTCTAGGGTACTGAGAATTGCATCGGTAGTAAAAGCTTGGGTAACGGTACTAGAATCGGCTTTTGTTCCTGTAAAATTGACAGTCACACTATCATCACCAAGGATGCTAGTTAGTTGAATAGAATTTAAGTCAAATAAGCCTCCGCCATTTTGGGTTAATCTGGTGATTCCATCAATCTCATTATTGAATAAGGCGGTGGAACCGGGGTAACGAGATTCCTGAGTGCCAAAAAATGCAAAGGGCTCAGAAGTAGACAGGTTATCTAGGGTAAAACCGTCTTCGGTATAGGTAAAACCGGCATAATTAACGTCTGAGTTATTTTGTTCTAAGCTTTGAAAATCGATAATTACAGCTTGGGCGGCTTGGAAAGGAGCTAGGATGGCTAGAGTTGCCCCTGCCACTAATAAGTAATGCTTACCCCCCCCCCGCATTTTTGATTATTTTTGCTAATGTTTGCGTCATGGAAAACTCTTCCTTGGTATGGTTTCCTCGATTATATAATTGTATTTTTCAAAAGACTGGTTGCCCCTGCTACCAATAAGTAATGCTTACCCCCCCCCGCATTTTTAATTATTTTTGCTAATGTTTGGCTCATGTAAACCTCTTCTTTGGTAGGGTTTCTTCGATTGTATGATTGTATTTGCCTCTCTTGGATATTGGCTGAAAAATGTTGACATCGTCACATTTTGGGCGCAAGCGTTGCGCTCCGACATTACACAATGACCTAAAATACTTTTTAAGCAAGCCTTTATGACCATAAACGATAAAAATTTTTCAATATTTGCGGCGGAATTTTAAAATAATAACCAATAATAACTAATTGATTAACTAAGGTAGTTTTCCAGACTCCTAATTTTTGCCAACGTCTTGCCGAGGTAATCACCGATGCAGAAACTATGGCTATTTTACCCCTTTTTTTCAATCTTTGTATTAATTCAAAATCTTCCATAATTGGCAACTCAGGAAAACCGCCCAAATCGGCAAAGATTGCGGCTTTTAAAAATATTCCTTGATCTCCGTAGGGAAGAGAAAACCAGCGAGAACGCCAATTAACTAATTTTTCCACTAAACGCAGGGTTTTTTCCTCTCCATCAATTTTTAATTCAAAGGCTGCCGCTACTATCCCAGATTGGGATAAAGTATTGATAATTTGTTTTTGAAATTCATGGGGTAGTAAAGTATCTCCATGCAGAAATAACAAAATATCTCCTTTCGCTATTTTTGCTCCTAAATTCATCTGAAATGCACGACCTTTTCTGGGTGAAATAATTACTTTAGCTCCCAATTGTTCGGCTATTTCTCTAGTTTTATCCGTACTTCCCCCATCGACAACAATAATTTCTACTCCTGCACCTATCTGTTTTAACGTTGCTGCAATTCTTAACTCCTCATTAAGAGTAGGAATGATAATACTAAGATAATTCATCAGGTTTTAAGGTAACTAAAGTCAGAGGATTTAGGGGCAACCATCGGGTAAATTTTCCTACAGATACCGAGGAATTGATTGGGATTGGTAATAACTGTTTTTCCGGTAGAAAAGTTAAACATTCCTGCCAGTTTTCTAGAGTGGCTAAAGCTGGAGTCAAAAGTCGATACCAAATTAGGTTACACTTCATCTTTATGAGAAACGAAACTATGTTCTAAGATAGGTGGGACAATGCCGAATATTAAAGGAGACGATGGTGCGCTCAAAACCATTTTCAGCAATAGTAAAATTATCGCAGTGGTCGGGCATTCCGAGAAATCGAGCCGCGCCAGTTATCAGGTGGCCAAATTCCTGCAAGCGGTGGGTTATCGAGTCTATCCTGTCAATCCTCTGGTCAAGCAAATTGACGGTCAAAGCTGCTATCCTTCTCTAGAGGCTATCCCTGAACCCGTGGATATTGTTAACGTTTTTCGTCATCCTGATTATCTACCCGAAATTGTCGAGTCAGCTATTGCTATTCAGGCTGCTACTCTTTGGACACAATTGAAAATTTATCACCCAGTTGCGGAAAAAAAAGCGATCGAGGCGGGTTTAAATGTGATTATGGACGCTTGTATCCAGATAGAATATCAGCGTTTATTTGCCTAAAACAAAACCCCACCAATGGGTGGGGTTTCGGGTTTAATTTAGGAAATCCTAGAAGGTAAAGGTTCCGCGGAGAGTGCCAATCCACTCGTTACCAGTGCCTTTGAACTGTTCAGGTGCAGAAATCCAGATGACACCGGGGGTGATAGAAATATTGTCGGTGACTTGGTACTTGTAGAACAATTCAACGTGGTAGGGAACGATGTTAGATACTTTTAGACCCATTTCTCGGAAGCTTAAGTGACCGATGTAGGGCTGCGCACCAGCAAACAGACCTAAGATATTTCCTTCTTTACCTAAGTCGGGGAAGGCAATACCAGCACCGTAGGTCCACACTTCCGCATCACCGAGACCGAGTAAGCGCACGGTGGAGTAGGAACCGAAGGCACTCAAGCTGGCGAAACCAAGATTGACTGCACCGGTTAAACCGTAGCTGTTGGATACTTTCGCGCCAAAGTTGAAGAAACCGACATCATCCTGTAGGGTGACGCTATTAGGATCGTTGCCGTTGACGTTGAGCAGGGTATTTAACTGAGTTTGGGAAAGGTTAGCGGCGGAAGTCCCCGTTACACCGAAAGAACCACCGTTACCGAAGATGGCGGTATCGGCGCCTTGGTAAGCGTTAACGTAGGTGAAGCCGACGTTGAGGAAGTTAAAGAGGTTAGCGTTAATCTGTGCTAAAGCGGCGTAATCTCCGTTAAAGAGACCATTACCCGGGTTAGGATTGGCCGCAGAACTAGAGCCACCACCACCGGCTAAGTAACCCAAGGATAGGGAGGTCGGACCGACAATGCTTTGGAGGAAGCCTAACTGTAGGCTAACACCCGCCCCAGAACCACCACCGATACGGTAGATGGGGTTTTCGGAAGCGAAGGTCGAAAGCGCACCATTACCACCGTCGAAGTCTTCAAAGAAGGGGTTAGTGGTGGGAACGAAGTCATTCCAAATACCACCCCAAGCGGCAACATAGGTATTGAAGCGACCAAAATAACCTAAGTCAATCGGGGTATAGTAGGCCAACCAGTCGAGAACCACATCGCTACCGTTACCGGCCGCAGTCCAGGTTTGGAATAGGGAGGGACTTTGCAGGTTATCGAATCTGACGGAAGCGGGATCACCATTTTGTAGTGTGGTGGTCGATTTGTAATCAAATCCGAAGGGAGTGGCACTACCCGCCGCTAAACGGGTTTTCAACACGTCCTGACCGGTGAAGCTCGTGTTTAACAGCAAACGAGCGCGGTATTGCATGGCAGCCTGGGAGGCGGGGCTACCAGCACCGACCGTATCGGTGACGGCAAATATAACTTCCCCAGCTAATTTGGTGGTGGTGGAGAATTGGTTATTTTCGAGGAAAGACACCCGGCTTTCTAAGTTATCAACTCTAGCTCCTAAAGCCGCTAATTCGGCTTGGAACTCATCCATCAAGCGCTTGAGGGCATCTAAGTCCTCCTTGAGGACGTTGACACCATCTTGAATTAAACGTTCCATCACGTTTAAGCAAGCGTTTAAACCAGCAGCAAACTCCCAACGGGTTAAAGCTCGGTCGCCGCGGAAGGTGCGATCGGGATAACCAACAATACAACCATAGCGCTCCACAAGGCTTCTTAAGGCCTCATAGGCCCAAGCGGTTGGGGAAACATCGCGCAGTTGGTTAACGCTGGTGACTTGATCGATGGTGTTGCCCTGTACGGGTGCAACTTGACCTTCGTTACCGTACTGTTCGATCTGATTGAGTAATTCGCCAGTTCCTGCAGCGTTGTCCTGAACTTGAGCGATTTCTAGATTGTTAAATTCGGTAGAAACACTGGTAGATTTTGCGGGATCGAAGCTACTAGCATTAGCGGAAGCTACTAGGGTAGCCCCTAAAATCGCCGGGCTAACCAGCAATGATTTCCAGAACATTTTTAACATGATGGTTTTTTCCTCACACCTTATAGGTTGACTACACAGTTTGATGACGCATATAGCCTTGCTATTCTTTTGGTATTATACACAATTTAATTGCTTAGGGAAAGATGCGACCTCATTTTTTTTCCCTTGACCAGTTGACAAAGTGGCCACCCTGTCGCTCAACAGGCTCGTCTAGACGAGTCGGGCCAGGTTCTGTGATTTTGATAACGGCCACTGAACTGGGTTGTTGTCAGATTAATTGATGATTTCTATGGTGGCACTCTTAATATGGAGTGATGTCTAATGGACAAAACTTAACGCCGATAAAAACAGAGACAAAACCATGAAAAAAAGAAAGATAGCCAATACACTGCGTAAAGCCTTGCTAGAAGATGGCAAGATGGAACGCGCTCTCTATGAATACGAATTAGAAGAACACATAGACTACTGGTACGAAGGTCTCAAGTCCGACCGTGATCAGTTTGTCTTTGCCGTCACGGAAAACTCCGGTGACGTGGCAATGGTATTGATTACGCCCGATAAAACTATCTACGTCAATGAGGAGGCGAGAGAGAAACTATCTAAATTCTGGATAAAAGCTTATAAGAATAATATAAATCGATTAATTCCCATGATGGCGGAGAATTTAGCCAATGATATTATCTCGGTGACAGGCGTTAAAATGGTGTCCCCAAACCAGAATCGGCGATGGGTTAGTTTGCGCCCGTTAGAGTTAAAGTGAAGAGATGACGGGAAACCCTCAAAAACTATCCGCCCTTACCAATTGCTCGGTAAGGGCGGTGTAGCGGGTCATCGGAATCGACACCAGACTGCCGGAAGGAACTCCAGCTAGTCTAAATCTTGTTTAGACGTGGGGGTCTAGAGAACAGCCCCGGCGCACAGCCGGCTATTGTCGATTAGGAGACCCATGCTTTTACTACTTTCTACCATCGACATCACCTCCTGTATCCCTTAACGGATTGATTATCAAATTTATCTGTAATTAGCTTAACGCAGCTGTGCGGAAAAAATCAAGGCCGGCAGCTAAAAATTTTTTCGGCAGGCTGAGATTGGCCCCAAAATGCAGGTGGAGATAGGAAGCGTGCAGATTCTTGCCTGGCCACCCTTCGGCATTGATAGCACCCTTGGGGAATGGTTGCAGTTGATAAATCGGTGCGTCGCTCACCCCGCTTAATTGGGAGCGATGGAATTCATGGCCGCGCACTGGTTGACCTGCTTTGAGCAGTATCGTCTCCTGTTGGGCGATGGCTTGCCGATAACCTAAGGTTAATTTCGGGGACATTATAGCAGATTGGGGGATTATTTGCAGCATGGAATGGTTTTTTTGCTCAAAATCAATTATTTTTTCACATAAATACATTAATCCCCCACATTCGGCGTAGGTGGGCATTCCAGAGGCGATCGCTTTTCTCACCTGAGTTAAGATAGGGGTGTTAGCGGCTAATTCCGGGGCAAAGATTTCTGGAAAACCGCCACCAAAGTACAATCCCTGGAGGTTTTCGGGCAAATTTGCCCCTTGCAAGGGACTCCAAAAGATTAATTCTGCGCCTAAATTGGCTAAAATATCGAGATTATCGGGATAATAAAAGTTAAAAGCCTTATCTCTGGCAATACCGATACGGATAGGGGGAAAAAGCTTATTTGCTCCTGTTTGATTGTTCAGGTTCTCTTGAGAAGAAATAGTGAGTAAAGGCAAGAGAATATCCCAATTAAAGCAGTTTTGGGCAATAGAAGCCAGTTGATCTTGCAGTTGCCTGATTTCTCCTAGTTCATCCCTGGGAACTAATCCTAGATGGCGATCGGGAATTGTCAGGGAATCTTGACGACGCAAAACCCCGACAATCGGCATATTGATTGATTCTAGGGCGGTTTGCAGTAATTGCCGATGGCGATCGCTACCAACCCGATTGAGAATAACTCCGGCTAGATGGAGATTTTTGTCTAAAGATTGATAACCGCGGACAATAGCGGCGACAGAGGTAGATAAGCGACTGCAATCGACAACTAACAGCAGAGGAAGCCCTAAAATACGGGCAATATGGGCGGTACTAGCATAATCGGGAAATTGAGTATCGCTTAATTGAATACCATCAAATAGCCCCATTACCCCTTCAATCAGAGCATAATCGACATTTTGACAATGTTGGGCAAAACAGGTTTTTACATAGTCTTCAGAAGTTAAAACCGGATCGAGATTGCGACAGGGGCGACCGGTAAAATGAGTATGGAACATGGGATCGATATAATCGGGCCCGACTTTAAAAGATTGCACTCGATCGCCACGACTGATTAAATAGGCCAAGATTGCCAGAGTAATCGTAGTTTTGCCGACTCCGCTTCTTTCTCCTGCGATGATCATTATTAGTTGTTTTTTTCGAGATCGAGCTAGACTGAATTAACCTGTTACACAATCAATTCTGGAGCTTGCCAACGGCTAATAGAGTCAATTTTGGCCGCTAACTGGTCCCTGTGTCAATCGACTTTTTTTATTAGCAGCGAAATCGATTTGATGAGGTTTATGATCGTAACAGAGAAGTTATTGGACTTGATATGTACCAATTATCCCTTCTGGCAAACTGGATACTTTTAGATAGGGTTTGCGGCAAAAAGTTTTTCGTGGGGGTAGGGTGTGGGGTGTGGGGTGTGGGGTGTGGGGTTTTACCCATTTTCAGGTGGTCAATTACCTAATTTTCAGGGAAAAAGTCCTGGAATTTTCCCCCCAATCACTCCAATGGTCGGCACTTTTTGAGAGAAAAAAAGTCTAAGAACCTTATCCAACAAGGTTGTTAGATTTATTCAGCAAGCCCTAGATATTGAGCGAGAATCGATAGAGTCTTCTCGGAAATGGAGAATCAGAGAAGTAGCTCTAATTGACAATCAAGGGAATCATCGCTACCAGAATCCAGATTCTTGGCAATTAAATCAAATTGGCTCTTCTAGAGTAGTTATGATATATTAGCAGAAAATAATCCACGCAAGTCTTGCTAAGTAAGGCTCACCAGAATTCAAAAAAGCAATTTTAGTAAAAAAAGCTTTTGGCTTTGTTGGATTCCAGGCTATTTAAGGGTTTAGGCTCATTTAAACTACTAATTTGCTAAGTAGTCGTGCCAAATTAATTTTCTAGTCGAGACTCCGAGACTCCGAGACTCACAAGACAGCTATTAGGGATCGGATTTGAGTTTTCAGTTCACTGTTTACTGATCACAGCAGCAGTCTGACGGAGTAGTGGCTTAGATGTGTAATTAATTGTGCTTAGATACTTATAACCAGTCTAGGAGAGCCATCAAATTTTACCAAGAGGTTAAACGGCAATGTCCAGAAGATTTAGTCCCGAAAATATACAATACATTTGAACTATCAAGTCTATTCTTTCTGGGTAAAACTACCCATAGTCTCAACACACTTGATCGAGAAGAATTAGGACTTAGTGATCCCGTGGAGGATACTGGGGAGAGTTGCGAAGTTTATCAACGCTGTCAAACAGAGAATAAAGGGAAGTTATCGTTTTTCTAAGATAACTCGACCGACTTCTTTGCAACAATCATGCGTTAGATTTATTGGGAGTTTCCTTAATTTGTACCCAGTAACGGGGCATCAGAAATTCTCTTAATCCCTCCTACAGCATAGGTTATGGCTTTTTGTCAACGGGGAAGTCCAGTTATAATTTTCGTCGGATAGGTTTGCAATCCATCCTACCTAATGATAGCTTCCAGATTACGGATAATAGGTGCATCCGGAGGTACAGGTTTCGCAGATTTCGACGGCATGAAGACTGGGTAAACCAGCTTTTGCCAATTTTTCATAGAGCCAGCGCGACAATTCTTCACTGGTGGGATTTTCTAAACCAGTGGTTTCATTGAGATAATGATGGTCGAGAAAATTATCGAGTAATGGCTGTAAATATTGTCTAATTTCGCCAAAATCTATCACCATTCCCTGTTGTGAGCCTTGGGACTGTAAATGATGACTTTTCACATAGACGCGCCCCAGCCAACTATGACCATGAAGACGACGACATTTACCTTCGTAGTGGGGTAAACGATGGGCTGCTTCAAAGCGAAATTCTTTGTAAATAATCCATTCTGCCATGGTTAATTGGTTGATAGTATAGATTACATCTGGTTTATTTATTTCGCCACCGATAGTCATCAATTCTAGTCAAAAGCTTAGTATTCTTAGTCCATAGTAACACAGATTAAAAATTCTCGGTGAGTCAATTGGCTTTGGGCTAAATCTGCTTGTAGGGGCAGCAATAACCAATTATATAGCTGTTGGGCTAAGGATCGGGTTTCTTGACTATTAGCTTGGTTGAGGGATTGGGGCAGTCTTTCTAATATTCTTGCTACTAATTTTTTATCTTCAATGGTGGTAGTATAATGGCGGAGGGGTTGCTGGGTAAATTTGACAATAATTTCCCAGCGATTATCTAAAAAAATCCGATAAATTACCGTGGCACTGTGGTCATTTTGTTCGGTTAATTGTTCAATAATAACTGGGTTGGCATCTAGACAGACTAAACGAAAGAAGTTTTCTAATTCTGCTAATTGTAAAGAGTCAATGGTTTCTCTAGCTAACTGAAGATTTTCTGGGGTGACTGATGCGGTTGTTTGGGGTTGCCATAATAAATCGACATATCGACATACTGACGATAAATCGGTTCAATACTTTAACATTGGGGTATTGAAAATCAGGTTCATTGGATTTTAGATGTTACTTTTAAAGAAGATCACTGTCGGATTTGCGCAGCGCCACAGCCCTCGTAATTTTGCCTTCTTGATACGCGTCGCACTTAACGCTCTTAACCAAGAATCAACTTACCGACGTAGTATCGCACAAAAAAGTAAACGGGCGGCCATGGATAATAACTATATGATTGCTGTGCTGAGAGCCTTTTGTCAAGCCTAATTGAGATGCTCTTACCCTGTTTACTGTGCTTGACAATAGGTATTAAAAGCTTCGCCAGTTTCTTTTTCTAATTGGCCGGCTTTTCTTACCTTTTCCTGTGCTAATTTTGCCCCGTTTTTATTGCGAGTTTCGATAACTTGAATTATTTCACGAGTGGCAGTGGCATAATCTTCGTAAACTTGAGCGAAAGCGGTCTTATATTTCTCTAGTTCAGGATCCTTCACTGCTAATTTTTTCATATTTTCCGAGGCCTGTTCGATTTTATCTGCGGCTAATAGCCAACTTTTTTGGTCAATTTCTGTCCCTTGACCGTTGGTTAGGGATTTGGTTTCTTGGGCCACTTCGTTGGCAATCCGATAGATTTTTTGACATTGAAACTGTTTACTATCCGCACAACTTGCTAAAAAAGTCAAGCCTATAAATATTAAGATTATTTGGTTATTCATAGCATTGTATTCGAGAGGATTATAGGGAAGCTTATAGCGGTAAACTATCAGCCTCTAGCAGTTTTTTACTGTTATCGACTGATAGAATTGTTCAATCTGATAATACTAAAGTTTAGCACTTGATCGCTGTTAAGCGTGTCTTTTTTGATGCCAATTCCAGGCGTGTTCAACTATTAACTTGAGATCGGCATATTGGGGATGCCAACCGAGAACCTGTTTAGCTTTATCACTACTGCCGATTAAAATGGGAGCATCACCTGCCCTTCTGGGACTTTCGATGACGGGAATATCTAAACCAGTTACCGCTTGCGCTGTTTCAATCACTTCACGCACGGAAAAACCGTTACCATTGCCCAAATTAAACACATTGCTTTCGCCACCATTTAAGAGATATTCTAAGCCTAAAACGTGAGCCTGTGCTAAATCATTAACATGGATATAATCGCGAACAGCAGTACCATCGGGAGTATCATAATCCGTGCCGAAAATTGACAGGGAATCCCGTTTTTTCAGGGCAGTTAATAAAGCCAGGGGAATTAAATGGGTTTCCGGTTGGTGATCTTCCCCTAATAAACCACTGGGATCGGCTCCTGAAGCATTAAAATAACGGAAAGCAACCGATTTAAAACCATATGCTGGATCAAAATCCCTAAGAATTTGTTCCACCATTTCCTTACTGGCAGCGTAGGGACTGAGGGGATGATGGGGATGACTTTCCGTCATCGGAATTTCTTTCGGCATTCCATAAATGGCACAGGTGGAAGAAAAAACAAATTTCTTCACATCGGCGGCGATCATCGCTTGCAAAAGAGTCAGACTGCCACTAACATTATTTTGATAGTAAATAGCTGGTTCTTGGACCGATTCCCCCACGGCAATAAAAGCGGCAAAGTGCATGACGGCGGCAAGATCACGACTGGCAAATAAATTATCCAGCAGTGATCGATCCCTGGTATCACCGACAATTAACTCAACTTTTAATATATCCTTAATGATTTCGGCGTGACCGTAGGATAAATTATCGAGTACGATGACGGAATAACCAGCATTTTTGAGTGCTAGAACTGCATGGGAACCAATATAACCCGCACCGCCAGTAACGAGAATGGTAGGTTTAACTTGAGACACGCGATCATACCTATTTGAAATTGACTTGTCTATAACTTTATACCCTAATTTTGCTTTGAGTTGACCATCATGTTAAGTCCCCTCGATCTATCTCTTTCCCTTGACAAAGAAACTTATCAATCACAAATTAAAGATTTAATGGAACAACTGCGATCGCTACAGAAGTCCTGTTGGGAATGTAAATTACCCGTGGTGGTGGTTTTGGAAGGTTGGGCGGCGGCAGGGAAGGGAACTTTAGTCAAAAAAATGGTTAACTATATGGATCCTCGCGGTTTTACCGTCCATCCCATTTTAACCCCTTCCCCCCAAGAGGAAAGTTACCCGTTTTTGTGGCGATTTTGGCAAAAACTGCCAGCAAAAGGCAGTATCGGCATTTTTTATCACAGTTGGTACACTCATCTACTAGAGGATAGACTCTTAAACAAATTGCCCTCCTCCCAGATTCCGCTAGTCATGCGCGATATCAACACCTTTGAGCGACAATTATTTGATGATCGGGTTGCGATCGCTAAGTTCTGGATTCACCTCAGTCAAAAGGAATTAAAGACACGCATCAAAGAATACGCCGAAAATGAACTAGAATCTTGGCGCGTGCGTCCAGAAGATTGGCAACAGGCCAAACGTTATGATGAGTATGCCAGTTTAGCCGAGGAAATGATTACCTACACTAGCACGGGGGCCGCCCCTTGGACATTGGTGGAGGGCAACTGTCAACGTTGGGCCCGGGTAAAAGTTCTCTCCCAATTAGTTGGTACGATCGCTCAAGCTTTGGATCAGCGCCAATTACCGATCGAACCTCCTGTCAATCTACCACCCCAAGCCCAATTACTGCCCACAGAACCCGATTATCTAGCAAGAGTAGATTTAAGTGCCAAATTGGAAAAAGAAGACTATAAAATCCGTTTGCGTCAGGCACAGGTAGAATTAAGAAAACTGCAATTAAAGATTTTTCAGGCAAATATCCCCGTTTTAGTCCTTTTTGAAGGGTGGGATGCCGCCGGCAAGGGAGGGGCGATCAAACGCTTAACCGATACCCTCGATCCTCGCAGTTATCAGGTGATTGCCTTTGCTGCCCCGACGGAGGAAGAACACCGCTATCATTACCTCTGGCGCTTCTGGCGCAAATTACCCGCAGCCAAAACTATCGGTATATTCGATCGCAGTTGGTATGGACGGATTTTAGTGGAGAGAGTGGAAGGATTCGCTAAAGATATGGAGTGGCGACGGGCATATCAAGAAATTAACGAATTTGAAGCACAATTAACCCATTCAGGCTGTGTTTTAGTCAAATTCTGGTTACATATCAGCCCCGAAGAACAGTTAAATCGCTTCAACGAGCGCCAAACTAACCCCTATCGTCAGCATAAACTCACCGATGAAGATTGGCGCAATCGAGAAAAACAGCCCCTCTATCATGTGGCAGTTAATCACATGGTAGCCCGCACTAGCACCCCCGTCGCCCCTTGGACGATCGTGGCGGCAAATGATAAGTATTTCGCTCGCGTTAAAGTCATAGAAACAGTAATTGCCGCTATTGAAACCGGTTTGAAACAACGCGATTAAACGAGGTTATGCTCATGAAAATGCGACATCTGATGTTGATTCCTTCTCTTCTTCTTTTCAGTCAACTAAGTACCTCCTCGTTAGCTCAGGCCAAAACAATTTATCGGTGTGAACAGTACACGAATCTTAACGGAAAAACTGCTTATCGTGTTACTCCTTCAATATCTGGAAGTTTTGGATTTTTTAACCCCTCGAATCCATTTCGTGAATGTTTTGTTCCAGTTACGTCCAAACAATGTAGATATAAAAGCAACTCGGGCAGTCAATGGTCTAGGTGCGGTGTTCCCGAAAAAGGACAAGTTTTTGCTCTCGGTGTCGGTGAAATAGTAGAAGATAACGGCAAAAAATATCACGCCTTTCAGAATGGCGTACAATTTACTTTTGAGTAGGCGTTAAACCAAACTCGTAACTTGAGGCAGATAATCACGGCAAAAAAATGCGTGCAAACGTTGACGCTCAGAAGTTAGAACGCCTAATGCAAATCTTAGGTAAAGAAGCTCAGGGTTCAGGCACTATCTACTTTACAGGTGGAGCGAGTGCCTTACTGGTGGGATGGCGCAATTCCACAGTCGATGTGGATATCCGTCTAGATCCAGAACCACTGGGCATTTTTCAAGCGATCGCCAAGCTGAAAAAAGAATTGAACATCAACATTGAACTGGCATCTCCGCAGGATTTTCTGCCCCCTATTCCGGGATGGCGCGATCGAAGCGTATTCATTGGCAAACGAGGTCAAATCTCTTTCTATCACTATGATTTTACAGCCCAAGCTCTTTCTAAACTATCGAGAGGCTTTGACCGTGACTTGAAAGATATTGAAGCTATGTACGAACACAAATTATTCTCTTTGAATGAGCTAGGGGAATGCTTTGAAGCGATTGCACCGGAACTAATCCGATTCCCCTCCCTTAACCCAGATGTGCACCAGAAGCAGAGTCGAGAACTTGATTGAACGTTTTCAATATCCACCAGAGGAGAAACAATCATGAATCTCAATGAGTTGCCAGGGGCCGAGATCATCTTACCCGGACTGAGAGATCTTCACAATGGTGAGTCCAATACCATTGGGGCGCTGCTAGTTGCGATCGCTGCGACGCGCCTAACGGAAGTCGGTTTCGATATCCCTAAAAATCACCTAGCTTCAGAGCCAGAGCTAACCTTGTATGCCTATCTCCAAGAGGAACGGGATGATGCTTATTCTTACTATAATGCTTTGCTGAATCGCCTCAATAGCTTTTGTAATGCACTCGAACTCGCTTATAAAATATGATGACAATTTCCCCAAGTTTAATTTCTCCCGATCTCAGTTTGGCCGATATTCCCCTAGAGGAAACCCTCTCTTTAGGAGTGATGGCTTCTGGTAGTGGTTCCAATTTTGCTGTTTTGGCAGCAGCGATCGCCAAAAAACAACTCAATGCCCGGATTCCTGTCCTCATCTACAATAATCCCGATGCCAAGGTAAAAGAAAGAGCCGATGACTACAATATCCCCGCGGTTTTCCTCGATCATCGTCAATTTAAACCCAGAGAAGAACTCGATCGGGCTATAGTCAAAACTTTCCAAGAATACGGCGTAAAATGGGTAATTATGGCGGGCTGGATGCGAATTGTCACCCCGGTGTTACTGGATGCTTTTCCCGATCGCGTGATCAATATCCATCCTAGTTTACTACCCAGTTTTAAAGGTGTGCGTGCCGTGGAACAAGCTTTAGCGGCAGGGGTAAAAGTGACCGGATGTACTGTGCATATCGCTCGCGCAGAGGTAGATAGTGGCCCAATTTTAATGCAAGCAGTGGTTCCCATTCTCCCCGATGATACTGCCGAAAGTCTCCACGAACGCATTCAAGTGCAAGAACATCGCATTTTCCCAGTAGCGATCGCTTTAGCGGCGAAATTAGGCCTATAGAGATCGATTTCTGGACTTTCTTGGCGAGAATACTGGCAAAAAAACGAAAATTCAAGGCAAATCGTTAAATATCACTCCTTCGTAAATTTCCTGAAAACTGAGAGCGAAATTGACAGAAGTTAAAGATAAACTGGCATTTTCTCCCTCGTATTCCGTTAATAACCATTTATTTTCTTCAGTTTTGTTATACTGCATGATATAGGGACGACTTTGACTAATCAGAATATATTCTTGCAATTCCGGCAGCGAACGATAATAAAGAAATTTATCACCCTGGTAATAATTTTGAGTTGATTTTGAGAGGACTTCTACTATTAATCTGGGATTGGTAACAGTTGTCTTACCAGTTTCATAATAAATCGGTTCTCCCTCAATTAGCATCACATCGGGATAGGTTGCCTGACGATATTGCGCTATCCATAATTTCACATCACCGATAAATATTTTATAGTTAGACTGGGGTAACTTTAGGCGTAAATAAAAGTAAAAATTACCTGCAATTTTATTATGATCGGTAGTGCCTCCTGTCATCGGTACGATTTCCCCATCTTGATACTCATTTTTATAGGCTGCCGTTTCCTCTAATTCTAAATATTCGGCAAAGCTATAGGTAATTTTATTTGTTGCTATGGTCATAATTGATTGATTTTTTGGTTAACTTAAGCTTGTTGAAACAACTGGTTTAATCATTGATTATATTAAAAGTAACTCCTTCATAAATTTCCTGAAAACTGAGAGCAAAATTGACAGAAGTTAAAGATAAACTAGCATTTTCGCCCTCGTATTCCGTTAATAACCATTTATTTTCTTCAGTTTTGTTATACTGCATGATATAGGGACTACTTTGACTAATCAGAATATATTCTTGCAATTCCGGCAGCGAACGATAATAGAGAAATTTATCGCCCTGGTCATAATTTTGAGTTGATTTTGAGAGGACTTCTACTATCAATCTGGGATTGGTGACAGTTGTCTTGCCGGTTTCATAATAAATCGGTTCACCCTCAATTAGCATCACATCGGGATAGGTTGCCTGACGATATTGCGCTATCCATAATTTCACATCACCGATAAAAATATTATATTTCTGTCCTTTGAGGGCAAATTTTAAATAAGCGGCAAAATTGAGAGCAATTTTATTATGCTCGGTAGTGCCTCCTGTCATCGGTACGATTTCTCCATCTTGATACTCATTTTTATAGGCTGCCGTTTCCTCTAGTTGTAAATATTCGGCAAAGCTATAGGTAATTTTATCTGTGGCTATAGTCATAATTTATTGATTCGCTCTCTCAATTGATTATAGCAATTATTATACTGGTGAGAGACATTAGCCATATTTACCCCAGCAAAAGATAACAGCTATCTTAATAGGACTATTGAAAATTTTTTAGCCAGCAACTAAATAGGAATTTGATCTCTCCCAAATGTGGGACAATTGACAAAGAACTAAGAATTGTAGAATCCCCCCATCATGACCTCGGAACTATCGAAGCAATACGATCCCAAGATCACAGAAACGAAATGGCAGCAATATTGGGAAAATCAAGAAATATTTACAGCAAACCCCGAAAAAGGCGGCGAAACCTACTGTATAGTCATCCCCCCTCCCAATGTTACCGGTAGTCTCCACATGGGTCACGCTTTCGAGAGTGCTTTGATTGATACACTTGTTCGCTACAAGCGCATGACCGGCAAAAATACCCTCTGGCTGCCCGGTACGGATCACGCGAGTATTGCAGTACAAGCAATACTCGATCGCCAATTAAAAGCCGAAAAAACCGACCGTTACCAACTAGGAAGGGAAAAATTCCTCGAACGCGCTTGGCAATGGAAAGAGGAGTCTGGTAGTACCATTGTTAATCAACTGCGACGCTTGGGGGTATCCGTCGATTGGACGCGGGAACGTTTCACCATGGATGAGGGACTTTCCCATGCTGTCCGTACTGCTTTTATTAAACTTTATGAGGACGGATTAATCTATCGCGGTCAATACTTAGTTAACTGGTGTCCCGAATCCCGGTCGGCCGTTTCCGATTTAGAGGTAGAAAACAAGGATATTGAGGGAAATCTCTGGTATTTTCGCTATCCTCTTAGCGATGGTAGCGGTTATCTTCAAGTAGCCACCACAAGACCCGAAACCATGCTCGGTGATACTGGTGTCGCTGTCAACCCGCAAGACCCCCGTTATCGCCATTTAATCGGCAAAACCGTCACTTTACCGATAATGGGACGAGAAATTCCCATTATTGCCGATGAATTAGTCGATCCCGAATTCGGTACCGGTTGCGTTAAAGTTACGCCAGCCCACGATCCCAAGGATTTTGAGATGGGTAAACGCCATAATTTACCCTTTATTAATATCATGAATTTAGACGGCAGTTTAAACGAAAATGCCGGAATATTCGCGGGTCAAGATCGTTTTGTTGCCCGCAAAAATGTCGTTAAAAAACTCGATGAAGACGGCTTTTTAGTTAAGATTGAAGCCTATCGCCATAGTGTTCCCTATAGCGATCGAGGTAAAGTTCCAGTGGAACCCCTTTTATCTACCCAATGGTTCGTTAAAATTGAACCTTTAGCCACAAAAGCTTTAGCCTATTTAGATCAGGAAAACTCACCCCGTTTTGTGCCAGAAAGATGGACAAAAGTTTATCGCGATTGGTTAGTTAAGCTAAAAGATTGGTGTATTTCTCGACAACTGTGGTGGGGTCATCAAATTCCCGCTTGGTATATTATCAGTGAAACTAATAACGAAATTACTAACCATACTCCCTTCGTCGTTGCTCAGGATGAAACCTCCGCTTTAGCCATGGCTAAACAAGAGTATGGAGAGGATATAATTATTCAACAAGACCCCGATGTTTTAGATACTTGGTTTTCCTCGGGATTGTGGCCATTTTCGACCATGGGTTGGCCAGAAAAAACCCTTGATCTAGACACCTATTATCCCACCACAACCCTCGTCACCGGTTTTGATATTATCTTTTTCTGGGTGGCAAGAATGACGATGATGGCGGGCTATTTTACGGGACAAATGCCCTTTAAAGATGTCTATATTCACGGTTTAGTTAGGGATGAAAACGGCAAAAAGATGTCTAAATCTGCCAATAACGGCATCGATCCCCTAATTTTAATTGATAAATATGGAACCGATGCTTTACGATATACCTTAATTCGAGAAGTGGCAGGAGCAGGACAGGATATCAGTCTGCAATACAACCGCAAAACCGATGAATCGGAATCCGTAGAAGCTGCCCGAAATTTTGCCAATAAAATTTGGAATGCTTCCCGTTTTGTGATGATGAATCTGGAGGGAAAAACCCCAGAAGAATTGGGAGAACCAGCTTTAGAAAATTTAGAATTATCTGATCGCTGGATTTTATCTCGTTATCATCAAACAGTGCAAAAAACTAGAGATTATCTAGAAAATTATGGCATGGGGGAAGCGGCAAAAGGTCTATACGAATTTATCTGGCGCGATTTCTGTGATTGGTATATCGAGTTAGTAAAAACTCGTTTATGGAAGGATAAAGAATCGGTTTCTTGTGCCACGGCCCGCCAAACTTTGGCTTTTATCTTGGCAGGAACATTAAAATTATTACATCCCTTTATGCCCCATATTACCGAAGAAATTTGGCATCATTTAACCCAAGAAAATCAGCAGGTTTTGGCTTTAGAAACCTATCCCATAGCTGATAGTTCTCTGATCGATCTAGATTTAGAAAATACTTTTGAGTTATTAATTGAAAGTATTCGGGTGTTGCGTAATTTGCGGGCCGAAGCGGGGATTAAACCGGGGGCAACGATCACAGCAATTTTACAGACAGAAAACAGTCAAGAATTAGCTATTCTGCAACGCGGACAAGTGTACTTAAAAGACTTGGCTAAGATCGAAAACTTAATTTTGACGGCCAAATTAACCGAGGAAGTCAATCAAGCGATCGCCAGTGTTGTCGCTACGGTAGAAATCCTCATCCCCCTGTCCGGATTGGTTGATATATCGGTATTGGCTGGGAAATTAGCGAAAAATTTAGCTAAAGTGGAAGGGGAAATCAAGAGTTTGAGCGATCGCTTGAATAAACCTAGCTTTGTCGAAAAAGCTCCAGAAGCTTTAATCCAAAAAACGAAGCAAGCTTTAGCAGAGGCCGAAAAACAAGCCCAAATTCTCCAAGAACGCTTAAAACGTCTGCAATAGTGCATTTGTACTAAATAATTCCAGTGGGCTAGAGCAAAGCTACTGCGATCGAGATTATCCCTTAATCCATTGATTGACCTGGTTGCTCAAGCAATTGCCTAAGCATAAACCTCCTTAAATTCATTTTTGAGAACCCCAGAAATTAGGAGCAAAAAATGATTACTACCTCCCGCCAAATTCCACTAGCGCTGGTTTTTAACTATCTTTTTCAATTTTCTAATGCTGCCAATTTTGAGGAGGTTTTCTCGACAGTCTTTGGCGAGAATTACGATGTAGCTAAGTCCACCACCCTACGGAATCAGTGGCGAGAGGGAGATTTCGGCAATTTTCCCAGTATTGAGGTAGTGGGTAGCGAGGTTTTGGGGGCGGCTAATGGTGCTTATGCAGCCAGCAATAATAAGATTTACCTATCTGAAGGCTTTTTGGCGACTGCGAGTGAAGCGGCGCTGGTATGGGTGTTGTTGGAGGAATATGGACATTTTATTGATGCTCAGATTAATTCGACAGATGCGGCGGGAGATGAGGGAAGGATTTTTGCAGCGTTGGTGATGGGAGAGAGTTTGTCTGATGAGGCGTTGGCGCAGTTGAAAGCGGAATATGATCACGGATTTATTAGGATTAATGGAGTGAATATTGAGATAGAGATGGCTAATTTTACAGGAACGAATGGGAATGATACGATTATCGGGACAAACGATAATGATTCAATTGATGGTTTAGGCGGCAATGATAGCCTAAGCGGATTGGGAGGAGATGATATTTTAAATGGTGGGGATGGTAATGATACTTTGAATGGTGGGGATGGTAATGATACTCTAAATCCTGGGTTGGGAATTGATACGGTTAACGGTAATGGAGGAACCGATACTTTAATTGTTGATTATACTAACGCAACTAATTTAACTTCAGGGATTGAAAATACTGCTTTTACTACTTATATTCGTAATCGCAACAATGGAGTCTATCTTCTTTATTATCCCAATATCGAACTGGTAAATATTACCGGTACTTCCTCTAATGATGATTTGAGAGGATTTAGTGGCAATGATACCCTGATTGGCGGTGCGGGAAATGATACTCTCACTGGGAATGAGGGGAACGATCAACTGATTGGCGGTGCGGGAGATGACATTATTAATGACATCATTACTAGCGGAAGTGGAGATAGTTTAGATGGAGGAGAAGGTACTGATACTCTCAATCTTAATTTAGGTAGTGTGACGGCTAATTTAAACTTTAGTTTGAATGTTTCTAGCACCTCTCAATTACAGGGAATTAGTAGCGTTGAAATTAAGAATTTTGAAAGAGTTAATGCTATTACTACTGGCGGTGGAAATGATGTCATCAATCTCAATAATAGTGTTTCTTTCACTACTAATACTAGAGTAGATGTTAACGGTAATGGAGGAACCGATACTTTAATTGTTGATTATACTAACGCAACTAATTTAACTTCAGGGATTGAAAATACTGCTTCTACTACTTATATTCGTAATCGCAACAATGGAGTCGATCTTCTTTATTATCCCAATATCGAACTGGTAAATATTACCGGTACTTCCTCTAATGATAATTTAAGAGGATTTAGTGGCAATGATACCCTGATTGGCGGTGCGGGAAATGATACTCTCACTGGGAATGAGGGCAATGATCAACTGATTGGCGGTGCGGGAGATGACATTATTAATGACACCATTACTAGCGGAAGTGGAGATAGTTTAGATGGAGGAGAAGGTACTGATACTCTCAATCTTAATTTAGGTAGTGTGACGGCTAATTTAAACTTTAGTTTGAATGTTTCTAGCACCTCTCAATTACAGGGAATTAGTAGCGTTGAAATTAAGAATTTTGAAAGAGT
Source organism: Microcystis aeruginosa FD4 (assembly GCF_009792235.1). Lineage (NCBI taxonomy): Bacteria > Bacillati > Cyanobacteriota > Cyanophyceae > Chroococcales > Microcystaceae > Microcystis > Microcystis aeruginosa. The sequence goes on from NZ_CP046973.1 coordinate 3,262,691, forward strand.
TAATGCTATTACTACTGGCGGTGGAAATGATGTCATCAATCTCAATAATAGTGTTTCTTTCACTACTAATACTAGAGTAGATGTTAACGGTAATGGAGGAACCGATACTTTAATTGTTGATTATACTAACGCAACTAATTTAACTTCAGGGATTGAAAATACTGCTTTTACTACTTATATTCGTAATCGCAACAATGGAGTCGATCTTCTTTATTATCCCAATATCGAACTGGTAAATATTACCGGTACTTCCTATAGTGATAATTTAAGAGGATTTAGTGGCAATGATACCCTGATTGGCGGTGCGGGAAATGATACTCTCACTGGGAATGAGGGGAACGATCAACTGATTGGCGGTGCGGGAGATGACATTATTAATGACATCATTACTAGCGGAAGTGGAGATAGTTTAGATGGAGGAGAAGGTACTGATACTCTCAATCTTAATTTAGGTAGTGTGACGGCTAATTTAAACTTTAGTTTGAATGTTTCTAGCACCTCTCAATTACAGGGACTTGGTGACGTTGAAATTAAGAATTTTGAAAAAGTTAATACCTTGACGACGGGGAGTGGTAATGATGTAATCAATCTCAATAATAGTATTGCTTTAACTACTAATACTAGAGTAGATGTTAACGGTAATGGAGGAACCGATACTTTAATTGTTGATTATACTAACGCAACTAATTTAACTTCAGGGATTGAAAATACTGCTTTTACTACTTATATTCGTAATCGCAACAATGGAGGCGATCTTCTTTATTATCCCAATATCGAACTGGTAAATATTACCGGTACTTCCTATAGTGATAATTTAAGAGGATTTAGTGGCAATGATACCCTGATTGGCGGTGCGGGAAATGATACTCTCACTGGGAATGAGGGGAACGATCAACTGATTGGCGGTGCGGGAGATGACATTATTAATGACATCATTACTAGCGGAAGTGGAGATAGTTTAGATGGAGGCGAAGGCACGGATACTCTCACTCTTAACTTAAGTAGTGTGACGGCTAATTTAAACTTTAGTTTGAATGTTTCTAGCACCTCTCAATTACAGGGACTTGGTGACGTTGAAATTAAGAATTTTGAAAAAGTTAATACCTTGACGACGGGGAGTGGTAATGATGTAATCAATCTCAATAATAGTATTGCTTTAACTACTAATACTAGAGTAGATGTTAACGGTAATGGAGGAACCGATACTTTAATTGTTGATTATACTAACGCAACTAATTTAACTTCAGGGATTGAAAATACTGCTTTTACTACTTATATTCGTAATCGCAACAATGGAGGCGATCTTCTTTATTATCCCAATATCGAACTGGTAAATATTACCGGTACTTCCTATAGTGATAATTTAAGAGGATTTAGTGGCAATGATACCCTGATTGGCGGTGCGGGAAATGATACTCTCACTGGGAATGAGGGGAACGATCAACTGATTGGCGGTGCGGGAGATGACATTATTAATGACATCATTACTAGCGGAAGTGGAGATAGTTTAGATGGAGGCGAAGGCACGGATACTCTCACTCTTAACTTAAGTAGTGTGACGGCTAATTTAAACTTTAGTTTGAATGTTTCTAGCACCTCTCAATTACAGGGACTTGGTGACGTTGAAATTAAGAATTTTGAAAAAGTTAATACCTTGACGACGGGGAGTGGTAATGATGTAATCAATCTCAATAATAGTATTGCTTTAACTACTAATACTAGAGTAGATGTTAACGGTAATGGAGGAACCGATACTTTAATTGTTGATTATACTAACGCAACTAATTTAACTTCAGGGATTGAAAATACTGCTTTTACTACTTATATTCGTAATCGCAACACTGGAGGCGATCTTCTTTATTATCCCAATATCGAACTGGTAAATATTACCGGCACTTCCTCTAATGATGATTTGAGAGGATTTAGTGGCAATGATACCCTGATTGGCGGTGCGGGAAATGATACTCTCACTGGGAATGATAGCAATGATATCCTCTCAGGAGTAAACGCTAAAAACCTAAACCCCGGACTCAATGAAATAGATATACTTGCAGGAGGCAATGGGACGGATACATTTATTTTAGGAGATGCTGCCAATATTTACTACGATGACCGCAACACTACCATTGCTGGAACTTCTGACTACGCACGCATCACTGACTTTAACCCCACTCAAGACATTATTCAACTCAACGGAGCAAAAAGCAATTATCGACTGACCACTGCTACTATCAATAACATCTCAGGAACTGCCATTTATGTCGATAAACCCAACAGCGAACCTGATGAACTTATTGCTCTTATCCAAGGAGTCACAGGATTAGACATCAACTCCAGTGCATTTGTCACCGCCAAAGACGAAATCGCCTTTAGTAACCCACAATTCCCCATCATAGAAGATGGTACACTCGTTGTTGCCGTTACTGTGGTTCGTAATGGTGCAGTACAAACTGAAGTTAGTGCTACTATCATCCTTAATGATGGCACAGCAACAGCAGGAAGTGACTACAATAATACTCCCATTACTGTCACTTTTGCACCAGGAGAAACCAGCAAAACTATTACTATTCCTATTATTGATGATAGTATTTATGAACCCACAGAAACGGTTAACTTAACCCTATCTAATGCCACAGGTGGCGCAACATTAGGAACACAAACAACAGCAGTATTAAACATCATTGATAATGATGTAGTGCCTGGTATTTTAGCCTTCTCTCAAGCTAATTATAGTATTAATGAAAATGGAACACCTATCATTGCTGTCACCGTTAACCGGACTGGGGGAAGTGATGGTGCTGTCAGTGCTACCATTAGCTTAAGCGATGGTACAGCAACCCGTCCCGATGACTATACCAATACCTCAGTTACCGTTAATTTTGCCAATGGTGAAACCTCAAAAGTTGTTACTATTCCCATTGTTAACGATAGCCAATTTGAAGCAGACGAAACCGTTAACTTAACTCTCTCTAATCCCCAGGGTGGCGCAACCTTAGGAACCCAAACCACAGCAGTTTTAACCATTCTTAACGATGACTTACCCCAACCGGGAAGGATTAGCCTCAATAACATTAACTACACCGTCAACGAAAATAATGGGACAGCGAATATCACCTTAACTCGCACGAATGGAAGTGACGGGGAAGTTAGCGTTATCCTAACCCCTAGTAATGGCAGTGCAATTGCAGGAGACGATTACACTAATACACCCATAACTGTCACCTTTGCTAATGGACAAACCAGTAAAACTGTCACCATTCCTATCAATAATGACACCATTTATGAACCAACAGAAACCGTCAACTTAACTATCTCTAATCCCACAGGTGGCGCAACATTAGGAACCCAGCAAACCGCCACCCTCAGTATCATTGATAATGACGCAGTACCAGGGGTTATTCAATTTAGTAATGCTACTTACTCAGTTAATGAGAATGGAACTCCGGTTACTGCTGTAACTTTGACCCGTACCAATGGAAGTGATGGCGCAGTTAGTGTCACAGTTAACCTCACAAATGGAACAGCCACAGCAGGAAGTGACTACAATAACACACCAATTACAGTTAACTTCGCCAATGGGGAAACAGCGAAAACCGTTACCATCCCCATCATTGATGACAGTATCTTTGAAGCAACAGAAACCATCAATCTGAGTCTATCTAATCCCAGCAACGGCGTAACAATCGGATCACAAAACAGCGCAATTGTCAGTATTATCGACAACGATTTCAAACCGACCTTAACCGTTAACATTACTGGGGAACAAGTCACCGAAGGTAACACCATTCAGGGAACAGTCACTCGAAATACCGACACCAACGAACCCCTAACTGTCACCTTAGTTAATAGTGAAAATAGTCAAATTACTGTACCTAATACTGTGACTATTCCAGCAGGTGCAAATTCAGTTAACTTTAACCTGAACGCAGTTGATGATACCTTAATTGAACTACCGAAAAACTATACAATTATTGCTACATCCCAAGGATTTGTCAGTGGTTCAGATACCTTAGCAGTAATCGACAATGATGCAGTTAGCCTCAGCCTAACTCTCGACTCTAATAATATTAACGAAAATGGCGGAAAAGCGATCGCGACTGTCACCCGCAATGTCATCACTTCAACCCCCTTAGTTGTCCAACTCAGCAGCAGTGACACCACTGAAGCAACTGTACCCACAAGCGTTACCATCGCAGCAGGACAAGCTTCTGCTACCTTTGAAATATCAGCAATTGACGATACTGCTTTAGACGGAAATCAAACAGTTACCATCACCGCCAAACCTACCTATACGGGGACAAACTTAGCAACTGATACAGGAAACGCAACCACTAATATTAATATCGTTGATAACGAAAGTCCCAGTTTAAAAGTCGTTATTGACAAAGATGTTATCTCAGAAACGGGAACAGCAACAGCAACCATTACCCGCAATACTAATACCAGCAGTGACTTAACCGTTACTCTCAATTCCAGCGATACCACTGAAGCAACTGTTCCCAATACAGTGACAATTGCTGCGGGACAAACTTCTGCAAGTTTTACCATTACGGGAGTCAGTGACGGAATCAATGATGGAAGCCAAACCGTTACCATTACTGCTTCAGCAACAGGGTTAAATAGTGGGAGTGACAGCTTAGAAATCACTGATATTAATGTTCCCGATTTAGTCGTCACTCAATTACAAGGAATCTCCCCAACTTATACAACTAAACAATCCCAATTTACCTACACAGTCGCTAACAACGGGATTATCGCTGCGACGGGAAGTTGGAAAGACCGAATTTATTTATCAACTGACAATAAGCTAGATGCAAATGACACCTTATTAGGGGAATTTGGCTTAGGAAGTACAGAAAATCCAGCCAATCTATTACCCGGAACATCATACAATCGCACAGTCACCTATTTTGCTCCCCGTAATCCCGGACAATATTACCTAATTGGGGTGACAGATAACGGAAATACCGTTAATGAAGGAGTAGCAATTGGGGAAAGCAATAATACAACGATTACCCCAGTGACAGTAACACCGGCTTATCGTGGTACGGTTTATACTGATACAGAAACTGCGATTGCGGGTAATCCTGTTACTTTACGGGGACAAGCATTAAGTAATAGTAATAATTCTCCTGTAGCTTATGAATTTGTCAAAGTTCGGGTAGAAAACAAAGGAAATATCCGAGAGTTTGATGCGTTTACTGACGGAAATGGTAATTTTGTCCGTCAATTTACTCCCTTAACAGGAGAAGCAGGAACTTATAATATCAACGCTTATTTCCCTGGATTTGCAGCAGAAGATAGCAACCCAGAAGATAGTTTTACTCTCTTGGGAATGCGGTTTGAACAAAATGACCAATTCTTAACCCAGGTTTCCCAACGCATCACCGAAGGAACTACCTTTAATGGGTCAGTTAAATTACAAAACCTGAGTAATATAGGATTATCAGGATTAACTGCTACTGTCAATGGTGCACCGAGTGATTGGACAGTTAATGTCACCCCAGAGAAAACAAGCTTAGGTGGTAATGAAGAAATCACGGTCAATTACAGTATTAATGTCCCTGATGATAAATGGAGTTATTACAATTTTGGTCTTGGATTAAGTACCACTGAAGGAGTTACCGCAACTTTACCAGTAAGGGTAGATGTGGCGCGACTGTTACCCCGTTTAGTTGCGGATACCAGCAGCTTACAAGCTTCGATGTTGCGGGGAGGTCAAACGATAGTCGAGTTTACGGTTAGTAATCAAGGTGAGGTTGCGTCAGGACAATTAAATATTCTGCTTCCTGAAGCGTCTTGGTTAAAGTCTGCTTCTGCGGTTACTTTACCGTCTTTAAATCCTGGTCAATCAACGAAAGTATCCTTACTATTACAACCGTCAACAACGCAAGAGTTAACGGTTTATAACGGAAATGTCGTTATTTCTGGGGATGAAGCATCCTTAAGTTTACCGTTTAATTTCCGAGCGATTTCGGAAGCGAAAGGTAATCTTAATATTAATGTTGTCGATGAATTATTCTTCTTTGCAGAAGGTTCACCTCGTTTAGAAAATGCGACAATTACCCTATTAGATCCCTTTACAGGAACCGTTATTTCCTCAGAAAAAGATGCCGATGGTATATTGTCTAAAACTGATTTAGCAGAAGGGTATTATAAACTGCGGATTACTGCTGACAACCATGATACTTATGAGCAGAATATTTATGTCAGCGCAGGAGAAACAGAGGATATTCAGGCATTTTTGTCAAGACAAACAGTTAAATATACCTGGACAGTAACACCGACAGAAATTGAAGATCGATATATTATTACGGTTCAATCGACGTTTGAAACTGATGTTCCAATTCCTGTAGTAACGATTGACCCGCCTTTAATCGATTTAAAAGATTTACAAGTGGTTGGTCAAGTCACACAAATTAACATGACTGTGACTAATCATGGGTTAATTGCAGCCAATGATATTAAGTTAAATTTTGGTGAACATCCTTTTTATAAAATTGAGCCGTTAATTAATGATTTTGATGGGTTAGCCGCAAAAAGTTCTCTAACTATTCCTGTCAGAATTACCCGTATTGCTGATTTTGATACTTTAGCAAGTAGTGCTGGAGAACTTTCAACTCTGGCGACACCATCAGTTCCTTGTTCAATTTCTGGTTCTCTTGGTTCTCTTGGTTGGTCTTATCCTTGTGGGGGAAATGATGTCCAAAAATCGACAACCATCGCCTTTAATAATGTAGAAGGAAATTGTGCTGGTGGTGGTATTGGCGGCGGTGGTATTGGCGGCGGTGGTATTGGCGGCGGTGGTATTGGCGGCGGTGGTATTGGCGGCGGTGGTATTTATTCCTCTACTCCAATCATTTATGCGAAGAATCCTTGTAACATCGATCCAGATAATCCCAATCCTAATCCCAATCCTAATCCTAATCCCAATCCTAATCCCAATCCTAATCCTAATCCCAATCCTAATCCTAATCCCGATCCCGATTGTAAGGTTCCAGATTTAGGATTTACCATTGATGCTTCTGAGTATTTAGAACCTTGGATCGAAACAGGTGAACAAGTTTTTAATACTTTAATGAAAAAAAGGATAGAAGTTGACTTAAGTGTAGAAGCAGAAGCAGGAGGAAAACTTTGTTGTGATAAAAACAAAAAAATAGGAGTGGAGTTTTTTGCTACAGCAGGAGTCACAGCAGAAGCAAAATTTGGTCCAGATTTTGAAATCAATTTTGACGATAAGATCGATCTTGAATTTGACTTAGAAGGACTAGGGGGATTAATCAAAGAAATTGAACTGGATGGGGAAACTTTTCTAGCAATTACCACTAAACCTTCTGTTAATGTCAATGCTTCATATAATTCAGGCTGTAACTTTGAAGATAATGAGATTAGTGTAGATGGTACAATCGGCATAGACTTAAATGTAGGACTAGACTTAGAAGTTGAAGTTCGTGCGGTTGTATTTGAAACTCAAAGTGAGATTGAAACAGTTGTTGATACAACAGCACAAGCGCAGGGCGGGATTTTTGGGAATGCGTCTGTAAATTTTGGGTATTCCAAGCAAAAGGGCTGGTTTTTAAATACCAATGCCGATCTTAATCTGACTGCATTTGTCGATTTATTTGGTTATGTATATAGTCCCTTTGATGATGCTAGTACCACTGTCGTAGAGATTGGCTATGATCTGTTAACAGGAGAGAAAATTACTCCAGATGACTTAAAAGAGAATCAAATTCAAACGAATAGCATTATACCTTTTAGTGATTTAGGATTAGAAATATCAGAAACAGCAACACCTGAAGATGTGATTCAAAGTTTAAGCAAACTGGATAATATCCTTTATCAAAAAGCTTTAAATTTAGTAAATGAATACAATAAGCAACAATCAGGAGTTTGCGCCAAAGTCAAAATCCAAATCGACCAAGAAGCAGTAATGACCCGCGCTGCCTTCCTTGGTAATTTAGAAATAGAAAACGGCAACCCCACCAACCTAACCAACCTCTCCGTTATCCTCCAAATCAAAGACCAAAACGGCAATATTGTCAACGACTTATTTGGCATTACTGACCCCATTCTTAGCAATATTACCGCCGTTGACGGAACAGGAATCTTAACCGGAAACGACCCCAACACACCCCAAAATGAAGGAATAGGTAGCGCCAAATGGACTTTTATTCCCACCAATTTAGCCGCGCCAGAAATTCCAACCCAATACAGTATTGGTGGAACCCTTTCCTACCTCGAAAACGGCAAAACTATCACCGTCCCCCTACTATCCAGTCCTGTAACCGTCTATCCCCAAGCCGAACTTTACCTCGACTATTTCCATCAACGAGATGTATTCGCCGATGACCCCTTCACCGACGACATTGTTGAAACATCCGTCCCCTACTCCCTCGCTGTATTAGTCAGAAATGAAGGAAAGGGAGACGCGAAAAACCTCAAAATCACCTCCGGTCAACCCAAAATCGTCGAAAACGAAAAAGGCTTACTAATAGACTTTCAAATCATCGGTTCCGAAGTCAACGGACAAGGCGTAACCCCCTCCCTAACCGTCAACTTTGGCGACATCAAAGCCGGAAAAACCGCCGTCGCTGACTGGTTACTAAAATCCAGCCTACAAGGAAAATTCATCGACTACAAAGCCACCTTTGAGCATATTAACAGCCTTGGTAAAGCCGAACTCTCCCTCATCAAAGAAGTCAAAATCCACGAATTAATTCACACAGTCCAAGTCAATCATTCTAACCCCGACAACCTACCCGACTTCCTCGTTAACGAAACCTTTGACGCACAATTTACCCCCGATATAATCTACTTCAGCAGTGGGGGAACAGCACCCGTCAAAGCCGTCAAAAACGCCACCCTTGACGCACCCCCAACCCTCAATGATTTAACCGTTCAAATTAGCGCCACCGTCGAAAATGGCTGGACTTACTTCCGCTTAGATGAACCCAGTGACAGTCAATACGATATCGTTAAAATCTTGCGGTCTGATGGTACAGAAATTGGGTTAGATAATATTTGGACAACTGACCGAACTTTCCCTGCGACAGGTCGTCCAATTTATGAAAATATCTTACATTTTCTTGACAATAACGCCACAGGAGGAACGAAAACCTACACGGTTGTTTATACCCCTGGCGGACCCACTATCACCGATATTATTGATGTTAGTCCCGACCCTATCTCTACGGCTGTTAACGCCATTACCGTTGACTTTTCTGAAGCCATTAAAGCCAGCAGTTTCGATTACAACGACTTAAGCTTAACTCTCAACAATGGCACAAACTTAATCAACTCCACCGTCACCATTGTTTCCCTCTCTCCCACCCGTTATCAAATCAGCGGATTAAACACCCTAACCAACAACGACGGAGACTATATCCTCACCGTCAACGCCACAGGAATCCAAGACACCATCGGTAAATTCGGTAGCGGTTCACTAACAGAAACCTGGGAGAAAACGGCTGGCGGTAATGCAGACACCACCCCACCAGTAGTAACAGATATTGTCAATCTATTAATCAACCCGCGCAATCAACCAGTTCCCTCTTTAACCGTCACTTTCTCCGAAAAAATTGACCTCAGTACCTTCACTTGGCAAGATATTAGTCTCACCCGCAATAGTGGAACTAATTTAATTAACAATACTGTCACCATCACCGCCATCAATGACACCACCTATCGTATCAATGGATTAAGTGGATTAACCGCCACCGATGGAACTTACAACCTGACAGTTAACGGTAGTGGAATCCAAGACTTATCTGGTAATTCAGGAAATGGAACCCAGTCCGAAACCTGGATAATGGATACCATCGCACCCACAATTCCTACTAACATTACAGTCACAAATCCCCTCACCCCTTCAGGGATAAATATTGAGAGTGCAAACATTGCTGAGGGCGCAAGCATTGCGCCCCTACAGCCTTTAACTGTATCAGGACAACAGCGCATTAATACAACCAATCCCACCATTAGCGGTGACTTAGGAGAAACCGGATTAAAAGTCTTCTTCTACGACAAAACTACTAATACTCTCTTACAACAAGCAACCGTAACAGGAAGCGAATTTAGTGGTAGTTTACCACTTCCCTCACCTGGTGCTAGAGATATAGAAATCCGCCTACAAGATACCGCAGGAAACATCAGTAGTACAACCCTCAGTCTCTTCGCAGATATCAGCCAACCAGTCCTTACCCAATTCCTCAACGTCCCCACCTCAAGCGCCAACGCAATTAACAGTATTGACCTTGAATTCTCCGAACAAATAAACATCAACACCTTCGATAAAAGTGATATTACCCTCACCCGTGATGGTGTCACCCTCACCCTACCCAATACCGTAACCGTTGAATATCTCTCAGGTACAACCTATCGGATTAATGGCTTAGGAGACTTAACCAATACCCCAGGAATCTACAACCTAAAAGTTGACGCAACCACCATACAAGACAACGCCGGAAACAGCGGAGACGCAGCCAAAAACACCAACTTTATCATTACTTCCCCTCCCACACCTGGAATTACCTTAACCCAAACCGGAGGAAACACAACCGTCACCGAAGGTGGTAACACTGACACCTATTCCCTCGTCTTAAAAACCCAACCCACCAACGACGTTACCATCACCCTAACTGGTAACAATCAAATTACCCTCAATTCAACTACCCTTACCTTCACTACAACCAACTGGAATACTCCCCAAAACATCACCATTACCGCAGTAGATGACACCCTAACAGAAGGGAATCATACTGCTACCATTACCCACAATATCAGCAGTACAGACACCAATTACAACGGGTTAACCCTTCCTAATGTTATTGTCAATATTCAAGACAACGATGCTGAAATAAAAGGCAATATTTGGAACGATATTGATGGCAATGCCGTTAATAACAACGAACCCAATCTATCAGGATGGACAGTTTACTTAGACAGCAACAACAACAACCAACTAGATACCGGAGAAACCACAACTCAAACTAACGCCAACGGTGACTATACCTTCAATAACCTGCGTCCAGGTAATTATAACGTCGCACAAGTCGTTCAAAACGGATGGAAACAAACCTATCCCATCCTCAATATCACCACCACCGCTGCGAATATTCCCCTGACAATTCCCACCCTAGACCTCATTCCCACCTCGACAAACACTGAAACCCAACTCAACTTCAACACCGCCAACTACATAGTCAAAGAAGATGGAACCGCCATTACCGAAATTATCATCAACCGCAGCGGAAATCTCGCAGAAACAGTCACAGCAACCCTCACCTTTACCGATGGAACCGCCAAAGGATGCGGTTGCGCCGCTAGTTCGATAAATAACGACTTTAACTATAGTCCCATTACCATTACTTTCACAGAAAACGAAATCAGTAAAGTCATTCCCGTCCAAAATGCCATCTTAAATAATCCCAACGCCATCCGCATTCGCAACGACAATAAAGTTGAGGGAGACGAATACTTTACAATTCATCTAACCAACCCGACAAACGGCGCAATCATTGGTAATCAAAGTCAAGCAACCGTCACTATTCTCGATGATGAATCTCCCAATAATAATCCAATCACACCGCCTATCTCAAATCCCAGTAACACCCTTTCCACTTCTCAAAATAGTAACGCCACCAATCTAATTAACCTTGATGATTTTTGGTCAGATTCCCGCTTTACTAACATCAAAGGACAAGGAGAAAGCATCGTTATTATTGATACAGGTGCAGACTTAAATCATCCGCTCTTTGGTGTCGATGCTAATAATAATGGTATTGCTGACAAGATTATCTATCAATACGACTTTGCTGATAATGATGCTGATGCTAGTGATAAAAACAATCACGGTTCCCACATCGCCAGCATCGCCTCGCAAATTGCTCCCGACGCTAACTTAATTATACTCAAAGTCTTTAAAGATAACGGTTCTGGGTACTTTGCTGACTTAGAAGAAGCATTACAGTGGGTTAATACAAATGCCAACACATATAATGTCACCTCTGTCAACCTTTCTTTAGGAGATAATCAAAACTGGACAACCGCCACCGGACGCTATGGAATTGGCGATGAATTAGCCGCCATTGCCGGACAAAATATTCTCATAGCAGCAGCAGCGGGTAACAGTTTCTACACCTTTAATAGCAGTCCTGGATTAGCCTATCCAGCAGCAGACCCTAATGTTATCTCAGTCGGTGCAGTTTGGGCCGATGATTTCGGTTCTGGCAGCTTTAGTAATGGTGCTAAAGATTATACAACTGCGGCAGACCGAATTGCCAGTTTCTCCCAACGCCATCCAATTTTAGATGTATTTGCTCCAGGAATTTTAATCAGTGGCGCGAATGCAACTGGCGGGACAATTACCATGGGTGGCACATCTCAAGCCGTGCCTTACATTAGCGCAATTGCTACCCTTTCCCAACAGATTGCTAAAACTTATTTAGGACGGGAATTAACCTTAACTGAATTCCGTACCTTATTAGACACAACTAGCAATTTAATTATTGATGGGGATGACGAAAACGATAACGTTACCAATACAGGAATCAGTTATCCTCGAATCAATGCACTTGCTTTAGCAGAAAACATACTCAACCTCAATGACAGTAATTCTAATCCAGATTTAGTTAACCCAGGAAATAACAATAATAATGGTTCCAACACGGTCACTAATACCGTCAGTTTAGTTCATAATGTCACCCTGACTGCGGGACAGATACTAACGGGAATTAACTTCGGTAATCAGCAACTTCCCAGCAATCAACCGCCAACTCTGAATAACATTAATAAGAGTGGGGATGAAGATAACCCCATCAACTTTAGCCAAAGTGATTTTACTTCAGCTTTCAATGATGCTGATGGTAATACTCTCGTTAAAATCCAGATTACTGCTTTACCTAATAACGGTGTTCTCCAACTGAATAATACAGCAATTGCACTCAGTCAAGAAATTGCTGTCAGCGACTTAAATAATCTCACTTTTAGTCCCAATACTAACTTTAACGGGAATATCAGTTTTAGTTGGAACGGGTTTGATGGGAGTGTTTATAGTATCAATTCTGCTCAAGTTAACTTAACAGTTAACCCAGTAGATGACGCACCAACTGTCCTCAATCCGATTACAGATGTCAATGTTGACGAAGATGCAGCTAATACCGTCATTGATATAACCAACGTCTTCACTGATATTGATAATGACCCGACTTTAATTGTTAAATCAGTATTGACCAACGATAATACAGGATTAGTCACTGCTACCATCGTTGACAATCAATTAACCCTTGACTACCAAGACAATCAATCTGGGACAGCTAATCTGACAATTCGTGGGACATCCAACGGTAAAACTGTTGATGATACTTTCGTCATTACAGTTAACCCAGTAGATGACGCACCAACTGTCCTTAATCCGATTACAGATGTCAATGTTGACGAGGATGCAGCCAATACCGTCATTGATTTAACCAACGTCTTCACTGATATTGATAATGACATCGCTTTAATTGTCAAATCAGTATTCGTCAATGACAATCCTGGATTAGTCACCGCTACCATCGTTGACAATCAGTTAACCCTTGACTACCAAGACAATCAATCTGGGGAACAGCTCAAATCTGACAATTCGGGGAACATCCAACGGTAAAACTGTTGACGATACTTTCGTCATTACAGTTAACCCAGTAGATGACGCACCAACTGTCCTTAATCCGATTACAGATGTCAATGTTGACGAAGATGCAGCCAATACCGTCATTGATTTAACCAACGTCTTCACTGATATTGATAATGACCCGACTTTAATTGTCAAATCAGTATTCGTCAATGACAATCCTGGATTAGTCACCGCTACCATCGTTGACAATCAATTAACCCTTGACTACCAAGACAATCAATCTGGGACAGCTAATCTGACAATTCGGGGAACATCCAACGGTAAAACTGTTGACGATACTTTCGTTGTCATGTCGGTATAGTCGATAATCCACCAACCGTCCTCAATCCGATTACAGATGTTAATGTTGACGAAGATGCAGCTAATACGGTTATTGATTTAACCACCGTCTTTAGTGACCCCGATGGAGATGCAATTACCAAGAGTGTGTTATCCAACACAAATACTAGCTTGGTGACAGCAACTATCGTTAATAACCAATTAATCCTAGATTATCTCCAAAATCAGTTTGGAACGGCTCAAATTACCATCAGAGGAACATCGAAAGGTTTATTTATTGAGGATACCTTTACCATTACCGTCAACCAAGTGACGGAAGGGATACTCATTACAGGCACATCTGGCAATGACAATCTTGTCGGTGGAGACGGAAACGACACCCTACAAGGATTAGCCGGAAACGACACCCTAAATGGAGGACTGGGTTCGGATTCTCTCGAAGGAGGCAATGGCAATGATGTCTATTATGTGGATAATAGTGGAGATCTTGTCCTAGAAACCGTTACAGGTAGTACAGGCGGAACGGACTTAGTTTATGCGAGTGTCTCTTATACTTTACCTAACCTAGTGGAAAATCTGACCCTAACAGGTAATTCAGCCATTAACGGCACAGGAAACAGCCTTAATAACACAATTATCGGCAATAACGGCAATAACTACCTCCTAGGCGATGCAGGGAACGATACATTAGACGGCAAAGCAGGGGTAGATACCCTAGACGGAGGAGCAGGTAATGACACTTATACTATTGATAATATCAACGATGTGATTATTGATAGTGCAGGAACAGATACGGTTTCCGCTTCCATTACTTATACCCTAGCAGCGGGATTAGAAAATCTAACCTTAACTGGGAATGGTAACTTAAATGGCACAGGAAACAGCCTTAATAACACAATTATCGGCAATAACGGCAATAACTACCTCCTAGGCGATGCAGGGAACGATAAACTAGACGGCAAAGCAGGGGTAGATACCCTAGACGGAGGAGCAGGTAATGACACTTATACTATTGATAATATCAACGATGTGATTATTGATAGTGCAGGAACAGATACGGTTTCCGCTTCCATTACTTATACCCTAGCAGCGGGATTAGAAAATCTAACCTTAACTGGGAATGGTAACTTAAATGGCACAGGAAACAGCCTTAATAACACAATTATCGGCAATAACGGCAATAACTACCTCCTAGGCGATGCAGGGAACGATACATTAGACGGCAAAGCAGGGGTAGATACCCTAGACGGAGGAGCAGGTAATGACACTTATACTATTGATAATATCAACGATGTGATTATTGATAGTGCAGGAACAGATACGGTTTCCGCTTCCATTACTTATACCTTGGCCAATAATCTTGAAAACCTGACCTTAACAGGTAGTACAGCGATTAATGGCACGGGGAACAATGGCAATAATGTGATAACCGGAAATTCAGGTGCCAATCTTCTCTCTGGGTTGGATGGTAATGATAGCCTTAATGGGGGCAATGGAAATGATACCCTACTCGGCGGAAATAGCGATGATACTCTTATAGGAGGGACAGGAAATGACAGCTTGACGGGAGGAAGTGGCCGTGATTTCTTCCGCTATAACTCACGCACGGAAGGCATTGACACGATTGCCGACTTTAATGTGCTAGATGACACGATTTTGGTATCTCGGAGTGGATTTAGTGGCGGTTTAACGGTTGGTACTTTACTAAACACCCAGTTTACTACCGGAACATCAGCGACGACTTCTGCTCATCGTTTTATTTATAATGCCAGTAATGGTCAATTATGGTACGACATTGACGGTACAGGAACAACAGCAGCCAGCCAAATTGCGACACTTTCTCCAAATTTAGCTTTAACTGCCAGCAATTTCCTGGTTTTCTAAGCATCATTAAAGGGAGTAGGCAATCATCAGTTAACTGTTACAGGATTTCCAGCTTTTTTCAAATGCAGTTTTATATTTTCTTTAGAGATGGGCTGTCCCGAAAATCTGCTCAGAGCGGCCAAAAGTTAGAAAAACAAGCGTTAAAACTGCCAGTTTTGTCGTTACACCAGTTAACGGAAATTATCAAGCATTGTTACAAACTTGTGTTTTTATCGGTGCTTGTGATGACAGTCAATCCTTGACTAATGCTAGTAATTTAGAATCATTTCTCAGCTTATCGGGTAATCAGTTAAGCAATCTATTTGTTACTGAAGGATCCGCTATCAAACAGACTATTACTGCTAATTATGGCGATATTTTCAGCTTTTCTTGGAATTTTCTGACTGATGAAGTGCCGCTGATGTAGATTACAATGATTTCGCTTTTTTTACCCTTAATAATACTTTATATTCTTTGGCAGATACTCAATCTAGTTTTCCAGTCAATCCTTCTTTTTCCCCTGTAACGAAAGAAACAGGCTATCAAACCTACACGATACCAATATCGGTGACTGGAACATATACTTTAGGGTTTGGGGTAGTTGATGTGGATAAGACAGGAGGAGGAAATGCTGCTGGAAATTCAGCTTTATTAGTTGATAATATCAAGCTTACTAATATAGCCAAAGTTCCTGAACCTGATCCTATTTTCGGACTATTATTAACTCTAGGATTAGCCAGCAAGTGCAAGCGCAATAATTGTTAACATCACCCGCTATCGAGAAAACGGGTTTCTCAAAGAAACCCGTTTTCTGTCCCCATACATAGGGTTTGCTGAATAAGTCCCCAGAAGGAATTTAGGAGCCACACAGTTTACCAAATGGTAGTTTCGTCGCTTAGTTTCTCAATTTTATCTGGCGATTGCCAATGAAAGTGCAAGGTTTTTGAGTCCCTCGGATCGATTTCTCAACGTTTGTCTCTGACACTTTTTTGACTAAAAAAGTGCTAAAACCGTTTTCTAGTAAGGCTTTCAGTAATATTCAGCAAATCCTAGATAATGTTCGATAAGCTTGTTGAGGATGGTTCCTGATCAATCACTTCCTCGAAAAGTCTAAAGATTGTGTAAAAATTAGAGACTGATGGGAAAAAAGCCTTTAAATGAAGAGGAAGGCCGTTATCAGGAGACGAGAGCCGATTTTTCCCATCAGTCCTCCTTGCTACTTAACACCACCATCCTGAACAGCTACACTATATTCCTCGCTGAAACCCCCAAGGTAC
Source organism: Microcystis aeruginosa FD4 (assembly GCF_009792235.1). Lineage (NCBI taxonomy): Bacteria > Bacillati > Cyanobacteriota > Cyanophyceae > Chroococcales > Microcystaceae > Microcystis > Microcystis aeruginosa. The sequence goes on from NZ_CP046973.1 coordinate 3,279,788, forward strand.
TTTATGTCTCAGTCTTTCCCAAACATCCTGTTTATCGACACTCAACTTGCCAGTTATCAGCAGTTACTCGATGCGGTGTTGCCTAGCACAGAAGTTATCCTGATTAATTCTAATCAAGATGGCGTTGAGGCAATTACCGCAGCCTTGTCGAATCGTACTAACCTTAAAAGTATTCAAGTCATCTCCCACGGTAGTCAAGGTCAGCTACAATTGGGCAATATTTGGCTAAATTCCCACACTTTACAGGATTATAGTGCCAAAATTCAGAGTTGGGGAAATGCACTGATAGAGACTGGGGACATATTATTCTACGGGTGTAATTTAGCAGCGGATGAAGCGGGACTGAGTTTAATTCAAAACATTAGCCAGTTGACGGGAGCAGATGTAGCAGCATCTGAAGACTTAACTGGTAGTGCATTGCTGGGGGGAGATTGGGATTTAGAAGCAAATACAGGGGCGATAGAATCAAGTTTAGCGATTAGTGCAGAAGGCCAAGCCAATTATACAGAGACATTAGCCATTCCCAGTTTAACTGTATATGAAAGCTTTCTTGTGGAAGGTTATAATAGTGTTAATAGCGATGGGCATTGGAATAGGATTACTCTAAGCTTGTCAAATTATGATCAAAAAAGTTCTTTTTATATTTCTTATAATTTGCTTCCTCATGGGTTAGAGAGTCAAGGATCTGTATCTAGCAATGACTATAGTGATCCTAACTCAGGTAGCTTTCAAATAACACCAAGTAAAGTTTATTCAAAAAATGGTCAACTGCTGGTGGATATCCCGATTATCATCAACAATGATTCTTTGTGGGATCAGCAGGAATATATGGACTTTAGACTTAATCCCACTTCTGAATATACGGTGACGGGAGCAGACCAATATAACAATTTTTTACAGATAGTTAGCGACAATCATCCCCAGGTGTCTATTGGCAATTACTGGGAAAACTCGACGAAAACCGAAGGAGAACCTCTGCGAGTTAAAGAGATAACCAGAATCGAATTAGATTTAGGAAAACAAGGTGTGCCGATTCTGTCTGGATTTGACTTATATTTTGATGTAACAGGTACAGCCATTCGTGGCAGTTTTGCCAACACTCAAAAAGGTTCAGATTACAAATTATTTTACACCTTTTATAAAAGGGATCCCCTTGATTATGGCAAATATACGCAAGTAGATTCCCGCAAGGCCTTTCCAGATCCTGTAGCCAATACCTCAATTTATAAAATCAATGTACCTGCGGGTACGACGAGTATTATTTTTCAAGCTGAGGATATCAACGATGAAGTTTTTGAACCCACAGAAACAATTAAAATCACTCTCGTTGAAGATGATGTCGTACTTGGCCTAGCTGAACGTAGTAGTGGGGATAAATATTATGTAGCAGGGAAATATGATCAAACACAACCCATATCAGAATCAGATAAGAAATATTTGGACAGTTTGAGAATCAAGATAGTTAACCTCTTGGAAAATGAACCTATTGTCAGCTTAGGTAAAGTAGTCAATCCTACGGAAGGTTTTGGCTATGGTAGCACTATCGAAGGATTAGAAGATGCGATCGCCCTCAATGGTACACAAAGCGTCACCATTCCCGCTAAATCTAGCTTAAACTTAGCTAATACCGGTAAATTCACCTTAGAAGCGTGGATTTACCCCAATTTTACCGATAATACTCAACATGACATTATTAGTTATCAAGGGGGAACAAAAACAGGTTATCCTAGCATTTCCATTATTAATCAAATCTCCCTACAAATAGGTTTCGGAGATGGCACAAAATGGAACACCAAAACCATAGAAAAGGCCATTAACCCCAAAGGGTGGAATCATATTGCTTCCACCTTCGATGGTACAGATTACAAAATCTATGTCAATGCTGTTGAAATCTACTCCACCAGTGAATTTGCCGGCCAAAAACCCGCTCCGACTCAACAATTAGAAATCGGCAAAGACTTTATTGGAGCGATCGATGAAGTAAGAATCTGGGATACAGCGCGTAGTGCTGCGGAATTGCAAAGTTTGATGATTTCCGAGCTAACAGGAGCAGAAACCGGGTTAATTGGTTATTGGGACTTTAATAAAAATTTAACCAATAAGGCCAATCAAGATAGCAGTAACCCCCATAATGGTAGCATGAATGGTACTGTGGAATATCTCAATCAACCAGCACCACAAATTGGTTACATCGAAGTAAATTTAGATAAACCCTTCCAAGGACCCCAAGGATTATGGGTAAAATATGATATTACCAGTGGTACAGCTACACAAAACAGCGATTATTTTAATTCTCGTTATCGTAAAGTCTCCACCGATGCTAACAGTGAGCGCAATGGTATTATTATCCCCCAAGGAGAAACTTCCGCCAAGATTTATTTTGCTGCCCTCAATGACGCGGTGGTGGAAGGGGATGAAACAATTAATATTAAGTTAATTCCCCATAACTTTGATCAAGAAAATCTCGTTGTTAATCCCAATATTTATGTAGTAGATCTCGAGAATAGAAACGTCCAAGTATTTGATAATCTAGGCAATTTACTATCCACCTTTGGTGCTTATGGTACGGGAGACGGACAATTTAATAATCCTCAAGATCTGGTTCAAGATAAAAATGGAAATATCTATGTAGTTGACAGTAGAGGTTATAATGTCCAAGTCTTTGATAGTAATGGTAAATTTTTACGCAAATTTGGTTCACAGGGTACAGGAAACGGACAATTTACAGACCCCTGGAACATTGACCTAGATAGCCAGGGTAATATTTATGTGGTGGATAGATCAAGAAAGAATATTCAAGTTTTTAACAATAGTGGGACATTCTTGCGTCAAATCGGGTCTTCAGGAACAGGAGACGGACAATTTAGCGATCCTCAGACTCTAGCTATAGACAAGAATGATAACGTTTATGTGGCGGATGCAGGCAATGATAATGTCCAAGTATTTGATAATACTGGTAAATACCTGCGTAAATTTAATTTACTCCGTAGCGGAATTTACAATACAAATACGGTAGATATGGCACTCGACAGCAGTGGTAACATCTATTTGCTTGACAGTGCTTACAACAATGTCCAAGTATTTAGTAATAGTGGTACATTTTTGCGCCAATTCGGGTCTTATGGTACAGGAAACGGACAATTTATACAGGCTGTAAGTATTGGTATAGATGGCAACGGTAACATTTATGTAGGTGATGGCAGAGATGATGTCCAGATCTTCGATAGTAGCGGAAATTATATCAGTAAATTTGGTTCTTCGGGTTCGGGAAAAGGTCAATTCAATAGTCCCACTGGGATTACCTTCGATAATAGTTGGCCCAATTCTAACTACGGAATTAGTGCCACTAATAATAGTGCTACCATTACCATCAAAGATAATCAGGCCTATACTCAAGGTGTAATTCTCTTTGATGCTACTAACCAACCTATTAGCGATAAAAACCCCCTCGCAATCAAAAATGGAACCGCCGACTTTAAGATTAAATTAACCAGTCAACCCACCAGCAATGTTACAGTTAGCCTCAGCAGCAATCAAGGCAGTTTAACAAGCACAACTGTCACCTTTACTAGCAGTAATTGGGATACCCTTCAAACTGTTAAACTCAATGGAGTTAGCGCTGATGGTAATATTAGTGCTTCAGCTTCGGGTTACTTTACAGGGACTCAAACCTTTGGTTTCACCATTAATCCACCCCTAAAAGTTACCGAAGGGAGTACCACCGATGCTGTTCCCGTCACCCCGGAAGTAATTATCTCCAGTCTGGGAGATGTGCAAGAAAATGGTGGCGAATCTGGTAATTTTATCGTTAATTTATCCGCACCCGCACCTAAAGGTGGAATAAATATCAATTATACAGTTGCGGGAACAGCAACTCAAGGAACAGATTATCAAAATTTGACGGGTAAAATTACCATTGCTGAAGGAGACACCACTGGTCAAATTTCCATTTTACCTATTGCAGATGATGTCACCGAACCTAACGAAACTGTTACCATTACCTTAGCAACTGGTACAGGTTATAAATTAACGACAGATACCAGCAAAAAACAAGCTACTTTAAATGTTCTCAATGATGACACGGCGGGAATCAAAGTAGTAAACGCCCAAAAAATTACCGATACTAACAATAATCTTGTCACCAGCTATAGTGATAACTTGGTAGCAGTAGTCACCAGTGAACCCTACCCCAATGTTAACAATGTCCTGCAATTATGGGATAACAACAACAAACTCTTAGGAAGTGTTACTCTCACTCAAGAGCAGATTAATGCTGGTAAAATTAGCTTAAATGTCACAGGAACTTTACCTAATTCTCAGCAATTACGAGCAATTCTCAAAGAAAATAGTACCGTAAATCAAGGATTGACCCTCGATAACGGCAAAATAAACCTTAATGGTAGTACAGTAGAAATTACCTTACCCAGTATTGGTAATCAAGCTTTAGTGGGTATTCGCCTACAAAGTAAACCGACGGCTGATGTTACCGTCAGTTTCAAAGATATTGACAACACTGAAACCAGTTTAGACAAAACCAGTGTCACCTTTACCCCTCAAAACTGGCAAGAATATCAAGTTGTCACCGTAACAGGTTTAGATGATCTCGACTTAGATGGTGACATTAGTTATAACATTACCGCTTTTGTTAGCGCTACTAATGACCCTAACTACAGTGGAAAAACCTTCGACCTTCCCGTCAAAAACTTAGATGATGACCAGAAGCTCGATCCATCTGCTTTGGATACTCCCTCTAAGATAAATTATACCCTTAAATTCGATGGACTCGATGATCATGTCGCTATCAGCAATGGTAAAGTTAGCGCTACTAGCTTAAAGTTGCCTACTTCAGCGCTGACGGTAGAAGCTTGGGTAAATATTGCTCAATTTAAAGATTGGTCATCAGCCATTAGTTTCTTACAGGATAATGGTTCCACCGAAGCTGGTTTTGCCTTAGGAACCATGGCCACTGGTCAATTTTACTTGGCTGTAGCGGGTGGTGGCAACGGTTTAACTTATCTCAATTCTCCTAGTAAATACTCAACTAATCAGTGGTATCACATAGCGGGTGTTTATAATGGCTCAAAAATGGAGTTATTTATCAATGGCGAAAGTGTCGCTACTTCCACCGCCGAAACTGGTAATATCTATTACCTTGATAGTTGGTATCGTCTGGGAATGTATAAAGATGATAATGAGGATGTGGGTCTTAATGGACAAATACGCGAAGTCCGAGTCTGGAATGTAGCACGCAGTGGAGCAGACATTAAAGCCAATAAAAATACCAGTTTAAGTGGTCAAGAAACTGGTTTAATCAATTACTATCAAGGAAATCTCACCACAGATAATTTCCTTTTTGATAATGGTAGTAATCGCCAAAATGGAGTGTTGGCAAATGGTGCGTCAGTATCAGTAATTTCGCTTCCCACCGTCTCTATTGGTAATCCTGTTACAGTCGCCGAAGGTAATACAAATGCTGTCATCAACGTCAATCTGAGTCAAGCTGCGACACAGACCATAGACGTAATTTTCAGTATTCCCCAGGGTACTGCTGTAATTAATCAAGATTACCAAATCAGTCAAACTTACTTAATTAATCAGTTTGAAGCAGATGGCAAAGCGCGTTTTGCCAGTCCCTTTGATAATATCGATGTCGGGGATAATGCTAAACCCACTTTTGCCGATTTAGATAACGATGGCGATTTAGACGCTATTATTGGTCATCAAACCGGAATTAAATATTTCAAAAATCTCGGCAGTCCTAGTAGTCCCCTTTTTGCCGAACAAACCGGTAGTCAAAATCCCTTTGGTAATATTAACATTCAGGGTGCGGCTCCCACCTTTGCTGACCTTAACGGCGATTTAACCTTAGATTTAGCCGTCGGTACAGACACAGGTACTATTATTTACTATATCAATAACGGCGATCGCCTGAATCCACGCTTTGTCCTTCCCAGTGGGTTAATTCCCGTTCAAAATGATCCCTTTACTGGGATTGATGTTGGCGATCGAGCCACACCTGTCTTAGTTGACTATGATCAAGATGGCGATAATGACTTAATTGTTGGTTCTCAAGCTTCAGGAATCAGCTACTATCGAAATACAGGTAACAAAAATAGTCCCACCTTTACTAAATCGACCAGCAATCCTTTTGCCAATATCTCAGGTAACGCACCTATCCTGGTGGATTATGACAGTGACACAGACCTAGATATATTTGTTGGTCAAGCTAATGGAGTTGTTACCTATTGGGAAAATAATAACGGCACATTTGCTCAAAATGCCAGCAAAAATCCCTTCGCTAAAATCACCAACACCGCCTCCTTAGCGACTAATTCCGCACCCGCTGTGGTTGATTTAAACGGTGAGGGTTTTAAAGATGCTTTTATCGGCGTTAACAATGGCAAGATTGACTATTATGAACAGTTTAACTTAGTCACCTTTAATGCAGGGGAAACTAGCAAAACCATTAACCTGCAAATCAAAGATGATCAAATAGCCGAAGATAACGAAACTCTCGAAATTACTCTCTATCCCAATAATGGTTATAACTTAGGTTCACCTCAAAATTACCTTAGCTTGGATGGTACAGATGATTATGTAGCAATACCCAACGCCAAATTAGCGGGTGATTATACCATTGAAACTTGGGTATATATCGACAGTAAAACTCAAAATTTTAGCTCAATTTTAGAATTAGGAAATGATACGGGTAGTGAAAGAATCTTCTGGGGATTAAGAAATAATCAGAGCCAACTTTTCTTAGAAACTATCACTAATTCCCAATCAGTTTCTTACACCCTTCCCGAGCAACTACCTCAAAAACAGTGGGTACATTTGGCAGTTAGTTTGGACAATAGCGGAGTCGGTAAATTCTATGTTAATGGTGAATTGAAAACAACCGTATCAGGTTTTAAACTTCCCACCGAGACCGTCAAAACTGTTAATTATCTAGGAAAAGGTCGCGGTGGTTACCAGTTTGCGGGGAAAATTAAAAACCTAACCATTTGGGATAAATCCCTGACTCAAACAGAAATTCAAGCTGATAAAGACAAAGTCCTTACAGGTAGTGAAACCGGTTTAGTTGCATATTATAAAGGAGATTTAGACTCCCAAAATACCCTAGTAGATAGTAGCAGCAATAAACTTAATGGTACAATCAACAACGGCGCTTTGGTGAAAAATGATATCGTCACCACCGTTACTATTAGCGATAATGATACCGCAGGTGTCACCATTACCAAACTTACGGGTACCAATACGAATGAAACTAATAATAGCGTTAACTTCGATGGTCAAGATGATTATGTCACAGTACCCAATATCAGCAAATTATCTGGTGACTTTACCTTAGAAACCTGGGTATATATCGACAGTAAAACTCAAAATTTTAGCTCAATTTTAGAATTAGGAAATGATACGGGTAGCGAAAGAATCTTCTGGGGATTAAGAAATAATCAGAGCCAACTTTTCTTAGAAACTATCACTAATTCCCAATCACTTTCTTACACCCTTTCCGAGCAACTACCTCAAAAAGAGTGGGTACATTTGGCAGTTAGTTTGGACAATAGCGGAGTCGGTAAATTCTATGTTAATGGTGAATTGAAAACAACCGTCTCAGGTCTTAAACTTCCCACCGAGATCGTCAAAACTGTTAATTATCTAGGAAAAGGTCGCGGTGGTTACCAGTTTGCGGGGAAAATTAAAAACCTAACCATTTGGGATAAATCCCTGACTCAAACAGAAATTCAAGCTGATAAAGACAAAGTCCTTACAGGTAGTGAAACCGGTTTAGTTGCATATTATAAAGGAGATTTAGACTCCCAAAATACCCTAGTAGATAGTAGCAGCAATAAACTGAATGGTACACTCAACAACGGTGTTTTTGTCAAAAATGAACTCATTCCCCCTGTCACCATAAGTTATAGCGTTAAACTGAATAGCCAACCCATTGCTCCCGTTACAGTTTACCTTGGTTCACAGGATGAAAGTGAAGCCTTAGTTACCGTTAAAAGTGATTTAACCTCCTTGGCGGGAGTCACCAGTTTGGTCTTTACCCCTGATAACTGGAATCAAGCGCAGAATTTCTACGTCAAAGGTGTGGATGATCAGATTGACGATGATGACATGAATTATCAGATCATTACCACCGTCTCCAGTGAAGACCAGAAATATCATAAACTCGCAGTAAATGACCTTTCCTTGACTAATATTGACAATGATCAAGCAGGTTTTATTATTAAAGGAGCAGGAAAAGCGATCGAGGGTCGCGATAACGTTTATAGTATCAAGTTAAGTAGTCAACCCGTGGGTAATATTCGCTTGATTATGACCCCCACCAATGACCAAATTCGCTTAAATAACGAGTTTGTTGGCGAACCCTTAACCATTACTTTTACCCCTCAAAACTGGAATCTTGAGCAAACAGTCAGAGCAACTGCCTTAGATGATCAAGTAGTTGAATATCTGCATTATAGTCAGATTAACTTTGAGGTTCAAACCGGTCAAGGATTAGATTTTGAATCAAAAGCTGATAATAATACTGCTGAAAATGCCTTAGATTTGGGAACAATTAAAGGTGGTTATCACTGGTCTAACTTGGCAATTTCCCCTTCTGGAGATATTGACTGGTTTAAATTTACCATCCCTGACACAGGTAATAATTTAGACTTCGCAAAAATTAACTTTAATCATGGAGCCGGAAATCTCAAATTAGAGGTTTATTCAGCGAAAAATTTCAGCACACCCCTTTTAGTCTCCGATAGTTCTAGTGCAACTCAGAACTATGAGCAAATATCTCTCAATGGTCAACCCTTGGGAGACTATTATCTGAAAATTTCGGGAACCCCCAATAGTTATAACTTATTGGTGGCTGATTCTGATTATAAGTTTACTCAGGTAGTCCCCAATCCTGTCTCCGTTGTCATTCAAGATAACGACTTACCCACAGCCACTTTAATTGCAGGGACTACAGCATCAGAAGTATTCAGCGAACCCAGTTACTTCACCGTGCAACTGAATGCACCTTTGCCGACCAATAGTAGCGGACTTAACGTCAATTATCGTTTGGCTGGGGGTAGTGCAACCTTATCTGAAGATAAAAATGGTAACGGCGTTTTAGACCCGGGTGAAGATACTAATAACAATGGTAAATTGGAGTTAGGTGACTATCTTATTCAAAAAGAAGGGGTTGTCCGTATCGCTCCGGGAGACATTCAAAATAACCTGATTATTGCACCCATTGACGATAAATTAGTAGAAGACCTCAAGTTAACCATCAAAAGTGTTACCCCCGGAACTAACAATAACGAGTTAATTCTTAATGTTAATAGTTCCATTACCAATGCTATTACTCAATCTAGCAGAGAACCTTCGGGTACAGATTACCCCGCCAATAACACCACCACTGGCCGACTCTTGGTCGGTGATTTAGTCACCGGTGCGTGGACTAGCAGTGGAGATCAAGATTGGTACGGCGTTGATCTCGAAGCCAATAAAACCTATACCTTTGACCTAGAAAAGTATGGTAATGGTGATCCCATTTTCGAGCTTTTTGACAGCAATAGTAAATCACTCGGTTCTAATGATGATACTGCTAATCGCAATTCCCGATTTACCTACACTCCCACTGTCAGTGGTAAGTATTATGCCGTAGCACGACCCTTTGGCTCAACTTTAGACTCTTATCGTTTAAGTGTCAAAAACATTGTCAGTAATAGTAGCTCAAAATCAGAAGCAACGGGTACAGATTTAGCCAACTATACCAGTACTACTGGTTTCCTTTCCGTCGGGGATGTGGTGACTGGAAACATCGACAGTGGTTACGATCAAGATTGGTATAAACTTGACCTCAAAGCTGATACTACCTATATCCTTGACCTGATGGGGTCTTCCTTGGGTGACGGTACTTTAACGACTCCTAATATTTATAGTTATTTCAAATAAGAACGAGACACTAGGCGACACAATAAGTACGAATAATTTCATCAAGGGGTGTCCCCACAGGAGCATACATTCTGGCTCTCTTTAATGCACTAAAATCATGTTCGATATCATTTAAATCAGGAGAGTATTTTGGCAAAAACACTACCTGATGACCTGCTTCCTCTACCAGTTGTCTAATCACTGTCTTCCGATGAATTGGTGCATTATCCATAATTAATACTGATGTTATGGCTAGAGAGGGCAATAAATATAAAGATAACCACCCTTCAAAACCTTCGGCATTCAGGCTTCTTGTAAATACCATCGGGGCAATAAAGTCTTTTTTTCCCTTTCTTCTCCCGGCCACAAGGTTCTCTCTTTTTCCTCGTTTTCCTTGTCTATCTCCCAATACTTTCTTACCTTTTTTTGACCAGGCATAAAGGCAGGCTTGAAATTCTTCAAACCCTGACTCATCAATGAATACAAGGCTTTCACTTCCATATGTTTTAATCAATTCTCTCAGCACTCTGTAGTATTTCATTCTTTCTTCTCGGTTTCTTTCTCTATAACGAAGTTCCTTCTTTTTTCTGGTAATTTTCATTTTTTTTAAGGCATAGCAAATGGCACTTGGTCTCACTCCAAACTTCTCGGCTCTGTCTCTTAATCTTGCCTCGGGATTTTCTTGGACATCTTTTGACAGTGCTTTCCAGTCCAGCTTTCTCTGACGGTGTTTTACCTTTGTTGCTTCCAGTTTTTCCCTACCTAGCCATCTATATATCGTCGCTCTTCCTATATTAAATAGAGCGGCGGCTTTGGTTATGCTTCCCCCATTCTCTACATAATCGATTACTTTTTTTCTCAAGTCTAGGCTATAAGACATTTTTCTATATGGGTTGCTCGTTTCTCTTTATTTTACCTTATTTTTCCCTCGTCTCACACTTATTTGAAATGACTATACCTTTATAACGGTCAAGGTGAAAAAATCGCCGAACCCAATGGTGTAGAAATTAATGTCGGTCGAGTGCAAACGTACTTTACTCCCACCACCAGCGGGACTTATTATGCGTCAGCTTTAACCCGAAACTCCTCCACCACAGGAACTTATAAGTTAGGACTCAGTGAAGTCATCCCCTACAGAGAACCGATTACTTCCTTAACTCCCGAAATCTTTGCCGGTAGTAAACTCAGATTTGACAAAAATTTAACTGCTACCCTTACTAAGGGTACTACTTTGACCTACAATGCCAATGGTTTTTATGAAGGTAATATTAACGTCACCGTTGATGAACCTAACAGAAAGAGCGAAATTCAAGCAAATTCCCCGGCTCGCATCGCTGAGGAAACCGTAATTGTCGAACTTTTACCCGGTGATGGTTATATCCTCCCAGCCAATCCCAAAGCTACCTTAAGAATTCAAGATGATGATGTACCCGGTGTCAGAATCGTGCAAGTTGGCGATAATACTGTAGTTAAAGAGGGAGAAACCGCTAGTTTTGAAGTAGCTTTGTTGAGTGAACCTACTGATACTGTCACCATTCGTTTAACTCCAGGTTTTGAAATCGACTTTGTTAATCCCGTTAATCCCACTACGGTTAAAGTCACCAAAGATATCTACACCTTTGACGAAACTAATGGGGGTAATTTAGATGTCAACTTAGTCAGTTTAGTCACTGGGGAAAAAGAAAAAACTGTCTCCTTTGGTGCCAAATTAAAAGTAATCCCCTCCTCTAATGTCATTGTTGAATTTTCAGATGGTAATAATGATTTGGTTAAAGATAACCCAGTCTTCAAAACCCTCCTCTTTACAGCCAATGAACCTAACTCTGTTACGGGAGAAGAACCGGGTAACTGGAATCAAATTCAACAGGTGATTTTAGGCTATCTTGATCCTGATAGCAGTGGTAATCTGAAAGTGAAAGCGGTCATGAAAGATGCTACCACCGGACAACAAATTAGTAATCCGATCATTTTCCCGATTATTCGCACCACCACCCAAGTAGATAAACAAACCACTGAGATTGTCATTCAACCTGAAGATTGGTATAAGTTACAAACTGTCACTTTTACGGGTATTGATGAGCAACTGGCCGAACCCGGACTTTACCATCAAAGTAGCATTAGCTATCAAGTCGATTCCAAAGATACTGAATATAAAGGTTTGTTTGTTCCTGTTCAACGGGTGGATGTGGTAGATCGTCCCCTCAACCCAGAAAGTACCTCCCAAACCGTAAAACTTGGTTTAACTAACTTACAACAAAGTTTAGATAACCTAGAGCTTCCTATGGTGGGTGCTTTAGATGGTAAAATGCCGAATTTAATCGGCGATATCAGCGATAAATTAGTGGTAGCAATTTCCGCCGAACCAGAATTAACCGGAAATCGCTTAAAAACCGTCATTGAAAATGCTTTATCTACTTTAGGTTTAGATTTCGTCAATGTCGGTGTCGATATGACCGAAGATAACATCGGTATTCTGCTCAATGTTAAGGAAAAATATGATTTATTCTCCTTACCTTTAGATGTTAACTTAGGTTTAGATGCGTTAGGGATTGGACTAAAAACCGAAGGCGACTTAAAAACCACCTTTGACTATAATATTTCCCTTGGTTTTGGCTTAAATAAAAACTTCGGTTTTTATATTGATACCAAACAAACTAAGGTGGGAGCAGCTTTCCGTGTTAATTTACAAGATTTTAAAGCTCAGGGTAATTTGGCCTTTTTACGCTTAGACATAGCCGATGATCCCAAAAATCGCACTGAGTTGGCTATTACCTTTCAAGCAAGTTTAAAGGACCTTGATAACTATCAAACCGTCAAATTCTTTGATGTGGACGGCGATTATCGTTTAGATACTGAAAGCTTTACCTATCCCATTAAAACTAATAATGCCGGTAAACCAGCCACTACCACCACCGGCGAATTTATTACCACTAATCAGGTAATTAACGAACCTTTTGTTAATGTTAATACACAAGGTATTGCTCCTGCGTTTACCACAGTCGCCAATGCTACTGCTCCTCAAAAACTGATCGACTGGAATGCTAATGGCAAATTTGATGCACCTTTTCAAAGTAAAAATGAGGGTGTCTATCTGACGAAAAAGGTAGCCAGCACTACCCCGGGTGGACAACCTACCATTGAATCCTACTATTTTGACCTCAATCGTAATGGTAGTTTAGATGCTAATTCTAAGGAAAAACTCTTTTCTGTCACTCCGGGTACTTCAAAATGGTTTGACACAACAGGTAAACTTAAACCCTTTACAATTGAGCAGAAAAATGCTAATGGCGTTGTCACCTATTACTTTGACCAAAATGGTAATAATGTCTTAGATACCGGTGAAACCTTAACTGCTCAAGAAAAGACCAAGTTTGATAAAAATAACAATAACATTCTGGATGCGGATGAAGCGGGACTTGGGGAAGGTACTTATGTTCAAGGAACGGGGATTGCTTTCCTTGATACTAATAATAATGGTCAATTAGATGCTACGGAATCTTACGTCTATTCAGAGTTTGATGAATTCGATACCGAAACCGAAAAGAAAATTATCACCTATAATGTTTTAACCTCTGGTACAACTACTTTCCTTGACCAAAATAATAATGGTACTTTTGAAGAAGCTAACGATCTTGATCTATTAAAATCCCAACCCGTAACAGTAACCGAAGCTGCCATTCTTGGTCTTCCGGGAGCCGGTAATTATACCGTGTCCCAAATCTTAAAGTTGACCGTCGCCAATGGTAAGGTGATGGATACCGAGGTTAGCTTTGTCAATAGTAAGGGAGATGTCGCTAAGAAGTTAGACATCAAAGAAGAACCTTTAGTCAGAATTAAAGAAGGTGTCCGGTTTATTGACCAAGACAATAATGGTAAATTGACTTTAGACAATTTTGATCCCCTCAAAAGTAACATTTACACCTATAAAATCTTAACTTCAGGGACAACTACCTACCTTGACCAAAATAATAATGGAGTTTATGACTCTAGTAATGACCTTGATTTGTTCGCTAATTTCACCGTCACCCAAGAACGCTCTAAATTTGCCGGTTTGCCAGCAGGTAGTTATCCGGCTCATCAAATCTTAAAATTAACTGTCACCAACGGTAAAATTCAGGAAACGGAAATTAGTTTTGTTAATACTGTCAATGCTAAAACCGATACTGCTAAAAAATTAGATGTGGGTGATGAACCCTTACTCAGAACCACGGAAGGACGAACCTTTATTGACAACGATAATAACGGCGCTTTCACTTTAAATGATGAGATGGTGGTGACGGAATTGTTCACCTTACCAAATAATGAATTTGATACCAGCACTTTAACGGGTACGGGTAATATCGTTAAACTTATTGATGATGGCAATCGTTTAACCCTCACCGAGTTAAAAAACTGGAAGAGTACCCCCCAATTAGGCTTTAATGACCTGTTTAACTACGAATTGGCAGGTAATGCTAATTTAGGACTAAAAACGAAAACCAGTGTGGAGGGAGATCCCGCTTTCCCCAGTGTCGCCTTTGATTTAGCGATTGGCCTACCTATATTTAATTACGGTAATCAAAGTCAAGCGAGTAGTACGGGTTTAGATGTTAATTTTAATAACCTTACCCTCGATTTTGGCACTTTCTTAACCGATTTTGCCGCTCCGATTATGAAAACGGTTGACCGTATTATCTCCCCCGTCAAACCAGTGATTGATATTCTCAACACGGATACGAAACTGTTTTCCTATTTAGGGATGGAAAATCAGTTTAATCGTGATGGAAGACCAGGAGTGTCAATTTTAGATTTAGGAATTGTGTTAGCCGAAGCAATTCCCGCTGATACGACAGATCAAACTTTGAAACGGATTAAGGATAGTGTTCCCAAAGCGGTAAAATTTGCTGATACTATTACCAAGATTGTCGAATTAAACGAGAATCTCATCAAATTAGCCGAAAGTGGTAGTTCGATTATTCTCCCGTTGGGTAGTTATAATCTTAATGACTTTAAAGGTGCTAGTGATGACCCCGCTGACACGGCGGCGAAAGTTGATGCTGGTACTCAAGGGACTCAAACTCCAGCGCCTGGCGTGACTCCAGGTACTACACCCGCTCAACAAGCACAAAATTCCGCCACGGCATCTCCGCAACAAAAAAGCACTTTAAGTAAGTTACAAAGTCTTGATGGTATCCAAATCCCGATTTTAGATAATCCCATTACCCTCGTTCGTCTTTTGCTGGGTGAAGAGGATGTGGATTTAATTAAGTACGATATTCCCGATTTGAGCTATTACTTCGGTAAGGAGCAAGAATTCCTCCTCTGGACTCCCCCCACCGTGGAAGGTATTTTAGGACTTTATTTTGATGCGAAAACTGATTTTTCAGTGGGTTATGATACCCACGGGTTGGAGTCTTGGCGTGATGATGATTTTTCGATCTCTTCCATCTATAAAATCCTTGATGGTTTCTATGTGGATGATTTGAACCCCGATGGTGTGGATAAGGATGAGTTGGCTCTGAAAGCAGGCATTTATGCCGGTTTATCTGCTAGTATTGTGGTCGCTAAAGCTATCCTGAAAGGTGGTGTTGACGGTTATCTTGGCTTTGACCTTGTGGATGAAGGGGAATTGCAAGGGATAAGTGATGGTAAGGTCCGCGGTTCAGAAATTATTTCACGGATTAGCAATCCTTTAAGCTTATTTGATCTTAAAGGCTCCTTAGACGCTTATTTGAAAGGTGAAATTCGCGTCGGTGTTGATTTCGGTTTCTTTGAAATCATGAAAACCGTTTGGGAGGAGGAATTCCGTACCAATTTGGCTAGGTTTAATATTGGAGCTAATGGTGTTACTTTAAGTTTTGCTGGTAAAGCTGTAGATGGTTTTATTGTCGGTGGTACGGTGTTCCTTGATGGCAACTTAAATGGTCAATTAGACGAGGGTGAACCTTTTACCTTTACTAATCGCAATGGTCAATTTACTCTCAATATTTCTCCATCCCTTTTTAGCCAATTAGATGTTAACGAAAATGGGACGATTGACATCTCGGAAGGCCGTTTAGCGATGATTGGTGGTACGGATTCAGGCTCGGAACTGCCTTTTGACGGTATTTTAACCGCAGCTGTGGGTTCGGAAGTTGTTACTCCCTTTACCAGTTTAGTGGAAAGAGTTGCACGTCTCAATCCCGAAGGTTTCACCATTACCCAAGCAGAAGAACTGGTCACTAATAATTTGATCCTAACTTCTTATTCTGATGGTCTGATTTTCTATCCCACACTGAAAGTTATCGCCACAGGAGAAGAGATCTTTTTCTTTTTTATAGATGGCATAAGAGTAGAATTCTCAGTACCTTATGAATTAGATGTAACTGATCAGGTTCTCCTTAGCGATAATTTCGAGGAACTTAAGGCTCAAAACGGTTGGACTGCTCTTGAGTTGGATATATCGGCTGAGGGGACGTTTTTCCCTCCATTTGTCGATCTTAATCCGAAGACGGGAGAATATGAAACTGTTATCTATACACCTCAGATTGATGCTCAATCCTATCAATACTTATTAGGAGCGCAAATCCAACTTGTCAGTGAACAATTGGCAACTTTGACTGGTAAACCGATTAATGAAATTCTTGATCAATTTGCCGATAAGGTTAATTCTGGTATTGTTGACTTGTCTTCTTCTGCTGGTGACTTTTTCCCCTCTAACTTTACTGAATCTCAAAAATTAGCTGCCGGTTTGGCTATCAGCAATGCGATCGCTACTTTAAGCCAAGAAGCTTACAGTCAGGTTGATTATGACGGTGATGGTATTAGCGATGGTGGTTATGGATTTGCTAGTGAAACCTACGATATCTATAAAGATATCTTCCGCATTAATAGCAAAATGCAGGTGGTCAGCGAAAACTTACAAGACTTACTCGCTAAAATCCGCGACAATGAGCTTGATATTCCCTTTGCACAGTTTAATCAATACTTCAGCACTTATGGTTTGCAGGAGCAATTGAATAATCTTACTGGTATTGCTGTTAATGTCTTTGCCCCTGAAACGGCTGATTTTACTCGCACTATTAGTGAAGAAAATTCCTATACTTTCACCGTTGCTGACTTCCCCTTTACGAAAGGCGATCCCGATGATACCTTAAAGTCAGTTATTGTCGAGTGGACGGTGGAGCAAGGTTCTCTAAAATTGGGTGATCAATTTGTTACCAGTGGTATGGAAATTATGGTGGAAGATATCCAAGCTGGTAAACTTACTTTTAACCCTGAAGTTAACGACTTTGGCTCTAATTACACTCATTTTAATTTCAGTGTTACTGACGGTAAGTTCTTTACTGACAAAATCCACACCATGACTTTTGATGTCACGGCTGTTGATGACGCACCAACTATCCTCAATCCGATTACAGATGTCAATGTTGACGAAGATGCAGCCAATACCGTCATTGATATAACCAACGTCTTCACTGATATTGATAATGACCCGACTTTAATTGTTAAATCAGTATTCGTCAATAACAATACGGGATTAGTCACTGCTACCATCGTTGACAATCAGTTAATCCTCGACTACCAAGACAATCAATCTGGGATAGCTAATATTACGATTCGTGGGACATCGAATGGTGAATTTGTTGAAGATACCTTTACGGTAACAGTCGCATCTGTCAATGACCTACCTACATTACAACAAGAAATAGCCAATCAAACAGCAATTGAAAATCAACCCTTCAGCTTCACCATTCCCGCTAATACCTTCCAAGATATTGACGACGATAATCTCACCTACACCCTAGCAACAGAAACAGTCCTCCCCAGTGGCATCACCTTTGATGCCGCCACAGGAACCTTCAGTGGCACTCCCTCCGATACCGCCTCCGGCATCTATAACCTTACAGTAATCGCCAGCGATTCAGCCGGAGAAACTGCCGACGATAGCTTTAGCCTCAACATCCTCAACGCCGTCAACGGTAGCAGTAGCGGTGAAACCGTCAACGGTACTAGCGGCAACGACCACATCAACGCCGGTGCAGGTAACGATACCGTCAACGGCGGTGAAGGCAACGATATTCTCGATGGTGGCACAGGAAATGACCGACTCGCAGGCGGTCCCGGTGACGACACCTACAGGGTCGATAGCAGCCGCGATGTAGTCATCGAAAATGCTGGAGAAGGCAAAGATGCCATCAAATCCTCTGTAAATTACACTCTCACCGTCAACATCGAAGATATCACCCTAACAGGGAACGCCAACATCGACGGCACAGGTAACAACCTAGATAATCTCATCACCGGCAACAGTGGCAATAACCTACTCAAGGGATTAGATGGCAACGACACCCTTATCGGTAGCGCCGGTAACGACACCCTGATTGGTGGAAAAGGAAATGACATTCTCACCGGCGGCGATGGCAGCGACTCATTCCTCTTTGGCAGTGGTGCTATCTTTAATAGCAGTGATTTCGGAGTTGATAGCATCAGTGACTTTATCAAAGGAACTGACAAAATTATCCTAAGTAACACCTCTTTCAATGCTCTTGTCAGTACCATTGGCAATAGCTTACAAGCCGCCGAATTTGCCACCATCAATGATACTGCTAACGAACTGGCTTTAGTTGGTTCCAGTAGTGCTAAAATCGTTTATAATTTAGCGACGGGTAATCTGTTCTACAATCAAAATAGCGCCAGCAATGGCTTAGGTAATGGCGCACTTTTTGCCAACTTCAACGGCATCCCACAGTTAAGTGAGAATGACATTTTAATTCAAGCTTAAGTAAACAGACAGAGAAATATACCATCTCACAATTAACCATATATCAGGAAAATTACTCATGTTTAAACTCCCAACTTTAACCTTAATTACTGTGGCTGGTTTGTTAGTGGCGACGGCAGAAACTTCCCCCGCCGCTGTGGTCAATGGAAGTTTTGAAACGGGTAATTTTTCTGACTGGAATACCAGTGGACAAGCGAGCGTTGAAACTTCAAGTTTTCAGGTTACACCAGTTAACGGAAATTATCAAGCATTGTTACAAACTTGTGTTTTTATCGGTGCTTGTGATGACAGTCAATCCTTGACTAATGCCAATGATTTAGAATCATTTCTCAGCTTATCGGGTAATCAGTTAAGCAATCTATTTGTTACTGAAGGATCCGCTATCAAACAGACTATTACTGCTAATGCTGGCGATATTTTCAGCTTTTCTTGGAATTTTCTGACTGATGAAGTGCCGCTAATGTAGATTACAATGATTTCGCTTTTTTTACCCTTAATAATACTTTATATTCTTTGGCAGATACTCAATCTAGTTTTCCAGTCAATCCTTCTTTTTCCCCTGTAACGAAAGAAACAGGCTATCAAACCTACACGATACCAATATCGGTGACTGGAACATATACTTTAGGGTTTGGGGTAGTTGATGTGGATAAGACAGGAGGAGGAAATGCTGCTGGAAATTCAGCTTTATTAGTTGATAATATCAAGCTTACTAATATAGCCAAAGTTCCTGAACCTGATCCTATTTTCGGACTATTATTAACTCTAGGATTAGCTACTAAATGCCAGCGCAAGAATTGTTAACAGTCCCCTGAAATACTAAATGAAGAAAGTGACGGTGACGGTTCTAAGTTTCCGATGGAGACTGAGAAATTAACTTAATATCGGTGGCTAAACTGAGCCATTATAACTATAGACGAATGTTTACTTATTTTGTCGCTTTCATGAGAAATTTATGTCACCGATAGTGATCGCTTTCTCGCAATCACCCGCTAAAATTGTCATTGTGAGGAGGTAATTGTCGGTAGCTTGAAAGAGGTCAAAGACAATGCTCCTAATCTAAAAATTTGTTACAATAGGTAGAATTTCTAATAATCATGGGGGATAATGAACTTATACGATATGAGCGCCTGACTTTCTGATTGGCAGCGGCTCGCCATGAACCAAACAACCGCCAATTATGATGAATCATGGAAAGAAGCATTAACCGAGTATTTTGAAGCATTTTTAGGCTTCTTCTTTCCCGAAGTTCACCAACTAATTGATTGGACAAAAATTCCCGAATCCCTAGAAAAAGAACTAAAACGGATTACCGCTTTAGCCAAGACAAAAAAACGTTCTATAAAGTTTGGTTACTGAACGGGATTTCCCGAAAAATAGGGCAGTTTTCAGGCTACCCTAACCGGAAAATTAATCCCCAAAATGGGAGATAATCGCGTCGGCAAATTCGGAACATTTCAGGGGAGGATTAACGGGAGGTTCCATCAGACGCGCTAAATCGTAGGTAACTTGTCGATTAGCGATCGCCGCTGCGATGCCTTTTTTAATCAAATCGGCCGCTTCTTGCCATCCCATGTATTCCAACATCATTACCCCAGAAAGAATCACCGAACCGGGGTTAATTCGGTCTAAACCGGCGTGTTTAGGGGCTGTGCCGTGGGTTGCCTCAAAAATAGCGCAAGCATCGCCAATATTCGCCCCGGGTCCCATCCCTAAACCCCCGACGATCGCCGCTGCCGCATCGGAGAGATAATCACCATTCAGGTTCATGGTAGCGAGGATCGAGTATTCATCGGGACGGGTTTGGATCTGTTGGAAGATACTATCGGCAATGCGATCGTTGACCATAATTTTATCTTGCCACCGGCCATTACCATGGGTTTCCCAGATAGCATCGAGAACACTGGTCACTTCTTGGCAGATTTTGGCTTTTTTCTCGTCCGTGAGGGCATCATAACCCGGTTCCACCATGCGGGCGTTATCTTCAATGCTCAGATCAGGGTTTTTCTCCTTATTGCTGAGTATCCATGATTCCATCTCGGTGACGCACACATCCCGGAATTCACTTTTAGCTAATTCGTAACCCCAATCCCGGAACGCCCCTTCCGTATATTTCATAATGTTACCCTTGTGGACGAGAGTAACTTGATTTTTCGGTTTCGGTAAAGTCAGCGCTCGTTCGATTCGCCCGGCGGACTAATCTTTGGGAACCCGTCTTACTAATCGGTTTGATCCCGATACCCGCATCGAGGGGAATTTGTTTGTTACCGTGTTCGGGAGTGGCGGGAATTAGTTCGGTGTTGAGATAATTAATCAGTTTATCGGCGATTTCCGTGCCTTGTTTCCATTCGATGCCGAGATAAATATCCTCGGTATTTTCCCGATAGACGATGACATCGAGTTTTTCCGGGGTTTTATGGGGGGAAGGGGTTCCCGCATAGTAACGACAGGGACGAACACAGGCATAAAGGTCAAAAATTTGCCGCAAAGCCACATTCAGGGAACGAATGCCGCCACCGATGGGAGTGGTCAAGGGACCCTTGATGGCTATACCATATTCTTTAATCGCTGTCAAGGTATCTTGGGGTAGATATTGATAGGTCCCGTAGATTTCGCAAGCTTCATCGCCAGCATAGACTTTAAACCAATGGATTTTCCTTTGACCAGCGTAGGCTGTGGCGATCGCAGCATCGATAACTTTTGCGGTTGCGGGCCAGATATCGACCCCCGTACCGTCACCGCGAATGAAGGGAATGATCGGATCATCGGGAACTAGAGGTTTTCCGTCAGAAAAAGTAATTGTCGAGCCTGTTGTCGGTGGGGTAATTTTTTCGTAGCTCACAGTCATGGGCTTCCAGAAACAGTATTTATCTATACGTTGGGAGTCTAGCGCCGTCAATATCTATACTCAGGGATTTTGGGTAATTTCTTAAAGATTCCCTTGCTGGCAGCAACTTCGTACCTCACTATTAAGATAACTGCTATAGCTAACGGAACAACACAAGGGTAAAATTGTCGTCTAGGGTTCTAGGAAATCCGATGATCGCTACGTTTTGCAACTCCCCAAAATCGCCGTCCCAGAAACTTAAAGATAGTTCCAGAACATAGATTAATTTTATTGGATCGAGCGGGTAACTGTCAAGAAAACTGCTCTGGTTTCTCAGGGATTGAAGCGATTTTTCTATCCGTTAATGCCTCCAGGCAATCCTAACGGATTCCTAGGCAATTAACTAACAAGAAAAAGTCATGGCAGTCTTAGAAATGCTCCCCGTTCCCTTTTGCTCGTCCCTTCGAGGCAGCCTTGGCGAATAGATAATTAAGATAACTCAAATAGGACTGCCATAGCAATTCTTTCTAGGCAAGGCGGCAATTTTTAATCAATTGTTAAAATATTAAAAGGATGGGAAAGATGGCGGCTAGAGTTTCCAGAGTGAGCTATCCTAGAGATACTACTTACGCTATCCTCGCCCATGCTCGATCGAGTTCTCCATAGTCGTTATCAAGTCCAACAGTTACTGGGAAAAAAAACTATCTTAGCTAGGGACAGACACACCAGCCAGTTAGTTATCATTAAACTTATTCCTGTTCCTAGTGGGCAAGCGAGTCAGTTTATCGGAGAAATAACCAGTAAAATCACCCTGTTGCGACAACTCTTTCACCCATCTCTCCCCAAATACCTCGATAGCTTTGAGATAGATTCATCCCAAGAACAAATCATCGCTATTGTCCGACCTTATTTATCAGCGCAACCTTTAGAAAACTATCTTAACTCCAGTTATTTGTTAGCAGAACAAGACCTCAAACAAATTGCCAAATATCTCTTGGAGATTCTCTCCTATCTCCATCAGCAGGATGTCCCTCTTAACCACGGCAATATCAAACTTAGTAATATCCTCTTTGATACCCAGTCCCATCGTTTTTATCTAGTTGATTTTGCCTTTGATTCCGATTCTCCCACCACCGACTTACAGGATCTAGGCAAAAGTTTGATCAGTTTAGCCACGGGGATTAAGCATAGTTACATACCCGAAAATTTTGAACAAAAAACTAATCTAAGTGCTTTTTTCATCTATTGGTTAAAAAGATTATCAAGCTCTCACCCAGACTATCATTTTCCTTCGGTGACAGAGGCTTTGTCCAGTTTATATAGTTGTCAATTGATCTTAGTATCTATTGGCAATCTGACCAAACCCTACGGCAGCGAAGTTACTGTTTATAAAAAAGATAATCTCCTGCAAATAAAAATCGCTAGTAAAACCAAACAAAAGTTTTTCAACAATCTCAAAACCCAGTTAAGACAGTTTTTACCATCCCTATTCTTTACGATTATCCTCTTAACCATAGTCGCTATTTACGAGATCAAACTGGTCGCTTTTTTAATCCCAATTATCCTAATTTTTCTGCTCAATTTAATCTCCTCTAGTTTATCTTGGCAGTTGTGCAAATCTTTTTGGCAGGGGGAACTAGAGTTAAAAATTACCTCCCAAAAAGTTTCTCTCTACCAAAAACTCTGGGGACTGAAATTTAAACTAACTGCCGATGCCGCCAGTTCCGAAATTTATAGTCTCATTCGTCGCAATGTCACTGTCACTATGCAGGGAGAAAATGTTAATATTATTCCTCCTTGTCTGGTTCTCATTGCCAACCATCGAGAATATATTATCACTGCCAGTGAAGATATTAGCGAAGCCGAATTAGATTGGTTGGCACAACAATTAAGCGATTGGCTACGTTTACCGATTACGAGAATTTAAGGTGTATTAAGCTACGTTAACACACCCCATATTTATCTATATTTAACCGATAACATCGGAAGATGTAATCAGATGCGCTTCTAGGAACCAGAGACGTTTATCGATGTCCCGGGAGATTTCCGTATAGAGATCCGCTGTGTCGGCATCCCCTTGATTGCCAGTGGTATCAATAGCAGAACGAAGATGGGAAGCGTATAAGGCATAACGTTCGGCTAAAGCAACGATATGTTCACTACCATCGACGATATCAGCAGGATATTCCGGCAGAATCGAGTTAGCGGCGGCGATGCGTGCTGTTCCCAAAGCGGTTCCACCTAAAGCAGTAATCCGTTCTGCTACCATGTCCCCATAGTCTTCTAATTCCGTGGCCATTTCGTCGAAGAGGCTGTGTAATTGATAGAAATTTAAACCTTTTACATTCCAGTGGGCTTGTTTAACCTGAGTTTTTAGGTCTAAACTAGCGGCAAGGGTTTGGCTTAAGATTTCAACAACAGCTTTGCGGATATCTAATCCTAAATCGATGCGGGTGGCGTAGTATTGTCCCGTGGTTTTGGTTTTGACTGGAGTGGCTACCATAATCTTTCTCCTTGATCAGTTAACAAATACTCGATAATTTTTGTGGCTGCATAAGGGACTGATTTTGATCCTATTGGACGTTGATAATAAACTGAAAAACGGCCAATTAATTCGGACAACAAGTAGCTGATAACTGATACTTCCAATGCGCCCAGTACAAGTAACGGATCGAATCAGCGGCATCAGATAACCTTGAACTGAGCATCAGCAGCCTTCGTCCGTCCGCTGCACTCGAATTGTTAGACCTCTCTTATCGCTCATCTCATGCCAGAAACAAATTCTTGTACCGTAATTCCAGCAGTACGAATAAGACCACGAAGCGTACCCTTTGCCACTTCACGATGATCAGGAACAGAGAGTGTTACCTGTTCGCCCTCCTTAACCATGATAATATGGCTTGCACTTTGACGCGCAACTTGCCAGCCGAAGGTTTCAAATACTCGGACTACCTCACGTCCGCTGAGAACAGGAAGAGCAGAGGACATGATTATGCCATTACCTCTACTTGGTGAGTTTCAATCGTTAGCGGTAGCCCACGTTCTGCACGAACTTGAAGGCAGGCGATAATTGCATCTCTGATATTTTCAAGAGCTTCTGCTCTCGTTTTACCTTGGCTGACACAACCCGGAATGCTGGGGCATTCTACAACCCAAACTCCATCTTCGTCACGGTCAAGTGTTACAGTCAACTTCATAAGTTTTCACCACAATCTCCCAGCTTATAGTTTACCTCGTGTTCTCACCTACCTATTAGTGGATGACAAGAACCTTCAGTAATCAAAGCTACATCAAGGAAGATACCGAATTGGGTTTTGCCCACCTTCAGCAAACTCAACCCAATTTACGGATGTTGCCCCTATGTACTGAACATGAGTTAATCGAATGTCGTATCGACCTTCCCTGTCTGCTGGCTCTGCACCAGCATGGTTCGCTATGTACAAATTATTCGCATTATTCTCATCATCACGATGATAAAGAATAATACGGTCAACTTCACGATTGGGATCGATCTTCCACTGACCCGTTGAACCAGTGTTGTCATCGTGGAGAACAAAGTGTTTTCCCTCTGTAAAGATAACGACTACCTTTTCATTTGGCTTTATGAAGTCACGGGCTTTCACAAAATAAGCAGTTCTCATACTTGTGAGGCACAAAGTTTCTGGTTTTAGTTAGTTAGGGAACAGGCAACAGATGGTGTACTTTATAAGACTGAGAAACGCTATAAATGATTAACGAAATACATCAGACTACAATCACACCCAACAAAAAAGCTCTAACTTGCCCGGGCAAAACCTCTCACAGATATCTCTCCAGTTGCAATGGAAAGATAACTTGAGGTCTAACTGATTAATTATGCTCCTAAATAAGCCGCTAATTCTTCCGAACCGCCAATTAATTGGCCGTCAATGAAGACTTGTGGGGTGGTAGTATTGCCACTCATGGCCCGCAGAGAACGACTGGTGGCATCGCGTCCGAGGATAATTTCTTCGTATTGTAGGCTTTTTTCTTCTAACATTTTCTTAGCCCGGAGGCAGTAGGGACAACCCACTTTCGAGAAAAGAGAGACTAAAGGCGGTTTTTTGGCGGATGGGTTGATGTAGTGTAACATCGTTTCTGCATCGGAGACTTGGAAAGGATCTCCCGGTTCTTCCGGTTCGATGAACATTTTCTCGATAACACCATCTTTGACTAGCATCGAATAGCGCCAAGAACGTTTACCGAAACCTAAGTCAGCTTTATCGACTAACATCCCCATTCCTGCGCTAAATTCGCCGTTACCGTCGGGAATCAAGACGACATTATCACATTCTTGGTCTTTTGCCCACTCGTTCATGACAAAGGTATCATTCACCGACAAGCAAACAATAGCATCTACGCCATTTTCCCGAAAAACTGGGGCTAATTCGTTATATCCGGGTAAATGAGAGGTGGAACAGGTGGGAGTGAATGCCCCGGGTAAGGCAAAAAGAACAACGGTTTTTCCTTTGAATAATTCCTCGCTGGTGATGTTCACCCATTGATTATTTTGACGTACGGGAAAGGTGACATCGGGAACTCTCTGCCCTTCTCGGTTTGGTAGCATAATCGTCAACTCCTAATTGCTAAGTCATACTCATTTCGAGTTTGTCTAAACTAAGTGTACTCATAACGACTATGAGTTGTCAACAAGTATTTATACTTAAATTAGTGATCAGTTATCAGTGAATAGTATTAAGTGGCAAGTTCGGAGCCTTCTTTTCACTGATTACTTTTTATTGTTTACTGAAAGGGAAATTGCTGTTGTCTTTTCACTGATTACTGGTTACTGTTTACTGATAACTGAAAAAAGCTCCCAACCCCTTTTTTACTGAAAAATGATGTTTTCCTTCCTGAAAAAAAGCTATAAATGGCTAGGAATAGCGATAATAACGGTGATTTTGGCGATTACACCCGCTGCCATTGCCCAATCAACCACGAACAGGATTCCTATCGCCAAAATTGACTGGTTACAGGCGATTTTGTTGGGATTTGTGCAGGGAGTGACGGAATTTTTGCCGATTAGTAGTACCGCTCATTTAAAAGCGATTCCCGTCTTTTTGGGTTGGGGAGATCCCGGTGTCACCTATACAGCAGTGATTCAATTGGGCAGTATTGCGGCGGTATTGTCCTATTTTTGGCAGGATTTAAGGCAAATATCCACGGGAATGGTGAAAGCGGTGGCTAGTTCCGATTATCGTTCCCAGGATTTTCGTTTAGCCGTGGGGATTATCCTAGGCACAATTCCGATCGTTTTCTTCGGTTTGTTAATGAAACTTTTCATTCCCGATTTAGATAATTCCCCCCTGAGAAGCATGACAGCGATCGCCTGTGCCTCCATAGTCATGTCTTTACTCTTAGGTACGGCCGAAAAAATCGGGAAACATAAACGCAGTTTCGAGACTTTGCGACAAAAAGACGGGGTTTTAATGGGATTAGCCCAAGCTTTAGCCCTAATACCGGGGGTATCTCGTTCTGGGTCCACCTTAACTGCCGGGTTATTCATGGGTTTAGAAAGGGCAGTAGCGGCGCGATTTTCCTTTCTGTTGGGGATTCCGGCGATAACTTTAGCCGGTTTAGTGGAATTTAAAGGCGTTCTCGACCAGATTAACACCAGTGAATTAATTCCCCTGGGTATTGGGGTAATTTCCTCGGCGATATTTTCCTATCTTTCGATCGCCTGGTTATTAGATTATCTCAAAAAACAGAGTACCTGGGTTTTCGTCTGGTATCGTCTCTTTTTCGGGGTTACTATCCTGATTGGTGTGGCCTGGGGGCGTTTTTCCTGACCTTTTGGCATTCTAATTAGGGTTTGCGGCAAAAAGTTTGTTGGTGGGGACAGGGTGTGGGGTGTGGGGTGTGGGGTGTGGGGTGTGGGGTGTAGGTTTTTACAGATTTTCATCTGGTCAATTACCTAATTTTCAGGGAAAAAGTACCTGAATTTTCCCCCAGATCACTCCCATATCTGGCACTTTTTGATTGACAAAAAGTCTAAAAGCCTTACCCAACAAGGGTTTTAGCTTCATTCAGCAAACCCTATATAAAGGTTTCATCCCTTATAACCCCCGTCCATTGCATAACACAAACCGAAGAACCCGGATCATTAAGCTCAATCATCATCGATTCTTGAGCTGCCGATCGGGCCATAAGTAGTCGTGCAAAATTAATTTCCTAGTGAAGATAGGCAAGAGGCAAGAGGCAAGAGGCAAGAGGTGGTTAGATATGTGTAATTAATTTTGCTTAGGTACTTAATATTAACTCTTGATCGCATTTTTATTCTATCCTAATTATCGAGGGAAAAACTGCTAAAGGCGGTCTTCATTGGCGATATTAAGAGTTTTCTGATCAAGAGGACGTTTTTCTATCCGAGAGATTGATGTGACAGATAGTCCGTAGATTTATCGTCCACTAAGAACGATTATAGACTTTATGGAAAAATCAAAAGCAGTAATTTTAAGGGTATTGGGGTTAATGATCCGAGAGCATAGAGCAGCTTTAGGCATATCACAAGAAGAACTAGGGCTACGTTGCCATCTTGATCGTACCTATATATCTGGACTAGAGCGAGGAGTAAGAAATCCTTCTCTTACCGCGCTTGTCACTCTGGCGAAGGGATTAAACATAACTGTATCCCAATTACTGGAAAATTTAGAGATAGAAATAGAGAAACCGGAATGAGTTCTGATTTAGTAGAAGCTCTAAAAGCAAAGTTTAAAAAGGGTTCATCACAGTACAAAGTCTTCGAGTTATTATCAGATCGAGCTTGGCATTGTCGTACCTGTGAAGGGAAAAAAATAGCATCGGAGCAATATGCTGGTGGCGTTGGTATCCAAGGATTAGAGCGTGGAAATAGGAGCGGTCGCCAGGGGCTAGTAATAGAAACAAAACGGGAATACTGTCCAATTTGTCAGAAAACAACAACTTGGGATCGATGGACTGGAGAAATGCGAGCGGCGAATGCCTCCGCCAACATACCGCCTCAATTAGTAACTAGAATTTTGGAGTTTTATCGATATAAAGATGTGATTGAAAACAGAACCAGACAGTCACATGAACTGGTTATTGACCATCGTTTTCCTATGGAACGTTGGGGGATAAGTGAACCAAGTCATGATGTCAATATGAGTGTAGCTGAGATCAGAAACAAGTTTCAACTTCTCAAAAAAGATAGTGCGGGAAATCATAATTTATTAAAGTCAAGAAGTTGTGAAAAATGTATTAAAACTGGTCAGCGAGGAACACCAATGGATATCAGATTTTGGTATTCTGGTGGAGAGAACTGGCCGGAAAATATTCCTCAATCTGGAGCAGAAGCAGAACAGGGCTGTGTAGGTTGTGGTTGGTATGATTTTGAAACATGGCGTAATTCTCTTAATATCAAATTAGCTGAAGAGCGGTGATTTATCTTGCCAAATCTTCAATATTTTTATTACCTGTAGCTATGAGATTTAAGTAGGGAATAAGAGCATAGCCAATACACTCTGCCAAACGTGGAGGTACGGCATTTCCAATTTGCCACATCGCTTTTTTCATTGTTCCTTCAAAAATAAAGGAATCGGGAAAAGTTTGTAATCTAGCCATTTCTCTGGCTGAAATAACCCGATTTAAATAGGGATGGATATGAGTACCGCCATGATTTTCTTTAATTGTCATACTTGGCTTACCCCGATACTGTCGTTTGAAGGCATCAACATAAGTTTCATACAAGGAACCACCGGGAGGAACTTGAGCTATTCTGGCCATATATTCGGGGGAGTGACGAGTCCATTCGTGATTGATACTGGGAAGAGGTTCATAAGCAGGTAAATCGGAGATAGCTGCTTCAATCGGTTGGTATTTCTCCGGTACTAATTGAGGACTTGGATAAGGATTTGGCAGCCCAAATCTATTGGCTATAAAAATAGCTCTTGGTCTTATTTGAGGAACGCCATAGGCGGCAGATTCAAGAATTGCTATTGAAATATTTCTATAGCCAATACTTTGAAAAGCTTCCAGAATATTTTGCTTAATTTCTCCTTTTTTTATTGTTAGAATACCGGGTACATTCTCCATGACAACATACCAAGGATTTACTTCAGCCACAATGCGAATAAATTCTTTAAACAGATGATTCCTCGGATCATTAGCATCTCGTTTTCCAGCCACAGAAAATCCTTGGCATGGCGGACCACCCACCACAAGATGAATGAATGGATTGTCAATTTTGTCCAACCATTCTTGAGTATTAAAATCATGGATATCACCGCAGAAATGATGACAATTAGGAAAATTATTTTGATGGGTTGCTGAGGCGATCGGGCTAATTTCTGCACTGGCTACAGGGTTAAAACCTGCTTGCAATAAACCTTGGGTTATACCGCCCGCACCGGAGAATAGATCGATAAAATTATAGCTATTGAGAGGCTTAAGCGGAACGTTAACATCGACCAGGACTTGATAGGGATCACGCTTTACCGTTGCTAGTTCGCGCTGAATTCTTTCGTAACGACCTAACTTGGCTTTTTTCTGTTTGCTTACCGCCTGACGTGGTTGATTATCTGGAAATAATGACAATTGCAAATCCATTACTTTAAGAACAAATGGCCTACATGACAATATTGTGACAGATAGTCCACAGAGTGTCAAGATCGGGCCGGAATGAGGGAAAAGACCTTCAGCAAAAGTTTGAGCGCTGCCTCAAAACCCCAAAAAAGGCAGATTTTATGGTAGAATAGTCGTACAAATGGGCATATTCTGCACATCAAAAGGGTAAAAGCCCGATTTTTAGCGAATTTACTCACAAAAACGCTTTTTTGCCTTGTTATTGGAGTTAACCCCCCTATGACCGCCGCCCAGGATCATATCGTCCCCACAGACTTAAGCAATGAAATGTCCCGTTCCTACCTAGAATACGCCATGAGCGTCATCGTTGGGCGCGCCTTACCCGACGCTAGGGACGGACTGAAACCCGTACACCGGCGCATTCTTTATGCGATGTACGAACTAGGATTAACCCCCGATCGCCCCTTCCGGAAATGCGCTAGAGTCGTCGGGGAAGTATTAGGAAAATACCATCCCCACGGGGATACTGCCGTTTACGATGCTCTCGTCCGCATGGCCCAGGATTTCTCCATGCGCGATCCCCTGATTAACGGTCATGGTAACTTCGGATCGATCGATAACGATCCCCCGGCAGCCATGCGTTATACCGAGTGTCGTCTGCACACCCTGGCCACCAACGCCCTACTACAGGATATCGAGTCAGAAACCGTCGATTTCGCCGATAACTTCGATGGTTCCCAACAGGAACCCGTGGTTTTACCCTCTAGAGTCCCGCAACTGCTAATTAATGGCTCATCGGGTATCGCCGTCGGTATGGCCACCAATATCCCCCCCCACAACCTGGCCGAGATCATCGATGGAACCGTTGCCCTCATCCATAACCCCGATCTCACCGATACGGAATTACAGCGTTATATACCGGGGCCGGACTTTCCCACCGGGGGGCATATCCTTGGCAGAGACGGTATTCAGGAAGCTTACACCACTGGCCGCGGTTCCATTACCCTGCGGGGAGTCGCCTCCATTGAAACCATCGAACAAAGGGGAAGACCCGATCGAGATGCTATTATTATCACCGAACTGCCCTATCAAACCAATAAAGCGGCATTAATCGAAAAAATCGCCGATTTGGTCAACGATCGCAAAATAGACGGTATTTCCGATGTGCGGGACGAAAGCGATCGCGACGGCATCCGGGTGGTGATCGAACTGAAACGAGATGCCTATCCTCGCGTCGTCCTCAACAATCTCTATAAACAAACGCCCCTCCAGTCGAATTTTGGGGCGAATATGTTGGCCTTAGTCGATAACGAACCGAGATTACTGACTTTAAGGGAGTTTCTCCGCGTTTTCCTCGATTTTCGGGTAGAAGTGATCACCCGTCGTACCCGTTATGAACTCCGCAAGGCCGAGGAAAGGGATCATATCCTTCAGGGTTTACTAATTGCCCTCGCTAGTCTCGATGCAATCATTGCCCTGATTCGCAGTGCTGCCGATACAGCTACCGCAAAAGAGGGATTAGTGCAGAATTTTGGTCTCTCAGAGGTGCAAGCAGACGCAATCCTACAAATGCAGCTGCGACGGTTAACCGCCCTAGAATCGGAGAAAATTCAGCAAGAACACGGGGAATTACTGGCAAAAATCAGCGATCTTCAGGATATTTTAGCCAGAAAAGAACGTATCGACACCATTATTGAGGAAGAACTGCAACAGATCAAAACGATTCACGCTACCCCCCGTCGCACTCATATTGAACAACGGGAAGGAGAAATCGCCGAAACTGACTTGATTGCTAACGAACAGGCCTTAATTCTCGTCACTGAACAGGGTTACATCAAAAGAATGCCCGTTAATACCTTTGAGTCCCAAAATCGGGCGACAAGGGGCAAAGCTGGCGCGAAAATGAAAGAAGACGACGGCATCGATCACTTTATCACCTGCCGCGATCACGATAGCGTCCTCTTTTTCACCGATCGCGGGGTTGTCTATAGTCTCAACGCCTATCATATCCCCACCGGTTCCCGTACCGCTCGCGGAGTTCCGATCGTGCAACTGTTAGAGATTCCCAAAGGGGAGAAAATCACCTCGGTGGTGGCAGTCAGCGAGTTCAGCGACGATAATTACCTGATTATGCTCACACAAAAGGGATTTATCAAGAAAACCGCCCTCGCTGCCTTTAGTAATATTCGATCGAACGGTTTAATCGCCATTTCTCTCGAAGACGGTGATCAACTGCGTTGGGTTCGCTTGGCTAAAGAGGAAGATAGCGTCATTATCGGTTCTCGTCAGGGGATGGCAATTCATTTTAAGGCCGATAGTCAACAATTGCGCCCCCTGGGAAGGGCAACTAAGGGCGTAAAATCGATGAAATTGCGCTCAGGTGACGAATTAATCAGTATGGACATCCTACCTAGTCAAATTGTCGCCCAAATCGCTGAATCTAACCAAGAAGAAACCGAGGACGAAAGCGAAGAAATTAACCCCGAAGTGGCTAATAATGGCCCCTGGGTGTTAGCGATTACCATGGCAGGACTAGGAAAACGGGTTCCCGTTACCCTCCTCCGGCTGCAAAATCGGGCGGGATTAGGAGTCAGAGTGATTAAATTCCGCAAAAAGAACGATAAATTAGCGGCTCTGCACGTTGTTAACCCCAACGAGGAATTTATGATTATCACCGAACGGGGTATTATTATCCGTCAATCCGTCGATGCTATTACTCCCCAATCGCGATCGGCCGGAGGCATCCGGGTACAAAAACTCGATGAGGACGATGCGATCGCTGCTGTCGCCCTAGTTCCCCCTAGTGATGGGGAGGAATCTGAAGATAGTTAGGGTTTACTGAAAAAGTGACCTGTGGGGTGATGGGGAAGTGGGGAAGTGGGGAAGTGGGGAAATTGAACTAAAACCCCAAAACCCCAACCCCCAACACCTAAAACCTTCCTGCTGCCTTCGTTAAAATTTGGGATTAAAACTGGAAAAAGTGCATTAATTGGGAGATTTCCTGAGCTTCTAAGGACAAACGCCCTTTAAAATCCACAATATTCCTAAATAATCCCTGTTCTTCTCTGTTTTTAATAATGGCAGCTGCCAAATTATCACTGACGAGGGGTAGGGTGGTTAACTGCTCGATCGAGGCGGTGTTAGGATTGATTTTAGGGGGTGCGAGGGGACTTTCTGGAGTATAATAGGCAAATTCTAGAATCGGTTCCCAAGCTTTCAATCTAGCCACAGGAACACTCAAGGCAGCCGCTAGATCTTCAAGACAAAGCAATTCTACCCCCATACCCAGCAATTCCACCAACATCCGCGCTTGATGGATGGATATCCCCGGCAATCGCAGCCAATCATCCACACCCGCTTGACTGACATTAATTTTAATGCCCAATTGCGTCGCCATAGCGATCTCATCGAGGGAACGAAAGCGATAATAGGGATCATTGCTAATTTTGGCTTTTAAAGGGTTAAAAGTGCGTCCTAACCAGTTTTGCGGTGTCATTATAGTAATTGTCGCCGTTTTTCTTCAAATTCGTACTCAGAAATCAATCCTTCTTGCCGGAGGCGCTCTAATTCCCTTAAAGCTGCCCCGATCGCCTCTACCTGTTTAGGCTCTAAACTGGGGACAGTGGCAGCAGCGGTGGCAGTGGGAAAATAGTTAGCCAAAAATTGGTTATCTTGGATTAAATACCACACCGCATCGATCGCGCAAGCCACCCGGGGAATCGGAGTTTGCCAAAGGAGAAGATAAATAATTCCCCAGAGAGGTTGACCGAGATAGAATTTATGAATACCGGCGATAGGAAAGGGTAAAGCGAGAATACTACCGATAAAAGCCATAAAAATCGCTAATTTACGGCTTTTGGGCTTACTTAATAATTTTTCCACCAGAAGCATGAGACCTGTTCGAGATTGATTTTAGCCTGATCTGAACTTTCTATCCTAAAATACTCTTTGGTTCTAACATAGGGATAAGCAATGACTAGCAGAATCAAGGAAATTTTTCAGACAGGACAACCCGATCAATCCGTCACCGTGCAGGGTTGGGTGAGAACAAAACGAGAATTAAAAGAATTTACTTTCCTGGAAGTTAATGATGGCTCATCCCTGGCCAACTTACAAGTTATCCTCGAACCGACTTTACCCGATTACGAAAATGTACTAAAGACAATTAGTACAGGAACAGCGATCGCTGTTTCGGGAAATTTGGTTCCTTCCCCGGGTAAAGGGCAAAATATCGAGTTAAAAGCGGCCGAAATCACCCTTTATGGTGACTGTCCTGCGGATTATCCCCTACAAAAGAAACGTCATTCCTTTGAATTTCTGAGAACTATTGCCCATCTGCGAGGAAGAACCAACACCCTAGGGGCAGTAATGCGGGTTAGAAACGCTTGCGCTACCGCTATTCACACTTTTTTCCAAGAAAAAGGCTTTATTTGGGTACATACTCCTATTATTACCGCTAACGATTGCGAAGGTGCGGGAGAATTATTTACTGTCACCAGTTTAGACTTAAAAAAACCCGCCAATTTTGCCGAGGATTTCTTTGGTAAACGGGCCTATTTAACCGTGAGTGGACAATTACAAGCGGAAGTAATGGCTATGGCCCTATCTAATGTTTACACTTTTGGCCCGACTTTTCGCGCCGAAAATTCTAATACTTCCCGTCATCTGGCCGAGTTTTGGATGGTGGAACCGGAAATGGCTTTTTGTGACTTGGAAGGAGATCAGGATTTAGCGGAGGCATTCCTTAAATATATCTTTAAATTCGTCCTAGAAAATTGTCCCGAAGATTTGCAGTTTTTTAACGAACGTATCGATAAAACGGTGTTAAGTACGGCCGAGAATATCGTTAATAGTGAGTTTGGCCGGATTACCTATAGCGAAGCGATCGAGTTATTAGAAAAAGCCGATCATCAGTTCGAGTTTCCGGTAGAATGGGGCGTAGATCTACAGTCAGAACACGAACGTTATCTAGCGGAGGAACTATTTAAAAAACCCGTGATTGTCACCAATTATCCCAAGACAATCAAAGCTTTTTATATGCGTCTAGATGACAATAATAAAACTGTTTCCGCTATGGATATTTTAGCACCCAAGATCGGCGAAATTATCGGCGGTTCCCAACGGGAAGAACGATTAGATATACTGAGACAAAGAATGCAGGAACAGGGAATGAATCCCGATGATTTGTGGTGGTATTTAGAGCTGCGTCGCTACGGTTCTGTTCCCCACGCCGGTTTTGGTTTAGGATTCGAGCGTCTGGTACAATTCATGACGGGAATGGCCAATATTCGCGATGTGATTCCTTTCCCCCGTACACCTTTAAGTGCCGACTTTTAGAATGATGCCTAGGATCGACGGGAGAAAAGTTGTAATCCTCAAGCTTTCAGAGCTAATTTGCTTGGTCTTTGGAAACTTGTACAACTTTATTGTACAAGTCCAAGCTCTTGAACTCCCCAAAAACCCCAAAATCTCGATCGCTGGTTAGGGAGAGGAATATAAAGATTTATTAAATTGTAGCTTAGGCTACAGCTTATTTCAGTTTTGTGTGTACTCTATTGTCGTCCAGCTTTGGTGTTGGGTTGGGCTGTTCCTTAGCCAAACCTAGAAAAGCTAATAGTTCCACTGATTCAGGGAGATGAACTGATTGGCCAGAGGAATATTAGCAGTTTCCAGATTGGCGATCGCTCTAACAATCTCCTGACGACCCATATTCTTTGAGCGAAGGTCATTTTGATAGATGACTAGGATTCCGGGGTGAATGGGGTCTTCTTGGTGAAGAGCCTCAAAGTCATCACAGTTGTGGGTTAACAGCACTCGATTTTCCCTTCTGGCGTAGTCTAAGACTAGAGAATCTACCTTTCTGGCTAAACCAGCTTCGTTAGCTGTGATCACATCGTGACCAGCTTTCTTTAACAGGCTAACTAGAGGCTTGGCTTGGGAATCTTCATCAATGAGTAAAGGTAGGCTCAATGGTAACTCCCTCAAGTACGATCCGGCGCTCTTCTGCCGCTTCAGAGTTCAACAGAACCTGATGAGTTTGGCAATATTCCATGACCTCTTCAACCACAGCCAAGGGTAAATCCCAATTTTCGGCTGTCTCTTGGGGGGTTTCCTGGTTGGCGATCATGTCCGAGTAGATGACAGAAGCTTTAATCCTCGTTCCTTTGATATATAGCTGCTGTCGCCAAGAATCAGGACGTTTCTCTAAATACTGCCATTGGGTTTTTGCTGCGTTGGTAGTCATGGCGATACCTTGATCAAAGCTGGTATCCCTAGTCTATCAGCTAGTTGGCGCGGGACGGGATTTTCTGAATCGACAACCTACAGAAGCCGCTATCTTATTTCCACAATAAGTTCCTTTCCTAAAGCTTTGACGTATTTTTCTAAAGTAGAAATACCGACAGATTCCACATTCTCTTCTAGGTTGAAAACCGTTGCTTTATCCCAATTTAACTTACGCGCTAATTCTTCCTGAGTCAGTCCAGCTTCTTCTCTTGCCTGTGATAAGATAACTCCCAGCTTGAAACTGAGATAACCAGACTCGAAGCCTTGGCAAAATTGACTGTCAGTTTGTTTTCTCCTGTTAATATATTGTTCTACATCACTCATCGTCGAATCTCCTGTTTAAGTAGTCTCGTTTTCGTTGCTCTGCCAAATAAATCTCTTGAGATAGTGTTTTTTGAGTCTTTTTGGCAAATCCGTTCGTTAAAATAATTAAATCACTTTCTCCAAAAAAGCCCAGCAGACGGAATATATTATTGCCAATCTGAACCCTCACTTCCCAAATATCATCAGTATTGACTAATTTTTTCAGGTATTGACTCGGTACAGAATCTAACTCCTGAATTAAGCGTAACACCCACAACACTTTTTGAGCTTGTTTTCCAGACAGAGAATTTAAAAAATCTTCAACGGGGCTGGCTCCTGACTGGGTACGATAAAAAACAATCTCCTTCATATAATAATCAGTTTAAGAAAACATTTCAATATTTTAGTGATGCCATTTCATTGGGATTGTAGGGATTCCATATCGCCAGTCATTGGTTGTGCATTATCTTACATCGTCATTCAATAAGTAGTTGTGTAAAATAAATTTCCTAGTGAAGATGGGCACTCATGCAAGAGGTGGTTAGATATGTGTAATTAATTTTGCGCGCGGTACTTAACATTGTCAGAGTTGTGCAAGTGTCGGAATATTTTTCCCTGCCAAAACCGAACGAATGACACTAACTATAACAAAATAGAGAATCTGCTTCAACAACTTCGAGACAGAGATGAACGCAAAGGCGAATCTGACAGACCGCGCCACAATAACTCAAGGAAGACGATAGTTCGTCTGAGAAGCAGTAAAACAGCGGAAAACACCTGAGACTCCTTCTTCTGTGAATCCCTAGTTAGGGAGAGAAATATAAAATATTTATTAAATTGTAGCTTTTGATACAGTTGTGGGGGGGGGAATGTGTACTGTTTTGCTATTCGCCTTTGCTGTTGGGTTAGGCTGTCGCTTGACTCAACCCACTGTTCTCACGATCCACGTCTATTGGGGGAATTTCGAGTATGAAAGCAATCAAACGGCTACTAGCTTACAGTGCGCTAACCCCACTGCTGTTGCTAGTTTCAGCAAAAGATGCTAAGGCATCTCTTCTCGGTACAGATTGGTCGAATTTTAATAGCAACTTGTATTCAATTGACACTAACACCGGGACAGCTACTTTAATCGGCCCGACCGGACAGATTCGTATGATTGGCTTAGTTGTAGATGTCGATAGTACTATTTACGCCATCAGTGAAGAACCGAACAGCCGTCTTTGGACACTTAATCCTACGACTGGATCTTCTACTCTGGTAGGACTGCTTGGGTTCAACTTGCAGGAAGGTGACATGACTATTGATCCTGTTAGCGGTGATATGTATGTTGCTAATGGTAGTGGTGACAATCTATATATCGTCAATAAGGGAACTGCGGCAGCTACCTTAGTAGGAAGCTTTGGTGCTGCGGGACGCGACGTTTCTGGCCTACAATTTTTTGATGGTACGCTTTATGGATTAGCACTTAGGGACGGAGATCCAGATGTGTTGGGGACGGTAAATATAGCCAGTGGGCTGTTCACGACTATCGGTGCAACTGGTACTAATTGCGGGGTAATTGCTGCTTTAGGAAGAGACCCTGCCAGCGGCACTACCTATATCGGCTGCCCTAACACTGCTTTTGGCAATGATAATATGCTGTATGCCGTCGATCTGACCACAGGTGCATCTGTTCTATCCAATGCCCTCACAGGTGTTACATCAAGTATCTCTGGTTTTTCAGTAGCTGGAGAACCATCAATCTTGAAGCCAGTCCCCGAACCCACCTCAACCCTCAGCCTCCTCGCCCTCGGCACTCTCGGTGCAGCTTCAACCATCAAGCATAAACTAAAACCCTCTAAATCCACTGAAAAAGAAACCACAAAAGTAGGCTAAATTGCCTCTAAAATACCATAAATGCCCCTTCAATCAATCTTGAGGGGGTTTTGTTTTTTTATATCTCTTTTTTGGCAATAGATGCTATAATGAAAGGCCACTCTTGAAGATTGCTTGCTCGATCGTGGACTTTGAGATGATCAGCGATATCACGAATATCGAGATTATTGCCACAGGAACAGGAATTCGTAATCGGGAACGGTTGCAAAAACAGTATGGCAAAGGTAAATGGAGAAAATTAAAGGGCATAGCCCAAGTTCAGCTTCCCAATGGTATAGTAAGGTTAGCTGAAGTCCATTGCTAGGAAGCTCATGGCATCGGCAAAAAAGAATTTAAGCTCAAGTTACCGTTTCTAGATTGACTATGAAAATAGAGTCATCTCAAATAAATCAGTTCGCAGTTTGTCTCAATAATGAAGGCTACGAAGCTTCACTAGAGGTGGGCAAAATATACCGCGTTATCCCTAATGAAACAGCAGAAATAAACGGTCTAATTCGGGTTATTGATGAAAGGGTTGAAGATTACGCTTTTTCTGTGAATCGGTTTCATGCTATTGAGTTACCAAAGCCAATAGAAGAGGCATTGTTATCAATGGCCAATTAAAACCCTCCAACTTCACCGAAAAAGAACCCACAAAATACGTTCTTTGTCCCCTTTATCCTGTAACAGTTCTTGATGGGTTTGTCTGAGTTTAGCCTGATTGATAATGATAGCGAGCTTGTAAAAAATAAACCTTGTTTCCTGTGACTTTATAAACTAAACGATGCTCTAAATCGATCCGTCGTGACCAAGTGTCGGCAGCAATATACTTAAGAGGTTCCGGCCTACCCAATCCTGTAAACGGATCGCCATCCAAAATATCTGCCACTAAGTCTAAAATTTTATCGCCTTTTTTCGGTTCGTTCCGATACCACCAAGCTAAATCTGCTTTGAAATCAGGACTAAAAACGGGCAAATAACCATGAATAGGATTGTTTTTAGATTTATCTGGCTTATTTTCTCTTTTAGGAGTCAATTC
This sequence comes from Microcystis aeruginosa FD4, assembly GCF_009792235.1. NCBI lineage: Bacteria > Bacillati > Cyanobacteriota > Cyanophyceae > Chroococcales > Microcystaceae > Microcystis > Microcystis aeruginosa. Next base: position 3,319,319 of record NZ_CP046973.1, read on the forward strand.
CTAACTCCTCTTTTAATTCAGCTAATGTTTGAGGAGTTGCATCTTCTGTCTGGGTCCATGCTAAAGAGCGAAATAAGCGTTGGGCATTTTCTGGCGATCGCAATAAATAAACACACTCTAATAAACTGGAAAGCTCATCTTCAGCAATTAAGGCCACATTTTTCTGATTGCGACGCTTAATGACGATAATTTGAGATTCGTCACACACCTGATCTAAGATACTGGCTAAATTCATTCTCGCTTGAGAGTAGGTGGTTTCTTTGCTTAACATGATTTTTAGGGGAGACTTGTACAACCTTATTGTACAATTCCAAGCTCTTGAACTCCCCAAAAACCCCAAAATCTCAATCGCTGGTTAGGGAGAGAAATGTAAAGATTTATAAAATTGTATTTTTTAATACAGTTGTGGGGGGGGGATGTGTATTGTTTTGCTATCCGCCTTTGGCGTTGGGTTGGGCTGTTGCTTAACCTGGCTGCGAGGGGGCAAACACTTATGTACTGCGTAGCGAATGGTGATGAAAAAAAGATTTTTCAGATGGCTACCAATTTTAGCCTTAACTACAGCTTTATGTTCTAACTTCTATCAGAATCACGATGATATTGCTCAAGCTCGTAATTTAAGACTTGTAAGCAATGGTTTTGCTTTCGAGATTCAGAATTGTAATAAAGACAATAATTCTGTAGTTTGTACTTTTATGGTTGCAAACTTAGGGGAAGTCAGAGATCTTTATTTTTCTCCCACAGACTCTATCATCATTGATTCTACTGGCAAGCAATTGAAGGGATCGGAGGGTACTATTGGAGCAATAGGTCCAGGTAGTGCACTACTATTTAGAGATATGCCTTCTAGAGTCCCCATTAACGGAAAAATTCTCTTTAAAGGAAATTTGCCCGGAAGAATCGTTTATCTGCGATTAGTAGGTTCTAATTTCTCAGTTGAATGGAGGTAATATATTACCTCGGTTAACTGTTAACTGTTCACTGAATAAAGACTCGTAGGTTGGGTTGACGCAAGGAACCCCAACAACTTCCTGGAATATTTTCACAATTTTTGTTGGGTTTCGCCTTTTGAGCCGATTGGTAATACCTGAGCAATAATGATAGCTCAACCCAACCTACGGCTCTAAAGTATCATCAAAGAGAACTAAAATAATTTGGTGACTTCTCTGTGAACATTTCTCTTTCTATTTCTTGCTGGATTTCTCGTTGGTATTCTTCTCTTAGTCTCATAAGACTTTCTGTATGTTCTATACGCTGTTCAGCCACTTGTTTAAACTGAGGAAATATTGTGGCAAGTTTTTTAATTTCCTGCCGTAGATCGTCTCTTTTTGACGATAACGGATCCCATTCCCAAGAAACAAGTTCAGAAACATACTTATCAAATACATCTTTAAACTCAGGCAAAGTAGCAACAAACTCCTTTAACCTGTCCATTGTATCATAACTAAAACCGAGACTTTCAGGTGTTGCGGAAATCCACTGACTAATAGCAACCCTAAAATCTGGGTATTTCTCTAGTAGTATCCTAACATCGGCAGCAGATAAACCTCCGTCAACCATCTGTAACCATTGCTGACGAACAGAATTCCGTTGGACAGGATCAGTAATGTGGTCAAAACAGTTATCGAAGTATGACATATTTTTTCTCCGAATCACTCATAGTTTTAGTGTAACCGTTCAGGGGCGGTTGTCAAGTAGCCAGTGGTATTGATTCTGTGGGAGGACTCTCCTGGGGTAGTATAAATGTAGAGGGAGAAACATTACCTCTCAAGGTGCGAATCGCCGAGTATCATCAATTCCCAGATTAGATTCCAAGGTAGCAAATCCTAGCTTGAAAAATTCGCTAAAATATATATAATTAACTTAATCAGATTATTTATAAAGTCTGTTTAACAGCTAAAGCTAATAAAGTTGATTTTGAAGCCGATGACCAAAGAGCTACTCATAGAAATCAATCGAGAAGGAAACATCGAACTTCCTCCTGAAGTTCAAACCCTCCTCAACCCAGGAGATAAATACATGATTTCCCTGACGGAAGACTCCATCATTCTCAAAAAAGTTCATCAAGATAAAGTCAATCTAGAGCAATTCTTTGAGCGACTAGAAGCAATGGAACCAGACCCCAATCAACCGACTCTGGCTGAGATTAGCCAGATGATTGAAGAAGCTCGCCAAATTAGACGGGCCAACTCATGAAAGCTGTTGTAGATGTCAATGTTTGGATTTCAGGATTGTTGTGGGGAGGAGTTCCGGGTAAAATCCTTAAATTAGCTAAAAATCAAAGAATTACAATCTTTGCCTCCCAAAAGATCTTAGCTGATATAGAAGATACATTAGAACGACCCAAACTCCAATCTCGAAAACAATATTGTGGATATACAACTGCATACCTGATGACTATCGTTCAAGAACTTATACAACCTTGTGTTGACAGACTACTAGAAGTTCCTCAACTTAGAGATCCAGATGATGCTGTTATTTTAGCGAGTGCTATAGTTATTCAAGCAGAAGTTATTATTACAGGAGATTTAGATTTACTAACATTACATAACTTTGAAAATATCCCCATCATTACTCCCCAAGAATTTCTTAGTCGCTACTTTAATGAGTAGAGAAGAGGAGTAAGGTAATTAATTGAGATGGGATTTAATCATTATTCTTCAGTTAAAGTAAAATCAATTCGTTGATAAATATCCAGCAATGAGATTTGAAAATCTACAGAATACAACCTTAAATCATCATTCTCTGATTCAAATGCTTTAAACAACCATTCACCGTTATTTTGTTGATAAAATTGTTCGACATAATAACGGTATTGATCGATCAAAATATATTCCTTAAAGTCAGGAACTGAACGATAAAACTTAAACCTATCAGAGATTCGTAGATTCGTAGGTTGGGTTGACGCAAGGAAACCCAACAACTTCCTGGAATATTTTCACAATTTTTGTTGGGTTTCGCCTTTTGAGCCGATGGGTAATACCGGAGCAATAATGATAGCTCAACCCAACCTACGGCTCGATTAATTAATAAACTTATTCAGGAATGATAGTTATGGCAATCAGAATCAAACTTTGGGCAGATTATGGAAGTTACCCACTTTGGGGAGTAGATGAAATTGATAACATTGCTCCTGAAGAATTACCATTAAGTAAAGAAACTATTCAACGTTTAAACCCATGGCAGGATACTTACGATAAGACTTTAAATCAAGACTATCCACCTTTATCAGATTTTCCTAATCAGCAAGCTGAAACGGATTTTAAACAAGAAGGAATTAATTTATGGAAACAGTTACGTCTTGAACTGGCACCAGATTATGAAGTTTTCTACCAAAATGAAGGTCAATTGTTCAGACATCCTCAGGAAATAACCACAAAATCTACAGTACAAAAAATAACAGTTTGAGTATCATCACCCTCGGCACTCTCGGCGCAGCTTCAACCCTCAAACGCCAACTAAAACCCTCCCAATCCACCGAAAAAGAAAGCACAAAAGTAGGCTAATTTGCCTCTAAAAATACCATAAATGCTCCTTCAATCAATCTTGAGGGGGTTTATTTTTGGCATCTATTAATACTTCTAAAAATTGTCAAACTTATCAATGATGTCTTGAATTTGCTGCGCTGGGATGTCTGTTTGGTCAGATTTGGCATAGATGAGGAGCATCAAAACACAACTATTGTCTTTAAGTTGATAGATAACACGATAGCCGCTACTTTTGCCCTTTTGAATATCGCTGTTTTTGAGGCGAACTTTAAAGACAGTGTAGCCTATTCCTGGTATTTGATCGCCGATGAATTTGCCTATCTGAAGGTCATCAATTAGAGGTTGTAGGTCAGTACGAATGCTCCGATAGCGTTTGGCGAGGATGCGAAGTCGATCCTTGAATTGATCGGAGAAAAGGAGCTTAATAGGGGTAATTTCTTCAGTCATCTATGCCATCCCACAGTTCAGAGATGGGATGTACTTTGCCCTCTTTAGCTTGCTTAAGAGAAATACGAAGACTGGTGAGGATGAGTTCTTTTGGTTCGTCGTCGGAGTCAGTAGGTGGAGTGAGGATATTACGCGATACTAACAATTGGTAGAAATCATTGATCGCCATTCCCGTTAGTTCGGCTGCTTGTTCAAATTGAAGGCGTTGCTGCTGATAGAGCATGACAGCGATTTCCGTGAGCATTTGAGCTTCAGTCATTTGTACTCTTTGCAGAAGTTCAGTGGGAAGGATGAGGCTCATAGAGGTTTCATTAAGTGGCAATAACTTCATTGTATCGCCATTAAAAAGAAACCACAAAAGTAGGCTAAATTGCTTCTAAAAATACCATAAATGCCCCTTCAATCAATCTTGAGGTGGTTTATTGTATAATTGAGGGATGAGACTCGTAGTTGGGTTGACGCAAGGAAACCCAACAACTTCCTGGAATATTTTCACAATTTTTGTTGGGTTTCTCCTTTTGAGCCGATTGGTAATACCTGAGCAATAATAATAGCTCAACCCAACCTACGGCTTAAATTAACTATCCCTGGGTTTAATTTAGGTTTCTATACCATCTCGGAAAAAGGAGAAGAAGTGCGACAAAATCTTAATCTTTTATTTGTGGTTAAAGCATAAAATAACGGTTATTTAGAAGGCGATTATCTTCGTGATTGCACCTACGAAGAAGCAAGACCAATTATCTCCGCTTTTCGCTTTGATTCCACCACCAGAGAGTTATTAATGACCACCAATTATACTCGCAGTGTTTCCGTGGATTCAATTACTTTAATCAATCCAGACCTGCGAATTCGCAAAATTATTAACTATCAACGTCCCCAGGAGGGGGAACCGGGGAACCGTTAGAAAAAGTTCTCTTGGTCGGTTTTGGGGTTGAGTGTAAAGTCAGTTAAAAAAATATTTCTTTTCCCCCCCCTTGATTCTCCAGTCAAGGGGAGATTTTATCATGGGGAAACGATAGGATTAAGGAGCAAAAATAATGCTCAAAATCGGTCAACTTTCCCGAGAAAGTGGTGTTTCGATTAAAACGATTCGTTATTACGAGGAATTAGGACTAATTCAGTCCCCTGAGAGGACAGAGGGACAATTTCGCCTATTTACTCCCGATACTGTCCATCGCTTGCTATTTGTCAAGAGATTACAATCTTTGGGTTTGAGTCTGCAAGAGATCCGCGAATGTTTAGTAATTCATGACCATGGTCAGTTACCCTGTGGAGATATTCAGGAGAAATTAATTAAACATATTGCTGAGATCGATCAACAAGTGGAACAATTGCTTTTATTGCGTCAACAATTAACCGAAACCCTGCAAGAATGGACGGATACACCTGTAAAAGACAATCAATTTATTTGCCCTAATCTCAAGGTTTAACTATCATGAAAAAGTTGATTTTATTGGTAACTGTAGCACTGATTTCTACTCCTGTAATTGCTCAACATTTACATTTTGATTCACCTCAAACTCATACTTTACAAGCAATTCCTGACAATATACCAGCTTGGATGTATAACAAGCAACGTAATCATATTTATCCCCAAAGAGGGATTTATAACAATGCAATTTATAATGTCAGAGATTTAGCTTTAGACTTGAATGCGATCGCTGTTGGTCATGCCTTTGCTTACGAAGATATCGTAACGGGAAAAGCGAAAGATTTAGAAACTAAGACATACCAAAAAATTAATTGGGTTTTAAAAAATCCGCCTAAATTTATGCCCGACGAGGGTAATATTTCCCCAACTTTTGGCAGAAAATATGGTGTTTTAGAACAGGTTTTCGAGTGGGCGCATATTTTCCATGCTCAAACCGTTGATGTTTTAGCCAGTAGCAAATTAACTAACAAGGAAAAAGAAGCAGAAATTGAAAAATTATATCAATTTTACTTGACAAAAGTTCCCTATGCTATTAGCGGATTACCGATGAATATGGGTTATCTGGATTCCCAGCCTTATTCTCAAGCTTTTCGCCAGAAATATCCGAAAGTTAATGGCTTATTTTGGGGCTACCATTGGTTACAAGGCACAATGTATGACTTGCTCTATGAGAAGACGCTAGAAGAACAAAAACAAGCTTATAAACAGGTAGGAAAACAATACCATAGTCAGGAATTGTATCGCACTGATCGAGCTTTTATGCCGATGTTTGCCGAACTTAGTCCCAAGTTTGCCCGACGTTTTCCCGAAATATCTAACACCTTCGATAACCTGCATATGTTGCACGATATGGTTAATGATATTCTGGCATCAGATTGGCTAACTCCCCAACAAAAAGACGAACAAATTACCCGCGCTATTTGGTTAGTAATGGCTGCTAATCACCAAGGAATGGAAGCAGGAAAAAATTATGGTGGTGAAGGACTACACGATCATCGTTTTGAGTCAGGAATTCCGGGGATGGGATTAATGCCAGCAGATATTTCTCACGAAGATCATAATCACGAAAATCCTCATAATTCTGAGAAAAAACCTGATAATTCTCAGGGACATGAGGGGGGAGATCACCAACACCATAACCACGAAAATTACTCTCCAGAAAACCCTCCTAATACGGATAAAAAACCTGACGACAGCAATGATCAAGAGGAACTGAAAAAATGAGAAGATTTTTATTAATTGCTGTGGGTTTAGTTGCCAGTTTAACTAATCCAGTTTTTGCCAACGATCATAACAATCTTGATTCCGGTCGTCCCCTTTCTTTTGATGATGCTGAAAGTATTGGTTTTGGGGAACAATCGATAGAATTTGGAGGAAGTCTAGTCTTTCCTGAAAATAGTAATCTTGGGGGTGAGTTTGATATTGAATACCTCAACGGTATTATTCGCAATGGTCATATTATTATCGGCATCGATCCGCAAGTGGGAGGACGAGTTAGTAGTGATGATACGGATTTTGATGTGGGAAATTTATCTGTAGGTTTTTTCTATAATTTCAATCGTGAATACCATAATGTTCCCGCTTTTGCCATTCGTACCGATTTAGGATTACCGACGGGAAATAATGCTAGGGGATTATATTTTCGTCTGCGGGGAATTGCCAGTAAAACTGTTGGTCAATTCCATCGCTTGCATCTTAATCTCGATTTAAACATAAAAACTGACCCCGATAACGGCGATCGATCTTTTTTACCCGCTGCAATTCTGGGTTATTCGCGACCGATTGGTTATCCGAAACGCTTCGATCAAACTTTTTTAGCAGAATTGGGCGTAATTACCAGCGATAATAGTAATGGTGGCGTTTTAATTCGCACTGGTATGGGAATTCGTCAGCAAATTCATCGCCAAGGTGTGATCGATTGGGGTATCGAGGGGGATATTGCTACTAATGGCCATGATCAAAGTCAATTAAAGTTAAAAATCGGTTATTCTTTCAGATTTTAGTATTTTTCCATAGGCTGCTATTAAAAGCTAAAATAGATGAAGTATAACTTAAATTTTGGTTTGACTGGGAGTAGGAGGGGGTTTGGATGTCCACATCTTCTCATCCCTGAAAACAACAGGGATATCTTATCAGTTGTCCGCAGGTAGCGACTCCCTATTCTCAGCTTCCTACCTCATCATTAAGATAACTGCTATAGGAGAAAGGCTGTAAATCTGTTGTCATCCGCTTTTAAGCCGCAAAAAAGCTCTTTAACCGTTGTTGCAGCCAAGAAACGGGGTTTTTCAGGTCTTCCGAGTCTAAAAGCCCCATTTCTCGCAATTTCTGCTGACATTCGCGCAATTCCTCTTGACGTTGGGCGAGTGCCTGAGTGAATTCCTCCGCTAGAGCCGGATAAGTAGTGATAAGATGCTGAAACCCCTGACGATCGAGCAAAAATAACAAGGTTTCCCCTACTGCTTGCATAGTAGTGGGATAGGGAACCTCTAACATTAACGGTAATTCCCCAAAATATTGACCTTTATTAAAAGTAAAAATTTTACGACTGATTTTATCGTTTTCATAAAAAGCATCCACTTGTCCCTGCAAAACAATACAGAAATAATTAGTTCTTTCTCCCTGTCTAATTAAAATATCCCCGTCCTGGAGATGTTTACGACAACCCATTTCAATTAATACACGCAATTGCAGATCGTTAAAATGTTTAAAGTAACTCACCTCCAATAACATTTCTTTTAACGATAGCGGTTTTGAAGGTTTAACTATCTCCTGATCCTGTTCCTTAACTGCCTCAAAACTGTCGGTATTATGCAACCATAACTCTCGCTGGGGAAAAGGAATCGTTATGCCCCGATGACGCAGATTATGCTCGATAATGAAGTGTAGGGAACTTCTCAGAAAAACGGCCTGTTCGACTTTTTCCACCCATACCCACAACTCAAAATTTAAAGCACTATCACCAAAACCGTTAAAAATCACCTTGGGAAGCGGATTAAAGGCAATTTCTCCCGACATATAGGCTGATTGCAACAGAATTTCCGTTACTATTAAAGGATCTGTACCGTAGGCAACTCCCACCGGCACAATGACTCGAATGCGCGAGTCGGGATAATGCCAATTCTGGACGCGATTGCTAGTTAAGATTGTGTTAGGAACGATTAACTCTGCACCATCAACAGTGCGAATGGTGGTAGAACGAATCGATATTTCCCGGATATAACCCTTTGTTTGCTCAAATTCGATAAAATCGCCCACTTTTAACTTGCGTTCCACCAACAAAGTTAAACCACTGGTGAGATTTTTGGTTAACTCCTGCAAACCGAAACCGATACCCACCCCCAAACCACCGGCTAAAACAGCGATCGAAGCGAGATTGAATCCAGTCAATTGTAGGGCGATAATATAACCAAAAGCCCCAAAAGCAAAACTAGCCAGAGTTGCGATCGCTTCTCGATTACCCTCATCAAAACCGATACTTTTCAGCAGACGATTTTTCAGTAAACTTTTAAAAGCGATCGTCAGACAGGTGACTAGAACAAGCAGTACAAGAGTACCGATAATCCAACCAAGAGTGATGGAAACTCCCCCAGCGCGCCAAAGGGGAGTGTTAAAAAAGGGCGTTAACCAAGCTGAGGGAGAGAAAGTCATCGCTAAAGTTTAGATTTGATAGGGATTACCCAAGCGATCTACAAAAACATTGTAATCTAAGGGTAAACGCCCTGGATTAAGCCGCGGTTCCGCCGCGTAACCGATGGGAACGACAACAGCGATCGCCAGATGGGGATGATCGGCAGCACCAATCACAGCTTTTACCTTGTCCTCGATCCAACCGTTGAGAAAACAACTAGATAAACCGAGACTTTCAGCAGCCAAAACCAGATGAGTAGCGGCGATCATGGCATCCTTAATCGCGTATTCCCGGGTTTTTTCGCCTAAATTCTTTTGAAATCCCGGGATTGCCTGTTGAAAATATTTTACCGTGCCTTCGCTCCAAGCACCCGTACTGAGAGCCTGTTCATAGATGGGGGTTAGATCTCCTCCTCCTGCGGCAGCATCAGCAGCAAAGACAAAAGTAACCGGCGCTTGGATAATTTGCTTTTGTCCCCAAGCGGCCTCGGCTAAAGCGGCCTTTTGTGCCTCATCTTGTACTAAAATAATTCGCCAATCTTGGATGTTGAAACTACTAGGTGCGGCAACGGTTAATTCTACTAGGGTTTTTAGCAGTTCTGGGGCGATCGGATCGGTGGTAAAATTTTTAATAGAACGACGTTGATTAATCGCCGTAGGAACATCGAGAGGCAAGGTCATAAAGTCAGTTGATCGAGTTACATATTTCTAATTATTATAGGGTCAAGCTATCAGCCTCAGACTTCGGTGTGACCAAAAATTTGGGTACAAGCCGCGCCATGCCCGCGCAGGGTCGGGCGGCTTTTAAAATATTAAGTTGCCATTTTATTTCCTTTGTGCTAAAATATTGATACTCAGTCAAGCAGTGTCAAAATGTTTGTACTAGAATACAAAGTTAAGCCAAAACCTAATCAGATAGAAGCCATTAATGAGGCAATACGAACAACCCAATTTGTTCGGAATAAAGTTCTGCGTTATTGGATGGATAATCGGGGTGTTGGCAAAACAGAGTTATTTCGGTACAACACAGCATTAAGAAAAGAGTTTAAATTTGTTGATGATTTAAACTCCCATGCTTGCCAGACTGCCGTAGAAAGAACCTTGCGGGCAATTACTCGGTTTTACGATAATTGCCAAAATCAAGTTAAAGGAAAGAAAGGCTACCCTAAGTTTAAAAAACATTCCCGTTCTGTTGAGTATAAAGTATCTGGATGGAAGCTATCAAAAGATAAACGTCATATTACCTTTACAGACAAAAAAGGTATTGGGACTCTTAAACTGATTGGTTCTAGAGATATTAATTACTATCAACCAGAACAGATTAAACGGGTAAGAATCCTTAATCGTGCCGATGGTTATTATGTGCAGTTTTGCCTTAAATTAGACCCCAGAGACAGGGTTAAGCCTTTAACACCTTCCCAGAAAGCCACTGGGATTGATGTGGGATTAAAGTTTTTCTTAGTAGATAGCGAAGGCCATCAAATTGATTGTCCGAACTACTATCGAAAAGCTGAAAAACAATTAAACCGATTAAATAAAAAAAAGTCAAAGAAATACCGTAAGGGTAAAAAACAATCTCGTAATTATCACAAAGCTAGAAAGCGATATGCTCGGAAACATTTAAGAGTAAGTAGGCAACGAGAAGAGTTTGTCAAGAGTGTGGCACTCCGTTTAGTTAAGTCTAACGACTTGATCGTCTATGAAAACTTGAATATCAAAGGCATGGTCAAAAATCGTCATTTAGCGAAGTCGATAACCGATGCAGGATGGTCTGTTTTTAGGCAATGGCTAGAGTATTTTGGGGACAAATACGGCAAGTTAACTATAGCTGTCTCACCTCATAATACGTCTCAAAATTGTTCTAATTGTGGACAAAAAGTCCAAAAGTCGCTATCTACTCGAACCCATGTTTGTCCTCATTGTGGATATACAGATTGTCGAGATAGAAACGCCGCTTTAAACATCTTGCAAAAGGGATTAAGTAGCGTGGGGCGCACGCAAACTTTAAACGCTTCGGGAGAGATTCCCTCTTGGTTGGTTGGAGAAATCCTGCTTGCTAACGGAGACTCAATGAACGAAGAATCCCCGTCTCTTTAGACGGGGAGCGTCAAAAAACGGAAATAGTAAAACATCAGGGTTAAATTGTGGCAGTCAGAAAAAGATCAACTATACTGTTAGACTTAAACAGGTCATAACCCAATGACCATCTAGCTATAATCATGTCACCGCCACAAAAATCATTTTATGCTTTCTGAGCCGGAACCGAGCGACACCCTCACCACTGCCACCGTCAATATGGGCGATCAAAATACCGATATCAAGCCAATTTTAGCCTTAAAAGAGTTGGTCGCTAGTTTATATCGCGAACAAAACAAAGTTCAAAATCTCTTAAGTTCCCTCGGTTTTGCCCTGCGGAGTTTCAATAATTTAAACCAATTCCTCGATCTTACCCCCTTGATGGCCGCACGAGTGGCAGATGCAGAAGGAGGGGCGTTGATTTTGAGCAAAAATAACGGTCAAGTGGTGCTCGATCAACTCCATTGCCAAGATAATCAAATTAATGGGGAACTACGCCGACAATTAGAGGCAATTATCCGACAATTAAACCAAGAAGCGGCATTTGAGAATAAAAATAGTCGATCGCTCCTCGATAGTCTCGACCATAAAATCCGGCAAACTCTCGGGCAGGGTACACAGGTGTATAGTACACCTGTTTTGGTAAAAAATAGTGAGCGGGGACGTTTATACGTTTTCAGTCGCAATCCCGATTATGGTTGGACACCCACCCGTCGTAAACTGTTGCAGCTAGTGGCCGATCAAACGGCGGTGGCTATAGCTAATAATGAATTAACGATCGAATTGCGTGCCAAGGAACGTCAGGATCGAGAGTTAGAAATCGCTGCCGAAATCCAAAATCGTCTTTTACCCCGGCAATGTCCGAAAATTCAGGGGGTAGAATTGGCAGCCCACTGCAAAACGGCTAATCGTGTTGGTGGCGATTATTATGATTTTATCCCCTGCAACTACGATCAATTTAAACCGGCCAGGGAGGCGGAAAGGGAAGCTAGTACCGCTCCTTGGAGTATAGTCATCGGTGATGTCATGGGTAAAGGTGTCCCAGCAGGATTATTGATGACCATGACCCGGGGAATGTTGCGAGCGGAAGTATTAAATCGTCACTCCCCGGCCCAGATTTTGCGTCATCTCAATCGGGTTATGTATGCCGATCTCGATAACTCTCATCGTTTCGTGACATTATTTTATTCCGAGTATGATCCCCTGACGCGCCGTCTTGGCTACAGTAATGCCGCCCATTATCCCACCCTCTGGTGGCGAGCTAAACGGGGAGAGTTAGAGTCTCTCGACACGGAAGGGACATTAGTTGGTTTAGAGGCCGATTCTATCTATGACGATGCCCAAGTGCAATTAGAAGCGGGAGATACGCTGATTTATTATACCGATGGCTTTACCGATGCAGTCAACTCGAAAGGGGAAAGATTTGATCAGAAAAATTGGCTATCGGCAGTTAAAGAAGCCTGTCAACAGTACAACGATCCCGAACAGATTCTAGAATATTTATTTGGAAAAGTGGCCGCTTTTACTGGGTTAGGAGATGACAGTAGTGACGATATGACTTTAGTCGTTATGCGAGTGAAATCGGAGGAATAAATCATCGGTTTCTAGCTAATAAACTAGCCTAATTCTGCTCTTGCCAGGGAGCAAATAAAGGCAATAAAGCTAACCCTGGTAAAGCGGCAATTACCGTGATTAAAAAGAACCACTGCCAACCGATTGCCGCGGCTAAAACTCCGGCGGGAGCCACCAAAATATCGCGACTAAAGGCCATTAAACTTGATAAAAGGGCGTACTGAGTAGCGGTAAAACGAGCATTACAAAGACTCATTAAAAAAGCCACAAAAGCGGCAGTGCCTAAGCCGCCGCAGAAGTTTTCAATATTAATAGCTAAGACCATAAAAGGATAATTTTGCCCTAAATTTGCTAAAGTAAAATAGGCTAAATTACTAAGAGCTTGCAACACACCAAAAATCCAGAGCGATCGATTAATTCCCCAACGACTTAACAGGGAACCACCTAATAAAACTCCCACCATAGTTGCTATCATGCCCATACCGCCTTGGATCGCCCCGATATCGGTTTGACTGAAACCAGTTTTTAAGAGAAAAGGAGTCACCATATTATTAACTAAAGCATCCCCTAAACGATAGAGAACAATAAAGGCGAGAATGCCGATTCCTTGACCGAATCGATAGCGTTGAAAAAACTCCCAGAAAGGCAACCAAACCGCCGCTAAAAGAGTTTGAGGAGTATCATCCCTAGGGGGAGTAGCTGGGGCGAAAAAAGACCAAATAATCGTTAAAGCCATCAATCCAGCTAGGAAAAGATAGACGAGAGGCCAGGGAAAGTGATCAGCTAAAATTAAAGCGATTGAACCGGTTAAAATTAAAGCCAAACGATAACCTAAAACCCCGATCGCCACCCCAGCACCCATCTCCCATTTTTCTAAAATATCTGTGCGATAGGCATCGTAGGCAATATCTTGAGTAGCACTAAAAAAAGCAATCAGTAAAGCATTAATTGCCAATAATTCCCAAGATTGTTTTGGTTGTTGAAAAGCCATGAAACCAATCGCTAAAGTTAAACAAATTTGAGCGATTAAAATCCAACCGCGACGACGACCAAGCAGCGGGGGAAGATAGCGATCAAGTAAGGGAGACCACAGAAATTTGAGAGAGTAGGGGAGAGCGACTAAACTAAATAAACCGATCGATTTCAGATCAACTCCTTCGGTGGTCATCCAAGCTTGCAGGGTGCGACTGGTGAGCAATAAGGGCAATCCGGAAGCGAAACCTAAGAATAACAAAGCCGCCATTTTTTGACTGCGGAACACTTGCAAATAAGCGGAAATTTCTTTGATCATAGAGGGGGGGTAGGAGGATAGATTAGATTAAACAATATAGTTAATTGACCCAAAAAGAAAGAGATTAGTTCTGACCGGCATCGTCCCATCTTAACCATTGCCCGGCGATCAAAAAAAATTCCCGAAAAATAGCGGTCTTTCCCCCAGCCGGGGCTATAGGCAGTAGAATGGATGAGATTTTGATTCAGTAGTCTTGAAAAATTGCGGTCTTCTCCCTAAGATAGATGCTTGATTCCCCCAACTAAATCCCACCCCTATTTAACCTTCCCAGATAAGGACTGCCATCCCCACCTTCCCCGCCGACTCCTGTGATTAAAGTGGACTACTGTTTTATCTCATACCTATTGTCTCATCCCTCCGACTCGGAAGCGACTGGTGACACTGCCGCCATTACCGTCGAGGTGCGTTTGGCCCAAAGCCAAGATCTCAAAACCTTGGCGGAGATTCTCACCGATAGTTTTTTCCCCACGGCCAATTATTGGTCTTTTCTGCGTCCTATCTTTAAATTAGGCATTTACGAGGACTTACGGGGACGATTGCGCGGTGATACCCCTTACTATCACTGTCTGGTAGTCAGTCAAACCAGCGTCACCGCCACGGGTTCTCAGGAAGTTATTGTCGCTACGGCGGAAATCGGCTTAAAATCCAGTTCTTTTTTGGCTGTTCCCATTCCTTATATTTCTAATTTAGCCGTTAGTCCCGATCGCCGGCGTGCCGGTCTGGCCCGGAGATTGCTGCTCAAGTGTGAACAGATCGCTAGAGAATGGGGTTTTGAGGAACTTTCCCTCCACGTTCTCGATAATAATCTAGCAGCCCAGTCACTGTACTTAAGTAGCGGTTATCGTCTGCAAAAAACCGACGGTTGGTTGGTCAATTGGTTATTTAATCGACCACAAAAGTTATTTCTGCACAAGAAAATCAGCCATTGAGGAGATAGGAGATAGGAGATAGGAGATAGGAGACTCCGAGACAGGTTTTAGGTGTTGGGGGTTGGAGTTTTGGGGTTTTGGGGTTTTGGGGTTTTAGTTCAATTTCCCCACTTCCCCACTTCCCCACTTCCCCACTTCCCCACTTCCCCACTTCCCCACTTCCCCACTTCCCCATCCCCCCACTTCCCCACTTCCCCACTTCCCCATCCCCCCACTTCCCCATCCCCCCACTTCCCCACTTCCCCACTTCCCCACTTCCCCACTTCCCCACTTCCCCACTTCCCACACCCCACACCCACGAAAAACTTTTTGCTGCAAAGCCTAGATATTTCTCCAAAATTGCGATGCAGAACAATTATAAGGAAAAATTCTGCTATATTATCTGCTAACTCTCTAGAAAACCCGATTAGTTTCATAATCTTTTCCGGGTATCTGAGAAAACAAATAGTTGATCTCTTTAAATATGGTTTTAGGGAGATACTTAGTGACTGTGTGAGGCAATTTGTGGTTAATAAGACGAAATCAAGGCTTAAAAGCGCAAAATCAGGCAAATTAGCGGCTAAACCTGTTAAAAAGCGGCGATTGTCCAGTAAATGGTTCCTGACAGCCCTAGGCTTAACCGGCTGCGCCCTAGTTTCCGCTACGGCCGGTGCTATGTTGGCTGTGTCTCTCTCCTCCACACCTTTGCGACAAGCTGCTCTCAGTCCCGAAGAAGCCGCCGCTTTTAACAATCAGCAGGCGATATCCTATCAAAATCTGCAACTTCCCGCCCTCAACCGTCCCGTTAATATTCTGGTAGTTGGCGCGAAAGTGTTGACATCCGATGTCAAGGAGGCACAAACCCCAGATCTGGGTTATCATGCCCCGGTTGATTCCTTGGATGGTTTAACCGATACCATGCTGTTACTGCGTTTTGACCCCCAAAGACAGAAGTTAACCATGCTTTCCATCCCCCGGGATACCCGCACCGATATCGAGGGTTACGGGGAGAAAAAAATCAATGAAGCTAACGCCCTCGGGGGACCTGCTTTAACGGCGGAAACGGTTAGTCATCTTTTGGACGGAGTCGCTATCGATCGCTATATTCGCATTAATGTGCAGGGTGTGGAAAAATTAATTGATGCTTTGGGGGGGGTGACGGTATATGTTCCCAAAGACATGAAGTACAAAGATTTTAGTCAACACCTCTACATTGACCTGAAAAAAGGGGAACAACACCTCAACGGTGAGAAATTCCTCCAGTTTGCCCGTTTTCGTTACGACGCTAACGGCGATATCGGTCGTATCCAACGACAACAGGAATTAATGCGGTCTTTAGTAGAACAAACCCTAAAACCAGCAACTTTATTGAAAATTCCCGATATTATTAAGGTTATCCGCACTCATATCGATACTAATCTCAGTTTAGAGGAGTTACTCGCTCTAGCCGGTTTTGCCTCTAAAACTCAGCGCGCTGATGTGCAAATGCTACTGCTACCAGGGGACTTTAATGGTGATGGTCGGCAAGGGATCAGTTATTGGTTGCCCAATCAAAGTAAAATTCAAGAGCTAGTGGCTCAACATTTTAACCACGGCTCTTTTATGGCTGACATTGAGGAAACCACGCGAACGACTCGCATAGCTGTGGAAGATAGCATCGATAATCCAGAAGCGGTGCAAACTCTAGTCAGATATCTGCGCTCGTTTGGTTATGAAAATGTTTTTGTCTCTAAGTCTTCATCGCCAATTCTAGAAACTACCAAAATTATTGCTCAAAAAGGGGATAATTCCCTGGCTGCTGCCCTGCATAATACCCTTGGTGTCGGGGAAGTTTTGGTGGAAAGTACGGGGAATCTCGCTTCTGATGTGACGATTAAAATCGGTCAAGATTGGCAAGAAAAATCAGCTAATCTTTCTGAGCCATCCCTAGGCAACTAAGAAAAAAATCAAGTTTATCTGGGTTATTTATTAGCCAAAGTTTGACAAAAATCTTGGTGTTCTTGACTAGCTATTCCTTGTTGTAATATTGCCAAAACTGCGGCTAAATTCCCCGATAATAAAGCATTTTTATCTAGCCATAATCCAGGGAAGACTTGGGAGCAAAAGATGTTATTTTGATTAGATTCTAGGGGCAAATATTTCCCATCAGTTAAGCGAAACCAGTCCAATTGAACGTCATAAACTCGCCAAATAATATACTCTTGTACTCCATGGTGACGATAAACTTTGAGTTTTTCGTGTAAATCGTAGGAAGCGGTAGAAGCAGCAATTTCCACGATTAATTCCGGCGCGCCTTCTACATAATCATCTTCACTAATGCTTGATTGTCCACTGGTTTCTATTCTTAATAAAGCATCTGGTTGTGGTTGATTATCCCCATCAAGTCGCACAGTAGTATTATCCAGTGTTTCTACCCCCGGTGTCGCCACTTCGTAGGCAGTTAACCAACCGATAAGATTAGCGTGGGGTTTACCGTGGTTTTTGGCTCTCACTGCGGCTGCCATATAAACAACTCCTGCGATTAATTCAGCTTTTTTTAGCTGTGTCATTGCTTGATAACGGCGCTCGAATTCGGGACGAGTTAATCTATCGCCATTTTCGAGAGGAGGAATAGATACAGGGGAAATTATCGAAGTAGATAAGCTCATAATATTGACCGATAGTTGATATTTTTACCTCGCTAGATGGAATTAGCATTGAGCAAATTTTCTCGAAATATTTGATATTCTTGACTAGCTATTCCTTGCTTTAACACCTCCAAAACTGCGGCTAAATTACCCGATAATAAAGCATTTTTATCCAGCCACAATCCAGGAAAGACTTGGGAGCAAAATATCTTATCTTGATTTGATTCTAGGGGCAAATATTCCCCATCAGTTAAGCGAAACCAATCCAATTCTTGGTCATCTACTCGCCAGATAATATACTCTTGCACTCCATGGCGACGATAAACTTTGAGTTTTTCGTGTAAATCGTAGGAAGCGGTAGAAGCGGCAATTTCCACGATTAATTCCGGCGCACCTTCCAGATAACCATCTTCACTAATGCTTGATTGTCCACCGGTTTCTATTCTTAATAAAGCATCTGGTTGTGGTTCATTATCCCCATCCAGTCGCACAGTAGTATTATCTGCTAATTCTACCCCCGGTGTAACGTACCAATAGTATCCTAACCAAGTGATAATACGAGCGTGAGGATTGCCATGATTTTTGATGCGGACGGGGGATGCCATATAAACAACTCCTGCGATTAATTCAGCTTTTTTTAGCTGTGTCATTGCTTGATAACGGCGCTCGAATTCGGGACTGGTTAATCTATCACCATTTTCGAGAGGGGGAATAATATGGGGGGAAACAGTGTTAGTCGATAGCATAATTTTTGGCTCATCAAGAAACTACTATCAAGGCTTAAGTTTTCTTACCAGACTCAGTTAATTTATCGATTAGGTTAAGCTGGGTATCGAGAGCATCGAAGATATCCTATACTTATTTTACAGCGTTTCTCATCATTTACCTGGAACCTTGCGCCATGTTTGCCTTAGTTTCACCAGATAAAATCGAGCTACCAGCGGGATCCTTAGTGAGATTACCTGCCACCTGGCTAGATTATCAAACTTTGTCTCGGCAAAGGGGCGACAATTCTCGACCTAAAATCAAATATCACAATGGAGAAGTCTTGCTTATGTCTCCACTTCCCAAGCATGGGCGGGATGCCCATTTAATTGCTAATATTATCACCACCTTATTGGATTATCTGGGGCGTGAGTACGAGGCTTTTACTCCCGTAACCATGGAATTACCAGAAACAAGTGGTATTGAACCAGATTATAGTTTTTATATTGACCATTGGCCAGCTATAGCAGGGAAAGCCAGAATTGACTGGGTAAATGATCCTCCCCCCGATTTAGTATTAGAAATTGATGTCACCAGTTACTCGAATGTGGATGATTATTTGCCTTATAAAGTGCCTGAAATTTGGTTGTATCGTCAGAAAAATCTCTATATTTATTGGCTAGAGAATCAAGAGTATATCCCGCGCCATCAAAGTCAATATTTTCCTAACTTTAACCTACAAAATCTAGTTTCTTTCTGTGGGGAAATTGCCGACAATCGCAATAGTAGTATGGCAATTCGTCAACTAAAACAACATCTCGAAGATTTTTATAAGTAGGGAGGCACAATTATTTGTAGGATGGGTTAGCGCACTTCGTAACATGAGCGGGCGTTGGGTTTCATGCTTCAACCCAACCTACGTTCATCTTATATTTAATTCCACTTTGTACCTCATCATTAAGATAACTGCTATAACCATGAATAATTTTAAAATACTGCTCATCGGCTACGGTAATACTTTAAGAAATGATGACGGAGTGGGAGTGAGAATAGCCGAAATTATCGACCAGGAGAATTGGCCTAATGTGCAAGTCATCGCTACCCATCAATTGACTCCTGAGTTAGCAGCCGATATAGCTGATGCTTCCCTAGTTATTTTTGTCGATGCGGTATTATCTAATCAAACTGATATTCAGATAGAAAAATTAGCAGCAGTTACGGAATGGAATAATTTCGGTCATGCAGAAAGTCCCGCTTCTTTATTAGCATTAACTCAAGCAATTTATCAACAAACTCCCAGCACCTGGGGAATATTTATTCCTGCTATTAATTGTGAATTTGGTGAAGAATTATCAACAATAACTGAAAAGGGCTTGACAAAAGCGATTAAAGCTATTAGGAAAATTATTACTTCTGAGGATTTGACTGAATACCAAAAGCAGGACTTTGATAATCTTCCGGCAGATAATTTTCAGGAATAGTGCTGTGATTGCCATCCCGGAGAGCCTTGTAGTGAGGAGACATAATTTCGATACCGACTTCGTTACATTTATCCTGAATATTTTGATGTAATTCAGAATAAATATACACCATTTTGCTAGGATGGTCGGTGTAGGCATTTAGCTGATAGCTGACATAAAAATCATCGAGACTGGTTTGCAAGACAAAAGGAGCAGGTTCTGAGACAATCAATTTGGTTGCTAAGGCCGCTTCTTTCAGGGTTGTGTGAACCTTACGCCAAGGTAAATCATAACCGAGAGTGACTGTGGTTTGCAAAATTAAAGGCTGTTTAAACTCCCTTTGAGAGACGCTAAAGTTAATCACATTGGTGTTTAACAGCGATGAATTAGGAATCGTGATAATTCTATTAGCTGGTGTGCGAATACGGGTGACTAATAATCCTTTTTCAATCACGTCTCCAATAACATCACCAATAGAAATTTTATCTCCTAGTTGAAAAGAGCGAGTATAGATGAGGATAATTCCTCCTACCACGTTAGCAATAGCAGAGGTGGAACCCAAGGAAAATAGCACCCCTAAAAATACCGACACTCCCTGAAAAGCAGGAGAATTAAATCCGGGTAGATAGGGAAAAGCGATGACTATAGCTAAGGCAATTATCAGCAGTGACAGTAAATTATAGGTTGGGTTTGCCCAATCGGGATAGAAACCATGAATTACTAAATTTTCTCTTGCCAAGGCGGTGAAAAATGGTTTAATCGCTCTCAACAGATAGTGAGTTATAAAAATAATTAGCAGTATAATAAAAATATTGGGTAAATATTTGGCTATCTCTTGGGAAAAAACTTCCAAAGCACGGAAAAAGTATTGCAGAAAACCATCACCAAATTTTCTAGTCCAGGGAAAAAGACGAAGGACAAAAGTTAAATAAAAATAGAGAATAGTTAAAATAATCAGAGTGCGGATAAATTGCAAAACTCTTAGGGAAAAAACTCCTATTGTCCTGGAACTAATAATCTCAAAATTTTGGAATCCGACCCCAGGAACTAGGGAGGTGATTAATCTCTGAATCTGGGGAAAAACCCGCGAAGATATAAAAATCATCGTCCAGAAAATTAAGACCGTAGCCAAGGTAGCACTTACCGTCAAAGCTGTATCTTTTAAGAGGTTATCTGGTTGACGTTCTTGACGATAACGGACAATGGCCGCTTTAATCTTTGCTAAAGCTCGTTCAGCCAATACTTCTTGAGTTACTGCGTGTAATTTAGCATCTTTAGCAGTAATAGTAGCAATAACCGTATCTCCCAAAATAATCGAATGGTTTTTGTCTTCAGGATCAATTTTTATGGTTAAATCTTCAGGAGAAAGAGCCTCGTCATCGGCAATTTTTTCAATTCTAGCTGTAATCGATTGCGCTCTTTCTTGCGCTGAAAAAGAACCTATTCCTTGCCGAATAGTAAAAAGTTCTTGATTATCAAGCATGACGGGAAAAACTTCTCCCAAAGTTTCCAGGGGTGTTTCCTGTCCCTGTTTAGCAGGATTATTCTGGGCCGCTATCATCAAGATAGGGGATAAAGTCAGTAACAAAACTAAACAAAACAGCCCTAAGTAACGCCAGATTTTTTTCATCTTCTAAGCCACAATTTCACAGGAGCGATCGAGTTTAATACCTCTTTTTTTCATCGTAGCATGGAATAGTTCTGTGGATAACACCTGTTCCACGGGATAAATCCCGGGTTTTTGGATTTTTGCCGCTAAGATTAATTCTGCCACGCTCCCAGTTCCCCAACCCGCTGCTTGGGCAGTGTTTTCGTGGACCATAGTTGCTTGATAAACTGCGTTTTGCTGCCCTTGCCATCCTGCCACTTTTGCTAACATTGCTACCCCAATTCCCGAAAATTTATCGGTTACTTCTGTCATGCGATAACTAACTTGGGAAAAAAATTCAATTCCCCGAGAGCTTTCTACCCAAGCATCGGGAAAAATATGGGCAGTAATCCAAGTTAAATGATTATAAAAATCGGGAATAGAACCAAATTTTGTGATCACATTTTGCACTGGAAAAGATTCGGCAAAAGTATAGGTTTCTGGCATATCAAACCAATAAACACCAGTTTTACCCAAAGGAGCGGGAAAGTCAATTACTTCTCTAGCAGTATAGGGTTTAATCTCTTGCCATTTTCCCTCAATCCAAGCTAAAAAAGGCTTTTTTAAACCGAGAAAAGTTGTCCGCATCACAGTTAATCCCGCACCTCCTGAACCGGCTACGGCATAATTTAAACGGATCGTTTCTACCCTATCTAACTGTTCCACTCCCTCCCGCACTATACTATTAGAAATACCGGGAAAAATTCCCGTATTAACCACGGCAGTTATTCCCGCTTTTATTGCTAATTCTCGATAGGGGATTAACTTTTGATAAAAAGAACGATGATCACTAACATCAATATAATTGACTTTTTCTTCGATGCAAATTTTTACTACCCTGCCATCGCGATAATGAAAGGGACCGGCACAATGAATGACTAAATCACTATTTTTAATTGCCTGTCTAAGCTTGTCTATTTCTTCTAAATCTAAAGCCAAAAACTGCATTCTTGGCAGTAATTTAATCGCTTTTTCCTTGCGTCCAGTGATAATAATTTTAGCTGCAGTATGATTAATAATGTCTAGGGCGACACTTTGACCAATGCGACCAGTGCCACCTAAAATTAAAACAGTTTTTTCCATGGCAACTATTAATAATGTTTGGGGTGCATCTCAATTCTGGAGAAATAGGTAGATGACATTTTGGGCGCACGCGGTGCGCCCCTACCATTGGTGCAATAATATTATCGTAGGGGCGAATTGCATTCGCCCTCTTTGAACAACTTCTGCTGCTCACCTATAGGTGAGAGAAAATCACAAATATGAGATGCCCCCAATGTTTGTTGCCCCATTATAGCATCCTCTTGGCAAGTTTGCCTATTTTCCAAGATGAAAATTTTAGAATAATCTCAACTTATTTACTGCGTCCTAGGGGCAAGAAAATGGTTAAAATCTCACCTTCTTCGGGTTTTTGACGCACAATAAATTTACCTCCCAAAGCTTGAAAAAGGTTTTTAGTTACCTTCATATTCAGACTTAAACTACCCGTTTCTGGTTGAAACATTAAGACTTTTCCTAAAGCTTTGAGGGTAAGATTAGGCGATTTTACCTGAGTTTGGAACTGCATTTTTAATTGATTTCCTGCCGTTGATATATGTACTTGCAACAGGCCACCACTAGCCATACTGCGAGTACATTTTTCCACGACTCCATTTAACATT
The DNA here is from genome assembly GCF_009792235.1 of Microcystis aeruginosa FD4. NCBI lineage: Bacteria > Bacillati > Cyanobacteriota > Cyanophyceae > Chroococcales > Microcystaceae > Microcystis > Microcystis aeruginosa. Next base: position 3,342,261 of record NZ_CP046973.1, read on the forward strand.
TGATCCAATAAACTCGGGTCGCTAATTACCGAAGGTAATTTTTTCGGTACATTAACTTCTAAATTGACATTGCGCCGTTTGGCTTGTTTTTGCCACCGGGGAATACTATCTTGAAAGACCTTTTCTAGAGCAATTGGAATTAATTGAATTGGTTTATCTCCCAGAGGATTAATCCCCAATTCTGCGGCTCGGAAAATTAATTCCATGCGCTGAATTTGTTCACCACATTCTAAATCAATTGTTTCCAAATATTTCTGGACATCTTCCGTTACTTTTGCCCGTTTTAGTAATAATCGGGTAATGGTGCGAATGGTGGTTAAAGGGGTGCGAATTTCGTGGGTTAAAGCGCGCAATAATTCCAAATCACAACCCGATTCTAAATGAGAATTATCTTCCTTTGGGGGAGTGATTTCGCTATTGATAGACGATTTCGTTTTTTTCAGGTCTAAGTTAGACTGGTCGGGTAAATTTTGCAGTAATTGGCGACTAAATTGGCTAACTAGACGATAATCCGGCGAGGGACTGCCATTAACCTCGATAATTGCCTCTAAAGTCTCGATTTGCGGATAACGCAGATTAACTAATCGTTGCCGCAACTGCTGCCAAGCTTGCTGAGTGAGGACGGGATCAAAGGAAAATTGAAAAGAGGACAAACCCCACTGATCTTCGCCTAAAACCAGCAAAAGAGAGAAACTTTCGCTAAAAACCAGACAAAATCTTTCATTAGCAATCGGATCCGTTGGTAAGAGCGGCAATTCATGGATCTCCGTCGGGGAAATATCGGCGGCGGATTTTTCCTGAGAAGGCAATTGCAAACCCAGCCATTGTAAATGTTTTAAAGCTTTAACGGTAAAAACACCGAATTTAAAACCCTTTAAAGCCTTGCTTTCTCTGACTAAAGCCGTCGGACCGGAGAGAATTAAACCCCGACCGGCAGCATTATTTGGGTTTTGTAATAAGATATTTTCTAAAGCTGCGATCGCTGCGAACCATTCACTTTCCGCTTTCAGTTGCGATCGCTTGAGCCATTCCGATAAATTAGGATAAAAAGCATTGGGGGTGAAAGTTTCCCGTTCCTGATGGTCAGTCGGCGGGAAAATATCGCTTAATTTCGGTAAAGACCCCTCTAACATCGTCTTCATCACTGACTAGATACAAATTCCTTACCTAGAATATTACCCCCGTTAATGCTCATCCCATAACGGTAAAACCGAACTCTATTGGCAGTGATATCCGCTTGACATCTCCCTGCGTTAAAACAACAGGGATTCTTTGTGGTGAATAGAAGCGGGTTGAAACTGCGCTTCTATTCGATTACGATATATTTTAGAAAGCCTATCTAACTTATATCGCTGTGGCACTGTCAAAGATGCCCTACCCACCTTATCTAGAGAAACCCCTAGCTGTGTGGCTACTTTTTTGATAATATTGGCTGCACCATTGCAATCAGCATTGATTAACTGACCATTAAAAGCTTTAAACAAACCTCTTTGAATTCTTTTACCTGATGACTGCCACCCTTCGGGTTTTTCACCGAATTTAGGTAGCAAATCATTATCTAAAAAAGAAGCCTTTGAGGTGTAGCTTTCCTCAGTCTCGATCAAATTAATCCCGTACTGTTCACACAATTGCTTAATACGTCCTTTCAGCTTGGCAGTGGGAACTTGAACAAATTCCTGATTAACTTTTTTCCCTAACTCAATAGAATCTTTTTGTCGTTGATTCCATCCAAAGACGATAGTAGAAATGTCATTGTTAAGACACCAATTAATAACAAACCTGGCGGCTTTATTAACGTTATCTCTCATTTGACGATTACGCTTTTCAGTTAAAATAGCCAATTCCTGATCCCAATACCCTTGTGGCTTACCAGTCTTAATTTGAGCAATTCGCTTGTTATACCATTGGTTTTGTGATTTAACTTTTCTCCCGTCAATAACAAAAGACTTGCCCGTATTAGAAACACAGGTTAACCAATTATTTAGCCCGTGATCTATTCCTAGAACCTTATTATTAGGCTTGACTTTCTCTTGAGCGGGTTGCTCGTAAACGCACTCAAGATAAAAACTAAGATTTCTAGGAACAAGTCGAAACTCTTTGATGTCCTCAAATCTTAAATTAGAAGGCATTGGCAGATAAAAACTATCAATCCCAAACCAAGCTTTTACCTGCTCTCCCAAGGAAAACTTTAAGCCTTTTTCGGATTGCTTTACATACCGTGATGGATAGCTTACTACCGCCATTCCTCCTTTTTTTCGATATTTAGGCGGTTTAGGCTTGTTAGGTAACTGCCCTTTATTCCAAAGACTTAAAAGCCCTTTATAGGAAGAAAAAGATTCCGCTACATCATGAAGTAATTGTTGAGCGCAACATGACCGCAGAGATCGAAAATGTGGATGATTTTTCATCTGAGAATCCAGGTGGTATTTCTTGACGTATCGCCCCGCCTTAAAAAGCATCTGCCGGCAATAATAAAGACCACAGTTAGCCAGCTTGTTAGCTTCTTCGCAAATAAACTCTAAGATAGCCCTTATCTCGCTGTCTGCATGAATGAGAACTTGTTGAACTCCATACATTTTGACTTACCTCCTGTATAGAGGATAAGTTGAAAATACACTAATTGTCAAGTGTCAAGAGTACAATGGAAGATTATAGAAGAAATCCTCATTCGGTAACACTGCTTAACTATCACTTTGTCTGGTGTCCAAAACGAAGAAAGGCAGTATTAAAGGGAGACATTAAGTTGAGAGCGCCGTCAATTATTTTTGACCTGTGCCAAGAAAATAACTGGAGATTAATCGCCTTAGAAATCAGGCCAGATCCTATCCATCTATTCCTAGAGTCTGCTCCTAGCTATTCTCCTTCAACAATAATTAAAAGAATTAAAGGGAGACTATCTCATCACTTAAGAAAAGAGTTCCCAGAATTGTTAAAATTACCCACTCTGTGGACTCCTAGTTATTTCTGCTCAACTGCTGGTAACGCCTCTACGGAAACTATTAAAAAATACATTGAGAATCAAACTAATAAATGATACAGGGGGATAAATCCCCTTGTTCGCTCGACTACCATCCGTTTTAACGGATGGCTAACCGTCGCTCACGATTTTTAGGTTTTGAGAGCAGTTATCTTAATGGTGAGGTACAAATAGGTTACACTTCATCTTGATCGGAAAGGCTGTCAATCGGCTTAATGATTGGTAATATAGGTTAGTCCAGTTGATTACCTATGCTGGTTGTGGGTTTAGTAGCTTAATTCAACCTCGATAAGTCTGATATTTAATTACATCTCCCCACTTATGTGTTTTTTTGTTACATTTAAGTATTTTTTGTTTATCTATGGTTATCATAGAGCAAGTTAAATTGTTCCCCAATTATTTCCCTAACCAACCAATCTTTGATCCCAAACCCTTTTGCCTTGACATTACGTCAATGAGAGGAACCATCGGCTCTTGGTTTGCCTGTTTAAGTGTTGCTTTCAAGCTAGGTAAACAGTTGAGTAGCGGTAACTTTTGAGCAATAGTTGGGTTCGGTTATTGACTATATTTTGCCGTGGGCAAATTCTGAGAATTAATCAGAACTAAGTGCGCTTGAGAACGTGGAGTTATTCCCTGTCTCTGCTGCCTTTTGTCTGTTTTCCGAACCTGTCGCTGCTGCGGATTTGAGGTTCATTTATCCTTTGTCTGAGAGAGAGTAAAAAATATGCTGCACATTCATATTCTTCAGGATACGTTTTTCAAGTCTTCCACAGCTTTTTCTGAAACCCTTAATAGTGATCAGAAGTTCTTGATTCAAGCGGGAACTAAATTACCAATTAAATCCTATTTTCGCCAAAATAATCATTATTCTGTCAAGTTAGCCGAAGAACAAGGTTCAGTGGGAAAAGCGGGATTTTTCTTTGATGATCATGTACAAGTAGAAGAAATACGAGGAGTTTGGATCACCAATGTTGACAGTGATATTCTCAAGTCTAAAGATAACTTAAAAGCTGGGTTGGAAAAACTTAAAAATTTAGGTTTTAATACTCTTTATCTAGTAGTTTGGAATAAAGGCTATGTGTTTTTTGAATCACAAATTGCTGATAATATCTTCACTGCTAATGAAGAAAAACTCCAAAAAGTCAACCTTGAAAAAGAGTTAGTCGGTAGAGATATACTAGCAGAAATCATTGAGATTAACCAGACAGAAAAGTATAACTTTCGGATTATTGCTTGGTTTGAATATGGTTTAATGGTTCCTCCGGCTGCTCCCTTAGTTGCCCAAAAACCAGATTGGTTTATGCTTACTCATCAACAGGAAAATACAGTTGATGGTGATGGGAATTGCCGCTTAAATCCTGCTCATCCTGAAGTTAAAGATTTTTGGATTAGTATCATTCGTGAAGTGGTAAAAAACTATGAAATTGATGGTATTCAATTAGATGATCACTTCGCTATTCATCACGCAAAACTCTTGCCTAATGGTACTAAAAATTTTGATTTTAGTATGGGGTTTGACTCCTTTACCATCAAACTTTTTCAAGAGGAAACTGGTTCAGTTAGTCCCTTAAGCAATCCCCAATTAGCGAAATTTAAAGATTGGCGCAAGGAGAAGTTAACTCAGTTAGTGCGATTGATTTTTAAAACCATTAAAGCCGAAAAAGATGATTGTATTCTCTCCATTTCTCCCAATCCTTTAGGATTTTCGATCGATCATGCTTTAGCTGATTGGCAAGCATGGGAAAAAGAGGGATTAATCGAAGAACTGGCATTGCAAACTTATCGTGGAGATGTCCAGAGTTTTGAGAGAGAAATCGATAAATCAGAGGTAAAAGCAGCGCGAGAACATATTCCCACCGTCATCGGTATTCTCACTGGTTTAAAACCCAGTGATAGACGGGTAAATTTCCAATTAATTCAAGCACAAACTCAGGAGACTCGTGAGCGAGATTTTGCTGGTTTTGCCTATTTTTTCTATAGCAGTTTATTAGACCATATTCCCACCACAGAAACTCTGGCTGACAGGGAGAAGAAATTGGCTCAAATTCTGGCTACCGATCAATTTGTCTAATTTATTTATTCATTAAGGAGCTAAGTTATGAGTCAACGGTCTCTTTCAAAAACTGAAAAGTTGGCTGAATGATCCTTGAAATGCAGTTTTATCAGCCTTGGCTATTGCCACAGGAACTAAGCTATTTCATGGCTTGCCCGCTTTAGTCTCTGATACGCTAAAAGCTACAAGGAGTCAAGTTAATAGTTAAGAAAAATAATTGATTGTATGGCTGTTCTAAATTAAGCTTTAGAATAGCATTTTTGCTGCCGAACTTTCTATAAAAATTGCCATAAAACAATAGTAAATTTTTGTAAAAATATAATTTTTATTAGTTTAATTGAGGTAGAGTATATCCAGAGGAATTGACCAATAAATAAACATTGAAGAAACTGGAGGTATACAGATGAAATTTGGAATTGATATGGGTCATAATTGCCCACCTCATGACATTGGCGCATCGGGAGTTAGACAGGAAGATGTTGTTATTAAAGAGGTGGGTACTCGCCTAATTGCTAAATTAGCCGCAGCGGGTCATTCAGTAATTAACTGCACCCCAACCAGTGCCGTTAGTCTTAATGATTCTTTGCGAAAAAGAGCCAATAAAGCCAATAGTAATAACGTTGATATTTTTGTTTCTATTCACTTTAATGCCTTTAACACAAAGGCAATGGGAGCGGAGGTTTATGGTATTAGTCAAACTTCTCAAGCGATCGCTAAATCAGTTTTGACGGAAATTGTCAAGCTAGGATTTAAAAATAGAGGAGTAAAAAATACCCGTTTTTCTGTGTTGGTAAATACTTCAATGCCAGCGATTTTAATTGAATGTTGCTTTGTGGATTCCCAAGCAGACATGGCTCTTTTTGATGCAGAAAAGATGGCAGAAGCGATTAAAGTTGGTTTAATTGGGGATGCTGAGGACAACTCCACACCAGAACCAGCGACCCTAAGAATTACTCAAAAAACTGTTCTTAAACCCTCCACAGAGCAATCTTCTGAATTAGAGGCAAGTACCTTAGTTGAGATTGAACCGGGAGATTATCCGGTGTTAGATGTGCGCCGAGAAGAAAGACATTTTTTTGTGAAATGGCCTGATAAAAGTTTTGGCAATCGGGACGAACATTTTGTGTTTGAAGAGTTTGCCGAAATAGTGTAATAGACCGAAATTTCGGTCTATTCTTACCCAATCAAAAATGATTTATTCTTTGTTGCTAACAGGAGATGGCAATGGCCTTACTGGATGACTTAGTTCAACAATATGCTAAAACTGACTTAGCTACTATTTTTCAAGAAGTTGACAACACTTCTCAAAGATCGGTTAATCTCACAGACATTCCTCCCGATCATTTTAGTCATTTAAAAGAAGTTTCTCTCGCTCAATGGCTATTAGAGTCCGCCAGAGCCACCAGTAAACTAGCCGAGGAACAGAAAAACTTCGCTGGTTTAAAATGGCGCAAGGAAATGACTCCCTTTGCTACTCCTAAATCGATTAAAGTACCTTCTGAATCGGAAGCGATGGACTTCTGCTTATTCACGGATATTGACAAATTTCTGCGAGGTTATTGGAAATTTTTAACCCGTGAAACCTATAAAGGATTAGAAGAAAATACTCAAACTCCTGAAAACTTTATCGGTTTTATTCAAAGTAAAGGCTTTGCTGCCGATATAAGTTATATTAGCAAAGTGTTAAAACTTGTTCCCGAAGCGAGGACTTTACTAGCAAAAACCAACGGAATTGTTATTCCACCACCCCCCGATACCTTACAAGTAACCAGTTTTCCCAAGGAAGTGGAAGTGGGACAAAGTTTTCAGATTGAAGGAACCGCCGCTGCTGCCGACAAAGGCAAAAAATTGACCGTTTTAGTTGATAATAAATTCCCTCTAGATGATATTGAAATAGAAGAAGGAGGGAAATGGAAAGCCGAATTTGTCTTTTTACAAGCAGGCGATCGCATTGTTAAAATAGCCATTGATAATCAAAGTGTAGAAATCGAAATCAAGGCTTCTCTACCCGAGGAAACAGGTGCAATTACCCTGAATTTAACGGGAAGTGTTGGATTAGGAGGAATCAACCGAACAGCCGATAAGATTGCGGTTAAACAGCGATTACATTCCCTCGGCTATACTTTTGTCGGTGATCCTAATAGTGCAGCTTTGAATACAGGTTTTATTCTTGCCATCAAACTCTTTCAATCAATTATTGCAGGGGAAGAAAAATTAATAGGAGATGGAAGAATAGATGTGGGAAATACCACTCAGAAATGGTTAGAAGCCGCTAATGCACCTCGTTGGCAAACCATGCCCGATAGTAATCCTTCTATTAGCTTAATTAATCATGAGAAAAATCAAACCAATGATGATCATGATTTTGGAACAAGTTGGTTAGCAGATGCCATCTTAGAAATTGCTGCTGACTATCATAATACATTCCGAGTTTCTAATCCCAGTAAGGCCGCTTTTTCTATTAATGATGTTAGTAAACCCACAGGGGGAGACACCCCGCAACACGCAGGCCATGAGACGGGTTTAATGTGTGATGTAAGGCTTCCGCGCACGGATGGACAACATGGCGGAATCACTTGGGAAAGTGGCAATTTTGATCGAACCGCAGCCCGCGCTCTGATTAAAGCCATGAGACGGCAAAAACTGGTTAGTCAAGTGTTTTTTAATGACACAACCCTGATGGGTGAAACTTTTTTGGGACAAAAACTATGCAATTTTGCCACTGGTCATGATAACCACATTCACTTTGCCATTCGCCCTCCTGTGAGAGCTTAGTTTAATTCATTTACTAACCAGATAATTGAACAATTGAGAGGTAAAAATTATGGGAATTGTACCGACAACATGGATGCCTAACTGTTCGATGAAAAGAATCATTATTCACTGGACAGCAGGGGGACATAAAGCATCTAGCAACGATAAATCTCATTATCATATTTTAATCGAGGATGATGGTAACTTAGTGCGAGGAACTCACTCAATTAAAGATAATGTTTCCACCGCAGATAATGTTTATGCGGCTCATACGGCACTGTTTGGTACGGGTTCAATCGGAGTTAGCGTCTGTTGTATGAGTGGTGCTGTGGAAAAACCCTTCAATGCGGGTAAGTTTCCGATGACTAAAAATCAATGGGAAACCATGGCGCAGGTAGTAGCAGAACTGTGTGATTTTTATGATATTGAAGTAACAGCTAAAACCGTTTTAGGTCATGGAGAAGTGGAACGGGAGTTTCCTAATAAACCCCAACGCGGAAAATGGGATCCGATGGTTTTACCTTGGGATACATCCTTAAGTAAAATACAGGTAGGAGAGCAATTTAGAACGCTAGTCAAAACCAAATTAACGGGCGTTTCTGGTTTAGTGGAAACTCCAGCTAGTATCACAGCAGTTGTTCAAGGAAAAGCCTTCCGAGAAGCGCAGATATTTAATGAAAAAAGTATCGTCAAGATTCGTCCTTTGCTAGATACTTTTAATTGGCAAATTGTTGCTGCTAGTGATCAAGAAGTGATGGAATTAAAATTTGTCGATGGAGAAGACGCAAAATCTTTAGGATTTTTGTTGATTGAACATAGCAATAAACCTATGGATATTCCCGATGGAACTAGCGAAAATGAAATCCTCAAGAAAATTGAACAATTCGGCTTTGTGAAAATAGTAGATTTGGCGCAAGCTCTCAATCTTTCTGTAACTTGGGATGGCACAACTCGGACAGTAACAATTGAGTAAAGATCGATAAGATAACTTCAGGAGATGATTTTATGCAAACGTACACGATTAAATCTGGAGATACCCTCAGAGGAATTGCTTTAAAATTTTATGGTGATGCTTCAAAATTTGTGGTAGTTCAAGAAGCCAACGATATTGCCAATCCCAATCAAATTTCCGTGGGACAAGTTTTAGAAATTCCCGATCTTGCCGATGACAATGACAATAATCCCCTAGAAGATTTTCATCAGGCTTTTCCTAATAGTGTACGCTGGCGATTGGTAGAAGATGGAGTAGAAATTGAGGGTAGCGGCATTGAGAGAACCAGTGGTCAACCAGTAACCGTCACCAAAATTTGGAATAATTTTTCTGATGAAATTAATCAATGGTCAAAACACTTTAATGTTCCGGCAGTAATTATTATTACCACCATCGCCACCGAATCGAACGGAAAAGCAGACGCTATCCGCAAAGAACCGGGTTATGTATCTGATTCTATCACCCCTCATTTGATCAGTGTTGGCTTAATGCAGACATTAATTTCTACGGCCAGAGGTACATTACATAATTCAACCATCGATCGAGATGACTTGAAAAATGCCAGTATTTCTATTCAAGCAGGAACGTCATTTATTGCTGATCAACGCTTGAAAACTTTGTTAGATCCGCCCAAAGTTGCCTGTGCTTATAATGCTGGTTCTCTATTTGAAAACAAAAATTCCAATAATCGTTGGCGAATGCGTCAATTTCCCATTGGTACTTCCGCACACTGCGATCGCTTTATGAAGTTCTTTAACGATGCAGTCTTTGTTTTGAAAGGAACCACCACACCTGTTAGCGTCGGCTATCAACAATTTTATCTAGCTTGATTTCCTCGAATTTCTTGGGGTTATCGTCATCAATTCAGCTTGCCGATCTCAAGCATCAATTTTAGTCAGTCATGTCCAGTTATCTAGTTAGAGGAAATTTGTCTTTCTATGTATTTCAAGATTTCAAGGAGTGATAAAGCCGTGTTATTTAAGCTTTTTCAGCGATTCATGATCTTTGGATTTACTTTAGTAATAATCTTATTTTTTCAAGCAAAAATCCAAGCTCAAACCGTTTGTCAAATAGTACCGACTTCTCAAATTTCTTCTATCGATCAGGCTAAATGTTTATTGCGTCAACCCAAGATTTTTGGGAATGTGGGTCCAACTTTAACCAGTTTACCTGTTCCGTTCGATCAACTCTTAACTAGACCCACCATTGATATCAGTAAAGAGCAATTAAGACGATATCTACAAGCTCAAGGAATTAACGAAGCAGACATTGGCGGTTCATTAGATAACCCTGTCTCACGAACTAATAATAATAATCCCAGTGCAGAATTGGCTCGTTATTTTATTATTCATGATACCAGCACTCCTAATTTGGGAAATGATCCCTTTCCCAATAATATTAATGGAGCTAGTTGGAGGTTTAACAACTTAAATCAATATGGTAGTGGCGAAAAATCCCCTGCTCATATCATTATTAATCGAGTAGGAGATTCCGTCACTCGTAAGGATTTTAATATCCCTTGGCGTTCTACAAAACGAGAATCAGATCAATTTTGTGGGGTCAATAAATGTAAGGGTTTATTTTTGGCAGTTGAATTAGTTCAACCCCGAAAATGTCAACCTAACTCTGGTCAAACACAGTGTTCTCCACCGACAAAAAATGATGCTAAATCGCCCGAACCGGGGTTTACCAAAGCACAATTAGATCGCCTAGCAGTTGTTTATATTGCCGCCAGTGTACGGCGCGGAAAATGGTTAATTCCCGCTTTTCATGTCGTGTTAGATATTGACGCAGGAGATCACGACGATCCCCAGAATTTTAACCTAGACCAGTGGTCAAAACAACTTAATGATATCCTTACTGAAATTGGTTCTTAGGAGCTAATCATGAATCAATATTTGCGACACTTACTATTAATTATCGCAGGAATTTATCTAATTCTTATGAGCAGCTTTGTCTCTCCTGCATTCGCACAAGTTAGCTATACTCCCCCCGCTCAAAAGGATAAATTTGTTCCTGTCCTAATTGCCCTAACTGAATCTCAAATTATCTTTGATTTTCCTGAACCGACAGAAGGCGTTAAAGATAAAAAATTGACCCTATTTTCTACTTTCTACTTTGTTCATCAAGCTCAAGCGAGTAGTGCGACCGATGCCATTGCCTTAAAAAATTCCAGTGGTACTTCTTTAGGCGTTAAACTGTCTAAAAAAGACTGGTGTACGGCCGCTTTAGAAGGAACTGTACAAGTTAAAACCGATAGCAATACCCTAAAAACCTTTAACTTTGCTACCACAGGAACAACCGCTCAAACTAATTGTAAACCCTTTTTCCCGAGCTTAAAAGATTCCATTGTCCAAGCCATGAATCGCTCTTTATTTGCCTTAGCTAAGGGACTCTTTGGGGATGGTTCAGGGGGATTTATCTTAGTTCCTTATCGTACTATTGCCGTTGATAAAACCGTGATTCCTTTAGGAACAGTTATTTATATTCCTGATGCAAGAGGAAAAGAAGTCATTTTGCCTTCGGGTAAAAAGGTGAAGCATGATGGGTATTTCTTTGCAGCGGATGTGGGAAGTGCAATTAAAGGAAATAAGATTGATACTTTTTTGGGAATTACGGATAAAAATCCCTTCTCCCATGTTAAGAGTGATTCTAGCAAAACCTTCACTGCTTTTGTGATTACTGATACCCAGATTAAAAGTGCTTTAAATACACTGCACAAATCCTAATTGTTCTTTATTCATTAAGGAGACTATCATGGCTAATAAAACTCTCAAAGCATTAACCAACACTGTTATTAAGTCTTTCCCTCAAGATAGCATTAGCTTAAGTGATTCCCAGAAAATTACTTTACCTGAAGATGCTACTTTAGAAATATTGCAATATCGTTCTGCACCTAATAATCATTGGGAAATTCAATTAGTCACTCCCCAAAATGGTCTTGTCACTTGGTTTGCTTTTATCTCCCATGTCGAAATATTTTCTGATCCTAACTTCAAGAAAACTTTAGTAGATATAGCTACTGAAGAATGGGAATTTTTTGAAAAAGGAACTAAAAAAGAACGAGAAAATGGCTTTTGGCAGCGAATTGTCAAATACTGGAAAGAAGGTTTAAATCGTACCGATATTGATGATCCTACTGATGTAGGTAATGTACCTTGGTCAGCGGCCTTTATTTCTTGGATCATGACAAAAGCAGGTGCGGCCGATAAATTTAAGCGAGATGCGAGTCATTCAGTTTATATTCGAGATAGTGTTAAAAAACGCAAAGATCAAGTCATTAATGCTCCTTTTGTGGCTTTTAAAATTGATGAAGTAACTCCAGAAATTGGTGATTTAGTTTGCGCTCCTCGTCAATCAGGAGTTACTTATGATACCACTGACAATTATATTTCTCATTGTGATTTGGTAGTAGCAAAAAGAACGAATGAAATTGATATTATTGGAGGAAATGTCAGCGATTCAGTTACCCAAAAGACCCTAAAACTTGATACCAATGGTAAAGTAAAGGACACTACTCGACCTTGGTTTGTTGTCATTAAGAATTTGCTTTAATACTTTTCCTATCCTTTCCTAATCTCTTTCAAGGACAAAACTATGGCAACTTTACAAGACATTGTTAACGATAACAAAACTCTGACCCGTTCCCAACTAAAAGCGGATCAAGGGTTAGTAAGAGAAATTCAAACTAAACTAGCTAACTTAGGGTTATACCCCGGTGGACAATGGATTGATGGTGATTTAGGCACTGGAGATACTTTTACTTGGCGAGGACTTAAAGAATTTTGTCAAGCCTTGGATTTATCTGGACTTCCTTCTGACACAGTGGCAATTAATCCTAATATTGCTACTAATTTACTTGATACAAAACAGCTACCCTTTATCTTAGATTCAAGCCAAAAATACTCAATTTATACTTAACAAATTAACCACCATCCAAGATAATTCAATTGCACCAGTCAATATTGGAGTAACTCAGTCATTCGTCGCTAGAACACTGCGGAATTCACCTTTTGCGATGGAAGTAGATGACTATCCTGAACACTTAAAACAGAAACCGGACGGGACTAATTTAGTTTCCTACGGAACTAATTTTACCCTAGCAGAATCGGGGAAAACTATTACTTTTAGCGATTATCCTCAACGAGGAAATTTGCCCAATATTGACACAACAGGCTTAAATTTTCTAGCCAGTAACATCTCTCATGCTTGTGTGTGTGTGGGAAGTTTTGGTGATGGCAACAGTCCCATCAAAACCCATTGGTTAGGGAAAGATGCTCTTAATCCAGAACAATTACTCAGTGCCACTAAATTCATTGGAGTTCTTAACGCAATTGAACAAATTAATGGGAAATTCCCTACAGTTGATGTTGATAATTGTGTGATTGAACCAGCTAATTCTCCCAAACCTAAATTTTTTGATCTGGTGGTTGATATGGTTTCCTATAGGAAAGATGCCCATGGTTCTCTGGGACGCTCGAATCAAATTGGAGCCTTATTTAAACGTTTTACTAAACGACCAGATTTGGAAGCTTGGCTAAAAGCTCAAACGGGAAATACCAGTTGTAAATTTACTGGGGGATATTTTAATCCTTCTCTGATTAAAGATCCAATTATCAAAGATTTAAGTAGCAGTGCCACCGTCTTAAGATCACCAGCAGATAATACCACGGGAACCAATGATGTATCGACTTATGATTTAGTGCGTTTAATTACGATGTTAGGATGGCATCTGCATTTAACTACTAATACTCGTTTTACCGGTAGTCAATGGAATAGTTTAGAAACCGTTGTTCGTGCTATGGGAACCGATGCAGCACGATATATTGATGTCGCTTTAGAAACTTTAGGTGTGATAAATATGATTAGTCAACCTGTGGTAATTTCTAAAGTTGGCTTCGGACCTAGTTCCTTTGCTTATGTAGCTTTCGTCAAATTTGTTGATAATCGTGTGCAACCAGCTAAACTGAGAACTTTCTCCTTAGCTCTTCGTACTCCCAACGGTTCCGACAGGGAAAGAGATACCAATTTAGCCGCCGCTGTCACCGAAATTGTCCGCCGCATTTTAACCGAAGAATTGGCTTAATCTAGTTTGGTCATAACTAAAAACAAAAACTTGTAAAATCAATAGTGAGGTCTTAAAAATGAACCTAGGAACCCTTCTCGAAATTATTGTTGCTCTAATTTTTATCTACTTAGCTTCCAGCCTTATTATCTCCGAATTACAGGAACAATTAGCCGCCTTGCTAGAATTTCGGGCTAAAAATTTAAAACAAGCCCTAGAAATATTCTTGGGAAAAAATACGGTGGAATCTTTGTACAATAATGGATCGTTATTATCAAGTTTCAATCAATACACTAATCCTATAACTGGAAACTCAGCTGGTCCTTCCTATGTTGAACCAAAGGTTTTGGCAGAGTCCCTAATTAGTCTAATTAATAGTCAACTTTCAGATAATGAAAAATTATTAAAAGCGGATTTTTTAGGAAAAAATCTTGTTGAAGAAAAAACAGGAATCTTTAAGAAGTTAGCTAGTATTTCTGATTTTTCTAAAATAGACATAGACAAATTAGCGATTGAGAGATTGATAGAAATAGGTTACAGTACCAAACTCAAATATGACAATCCAACTCTGGAGGATTTTGTTGATGAAATAGCCAACACTTTTACTCAAATTATGGAGCGAACATCGGGAGTATATAAAAGAAATGCCAAGGGGGTATCTTTTGCTTTTGGTTTTTTAGCGGCTGCTTTGCTCAATATTGATAGTTTTTATGTCATTGAGCAACTATCCAAAAATCCCAATTTAAGACAGGGAATTAATCAGGTAGCGACAGAAGTTTTTCAGACTAATGAATCTTGTTTTAAAGACGCTAAAGATGATCCTAACAAAGTCGCTGAATGTACAAAAAAATTACAAGTTAGTATCAAGGATTTAGAAAAAATTAATCAACCTCTGCCCCTTGGTTGGAATGAAAAAGGATGGTTTAATGGTGAACAAATAAAAGAACAAAATGGCTGGTTACAAGCTTTTTTGGGCTGGCTAATGACAGGAGTAGCTGTGGCGATGGGCGCACCTTTTTGGTTTGATATTTTAGGGAAGCTTATCAATGTGCGTAATACTGGTAAACCCATATTACCTAATACTCAGAAATAAATAACTATGTTTGTCACCTTAAAGATTTTCAATCAATCCTCAAACCAGTCCTTTCTCAGATTATTTCTAGGAATTGCTTGTCTTTTTGTCTTTTATTACCTATAATTGTCTCAATCCTCACTTTTTCAGTTAACAAGGAGAATACAATCATGCAATCTCTCAAATTTTCTATTATTCAAGAAATCAAACATCAGGGAATTTGTGATGCTTCTGCAGCCACTGCTTTAGGAGAAAATAAATTTGTTGTTGGTAATGATGAAACGGATACAGAATTAGGTAATTTACTCTGGGTTTATTCCTCTCAAGAGTCGGGAAAAGCACTGGAAACAATTGACATTAACGGTTGGCTGAAAAACAATCCTAACAATAAAGAAATCGACTTGGAGGGGGTAACTGTACTAAATGACATAATCTATTGGATTACTTCCCATGGACGCAATAAAAATGCTGAACGAAAACTCCCTCGTCATCAATTTTTTGCCAGTAAAATTACCGATGACGGCTCTAGTATAGTTCAAGTGGGTGAGTCTTATACTCAGTTAGTCTTGCGCGATATTATCGAAGACTCTGACTTGGCTAAAATATTTGATTTCAAAACAGCAGAAACCAAAGCTCCCAAAGCTAAAGGTGGATTAAATATTGAAGGTTTAACGGCAACTCCAGACGGAAATATCTTAATCGGTTTTCGTAATCCTACCCCAAACGATAAAGCTCTTTTATTAACTCTAAAAAATCCTTACAGTTTAGTTAATAATTCCAGCAATGCTCGGGCTGATTTTGGTGATCCTATCCTGTTAGATTTGGGAGGATTAGGAATTCGTAGCATTGAATTTTGGCCTGCTTTAGAAGTATATTTAATTATTGCTGGAGAATTTCATGGAGGCGATCAATTTGTTTTCTATACTTGGTCAGGAAAAAAAGAAGATGCACCGGAAAAGATAGAATCACTGCAATTCCCTGACGGTTTTCGTCCAGAAGCTTTGTTGTTTTATCCCCATTTCCCAGATCGCTTTCAGATTTTAAGCGATGATGGTACAATCGAGCGAGTTGGTAATAATCCCTGTAAAGATATTATCGATAAAAATAATCCCGAAAAATATTTCCGCAGTATTTGGGTAAAAGTTAATTAATAGCAATTCTCAACCATAAAAACTACAGATCGAATTATCGAATTTAAGTTCCCCTTTTCCCCTTTCCCCCTTAAAAAGGGTAGGGGGATCGAACTGGGCGCATCTCATATTTGTGACTTTCTCTCACTTATGATCAGCAGCAGAAGTTATTCAAAGAGGGCGAAAGCAATTCGCCCCTACAATAAACAATATTATTGCGCCAATGGTAGGGGCGCACTGCGTGCGCCCAAAATGTCATCTAGATATGGCGAAAGCAATTCGCCCCTACAATAAACAATATTATTGCACCAATGGTAGGGGCGCACTGCGTGCGTCCAAAATGTCATCTAGATATTTCGACAAAATTGAGATGCACCCGATCGAACTCCTCTAGCCGGATTTTGGAGAATTGATATAATTAGACATCCCTCTTAGTGGAACCTCAACAAAACCTAGAACAAAAATAGCTTTAAACCCATATAGGGATAAGCTTTAAGCTCAAAAAACCGCCGATCACGTCCTCTCAATGGTTTTTTGTCCTAGAAGCGCTATTAACCTTTTTCTCCTATCCAGAGGACTTTTGGGTTCCCAAAGGGATAAGAATAAGAAAGTGTGGAGAATTCCCCCATAATCGCTACAATTTTTCTAGAGGCTAAGTGTTGCTCTCATTTAAGTTCTTTTGTACTCATTAAAAACCATGAAAATTCTTCACGGTACTTGGATTCCCCAATCAACGGATGAATTTATTCAGAAGGGTAACTTTTGTCTTTGGGGAGAAACTAGCACCCCGAAAAAGAGTCGCACTACTGCTGATAATCCTCATCCTTTTCAGTTAAGCAAAGAAGAATTAACTAGCTTTCTCACTGGAGAATTAGGAATAGTTCAATCGAATTATAATCCTCTTAGTCGGCAATTTGTCCCCCGCTACTTTCTTTTACCTAGCCAGGATAATCAACCTGTACCCTCCTTAGAATTACTGCGTTATCTAGAAAAAGAACCCCCAGAAAATAGCCAATGGCAATCTTGGCAAATTGATTGTTATCCCCTTAGTCCTGTACTTAAACTGCTCAATGATCTGCACTTTATCTGTCTTTACAACTCCTCAGAGATTCAGTTAGGTGCAGATCTACTTTTTTGGTATCACTACAGTCAAGCTTTTAAAGAAATAATTCTCAAAGATAACTATATTCCTGCCTTTAAATATCGAGAATTAGCCACAAATAACCAGAAAACTGCTAACTTTGCCATCTATCCTCTTTGGGAAATTATATCAGCAACCTACGAAACCAATCTCGATCGCTATCTCGAATATCTTCCCCGCATTTGTCTTGCTGGTGCTGAAAATCCCCATGCTTCACCACAATTATACGATCCCAAAACCCTACTCCGGCACTTTTCAGAATGTCTCCTCAATGAAATTGTCACTAACACAGCAATTCCTGCCAGTTTTGATAAAAAAATTAGCGAGACAATTATAGGTGATTGCTTCTCTGTGACTAAAACTGCCGGATTTCTGCAAACCGCTGCCGCTTTAGAAAAATATCAACAGTGGCAAACTTGGAGACAGCAATTACTAGGAGACCAAAATATATCTAATTTTACCCTTGGTTTTAAACTAACGGAAGCCCCAGAAAATAATATTGAACAGTGGCAAATTACTTTTATCCTCATCTCTAAACAAGACCCCTCCCTGCGATTAGAATTAGACGAATATTGGTATGCAGTACCAGAAACTAGAACAAGCATACAAGCGCATTTTGGTCAAGATTTAGACAAAAATATTTTACTAAGTTTGGGTTATGCTGCCCGTATTTATCCCCCCATTTGGCAAGGATTAGAAACGGATAAACCGACGGGATTTTCTCTCAACCTTACAGAAGCTTTTACTTTCTTAAAAGAAACTGCTTGGATTTTAGAAGATGCGGGATATAAGGTAATTATTCCCGCTTGGTGGACTCCCCAAGGTCGTCAACGCGCCAAAGTTCGGCTAAAAACCACTTCTAAATCGGGCAAATCTACCCCCGTTAGTAAAGGTATTTTTAGCCTCGAAAACATCATTGAATATCAATATGAATTAGCCATCGGTGAAGAAATTATTAGTCAAGAGGAATGGCAACAATTAATTAACACCAAAACACCCTTAGTTAAATTTCGAGGTCAATGGGTAGAATTAGAACAAAATAAAATGCAGCAAATGCTGGATTTTTGGCAGAAATATCAGCAGGAAAATCCTGAGATGAATCTGATTGAATTAATAAAAAAAGCTGCCGAATACCCAGAGGAGATTATTGTTGAAACCGATAATTTTTTGGGTTCTATGCTAGAGAAATTACAAAATCCTAGTCAACTAAAACCTATAGAAAATCTTCCCCAATTACAAGGAACGCTGCGGGAGTACCAAAAGCGCGGAGTTGCCTGGATTCAATACCTAGAACAATTGGGGTTAAATGGTTGTCTTGCTGACGATATGGGATTAGGAAAAACCCTACAGGTAATTGCTAGATTGATTGGGGAAAGAGAGGGAGATAATAAGGTTTTACCAACTCTGCTAGTTGCACCCACTTCCGTGGTGGGAAATTGGGCAAAAGAAATTGAAAAATTTGCCCCTCATCTTCAGGTTTTAATTCATCATGGTAGTAAGCGCTATCAAGATGAGAACGAATTTCAGACAGTAGCTAGTCAAAAGGATATAGTTATTACTTCTTTTACCTTAGTTCGCAAGGATTTGAAATTATTTAACTCGCAATCTTGGCAACGTTTAGTAATTGATGAAGCACAAAATATCAAAAATCCTAAAGCGGCACAAACTAAAGCAATCTTGAGTTTATCTGCACAACATCGTCTCGCATTAACGGGAACTCCCGTGGAAAATAGACTGCTTGATTTATGGTCAATTTTTAACTTTCTTAACCCCGGTTATTTAGGTAAAGAAACTCAATTTCGTAAAGCTTTTGAAGTGCCAATCCAAAAACAAAATGATCGTCTCCAGTCCACGGTTCTCAAAAAATTAGTGGAACCTTTTATTCTGCGTCGGGTAAAAACCGATAAGCAGATAATTAAAGATTTGCCTGACAAAGTGGAAAACAAACAGTATTGTAATTTAACTAAAGAACAAGCTTCTCTCTACGAAGTTGTTATCAAAGAAGTGGAAAAACAATTAGAAGAAGCGGAGGGAATAAAACGCAAAGGATTAATTTTATCTACCCTGATGCGCTTGAAACAAATTTGCAATCACCCGCGTCAATTTTTACAGGATAACAGTGCTTTTGCTCCTGAGCGATCGCATAAGTTAGAGCGTTTGGGAGAAATGCTAGAAGAAGTAATTTTAGAGGGAGATAGTCTGCTAATTTTCACTCAATTTACTGAAATCGGGGACTCCTTACAAAAGTACCTGAAACAAACTTTTCGCTATAATACTTATTATCTTCACGGGGGGACTTCTCAACCAAAACGAGAACAAATGATCGAAGAATTTCAACATCCCGAAACAGAACCTTCCGTATTTATTTTATCCCTAAAAGCTGGGGGGGTGGGGATTACTTTAACCAAAGCAAATCATGTTTTTCATTTCGATCGTTGGTGGAATCCTGCGGTGGAAAATCAAGCAACCGATCGCGCTTTTAGAATTGGTCAACAAAAAAATGTTTTCGTGCATAAATTTGTCACATTGGGAACCTTAGAGGAAAGAATTGATGAAATGATCGAGGAAAAGAAAAAGGTAGCTAATGCTATTGTTAGTAATGATGAATCCTGGTTAACGGAATTAGATAACGAAAGTTTTCGTCAGTTAATCGCATTGAATAAACAGACAATTATTTAATCGAGGTAAACCTATGAATAAATTTAGTAAAACTTGGTGGGGACAACGCTTTATAGAAGCATTAGAGGAATTTACCGACTCAGCGCGTTTGAGTCGAGGACGTTCCTACGCTAAAAATGATAAAGTCAAGAATTACAAAATTGACGGTAATTTAATTACTGCTCAGGTGCGAGGTTCCATTAATCCCTACTTTGGGGTTTACAAAGAACCTTTGTATAGCGTGAGTATCGAGATTAAACCAATTACTAAAGCAGAGTGGTCACAAGCTTTATATAATCTTGGTTCAAGAGCGAGTATGATCTCTAAACTGCTGCTTAAAGAAGTTCCCGATAATATTGATGAAGCATTTAGCGATCTTAATCTGCACTTATTACCCCACAGTCAAAAGGATTTTATCACCAATTGTTCCTGTCCCGATTGGGAAAATCCCTGTAAACATATTGCTGGAGTTTATTATCTCGTTGCTTCCCAATTAGATCAGGATCCTTTCCTCTTATTTGAATTACGGGGTATCTCCCGTCAAAAATTACTGCAAGAGTTAGCAAAAACTCCCCTCGGTAAGCTGCTTTCCTCCTCCATCCAAGAGGAAAAAATTCCTCTTAACCCTGTCACTTCCTATCACACTAAACCCGAAACTATACCAGCATTAGAAACAATTGATCTCAAAGAATTTTGGCACTCTCATCACCGTTTACCCGAAAATCCTCAGTTAGTTAAATCCGCAACTATTCCCGCAATTGTCATTAAAAAAGCTGGTGATTATCCTGCATTTTGGGATAAGGATACTTCCTTTATCGAGGTAATGGAAGAAATGTATCAACGGGTACGCAATAAAAATGCAGGGATACTTTAAAAAAATATAAGTTTTCCTTTTGGGGAATCAGGATTCAGGAGTCGATGCCAAATTAGGTTACACTTTATCTTTATGAGAAACGCTGTAGCTAAATTGCTGACTTTTTGACTTAGGTATCTATCCATAGGAGGGTAGATTAGAATAAACAGGTCAACAACTGACAGTGATTGAAAATCTTCCCCTAACCTGTTAGTATTGTTATGAGACTGGACATAAGAGAGAAACAATGGAATCCTTGATTATTGAAAATTTTCTGATTATTAAGTATGCGGAAATAGAGATTAAAAAAATCAATGTTATCATCGGTGAACAGTCCACTGGTAAAAGTATTATTGCTAAATTAGTTTTTTTATTTCAGACATTTTTGTTTTATCAAGTTAAATTATTAGTCACTAATCTTCAAGATCAGCAAGAACTCAAAAGGCACATACAGAAGCGATTTGAGGAATTCTTTCCTAAATACGCATGGAAAGAGCAAGTATTTAAAATAGTTTATCGTTTGGATAACATGAACTTTTTGATTGAAAGATATAAGGACAAATCTGGCTATTTTAAACTACGATTTACCTATTCAGATAATTTTAAAAAGTTTTACAATACAACAATTAGACAAGTGAGTAAAATTGCCAAAAGCAATAACAATATAGTCACTCAAGATATTTATTCAGATCTGAATAAATGTGTGGACAAAAATATTGCTGATTTTTTTCAAGGCAATGAAAAAATTTTTTCTACAAAGATTTTATTTGTACCAGCTAGTCGCACTCTTTTTGTTAAATACTTTACCAATAATATTTTTGCCTTTTTAGCTAATAATTTTGATCTTGATCCTCTCATTATCAACTTTGGCTCTAATTATGAAAATGCTCAACGCCTATACAGAATAATTAACGAATCAGAAAGTTTATTCCAAGATAAAAAAGATGATAAAAAACTTTATAATCAAATTAAATTAATTAGCGAAAAGATTCTATCAGGCAGCTATGCGCGAGAGAAAGATCAAGATTGGCTTTATCATGCCGATGGGAGAAAGATAAACTTAATTGATGCTTCGAGCGGACAACAAGAAGCCTTACCAATGTTATTGATTCTCTTAGTTTTCTCGTTTTTTCCTGATTCCGAATCCAACCAATTCTTTATTGAGGAACCCGAAACCCATCTTTTTCCCTCCGCTCAAAGAGATATGGTAGAACTATTTACCTTACTTTATGCTAATAAAAATTGTCGTTTTTTTCTCACTACCCATAGTCCCTACATTCTCACGGCTTTGAATAATAAAATCATGGCGGCTAACGTTGAGCCTGTCAAAGCGGAAAAATCTTTAGATTATAAAAATACTATTCAATTTCAAGATGTGTCAGCCTACACAATTAGCAATGGACAAACTCAAAGTATCTTAGATACAGAGGTGAACTTGATTGGTATCAATAACCTCGATGCTGTCTCCGATGAACTTAGTCAAGAGTTTGAAGAAATCTTAGAAAGAAAGGCTCAACAATAATGGATATTAGTCACTGTTCTGAATGCAATAAGAATAAAATAGTCAAAGTTAAGGAAAATGGGAAAGAATTCATCGTCAATAATAATAGTCAGAGATTAATTACTAAGATAAAAATAGATAATTGTTTAATCATCGAGGGAAAAAGATGCGACTGGCTGTTAGAAATTGATGTTCCCTGTCCCTTGGCTCTTTATATTGAACTTAAGGGTAAAAATATTGAACAAGCTTATGATCAATTATTGTCAACTCTAAATCATTCTTACTTACAAAAAAGACATAAAGAATCCAAAAAAGAATGCTATATCGTGGCTTCTAGAGTACCAAAAGCTGGAACCAATGTTCAGGTTTATCAAGCGAGATTAAAGCAGTCTCATCCCGAAGTTAGTTTAAAAGTCAAGTCGATGAAAGCTGAAATCACTATTTAGGTTTTTCCCTCAGAAAAAAGCTGAACCAATTGTTCCTGTCCCGATTGGCAAAATCCCTGTAAACATATTGCTGGAGTTTATTATCTCGTTGCCTCCCAATTAAATATGGAAGAAATGTATCAACGGGTACGCAATAAAAACGCTGGTATGTTATAATCAAGTGTGGGGTAAAAATTGTCTAATACTCCCCTTATTAAGAAGAGATTAAAAGTGGATTAAGAGGGGATTAAAAGTCTGAAAAAGCATTCTATTTTTTAAGACAAGCAGAATCTATGAACCAAGAATCTCTCAGCTTTGTCCCTGGGAATGTCAAGTTAGCCGATCGCTTTTTAGTGTGTGGATTGGGTAGTCTTGGACAACACTGCGTCAAGTCTTTAAAAGAGTTTGGGGTTAGCGTGGTCGGTATCGAACTAATACAGCCTCCCAGTTGGGAAATTAATGATTTTCCCGATTTATTAGAGGAAATAATTATCGGTGATTGCCGTCAAAAAAACATTTTAGTAAGAGCGGGAATCGAGCACTGTCGGGCTGCTTTAATTGTCACCAGTGATGAGCGAATTAATGCCACCACTGCCCTAATTATTCGGCAATTAAATCCCCTTACCCGCTTAGTGGTGCGTTCTTCTAAAGATAATCTCAATGAGCTACTCAAGGAACGTTTAGGCAATTTTATCGCCTATGAACCCACCCAACTACCCGCCAATGCCTTTGCTTTAGCCACTTTAGGCACAGAAACCCTCGGTTTTTTGCATCTCGACGGTCAGAAATTGCGGATTATCCAGAGACAAATTAGCCCCGAAGATGGTTTGATTGATCGCTTTTTAGGTGATTTAAATACCCCCACCCGTCGTCTATTAGCACACACAGCCCCCGATGAACCTTTAAGGGCTGGATTTTATCAATGGTCTCCCAGCACCACTATCCGGGCCGGTGATACCATTACCACCATCGAAACTACCTATCAAAACATCGATGCTACCCGCCAGAAACCGTCAAATTCTCGCCAGAAGTTGCGGCATTTTTGGCAAAAATTGCTCAAAGAAATACAACAATTCTGGCAATTGAGTTTTCAGCAGCAAATTCACCGGGTGGCTTTCATGTCAGTATTTATTATTATCTTGCTAGTAATGATCGGGACTTTTCTTTTCCATCTCTACGCCCCGAGAGCTTCCTTTATTTCCTCTCTTTCAGGAACGGCGATTCTTTTATTAGGTGGTTACGGTGATGTTTTCGGTGCTTCTAACCCCGAAGATTTAAATGCAGTCCCCTGGTGGATGCAGCTATTTAGTCTCTTTTTAACTTTGGCTGGAACCGCTTTTATCGGGGTTCTCTACGCCATTTTGACAGAAACCTTATTATCATCAAGATTTCAATTTATCCCTAACCGTCCCCCAGTTCCCCAACAGAATCATATCGTTATTGTTGGCTTGGGTCGAGTCGGCAGAGAAGTGGCTAATTTATTACTAGAAATGCAACAGGCGATCGTCGGGGTCAGCTTAAATAGGGATTTTGATGCGACTATGCTGCCAAAAATGCCCCTGATGACGGGAAATATCGAAGAATCTTTAAAAAATGTCAATTTAGATAGGGCCAAAAGTATAGCGATCGTTACCGATGACGAAATCCTCAATTTAGAAGTGGCTCTAACCACCCGCAAACTCAACCCCCAAAGCTACTTAGTCATCCGCACCACCGACGACAACCTTAGTCAACAATTAAGTCAAATTCTGCCTCAATCTCACATTTTAGGAACCAACACCGTAGCGGCAGAAGCCTTTACGGGAGCCGCTTTCGGAGAAAATATCATCTATCTGTTCCGTTGGGCGCAAAAAACGATTCTGGTGACGGAATACGAGATCGAAGCCGGAGATACTCTCAATGGTAGCTCGATCGGGGATATTGCCTACGGTTATCGAGTCGTGCCGATCCTACACCAACGAGAACGGGAAACCACGAAATTAATGCCCGAAGACTATCTCAACTTACGCATCGGCGATCGCATTGTGGTGCTGGCCACCATCAACGGACTGCGACGGGTGGAACAGGGTCGTCGCACTCCCAAAACTTGGCGCGTGCGGGTGGAAAAAGCCTTTAATCGCAATATTGCCGCGGAAGCGCCCACCGTGATCAGTCGTTTTTCTAATTGTCCCCTGAAAACCGCCAGCGATCTCATGGAAAATTTGCCAGCGACCCTCAGCGCCCCCCTCTACGAACAGCAGGCGATTCGATTAGTTTCCGAGTTAAAAAAAATTCAAGTTCAAGCCTTGGCCATTCCCATTAACCCGAAATCGGGATAATTGGGAGTTATACTTTTTTTGTCAAACTAGAAGGCTCTCTTGGTCTTTTTTAAACAACCACAAATAACGCTCGATCGCTACCAAGTCCGTGTAAATGTCGCCGGCCGTGGTTTCGGTTGCTTCTTTGGTGAGATTGTTACTCATTTTTCTACTCCTAAATTCCAAACTATTACCAAGTCACGGCACTGGAATCAAGCTGACAGGGGGACAAGCGAGCTAGAAAACTTGCCAACAAAGGCTTCTGGCTTCTCTCGCTAGAAATAGATCTAGCGATTCTAGGCAAAAAGCTAACGAAAGAATTAGGGATAGGAGCAAGCTTACTAGGAATTATTATTAATAAGTGAGATATGGTGCGGCGAACTTTTTCGAGCTAAAACCATGAAAAGCTTATGATATATGGATTTCAGCCTTCTTGTCCCCCTGTCAGGGAATCAAGGGGTTAGGGGTTAGGAAAAAAAACTATTTTTCCGAGTATGGTCAGTATTCCTGTCACCAAAATTCCGACAATGCCAAGAAAAGCATTACTTGTAATATTCAACCTTCCATTTAGGTCATTAATGCGCTTTTCTGTCTCTATTACCTTAGAATCTAAGGCTTTAATATCTCCCTTTAACTCAGACTGCCCGATTTCTAACTTTGTGAGACGTTCCTCGATTTTGTCGAATTTTTGACTAACATCTTTCTGGTAACTGTCTATTTTCCCTTCAATCCTTGTCAGAACAGCTTCTAAGGAATAAGTCACGGTTTCGTTAGACATTGCCTAAACTCCTATCTTTTCGTTGATGCGATCTCTCCTACCAATTCGGCGCGTAGCGAAGCGATCGCCGCTTCTATCTTTTTATCTACTGTGTCCATATCGTCTAGGGTTGCCTTCCCTAGTGCCGATTCAATAAATCTTATGATTTCACCGCTTGCACTATTGCCGCGCTTTTCAGACCACTGCTTAAAGGCTTCCCAATCGTCTTCATCAACTCTAAAAGTTGCCAGAATTTTATTTTTAGCCATATTCTATACTGATGTCTATACTGTATAAATTATAGACTTTAATCTATTATCCTGTATATAAAAAAAATCTGTTTAATAAATTCACTCTCTATAAGAATCTTATATATAAAATGTATTGACAAGTGTATAGACCTAAGTATATACCAAGAATATAGAGAAAAACGACCGCTACCAATTCCACTCAGTGCGATCGCCTCTCTCGTAAAATCTCAAACCAAAAGGATGATACCACGATGAAACTTATAGTCATTTCAGATAAGTCTGATACAGTCTAGACCGACAAAACCCTTATGAAATCTGGGATTGATATTCTCAATCTTAATTGAAATGACTATATTGACGCAATTGTCACGGATTCCCCCCGGCGCGTAACCACAAAATTTGGAGAAAGAACCGTTATCGACGCGATCGCTCGCGATTAAGGGGAAAAAATCACCTTATGGCAGCCCGGCGATGATTCCTACAGCCACAAATATTTGATCAAAAATAGCCAGATCCAAGTTGCGATCGATTCAAGAGGAAAAACCTCCCTAGTGGAAAATCCCAATCTAACCAACTTAGGCCAACCCTGCCCGATTCCCCCATACCTGTTAAGCCGGTTTATGACCATAAAATCGATAAAACCAGCGAAAAAACGAGCGAGAGTGACCAATCTTTCCTATCTCCCAATCAAAAGCGTGAAATCGCGCAATACAGCCAAAATATAGCTAAACTTTACGGTTTATGCTTAAATCAGGCTGAAACTTTGGGAGTCGATGGGGAAGATCGACGCGCGATCGCTACCACCCTCTATCTCTCTGCTCAAAAGAAATTCGCGCTGTAATTGATTAGAAAATGGGGGGATTTTTCCCTTTTCATAGGAGAGGAAAAATGAAAGAATTTACAGGATTACTCAAGCTTGAGATAGAGGTAACGGTCAACGCTAAAGACAAAAAAGAAGCCGTCTCGTTTTTCGATGATTTATATGCCAATATCACCATCGAAAACCACGGAAACCGAGAGATAGAGATAGTTTAGGACAATCTTTACCTAATCGAGAATGATTGGATTTTAGAGGATTAATTACCAGTTATCGGTTATCAGTAATTGAGTGAAAAGATTAAGACTCCTCAGCGTTGGCATCGAAAAGCCCATAATTAAAGTTATTCCCCCATCCGACGGGCATCGGTGGGGGACAAGAAATTAGTCTATTAGGAGTTTACCAAAATGTCAGAAGACAGATTAGAGCGGATCGAGAGAATAGTGGAATCGAACGCTCGCGCTATTCAAGCCCTAGCTGAGGCCGTCGCTAGTGACCGCGAGGAACGGAAACAGGAGAAAAAAGGGCTTTGCGATTACCTAGCTCGAATAGCAAGCGCACAATCAGATTTTTATGAGACTCAAGCCGATTTTTACCGGCATCTAGAGAGAATGGATGATCGACACGCTCAAATGATTGAAATCATCCGACAGATTAACGAGAATAGAAGCGATCGAGCCTAACCTCTAGAAGTTGCCCTTAGCCGTGCCTACGGGCTTAATTAAGCCCATAAATATTTCGATAATGTTGAGTCAAGTAATGGAGTTAACCTTTTCACAATGGTTTCTAATTAACTGGAGTTTAGACTAACTCAACCTGCAACCAAACTGCACAGTTTGGTCTAATGATAAGAAGACTACAGGGAGTCAAAAAAAGGAGATAATGGGATAAAATTGTCAAATAATCAAAAAACTTGAATCAATCTACTCAGAAACTCCAGGATTTTAGAAATGAAGTCTATCAACTACTAGGGCCAGCTAAAGATAGCACTTTCGAGTTGATGGATGCCATTCTTGTCACGAAAAATGTCTATTCTTTGGTTGAATTATCGCTTTCACCAGTATTTCGACGAAAGTGGTCAAGCCTGTATGAAGCTCTCGATGATTGTCGGCCTAAAACCAACAAATTGATGAAACTCTATATTAGCGAAATCCCCAGATCCGAACCATCACAACGGATAATCTTGGCAGGAGATCATACACCTTGGCCCAGAACTGAAGCTCCAACGTTAAAAGACAGAACTTATGAACACGGGGCCAAAGTTATTTCAGGAAAACCAATTACGTTAGGTCATGGTTACAGTACGTTAGCCTGGATACCAAAAGAAAAAGGCAGTTGGGCATTGCCCTTACGACATGAGAGAATTACTTCTCATGAAACGCCAATAACTAGAGCCGTTTTACAACTTAAACAAGTATGCCGACATCTCGAAGAAAGACCCATAACTTTGTGGGACAGTGAGTATGGGTGCGCTAATTTCGTAAAACTAACATCCGAGATAAATGCGGATAAGTTAATGCGTTTACGTCCTAACCGTTGTGTTTTTGCTAAGGCTCCTGCCTATCAAGGAAAAGGAAGACCGAAGAAACATGGACATAAAATGAAATTGTCTGATCCCATAACTTGGGCAATTCCTATTGAATCAATTGAAATCAATGATTCAACTTGGGGAGTCGTTAAAATTCAAAAATGGAGCCAATTTCATTTCTATGAATCGGCGGAGCATCCGATGGAAATCATTTTGATTCAACGCCAAGGGAAAGGACTTTCCCAAAAAGAAGCCAAACCAATGTGGTTAGCGTGGATTGGAACCGAACAACCTTCTTTAATGTCCTTATGGTCGCTTTATTTAAAACGCTTTGCTATTGAACATTGGAATCGATTTGTTAAACAAAGATTACATTGGACAAAAGCGAAATTGGGAAATACAGAAAGCGGGCAGAGATGGAGTAATTTGATGCCAATTTTAACTTGGCAATTATGGTTAGCTCGTGAAATGATAGAGGACAACCCGCTGCCGTGGCAGAAGCCTCAACCCCTGGAGAAGTTAACCCCCGGACGAGTGGCACAAGGCTTTGCGGGACTTTTAGCCGTGATAGGCACACCCGCCAAACCACCAAAACCCCGCGGAAAGTCCCCAGGTTGGGAAAAGGGTAAGAAAAGGAAGAAAAAACCTCGTTATCCAGTGGTCAAAAAGACAGTAACTCGACAGAAAAAAGACAAAAAAGAGGCAGATTAAAGCCCCTAATGAATAAATTAGCCTTATTTTTAGCTTTTCTGACAAGCTAAGTCTTTTTTTTATGCGTTCTAATTATCAGACTAGACTTTACAGTCTGATTTTTTAGTCTAAACTCCAGTAATTAAGAGACGGTCTCGATCACTGTCTCAAGACGACATAGCGAAAACATTAGGAGTCTCAAAACAGACGATCAGCAATTGGGAGAGGGAAGTCACTATCCCTACCCTGACCATCAATCAATTTAAGAAACTTTGTAAATTGCTTGACTGTACCCTTGACGACTTCCCTTCCCCTCAAGACGACTAACACCTAACCCCTAACCCCTAATGATTCCCACGTCGTTACTTGGTAAAGTTTTATACAGTTAAAGTGACAGTAGCCTTGGCAGTTTGTCCGGAATCAGAAGTGGCAGTAATAGTAATTGTATCCCCAGCCTTTCCTTGTGCAGGTGCAGTGTAGGTAAATTTGGCATCAGTGGTGTTTTTATCAATTTTACCGCTTTCTGGCGGTGAGATTGTGATGGTGTAGTTACCAACGGGGTTAATGGTAAATTCTTGGCTTCCATTTAATGCTAAACTTTTGATAGGCGGAGCGATCAAAATCGTTGGAGGTAGTCCCTGTCCAGTGGAACTAGCCTCTACAGTCACTTTTTTCTCTACTTGACTAATTAAATCGGGAACAAGACGTTCGCTAAATCCAGCCACAAAAGCCATTGCCAAAAGTCCATATAAATAGGTGTCATCACCCGTACCTTTAGTGCTAGGCCGAATTTCTATGGGAAAAATGTTAGAGTTAAGAATTAGCAGAATAAAGAAAGCGAAACTTCCCCCTAAAATGGGTTTGGTTAAACCAATTGCAAATGGCAAGAAGTCATCGTCATATTTTTGATTTTTGGGATCATCAAAGTCTTGCAAACGAGCTAGAAGACTAACTCCTCCCCCTAAAGTGCCTGTTATCCACATCAAACGTATAATTGTTATTACTCCGTCCTGAGTATTTTGGCTACCTTCTCCCTGAGTATTTTGGCTACTAGATTTTATGACTGGAGGTATTGTTATTACTCCGTCCTTGGGATTTGAGCTATTTTTTCCCTGAGTATTTTGGCTACCTTCTCCCTGAGTATTTTGGCTACCTTCTCCCTGAGTATTTTGGCTACTAGATTTTTTTATGACTGGAGGTAAGGAAAGTAACTCGTTCACTGGAGAGAATTTCATAATAACCCAATTTACAGGGAAAGCCAACGCTAATCCAATTAAAACTTTTGTAGGTATTCTGAAAGAATGGAAAAGATTATCTCTGAAGTTTGCTGAAATAAACCCAGAACCGTTCTGAATTTTTCTTAATCCCGTTTTCGCAGCATAGCGTAATTTTTGTGCCAACCTAATATTAGGTTGACCTGTTAAAGATTTAATCGCAATTTCTCCAGCATCTACCACCGCCTTTACTTGCATGATATCACAAGGTTTGGAAATGTTCATGAGTTCTACCTGCGCTATCCCTAGTATTGTAATTAATTTAGCTAATTCCCCCTGTACTTCCCGGTCTAATTCTGGAGGGAATCCCGCTACTTGTTCTTTGGTTCTTTCCAGCAAAGTATCAATTCTTTTATTTAGTTTGATCACCTCATCTCTAGCTTGAATTTCATTGATTAAATCGTCTAAATTTTTAAATAAAACACTTGCTTCTTGTAGTTGTGCAAAATTATCTTTAAATTCCTTGACTAACTTTTCAAAGGGTTCATCTACTTCAGGAATTGAACTATATTTGTCTAAGTTATCCTTCAGTTCAGCAATCAAAGACTCATTTTTCTGTTGTAATTCCACAGTGGCAGAAAATTCAACCAAAGTATCTTTAACTTTTGTTTGCCAAGCAGTTAGCTTTTCCTTGAGTTTTGGCAAGTTTGGAACGTTAGCATTAGCATCGAATACAATAGTAATTGTTGTAACTAAACTATCAGTTTCTTGGCTTAAAGTATCAAGAGGAGTTTCTGAAATTTTGCCAGTAGATAAAAGGTGGATTGTCTCCACAAGCTGATCGGTATGAGCTATTATTTGTTTTTCTAATTCTTCTCTGCTAGGTAAAGGGTCTGAAAAAGTTAATTCACCTAGTTTTTGAATAAGTTCATCTCTTAAATTCTGAGTCTCTTGAGTGATATTTGTCGCTTCTGTTTGGTAACTAGCAAGGGTAGCTGATTTATCCTGACTAAATTTATTTTGGGTTTCCAGAATAAATTGATTAATTTTTTGTTCGATAGCAGGATTCAGATTAATCATGGTTGTCTTCTCCTAAAAAAAAGGCGAAAATGGGCTAAAATTCTGTTAGCTTCCCGATGCTACAATAGTTATCATTGATTTTCCGCAATTATTAATAAATCTTGATAAATTTTTATTTTTTTAACTCAATTCAGTCTGCCGTAGGGACATAACACCGTTATCTCCTCAACATCGTTATCTCCTCAATAACCGCACACCGGGGTTAGCACTCAAGCCCTAAGAGTGCTAAATTAACTATAAGGAGTCCTATCACAACAGCGATACTATGTCCAAAATCATTGCCTTCAAAGATGAATCCCGTCGCGCCCTAGAAAAAGGTGTCAACGCCTTGGCCGACGCAGTAAAAATCACCCTCGGTCCGAAAGGACGCAATGTCTTGTTAGAAAAGAAATACGGCGCCCCCCAGATCGTTAATGACGGCATCACCGTCGCCAAAGAAATCGAATTGTCCGATCCCCTCGAAAACACCGGAGCGAGGTTAATTCAGGAAGTAGCCTCAAAAACCAAAGATTTAGCGGGAGATGGCACCACTACCGCCACCATCATCGCCCAAGCTTTAATTAAAGAAGGTCTGAAAAACGTTACCGCCGGGGCCAATCCCGTCGCCTTAAGACGCGGACTAGACAAAACTATCGCCTATCTGGTGGAAGAAATCGCCGCCGTCGCTAAACCGATCGCTGGAGATGCGATCGCTCAAGTGGCCACCGTTTCTTCCGGCAACGACGAAGAAGTGGGACAAATGATCGCCACCGCCATGGAAAAAGTCACCACCGATGGCGTAATCACCGTGGAAGAATCGAAATCCCTAACCACCGAATTAGAAGTAGTGGAAGGGATGCAGATCGATCGCGGCTATATCTCTCCCTATTTCATCACCGATCAAGAAAGACAGATCGTCGAGTACGACAACCCCCTGATCCTGATTACCGATAAAAAAATCAGTGCGATCGCTGAATTAGTCCCCGTCCTCGAAGCCGTTGCCCGTCAAGGTCGTCCCCTATTAATTATCGCCGAAGATGTGGACGGCGAAGCCTTAGCCACTCTCGTGGTCAACAAGGCCCGGGGAGTCTTAAATGTCGTCGCCATCAAAGCCCCCAGTTTTGGGGAACGTCGCAAGGCGGTTTTACAAGATATCGCCATTCTCACCGGCGGTCGTCTGATTTCCGAAGAAGTGGGCTTAAGTCTTGACACCGTTAGCCTCGATCTGCTAGGGCAAGCGGCAAAAATTACCCTAGAAAAAGACAATACAATTATTGTCGCCTCCGGAGACAGCCGCAATAAGGCCGATGTGCAGAAACGTCTCGCCCAACTGAAAAAACAGCTAGAAGAAACCGATTCCGAATTCGATAAGGAAAAATTACAGGAACGCATCGCTAAATTAGCCGGCGGTGTGGCCGTCATTAAAGTCGGAGCAGCCACAGAAACCGAACTCAAGGATCGCAAACTCCGCATCGAAGATGCCCTCAATGCCACCAAAGCCGCCGTGGCAGAAGGTATCGTCCCGGGCGGTGGCACAACATTGATTCACCTGGCTTCTAAGGTGAAGGCTTTCAAAGCTTCTTTGACTAACGATGAGGAAAAAGTCGCCGCCGATATCGTCGCCAAAGCCCTAGAAGCCCCCCTGCGTCAGTTAGCCAACAACGCCGGTGTGGAAGGGGATGTGATCGTGGAAGGTGTGCGCGATACCGCTTTTAGCATCGGTTACAATGTCCTCACCGGCAAGTACGAAGACTTAATCGCCGCCGGAATTATCGATCCGGCTAAAGTAGTACGGTCAGCCGTTCAAAACGCCGCTTCCATCGCCGGTATGGTCTTAACTACGGAAGCCCTCGTGGTCGAAAAACCCGTTAAAGAAGCCGCAGCCCCCGATATGGGCGGCATGGGCGGCATGGGCGGCATGGGCGGCATGGGCGGCATGGGCGGCATGGGCGGCATGGGTATGATGTAATTCCTGATGCCCTCTGGCCCTTGAAAATAATCTCATGCAATTGAGCCAATCTGTCCCTTTTCTGGTTAACATCGGCATTAGGGACAGGTTTTTTTTCCTCAACCACAGAGCAAGAATAATTTGAGTAGTTGCCATAACCCCCCTATTTCTTTGAGTGCCATTTGGCTAGAGTCTTTATCCTGCCTACCTTTGAACCTCTTTGTCTCCCCTTGAGCTTCGCTGGTTTCTTTTCAGTGATCACTGTTCACTGATCACTGAAAAGTCTCCCCATCTCCCCTAACCCCAGATAACTGCATCTAAGTTACCGCCCCGAAACTCTACAATAAAGGCAGCAGCATCAATAAACAGTTAAAAAATCAACCGTGACCAAGACCCCTTCCCTCGAGGAAACTCATTACAATCAGGCTAAAGCTAGTTTACAACAGGCTTTAACATGGTATGCCAGTTTTCGCCGCCATTGGAATTATCCCCCCAATCCCCAACTTCAGGCCGCCGTTAAACAGGATTTGCAGTCCCTCAAATCGGCCTTAGATAAACTGGATGAAACGGTGATTCGGGTGGCGGCCTTCGGGTTAGTCAGTCGCGGTAAATCCTCGGTGGTAAACGCTTTAGTCGGTCAAAAAGTCCTGGCAACCGGACCCCTGCACGGGGTGACACGCTGGCCGCGATCGGTGCGTTGGACAGCAGCCACGGGTAAAATTCAGATAGAATTAATCGATACCCCCGGATTGGATGAGATTGAAGGGGAAGCACGGGCGAATATGGCCCGGGAAGTCTCTAAAAGTGCCGATTTGATTTTATTTATCGTAGCGGGGGATATTACCCGGACCGAATACGAGGCCTTGGCAGAATTGCGCCGGGCAAAAAAACCGCTCATTTTGGTGTTTAATAAGATTGACCTCTATCCGGAAGCCGATCGCCGCCAGATTTTTCAGCAGTTACAGAGATTAGGAACCAATCGGGCTGAAAAAACGTTAGAAGATTTGTTAACTACCGATGAGATAGTTATGGTAGCCGCCGAACCGCAACCGATTCCCGTCCGGGTGGAATACCCCGATGGGCGCGTGGTGAGTGAGTGGGAAACCCCTCCCCCCCAAATTGAGGAGCTGCAAGATAAACTCTTAACGATTTTAAATCGGGAAGGGCGATCGCTGCTGGCCTTAAATGCTTTAGTGCAAGGGCAAGAAGCGGAGGAAAATATCGCTAGAAAAAACCCTGGAACTCCTGGACAGTCAAGCAGAGGAAATTATCTGGCAATACGCGAAATATAAGGCTTTAGCGATTGCGGCTAATCCGATCGCTATTTTAGACCTACTGGGGGCTTCAATCGTCGATTTGACTCTAGTTCGGGCTTTAGCTCGTTTGTACGGCTTGCCGATTACCAGTCACCAAGCCGGTCAACTCTGGCGGACTCTACTTTTTAGTAGTGCGGGGTTGCTGGTGGGGGAAATCCTCGGCAGTGTGATTATCGGTCTGGGCAAAACGGCAGCGGCAGCAGCGAGTATTTTTGAAAATCCCACCTCTTTAACCCTCTACGGTAGTACCGCTCTCCTACAGGGAGCAATTGCCGCTTATGGAACCTATATCATCGGGAAAGCCGCCAAAATCTATCTAGAACGCGGTTGTAGTTGGGGGGCATCCGGACCGAGTACAGTGATTAATCAAATTCTTGCTCAAGTTCATCCGCAAACTATCTTATATCGTTTACGTCTAGAACTAGAACAGTGATTTTCAAGGAAAAAGTAAAAAGGAAAAAAGGCAACAGTTATCAATTAAATATGGTTCTTCGTTACTTGGCATGGTTCGATCGACTAAATTCTTATCTGGCAAGAGACTTAATTGATTAGTTCGTTCTAGCGCAAAAACAATTGACAAAAATCGCAGCAATGTCTTTTTCTATAAGGGTTTCATCCCTTATAACCCCATCCATCGCCTAACACGAACCACTGACTCCTGATGACCGACTCCTAATTTGAGAAACTTAATTTTTGACAACGACAACTAGCTAGAAATATTGAGAGAAAATCATGTCTGCTGCCCATAAGTCCTATATTCCCGTTCCCGTTCCTGGCCAGAAAAGCCAAGCGACTCAACGTCGTCCCCAGTCGCGGATAACTTCCCCCAACCCCACTACTAAACCAGTTACTCAATCCCCCCCGACTCCCACCGTCAAACCAGCGACTAAATCGGTGGCGAGAGTTCCCGTGGCCCCGACACAAAAACAAGTGGCCTCGCGTCAATTACGTTCCCTTTGCCTCCTAGAAAGAATAGTGGCCGTGATTACTTTTTGTCTGTTGGGTTCGACTCTGGGAATATATGCTTGGACGGTATATATTCCCAAGGTTTGGGACAAAGAATTTGCTAAACTGGAAACACTGCAACGTCACGAGCGCCATCTTTTGGCCACCAATGAAACCCTTAAACATCAACTAGCTCAACAAGCAGAAAAACCCGAAACCGGATTAACTCATCCCCAACCCTTCCAAACTATCTTTTTACAGCGTAAATCTGCTCCTAACCTGAAACCGGCCCCCGCTTCTCAACCCCAATCTACCGTCAATTCTCGACCAAGAAGTGCCTATTAATAGTTATCAGTTAGCAGTGGGTAAGTTAACAGTTATCAGATGTGAGTTTTTAACTGTGCAGTATTAAATAGAAGTTTCCTACTGTCTTTTTACTGATTACTGTTTACTGATTACTGTTTACTGATTACTGTTCACTGCTTACTGCTTACTGCTTACTGCTTACTGCTCACTGATAACTGAAATATACTTCTCATGACTGACACAAAAAGACCCAGATTTAGAGGTAAAGAAACTCGATCGCCCTCTGGGAGAATCCGGGACAGAAAGTCCTATTTAAACGACAAAAAACGGCAACAACAGTTAAAAAAATTGCCTTTAAGTAACGGGCGATTGATGGCGGTGTGGTTGATTTTAGTGATGGGTATTTTGGGTTTAGCTTGGCGTTTGTACCAACTACAAATAGTACAAGCACAGGAATTACAAAAAAGAGCCAGACAACAGCAAACTACAAGTATTAGACCCTATATTCCCCGGCGGGCGATCGTCGATAGTAATGGCAATGTTTTGGCGACCGATCGCTTGATTTATACTCTTTATGTACACCCAAAACTGTTTGCTATTCCGGCCGCAGAAGTGGCTGATAAATTAGCGCCTTTATTAAATATTCCTACTAATCAACTGATGCAAAGATTTAAAGAAAAAGAAACAGGAATTCGTTTAGCCAATCAATTAACCGAATCCGTGGCTAGGGGCTTAAAACAATTATCTCTTGACGGTGTAGAATTAGAGGAAAAATACGCTCGTTATTATCCCCAAGACGATGTAGCAGCCGACGTGATTGGCTATGTAGACAAAGAACATCGTGGCCAAGCAGGATTAGAGAGAGGTTCCAGTCAGTTATTAGAAAGATCTCCTTTTTCTGTCAATACAAGACGCATGGGAGACGGGCGAATTTTACCAGCTTTTGTTCCCGATGGTATCTTTCAATTTGATGAATTACAGTTAGAAGTAACCCTCGATTTAAAACTACAAAGAGCCGCCCGGACAGCCCTGCGGGAACAGCTAAAGAAATTTAATGCTAAACGGGGAGCCGTCATCGTTATGGACTCCCTTGATGGTTCTCTTTTAGCCCTAGTTTGTGAGCCAACTTTTAACCCCAATGAATACTATAAAGCCAATGTGGCTCTATTTAAAAATTGGACCGTAGCCGATCAGTACGAACCGGGGTCAACTTTTAAACCAATTATTATCGCCTTGGCCATGGAAGCAGGGGCAATTCAATCTAGTACAGTAGTCAATGATCCGGGGGCAATTACTGTCGGTCCCTGG
Source organism: Microcystis aeruginosa FD4 (assembly GCF_009792235.1). Taxonomy (NCBI): domain Bacteria; kingdom Bacillati; phylum Cyanobacteriota; class Cyanophyceae; order Chroococcales; family Microcystaceae; genus Microcystis; species Microcystis aeruginosa. The sequence continues at coordinate 3,379,317 of NZ_CP046973.1, forward strand.
ACGATTAAAAATGCCTCTAAACAGGGTTATGGGGCGCTAGATATGGCCCGAGTCCTGCAAACCTCTAGTAACGTGGCCATGGTGCAAATTGCCCAAAAAATGGGGCGAGTTGATTTCTATAAAAGTTTATTAGGATTGGAAATAAATCAAAGGGTTGGCGTAGATTTACCCGGAGAAGTGGCAGGATATCTCAAACCCGAACCAGAATTTCTCGATAATGCCATTGAATCGGCCACCGCTTCCTTTGGTCAAGGTTTATCCCTAACGCCTTTAAAATTAGTACAATTGCACGGTGCGCTGGCCAATGGTGGCACCCTGGTAACTCCCCATCTGATCAAAGGATTAGCCGACGACCGCGGCCGTTTGCACTGGCAGCCCGATTATCCCAGCAAAAAAGTCTTTTCTCCCACCGTAGCCCGGCAAGTGGTGGAAATGATGGAAACCGTCGTCAGCAAGGGGACGGGGGTAGCAGCCCAAATCCCCGGTTATCGCATCGGAGGTAAAACGGGAACCGCACAAAAAGCTAGTCCGACGGGGGGTTATCTACCTAACGCTAAAATTACCAGTTTTGTGGCGATTTTACCGATCGAATCGCCCCGTTATGTGGTTTTGGTGGTGGTGGATGAACCCAAGGGTGCCAATACTTTTGGCTCCACTGTTGCCGCTCCTGTGGCAAAAACGGTGATGAATACGCTCATTTCCCTCAAAGGTATCCCCCCCACTTCCAAGGTCGCTCCGGCGGCTTCTCAGACCGATAAACCCCCGCGGCACGATTAATTTAAGTCTTTTTGCAAGAGGTTTTATCTAACAAAGCACAGAGAAATATTATCGGGCTTTCATTCCCATGTCGATCCATACTTCTCTCAAATCTCATATAACTCCTGTAACCATCTCAAAAAAATTGCTGATTGGGGATGGGATTGATTAAGTATTCTTTGTTTGACTGCATCGTGCAGTTGTTTCCCCGGCGGATCTTGCCAAGCTAAATAGGTATGAATATTAGCCTTATCTAGATGATAATCCCTATAGGTTGCCCCTTGTTGTTTTGCCTCTATCACCTTGTTTTGTGTATATTGCCAAAGATTATTATCGGGAACTAAATAGGCTAAAAAAGTCTCTAACATCCCTCTCGATTGATTATCGGGCATCATCCACACACCGAATTTTATACCCGATTCTAGAGTTATAATTAATCCCGCTGCTGGTAAATTTTGAGGTAAGTTAGGGATATTTGGTAAACAGGCATTATATAAACTTTGCCAACGATTATCAGGTTCTTCGTCTGCATCTATGATAATTCCTAAATGAGTTAGTCCACTATCATTGATTTCGTTGTAAATATTATCCCGATCGAGTAAATTATCAATACCATCAGCTGGTTTAATATAGATAATAGCTGTGTCTTTTTTCTCTCCCCAAGAGATGCCATGAGCTTCTGCTAATTCGGGAATAACTCTCATTTCTTCTCTTCCCTCTACCAAGAGTTTTTTAGGATGTATTTTGGTCATTTTTAGCGAACCTCAATATCTCTTTCAGAAGCGAGGTAAATTTGTCTAGTATTGAAGGAAACTGCTTTTTCCTTGTCCTTATCTATCCTTTGAATAGTAATCTCATTATCAGCAATTTTTTCTTCGATAATTAATTCGGCTAAACTTTGCCAACAATCGCGGCTGTGAGTGGTGGCGAATACCTGAATATTGAGTCTTTTGGCGGTTTCCCAGACTACTTTCCACATATCAGTCATGACAGTAAAATGCAATCCGCTATCAATTTCATCAACTAATAAAATTCCATTTTCAATGTTAACCATCGCTAAAACTAATCCTAACATTCGCCAAAATCCATCGCCTAAACTGCCAATAGGTATAGGTTGATCATGATTTTTAATTTTGATTAAAAACCCACCTCTAACACCTAGATTATTTGAAGTTAAATACTTGCCAGAACCAACACTGGCTATCCTTTCAATTTTTGGCTCAATAATTTTCAAAGATTCAATAATTAAATCTTCTAAAGGAGAGAGAACAATGTTATCAAAAAGTGCTGCCATATCAGAACTTGTTAGAGAAAATGGTGTTAAGAACTTCAATTCAATTTTATTATCAATACCTATTTTATGGGAAATTCTGCTTAAACTAGCTATTCTTCTTATAGAATCTCTGGCAAGAGTACCGTTGGCAAGAAGTTCCATTTCAATAGGTTTTTGTGAGCCAATCCATCCAATACTTAAAAGAAGTTTACCCCATTCCTCATTGTCGAAATTGTGATCATTATTTTGATTTAGATCATCATTTTTGTCTGAAAATAAAGATAGTTGTATAGGAATGCTTTCAACAGAAATGGTAACACTTGCTAGATAGGATTTGCCATATCCACTGATGATAATTTTTTTACTTGGGATGATTTCATGCCCATGAAATAAATGACAAATTTCAAAAACTTTAGTGCGACTAGGTAGATTACTTTCTGACCAACCAAACTCACCTCTATAGCTAATAGTTTCAAGAAATATATCTATATTATTCTGAGCATACAAAAACTGAATCGCTTCTAAAATAGAAGTTTTACCGCTATTATTTTTACCTACTAAGAGATTAATTCGACCAAGATTGGCCATCTCAAAATTCTGAAAACCGCGAAAGCCTTCAATTTTTAAGCATTGTAACATGAGTGATTACCCCAGATTTTAGTTATTAAATCTAGTTTATCTCAACCCCAGAAAACACCTCAATTAACGACAGAGCAGCACCATGGCGATACCGATACCTAAACTTAAACCGACCAGCACTTGAAAAGGAGTATGACCAATTAATTCCTTTAAACGTTCCTCGTTAAATTCCTTGCCTCCCTGGAACATTTCATCGATAATTTGATTGAGAATCCGGGCCTGTTTTCCCGCTGCCTGACGCACTCCGGCCGCATCATACATAACAATAACCGCAAAAAGCGCAGCGATGGCAAATTCGGCACTAGACCAACCCATCTGTAATCCTACCCCAGTAGCCAAGGCCCCCACCAGCGCCGAGTGAGCGCTAGGCATTCCCCCCGACGAGACTAGATAGCGCAGACTCACCTTACCATCGCGGATTAACTCAATCAGCGCTTTTAGTCCCTGGGCAGTGAAACAAGCTAAAAGAGAGATTAGCAGTATTTGATTGTGTAACACCTGCTGGAAGTCCTGCATAATCTCACTCGTTTAATTTAATTTTTACGATTAACAATATACTCGGCGATGGCCCGTAAAGGTTCAGCGGCCTCATCGTAGCTACTCAATTCACCGATGGCACTATCTATTAACTGTTGAGCTTGCTGGCGGGACCCTTCTATCCCCCAGAGACTAGGATAGGTAGCTTTTTGTGCCTGTAGATCCTTGCCGGCGGTTTTGCCTAATTCCTCCTTTGTCGCCGTGATATCGAGAACATCATCGATAATTTGGAAAGCCAAGCCAATATTTTGGGCATAACGGGCTAATTTAGCTATATCTTCCCCTTTTGCCCCCGCTAAAACTGCCCCCGACACCACAGAAGTCTCCAACAGGGCCCCGGTTTTCTGAGTATGGATAAAACCGAGAGTTTCTGCCGAAATATCGGGTTTTCCTTCAGATTCCAAGTCTAAAACCTGACCTCCCACCAAACCCGCTGCCCCGACCGTGCGACCTAAACTAGCAATTACCTCTAAAATCTGTACGGGGGGAACATTACGAGTCTGGGTAGCCACATACTCGAAAGCGTAGGCCAGGAGACCATCCCCAGCTAAAATAGCGATATCTTCGCCAAAAACCTTATGATTGGTTAATTTCCCGCGTCGGTAATCATCGTTGTCCATGGCGGGTAAATCGTCATGAATTAATGACATCGTGTGAATCATTTCTAGGGCGCAAGCGGTGGGTAAAGCCATCTCCAGGGAACCCCCCATCAATTCACAGGTAGCCAGACATAAAATTGGTCGCAGACGTTTGCCGCCAGCGAGGAGAGAATAGCGCATCGCCTCGTAGATTTTGGCGGGATTGCCGATAACTAAAGAGCTATCCAAAGCTGACTCGACAATTAACCGCTTTTCCTCCAGATAGGAAGCCAGAGAAAAGCTCTCGTTTTTCCTCACTTCTACTCCTCGTTCGCCCCTAGTAACCATGTCTTTTTGTCTTGAACCGACTGCTTTTAAAACTATATCAGGAAACTCCACCTCGATCGGAATTAAACTGACTGCTCCCTTGTACACCAATCTGTTGACTATAGACCTCTTGTAAAAATCGAAAATCTTCCCTTAGGACAGGAGACTCCGAGACAGGAGGAGAAAAAAGACAACAGACGACTACAATATCCGTACAAACTCTGATTATGTCAAATTTATCCAGTATTTTAGATATTCTCACCTGATAGCAGCTCAAGAGATTAATTACGCCTTCAGACTACATCGCAGCGCCGCAGTTGAGATTCTGAACATTTGTACTAAAATTTCCCAGACGGAGAGGGACTAATTTTCTTTTCTGATGCCTATTTTCTCTTTTAACCTAAACCTCTTGCATAATTAATTTTTCAGGGTTCAAAAACGGCAAAAATAAGGATTAAATTGCATAAAATCTGTAAATAGACCATTTAATTGATTATTATTCATTCTTAATTCTCCTGACTACTGACTACTGACTCCTAACCCTAACAACAATTTTTGATTTTTACAAGAGGTCTCCTGAAAAAATACATCCCTCAGCCTAGTCCAGGAATTGGCGAAAAACGGGCGATATAATTGAATTTCGCCGCAGTTATCCTGGGAGACGCTAAAGTTTTGATGATTCGGTCAAACTTCCTTTTTCTTAGCTTGCGGTTGAGAAATTTCTCGATTAGCCCATAATTAGGATTATCCTAGGAATATATTGGGGTGCATCTCAATTTTGGAGAAATATCTAGATGACATTTTGGGCGTTGGGTGCTTGGGCTTTTGGGCGCACGCGGTGCGCCCCTACCATTGGCACAATAATATTATTATTGTAGGGGCGAATTGCATTCGCCCTCTTTGAATAACTTCTGCTGCTCACCATAAGTGAGAGAGTGAGAGAAAGTAACAAACAAATATGAGATGCACCCATGTATTGTATGCTGCTAGGGCAAATTTTAAGCGATCGATACCAAATTCAAAGTCAGTTAGGTAAACAAACCGGAAGACGCACTTTTCTCGCCCAAGATCTAAAAACGGGTACTACTGTTGTCGTCAAATTATTAATCTTCAGTCCCGATTTTGAATGGACAGATTTAAAACTCTTTGAACGGGAGGCCGAAACTCTTAAACATCTAGATTGTCGCTCGATTCCTGAATATATCGACTATTTTGAAGTTCGCACCGATACCTATCAAGGTTTTGCCCTTGTTCAGAGTTATATCGAGGCTAAATCTCTCAAGGAACAGATAGAAAATGGTCGCAAATTTAGTGAAGCAGACCTGCAAGAATTAGCTAAATCTATCCTAGGTATTTTAATTTATCTCCATGGACTTAATCCGCCAATTATTCACCGGGATTTGAAACCTAGTAATATTTTACTAAAAGATCGCTCTGGCCATAGTATCGGTAATGTTTATTTAATTGATTTTGGTTCTGTCCAGACTGTTGCTCAACAGGAACAGGCTACTTTAACTATCGTCGGAACCTACGGTTATATGCCACCCGAACAATTCGGTGGTCGCACCGTTGCCGCTTCTGATTTATACAGTTTAGGAGCCACTTTAATCTATCTAGCTACAGGCATTCATCCCGCCGATTTACCCCAAAAAGATGGCAAAATTCAATTAAATAATTTAGCCAATTTAAGTCCTGCTTTTGTTCATTGGTTAGGGCAGTTAATTGAACCTAGTCTCGAGAAAAGGTTTATTTCAGCACAGGCAGCAAATCAAGCTTTAAATACTCTCCACGAAATGCAATTAACTTCCTCAAACCTTGAAAAACCCGCCGGGAGTCGGGTACAGTTGCAAAAAAGCGGGGAGAAAATTATAATATCTTTACCTCCCGAAGGTTTTACCCCTAAATTAATTTTTCCTGGAACCTTTGCCATCGCTTGGAATGCTTTTTTATTAGTATGGACAGGAGGAGCCATTTCTATTCCTCTGTGGATGAGTTGGTTTTTTCTGCTCTTTTCCTTGCCCTTTTGGTTTGTGGGTTTAGGAATGCTTGGCGGGATTATTTATTGTCTCAAAGGGGAGGAAATTATCACTATTGATAGTCAAGAAATTGTTGCCATTCAGCGAATTTTGGGTTTGACACTTCCGGGCAAAAAGAAAATGGCACGGCAACATATTAATAAACTGGTGAAAGCTGATGGTTATCATACCAAAGATGACGATGGCGATCGAGTTTATGTGCCGATGGCTTTAACTATTTGGGCGGGGACTAAAGAATATACTATTAGCAGTAAAACAAAAGAATATCTGAGCAAACCCGAAATTGAATGGTTAGCAGCGGAATTAAGTCAATGGTTAGGAATACCAATTACTAATAAGTAGCTGGTTACAATCAACTTTTTTCTCCCTTCTCCCCACTCCCCCACTGATTACTGATTACTGCTTACTGATAACTGATAACTGATAACTGATAACTGAAAAATATCCCCTCTCCCTCACTGATTACTGATTACTGATAACTGAAAAATCTCCCCTCTCCCTCACTGATTACTGATTACTGATAACTGATAACTGAAAAATCTCCCCAACCCCCCCTCCCTGATATGGACGAACTGTCTGTGATCAGTGTAAAATTTTATGAAGGGTCTGGGTTTTTTTGCCCCAGAGCCAGTGACTAAGATCAAAATTGTGCATCCCATCGATAATTAAGTTTATGAGCGCCACTATTACCGTAGAAAAACGCAAATTAGAAAAGCCCCCTTTAGAACTGCATTATCTCGGCGATCGAGTCTTGCGTCAACCGGCCAAGCGGATTACTAAAGTCGATGACAGCATTCGTCAATTAGCCAGAGAAATGCTGCAAACTATGTATAGTTCCAATGGTATCGGATTAGCGGCTCCCCAAGTGGCAGTTAATAAACAATTGATTGTCATCGATTGTGAACCCGATAAACCCGAAAATACGCCCCTAATTCTGATTAATCCCCAAATTATCGGTTATAGTCGGGAATTGTGCAAAGCGGAAGAGGGTTGTTTGAGTATTCCCGATGTGTTTTTAGATGTCATCCGTCCCCAAGCGATCGAAGTGAGTTATAAAGATGAACAGGGCAAACCGCGAAAACTGCAAGCTAACGGTTTACTAGCGCGGGTAATTCAACACGAAATGGATCATCTTAATGGTGTCATGTTCGTGGACAGAGTAGATAACGATTTGGCACTCAATGAAGAATTAAAAAAACACGGTTTTTCCGTGCAAGCGGTGAAACCCGTCGAGAAAGTGACAAAATAAAGGCATTAGTGAATTTAGGTGAGGAGTGAAGATGACCCCGAAAAGCGGCGTTTTATTGTTATTATCCTGTATTGCAGCGATCGCTGGTGTGGGTTGTGTCTTTGAAATTAGTTCAGGAGAACCGGATTTAGGCAATACCACCACTGGCTTAATTCTAGCGGCAAGTGTACCATTAACAGCCCTATTTTTTTGGGCGGCGGTTAAAGACACGAGAGCCAATTACAAGTAGAATAACTTCCCCTTGGTTATGGGAAAATTGGCATAATTTTCATGAGCAGAAGAGAGAATGTATTTCTCTCTTTTGTTTCTTTTAATTACAGGGCAAATTGCCAGAAAAAGTTACTACTTTTCAGTATCTTATCATCTTTTATGACAATCAATTATATGCCGACCGGTGAAAACCTGATTAGGTACAGATTTCCCCCCTCTCTTCTATATCCGCAATCTAGAATGATAAAATAGGTGAAGTTCAAAGCATCATTCATTAGCCATGACCACAACCTACAAAGTAGAAATTTCTCATTTAGGAACAACACAAACGATCGAAGTTAGGGAAGATCAAACTATACTACAAGCGGCCTACGATGCGGGAATCGACTTACCCAGTTCTTGCAATGCGGGCGTATGTACTACCTGTGCCGCTCAACTTTCCCAGGGTAGCGTCGAACAAAGTGATGGCATGGGATTATCCCCCGACCTGCAAAAAGAAGGCTATGCTTTGTTATGTGTGGCCTATCCTCGCTCGGATATTAAACTGGAATCTGGCAAGGAAGAAGTGGTTTATCAACGTCAATTCGGAAAACCCTAGGCCAAACTGGGGGTAAGATGACAAATTTTCGGGGGTTTCCCCCCAAAAAACCAGATTTTGAGCCAATAGAACCAGCAAACCCTAACTAATAGCTGAATGCTGACTACTCAGGGAGAACTTTTGCTCTCTACCCTTGAGGGCCGCTTTCATGAAACCAGAAAAGAGAGGATGAGCTTTATTGGGACGGGAGCGAAATTCGGGGTGAAATTGGGTAGCAATAAAGAAAGGATGTTTTGGTAGTTCGATAATTTCCACCAAACGACCATCAGGAGAAGTGCCACTCACCAGATAACCAGTCTCAAAAAAGAGACTACGATAGGCATTATTGAACTCGTAACGGTGACGATGGCGCTCATAGATAACCTCTTGACCGTAGAGAGAGAAAGCTAGACTATCGGGATTTAAACGACAGGGATAGAGACCTAAGCGCATTGTTCCCCCTAAATCCACCACATCTGCCTGTTCTGGCAGTAAATTAATCACTGGATTCGGTGTATCCTCTTCAAATTCGGAACTATTGGCCCTTTCTAATCGGGCCACATTGCGACCCCATTCGATAATCGAACACTGCATCCCTAAACAGAGACCCAAGAAAGGAATATTATTGACCCTAGCATACTCGATCGCCTTAATTTTGCCATCCACACCCCTAATCCCAAAACCACCGGGTACAACAATACCGTCAACACCGCTTAAATGAGCTTCGGCCGAATCTTTATCCACATCTTCGGCACTTACCCAACGCAATTCTATCTCGCTATTAAGGGCAATAGCTGCGTGTTTAAGGGCCTCCACCACCGAGAGATAAGCGTCCCCCAACTGCACATATTTACCAACAATAGCTATCTCTAATTTTTGACCGGGGGATTGCATCTGTCGGATGAGATTTTCCCACTCCTCCAGATGGGGGTATCGGGGACCCAGGTTTAATAATTCTAGGGTTTGTTGCGCTAATCCCTCTTTTTCCAGATTGAGAGGAACTTCGTAGATGCTGCTGGCATCCTGAGCAGTAATCACCGATTCCACCGGCACATCACAGAAAGCTGAGAGTTTTTCTTTTAACCCCGGTTGTAGGGGTAGATGACAACGACAGACTAACACATCCGGTTGAATGCCGATCGATCTTAATTCCTTGACCGAGTGTTGCGTCGGTTTCGTTTTCATCTCCTTAGCGGCCGGAATCCAAGGAATTAGGGTAACGTGCATATAAATCACGTTATTTCGACCCACATCCTTCCTAAATTGCCTAATTGCTTCTAAAAAAGGCAAGGATTCGATATCTCCCACCGTACCACCAATTTCTGTGATGACAATATCGGGGTTGGTATCTTTGGCCACCCGGAGAATCCTTTCCTTGATTTCGTTGGTAATATGGGGAATTACCTGCACAGTTCCCCCCATATAAGCACCACGGCGCTCTTTATTCAATACCGCTTGATAAATCGAGCCAGTAGTCACGCTATTGAGACGGGAGAGTTCCGTATCGGTAAAACGTTCGTAGTGGCCAAGGTCGAGGTCGGTTTCGGCCCCATCATCGGTGACAAATACCTCTCCGTGTTGAAAAGGACTCATCGTACCTGGATCCACGTTGATATAGGGGTCTAATTTCAGAATTGAGACGGAATAATCCCGACTTTTCAACAATCTTCCCAAACTAGCAGCGACAATTCCTTTCCCAATACTGGAAACGACTCCCCCGGTGACAAAGACAAATTTACTCATAAAATTTTTCCTGCGATCGATTATACCTAGCAAGGGGTGAGAGTTTTCGGGATGCGGCGGTGTCATTTTCCCAGATTTCATTATAACCAGAGGATCTATCCCCCGATCCTCGTTTTAGCTCCCTCTCGAAAATCTATTCGACCACAGCTTAATCTGTCTTCAGTCACCTTCATCCCGATCATGTAAATTTTCCGCTACAATCGAGAAGACTAAGACTCAGGCAATTGTAAACTATTATTCATGATAGATTTTAATACTCTCGCTGAATTTTCTCGCCACTATTGCGTCTCGATTTGTGCCTTTTTAGTACCCGCTAACTTAGTAACCACCCTTTTAACCGTTCTTTTTCTCTATTTTGGTCGTCCTACCCGTCAAATCTTCCCCATTGCTTCCCTAGCTTTGTTGTTCGCTGTCACCATGTTTCTCCACGTCGCCACTTGGTTAATGATTGGTGTGGTTATGGCCCCCACTTTTATCCTCTTTGGACTGGGTTTAACCTGTTTTGTGATCAATTTTCAAGCCATTTGCGATCGCCAAAGTTTGGAACAGTTATTACACACTGGGGTTAATCGTCTGGCCCGCTCATTCAACTAAAAAAAGCACCGAGACTTCCCACCCCACCATGAAGATAACCGCTAGATCTGGCTGAATTTTTTTCAGCCAAAGACTTGACAAACTCCAAAATTTTTGCTAACCTTGTAGTATAATGGGAATCCGTGTCGGCCTACAGACCCCCTTTTTAACTCTTTCTCAAGAATAAAAATTTTAACCCGAATTGCCGGTAGTAGCTAAACTAAGAGCAGTACCAAGGGAAACGGTGATTATGGAAGTTATTTGCACGCGTCCCCACTGTCCGAGACCGCGTAATCAGTGCCTAGACCTAGACGATAACAATCGCTTAACCTCGATCGAGCAGAAATATTGTATTACTTGCGGGATGCCATTAATTTTGGGGGGACGTTATTTACCAGAACGTCTATTGGGACAAGGGGGATTTGGGGCAGCATTTTTAGCAGTAGATCGTTATAGTCCCAAAAAAGCTAAATGTGTACTCAAACAATTTCAACCTTCCGGTAATTTAAGTCCGCAAGCTTTAGAAAAAGCGAAAACCTTATTTTTTCAAGAAGCGCACGTTTTAGAAGATTTAGGACGAGAACATCCCCAAATCCCCGATCTCTATGCTTTTTTCCCTTTAAAAGTCAAGAATCAATTAACGGGAGAAGAAGAGCAATTTTTTTATCTGGCCCAGGAATATATCGACGGTAAAAACTTAGAACAAATTCTCCAGCAGCAACAAAAACCCTTTCAAGAAAGTGAAGTTAAAAACATTCTCAAAGAACTACTTCTTATCCTCAAATTTATTCATGAAAATGGTTCCATTCACCGGGATATAAAACCATCTAACATCATGTTATCCAAAAATGGCCGCCTCTATTTACTCGATTTTGGGGCAGTAAAACAGGCTACCAATAATCCCAATAATACACAAGAGAAATCCACAACAATTTACTCGGCTGGATTTGCTCCTCCCGAACAACAATTAGGCAATCAGGTATCGGCAGCCACAGATTTATATGCCTTAGCAGCTACCTGTGTTATACTCTTAACTAATCGCGATCCTGATGAGCTATACGATCCGCAAAAACAGTTCTGGAATTGGCAAAATTATGCCCCTAATATTAGCTCAGATTTAGCCCAAGTATTCAATAAAATGTTACTAGCAAATCCCCGGGATAGATTTCAATCCTGTGGAGAAGTTTTAACCGCTTTAAATCCTCCTCCTCCATTTTCCCCATCTCCTTCACCTTCTCCAATTCCCCCATCTCCTCCACCTTCTCCAATTCCTTCATCTCCTCCATCTCCTCCAGTGATGAGAAAAACTTCCCGCTTTTCTCTTGGAGAAACTTTCGCTAATGCTGCCTTTACAGGGTTTGAGGGGACATTATTAGTAATTGCCTTAAATAGTTTAGTTCCCTCGGCAGGAATTGTCATCGCCTTTATGATCTTAGGTGGCTTAGTTTTGGCATTATTTAAAAAAGTGATTGAAGGGAAAGATTTACCGATTCTAGCAGCAATTACCCTCGTTTTCCTGTTAATTCCGCAACTGCAAGGAACTCTAAGGTTTCCTGAAATTGCTATCATTGCCGTGATGGCAGCCATTGGAGCCATTGCTATTACCGCCTTTTTCTGGTTAATATATCAGATAATTTTGCGATTATTTTAAAACCCTGAAAGTTGCCAAATTATCATCACTACCGCCGGTAATCGTGCCACCGAGGTCTAAAATAGTTTGCAGATAGTCGAGGATTTCCTGCGAAATTAACTCTCCCGGCATCAAAACGGGAATACCGGGGGGATAGGGACAGATAACATCAGCACTAAGACGATCGAGGGCATTTTTCCGGGATACTATCTCTGTAGGGGCAAAAAAAGCCTTTCTAGGAGAAATAGCCAAATTTCCCGTGACTGGGGGAGGAGTGGGGGGTAAACTGGTAGAGGAAGGGGATTTCAGGCATTGAAAAGCAGTAATTAGGCGATTAATGTGTTCGCGATGGTTGCCGATGGAGATAATAAAAGTAAGTTGGCTGAAAGTCGGTAATTCTGCGGTGACAGCGTATTTTTCTCGCAAAATATCGTCTATTTCGTAACCAGTTAAGCCAAAATCTTTGACAATTACCGTTAAACGAGTGCGATCGAACCAGTGACAACCCGGGATAGAATGGGGAAAGTCTAAAACAGAGATATTAGGAATTTTATTGAGTTCTTTTCGGGCGATAGCGGCTAAATCAAGAGTTTTGCTCAGTAAATCTAGTCCTTGCGTCGCCATTTGCTTTCTAGCACTATCAAGGGAAGCGAGAAGCAAATAACTAGGGCTAGTGGTTTGAACTAATTGTAAGGCTCGATCGACTTTTTCGGAACTAATGCGATCGCTTTTTAAGTGTAACATCGATGCTTGAGTTAAGGCCCCCAAAACCTTATGGGTGGACTGAATAGCCATATCGGCGCCGAGAGACAGGGCAGCCGGAGGTAAATCGGGATGAAAGGCAAAATGCGCCCCGTGAGCCTCATCGACGAGCAGCGGGATAGAATAATGATCGGTAATCTGGGCGATAGTTTTTAAGTCACAGCAAACCCCTTGATAGGTGGGAGAGACTACCATCACCGCTTTAGCGTCGGGATGGAGTTTTAGGGCATTTGCGAGGGATTGGGGGGTTATATTTAAATTTAGATCGATAGTGGGATTATATTCAGGATTGATAAAGATAGGTTGCGCCCCAGAGAGAATTAAGCCCGAAATTGCCGATTTATGAATATTTCTCGCCAAAATAATTTTATCTCCCTCGCCGCAAGTGGCTAAAATCGCCGCAATAATGCCACAACTGGAACCATTGACTAAAAACCAGCTTTTATCTGCCCCAAATGTCTCGGCTGCTAAAATTTGCGCTTCTTTAATCACTCCCGTCGGGGCAAACAAATTATCCAGGTCGGGTAATTCGGGTAAATCGGCTTTAAAGACGCTTTTTCCCAGTAAATTACTTAAATCTTCCCCGATTCCTTCCCCCTGCTTATGCCCTGGCGCATAAAATGGTACATCTAAACTATTGACTTTTTTTTGCAGTTGTGATAATAACGGAGCGGACTCTGGCGAAGGCATTTTTGCAAGGAAGTGGGGGGTTTGTCAGTTATCAGTAATCAGTAAACAGTAATCAGTAAACAGTAATTAGTGAAGATTGATCGGTGAATATAGCGTTTTTCAGTCTGCTGAGGTACAAAAGTTATAGGTTTTAGGCAAAAGGCAAAAGGCAAAAGGGAAGAAAAATAGGTGTACCTCACTAGCTTAGGAAACGCTATAATATCATTTAAAACTTAAAACTTAAAACTTAAAACTTATCACTTTAATCTGATAACTGATAACTGATAACTGATAACTGATAACTGTTAAATATCTGTGCCTAACATTTGCAGTTTATATAAACTAGCGTAGAGGCCGTCTTTGGTTAATAAATCTTCATGGGTTCCCGATTCGACTAATTCCCCGCGTTTAAGAACAAGAATTCGATCGACATCGCGAATAGTCGAGAGACGATGGGCGATAATAATCGCAGTACGATCAACTAAAATCTGTTCTAAAGCTTCTTGAATTAATACTTCTGTTCCCACGTCTAAACTAGCGGTAGCTTCATCTAAAACTAGAATTTCGGGGTTACGAATAGCGACTCTCGCAAAAGCGAGTAATTGTTTTTGTCCTCCCGATAAATTTGCGCCCCGTTCCCGTAAAAGAGTATGATAACCATCGGGTAACTCCTCGATAAAGTGATCGATATTGGTTAATTTAGCCGCTGCCTTCACTTGCTCAAAATCATAATTTTCCCCTAAAGTAATATTGCGAGTAACATCGCCAGCAAAGAGAAAAGTTTCTTGGAGAATGACACCGATATAACGTCTTAATTCCGCTTGGGGAAGATAACGGATATCGATACCATCCACTAGAATTCTGCCCTTACTCGGTTCGTAAAGACGACAGAGAAGACGAATAATCGAACTTTTTCCCGCACCGGTGGGACCGACTAAAGCGACTTTTTCCCCTGGATGAATGGTAAAATTGAGAGCTTTGATAATATATTCATCGGGTTTATAACCAAACCAAACATTTTCAAAAATAATCTCGCCAGTTTGACGTTTTTCTGGAAAATAAAGCTCTTTAGAACTGTTAGGATCGGTGATTTCAATGGGAATACTAATTAATTCACCAATGCGTTCTATAGCAGTAAAACCCGCTTGAAACATGGTAAATTTTTCCGCAAACTGACGCAGGGGATTAAAGAGACGCTGAGAGAATAAAATAAAAGCTGATAAAACTCCAAAATCAATGGTTTTCTGGAGAATAAAAATACCGCCTAACCATAATACTCCTCCCACGGCAATTAATCCGATCCATTCCAAAGTAGCTGAGACGGCAGAATCATAAAAAATTGTTTGATCTAGGGATTGACGATATTGAGTATTGATAGCGCGAAACATTTCAGCATTAAAGCGTTCGCGGCGAAATAATTGAACAATATTGACTCCGACTACATTTTCCTGTAATTGGGCATTAAGTTTTGATAATTCCTCGCGTACTTGATAGTTAGCGCTGCGGTATTGTTTTTGAAAAAAGATAATTAAAGCGGTGACGGGAAATAACATCAACACCAACAATAGAGCTAATTGCCATTGCAAGGTAAACATGGTGATGATAATAACTAAAATATTGACCAGATCACTGACAACTCCGATCGCCCCACTAGCAAAAACTTCTCCTAATGCTTCCACATCGCTGGTTAAACGAGTGACTAAACGTCCCACGGGAGAGCGATCAAAAAAACTAGAGGAAAGGGAGGTGACATGGGTAAATAAATCTTCCCGGACATTAGCAGTAATTGACTGACCGACTTTCTGCACTAGATAACCTTGTGTTGTCCCTAAAATCAGTCGTAAAATAATCGAAACCGACAGGATAATAATTAGGGTATTAATGGCTGCTGTTAAGGGCATTTGAGCCAAAAAATCCCAAGTTTGTTCCTTTTGCAAAAGGGAGACCGCTTGACCGATAATTAAGGGTTGGACTGCCCCCGTGAGAGATAGGGGAAAAAGAAGTATTAATGACCAAAATAGCAGGGCTTTTTGCTTTTTTGCGTAGGGAAGTAGTCTTAATAATAAGCTCCAGTCATTTTCTTTGACCGGAGGGGACACAGGTGAGGATGATAGACTCATGAAGGGATTTCCAGTGAAATTCTCGGCAGCCGGGGAGAAATTACGCCCCTATTGTTAACTTTTCTAACAGGCGATCAATCTGGAAATGTTCCTCCATTAATTCTCGAATACAAGCGACTTTTACCTGTTCCTGTAAGCGAATCTTCCCGAAGGCCTGATCGACGATTTCCACGGTGGTGAGAGTATCTAAATTTACCGAGAGAATTGGTACTTCTAAATCCTCGGCCCGGTCTAAAATCAGAGGCTCTGGAGAGATGGAACCGGTTAAGATTAAACAGGTGGTGGAAGTTTCTAGGGCAGCTAACTGTAGGTCTGTGCGATCGCCACCCGTAATCACGGCCATATTTTCCCCCTTGCGAAAATATTCTAAAGCGGCGTTGACATTCATTGCCCCGATCGCTAAACTTTCTACCATCCAATCCAAACGATCGGGCCGACATAATACTTTGGCCCCCAAAAGATGGACGATTTCCCGAACACTAATACTACGCAGCAGTTTACTAGCGGGTAACAGTCCTAAAACTTCCACCCCTTGGCCAGCGAGATAGGGTTTCAGGAGAGATTGTACTTCCTCCCAATCATCGGCAGGGATATCACTAATCACTACCCCCAGCAGCTGATTATTTAATTCCTGTCTTGCTTTCAGCAGACTCTCGGCAATCAGGGGAGAACTATAGCGGGCCACCAATAGGATCGGAGTCTGGAGAATTTTGGCCATCTCCCCCATTGATAACTGAAAAATACTGCCTTCCCAGAGAGTCCCCGGCCCTTCGAGGAGGGTAATATCACTGTTAACCCGATCGAGATAGCCCGCAAGAATATTGCCGTAGTCCTGTTGATCTGCACCTTGTAGACGTTTAGCAACGGAATCCACATCCGTATAGATCAGGGGTAAACGCAGCTGCTCGGGGGATAATTCTAGTAATTGCCGGATAAATTCTACATCCTCATCGACCAATTGCCCATCGACGTAGCCCGGACAATTGCCCACTGGTTTGCCGTAACTTATCTCTAGTCCTTTTTGTCGCAAGAGATGCGCTAAACCGACTACAGTTCCCGATTTACCACTGAGGGGTTCCAGGGAAGAAATAAGTATAGATTTGGCTGATTTCGCCACGATTTGCTCCTTTTAACCCGTACAGTCCCGACTTTTATTCTTCAAATCGCAGCAGTTTCCGATAAAATCCCTGCGAAAAGTCGGCCGAACCTAGCTGCTTAAAGGTTTTAATCGCATCGATGAGATATTCGATCAACTCGGAGTTAATAATCGTCATCTCATAGCTTAGGTCGGCCTGTCCTTCAAATTGTAAACGACAACGGGTCAATTCCGAGGGCAATTTTGATACATACCAAGACGCTACAAAGGGAATCCCTTTACTGCTTTCTATGCGACGACGACCTTCTAAAGATCCTGCTTGATACAAAGCGATCGCATAGGGCAGGATACTATGTTTGTCCTTGGCATAGTAGGGCATATATACTACCACATCGGCCTTATTAGCGGGTTCTAATTGTTCGATAGTCGGCATAATTAGTCAATTCTTTTTTGGTTCACAGCCAAGTTACCAGTGACACTGATATTTTCCATATATTTTAACCGATCGATCGGGGAATCTCCTGATCGGGACAATAGGCAGAATTTACGACCAGATCAACTTTCTATACTGAGGTGATCATCGGCTATAATCGGCATACTAACCCGAAAAACCGTGCCAGGGTAGGGGGAACTTGTTGGATCGGGATTGGGACTGATAAATTCAATCGTCCCCCCCATGCTGGTAATTAATTCTTTGGCGATCGCTAAACCCAATCCCGTACCCCCTATATCTCCCCCCGCTTGCACTCCCCGGTAGTGACGTTGAAAAATTCTTTCTTGATCGCTCCTCGGAATACCATAACCCGTGTCTTTAAAAACAATTTCTACACTATTCTTAACATTTTTTACCTCGACGGTGACTTTGCCGCCGGCAGCAGTATATTTGAGGGCATTATCAATTAAATTGCTGAATACTTCCCGCAAACCGGGGACATTGGCGCGAATAAGTGGTATGTCTTCCCCGTGAATCGTTTCTAGACCGATATTTCTCTCTTTGGCTACCGCTTGGGCGGAAAGGAGCAGCGGATCGAGAAGATCATGGAGATCGATCGGAGTTAGTTGGCTGCTGTCAGCAGGCAAGAGAAAGGCGGTGGGGGAAGATTGCGCTTGCAGGAGAGGAATATCGACAGTGGGGTAATTTTCGCTTTCTTGGTGGATTTGTGCCTCAAATTCGGCGATTAAGTCCCGAACTCGATCGCTTTCCCTCAGGATACCAGCAATGGCGGGATCGTTACCTTCTTCGGCTAAAAGTCTTTTGAGCAGAAGTTTACCAAAGGTTTTTAAAGCGGTGAGGGGATTGCGGATTTGATGGAGAAAGGTATCGAGGCGCTGACTTTGCCATTGTCGATAATAACGTTCTTCCCCCAATTGGCGATCAAGTACACAGGCTAAAGCGAGGGTTTGGGTGATTTTTTCCATCTGGGTTAATTCCCAGCTTTGCCAAGGTCGTTTTTCTCTGGTTGTCACCAATAATCCGATCATGCCCTCTTCATACATTAAGGGTAAAAACAAGCGATGACTGCTGACGCTCTCCTGATTACCCCAGAGGTGGGACAAATCTTCTAACTTAACCGCAGTTAACAAGTCTGCCGCCGGTTGCCCCGGTTGTAAGGAAAGCCGCTTTTTTTGGGGAGAAGGGGGATTAAAAGGCGGATAAACAACGACTGGGATTAAATTACTCGATAAAGGTTCGGTTAAATAAACCGCACTTCTGTCAGCTTCCATTTGCTCCCGCAAAAGTTCCATCTGCACTTGACAAAGGGCAATAAAATCATCACTAAGGGGCGTCCGGGAGGGGGAGGAGAAGAGCATACCAAGAAAGTAAAAAGTAAAAAATTAGAAAACCCAGATACAGCTAGGGTTGCGAGTTTTGTTTCCCAGTGTACATAGGAGAGAATGACCATCCTCTTGGGTCGAGGGCAGCCAGCAAAAAGCAATTAGGACAAGGGTTTGGTCACTATTTTAGGGGTGGATCACGGTATATATTAAAAAAAGTTTAAGAATAATAAGTTTTGTATCGGTATTTGGGGGTGTGTTTTTGTCAGAAAAACTTAAACATAGTCTCAGTCTAGCTTCTAGTCAAACTTGTCTGTAATTGGGTTTGTGAGAGACACTTGATTTCTTGGTCTAGAAGGGATATAATCACTACGGCTTTTGTAACTATCATTACAACGATTAGCCAAAACAGGAGGTAATTGGGTTGGCCAGAAAACGGAAACGTAAAAGTCGCCGTCGTCAAGAAGGACGTAAGATACTTGAACTTGTACCCCAGTATAGTATTGAAAGTGGCGAGGATAAACCCGTAACTGCGGCGCGTAAGTATATTCAAGCTATAGGCATTAGCCCACCAGCTTTATTGATTGTCAAGCGTAACGAGCATACAACTGATCGCTATTTCTGGGCTGAAAAAGGACTGTTTGGAGCGCAATATGTGGAGGAAAACCACTTCCTTTTCCCCAGTTTGCGCGACCTGCAGCCCCAACCCGTCAAAGCACCAGTAGCAGTTGCTAAGTAACCGAAAGGACTATTAATCATATCATGGAAAGTGAACTCGTTTGCGAAAAAGTAAACGAGTTTTTTTTGTCTGAGATCTGGGAATCAGCCATCAGCTTTTCGCTGATGGCTGAAGATAAGAAATCTGAGGCTGAAAAGCAGCCGAGTTTTAGGCGACATTACCTGCTGTGGCCGTAATAATTTGACGCACTTGAGCATCGGTCAGATTAGGATTGGCATTCAACATTAAGGCCACCACTCCGGCCACATGAGGTGCTGCCATGGAGGTTCCACTCAAGAAACCATAGCCACCATTAGGGAGAGTAGAATACACTTGTACACCAGGGGCGGTGACATACCGCATCGAAGAATTGGAACCAGCACGATTGGAGAAGGAAGCCATCTGGTTAGAACTATTAACAGCACCGACGGCAAGACCCCAAGAGGTGGCATTGACAGCGGGATAACCGGGTTGAGCTGCCCCCCCATTACCGGCGGCCATAACCACGATAACACTGCGACTGCTGGCATACTGGAGGGCTGCTTGAACCTCACTGTTAGTGCTACCACCTCCCAAACTCATATTAATCACATCAGCACCGTTATCTACCGCATAGCGAATGCCTTGGGCAACGCCACTATAGCTGCCACTACCAGAATCGCTCAAAACTTTCACCGGCATAATTCTGGCATTGTAGGCCACACCAGTGGCCCCGAAACCATTATTACCAGCAGCAATGGTTCCCGCCACATGGCTACCATGGCCGTTAACATCTAAAGTGTTATTATTGCCATTGGCAAAGTTCCAGCCATAAACGTCATCAACGTAACCGTTGCCATCGTTATCAAGACCATCATTGGCAATTTCGCCCGCATTCGTCCAAATATTGGCCGCTAAGTCGGCATGATTGCGGTCAACTCCTGTATCTAGTACAGCAACGATGACTCCTTGTCCTGTATAACCTCTTGCCCACGCTTCGGGAGCATTAACTAAGTTAACCCCCCAGTCATTAGCACCACCAAAAGTGGGAACATCGGCAAAAGGACTTTGATTCAAGGCTCCGGCGACGGCTCCCGCAGCATTAACTAAACCGTATCCTGAAATGGCACTATATCCGGGTACAACTGGGGTTGTGGTTGCCGACAGGGTTAAGTTATAGTTAGTACTGCCACTGTAGGGATAAACCCGGACAAAGTAAGTACCCGCATTCAGTTGACCAGTAATACTCTCACTGATGTTACTGCCATTAGTGGATCTAGCAATCACACTGCCATTACTATCTAACAAGGACACATCAGCATCGGCACTTAATCCCGTTAAACTCAGGCTAAAGTTGCTACTGGTTCCTAAACTAAAACGATAGTAATCATTGGTGTCTGTAAAACCAACAAAATCGCTGTAGGTGCTAGGAGTTGCTCCAATGGTGATATCACGCGCCGTTGCTAAGGTATTACCGGCATTATCAGGAATCACTACAGAAGCGGCAGCTAAACTTAAGTCATAGTTAGTGCTGCCACTGTAGGGATAAACCCAAACATAGTAAGTACCCGCATTCAGTTGACCAGTAATACTCTCACTATCGTTACTGCCATTAATGGAGCTAGTAATCTCATTGCCATTACTATCTAATAAGGACACATCAGCATCGGCACTTAATCCTGTTAAATTCAGGCTAAAGTTGCTACTGGTTCCTAAACTAAAACGATAGTAATCATTGGTGTCTGTAGAACCAACAAAATCGCTGTAGGTGCTAGGAGTTTCTCCAATGGTGATATCACGGGCCGTTGCTAAGGTATTACCGGCGTTATCTAAGGTAGTAAGATTAAGATCAAGGCTCGCTACTTCTTCTTTGAAAAGAGATGTGGCTAGATTAGTGGTGGAGGGAAAAATTGATGACTTATTCCCCGCTAGGAATTTCTGAAAACCTGAGGAATCTAGACTATCTATACAGTTATAGAGGTCGTTGCTAGTAAAGTTATCTATCATGGTGTTCTGGTGGTTTTTTATTGGTTAAATGGCTGAGAGAACAATCAAGAAGACCTGATCAGACAGACAATATTTGTCAACTTTTGGGTAAGTCCCCAAAAGAGTAGGCCAATTCAAATCTGAATTGCATTACTGTCCGAGTTTTTACGTCAATTCAAATCTGGATTACACCACCCTCTGACATTATTCCAAAGAATACCTTGAATGGGGTTCGATAGTCAAGACATTTTTGGGGACGTATGAATTATGAATGATGAATTATGAATGATGAATTATGAATGATGAATGATGAATTATGAATTATGAATTAATGCGATGTGTAACTAAGAAACGACAGAATCAGGGTTCCAGAGGATACTTTATCTCTGCTGATTTCTGAAAGCCTTGTAAATCAAGGGCTCTTCTGGTTTCTGTGTGAAAACGAGGTCTATACTGATAGAATATCCGCAAAATAGCCCTAAAAGTCTTGCCCGATAAGCATTTCACGATTCCATAAGCAAAAATTATCACACAAAGTCGAGAAGAGCCAAAATTAGTTGCACATGGGGTGAATTATGAAGTAGGGAGCAGGGAGCGGGGAGCTTTTTTTCAGTGACCAGTCAACAGTAAACAGTAATCAGTGAAGTGAAAACTCACATCTGATCACTGATCACTGATTCAAAGCTGACTCCTGACGAATGTTACGATTGTTACAACATCTTGACATTAATTCTGATACCCTGACAATGTGTCAATCTGTGCAGTAATGGGGCAGAAACTCAAGTGGTATCGATCCATATTTCTATTGTTGAGGGCAACCCGCACTTGCGATCGCTATTAGCTTGGCATCTGCAACAGGCCGGTTATTTGGTTAATCAATCGGCAACCCTGCAAAGTGCGCGTCAAGCTTTCCTTCATCGTCAACCAACCTTAGCAATTATCGATTCCGACTTGCCAGATGGGGATGGAATCGAACTTTGCCGTTGGCTTTATCAACAAAAACAGTCTTTAATACTGATTCTATCGGCCCGCAATAGCGAAAAAGATGTGGTCAATGGTTTAAAAGCAGGGGCCGACGACTACCTGAGAAAGCCCTTTGGAATGCAAGAATTTATGGCTAGGG
The DNA here is from genome assembly GCF_009792235.1 of Microcystis aeruginosa FD4. Taxonomy (NCBI): domain Bacteria; kingdom Bacillati; phylum Cyanobacteriota; class Cyanophyceae; order Chroococcales; family Microcystaceae; genus Microcystis; species Microcystis aeruginosa. The sequence continues at coordinate 3,401,674 of NZ_CP046973.1, forward strand.
TAGAAGTGTTAACTCGTCGTTTAGGCAGTAGGGCTGCTCCCCTACACTTGGATTATGGGGAATTAAAAATAGATTTAGCCCAAAGACGGGTACAATTTCGCGAGGAATATATCGAATTAACCCCCCAAGAGTTTAGCCTACTCTACGTTTTAGCCCAAGCGGAGGGAACACCCCTATCAAGAGCCGATTTGCTGCGTCGTGCCTGGCCTGAGGAAATTGATAACCCCCGGACAATTGATACCCATGTTCTCTCTCTGCGGAAAAAAATCGAAACCGATCCCAGGCAACCTAATTTAATTCAAACCGTCCGCAACGTCGGCTATCGTTTCAATCTAGAAATGTTGGCCGAGATGACTTCAGCTTTAGAAGCTAATATTATTGCCCCCACCAAAGGCAATCATAACGGTCATTCCATGAGTAAAATTCCCGCTCACAATGTTAGTCGTTAATTCTGGCTTTGTCCAACCAATGAGCAGATTTTCTGCTGAAATCAATCGTCTCCTAAGCACTTCCTCAAAGCGAGGAGACGAAAACAAAATTAAACCGTAGTCACCATTGACCGATCTGCTTGTTGCTGAAATTCCGTCAATAAACGCCGGAATTCGTCGCCGTCAATGGTTTCCTGTTCAATCAGTATATCCACCAAGCGATCAATCGCCACACGATGGTCAAGGATAAGTTTTGTTGCTAAATCGTGGCATTGCTTGACAAGTTCTCGTACTTGTGCGTCAATTTTCGCCATCATCGCAAAAGAATGGTCGGGATGATAACCAGCACCAGCACCACCGAGATAGGAATTACCCTCCTCCTCTAGGGCAATCAATCCCAATTCCGACATTCCCAGACGCGTTACCATCTGTCGGGCCAGATAGGTAATTTTTTCAATATCACTACCAGCGCCGGTGGTCACTTCATCCTCACCGAAGACACATTCCTCCGCCACTCTTCCCCCTAATAAACCCGCAATTCGCGCTAATAACTGGGAGCGACTGGTTAAACCCTGTTCTTCATCGGGAGTGAACCAAGTTAACCCCTGCGCTTGACCCCGGGGAATCAGAGTGACTTTTTCCACTTGATCGTGGCCGGGACAGAGAGTACCGACAATCGCATGGCCGACTTCATGATAGGCGATCAAACGCTTGGCTTTACTATCGACTAAAGCGCGCCCTTCCATACCGGCCACAATCCGATCGATCGCATCGTTGACTTCCGCCATGGTAATCGCCTCTTTGCGCCGTCTAGCGGTAAAAATCGCCGCTTCGTTGAGCATATTAGCCAAATCTGCCCCAGTAAAACCGGGGGTGCGACGGGCGATCGCCTCCAGAGCCACATCCGCAGCCACCTTTTTATCGCGAGAATGAACCTCTAAAATGGCCAAACGTCCCTTACAATCTGGATAATCCACCACTACCTGTCGATCAAAACGACCCGGACGCAGCAAGGCCGAATCCAAAACATCAGGGCGGTTGGTGGCGGCAATGACGATAATGCCAGTATTTCCTTCAAAACCGTCCATTTCCGTCAATAATTGGTTCAGGGTTTGTTCCCGTTCATCATTACCTCCCCCATAACCGATCCCTCGTTGACGACCAACGGCATCAATTTCATCGATAAAAACCAAACAAGGGGCATTTTCCTGAGCTTTTCGGAACAGATCTCGCACTCGCGACGCACCAACCCCGACGAACATCTCCACAAATTCCGACCCAGAGATGCTGAAAAAAGGCACTCCCGCCTCTCCTGCGATCGCTTTAGCCAGTAAAGTTTTTCCCGTCCCCGGAGGCCCAATTAACAGGACTCCTTTCGGGATTTTTGCGCCAATCGCCGTAAATTTTTCCGGTTGTTTGAGGAATGTCACCACTTCCTCTAGATCTTCCTTGGCCTCATCCACACCCGCCACATCATTGAATTCTATGCCAGTTTTTGCCTCCATCTGAAACCGCGCCCTTGATTTACCGAAGTTCATCGCTTGACCGGAAGCATTGGCAGAACGACGGATAATAAACACCAATAATCCCAAGACGAGAATAATCACTAACAGGTTAGTGAGAACATTGATCAAGGCCGAATTGTCAGTGCTGGGGAGAATGCCGTACTCAATTTTTTGAGCATCGAGTTTCTTGATTAATTCGGGATTTTGGTCAAATAAATTGACTTCTTTCGGGGTATCCTTGTCCGTTTGACCGACGAGGGTAACTGCTGCCTGCTGCAAAGAAGGATTGATTTCGACCTTTTTTACCTTTCCTTGGTCGATTTTCTCTAACAATTCACCGTAGGTGAGGGTATTTTGGTTTTTTTGACTCCAAGCAGGAGTGACATGGCTAAAGGTTTGCAGAATCATCCAAGTGGTGACAATCCCTTTCCATACTGGCCGATTACCAAGATTCTTAGCTGACTTGGCTCTAACTACGGTGAGTGGAGATTTTTGATCCATAATTGACTCTATATCTAGTTACCCTGTATTCATTGTGACAGATCGACTCGATCGTGACCACTGTTCTGTTTTCCCCCAGGCACGACCCCGGGGGCAAATAGTGATGACGTTTTTTGCTATATTGTATTCAGCTAGGTGGTCTAACAACTGCCTATCCCAATCACTAACAGTTTAGGGAAGTGGGTTTCGCCCGCTTTTTTTATTGTCTAAATCATGACCCATCCGCTCATCCCCGACCTGCTGCACCTAGCCACCCCTATCGCTGAAAACTTGGGGCTAGAAGTGGTCGATATTGTTTTCCAAACCAATAAAAGGCCTCCCGTCCTGCGCGTCGATATTCGCAATCTGGGGGGAGATACGGGTTTAGAGGACTGTGAGCAGATGAGTCGGGCCTTAGAAACCGCCCTCGACAGTCAAGAAGTCTTACCGGGGGCCTACGTTTTAGAAATATCTAGCCCCGGCATTTCTCGACAACTGAGCAGTGAGCGCGAATTTCAGTCTTTTAAAGGTTTTGCCGTCATCGTTACCGGCCAAGATAGCCAGGGAAAACCGCAAGAATGGCGCGGAAAACTGCAAGGTAGAGATGAGCAATCTATTTATCTTAACCAAAAAGGTCGCTCCCTGACCATCGATCGCACTACCGTCATCAGCGTCCGTTTAGATGAGCAGCGGGATCATCAGTAATCAGTGATCAGTAAACAGTAATCAGTAAACAGTAATCAGTAAACAGTAAACAGGGATAAGGATGAAGATAAATAACTAACTAACTAATTAACTTAAAACTTACATCTGATAACTGATATAAGGCTAAAAAACTAATAACTCAAAAGTAAGGAGAAAAAATAATTATGGCTACTGTTAATTTGCCTGGTTTAAAAATGATGCTCGAAGAAATTAGCCAACGACATAATCTGCCCAAAAATGCCGTACAAGAAGCCTTGCGCGAAGCACTTATCAAGGGTTACGAACGTTATCGACGCGCCCAAAGTTTAGAAAAAGCCGCTCAATTTCATGAAGATTATTTCAATAACTTTGATGTGGAATTAGACGTAGAAGAAGAAGGCTTTCGCATCCTTTCTACTAAAACTATTGTGGAAGAAGTGACCAATCCCGACCATCACATCGGTCTCAAAGAAGTGCAAGAAGTGGCCGATGAGGCCCAATTAGGGGATGAAGTAGTTCTTGATGTCACCCCCGACCAAAGAGAATTTGGTCGCATGGCGGCGATTCAAACTAAACAGGTTTTACTGCAAAAACTGCGGGATAACCAACGTAAATTGATTCAAGAGGAGTTCCAAGAGTTGGAAGGAACCGTTTTACAGGCCCGGGTCGTCCGTTTTGAAAGACAGGCGGCTATTGTCATGGTACAAAGTACCTACGGTCAACCGGAAGTGGAAGCGGAACTACCCAAACGGGAACAGCTGCCCAACGATAACTATCGCGCCAACGCCACCTTTAAAGTTCTGCTCAAAAAAGTCCTAGAAGGTTCTCACCGCGGCCCGCAATTAATCGTTTCCAGAGCGGCGGCGGGTTTGGTAGTATATCTGTTCGCCAACGAAGTTCCCGAAATCGAGGAGGAAATCGTGCGTATTGTTGCCGTCGCCCGGGAAGCCAATCCCCCCTCCCGTCACGTTGGTTCGCGGACAAAAATCGCCGTCGATACCTTAGAGAGAGACGTGGATCCAGTTGGTGCTTGTATTGGGGCCAGAGGTTCGCGGATTCAAGCTGTGGTTAATGAATTGCGGGGCGAAAAAATCGACGTGATTCGTTGGTCTCCAGATCCCGCCACCTACATTGCCAATGCCCTTAGTCCCGCCCGTATCGACCAAGTTTTGTTCACTAATGCCGAAGAAAAACAAGCACTGGTACTGGTGGCACAGGATCAATTAAGTTTAGCGATTGGCAAAGAAGGGCAGAACGTGCGTCTAGCCGCCCGTCTGACGGGCTGGAAAATCGATATTAAGGATATAGCCCTGTATAAAGGCGAACAAGAGGTAAAAAACGATGAAACCGACCCAGAAGCGCAGGATTTAGACCAAGAATGAACCCCTTCGTCAATTATCGACGCTGTATTAGCTGCCGTCTCTTCGCCCCGAAAGAATCCTTTTGGCGAATTGTCCGACTACACCCGTCCGGACAGATACAATTAGATCAAGGCATGGGAAGGGCTGCCTATATCTGTCCGCAACCTAATTGCCTGCAACTGGCCCGGCAAAAAAATCGTCTCGGACGGGCCCTAAAAGCCAATATTCCCGAAACGCTCTATGAATCCTTGCAGGAGCGCCTCGGGACTGCCAAGCAAGGTCGTCCAAATCAGGATTAAAATTGACGATCATAGCCACAAAATCGTTAGCATGGAAAGGGAGCAGTCCTGACAGGATCAAAAAATCAGCCAAATTATTAGGATCACTAACACTTTAGCCGGGGGATAATGGATGAGTAACACGAAAGTCAGAATTTACGATTTATCAAAAGAATTGAATCTAGACAACAAAGACATTTTGGATATCTGTGACCAGTTGAACATCGAGTACAAGAGCCACAGTAGCACGATCAGCGAAGAGGATGCCCAACGCATCAAAGCAATCGCTGCGAAGGGAGTTACCTCGAGTACCAGTAAAAATAGCACGGGTCAGCGAGAATCGGCTAGTCCTGCTGAAGAAAAAAAACAAAAGATTTTAGCCCTGCATAAACATAACCGCCCCGAAACTGGCGAAGAAGGGCCAAGCCATCTCGGTCAGGCTGGTTCCTCGGCCAAACCGACTTTAATCAGTCCCCCCCGTCCCCCGGTTAAACCCCTCGTTGCTCCCCCAGGGCGCGATGGTGTAGCCGAAAAAACTCCCCCCACCGCTGCAGAGATGCCATCTCAGTCCGCCAGTGTTAAAGAAACCCCGACCGAAACCCCGCTAGTGCCAGAAGTATCCCCCACCTTAATCGCCCCACCTAATCGACCCTCCCTCACCCCGAAACCGCGCCCTGAAACCGCCTCGGGCCGGCCAGAACCCCGACCTAAAAATGCCCCCGGCAGTAACGACAGGCCCCGGGGAGAAAAACGCGAGCGTGGCGAGAGCGAAAACGCTCCTAGTCCTGAGCGCAGGGTTGGCTTGGCTAAACCAGAAAAACCGACCCTCAACCGCAAACCCGACGGAAAAAGCCCGAAACTGGCGGAACCAGCTAGAGAAGTGCGGGAGACGGTGGAATTGAAGCGCCCAGTTCGCCCCGGTTTACCCGCTAAAATCTCGGCCACCGGCGGGGAAGAAACCGATACCACCAAAAAATCTGGTGTTGATGGCACAGAAATCGATACAGATACCGGATTGCTCGGAGCAGACGGGCCCAAAAAACTCAAACGACCGACCATGCCCCCTCGCATGGCCAAAAAATCTACCTGGGAAGAAGAAGAAGAAGAAGAAAAAAAAGCAGCCAAAACCGCCAAAACTGCTGGCAAAAACAAACGCCGTACCCAAGCTCTCTTTGAAGATGACGATGATCTAGAATCGGAACTATCTGGGTTGATCAATACCCCCAGTTTTACTCTCTCCACCGCTCGTCCCCCCAAACCGCCCACCGCTAAAGCCGCCACCCCTAGCACTCCAACAGCAGTCAAAGTTAAGCGGCCCAGTAAACCTGGTGTCCACGGCGGCGGACCGAAAAGCGAGCGCCAAGAACCCCAAGAGGAAAAACGCCCAGAAAGCATCGTCGTCACCGGCAGTCTCACCGTGCGTGACCTCTCGGAATTGATGAAAGTCCCCGAAACCGAGATCATCAGAACCCTATTTTTTAAAGGGATGGCGGTTAATATCACCCAAACTCTCGACGTGGACACGATCGAAATGATCGCCAGGGACTTCGAGATCGCCGTGGAAACCCCCAGCACCCAGTCGGCGGCAATCAAAACCACGGAAATGATCGATGTCTCCGACTGGGAAAGTCTCCAGCGTCGTCCCCCCGTAGTCACCATTATGGGTCACGTTGACCACGGTAAAACCACCCTCCTCGACTCGATCCGCAAAACCAAAGTCGCCCAGGGGGAAGCTGGCGGCATCACCCAGCACATCGGTGCTTACCACGTCGATGTGGAACATAACGGCAAACCGGAACAGATTGTCTTTTTGGATACCCCTGGCCACGAAGCTTTTACCGCTATGCGCGCCCGTGGGGCGAGAGTCACCGATATAGCGGTGCTGGTGGTGGCCGCCGATGATGGCGTGCAACCCCAAACGAAAGAGGCAATTAGTCACGCCAGGGCTGCCGAAGTCCCGATCGTGGTGGCGATTAACAAAGTCGATAAACCCTCGGCTAACCCCGACCGAATTAAACAGGAATTGACCGAACAGGGACTGGTGGCCGAAGATTGGGGCGGTGAGACGATTATGGTTCCCGTTAGCGCCCTGCGGGGGGAAAATCTCGATAATCTGCTGGAAATGATCCTCTTGGTGGCAGAAGTGGAGGAATTGGTCGCTAACCCCGATCGCTTGGCTAAGGGAACCGTGATCGAGGCTAACCTCGATCGCACCAGAGGACCCGTGGCCACCCTGCTCGTCCAGAATGGCACTCTCCGCGTCGGTGATAGCATCGTCGCCGGTTCCGTTTTCGGCAAAATTCGGGCGATGATCGATGATCGCGGTCAAAAAGTCGAAGCGGCCACCCCCTCCTTCGCCGTGGAAATCCTCGGTCTTAGTGATGTTCCAGCCGCCGGCGATGAATTCGATGTCTATGAAAGTGAAAAAGAAGCCCGATCAATTGCCGATCAACGGGCGATCGAACGACGCAACACCCGTTTACAACAGGCCCTCTCCTCCCGTCGCGTTAGCCTTAGCACCCTCTCTATCCAAGCTCAAGAAGGACAACTCAAGGAACTTAATCTCATCCTCAAGGCAGATGTGCAAGGTTCCGTCGAGGCCATCCTCGGTGCGCTCAAACAGTTACCCCAAAACGAAGTGCAGATTCGCGTTCTCCTCGCCTCTCCGGGAGAAATCACCGAAACCGATGTGGATCTGGCCGCCGCTAGTGGTGCGGTAGTGGTGGGCTTTAATACCACCCTTGCCAGTGGTGCGCGCGCGTCCGCCGATCGGGAAGGGGTCGATATCCGCGATTACAATATCATCTACAAGCTTCTCGATGATATTCAAGGGGCGATGGAAGGTCTTCTCGACCCCGAAGAAGTGGAAGAACACCTCGGTTTTGCTGAAGTGCGGGCCGTCTTCACCGTCGGTCGGGGAGCCGTGGCGGGCTGTTATGTCCAATCTGGTAAACTGGTGCGGAATCGCTTCCTGCGCGTGCGTCGCGGCAAGGAAATTGTTTATCAGGGAGTTCTCGATTCCCTCAAACGGATGAAGGAAGATGCCCGGGAAGTGGCGACCGGTTTCGAGTGCGGTGTCGGTGTTTCTAAATTCAATGACTGGAAAGAAGGCGACATTATCGAAGCCTACGAAATGGTCATGAAACGTCGCACTTTATCCAGTTAATTAGACGGTCAGCGTCAGGGAGTCGGGATTCAGGATTCAGGATTCAGGATTCAGGATTCAGGAGATTATTTTTATTTATTCTTCCCCACTTCCCCACTCCCCCACTTCCTGCTCCCTGCTCCCCATTTCCCCCATTTCCCTCTATGAAATCAGAACCTTTTTTGTGGATTCATCTGGCAGGGTTAGCGGCTTTGCCAATCTTTTTACAAATCGCTTGCATTGGTTTAGCTGTGGGCGATCCCTTGCCTTTTCTTTGGCTAGAATGGTTATTTCTGGGAGCGATCGCTATTATTCCCGTTTTTTGGATGCAGTGGACAAAACCTTTTGATATTTTTAGTCTTTTGTTGGTTGCTCTCAAACCTAGTCAACTCACCCCCGAACAGTTAAAAATTCTCTCTCTTTTTAAACGTCCTCGCCATCGTCTTCTTACTCTTTTGGGAGTCGTCCTCCTAATTCTCATCGCTTGGCCAATCTATAATTTTGCCCCTCTAGCGGCTGCCGTGGCCGCCTATCTCCCCCAATGGCGGCTTTTAGGTTTAGTCATCGCTGCGATCGCTCTCCTCTTAAGTCACCTGTTTTTACAGGTTCCTCTGAGTGTTCTGGGGGTTTTAGCCACGAAGGAAAGTGACTGGACAGCCACCGAAGCTTTAGTTATTGAGCGCATTCCTGATTTATTTACCATTTTTGGTCTAAAAGTTAATAAAATTATCTAGGGTTTGCTGAAAAAGTACGGGCGAAGCATTCGGATAGAAAATCTACGGTTTCACCGATAGGTTATTGCCCGAATGCTTCGCCCCTACAGGACGCGGGCCGATGAAGATGCAAGGTTTTGAACCACGATTCTCTCAAAATCTTGCACCTGTTTCGCGAGAAAAGCCCCAAAACCCTTACTTTGCATACATTTCACATTTATTCAGCCAGCCCTATCTAGATTAGCCAAAATGCAGACAATTGGTGGGCTAGGAATGCAGTATTGAGCGCCCGTTTAAGGGTTGAATGTTTCTAGCATTACGGGGGAAAATCTCGGCGAATTTTTGCAGTTGTTGGGGAGAAATTTTGATCGCATTTTGCCAGACTAACCAGAGAACATCCTCGCTACACCGGAGGAGTGGACAAAGACCCCCGATATTCATAAAAACCGCTATTTTCTGGCAGTAAAAGCCCGGCATTGACCCAAGTATCGGGGATGATCATTTCAGGAGAAGGTTCTTGGGGCAAATAATCCCAAATGGTTTGTAAATAGGGATTATTTGCCCCAATGTCGGCTAAGATGCCCACAACTGCTAAATTTCCCCTCTCATTCCCATGCACTAAATGAATTTCTAGAGGGAAAGACTGACCTTTAATCTGATGTTCGCCCTCGGTGATGAAAATGGAACTGCAATAAATCCCAGTTTTCGCCGTGAAAACTCATGTTTCCACCTTTTTCGGTCTGAACCAAGATTGTATGACCGTTATGGCGAATTTTTAGGGGGTACAGGACGATAATTAAAGGTGGGTTGGTATAGCTCTTTTTCAGTCACTATACTCAGATCGATCGGTGTTTGTTGCTTTCCCGTGGTGCAGAGGCGATAATTCGTTGATAATTCGCCCCAATGGTCAATATTTTGATAATTCCAAGTAAATTCTGGATTAATAGCCCCAAAAAGAGCATGAGAGCCAATAAATTGCAGTAATTCTCGTCTATACATGGTATTAAATTCAGCAATCATCGGATAATTAGCAATTTTCTTGGGGATTTATGCCCAATTCCCGCAGTTTAGCCGCTAATTTTGCGGCTTTCTGTCTTTCCTGTTGGACTTGATTTTCTGCTTCTACAGCCCGATTTTCTGCCTGTTGTGCCGCTTCTGCGGGAGTGGGTACTAATTCCCCTTCGGGGGTAAAATAGCGCAATTTATTGGCAGATAAACCCAAATATAAGCCTAATTGTTGACTCCAGAGCCATCCCTGGGCATTGGGGGCAATCGGTTGATATTGACCGCTAATTAGGGTAAATCCTTCAAATTCTAAGCTTTCTGGGTCAAACCAAAAATAATCGGGAGTGCGAAATATATCTTGATAAATTTGTTTTTTCTCCTCTCGGTCAACTTTGGCGGTACTATCGGAGAGAATTTCGATAATTAAATTGGGATATTTGCCCTCTTCTCGCCAAATTACCCAACTTCTGCGGTTAGGATTGGGATTTGTCCCCAAAACGACGAAAAAATCGGGACCACGGAAGAATTCTGACTTTTTCTGGTGGGGACTGTAATAAATGGTTAAATTGCCGGCGGCAAAATAATCTTCTCGCTCGCGCCACCACCATTCTAAACACTGAATTAATAAAATAATTTGTTGTAGATGTAGGTTGCTTTCCAAGGGTGGTTCATCACTCCAAAATTCGCCTTCTGGGAAGATTATCTCAGGGTTGACATGAGACTCGACTAGGGGTAAGCTTTGAGCGATAGTCATGGTTTTCCAACAGAGATAGGTTGATAATTAATTATAAACTAAATTTGTTACAGCAGTTAGTAATCAGTCCTCAGCCCTTAGCTATTTCACTGTAGATTTATCAATGTTTTAACCTTGCGAATCAGTGCTATCTTTGGGAAGTTGTTGATATTTTTTTGTATTCGATTTGACTAAACTAGACCTACCTTTTCTCTAAGATTAGTAAATATTCGGATTTCATGCCATCAGGATTTTTATTCTTGCGAGATTTGAATAATTGTCTGGTTTTAATTCTATCCTCAAAGACGGTATTAAAAATAAAGCCATTTTCCTGAAAATATTCTCTTAATATTCGCCAAGTTTCTACTTCCACTCCATCCACTTTCGGATTACCCACAAAAATGCAAGCTTTCCCAGCTTGTTTTAATTTTATGGTGGCATTTTCTAAAGCGTTGATAGTATGACAAAAGTAGGAATCGAGTATTTTATGTAAATTCTCTTTCTCTAAACTCGCTCTCACTTGATTTAAGGTTTCGGTTTCGATTAATCTGGTAGCCTGTCGGTAGGGAATTTCTAGCTTAGAGATTTTTTGCACTTCTTTTTCTGTATATCCTAACCAATATAAATCTAGTTTTGCTGTTCTGATATATTCCTGTGCTTGCAGATAGGGAGGTGAACTAATTAAACAATCTAACTCTAGATTTTGATCGATCTCAAAAGTGGCACTATCTACTCCTCCATAAAAAAGCACTTGATTATAATTATGCCAAGTGACGGCAATATATTGATTAACGCTGGTTAAAGTTTCAAAACTCATCTCTTTAATCGTTCGTTTTAATTCCTCTTGCCAATCTCTTTGTAATAGTTCCTGTATATCTGATTTTTTGTATTTCGATTGAAATAATTTAGGTTTGGTATGTTCTGCATAGGAAAACTGCTTACTAACTTTCACTAAAACCGCTTGAATGATCTGGGAATACAAATCAGGTTCTAGACTTTTTTGCCCTGCCCAAAGTTGCTGTAAAACTGCTAAAATTTCCTCTGGATACCAATAGTTTAAATTTGACCACTGAGGGATAAATTTATCCTCGTTGGCAAAAACTTCTAAGATTTTTTTATCTAACTCCGAGTAACTCAATGGTTCTTGGTGTTCTGTAATCTTAATCGGTATAATATGGTTTAAAAGATAATTCAGGTCAGTTAAAACTGCATTTCTTTGACAAAGTTTAGCCTCTAACCCCACCGTACCAGAACCGGCAAAAGGATCGATAATCCAATCATCCTTTTTAGTGTAGTTATCAAGACAAAATCTAACTACTTGGGGAATAAATTTGGCAGGATAATAATAGATGCCGTGGGTTAGATAACTGGTGCTGGTGATTTCTGGTACTAAATCTCGAAAGGAAACTAATCGCGGGGTTCCCCGATTAAATTCTTCTAAATTATTAGAATCGAAAAGTTCTAGCTGCATGATTCGGCTATCAATTCTCCCTAGGGTAGGTCAGCCAATTAAAATAAAGATTAAAACCGTAGTTGATCAATATTCTAACTTATCGTCCCCTAACCTAACCGAGAACTCAGCTTTTTTACTTTTTAGTTTTTACTTTTTACTTAACGTGATATACTGCCAGAGGAAAAAATGACGTTTTAATTAGTCTGCGTGAATAGCCAATCCTCGACGATCATAGAACAGGTTAGAGTCCTTGACCCCCTGACACAAACCGATCGCATTGCCGATGTCTGGATTGAGGAGGGGGTAATTAAAGCGATCGAATCTCAGCTTCCCCCAAGAGAAAATAGTAACTATATTTCTGGTCAAAACTGTATTTTTGCTCCCGGATTAGTCGATCTCTACAGTCATTCCGGGGAACCCGGCCACGAGGACCGAGAAACCCTTGCATCTCTGATCAAAGCGGCCACGGCCGGAGGCTGCACCCGGTTGGCAATTCTCCCCAATACTCTCCCCCCTCTCGATCACCCCGCACTTATTAGCACATTACAGCAAAAAAGTCAAGGGTTTTTTGACTCAAAATCGACTCGTCTGCATTTTTGGGCCAGTCTCACCCTAGGAAGACAAGGGCAAAAAATGACGGAATTAGCCGATTTAATACCTGTAGCGGTGGGGTTTACCGATAATCGCAGTCTGGAAGATTTGGGACTGTTGCGGCACTTATTGGAATACCTAAAACCCTTCGGTAAAAATATCGCCCTTTCCCCCGTAAATCAGCAATTAAAGGGTAATGGAGTCATGCGCGAGGGAGAAACCTCGATTCGCTTCGGTTTACCTGGAGATCCTGCTATTTCCGAAACCACTGCTTTAGCCACAATTTTAGAAATCGTTGGCGAAATTAATACACCTGTTCACCTAATGCGAATTTCTACCCGTCGAGGAGTGGAATTAATTCGCGAGGCAAAAATGCGGGGATTGCCGATAACCGCTAGTGTGACGTGGTTGCATCTCCTCTTAAATACAGGATCGATCGCCAGCTACCATCCCAGTTTACACCTCGCTCCACCCTTGGGCAACGAAAGCGATCGCAAGGCGTTAATTGCGGCAATTAAGGAGGGAATTATCGATGCAATCGCGATCGATCATCGTCCCTATACCTACGAAGAAAAAACCGTCTCTTTTGCAGAAGCACCCCCCGGCGCGATCGGGTTAGAATTAGCTTTACCGCTACTCTGGGAAAAATTAGTAATAACCGGGCAATTATCAGCTTTACAATTGTGGCAAGCGCTTAGTCTCAATCCCTGTCATTGTTTACAACAAAAACCAGCATCGCTCAACCCCAGTAATCGCGCAGAAGCAATTCTTTTTCATCCCCAAGCAAGCTGGAAAGTAACGGCAAATAATCTTCACTCCCTCAGTCATAATACTTTCTGGTTAAATCAAACAATTACGGGAAAAGTGTTAGAAATGTGGAATTTTTAAAGGGTGGCTAATTTCTATCTTGAGACTCTCCTAGTTTTTTGGATAATGATCAACTAGAAATCTAGAGAGATATAGAGTAATGGCATGGAAAAAGAACTGCTATCATAAAAGCGCGGTTATCGGGTGCATCTCATATTTGAGATTTTCTCTCACTTATGGTGAGCAGCAGAAGTTGTTCAAAGAGGGCGAATGCAATTCGCCCCTACAATAATATTATTGTGCCAATGGTAGGGGCGCACCGCGTGCGCCCAAAATGTCATCTAGCTATTTCTCCAAAATTGAGATGCACCCCGGTTATCTCCTTCGCACGGTGGCAGAAGCTAAAGAAATTGTCGGCTCTTCGGGAATTGTTATGCAAATAATTAACTAAAAATAAAATTCGATGAGATTGCCTACGCCTAAAAGTAGCTGAAATCCAGGTAATGATTCGGTAGTAGTGCCGTAGCTCTCTTGCTTACCTGGTATGAATTGTGTAAAATATTTATTAATAAAAATAATTGGAACCCGCTCAGTCTTTAAACCTCTAGCTTGCTCATGACTTTTCTGATAAATATCTTTTTCTGGCTCCTGTCTGGCTTACTCAAATATCAGTCTAGCACCGAACAAAATCCCCCCCTAGTTCACCTCTATTCCCCTGTCAAGCGTTGTGGTTCTCACCATAGGATCAAGAATGGTTCTATTCATAAGGGAAAACCCAAACGTCAATGTAAAGAATGTGGTCAACCGTTTGTGATCAATCCCACTAATAAAACCGTCTCTGACGAAACTAAACAATTAATTGATAAACTCTTACTCGAACGAATTTCCTGACGAGGAATTGCTAGAGTAACAGGAGTAAGTTGGTCATGGTTACAAAATTATGTCAACAATAAACTGGCGGCTGTCCCCCGTCAAATAAAGGTTTCGGACAAACCAAAAGGTAAATTGGTTAGAGAATGTGATGAGATGTGGTCTTTTGTTTTTTCTAAGACGATAAAAGTTTATATTTGGCGGTTAATTGATAGAAAGACAAGAGAAATTATTGGTTGCTATGCGCGGAGATAGGAGTCGTCAATCAGCCAAAAAACTTTGGGGCTAGTTTACCAGGTGTTTACCGACAATGCGCGGTTGCTTACACAGACTTTTGGGATTACTATAAGACAGTAATTCCCAGTAAACGTCATCGACCGGTCGGAAAAAAAACTGGTCAAACTAATCCTATTGAAAGATTAAATAATACCTTTCGACAAAGGATTTCTCGGCTGGTGAGAGAGAGTCTATCTTTCTCTAAAAAAATGGAGAATCACGTTGGGGAGTCCTTTGGTATTTTATCCATGACTACAATGCACAGCAAAGCAAAGGATTAAGCCGCCATCACTACTACCGAATCACCACCGAGAAATTGTCCATCTTTTAGGGGTAAACAATGAAGGGGAATAATATGTAAAAACCAATGGGGAATGAGAGCAAGATTTAGGAATCAGTTCTAAAAGTTCATCAATGGGGAGAATTTCTGATAGTTGATTTAAACAATCATTAAGATTATTGATCCACGCAGTTTTATTGTTTTCATAAGCTTCACGATAATCTTTAATAAAATCAATCAATTTTTCTCGATCTTCTGCTGATGATTGCCAAACCTTTAATACTTGGGAAGTTACTATAAACGCCATAATTCTATCCCCTGAAATATACCATTCTAAAATGGCAGTTTGTTGATCAATTAAGAATTGAATTTCACTTAAGGGAATATTTTTAAACTTTTGATTTAAGCTAAAAGTGGAATCTATGGTGGTTATTTCACGGTCAATGAATTGATTTAATTTTTGTTTTAATTGATTGAGGTGAGTATAGTCATTTAAGATGGGTTGTCTTTGTTGCCCTAGGGTTAAAGTTACTCCCCGATTGCGGGTTTGTTCTTGGATGGCTAACTGTTGTTCTTCCCCAATAATGGCACGGCGGAGGCGATCTAATTCGGTAATAATCGTTTGGGGGATATTCTCTTTAGGATAGATATCTCGATTGGTTAGCAATTGAACTAGATAGCGGGTTTTGCTGCGTTCAACATATTCTAAGGCGCGATCTTTTTGATTGAGGTTGAGATAGGATTGAACTATGCCATGATAAACATCCATTGCATCGGAGAGGATTTCCTGTTGTCGTTGGGGGTTTAAAGCTTCGAGTCGGATATTTTCTACTGCTTCGATGGCTAAATTGTAGCCTTTGATGGCGGTTTCCCAGTCTTCGATCAGGTTAGCAGTATTTCCTAAGTTTCGTCCTGTTCTTAAACAGTCTGTCGGGAAAGCCGTCGGGGTATATACTTCTAATGACTGGTTATAAGCAGTGATCGCTAACTCTAGATTATCAGCCCTTTTCCCTCTGATGCGATCTCGATAAGCTAATCCCAGATTATTTTGTGTACCTGCCCAATCTTCAGGAAAGGAATCACGGGTATATATTTCTAAAGATAGGTTATGAGCTGCAATAGCTAACTCTAGATTATCAGCCCGTTCCTCTCTGATGCGATATAGATAAGCATTCCCCAGATTATTTTGTGTCCTTGCCCATTCATAAGGAAAGGCTTCACGGGTATATACTTCTAATGACAGGTTATATAGCGGTATTCGCTTGAGTGAGATACAGACCATCGTCTTGCCTAGACTGACTTATAGCTGGTTGCAGTATACCTCATTCGACTGCATACCGCTATATGCTCTTTCCCCAAGAATGCGAATACAATAAGCATTCCCCAGACTATTCTGTGTGTTTGCCCACTGTTTAGGAAAAGCTTGGCGAGTATATACTTCTAACAGAGTTTGGTAGCCTGTAATGGCAATTTCCAGATTATTAGCTCGACTTCCCAAAGGAAACTCTGAAATATCAAGACATAAATTATGAATTATCTCGGCAATAATTGCCACTTTTTCAACGTTACCTTGAGAAAATACATTTCTAGCGTATTCTTGCAACAGTTGGGCAAAAGTATTATCTAACAGATGTTGACGGCGTTGTAGGATAAGATAAACCACCGTAGGATTACTGTTACTGTCAATTTCTGCTTGTAATACTTCTAATAAAAACCCCTGATATTCCGACCTATTGATCGCTTGAGAGTTGAGAAACTGCCCCAACTGTTGCGCTATATTCCGTAACCAGGCGGCGGGATTATTATTTCCTTGTTGTTCTAACCCTGTTGCATAGTTTTCCATCACCCGCAAAAATTCGGGGTCAATCAATTCCTGATTTGCTTGTAGAATATTATTGAGTTCCTCATCATCAGTACAAGCGAGCAACTGTTGAATTAAATTAACATAAGCTTGGGCGCGTTGTTCATCCATTGTCTGAACGGTGATTGATGTAATTATGTGATGGACTGTGATTTTTTTTGAGAGAACGACCCGATCATAATAATAAATACTCATGATTGTCTAAAGACAATCTAAGGATAGTCGATAATTCAATCATTCTCAATCATAGTTTAGACGGTATTGCAATTAAGGATTACCCGAAATAACAAACCTACCCACTGCCACTAAAAACCCTCCTACCGCCGTAATTAAAATACCAATTAATGTCCAAATTTGAGCCTGTTGTGAACTTTTAATCGCATTAACATCTTGCTTCAGGTTATCGATTTCCACCTTTAATACCTGTCTTTCCCCCTTAGCTTCTGTTAACTCAATTTTGATGTCTGTAACATCTTTTTGTAAATTCTCTAATTTGTGATTAATTTGAGCTAAAATTTCTCCTAGGTTTTGTTCAATTATCACCGACATTTCTATTTTTACTCATAATCAAAAAGCTCCCCGCATCATTCACCCTAAAACTCAAAATTGTTGAGCCAGTTTTTGGATAGCAAAGAATAATAAATTTTATCGTTTTCACAAGGCATTTTTGGGGCGACGGTTCCAGAATTCGGGCTAGTCAAAGACTAAACCCGAACTTGACCGAGTTTTTTAATCCTCTAAACTAATCTTGACCGGATTAACTTTCCAAATCTCTTGACAATATTCCCAGATTGTGCGATCGCTAGAGAATTTGGCCATACGAACCGAGTTAAGAATCGACATCCGCGTCCACTTGTCCCGATCGCGATAAGCTTGACTTACCTGTTCCTGACAATCAGCGTAGGATTGATAATCAGCTAAAAGCATATACTGGTCATCGTAGAGGAGAGAATCAACGATCGGCCTGAATAATTCCGTATCACCATGGCTAAAATAACCACTCTTAATTCGATCGATCACTCCCTTCAATTCGCGATTATTTTTGTAATAGCTCATCGGTTCATAACCCTGTGCCTTCTTAGCATAAACTTCTTCTGCTGTCAAGCCAAAAAGGAAGAAATTTTCTGCCCCTGCTTCCTCGCGAATTTCGATATTAGCACCGTCCAGAGTCCCGATGGTGAGGGAGCCATTCATGGCAAACTTCATATTACCGGTTCCGGAAGCTTCCTTACCCGCCGTAGAAATCTGTTCGGAAAGATCCGCCGCTGGATAGATGCGCTGACCCAAAGAAACGTTAAAGTTAGGCAGGAAAACCACTTTTAAACGACCTCTGACATCAGGATCCTTATTCACAATTTCAGCCACAGCATTAGTTAACTTAATAATTAACTTCGCCATAAAGTAACCCGGGGCTGCCTTACCACCAAAGATAAAAGTGCGCGGCACGATATCGATCTGAGGGTTCTGTTTAATGCGATTATAAAGGGCGATAATGTGCAGAACTGCCAGATGTTGGCGTTTGTATTCGTGAATCCGTTTTACCTGCACATCGAAAATCGAATTAACATCCACCTCGATATTGCGGGTTTTCAGCATATAAGCCGCTAAATCGGCCTTATTCGCCTGTTTAATTTCATACCAACGCTGACGGAATTCGGGATCATCAAGGTATTGTTCCAGTTTTCGCAATTCCTTCAGGTCTTTTAACCAATTATCGCCGATTTTTTCGGTAAATAGTGCCGATAATTGGGGATTGCTCAATAAAATCCACCGGCGCGGGGTGACACCATTGGTTTTATTGTAGAATTTTTCCGGCCAGAGCATGGCAAACTCTTTCAGGGTGTCTTTTTGCAGTAACTCTGTGTGTAAAGCGGCGACTCCATTAATCGAGTGACTACCCACACAGGCTAAATTAGCCATGCGAATTTGTTTATTACCCCAACCAGCTTCTTCAACTATCGACAATTTGCCCAATAATTCCTCGTTATCGGGAAACCAAGTCCGCACATCCTTGAGGAAAAAGTGATTGATCAGGTAGATAATTTCTAGATGTCGGGGTAGCAGTTTGCCGAGTAAATCCGCCGACCAACGTTCCAGGGCTTCTGGCAATAGGGTATGATTGGTATAAGCGAAGGTTTTTTGGGTAATTGTCCAAGCTTGTGACCATTCTAAGCCGTTTTCATCCACTAACAAACGCATTAACTCAGCGATCGCAATGGCGGGGTGAGTATCGTTCAGTTGAATAGCGGCGGTTTCGTGGAAATTTTGCAGATTTTTGTGGCTTTTTAGGTGAATGCGAATTAAATCTTGCAGGGAAGCGGCCACAAAAAAGTATTGTTGGGCGAGACGTAATTCTCGACCGGCGGGGGTGTTATCGTTGGGATAAAGGACTTTAGAAATGGTTTCCGCGTCCATTTTTTCAGCCACGGATTGATCGTATAACCCAGCGTTAAAAGCCTCAAAATTAAACGATTCACTCGCTTCTGCTTTCCAGAGACGCAAAGCGTTCACCGTGTTGGTTTTATAACCCGGGACGGGGGTATCGTGGGGAATGGCTAAAACCCGACGTTCCGGCAGCCATTGGACCCGTTCCTGTCCCTTATCATCGTGATAGATTTCCGTCCGGCCCCCCAGTTTTACTTCCACACTTTCATCAGGACGGGGTAATTCCCAAGGATTGCCGAAGCGTAGCCAGTTATCGGGGATTTCCACCTGCCAACCGTCTTGGATCATTTGATGGAAAATGCCAAATTCGTAGCGGATACCGTAACCGATGGCGGGAATTTCTAGGGAAGCGAGAGAATCAAGGAAACAAGCCGCTAAACGCCCTAAACCGCCGTTTCCGAGGCCGGGATCCGGTTCCTGTTCGATAATTTCCTCAAAATCAAGACCTAATTCCTCGATCATCTCTTTGATTCGGTCATAAATACCCAAATTAGCGAGATTATTACCTAAATACCGCCCCATGAGAAATTCGGCCGAGAAATAGCAGACGAGTTTAACTTTTTCTTGTTTGTAGGTGTCGGTGGATTTGAGAAAACGACGCAGCAGGCGATCGCGAACGGTGTAGGCAAGGGCGACATAGTAATTGTAGGGACTGGCATTGGTGCGGTTAACCCCTTGCAAATAAAATAAATTGTCCAGAAAAGCCCGTTTTAGGGTTTCGGGACTCATGCCCGTGCGATCATCTTCAATTAGGGTGGGGCATTGAAGCACTTCACGCCCATCAGCTAGGGTAGAGGTTGTCTCCATGGGTTTTTGTTGTCCATATATTCGGGAGTCGATCGCCGCTCAGATTCTGATGGCGATATCCCTTATAGTTTACCTAAAATGTCGGATGAATGCCCCCGCTAGATTTTTCGACAAGATACTCACCTTTGCGGGGGATGAAATTTGACCAGAATATCAACTCCATACCACAATTTAATTCTACCATCTGTGGGTAAACTGTATTATACTTAACCTAGCCAATGGTCGAGGATTGTCAGATGCTAGTCGTAGAAGCGAAGCTAAAAAACGGAACACCAGAGCAATATCAGAAACTTGATGAAGCGATCAGAACTTCTCAGTTTGTGCGTAATTCTTGTGTTCGTCATTGGCGGTCAAATCAAGGAACAACCCGCAATGATCTCCAAAAACTTTGCGCGGTACTAGCTAACAATAAAGAAACACCATGGGTTAATAAATTAAACTCTCAAGCACGTCAATCGGCTGCTGATAGAGCCTGGCAATCAATTAATCGGTTTTATCAGAATTGTCGTGCCAAGATACCGGGTAAAAAAGGTTTTCCTCGGTTCAAAAAGCCTAGTCGTTCCGTTGAGTATAAACTAACGGGCTACAAACTATCTGATGATCGACGTAAAATCAGATTTACTGATGGTTTTAAAGCAGGAGAATTTGATTTATGGTGTAGTCAAAAAACCTTAGTTTATTATTCAGAGCAACAGATTAAACGGGTAAGAGTTGTTAGACGTGCTGACGGTTATTATTGCCAGTTTTTGATTGACGTAGAACGGCAAGAATACCATAAACCAACGGGACAAATAACAGGAATTGACTTAGGGTTAAAGGAATTTTATACTGATGCCCAAGGCAATACCGTAGAGAATCCACGTTATTTAAGAAAGTCAGAAAAACGACTTCAAAAAGCACAACGACGATTATCCAAAAAGTTTCGTCAAGGAAAGAAACAGTCTAAAAACTATCACAAGCAACGGATAAAAGTAGCTAAACTTCACCTTAAAGTATCAAGACAACGTCAAGACAAAGCAATTAAAGACGCTTTGGCGTTAGTCCAGTCTAATGATCTGGTAGTTTATGAAGCTTTAAAGGTAAGAAACTTAGTCAAAAACCGTAAGCTGTCTAAGTCGATTTCCGATGCTTCTTGGTATCAATTCACTCAATGGTTGAATTATTTTGCTAAGATTTATCAGATTGTTTGTGTTGCTGTACCTCCCCATTTTACTAGCCAAGATTGTTCAGTTTGTGGGACGAGAGTTCAAAAAACATTAAGCAATAGAACTCATCAATGTCCTAACTGTAAAACAGTCTTAGATAGGGATCATAATGCAGCAATAAATATTCTTAAAAAAGGGTTGACATATTTGGGAAATTATCTCAACGGTACTGTTGGGCAAACAGAAACCGACCCAAATGCCTTGGGAGAGTCCGGCAAGAAAGATTTTCAGTGGAGACATTGAGAATCTAAGCTGTCTCGTTGAACAAGGAATTTCCGGTAGTGATAGGGAAAGAATCCCCCGTCACAGCGTAGCTTGACGGTGGGAGTATGTCAATTGTTACCTTTTGGAGAGACTCAGACATTTAGATTTCTATTGGTTTTGAGCGGATCTGCGATCGCAATGGCCGACAAAAAAGGGTGAACCCTGTCCACCCTCCGACAATCATTTACAAAAAAAGCTTAATAGCGTTTTTTTCTGTCACCACCACCACCATTGAAGGGCGCGCGCTCTTCACGATCACGGGCCTGGTTAACTTTAATTGATCGTCCCATCCAGTCAGCACCATCCAGTGCCTCAATTGCGGCGGCTTCCTGGGCTTTACTTTCCATTTCCACGAAGGCGAAACCGCGTTTGCGGCCTGTGTCTTTGTCCACGGGAATATGAACCCTTTGAACCTTGCCGTACTCTGCAAAGACGTCGTTCAGATCTTCTGGGGAAATCTCGTAAGAGAGATTACCAACAAAAATAGACATAATACTTGAATCCTCGAACAATACTCGAAACGGTGTGGAGACACAAAATTCAGGGAGAAGCCGAACAATACTAAAGTAAAAGACTTACCGAGTTAATACTGAAAACGAACTTGAACACTAATCTTGACTCTCGCCCCGATCATAACACGGAAAGATTGGAGTTAATGTTAACTTTTATTCTC
Organism: Microcystis aeruginosa FD4; assembly: GCF_009792235.1. Classification (NCBI taxonomy): domain Bacteria; kingdom Bacillati; phylum Cyanobacteriota; class Cyanophyceae; order Chroococcales; family Microcystaceae; genus Microcystis; species Microcystis aeruginosa. The sequence continues at coordinate 3,423,538 of NZ_CP046973.1, forward strand.
TGGGGCAAGAGACTGTTTTAGCCAGCGGTCGCTACTCCCTCAACCCTGAGCTTTTTTCTCCCGACGAAATAACCAAATCATTAGGGCCACCACACCGATTTGTAGGGCAAAATTGGGTAAAGCGGTGGCTACGTCCCTGGCTGCCGCTAATTGGGCCAGAAAAACCACCGCACCGATAAAACCGGAAGCCCCCAAACCGAGATAGATAAACTGCCGCAGCCCTCGGTAGGGATTGGCCGCTTCCTCTTTCAAGCGCGCGTATTTTCGGGGATCAAGTCGAGGGGATTTGCTCATAAAAAAATTTTTCTAGCTGTGTATCTATTGTCCGTGATATAATCGGAAACTGGCAATGTGCCGATGTAGCTCAGTGGTAGAGTAGTTGATTCGTAATCAATTGGTCGTGGGTTCAAATCCCATCATCGGCTTGGGGTTTTACCTCCTGGAAGTTGACTAAGAAATAGTTAGTAAAAGTATAGTCAAATATAGACAGACTGAATTCCATTTCAGAAATTCCCTTCACTTTTACTTCGAGAGATTGATTCTCCTTGGGTGAACTACGCACCTCTCTATCCCATAGCGGTTAAACGCATTTGGGAATGCTTTTCGCAAAATGTTGTAGGAACCCATCACATCAGATTGGCAAAGAAATCCTCTATCTGTGCGATATAAACCTCGTTTAATCCTTTTTCCTGAAAACACTGGCTTTTCAGTTGTTTGTCCATACACTGGTAGGGGGTCTAAATTCAAAAAATTAGCAACGGAGGTATAGGATTCCTCTTGAATAATCACTTTGATTCCTACTAATTGACATTTATAAATAATCATGTCAATTAATCGAGCATGAGGGATGGTCACAAATTTTTGATTATTGACTTTGCCTAAGTTCACTCCTTGTTTCCAACCGTCATTTTTCCCAATTACTAAAGTTGTTATCTCTTGGTCAACTAAGAGCTTAACCAAATAACGACTAGCTTTATAAAGATAATCATCTATTTTCTGATTTCGACCGCGAGTTAAACGGCGAATCCTCTGGGAACTTTGACGATTACCTTTTAACAGAGATTGTAACTTAGCTCGACGTTGGTTATAAAATTGATTCAGGCTTTTTAACGGTCTGCCATTAATCAACAAAGGGATAAAATCCGGTTGATTTGAAGTTACAGCCATCAAATTATCTAGGGTTTGCGGCAAAAAGTTTTTCGTGGGGGTAGGGTGTGGGGTGTAGGGTGTGGGGTGTAGGGTTTTACCGATTTTGAGGGTGTCAATTACCTAATTTTCAGGGAAAAAGTATCTGAATTTTCCCCCCGAACACTCCCATATCCGGTACTTTTTGATTGACAAAAAGTCTAAAAGTCTTACCCAACAAGGTTTTTAGATTTATTCAGCCAACCCTATCTATGCCTAAATCTATCGCAGCTATCTTTTCATTAGGAGCTAAGAACTGTTCAGTTTTCTCATAAATTACCTCGATTACATAACAATCACATTTAGGAACTATTCTGACTTCTGCTAGGCGCTCTAACCCTCTCGTCGGCAACGCAATTGAAGTACCTGATAGCTTGACTAATCCTTGCTTAAGACCTACTTTGCTGATGGCTTGAATCGTGTAAAATAAGAGATTTCTTCCTTCTTTTTTTGGCTCCTTATAACCAGGAATTTTGGGTTTTCCTAGAAATTTATCGGGGTGACTTTTAAACTCCGATGAAGCGGCAAAAAATGATTTCCAGTTCCGGTCTAATCCTCTTAAAACTTGTTGGGAAATTTTAGCGGGTAACGCTTGATACTGTTCTGTCTCTGACCTCAGAGAAGCCATCTGATTATAGGTCAAATAGCCATGGCCATAAATGAAGTTTTGTCGGATTAAATAATTGGCTGAGTTATAGAGATTTTTAGACTGCCAAGATCAATTATCTATTTCAGCCCAAAATCGATGTCCTTTCTTGATAATGTGTCTTTCTGCTACTAACATTATTCTCCGTTGTCTTTTAACTCAGCGTCGGGTTTTGAAGGGTTGTTATCCGTTGTGATAATTGTACCGGAAGGCAATTGATAGCCTGTTAAATTCCCTTGTTTCCACCACCTCCAAGCCGTTCGATAACTTATTCTTGTTTTTTTTGCCTAGTCTGATAGTTTCCTGTCTATATATTACCATGCCTGGCTATATATGACTATATTTGTATTTAAACTTTACAATACTGTTACAGTGGTTAAATGTCTTGATTTGGCTGCTGCTAGGCCAAAACTACCCCTAAGCTAACGCCTTGGCTGGGGATTTGCGGCTCTCTTCGGTTTGGTGGGTAAAATCTATTCTAAGATACATTCGGCCAGCGAATGGAAAGAACCACAAGGACACAAAGGATACAAAGATTGATCGCTACTATATAAGTTAAACTTATCACACAAAGAGTAAGAGAGCCGATTTGCTTAAATAGGCTATTTTAGCCTCAAACAAGAGGTAATAGAGTTTATTGCTCAGGCCGATCGCTAAGGCCGAAAATCTTTTCAGGACTCGTAGCGTCGATAAAGCCGCTGCAACTTGTCATAGAAACGCTTGCGGACTTTTTCTGGGGAGACCAGCAGGCAATCTTCTCCGTAGGGGAGAATCTCGCGGAAAAACCAGAAGCTACTCGTTACCTGTCGGGTAATCTGCCGGACGGGGGGATCGATCGAGATCAATTCGTTGGCGATATCGATAGCGGTTTTGGTCTGGTACGATCGAGCTAATCCATCGAATAGGTGAAACTCGGCCGACACGCTATCAAGCTGACTGCGCCACTTTACCCTAGGAATCGGGGTAATTAAGGAATCGTTGGGGATTCGATCGATCCGTAAACTCCAATTGTGGTGTAGTTCGGAAATATCTTGATTTCCCTCGGTTTCCTCGCACCAGCAGTCGAGATATAGCCGCTCCTCGTGACGATTGATAGCGCCATGATAAATATGAAATTCCCAGATTCGATCGCCAGCATCCTGATAGGATAACTGAAAGGGTTGTTGTCGGAGAATGAAGCGATCGAGTTCCAGTCGCCATGGTGGGAGAGGATTATCGAGGTAGCGTTCTAGCTCTTTCCGTAAGGGGCCTGACAGTTCGCTCCGTTCTAATAGTAGTTTAGTTAGTTCCAGGGCGATGGGGATTTGTCCAGCATCAATGAGAGAATCGATCGCCTGTTGGAGCATCTGCAAGCGATCGGGCTTCCAGTCGTGATTAGGAGCAATTTTAAGCTTATTACGGGCAATTTCTTTGATTAGCTTCGATATATTCGGTTTATCTCCCCAAAATAGCCCGAATTCACTGGCAAGGATTTCTAGGGACTGTTTTTCTTTTTCACTGACCGATAAAGTGATCGATTGTCCTATCCGGCTCATAGTTTATAAGTGTACGGACACTTTTTCTGTTTAGGTACTTGTCTATCCCTATTATCGTGGTTACTATGGAAGATAGCAAGGAGTTACGGACAGAAATTCATGGTAAATTATCAAGTAACGCTCAGGCCGGTCTATTCCTGTCCCGCAGACGAGATTCCAGACGGGATCAAGGTTCCCCAAGGATGGCGGTTATCGTGGCATCAGGTGGAGACCTGGAAAGCACTAAACGATCCCGATGTCGCGGTGATCATCAATTCGGCCATGACAGGGGACGGGAAAAGTCTAGCTGCGTATCTCGACGCGATGCAGGGAGTGAAACCCGATGATTCTCTCTGCCGTCCGATCGGTCTCTATCCCACCAATGAACTCGCTAGAGATCAGGAAAGTCAAATACAAGGCTATATCGATCGATTCAGACCTAATAACGATCCTCGCGTTAGTCGATTGAGTGGTGCAACACTGGAAATTTACGCGGAAAGTGAAGACATTCGGAAAGACAACGCCATTTTAACCCGCATTGACCAATCGGATATTATCCTCACAAATCCTGATATTTTACATTATCTCCATCGTCACGCTTATATTACTCCTAAAGATGCCCCCGATAAACTTTGGAGTCGTCTAGACGTTACATTCAATCTTTTTATACACGATGAATTTCATGTTTTTAGTGCGCCACAGATCGCGAGTGTTATTAATACGATGCTATTGATGCGTCACACTAAAAATGAACGCAAACATCTATTTCTTTCTGCCACCCCAGAAAAACAACTACTCGAACGATTGAAAACCGTGTTCGCTGCCGAGGAAATTCGAGAGATTAACCCTTACGAACGTGAAAAGTACCGCTTTCCCGATTCAGAAGCGGAAAAACAGCAATTGGAGTCGCAGGGATGGCGACAGATCGCTCGACAGATAACTTTAAATTTTATTCCTATAGATTCTACTTTCGGGGCGTCGGAAACGTGGCTATTGGAAAACTGGCAGTTAATTCGTGACTATTTTCTGCAATATCCGGGGAGTAAAGGTGCGATCATTCTCAATTCGATCGCTTCTGTCAAACGCTTAATCCGAGAGTTTAAGAACTTGCTCCATCCGTTGACAGTGGCAGAAAATACCGGTTTAACGGGACAAACACGAAAAAACGAATCGTTACAAGCCGATTTAGTTCTCGGAACCAGTACGATCGATGTGGGGGTGGATTTCCGGATTAACTTTTTAATTTTCGAGTCTGGGGATTCGGGGAGTTTTATCCAGCGCTTGGGACGACTCGGCAGACACGATGGACAGAGCGACGATCAACCCTTCCTCAATTTTACTGCCTATGCGCTCGCGTCTAACTTCTTGGTCGAGCGATTATTTCTTGGCGAACATCCTCCTTTAGAGAAAAATGTCGCCTATGATCGCCCATTTTTAAACGAGCAAATTCGGGATAAATACCGCAAAATTAATAACTTTCAGGGATATTTCCGCCGTTGGGCGGGAGTGCAGTCCGTGGAGATAAGTCGCAAGCTCAATCATAAAACGATTCGGGATACATACCAAAAGAGTCGCGTCGCGTTTGAGGAGGATTGTCAGAGGGTTTTCCAGACGAGTCTGGGCCGGGTGAGGGGATGTCTGCAAACTTGGAGAGAAGACTGGCAACAGCTATCGGGACAAGTATCGAAAAGTCCGATTGAAGAGGACGCGAGTAGCTTTCGAGGTTCTAGCTCGCTTTCCTGCGGGTTGTACGATGAAGCATACGAAGACTGGCCCGGTGATTACTTCAAAACCTACGATTTACCCGGCATCCTCAGCAATCTCGACATTGAACCGATGACCCAAGCGGACTACCTCCGACTTCTAGAGTCAACCGCGGCCCGTCTTCAACAACCGATTGCCAAGGGACGGTTTCGCCACTGCCTCGCGTTTATGAAGTTGCTGAGATATCGTCCAGAAAGACGACCATGGCGATTTAGCTACGGGGGAGACCTGAGAGAACTGGCGAATAGCTGGAAAGTGCAGGTTTTACGGGGTATTCAAGTCTATCCCTGTCCCTATCGGCAGATTAACGAGCGGATGAAAACCAGATATTTCGTCAGTTATCTGGTTCCGCACCCAGTCGAGGAGGTGAAAAAACGTCTCCAGCTACCGATGCACTTTCAGATTTATCCGATAGACGAGTTCGGCCGCGAAAAAACCTCCGCACCTTACTCTATAGCTTTCGGTCAATCGGCACTGCTACTCGATACCCAAGCCTACCGTCTCAAGGACAAAGGAGGAGACTCATGGATATGCTAGAACTGTTATCCCTATTAGGGTTTGCTCATCACCTTATGGGCGATGACAGGAAAGTTAAATATAACTATATCTCTAATCGAGTAGATAAAGTTTCAATACCTAATAGGCATTATTACTCACTTAACGGAAGTCGAGGAGGTTTACTTTCCCTTGCTCAGGGTAGCAGAATCGGGCAGGTAGTTTTACAATGGTCTTTATATACTCAATTAGCAAGCGAGAAGCTATAATTGATGGATGAACCATAGAAGGAGCCGCCTATGCAATCCTCAAACAGTCATTTAGCGAACTCATCTAAAATTACGGTGGAGCCATGCAAGTTTATGTACTACCTATTGATCGCGTTCAATGAAATGGAGCATCAACATCGAAAAATCTTTCAAATTCAACAAGCGCAAGAAGAGAAAATCGAGCATATTCAAAGGAAGTTCGATGAACTGGAGGAATCATTCGGTGGAATTTTAGCTGAATATCGATATTTCAAGAATCGTACCGCCGATTTAGAACATCAAGTCCTTACTGAAAACTTGGAAGATTAATACTCGGTTAGAAAATCATGGCTAACTCTATTTTAGAAAACTCCCAAAAGCTGTCCTCTCAACTTCTCGAAAAAATTCCCTATGTCAAACTATTAGTTTTATTCGGTTCTAGAGCGACCAGAAAAAATCACGACGGTAGTGATTGGGATTTTGCGGTTCTATATGACGAAAAAGCCGAGGGGAAACAAGATCAAGAAAAATACGAGCGATATCTAGAAGTTCTTGACTACCTGAGTGAAGTATTAAAGATCAATAGGGACGCAATCGATCTTGTTGAACTTGATCGCTGTTCTCCCCTTATCGGTTATCAAGTCGCACGAGATGGAAAACTTATTTACGAAAGTCATGTTGGCGAGTTTCTTAAATTTCGTGTTCGAGCGTGGAAGGTATATGCTGATACCGCCAAGTTTCGTAAAACCCAGAAAGAAAGTATTCATCTTTGGTTAAAAAAATGGAGTTTGCAATGATGGAAAGAAAAATTATAGAATCAAGAATTAGCTTGATGATTAAATATCTTGATCGCCTGAAATGTTTCGAGTCTATCAAGTTAATCGATTATCAAGAAAATGAGTAAATTGATCATGAAATTGTTTTTAAATCTATCCCTAAAACTTAAAAACAATTCCCTATTTATATCTACAAATCATCACTTACTTAGATGTACAGGAGCAGGATAATGGCTAGAAAGAAAAAAGAAACAAGTCAAGAGATTCAACAATTAAATATTTTTGACTATCGAGATAATATTGAATCCTTTCAAGACGAAAACGAGGATATAAATAATTATGAGGAAGAGGAAGAAGAGCCACCAGATTCTAACCGAGATGAAGAAGAGATTCAAAAAGAATTTTTAACGACTAAACTCTTTAAAGAAGCAATTATTAAGCAGAATCCCGAAGATCCTGTCATGATAGATTTCGCCGAGTATGTATTGCCTAATTTCTTGAAAGTTGCTGCTGGTGTGACTGCAAAAGGAGGTAAATGGATCGAGAATAAAATAGCGGAGGGAAATTTAAAAAGCGATCGAGCTTTGCACGACCAATCATTAAGCACTCACATCCTGAATGGATTATTCGCAGCCAACTTAATCGAACAACAAATAGAAAAATTAGACACAACTATTAAACGATATATCAAAGAATTTGATAGAAGATTGGGTATGGCGGGATTTATTTTACATGATTTCGAGAAATTTAAGTATGATCGCTTTCCACAGATGCCTGAAAAGTACAAAAATTTGTCAGAAATTCGAGGATTATCTATTCAAGAACATCGAGAAATTCTTGATGTGATGGTTCGTTATCTACAATTAGATGTTTTTATTGATCCAGAAAATCCAGAAGTATATCGAGAATACATAGATGATTTACTGGTGATAGCTTACAACACGCAAGTTCGTTGGGGAACTAACTGGAATTTCTCCATTCATGATGGACTCTTTCCTAAATTAAAACCGAGAGGTGATAAATTATTTTCTTTAACTGGATTAGCTTGTTTAGCCGATCGGATATCCTCCATAGTCAAGCATCCTCAAGACGCTTTAAGTTCTAGCTTAGACGACATTCTAGGTCGATTGAGTAATAGAAATTTGAAGTTAACCTATCATGCTATCTCGGAAAATCGAGGAGTCTTAACTAATGTTATCAATAACGCTCTTATCGATGAATATGTCAGTCTCAACACCCCCGAAAAGCAGTATTATCAACCGTTACTATATTTACCGACTGGAGTAGTTTATCTAACCTCCCGTAATGCACCAGAAATATCGGTAGATAATATTCCCGAAAGAGTGGTTGATAAAATCAATTCTCTCTGTATCGGAGAATTGCGAACTAGACAGACAGGATTTAATCGAGATGGTAAAGGAATGAAATACGCAGAATATTATCATTTATTCTTTAACACCCTCGAATTGATGGACGTTGGTTTAGATGCAACGCTAAAAATTCTGAAAGATGGGAAAAAGCCTGTTTCTGGCGATCGAAGCGGTACTTTGGTTAAATTTCAAAAGTTAGGAATTTTATCCGATCAATATAATTTCGAGTTTAAAGAAGATATTCGGATCGATCAGATCGCCGAGTTTTGTGATTTAATCAGCCGTAAAATATGGGATGAGAAAGTCTCTCAAATTCTAGAAACTTGTAAGCGGGATAAAAACATTCCTAAACCACCTGACTTCGATTTTATGCTTGAAGTCGCCAAACATTGGGATTTACTAAGCTATATTCCCGCCATTCGGGAGATTCAAAGAATAAACGATAGTCTTAAGGAACGTAAATTAAAAGGCAATACAGGTGGACTACCTTTAGAATGGTATTATTTGGCCGCCAAGTATTTAGAGCATAATGTAGGAATCGGAAATGAAGAAATTAAACCGAGATGTCAAAAATTATTAATCCATCTTCGCAATTCGATCGAACCCATTTTAAACGATTATCAAGTTTTCGATGGATGGGATGATTTACGCGCGTGGGTTAAACAAGTAGTCATGTTACCAAATCAACAGACAGATACCAGATCACCCGATAAATTTTTTGAAGAATTTCAACGCTATAAAAATGCTAAAAAATCGGGAAGGGGAAAAACAGCACTTTGCTCTATATCCCATTCCGCATATAGCGTAACCGAGCAGATGGAATCGGCAGTCTTGTTCACTCCCCAAGTTTACACTAATAAACAAAATCTAGGAGGTTCTAACGCTAAACGTAACATTTCCAGCATCGCAGGAATCGAATTCATGTTACGGCAAATTTTAATGAGCGAGACAGAAGCGGTAGGAAAAAATTTTGAGGATGCTAAATATCGTTATATTTATTTTTATCCTACCTACTACTGCACTCCAGAAACCAACGCATTTTTGCATCGGGTATATGAGGAAATCAAACAATCTCGCTTCGATACAGATGTTCGTAATCATTTCATTAGTAAAGACTTAAAAGCGAATCTCGAATTAGACCAATATCGGAGTCTTGATATTTTTCATCTCGATAATACTTCAATAAAGGATCGATCTCTCAAACTCTCCTATCCCGAAAAGCAACCTCTCACCTTCTACTTTATGGCTCTTCCTCCTGAAGTTAAAGGGAAAGATAAAAAAATAACCGACACGGAATCATGGATTATGCCAGCATGGTTAGGATTAGCTTTCCCGATGATCTTGGATGTTAAAACGGTGGTTTCTGAGTCTCCTATTCCTCCCTTTAATGATGGTGCAGAATTTCAGGAAACTGTTTTTCTCGATGGTGCGCCACCTGCACTTCGAGCTTTAGTTCAACGAGATTTATTTCGCTTGGACTACATCTTAGAAAGTTGGGAGGAAGAAGGAAAAAAATATTCCGCCCCTCTAAATACCCTAACCGCAGCCTATTATATTCATTTGGACGTAAACTCGAAGCAGGGTAAGACGGGTTATGACCCCAATTGGGGCAAATTAACGGAACTAGCTATCAATTTAGAAACCAGTCCTCTCTATGTTTTTCATTACCTTAAACAGTGGAAACGGGGCAAAGATGCTGATATACCGAGCGCTAATCGGATCGCTCTGTATCTCTACGATTTTTATCCTTGTTTCGATCCCTATGTACAAGCTAACCGAACCAATTTAACTATCGATATGACAGCAGAATCGCCCTTAAATCACCCGAAAAACTTAACCGAATTGTATCGTCAATTCTATCGAGCTAATAAACGATATAATCCGAAAGCAAACGCAGTTTTAAAACCGATCGATGTGGCTGCAGATACGATTCTCAAAGGAGGAATGTATCAGGGAGAAGCCCTAGTTTCTGTAGTAGCGGCGGAAGTGGCCAGCTTAATGAATCGTGTTCATGCTTCTACAGCAGAAGGTCGCTGGATTCTATCCGATCGAGAACAGGAAAGACAGAAAATATTGTCTTTTGCTCGTTATTTTGTGATCGATGTGTTCGAGGGTTCTTTTAAGGGCGATCGAGCGCGTCTAGCCGGCAGACAATTAAACCTCATTTGCGATACCTGCGAATTTCTTTACCGTCTCGAACAGGACAAAGAAAATCAAGAGTTAAAAGCCCAGGGTCAACCTGTGGAAGAAGATTCTGAAAACAATAATTAATTCAAGGAGTACCTACCATGTCTTTACTGAAAACCCTCGATTCTAAATTCTTTCATGGCGAGATTCCCTACAAACCGATGGGAAAATATGTTCACTTTTTGACGATTCGAGTCACGGAATCTTATCCTTTATTTCAAACAGATGGAGAGCTAAATAAAGCTCGTGTTCGTGCGGGAATTGACAAGAATAAAACTATCAGTCGTTTATCGATGTTTAAGCGTAAACAGTCAACTCCAGAACGTCTAGTTGGTCGAGAATTACTCAGAAACTACGGATTAATTACCGCCAAAGAATGTGAGTACAATGTAAAATTTGCCATGAATAACCCCGACTGTATTATCTATGGGTTCGCTATTGGTGATTCGGGTTCAGAAAAATCGAAAGTAGTAGTAGATACGGCTTTTTCGATCACACCCTTTGATGAATCCCATGAAAGTTTTACTTTAAACGCTCCCTACGAGAATGGTACCATGGCATCTAAGGGAGAAAATAACACAAAAGTAGGTGAAGTGACTAGCCGAATTAACCAGCAGGATCACATCCGTCCGCAGGTGTTTTTCCCTAGTATTGTCACCCTAAAAGATCCGACAGAAGCGGGTTTTCTCTACGTTTTTAATAACATCCTGCGTACCCGTCACTACGGCGCGCAAACTACCCGGACGGGACGGGTAAGAAATGAGCTTATTGGTGTTATTTTTGCCGATGGGGAAATTGTTAGTAATTTGCGCTGGACACAGGCAATATATGATCGCCTTCCCGATGAAGTATTACACTCGATCGATCCCTTAGACGAGGATTTAGTTATGGAAAAAGCCACCGAAGCAATACAAGCATTAATGGCGGAAGAATTTATCGTTCATACCGATTTTATCGGGGAAAATTTTCAACCTTTATTAACCGAGGTGAAAACTCTCACGGGTACGGAAGCAGGAATTCGATCGATCCTAGATCAAGCGAATGACGATTCAAAAAAATACTTTAAAGAATATATTGAGAAAAAGAAAGCCGAGAAAAAATAGCTAATTTCGTCGGGTGGGTGTCGCCCACCCTATCATTATGGTTCACATCTATTCCTGTCAATTAGAACTGCACGATAGTCTTTATTACGCAACCCGTGAAATCGGCAGACTCTACGAAACCGAACCCGTAATTCATAATTACGCGCTCTGTTATGCTTTGGGATTGGTAAATAGCGATAGTTATCGTTACTTCTGTTCCGAACAGATTCCACAGTACCAAGAACATTTAAATCCTCTTAACGAAGAGAAAATTTATGTCACTCCCGCACGGGCGATCGCTCATACGGCGGTTCTCAATACTTGGAAATATGCCAATAATAACTATCATGTGGAGATGGAAAAAACCCAGAAAAATATTCCCATTTTTGGCAGAGCAAAAGAAATCGCTCCCGAAAGTGTTTTTGAATGTTTTATCATTTCCTGTCACCCCCTACAGCTTCCTAAATGGATTCGTTTGGGAAAATGGATGAGTAAAGCGGAAGTAAAACTAACAGAACTTTCCCTATCAAAACAAAAAGAGGATTTATTTATCTATCCCTATCCTTTAAATCCTCTCGATGTTATGTTTACCCATCAGGTGATTGGCTACGACGTGATCAATATGCCACCCGTTAGTTTAATCCGTAATGTACGAATGCGCGGGGAGTATTACCAAATAAGCGATCGCACCGATCTGAAAATTCCCGCTCGATTGTCCTATCACTTCGGTTAAAAATTGACTATGACTCTTATCTCTTCTAAATCCCTCACTTTACCAGAATTTCTATCGTTACCCGATGGCGATATTACCTATGAATTAGTCGATGGAGAAGCGATCCCGAAAATGTCACCAAAATTCTTTCATTCTCGTTTAACTGGTGCTTTATTTCTGGTACTCGATCGCTGGAATCAAGGACGGGGAGAAGTGGGAATCGAATGGGCGATCATTCTAAGCAAAAACGATCGAGATTGGTGTCCTGTTCCCGATCTCCTCTACATTTCCCCGGAAAGGTTAGGAGACATTCCCCTCACCGATGAAGCTTGTCCCGTTCCCCCGGAATTAGTCATCGAAATTATTTCCCCTGAACAATCCTTCAGCAGCCTGAGCGAAAAAGCCGTGGCCTACCTAAAAGCGGGAGTTAGTCGCGTCTGGATCGTCGATCCCCGGGCCAAGCAGATCACGATTTTCTATCCCGACGCACCCCCAGCGATTAAAAAAGGTGATGACGAGATTAGCGATATTCTCCTCCCCGATTTAACCCTAACTCCCAGACAAATTTTTGCCAAGGCCCGATTAAGTTAATGCCCTACAGTCTCGTTCTCAATCTCACACCCCGATCGCCTATCTATCCGAATTTTCTCACCGGACGACACCTTCATGCGCTATTTCTTACCCATCAGGTGATTGGCTACGATGTGATCAATATGCCACCGGTTAGTTTAATCCGTAATGTGCGAATGCGCGGGGAATATTACCAAATAAGCGATCGCACCGATCTGAAAATTCCCGCTCGATTGTCCTATCACTTCGGTTGAAAATTGACTATGACTCTTATCTCTTCTAAATCCCTCACTTTACCAGAATTTCTCTCGCTAACCGCTCCCGATGGCGATATTACCTATGAATTAGTCGATGGAGAAGCGATCCCGAAAATGTCACCGAAATTCTTTCATTCTCGTTTAACTCTGGCTTTATCTTCTATACTCGATCGCTGGAATCAAGGACGGGGAGAAGTGGGAATCGAATGGGCGATCGTCCTAAGCAAAAACGATCGAGATTGGTGTCCCGTTCCCGATTCTTCTCTACATTTCCCCCGAAAGGTTAGGAGACATTCCCCTCACCGATGAAGCTTGTCCCGTTCCTCCGGAATTAGTCATCGAAATTATTTCCCCTGAACAATCCTTCAGCAGCCTGAGCGAAAAAGCCGTGGCCTACCTAAAAGCGGGAGTCAGTCGCGTCTGGATCGTCGATCCCCGGGCCAAGCAGATCACGATTTTCTATCCCGACGCACCCCCAGCGATTAAAAAAGGCGATGACGAAATTAGCGATATTCTCCTCCCCGATTTAACCCTAACTCCCAGACAAATTTTTGCCAAGGCCCGATTAAGTTAATGCCCTACAGTCTCGTTCTCAATCTCACACCTCGATCGCCGATCTATCCGAATTTTCTCACCGGACGACACCTTCATGCGCTATTTCTTACCCTTGTCAGTAGTGTTGATCAGGAATTAGGGGACACCCTGCACGCAGCCGAGGGAGATAAAGCTTTTACCCTCTCCCCACTACAGATTCAATCCGGGGGGAAAATAACGATAAATTCCCTGCGCTGGCGACACGAACGGGAGATCGCCCCAGAAACTCCCTGCTGGTGGCGGATTTCTCTGCTCGATGACCGATTATTCGGTAAATTAACCTCACTCTGGTTGAATCTCAATCCGCAACACCCTTGGCATCTCGGTTCCGCCGATCTCGTCATTACCAGCGTCCTCGCTACCCCGCAATCGGTTCAACCCTGGGCGAACTCTTGTACTTATCAAGACCTGTATGAAAACGCCTCGGAAACGAATCGGGAATTTGATTTCCTTTTCGCTACCCCCGTCACCTTCCGGCAGGGAAAATTCGATAGTGCCTTACCGACGCGGGAACTGGTGTTTAATAGCCTTCTCAATCGTTGGAATCGCTATAGCGGGATCCCCTTCGATTCTATTGCCCTAGAGTCGATTTTCCCTAGTTTCTTCGATATTCAAACGAAATTAGCCGACGAAGCCTATAAAAACCAGTCGTTCGGTTGTGTAGGCGAGATTCACTATCGTCTTTTGGGAGAGGTGGAACCCGCAAAGATTAAAGCGATTAATGTACTGGCGGATTTTGCCCTCTACGCGGGAGTGGGACGGAAAACCACCATGGGGATGGGGATGACTCGCAGAATTTCTAAAGATAAAAGATAGTTATGGATGAATCTGACTACATACCGATCGCCGCTCTCAACCATTACGCCTACTGTCCCCACCGTTGTTGGAGAATGTTCGTCGCTGGGGAATTTCTCGATAATAGCTATACGATCGAGGGAACAAATTTACACGAGCGAGTTCACACCGTCGGGGCGGGAAACCGGGAGGAAATATGGCAAATTCGGGCGATCTGGCTTAAATCAGATAATTACCGTCTCATCGGTAAAGCCGATCTGATCGAGTCCCACGACGGCGAATTTATCCCCGTGGAATACAAACGGGGCAGTAAGGGCGAATGGGATAACGACGAGTTGCAGGTGTGCGCTCAAGCCATCTGTTTGGAAGAAATGACTGGAAAAAGGCTAGATACTGGCTATATCTACTATGCCAGTTCCCACCAGCGTCAACTGGTGGCGATCGATCTTGCTCTACGGCAACGGGCGATCGCTACGATCGGAGCAGTTGAAACCCTGATCCAGACGGGAAAAATGCCCCCGGCGGTCTATTCACCCCGCTGCAAGGGATGCAGTTTGTTCGATCGCTGCTTGCCCCGATTAACCGAAAAAGTCCAACGATATCGAGAGGAAGACTAAAAAATATGGGAACGGTATATGTGACAAGAGAAGACGCATTTCTCGGCAAAAATGACGAGCGTTTAACGGTCAAAGCATCCAAGGAAACGATACTCGATGTACCTCTATTGAACGTGGAAGGAGTGGTGATTTTCGGACGGGGTTCAGTTTCTCCCGCATTGGTGATCGAATTGTTGGAACGTCATATTCCCCTGAGTTTTGTCACTGCCACGGGAAAATATCTCGGTAGATTGGAGCCGGAGATGACCAAAAATATTTTCGTTCGTCGAGCGCAATGGCAGGCCGCCGGCGATTCTCCGAAAGCCATTCAATTAGTGCGGGGATTCGTCCGCGGCAAGCTGAAGAATTACCGCAACATTCTGCTCCGTCGTCAACGCGATCGAAAAGAGTTGGATTTACAAACTGCGATCGCTTGTTTGGAAGCAGCGATCGGCTCGATCGCAACAACCTCGGCGATCGATTCTCTCCGGGGGTTAGAGGGAGCGGGAAGCGCAGCCTATTTCAGTTGTTTTGATTCCCTAATTCTCGGTGATACTTTTACCTTCCCCTCTCGTAACCGTCGCCCCCCGCGAGATCCGGTCAATTCTCTTTTGAGTCTGGGTTATGCGTTATTGCGCCATGACGTGCAGAGTGCGATCAATTTGGTCGGTTTTGACCCCTATCTCGGTTATCTTCACTATCAACGCTACGGTCGCCCCTCGCTGGCACTAGATCTGATGGAGGAATTTAGAGCGATCGTCGTTGATGCCGTGGTTCTCAACGGGATCAATCATCCTTATCTTACCCCCGAACATTTCACCACTGAACCCTTAAGTGGTGCGGTTTCCTTGACGAGGGAAGGGTTACAGATTTTCCTGCGCTTGTACGAACAGAAGAAACAATCGAAGTTTAAGCATCCAGTAATGGGTAAACAGTGTACTTATCAAGAAGCTTTCGAGATTCAGGCCCGACTAATGGCGAAATATCTGATGGATGAGACGGATAAGTATCCACCCTTGATTTTAAAGTAGATAGAGGCGGTCATGTATTTTGTTGTCAGTTACGACATTTCCGATGATAAGCGACGAACCAAAATTCACAATACGTTAAAGTCCTACGGCCAACGGGTGCAGTATAGTGTTTTTGAGTGCGATCTAACCGATACCCAGTACGCTAAGCTGCGCGGGCGCTTGAGTAAGTTGATCAAACCCGATACCGATAGCATCCGCTTTTATTTTCTCTGCGCCTGTTGTCGGGGCAAAGTGGAACGCATCGGTGGTGAGTTACCCCGGGATAATACAATTTTTTTTGTTTAGCTCGGTTGCGCTTCCGGGTAGCTGTAAAAATTCTTAACTATTATCTGGTGGCTGAAAAGCTTATGGAATATAGATTCGAGATGATTTTCCTTTCCAATGCGGGGCGCACCTTATCCCGTAAGGTTTTGCGGGGTCTTGAAGAACTGGGTCACTTGCTGTACAATGGGTTTATTGCGGGTGCGGCGCAACGGAACCTTGAAAATCCCATAGCGTACGGCTTTTACCACTGGGCGGTTCCAATTAATCTTAAACCCTATTAGGGATTGAAACACGATAGAATCACGAAATGATATGGGATATTCCCTGTTCCAATTAATCTTAAACCCTATTAGGGATTGAAACAAACCAAAGCTATTTCCCTGCCTGATTCTAACGGGGTTCCAATTAATCTTAAACCCTATTAGGGATTGAAACTTCTCGTGCTGTAAATGCCGAAATGATATTCGCGTTCCAATTAATCTTAAACCCTATTAGGGATTGAAACTTTGAGTTTCGAGTGATACCTGCGCTACTCGCTAGTTCCAATTAATCTTAAACCCTATTAGGGATTGAAACACTATATAGATGTTTCTATCTATGATGTTGACAATGTTCCAATTAATCTTAAACCCTATTAGGGATTGAAACCATCGTGGACATGATAGCCCCATCTTTATTCACGTTCCAATTAATCTTAAACCCTATTAGGGATTGAAACAAATCCGACAATAAAAGCGAATGCGTCCCTCGTATTGTTCCAATTAATCTTAAACCCTATTAGGGATTGAAACAAGACTAGGGTCTATGCCAATCGGGTCTTTAAATCCGGTTCCAATTAATCTTAAACCCTATTAGGGATTGAAACACACCGGGACGCGCTGACTATGAGCAAAGCCCTAGTTCCAATTAATCTTAAACCCTATTAGGGATTGAAACATTTCAGTGGTAATCAGAAAATCGGCTGTACTCTGTTCCAATTAATCTTAAACCCTATTAGGGATTGAAACAAGGTGTACGCCATCAGCCGAGTATTCTTCGGGGGTTCCAATTAATCTTAAACCCTATTAGGGATTGAAACCCAATTCCACGTTTTCCCGTTGTTTGTCGAGTGTTGTTCCAATTAATCTTAAACCCTATTAGGGATTGAAACAAATAGCCCGGTTAGTTCGTCGGCCAGCCATACCGTTCCAATTAATCTTAAACCCTATTAGGGATTGAAACTAAATATGAAGCTGGAACTGTTTTTGATCGCACATGGTTCCAATTAATCTTAAACCCTATTAGGGATTGAAACTACTAGAGGGGATTAAAAAGAACGATTGGAATAATGTTCCAATTAATCTTAAACCCTATTAGGGATTGAAACTAAGATGTCTGCTTTGTACCCATCCGAGGGTGATCTTGTTCCAATTAATCTTAAACCCTATTAGGGATTGAAACACCTGCGGCCACGGCGGCCAGTAGGGGACAGATATTTGTTCCAATTAATCTTAAACCCTATTAGGGATTGAAACTAGCGATACCCAATCTAGTAGGCTTGAAAAAATGGTTCCAATTAATCTTAAACCCTATTAGGGATTGAAACCTGCGCGAGTCGAGGATTGAGCCGGCGATCGTTCCTAGTTCCAATTAATCTTAAACCCTATTAGGGATTGAAACCTAACGGACGAAGCGTTAGAAGGCGCAATTTCTTGTTCCAATTAATCTTAAACCCTATTAGGGATTGAAACTTTTTGTCCGATTAGTAGCCCGATGCGGCAAGCTGTTGATCGTTCCAATTAATCTTAAACCCTATTAGGGATTGAAACATTTACTGGGGCGGCCGACTCGATCGCCGCTCACGATTCAGGTTCCAATTAATCTTAAACCCTATTAGGGATTGAAACATAGGTATTTCTTGATAACTTGAATTACCATCCGTTCCAATTAATCTTAAACCCTATTAGGGATTGAAACAAAGGAGGGTGATGGCTATGGCTTGTTAGTGCTTGTTCCAATTAATCTTAAACCCTATTAGGGATTGAAACTGGCCATCGATAAGCATTAGGCTGGAATCTATTGGTTCCAATTAATCTTAAACCCTATTAGGGATTGAAACAGCGACAATCCCTAAACTGTGTGCTAATCTGATTAGAGTTCCAATTAATCTTAAACCCTATTAGGGATTGAAACAACATAAACTTAAACAGGTTAACCCTTGACAGACGTTCCAATTAATCTTAAACCCTATTAGGGATTGAAACAACCAAAATTTAACCAAGTTAACCCTTGACAAACCATGTTCCAATTAATCTTAAACCCTATTAGGGATTGAAACAATTGGTACTCTTTTACAATGCCGGTACAAGCTAATGTTCCAATTAATCTTAAACCCTATTAGGGATTGAAACTTTCCTAATAATTTCACCCAACAGGAGTAACACATGGTTCCAATTAATCTTAAACCCTATTAGGGATTGAAACAGTATCTCAACTCTGGACTGACACTAGGGGAAACGTTCCAATTAATCTTAAACCCTATTAGGGATTGAAACAGGGTAATTTCTTTTTTGGGCTTTAACTGCTCAATAGTTCCAATTAATCTTAAACCCTATTAGGGATTGAAACTTCGCACTTAAGAAAGGAACCCAGGATTTAATTGTGTTCCAATTAATCTTAAACCCTATTAGGGATTGAAACAATTATCTCAACAGGGAGAAACTTGCTTTTTACTTGTTCCAATTAATCTTAAACCCTATTAGGGATTGAAACCACTGTATCGTATTCGGAGATACTCATCTGCTCAAAAGTTCCAATTAATCTTAAACCCTATTAGGGATTGAAACCAGTCTGGTATATTTTCTTATCTTTTCTTTTTCCCTAGTTCCAATTAATCTTAAACCCTATTAGGGATTGAAACAGTAATATTGTCAAGCATTATTCCAAAAAAAGTTGTTCCAATTAATCTTAAACCCTATTAGGGATTGAAACATTTGCTTCATTTATCCTAGCCCGCATTTTTCCCAAGTTCCAATTAATCTTAAACCCTATTAGGGATTGAAACAAAAAATCTTTGATAACATTAAAATCTTGCTTGCCAGGTTCCAATTAATCTTAAACCCTATTAGGGATTGAAACGCTTACAATTGACTATAGATTTTATTAAAACCAAAGTTCCAATTAATCTTAAACCCTATTAGGGATTGAAACTGCTGAATGAATTTATAGATTGTGATGCCTCTAGACTGGTTCCAATTAATCTTAAACCCTATTAGGGATTGAAACGATTTTACCGCCTCAAGACAACGAATCTCTAACTGTTCCAATTAATCTTAAACCCTATTAGGGATTGAAACTAAAATTTTATTATACTCTTTGATTTTCGAGTATAGTTCCAATTAATCTTAAACCCTATTAGGGATTGAAACTATTCCGCTATTTCTATAGATTTGCCCGACGGGAATATCTAGTTCCAATTAATCTTAAACCCTATTAGGGATTGAAACGGTTTAGATATGGGTGCTGTGGCAATATTTACCGATGTTCCAATTAATCTTAAACCCTATTAGGGATTGAAACTTGTTCATACTATGCACTGGCACGATGGAAAAAGGTTCCAATTAATCTTAAACCCTATTAGGGATTGAAACAGCAATAAGAACACAAAAATAATATTGGAGGATAAGGTTCCAATTAATCTTAAGTCCTATTAGGGATTGAAACTCGACGGTGAACCCACCAGTAGGCGGAGTTCCTACAGGTTCCAATTAATCTTAAACCCTACTAGGGATTGAAACGGATTATCGTTTTAGTGGTTTCTCGACACTCTGACGTTCCAATTAATCTTAAACCCTACTAGGGATTGAAACTGGCCTCTTCTCGCACGAAAGCTAATCCTTTGGCGTTCCAATTAATCTTAAACCCTATTAGGGATTGAAACGTCCCAAACATCAGAACAAGTGAACTGCTGATTAGTTCGGCTCTTCGTTACTTGGTATGATTCGATCAGGGGGCATAAATCGACTAAATCCTTATCTGGCAAGAGACTTAATTGATTAGCTCGTTCTAGATCGAAAACAATTGACAAATATTGCAGCAATGTCTTTCTCTATAAGGGTTTCATCTCTTATAATCCCGTCCCTTGCATAACAAAAACCGAAGAACCAAAAATATCAAGAAAAAGAGTCAGGAACATCCGAGAGAAAAAGAACCTTTATTGAAGAAAGAACAATTACAAAAATTAAAATTGAATAAATTCAGGGAAATTTACGGTAATCTTGCCAGTTAAATCAATTCCCTGCTATCTCCATCCCAAATTACTGCTAGTACAAAAAGTCGATCAACTTTTAAATTATCGATTGAGAATAGAAATAGTTCGATGATTTTGAGGAGTTTTTTCCTGAATTATAGGACGTAGTTGTTGCACCAGTTCCTTAGAGCGTCTTATTCTTGCTTCTGGTAATAAATGCTCATGGGTATCGGCAAATAAACTAGAATCTGTTTGCAGATTAAGAGTTTTTGGATTGTAGATTAAAGGTACTATATTAGACAATTCTTCAATAGTTTTTTTAACATTTTTGACAGTGGTTTCATCGGTCTTAGCATAAACCCAAGAGAGAGAAACTACTAAATCAGCACCTTTAGCTTTTAACTCCTCTTGAAATTGAGCGATGCGTTTGAGGGAGTGTTGAGAAACAGGCAAATCAAATGTTCTAGCCCACCATTTACCTGTACGATGTTTGACTACGGTAGGATCTCCTTTTTCTGTGATTGGATCTGATAAATAACCCCTAGCTTTTCCTGTTTGTATAACATCAACAGCAGTTTTTACTATAGCGCGTAAACTAGGAACTCCCATTAACCAAGTCTCGGAAACTAATTGTTCTAAGGGTATATTTCCTAAACCAGGTTTTCCAATGGCAACACCAAAGGGAACCGAACCAAATAAACCATCACCATAACCAATACCATCATCATCCAGTAACATTAAATATTCAGGAATGAGAACCACTATATCCCCCGGACGTACCTGTTCTAAAATAATTGGGCAAATGACATTTAATCCCAAATCTCCCTGCAAACCAAAGTTAAAAACTGAGATTTTTAGCTCCTGTTCTATGAATTGAGAGTTAATACTATAATTTACCCCCGACCCCCCCGCAAAAATTATTCGTCTCGGTGCATCTATCTGCTTGGCAAAAGATACTTTTTGTTCGTACATTTGTAGAAGCCACTTTAATTCACCACCGTAGTGTACGTTATAAAAAAAACCCAAAGACCAAGCCACACCAACGGTAGCTAACCAAGGCCAAAAAGTAAACATTTTCTTCATAAGTTTAGCTCCTAGAGTTGAAGAACTAGAGGACAACTAGAGAATAACTAATTCTAGTTCAAAAAAGAAATAATTGTCTTATCTTTCTTGCCACAATTGCCAAATAGTTGCCACATATTTCCGTCCTTTTGACAAATAATCCCAGAGATTAATTCCGGTTTTACTCTCACCATAAATGCGAGGAACGCAAAGATAAGGAACTTCCACTAACTTATAACCTAAACGATTGGCACGGGTTAATAAATCAATGCAGTATTCTCCATAATCTCCCTTTAAGCGAATTTTTTCTAAAACCTGAGAACGAACGGCAATAAAACCACTGGTATAGTCGTGAACTTGATTGCCTAGCATCACGATTGCCATGCGATTAATAATCCAGCTTAACATCCGGGCCATCAGTCCATGGGCAACATCATCACCCCCCGGAATCCAACGAGAACCTACGGCCATATCAGCTTTTTTAGCTCGAATCGCTGTGATTAATTGCGGCACATCTTCTGGAGGCATAGACAAATCACAATCCATCCAAGTAATAATTTTAGCCCCATACAGATTAATTGCATCGTCAATACCTCTTTGTAGAGCCGAGGTTAATCCTTTCTCGTTGATTCTGCGACACAAAATTACCCCCGATTGGAATTGCGAATCTTGGGGAGGAGTGGGATATTGTTTGGCTAAATTTTCTACTATCTGCCAAGTTTCATCGGGAGAATTATCATCCACCACTAGCACTAAATAAGGACTAGGAACACTAGCTAGTAAACGTTCAACTAATTGACTAATATTATCTCGCTCGTTATAGGTGGGTAAAATCGTACAGACTAAATCATTAGCTGCTGGAGTAATTGTTGGCTTATCCTCGGATTTTTGGGCTAGTAAACCTGTCTCAGAAGCAGATATAACTATTTCATAGAAAGGATACTTACCAATAATTCCAGAGCGATTTATGTCAATTTGAAACTTTTTTCCATCTTGGCTAAATTCCAGTTCTTCCGGTGGGGATTCTAAGAGTTGACAAGGGCGATAGGGATAGCAAACGTAGGGAAAACTAGACAATCCTTGACTGAGTAATTCTTGGCATAGTTTAACCATGGCTTGACTATCTTCCACACGGAAGAAAGTTTTTTGTTTCTCCAAACCAAAACCCAAAACTTGTGCCGCATATTGATGAGAAAAGGCAACAATAGAATTAGTATCCTCTTCTATGCTTTTGATAGCTGGTGCTATCCCCTGATGGGTTTTATAGAAAAATTCTCCCCCTTGATAAATGTTTTTGTAGACACCTATTGCCATTAAGATTAACAGTAAAACCCAACTTCCCTTGGCTACAAAAACTTCTTGGTTCGCCCCGACAATTTTTACTTGTTCCACCGTTAATAAGGTAACAAAGGGGATAAGAGGCAATAAATATCTCGGTCCCCATTGTTTCCCTCCCACCATGACTTCTCCCGGGGCAATATCGACTAAACAAGACACCCCTACTGTGTAGATAAAATAGAGAGCATAGACAAAAAGCATTTGTTTATCTAGAGATATATTGCCGATGTCAAATAGATAACAACTAGCTAAAAGTATCAGGAAGTAAATGATATTGTTCTTGACTAACGCCTTGGTTTTGACCATTCCTTGCCGGCGAAGATTGACGAGAACAGCTAAGATGATAATCGCCGTTACACTAATTAAAGTTACGGGAATATCCCTAGCAAAATTCAATTGTTGACCGCTCCAAGTGAGCAGGTAAGCTAAGGGAATTATACAGATAGGAAAATGCAGCCAAAAAGAGCTATTTAACTGATAAAAACTGGTCAGGGCTTCTTGAATACGTTTTTTCCAAGAAAACTCCTCAAGGACTAACAGAGCGTGAACTCCTAGAAAACGATTATAAATTAACTTATTGCACAACCACAGTAAAAACACACTAACAATCATGCCTAGCACAAAACTAAAAGCTATTCGATTAGTTAGCAGAAATTCAGAAAAATTAAGATTTTGCTCGGTTGAATACCAAGCAAAAATTGAGGTTTGTTCTGGAGTTAACCCCAAGAAAACTAATAAAGTTAAAGTTGCCACTAGGGCCAGACATTCCGAGCGGAACCATACTGATAAACCCACTAGAAATCCGCCTAATAAATTGGGCAGCCAGCCACTATTAGCTGTATCGGGTAGAAAAAAAGCGATAACAATTCCCAAAAATCCTAAAGCGACAGCGAGGGTATGTTCACAATATATGGCACTGTATAGAGTTAAGGGAGAAGCAAAAATCAAAATAACTAATCCCAAAAGACCCCCCCAACTGTCCAGGGAAAAAGCGGGAATTGCTCTCGAAAAACTGAGCCACAATACCCAAGTTGATAGGAGGGGAATCAAGTAAAACCCCCGATAACCCCAAAGTTTATAAAAAAGGGAAGTTAGCAAAGAGAAGGGAAAAGGAAAAGAGATATAATAACGTTGATTTAAGTAGTAGACAAAAGGGGGGCGATAAGTATATAAACCCTCTTGCCAAAGACGAGTAACCCAAGCTTCTGCGCGCTCAACTAAGTCAAATCGCCATTGACCATTACTTAGCTGACGAGCTAGTAAAGCTTTCAGCGCTCCATCACCATTAAAAAAAACATCCTTGGGAACTGAAATACATAGATATAGGGAATAAAAGCAACCAGTGGCAATTACTACCCCAGATAAAAACTCCGTGCCAATTATCATAAAAGTCGGTTTTTATTCAAAAAATTTTCATCAATTTTTCATCCCTACTCAGCCTCAGCAAAAACTTGCTGAACTGCTTGGGCTACTCGCTCAATTTGCTCGTCCGTGAGAGCTAAACCGCTGGGCAGATAAAAACCCCTGCGGGCGAGTCTTTCAGCCACGGGACAGGAAATATTTTGCAATAATCCCATTTTGTGAAATACCGGTTGTTCGTGCATACACCAGAAAAAAGGACGCGTACCAATCTGATGTTCTTGGAGGCGTTTCATCGCTTCCACAGCATCAAAGTTAACCTCATCTTTGAGAACAACACCATAAACCCAATAAATATTTTCGGCATAATCAGTTTGAGGCAGGGGCAATTCTAGACAGGGTATATTTTGCAATAATTCCCTGTAGCGTCTGCCCATTTTTCTCTTGCGCTCGACAAAAGTTTCTAGCTGTTCTAATTGTGCTAAACCCACTGCCGCTTGCAGATTAGTCATCCTCAGATTCCAGCCCAGTTCTTCGTGAATAAAACGTCGTTGGGGCTGAAAATATAAATTTCTCAGGGAACGACAACGCTCAAAAATATCCTCTTGGTTGGTGACAATCATGCCCCCTTCCCCAGTGGTAATATGTTTGTTGGAATAGAAACTAAAGATGCTGATATCACCGAAACTACCACAGGGTTTACCTTGATAGGTTTGACCGTGCATTTCAGCCGCATCTTCAATAATTTTTAAACCATATTTTTGAGCTAATTCTAAAACTGGAGTCATTGCCACCGGTAATCCGTAGATATGAACCACCATTATCGCTTTAGTGCGGGGCGTGATTTTTGCCTCTATCTGAGCGATATCCATGTTCCAAGTCTGCGCTTCGCAGTCCACCACCACCGGAATCGCCCCAGCTTTGACAATGGCGGCCCCGCAGGAAATGATGGTAAAAGTGGGGAGAATCACCTCATCCCCCGAACCAATTCCTAAAGCGACGATGGCCGCTTCTAAGGCCATAGAACCATTGCACACGGAAACGGCATACTTTCGTCCAACAGCGAGGGCAAAGTTTTCTTCAAATTTCTGAACGAAGGGACCTTCCGAAGAAATCCAACCACTATCAATACATTCGTTAAGATACTGTTTTTCCTTGCCCGCAAGCAGTGGCTCATTGACGGGAATAAAGCTACTCATGCTATCTCTGCTCCCGCCATTTTAACCACGGTTTCCTCAATTCCTGTAAAGCGAGTTTTATCCTGATTACCAACGTAGGGACCCTGTTTGACTTCAATCATTTCTACTTCTTCTAAGACTTGGAAACCATGGCCACCTTGTACCAATAAAACCACATCCCCATCTCTCAATATATGACTTTCTAGATATTGTTGGTCGTCATCATAGAAATCTACCCGCAGTTTTCCTCTTTTGATAATTAAGACTTCCTGGGTAAAAAATACTTCCCGTTGTACTTTGTTATGAACGTGGGGCATAATAGTTTTTCCCGTCGGGTGTCTCATATAGGCCAACTGTTGGGAAAAATCATCGGGAGTTAGGAAATGAATCCCCTCTTGGTTAAACTCTCGTCGGAGAATTATCGCTAAAACTTTACCCTCTTTCGTGATTTGAGAAATTGGCAAAGAGTTAAATTGACTTTCTGGCTTATTTTTCTGATTTGGTTGCAACTCTGAAGCTAGTTTAAACACGAATTTAACCCCCCTAGGGAATGGCTGTGAGAAAGGCTGAAATTAATTGACAGGAAAAAATTGGACAACCAGTGACTAACTTTTGTCATTCTTGGCAGGACGATTTAATTTAATTAGCTAAAGCTTAATCTAATCAACACGATGTTAATTTAGTTAACAGAAGGTTAATCCCGACTAAGGCAAGACGCTTATACCATACATTTAAGAAAATACAAGCGTAAATTTGTTTTTTTTCAATCTTTTTACAGACGAGCTTGGCTTATCTTAAAATGCAGCACAGCTTACCTACCATCGTTATTTGACTGACGGCTAACTGCTATATTTTGTGATGACGATATAAATAGCAAAAACTATAGACGAATAGCTATGAGCTTTGGTGAAGAATTTGAATTACTGCTGCGGGCCCGTTATCCTCTCATCTATGTTACCACCCTAGAAGAAGAACGTCTCGAAAAAGCGATCGCCGATATTGCCAAACAGAGCAATAACCGTGCTGTCTATGTCTGGGATTTTGTGGATGGTTATCAAGATAATCCCAATAATGAGAACCTGGCTCGGCGTAATCCACTGCAAGCTCTTGAATTCGTCGAAAAGCTGCCGCCGAACATCGCCGCAATCGTAATTTTACGGGATTTCCAGCGCTTTTTAGAAGATATTTCCATCGCCAGAAAATTGCGAAATCTGACCCGTTCCCTGAAATCTCAGCCCAAAAACCTAATTATCGTCGCTCCTGAACTGTCTATCCCCTCGGATCTAACCGAAGTAATCACCGTCGTCGATTTTCCCCTCCCCAGTGGCGAAGAAATTAAACAGGAAATCCAGCGATTAATCGCTGCCACCGGACAACCCCTCAAAGAACCACTCCTCGATGAATTAGTGCTTTCTGCCCAAGGATTGTCCCTAGAGAGAATTCGTCGGGTTTTAGCCAAATGTTTAGCCAGTCACGGCAAAATTGAGCCAGAGGACGTGGAATTAATTTTGGCAGAAAAACGCCAATCGATTCGTCAAACCCAGATATTAGACTTTTATCCCGCCACAGAACAGATTTCTGACATCGGGGGACTAGATAATCTCAAAGATTGGCTGATTCGTCGCGGTGGTGCTTTTAGTGAACGCGCCCGCGCCTACGGTTTACCCAATCCCCGGGGTTTACTATTGGTGGGAATTCAGGGGACGGGTAAATCCCTGACAGCGAAAGCTATTTCCCATCATTGGCACTTACCGCTACTGCGTCTAGACGTGGGGCGTTTATTTGGCGGATTGGTGGGAGAATCGGAATCGCGTACCCGTCAGATGATTAATCTCGCCGAAGCTTTAGCTCCCTGTGTGCTGTGGATAGACGAAATCGATAAAGCTTTCGCCGGAGCAGATGGAAAAGGCGACGGGGGAACCACCAGCCGGGTTTTCGGGACTTTTATCACTTGGTTAGCCGAGAAACAATCGCCGGTTTTTGTCGTCGCTACAGCTAATAACATCCAATCTTTGCCCCCGGAAATGTTGCGAAAAGGACGCTTCGATGAGATATTTTTTGTCGGACTACCTAGCCAAAAGTCCCGCGAGGAGATTTTTAGCGTTCATCTGGGGAAAGTCCGGCCCCATAATCTGAAAAGTTATGATATCAAGCGACTAGCCTACGAAACTCCCGATTTTTCGGGGGCAGAAATCGAACAAACCATCGTGGAAGCGATGCACATCGGTTTTAGTCAAAATCGCGACTTTAGCACCGATGATGTGCTTGAGGCCGCTAGTCAGATTATACCCCTGGCTCGGACTGCTCAAGAACAGATTCAATTTCTACAGGATTGGGCTAAGTCTGGTAAAGCTCGTTTAGCCTCTCGCGATGATCGTTTTAATGTTAATCCTAATAGTTAATTTAGCACCAATATGAAGCGTTTATCTGGTTTATTGCAATTTATGGTCGGTTTTGTCCTGGGAGTGGCGATTTTGGTCGGTGGGGCTACTGCTGTCGCCTATATGCTGCTCTCCGGTATGAATTCTAATCCTCCTAAACCCGTCTTTACCGAGGAGAAAAAAGAGGAAACTAAGGAGGAAAAAACCGCCGTCAAACCTTCTCCCACCGCTACTACTCCCGTCCCAGAACAACCCCAAGCTGAGGTGAAAGAGTCTCCCACAGCTGCACCAACAGCAAAAGCTGCCCCGAAACCCAGTCCCGAAGCAAGAAAAAGAGAAACCACATCGGAGGGTTATCAAGCGCGGGTTACATGGCAAAGCGGTTTAAGTCTGCGCTCTCAACCCACCAGTGAATCGACTCGTCTCGGCGGTCTGGATTATAATACCAAGGTCAGTGTGGTGGGAACCAGCAGCGATGGCCAATGGCAGCGCGTGCGTCTGTCCGATGGTCGCGAAGGTTGGATTAAAGCGGGTAATATTTCCAGAGTCCAGTAAATATTTGGAAGGGTTAGGTTTTCTAAATCTACCCCTTTCCCTAATCAGTAAATCCGTTGAGTAACGCACAGAAAACGGGTTTCTCCGAGAAACCCGTTTTCTACTCATGCAATAGGCACTCTTGCAATAGATAATCAGTCTTTAATAATCGAATTTGGTGTGATTAATTCTGTCTGGTTACTTAATAACTGCTTCAAGAACGATTATCGCGATTAACTTTTCTGATTAACCAATAACTTGCCGCTAAAGCTAAGGTTCCCACGGTGAGGGCAATTAAATCATCTTTACTGTATTTATTGGGATCGAAAATAATAATTTTTCGAGAGATGGCAATCAGGGCAGTAACTACAACTAATTCAACCTGTACGATGTGTTTTCTTAGGTAAGCAGTGACGTTTTCTAATAACTCTAAGGCAATTAAAATATTGAGAAATAATCCGAAAATTTCAATTAAAGTTTTGCTAAAAAAACCGATGGGTTCCGTAGTAAATAAATCTTGGATTAGGATAACTACTAGATCATAAAGAGAAACAATAATAACAACAATTAAGGCTACGGATAAAACCTTAGAAACTAAGTTTTCAATGAGATGAATCGACTTCATGAAATTTTCATCGCGCCATTGTTGACCAAAATTGATAATTAGTTTCCGTATCTGTTTGAGCATGATTGATTAAGTAAAAAGTAAAAATTATTATTGTATTTGATTGCTAATTGTTCTATTTAGTTGACAAGTAAGCTGATCCCCCCTTAATAAGGGGGGTGCTGATCCCCCCTTAATCCCCCCTTGACAAGGGGGGTATCTGACAATTTTTAACATCTATCTACTTAAAAATGATTTTACTTGAAGAAGGCTTCCCTAGAAAAAAAATCTAGGTGCGATCGCTTTTAAGTCAACCGCACCCCAAACTAATACAAATGCTCGCATCTAGCTGACATCATCGTGAGCGAAACGATTATAGAGGAAGTCGAGGGCATAGTTACGCAGACGATAATATTCAGGATCCTCCATAATTCTCTCCCGATCGCGGGGACGGGGGAAAGGAATATTCATCACTTCGCCGATTTTCGCTTCTGGTCCATTGGTCATCATTACCAGCTTATCAGCGAGGAAAAGAGCCTCATCGATATCGTGGGTAATCATCAACACCGTACAGCGTTTATCTTGCCAGATTTTCAGCAATTCTTCCTGTAATTCCTCTTTGGTAATCGCATCCAACGCGCCGAAAGGTTCATCGAGAATCAACACTTCCGGACGGATAGAAAGGGCCCGAGCAATCGAAACCCGTTGTTTCATCCCCCCGGAGATTTGGGGAGGGGTTTTGTCCATAGCTTCGGTTAAACCCACCATAGCTAAATGTTCGCGCACGATCGAGCGTTTTTGCGCTTCGGTCGCATTGGGAGACACCGCATCTACCGCAAGATAGACATTTTCAAAAACGCTTAACCAAGGCAACAAAGCATAGTTTTGAAACACTACCATGCGATCGGGCCCAGGTTTAGTAATTTTCTTACCGTTAACTTTAACAATGCCATCGGTGGGAGAAGAAAAACCCGACACCATATTTAATAGCGTCGATTTACCGCAACCGGAGTGACCGATCACGCAGATAAATTCACCTTCATTGATGCTGAGATTAACATCCTTGAGGACGGTGTAGGGGCCTCTAGCAGTGGGATAAACCTTAGAAACTCCTTCAATGGTGACAAAAGCTTCTTTAGTGGGGGTCTGGGTTGCTCGGTTAATTGTCTCGGTGGTGGTGTACATGATTAGTCTTTGGGGGAAATTAGTTAATAGGGGCAATGACTGGGGATAATTGGCTAGGAATTATCCCCTTAGTCGATTTTTAGGCAATTTTGCGAGATTCGCCGGCACTAGGACGAGCATCAATAGCCACTTCGGCCATGGTGATGTTTTGTTTGATCTCTAAACTATTGAGATAACCGATCGGATCCTCGGCATCAAACTCGATACCATCGAATAAAAGAATCGGTGTGCGACGATATTTAATATCCCCTAGACCCAATTCCCGGGCCGCGGTACTAAAGACACCCACCCGACAGACGCGTTCAAGAATTTCTACCCAGTTACGGGGGAAAGGAATGTGGCCCCAGCGCGCCATTTGGGTCATCATCCAGAGGTGTTCGGTACGACTGGGACGATTTACCCCTTCTCCATAGAACAGATGGTGTGCATATTCTTTCATCGGTTGATCGAGACTGCACGCGTAGGAGTTGGGATCACCCAGTTGGATATAATCGATATTGGTACTAAGATACTGACGACTGGCGAGGATTTGACGAATTTCTTCCTGATTCCCTTCCTCAGCACAGTAGCGACAACCTTCCAGCAGTGCTTTGACTAAAGCGACATGGGTATTAGGGTATTTATTGGCCCAATCTTCCCGGACTCCCAGGGCCTTACCCGGGTGGCCCTGCCAGATTTCTAAGTCGGTAGCGACGGTGTAACCGATACCTTCCATGGCGGCCCGTAGATTCCAGGGTTCACCGACACAGTAACCGTCAATACTGCCGGTTTTCAGGTCAGCTACCATTTGGGCCGGGGGAATAGTTTCGAGGTGAACATCTTTATCCGGGTCAATACCAGAGGCCGCTAACCAGTAACGCAGGAGCAAATTGTGCATGGAGGAGGGGTGAACCATGCCAAAAATATGGCGCTGCTCCCGGGATTCCAATAGCATCTGTTTTAAAGCATTACCGTCAATCACTCCCTCGTCATAGAAGCGTTTAGCGAGGGTGACACCGTTACCGTTACGAGTCATAGTCAGGGCGCTGACAATCGGCAAAGGTTGATCCTGATAACCACCGACGGTTAACCAGGTGGCCATTCCTGAGGGCATTTGCGCCCCGTCGAGGAATCCCCCTGCGATCCCGTCCACAATGCCCCGCCAACTGGTTTCCCGGACC
The DNA here is from genome assembly GCF_009792235.1 of Microcystis aeruginosa FD4. Taxonomy (NCBI): domain Bacteria; kingdom Bacillati; phylum Cyanobacteriota; class Cyanophyceae; order Chroococcales; family Microcystaceae; genus Microcystis; species Microcystis aeruginosa. Next base: position 3,454,653 of record NZ_CP046973.1, read on the forward strand.
AAATTCACCTCATCTAGACCATGTTTAGTAAAGAATCCCTTTTCTTTGGCCACTGCTAGGGGCGCGCAAGCGGTGAGGGGAACAAAACCGATTTCTAGATTGACTTTTTCTAAACCGTGACGGGCAATAACTTCGACTTTGCGAGCGCGTAGTTTTTTGATCCGTTTTTGTTGGTTGAGGAAATAGATAATTTCGCTCCGGAGACTGTAGTAACTGGGGTGTTCTACCACTTCCATGCGTTTGCGGGGACGGGGGATATCTACTTCCAAAATACCGCCAATTTTTGAGCCGGGACCGTTGGTGAGCATGACGATGCGATCGGATAATAACACCGCTTCATCCACATCGTGCGTCACCATTACCGAGGTCATTTCGTATTCTTCGCATAGTTGCATTAACTGTTCCTGTAGATTACCTCTAGTCAGGGCATCTAACGCGCCAAAGGGTTCGTCTAAAAGCAGCACTTTCGGACGGATGGCTAGGGCGCGAGCGATCGCTACCCGTTGTTTCATCCCCCCCGATAATTCGTTGGGACGTTTATCCACTGCATGACGAAGATTGACCAGATCGATATATTTTTCGACTTCGGCTTTTCTTTCATCTTCTGATAGTTGGGTGAGAACTTGATCGACGGCGAGGGTGATATTTTCTTTGACGGTTAACCAGGGCAAAAGGGAATAGTTTTGGAAGACTACCATGCGATCTGGCCCTGGTTTTTTAATGCTTTGACCTTGCAAAGTCACCACTCCTTCCGTGGGCAAATCTAAACCGGCGATCATGTTTAAGAGGGTGGATTTTCCGCAACCAGAGTGACCGATAAGGGAGATAAATTCCCCTTTTTTGATCTGTAAATCGATCCCTTTTAAGGCCACATATTCACCGCCACCACTGAGGGGGAAGACTTTATCAATGTTATCGACAGCAACAAACAAACTCATGGTTTTTTCTCCTTAAATTGGCTCAAGTTTTAGTTATTTAGAAATGGGGAAATTTTCCCCATCAATTCCCTATTGACGAACGATTTGAGTTTGCAACCAAGCCATAAAGCGATCGAGTAATAAACCCACACCACCGATATAAAACAGAGCGAGAATAATATCACTTATGTAGTTATTTTGGTAGGCATCCCAGATAAAGAAACCGATACCGACGATACCCGACATAACAATTTCAGCCGCAATAATCGCTAACCAAGCTAAACCGATCGCAATTCTCAAACCAGTGAAGATGTAGGGAAGTGCCGAGGGAATTAATATCTTGAAAAAGAATTTTTTGCTGGACAATTGCAAGACTTGTTTAACGTTGATATAGTCCTGGGGAATTTGTTGGACACCCACAGTGGTATTAATCAAAATCGGCCAAACTGCGGTAATAAAGATAACGAATAAAGCCGCGGGTTGGTTTTGTTGTAAAGCGGCCAAAGATAGGGGAACCCAAGCGAGAGGAGGAACTGTTCTCAGGAATTGAAAAAGGGGATCGAGTGCCTTATTTAAGAAAGGATTTAAACCGACCATAATCCCCACTCCAATACCCACCACTGCGGCAAAAAAATAACCGATTAATACCCGTTGGAGACTCGCTAAAGTTTGCCAGAATAGTCCCTTATCAATGCCCCCACGATCAAAGAAAGGATACATTAAATAAGTACGAGTCCGTTCATTGGTGATTAGGTCGGATGGGGGGGGTAATTTGATTAATCCCAGCATCGAGACTAATTGCCAAACAATCAGAAAACCCAAGGTACCGATAATAGGGGGAAGAATATCTTGGGAATGCTTTTTCCAGAATTTACCGAAGTTGAAACCACCTTTACCTGTTCTGCTGACGCTACTTGCCATTTTGCCGTTTTCCTTTGTTGAAGATAAAGTTACTTGATTGGGGAGAGAAGAAAACACTTTTGAGATTAATAGACTAGATTTTTTATGCACCTAACCTATCGGGAAAAACTCGCTATTTTTTAATCTCCAAACTATCGAGATAAGCTTGGGGATTGGCGGGGTCAAAAGTTTTGCCATCAAAGAATTTTTCGACACCGCGGGAGGTACTGGTGGGAATATCGGCCGCGGGAACTCCTAATTCCGTGGCTGCCGCTTTCCAAAGCTCCTCGCGGTTAACTTTGTCGATTAATGCTGAGGCAGTGGTTAAAGTTTCTTTCGGCAAGAAACCCCAACGAACACTTTCGGTTAAAAACCAGAGATCATGACTCTTGTAGGGATAGGAAACGCTACCAGCAGGATCTTTCCAGTAGAAAACCCCTTTATTTTTGTCGGTGATTTCCGGTTTACCGTCACCCATTTTCTGTATTCCTTTGAGGGGACCGGCGATAAGTTCTTCTTTGAGGTTGAAATAAGCCGGTTTAGCGAGAATTGCCGCCGCTTCTGCTCGATTTGCCTCTTGATCTAGCCATTGCTGCCCTTCCATGACTGCTTTTAACACCGCTTTGGTGGCTTTCGGGTTTTTATCCACCCAATCGGCGCGGATAGCGAGGTATTCTTCCGGGTGATAGGGCCAGATTTCTGCGGTTAAAGCTGACATAAAACCGATCTGATCAGCCACAATTCTCGCCGGCCAAGGATCGCCGGTACTAAACGCATCCATGGTTCCCGTTTTCATGTTGGCCACGGTTTGGGCTGCGGGTACGGCAATTAGGTTAATATCCGTATCGGGGTTAATACCACCGGCGGCTAACCAGTAACGAATCCAGAAGTCTTGGTTAGCTTTCGGGAAAGTATAGGCAGCTTTGAAGGGAGTTCCCGTCGTTTTCATGCCGAGGATGTAATCTTTGGCGGGTTTCAGGTCTAAACCGATATTTTTGCCCTCGTGTTTACCTGCGATCGCAATTCCGTTACCCTGGGTGTTTAACTGCGCTAACACATACATGGGGACTTTAACGTTATTTTTGGTGATTAGTCCCTCGGAAATTAGGTAAGGCATGGGCATTTGCCACTGTCCTCCGTCAATTCCGCCCGCATCTGCACCAATTTCGACGTTATCCCTAGCGGATCCCCAGTTTGCTTGTTTGGAGACTTCCACATCGGGCATCCCGTGTTTAGCGAAAAAGCCTTTTTCCTTGGCAATAATTAAAGGTGCGGCCTCAACAATAGGAATATAACCTAATTTAATTTTGGTGGTTTCGGGGGCCTCTCCGGGAGCCACCGCTACGGGAGAGGCTGCTGGGGAAGCGGGCGCGGTGGTGGTGGTTCCACCCGTACTGTCGGGGGGATTACCCACACAACCTTTCAGGACAACAGCCCCTGCCGCTGAAACTGCCGCCGTGGTTAAAAATTTCCGTCTCGAAAAATTTGACATAGAATCTCCTACCTGCTTACTAAAGCAAGTATGTGTGCTGAATTATGGGTAAAGGAATCCCTCGCTAAACTTTCCCTCTAGCCCGTGCTATAGAAATTTAGCTATGGAATATTGAGTCTCAATTGAACTTACTAAATAAGTCTAGCGGAATTTGGAAAAAATAATTAATCTGAGCGAGAATTTTATTTACAAAAATTTAATTCGATTGATAAGAATTAATTAAGACCATTGATATATCTAGTTTCTAGGCACTTAAGCCCGTCTGTGGACTTGGGGTGATGGGGAGGTTGGGGGAGTGGGGAAGTGGGGAGGTTGGGGAAGTGGGGAGGTTGGGGAAGTGGGGAGGTGGGGAAGTGGGGAGAAACAATAAAATGAGCCAAGGGTGAGTTTTAGGAATGCGGCTCCTTCCGGCTTGGTAGAATGGACAATATGCTTTCACCCCAAAGTAATGACCAGATCTAAAAAGCCGAAATCACCGAACTGCTCTGATTCGCCCACCTCACCTTCCTTGGCTCTCTCTTCCCTACATTTTCGTCTCCAAGCTTTAGAGGAGGAGCATCAGTGGCTCCTCAAGCAGATTGCCAGAAAACGCACCGAACTGAAGAAATTCCTCGACCAAATGCGTTCCTTGGCGACGGAGATTTTCCAGAGAGGGCAACCCCTCTATCAAAAACTTAGCGACCTCGACAGCGAAATACACGCCCTTTTTGACGAAATCCTCACTGCGAGAAAATTGGGGCAGCAGACGAAGAAAAGCATTCTCGGAATTTACCAGACACTTCAGTTAACGGGGGTGATTAGCCCAAAATTTGAGGATGGAGATGAAGAACTAGACGAACTTTTTGGAGACGAAGAACCAGAAGGATCATCGGAGCAATCCGCGCAGGATTTCTTCTCTGGGGGAGACTCATATAGCCGTCACGATGATGGAACAGAGCTATCACCTGAAAGCTCGCCTAAATCTCCTGAATCTAGACAAATACGCCGCACTTTCCTGAGAATGGCCGAGATTTTTCACCCCGACAAGGTTACAGACCCCGAAACTCGGATGCGTCACAACGAGATTATGAAGGAAGTCAACCGCGCCTATAAAGAGGGAGATATTGCCAAACTGCTAGAAATCGAACGACAGCATCAAATGGGGGACTCTTTCGCGGTTGAAGGCTCATCGGAAAGCGACCTCAAACGACAGTGCGAGAGGGTTGAAACCAATAACGAACTACTCAAAAAGCAATACGAGAACCTGAAAAGAGAACTGCGCTCGGTGCGAAATACTCCAGAAGGCGAGATGGTGAAGGCCAGTCGCGCTTGTGAGAAGGATGGCATCGACCCGATTGAGCAAATGCTAGAGGAGATGAAATTACAAGTTCAATCCACCGAAAAAATCTATAATTTTGTCCGGGACTTCCGCGATAAAAAGATAACGGTTAAAGAGTTTCTGCGCGGACCTGCCAGGAATATGGGCAGCAGCCCGGAAGAGATGGAAGAAATTTTTGAGCAACTTCTGGAGGAACTTTACAGAATTAGCCGTTGAAGAGAAAAAGCCAGTATTTAGGGTATGCTGAAAAAGTTTTTCGTGGGGGCTGAGTGTAGGGTTTTACCTAATTTTCAGGGAAAAAGTCCCTGAATTTTCCCCCCGATTATTCCTATATCTGGCACTTTTTGATTTTCAAAAAGTCTCAAAGTCTTAGCCAACAAGGTTTTTAGATTTATTCAGCAAACCCTATATATTCTCGAATTAGTTAGGCGATTAGCTTTAACGCCAATTTTCCCACGATAATCCTTGAATACGAGCAAATTCTTGGGGATTGGCCGTAATTAATTTAAGATTATGAGTAATCGCCGTTGCACCTATTAACAGATCGTAAGCACCAATGGGAGTCCCGGATTGTTTGAGAGCTGCTCTAATTTGAGCGGCGCAAATGGCTTCTTGATTGCCAAAGGCAAGAATTGAGATAGAAGCAAGAAATTCGTCAAGAATGGGTCTTATTTTCTTTGCCTTCGCTGGATTAAGAAATAGTCCATATTCGATTTCCATTAGAGTTATCGCAGAAACGGCAATTTCCCTAGGAGAGTGATTTTTGATCTGCACTAGAGTGTTGCTATCACCTTTGACAAAATCACTAATCGTACAAGTATCGAGTAAAACCAGCACTAAATCACCTCATCTTCTCTAGGTGGGGAAAGTTCCTCTCTATAAGCTTCAAAAATAATACCATCACTTACCCCTTGAAAATTAAGGATAGTTGACGACCATTGCGACTGTTCTTTTGTGGTAATTAAAAGCTGTATTGCTTCTCGAATCAAAGCATTCTGGGATTTGCCTGTAGAGCGAGATAAAGCCTGTAGTTGCTGACTTAATTCCTCTTCCAGATAAAGATTGAAGTTCATAACTTAAATTAAGCAAATAAGTAGCTGGTTATAATTAAATGAAAAATGGACTTTAGGTTCGATCCCCCCTGCCCCCCTTGATAAGGGGGGTGCCGGTAGGCGGGGGGATCCCCCTTGATAAGGGGGCATCTGATAATTTTTAACGCCTACCTACTTAATTTGCTGGCGTGGGTTGAACAGTGAAGCTTCTGCCTCGGTTTCTGGGTCAATCCCCGTTGTGAAGTTATAACGCCTTTCATTGCAACGACGACAGGCTAGGGCGAGGTTGTCCAGCGTATCGCTACCACCGAGGGATTGGGGTTGAATATGGTCGATCGAAAGAGGGGCGGAACTGAGGAGTTCGGGATAGTGACAGTATTCACACCGGAACCTAGCGCGTTGTCGAACAATATGGTAGAGCGATTTAGGAATGACCATTTACTCTGGCGGCAATGACAGCGTTGATGTAGCTGAAAATTTGGTCGAGTTCGCCAATCGCTTCTAGCTCAAGGACTTCCTCCGGGGTGAGATCATCAGCTTTTTTTTGTCAAGAAGCGTCTGCATCCGATCGCCCAGTTCATCTGTAAATTTGAATAGGGTGAGATTATTAATCTGTTGCACCCGCAATCCTTTGGGAATCAGGCCAGAGGGTTTGACAAGAGCGCTCATGGTTCTAGCTGGCTTTTTGATCAACTTTACTACCCATAATATCACACCACCTTCCCAACTGATAACCGATAACTCTTTCATTGCCTTAATAAAATTTAACATTAACGCCATTTTCCCCAAAAAATCGACCCGCCTAAGGGCGGGAAAGAAAGGAAAAGAGAAAAAAATAGGGAATGAGGGTAAACTATCGGCGCACCATTCCCATACGTTCCCGTGCATATCGTAGAGTCCGAAGGCATTGGGCGGAAATTGCCCGACTGGGGTGGTTTTTTCTCGATATTTTCCTTTGGGTTCATTGGCGTAGGTATTACTGGCATCATAGTTGGCCAATTCTCCGGTAATAGTTTCCCCAAAGTAAAATGGGGTGGTTGTCCCCGCTCTACAGGCGTACTCCCATTCTGCTTCGCTGGGTAGCCGATATTCCTGTTTTGTTTCCCTTGATAGTCGTTTACAGAATTCTGTTGCTTGATACCAGTTGACTTTTTCTACGGGTAGCTCATTCCCTTGAAATTTAGAGGGATTTGTCTTTAGGTCGATGTCTATTTTAGCGGTTGCGGCGATCGCTCTCCCCTAGGCCTGGGTGATGGGATATTTACCCATAAAAAAAGGGGGGACGGTCACTTGATGTTGTGGTCTTTCCCTTCTATATCCTTCCCAATTAAATTTTTTCACCAGTCTTTCGATTTCCTCGTCTTCTGTTCCGATCGTGAATGTGCCTCCCGGGATGGCAACCATTTCTAGGGTGATGTCGTTGCCCAAATCTTCCCTGAAATATTGGGACTGTTTCCACTCTTTTTTAATTTGCTCACCCTTCGTATTTACTCCCACCACCTCAAAGTTAAATACTGATAACGGTTGTTTTGGCTCTTCCGGTTCAAGCTTGAATTGATGGATAATTGCTCTTTCTAGTTGCTCAAATCCGTCTTCTTCCCAATAATCAAGCCGGTGAATATCTCGCAGATTCAAGCCAACCTCTGCAAGTCGCAGATCAGGAATTTCCCATTCTTCTAACCTCATGGGAATAAAAAAAATTGTCCCCGGTAGCATCTCTCCCAAGGTATCAACCTTCCGGTTATTTTTCTTAACGAACGATCGAATGGCGAGCTACTTGACAGACCAGTAGATGCTCTGAAACTATGCAGGACCGCTGCTTGAGATATTTGTTGTTTAGCATTGTCTTTCACCATGTCCTCCTCATCTCTATCTTGATTCTCTCACTCCTGTTGGTGATTACTCACCTCTTTGGTCGCAATAAACCTATACCTGTAAGCTCCTCCCCTCTCCCTGCTCCCTGCTCCCCCGCAACGCGCACGAAGTGGTCTCCCATCTCCCATCACCTCACCCCTAGAGGACTCGATTAAGCTTGCCGCTTTGATAACCTTCTAGATCGAGGGTGACATAGATAAAGCCTAATTTTTGCAGATCAGCGACTAATTGGCTTAAATTTGTCCGATTAATAAAGTCGGGAATTTGTGCCGAGGGTAATTCAATCCGTGCTGTATCGCCGCTCGATCGCACCCGTAATTGACGATAACCTAATTTTCGCAGATAAATCTCCGCCCGTCCGACTCTTTGCAATTTCTCCAGGCTAATTTCCTCCCCGTAGGGAAAACGGGAACTTAAACAGGGTTGCGCCGGTTTATCCCACCAAGGTAAATTTAAGTAACGAGATAGTTGACGAACTTCGCTTTTTGTGATAGCAATTTCCGCCAAAGGTGAACGAGCGCCGCGCTCCCTAGCGGCCTGAATCCCGGGACGATAATCCCTTAAATCATCAGCATTAACGCCATCAATGACGTAGGAATAACCACGAGCGAGAGCAATGGGTTTAAGGGTGTCGTGTAGCTCACTCTTGCAGAAATAACAGCGATTAACGGGATTACTGGTGTAATTGGGGTTATTCATTTCCTCGGTTTCCACCAATTCGTGCCGAATACCGATATAATCGGCTTGAGCGATCGCTTCTTCTAATTCTTCCGGCAGTAGGGAAGGGGAAACCGCCGTAATTGCCAATGCTTGACTCCCTAGCAGATCATAGGCCACTTTGGCCACTAGGGTACTATCCACGCCCCCAGAATAGGCAATCAGAGCTTTTTCACTGGTTTTTAAGAGGTTTTGTAATTGTCCGAGTTTATCAAGTAATTGACTGTCCATGGCGGCGATTTTGGCAACTGGTTGAGGCAATGCGGTAAGTAGTAGTGCAAAATAAATTTCCTAGTCAAGATAGGCACTCATGCAAGAGGCAAGAGGTGGTTAGATATGTGTAATTAATTTTGCGTGCGCTACTTAGTATAATTATAAATGTGTTTTAGCTTAACCCTCTCTACATGACAACAACTCTCACAGACTATAAACATATTGCAATTGATCATCGGGGAGTACCAATAATTGCGGGTTCTACCCTGAAAGTGATTGATCTAGTTATGGCACAAATAGCTTACGGTTGGACTCCAGCAGAAATTCACATTAACCATCGTGATTTAAGTATGAGTCAAATTCACTCAGCATTAGCTTACTATTGGGAACATAGAGATGAATTAGATCAAGCTATCCAAGCTGATTTAGAATTTGCCCAAAAAATGCGAGAAAAAGCTGGAGATTCTCCCTTTGTTACCCGACTTAAAGCACAGGCAATAAAGTAGTGAATCTCAAACTTTATCAAGAGTGATTTTTACCCAAGATAGCGATTTTTTAATAGAAGCAATTGAATTTATAGGAATTGGGGACTGTATTAGAGATTTAGAATTAATTGCCAAACTGGGAAAAAGTGAAGAATTTATCAATTAATTTTTGTTGATGATAAAATTTAGCTTGCTTCAAATGATCCCCGGATTAGGATAAAGCGATGATACCAAGATTTTGATCTCCCTCAAAAGATAAAATAGCTTTGTAGTTATCTCTTAACAATGATTCTATAGTTTTAGTAGAGCAATTTCCCAAACGAATCCAAATTACTTTAGGCGGAAAACCTTTAAGAATTAGTAATTCATTAAAATCAGAATCTTTGGTGACAATAATATAGTCTTGTATTTTAGCGATTTCCCAGACATAATAATCAGATTCTTGGTCTAATCCCAGCAAGTAAAGATGATTTGAATCGGGATAAATATCAACTAATAGACTAACTAAGCGAGGTGATAAATTGTGATCAAAAAGTAATTTCATTAGTTAACTAAAATGGTTTGACGTTCACGCTCGGCAGCATAACTCAAACAGGCTAAAATATCCGCCTTGGTTAAGTAAGGAAAATCTTCTAAAATTTCTTCATAAGTCATTCCCGAAGCCAGATAGGAGAGAACATCATAAACAGTAATTCTCATTCCTCTAATGCAAGGTTTTCCGCTTCTTTTTCCCGGTTCTATGGTAATAATATCTTTGTATGACATAATGTTGATTAACTGGTGATCAAATCTAAAATTGATGATAGGATATCGGGGCAACCCCTCTGTAGTTGCCCCTCTTAAGGATAATTTATCCCCGACGACGAAGGGAAGCGGCACCCAACGCACCCACAGCAATTAAACCCACTATACCACTAGGTTCCGGGGTTGACACAGGACCGCCACCAGTGGGAGTGATATCCCCATTAATAGCCACAAACCCACCACCTGGAATATTAGATGCGCTTACCCTGAGTTTATTCCGCTTTCCCAAAGATTCAATCCTGACAGGGATCTGACTGGGGAGGATGCCACCCTGCCACAACCCAAAACTGGCGCGCTGTTTGGATAGATGGTTCATCCCTTTGTTCATCATTAAAGTCAAAACGATAACAAGTCGCTCTACCTAGGGCTGGCTGAATAAATGTGAAATGTATGCAAAGTAAGGGTTTTGGGGCTTTACGAGCGAAACAGGTGCAAGATTTTGAGAGAATCGTGGTTCAAAACCTTGCATCTTCATCGGCCCGCGTCCTGTAGGGGCGAAGCATTCGGGCAATAACCTATCGGTGAAACCGTAGATTTTCTATCCGAATGCTTCGCCCGTACTTTTTGCTGCAAACCCTACCTATAGGAGTTATGCCGATAATTTTTAGTCCGTCTTTTGTCCAGATAAAATGTTCTCCCCACTGCTGTACTCTGGGATTAAATAGAGAGACTTCTGTTTGAGTAGAAGGGTCAATCGCTGTGGTAAAGTTATAGTGTCGCTCGTTACAACGATGACAAGCCAAACAAAGATTGTCAGGATTATCAGTCCCCCCCAAGGACTTTGGCAATATGTGGTCAAGGGTAAAAAGGTCTGGACTCAAGTATTCTGGAGAATGACAATATTCACAAAGATATTTAGCTCGTTGTCGGACTATTCTTCGAGTTGATAGGGACACCATTGACTTTTTGTGGCAAGTTGGGCGTTAATAAGCGTAAAAACGCGCTCTAGTTCAGAAAGTCCTGCATACTCCGCTTCTTCGTCAACAGAGAGACTGTCAGTTTTCTTCTTAGCTAATAACTGCTCAAAACGAGATTGTAGCTCTGAAGTAAACCTGAATAAATAAATGTTACCAAATTCGCGGAGTTCAACCCCTTCTCTCATTAAAGACGAAGGTTGAATCATTAATTGGGGAGTCATTGGCTCTATTGATTGTTATTTCTCTTTCACCTTATCACCTTAACAAATTGCCGAGGAAATGCAAAAGAATATTGATAATATTTAACCAATGTCGGGGCAACCCCTGTAGTTGCCCCTCTTAAGGATAATTTATCCCCGACGACGAAGGGAAGCGGCACCCAACGCACCAACAGCGATTAAACTCACTATACCACTAGGTTCCGGGGTTGATACAGGACCGCCACCAGTGGGAGTGATATCCCCATTAATAGCCACAAACCCACCCCCGGCAACATTGGCAGAGTTTTCACCAAAGAGGAAGACTATAAATGGATCAGCATTCAGTCCATAGAGACGGAACTGCACTGGTCCGGTTTGGGGTGCTAAACTGCTTAAGTCAAAGCTGTAGGTATTGAGGATATTTGTTAGGCTAACTTGTGTGCCTAAATTACTGGTGAACCCATCAATACTAGAGCGCAAGACTAAATTTAGCGCAGTTTCATCCTGAGCCGCATTGAGTTGCAAGTTAGTAAAATCGACTTGAAAACCTGCACCCGGTTGTACGGCAAATTCGACGTATTGGTTGGTATTAACAGTGCCACCTGTATTCCATCCAGACAGCACGAACGAAGAACTAATCACCCGATTTATCCCAGCGGTATCTAACCCAGTGCTGGTTATATTCGCACCTACAGTATCGGCTGCTTTGGGATAGGATGCGGTATTGGCATTAAATTGATTCCAACCAGCTACTATTGCCGCTTGAGCAGGAGTAACCCCAGCTAGTCCCATCAGAGTCAAGGGGGTTAACATTGTCAGGAATTTTTTCATGGATTTGATGACAGTAATGATACAAAAATATGATCATATTCAACGCTAGTTTTGCGCCAATATACTACACCCGAAGCTATCACAAGGGGGGGGGAAGTCAAGGGTTATTTAATCATTATTTATTATGATTATTATATTTAGGATAGTTTTAGCTTATATAAATATTTTTGAGTCGTTGCAAGGTTAGAGCTTGCAATGCAGATAAGCGAGGTTCTACCTCTACTTATTTCTTTGACCGAAATTATCAAAATGAACTGCTTTGGTTTTGAAGTTAAATTTTAGGGGGATGCCATCCTGCTAAGATCCATTGTTGTCTAACTGTGGTGGCAATCAAATTATTGAGTTTTAATGCCATAACTGTTGCACGTCCACAAGGCGTTTTTCCTAAAATTTGTGTTCCCTCTTGACTCCATTGAAAATGTTCTGACCATATTTGTTTTCTTGGATTAAAAAGGGGAACTATTTGCTCAGTTTCGGGGTCTTTTGCTTCGGTTTGTCTGCCCTTATAGCCATTGCATAAACGACAAGCTAACCAGAGATTATATTCATCATCGCTTCCCCCTTTAGCTTTAGGAATGATATGTTCAATCTCCAGCAATCCTAACACATATTTTTGTAAACTTAAACAATACCCACAGCGATTATTAGCTTGTTGGCGAATTTTATCTTTAATATAGTCGGGAATAGGGCTAGGATTCATGCTTCTAAGGGTGAAATTAATCCTCTTTTAACCGCTTCATTTAATCCTTGAGACTTCTTTAACAAGTTTATTTGATAAATTTGCATCAATGACCAAAGTTCCCTATTTTCAAAGGTTGATAAATCCCTCTCTTGTTGTTCATTGAGCAACTCGCTTAATCTTTGATCCTGTTCTGATGCCATTTGTAATTGAGTTAATTTGATAATTTCTTCATCTGATAATGAATTTAGGGATGAGATTTTTTCGCCTTGATAATTGGGACTAATAGAAAAAGCGATCGCTTCTACTAATATATCATTAAGATCACGGTTAATTGAATGGGCTAAGGATTGAGCTAGATTAAAAATCTCATCAGGTAAAGTTAAAGTAATTGAAATAGCCATAAGCTTTTTTGATGCTGGTTTATAGAGATATTATAATTATAACTCAAATTTTTGTTACCTCTAGGGATAAAATGGTTCAAAAGTAACAAAATAGCTCCTTTAAGCTTCTTTTATCAACCTCAGATTTCGAGGCAAGATTTACCGATAACTTAACTTACAGGAAAACTGATTAAATTTCGATATAAAATATATTGTCCTAAAGCTAGGGACTTATACTAAATCTGGTTATTAAAGACTGATTATTTATTCCCCTTTTTGCATGAGTGCATGAGTAGAAAACGGGTTTCTCCGAGTAGAAAACGGGTTTCTCGGAGTAGAAAACGGGTTTCTCCGAGTAGAAAACGGGTTTCTCGGAGAAACCCGTTTTCTGTGCGTTACTCAACGGATTTAGTATTAAAAAGCTTTTGATTTCTACAACAATTTTACGTCCATTTCTTTCAGCAGGCAAAGGTTTTTCTGCTGCTAAATCAGCAAAAATTCAACATCTTTATATTTAATTTTATAAGGGTGCTGATACCCCCTGCCCCCATAGTAGGGTTAATTCATGAATTAACCCTACCTTGGGGATTGATTCATGAATCAACCCTACCTTGATAAGGATGTTGATCCCCCCTTCCCCCCTTGATAAGGGGGGTGTTGATCGCTGGGTGGATCTGAATTAACACCCACTTACTTAGGGGAGGATTGTTGATTACTTCCCTCTAGTTTTTTCAGCCCAAACTTTGCTGGGTAATCCCCAAACATAGATGAAACCTTCGGCAGCTTTATGATCAAATTGATCCTCGGCCCCATAGGTAGCTAAATCGGGAGAATAGATAGAATTGACTGACTGACGACCGACCACTTTAGCGTTACCTTTAAACAGTTTCACTCGCACCGATCCCGTTACCTGTTCTTGGGTTTTGAGGATAAAAGCATCGATCGCTTCCTTTAAGGGACTGTACCACAATCCTTTATAAATTAACTGTCCGTAGGTCTCTTCAATTCCCCGTTTATATTGGGTAACATCTCCAGTTAAAGTTAAACTTTCTAAGTCCCGGTGAGCATCAATTAAAACTAATAAAGCTGGGGCCTCGTAAATTTCTCGGGATTTAATTCCCACTACCCGGTTTTCGATCATATCTAACCGACCAACACCGTGTTTACCCACTAGGTCATTTAATTGACTAATTAGCGTGACAGAATCGAGATTTTCTCCGTTTAAACTGACGGGAATCCCCTGATTAAAACCAATATCGACGTATTCTGGCTCGTTGGGAGTATCGGCGATCGCTTTGGTCATTAAATAGATTTCTTCCGGGGGTTCCGTCATCGGATCTTCCAAGGGACCGGCTTCAATGCTGCGCCCCAACAGGTTACGATCGATACTAAAAGGCGAGGATTTTTTCACGGGAGACTCGATCCCGAATTTTTCCCCGTAGGCAATGGTTTCTTCCCGGCTCATGCCCCATTCCCGGGCGGGAGCGAGAACTTTTAAACTAGGATTGAGGGCCATAATGCCCACATCAAAACGCACTTGATCGTTACCTTTGCCGGTGCAACCGTGAGCGACGGCATCGGCCCCGTATTTCTCGGCGGCCTCTACTAATAATTTAGCGATTAAAGGACGAGCCAGGGCGGTAGAAAGGGGATAACGATTTTCGTAGAGGGCATTAGCTTGAATTGAGGGAAAAGCGTATTCTTTGACGAATTCTTCCTGGGCATTCACCACTAAGGATTCGATCGCTCCGCAGCGCAGAGCCTTTTCTTGAATTGGTCCTAATTCGTCTCCCTGTCCTAAATCGGCGGCTAGGGTAATCACTTCTTCTACTCCCCATTCCTGTTTGAGATAGGGAATACAGACGGAAGTATCGACTCCTCCGGAATAAGCTAAAACCACTCTCTTGGCGCGTCCCATAATTTTTTCACCTAAAAACGACTGATTGATTACTCTTTTAAGTTTATTATATATCTTGGGTATTTGATGCTTCTTTTTTAATGCTTTTTTGTTGAGTTTTTGATGAAGAAAAGGCATAGGAAGTCATACTAAATCCGTTAGGTATATGCTACATATCAGGACAGGCAAAAGGCAAGAGGCAAGAGGGAAAAGGGAGAATACATAATCAGTTTTTAATAACTGGATTTAGTATCACGAGTAAAGAGCAAAAACTAAACGGGTAATCAGCCGCTATTTACGTTTACTGGCCGGACGACGAGAGGATTTTTTCGGAGCGGTATTTTGGGGATTATCGTTAGTTTTATCTTTAAATATTGGAATAGTAAAATGAAACTGACTGCCGTGATTTTTGCCCCTGGATTCTGCCCAAATTTTGCCGCCCCAACCATTAACGATCTGACGACAGATAGCCAGTCCTAACCCGGTTCCCCCGGCACTGCGTCGCAGGGCCCCTTCCTCTTGGTAAAAGCGATCAAAAACCTGTTCTAAACGATTGGGTTCGATCCCGCGTCCAGTGTCAGAAATGGTTACTTCTAGAGTTTTTGGTTTTCCCGAAGCGACTTCGATCGAGACATTTCCCTCCCGTCCGGTAAACTTACAGGCATTATCGAGCAGTTTGGAGAGTAATTCCACTAACCACTCGCCATCGGCTAAAACAAAGGGCAGATTAGGGGGGACAAGATTGCTAATTTTTGGGTTGTCGTTGTCGAGATGGCGGGAGTGAACGTGACTGATGGCTAATTCCACACATTCCGATAAAGATAAAGCTTCGGGATTCCAATTAACCCGGCCACTTTCTAACCTGGAAAGAGTTAAAAAATCTTGGATTAACTTACGCATTCGTTCCGCATCTTTCAGGGCAGTATCAAGCATAATTTGGCGCATTTCCGCCGGCATATCTGGTTCCGAGGCCAAACTTTCTAGACAGACTTGAATGGTGGACAGGGGGGTGCGTAATTCATGGCCGGTAATGGCGACTAAATTAGAACGAGTGCGATCGAGGGCAGCTAATTGTTCGTTTAAATCCTGTAAATTAGCGTATGCCTCTGCTTGAATGAGAGCGACTCCGATTTGAGTGGCCACCGCGTCCACAAGGGCGACATCCTCGCTTTTCCAAGTGGTGGTATAGGGTCCACAGTGATGCAGTTCCAACATTCCCAAGAGACGACTTTGGTAAAAAATCGGTACTAATAACCAAGAAAAGATGGAACATTCCCGCACCAGATTTTGAATGGAATCCCCGGGGAGACGGGGATCGTGAATAGCGTCTTCGATTTTTAGGGATTCTCTCAATTCCAGCACTTCCTGAAACAGAGGATTATTTTTCAGGGGCCATTTTTGTCCTTTGATGGAAGTAATGCCGGGGTTTAAAAATTCGTGTTCGATGGTGGCGTTAATGTCGGCTTCCTTACAACGATAGACCACGCAGCGACAGACTCCTAATCCCTCGCCCAATTTCTGCACTGCTACCTGTAGGATATCTTCCGGATCGAGGGAACGACGGATCGCCGCTGTCACCGAGTTGATCAGTCTTTCCTTGTGTTCTTTCGATGCCAGGGAGCGATTGGCTTTCAGCAGTTTATACTGTCCTGCTTGCAAATAAGTGACCAATCGCTGGACAAAGGGATCCGGTTCATCTTGATGATCCCTGTCCGTCAGTTCACAGATCAGGTATTCTTCTTGGGCGCGCCTAATTTTCTCCGCTAGTTCGGGACGATAATCGAGAATATGATTTAAAAGAATTTGGGCGGCCTGTTGACTTACATGGCGATCACTCGTCCAAATCCCCTCAAAACGACGATTATTATCCATAGCTGCCCCATTTTCCCCCTCTGCTGTCAGATGGGTTCGCTCCCGACAGATTAAACAACTAGCATAATGGCGACTGATAACCACTAGATGCCATTCTTGGGCTAAACTGTCCTCTGGTTGAAAAGCGATCGTCTCGTAAATGTCGGAACTATGCTTAAAATCGGTTTCTGGGGCCGACAAAACATAAACTTGCCCGCTTTTTTGGGCAATGCGTCGATAGCGATGGGCCTCTTGACGATAAAAGCGCTCACGCTGAAAACTGGCAATCACTAATGGTTGATCGTCTTCCGCTAAAACCTGATCCTCCATGGCGTGGGATAGCGCGGTCAGGGATGCTTTGAAGTACATCTGCGTTCGCCATTGGGGGAGTAACTGCAACAGTTCTGTTAAAACAGAAGTTGATCTGCTCATCGATGATCTGTTTCGAGTCGAGTGTGACTAGCAAGCGCAATAGAGGGAACTAGCAATTTCCCCCTTGACCCTATCCTACAGGCTCAAGGGGACAAGAGGTGAGATCGTGACGGCAAGAAATTTAAACCGAGTGATACCAAAAGTGAGCGAAATTATTCTAGTTAACTACAGGTGGCTGAATAAATCTAAAAACCTTGTTGGGTAAGACTTTTAGACCTTTTGGGAAATCAAAAAGTGCCTTAGCTAGGAGGGATCGGGGGGAAAATTTAGGGACTTTTTCCCTGAAAATTAGGTAATTTACCAGATGAAAATGGGTAAAACCCTACACCCTACACCCTACACCCCACACCCTGCCCCCACGAGAAACTTTTTGCCGCAAACCCTAACTAGATGTAGGCGACTTTCATTGCCCAAAGGATCAGAGCAATAATACTACCGATAACGATAATCGACGATATCGCCACTACTGCCGGTTTATCGGCTCCCTCGAATTTCATGATGCCACGATTTAAGTCTGACATTGCTCTTAACTCCTTTTCATGAGATGGATGTGGAAAGTATGAGACACTTTAGGATCATAAATTAGCGAACTCTCATCTATCCGTGTTATTAGAAATTGGTATCATTCGGCTGTCTTTAATCATTCTAGGCGTTCTTTTCGCCCTTGCCCTTTTCCTTGAGGCTATTTTAAGAATTGTCTTCGGGTTCGGTAATCCGCTTATTTACGAAGCTGATGCCGAAATTGGCTATCTTTTGGCTCCTAATCAACAAACACGCCGTTTTTCCAATCTTATCGCCGTTAATCAGTATTCGATGCGGAGCGATCCGATTACACCTCAACGGCCCCCAGAGACGACGAGAATAATGTTAATCGGTGATTCGATCGCTAATGGCTCCTGGTGGACGGATCAAAAAGAGACCATTTCTGCTTTAATCACCAAAAATTTAGGCCAGAATCTGACTGGTTCAGTGGAGGTTCTCAATGCTTCGGCCAATTCGTGGGGACCGCGCAATCAATTGGCTTATCTGCGACGTTTCGGAACCTTTGAATCCCAGGTGATTGTGTTATTAATGAACACCGATGATCTGTTCGCTTTAGCTCCTAGTTCGGCGGTGGTGGGACGAGAAATTAATTATCCCGCTCGCCGGCCGGCTTTAGCTTTAATCGAATTATATGATCGATATTTTAAGCGTTATCCTCCCCTACCACCGGTGCAAGAAGGAGGCGATCGAGTGGGCAATAATTTAACCGCTCTTGCCCAAATTCAAGCCCTTGCTCAGGCTAATCAAGCCCGTTTAATTATCGCTATTACCCCCCTCATTCGCGAAGCTCAAAAACAGGGGCGAGATTATGAATTGAAATCCCGTCAAAGACTAGCGGATTTCACCGACAACCAGCAGATTTTTTATCTAGATTTTCTGCCCATTTTTCAAGCCCATCCTAATCCTGATTCCCTCTATCGCGATAATATTCACCTCAGTGGAGACGGTAACGAGTTAATCAGTCAAAAACTGGCCGAGGCAATCAAAAAAGTCTTTTAATTAGGATTTCCTGAAAAAGTTTCTTGCTGGGGGCATAATTCAGGATTTAGGAGTCAGGAGTCAGGATTCAGGAGTCAGGGTGATAGGGATTTAGGGGTTTAGGGGTTTAGGGAAATTTCAGCCAAATGCTCCACTTCCCCACTTCCCCACTTCCCCACTTCCCCACTTCCCCCCGCAACGCGCACGAAGTGGTCACCCCACTTCCCCACTTCCCCACTCCCCACTCCCCAATTCATAATTCATAATTCATAATTCATAATTCCCTAACCACCATACCAAAGCTTTTCTATCTGCTTTGCTAGGGCTGATAACTCAGAGCGATCGCTTGTATCCCTTAACAGGGTGACATGGCCTAATTTTCGACCCGGACGGGATTTTTTACCATACCAAAAAACGTGAGCCTCCGGAATTGCCGCTAAAACTGCTCGTTTTTCGGCGTAATCGCCGTCACTATCCTCAAAACCTAATAAATTAACCATGACTGCCCCGGCAGATTTTAAATCCGTGGCTCCGAGGGGCAAATTAGCCACTGCTTGCAGTTGTAGGGCAAATTGGGAGGTAAGACAGGCAGAGAGGCTGTAATGACCCGAATTATGGGTACGGGGAGCGATTTCATTAATCAATACCTCTCCCTGCGGAGTGACAAATAATTCGATCCCGAAAACACCCACCGCCGACAAACTACTTAACAGATGATGGGCGATAGGTTCGGTTTGAGCGTGTAATGATTGGTTAAGAGCGGCGGGAGCGATTACCCAGTGACAGACTTGCTCCTCTTGATGGGTTTCCACCACGGGATAGGTGACGATTTCCCCGGTTAATCCCCTAGCGGCAACGATGGCTAATTCGCGCTCGTAGGGAATATAAGCTTCTAACATCAAGTCAAGACGCTCTAATTGCGGCTTTTTGGCGTTTAATTCTTCAGGAGTGCGAATAATAAAGGTTCCTTGACCATCATAACCGTGTCGTCGCGCTTTCAGCACTAGCGGAAAAGGATAATTTTCTAGTTGGGATAAATTATCTATCGCCCAAAAATCAGGCACAGGCAACCCTAGGGAGCGTAAATAACATCTTTGCTCGTATTTATCCAATAGGGGGCGCAGATTTGCCAAACTAGGATAGAATTTCACTCCTGTGGCCGCTAATTCTTCTAGGGCATCTAAATTAACAAACTCATTTTCAAAAGTAATCAGATCACAATGTTGAGCTAGTTTTTTTGTGCCTTCCACGTCAGCTATTTCTGCGAAGACAACCCCGTCAGCTAAAGCAACGGCGGGATCGTCGGGGTGTGGTGTTTGTACAATTAGAGAAATGCCTAATTTCTTGGCTTCCTGTGCCATCATCCCAGCTAATTGTCCACCACCAATAACACCAACCCTTGTTTGCATCATTGATCACATCCTAAAGATTCCGGGGTAGAGACGCCGGTTTTTGAGTTTACACCCTCGGCTCTTTCACAGAGATTTTTGATTTGTTGAGCGTCAAGCACGGCAAAACTAAAATCAGCACCGTTGATATTTACTCCCTCGAAAATGGTACGCAGCATAATTGCTTCGGCAAAAATGGCATCGCTTAAATCGGAATTTTTAAAGGTACTCAGATAGGCTAACCCATTGGTTAAGTCCGCTCCATGAAAGTTGCCTTCGATGATAGAGGCTCCGTTAAACACCGCCCCGCGCAAATCGGCAGAACTAAAGTTAGAATCTTGGAGATTAACGTTAGTAAATTGAGCAGATTGCAAATTTTGTCCCGAAAAATCCTTTCCTGTCAGATTCTGGTTTTCATAACTGGCATTGGCTCCTGTGACAGCAGCAGAACTGGCAGCTAAGGCATTGACAGGAGATAGGATAAATAGTATTGCAAAAAAAGCGATCGCTAATCGAAAGATAGTTTTCATCAGGGGAAAATTCCATCAGTGGGCATTCTTGATTTTATAGCAGTAAGCCATCGGCCGTCAGCTTTTCGCTGGCCGCTAGAAATTGCTGGCACAGAAACCTTTATAATAGCTGTCTAAGCTTATCTGCCATGCAATTTAGTCTAAACAAAAATATTTAAGCAACAGGCCATCAGCTTTCAGCTAAATAAAGACAAAAGTTAATTAATTTTCTCTCTCCTGACTCCTATCTCTAAGGACAATTTCTGATTTATACAAGAGGTTTGATGGATACACCGCAACTTTTATTCAATGGTTTAGCCGTCGGCAGTATTATTGCTCTGGCTGCTGTTGGGTTAACCCTTACCTGTGGCATTTTGCGTCTGTCTAATTTTGCCCACGGCGATTTTATGACTTTGGGTGCTTACATAACTTGGGTGGTAAATGCTCAAGGGATTAATCTCTGGTTAGCGATGCTGGTGGGGGCAGCAGTGACAGCTATTGCCATGCTCATTGCCGAGAGATTATTATGGAAACCTATGCGCGATCGACGGGCTGATTCTACCACTTTAATTATTATTTCGATCGGTTTGGCTTTATTTCTTCGCAATGGTATTTTAATGATCTGGGGCGGTAGTAATCAACGCTACGATCTGCCTGTGATGACCGCTACAGAAATTTTTGGGATTAAAGTAGCTTTCGATCGATTGTTAGTCATTGGTTTGGCAATTATAGTTATTATTGCCCTCCATTTTTTATTACAAAAAACTAAGATCGGTAAGGCGATGCGCGCCGTAGCTGACAGCACCGATTTAGCTAGAGTAACTGGAATTAACGTCGAATGGGTTGTGTTCTGGACATGGATAATTACGGGAGTTTTAACTGCTTTAGCCGGAGGGATGTTCGGGTTAATTACTGGGGGAGTACGTCCCAATATGGGCTGGTTTTTAATCTTACCAATGTTTGCGGCCGTTATTTTAGGTGGTATTGGTAATCCCTACGGAGCGATTGCTGGGGCTTTAATTATTGGTGTTGCCCAAGAAATTAGTGTTCCCTTAATTGGTTCTGATTATAAATTAGCCGTGGCTTTATTAATTATGATCTTGCTGTTATTATTCCGTCCCCAAGGGTTATTTAAAGGCACGGTTTAACAGTTATCAGTTATCAGTTATCAGTTATCAGATGTAAGTTTTAAGTTTTAAGTTATTTATCTTCATCTTTATCCCTGTTTACTGATTACTGTTCAATGATTACTGAAAAGCCCAATTTTTAATCCTGAATATATTCTTCCCCGGTGATTAAAGCGTATTCAGCGCGGGTAAATTCTCGACCTAAATAAGCAGCATGATCGAACATAGTAATGGGACAAGGTTGGGTTTCTTCGATCACTTTGACGGCTAATTCTTTGGCGGTTCTTGCGGTGTAAATAGTCTCAGGATTGCGATCAAGTTTTTGCCTAACACCGATAACTTTTCCCGTTTCTGGATCGACGGCTAAACCTTTTTCGTTGATAATATTGCTGTAATGTTTGGCACAGATTAACCCAGCTTCTCGGTCGAGATAAATAATAAAATATCCTGCGGGATCGAGAGCGATCGGACGTTTGGAAAGTTGATGATCAATAGCCGTGATTTGGGATTTTAATTCGCTCATTTTCTTGACAAAATCACTTAAATATGTAGATGAAAGCAAGAGCAAATTATATCACATACCATCATCCTTGTCCTCTGGCAACATGAGGATAAACTCAGAAAAACATAAACAGGGACACTTGTAGGATAACCCAAGGGCTAGTATTACTGGACTTACCCATACAGAAGTAATAAACAATGCTAACACTGAAGAAGTTACTAGCCTGAAGGCCTGACGATATCCAGAAGCAGCAAAAACCATAACGCCAAATCGCAGAGAAAGGTCAAGGAGGGGCAAGAGAGCCGTTATTCGGGTTTGAGACGGACGCGTTTGCCACCACCAGAGACTTGTAAGGTTTGACCGCTCACCCAAGAACCAGCTGGAGAAGCTAACCAGAGGAAAGCGTTAGCAATATCTTGGGGTTTACCAGCGCGTCCGGTCAGGTTGTCGGGATGAGCTAGAGCATATTGGGCTTTTTCATCCAAACCCGCCGCCGCATAGCCTTCGGTGATCACGGTCCCAATTAAGACAGTATTGACGCGGACCTGTTTAGCAAAATAGTGAGCCAGACCTAGCATCAGATGGTTAAGGGCGGCTTTAGCGGCAGAATAGGCAATAAAGTCAAAAGCTGGCAAAACCCCCACCAGCGAACCGGAGTTAGTAATCGTGGCATTTTCCGCTTTCAGCAAATAGGGGCGACAAGCGGAAGTCATCCGCGTCGCCGCTAAGGTATTGAGTTTATAGCTTTCGATCATTTCCTCCATGGGAACCTCTAGGGGGTCGTCGTAAGCTTTACCCCAACCAACGTTATTAACAAGGGTAGAAATGCCGCCAAAAGCTGCCACCGTTTTGGCCACACATTGTTGAATATCTTCCTCCACAGTGACGTTGCAGCCGATCCCTAGAACTTGATTCCCTGTGACAGCTTGAATAGCCTCGGCTGTTGCTTGGGCCTTCTCTCCATTCAGGTCGGCAATCATGACCTTGGCTCCCGCGCCGGAAAAGGTTTTCCCAATGGCTTCCCCAATATTTTGGGCCCCGCCGGTGACAATGGCCACATGACCATCCATCCGAAAATCAGCAAAAGCATCAAAATTGCTCATATTCTCTCCTTTTTGTCGTTAAATACGGTTAAATGAATCGATAATAGACTGTTAATCCAATTCCTGAACCCCGCCGCCGCTAACGGTGAGGAGCTGCCCACTCACCCAACTGGCCGCCGGTGAACAGAGGAAAAGGGCAGAGTAGGCAATATCACTGGGTTCCCCTAAGCGGGCGAGGGGGGTATGCTTGAGCATCACTTTTTCAATATCCGGAGTCAGCACCTTAGCCAAGGCATCGGTTTTGATCGCGCCAGGTGCAATCGCATTGACGCGAATTCCTTTCGGTCCGAGATCAAAAGCAATATTGCGGGTGAGGTGGCTAACGGCGGCTTTAGAGGAGCTATAAGAGGCCATATTGATATTCTTGTTCTCTGCCGACATCGAGGAGATATTTAAAATCGCTCCTCCCCCCGCCGCTTCCATATAAGGGACACATAATTGACAGAGATGAAACGTCGAAAATACATTGATTTTATAGGCCCAGATGAAAGTATCCATGGGCATATCAAAGGGTTTTGGCCCACCACCGCCGGCATTGTTTACCAGCAGGGTGATTTTGCCAAAAGCATCCAGGGTGGACTTGACTAAGTTTTCTAAGGCCTGTTCATTGGTAACATCACAGGCAACCGCGATCGCTCTGCCGCCCTTTTCCTTAATGCCATCAGCAACAATAGCGGCGGTGTCTTCCTTGAGGTCACTGACCACCACCGCTGCCCCTGCTTGGGCAAATAATTCGGCAATGCCCCGGCCAATGCCCGCACCTGCCCCGGTTACAATCGCTACTTGTCCATCGAGCTTAAATGCGTCCAAAACGGTCATAAAATCTCCATAATATTCAATGATACTCGGTCATACCTCAAAAATCTACTCAGGCCGCCCGATGGCTTTCATCACCGCCGCATTAATAAACCAAGAGGCTATCCCGGCGATAATCCCTAAGATAATTGCGCCGACAACAGGTGTTACCAGAATCGTCCCCAAAAACTTTTGCAAGAATAGAGCAGCCAAGGCCACTGTACCAAAGACAAACAGAGCATAAAACAGGACTGTCCTGACCCCAAAAAAGAAGAAAGGGCGCTCTAAAAGTTCTGGGGATGCGATGTGGAAATCTTTGGCTTTTTGGCGGAAGGTAAAAAAGGCAATCATCCCTAAGATGAGGGAAAGTATAAAAGCGGTCATCACTCCCGTGGAGAAGACCGTTTTTTCATGCCCTGATATGGTATCCACAGTAAGCGGTAGAGTATCTTTTCCTCGAAACATAAACCAGCCAATCACACCATTGATGATAGCGTTGGTGACACCACTGCTCCGGGCATTTTTTTGAATGAAATCATTGGCTTGATCTGAAGTTGGAACCATATAGCCACCCTTTGAGAGCCGATCTTGACTTTCCAGGGGAATTGTACCATCAAAAGTCAAATTTTTCGGCAGCAAGGGGCTGATCTTGCCTAGATCCGCTCAAAATCGCTCCCTAATCTCTATTCTCTCAGCGGAGAAAATCCCTCTTCCCCGACCGACGACCGACTCCTAATGGACTT
This sequence comes from Microcystis aeruginosa FD4, assembly GCF_009792235.1. Lineage (NCBI taxonomy): Bacteria > Bacillati > Cyanobacteriota > Cyanophyceae > Chroococcales > Microcystaceae > Microcystis > Microcystis aeruginosa. The sequence continues at coordinate 3,479,304 of NZ_CP046973.1, forward strand.
GCGCTTTGATAATGTACCTTTTGGGCGAACGCAGTTCGCTCCTACATTGTGGACAAAATCCGTTACTGTCGGGGCGCTAGGAACCTGCGCCCTCCGATAGACGGAGAAATAACAGGCTGATAGCTGATAGCTTAATGCTATAAATCTTCTTCTACCAAAGCCTCGACCCGTCCTGTTTTAACCGCATCCACCAAAGCGGCGTGATCTCGTTCTGTCTGCTCGGCATAAGCGATCGCAAATTCGCCCATCGCTAGATCGAACTGATCTCCTTTCCCCAAATAACCGCTAATGGTGGCCGCGTCTCCAGATTTAGCGTGGGCGCGGGCTAAGGTCCAGCCACAGAACTCGGCGTAGCGTTGCAGTTGGACAGCCGACACTCCCTCAATGGGTAGGGAAAACTTCATATCCCGCAGTTGCCGTAAATAGAAGTCTTTCCCCCGTCTTCCCTGGGTCCAGCCTAAAAATATGTCGCTAGAGGATTGCATCAATCTCTGGCCTGTAACCACCCGTTGTCCCTGATTTTCGTACTGGCTCTTGGCGGTATAGGGTTCAAGAACCGAAGGGCAGGCTTCCTTAACTTGTAGGATGAGGGGATGGTTGTCTTCCGAGAAAAATAGGGCGATATAACATCTAGTGCCGACACTGCCAATGCCTACCACTTTCAGGGCAAAGTCCTCTAACTGGTAGCGATCAAAGAGGACCCGGCGTTCCTCCGGCAGGGATTGGCGATAGTCTTCCAGACCCTCGCGCACGAGAGTCTCCCAATCCGGTTCGTTGACATGGTAGAGAATGGGCGGCTGATCGACAAAGCGATTGCGTCCCCCGGTTTGAGTGACGATCTTGGGGTAAAGATGTTCGATGATGCGCTCGCGGGCTTTTGCCATCATCTGTTCCCGTATCTTCCGCGTCTTTTCGTCGGGAGCCATCTCGATCGCCTGTTCTGCTCCTATGCGCGTGTACCATACCTCTAAGGGACTGAGGCGAGAATATTCCCGCAGGTGTTCTCGATAGGAACGAGCGCAATCGATCGCCGCCGCCTTCGATTCTTGATCGGATAGATCGCTATCCCTGCCGGCAATGACAAAGCTGACCACGAGACGCTTGAGATCCCATTCCCAAGGTGCGGGCAGCGTTTCGTCGAAATCGTTAATATCGAAGACTAAATTGCGTTCGGGGGTGGCAAAAAATCCGAAGTTCAACAGGTGGCAATCCCCGCAGGCCTGCACGATCAGGTCAGTTTTGGGAGTGGTGGCCAGATCGTAGGCCATCAAAGAAGCGGAACCGCGCAGGAAGGTAAAGGGACTCCGCAACATTCGTCCGTAGCGGATAGGAATCAATTCCTGTAATCGCCCTCGATTTGATGCTTCGATGATCTCGATCGGCTCTCGACCAGCTGCGGGGGGTTGCCAGATAGCGTGGCCAGAACGCGGCAATCGCTCCCGCAGGGATTTACCGATCTGGATGCGCTCCTCCCGCGAACGGAATCGAGCTTGAGAAGGTGAGCGGATCGGGGTTTCTATTTGGTGGTTCATAGCGACTTTTTCCCCTGAATGAGATTACATCCCTTGCTGTTAGATGACTAAATGAATACAAGCAATAGGAAATAGATAAGTTAAGACTGATGGTTCCCCGAATGGGATAACTTTCTAACATTTCCCCCTTTAGAGATAGCTTCTGATGCTCGGTTCAACAATTAATCTTCACTCGTTCCTTATCTGGGGAAGATCAACATCATCGATGATCGATTTTTTCTGAAATGGCTATCTATTAAATTTGCTTAACTTTTAGCCCAATGGCAGCCCTGCTACTTCGATTATATCTTGCTCAAAAATTGCTGGCGGAATGCTCGTAACAAAATTTTATCTCATGGTCAGCCTTCAGCCGGGGGCTAAAATCTCGCTCTTTTGTTGGGAAAAGGGGGGTATATTCCAGGTTAAAGCTGAAAATTTCCCCCTTGCCCCACTTCTATAAGAAGTTTTCTGTTGATTTTTTTGGGTAATGATTCGGTAAGCTAAGACGCATTTTAACCGCCCATCCTTAGATTAGCTAAATCTCCTTCAATCCCTTTACTGTTGCCTCTTGCCTGTTGCCCCTTGCCTCGTCTGGCCCAAGCAATTTAAATTATGAACAGCTTATTAGTTTAGGTCTGTGAACTGAGAATTTACCCCTAGATTGCCTAGAAATGAGCGGTAAAAGTGTCAATCTTGAGAAGGGGATGATGGGGGTGAGTTACGATAATGAAACGCCTCGATCGCTTCCTCTAGGGTTGCATAAATACGTTCGGTCGAGATCGTCTCGGATAGGTCTCCTTTTTTTAATTGCTGATATAAATCTTGCTTCACCCGCGCCATAGCGAAAGTAATACCACGGCCGATTAATTCTCGATGTAATTCTTTCAACATATCGACCGCCGTAATATCGATATCTAGAATCGCTTCGGCGTTGAGAACGAACCACTCGACGGGGGTTTTCTCCGCCTCGATCGCCGCTATTGCCCTTTTCCGAAAATTCTCGGCATTGGCGAAACAGAGGGGCGCGTCGTAACGGTAGAGAACCAATCCGGGGATCGTCGTCGCACCCTTCCAATCCTCGATATCGTGCAGACCTGCGAGATTCGGCACTTCCCCCAAAACCGCATCGTGTGGTCGCATCAGCCGCGTGAACAGATCCACCACCGATAACCCCACGGCAACCCCTACCCCGACGAGGATATCGGTGGCCAGGACACCGAACATGGTGACGAGTGCCAATCGGAACTCACTGGTTTTGAAACAACGCAGACGGTTGAACTCCGATATCTCGATCAGACGGAGCGCGGCGTAAATCACGATCGCCCCCAGGGCCGCTTTCGGAAACAGGGATAGCAGCGGACGTAAGAACAAGAGTACCAAAATCACGATCAGAAAAGCCACGAGGGAAAACAGTTGCGATCGACTGCCCAGAGAATCGCCGATCGCCGTGCGACTGCCGCTACTGCTGACGGGAAAGCCTTGCATTATCCCGTTGCCAATATTCACCGCTCCCAGCGCAAGTAATTCCTGATTGCCATTGATGCGATAGTCGTTTTTCGCCCCGAACGCGCGCGCGGTCAAGACGTTATCGGAATAGCCGACGAGGGCGATACCGATGGCCGAGGAGAGTAAATAGACGAACTGCTGGGAAGAAAAACCCCTCGGTACTTTCAAACTCGGTAAACCTGCGGGAATTTCCCCGATCACGGCGATGCCTCGCTCGTTCAGCTGGAACAAATATACTGCCGATGTCGCCAGTAGAACCGCGAGTAAAGGGCCGGGGGCATTGGGAAAGCGACGTTGTACCACTAGCAGGAAAATTAGAACAGCGGCGGCGAGAATCAGAGTTGGTGGGTGAATCTCCGATAAATGTCGGGAAAATTCCCCGATCTGTCCGAAAAGCGATTCCGCTTTTAGTGACATCCCGCTAATTTTTCCCAACTGACCGACGATCATGATCACCGCTACTCCGGCCATGTAGCCGACGAGAATCGGTTTGGAGAGGAGATCGGCGAGAAACCCCAACTGGGCGAAAGCGGCGACGCAGCAGACGCTCCCCACGAGTAGGGCCAATAGACTGCACAGACTGGCGTAGTTGCTACTATCCCCGGCGACGAGGGGCATGATGGCGGCGGCGGTCATCACTGCCGTCGTCGATTCTGGCCCGACGGAGAGTTGTGGTGAGGAACCGAGCAGCGCATACATAAGCATAGGCGGTAGGATCGCCCATAATCCGGCGATCGGTTGTACTCTGGCCAGTTCCGCGTAGGCCAGACATTGGGGAATGAGATAGGCCGCCACGGTGATCCCCGCGATCACATCTCCCTGTAACCAAGCCGAGCGATAGGATCGCAGACGCTTTAACCCGGGTAGGGAAAACCGCTCCCTAGAAAAATTTAATCGAGTCGCCATCCTCACTCTTCTCCTGTCATCGAAAATGTCCCAAAAATCTCGCAACCCGATCAACCACTGGTAGCGATACTTTTTCGCCAGTTTAACCGGGTTTTTCCAGTTTATTTTTGCTTACATCCAAACCGAGAAATTTATCTTCCAAGGTTTTAATCACGATGTATAAAATAGGAGCGATCGCTAAACTTAAGAGAGTGGCAACCAAATAGCCCCCGAAGCTTACCGTACCGATCGACCAACGACTGAGCGCACCGGCTCCCGCCGCCGTCATTAAAGGTATATAACCGACAATTCCCGATAAAGAAGTCATCATGATCGGTCGGAAACGTGACTTGGCCGCCTCTACCGCCGCCTCGGTAAAATCCAGACCCATCTCGCGGTTTTGATTGGCAGTTTCCACGATCAGGATCGCGTTTTTAGAGGCCATACCGATCAACATTAACAACCCCACTTGAGCGTAGATATCGTTACTGATAATCGGCCAAAAACTCCCTGCCTGTAGGATATTTGCCCGGAACCAGATGGCGCATAATGCCCCTAAAGTAGAGAGAGGAACCGTGAGCATAATAATCGTTGGGTCGATATAACTCTCGTACTGGGCGGCCAGTACCAGAAAAACGAGAACAAAACCTAAGCCAAAAATGAGAATAGTCGCATTGCCAGCAGATAGCTCTTCGAGAGCGCTTCCCGTCCACTCGTAGCCGAAACTAGGGGGTAAAGTCTCCTTGGCCACCGCTTCCATCACCTTAATCGCTTGACCAGAACTATAACCCGGGGCTGGAGCCGCTTGAATTTTAATCGAGGGGTAAACGTTATAGTGGGTGAGGGTGGGGGGATAATTAAGACTCTGCACCGTAACCACGCTACTTAACTGCACCAAGGCACCATCCCGGCTTTTCACATAAAAGCCCTCAAGATCGGCGAGATTCGAGCGAAACTGCGGATTAACCTGGGCATACACGCGATACTGACGATTAGCAAAGACAAAATCGTTAACGTAGTTAGAACCGATATAGGTTTGCAGAGTTCTCAGCACCTCGGCCACATCGATATTCAGGGCATTAATTTTTTTTCTATCTAACGAGATTTCCGACTGATCGGTGTAGAAAGTAAACTGGGTAAACACACCTTGCAGTTCGGGACGTTGGCTCGCCGCCGCCATATATTTCTGGGTCACTTCGATCATCGTCTCCATCGGTAAACCCGCCCGATTTTGTAGCTGAAATTCTAGTCCACCGGTGGCACTCAACCCGTCCACCGCCGGAGCGTTAATCGCCACAGCTTTAGAGCCAGTAATCTCGCTGCGGAGTTTGGCGTTCAGGGTTTTTAGCAGAGCGAAAACCGATTGATCCTGACCGGGACGTTCCTCCCAGGGTTTGAGACGAGCAAAGAAAAGATATTTATTGTAGTTATTGCCCTCGAAACTGTTGCCCGCAATACCGAGAAAGGCCTGCATTTCTGGCATCTCCTCCAGTACCCGACCCACATCGGCCACTTGCTGACGACTGTAGTTCAGGGAGGTATTCGAGGGGGAATTGCCTAGAACAAAAAAGTAGCCCTGATCTTCTTCCGGGATAAAACCGGAGGGAACGACTTGGTACATAAAAACCGTCGCCACCAAGCCCGCGGCGAAAATTATCATGATCATCGGTTTGATCCGGGTTAAAGCCTCGATAAATTGACCGTAACGCCTCTCGATCCAGCCAAAAATGCGATTGAAAAGATCGAAAAACCAACCGAACAGAAAGCGAAATATCCGATCGATCGGGTCGGGGGTAGCGTTCGGGGGACGGAGAATTAGGGATGCCAGCGTCGGGGAGAGGGTAATGGCGTTAAAGGTGGAGAAAACGATCGCCGCTGCCAAAGTAACGGCAAACTGACGGTAAACGATACCCGTCGTCCCCGGAAAGAAAGCGACCGGAATAAAAACAGCCAGTTGGGTCAAGGCCGAGGCAATCACCGCCCCGCCTAACTCGTTCATGGCATCGAGGGAAGCTTGCAGCGGTTTCATTCCCGTGGCCATTTTCACCTGTACCGCTTCGACGATTACCACCGCATCATCGGTAACGGTGCCGATCGCTAGAATTATGCCGAACAGAGTCAAAAGATTTAATTCCAAGCCAAAACCTAACACCGCCGCCATCGCACCGATCATGGCTACGGGCATAGCGATCGCTGGAATCATCGCTAACCGCCAGTTTTGCAGGAAAATCATGATCGTGATGATGGCGTACAGGATGGCCTCCATGGTGTTATCCTTGACATCAGCGATCGCTACATTGACAAAGGTAGTCGTATCAAAAGCGACCTCGACCTTTAGCCCCGGCGGAAAACTTGCCTGTAGGCGAGCGATCGCCTTTTTAATCGCCTCTCCCGTGGCCAGGGCATTAGTTCCGGGTAGTTGGTACACCGCCAAACCGATCGCTGGTTCACCGTTGTAGAATGCGGCGGTATCGTAATTTTCTGCCCCCAATTCCACCCGTCCCACGTCCGCCAAGGTGATTAAGGCACCATTATCTCCCACCTTAACCACCAGTTCCCCTGCCTCCTCTACTGTGCGAAAGCGTCCCGAACTCCGCAGGGGAATCTCGAACTGTTGATCGGGAAGGGTGGGTTCCTGACCAATACGTCCCGCACCTACCTGTAAATTCTGCTCTTCGATCGCCCGTACCACATCGCCGGCGGTGAGATTGCGAGCTGCTAATTTATCGGGATCGAGCCAAAACCGCATAGCATATTTTCTTTCCCCGAACATGGTAATTGACCCGACCCCGAACAGCCGTTTAATTTCATCGGTGATATTGAGATCGATATAATTACTAATAAAAATCGGATCGTAAATTGCCTTTCCTGACGGGTCTTTCTCCGAGAAAAAAGCGTAGGCGAGCAGAATATTCGGCGAGGCTTTATCAACTTTAACCCCCGTTTGTTTGACCCCATCTGGTAATCGGGGTTCGGCCAGACCGACTCGGTTTTGGACATTGACCTGCGCCTGATTACGGTCTATATTCGTGGGAAAGGCCACCGTGATATTAGCAACCCCATCATTACTCGTATTAGAGCTAATGTATTTCATATTCTCCACGCCGTTAATTTCCCGCTCCAAGATGGTCGTTACCGTATCTTCGGTGGTGCGGGCATCGGCACCGATATAGGTGGCGGTTACTTTCACCTGGGTGGGGGCTAGTTGCGGTAATTTGGCGACGGGCAGCAAAGGAAAAGCGATCGCTCCAGCTAAGACGATTAACAGAGAACAAACCGTCGCTAAAACGGGACGTTTGATAAAGAGGCTCGATATACTGAGTACCATGGAGGGATCACGATAGGATGAACGGCAGACGAATTCTTTTTTCCGCTATCTTCACGGCGGCGATCGGTTTTGTTATTGGTTTGGGATTAGTCAAATTTGGCCAGCCAGAGGTTGATCAACTCAAGTACGATACGGATTCCTACCGGCAATTATTACACACCTACGGCTGGTGGGGAGCGGGAATTGGTTTATTCGTGGGAGCGGGACAAGAATATCTCCGACAGGCGAGAATTTTGCGCGATCGAGAGGATAATTGATCGGCTTCTGTTGCCTCGTCGCTGCGGATGACCGTCGGTAGAGAGTTCGGAATCAAAGCGATCGCTATTTACAGGCCATTACGGCGATCGTGTAGGCGTTATTATTTGCCCCGTTGATATTGAGATTGATTTGATAGGGCTGTCTTCCCGTGGGAGATTGGAAAGGGAGCGAGTAGGTTTGTCCTCTCTTCATCTCGACATTTTTCTGGAAGGCACTATTAACCGAATTATCGGGATACTTGAGATTGATCGTTACTCCGTATTTGCCATCGTTTTCGGGAACCATTACCCCTTTAAAAGAGGCAAATTTCACCCCGGAGGGAACGGCGAAATCGGTGTTAAAGTTATTCTTTCCTATGGCATCGATCTGTTTGCGGATATGGGTCTGATTAGTGGCTACTTCCTTGAGGTACTGACAGTTTTTCGGAAGTTCGGTAGCCTGATCTTTGGTACTGGCGACAACGGCCATCGAGGTCAGTCCGAGGATTAAACCAGCCCAGAGAAAGCTGAAAGTTTTTGTCAACATGATAGTTTTTCCCGTTAAGTTTTTCTAAAATTGGCTCTTCGGGGACGATTAAAGATAATTAAGCCTTAATTGTCCCGCCTTGACTTTTTCCGTGACCAAAGTTCTCACTAATTCTAATTCTTGGCGCGGGACTTGGTCATGCTCGCTCGCAGTGGAGCGAGTTCTCCTGTTTCTTCTGGGGTTAATTTCTGTGCGTCAACCCGTGAGATTTTCAGAGAATTGCTCCTCGTTTTTACTCTCCGAACCAAGCACAAACCCCGCTCACATACCCGAGAAAGCTAGGATTCAATATTTACTACTAATATTTAACGTTGGCAGACTCGGAGAAACTATCAAAATTCTGCAAATCTAACTTTTATTTTGTTAAAGAATTATCTCGCAAAGTTGCCGACGGACACTCACCGAACATTTTCTTATAATCTTTGGCAAATTGACCCATGTGCCAGAATCCCCACTGTATGGCGATCGCACTAACGGTGATTCCCCTACCCGCAGACGCTTTTAGTTGTCGTCGTACCCCGTTAAGACGTTGAATTTTGAGATAAGTCGCAGGTCCCAGGCCAAAACATTCCTGAAAACCGTAACGGAGGGTACGTTCACTGATGTGAAGTTCTTGGCAGAGATCGAGGATCGAGAGGGGGCGATCGAGATTGTCCAGTAAGATCTCCTCTGCTCGCTTAATGTAGGGATGTCGTATTGAAGGGCGCAGCGGCGGATCGTTTTGATGGGAATCGAGTACATCTAGAACCAGAGAGATAAAATCCTCTCGGATCAGCGATTGCATGGCTGGCTGTAGAATTGTCTGGGGTTGTCTCTGGAAAAGCTCAAAAATATATCTTAAATGAGAGCGAAATCGTCTCAGGACAGTCGGCTCTGGTTGAATTGCAAGGGTTGAATCGGTAATTAAAGATGCTACCCGGGGCCGATCGGTTTGTTCAACCAGAGAAAACAAAGAATCGTTATCGATAGTAACCAGTGCTAGGGGGAAGTTTCCCGATCGAAGCATATCGATCCCCCTGGAACTTTTCTGCAAGAGAGCGGAATTCGACGATAAGGAATACCCGTGCCACTTGAACACCTGGGGTGTGGACAAGGGTATGCCGACGGTGATTGTCCTGGGAGGAGAATCCCCTTGAGAACGAATTCCTCGATTGTAAATCGGTCGGGCGAATTGTATGCCCCCGACTTGAGCTACGAACAGTTCCCCCTCGAAAGTTCCCACCTCGATCGGTCGATGAACCATGTCCCAACGAAAAGCTCTCATCCGCGACCCTAGTTCATCGATATCGTGAAAGGAAATAGTCTCGATCAGGGGCTGTAAATTAATATTCATTTTGTCTGGTTTAGAATAGCGGAATTATTAAAAATAATTAAGTATTATTAAGAGTTATTCTCTTGTAAATATGTAATATACCTCACTAATCGGCTCTTCTCGACTTTGTGTGATAATTTTTGCTTATGGAATCGTGAAATGCTTATCGGGCAAGACTTTTAGGGCTATTTTGCGGATATTCTATCAGTATAGACCTCGTTTCCACACATAAACCAGAAGAGCCACTAATCTTAATTGTAGAGTTTTTTGGCTTTTATGGGTTAATACTAAATCCGGTTATTAAAAACTGATTATGTATTCTCCCCTTTGCATGAGTGCCTCTTGCATGAGTGCTTCTCCTCATAACTAGCCTATACTCAACGGATTTAGTATAATAACGTCAGACTCTGACTTTTTTCCTTGATTGAAAGAAATAGGGGTTTCTCGTTATCCGCAATATTTTTTAAAATTTACGATCAATTCTTAATAAAAAATACCGAAAAGTTCTATCTATAAGTCTAAGTTTGCCATTTTTTGATAGCGATCGCTCTTGCCAAGCTTCTATAATAGTCTTCTAGAGGCTAATAGATAGAAACTCGCTGTTTATTCAAGCAAGAAAATTTAGAAAGAAGATAGGAGATAAATGCCCTTAAAATTGATGAGCAGGAGGAAATATTCCCAATTAAAGGTTCGCTGCTATGAAATTCCGTCAATTGATACAGGCCACAGAAAATAAATACAATCGGCTGCTGGCAAATCTGCTCTCGCTCTACATTATTTACCCGTTTTTAGTATATCTACCCCTGGGAGATTGGCTGATTTTCTTTTTCTTCTCCCTCATTCTCATTATCGCCGTCTATCAGATCGATCGAAGTAAATTGGCTTTAAGATTTAATATCGGTCTGTTTTTGATTGCCCTCCTCCTGCGAGCATTCAGCACGATTATCCCTATTTATAGCGATTTCAACCGTTGGTTCGAGCTATCTAGTACATTAATTTTTCTAGCTTTTATTAGTTTATGTGTGTACTCGATTTTACTAGAATTAATTCCCGCCGAACAAGTCACGTCCGATATCATCAAAGGGGGAATTTGTGTCTATTTTCTCTTAGGATTTTTCTGGGCGGCCGCTTATAATATCATCCAGATTTTCGACCCCGATTCCTTTAGCTCTGCTGCTAAAACCATCAACCAGGCAGATATACTTCATTTCAGCTTTACTACCCTGGCTACGGTTGGCTACGGTGATATAGTTCCTACCAGTAAAATCGCTAGAGTTTTAGCCAATTTAGAAGGAATGACTGGAGTTCTCTATCCCGCCGTTTTTATCGCTCGTTTAGTCAGTTTACACAATGGTCGTTAACCAAAACAATCGATCGCCTTGGAGAATATTAGATGATTATGCGTCGCTTTATGCCGATTCTTTCTTTACTTTTGCCTTGGGTCGCTGCCGCAGGAGTCTTGGCGGAAATACCGACTCTATCCCAGGAAATCCGCCCAAAAACGGCGGAACAGGTGATCGAGCAGCTCTGTGCTAATTTAACCAAACAGCGCTCGTTCACCGTCAATATGGATGTCACCTATGACGATGTACTCGAATCCGGGGCGAAAGTTCAGTACAGTGCCTATCAAAACATCTGGGTAGAGAAACCCGATCGCCTGCGCTCGGACTATACTGGGGATGAACGAGTTACCCGCTTTTTTTACGACGGTAAAACCTTCACCCTTGCGGATCTGGAACGGGATCTATACGTCACGAAACCGGCGCCGAATACTCTAGATGAAGCCTTAGACCAAGTAGAGCAAAGGTACGGGATCAGCATTCCCATGTCAAATCTGGCAGCGAACGATCCCTGTGCAGATCTAAAGGCCGATGTCAGGCAAATTATTTTTATCGGCAAAGACATGGTCAACCGCGAACCGATGTATCACCTGCTGCTGATCGGTAGCGATCGCGATTATCAAATCTGGGTCACACAAGATGCCACCCCCCTACTGAGGAAAGCGATTATTACCTATAAAACTCTACCCGGTTCACCCCAGTACAAGGCAATATTATCCGACTGGAATTTTAATCCCAGTATAACCGCCGATACTTTCACTTTCCAACCGGGGTCAGAGTCGATCGGTATCGAACTTCTACCCGCTAGGGATAATCAATCCCAGCCGTAAAGCCCGTTGATAAAATGCGATCGCTTGTCGGTATTCCCCTAAATCAGCGTTTTGATATACTTTGAATATCTAACGAATTCGAGGTGGGATCATGAAGTCGCAGATTGGACGCTGGGGTAATTCTTTAGCGATTCGGATTCCTAAGTATGCGGTGGAGGCGCTGAACCTCAATCCTAAGGACGTTGTTGAATGTTCTGTGGAAAACGGAAAGCTAGTAATTGAGCTAATTCAAGCCTTGCCTGAGTTAAGCCTAGAAGAACTACTGGCTGAGGTTGTTGAATCACCGGAGCCGGAAGTGGATTGGGGACGGCCAATGGGAGAGGAGGTTTGGTGACATACATTCCAGTTGCTCCAGGATGTTCTCAGAAGAATTAAGCCGATTCTGTTCTAATCGGGACATTCTCAAAAGCCTTACTCTATCCGAACCCAACCCAGATTTATCAGGTGGTTCGCTTCTAATCGGTTTCTTCTTCATCAATAATTGCCGATCGATCTAATAATAATAAATCTCGCAGGCGATCGGTATCTAATTCTGTTAACCAATTTTCCCCAGCATCTACGGTTTGTTCCGCTAATTGTTTCTTGCTTTCGATCATCTCATTAATGCGTTCCTCTAGGGTTCCCGTACAGATGAATTTATGTACCTGAACATTGCGTTTTTGTCCGATACGGAAAGCGCGATCGGTGGCCTGATTTTCTACGGCCGGATTCCACCAACGATCGATATGAAAAACGTGATTAGCGCGGGTTAAATTTAATCCTGTTCCCCCCGCTTTCAGGGAGAGAATAAAAATCTTTGGTCCTTGGGGATCATTTTGAAAGCGCTCGATCATTTCTACCCGATCTTTTGTTTTGGTAGAACCGGAGAGAAATAATATTTCCTCGGCTAATTTTTGATGGAGATGGGTTTGTAGGAGTTTTCCCCACTCGGCAAATTGTGTAAAAATCAAAGCTCGATCGCCTTCGGCTATCACTTCCTCTACCATGGCTTCTAAGCGTAATAATTTCCCCGATCTTTGACTGGTTTCTAAACTATTTTCTTTCAAAAAATGGGCGGGATGATTACAAATTTGTTTAAGTTGCATTAGCAAGGTTAAAATTAATCCATGTCTCTGAATTCCTTGGGTTTCTTCAATTTTCTGGAGGGTTGTCTCGACTAATTGTTGATAAAGTTGTCCCTGTTCTTTCGATAAACCACACAGGACGTTCATTTCCTGTTTTTCTGGTAAATCTTCAATAATAGTTTTATCGGTTTTTAATCTCCTTAAAATAAAAGGACGGACGAGGGAACGCAAATTATGCAGGGATTCTTGATCGCCGTATTTTTCAATAGGAAGGGCAAAACGACGCTGAAAAAAGGCTTGAGTTCCTAAAAAATTGGGATTGAGAAAATCCAAAATTGACCATAATTCCGTCAGGCGATTTTCTACGGGAGTTCCCGTTAAGGCAATGCGAAATCCTGCGGGTATTTTTCGCACTGCTTGGGATTGTTTAGACGCAGAATTTTTAATATTTTGAGCCTCATCTAAAACTAACCCTTGCCATTGTACTGCTTCTAAAGTGGACAGATCGCGATAGATTAAAGGATAACTGGTAATAACAACCGATTTATTTTTTACCTCTTGAGCAAAAGCTGGACCTTTTAATCTTTTTTCGCCATGATGCACAAAAACCGCCAGGGTGGGAGCGAATTTTCTTAACTCATGTTCCCAGTTATTGACCACAGAAGTGGGAGCAACCACTAACACGGGATTAACTAACATATCCTCTTCTTTTAATGCTAGTAAAAAAGCGATTAGTTGCGGGGTTTTTCCTAAACCCATATCATCGGCCAAACAAGCACCTAAACCCCACTTTTCTAGGAAAGCTAACCAACTAACTCCCTTGAGTTGATAGGGACGTAATTCCCCCCGAAATTCCCTAGGTGGGTGGATTAATTGAATCCCTTGATTGTTATTTAAATTATCAATTAATTCCTTTAATGCTCCCTCCGCTTGGAAATTGACTACCGGCAGTTTAGCAATTAGATTATTATCTCCTGAACTCAAGCGCAGAGCATCTTCCACCGAGAGATTCAGGGGAGCGATGGTATTATTTAAAATTCCCTGAGCTGCTTTAACATCGCTAGGTTGTAGGATTAACCATTTGCCCCCCACTTCCACCACTGGCGATTTTTTCTCTAATAACTTATCAAAATCTTTTTTCGATATTTCCTGTTCCCCTACCACTAATTTAAGCTGAAAGTTTAACAAACTGGTTAAACTTAATCTTTCTCCTTTTTTGGGAGTTACACTGGCAGCAATCTTAATTCCTAATCTTTGTTCATTACTACCAGCAGTTAAACCCCTTGGCAAAATTACCCCTAATCCCTGCTCTTGCAATTGCCAAGCGATCGAGCGAATAAACTGATAAACTTCGAGCGAATCAAGAGAACATTCCTCTGGGTGTCTCTGCTCTAAACTAATTCTAATCGGTTCGTACAATCGCGCTGCTAATCCCAATCCTTTTAAGAGAATTTCCTGGGGATTATTGACAACTCTTTGATAACTATGATAACTTTCTTTCCCCTCTAACCAAATCAACTTGGCACTAATGAGAAATTCGGGATCATCTAACGCTTGTAAATAATAGGTGAGTTTCCACGCTGTACCTAAACTGGGAGGTTGTAAACATAAACAAACACGGTATTGATTCTCGATTAATTGGCGATTATTGCCATTAACTAAACTTTCTTGGATAGGAAACACCCAGTTATTATAAGCATTTTCTAGACGCTGTAAATTCTTGGCTTCTAAAGCAATGTCATGATGATCACCGCTTAAAGATTGTAGCCATGGTTTCACCATCAATGACGGCGAAATATTAACAGTACTATCTATTTTTTGTCGTAAACGAGCATCGACAATATTTTTTAAGCAATCGAGAATAATTGTTTGTGGTTCGCTATTTTCTTGATAGGCAAGACAAACCGGGGGGATGGTTTGGATAAACTTAGCTAAACGAGTGCGATCGATGGTACTATCTAGCAGCGGATACCAGCAACTTTCACCTTGATTTATTCCTGCTAAAAATTTCCCCCTTGCTAATAAATCTAAACTCCAACGGTGCAAATACAGCCAAAATCGTAGATCATTGCCGATAAATTCGGCCTTAGCTAGGGGTAATTTCTCCCATAACTGTACTATCATCCCCGCAGAAAAAGTTAATCCCGATACCTGCCATGGTTGCCAAGACAAGGATTTAGGTGTGGGTTCGAGAATTTGCCCCGACAGCAGCGGTAAAAAATATTTTTTTCTTGGGGGAGAATAACTAGGCAGACTGAGCTTGATTGATTCTGGAGAATAGCGGTCAAGCTGAGGGGAAAATTTATCGATAAATTGGGCTAATTGCCCTGATTCTAGACAAAAAGGATGATTTTCCTTGGTTTCACTTAATTCTTTCCCTTGCCACTGTTCACCCCAAAGAAAAAAAACACTATCCTGCGGACGAATCAGCCAATTACCGTGTAGAGTAGTCATTATGAAATAGGGAAATTCCTCTAAAAAACTTGCTGTTGAAAAGGCAAAAAATCTCGATTTTGTCGCTGCTTCTGACGTTAAGAGCCTCTAATCTTCTATTTTAGTGGACAAGGGCTGATTTCTCAAGCAAAATCTAGTTCAGCGATTAGCCCCGATCGAATGGTTATTATCAGTACTAATAAATAGAGTTATTTTTAAACTATGTACAAATCGATCGCCCTAACCCTCGTCCTCAGTCTTCCCCTTAACTTGTCCCTAGTGGGTTATGGGGAAGATTTAAACCACCTACAGCAATTATTATCCACCCGAAAATGTCCCCAATGCGATCTGAGCGGTTCGGGGTTGGTGCAATCGAATCTAACCGGGGCAAAATTAAATGGGGCCAATCTCGTCGGTGCTAATCTTAGTCAAGCTAATTTAAGTGGGGCGGATCTGAGGGGTGCCAATTTAACCGGTGCTTCTTTCTTTGGTGCTAATCTCACTGGAGCGAACTTAAGCGGGGCAATCTTGACGGGTGCGGATTTAAGAGGCGCTTATCTCAATAATGCTAACCTCGAAAACACCAAACTAGACACTGCATACGTGCAGGGTGCGGTGGGAATTCCCAGTAGTGCCGGTACTCCTGAACTATTCTACGGTCTAGGGATGGTGGAAGGAAAACAGGGACGCACCAGCGCCGCTGTAGAAAATTTTAATAAGGCCTTGACAATTAACTCGGAATATGCTCCAGCTTATCTGGCCCGGGCCATGGCTCACTATCGTCTGGGACAAAATGCTCTAGCGGCCCAGGACGCTCAAATGGCTTCGACCCTCTTTGAACAGCAAGGTAACACCCCCGGTTACGAAGCAGCAGAGAATTTTATTAAAGGCATGGAAATCGCCCTAAAACCGAAAGAACAAGGTGGTGGCAACGCTCAATTAGACCAAATGGTGCAGGGGATTGGTTCTCTGCTCTTACAGTTCGTTTTACCCGCTTTGGGACTGTTTTAGTCCTCGTCCGCTGGCTCTTCTAAATGTTCCGAGACCGCGTAATAAAGGTCAAGGACATGATGATCGGCAAGACGATAAAAGACTCTTCGTCCCTGTTTTTGGTATTTAACTAATCTTAAGGCTCTTAGGGTTCTTAACTGGTGCGATACGGCTGATTCACTCATCCCTAAATCGTCGGCTAAGTCGCAAACACATAATTCTTGTTTGGCTAAAAGCGACAAAATTCTCAGGCGGTTGGCATCCCCCAAAAGGCTGAAAAATTCGGCCATTTTTTGGGCTTTTTCTAGTTCTAATCCCTGCAAGTGCTGGAATTTCCCCTCTTGGTGATGGGATTCCCCACAAACCGGTGCTATTTTCTCTATGGCCATGTTTTTTCCCGATCGGTTTTAAGGAAAAGTTGAGAAAGGGAGGTATCGATCGAATTTTCAATGCCGATACTTGTCCCTTTCTCCTCAATAACTAAATTTAACCGCAACCACAGCCTTTGTGTCCACAGCCTTTTTCGTTAACGTGACCATCGGCACAAGCTTGGCAACAGTAGTATTGATCGTTTTTTTCGATGGCATCGGCGATCGATACTACACACAAACAGGATTCACAAGCACATTTCATGGTGGTGACAGCGATCATGGTTACTACCTCTGAACTTCTTTACTGACTTTAGTATAACATCTGAACAGATGTTCATGGATTGAACAAAGTTAAATTTTTCTAAAACTCAGACGGGAAAGTTATACTAAATCTGGTTATTAAAGACTGATTATTCATTCCCCTTTTTGCATGAGTGCATGAGTAGAAAACGGGTTTCTCCGAGAAACCCGTTTTCTGTGCGTTACTCAACGGATTTAGTATTAGAGCAGTCATCTCAAGGGTGAGGTGGGAAGTTCTCCTTGATCAGTGATCAGTTATCAGTGATCAGTTATCAGTGGGTAAGTTAACAGTTATCAGATGTGAGTTTTTAAGTGTGCAGTATTAAACAGGGTCTGCTGAAAAAGTTTATTGGTGGGTTTAGGAGTCAGTAGCCGGTAGTCGGTCGTCGGTCGGGGAAGTCAGAATAACAGAATGACCTCGCAGGTCTGGAAGCGGAACCCTCCGAAATCGAAGAGCGAAAGTGTAAGGGTTTTGAGTCCTTCGGATCGATTTCTCAAGGTTTGTTTATTGCACTTTTTTGGCTAAAAAAGTCCCAAAACCGTTTTCTAGCAAGGCTTCCAGTAATTTTTAGCAAACGCTATATAATATAATCTAAGGTAGAAAAAAGTTAAATACCGACTAAACCGCCCAATCATAACAACTGAGCCGACAAATTCTGATGTTATTAGCATTAAAACAACTAACTGTTACCCCAGGCGATCGCCTGTTGTTAACTTCACTCACTTGGCAAGACTATGAAAAAATTCTTGACGAATTGGGAGAGCGACGGTCAATTCGTCTATCTTATAGTCAGGGAACTTTAGAAGCAATGACTCCTCTTTTTATTCATGAAAATACCAAAGTTTTAATCGGGGATTTGGTTAAAGTTCTCCTGGATGAATTAGGGTTAGACTATGAACCCGCTGGATCGACAACCTTTAAAAATCAGCAAATGGATCAAGGAATAGAACCAGATGAGTCTTTTTATATAGAAAATTGTAACGCTATTCGGGGGAAAATGCGCCTTGATTTGGCGATTGATCCCCCTCCCGATTTAGCAATTGAGATTGATATTACTAAGCGAACCCGATTTAATAATTATCAGCGATTGGGTGTTCCTGAATTGTGGCGATATAATGGAGAGAGACTGGAAATCAATGTTTTGCAAGGATCAGAATATGTTGAATCTTGCCAAAGCCGACTATTTTCTCAATTTAATCTAATAGAAAAAATTCCAGAAACGCTACAAAATAGTCAAAAAATAGGTAGTGCCATGGCATTAAAACAATTCCGAATTTGGGTCAAGCAAACGCTTAATCCCTAACTTCAAATGGACAACGAAGTCAGGGAACTTTTGCCGATGATAATTTAGGGGTTACAGTTTTCGCTTTAAAGCCGCACCTATTCCTAATACTCCTAAACTCAGTATTCCTAGAATTGATGAGGGTTCGGGAACGGAACTAACAGGAGGTGATGATGGAGATACGAGAAAAACGTTGTCTATTGTGGTAGTATCAGTTCCAAATTGAAAGTCACCATTAAATTCTAGAGAAGTTAAGTTGGCAAGAACTACTTGAATTTCTGCATTAGTGGCAGGCACAAAGGTCGAGTTGTCTGGAAGAATATTAAACCACACATTTTGATTGGTATTACTAAGAGCCAAACTATAGGTTTCCCATTGATTAGGATTTGGAGTCGAAATGAATGATGCAAGAGTCAATCCTGCACCTCTCAAAAATGCACCATAACCTCCAGGGATAATAAAGGAAGTTGTAAGATCGAAACTTAGGCTTCCATTAAGGAAAGTAGACTTATCTCCTAAAAATTTAGAAGGAGCAATAAAGGTTAAATCGTTCGCCGAAAAATCGGAAGCTGCAATATATCCTCCTGGATTGCCACCAGTAGCAAAATAGGTAAGGTTAGCAGGGGTACTGGGAGGATTATTACTTGCTGAGTTTTGATAATAAACTGTTGTCCACCCTTCGGCATCTGTATCAAATGTGCTACTAACAGTTGCAGCTTGAACAGGTACAATCACGAAGGTACTAACAGCTAAAACAGAGGAAGCGATCGCAACTTTTAATAAGTTTTTCTTACCTCCCCCGCAAAATCAATCAGTTTTACTAATGTCATGATTGAAAAGCCTCCGGAGAATTAGATTTGAGTGATTGTTTAGGGACTTGCGTGGGAATAATATCCCCAGCTTTGAAAATCGCTCTGTAGAAGAATCAGACTAGCCAGATGGCACATTATCAAAGCGCAAGTCCCTTATTGGAAGGGGGTTCTCGAAGGCTCTCCCCCTACTTAGGGTGATCAGCAAACCCCCTCCGCGCGGAGGGCGCAAGCTTTGCGCCCCTACAGTAACGGATTTTGTCCACAATGTAGGGGCGAACTGCGTTCGCCCAAAAGGTACATTATCAAAGCGCAAGTCCCTTAGTTGTATAGTAGTATAGTAATGAAGCTTTCTGGATTGCTCAGGGGAAATTTAAGGAAGTCTTTGGGATCGCTTTAGGAAAGTTAATCATTGGATAAAATCAATGCTAGGGAATATTTAAGGATTTTTTGAGGGCAGTTTGAACTTGGTTTAGGATGTCTGAGGGTAAAATGCCTAGTTTAGGATTGAAAAACGGACTGGTTGACCGTCGCAATCTTGTCAGTTCTGATTACAGAGGTCTTCGAGGTCTTCTAAGAGAGAAATTTGTTCTGAGAGGGGAAGTTGATAGACTAGGGTTTTGATTTCTTCAAGGGTTAGGGTGGAAATCATAAGACTCTGGGGTTGTCGAGATATACATTTATGTCAAGCAAACGCTTAATCCCTGACTTCAAATGGACAACGAAGTCAGGGAACTTTTGCCGATGATAATTTAGGGGTTACAGTTTTCGGTTTAAGGCTGCACCTATTCCTATTGATCAGTCATCAGTGATCAGATGTGAATTTTTAAGTGTGCAGTATTAAATAGAAGTTTCCTACTGTCTTTTTACTGATTACTGCTCACTGTTTACTGCTCACTGATTACTGTTTACTGCTCACTGATTACTGTTTTTAGACGCGGAACGGACTACCAGCGATCGCCAGCCTCATAAATTGTTAAACGTCCGGCCCCTAGATATAATCCAGGGGAATTCTCCCCGGGGGGATAAGCAGTAATTCCAAACTGATAGACACCACCATAATCAGGATTTCGTACTGGTTTCAGACCGATGGAAACGGTATTACCGGGGGGAACAGGAGGATCAAAAATGACCGTGATCGTCTGAGTATTGGGGTCAAAAGTGGTGGATTTTAGGGTTAATTTTTCGCCTCGCTGATTGCGATCGCCAAGAAAAGCAAAGGTTTGATCGACCAGAAAAGCAATAGTTTGAATATTAGGCTGCTGTTGTAGGGTTACTTTGCCCAAGGGCGCCCCGAGAGACGGCGGCAGAGCGATGGTAAGATAGTATTTTGCTCCCCAAGCACGCACGGATTGGAAAGTAGCGAAGAAATTAACCAGAGTGGGAGAGCTATCAAAAAATACTCTGCCATCGGGAAATTGTCCTGCGAGGGAAACAGAAGCATCAAAAGCGAGTATAGCAATCAAAGCGAGTTTAGATAGACTTTCAGTCTGTTTTAAAGGCAAAAAAGGAATTTTCAAGGTAAAAGCTACAATAAAATATTGATTGTCAAGGGGAATTATAGCAAATTCACTTAACCCTAAACCGCTGCCAAAAGTCAAAAAGCCTTGATTATTTATCATTGCCACTTTTAACAGTTCTTCGGTAGGTAGTATGCTAGGGACTCTTTGCTTATCCTGAAAACCCTATGTGTCAAGTCCGGTATTTGTGATTGCATAACAAGTACCGAAGAGCCGAAATTTTCAATCCCTGCCTAATTATTGAAGTTTTATCCCCTTCCACCTCCGGTTATGATCGGGGTGATCAATTTCGTTATCATCGTTCTATACCCCAATTAAACCAATATCTTCTCGTCAGTCAAGGGGAGATACGAATAGAATCCTATAGGCAAACATCAGAAAATCATTAAAAGGGAATTATCTCCCTAGATTCTTTAGGAATTAGCTTAAATCTTGCCGATATTTACGAAGAAATTCATTTTAATTGAGGAATAATTTATGAATGATAACCTTTTTTCTGTGATCTAGGTTATAATCGGGAGGATTAAAAATTCTGTGACAGAGAAAATGCTAACTCGATCTCCTACCAAAACCCTCAGCTTAGAAGAATATCGTAATTTAGAAACTAGAGCAGAAACTAAACACGAATATCACGACGGGGAAATTATCGAGATGACAGGGGGAAGCATCAATCATAATCGACTGGTACGCAATTTAATTCGCTTGTTAGACAATGCTTTAAGGAAAACTATTTATGAAGTCTTTCCCAGTGATTTGCGACTATGGATACCCCAATATAATCGCGGTTTATACCCAGATTTAATGATTATTGCCGGGGAACCATTATTTAGTGATAATCGCAACGATGAAATTTTAAATCCCTGTCTGATTATCGAAGTTTTATCCCCTTCCACCTCCAGTTATGATCGGGGTGATAAATTTCGTTATTATCGTTCTATACCCCAATTAAACCAATATCTTCTCGTCAGTCAAGGGGAGATATTAATAGAATCCTATAGCAAAACCTCAGAAAATAATTGGTTGCTGCAAGAATACACCCTAGCAAGGGGAATTATCTCCCTAGATTCTTTAGGAATTAGCTTAAATGTTGTCGATATTTACGAAGGAGTCGATTTTAATCTCAACTCCTAACTTTAGCTATCTTTTAAGAAGACGTACTAAAAATAATTTTACCGTCTTTTACCGCCACTAAACGCAAAGTTAAAGGTCCAGATGTATTAGTTTTACTAGCAGCAACTGCCTCAAGTGTCTCGATAGAATTACCCGACTTTTTCACTTGACCGATAAAGTTAACTACCGTAGTTAATAAACCATCTTCCACTTGAATTGACCCTAAAACTCCCGCACTTCTAGCGCGAAATTGAGCCGAAGCTAAAAGTAAATCTAAGCGCTTTTGTAGGTCTTCTTCTGTCATATTTTGGGGATCAATGGAAACGGCAGCGATCACCTGTTTCTCCTCAAAAACTCGTTGATTGGGAACCACATCAGCAAAGACACGAATCTCGGTTTCTCCTAAGACATAATTACCTGCGGAAAGGATTCTCACCACATATTCTTTACCGTCCTGTAATTGTTGACTTAACTGTTCTACCTGTGCTTTTGTGATCTTAACTAAACGCTGGTCAAAATTAGGCTGATTCGGTTGGGTAGCACGGATAGCATTCATATTCGCTTCTCGCAATAACTTATCGATAACAGCGACAATAGCTTGGGGATCGACAATACGAAAAGCTCCGAAAGATAACACCTGTCCCCGGAAAATAGCGATTTGTTTTTCCCGCAATTCTTGATAGGTTTGATAGTATTGTTCTAAAACTTCCACTTCCCGCTTAAGAAAAGCCATTTGGGTTTCTAAATCTTTTAATTTTCCCTCGCGCTGTTCCAAAGCCAAATTTTTATCCACAATCGATCGATCGAGTTCTCCAATACGTTGATCCCGGCGATCAATTTCTAGCTGTAGGGTTTTTTGTTGAGTTTCCAACTGTTGAAGTCGCGCTTGTCTGGTTGTTAATAACTTTTGTTGATTAGCTAACTCTTTATCTCTAGCTTGAACGGTGGTTTGTAGTTGATTTATCTGACTAGAAAGAATTGATTTTTGTTGGGACAATTGATCCCGTTGACCAGTTAACTGTGCCTTTTGATTAGTTAAAATAACTCGTTCATTATTTAAATTAGCCACTTCCTTCCGAAACTTTTCCAACTGTCCCGAAACTAATCGCAAACGTTGACGAGAAGCTTGATAATTTTTGTTAAGAACCTCTAGACGTTTCTGCACGGCTATCTGTTCACTTTTAGCCGTTTTTAAAGCCTTTTCCACCTGATTTTTTTGTTCGGTGGTTTTTCTTACCTGACTTTCCAAATCCTTAATAGCGGCACGACGTTCATTTAAAAGGCGATCCAGTTCAAAAACCCCTTGACGCAGGGATTTACTAGAAGCAAACAAGACAATTAAAGTCGAGCCAGCGATCAAAATTCCCGTTACAATCGTCATTAAAGTTGCGGTTTGTTTCGGACGCAGATTAAATAAACGCATCCTTTTCTTACCGATACGGCTACCTATGCGATCGCCAACCGCCGCTATCAGACCACCTAAAACCACGATGGCCAAAACTAAAATATAAGCGCTAGTCATCCAGAATTTAGGTAAATTGTTGACTGAGAGCGACGGGATTATGGACGGTAATTTTCTTCTTGTAAATTGAGACCATTTCCTGATCCCGCAGCTCTCCCAATAAACGGGTGACAGTGACGCGAGTAGAACCGATCGCTTCGGCGATCGCTTGGTGAGACAATTTTAGATCCACCCGGATGCCATCGGTGGTGGGAACCCCAAAATCACGACAGAGAATTAATAAAAAACTGACCAAACGTGAACCCATATCCCGGTGAGCTAAGGTTTCGATCATCATTTCCGTTTGCAGAATCCGCGAGGACAACCCCTGCAACATCAACATTGATAAATCGGGATTATTGCGGAGGGATCTTTCTACCTGCTCGATCGGGGCCGAGAGTAATTCTACCGGAGTAAAAGCCACGGCATGATAAAAACGATCCGATCGCTGACCAGTCAGTAAGGATAGCACACCAAAGACGCTATTTTCCCGCAGTAGAGCCACGGTAATTTCTTCTCCCGCTTCATAGACTCGCGACAACTTAACGGCTCCTTTCAGCAAAAAATAGACTCTTTCAGCGGGATCTCCGGGGAAAAAGATAGTTTTGCCACGCTCGAACAACTCCACCACCGGGGGGAAATTGCCGCTGCCGATTCGACGGAACACATCTGCTAGGGGTTTATCTTGTATTAATGATAAGTCCATCTCACATCCAAAAAAGGGGAAAATTGTTTTTATTATGCAACGAGTGTCACCTCTATTAAACATAACCGCTGCCTAAACTGGGAAAAGTTTTGGGCGCTTTTTGCCAGACAATGGGGAAGGGGTGATCATTGCTGCCCCCTTATCTGTATCCCTATTATACCGAATCTCGCTGGGGTCGGCTATTGGGGAGATTTTTGTAAGAGAAACGAGAACTATGTTAGATTTAACGGGAAAAAACGCCCTAGTGACAGGAATTGCCAATAATCGCTCGATCGCTTGGGGAATTGCCCAACAACTCCATCAAGCTGGTGCAAATATCGGTGTCACCTATCTCCCCGACGAAAAAGGCCGCTTTGAGAAAAAGGTGCGAGAATTGGCCGATGAACTTAATCCCGCTTTTTATCTCCCCTGCGATGTCCAAAATGACCAACAGGTAGAAGATACTTTCGCTACAGTGGCGGAAAAATGGGGCAAACTGGATATTTTGATTCACTGTCTCGCTTTTGCCGATAAAGAGGGTTTAACGGGGGATTTTACCGCTATCCCCCGGGAAGCTTTCACTAAATCCCTAGATATTAGCACTTTTTCCCTAACCCGTCTAGCGCGATCGGCTAAACCCTTGATGACGGAAGGGGGAAGTATTATTACTCTTACCTATCTCGGTGGTGTCAAGGTAATTCCTAACTATAATTTAATGGGGGTGGCAAAAGCTGGTTTAGAAATGAGTGTTCGCTATTTAGCTGCGGAATTAGGGGGCCAAAAGATCCGAGTTAATGGTATTTCTGCCGGTCCAATTCGCACCTTAGCATCTTCGGCCGTGGGGGGAATTCTTGATATGATCCATCATGTGGAAGAAATCGCCCCTTTACATCGCACGGTGACACAAATTGAGGTGGGAAATACGGCTGCTTTTTTAGCCAGTGATCTTTCTAGTGGTATTACCGGACAGATTATTTATGTAGATTCCGGTTACGAAATTATGGGAATGTAGTTTTAAGTAGGTAGGTGTTAAAAACCATCAGCACCCCCCTTATTAAGGGTAGTAGGGTTGATTCATGAATCAACCCTACTATGAATCAACCCTAGGATCAAGGGGGTATCAAAGGCGAAATCTATCTTCAATTTAATTGAAACGACTATCATAAAAGACTATGATCGTGTTTGTTGCGAAGTTGCTGAAGGGTCTTGCGATCGCTCTCTAGATCGACTTCATCGTAATGTAAATCGGCATCGTGGTTTTTCAAAAAAGCATCCACCACCCAACGAGACGATAGACCTAAAATACGTCCGACCTCGGCACTGGTGATTTTTTCCGCTCGGTAGGCCCGCACCACCAAAGCCTCTAAAATTTCACGGGGAAGATTATTGTAGTTGTAATGTTGAAGCAATTCATCGGGAATATCGATAGTAATTTTCATGATTTAGCTTTCTTTTTTTGGGTTTACTGATAATGTTTATAGAACTTAGGTTGAGTTAAAGCATGAAACCCAACATCTTAGTAATCGTCCAATTTCTTTGAGCGATCGCTGTAGATATTCTGGCAAAGGTTCAGTCTGCTGTGCGAGGGCGATTAGCAGCGCTTCAAGATCGATAATTGTTTTGGGAATTTCCATAAGTTATACCATTTTTCAAAAGTAATGACAGAGATGGTTATGCCTGGTACATCTCAATTTTGTCGAAATATCTAGATGACATTTTGGGCGCACGCGGTGCGCCCCTACCATTGGCGCAATGATATGATTGTAGGGGCGAATTGCCTTCGCCCTCTTTGAACAACTTCTGCTGCTCACCTATAGGTGAGAGAAAATCACCAACAGGAGATGCACCCGGTTATGCCTGCTACGAATAAAGAAAAATGGTATTAGTCCTGTCCAGTCAGGGTATAGGCTGCCCAATAGTAAGGATCGCTATATTCTGTTAGCTGATCTAGCCCTATTGTACCCAGAGAACAAATCGCCCACCCTCCGTCTCAGAAAGCTTCATGGTCATCGGGTTTAATTTCTAAAGCTTGATCGAAGGATGAGATCGCTTCTTCATACCTTCCTAAGTTATCTAACGCAATCCCTCGGCCGTTCCAAGCTTCATGGAAATCGGGTTTAATTTCTAAAGCTTTGTCGTAGGAGGCGATCGCGCCGATCAAATCCCAATTCATGTATTTCTGGTTTCCTTGCTCAAACCAAAATTCGGCATCCTGAACCACTTCCGTTAAATCCGTCTCCTTTGAGCCTAGATTTTCCCCCTCCACACTGGAAACATCCCTCACCGCGTCGCGTAACTGGAGACTAATCCGTTGGCACACTTCCCCCAGATTTCCCGTCATCACTTTCCCTAAAGCCGCCAGATCCCGCCCTAAAGTTTGATAATCTTCCGGATACTGTAGCCATTCCTCGCTTTTGTCCTCTAACCACCGCGCCAGCTTTTTATCGTCACAATAGCGACTGTATAGCCATCCCCGTAACCCGTCGGTAGTGGTTCCCGCCGCCACCTGCTCGAATAACCCCATCAATATCCCTTCATATTCCCCATCGCTGGGTTCTGGAGGAATATTTTTGACTTTTTTGGGGTTAATTGCCTTTGGACTGCCAATAAAGAGCGATTTTAGCCAATTCCAGAGCTTTTTTAGTAAGGATAGCATCGAAGAAAAGCGTAAAGGAGATAAGGAAATTATATCTCTACTGCCGAAAGTCGTCCCTTTCGGGGTTAGGGACTGGCGTGGGAATAATATCCCAGCTTTGAAAATCGCTCTGTAGAAGAATCAGACCAGCCCTAAATGGCACATGATCAAAGCGCAAGTCCCTTAGCTGCGGGGGAACTCGAAAACTCTCCCTCTACTTAGGGTGATCAGCAAACCTAATCGCTCGGAGGGCGCAAGCATTGCGCCCCTACAGTAACGCATTTTGTCCACAATGTAGGGGCGAACTGCGTTCGCCCAAAAGGTACATTAATGTAGGGGCGAACTGCGTTCGCCCAAAAGGTACATTAATGTAGGGGCGAACTGCGTTCGCCCAAAAGGTACATTAATGTAGGGGCGAACTGCGTTCGCCCAAAAGGTACATTAATGTAGGGGCGAACTGCGTTCGCCCAAAAGGTACATTAATGTAGGGGCGAACTGCGTTCGCCCAAAAGGTACATTAATGTAGGGGCGAACTGCGTTCGCCCAAAAGGTACATTAATGTAGGGGCGAACTGCGTTCGCCCAAAAGGTACATTAATGTAGGGGCGAACTGCGTTCGCCCAAAAGGTACATTAATGTAGGGGCGAACTGCGTTCGCCCTAAATGGCATATTATCAAAGCGCAAGTCCCTTAGCTGCAGGGGATAACGTACTAGGGGTTTTCTGCATCGATCCAATTTTTTCTAGAATGGGGAGAGAATTAATTGCCATCGATCCATGATTCAGAGTATCTCGTCCTCTTGGTTGTCTGAGTATTCCTCGGCATTTGCTGCGGGAATTTGCGCTATTTTAGTCTTTTTTGGTTGGTTATGCCTACACTTTAACCTGATCGGCCTAGCTTTAATCCTACTACCGATCGCCTATGTGGTGGGGGGATACGAGAGTACCCAAGCAGGATTAACGACTTTATTCGAGGAAAAAGAACTGGATGTGGACCTCTTAATGATTGTAGCGGCGTTAGGGGCGGCGATTTTGGGACTCTGGGACAGTAATTACTATCTCATCATCGATGGAGCCGTTTTAATCCTGATTTTCGCCATTAGTGGCGCATTAGAACAGATTGCCCTGGCGAAAACCGATCGCAATATTCGTTCTCTCATGGCTATGACTCCCGATACTGCTAGATTAATCACGGGAGACAGCGAAAAAGAGGTTCCGATCAAGCAATTACACATCGGTGATACAGTTTTAGTCAAACCGGGGGAATTAATCCCTATTGACGGCATTATTATCGATGGAAACAGTCCCATCAATCAAGCACCAATTACGGGAGAATCGCTTCCCGTGGATAAAACCATTGGGGAAGAAGTCTTTGCGGGAACTCTCAACGGTGCAGGAGTGCTACGTTTAAAGGTGGAAACTCCCCCCGAAAGTCGCTTAATTGAAAGGGTGATTCGTTTGGTAGAAAAAGCGCAAAATGAATCCCCTCCCTCCCAACAGTTTATCGAAGGTTTCGAGCGAGCTTATGCGAAAATTATCGTGATTTTAGGCTTAATTTTCGGGATTTTACCGCCTTTTTTCTGGGGGTGGACCTGGGAAACCACTATCTATCGGGCCTTAATTTTTCTCGTGGTGGCTTCTCCCTGTGCTTTAATGGCCTCAATTATGCCAGCTTTGTTATCGGGTATCGCTAACGGGGCAAAACAGGGGATTTTATTCAAAAATGGCGCAAGATTGGAGATGATCGGCCGCATACGAGCGATCGCTTTTGATAAAACTGGCACTCTCACCCTTGGTAAGTTGCAAGTGGTGGAAATTATCCCTATCCATGGAGTCAGCGAAAATGAGGTGTTAGCGGTGGCTGCATCCCTAGAATCCTGTTCCGAACATCCCATCGCAGAGGCAATTACCAGCACAGCGCTCGAACGTGGTATAAATTTCTTCAGTGCTAATCAGGTACAAGCGGTATCGGGACGAGGTATCACGGGAAAAATTGCCGATAAGTCGGTATCTGTGGGCAATTTTGCCTATATTCGTGACCATATTGCTGATCTTGACCAGAATATCCTAGCTATCCGCGAACGTTTACAAAAAGAAGGTAAAACCCTCGTTTGGGTAGTACAAGAGAATCAAATGCTCGGTGCGATCGCTGTGGCCGATACCCTTCGTGACTCGGCAGTTAATCTGGTGGAGAAACTAAAAAAGATCGGTATCGAACATATCGTTTTAATTACGGGTGATAATCAACAAAGTGCCGATAAAGTCGCTGAAAAACTCGGCATTGAGGAGGTTTACGCTGATTTACTGCCCGAAGATAAGTTAACCGTCATCCAAAATCTGCAAGAAAAATATCACACTGTCGCGATGGTGGGAGATGGCATTAATGACGCGCCCGCTTTAGCCATGGCTAATGTGGGGATTGCCATGGGAAAAGCTGGTAGTGATGTCGCTTTGGAAACGGCCGATATTATCCTCATGTCCGATAATTTAGCCAAAATTCCCAGCGCGATTAACCTTGGTCGTCGTGCCAATCGCATTGTTAAACAGAATATCACTTTCGCCCTCGCGTTTATCGGCATATTGCTCCTAGCTAATTTTGCCGGTGATATAACTTTACCTCTAGGTGTCGTCGGTCATGAAGGATCGACGGTATTAGTGACTCTCAGCGGTTTAAGATTGTTCAAATAGGGATAAAAATACAGAGAACTATGGGCGAAATCCAGGCAATCCGAGGCACAAAAGATATTTTACCGGCGGAGGTCGGTTACTGGCAGTGGTTAGAGGAAACTGCCAGCAGAATTTTAGGGACTGCGCTGTATCAAGAGATACGAACTCCCATTTTTGAACAGACGCAACTTTTTGAACGGGGTATCGGGGAAGCGACGGACGTGGTAGGTAAAGAAATGTACAGTTTCCTCGATCGCGGTCAACGTTCCCTGACTTTGCGACCGGAAGGAACAGCTGGGGTCGTTCGCGCCTACATTGAACACAAATTACAGGCCGCAGGAGGAGTACAAAGACTCTGGTATAAGGGGCCGATGTTTCGTTATGAACGTCCGCAAGCGGGTAGGCAGCGACAGTTTCATCAAATCGGGGTCGAATTGTTGGGAAGTGATGACCCTAGGGCGGATGTGGAAGTAATTACCCTTGCCAGCGAGATATTAAAAGCTGTGGGGCTAGAAAACCTAAAATTAGACCTTAATTCCCTGGGAAATGCCCAAGATAGGCAAAATTATCGTCAGGCCTTGCTAGATTATTTGACTCCCTACAAAGCTGATTTAGACGCAGATTCTCAACAGAGATTAGAAAAAAATCCCCTGCGAATTTTGGATAGTAAGGACGAGAAAACCAAGATTATTTGTGAGAATGCCCCCAGTATTCTTGAACATCTCGGCAGTGATTCTCAAAAGCATTTTGAACGGGTACAATCTTTACTAACTGATTTGGGAGTTATCTATAATCTTAATCCCTGTTTAGTGCGAGGATTGGACTATTACACCCATACGGCCTTTGAAATTCAGTCCGATGATTTAGGCGCTCAAGCTACGGTTTGCGGTGGTGGTCGTTATGATGGTTTAATAGCTCAATTAGGCGGTCTAGACACACCAGCAGTGGGTTGGGCGATCGGTTTAGAACGTCTGATTATATTATTACAACAAAAGCAATCTTTATCTTTTTTGGTTCCCGATTTTTATCTCGTCTCCAAAGGAGAAAAAGCTGAGGCACGCAGTGTGGTGTTAGCGCAGCAATTACGCGGATTGGGGTTTAGCGTCGAGTTAGACTTAAGCGGCAGCGCTTTCGGGAAACAATTTAAACGGGCCGATCGAGCTAAGGCCGTGGGCTGTATAATTTTGGGGGATGCTGAGGCTGAAAATGGCACAGTACAACTGAAATGGATGGCCACCCAAGAACAAATTAGTCTAACCCAAGCGGATTTATTGACACAAGCAGGGGAATTAAAAGCGCAAATCTCTCGGCACAAATCCTAAGTTTTAGCGTCATGGCCAAACATTAGGCCTAGGCTAAGATTATGGAATTTATACTGCAAAAACAAGGGGAAAATCACGGACGCACAATTTCTACTAATTCCCTAGAAATTGTCTCGGGAAACTATCGTCTCTTGGCCCGTCTGGATTCTCCTTTTGCTCATATTGAAGTGCGTATCGATTACGAATCTCCCGAAAGTAGTGAACGATATACCCATTATTATCGATCGGATGCCGGGGGTTTGCTGGAAATTTTTTCCTATCGAGATTTAGGAATAGGTAGCTGGAAAATTCGCTGTTATGGGGATATTCTGGCAGAATTAAAGGGGCAAGGTTGGCAAGAAATGTTAACTTTAATTGTTACTCCTGTTAAGGTCAATTATCTGGCTCAATTAGAACAGTTAATTAAAACCGAAATTGAACCTTTATTAGCACGAGAATCCCCTCCAGAGATGGTAAAACTAGAACTGGCCGATTTAACCAATAATTCTGCCTTTGTTTTTGATTTATGCCTACCGGGGGAAACAATGACTGCTAGAGAAGGGGTAACTCTAGAACTGCCGGACCCTGCTAATATGAAAAAGAGCCTTCAAGCTTTATCTAATCGCAATTATGCACCCCTACCCCCGAAAATATCTGGTTCTAATTCTCGCCGAAAATCACCGCAACTTCCCCCAATTCCTAAAAATAAATAGGGTTTGCTTAATAAATCTAAAGACCTTGTTGGGTAAAACTTTTAGACCTTTTGTCCATCAAAAAGTGCCGACCCTTGCAGTGATTGGGGGGAAAATTCAGGTACTTTTTCCCTGAAAATTAGGTAATTGACCAGATGAAAATGGGTAAAACCCTACACCCTGCTCCCAGGAAAAACTTTTTCAGCAAACCCTATGTAATGATAGGGTGCGGCCAGAACTTAAATCTAAGATTTTTTCAAGAACTTCTGACGAACTCGCGAGATTAATAGGTCTAATTCCGGTAACTTCAATAACATCGCACCGAGGAGGAATAAACCCACTGCTACGGTCGAAGCAACACCTAACTGTAATAATTGTAGGAAAATATTACCAGCACCAAAAATCTTTTCCCAACCCCAACTAGCGCCCCAACTAGCAACACCAGAAAGCATTGTAATTACCGTTAATCCCAATAAGGATAAACCCCATTCTCCCAAAGGTAAACCCCCTAAACGACGATTTAAAATCACCGTAAAAATGCCCATAGAAAGGATATTAACCCCCACGGTTGCTAAAACAATCCCCGGAGTACCAAAAGGTTTATACAAGAGAAAATCCAGCGCACCATTGAGGAAAATATTCACCATACTCACCTTAAAAGGAGTTTCGCCATCACCCAAAGCATAGAACACTCGTACTAAAAGATCGCGACCGAGATAGAAAAACATCCCGAAACCGTAGGCCATTAATACGGGAACCACCTGTTCCGAGGCAGCCAGATTAAAGGCCCCCCGTTGATAGATAACCCGCACTACCGGGAAAGCGAGGGCGATAAAGATAGCGGTGAAGGGTAACATGGTTAAAGCCGTCAATAATAAACCCTGACGGATTCTTTGCTTCAATTCTCCCCAATTTTCCGGTTCCGTCAGTCGAGAAAATATCGGCATAAACGGCACGAGAATCATGTTGGACATGATGCCCAAGGGCGTGAGAACGATAAAACTGGCGTAACGCATGGAAGCGGCGGCATTTTCGATAAAAGAAGCGAAAAAGAGGTCAGTATAAACGTTAATATGCAACATTCCCGAAGATAAGGTCGCCGGAATCATCACCCGCAACACCTCCGACACCCCCGGGATCCGCCAATCCCAACGAAATGTTAATTTTCCTAAACCTGACTTGACTTGTGCGCCCACTTGTGCTAACCATTGCCAGAGCGCCCCGACGAGAGTACCGCCGGCGAGGACAAAACCCCCTAGTTGCACATATTGCGGCTGATCAATGCGATCGCCAAGTAACCAAGCCAGCAAACCCACCCCGAAAATTACCGCCACACTGGAAAAAAGCGGACTGAGACTCGGTAGCCAGTATTGGTCCGCCGCGTTGAGAGTACCGAAACCGATGCCGATTAAACCGGCTAAAACCGCCATGGGGGCCATAATTTGCAGTTGTTGAATGGCCATGCTGCGGGTGGCGGCATCTAAACCGGGAGCGAGAACATCAATAAAAATA
Source organism: Microcystis aeruginosa FD4 (assembly GCF_009792235.1). Lineage (NCBI taxonomy): Bacteria > Bacillati > Cyanobacteriota > Cyanophyceae > Chroococcales > Microcystaceae > Microcystis > Microcystis aeruginosa. Next base: position 3,511,670 of record NZ_CP046973.1, read on the forward strand.
TTGGCAAAAACGATTAAAAAGACGGTGACAGCTAATAAAATCGCACTGACTAGGGTGGTGATAGTCTCGACAATCGGCGCGGACTCGGATTTATCTCTTTTAGCCAACACACTGACCAAAGCGCTGTGAAAGGGGCCGTTAATGCCACCGAGGAGAATTAACAGAAAACCGGGGATAACGTAGGCAAAAGCGTAGGCGTTCACCACCGGCCCAACACCGTAGGCAGCGGCGATTACCTGTTCACGGACCAAACCAAAAACCTTACTGATTAAGGTGGCAACGGCGACAATTCCGGCAATACCGGCTAAGGAACGGGTAGCTTTCTTAGTAATGATGACACCTCGAAAGAAAACAACTGCATTGACTGATTCTACCCGTTTCTGTGTTTCCCGCCGAAAAGCGATCTAAGTGGGGAGCTAGTGGCTGGAAAAGCTTAATATTTGAGATGAACCGATCGAGCGGGGATATCGTCTAGAATTAATTAGCTCAAAAAATCCCGACTGAATCTACTCTTAAGCAAACTTTTCTAAAAATGACGGCTGAATTACTGAGTCTAGTTCCTGCCAAGTCCCTCGAAACCGATGTAGTGGTAGGGGAAGCGTCGGCAGTATGTCCCCTTCCTCCAGTCACGGTTAGTAATGATACCCTACTTATTTCCCTGATCGATCGCCTGCGACGTACTTTGGAAAATCACCGCGGCGAAAATCAAATTGTGGTGATGCAGGATTTCCCAGATCCCGATGCTCTTTCTAGTGCCTGGGCCTATCAAATTATCGCTGAACAGTACGATATTCACTGCGATATAGTCTATGCGGGTACTCTCTCCCATCAGGAAAATGTCGCTTTGGTAAAACTAACGGGTTTACCAGCTAAACGTTGGGGAGTCCATACCCTCAAAGATAGAGATCTCTCCGTTTATCAGGGTTGTGTTTTTGTCGATGGTCAGGGAACCAATAGTCAGTTAACCACTCTGGTTAAACAGGCAAAAATCCCTATTATTGCTGTGATCGATCATCATACTCGCCAAGGGGATCTAGACGCAGAATTTGTCGATATTCGCCCCCAAATCCGGGCAACGGCGGCGATGTTAACCCAATATATCCAAAAAGGGTTACTGAATTTTAATAGTAGCGATACCGTCCATGTTAAGTGTGCCACAGCTTTGATGCACGGATTGCGATCGGATACGAATAATTTAATGCAAGCGCAAGAGTGTGAATTTATTGCTGCCGGTTATCTCAGTCGTTTCTACGATGCCCAATTATTAAACGCTGTCCTGCAATCGGCCAGATCCCGACGGGTGATGGATGTGATTGAACGGGCTTTAAAAAACCGTATTATTAAAAATAATTATTCGATCGCCGGGGTCGGTTATTTGCGTTATGATGACCGAGATGCGATTCCCCAAGCTGCCGATTTTTTGGTGACAGAAGAAAATGTTCACACGGCTTTAGTTTACGGTATCGTTCACGATGAAGATGAGGATATCGAGTTAGTCATTGGTTCTATGCGTACCAGTAAAATTACCCTAGATCCCGATGAATTTCTTAAGGAAGCTTTCGGACAGGATAACCAAGGTCGCTTTTTTGGTGGTGGTCGTTACATGGCCGGAGGTTTTGAAATTCCTATCGGTTTCCTCGGTGGTTTTAATAATAATGCCGAATACGCAAAACTGAAGTGGGAAGTCTATGACACCCAAATTAAACAAAAACTTTCCCATCTAGTTAACCCCGATGAAAAGGTAATTCGCACCTAGCTATCGGACCTCAGCTATCTATTATCATCGCCAAGACCGACCCTAAACTGATATGAAACTTTATTTTGTGCGTCATGGATTAGCAGGACAATCTGGGGATTATCTCAACGACAGGGAACGTCCTTTAACCGAGGAAGGTAAGGCAAAAACTGCTAAAGTTGCCCAAAGATTAGGACAGTTGGGGGTGAAATTTGACCTAATTCTCACCTCTCCCCTGGTGCGTGCCGTGCAAACTGCCGAAATTTTGCAAAAAGCGGGTTTAAGCCGTAAATTGAGCAATTTAATCCCCTATCACCCAACGGCAATATTCAAGATTGGGTGCAATGGTGGCAAAAGTCGGACTATCAGCGAGAGGAAAACGCGATCGCAATGGTAGGCCACGAACCGGATTTAGGCTATTGGACGGAAATGCTAGTTTGGGGCAAGTTTCAAGGAAAATTATCGGTCAAAAAAGCGGGAATAATTGGTCTAGAGGTTCCCAATCAGGAAAATCCGCTAGGTAAGTGTCAGTTATTCTGGTTGACAGCCCCGAAATTACTCCTCTAGGAATTAACCTGGGTGTATCTATCCTTTTTGGGGACTACAATCGATGTTTAGTTAATAGTTAAAAAATCATGAACGATGTAGAATTACGCCAGTTATTAACTGAGAAGTTAGCAATTTTGTCCGCAGACAATCTTAATTTAGTTGGGCAATTTATTGATAAGTTAACTCATCAAGAGGCAGCAAACAAATCCGACAATTACCTAACAGAAAAAGCATTACAAAAATGGCAATTTTTAGTTAAAAATAACCAAGAAATGGACAATACAAATCCTTTAAGTGAAAATGAAATTAAGATAATTTGGCAATTTTTAAGTCAATCTCATCGATCTCGTCCGGTAGGATTAGCTAGAGGAGAATTTACCATCTCTGATGATTTCAACGAACCTTTACCAGAGGAAGTTTTAGACTTGTTTTATCCACAATGAGATTGTTACTAGATACACACATTTTTCTTTGGTTAATTAGTGATCATCCGCGCTTGTCTGAAAAAATATGCCGTCAGATAAAAAATAGCAATAACGAAGTTTTTTTGAGTGTAGTCTCTGTTTGGGAGTGCGTTATTAAGTATCAGTTAGGCAAATTAAATTTTCCTGAGCGTCCTGACCTATATCTTCCCAAAAAAAGAAAACAGCATTTAATTAACAGTTTGGTTATTGATGAAAAAAGCCTAGTACATTTAAAAGATTTACCACTCCTTCATAAAGACCCTTTTGACCGTCTTTTAATCTGTCAAGCTTTACAGCATAATTTAGTAGTGGCTACTGAAGATAATGCAATTTTAGCCTATCCTAACTTACAGTTTTTTTGAGTATCAATCAGGGACGTAAACTCGATCGCTTACGTCCCCTAAAAACATCAATTAACTATCATTACTATTGTCTTGATTGCGCTTTTTAGACAGCAATACACCTAACCCTAATATTACTATTGCCAAAATTGTAGAAGGTTCGGGAATAGCTGTCGATGAACCCACTTGAACTATTTTTATAAACTGACTTTGATTACCAGAATAACTGGCAACACTGCCATCGCTAAAACCAGTTTGAGATAAATCAATATTAAGTACCAGACTAGAATTACCATTGCCGATTACTTGAAAGTGCAATAAACTAAAAGTATCCAATTGATTAATTCCCAGAGGTGAACCAATGCCCAAAAATGGTAAAGAACCGCCTCCTAAGTTAGTAATTGAACCATTGGTATTGTCTAAGATTCCCGTGCGTCCAAAGGGGAAATTAGGGGTAATAAGAAGACTATTAATATCTGAGGGATTGAAAGGATTGTCGATGTTTTGAATTGAGCGAGGATCGAAGGATAAATTAATAGCACCGCTAGTGATACCGACAGGATTAATATCACTATTTTCCATTAAAATTTCTACAAAAAATCTATCGCCTAAACGAAGAGGATTATTAATAATAGTTCCCGCTAGGCCACTATTATCAGTTTTGAGGTTGAATTGAGTAGTCAGACTAGACATAATGTAGTTCTCCTGAGTTAAAAAAGTTAGCGAGTTAAAACAAATGCTACGCCAAGCAGCATTTATTCAAAAATCTGGTAAGGGAAGTCACACTAACTGGGTACATCATTTGTACTCTGGTAAAGTTACTGTTTCTGAAAAAGACAGTGCCGATGCAAAGTTGTATCAAGAAAAAGAAGTTAAGAGGAATCAAGAAAATGGCACAAATTAAATATCGCATGGTAATCCAATGGTCTAATGAAGATAATTGTTTTTTGGTTGCATTGCCTGATTTTCTAGGGCAATATTGGCGTACTCATGGAGATACTTATGAGGAAGCTGTCGCTAATGGAAAAGAAGCAATAGAATCGCTAATGATTGCTTATCAAGTAGATAATGAACCCTTACCTAAACCGTTATTTTGTAGGATGGGTTAGCGCACTTCGTAACCCATCAAACCTAATCAAAAGTCATCATAATTAATCTGAATTGTTGGGTTTCCTTGGGTCAACCCAACCTACAGAGTTAATCTAAATAACTAACCCAAATTCAGAATTGAAGGGAACTAATTCCGCAAGATTAATTTTTCCATCTCCGGTAATATCAGCAGTAGGGTCATAATTTGTTTGTCCACTACTACTACCAAATAACCCCGGACGTTGTAAGGTAGTTAAGTCGGTTAAATTTACCCGTCCATCGTAGGAAATATCACTGTTAAAGGTTGATTTTCCTGTTAGTTGAATGTTCAAAGCGGAATTGTTTTGAGCATTACTGTTGATGACTAAACCGTTAGCCAAATTGAAGTTTTCTCGCGCTGCTTTGGGTGTATATGTTAAAGCGATACGTCGAGTTTGTCCGGGATTTAGCAGTATGTCTCCATTGGCAAAATTGGCATCTGTGGTGACATTTTGTGCATTAATTGTGATTCCCGATATAGCAAGTACATCGTTAGTTCCCGATGCGGTATTAGTAATGTCAATGAATTGGGTTTTGTCAGCAAAATTGGGACGAACAAACAGGCTATCGGTTGCATCTGTACGGTACTGGGAGAGTTTTGTGCCGAAGGTGATGGCGTTTTTATCTACTACTATTGTCCCTTCATTAACGTTAGTAATATTGACGTTAAAAGTGCGTTCGGTAGAGAGTTTATAACCGTCAGTTGCTTTGACTCCCAATTGATAGGATGTAACTCCACTTTCAAAGTCAATGGTATTAGAACCTGCTTGGGTTAAAGTAATTTCTCCGGTGGTAGCATTGATGGCAAAAAGGTCATTTCCTGAACCATCTTTAGGAGAGGTACTAAGGCTAAATGTAGGAGTTTGTCCGTAAGCATCATCGGTCGCATCGACTAAGTTTCCGGCGACAACTACGGTTCCTACTGCACTTCTTTCTGCTAGGTTGACGTTATTAATGGTACTCACAATGGGAGCATCATTAATGATAATATTACGGGTTAAGCTAAGATTACCATTAGGATCAACTAATGTGCCATCAGCAAAACCGATTTGAGTGGGATCAAAGGTGAGATTTAAGTTAGAGTTATCCCGCGTTCCCACGACGTTAAAGCGTAGCAAACTGAAGCGATTTAATTGATTAATCCCAATCGCTGTACCTTGACTTGCTTCGGGAACTGCACCACCACTTAAGTTATCAATTAAACCGTTGGTATTGTCTAATGTACCGCCTCGGAATAGGGGGAAAGCGGAGGTAATTAGGGGACTGTTGACATTGCCAATATCAGCAAAGTTATTGATATTTTGAGCAACATCAGCAGCAAAGCCAAAGTCAAGGGAGTTGATGATTAAACCTGCTGCATTGGTGCGAATATCACCTACTAGGATTTCCGCAAAGAAGCTGTTACCAAGAATGGCATTATTGCTTGTAATTTCACTGCCAACTGTCCCGTTATTATCCTCATAGAGTTTCAGTTGGAAGCTGAGAGGGTTAACATTATTTAGGTTAATGGTAGCGATACCCGTATCGGTTAAAGCACCATCATTTGCTTGAATTGTCAGGTTAAAGGGGTTAGTTTGTGCGCTGACATCATCCGCATCCGTAACCGTAATTACTCCCGTATTACTAATAGCAAAGGCTTTGATAGTGTCGCCATCAGTGTCTGGATTTCCGGCGGTGATACTGTAGGTTAAGGGGTTATTATCGGGGTCAGTGGCGTTAATTGTCCCGACGACTGTACCGTTGGGACTGGTTTTAGAAATGCTGAAAACAGCATCATTAACGACTGGGGGACGGTTAACAGGACTGGTTAAATTAACGGTAATCGCAGCCGTATCATTTAAGTTACCATCGCTAACCGTAACTGTTAGGTTAAAGGGGTCGGTTTGACTGCTAATATCATCAGGGTCAGCAACCGTAATTACGCCACTACTACTAATACTAAATGCCTTGATATTGTCGGCATCGGTGTCCAAATTTCCAGCCGTAATACTGTAGGTTAAAGGGTTATTATCGGGGTCAGTTGCGGTGACAGTTCCGACTGTGGTATTAACCGGACTGGTTTTAACGAGGCTAAAAGTAGCATCATTAGCGACGGGGGGACGGTTGGGGGTTTCGTTAACATTGGTGAGGTTAACGGTGATAATAGCGGTGTCGGTTAAAGTTCCATCGCTGACGGTGACGGTTAGGGGGTTATTTGGGTTAACTTCAAAGTCGATGTCATCGGGGTCAGCTACGCGAATTTGTCCGCTATTATTGATGGTAAAGGCGGAGATACCGTCCCCATCGAGGTTAGGATTCCCTGCGGTGATATTGTAGGTTAAAGGGTTATTATCGGCATCAGTGGCGGTAATAGTGCCGACAAGGGTGTTTAAGAGGCTATTTTCGGGAACGGTTAAGGTAGTATCATTGAGGACGGGTGCGCTATTTTGGGTAAATTCAAAAGCACCCATATCGACGTTTGTACCGTTAACGCGAGGATTTCGGGCAATATCAAGGGGTATTGCTTCGGTGATGTTGCTATCGCCGTCTAAGTCGCGGGCATCGGCAGGAAGGGAGGCGTTATTTCCTGCGTTGATGGCGGGAGAAGTGCTTTGTAAGCGTAAGTCGTCGTTGATGGCATCGACAAAGAGGGGGTCAACATTTAGGTTGCCTGTGCCTGTAAATCCGCCTTGTACTATGCTGTTGGTAACTGTATTTGTTCCAAAAGTATTGCTAAGTGCTGTTCCACCATTCCCCCAGATAATACTATTACGAATAACGGCATTGGCAGAGATAGTTATTGGAAATGTTGCGCCAAAGTTACCAAAATCACCCTGTCCAGAAATCGCACTTCCTGAACCAGAGGCATTTCCGCTAAAACTGCTATTGGTAATAGTGATAATATCAATAGATCCTTCTGGTACTGTTTTTCTATGGTAAATAGCACCACCAGCAGAAGCAGCATTATTACGGCTAAAAGCAGCATTGGTGACTTGGAGGTTATTGCTATTTTGATTAAAAATCGCACCACCTGCACTATTAGCACCATCAGCAATATTTAGCGTAAAATTAGCATTCGTGACACTAACATTATTACTGTTGTTGTAAATTGCCCCACCATTAGCAGAACGGTTTTGTAAGAAATCAGCTTGAGTGATTGTAGCACCAGTAGTTTGAAGGAAAACAGCACCACCTAAACCAGCAGTAGCACGGTTTTGAACAAAATCACCTTGAGTCAGGTTGAAAGTACCACCTGTGCTGAATATTGCGCCACCATCACTACTGGCAGTGTTATTATTAAAAGTCCCATCTTTGAGAGTTAAATTGCTACCAGTATTATAGATAGAACCTCCATCTAAAGTAGCTGTATTGCTGGAAAATGTTGCATTATTTAGTGTGGCGGTACTAGAAGTGCTATAAATTGCACCACCATTTGCACTAGAGTTACTGGCAAAAGTTGCATTATTTAGAGTAAAGCTACTATCATTGTTAGAGATTGCACCGCCATTAGAAGTCGCAGTATTGCTGGTAAATGTGGCATTAGTTAGAGTGGGATTGCTTTTATTATTACGGATGGCTCCCCCAGTACCACTAGCCGTATTGTTGCTAAATGAGACATCAATAACAGTAGGACTGCTGGTAAAGAAATAAATTGCTCCTCCTTCACCAGCAATACCTGTACTGTTAATTGTGGTATTATTTCGGAAAATTGAATTAGAGAGAATTAAATTGCTCCCTGCATAAGCATAAATTCCTCCACCATTGATAGCCGTATTATTCTCAATAATTAAGTTGCGAAGAATAGGACTACCATCACTAATAAAAATTCCTCCACCAATAGACCTCAAATCAGCAGTATTTGCAAAGTTAGCATTTCCTCCTGAAATCGTAAATCCATCTAAAATGGTTGTATTAGATGTATTACTACCCGTAACAACATGATAAACATTATCACCCGCAGTATTAACCGTCCCAATATCCCCACTTAAAATAGTGGCATTAGTAGCAACATTTCGCTGACTTAAACTCGTCTCCGAACCAGCAAACCCCCCATAAATCTCCACATGATTCTTGAGGGTAAAAGTTGCATTTCTGTCCGTTCCCGTAGTCGGTTTATAGGTTCCCCCCGCAACCCAAATCGTATCCCCACTTTTCGCTGCTGCTAACGCCCCTTGTAAATCCGTAAACGCATCAACCCAAGACGTACCATTATTACTTCCCCCCGCATTTGCCCGTACAAAAATCGTGCGAACTGCTGCAGGAGTAGGCGTAGGAGCGAGTTCTGCCCCTTCATACGCCCCTAAATCCACATTTGCACCCACAACACGGGAATTACGCGACAAATCGAGGGGTATCCGTTCAGAAGTATTGCCATCCCCATCCAAATCTCGACTATCGAGAGGCAATAAAGTAGAATCTCCCGCATCCAAAGCAGGAGAACCCGATTTTAAGCGTAAATCATCCGCTTTCGCATTGACAAACAGAGGGTCATTATCCGTCGCACCCGTAAACCCTCCCCCTTGGATAATACTATTAGCAACCGTAACACTACCACCGGAACCATTATTAACCTGATTCCCCGTACTGCTACTATCCTGATTTCCCCAGAGGATACTATTTCGCAATGCTACACTACTCGAAACATTATGTAGCGCACCCCCAGTTACCGCCACGTTACCACTCAAGGTACTATTAATCAAATTGGGGTTACTCAGATTACTAAAAATCGCGCCACCACTGCCCGTATTAGCCGAATTTCGACTAAAAACCGAATCAACAATGGTGGGATTACTGCTACTGGTGTTATAAATCGCCCCCCCGTCATTAATTGCCGTATTCAGGCGAAAAGTGCCATTAGTAATCTGGGGACTACTTAAATCATCGTAAATCGCCGCCCCTCGCGTTGCCGTATTGTACTCAAACAACACATCTGTCAGGACAGGATTACTACCATTCTCGTTATATAAAGCACCTCCATTTGTTCCATTATTATCGCGGAAAGTGATATTTCTCAGGGTTGGACTAGCACCCGAAACATACATCCCACCCCCATCATCTTGATTTCCCGTTGTACCATTCGCATTACCACCAGTAATAGTAAACCCATCCAGAATAGAACTGTTACCTAGAGGAGTAGAAATCGTACCCGTTGCGCTTATCACATGATACGAATTATCGGCAATTCCCGCCGCACCAATTTCACCACTTAAAATAGTAATATTATTAGCAATATTACGCTGATTTAGGGCAGTTTCCGTTCCTGCAAACCCGCCATAGATTGCTACATTATTTTTCAGGGTAAAGCTTGCAGTTCTGTCGGTTCCCGTAGTCGGTTTATACGTCCCCGCAGCCACCCAAATCTCATCACCAGCTTGTGCTGCAGTAATAGCACTTTGTAAACTGCCATAAGCATTGTTCCAAGCGGAGCCATTACCTGTTGAACCAGACTTAACGTAAAGAATAGCCATGATATACCTCGTGTGAAAAAGACGGTAGAGAGTTGATAGGGAATATCGACCCGAAACTTAGTTCGAGTTAGATAAAGTTGATAAGTAAGCGAATAGTGGAGAAAACTGTCTCTAAAGACAGCAAAACCATTAATCAAGCTGAGATGTCAGAAAATTTAGCACTGGTTAGGGATGATGCTTAGATTGTAGAGGCGAATAATTATAAGCTCCGTTTATTTTTTTTTCATTCATCAGCAGAGCTTATTACATAAATCGAGCAGAGAGAAAATATCTGGTATAATCCCACTTCTGAGAAAATTTACCTAGAGATAAGCCGATTTGTGTTGCTAAGGCTATATTTTGATTAACTTTTGTCAATTTATTCGGAGAATCAAGTTATTTTGTCATCAGTTAAGGTAGGGAGATGACTACAGCCTTGTCATCGGAGTCAGCCATGGCAATTTGGCCGCTATTATGGATTGTCTGGCTATAATATAATAATTAATATTGACATATTTGCCCACTCAATTCAATCGACTTATCATGAGTATTGTTATTTCTAACGAGATGATACAAGCTACTGGTAAAACAGAAAATTTACTGAAGCTTGACCTAGCTATTATTATGTTTAAAGATTATCACATTAGCAGTGCTAAAGCTGCTGATTTTGCGGGTTTATCTTTAATCGAATTTCGTCAAGAATTAGCCAAAAGAGATATTTGTGTTAATTACGATGTTGCAGATTTTCAATTAGAGTTACAAACTTTAAATCGATTGGGGGATTTGTGATCGTTGTTAGTAATACTTCTCCTATTACCAGTTTGTCTGCTATCGGTTATGTCAATTTGCTACATGATATTTATGGAACAATTATCATTCCATCAGCCGTTTATGAAGAAATGACCCATGTAGGTTATGCTGTCCCCGGAACAATAGAAGTTACAACTTTATCTTGGATTGAAAAAAGGACGTTAGAAAATCGTTCATTATTTGAACAATTAAATCATGAATTACATCGAGGAGAATCAGAAACAATCGCCTTGGCAATTGCTTTGGGTGCTGATAGGGTAATTATGGATGAAAATCCAGGCAGAAAAAAAGCACTGAGTTTAGGACTGAATGTAATTGGCGTTTTAGGAATTTTACTAATAGCAAAACGTCGAGGATTAATTACAGCAATTAAGCCGTTAATGGATGATTTAATATCTCAAGCTGGCTTTCGGATTAATCGAGCATTATACTTAGATGTTTTACAATCAGCACAAGAGGAAAAGAGCGTTTTATGATTTGCTTTTGTGTCGTTAGAAACTGCAATTACAACAAAATTAGTAAAAAGAGACGTAAATGCTATCGCTCACGTCCCCTCCAAACATCAATTAATCATCGTTATTGTCGTCTTGTTTATGCTTTTTAGAAAACAATGCTCCTAATCCTAATCCTAATGTTACTATTCCTAGAATTGTAGAAGGTTCGGGAACAGACTGGATCGATTTAGTTGCCACTTGTAAATTATCAATTGAAAAAAGTCCATTACCACCAACGGGAGATATTTCGATACGAGATGCAGGAATAGATGTGACAATTCCTAAAAACTTAAACGAGTTTGGGTTAAGATTGCTACCTGAAACTGTAGCTTGCTCAATTAGATTGTTGGAAGCATCAAAAGCAGATAATTGTAGCGTATCATCGCCACCAGTATTAAAAAAGCCGTAACCGTTCAGGGGGGGTACGAAATCTGGTAATCTGAGAGACATGGATGAGAAGCAGCTACTAGAGATGTCAGGAATAGACGCAGAGGATTGGGAGCAGACCCCAGCCAGCGTCAGACGGCTAGTAGTGCAGTTAGGCTTGAAGATAGAGCAACTAGAGCAACACCTCAAAGAATTACAAGACTCAAAAGAGGGGCTAGAAGAGAAAGTCAATCGAAACTCACAGAACTCCCATAGCTCTCCTGCCTCAGACTCTCCCAACGTCGAGAAGACCAAGAAAAAAAAACCAACAGGAAAAAAGCGAGGGGGGCAACCCGGACACCCAGGTCATAGTCGTTCCCTGTATCCAGTGGAAGCGTGTGATAGCGTCACCAACCACTATCCTAAAACTTGCCCCTGTTGTGGCGAACCCCTACAAGGAGTTGACCCCAGCCCCTACCGCCATCAAGTAGTAGAAATTCCCCCGATTAAGCTCCAAATCGCGGAGCATCGCCTACACCAACTAACTTGCACTCGCTGCGGCCAGACAAGCAGAGCCACTCTACCAGAAGAGGTAGAAGCCAGTGGCTACGGCGAAACAGTGGTAGCCATCGTCTCAGTGCTGAGCGGGATGTACCGTCATTCAGTAAGGATGGTGGTTTCGGCGATGTCGGACTTGTTTGGGGTGAAAATCTCTCTGGGGACAGTCAATCGTCTGAGAAAAGAAGCCAGTGAGGCGGTCTCAGCCTCAGTAGAGGAGGTCAAAGCCTACATTCAAGCTGCGCCGATAGTGGGAGCCGATGAGACAGGTTTCGGACAAGGAAATGCCGATGGGGAAAATCCTCAGTCCAAGAGAGCCTGGTTGTGGGTGGCCGTCACTCCCTTGGTCAGCTTCTTTTGTGTGGAGTTGTCGCGCTCGACGGCGGCGGCTCAAGGGTTATTGGGAGAGAACTTCGAGGGGATTCTCAACAGCGATCGCTATAAGGCCTACAATTGGGTCGATGTTGACCGAAGACAACTGTGTTGGGCACATCTCAAGCGAGAGTTCACCAAAATCTCTGAACGCAGTGGAGTCTCCCGTCAACTAGGACGAGATTTGCTCGCCCAACAGAAAAAGTTGTTTCGCCTCTGGCATCGAGTCCGAGATGGGACTTTGAGCCGGACTCAGTTTCAGTCATTAGTGTCGCCAATTCGAGAACGAGTCAGAAGTTTACTCTCTTCAGGAGCGGATTATCAGATTGGCTCCAGGGAGAAGACTCCTTTGGCTAAAACCGTTCGCACCTGCCGGCAACTGCTGAAGGTGGAGTCCGCCCTATGGCTGTTCGTCACGGTGGAGGGGTTAGAGCCAACGAACAATGCGGCTGAGAGAGCCATTCGCCAGGCTGTCCTCTGGCGGCGCACTAGCTTTGGCTCTCAAAGTGAGGCGGGTAGTATTTTTGTGGCGCGGATGCTGACGGTAGTCACCAGTCTGCGTTCTCAGAACCGCAATGTCTTGGAATTCATGACCGACGCTGTTCGAGCCTCTAGGAAAGGTAGTGCTTCTCCTTCTCTGCTACCCCAGGAGAGTACTTCTACAGGGTCAATACCACTGGCTGCTTGACACCCCCCCCTGAACGGTTACAAAAAGCCAACTCCAACAATACCATTGGAGGGATTCATTGGCTGGAATACTATACTGCCCCTTCCAGGAAAACTACAAGCGTTATTATTAACAAGAGCATTGGGAGAACTAAAAGTAGGTCCGGGACAATTAGCCAAGATAGAATGAGGCTGAATACCAGCATTCATCGGATTAAAGGTGATACCCAATGAAGATAATTGCAATATTGGACCAGTAAAGCTATCAAATGTCTCAAGTGCTAAATTACCAGCAATCGATGCCGCGGCCTCAAATGTGGTTTTATCGTTAAAGATTGCAGCCGATGCAGAAGATGAGGTAAATTCAAGAGAAATAAGAATACCCAACCACACAGCACACTTTTTGGCTAACTTTATTCTTGACAACGCTCCTTGTAAATCCGTAAACCCATCAAGGATAGCACTGTTTGTCAGAGGATTAGAAACATTACCCGTCGCGCTTACCACATGGTAGGAATTATCCGCAATCCCCGCTATACCGATCTCACCACTTAAAATAGTGGCATTTGTGGCAATATTACGCTGATTACGGGCAGTTTCCGTCCCTGCAAACCCCCCATAAATCCCCACATTGTTTTTCAGGGTAAAACTCGCGGTTCTGTCCGTTCCCGTAGTGGGTTTATACGTCCCCGCAGCCACCCAAATCTCATCACCAGCTTGTGCTGCAGTAATAGCACTTTGTAAACTGCCATAAGCATTGTTCCAAGCGGAGCCATTACCTGTTGAACCAGACTTAACGTAAAGAATAGCCATGATATACCTCGTGTGAAAAAGACGGTAGAGAGTTGATAGGGAATATCGACCCGAAACTTAGTTCGAGTTAGATAAAGTTGATAAGTAAGCGAATAGTGGAGAAAACTGTCTCTAAAGACAGCAAAACCATTAATCAAGCTGAGATGTCAGAAAATTTAGCACTGGTTAGGGATGATGCTTAGATTGTAGAGGCGAATAATTATAAGCTCCGTTTATCATTCATCAGCAGAGCTTATTAAATAAATCGAGCAGAGAGAAAATATCTGGTATAATCCCACTTCTGAGAAAATTTACCTAGAGATAAGCCGATTTATGTTGCTAAGGCTATATTTTGATTAACTTTTGTCAAGTTATTCGGAGAATCAAGTTATTTTGTCATCAGTTAAGGTAGGGAGATGACTACAGCCTTGTCATCGGAGTCAGCCATGGGAATTTGGCCGCTATTATTGATGGTAAAGGCGGAGATACCGTCGCCATCGAGGTTAGGATTACCTGCGGTGATATTGTAGGGTTAAGGGGTTATTATCGGCATCAGTGGCGTTAATTGTGCCGACAAGAGTGTTTAAGAGGCTATTTTCGGGAACGGTGAGGGTAGTATCGTAGAGGACTGGTGCGCTATTTTGGACGAATTCATAAGCACCTATATCAACTGTAGCACCGTTAATACGAGGGTTGCGGGCAAGGTCAAAGGGTATTGCTTTATCAATTAGGAATAATATTTTGCCATAAATCAGCTTGGATAAATCGAGATAAATGACCTACATTCGTAGTGGCAATTATCACATCTGGAATAGATAGAGTTATCGCTTGTGCAACTAAAATCATATCACCGTCAATTGTCTTATCTCCTGCTGTGGGTTGTCCTTGTTGACGCGCTTGCGCCCAAAATAAGGCAGCTTGTCGCATTGTGTCCGTTGTAATGGGTAGATATTCTATCAATTCACATAACTCATCTAGTCGTTTAATTCCCTTAATCTTGTTAGCGCGTAATAATTCTCGGCGAACTTCATAATCAGCTATTTCGGGAAGAATAACTCTAATACCTTCTTGAGTTAAAGTTTGCAGCCAACGAGTACAAGCTAGACTTTCATGCGATCGCTTAGGATTGGTAATTAAACCAATAATTCCAGTATCTAATAAAACAACTCGACTCACCAAGTTATCCCTTTTAATTGTGACGGAAATAAAGGACGATCAGATAAACGATCTTGATCGAGTACCTCAATTAAATATTCACCTGTTTCTTGTTGTTCTTGCTCATCTTCTTCATCGATCCAAGACTGAAGAAGGTTAACCAGTTTGATCTGTTTTTCTTGGGATAAAATGTTATCTGTGAGCAGTTTTAGAGCATAAGATTCTAGGGAAAGTCCCTGCTCTGTTGCTCGTTGGGTAAGATATTGCTCTATTTCCGGTGTTAGATTAAGGGTTAGTGCCATAGTCGTTTTTTTTAGAGTTATTTCACCCCATTCTATCTTAACTAATCAGTTTTGTATTGAACAAAATCTACACACAGAGACGTAAACGCGATCGCTTACGTCCCCAATTCATCCTCAATCAAAGTTTACTGATTCAATAACCGGGAAATCACCGCTTTTTAACCGCATTGCCTAGCATTAAACCACTAAGAGTTATAAAACCAATAAGGTTACTAGGTTCGGGAACGGAAATCGGGGGTGGAGGTGGTGGGGGAGGGGAACCATTACCTGTTGAACTGGATTTAACGTAAAGAATAGCCATGATATACCTCCTGTGAAAAAGATGGTACAGAGTCAATAGGGAATCCACCCGAAACTTAGTTCGAGTTAGATAAAGTTGATAAGCAAGCGAATAGTGGAGAAAACTGTCTCTAAAGACAGCAAAACCATTAATCAAGCTGAGATGTCAGAAAATTTAGCACTGGTTAGGGATGATGCTTAGATTGTAGAGGCGAATAATTATAAGCTCCGTTTATTTTTTTTTCATTCATCAGCAGAGCTTATTAAATAAACCATGCAGAGAGAAAATATCTGGTATAATCCCACTTCTGAGAAAATTTACCTAGAGATAAGCCGATTTGTGTTGCTGAGGCTATATTTTGATTAACTTTTGTCAATTTATTCGGAGAATCAAGTTATTTTGTCATCAGTTAAGGTAGGGAGATGACTACAGCCTTATCATCGGGGTCAGCCATGGGAATTTGGCCGCTATTATGGATTGTCTGGCTATAATATAATAATTAATATTGACATATTTGCCCACTCAATTCAATCGACTTATCATGAGTATTGTTATTTCTAACGAGATGATACAAGCTACTGGTAAAACAGAAAATTTACTGAAGCTTGACCTAGCTATTATTATGTTTAAAGATTATCACATTAGCAGTGCTAAAGCTGCTGATTTTGCGGGTTTATCTTTAATCGAATTTCGTCAAGAATTAGCCAAAAGAGACGTAAATGCTATCGCTCACGTCCCCTCCAAACATCAATTAATCATCGTTATTGTCGTCTTGTTTGTGCTTTTTAGAAAACAATGCCCCTAATCCTAGTGTTACTATTCCTAGAATTGTAGAAGGTTCGGGAATAGGTGTTGTAGATTCAGGGATATTAGAGATAGGAGAAGGTTGAATTTGAAATTCAGCAATAAAGCTTCCTGTGTTATCGCCGTAAAATCCAACGGGAATTTCTCCTGTAGAAGAAACACCAGGTCCATCAAAAAAGCCTAAAAAAAGTCGGGTTGCTTTTTCTGGTACATTAAATTTCTGAATATCACCGAAGCCTGTTCCTGTTAGTCCGTCTCCAATGAAAAATGTTTGTTTTAGCAGTGGTGATAGCTCTTTAAAATTGTAATTTCCACTAAAATTTAAAGGGTTAGGTGCTGGAGATGTTGGTGTTGAATTATCTAGAAAGACACCGACTAAATATCTACCTATTCCCTCACCAATTATACCTGAGATTCCATTTAGAGATGGGTGAAAATAAGCTCCTTTAGTAACATCTCTGATATCTGCACCATCAGGTCCATTAGACAAAGGAACACCATAATTAATAATCCCTGTGATTTGGGAAAAGGTAAGAACTTGTTTTGCGGCTGCTGAAAAATTATAGACTGGAGGTAAGATTCCAGCACCGCCAACTTGAGATGGCGGAATACTCTGTCCAGCACCATAGATATTTGACTGAGCATTAACATTCATAGTTACTGCTTGAGCAAAATTATTTCCTCCAAGAATAGTCAGAGAAAACGTTATAACTCCAAAAGCCAAAGCATTTCGCAAACTATAAAATAAATTATAATCCCCTGCATCCAAAGCAGGAGAACCCGATTTTAAGCGTAAATCATCCCCTTTCGCATTCACAAACAGAGGATTATTATCCGTCGCACCCGTAAACCCTCCCCCTTGGATAATACTATTCGTAGTCGCCGTGTTGTACTCAAACACCGTATCAATCAGAACAGGATTACTGCCATTCTCGTTATATAAAGCACCTCCATTTGTTCCATTATTATCGCGGAAAGTGATATTTCTCAGGGTTGGACTAGCACCCGAAACATACATCCCACCCCCATCATCTTGATTTCCCGTTGTACCATTGGCATTACCACCAGTAATAGTAAACCCATCCAGAATAGAACTGTTACCCAGAGGAGTAGAAATCGTACCCGTCGCGCTTACGACGTGATACGCATTATCCGCAATCCCCGCTATACCAATTTCACCACTTAAAATAGTGACATTAGTGGTAATATTACGCTGATTTAGGGCAGTTTCCGTTCCTGCAAACCCGCCATAGATTGCTACATTATTTTTCAGGGTAAAGCTTGCAGTTCTGTCGGTTCCCGTAGTCGGTTTATAAGTACCCGCCGCTATCCAAATCTCATCCCCTGATTGTGCGGCAGTGATAGCACTTGTTAAACTGCCATAAGCATTATTCCAAGCGGAACCATTACCTGTTGAACCAGACTTAACGTAGATGATAGCCATGATATACCTCGTGTGAAAAAGACGGTAGAGAGTTGATAGGGAATATCGACCCGAAACTTAGTTCGAGTTAGATAGGGCTTGCTGAATAAATGTGAAATGTAGGCAAGGTAAGGGTTTTGTGGCTTTTCTTGCGAAACAGGTGCAAGATTTTGAGAGAATCGTCGTTTAAAACCTTGCGTTTTCATCGGCCCGCGTCCTGTAGGGGCGAAGCATTCGGGCAATAACCTATCGGTGAAACCGTAGATTTTCTATCCGAATGCTTCGCCCGTACTTTTTGCTGCAAACCCTAGATAAAGTTGATAAGTAAGCGAATAGTGGAGAAAACTGTCTCTAAAGACAGCAAAACCATTAATCAAGCTGAGATGTCAGAAAATTTAGCACTGGTTAGGGATGATGCTTAGATTGTAGAGGCGAATAATTATAAGCTCCGTTTATTTTTTTTTCATTCATCAGCAGAGCTTATTAAATAAATCGAGCAGAGAGAAAATATCTGGTATAATCCCACTTCTGAGAAAATTTACCTAGAGATAAGCCGATTTGTGTTGCTGAGGCTATATTTTGATTAACTTTTCTCAATTTATTCGGAGAATCAAGTTATTGGCTCTCCTCGACTTTGTGTGATAATCGGTGCTTATCATTCGTAGGAGTCTTGCCAGACAAGGCTTTAAAGACTATATTTCCCGAAAATTATCGGCTGCATCTCCTATTTATGACTTTCCCTCACCTATGGTGAGCAGCAGCAGTTATTCAAAGAGGGCGAATGCAATTCGCCCCTACAATAATATGATTGCGCCAATGGTAGGGGCGCACCGCGTGCGCCCAAAATCTCCTCTAGATATTTCGACAAAATTGAGATGCACCCAAATTATCCCTATTCTTCTTCCTTTCACACAAAAACCAGAAGAGCCAGTTATTTTGTCATCAGTTAAGGTAGGGACATTAATCGGGCCTTATCATCGGGGTCAGTTAATGGCGGGTTATACTAGAAGTCAAATCCTTTCCGTTATTTATTTGTTAACAAAATGACACGAGATACTTTACACACAAGCACTCGGGTTTTACCCGGTAACAAAATAGAAATTCAAACTCCTGAACTAGCGGTTGGTGAAATAGTTGAGGTTTTTATTGTTTCTTCAACTTCTGAAAATGATCAAGATAAAAATGAATCTGACCCGCTAATTGGTTTGTTCAGAGGTTCTCCAGATTTAGCAACTCAATCTGAAGAAATTTTACAACAGGAGATTAAAGAAAATTCAGGATGGACATGGAAAGAAAAATAACAATAAGTGATACAGGATTTGTAGTTGCTTTGCTAAATCAATCAGATATAAAACATAGTGATGTCGTAGCTATTTATCAGAACTATCAGCAAATATTATTACCCCAAACAGTTTTAGCAGAAGTCGCTTATTTAGTAGGTCGTAGTGCAGGTGTTAGCACTGTTGCGGCTTTTTTAAAAGGATTGTCTGCAAGTCGGTTTCATTTAATTCCTTTAAGTGAAACTGATGTAATTCGAGTATCTGAGATTTTAGAAGAATACAAAGATAGTCGTATTGATTTTGTTGATGCAACTGTAATGGCGATCGCTGAAAGGCTTAAAATTACTCTTGTATTAACATTAGATCGCTGATATTCTGGTCGGATTTCATCCCCCGCAAAGGTGAGTATCTTGTCGAAAAATCTAGCGGGGGCATTGATCCGACATTTTAGGTAACTAAAGACCTTTTTTTTGGTAAGATCAAAGCTAAACTAACCATCACGCCTCCTTGAGGAAAGATTTATTTATGAGCGATATAGGGTTTATTTTGACGATAATCAACAATTTCCTGCAAATTTACTCGGTAATCCTAATTGTTAGGGTTTTACTGACTTGGTTCCAAAATGCCGGTTGGGCCTATCAGATTATGTCTTTTCTCAGTCCGATTACCGATCCCTATTTAAACCTCTTTCGCTCGATTATCCCACCCCTAGGCGGGATGGACTTGTCCCCGATCCTCGCTTTCCTGCTGCTCAACGTCGTTCAGAGTGTCGTAGCCACAGGAGCCAGCAGTCTGGTCAGTAGCAGTTTCTAAATCCGCGGATCAACACTACTGGTAAAACCAGAAGCTTTGAATTTTTCCAGTCGCAAGGGGGTTGGTTGATTGGTAGAAACAGAAATTCTGATCTCGAAATCACTAATCCCCGGTGGCACTTCTGGAATTGCCCCGACTCGGCTACGATTTTGTAAAGCTGGTTCCCCGTTAGCATCGTAAATCCGACCAAAAACATCGGCATCATAGACGGTTTTTCCAGAATTATTTTTAGCTTTGCCAGTGATTAAAAAACAATTAGCCGGAAAACTGGTTCCCCCACTGGTGACACTCCCCTCGGCTAATTCCGGGGGACAGTCTTTATAAGATACATCTAATAGTTGAATTGGGGTCAAAGCTTGAGCAGTAGGGATGATAAGCCAGCTAGACAGCCAGAAAAGAACGGAAAGCAGCAAAACGGTGAGCGAGCGTGATGTCATAGATGAGTGATTTTACGGTATGATTTCCCCAATACTTAGATTATCGTCGATCGTCACCATTTAAAATCAACTTTTTGAGGACTTTCATCGAAAATTTTGGGTGGGAAACCCCGCCGTTCTAGGTTGGCTTTACGTTAGAATTAAAAAGACCGTCTCGAAAACCAAGTGGGCGGACAGCACCTTGAAAACTCGGCTTAGGGGGTTCCGTTCAGAAAAGCTTGTCCTGGTAAAAAGTCGCGCGCAACAAGTACAAGAAGCGTTTAGTCAGAACCGTACCGTGGGACACAAGGAATCGGGCTTCTGAAAGGTCGCGAAAGTCTGTGGACTTTGTGTAAGACAGTACATGGTTTTTTAACCGTGGTATGCAACGGTGGTTGAAGCAGAAACTTAAATCGTGAGGTTTAGGAATCGCCGCACTTTTAGGGCGGCGAGGATGTCAAGGATCGAGATGAGATTGAAACTCCCCTCAAAGTCGCCTTTCTCCAGTGTGAGGCTTGATCCTGTCGAGTTAATGAACAACAAAAAGAAATTTTGTTAGAGGGGTGAGGGAGGAACAACAAACTCTCAAGAACTGAAGTCTCCCTCTCCGGGGAGAGGGGTTGAGGGGGAGATATTTCAGTACCCTTGTTATTTCGGTAATTTAGGCAGCGATTAAAGATTTGCTCAAAGGTTGCCAACGGAAATATCTTTCCCCACCCAATTCGAGGACAAATTTTAACCTGGTTTCCTGTTGACTAAGATTAATTAAGTATTGTTTTTCTTGCGAGGATAAAACAAAACTTTCAATAATCCAAATCACTAAACCTTTAGATTTGGGAGGTAAATTTTCCAATTGATAGGTAGCAATGGGAGGAACAAAATAAACCGGTCCCACGGCTGCTTCCCGACCAATATTTTTTTTACCTAAATGGGGGGGACGGACTCCATGAATGCCGGTAAGATAGGCACTTAAATCGCCTAAACCTCTAGCGGTGATATGCAGGACATTATAACCAGTGGCCCGTAAACGTCTTTGATAGCGTCCCTCGTAACCCCCTTCTAAGGGTGCGTAAACGCCTAAAGCACCGTATTGTTCCAGATCGCGAATAAATGGTTTTCCTGTGGTCAGTAATGCCATAGCTAGTAAAAAAAATCTTTTTCCCTATAATCGCACGTTTTGTTAAGTTGTGCGTCAGGTGAACAGAAAAAGACTTAGGATCAAAGATAGAGAGGGACAATCGCTACTCTCTCCCGAGGAGGTAATATGTTTCACGATCTCCTTTATCCCAACGGACTGCTTTATATCCTGATTAAACTAACTGTTTTAGCTTTAGCAGTCTTGCTCTGGTTTATGGTCGTTTCGGCCCCGGCTGTCTGAAAAAAACACGGCTCTTGTCGCAGGTTAGCCTTGTCTTCTACAATTAGCGTTCTATGCAATGCCTAAATTTTGTCGATGACTCCTGTTAAATTGCCGATCGATCCTTTTCTGAAACCCAACCTAACCACTAAGCTCCTAGGGGTTGGGTTGGTATTGACAATTATTTTTATCCTGATTGCCCTGTTTTCGCCCCTTCTGCAAGCGATCAGCCTGATTCAGGATCCAACCGACATTTTAAGCAATTATCCCCTACAAGCCCCCAGTTCCGCCCATTGGTTCGGGACGAATGTGCGCGGTTATGATGTCTTTTCCCGCACCCTATTCGGGTCCCGGGCGGCCTTGTCCGTGGTATTTTTGGCCACAGGATTATCTTTAGTCATCGGGGTTCCTTTGGGGTTAATTAGCGGTTATTTGGGAGGTAAGATTGATCGCATTCTCCTCTTCCTCATGGATACCCTCTACACCTTGCCGGGGTTATTATTATCGGTGGCTCTGGCCTTCGTTTTGGGTCGTGGTATCCTCAATGTAGCGATCGCTGTTAGCATTGCCTATATTCCCCAATATTTTCGCGTGGTCAGAAATCAAACCGCCAGCGTTAAAAATGAGTTATTTATCGAAGCAGCGCGAGCGATCGGGGCTACACCGGGTCGTATATTATCAAAATATCTTTTCTTTAATGTCGTCCAGAGTGTCCCGGTTCTGTTTACCCTCAACGCAGCAGATGCGATCCTGGTTTTAGGCGGTTTAGGCTTTTTAGGCTTAGGATTACCAGAAGAAGTGCCTGAATGGGGTCATGATCTCAAGGAAGCTTTGGCGGATTTATCTACAGGTATCTGGTGGACCACTTTATTCCCCGGATTGTCAATGACGACCATGGTGGTGGGTTTATCTCTCTTGGGAGAGGGATTAAGTGAAATTTTTAACCCCCTGAGTCGTCAACGCTAAAAGCGAGGGTGAGAGTTCGAGACACCCTCAGCCTCTCTGTCCAGTAACGATGTAGGATACCCTTTGGGCGATATTGGTGGCGTGATCGGCCATGCGTTCCAGATGACGGATTAGTAAAGCCATCAGCAGGATTGGTTCCACCACACCCTTGATATCTCTTTGATGGGCGAGAGTGTGATAGAGATAATCATAGGCTCGATCGACTGTATTATCTAGTTCTTTGACCTTTGGACCGGCTTCTTGATCGAGGTCGGCCAGGGCGACAAGGCTCATGGCTAACATATACTGAGCATGGTGGGACATAGCCTCGATCTCACTCATACAATCGTGAGGGGTATAGGCGAATAATTTGAGAGCTATTTCCGCCAAATCCTTGGCATAATCGCCGATACGTTCCAAATCGCGCACTAATTGCATAAAAGCACTTAAAAGCCGCAAATCTTGGGCGACGGGAGCCTGTAGCGTCATGAGAGTGGCACAATCTAACTCGATTTGACGGTAGTAGCGATCGATTTCCTTGTCAAGGAGGGGGATTTTTTTCGCCATTTCCAAATCCCTAGCAAAAAGGGACTGATGGCTAAGACGAAAGGATTCTTCGACCAAGGTTCCCATTCTCAGCACATCCTGTTCCAATCGCTGGAGAGAACGCGCGAAATAGGTGCGATCGGGATGATTGGTTTCTTTGGATAGGCTCACGGTCAGATTCGCTTAACATAAAACTACTCTTTCTCTACAGTGATAACAAGAAAATTTTCGATTTTGTACAGTTGTCCAGAGAACTTGACAGATTTTTTTCTCTAGGGGAAATGGGGGGATGGGGAAATGGGGGGATGGGGAAATGGGGGAATGGGGAAATGGGGGAATGGGGAAATGGGGAAATGGGGGGATGGGGAAGTGGGGGAATGGGGAAATGGGGAAATGGGGAAATGGGGAAATGGGGGGATGGGGAAGTGGGGGAATGGGGAAATGGGGAAATGGGGGGATGGGGAAGTGGGGGGATGGGGAAATGGGGGGATGGGGAAGTGGGGGAATTCAACTAAAACCCTAAAACCCTAAAACCCTAACACCCCAACACCCTAACACCCCAACACCCTAAAACCCCAACACCCTAAAACCCCAACACCCCAACACCCTAACACCCCAACACCCTAAAACCCCATCACCCCACACCCATCACCTCATCTCCTTTTTTTGACGGGGGAGAGTGACTTGTAGGCGAGCGCCGCCGGTGTTAGGATCGTTTTGAGCGACGATCGAACCGCCATGGGCTTGAATAATCTCTTTGGCAATCGATAAACCTAAACCGGTACTATGATCCTTGCTGCCTTGTTTTTGACGGGTGCGGGAAGGATCACCGCGAAAGAGGCGATCAAAAACGTAGGGTAGATCCGCTTGGTTAAATCCCTTCCCGTTGTCGATAACGTCAATTTTCAGCCATTTTTCCCCGATAGTATCGGATATTTCCCGAATTTCTAGGCGAATTTTCCCCTGATCAGGACTATACTTAATGGCATTATCAAAGAGATTCAGGAAAACTTGCAGCAGACGAGAACGATCAACTTCTACCGTCCAATCCACCGGAGAGGAATAATCTAAGCTAATCTGTTTTTGGGCGGCTATTGGGGTGACAGTCTGCCAAGCGGCCGTGATTAGCTCCTGTAGATTAATCATCTGGTATTGTAAAGATCGCCCCGCATCCGCTTGTAATTCACTGATTTCTAGCCAATCGCGCACTAATTGGCTCAAACGCTCCACTTCTTTCGCCATTTGTTCTAACCAGCGTCTTTCGGGAGCTTGGAGGCGTTTTTGTAAAGCTTCGGTGAGCAGAGAAATGGAAGTTAAGGGAGTGCGTAACTCGTGAGTTAAGTCAGAGAAAGCTCGCTCGCGATTTTGCGATAATTCCACTAAAGGCTGTCTATTTTCGATAAATACAGCGATTTCACCTTCTGGCAAGGGATAACCGTAACCTTTCAAGGCCATCGATTTAGGAGCAATCACTTGGCGATCGCTAATGGGGGTGACAGGATAATTAGTCGGGTAAAAAGTCCAAGTTTGCACCTGTGGACTCTGTTTTTGGCGAGTTTCTTGAATTAATTGATCTAACTCATAGGAGCGCACCAATTCCAGCAGCAGACGTACTTGATCTGGCTGCCAGCGATCGAGTTTTAAGAGGGTAATTGCCTGTTGATTGCACCAGAGTAGTTGATTATCGGCATCTATATGAAGATAGGCGATCGGTGCTAGTTCTAGCAAGGATTTCTGAATTTCTAAGCTCTTTTCTCGCTCTTGCAGACTTTGGGAGAGAAACTGTAATTCTCGACGCACCAGGGAGGTAACGGGAAAAGAGGCCGACAAATCCACCGAATCCGAGAGAGCGATCAGGTTTCGCTTTAACTCTCTATTTAAGCGTGAGACTTGCCAGTAACAAATACTCAAACCTAAAACTACTCCGAAAATAAAAGCGAAAATAGTCATTGTCTGCGCGAGCGGCGATCGCTAAACTTGAAAATATAATCGCTCACCTAGCCAAAACGATAACCGAAACCGCGTACAGTAATCAGGTATTCCGGTTGACTGGGATCGATTTCTAGTTTTTCCCGTAACCAGCGAATGTGAACATCGACGGTTTTGGTATCTCCTAAAAAATCTGGTCCCCAAATTTGTTCAATTAACTGCTCTCTTGACCAAACTCGGCGCGGATAACTCATAAATAGGTCGAGGAGACGGAATTCTTTAGGAGAAAGGTTGATTTCTTCATCTCGCACTATCACCCGACATTCCTGGGTATAGAGAAAAACATCGCGGAATTTCCGCACGGGAGCGGCAGCGAGGGAAGTAAATCCTTGACGACGAATCAGAGCGCGACAACGAGCGACTAATTCTCGCATACTAAAGGGTTTAGTCAGATAATCATCGGCACCCACTTCTAAACCCAAAACTCGATCGGTTTCGCTGGCCTTAGCACTTAAGATTAAAATCGGGATAATATTGCCGTGATAGCGCAACAGACGGCAGATATCAAGACCACTGATTTGGGGTAACATTAAATCCAAAACGACCAAATCAAACCGAGATTTACCTTGATTAGATTCTTGACTTTGCAGTAATTCTAGGGCAGCGCGACCATCACTAACACCGAGTGCCTCGTAACCTTCTTCTTCCAAAGCTAAAATAATCATATCCCGAATCACTTCTTCATCTTCCACGATTAAAATCCGATGATTGGGAACGAAATTCGTACTCGCCGACAAGGGGGGGTTGTCAAGGGTTAACATAAAAATACTTGATTATTCGTCCTAATTTTATCTCAATTTGTCAACCCGCATTCGTTTTGGAAGGCTAGAGCCGAATGTTATTACAGTTATCTACCTGGTTAGAGGTGGAATCCTATCTAGAACAATCTCAGGGAATTATTATTCCCATTGGTTCCACGGAACAACACGGGCCGACGGGACTTATTGGTACAGATGCTCTATGTGCGGAAGCGATCGCTAAAGGAGTAGGGACACAGGTACAAGCAATGGTAGCACCGACCTTAAATGTCGGTATGGCCCTACATCATACGGCTTTCCCCGGTACAATTAGCCTGCGTCCTAGCACTTTAATTCAAGTCATCCTCGACTATGTGACTTGTTTAGCTAGAGCCGGTTTTCGTCAATTTTTCTTTATCAATGGTCACGGGGGCAATATTGCCACCCTAAAAGCCGCTTTTGCGGAAACCTATTATCATTTGGATTCCTTCAATTTGCCTAACACAAACGAGGTTAAATGTCAAGTGGCCAATTGGTTTATGGTGCGAGAAGTTTATCTTTTAGCCAAAGAATTGTATGGAGAGCAGGAGGGTTCCCACGCTACACCGAGCGAAGTGGCCTTAACTCAGTATCTTTACCCTGAGAGCCGTAAAAACGCCTTTTTATCCGAAAAAGTGGCTTCTGGTCATGATATTTACGGTGCGGCTAATTTTCGCCACAATTACCCCGATGGTCGTATGGGTTCCAATCCTGCTTTAGCGACTCCCGAACACGGTCAGAGATTCTATGAATTAGCCGTGAAAGAATTGAGTAATACTTATCTAGAATGGCTCTCTTGTCCTGTATCTAAGTTGATTAGTGACTAGGCCACCGAGACCCGGAATAATTTAACTGTCACCCTAGAGACAAAACTTAAATATCCAAGGAGAAAATTGATGACTGCCACCAATGACAATAACTCCAATCAACCTCTGGCTAGTTTGCGGGAAATACAAGAACTTTCCATCGCAATTACAGCCAAAAGCCTCAATCCCGCCATGCTAACGGTTGATTTCCTCAAATATTCGGGAATAGTTCCCCCCGACTGGGAATTAAATGGCCAGCCGGTACTCAATCCTAATTACGCTCAAGTTAATTTTCAAAATGGCATCGGCATCGTCGCCCAACCCCGGAAAATTACCTTTGTGGAGATGATTAACTCTCCCGATAGCCTGAACCTGAAACTGCCAGAAATTGTCGGTTTATATCTAGATAAACTCCCTTTGGCCGAATATCAAGCCCTGGGTATCGCCCCGAAAAGTATTGTTCCTCTCCCTAGTAGCCCCGATGCCGCTAAAAAATATATCACCGAAACTCTTCTGGCCCCCGGTTCCTGGCACAACTTCGGTACAGCACCCCTACAAGCCAGCATCAATCTACTTTATCAGTTAGAAACCTCTCAGCTATCCGTGGCGATTAACGAAGCAAAATTGCAATTACCCGATGGCAAAACCCTAGCGGCACTATTATTTGCCGGCAACTTTAACTATAATCTGGCCGAGGGCAGCGATCGATTAAATCTGCTCAAACAATATCTGGGACAATGGCAAAAAGACCTAGAGATTTTCCGAGAATTAGTCACTCAGCGTTTTCTGGAAAGACAAGTGCCAGTTTTCCCCTCTAATATCAATCTGCCCCTAGGACCCCAAGCTGGACTGTAATCAGTAATAGAACTCTTGCAAATTAATTATATGTTATAATAATGGGTTAACTAATTTTCCCCAAAAAATTAGTTAATCAGTACATTCGTCCTGAATGAAAACTTGAAGTTTAACTTTTAACTCAAAACTCTTTAGAGCTGCTTTAATTTGGTTATCAAAACCTCTTTATTTAAGCGGCACAAACTATCTCAATTATAAAAATTGAGAATAAATTATCCTTGACTTGCTTAATCTTTAGGCAACTTTTAAGAAGCTGCTATACCTATCCCTAACTCACAGTTATAAATAGCCGCCAACAAGTTAACTCTTAAACTATATCTTCGACGACGATTCCGATATTTACAGGATAAGATTTTAAAGATTTTGAGTTTCCTATTTATATGTTCAATGATAATCCTTTCTTTGGCTAAAGCCTTGTTATACTCTTTTTCTAACTCTGTTAATTTTCTATTTTTCGATTTCTTTTTCGGTGTATAACTATTACTATGGTATGCAGCTATTCCCTGATAACCACTGTCTTCTATGCTGGTAGTTAAAGGATGAAAACGAACTCGACTTTTTTTAAATAAACTAAAATCATGACCTCTACCTTTCCCACAAAAGACACAGATAATTTCCTCGGTATTTTGATCAGCTACTAATTGGGATTTTAAAGTATGATAACCTCTTTTACCCGAAAAAAAATCTTTCTGTTTCTTTTGGGGGCGTTCAATGGGAGTTTCCGTTACATCCATTACCGTTATGACCGGTATCTCTGCTTGATTGAGTAAAGCTTTTTTTCCTTTTAAACGGAAGTTTCCCGATTGTAAAAGCATTTTTTCCGTCTTATTTACAATCCGACATATAGTTGATTCTGATAGTTCCCAGCTTGTACCAATGTGAAAATATGTTCTATATTCTCGCCAATATTCTAACGTTACTAAAACTTGTTCTTCTATAGATAGTTTAGGTTTCGGTCCCCTTTTAGATGGTGAATTAGAGTCGGCTTCAACACTTTTTACTGATTCTACCATCTTTCTATATGTTTGTTTATACACACCGAAACGGCGTTTGAATTGTTCATCTGATAAGTTTTGATAATCCATAATTTTGCTAATAAACATAGCAAAATTATAGATGATTTCCTGACCTAAGATCACATTTTATTCTTTTTTCCACTTCAATCTAAGAATTGAGAAAAAAGCAAAACCTTACATTATACCATAAAAAAATTATGCAAGAGGTCTAATCAGTCATCAGTAATCAGTCATCAGTAATCAGTAATCAGTCATCAGTCAGAAAAATCATTAAACCTCTTGCATAATTAATTTTTCATGGTTCAAAAACAGCAAAAATAAGGATTAAATGGCATAAAATTTGTAAATAGACGATTTAATTGATTATTATTCATTCTTAATTCTCCTGACTACTGACTACTGGCTACTGACTCCTAACCCTAACAACGATTTTTGATTTCTGCAAGAGGTCTATTACTGCCGATAACCTAAAACACATCCACCCCCGCAAACCCTTGCATTTTGGCATTAGCGGCTTCCCCACAGCTGCGCGGGGTGGGGAATAATTTCCCCGGGTTAGCCAAACCTTTGGGATTAAAGCAATCCCGCACATAGCCCATAGTTTCTAAGTCAATCTCGTTAAACATGGCCGGCATATAACAATTTTTATCGATACCGATACCGTGTTCGCCCGATAAACTGCCGCCAACCCGCACACAAAGTTTGAGAATTTCACCGCCTAATTCCTCCACTTCTTCCCAAGCCCCCTCTACCTTATTATCGTAGAGAATCAACGGGTGTAAATTACCATCTCCGGCGTGGAAAACATTGGCGATTTTATAGCCGTATTTTTCACTTAAAGCCTTAATTTCCTGAAGAACATACACCAATTGAGTGCGGGGAATCACCCCATCTTGCACAAAATAATTAGGGCTAATTTTCCCCGCCGCCGCAAAAGCCGCTTTTCTGCCCTTCCAGAGTTTAAAGCGGGTTTCGGCATCATTAGCCGTGGTGATATTTCTCGCCCCATTTTGACGGCAAATCTCGGCAACCCGATGCTTATTCCTGGTTACTTCTACCCCTAAACCATCCAATTCCACTAATAAAACTGACTCGGCATCCCGGGGATAACAGCCGGTAGCCACCACGTCTTCCACGGCGTTAATACTGAGATTATCCATAATCTCCATCCCCGCCGGAATCATTCCCGATTTAATAATATCCGCCACCGCTTGGCCCGCCGCCTCGATACTGGTAAAATCGGCCAGTAAAACACAGATAGATTCCGGAGTTTTCAGGATTCTTAAGGTGATTTCCGTGGCAATGCCTAAAGTTCCCTCGGAACCCACAAATAAACCGGTTAAATCGTAGCCCGGTTGTTCCGGTACCGCACCCCCCACATCGATAATTGAACCATCGGGAAGGACGATTTTTAAGCCGATAACGTGATTGGTAGTCACACCGTATTTTAAACAGTGAACCCCGCCGGAATTTTCTGCCACATTACCACCGATCGAGCAGATAATTTGACTAGAGGGATCCGGTGCATAATAAAATCCCGCCCCGCTTACTGCTTGCGTTACCCAATTATTAATCACCCCGGGCTGCACCACCACCCTTTGATTATCTAAATCAACCCCCAGAATCTGATTCATCCGCGCCGTGACGATGAGAATCCCCTCTTCTAAGGGTAACGCCCCTCCCGATAAGCCCGTTCCTGCACCCCTCGCTACCCAGGCAATCTCGTTATCGTGACAGAGTTTCACCACCGCCGCAATTTCTGCGGTGCTGCGAGGCAATACCACAAGAGCGGGTCTTTGTCTGTATCCTGTGATACCATCGCACTCGTAGGTTAATAATTCATCTTTGCGACGGATGACTCCATCTTTACCAAGGATCGCTTCTAGCTGTTTGATCAGATTGGGGGAGATTTTCGGGGGATTTTTGAGTAACATAGGTTTCAGGGCGGCGTAGTCGCAATAAAATCGCTCTATGGGTTAAAATATCGCAAAAAAGCCAGAAATGAAGCTTTAAAAACTGCTCTCTCCTATTTTACCACTACAACCCCTTCCTCTGTAGATAGAAACCTGCAAGAGTCCGGATTATGAACATCGAGACCAAGAACGATCTCATAGAAGAAATTCTCGCTGCATGGAAAGACCGAATCGGTGATGACTACCTGGGTTACAGGGGTCATGTCTATCGAATGTTCAATTTCTGTTTGGCCCTCCATTCCTGCACCGAAGAAGAAAAGACCAAGTTGGCGATCGCCGCCTGCTTTCACGATCTAGGTCTTTGGTCGGCTCATACCGTGGACTACATCCCACCTTCGGTGTCTGAAGTAAAGAGGTACTTATCCGAAACTGGGCAACAGGAATGGTCTGAGGAAATTGGACTAATGGTCGAGATGCACCACAAGGTTCGCACCTACAAGACAGACCGCTATCCGCTGGTGGAACTCTTCAGAAGGGGTAGTTGATTTCTCCCTTGGTTTCTTTAAGTTCGGCCTTCCTGGCTCCTATGTGGGCGCAGTCAAAAAGGCCATTCCAAATAACGGATTTCACCACTTTCTCATGAAAGGCGCGCGCCAGTGGTTTGCAAAACATCCCTTCAGTCCACCACCCTTTATGAAGTGGTAATGCGATCGCTGATGGCGTAGGATGGGTTAGCATAGCGTAAACCGTCAAAAACATTGATGATTAAAAGCGATCGCTTTTGGGCATGGTTAAATTTTTCTCAACTTGGCGATCGCTTTTTGGGGTCAATCGACGACCGACGACCGGCTCCCCAAAACAAAAACTTCCTATCTCACCATTGAGATAAGGGACTTGCGTGGGAATAATATCCCAGCTTTGAAAATCGCTCTGTAGAAGAATCAGACCAGCCAGATGGCACAGGATCAAAGCGCAAGCCCCTTATTGGAAGGGGGTTCTCGAAGGCTCTCCCCCTACTTAGGGTGATCAGCAAACCCCCTGCGCGCGGAGGGCGCAAGCTTTGCGCCCCTACAGTAACGGATTTTGTCCACAATGTAGGGGCGAACTGCGTTCGCCCAAAAGGTACATTATCAAAGCGCAAGTCCCTAACTGCTCTATCTAATACTAAATCCGTTGAGTATAGGTAACATATTAGGATAGGCACTCATGCAAGAGGCAAGAGGCAAAAGGGGGAATAGATAATCAGTTTTTAATAACTGGATTTAGGATAAAATCCTTATTCATCCCCTAAATAAGCTTCAATCACCGCAGGATTCTCCCTGACTGTAGCTGGATCTCCCAAAGCGATTAACTTACCGAAATCTAACACCGCCATGCGATCACATAATCCCATCACTAAAGGCACATGATGTTCGATTAACAGGACGGTTAGAGCTAAATTATCGCGAATTTGTCGAATTAGCTGACTTAATGCCCCCTTTTCGCTAGGATTCATCCCGGCTGCCGGTTCATCGAGGAGTAATAACTGGGGTTGCAAAGCTAAAGCGCGGGCAATTTCCAAGCGTCTTTGATCACCATAGGCTAAATTACGGGCTTTCCGATTGCTTTGGTCGGTTAATCCGACTAAATCTAATAATTCCCCTGCTCTTTTGTAGGTTTTTTCCTCCTCCCTTCTCGAAACTGGTAAACCTAAAATTCCTGTCCAGAGATTGGAGCTATTGTGAATGTGACCAGCGATCGCCACATTTTCTAAAGCCGATAATTCACCAAATAAGCGTAAATTCTGGAAAGTACGGGCAATTCCTGCCTGAGCAATCTGATGAGGACGATAGTTGGCCAGACTGCAGCCTTGATAAATTAAATCGCCACTGGATAGGGGAATTAAACCGGTGATCAGATTAAATAAAGTCGTTTTTCCCGCCCCATTGGGTCCAATTAAGCCAAAAATCTCGTTTTTTTGTACCTGAAAGGAAACCCCATCCACAGCGACTAATCCCCCAAATCGACGGGTGGCTCCCCGCACTTCTAATAAATTTGCTTGCATTCTTGTTAATAGGTTAAATTAGTCGATTTTACTCGATCAAGACGATTGCAAGTAAGCATTGCACCGACCAAAAAAATATTTCTCAGGAGATTTACCTTGAAAGAATCAGTTTTAAAGATTTATTGGGCAATTATTTTGATGAGGAAATACTTTACACAATCCTGACTGGATAAACAAGAAGGCTCACCACTACTAGGGAATCAAAATGCGTCTTAGCTTACCCTAGGGCCGATCGAGCTTGATCAGATAATCTGCCACAGCTTGGTAAGCTGGTAGAGTGGTAGGGTCGTTGGCCGCATTACCTGCTACGGGATAGGAAGCAAAACGAGCGATTACCATATCTGCACGGGGATCGATGTAGAGGGATTGACCGTGAACCCCCCGCGCCATAAAAGCACCATTCTCGTTGTGAGTAATCCACCACATACTGCGATAACTCCATCCCTTTAAGGCCGAGTATGACGCTCTCGCAAATACCTGTGGATCTCCCCCCTTGCCAATCTTGCGGATGACTTCTGGCGGCACTACTTGGCGATCACCAACCTTGCCCTCGTCGAGGATCATTTGGCCGAAGCGCGCCAGGTCTCGTAAACCCGCATTTAAGCCGCCACCGGCGAAGGGAGTCCCGATCGAATCTACGGTAAAGTAAGCATCAATATCGGCACCGATTTGACTCCAAATTTTTTCCGAGAGAACTTCCGTCAGTGGTTGCCCCGTGACTCTAGCAATTAACCAACCAAGAACATCAGTATTAATAGTTTTATAGCCAAAACTCTGACCGTGTTCTCCTTTTTTTTGGACAGTTTGCAGGAATTGAAAATAAGTGCTAGGGCCCGTATAACCTTCTGGTTTCGGTAAAGGATTCCCGGCGGCCGCGTGTTGCCAGACCCCTGCCTTGGGATCGGCATAATCTTCACTATAATCTAGGGCAGTGGTCATATCGAGAACTTGACGCACCGTGGCATCGCCAAAGGCACTTTTCGTCAATTCCGGAATATAATCCCTAACCAGTTTATTTTCCTCTAATTTATTTTCGGCCACTAACATTTCTCCCAATAATCCCACAAAGGATTTAGTTAGGGACATGGCCCCATGACGTTCCACCTGGTTCAAACAGCCGAAAAACTTTTCATAAACCATTTGACCATGGTGCATCACCAGGATCCCATCGGTAAAGTTAGCTTCTAGGGATTGTTGCCAAGTCATCTTGTCCTTGGCCCCCCAGGGCAGAAAAGTCACTTGGTCAATATCTGATAATTCTTTTTTCACCAAAGGAACAGCTAGAGATAATCCCCGACTAACGGCTTTAGTGGGCATAAGCTGTTGAAAATGGCAAACACTCCAGCGCATTTGGGGAAATTGAAAATAACTACCGTTAGCAAAACGGATAATTTTATCGGGGGGGGGCGGCGAACCCTGCATCCAGCCTAAAACCCTTGGATCGGAGTTGGCTGCCGTCCAAGTTATCTTAGTCGCTGCCGTGGTTCTTTCCTCTGCGATCGCCTTGAGGGATAGATGCCAGCCGCTTGCTAGTACACAGGCACTAAAAAAAAAGATTAAGAGAATTCTCCGGAGTTTCATGGAAGATCAGGGAGATTAGGAAAACTGACTAGATTTAGTCTGGGGATGAAAAGATAGTGGAAGAGATCAAGACTGACCACTGTAGCCAAATATATAACGAAAAACTGCCATAATTGCAGCAATGTCCTCATCTAGCCAAAAGGCGATCGCTATTGATGAACAATGACGCTAAAATTATCGATCTCGTCATCCGGCTGTTTTTTCTCGGCCTGTTGTTATTTGCTGGTTTTACCCTGCTGCGTCCCTTCCTAACCATGATCCTCTGGGGAGCAATTCTAGCGATCGCTTGGTATCCCCTCTTTCTCTGGTTAAAAAAGTTGCTCGCGGGCCGGACGAAACTGGCCACAGTTCTCCTCACCCTAATTTGTCTAGGGATTATTATCGGTCCGGTGAGTGCCATCGCAGCGGTTCTGGCGGGTAATCTGCGAACGCTGGCCGAATATATCGATACCGGTGCGGCGGTGATTCCCCCTCCCCCCGCCGATGTGGCCACCTGGCCGCTGATCGGCGAAAGGATTGCCAGTCTCTGGCAGCAGGCATCAGATAACACTGGTCAATTTCTTCAACGCTTCGAGCCACAATTAAAAGAATTGGGGAAAATCTCCCTTTCCCTAGCTACCAGCACCGGTCTGACGGTGCTGAAATTTATCGTCTCGATTCTGATTGCGGCGGCACTGACCCTCTCGGCTAAAAATCTGACTCACCTGATGAACCGGTTAGCGGAAAAAATCGCCCCAGGTCGAGGAATTGCGCTGGCCAGTCTTACCGCCTCCACCGTGCGTAATGTTAGCCGCGGTATTATTGGCGTTGCCATTATCCAGAGTCTTTTGATCGGCATCGGTTTAGTGACCGTGGGAACGCCTGCGGCCGGTTTATTAACTTTTCTCGCCCTACTTTTGGGCATTCTCCAAATTGGCCCCGGTTTGATTGTCTTGGGGGCGCTCATTCACGCTTGGGCAACACTACCCTATTCCACCGCCCTCTTGTTTACAATCTGGATGATTCCCGCCACCTTGGTCGATAATTTCCTCAAACCCATCTTAATGGGGCGCGGCCTGCCCATTCCCATGGTGGTGATTCTGCTAGGGGTGTTCGGGGGAGTAATCGCCTACGGGATTATTGGTTTGTTCGTCGGGCCAGTTCTCCTCGGTCTCTGCTACGAGTTAGTCAGAGCTTGGATTGGCGAGGATAGCCCCGAACCAGTGGCCAATAGTCATGATCAGTCAGTCTAAATCTTTCCGGGGAACTTTGAGAGCAGCTAAGGAAAAGAGATTAATTTAGCCACAGTGTCCACGGTTTGCCGGCGACAGGTGCGACCATCGGCCAAGGTTCTTTCACCGTCCATATAAGCCATAACCCCGTTATGATGGGTAGGCCCCAGGGAGATAATCTTGATAATGCCGAGACGACGAGCTTGATTCCAGTAGGACAACCAAGCGATCGGCCAGCGTTCGGGAAAAATCGTCCAGCCGATCGGTTCTACTGTATCCCGTTCACCGACTAAATGATAGAACCGATCCAACTGCAAAAAACCGACATTGCCGCTAAAAACCCCCCCCAGAGAAATCATTTCGGGCGTTGCTGATTTGAGATATGAATCTTCTTGTGTGGGATTTTTAAAACCTAGACCCAAACTAACTTTTGGATGGGTGCAAGGTTGTCATTCATACCTTGATTCAGCAACGCCCATCTTTCCTCTTCTGATCTGACAACGACATTTTTTTCTTGGCATAAGTTGCTATTTAACAGACAAAAATATAGAAGCATCTGATTATTTACCAACCTACTTTTTTTAAATTTTTAACGGGTTAGGACTGAGATATACTGAAATGGTTGCTTATAGATCACTACTATGGGACGTTTAGCGCTGATCAGCGTGACTGACAAAACTGGAATAGTTGACTTTACCCGTCAGCTAACAGAAGAATTTGATTTTGAAATTATTAGCAGTGGAGGAACCGCCAAAACACTGCAATCGGCGGGAATTCCCGTGATTAAAGTGGGAGAATATACAGGATCTCCTGAAATCTTGGGCGGAAGGGTGAAAACTCTCCATCCTCGCATCCATGGCGGTATTTTGGCTAGAAGGGATTGGCAGTCAGATTTAGCGGAAATGGCGGCTAATCAAATTCGTCCCTTTGATTTGGTGGTGGTTAATCTCTATCCCTTTGAACAGACGATCGCTAATCCTGATGTTACCACTGCTCAGGCGATCGAACAAATCGATATTGGTGGTCCGGCGATGTTACGCGCCGCAGCTAAAAATTTCGCCCATTTGACTGTCATCAGTAACCCCAAGTATTACGAGCAGTATTTAAGCCAATTACGGCAAAATAACGGCGAAATCTCCCGAGAATTCCGTCAAAAAATGGCGGGGGAAACCTTCGCTTTAACCAATGCCTACGATGGTGCGATCGCATCCTATTTCGCCAGCTTAAACGGAGAAACGACGCGCTTTAATTTGGCGGGAAATGCCCTACAAACCCTGCGTTACGGCGAAAATCCCCACCAAAGTGCCACTTGGTATGGCAGCGGTACAATGGCTCACGGTTGGGGAAAAGCGACCTTATTACAGGGAAAAGAACTAAGTTATAACAATTTAGTCGATTTGGAAGCAGCCCGCCGTTTAATCGCCGAATTCGGCAGGGAAGAACCGGCCGCCGCTATCTTGAAACACACTAATCCCTGTGGGGTGGCGATCGGTGATAGTTTGGTAGAAGCTTATACTAAAGCTTTTAATGCCGATTCTACCTCCGCTTTTGGGGGTATTGTTGCCCTAAATCAAGCCATAGATGAAGCAACCGCTAAAGAATTAACGAAAACCTTCCTAGAATGCGTGGTTGCCCCCGATTGTAGCCCGGTCGCCCGGGATATTCTGGCTAAAAAGTCAAAAGTAAGGATTTTAACCCTACCAGATTTAAGTCAGGGGGAAAAACAAACGGTAAAAGTTATCGCCGGCGGTTTTCTAGTGCAAGCATCGGATGACGTGATAGAAACCCCGGACGAGTGGCGCGTGGTGACGGAAAAACAACCCACCCCTGCACAATTAGCGGAATTACTGTTTGCTTGGAAAGTCTCTAAGCACGTTAAATCTAACGCTATTGTGGTGACGAAAAATCAAACTACTTTAGGTGTTGGTGCGGGGCAAATGAATCGCGTTGGTTCGGTAAAAATTGCCCTTGAACAAGCAGGAAAAGCAGCCAAAGGGGGCTATTTAGCTAGTGATGGTTTTTTCCCTTTTGATGATTCTGTTCGCACGGCGGCCCAGTTTGGTATCGAGGCAATTGTTCAACCCGGAGGTTCTTTAAAAGATCAGGATTCAATTAAAGCCGCTAATGAGTTAGGTTTAATTATGGTTTTGACGGGAATTCGTCATTTCTTGCATTAATACAAGGTTAGGGTGTTTCTCATCAAGATGAAGTGTAACCTAAAAAGAGGGCGAATGCAATTCGCCCCTACAATAGATATTCTTGCGCCAATGGTAGGGGCGCAACGCTTGCGCCCATAATGTAATATTGTGAACATTTTTTACCCAATATCCAAGATAGCCTTCAGAGACTTAAGGTTTTTAAGAATCTCTGGGATTGCTTGCCAAGGTGCTGCCATACTTTTGAGAAAGGTTTTCATGGATTTTAACTACAATTAACGAGTATTTTTGGATTCAATCGGTTGCTTAGATAATACCTGTGAATAACGGAGTCGGAGAAGAATTTTTTTTGCCCAATGTTGAAACACTTTCAACTGATGGCGTTTGCTGGGTAAACGTAGCCGATCTTGTAGGGTGCGTTCCCTAATCTGGCTCCTACTGCTCCACCGATCGATTTTTGGGAACGCACCATGCACATTGATTGAAGCTGTGAGTTTAGGGACTTGCGTAGGAATAATATCCCAGCTTTGAAAATCGCTCTGTAGAAGAACCAGACCAGCCAGATGGCAGATTATCAAAGCGCAAGTCCCTAACATCTCGAAGGCTCTCCCCCTACTTAGGGTGATCAGCAAACCCCCTCCGCGCGGAGGGCGCAAGCTTTGCGCCCCTACAGTAACGGATTTTGTCCACAATGTAGGGGCGAACTGCGTTCGCCCAAAAGGTACATTATCAAAGCGCAAGTCCCTAGCCATATTTCTCCTCTGGTAATTTTTGCCACTACCCTTCTACTCCATCAGCGAGAGTTTGCCCCCATGTCTGCCTTTCAGAAATTTCCTCTTGCCATAAAGTCTCATTCTTCCCTAAGGCGGCGAAGGCTTCATTCGCTTGAACTAGAAAAACATATCTGCGATAATTTTCGATGGCTTTGTCTAATACTGTTGGGAGCGTATCCCCAGAGGAGTCAACAAGTGCTAACAGCGTTTTGTGGGCAGCCTCACTAATACTAATTTTTAATTCAGGCATACTTTTCTCTCGTAGCTTGTGTAGGGCTATTGTAGCCAATTGTGTAAGGACTAACAACCTGGTTGGAACTGATTATTTATTCTCCCTTTTGCCTTTTTCCTCTCCTGATATGTAGCCTATACTCAACGGATTTAGTATTAGATAACACCTGTGAATAACGGAGTCGGAGAAGAATTTTTTTTGCCCAATGTTGAAACACTTTCAATTGATGGCGTTTGCTGGGTAAACGCAGTATATAGACAAATCGACGCATTATATCGGCTAATCTACCAGTAATATTAATGCCAAAACTGGAGACAAGGGCTGATTGTTTACCCAGGGTTAACATATCTCCTAAATGCAGATAATAATAGGGTTGGGGCGATTTTTTTCTGATCACTGCCGAGATATTTTTGGCTACTACACTGGCTGCTTGATAGGCTGCCTGTGCTGTGGCAGGAATTACCTGTTTATTAGGATAAATTTCGGCTATATCCCCAACGGCAAAAACTTCGGTATAGTCCAATAATTGTAAACTGGAACGGGTTAATAATTTGCCTTGTGCTGTTTTCTGACAATCTAAATTATTGATCCAATCCTGTGCTTGGGTTCCTGCTGTCCACAATAATAAATCAATGGAGATGAATTCATTTGTATTATCTTTA
The DNA here is from genome assembly GCF_009792235.1 of Microcystis aeruginosa FD4. Taxonomy (NCBI): domain Bacteria; kingdom Bacillati; phylum Cyanobacteriota; class Cyanophyceae; order Chroococcales; family Microcystaceae; genus Microcystis; species Microcystis aeruginosa. Next base: position 3,550,706 of record NZ_CP046973.1, read on the forward strand.
AATACGGTTATGGAATTAGCGGTAACTTCCTTTAATCCCGTGTTTAAATAGATACTAACATTCTTGGCTAAAAGGGAACGATAGGAAGCAACACGCACGGATTTAGGGAAGTTTTGCAGTATTTCCTCGTTCCTTTCCACTAGGTGAACTTTGCCTTTTTTTCCTAAACGATCAGCCACCTTACAGGCTAATTCTACCCCATTGGGACCGCCGCCAATAATTGCTAAATTAATTGAGGATTTTCCTTGAGTTTCTAAGTCATGAATTGCCGTTTGTAATCTTTCCACATCCTCTAAACTCCGAAAAGTTAGCCCATAATCAGCTAACCCCGGTATAGCCGGCCAACGATTGCGAACTCCCACCGCTAAAACGAGGTAATCGTAAGCTAAAATTTCCTCATTTTCTAAATATACTTGACGATTATTTAAGTCAATATTACTGGCTTTTTGAGTTTTTAAATTAACCTGAGTTCCTGTTAATAATTGACGGTAGGAGGGGGCAATTTCCCAGCGTTGCAATTCTCCTGTAATCAGTTCATAGAGAAGGGGAGTAAAGAGAAAATGTTCTTTTGGTTCGACTAAAGTTATTTGCCATTGACCCGATTTTACTGCTGTTAATCGACTCAAATCGAGTGCCGTGTATAAACCACCAAAACCACCTCCCAGAATGCAAATCTTAGTTATAGGTTTATTCATGGATTTTTGTTCTCAGTTGTGTTTAAGAGGGGTTTCAGTTCCGAAACTAATTGTTCTGAACGAATAATTCTCGCCGGGGGCAAAAGATGATAGTGAGTGTCAGCAAAAATAGTAGAATCGGTCTTAATATTCAAGTCTTTTGGGTCGTAAATTGTTGGCACAACCCGACTTAATTCTTCAGCCGACTTGCGAATATTAGCAACGGTTTTACCATCATTTTTAGCATAAACCCAGGGCAAAGAAACCACTAAAGTCGCACCTTTTGCTTCTAAATCTTTCTTGAGCTTTTCAATAGCTTTAATCGAGTGAGCAGAGGCAGGAGTATCAAAGGTCATTTGCCACCATTTCCCTGTTCTTTCCTTAACTATAGTCGGATCACCTGTATTAGTAATTGGATCGGAAAGATAACCCGTCATTCTGCCTTTAGTGAATAAATCAACCATCGATTTAGTAACTGGACGCATCCCCGGAATACCTAATAACCAAGTATCCTCGATCATGGTTTTTAAAGGTATCTCACCTAACCCCGGTTTGCCAATAGCGACGCTAAAAGGTGCGGATCCCCAAAGTCCTTCGCCGCGATTAAAACCGTCCTCATCCATGAGCATGAGATATTCAGGAATCAGCAGAATGACATCCCCTTGGCGTGCTTTTTCGAGAATCATAGCGGCAATGACATTTAACCCGATGTCCCCCTGTAAACCGAAGTTAACCACGGGCATTCCCAATTCTTTGGCCATTAATTCCGAATTTATGCTATAATGCGCCCCCGATCCCGCCGTGACGATTAAACGCCGCGGTCCTTCGACCCTAGCAGCGATCGCAGATTTTTCTTCGTACATCATCCGCAACCAGCTTAATTCGCCGCCGTAGATGACATTGTAAACAAAGCCGAGGGACCAAGCGACTCCCAGAGAAGCTAACCAGGGGAAAATGTTGAAGGATTTAGTATTCATCAGAATTCAAAGTAAATAAAGTCACCGGTATTAGTGGAAGCGAGGAGAATAGTTAAACCTAGCAATATTTTAGACAGCCAAGGGGATAACAATAGTTCATATTCAAACTTTTTCTGGGCAATAGCCAGATGTTCGAGGATTAAAACAATGATACCAAGAACTAAAGCGACGCTTAAAACTGCTCCTTGATTAAGACTATAGGAACTAAAAATTTCCCCGATATTAGCCAGGGAATAATTGAAAGGATTGGCAATAACCAGCATTTTGCCGATTAATCTTCTGGTGTTAATCTCCATGAAAAAGAGACAGCCAAAAATGACAGCCAATTGCGTTAAGGCCCAGGAGACAATTTGCGGCTGAGAAACGTATTTCCCGACGAAAGCATAGAAAGGTCGGCCTAGATAACGCAGTAATAATAATAATGCTCCGTGGTAAGCACCCCAAAAGATAAAATTCCAAGCTGCACCGTGCCAGAAACCTGAAAGAGTAAAGGTGATAAATAGATAAAAAGGCGCCCAATTTTTATTGGAACCCATCAGGGGTAAAAACACATAATCCCGAAACCAGGTGCTAAGGGTAATATGCCAACGTCGCCAAAATTCGTTAATACTTTGGGATGTGTAGGGAGCTAAAAAGTTTAATTCCAATCTAATGCCGACAAAATAGGCTAAACCAACAGCAATAAAGCTATAACCGCCGAAGTCAAAATAGATTCTCAGGGTGAATAAAAAGGCCTCAAACCAGATATACCAAGCATTGTCAATCATCTTATCTAATTCGATGTAGGGAGCAAGGTTATCGGCGAGGACAAATTTCATAAATAAACCGAGGGAAAGCCAACGCAAACCCTTCTCGAAGTTTTCTCCTGTAAATTTGAGACGAAAGGATTCAATTTGTGGTAATAAATCCCGGCGACGCTCGATCGGACCTGCGACAATTTGCGGGAAAAAGGAGATAAAATTGACATAATCGAGGACGGCTAGGGGTTTCTTTTTCTTTTCCCGTAGGGAGTCCACCACGAAAGCCACCATCTGGAAGGTATAAAAGGATACCCCCGGCGGTATTTGGGTAGGCACGGGGATTGGGGAAAGTTCCTTCCAGTTAGGGGGGAGAGAAACGAACAATCCGATGACTTCCTGGACAAAAAAGCCGAAATACTTGAAGTAGGCGAGGACAAGAATATCGATGACGATAACGATAGTAGCGAGGAGATTCGCCTTCCAGCCGCTCATTTTCAGCACTAGCCAGACCATAATGTAGTTAAAGGCTAGGGAGACGATGAAAACGAGGAAACTGGTGCGACTGGCGTAATAAAACAGGATTAGGGACAGCGCCGCTAATCCGACCCCATCAAAAACACCTCGCCAGAGATTGAAGGACTTCGCTATATAGCGTGCCGTTAAGAAAGGAACGCTAAAAAGGATTAATATCCACCAAAATATAAAATCAGAGTAATTCAAGGCGTGTTAACTCCTGATGGTCTGTGTTACCTTGTTTGAGATGGGTTTCCTCACTTCTGATGCTCAGAGACGAGGGATTTTCTTGACAAGCCTATCAAACTTTGTCAAACTTGTCCATAAAATTACCTTCATCCATCCTAAAAAATCGAGGCTAGACAAGCAATGCTTTATCAAAAACTGTTAGATGCACATAAACGCTATCGACAATTTAAGACTTACCCCCATATTGCCGATCAATATTGGTCTAGTCAATTGGCAGAGCATAATATTAGTCCTAATTATGTGGAATATGATGCTAAATCTGGTCAACTTTTCTATAAACCTTTAGGTGTCAGTTTAAGCAAAAATAAGCAAGATTTCCTCTTGGGTAGTAAAGTTTTTAACAAAGCTAACGCCTTAAAGTCTCTGGCTGATTGTAAATTTTACATCGATGAGCAACAGGAATTAATTATCGAGATCGATGGAGTTAAGTTAATTATCGAGACGGGACAGGATTTAGATATCGCTCATGAAATTTTCCTTTTAGGTGTCTATAATTTCCTCTATGATCAGCCCTGTGTAGCGATCGATATTGGTATGAATACTGGTTTTGCTAGTCTCTTTTTTGCCAATCGAGCTAATGTGAAAGCTGTCTATAGTTACGAACCTTTTAAGGCTACCTACGACCAAGCTTTAAGAAATTTTGCCCTCAATCCTAATCTAGCGGAGAAGATTAAAGCTTTTGATTATGGAGTCGGCGCTCGTGATGAAATTATTCAAGTAGAGTACGATTACACCGTGAAAGGTAGTGTTGGTATTTCTGGTATTGACAACCAATTAAAACCTTTTGCCTCGAAACAACCCGCTACAGCCGATTTAATTCTTAAACCTTTCACCGATGTGTTCAAAGGTATTACCTCTGATTATCCCGATAGCGATATTGTTGCCAAGATTGATTGTGAAGGTTCCGAATACGAAATCCTCGATTCTTTAGCGGCAACTGGTCAATTAGGACAGATTAAAATTATCATGATGGAATGGCATAAAAAGGGTCCCGATGCTTTAGTTAAGCATCTGCAAGACTTCGGTTTTATCATCTTCTCCCGGATGCCTCGCAGTAAAAATGTCGGCACTTTGTACGCAATTAAACCCTAAAGTATAGGAGTGAGGTGATGGGGAAATGGGGAAATGGGGAAATTTCCACTAATACCCCAAAACCCTAACACCCTAAAACCCCAACACTTTCGCGCCTGATAACTGATTCCCAGCTGACGGAGTAGTGGCTGATAGCTAAAATTAACGGTTCTTCCGAACTTACACTGTAGAAAATTCCTCAAGCTCCCTCTCTGCCCTGCAATGCTCTAAAGTTGATAAATATCAATTTAACAAAAACTCAAAGCCTTAGTATACAAGCTTTACAAGCATGAGTTATTGATAGTTTTACATGACAGATTCGGTAGAGCCGTATTTACGGGAGATTTTCTCTTATCAGTTATCAGTTATCAGTTATCAGTGGGTAAGTCATCAGTTATCAGATGTGAGTTTTTAAGTGTGCAGTATTAAATAGAAGTTTCCTACTGTCTTTTTAATGTTTAATGTTTACTGATTACTGTTTACTGATCACTGATTATAGATTGTCTTTCTTTTCGTAGATGACTTGACATAATTAGCAGACCTAGTTGCAATAGAATGCAGACACACATATTTTAACTCAATGAAAGCAAGGTATCAATACCGCATTTACCCAACTAACCAACAAAAGAGGCTTTTGTCTCAATTGTTCGGGTGTGTGCGTGTTGTCTGGAACGATACCTTAGCTTACTGCCAAGAACTCTATCAACAAGGAGAGAAAAAGCCAAAATATACAGAGTTGTCCAAAAGACTAACTCAAATTAAAAAGACAACAGAAAAAGTCTGGCTGACTGAGGTTTCTTCTATTCCTTTACAACAGTCTTTGAGAGATTTAGAGACAGCCTATTCTAACTTTTTGGCATCTTGTAAGGGAGAAAGAAAAGGAAAGAAAGTAAAACCTCCTAAGTTTAAAAAACGTAAATCTAAACAATCAGCAAGATTTACCGATAATGGCTTTATCGTCAATCAACACCACGTTACTTTAGCAAAAATCGGTGATTTAAAAGTCGTTTGGAGTCGTCCATTATCAGTTATCAGTTATCAGTTATCAGTTATCAGTTATCAGTTATCAGGTTTGAGTTTTCCGTTAGTAGTTATCAGTTAGTAGTTATCAGTTATCAGTTATCAGGTTTGAGTTTTCCGTTAGTATTATCAAGTGGCAAGTTCGGAGCTTTCTTTTCACTGATTACTGGTTACTGATTACTGACTAGGGATTGCTACTTTTGCCACATTAGACACAGGAGAAAAAATAGATGCACCAAAACCTTTAAAAAGACGATTAAAACGGCTTAAAAAAGCACAGAGAAACCTTTCTAGAAAACAGAAGGGAAGTAACCGACGGGAAAAAGCCAGAAAACGAGTAGCTAAAATCCACGCAAAGATTAAGGACACTCGCACTGATTTCTTGCATAAACTATCCACTAGAATTGTTCGTGAAAATCAAACGATAATTTTAGAGGATTTAAACACATCGGGAATGGTTAAAAATCGGAAGTTATCCCGTGCCATATCAGACTTAGGATGGCGTTATTTTCGAGATATGCTATCGGCAAAATCTGATAAATATGGGCGTGATTTTCGGATAATTTCTCGATGTAAACGTCTCAGAGATGTTCCTGTTGTGGGAATATTGGCGGGAAAAAGGCGTTAAATATCCGCGAGTGGGAATGTCTTTTCTGTGGGACTTTCCATGATAGGGATGTAAACGCCGCAATTAATATCAAGGTCGCCGGTGGGCAATCGGAGACCACAAAAAACGGACGGGTCGGAAAACGTAAGACTTCTGTTAAAGAAGCAGTATCCTGGGTCGCGTCAACCCAGCCGAAGATCATTCAATTAAGCTTGTTTGATCTGCCGGTCATCACCGTCCGGCCCCGGCGGTGAGGATGTCAAATCCTAGCAATTTTCAAAGCTTAACTAGGTGGCGATTTTATTCCTGAGCGCTGCTTTCAAGCAACTCTTTATCTCCTTCCCCCCAGCCTGAACAAAATCTATGAATAACCCGGAAGAATATATTATAATCATGGCGAAAATCCTTGATTTAACCATTCCCGATCGCTATTTAAATTCTGTGGTTGAAAACTGGCAACGCTTGCAAGAAATCGCCAGTTTAGTGACAGAATTTCCCTTAGAGGATGACGGGGAAAGCGCCCTCAGCTTTGAACCATGACTATTTCTGTGAGCAATTTAGCTCGATCGATCCAAAATCGTCAAACTAGAGCCTTAGAAGTTATTAGCCAGACTTTGGCGGTGATAGAGGCGAAAAATCGCCATTTAAATTGTTTTACCGACATTTTACACCCTAGGGCGCTCGCTCAAGCCCAAAAAATCGATCAAGCGATCGCTAATGGGGAATCCGTCGGTGTCTTAGCAGGAGTCCCCTTCGCCGTCAAAAATCTCTTTGATATCGAGGGTATTGTCACTTTAGCCGGTTCCAAAATCAATCGGGATAATCCCCCAGCAAGACAGGATGCGAGCGCTATTCAAACCCTAGAAGCGGCCGGGGCAGTTTTGGTGGGGGCGACCAATATGGATGAGTACGCCTACGGTTTTGTCACCGAAAATGCCCATTATGGGGCCACTCCCAACCCCCGCGATCCTAGTCGCATATCGGGGGGATCCTCCGGCGGTTCCGCCGCTGCCGTTGCCGCTAATTTAGTGCCTCTCGCCCTCGGTTCTGATACTAATGGTTCGGTGAGGGTTCCCGCCGCTTGCTGTGGCGTGGTGGGGCTAAAACCCACCTTTGGGCGCGTATCCCGTCAGGGACTATTTTTGTTCGTTAGTAGTTTGGATCATCTGGGATTTTTTAGCGGCAATGTGGCGGATATGGCGGCTATTTGGAGTCTTTTTGCCAAAAATAACCTTAAAGCCCCTTTTAATGGCTTAGAGGGCGTAAAAATAGCCCTTGCCGACGATTATTTTCAGCAGGGAGCCGAACCAGAAGTAATCGAGGCGGTGACAGCGATCGCCGAACGTTTAGGAGTGACCAAAAAAATCACCATTCCCGAAACCGCCCGCGCCAGGGCAGCCGCCTATATAATTACCGCTGCAGAAGGAGCAAATTGGCATTTACCGCGTTTACAGGCCAGATTAGAGGATTTTGACCCCGCAACCCGGGATCGCTTCTTGGCAGGGGCATTAATTCCCTCTAGCTGGTATTTACAGGCTCAACGTTTTCGCCGTTGGTATCGCGATCGTCTGCGAGAGATTTTCACCGAAGTCGATATTATTCTCACCCCGACGATTCCCTGTATTGCGCCGCCGTTAGGAGTAGAAAAAATGATTATTGACGGGCAAGAGCTATTAATTAGACCTAATTTAGGTAGATTCACCCAACCTTTTTCTTTTATCGGTTTACCTGCCCTTTCTTTGCCGATTAAACGTCCATCCCAACTACCTTTAGGTTTGCAAATCATCGCTGCCCCCGATCGCGAAGACTTAATCCTAAGCGTAGCCAGGGTTTTAGAGGAAATGCTTGCCTAAGAATCCGCTTCAATCACATCTAACCAAGCGGCGGCTGATCGCTCCCAGGTGTCAGTTAGGGCAATTTGACGACATCTTTCGCGCTCTTGGGCTAAAAGCTGGGGATTTTTCAGTAATTCGACAATTTTCCAGGCTATAGCTTCCTGAGTAGCCGGATCGGTTACTTCCCCCGGTACTTTCACACAGTAGTCTTTTTCTCGAAAAACGGCAAAATCCGTCACCACTGGCAGAGAGCCCACCACTGCCGACTCGCGCACGGAAATACAATCGATCTCACGATAGGTGCAACCGTAGTAATGAATAGCAGAGCGCGCTTTTTCCTCGATTAGTTGACGATAACCGATCATTCCGCGATCAACTACCCCCGCACTAGCTTTAATCAAAGCGATTAAATTATCGCGCCATTGCCTGCGATCGCCAATGCCATCCCGTTTAGTAAAACCATAGTAGAGGTGTAATTCTGTCTCTGGGATTTCCGCCTTGATAATCGGCCAGCCATACTTTAACATCGACTCTAGGCCGCGATAATAACGAGAGGCATAGACTAGACGATAGGGAAGATAGTCACTTTCCGGCACTGTCTCACTTACAGCCAAAAGGGAAGTATCGATACCATTAGGAACAATCGGACATTGATGATCGGCACAGAAATCCAGTAAATCCCGTTGATATTGGCTTTTACAGAAAATTTTGTCATATCTAGCCAAAATTTCGGGGGTATAGGAGGCTGCCGGCACTTTAATATCTTGCCAATCAAAAAAAATTCGTTCTGCCTTGGTACCAGGACGGCAATAGGTGGGATGACGAGAGATCACCAATGTCTCAAAGTGATCTTGCCAATTCATGTGGTAATAATTAACATAGCGAATACCGTCCTGTTCCCCTTCCATACCCTCACAATTGCCAAAAATCGTCACTTTATAGCCGCATTTCGTCCATTCTTGCGCTAAAAAAGCCACCGATGCCTGGGTGCCACTGGCCCCCCGTTGCCAAATTTCCGCCGGAAGCATGGGACGATATTTTTCTGTGTAAATAACGATCGATTTTTTCGGCCAACGACGGGTACTCAAACGCTGTTTAATTTTAAATAGGGAAGGTGCGCTGGCTCGTAGCCATTGTTTGAGATTAGATTGTAGGGATGGAGTAGCTTGTGACACTCTTTTTCTCCAAGATCGAGGGAAAATAGGGGCGATGGGTGATAGAGTCTTAGTTGCTTGAATTTAACTCGATTTATCGACTCAGTAAAACAATTCGAGCCTATCATATAATGGGTTCATGTCAAAAATCAATCTTTTTATTGCCAGCTATCGACAAGGAAATCTATGAAAATTGTCATCCCGATCGTGTTTTATCGCAAAGGAGGAGTAGAAAGAGTCATTATCTCTTTAATACCTAGCTTATTAGAATACGTCGAACAAATTATTATCGTACTTCCCCGTAATGATATTGAATATTTTAAGTCTTTAATGCCCGATTCCGATAAAATTATCTACGAAAATTTTGATTTTTATACTCAGAGTTTTGAGACGAAACTAATCTATTTTTATGGTCTTCTTGCGAATTTTTATAAAACCCTAAGACTGACTTCTATTCATCGTCTTTTCTCTCGTAGAATTGAACTTTTACGCATCGAGACAAGAATTAATCAGATTATCAAGCGTTACCAAGCTGATCATTGTTTGTATGGGATGACTAATCGGATTTCTCCTCCTAATGTCAAGGTTACTTTAAGTGGCATTATTTATGATGTCTTTTGGCAATTTGCTCCCTTAACCTACTCAGAATCCTATCAAGAACCCTACAATGAAGTCTTAAAAGAATGGTTAGATCGGGCCGATCTACTCTTCACAATTTCCCAAAAAACTAAAGACGATGTTTTAAAAGTTTTTCCCAATGCTACCTATGCTAGTAAGTTAAAAGCTGTACCCTTAGCAGGACTTATCGAGCAGTCTAATCCCAAGAGTGATTTAGTCAAAAGTGAGCTAGTTAATTTTTATTTTCCCTCCTCCTTTGGTATCTACAAAGATCATCTGACTTTGCTCAAAGCAGCCATTAAACTAGCGAAACAAGGTTTAAAATTTCAAATAGTTTTTATCGGTAAAGAAACCGATAATCTAGTTAGTGGAAATCTGCAATTATCTCAACAATCCAAAACCCAAGAATACCAAGACTATCTCGCCGAATGTACCCAACTTTATCAGGAAAATAAAGAAATTTTCGAGAGTCATATCAAGGGATTAGGTTATCAAGACTATGAAACCTTACAATTTTATTATCAAACCTGTTCCTGTGTGGTATTTCCCTCAAAATACGAAGGTTTTGGATTGGCAATAGCGGAAGCAATTTTACAAGGTATTCCCGTTATCGCTTCCGATTTAGAAGTGTTTCAAGAACAGGTAGAATTATATAATTGTCCCGAAAGAGTGCAATTCTATCCTAGGGGAGATGCGGACAGTTTAGCCAACTGTTTAGAACAATTTATCCTCAATCCAATTCCTCGCTTGTTACCCGAAGATATTCCCAATAAAATTAATCTCTGGACTTGGGAAGATGTGGCGAAAAAATATGTAGAACTACTGAAAGAAAATGCAGGTTACTGATCTTTATATCTACCCGATTAAATCCTGTCGAGGTATTCAATTATCCCAAGCTGAAGTGACTCCTAAAGGTTTACTCTGGGATCGGGAAATGATGTTAGTGGATGGCAAGGGTAAATTTATCACCCAAAGAGAATATCCGCAATTAGCCACCGTTTCTGTCACCATAACAGAGGATAACTTTTCTCTGAAAACATCTCAATATTCCCTGACTTTCCAGCCTAATTTCACAGGAGAAAAAAGAGCGGTTCAAATCTGGGAATCTCAAACCATAGCCATCGATCAAGGGAATGAAATTGCCGAATGGTTTGAGAAAATTCTGGACATTCCCTGTCGTTTATTGCGACAATCTCCCGATTATCCACGTCCCGCGAATCCTCGCTATGCAGGGAATGATCATACTCCCGTCAGCTTTGCCGATGGTTATCCAATTTTATTGACTAATACTGCTTCTTTAGCGGACTTAAATCAGCGTTTAGTCGCACCAGTGCCGATGAATCGTTTTCGGCCTAATATTGTTATTAGTAGCGATCGAGCTTTTAGCGAAAGTAGTTGGCAAAAGATCACAATTGGAGAGATAAATTATGTTCTGGTTAAACCCTGTAGTCGCTGTATTATCACCACCACCGATCAAGAAACAGGTAGGAGAAATTCCCAGATGGAACCCCTAAAAACCTTAAGCACTTTTCGCAGTTTCCCCGGGGGCATCATGTTCGGAGAAAATGTCATCCCAGAAAAGACAGGTACAATTAAAGTCGGCGATCCTATTACCGTAATCTAGAGATATATGGGGAAATGGGGGAATGGGGAAGTGGGGGAATGGGGAAGTGGGGGAATGGGGAGGTGGGGAATGGGGAGGTGGGGAATGGGGGAATGGGGGAATGGGGAAATGGGGGAATGGGGAAATGGGGGAATTTCAACTAAAACCCTAACACCCTAACACCCTAAAACCCCAACACCATCCAACACCCAACCCCCCACAAGGTTAAGATAAATAACCATAAGAACAATACTTGACTAGAGACACTGAAACCATGCCCCTTGATACCGCATCGATTTTAGAAGTATTACGTCCCGTTCAAGATCCAGAACTGCAAAAAAGCTTAGTGGAATTGAACATGATCCGCAATGTGGCGATCGATGGCGGAAAAGTTAGCTTTACCCTAGTTTTGACCACTCCTGCCTGTCCTTTACGCGAATTTATCGTGGAAGACTGCCAAAAAGCCGTTAAACAGCTGCCCGGGGTGGAAAGTGTCGCTGTGGCAGTAACTGCCGAAACCCCGCAACAAAAAGCTTTACCCGATCGCCAAGGTGTGGAGGGGGTTAAAAATATTATCGCTGTTTCCAGTGGTAAGGGCGGTGTGGGAAAAAGTACCGTGGCTGTCAATATCGCCGTCGCCTTGGCTCATTTAGGGGCAAAAGTGGGGCTATTAGACGCGGACATCTACGGCCCCAACGCCCCGACAATGTTGGGCTTAAATGACGCACAAGTGACCGTACAGGGCGCAAATGGCGAGATATTGGAACCCGCTTTCAACCATGGCATCAAAATGGTTTCCATGGGCTTTTTAATTAACCCCGATCAACCGGTAATCTGGCGCGGTCCGATGTTAAACGGCATTATCCGTCAGTTTCTCTATCAAGTCAACTGGGGCAATTTAGACTATTTAATCGTCGATATGCCTCCCGGTACCGGGGATGCACAATTAACTTTAATTCAATCGGTCCCCCTCGCCGGTGCGGTGATTGTTACCACTCCCCAGACGGTTTCTTTAATTGATGCGCGCCGGGGTTTAAAAATGTTCCAACAGCTAGGGGCGCGGGTTTTGGGTATCGTGGAAAATATGAGTTATTTTATCCCCCCCGATCAGCCCGATCGCTCCTATGATCTATTTGGGTCCGGTGGTGGGGAAAAAACCTCGCAAGAATTGGGCATTCCTTTACTGGGATGTGTGCCTCTGGAAATATCCCTCCGGGAAGGTGGTGATACTGGTGTACCAGTAGTCTTGGGGCAACCAGAATCGGCCTCAGCTAAAGCCTTGATAGCGATCGCTCGTCAGGTGGCGGCGAAAGTATCCGTAGCAGCCTATAGTTAGTCAGTAAATGTGGGGAGAGAAATGGTGAGAAGACAGTCCCTTGTTAGTAGGAAACTAAGCGGTTTTAGTGAGCAGTTTAGCTTTATTTTCCGGGATATAGCCCAAATTGATTGGCTTTTGTTCGTTTTGGTGACGGGTTTAACCGTTTTCGGTGGTTTAATGATTCGTAGTGCCGAAAGACATACCACTGCTCTCGACTGGTGGCAACACTGGTTATTCGGATGCGTGGGAGTGGCGATCGCTTTATTGCTGGCCCGTTGTCGTTACGAAAGTCTGCTGAAATGGCACTGGTTAACCTATCTTCTCACCAATCTCTCCCTAATTGCGGTAATTGTCCTAGGGGTGACGGCGAATGGGGCGCAAAGTTGGATTAATATCGGCAGTTTTAACGTGCAACCGTCGGAATTTGCCAAGGTAGGTTTAATTATCACCCTGGCAGCCCTCCTACATCATCGTCCCGCCGATAATCTTTTTGCGATCGCTCGTGTATTTGCCGTCACTGCCGTACCCTGGGTATTAATTATGGCGCAGCCGGACCTGGGAACGGGATTAGTCTTTGGTGCAATTACCCTAGGCATGATTTACTGGGCTAATGCGAAACTGCCTTGGATGATTATCCTCTTATCTCCCCTCGCATCGGTTTTTCTGTTTAATTTACTTTTTCCTGCTTGGATTGTTTTAGCAATTATCATCGCTGTACTTGCTTGGTTTACCCTTCCCTACCGTTTTTTATCTACTTTCCTCGTGGTGGCAACTAATCTGGTAGTGGGTAAATTGGGCGAGGTTTTTTGGGGTTTATTAAAAGAATATCAAAAAGATCGTTTAACCCTATTTCTTGACCCAGAAAAGAATCCTTTGGGGGGAGGTTATCAATTAATTCAATCCCGCATTGCCATCGGATCTGGAGAATTATTGGGACGGGGATTACACCAAGGCACCCAAACCCAATTAAATTTTATTCCTGAACAACACACCGATTTTATCTTCACCGTAGTCGGGGAAGAATTTGGTTTTGTTGGCAGTATTCTAGTTTTAATAGCTTTCTGGTTGGTTTGTTGGCGTTTGTTAGTCATTGCTAATACTGCTAAAGAAAACTTTGGTTCTTTAATAGCGATCGGTGTTCTCTCGATGATCGCTTTTCAGGCAATTCTTAATATTAGCATGACCGTGGGATTAGCCCCGATTACAGGGATTCCTTTACCCTGGTTAAGTTATGGACGTTCATCTTTATTAACCAATTTTATCGCCTTGGGTTTAGTGGAATCCGTGGCTAATTATCGCCCCCGTAAGCGTTTGTACTAAGTAGTCGTGCAAAATTAGAAATCCTCAATGCTCAGGAGCAGATGAACAATCCGCAGTCTTGTGAATATTCGATTCTGACGACTAAACCAGAATTAGTCGCCACTTAAGAGAGACAAAAAGAAATTTAAATACAGGAATTTCCCCCTGATATGAAAGAATCGCCTAAAGTTGTTTTATTGTTGACCCATAGCGGCGATTTTTTCACGATTGACCGTGTGGCTGAGGCGATAGAAAAAAAAGGAGCCATACCTTTTCGCTTAGATACCGATAAATTTCCCTTAGAGGTTCAACTAACAGCCCAATTTAATGGTAAAAAAAGTTCTTATCAATTAACCTATAACCATCAATCTATTGATAGTGAACAGGTGCAATCTGTTTGGACAAGACGTATTTGGCAACCTGAACTAACAGAGGATTTAGATCCTCAGTTTCGGGAGGCTTGTGTGCGAGAATCCCAGACGACTTTGGCTGGTTTTTGGGATAGTTTAAGGTCAGCGCGTTGGTTAGATAATTTAGCGCAAATTGAGAAGGCTAAAAATAAGTTATTACAACTTCGTTTGGCCTCAGAAGTTGGCTTGATTATTCCCCCCACTTTAGTGACCAATAATCCTGATGCTGCCCGGGAGTTTTTTTCCCAGGTTCAGGGACGAATGGTGAGTAAATTGTTAACTGCGATCGCCCACAGTATGGAGTCGCCGGAATTTTTTCTTTATACCAGTAGGGTGAAAGCAGAAGACCTTGAGGAAGCGGAATCTTTACGTTATTGTCCTATGGTTTTTCAAGCGGAAATTCCTAAACAATTAGAATTGAGAATTGTCGTGGTTAATGGACAAACATTTGTGGGTGCTTTAGATTCTTCTCAGTATAATCATTCAGCCGTAGATTGGCGAAGACCGGGTATTAATCCAGGTGCTTGGCAACATCATACTTTACCCGATTCACTATTGCAGCAACTTCAGATTTTTATGGCTAATTTAGGGTTGAATTTTGGCGCGTTTGATTTTATCTTAACTCCAGGGGGAGAATACGTTTTTTTAGAAGTTAATCCTGTCGGTGAGTGGGGAATGTTAGAACGGGATTTAGATTTACCTATTTCTCAGGCGATCGCTGATTTTTTAGTCTTCGATTGATCGGCAAAGCTGGCGCACAAAAAATTGTTAATCCTACGTTTTCAAGGAGATTTATGACCGTTTTAATTGTTACTTTTAGCCGCGATAATGAAAGTATTCCTCTGGTAATCAAAGCCATAGAAACGATGGGTAAAAAAGCCTTCCGTTTTGATACCGATCGCTTCCCTACAGAGGTGAAAGTTGATCTTTACTCAGACGATAAAAAAGGCGGAATTATTACCGATGGAGAACAAAAATTAGAGCTAAAAGAAGTTTCTGCTGTCTGGTATCGACGCATGAGATACGGACAAAAATTACCCGATGGGATGGATAGTCAATTTCGCGAAGCTTCTCTTAAGGAATGTCGGTTAAGTATTCGAGGAATGATTGCTAGTTTATCCGGTTTTCATCTTGATCCAATTGCTAAGGTAGATCATGCCAATCATAAACAATTGCAGTTACAAGTGGCGCGACAATTAGGTTTATTAATTCCTGGGACTTTAACTTCTAATCATCCTGAAGCTGTCAAGCAATTTGCTCAGGAGTTTGAAGCGACGGGAATTGTGACTAAAATGCTTTCTCAATTTGCTATTTATGGAGACAACCAAGAGGAAATGGTTGTTTTTACCAGTCCTGTTACCAAGGAAGACCTAGGTAATTTGGAAGGTTTGCAATTTTGTCCCATGACTTTTCAGGAAAACATTCCTAAAGCTTTGGAATTACGCATCACTATCGTCGGTGAACAAATATTTACGGCGGCGATTAATTCCCAACAATTAGACGGCGCTATCTACGATTGGCGAAAAGAGGGAAGAGCGCTCCATCAACAATGGCAACCCTATGATTTACCGAAAACTATTGAAAAGCAACTACTAAAATTAATGAAATATTTCGGTCTCAATTATGGTGCAATTGATATGATTGTCACACCAGATGAACGTTATATCTTTTTAGAAATTAATCCCGTTGGTGAGTTTTTCTGGCTAGAACTTTATCCTCCTTATTTTCCCATCTCCCAGGCGATTCGCTGAAATCCTCGTTAACTCATAAACTGGCAAATAGAGAGTCATTGTCTCACTTTCAATCTGTTTGTCACCCCATTAGCTATATTCTCAGCCATTTTAAGGCTTTTGGGTCTTTATCATAACGATAATTAAAACCATCTTTGGCAGTAATGATTTTACCTAAACTGGCACGACTCCGGACGTTACTTAAAGAATAGTCAGTTAGGGACTGCATTTGTTGATGGGACAAACCTTCCGTTATTTCAGAAACTCCTGCAATTTCCGCATCATGCTCAGTTTTAACCTCAGACAAAGTCTCTATTTTTACCGCTGAAAAATTTTCTGATTTTTTTGACATCATGACTATATTATTAACTTTTTTGCGCTGATAATCTTCTACCGTTGACAGCTGCCAATGGGAATTTTCTGTTAACTCTAAGACCCATCGATGATAATTAAATAAACTTTCCCGATGACCAACACTAATAAAGGTGGTTTTACTTTCCTGTAATTGCCGATATAAACTGGCTTCATTGGCCAAATCTAAAGCGCTGGTTGCTTCATCTAGGATAGTAAAAGTCGGTTTAGTGATTAATAGTCGAGCAAAAGCTAGTCTTTGCTGTTCTCCGAGGGATAAAATCTGTTCCCAATTGACTTCTTTGTCTAAGCTATTTTTGTCAGTTAATAAATGTTGAAGATTGACTTTTTTTAAGATATTTTCTAATTCTTCATCCCTCAGCTGCTCATTGGTATGGGGATAAAGTAATTGCTGGCGTAAACTGCCAAGAATAATATAAGGACGTTGGGGTAAAAATAACATTTCAGCTAAAGAAGGACGTACTAAACGACCACTACCCGCTTTCCATAAACCGGCGATTGCTCGTAACAAGGAACTTTTTCCTCGACCACTGGGACCAATAATCAGTAGGCTTTCTCCCAAAGGAACAGAAACCGATAAATTCTCCACAATTACCTTTTCATAATCGGGAGTTTGTAGGGTAAAATTTTCAAAAGCTAGACGATTATCTTCCAGGGTGGTAATGCGACTTAAGTTTTTCGGCTCTTCACTGGCAACTTTTAAGGCATCTGTCAAGGTAGCTAACCGTTCAATATAACTTGAAACTTTACCCGATGTTCCCCATTCGGTAATTAATTGTCCCAAGGCATTAGAAAAAAGGAAACAGCATAAACTCGCTTGACTAATTTCTCCATAATCGATTTCGTTTTTAATAAACATCGGGGTCAAAATAAACATTGAAAATACACTAATCGCTGACTGATAACCTCGATTAAAAAGATTATTAAACCGTTCCCAATTTATCAGGTTTTCCGAGCTTTGAATAACCCGTTGAAAACGACCTTCAATGATTTTTTCTTCCTGCTCTTCTCCCTGAAAAAAAGCAATGGATTCGGCGTGGTTACGCACATGGGTTAAAGCATAATTATAATCAGCTTTATTATTAAGCTCAGATTGATTAATTTTGTTTAATTCTTGAGTTAGATAAATTGCTATTAAATTGCCTGCGATCGTATAAATTATTAGATAAACCGCAATTTGCCGAGAAATTGTCCAAAGAATAATCGCAAAAGTAATCATTTGTAACCCTTTTTCCACGAAGGTAATTAACAACCTTAGGGTCATGGTCGTAATTGGTTCAATTTCTTGAGATAATCTTTGATCGGGATTTTTTAATTTCGAGGTAAAATCGATGTTATAATAAGCGCGATCATTGAGATATTTTTTGACGGTTTGTTTCGTTAACCACTTATACCAATCTAATGCCACTTTGCGACGAATAAATTGAGAAAAAGCAAATAACCCCGTTGTTAATATAATCAACAAACTGGATAACCAAAGCGTATTTAGATATTTAGAAAGGTCTCTATCTTCAATAATAATGTCGAGTACATAACGATTCCAGTAGCTACTAAAAGCTTCTACCCCCACCGTTGCCAAGATACTTAAGAGGATCAAAGCTGACATTCCCCAAGAAATGATCACATCTCCAAAGGCACGTCCATTTAACTCCGTTGGATACCAATAGGGTTGAGCGACAATTTTTAGGCTTTCCCAAAATTGACCAAATAGTGAAAAGGGATTATTGGCGGACTGGTCGGACACAACAGGGTTTTCCGTTGCTTTTTTAGTGGTATATTGGGGCATCTAGATGCAATTGGCAGTTCTTTTACTGTTCTCTTGACAACTCGCTATCATATTGTAGCGGCAGAATTACCTCTTGTTGTCTTTTGTTGACATTTTTATCTCGAAGATGAAAGCCAGCTATGGTCAGAAAGGTCTGACATAACTAAGAACTACTTGACCCACTTTTGTTACTGTAGCACTTTAGATACTGTTTACTGTTTACTGATCACTGAAAAACCCCCATCTCTCAATCTCCGTGATCCTCAAAATGATTAGCTAGTAGGAATTTTCGACTGGTATTTAACTCTTGCCAAAGCTGGTTAATTTTCTCGTAAGCTTCCGTGGAGGTAATCTTTCCCCCACTGTGTAAACCCGCGATAAAAGAGACTCTCAGGGCGAATTCCTGCAAATTAGCGTTAAAAACCAGATTTTGTGGCGTGAATAAACCCCTGTAGCTGGTTTTAGGGTAGAGAAAGTTATCTTTAGAATTGAATTTTTCCATTGTGACCAACCCCCCAGTATAGGATACCTACATTATTATATATTTAACCTTTTGTTAACCCAAGCTTAACCTAAGAATTTAACCCTGTCCCTAGATTCTTCAGAGAGTAGCTGCTGAACTTGATTAGCTGCCGCCATCCCAGAAGTTAAGGCCGTTTCTAGGGAAGAATTTCTCGATAAATCTCCTCCTTGACACCAATCACCACAGGCAACTAGAGGTAAAGGACTATTAACACTTAAACAGGGTACAGCTAAACCCTGACGGACTAAAGCATAACGCCAACGGTGCATCTGAGACCAATCCGGGAGAGGCAAAGAAGCACGAGCGAGTAAATCTAGCTTAACTGCTTCTAAATCCTCGCTATCGAGATATTTAACCGCAAAATCTGCGCTACTATGCACAACAAAGACATAATCAGGGGATGATTGCCGTTTACTGCTATCAAGTCCTAACCAAGCGATATCGGGAGAAGGGGAAGGTTCAGGTAAAGAATCGCCATAACCTGCCATTACCGTTAAACAGGGATCGTAAACGATTGATCGCAATTCTGACATAGTAGTTATCTGAGAGTTTTCTAACAATAACGCTGCTTGCGGGGCGGGAATAGCCAGGACAATCACCGGAAACTCCCCTCGAATTTGACCGTTATTGTTTAAAACCCATTTTCCTTGACGATTTTCCAGACGAGTAACCAGAAAATCTCGTTCAATTTCTAAACCTTGAGCTAAAAATTTCGCCACGCTATTGATGCCAGAAGGAGCAACATAGCTAGAATCAAACCAAGAAGTAACTATATTCTCTCTCAGGAGATTATCAATTAAAGCCGCCGTTTTTTCGCCCTGAATAGTCAAAAAAGGCAAGCCATGATCCACAGCAATCTCTTGATTGGCTCGATTAACCCGTCGCGTGGCTAAACGACCACCAATGCCTCTAGACTTATCAAATAGCTTAACAGTATAACCTCGATCGCACAACTGACGAGCGCAGGTTAACCCGGCTAAACCCGCACCAATGATCCCAACATTAATCGAAAAATTTGTCACTAGCCTTCCTAATCCTGTGAACCCTTGAGTTAATTTAGTGTCAGCATTCGTCCCTCGCGCTTAGTGCGGTGGTAAGGGGCTTTTAAAGGGGCGAAGTAATTCGTCCCAGGGTTCCCCTCATGAATGCTGACCAGTATATAGGCAATTCTCAAAAACTGTGCTATAAATGAATACATCTTGAGCTCTATTCCTTCTGCGATAACCAAGCTCAACGGGTCGTGTTGCAAGAAAAAGTATGGGTCTTAGGAACTAGGACTCCTGCCTGTTGAGGGAAGGTAAGACTTGCTATCTTTCGAGGTAGAAAGCGCATCCCATTGAAGCAGGAAGCTCTCAACGACCTTGAGAGTAGTTCACTATTAGTAGTAATCAGCACTAGCGAAACTGATTTGATTATTGGGGCCGAGGAGGACAAACCACATTGGACGAACTACGCACAGCTTTGGAGTTAGCCACCGAGGAGGAACTGCAGCAAATCACTAACATCCTCTTTTGCCGTCGTTTTAACCCCCTCGATTATCTACGAGCGCCGGACGCCATCGCCGTTCAAAGTCAAGATTGGGAAAGTTGGTTAGATAGCGTCGAGGATCGTTTTCGTTATTTGGCTGCCGATGGTGTGACAGTATTAAAGGGTCAAACGGAAAAAGTTAGTTATCGTCAAATTCTAGTTCGTGTGTGTCATTTCCTCAAGGTTCCCTACTCCCAAAAAATGCCGACAACGGAAATTGAAGCGGAAATCTATCTTCATCTCGTTAACAAAGCTTGGAAACGTCTCCCCCCATCGGAACAAAAATCCCTCTCGATTCAAATTCAAAAAGCGCTCGCGGATTCCCACACTCCCCAACCCTTACCGGTTCACCTACAACACAATCCCCTTGATATAGTCCTCAAAGGCAGTAGCGTCATCGCCATTAATTCTATCCTGAAACCGATTCTGCTTAAACATATCGCTAGGCAGTTCGCTCTTCATTTTGTCCGCTATCAAGGGGCAAAAACTGCCCTAGTCCAGGGTGGGGCAATTGTTAATCAAATCGCCCTAAAAACGGCTAAACAGGGCATGACTAGGGCGGCAGCCCGCTACGGAGCGGTCAGAACCGTGTTAAGTTTGGTAGGACCTGCTTTATGGGGTTGGTTTATTGCTGATCTCGGTTGGAAGGCGATCGCCACTGATTACGGCCGGATTATCCCGACTATTTTTGCCCTTGCCCAAATTCGTCTGACTCGTGACGATTGTTGGCAACCTGCCTAGCATGAAAAAGATTTTTTGTCAAGGGTGGGAGTGGAATTTAATACTTTTTTCAGTTTTTATCGCCATGATGCTGCCGGAGTTGGCGGGTATCGGCATTATTATCGTCTTAATTAGGGTTTTTACTGGCAATTTTCGGGCAATTATCCAGTCACGTCTCAATCAAGGTCTCGGTCTCGTCACTCTTTGGTTAATGATTAGTGCCAGTCTTTCCCCAACTCCGGGGGATGCTTGGATTGGGTTAGGAAATTTCCTGCCTTTTTTCTTCTTTTTTAGCAATATCAGACAATTAATTAAAAAACCCTCTCAATTGCGTCAACTAGCTTGGGCAATGGTTATTCCGTCGGTTTGGGTAGTGGTGATGGGATGGGGACAAATTTTTCTCGGTTGGCAAAAACCGGAGGCATTAAAAGGGATTTTTACCTGGCCCTACGGGGTGGGGGGTGAACCTTTGGGGCGGATGTCTTCGGTTTTTATGTATGCTAATCTTTTGGGGGCTTATTTACTCATAACTCTGATTTTAGCACTCGGTTTATTAATTCTAACTTGGCGGCAGTGGCACAGACAAAGAAATAACCTTTTAAATCTCAAAGTCGGGTTTTTAACTTTAACTATATTTATCGACAGTGTAGGGCTATTTTTAAGCAATTCTCGCAATGCTTGGGCCCTAGCCTTTTTAGGTTGCCTAATTTTCGCCCTTTATCTGGGTTGGAATGCTTTAGTCGCTGGTTTTGTCCTCTTGGGAGGGGTGATTTCTCTTGCTTCTTGGGGACCAACTCCTTTCAGGGATAGTCTGCGTTTTTTGGTTCCTAGGGCGATTTGGGCGCGATTATCTGATGAAATGTTCCCCAATCGCCCTCTAGCGACTCTCAGATCAACTCAATGGCGTTTTACTATAGAAATGACCCAAGAAAGACCCCTATTCGGTTGGGGATTACGCAGTTTTACACCTCTCTACGAAAAAAGTCAGGGATTGTGGTTAGGTCATCCCCATAATTTATATTTGATGTTAATGGCAGAAACGGGAATTATTGGCTTAATTTTATTGTCTGTTTGGGTGGGTTGGATTTATGCCCAAGGGTGGCGTTTATTTATCTTTCTACGGCAACAAAAAGCCGGGGGTGAGTTAATTATCTTTACCTATCTGGTAGCCTTTGGCGCTTGTGTTTTATTTAATCTCGTCGATGTCACCCTCTCCGATGTCAAGATTAATACTATTGTTTGGTTTCTCTTGGCTGCCATTGCCGGGGTCAGTCAAAGGATGAATTATAAATTATGAATTATGAATTGGGGAAGTGGGGAATTGGGGAATTGGGGAATTGGGGTGTGGGGTGTAGGGTGTAGGGTGTAGGGTGTGGGGTGTGGGGTGTGGGGTGTGGGGTGTAGGGTGTGGGGAAGTGGGGAAGTGGGGAAGTGGGGAAGCGGGGAAGTGGGGAGCTTTTCAGTAAACAGTAAACAGTGAACTGATAACTGATAACTGATAACTGATAACTGATAACTGATAACTGATAACTGACTCCTAACCCCACCAACAAACTTTTTGCTGCAAACCCTACTTATAAATAGACTTTT
Source organism: Microcystis aeruginosa FD4 (assembly GCF_009792235.1). Lineage (NCBI taxonomy): Bacteria > Bacillati > Cyanobacteriota > Cyanophyceae > Chroococcales > Microcystaceae > Microcystis > Microcystis aeruginosa. The sequence continues at coordinate 3,573,021 of NZ_CP046973.1, forward strand.
AATAACCAAAGAAAGAAAGGAATAGTCAGAAAACTAGCAAGGGTAGTGACCACAACTGTGCGGGCTATCAAAGTGGCCGAACCACCAAATTCTGTGACTAAAATGACGGTATTAACGGCGGTGGGCATGGCACTTTGTAGGATGAGAATTTTTAGATCCATACCAGTTAATCCTAAACTATTGCCGATCGCAAATGCCAAAAGAGGAGCGACTAAAAGACGCAAACCGGCCCCTAATAATTCTAATTTACCGAGCGCTAATTTTTGCTGAGATAATTGGATACCTAGGATAATTAAAGCCAAAGGAATTGCCGCTTGTCCTAGATAGCTAATACTTTTATCTAATTGCAGGGGAAGATGAAAAGAGAAAGTTTGAAAGCTAATGCCGATAAAAATTGACCAGATTAAGGGCAAGCGAAAAACTAAGCGAAATCCGGAAAGAAAGCTTTTTCCTCGCAAATAAGCGGGACTAATACCAAATAAAAGAATACTAGAACCAATCATATAGATTATCGCTCTTTCCAGTCCAGCTGCACCCAGGGCAAAACTAGCCACAGGTAAACCCATATTACCGTTATTAGGCATCACAGCGGCAGCCATGAGGCTTTTGCGGGTATCAGCATCGAGACTAAGACAATAGGCGATAATTTCGACCACAATCACCATTACCAGTGAAATAAGAGCAAAACCTAGGAGAATTAAACCGATGTTGCTGCCGGATAAAGTGGTGCGATACAGTCCATCAATCACCAAAGCGGGAGCAAGAATATACACCGTGATTTGGGAAAGGGAATGCACTTCAACAGTGAGAATTTTTCCTGCTATCACACCGATGAGGATGATAAAACCCACTGGAATAATAGCGGAGAGGATGACAAGCATTAATCAGGTAAAAAGTAAATAGTAAACGGAAAAAACTGATCTGATTTTTTAACAGATTTCTGTTATATCTTCGTATAAAGATTTGATCGCACAGTGAAAATCGATACTAGCTAGATAAATATCTGCTCCTTTGCTGTAGGGATAAAGAACCCAAAATCCTTCATCATTGCGGCGAAAACAATCTACACTGATGCGTTCTTGACTGATAAGAACGTATTCTTCTAAAGTTTCAAGGGTTCGTTAGCAAATCAACTTTCCGTCCCAATAAATTCTCTAATTCCCGTTTCATCCTCGAAAACTCCAGAAGTCCCCAAGAAACACTATCTTGGAAACTGACCAGTACATCAATATCGCTGTCTGGACGAAAATCTTCCCGCAAAACCGATCCGAATAAATACATTTCAGATATCTGCCATTTCTGACAAAATTCGCTGATTATTTGCTGGGGTAGTTCTATTTTCAATTTTTTCACCTCCCTGTCACCGGTAATCAGTGATCGGTTTTTAGATTTAAGGGGAATTATCGCTAACCACACGAAAACCGATATCATAGAGTCCAGCAGTAGCGAGAAATTTGACCCGGTAGGCCGAGCGACATTTGTTAGGGCCGTCATTCCAGGAACCCCCGCGTAAAACTCGTCTGTCCCTATCTTCTATTGTGGTCGCTTCGTAGTTATCGCGCCAGTAATCTGCACACCATTCCCTGACATTTCCGTGCAAATCGTAGAGTCCGAAAGGGTTAGCGACGGCAAACATTCCTACCGGTGTGGTTTCCCTGCGGTCGCAGCCTAGGGAACCTCCCCCATAACGACCATAACTGCACACTTTCCCGCCATAATCCCAGTCCACCCCGGAATAGTTGGCTAAATCAGTGGAAATTGTCGGGCCAAAGTGAAAGGGGGTTGATGTTCCTCCCCGACAAGCGTATTCCCATTCTTTTTCTGCGGGTAAACGATAATTGAGTCCGGTGAGACGGGATAGGCGATCGCAAAATTCCCCCGCTTCCCACCAGTTAATTTGTTCTACGGGGCGATCGTAACCTTCAAAATGGGCCGGATAGGGATTAAGTTCAATATTTACCGGTTCTAATTTTGCCACCTCGCGCCATTGTCGTTGGGTAATTGGGTAGCGACTCAGGCAAAAAGCCTGAATATTAACCAGAGATTGGGGACTTTGACTCAATTTCCAGCCTAACTCGCTTTTAGGCGCACCGATGAGGTATTGACCGCTAGGGATAGAAATCATTTCTAAAAAGGTTTTTTTGCTTAAAAAATATTTATAACCTCGATTAGTGACTTTTTCCCGTTTAATTTCCTCACCTTTGCCATTAACAGTGACCACCCCATCGGTAAAATCTAACCATTCTCCCATTCTGCACCCCTCTATCGGTTATCAGTTGATCGGGTTAAGCAGCGAGTCTAGAAAAATCTCGCAAGCTACCAGTTATAAGAATAACAAGACTTCGATCGCTTATCCCCCGATGAGTTTTAATTTTAATTAATTTTTTGCTTTGACAGCAAATCGGTTTTTAACAGATGGATTGTTTCCCCTCACTTCTCACCTTCCCACTCCCGATATTAATTGCTGGAGTGATTAACAACTTCTGGGACAATCTCTAATTCTTGTTCACCAATTACAGGTAAATGATTTTTCTGTAAACCCATAGCAGTTAAACAAGTATTGAGAGAGTTGATCGCTTGGTTATAATCATCAATTTTTTGGTTAATTTCTTCTTGTTTATGGGCATTATTAGCAATTTTTTCCGCCGCTTCCTGTTCTAAGGTTTGTTCTAGATAAGAACGAGCTTGATTGAACTGTTGTAGAATAGTATCGGCTTGTTGTTTTGCCATTGGTATCAATTGATTTTTTAAAGTATTATTAATGGTTTGACGGAAGTTTTTATGAATTGTTGCTGATACTTTTGGCTCAAAATCTAACTTAAGTAATTGACGGATAGCAGGTTCGGCAGCAAGAATACTTTCACAGTCATAACCTTGGGCAGTTTGTTGCACAGTTTGCCGAAATTGAAAGATAGAAAAAGTGCCTTCGTTGTAAAAATTATGATTTTCTCGTACATAGCGATCACACTCTGTTCTCGCTTGGGAAACTAAGGCATTAATTAACTGCTCTTCTAGCTGTTTTAGCTGATTTTCTATGCCACTATCGTTACCCAATAAACGATAGATTTGTCGATAATAATCACCTTGTCTTACCGCATCTAAAAGACGCTGACAGAAGCGACTAATTAAACTGGTTGACTCCTCAATTAACACATCTTCTAGCTGGTTAGACAGATAATAAAAAGCTTCTACTAATACTGCTAATAAAGGTGCTGTAGCATTGCGGGGATGGTTTAAAGTCGCTTGCGAGTAAGCATTTCTGACAGAAAAAGTATTTAATAACTCATCCAATCTTGATACCATTCTCGCTTTTAGTTTCTTAAAGTCTTCCTCGAAGTTTTCATCGCTATTAACCACCACAGCATTGACATAACCATCGATATGTTTAGTTAATTTCTCTCCCACTTCTTTTAACTCTTGATTGAGGTGATTTAACTCCAGAGCTTTCATCGCCTCAATTTCTCGTGGTTGACTTTCTAAATCACGATAAATCCCTTGATAGTGATTTTTGAGAGTAATGCAGAGAGATTGTAAATCATCAGCTAAAGTTGCAAACAATTGCGGACGCTTTTCCTCCGTGAGATAACGAGTAATTGCCCTGCGAAATTCTGCGATACCGCTATCAGCAATTAACTGCTCTAGTAAAGGAGTTCCCCACTCGCTTAAAACTCGGAAGTAATTTTTATTAGGAGTTTCATAACCGTGGATGGAAACTTTAAAGGGAGTTGCCAGTAATTTACCGGAGTTGGCACAATAGTTATTAAACTCGCTGACAAATTGTGGTGTTTCTTCTTCTCCTCCTAAATTTTTAACACTTTCGGCAAAAATAGAATCTAAACCATAACGCTGATTAATATTGGTTTGATTTTTCACCTGATACCCATAAAACCCTAAAAGTCCGCTGGTTTTGTAAATGCGGGAAGTATCACGAAATTGCGTTTGAATCAGGTTTTCTAAACGCTGTTTTAGTTGGGCTGAGTACCAGGTTTCATCAATGCGGTTAAAAACATAAAAAACTCGATCACGAATACCAGCATTAGAGCGAATTTTTTCGAGTAATTCCGTTTCTTCTGTGGCTAATTCTCCCGCAGCAGCAGCCTTTAAAACACAAACCACTGCCGAAGTATCAGGATGCTCTATTTTACGATAGGCTAAGGCGGCATCTTTTTGGACTGGGGCATCAATACCGGGCAAATCTACCAAAACGTTACCATCTTTAAGGAGAGGATGATGACAGTAATATTCTAGACGTTTTAAGACGGCGCTATTGCTACCACGACGGGCAAAACTGGCCGCTTCTGCTAAATTAGAAAAGTGAAATTGTTCCATGGAATAGGTGGCATTATGCAGCGTATGAATCCGCTCACGATTTTGAGTAAATCCTTCAATTAATAATTTTAAACCCTGAGCTTGTTTAGCTCGCTCGGATTTGCCTTCTCCTCCTTCCTGTTCGATAATTTTTTGACAGTATTGGTTTAACTGACTACAGTATTCCGGGGAATTAATGTTACTGGGATTGGTTAATTGCAGATTTTGACAGACGGTATCGACTAAAGTACGAATTTCTACTTCGCTAAGAAAGGTTAAAACCACTCTTTCCTCATCAGCTTCTGCGTACTCAATATAACATTCTGTACCTGTTGCGTGTCCTTCGGCACTATACAACAATTCTCGCTCTAAAAGTGCATTGATTAACATTGATTTACCGGCACTAAAAGCACCGGCAAAAACGATTTCAAATTTGGGAGAAATGGCTTTTTGTAGGGCAATTTCTATCTTGCTGGTATCCTGTTGATTGCGGAGAGAGGATTCGCCTTTGAATAGTTCAATTATACTGTTAACATTACCAGCCAGATTACTGCATTGGGGTAAAAGTTCAGTCATGGTAAAACCCAAATCTAGAAGAACAGTGCTATTGTTCCCCAGATTATAACAAAATTCCCTAACTAGATGTCACATCTTTGGTCAGCGATTTAAGCAATCAAGAACAAAGTCATCGTCTTCAATCTAGAATCAGAATTGATTATAATCAATTTAGTACATACCGATTTCCGAGAACCTTCTTAGCTAAAAATTCCCTCCTGAATTCTAGGATAATGATAATTATGTGGACAAAAATGGCAATAGATAAATTGAGATTAAAAAAAATTCGGCCTATGAAACAGTTAGGATTTTTGTTAGGGACAGTTTTTCTTTTGGGGGGTTGTCATTCTCTGAATGCTATCCAAAATCGTCCCCAACCCTTGCCCCAAGATCAATATATGCAAGTCTATTTTAATTATAATCAGTCCCAGGGTTCAAATTATACCGATCCCTATCGCCAAATTAATCGCCCAGGGGATAATTTAGAACAGGTTATTATTGATAATATCAACTCGGCAAAAAGTTCGATCGATCTAGCGGTGCAAGAGTTACGTTTACCCGCCATCGCTCAAGCTTTAGTTGCTCGTCAGCAACAGGGAATTAAAGTTAGGGTTATTCTCGAAAATATTTACAATCAACCTATTAATAGTTTAGCCAAAAACCAAGAACAATTAAGCGAACGAGAACAGGAACGCTATCAAAATCTTTTTGATTTAGTTGATCTAAATCGAGATGGTAAATTAAGTACAGAAGAAATCGCCCAAAGAGATGCAATTACTATCCTCAAAAAAGCTGGTATTCCCCTAATTGATGATAGTGCAGATCGCTCAAAAGGTAGCGGTTTAATGCACCATAAATTCATGGTTATTGATCATCACACTACTTTAATCAGTTCAGCTAACTATACCTTAAGTGATATTCATGGAGACTTTTCTAATCCCAAAACTGTCGGGAATGCCAATCACTTATTAGTAATTACTAATCCCCCACTAGCTAGAGTTTTTCAAAGAGAATTTAATCTGATGTGGGGAAGGGAAGATCAACCTAAATTTGGCTTAGATAAACCCCACAGAAAACCGCAAAAAATTACTATCGGTAATAGTAGTCTAATGGTAAAATTTTCCCCCGATTCTATCACTTATCCCTGGGTAATTACTAGCAATGGTCTGATCGGTGAAACTTTAAATAAAGCTGAAAAATCCGTGAATTTAGCCCTGTTTGTCTTGACGGAACAGCCTCTAGTTAATATTCTCGCCCAACGACATCAAAAAGGGATAGAAATTAAAGCGTTAATTGATCCTAGTTTTGCTTTCCGATACTATAGCGAAGGATTAGATTTATTAGGAGTTGCTCTCAGTAATAAATGTCGTTATGAACCAGATAATCAGCCTTGGCAAAACCCAATTAATACCCTAGGAGTTCCCGCTCTAGCGGCGGGAGATAAATTACACCATAAATTCGGTTTAATCGATGATAAAATTGTGATTACTGGTTCTCATAATTGGTCAGCAGCTGCTAACCATCAAAACGATGAAGCTTTAGTTATTATCGATAATCCCACCGTTGCCGCTCATTTCGATCGAGAATTTCAATATCTTTACCGTACCGCTAAATTAGGACTGCCGGAAACTATTAAAAATCGGATCGAACAGGATAGAAAAAACTGCCCCCAATCTGTAACAATTAAAAGCGATCGCTTAATTAATTTAAACACTGCCACAAAAGAAGAATTAGATACTTTACCCGGTATCAGTGGCAAATTAGCCGAAAAAATTATCGCAGCCCGGCAAGAAAAACCCTTTACTTCCCTAGAAGATTTGGATAGAGTATCGGGAATCGGTAAGGGAAAAATTAACAAGATCAAAGGCAAAGTTAGCTGGTGATCATTGCTTCGTCTGTATTTTCTTCCACAGACAAAAACTAGCAATTTTCCCTCCACAGGGACTATTTTAACGGTTCGGGAATACTATCGGAAGGAGCTTCAAACTGTCCGGTAATAACGTATTCTAGACGCAATTTTAGCCAAGTAATAAACTGTTGGTTGAGCGAAACAATCGCCGCTGCTGGTTGGGGAGTTTTCTTTTTGATATCGGCAAAAGCGGGAGTATCTAAAAAAGCTGGATTGGCAATTAACCAAAAATCAATTTCTTGACCTTTTTCTTGATAATTCCTGATTCTTTCCTTCAAAACTTCCTTTTCGATCGCTTCTTCTTCTAAAAACTTTTGACTGGCTACCAAATAATAATAAGTTGTCATCATCTTTCCTTTAATTTTTCACTGTAATTGTTCCCTAGTCAGGAGATTAGCTGATAGCCTACAATTGCCCACGCATAGCCAATTTCATTTCCCTAACAGCCCGTTCTAACCCGACCAAAACCGCACGACTGATAATTGTGTGACCAATGTTCAATTCTTCCATATTGGGCAAACAGGCGACGGCATAAACATTCCAATAGGTCAAACCGTGACCAGCATTCACCCGCAAACCGAGAGAGGAAGCGTATTCACAACCTTCTTTAAGAATTGTTAATTCTGCTTGACAATCGCTCTCCTGTTGTGCTTCGGCGTATTGACCGGTATGGAGTTCAATAAATTTCGCCCCCGTATTAGCTGCCGCTTGAATTTGGGCAAAATCGGCATCAATAAACCAACTAACGGGGATATTAGCCGATTGCAGGCGCTCGACAACCCGACAAAAACGGTCAAAATTGCCCAGCATATCGATCCCCCCTTCCGTGGTCACTTCCTCGCGTTTTTCGGGGACAAGGGTGACATAATCGGGTCTAATATCGAGAGCAATGGCGATCATTTCCTCCGTTGGGGCCATTTCCAGATTCAGATGAGTCCGCACCGTTTGCCGGAGGAGCCGCACATCGCGATCTTGGATATGACGACGATCCTCGCGCAAGTGAACGGTAATGCCATCAGCACCGCCGATTTCAGCCATAACTGCCGCCGCCACGGGATCCGGTTCCACGGTCTGACGCGCTTGGCGAATTGTGGCCACATGGTCGATATTGACACCCAAAGTCAGCAAAGTTGAACCTCCTTGTTTGTTAGTCCAACTTTCCATCTTACCATTGCGGTCAAAAGCGATTACATACTGGAGATATTTAAACCCATGGTCAGTTCTTCCATTTTGCTGCGCATGGTTTCCGTGGAGGCACTATAGGCGGCCTTCATGGCTTCTAGAATAGACCCAGCCACAATCTCCAGATCTTGGGAGAGAAGAGAAGGGTCGATTTCAATACCCAGGGGTTCTTGGTTGCCACTGAGATAGACTGTCACCAAGCCATTTTCACTCTGGCCTGGAATTTCCATAGTTTCCAGTTCTTCTTGCAGAACTTTAGCCCCTTGTTGCACCTGTTGCGCTTTTTGGAAAGCTTCTTGTAGTTCTTTAATCTTACCGAGACCGAATCCGAATCCTTGTCCTTGTGCCATGATGTTTTTTTTGTTTAAGGGGTCACTCAAGGTTTTTATTGTACTGCTTAAGGTGAACTCGGATCAATTTTTTGCCCTCAAATGGCAAAAAGTGATTAATAGACCTCCTGCAAAAGTAAGTTATCGAGGCGCTATCGAGTCAAAATATCTAGAAGCTCCGATAAATTGGACATAATCTCAGGTTTTATGGATAGGATAGTTGTCTCTTGTCTTTTTTCTACTCCTGTCTCGGAGTCGACCGTCTCCTTACCTAACGGAAGATTTTTGATTTTTGCAGGAGAGCTAATGACAACGTTGACTTTCTGACTGGGTTAAGGTTTGCGGGAACTTGTTCTCTCTTAATCCGTCACGGGATGGTCAGAAAGAGAAATCCGAAAAATTATCCTAACCACTCAGTCGTTTACCCCACGCCATAATAGAATTGTTGCTTTGACGAGGAGAATAGCAATTTTGAACGCCAAAAAAACGGGAATTTTCTTGACAATTGCCCTAAGTTGTGCTTTAGCGGGGCAAGCGGCGATCGCTAATAGTTCCCCTTTGGAGGGGACTCGATGGAAACTAAGGGGATGGACAGCCGGAAGTTTGGTCAAAGAAACGGAAATTACTGCCGCTTTCCAGAAAAATATCCTCAGTGGTTCGGCCGGATGCAACCAGTATAATACCGGCTATCAAGTCAATAATGACACGCTCAAGGTTAACCAAGCGATCGCTACTACCAAAAAAGCTTGTCCGGAACCGCAGATGAAACAAGAAAATCAATATCTCGCTGCCCTGCAAGGAGTGGAACAATTCCAAGTGACAGCTAAAGGCGATTTACAATTATTTTATCGTACTCCCGAAGGTTTAGGAATCCTCACTTTTACCCCCGCACCGACCACCACGCGCACGGAAAAGACAATTTATATCAATTCTAGGAAACAACCCTGTAGCCAAGGCACAACCAAAGACTGTTTACAGATGCGAGAAAAACCAGAGGAAAACTGGCGATTGTTCGCTAATACTATCGAGGGATTTGATTATAAACCTGGATTTTTATATCAAATTAAAGTTAGCATTGAAACCGTATCCAATCCAGCTACTAATCAAAATTTGGAAACATGGAAGCTATTAGAAGTTATTAGCCAAACCCCAGAAAAAGAGACTCCGCGATCTTGGTTTGATCGACCGTTAACTAATTGGAATAAAGCCAAGTCTCCTATACCCAAATCTCCCGTTAAAACCGTGATCGATAACCAGTGTCGTGAACAGGTTCGTCCGGCAATTACTGCCAATGATCAAGCTCTTAATAAAGCAGGATGGTTACTGTACGGGGCCGTGCAAACCTATGGGAAAACTAGCGTTATTTCGGCCATGAGTGGAGTGGATGGAATGTGCCGACCGATGGGTTATCAAGACTTTGTTTTTGTCGATGGTAAATTCGCTGGCACTCTTTCCCCGCGACCGATGGATTCCCGCACTGATGGTGCATCTCAGAGAATTGTTTTACAAAATAGCGATCGAATTATTGTGGTTTTTAATCGCTATAAAGACACGGATCCTCTCTGTTGTCCTTCCCAATTAAGTCGCGTTATCTATCAAATCGAAACAGTCAACGGATTGCCAGTTGTTGTTCCCAAAGAAGCGGAAACAGAAGCAGTAAGAAACTAATTCAGTTATCAGTTATCAGTGAGATAGGGAGAAAAATACTGGCAGCTAATAGCTTCCTTTTTTATTATATCTCCCGCAAAAGTGAGTTTTTAATCGCATTTTCCAGAAAAAGATCGCTTTTCTACTGCTAGGAAATAATCTATTTCTTTCTGCTTCTCCTGACTCGGAGAATACTGGTTCGGAGACTCCTCACTTAACGGAAGATTTTTGATTTATGCAGCAGGTTTAGTGATTAGGCACTGATACTAGATAAGTAGTTATAGAATTCTAATAACTCCTCATTAGTTAGTAGTAAACGGGACTTTTTGCCATAGGTAGAAATCAGGTATTCCCGACCTTTTTCTGTAGTCCAAGCTAATCGTTTCATCTCCACATCAATTTTAGTTTTAAGCACTGAATAATCGATTTCTTCGGGAATAACAACAACTGGTGCCGGTGCCGGTGTTTCTTCTTCAGTTAAACTCGCTTCTTCTGGCAATTCTGATAATAAGGAGTAATTATCGGTTTCCATTTCTAATAATAAAGGCTCTGGTTCTGGTAAAGGAATATCCTTAACTTGGGGTAATTCTGGTTCAATTTTAGCCGGGGGAATATCCTTAACTTGAGGTAATTCCGGTTCAATTTTGGCTGGGGGAATATCCTTAACTTGAGGTAATTCCGGCTCAATTTTAGCTTCAGGACGAGGTATTTCAGTGACTTTAGCCGTTTTGGTCGATTTTTTGGCACTAGCGACGGGTTTAGGTAAATCTTCCGGTAGAGAAATATTATTGGGGCTGATTTTTTCCACAAGCTGGAGATCGGGGGTGCTTTCAGCCTCTAAAAGCAGTAAAGCCCGTTCTCTGGCTCTATCTTCGGCGATTTCCACCGTATCTGCCGCAGCTAAACCTGTAACGACCGTTTTTCCCTCAATTTCGACGATCGCTTTCACAATATACTTGCCGTGATCGATTTGAACTAACTCACTAATCAGGGCAACTTGGGGGTAACGTTGGCGTAACTTTTGCAACATGGTGACTTTTTCGAGTTCTTTTGTACTTATATTAGAATACTCTATCGCAATTCTGGAAAAATGTAGCAAGTTCTTGCTACGATTAAAGGTTAGATAAAATTTTCAGTTCTAGGATTAGCCTTGCCCACAGTAACAAGATTCTACTAGGCTGAAGCTTCTGCCAGAAAGACTAGCGATCGCCAAAAAGTTTGCCGGTGTTCGCTATTGGTTTATCCTAAGGAAGGATTCGATAATTCTCTTCGGTAGGTTCGGGTGTTCGATGCTTGCTCAGTTTACCTTCACTGTCACCACCAGCGATCGCAATTACCCCGACAGAGATAATCTCTGGAGTCAATGGTTTAAATCAATCTTCTCATTATTAAGTATTTAAACTTAATTATTCACGATTCCGTCAGTGTCTTGTAAGTAAGGATTATTGTTAGATGGACTTCTCGATCGCCACACTCCTCTCTCATCTTAGTGATGATAAATTAGCTACGGGTAAAATTCTCGAAAAAAAACTGGGCTGCGAAGACGATCCCGAAAGCTGCGAAAAATTGCAAGTGATTCTCGATGCTTTAGAACGTCTGGGAATGGTTGTCAAAGAACGCGGGCGCTATCGTCGTGTGATCGAGGAAAATGTCGTAGAAGCAAAGCTGCGCTGTTCCAGTAAAGAATTTTGCTTTGCTATCCAAGATAGCGAAGATGCTGATGACATCTACGTCTCGAAAAATCATCTCAGTAACGCTTGGAATGGCGATCGAGTTTTAGTCAAAATCATCCGCGAGGGAACCCGTCGTCGTTCCCCAGAGGGAGAGGTGAGATTAATTCTCGAACGAGCTAACCCTTCGCTTCTAGCGCAAGTAAAACAGGAAAATGAGCAGTTTGTGGCGGTTCCCCTCGATGATCGCCTGAAATTTACGCTTAATCTCCTCGAAAATGGTCAAAATCTCCAAGAAAATATCGATTACCTCGTTCATGTTTCCGTCCTCCGTTATCCCCTAGGGGAAATGCCTCCCATCGGTAAAGTTACTCGCATTCTCGGTTCCACGGCCGAGGCCGCTGCCGACACGGATATCGTCTCCTGTAAACACGATCTACCCCATAATTTTCCGCCGGAAGCCCTCGAAATTGCTGATAATTTAGCGGATTTCTTCGATAGTGGCGAAAAAGAACAACTGCGAGATTTAACCCCACTCTTCACCTTTACCATCGAAGATGACAACCCCCTGGATTATCCCCCAATCATTGAAAATGCCTTTTCTTTAGAGAAAATCAACCAAAATCGCTGGCGAGTCGCCATTCATATCAGCGATGTAGTCCGTTACATTGAACGGGGGGGATTATTGGATAAAGTCGCCAAAAAACGGGGAACAGCCGTCTATTTAGGCGAAAAAGTGCTGCCATTAGTCCCGGCTGCCGTTACCAGTCGTTGTTCCCTGTCACCGCAAGAACAGCGCCCCGCTATTTCGATCCTCGTCACCCTCGATGACAAGGGGGAGCTAGTGGAGTACGAAATCACCCGCAGCCTCATCCAAGTGGATCAACATTTTACCTATCAACAGGTGCGCGATCTGCTCAGTGAAGAAGATAGCGAAGCTGCCCCCACCGATACCGTTGAAACCCTGAAAGATTTATTTTTTAGCGTTTGCCCCACCCTAAAATCCCAACGTCTGCAGCGGGGTAGTTTTGATATTCAATTAGACAAAATCTCTCCCTACAAAGACGAAGGACGGGGGGGGACTGTTCTCGCTTCTAATAATTTACCGGCCCGTTCTTTACTGACAGAAGTGGCAATTTTAGCCGGCAAAGTCGTCGCTGAACATTTGCAAGCTTTACACTTACCCTGTATCTACTGTGGACAATCGGAACCGGATTGGGATGAATTGGAGGATTTACTCAAATTAGCCAATAATTTAGGGGCAGAATTAAATTTAACTGCCGAGGAGGAGATTAAACCCAATGACTATCAAAATCTCACCCGCATTTTTTCCGCTTCCACATCGGTGAAAGTCCTCAATTATCTCCTGCAAGAAACTCTCAAATTGGTTAGATATAGCAGCCATCCTTTACCCCATTTTGGTTTGGCCTATCCTGGCAATTATACCCACTGTCTATCACCTCTGCAAAGATATGCCGATCTTTGGGTACAACGGGTGTTAAAAATCCTATTAACAGAGGGGAAAGATCGCCGCAGCAAAATCGTCAAAGTCGGGGTTAATTTGGGCAGTAATAGCTGTCATGGACAGATTAATTGGAATATTCTACCAAGTCAAATTCAGGAGGAGTTAGAAGAAGAAAGCCACCTAATTGTTTCCCATCTCAATGATCGCTCAAAAATTGCTGAAGATGCGGAAAAAGACCTAGAAGGATTGAAAAAAGCCGAGAAAATGAAAGAAAGAATGGGTCAAGTTTTTCGCGGCTTAATTACCGGTGTACAATCCTATGGTTTCTTCGTGGAAATTTCCGATTTATTAGTGGAAGGGTTGGTTCATGTTTCTTCTCTCAAGGATGATTGGTACGAATATCGCGCCCGTCATAGCTGTTTGGTAGGACGGAAAAATCGCGTTGCCTATCGTCTCGGTGATGAGGTAGAAGTGGAAGTAAAAGATGTAGACTATTATCGTCAGCAAATCGATCTAGTTACGGTTAGCGGTGGCAGTTCAGCAAGTTATGACGACTTAGAAGAAGATTAATTATGAATCAACCAACCACCGAAAAAATCGGGAAAAACCGCTTTATTCTGCCCTTTTTATGCGGTCTTTTTCTCTTTTTAACTGGCTGTGTCCGTTACGATGTGGGCATTAATTTTCCCCACCAACACCACGGGGAAATTATTCAACATATCACCCTCGGACAACGTTTAACCAGTCTCAGTCAAACCGAAGCCACTAAATGGTTAAATAGTATCGAACAGAGGGCAAAATTACTTAAGGGTAAAACCGCTCATATTTCCGAACGAGAAATAATTGTCACTATTCCCTTTAGTAATAGTCAGGAATTAGAGGAAAAATTCAATCAATTTTTTGATCCTAGTTCTTCCTTTAAAATCAAAAATTCCGCTGATACCGATGATCTCAAGTTACTACAACTGGATTCAAAACTGGCAGTTACAGAACGAGATTGGTTCTTTTTGAGCCAGAAAAACTTAAAGTTAACCGTTGATCTGCGGGCTTTAGGTGTACTTTCTGAACAGGGAAATATTATCGTTAGCCCCGGTTCTTTAGTCGCTATCGACTTCGCTTTAAAGACTCCCTTAGCTGGTCAAAATATTGAAGATGACTCAGGATTAAATCCCCCGGTAGAACAAGTTGATGAGCAGTTAATTTGGCATTTAAAACCAGGAGAAATTAACACCATTGCGGCAGCTTTTTGGGTTCCTAACTATTTAGGTATCGGCACAATAGTTATTGTTTTAATAACAGGTTTTGCCTATTACTTGAAATATAAACGCTTGCCCGGTGTATCCCCATCGACTTAAATTGAGAGGGCAACTATTGACCAAAATTTAATGATCAATGAGGGAAAAATTAGCCAACTCTAAAACTGATCTAAAAATTAGCCCGCAATAGGGAAAATTTTGGCTAGGATCAAACCATAGTCAAAATTGAGACTAGACGAGTTTCCCTTTTTTACTTTATTACTGGCAATTACAGTTATGGTTAGCAATATTCCCTTTTCTATCCCCGAACATAGCCTCGATCGAGATTGTACCACCCTCTCCCGTCACGTCCTGCAACAATTACAAAGCTTTTCCCCCGACGCGCAGGATTTAAGCGCAATTATGAGTCGAATTGCCCTAGCGGGGAAATTAATTGCCCGTCGTCTTAGTAAAGCGGGATTAATGGCGGATGTGCTAGGTTTTACGGGAGAAACCAACGTCCAAGGAGAATCAGTCAAGAAAATGGACGTTTTTGCCAATGAAGTATTTATCTCGGTTTTTAAGCAAAGTGGTTTAGTTTGCCGTCTTGCTTCCGAGGAAATGGATAAACCCTATTATATTCCAGAAAACTGCCCTATTGGTCGCTATACCCTACTCTACGACCCGATCGATGGTTCTTCCAATGTGGATATTAATCTTAATGTCGGTTCGATTTTTGCCATCCGGCAACAGGAAGACAATGATTTAGACGGAGAGGCCCGGGATTTACTGCAAAATGGTCGTCAACAAATCGCCGCCGGTTATATTCTCTACGGACCTTCGACTATTTTAGTTTATTCGATCGGTCGCGGTGTTCATGCCTTTGTCCTTGACCCCAGTTTAGGGGAATTTATCCTCGCCCAAGAGAATATTATTATCCCTGATCACGGTCCGATTTATAGTACCAATGAGGGCAATTTTTGGCAGTGGGATGAGGCAATTCGTGACTATACCCGTTATGTCCACCGTCATGATGGTTACACGGCCCGTTACAGTGGGGCATTAGTGGGAGATATCCATCGAATTTTAATGCAGGGTGGAGTTTTTCTCTATCCGGGTACTGTTAAAAATCCCCAGGGAAAATTGCGCTTAATTTATGAAACTGCCCCCCTTGCTTTTTTAATTGAACAGGCAGGAGGTAAAGCTAGTGATGGGGTGACAAATCTTTTAGATATCGTTCCCGATAAATTACACACCCGCACACCTTTAGTGATCGGTAGTGTCGAAGATGTTAAATTGGTGGAGTCTTTTATCGCCGATCGCCGTCATCGCGATCAACTTTAACTTATAGTTTTATTTAGAGATATTGACATGGATTTACAAGCTCTGAAGTGGACTAAAAATGTAAACAGTGAACTGAAAACTCACATCTGATAACTGATTCAAAGCTGACTGCTGATGGAGCTAAAATCGGCTCGATTTTTTTGCTCAAAACCCTTGACAAATCACGAGACTTGACATATACTTTATGTATAATGGGAATCCGTGCGCCCATATATATAGGGTTTTTGAGGGAAGATAAGAGAGAAAAAAATAGCCTGAAAAACCGGGTTGGGTAGGAATAGGGATATAAGGTATGAAGACGGAAAATTTCTCTCCCCGACAAGCATTAAACAAAACATTTCTGAGAGTCAAACCGAATCGGAGTCAGGTAGAGAAGTTTCAAAGTCACCTGACTTGAAAGAGGGTGTGGGGTGTGGGGTGTAGGAAAGGAAACCTCTTTCATCTGTGGGGGTGAAAATTTTTTCATCGGGACTGACTACAACTCTTGGGGAGTATCAACGAGACAGAATTCAAAGCTGACTGCTGATGGAGCTAAAATCGGCTCGATTTTTTTGCTCAAAACCCTTGACAAATGGCGAGACTTGACATATACTTTATGTATAATGGGAATCCGTGCGCCCATATATATAGGGTTTTTGAGCAAAGATAAGAGAGAAAAAAATAGCCTGAAAAACCGGGATGGGTAGGAATAGGGATATAAGGTATGAAGACGGAAAATTTCTCTCCCCGACAAGCATTAAACAAAACATTTCTGAGAGTCAAACCGAATCGGAGTCAGGTAGAGAAGTTTCAAAGTCACCTCAGACAACTCTTGGGAAGTATCAACGAGACAGAATCAGAGGAGTTCCATAAAAACCTGCTTGCAGACTTTCTCAAACACAGCTACTATAGTCCCCAACATTTCATCGAAAATTTGGGTCTGAAACCCCGTCGTTCTACGACGGCTTTACTGTTAAATATTAACACATTTACGAAATATATGCTAAAATGTGAGACATGGAAAAAGCCTACTCGTTTCGATTTTACCCCACACCCGAACAAGAGTCGCTATTGCGGCGCACTTTGGGCTGTGTAAGATTAGTTTACAATAAAGCTCTCCACGAACGAACACAAGCATGGTACGAAAGACAAGAAAGAGTAGGATATGCTCAAACTTCTTCAATGCTAACCGATTGGAAAAAACAAGAAGAATTAGACTTTCTCAATGAAGTAAGCTGTGTACCTTTGCAACAAGGGTTAAGACATTTACAAACAGCTTTTACTAACTTCTTTGCTGGTCGTACTAAGTATCCTAACTTTAAGAAAAAACATCAAGGAGGAAGTGCCGAATTTAGCAAATCTGCTTTTAAGTTCAAAGACAAACAAATCTATTTAGCCAAATGCACAGAACCTTTACCTATTCGATGGTCAAGACAAATACCAGAAGCTTGTGAACCAAGCACAGTAACAGTCAGATTACATCCCTCAGGACGCTGGCATATCTCAATTAGATTTGATGACCCAAGGATTAAGCCATTACCAGTAACAGATAAAGCCATCGGAATTGACTTAGGAATTAGTAGCCTCGTGATTACCAGCGACGGCGATAAAGTATCTAATCCTAAGCATTTTAAAAAGCATTATCAGAGACTGCGAAAGGCCCAAAAAAGCCTTTCTAGAAAACAGAAAGGCTCAAAGAATCGAGAAAAGGCGAGAATCAAAGTAGCTAGGATTCACGCTCAAATTACTGATAGTAGAAAAGACCATTTACATAAGCTAACCACTCAATTAGTTCGTGAAAACCAAACGATTGTGGTTGAGAATTTAGCCGTCAAGAATATGGTCAAAAACCCGAAATTATCTCAGGCAATATCTGACGTTAGTTGGGGAGAAATAACTCGACAATTAGCCTATAAATGCCGTTGGTATGGGAGAAATTACATCGAAGTAGATAGATGGTTTCCCAGTTCTAAGCGGTGTAGTAATTGTGGGTATATTGCTGAGAAGATGCCGTTAAATGTTCGAGAGTGGGATTGTCCAGACTGTGGGACGCACCATGACCGAGATATTAACGCTAGTAAAAACATTTTGGCCGCAGGACTTGCGGTGTCAGTCTGTAGAGCGACCATAAGACCAGAACAGAGTAAATCTGTTAAGGCAGGTGCGGAACCCCGCAAGGGAAAGAAGCAGAAACCTAAATCG
This sequence comes from Microcystis aeruginosa FD4, assembly GCF_009792235.1. Lineage (NCBI taxonomy): Bacteria > Bacillati > Cyanobacteriota > Cyanophyceae > Chroococcales > Microcystaceae > Microcystis > Microcystis aeruginosa. Next base: position 3,590,846 of record NZ_CP046973.1, read on the forward strand.
TGAGGTTTGGGAATCACCGTCCGTTTACGGCGGTGAGGATGTCAACCATAATGGGAAAGAGTCGCGGGATTCCGTGGGGGTAATACTGGAAGTCAAGAAACCCAGCAATAAAAGCGAGATGCTGCGGAGAGACAAACTCAACTGTAAAGCATTACAGGAATTACTCCTCTACTTCCTACGGGAAAGAATAACCGAGAAAAACCTAGAGATAAAACACCTGATTGCAACCAATATATATGAGTGGTTTATCTTCGACGGGAATGTCTTCGAGAGACTATTCGCACAAAATCAGGAACTTGTCAGACAGTTTAATGACTTTGAGACGGGGAGACTAACGGGAAAAACCACCGACTTCTTCTACAAACAGATAGGAGAACCTTTTCTTGACTCAATACTGGATTCCCTGACATATACCTATTTTGACTTGCGGGAATACTCCCAAACCATCGGGGAGGATGAACATCAGCTAATCAGTCTCTATAAAATCTTTTCTCCCGAACACCTCTTAAAACTCCCCTTTGCGAACGATAGCAACAGTCTCGACAAGAACTTTTATAGTGAACTACTGCATATCAACGGGTTGACAGAGATAAAAGAGGGAGGGAAAAAACTCATCCAACGTCTGCAACCAGCAGCGCGTCAACCCGGTTCGCTGCTAGAGAACGCTATCAGTCAAGTGGACAGTTTAGATAAAATCTCTCGTTTACCCAATCCCGAAGAATTTGGGGAGACGGAGGAGGAGAGACTATTTAATATCGGTTTAGAGTTGGGGATAACCTGGATAAATAGAATCCTGTTCCTGAAGCTATTGGAAGCGCAGATAATTCGGTATCATCGGGGGGATAAGTCCTTAGGGTTTCTCAATTTAAGCAAAGTTGCCAACTATGACGACTTAAATCGGTTATTTTTCAGCGTCTTAGCAAAAAAACAGTCAGAAAGAAGCAAAGACATCCAGAATATCTATACTCAGGTTCCCTATCTCAACAGTTCTCTATTTGAACCGACGGAATTAGAACAATCAACCATAGTTATCAGTAACCTGCGTTCGGAGAATATAGAGATTTTTGTGGGAACAGTCTTAAAGGATAGTCAGGGGAAAAAGCGAACAGGAGAAATCAACGCTTTAGCATACCTATTCGAGTTTCTCAACGCCTACGATTTTAGCAGCGAAGGTGGGGAAGCGATACAGGAAGACAATAAGACTCTTATCAATGCGTCAGTGTTGGGATTAATCTTTGAGAAAATCAACGGATATAAGGATGGTTCCTTTTTCACCCCCGGTTTCATCACTATGTATATGTGTCGGGAAACGATTCGACGCGCAGTGATAGAGAAATTTAACCAGAGTCAGGGATGGGATTGTCAGAGTATCGAGGATGTATATAACCGCATCAAAGATAAAACGGCAGCCAATGATATTATTAATAGTCTCAAAATTTGTGATCCTGCGGTGGGTTCGGGACATTTTCTCGTCTCTGGGTTGAATGAGATAATCGCGATTAAGAGTGAGTTACAGATTTTAGTGGATAAAGAGGGTAAAACTCTCAGGGATTATCGGGTTGAGGTGGTGAACGATGAGTTAATCGTCACCGATGATGACGGGAATATATTTGAATATAATCCCCGCAACCGAGAAAGTCAGCGCGTACAGGAGACTTTATTTCAGGAAAAACAGCGTCTGATTGAGGGTTGTCTGTTTGGAGTCGATATCAATCCCAACTCGGTGAAAATCTGTCGGTTGCGTTTATGGATTGAGTTACTCAAGAATGCTTACTACAAAGCAGATAACCAGTTAGAGACGCTACCGAATATCGATATTAATATCAAGGTTGGCAATTCTCTGATTAGTCGGTTTGGGTTATCCAATGATTTACAAATCTTTTCCCGCAAAAGTCGTTTAAGTATCGAGAGTTATAAGGATGCGGTGAGAGTCTATCGCAATGCGGAAGATAAGTCGCAAAAGCGCGAGATGGAAAGATTGATAGAGGAGATTAAGGGTAGTTTCCGTCAGACTTTGCAGGGAGATAATCCCCAGAAAAAGCGCTTGCGCGGTTTGGAAACGGATTTATATAGTCTGGAGAATCAAATTTTGTTATTTGAGGAGTCAGCTAAGGAAAGGAAAGCGCGGGAAAAGAAGATTAGTCAGTTAAGGAATGAGATTGATAAGTTACGTCTGGAAATCGAGGAGATTGAGAGTGGTAAGATTTATCATCATGCTTTTGAATGGCGCTTTGAGTTCCCCGAAGTTCTAGACGATAAGGGGAATTTTCTCGGTTTTGATGTGGTGATTGGCAATCCTCCTTGGGGAGCAAAAATAGATAATAAACATCTAAACAAAATAAAAGAGAAAAATTCAGATATTATCGTGAGAATGATAGATTCTTTCATGTTTTTTGTTAATTTGACATTCTCCCTTAAATCGCAATATGGTCTTATCTGTCAAATTATCCCCGATGTTATTCTCTATCAAGTTGATAATGAAAAATTACGAGAGAAAATTTTTAAAAACCACCAATTAGAGATAGCTTTTAATCTGGGAGATAGAATTTTTGAAGATGTTGCTAGACCATGTTGCATTATACTTCTGACATCGAAATTTACTAATATATCTTGGGTAGGAGAATATCAAAAATCTTCTGATGATAGTGTTAATAGTCTCAGTCACAATTTATTAATACCAATAGAGACATCTTTTTTAAAAACAATTCCTAATCAAGTCATTACTACTAAAAACCTAATTGGATACAAAATTATCAATAGATATAAGAAAATTAAACTTAGAGACTTAATAGATCAAGATGGAATTCAAAGAGGAGTCAGTCCTGATTTAAAAGAAGCTTTTATTGTTGATGAAAATATTGTCGATAACTTTGGTCTAGAAAAAAACTTCATTTTTCCTACTATCACTGGTGGGAGAGATATAAATCAATATTTAGTACAAGATATTGGCAAAAAAATTATCTATACAAAAAAAACAGACAATCCTCAGTCAATATCCCAAATAATTAAATATTTACAATCTTTTAGAGATAAAATAACTTGTGTAGAAGTAAAAGAAAATAAACATCCTTTTTGGTCTTTGCATCGTCCCAGAAATCAGGAAATTTTTCTAAAATCAGAAAAAATTATTGGTGTGATTACTGGAGATAAAATTATTGTTGCTTTGGATAATAATCAAATATTTCCAACGGATGGACTATATTTAATGTCCAGCAATCAAGAAAAATGCTCTAATAAATTTTTATTGGGAATTTTAAACTCCAAACTGCTGACTTACTTTTATCGATTGCTTTCAATGGAAACTAATCGAACATTAGCCCAAATTAAGCCAACAATTTTACAGGAATTACCTATTGAAATATCTGATAAAATTTTGGTTAAGAAGATCGAAATTAAAATTGATCAAATTCTCACGGCTAAAAAATCTAATCCTAAAGCGGACACAAGCGAATTAGAAAAAGAGATTGATAACTTAGTTTACAAACTTTATCAACTCACCTATGATGAAGTAAAAATAATTGATCCAGAATTTACAATAACAGAGAAAGAATATGAAGCAATTAAAATAGAGTAGTAGGGAAAACAAAATGAAAACAAGAATAAAAACATCTGGGTCTAGTGTGGTTTTTATTTATTCAGGGAAGGGGAATCTGCATCACATATATATTATAAATGTTGAATTAATAGACTCAAAACATGGAAAAAACTGTTAATAAAATCTCTCTAAAACAACAAACTAGCGACTTTCACTATTGGCAAAAACAAACACCCAAAAAAAGACTAGAAGCACTAGAACAAATCCGCCAAGAATATCACCAATACAAATATAATGCTCAACCAAGATTTCAAAGAGTTTATACAATTATTAAACGACAACCAAGTTAAATATCTGGTTATCGGTGGTTATGCTGTTGCAGTTTATGGACATCCATGCTATACTAAAGATATTGATATTTGGATAGAATCAAGCTTGTAATATAAAAAAATGGCAGCAAAAAATACAATAGGAGCCAACCCATGTCAGAGAGAGAAAAACTAATTGAAGAACTCGATCAATCCCCAGATTTTTTAGTTCACGAAGTTTTAAACTTCCTGTTATTCATCAAAGCTCGCACTGCTGAAATTTCCCAACAAGAATCTCTTGAAAAAACTCAAGAATCGAATATTCCAGATTTTTTAAGCTTCATCGATCAAATAAATTCTGAAACACCAAAAACTAAAAAACTACGTCCATTTGGTTTGTGTGCGGGAGAATTTGTTGTTCCCGAAGACTTTGATGCACCACTCCAGGAAGAAATTTTAAATGCCTTTGAAGGAAAATGAAAATTTTACTAGACACACATTTTTTTTTATGGTTTATCAGTGGAGATCAACGACTTCCCACAGATATGCAAGCAATGATTCAAGACCTAGATAACGAAATTTATCTAAGTGTTGTGTCAACTTGGGAAGCAATTGTTAAATATCAGTTAGGTAAATTACCATTACCAGAATCACCTGCAACCTATTTCCCGAGACACTGTGATCGGCATCAAATTCTGAATCTTGACCTCGATCAAGCTAGTGTAAGTCAACTAGCTAATCTTCCATCTTTACATCGTGATCCTTTTGACAGAATGCTGATTTGTCAAGCCTTACAAAACGATATAGCGATCGCAACAGTAGATGGAGCCGTTAAAGCTTATCCAATCAATTTACTTGAACCATGATCAACTTATAAAAAAAGCGATTGATCACTTAGTTTATAAACTCTATCAACTCACCTATAATGAAGTGAAAATCATTGATCCAGAATATAAAGCCATTAAAATAGAGTAGTAGGGAAAACAAAATGAAAACAATAGCAGGATTAGATCGCATTACCTTTGACCCTAAAATTATGGCAGGTCAAGCTTGTATTCGTGGAATGCGGATACCCGTATCAGTGATCATTAACCTCATCGCCAATGGCTTATCAACAACTGAGATAATTGAAGACTATCCCTATCTCGAACCAGAAGACATCCAACAAGCTTTAAGATATGCAGCTTGGCTAACCCAAGAGCGCGTCATCTTTTGGCAAAACACCCAAGCAGTATGAAGTTTTTAGGTGATATGGGTATCTCTCCCCGCACAATTGCACTTTTGAGAGAACAAGGCTATGACGCAATCCACCTGATTGAAGAAAACCTAGAAAAGATGACAGACCAAAATATTTTAGACAAAGCTCGTCAAGAAGAAAGAATATTACTTACAGTAGATTTAGACTTTGCTCAACTATTAGCAATTAGTGGCGACAGCTTACCCAGTGTTATTTTATTTCGTCTAGGGAATGTAAGCCGAGAAGTTGTGAACCGTCGCTTGTTAGCCATCTTAAATGACCATGCCACAGAACTTACTAATGGTCTAATCATCTCTGTAACTGATGTTTCAATTCGACTTAGGCACTTACCCATTCAACCATGAAAATTTTACTAAAAACACATATTTTTTTATGGTTTATCAGTGGAGATAAACGACAATGACAGAGGAGGAATATGAAGCGATTAAAATAGAGTAGTAAGGAAAACAAAATGAAAACAAGAATTAAAAACTCTGTGTCTGGTGTAGTTTTGATTAGGGTTATTTACCTGACATAAGCTAAATAAAATCAAACAACAAATTGATTAACATCTCAACCAAAAAACATGAAAGCAGTTAAAGCAATGGCAACCATTAACGAACAAGGACAAATCACCCTAGATAGTCCGCTAATGAATAACAAAAATAGTCGAGTAGAAATTATCATCCTCATCCCAGAATTAGCAATTGATAAAACATTAAATGTATGTGGTGGTGATGCTTGTATCCGTAATACCAGAATCCCGGTTTGGCTATTAGTCAGCTACCAACAACAAGGACTGAGCGACGCAAAAATATTAGAGGCATATCCCACCCTAAACGCGGTTGATCTGGCAAATGCTTGGAGATATGCCGAAAATCATCCCCAAGAAATTGCCAAAGCAATCCTGGAAAACGAGGCTGATTAGACAATGGTAAAACTCTATGCAGATGAGCAATTTCCCTTACCTGTTATCAGAATTTTGCGTTCCTTAGGATATGACATCTTGACAGTACAAGAGGCAGGAAAAGCAGAGCAAAAAATTCCAGATTCTGAAGTTCTGCACTATGCAATTAGCCTTAATCGAGCCGTATTAACTATGAATCGCCGAGATTTTATTCGTTTACACGCTCAAACATCTCAACATCAAGGCATTGTGATTTGTAGAAGTAGCATTAACTGGGAAAAAATTGCCCAAGCTATAGACAATCATCTTTCTCAATTTGAAACTATAGAAGGACAACTGATTAGAATTAAATTACCTAACATAAGCTGAATAAGAAAACGATGAAAACCACCAACCCACTACTACATCGAATTACTCAAACTGCTGGACAATGTGGCGGTCGTCCTTGTATTCGTGGAATGCGGATCTGGGTCACAGACATATTAGAAATGCTGGCTGAAAACGTCAGCATCACTGAAATTTTAGAAGACTTTCCCGATTTAGAACTAGCCGACATTCAAGCTTGTCTAATCTTTGCCGCACGTCGTACAGACTCTCCCAGACTAAAGAATCTCAACCAAAATGCTTGACAAAAGCCAAGACTTGACTTATACTTATTATATAATGGGAATCCGTGCCTAAATATATATAGGGGTTTTCAGAGAAATTAACGAGCGTTTGCGGCAAGGATTAAAGCTGGTTTGGTTAGACTAACTTGATCAGTCCCTTTGAGGAGAGAAAAGTTATGGCTGAGTCAAAAAGCTGGGATTTTCAGAGATTTTGGCAAACTCTAGACTATTTTGATAGTATTCCCCTATGGAGTTGTCTGCAAAAGCGGCTCGGTTTCGGGGAAGATAAAAAAAATCAGCTAACAAATGAGCCAGGGATGAAGACTATATTAGTCATTGGTGGGGAAAATGCGATCGGTAGAAAGGTAATCCCGCAACTACAGCAGCAAAACTATCAAATTCGCGCTTTAGTCGATAATATCGAGTCTGCACGTCAATTATTGGCTGAAAATGTCGATTTATTTGCTCTGCAAACCCCGCAATTATTCACAGGGATTGAGAGAATTATCTACTGTCAAGGGGAGAATAACCGCCATAGTTTAGCTAATCTACTCGATTTATTGAAAAATACGGGGATAAACGCCGAAAAAACCCTCTTTGACTTTAGCAATCCCAGCAGTGATATAAAAGAAATCTGGGGTGCGGTGGATGATGTGGTAATGGGAGGAGTGAGTGAGAGTCAGATAACCCTAACCGGAGGACGAGCGCTCTTTTCCGGTATCGTTAGAACCGAAAATAACGGCGGTTTTGCCTCAGTTCGTACCAGAAACCTGAATCCTCCCCTAAATTTATCTAACTACGAGGGAATAGAATTACAGGTAGAAGGGGACGGAAAACGCTATAAATTAATTCTGCGTTGTGAGGGACGTTGGGACGGCATCGGTTACTGTTATTCTTTTGATACACTTGATCGCATCCTGCAAAAGATTTCTATTCCCTTTGGCGATTTAATCCCAGTGCTGCGGGCCAAAACGATGGGAGATGCAGCACCCTTTGATAGCAGTAGCGTCTATGCTTTGCAGTTAATGCAGAGTAAATTCGAGTACGATGGGGCCTTAAATCCCCGTTTCTCCCCGGGGTTATTTGCTTTAGAAATTGTCACAATTAAAGCCTACGGTGGCAAAAACCGCTTAATTATCGTTAAAGAAGGAGAAATCGCCGAAAAAAGCCTTTTAGATGCCAGTGGTTATCCCTACGAAGCGATCGATTCTGCCGAGATTTTCGCTAAACTTAATTAATTTAAAAAAGCTTGCATCTCAAGTTACACAACAGAACATCGGGTTAAGATCATGACTATCGGGAGCATAATTAAGGAGGTATGTTCATGAATGGACAGAATCCCTACGAACAACTTGGGGTTACTGAAGAATCGTCTTTTGAAGAAATTCAAGAGGCCAAACAAAGACTGGTGCAACAGTATCAGAATGATAGCAAAATTGTCGAATCGATCGAGGCGGCCTACGATTCCGTCCTCATGGATCGACTGCGGATGCGACAGGAAGGTAGGATTAAAGTACCCGATCGCATTCGTTTTCCTGAACGTCTGACGATTCCGGTGGAAAGTAAACCGGTTACTAGCAGCAAATCTCCTAACTGGTGGCGAAGCTTAATCGATACACCTTCTGCACAGGATATCGGTGTACCAGCAGTGATTTACGCTTGTTTAGGAGCAATAACCCTGTTAGTTCCCGATCCCAGTGGCTCCCTTTTACCGCTGCTCTTAGCTTTTGGCGTTTTCGTTAATATCTATTTTTTCAACCGCAAAGAAAAACGTTTTGGCCGCGCCTTACTATTCACTCTCGCTGGTTTAGTGCTAGGAGTCGCTCTGGGAGCGGGATTAGCCAGTTTAGCGGCCAAGGCTGATTTGAATATTTTCGGCGATCGCCAAATTTATGCGCTCGTCACTTTTGTGATCTTTTGGGTGATTAGTAGTTTTTTCCGTTAACCAATCGCTCGCAGCGAGCTTAAGATCACGTCCACTGCTTCGCCAAGGTTATTGACGATATAATCAGGCTCGTAGCTTTCTAAACGGGAACGGCTGCGAATCCCCGATAATACGCCAATAACCTTAATATTTTGGCTCTTAGCCGCGGCAATATCCGCTTCCGTATCCCCCACCATCCAAGTATCGGCAGCCGCCGGCAGCTCCTTAGCGGCCTTAGCCATAAGTAGGGTTTTGTCGCGTACGTCGTTGGTTTTGGTGTAATTATTATTTAGACAATAACGACGATTAGCGGCGAAAAAACGACCGATATCGTGGCGATTAAAGGCATGATCTAGCTCAGATACCCGCCGCATCGTCATCACGACTAAATCGATCTTTAACTCTTGGATTTTCTGGAGAGTTTCCAAAGAACCAACCACCGGGCGATCGTGGACAAGATAGGGTAAAGTATGAACAGTTTGACGACGAAGATGGGCAAATTTACGGGACTGATCTTCATCTAATCCTGACATTTCCCCGATACGCTTCTCAGAAACCTGATCCCGTTTTAACTGCCAGAACTCCGCTTTCGATAATTCCCCAATAATTTGACCTTTATAGGCGGTTTTCTGTAAACAGTATTGATAAACCTGGTAATATCGCTCCGATACGTCCATTATCGGTCCGTCAAAGTCGCTAATTAGTCTCAACATCGTTCTAATACTTCTCGCTTTATTAATTTTTATATACAAGTTACCCTAGAGTCTTGACAATGACAAGAGTTTTGTCAGGAAAAAAATTAGGGAAGTGGGGTGTGGGGTGTGGGGTGTGGGGAGGTGAGGAAGTGGGGAAGTGGGGAAGTGGGGTGTGGGGTGTGGGGAGGTGGGGAAGTGGGGAAATTTCAACTAAAACCCTAAAACCCTAAAACCCTAAAACCCCAACCCCTAAAACCCCAACCCCTAAAACCCTAAAACCCCAACCCCTCACTGATTACTGATTACTGATCACTGATCACTGATCACTGATCACTGATGCTTCCCCTTCCCTAGTCTGGACGGTTAGCTTAAAATAAATATAAGGATATGTAAACTTTCGTAACTATCTCGCCAATTGGCTAACCAATGATCCCAACAACTTCTTTATTCGCACCCGTTGACGATGATCTCCGTCTTTTGACCGATAACTTAAAAAATCTCGTCGGCGCTCGTCATCCCATTTTAGCGGCGGCAGCAGAACATTTGTTCGAGGCCGGTGGTAAACGCGTTCGACCGGCGATCGTGTTGCTGGTATCTCGCGCTACCATGTTAGAGCGGGATATTACTCCCCGTCATCGTCGATTAGCGGAAATCACGGAGATGATCCACACTGCCAGTCTCGTCCATGATGATGTGGTAGATGAGGCGGAATTGCGGCGCAGTGTTCCCACCGTTAACAGTTTATTTGACAATCGCGTGGCGGTTTTAGCGGGGGATTTCCTTTTCGCTCAATCCTCTTGGTATCTAGCTAATTTAGATAATTTAGAAGTGGTAAAATTGCTCTCGGAAGTGATTCGCGATTTTGCTGAAGGGGAAATTCAACAGGGAATTAATCGCTTTGATACCAGTATCTCCCTGGAAGCTTATCTAGAAAAAAGTTACTACAAAACTGCTTCTTTAATTGCCAACAGTGCCAAAGCAGCTGGGGTATTAAGCGAGCAATCCGCTGAAGTTAATCGTCATTTATATAATTATGGTCGTGATCTAGGATTAGCTTTTCAAATCGTCGATGATATTCTCGATTTTACCTCTCCCACGGAAGTATTAGGAAAACCCTCTGGCTCCGATTTGATCAGTGGTAATATCACTGCTCCCGCTCTCTTTGCCATGGAGGAAAATCCCTATATAGAAGTTTTAATTGAACGGGAATTTAGTCAGGAAGGAGACATCGAAAAAGCTCTTGATTTTATTCACTCTAGCCAAGGTATTCCTCGCTCAAAAGAATTAGCCGATCAGTATGGACAAAGTGCCTTAAAACACCTTGACTGTTTAGCTTCTTCTCCCTCAAAAGATGTGTTAATCGAGCTAGTGGATTACGTTTTGAGCCGAATTTATTAGGGAATAATAGTTCTCGCCGTAGCAATAGTCCAAGCATCGACTAATAATAAAAATAGGGTGAGAGTAAAGAGAATTCCATACATCCAAGGCTGAGAAAGGGGGCGAATATCAGTCATATCCAAGTTAGTTTTTTCCTCGATTATTTTGACCATGCGATTAAATCCCACTACTCGCATCGGCAATAAATAGGCTTTTTCTGAAGAGCGATCAAGGAAATAATAAACTAAACCACCCTGTCCTGTACTGCGACATTTAAGTTCTTTTATATCTGTCCAATTTAACCACCAACCAGAGCGAAGAAAAGCGGGAAACCATTGGGGATAGGTAACTTGTATCCCTGTCTCTGATAAAATCACTCTTTCACTTAAAGCTCCGTATAAAGCGATTAATCCTAAGCTAATTCCTACCCAAAGAAAATTGGGACTAACGGGGGAATTAGTGACTTTTGCTAAAAAGGGTAAGGGGATGGTTAACGCCACATATAAACTTAATAAAGTTACCCTAATTATTGGTGATATCCGAAAAGTTATTGTCTCGTTCATTTGATAACCTTAATCAGTAAACAGTAAACAGTAATCAGTAAACAGTAATCAGTAATCAGTAATCAGTGAAAAGAAGGCTGCGAACTTGCCACCTAATAAGCTGTTGACTATCTAAATTACTCGTTGAGACTGCACCAGAGTTGGGAGCAGGGAGCAGGGAGAGGAAGTTTGAGCATTTGTACTAAAATCTCCAATAGGCAGTTTAAATTCAGTACAGCTTACTTTACACTTTAATACTTAATACTGTTCACTGAAAACTCAAAACTGATAACTGATAACTGATAACTGATAACTGAACGGAGATTTTCACCTCGATCGCCGGTGATTGTTTGACCGTAAACTGTTATTCTAGGCATTAGGGGCGTGATTTTAAGTCGCTACAGTTATTAATTAATATTAACACCTATTGACTATTTCTATGAACAATGGTAAGCGCATTTGGGTCTATGACACTACTCTCCGGGATGGGGCCCAGCGAGAAGGTATTTCCCTCTCCCTGGAAGACAAAATTAAAATCGCCAGGGAATTAGATCGGATGGGTATTCCTTTTATCGAAGGCGGTTGGCCTGGCGCAAACCCTAGAGACGGTCAATTTTTCTGGAAAATGTACGAAGAACCCCTAAAACAAGCAGAATTAGTCGCTTTTTGTTCCACTCGTCGCCCCCATATCGAGGCCCGGGAAGATCCGATGTTAACCGCCATTCTCGCCGCTAGAACCCGTTGGGTGACAATTTTCGGCAAATCTTGGGATCTGCACGTCACAGAGGGCTTAAAAACCAGTCTGGAGGAAAATTTAGCCATGATAGGAGATACGATCGAGTATCTACGCTGTCAGGGAAGACGAGTCATTTATGATGCCGAACATTGGTTTGATGGTTACAAAAATAACCCCGAATACGCCCTTTTAACCCTGAAAACCGCTAGGGATGCCGGGGCTGAATGGTTAGTTTTCTGTGATACCAACGGCGGCACTTTACCCCAAGAAATCGCCCCTATTGTGGAGAAAGTGCGGGAGCAATTGGGCATCGATTCCCGATGAGGAAAATGCGCCTCAATTAGGCATCCATGCTCATAATGACGCAGGAACCGCCGTAGCTAACTCTTTAGCGGCAGTTAACGAGGGCGCACGCATGATTCAAGGCACAATTAATGGTTATGGGGAACGCTGCGGCAATGCCAATTTATGTACTTTAATTCCCAATCTTCAGTTAAAAATGGGATTTTCTTGCCTAGAAGAAAATCAATTAGGCCGATTGACGGGAACTAGCCGGAAAATCAGCGAAATGGTCAATTTAGCCCCAGATGATCATGCTCCCTTCGTCGGACGTTCCGCTTTTGCCCATAAAGGCGGAATTCACGTTTCTGCGGTGGCGAAAAATCCCCTCACCTACGAACATATTAACCCAGAAGCGATCGGTAATCAGCGCCGCATCGTCATTTCTGACCAATCGGGGTTAAGTAATGTCTTAGCGAAAGCGCGTAGTTTTGGCATCGATTTAAATAAAGATGATCCCACCTGTCGGCAAATTTTGGAACGTTTAAAAATCTTGGAAAGTGAGGGTTATCAATTTGAGGCAGCCGAAGCTAGTTTTGAGTTATTAATGCGGGAAGCTTTGGCACAGAGAAGCCACCTTTTTGAATTAAAAGGATTCCAAGTTTATTGTGATATGCTCCGGGATAGTGGTAATGCGATCGCTACAATTAAAGTACGGGTAAAAGAGGAAGATTTATTAGAAGTGGCCGAGGGTAACGGGCCTGTGGCTGCTTTAGATCTGGCTTTAAGAAAGGCTTTAGTCAAATTCTATCCCGAAATTGCTAATTTTCACCTGACCGATTATAAAGTGAGAATCCTCGATAGTGGTTCGGGGACGGCAGCGAAAACTAGGGTTTTAATCGAGTCGAGTAACGGTCAACAAAGATGGACTACTGTGGGAGTGTCTAGTAATATTTTGGAAGCTTCCTATCAAGCAGTAGTAGAAGGAATTGAATACGGTTTATATCTGCTGCAAAACAATAAACTAGAATTATCGGGTCAATTTTGTCCTTTGGGGATAATTTAAGCAACAGTAATCAGTAATCAGTTATCAGTTATCAGTGAGGGTTTGGGGTTTTAGGGTTTTAGGGTTTTGGGGTATTAGTTGAAATTTCCCCACTTCCCCACTTTCCCACACCCCACACCCTGTTCCCCTTTCTAGGATTAAATAACCCCTAGGATAATAATCTAGTGACCAAAGAATTTTGCCAACGACGAGCCAAGGCCCGCAGATACATATTAACGGGAAACTGATAATATTCGACAATTAACCAGAGTAAACAAATAGCATGGCAAATAAAGGTTAAAATCGACCAAAATAGAGGCACCCATGACAAAGGACTCCCCTCGACTGGAGGAAAAAGATAGGCTCCCGTAGTCACAATTGCTGTGGGAAAAATCACAAATCCCAAACCGATAATTAAGTAAAAACCTGCTATCTCCATTCCTTCTCTCGGTAAACCCTGCCAATACTTACCATTCCAATACCAAGTTAAGGGTAATTGACTATCGGCCATTTTTAAAACCTGTTGTTCTAAATTAGCAGTAAAAATGTGTTGACAAAAGTTACAAGCATAGGCTTCCATGAGTGGTAAAGTGGCGATTTTACCATGGCGACAGACGGGACAAGAATAGGTATCGTGATAGTTTAATCGGGTTGGCTCGGTCATGGTAATGTGAGTACGAGTAAAAAAGGCAATTGCAGATAATTAACTTTTCCCTATTGATAACTAATTAAGCAAGATTGGCAGGAATTGCCCCTAGTTTTTGCAGTTGTTTTTCAATATTAGCCTTTAATTGGGTCCGGGAGATTTCTTTTCCCGTTTGAGCGGTGTGTGCATTTTCCAGAAAAATAATACTATCTACTCCTTCTAAGGCAAATAATTGAAATAAAAGATGGGTTACGGGAATCAGGAGCGTTGATAGGGTTGAATTGGGGGTATTTTGAGCAGATATGGCCATTTTTTCCGTAGCAAAAGCATAGATTACCCTTTTTTCCTGTTGTGGCTGCTGCCGATGAGCTAAGGTGGTTAGTAACCAATCACCTTGGCTATTCTGAACTACATAGTATTGTAAATGTTTTAACTGTCTAGCCATGGCCGCAAGGACGGGATTAACCGCTTCTTCCATGACCACGGTTGCCAGTCCGTAATTGACCGCTTCTCGACTTAAAATATGCAGTTGTGCCTTTAATTTCATGGCTAATCATGTCTATAAACTAATCGATGGCGATCGCATTCATTCCTTGATTCGGCAACCCCATTTAAAATTGTCGTCGTGAAAAGATGAGGATGGAGATACCCAATAATAGACCAGTATAAACGAGACTGTAGAGGGCGTTAGCGATTAAGACATCAGCACTAGGGAGCAAACCATAAACGGCCTCGTTTCTAAAATTCAATCTCTCCAAATCTGGGAGAATTAGATAAATATTTTTAGTGATAGCGAGAATATTGGGATTTTTGCTGATTATACCCAATTGGATCAGATCTTTGCTGATGTGACCCATTAGATAGACCCCAAAAGTCATTAGCGTGGCTAAAATCGAACTGGTAAATACCCCAAAAGCGATCGCCACGGCTGCGATGAGAATTAATTCCAAACCGAGATAGAAAACCGAGACAATCAGGGGTAAAGGTTGAAAAGATACTTTCATCCCCAGCAACATCAGCAAGTAAATCACCAACATTACCCCCAACATCACCGCTAAAACCCCGGACAAACCCAAGTGTTTACCGAGGATAAATTCGGCCCGACTCAAGGGTTTGGGAATCAAAACTAAAATAGTTCTCTTGTCAATTTCCTGATTAATTAGCCCTGTACCCACAAAAACCGCGACAATTACCCCTAATAACCCGATAGCGGCTAATCCCAAGTCAAGAAAGATTTTCTGATCGGTTCCCACCGCAATTTCTGGTAATAAACGCCAAGCGAAGGCCATCAACAAGGCAAAAAACCCGATCAAGTAAAGAATGCGATCGCGAATAACCTCGCGAAAACCATTAGCTGCGATCACCAAGATTCTCAGGATGCTGATACCCATAGCCTTTCATCAAAATAATATCCGTCTTTCCTTTTGAGATTACCCATTTCCGAGGCCAAAGTAGATCTACTCTAAAAATCAAAAATTGTCGTGGTTGGTTAGCAGTCCGTAGCGATAACTAGGTAGGGTCTGCTGAAAAAGTTTGTTGGTGGGGTTAGGAGTCAGGAGTCTCCGAGTCAGGAGTCAGGAGAATTAAGAATGAGCATTAATCAATTAAATGCTGTATTTAAGAATTTTATGCAATTTTATGCCTATTTTTCTCATTTTTTAACTCTCAAAAATTAATTATGCAAGAACTCTAATAAGTCTAGGATAAATTGATCTCTAATAACCCCGGTGGTGGCGCGATCTCGATGCGCGCTGCTTTCAGATCCACCAGTGGAACAATTTCTTTGACGAAGGGGACCAGGGCCCTGGCCCCTGAGTCGGAGGATGGACTTTTTTTCTTGACAGAGGCGAGATTTGCTTCTAGTTGCACTGCTAAAATGTCATTACCCGCCCACAAAATATCTACTACAACCCCGATTTTTTCTCCTGTAAGGTGATGATAAACCTCTAATTTTACTAGCTCGCTGACATGATATTCATCCGCTTTTAGGTGAGGTCTTTCTAGTTTATTCGCCCATAATTTATATCCGCGCAAAGCTTCGGCTTGTTCCCGATTTTCAACCCCCTCTAACTTGATAACATAAACATTTTTGCCCGGTAGCTCACGTCCCCTGAGCAGAGTAATTTCTTGGATTTCTCCCCCCTGGGTTCCTTGTATTCCCCTCATCCCTCGCTTCTGAAAACGTTCGGGAAAATCTGATACCGATAAAACTCGCAATTCTCCCTCCAGTCCTTGGGGTGCTACTATTGTCCCAATTTCTAGCCAATTTTCTTCCATTGTCTTGACATTTTTTGCTATAGCTTTCCCTAGTATATAGCCTTTTTTGTCTCGCTCCTAGATTTTAAAAGTCTTGGTAAGTTGACACTCCCCGAAGCACTCATGGGAGGGATTCTCGAAGCTCATCACTGCGCTTTCTGGTTTCCCCTACTCACGTCTTACACGATTAGGTCCTATCCGAACCTACTAGAATATCACTTGTTATCTAGGGCTTGCTGAAAATTACTGGAAGCCTTACTAGAAAACGGTTTCGGCACTTTTTTAGCCCAAAAAAGTGCCAGAAACAAAGGTTGAGAAATCGATCCGAGGGACTCAAAACCCTTGCACTTTCGCTCTTCGATTTCCAAGGGTTCCGCTTCCAGACCTGCGAGGTCATTCTGTTATTCTGACTTCCCCTCCCGACTCGGAGACTCGGAGACTCGGAGACTCGGAGACTCGGAGACTCGGAGACTCCTAACCCCACCAATAAACTTTTTGCCGCAAACCCTATCTAGTTGTCCACTCGTGGATAGCTCTCCCAGCGTTTTGGTCTTTCAACCAAGATTCGGGTATACCCTACCCTATCTGCTACGGCAAAATGTTTTTAGTTTATTTCAGTCTAGGAAAAGACTTACTCCCCTGTTTTAAGAGTTTTCGGGTGGCTCTTGTCTTCTTTTTTCTCCTCAAAAGTGCCGTACTATTGCAACGGGATTTTCCCCTCGGTGAGCGGCATTTCAACCTATTGACTCTTAGATTTTAACACAACTGTTTAGAGTTGTGCTTCGTGTCACTGAGCCTGTCGAAGTGCTGTTCTATAGAGTCCATTTGGTATCTTTCCCAAAATCCTTACCCAGTATGGATTAGAGCGAATTAGCCAAAATACCTGTAATTCTTACCCGTGAAGCGTCACAAGAGAGATACCAAATAGGTTCTATATACCTCTGCCGATGGGTGAAAAGGGCAATCCTCGTCAGAGCGCAGATAAAAGTTTATGCGGATGGCGAGACTCGAACTCGCAAGGCGTAAGCCACACGCCCCTCAAACGTGCGTGTCTACCAGTTCCACCACATCCGCTTGATTTTAGCTCAACCATTATAGCACAGAAAAACAATAATCTGCAAGCAACTTTTAAAAATTACTGCCGCACAACTTTCGCGCCACCTGAGTTAGCACGGATAAACCTTTTAGGGAACCTTGAATCAAATGGAAGGCCGGGATGGGACGGGTTAACATTTGTCGAGCTAGGGGCAATGGTAGCAAATGACCTTGATTATCAATTGCCGGGGCTAAATCGGGTAAATCCTCTGTCACCTCATCGCTAATCACGCGCACAATTGCCACTTTTTGCCCCCGTAAAGCCGCTAAAATCCTTGCTCCTTCCATATCTACCACCTCATAGCCCCCCTGTCCTAAACGTCGTTTTTCCTCGGATCGGCTAATCAGGCGATCGCTGGTTAAACCTTTGACGAGACTATATCCGGTTAATTGGGCGATTTCTGCGGTTATTTCTGGTCCACACCGCCAATAATCCCCCTTTTCTGTGCCACAACCTTGACAGATTACCCCATCTCCGACTCGATAGCGATCGCTAAGACTGCCCGCTAATCCCAGTAGCACAATTTTTCCTGTGAACTTATTAAGAAATTCTAGAGATTGCCCAGAGACTGGGGAACTGTCGAGGAATTCTGGAGCGCCAAGGTTAATCGGGATAATTTGCGGGGCTAAATCGCCGATTTTCCTTAATCCTCGACGGATTGAGCTATGCTCGGCCCCCCGGGGAACGAGAATAATATCTTCAGGTGTGAGCATGAAATTTTTGAGAAAGTTTCCTAATTAGTCCATTGAGATGTTATAAACAATAATAGTGAACTAATTAGGAATAATTCTTAAGTAAATGGCCCCGCCACTGACTGGGCGATTGTCTTTCTCACCATGAAAAAGTCTGTCATTCTGCGTTTATCCGAGGTTAACAAGCGTTTTCCCGCTTCTCCTACTCTAGCTGTCGATAATATCAGTTTTAGTTTAACAGAGGGCGAAATTCTCGGATTATTAGGACCTTCGGGCTGCGGTAAAACCACTCTACTCCGGATGATTGCGGGATTTGAAAAACCATCTCAAGGAGTGATTGAATTGGGAGGGCGAATAGTTGCCGACGAAAAAACCTTTATTCCCCCAGAAAAACGCAATACGGGCATGGTTTTTCAGGATTACGCTCTTTTTCCCCATTTAACCATTGCTGACAATATCGCCTTCGGGTTAAAAAATTCTGGGGAGAAATTATCGAGCAAAGCTATTAACGCTAGGGTGGCGGAAACTTTGGATTTAGTCGGACTGCAAGGACTAGAAAAACGTTATCCCCATCAGCTATCGGGAGGACAACAGCAAAGAGTCGCCCTCGCCCGCGCTTTAGCCCCAAAACCCTCTTTAATCCTCTTAGATGAACCTTTAAGTAATCTCGATGTGCAGGTACGGCAACGGTTACGGCACGAGATCCGTCATATCCTGAAAGCAACCGGTATCTCGGCCATTTTTGTCACCCACGACCGGGAGGAAGCAATGGTGATCAGTGACACAATTGCGGTCCTTTGTCAAGGAAAATTAGAACAAATTAACAATCCCGAAGAAATTTATAGTCATCCGGCCTCGCGATTCGTGGCTGAGTTTGTCACCCAAGCTAACTTTCTCCCCGCTAGACGGGAGGGGGAACAATGGCAAACCGAGATAGGAGTCTGGGAAATTCCCGACGGTCAAGATTTGGACAAAGGGGAATTGATGCTGAGAGAGGAAGATGTCAAAATTAAATCGGATGAGACGGGAGATCTGGTTATTTGCGATCGCCAATTTTTGGGGCGGGAATACCGTTATTGTCTGCTAACGGCCACCGGCAGCCAAATCCACGCTAGAACAACGATTAACACCCAATTAGACATCGGTACAAAGGTAAAACTATCGATTATTCCCGATAGCGTTCGTGTGTTTGCCGACTGATAACTGATACTAAATCCTGTTTAAGGGGTGTAGGGTGTAGGGTGTGGGGTGTAGGGAAGTGGGGTATGGGGTATGGGGTGTGGGGAAGTGGGGTGTGGGGAGCTTTTTCAGTAAACAGTAAACTAAAAACTCACATCTGATAACTGATAACTGATAACTGATGCAAGGCTGACGGCTAATATTGATATCGATCGCGATTGAGGACTAGGGTGGCATTTTTAGCGACAAAATCAATAATTTTTTTAGCCACATCCACACCAGTGGCCGCTTCTATTCCTTCCAAACCGGGAGAGGAATTGACCTCGATAACCACAGGTCCGTGATTGGACCGTAATAAGTCCACACCCGCAACCCGTAAACCCATGGCTTTAGTGGCCCGTATAGCCGTACTGCGTTCCTCTGGGGTTAATTTTATCTTTTCTGCTTTGCCACCGCGGTGAAGATTAGAACGAAAATCCCCTTCGGCCCCCTGTCGCTTCATCGAGGCTACCACTTTTCCATCGATGACAAAACAGCGCAGATCTGCCCCACTGGCCTCTTTAATATACTCTTGTACTAGAATATTAGCCTCTAATTGCCGAAAAGCTTCAATAACTGACTTGGCTGCTTGGTCGGTTTCCGCTAAGACTACCCCAATACCTTGGGTTCCCTCTAATAATTTAATCACTAGAGGGGTGCCGCCGACGGTTTCGATTAAACCATCGATATCTTGAGTTGCGTGAGCAATTCCCGTCACTGGTAGGCCTATCCCTTCCCGAGCGAGGATTTGCAGACAACGCAATTTATCCCGCGACCGGGAAATTGCTTGCGAGTCGTTGGTAGTAAAAACATTCATCACCTCGAATTGTCGGACGACTGCGGTTCCATAGAAGGTTTTTGAGGCGGCAATACGGGGGATAATCGCATCGAAACTCTCTAAGGGTTTACCGTTATAGACAACCGTGGGTTTATGGGAGGTGATGTTCATGTAACAGCGCAAATAATTGATCACTCGTACCTCATGACCTTGAGCTTCTCCCGCTTCTTTCAGTCGCTTGGTGGAATAAAGAGAAGCATCTTGCGATAAAATAGCGATTTTCATAAACTTTCGCTTAAATATTGCTTTTACAACTGAATAGCTCCTTATTTCCCCATATTGACTTTTTTTGCTGGCAACTCATAAAATTTCTGTTCTCGATCGAAGTCCATCGATTATTATGGCGCTGACAGTTCCCTTTGAACAGTTGGGTTAAATGAAAAGTAAAAAAAATCAAGCTTCGGACTAGATTTGTTTTTGTCGTCAGGCTCAGTTTAAGTTGAAGGAGCAAAGGGAAAAAATGTCAATTAATGAATACAATTCTGTTACGGTTTTGCTCTTAGGGATGATCGATCGGTTAGAATGATAAGGCGATCAACGATAATAATTATGACTTTACTAGCGAAATCTTTAGAGGAACTGACCGACTGGGTAAAAGACCAAGGACAACCCGCTTATCGGGGTAAACAATTACACCAATGGCTATATGAAAAAGGAGTGCATTCTTTGGCGGATATTTCTGTATTTCCGCAAGAATGGCGCACAAAGGTAGCAGACTATCCTATCGGTCGTTCCCTTATACATTATCGCAGTGTAGCACCCGATCGCACTCGTAAATATCTGCTAAAACTAGCGGATGGTTTAATTATCGAAGCGGTGGGAATTCCTAGTGAAAAAAGATTGACAGTCTGTGTTTCTTCCCAAGTGGGTTGCCCGATGAACTGTGATTTTTGTGCCACGGGAAAAGGGGGTTTTACTCGTAATTTAAAAGCTTATGAAATCGTTGACCAAGTGTTAACAGTACAGGAGGATTTTCAGCAGCGAGTTAGTCATGTGGTATTTATGGGGATGGGGGAACCTTTATTAAATATCCCTGAAGTGGTGACAGCGATTCATTGCCTTAATAAAGATGTGGGTATCGGTCAGCGTTGTTTAACGATTTCTACCGTGGGATTACCCCATAAAATCAAGCAACTAGCGGAACATAATTTACAAGTAACTTTTGCCGTTAGTCTCCATGCTTCTAATCAACAAGTTCGAGCTAAATTAATCCCCAGTGCCGATCATTATACCCTAAGTGATTTGATCCAAGACTGTCAAGAATACGTTCAAATCACAGGACGAAGGGTGACATTTGAATACATTCTTTTAGCGGGAGTAAATGATTTACCCGAACACGCCAGGGAATTAGTTAAACTGGTGAAAGGGTTTCAATCTCACGTCAATTTAATCCCCTATAATCCTATTCAAGAGGTGGATTATCAACGGCCTGATGAAAAGAGAATTAAGGCTTTTAAAACTATTTTAGAACAGGAAAAAGTCGCCGTTACTGTCCGTTATTCGAGAGGTTTAGCGACCGATGCGGCCTGTGGACAATTGCGATCGAGCATCATGGTCAAATAAACTTAATTTGTTCACTACTCTACCATCAGTTTTCTCTGTTATAATTGGAGTAACAGAGGAGTGTTGGTTGTGTTGTTTGTTAATAATTGTAAAATTTAATCAAGATCGGGATGGTTATCGGGTAACACCTCAACAGTAGGGCAAATAACTGTTAAGTGTGCTTCTTTAACTAGCGGTTTTGGTTGTCCTGTTGCGGAATTTTTTCAGAGAAGTAAATTTTAGTATTTGTAGCCACAGCAACTCGACTATTGGTAATTTCTTCGAGTTCGGGGGTAAGGATCATGAAGGGTAAAATATTAGCAATTGCAGCTTTAGGAACTTTAGCGGTTTTTAATTGTTTTCCTCGGATAGCTTATAGTCAACCGCTACTCGTTAGCAAAGAATCAACCACACCCACCTCGATCATAATTGATGATGATGAGATGGCACAACTTCCCATGCCTGTTCGTCAAGGGTTGGAACTGTATCTAGCGGGCAATACTGGTGGTGCAGTTGATGTGTGGGCAGATAACGGAATTAAATTCGCCAAGGATCATGAGGATTTTTTTGAATCAGCTGAACAAGCTAGAAGTGAAGTCCAAGGCTGGGAGGAATTCCGTTTGAAAATGAAAAAAATTCTCAAACAATACACTCAAGCTAGTGGACCTTGTAAACAATCTATTTTCCTGCAAGAAATTATCTATCCCCAGAGTAAGTTTTTAAGACGTTTTTTCCTGAAACTTCGCCACGAACAAGATTCTTTGTTTGTAGAGTTTATCACTTTACAGACCCCTAAAGGAGTGTACATTATCCACATTCACTTTGATCCAGACCTGCGAGAAATCATCAGGGATGATAAGTAGTACAACATCAATCGACTACACTAGATCAAGGTGGTGGCGTGGCGACTTATCAGCCGGCTTATCTTCAAACAATTAACAGCGATCACTTAAGGGACTTGCGTAGGAATAATATCCCAGCTTTGAAAATCGCTCTGTAGAAGAACCAGACCAGCCAGATGGCAGATTATCAAAGCGCAAGTCCCTAACATCTCGAAGGCTCTCCCCCTACTTAGGGTGATCAGCAAACCCCCTCCGCGCGGAGGGCGCAAGCATTGCGCCCCGACAGTAACGGATTTTGTCCACAATGTAGGGGCGAACTGCGTTCGCCCAAAAGGTACATTATCAAAGCGCAAGTCCCTAATCCCATTCAAGAGGTGGATTATCAACGGCCTGATCAAAAGAGAATTAAGGCTTTTAAAACTATTTTAGAACGGGAAAAAGAGGTTTAGCGGCCGATGCGGCCTGTGGACAATTGCGATCGAGCGTCATGGTAAAATAAACAACCGTCAATCGGCCATTAACTAGATTGCTAGTCTCGCTGCTAGGCTAAACTAGAGAACCATAACATCAATGTAGGAGCCATTTCGATGCAAAGTCTCTCTAGTGCCAAAGAAAATCGCCTTTTTGTCTATGAAGTCGTCGGTTTGAGTCAAAATGACAAGACTGATAACCTAGATTATTCTATCCGTAAGAGTGGCAGTGTCTTTTTAACCGTTCCCTATAGCCGCATGAATCAAGAAATGCGTCGGATTACCCGTTTAGGCGCTCGCATCGTCAGCATTAAACCCTTAAACGCAGCTGCAGCCCAGTAGTTGCAAAAATAATTATCGGTAATATCTGTCCCCCGCTCTTGCTCTAATCAGGCAAACAAGGGGGACTTTTAGCATAAATGGGGAAAAATAACATAAATCTTAATAAAAAGTAAAAATGATGCAAATGTAACAGATTTTAACCAGAGAGTTGACCTATTCTGAGGAAAAAGATAGAAGCGATGTCTGTGGTTTTTTTAAGATAACTCTCAATTAGGCCTAGGTGTAGTGTACCGATGGTAGGCTAAACTATGGAACGATTATCGTGACTTGAGTTGGGAGTTATATTTAATGTACAGTCCGAGTACACTAGCGGGAAACCGTTTATTTGTTTACGAAGTGGCGGGTCTCAATCAAAACGACAATACTGACAGCTTGGATTATTCAATCCGTCAAAGTGGGAGCGTGTTTTTCACGGTTCCCTACAGTCGCATGAATCAAGAAATGCGTCGGATTACCCGTTTAGGTGGTCGTATCGTCAGCATCAAACCCTTAAATGGGATTGCCCCCGTAGCAACTGTTTCTAGTGCCTCCACACCACAGCCAATCGCTCAATCATCGCCCGTCCCCGAACAGACCAAGAAAAAGGCCATGACTCAAGCGAAAGAAAAAACAGATATCCCGGTCAACATCTACCGTCCGAACCAACCCTTTATCGGCAAATGTATCGAGAATTATGCTCTCGTTGATGAGGGGGGTATCGGTATCGTACAACACGTCACCTTTGACCTTTCTGGGGGCGATTTACGCTATTTAGAAGGGCAAAGTATCGGTATTATCCCCCCGGGGACCGATGCTAATGGCAAACCTCATAAATTGAGACTCTATTCGATCGCCTCCACCCGTCATGGTGATAAATTAGACGATAAAACCGTATCCCTCTGCGTGCGTCAGTTAGAATACCAACACCCAGAAACGAAGGAAACGGTTTATGGAGTTTGTTCCACCTATCTCTGTAATATAGAGGTGGGTGCCGATGTGGCTATTACTGGTCCGGTGGGTAAGGAAATGCTGCTACCGGGTGATGAAGATGCCACCATCATTATGATGGCCACCGGGACGGGAATCGCTCCCTTCCGGGCTTTCCTCTGGCGGATGTTCAAGGAACAACACGAGGATTATAAATTCAAAGGTCTAGCTTGGTTGATTTTCGGAGTTCCCAAAACGGCCAATATTCTCTACCAAGAGGAATTAGAGCAAATCGCGGCGGAATTCCCCGATAACTTCCGTCTCACCTATGCCATCAGCCGGGAACAGCAAAATCCCCAGGGCGGTAGAATGTATATTCAACACCGGGTAGCCGAACACGCTGACGAAATCTGGAATCTACTCCAAAGTCCCAAAACCCACGCTTATATGTGCGGACTGAAAGGGATGGAAGATGGTATCAACGATGCTATGAGTGGTGCTGCCACTAAAAATAGTGCTGATTGGTCTGTCTATCAGAAACAACTGAAAAAAGAACATCGCTGGCACGTAGAAACCTACTAAACCAAAAAGGTTCTCGGAAAATTTTTGCGGGTGGGCATTGTCCACCCTTTTTGTCATGGCTTCGGTTAAGATCAGTTTTTTAAAAGGCTTTTAAAAAGATGAAATTCTCTCGACACTTTTTTCCTGTTTTCCTTGCCCTCTGCCTACTGTTTATTTTGCTGCCCCGGGCCTGGAGTTTTACTAATAGCCAAAAACAAATTCTGGCAGATTTAAAAACAGCCGAGATTATTTATCTGGGAGAAAGGCACGATAGTCAAGCAGATCATCAGGCCCAATTAGCTATTATCGAGTATTTACAGGCCAATAATCCCCAAATAGCGATCGCTTTTGAGATGTTTCAACGTCCTTACCAAATCTATTTGGATCAGTATTTAGCGGGCCAAATTAGCGAAAATCAGTTAAGAGAAAAAAGTGAATACGACCAACGTTGGGGATTTGATTGGGAATTTTACGCCCCGATCCTGCGCTTGGCCAAGGCGAAACAACTACCAGCGATCGCCCTCAATACACCCACGGAAATCACGAGAAAAGTGGCACGGGAGGGCTTAGAAAGCCTCTCTACCTCAGAAATGACCTACATCCCCCCTAAAAGCGAAATAAACCAGGATAACGAGGAGTACCGTCAACAGATATTTGCCGTTTATCAGCAACACACGGGGGGCAGTAGTCAGGGATTCGATCGCTTTTTTTTGGCACAGGTTCTCTGGGATGAAACCATGGCCGATGCGATCGCTAAATTCTGGCAAGCTCATCCCAACTATCAGATCATTGTCCTAGCAGGAAAAGGTCATATTGCCTACGGTTACGGTATTCCCAGTCGAGTCCAAAGAAGATTAGGCGATCGCGTCAGCCAGCGCTCGGTTTTCTTGGGAGACGCTCCTCAATCATCATCAGCAGAAACCAAAAAACCCGCCGATTATTTTTGGCAAGAGCAAAATTAAGCAAGTCGGAGGTTAGGAAACAAGAGATGATAAGCTAAGAAGCCAGCTTTTAATTTAGTAGATAATAGGTCTGAAAAACTGAGGCTATTTTATGATTAATTTAACCCGGCAAGATACCGAAACGCTCGATCGCATTTTAGCTGTGACTCGTGCCGTCGGTTGGGGTGGTGCTAAAATCCTCCAATCCTACTACCGGGGTGAACAGGATTTAGCCGTCAACGAGGCAAAAAAAGGCGGACCGGTGACAGCGGCGGATTTAGCAGCAAATCACTATATTTTAGGGGAATTACACAGAAATTTCTCTGATATCGACTTTGGTTATCTGAGCGAGGAAACCCATCAAGGCAATGAAGCTATCCCGAAAGATTGGGTATGGATTATCGATCCTTTGGACGGAACCCGCGATTTTATCGACAAAACGGGAGAATATGCCCTACATATCGCCTTATGTTATCAGGGAAGACCGATGATCGCCGTGGTTGCCCTACCGGATCAAGGAAAACTCTATTTTGCCCAAAAAGGAAAAGGCACTTTTCTAGAAACTAGCGACGGCAATATTACACAGGTAAAAGTTGCCAATAAAGATCAAATTACCGACCTCTATCTGGTGGTTAGTCGTACCCATCGCGACCAACGTTTTGATAATTTATTAAGCCAAATACCCTTCTTAGGTAAAAATTATGTGGGTAGTGTGGGCTGTAAAATTGCCACGATCCTCGAACAAAAATCCGATGTTTATATCTCCCTATCGGGGAAATCGGCGGCTAAAGACTGGGATTTTGCCGCCCCGGAGTTGGTTTTAACGGAAGCGGGCGGCAAATTCTCCTATTTTGATGGTCAACCGGTGCGCTATAATCGCGGCGATGTGCGGCAATGGGGGGGGATCATGGCTAGTAATGGTCCTTGTCATCAACAACTTTGTCAGTTGTCCACGGCAATCCTCGCCCAAATTGACGCCACTGTCTAATTTCTGACTTGAAAGAGGGTGTGGGGTGTGGGGTGTGGGGTGTAGGGAAGGAAACCTCTTTCATCTGTGGGGGTGAAAATTTTTTCATCGGGACTGACTGGAAAATAGAAGCTGAAATAACGCCAATTCGTCAATCAGAATATTTTCATGCTTGGTGGTGCCGACTTTGGCATCAGGACTGCTCCCCTAACCGAGAATCAGAGATCGGTAGAATGGAAAAAAACCAGATCGAGCAATGTTACGGTTAAAAACTTGGCAAGGGTTGATTTTAGCAGTTCCGATCGCCGCTGTGGTCATCTTTCTGATCGTGGCCGCCAGTTTCCAGATCAATCAATGGGGTTTAAATTGGATTTGGGCAGTTTTTACCCTGATTTTTGTTGCTTGGCGCTTCCTGTTGGTCAAATGGACGCGCCCAGTGGTCGGGGAAATTGAAGCCACCATTGGCGAAGTTAAGGCAGAATTAACCCCTCCTGACGGTGATTCTGGGGGAAATGTCGAGGAAATTATCGAGAGGATTATCGTCGAGGCCCGCAATGATCGCCCGGTTTGGGAAGATTGGGCGACTTTTTGGCAACGCTGTCAGGATTTGGTCAATGCCATCGCCCAGATCTATTACCCCGATGTCAAGTACCCCTTATTAAATATTTACATTCCCCAGGCCTACGGTTTAATTCGGGGAACCGTGGATGATAGCGATCGCTGGATGCAGAATCTTTCCCCCGCTCTCAATCAAATCACCATCGGGCAAGCCTATCAAGCCTACGAAGTATATCAAAAATTGCAACCCTCGGCCCAGAAACTTTGGCAAGTCTGGAATTGGGCGCAATGGGTGATCAATCCCGCTGCGGCTGCGGCTAAAGTTGCCAGTCAAAAGTATAGCGATCGAGCGGATCAGCAATTATTAGTCAATTTAGGGCAAGTTTTGCGGGAAAATGCCCTAAGAAATCTCTCTCGCCAAGCGGTGTTACTCTACAGTGGCAATAATCTCGCCCCCACTCTCCCCAGCAAGACCAAAATCGCCACCACTACTCTCAAGGAAATTCTCGCCCAAGCGGAACCGATTACGGAAATCGATCGCCAACCGGTTAATATTCTGCTGGTTGGACGCACCGGGGCCGGCAAAAGCAGTTTAATCAATACTCTTTTTCGGGCCGATTTGGCCCAAGTGGATCTATTGCCCAGTACCGACGCGATCCAATCCTACCATTGGCAAACCCCAGAAGGAGACGAGTTAATCCTCTGGGATACCCCGGGCTACGAACAGGCAAATCGGGCTGATTATCGGCAAAAGGTTCTTAATTACGCCGAAAACGCCGATTTATTAATTCTTGTCACCCCCGCCCTCGATCCCGCCCTGGCCATGGATGAGGCTTTTCTTAAAGATTTGCAACAAACTATTGACAATTTACCAGTTATAGTGTGTGTTTCTCAAGTTGATCGCCTGCGTCCGCTGCGAGAGTGGCAACCCCCCTATAATTGGCTGACGGGAGAAAGTCCCAAAGAAGTCAATATCCGCGAATGCTTGCAGTATCGGGCGGAATTATTCGAGGAACTCTGCGATCGCATTTTGCCGATGGTCAGTCAGCAGCCGGATAGAGAAGCTTGGGGGGATGAGGAGTTATCAATCGCTTTGCTGGGGGCAATTTCACCCGCAAAACAGTTGCGTTTAGCCCGTTTTTTAGCGGATTTAGAAACTCGAACCCTGGCAGCGGCGAAAATAATCGATCGCTATACTTTACAGATGGCCACGGGGCAAGGTTTAACGGCCCTATTAAAAAGTCCTATTCTAGGTTTTATCTCCACTTTAGCCACAGGAAGACCGACTTTAGCCTATCTTTTAGCTGAACAAATTCCTGTGGAACAATTGCCAGTTGTTATCGGTAAATTACAGATGGCCTACGAGCTTTATTCTCTCTTGAATCCGGAGAATAAAAGTTTTGATTTATTGGCACTTTGGCCAATACTATTAGAAAATTCTAGCACTGCCGACAGGGAAGCTTGGGCCTGGGGTCATGCTCTGGTAGAATATTGGACAAAGAACCTATCGATCGAACAGTTCCGGTCAAGTTATCAGGGGTATTTAGAAGGGAATTAACAACAAACTAGAGACGATAAAATAATCACCTACCTCGTTATATAATAATACTAAATCCTGTTTAAAAGGTCTAGAACTTACCAAAAATTACTGCAGCTATTTTTTAATCTCAGCTTGTGTTGATTTTCTAATCTTAGACATTTATCCTGCTTATCTTTGATTTTTTTGTCATCTAACTTATTCATGAGCAAAAGGATTAAAATTCTCTAGAAATTCTATACAAATACGACTTCTATCATCCAAAAAAGTAAAACAGGATTCTTTACCGATAAGTGAATGAACCGCTCTTCGATTGTCAATAGTAGCGTTAGCTGAAATTTCATTAACATTCATATTAACAATATTAACATAATCACTATTCCAAAGAATTTTAGCAAACATTATTCCTTGACTGACTTTCATTAGTCCTGCACAGAAAGGCTCCTGTCTAACTAATTTTCCTTGTTGGTAAAAACTGCAGCTTGCCAAAAAAGGGAAATAAGATTTTTGCTCTGTTTCATACAAGCATAACTGACTTTCATTATCGAGAAGAGTAAAACAATATCCTTTTCCTTGAGGATGATCTGAGCGAACAGCCGGTCGGTTATTGACCATTACATCAATTGCAGATCTATTAAAATCCCCTTCATAAGTTGTCACTGTATTATCTTCCCATAAAATTGCTCCGCCATAAACGCCTTGAGCCATGGAACTGTTCACTAGACAAATGCCAGACGGTTTTATTACTTCCTTTTTTTTGATAAAACTACAGGAATATATGAAGGCAGAATGAGAAGCATATACGGCAGGAGGGTCACTCAAAAACAGACAATTTAAACCGACTAAATATAAGAACCTTAATAATAGTTTCTTATCCATGATTAAAACCACTCCGATCAACAATCTTTAACTGGCTGCAAAAATTCATATATTTGACTAGCCAATTATATTATTACCCTATTTTAGGAACTCTATGTGATTGTACATTTTCTTGACTAACACTGCTTTAATTTTTATGGTTGGTATAGGTGATCAAGGGTTTCCATTGTAAGTTATTTGTTTCCAGGCTGTTAAGAGATTGATCGGTGATGATAGAATAAAGAACATCTGGATCTAAATCAGCACCATTTTCCCAATAAATTGTTCCCCAATCGGGATTAATTTTGACTGTTTTAAAAAAAGCTAATTCTTTGAGAGGTTCAAAAATGCCGACAAATTCAATAATTTCTTTAAGATCAATAATGCCATCTCTATCATCTTCAAATTTAAGATAAAGTTGATAATCATTGAGTGGTTTTACTTCAATAATGTCTTTTAACATGGTTTATTCTAATGGGGAAATCGGTTGTAAAGTTTGATTGAGTTTAGCAAGTTGCCAATTTTCCAGTAATTCTTGTTGATGAATAGCAGCCCATTCAATCACTAAACCAAGAATTCTCGGAGATAGTTGACCTCTTAAGATAGCTAGATTTTTAATGTCAATAATCGCTTTTTGCTGATTGTAGCGGACATGAAAATGAGGGGGTGAATGGTCATTGTAGTACATAGTGATAATAATTCCTAGAAAACGACTAATTTCTGGCATCTTAGATCAATAGAGTTAATGGAATAAATTGTGATTTAATCCTTGCTCAAGTATTGTTCAAGGGTTACATAGTCGCCTGATTGGTATTCATCCCGAACTTTTTGAAGTTCTGCGAGGGTTTCCTCGTCATCTTGATAGGAGGCTTCTTCTGCTTCAAAAATTTGTTGTTCTAATATTTCTAATAATTGTTGTTTTTGCGTTAAGTCAAGGGAGTTAATCGCTTCAGTTAAAGATTCAAAAGTGATTTGAAGATTGATTGTGTTGATCATGAAATTTTTCCTATTTGGCTAAAAAGTTAAATCTTGAGAGGTTTTGTCTCATCCATTAAAATAATCATGGCATATAGTCCTTAAAGTCTTCGATGGGAGCATCAAAGTTGTCAAGGGTTTTACGATACCTTTTGCGCTTCCATATTGGGGTCGTTTAACAGGGGAAGAAAGAGAGATAATTTGAAAGTCTTGACCTTCATTATTTTGGATAATAACTTGCGGACCTTCTGAGACGGCTCTAAGAAGTTCAGGAAGTTGATTTTGAGCTTCGTTTAGGGTTAGTTGTAGCATAGATTTATTGGGTTTAAAGACAAGGGTTTTGATGGTTGAGTAAGCGGAGGTACTTTTTAAACCTTTAAGATACTTAACAAATGTAAGAAGATAATTGGGTTTCATTCTTTTTCTAATTCAATCAAGGCTTCCTCAAGGCTTAAGGGAGTTTCATCTTTAACGTCTATCATAGCCCGATAGAGTCCTGTATCTTCATAGGTTTCTATCATTTGTTGATAATCTTCAAAGTTAATAATTATTTGCTGAATCTGGCCTTGAGCATCTATAATCAAGTCTTGAGCAAAGGGATAGTCTTTGACATTCATCATTAATTGTTCCTCATTAAACATAACTATTCTACCATTTATAGCGATCGCCGATCAATAATTAACAATGTCCGACGCGAATGGAGCGTAGTGGAGTGAAGCAATCTCAGTGGGTTCGGATTGCTTCGGGGGAATTATGGTATTGGGACTAAATATGGTCTCTCAATCACCCCCTCGCAATGACAAGGACAGGTTTTATTTTTGTTATTTGGACGGTTTGCATTATTCACTCTCCTTGGTTTTATCGGGGTAAGTTAACAGAAAGCGATCGCTAATAGTCCCTTTAGTGGACTTTAGCTTTGGAGAAATGATCGCCGCATTTTCCCAATCATCATCAAAAGGGAGCGCATCGGGATCAGACAAAGCATTAGCCTCGATTTCTGCATCGCTCATCGATTTAACTCGCTCCCAATCGGTTAAATTATTAATATCTGGGGGATTATTTGTTATATTTATCCTTCCTAAAGCTAGTCTTTCCATAGGCTGTGGCCAGTGCAGAACTACAGTGATATACTAAGGGTAACTTGATCAATACTTTCTAGGGAGATTTGGCTATCAATTCCCAGAAAGTATCGGGGTTTAGGTTTTGCGTCCGAGAAAATTAATAATCTGGGGATTAATTTCTTTTGACCAATGCTCTTGGGGATAGTGTTTTGCTTCCGCGAGGGAGATTAATTCCACTCCTGATTTAGTGGCTAATTTTTCGACAGTGACAGAAGATAACCAAGGATCGCCCATTCCCCAGACAAAAAGGATAGGTTTTTCCAAGTTCTCTAAACCTGTCTCAATTTCTGCCATAGTTTTCGCTAGGTTTAAATTGCGAATCGTGGCCAGTAAAGCGCGACCTACTGCCGAAGTTTTTAGATAGGGTTGACGGAAAATAGCCAAATCTGCATCACTAATCACAAAACCGCTACCGGTTTCTAAAGTACGATCGACTAATAAGGGATCTTGAGTCGCCATATCTCCCAAGAAAGGTATCCCCCATTGTTTCATTATCCAGGGTAATTTGACATCCCTAGACAGGGGAGTATTTAAAACGATCAAGCGCTCAATTTTATCAGGATTTTCTAGGGCGTATTGTAGGCCGACGGAGGCTAAAAAACCTTGGACAATTAACGAGATTTTGGGCAATTGGAGAGCTTGAATAAAATCGGCCAAGGCTTGACAAAAAGCGCTAGGTGTGTAGGCGAATTCTCTGGCATCGGGTTTAGCGGATAAACCGGAACCGATCCAATCGGGGGCAATAGCATTAATGTTATATTCTTCTAAACTGGTTAACAATTCCCGCCAAATATAGCCATGGGCGGGTAAACCATGGAGTAGGATCACGGGGGTTGTATCCGGTTGTTGAGCGGGGTTAACCTGTCGATAAAACCACTTGAGAGAGCCGACTTCGAGAAAGTTTTCTAAAATAGCCATGGTTAACGGGGGATTAACAATCAATAACCATTGTCTAACGTCTAGGAACCGATCGCACCGGCAATTTTCCCACCCTACTTTTTGAGGTCAAAAAAGTCTAAAAGCCTTATCCAACAAGGTTTTTAGATTTATTCAGCCAACCCTAGATAGGGTTGGCTGAAAAAGAACGTGGGTTGGGTTGAAGCATGAGGCCCAACCTACGTTCATCTTATATTTAATTCCACCCACCCACTTATTGACGACCAACTCCTGTCTCCCCAAAATAAAAACCCCATACCTCACCATGAAGATAACTGCTTTCAATGCAGTACAGCCTATTGCTGTTCCATAAAAGTCCGCACCGTACCATCAGAACCAAGCACCAGACGTAATTGGGGATTACCGGAGATATCGAGGGGAGAAACGAAAGGTTGATTGAGCAGGGGCATATTAGTGCGATCAAGATAGATTTTTGCCGCCTGTCCCAGGGGAATAATCTGTTTTAGGGAACCATCCTGATTTAAGACCAAACGGTACTCTAGAGTATGCTTGAGACTTTCCGGCGGTTGCCAACGGGATTGAAAATATTCTCTGGTTTCTGCCACTTGGGGAATTGTATCTAGTAAATTCGTCTCTGGGGCTTTAGCGGTGCTTGTGGGCGGTTTGGAGTCTAAATTGACATTTTCGGGGTTAATAGGGCTTATGGGCGGTAAATTGGGCAATTTTGGCGGTACTGGAGTCGGATTCATCGTCGTGGGGCTAATATTTGTTAGTGCATTTGTACCCTGATCACCAGTGACGGGTGGGGCAGTAATCGGGATTTTCTGATTATTCGGTTCAATTACGATCGCCGTGCCGTCCGAAAGCGAACCCGTGACCGGTGGCGGAGGTAAAGTGGGTGAAGGAATCACTAGGGGGACGCTAGAGGGGCGAACTGGGGCTGGAACGGTTGCCACGGGCGGCGGTGGCGGTAAAGGGGTTTTATTGCCTAAATTTGCTGGTAAATTCGGGTTTGGGGCGGCCGTTCCCGTGGGGGGTAAAGGCAGCGTTGGCAAGGGTTGGGGAATCTTGGTGCTATTGGGGTTGGTGTTTAAATCATTGTTGGCTAGTTCTTGCTGTTGATAAAAGGCGATCGCTATTCCCCCGATAGTTATTAGGGCTGAGGCGATTAATCCCGTCCAGATCAGGGCATTTTTTCGAGTTTTATGGCGAATTAAGGGGGGTATTAGGGGGCTTTCATGCTTATATTCTCCTAAAGCATTGGCTAGATCGAATAATTGCGATGTGGTTAATGCGATCTCCTGTTTATCCCCATCGGCCAGGAGGGAACCTAAAAATAATTGATGCTGGAGAAGTCCCTGACAACGGAGAGAGGGTAAGGAGGGGAGATGGCTTTCGGGGGAACCACTAGCCACGAAGGAGAGGGTGGAAACGGGACTAGAGAGTAAATTCTGCACATAATTAGCGACAATTTCCCCTAGGAGTTGTAATTGTGTGCGATCGCCTTTGATAGTTAGCTGTTTTTCCTCACTCAATCTAGGATCATCAAAGCGCAATTGAAAGTGGGCATCATTTAAGACATTTTTACCTAGCCAAACCGCTAGAGGCGAACTATTTCCCCAAATTTCTAGGGTACAGGTGGGGGGTGTATATTTGCGAATTAGATTACTCATTTTTATTGATCAGCTACCGAAGGACGCTACGCGCCCTAAAAAGAAAAAGAGAAACTAGGGGTAAATCCTGATATTCTAAACCTGGAAGGCTCCTGAACTCACACGGAGTAACAATGGTGTCATCAGACCTGATGATCAGCCCGGTAGCCAGGAAAGAGGAAAAAAGAATTGGCCAGACGAGAATTGACTCGTGAACCCGTGGTCGAGAATCAAGCAAAAAAACCTTCCTACAAGGCGCAAACCCTTGGCTGGCAACTGGTTGAGGCTTCCTCAGCTTGAGTTTAGATTCGGCCCTTGTTATTAGATGTGAGTTTTCAGTTCACTGTTTACTGTTAACTGTTCACAGCCAAAAACTTCCCAGTTCCCCATTAACGAATGGGTTTGGCTAAATCACCGATTTTAAAACCATTACCGGTAATAATGCGACCGACGCTAGATTGACCATCAGCTTCGACAATTTCGAGAGTACCAATCGGTTGAGTAATCTGACGGATAACCTTACCCGTTTGCGGATCCTTGACCGTTTGAGTCGTCCGTTCGATGGAAATGCGTAAACCAACACGATAACCCTCTCCCGTCCCTTTATTGAGAATTACCTGATTTCCCGCCACGGCAGCCACTAAAGCGGTGACAGTGGGGAGCGAGCGCGGTGTAGCGGCGATTTGGTCGGCTTTATCATTGAGATTATCCACCACCTGCGCTACTGCCTTATCGGTGGCAATACTGAGTAATTTCCCTTCATTGGAGGTTTGGGAACCACCCCCAACTCCTAAAACCACGGTTGAACCATCCGATTGATTGGCACTACCATCTCCCTGAGCAGTGGTAATAATTTCGGCCGTGGTGGTATTAATTGCCCGGACATTTAACTTGACAAAAGCATCGGTTTCTGTCTTGGCGGTGCTAAAAATAATAAACGAGCCACCAGATTGTTTTTTTTGTAAATCGAATTGGGTAATCGAACCGATAATCACCACATCTACCCCCAAAATTTGCCCGATTTGAGCAGCGGTAGCGGCATCTACCCGTCCCGAAGACCCCAAATTTTGTTCTCTGAGGACGGCATCAATGCGACTGCGCTCAATGACTGTATAGCGACCACTTTCCACCAATTTATTGACGAGAATATCACTGACACCACTGGCTCCACCATTGAGAAATGTTAGCCACTGGGGATTACTGAGACCGCTATAATCGAAGTCTAAAACCGCTACTCGCACCTTTTCGCTTTTTTGGGCTAAGAGTAACGGTAAATTGTTAGAGGTAGCTTGGGAGAAAGCTGGTGCGTTGAAGCCAAAACCCAAACTAGAAGCGACTCCCACAAGGGTAATCAGGGCAGAAAAACC
Organism: Microcystis aeruginosa FD4; assembly: GCF_009792235.1. Classification (NCBI taxonomy): domain Bacteria; kingdom Bacillati; phylum Cyanobacteriota; class Cyanophyceae; order Chroococcales; family Microcystaceae; genus Microcystis; species Microcystis aeruginosa. The sequence goes on from NZ_CP046973.1 coordinate 3,626,321, forward strand.
ATGGATACTATCTCGATCGAACATGATAAGGGGTTCTCCAGTCAATATAGAATATAGATCATAATCATCTCAAAATTGCTCTAACTATCGAGAGTGATCAAGAGCGAGAATTTTGAATGGCAGTAATTAAACCTCTCACTTCCTCGGTTCCCTCGGAAGCTTCAAAGGAAGTGGGAAATTTACCCTTAGCAATCATCCGCAATCCCAAGGGAGCCAGACTTAATAAACCCTGTAAATCGCGCCAATAATTGCCCACCACATAGAGGCCGAATTTGCGTTCATCAACCCATCCCCCTGCTTTGACTAATTCCACTAAAACTTTCCGGTGACGAATGGGACGACTACTATCGTCCGACTTGCGAGCAAGTATTTCCTGTTTAATTTTACCAATCTGATCCATGGGAGCCACTTCCATGGGACAAACCGCATTACAGAAATAGCAACGCGTACAACCCCAAACCCCTGCGGTGCCTTGGTGATAAAGTTCTAGGCGACCTTCCTGATTACCATCGCGGGAATCTGCTAGGGTGCGCTGCGCTTTTGCTAAAGCGTGGGGACCGACAAAATCAGGATTCACTTGCTTGGCGTTACATTCCGAATAACAAGCTCCGCACATAATGCAGTTACCCATCTGATTGAGATTGGCTCTTTCTTCTGGAGTTTGCAGAAATTCTCGTTCGGGAATGGTGCGTGCTTGACTACTAATATAAGGTTCAACTCTTTCCAAATCGTCCCAAAACGGTTGCATATTGACGATTAAATCCCGGATAATCGGTAAATTCCCCAGGGGTGCGATCGTGATTTCGGGAATTTCTCCGGCATCTTTTTGGCTACAATGGTTTAATTCACTGGCGATATTTTGTTGACAAGCCAAGGCCGAACGACCGTTAATTTTCATCGCACAGCTGCCACAAATTGTATTGCGGCAATTTTTGCGAAAGGCCAAAGTTCCATCAAGTTCCCATTTGATGCGATTAAGGCAGTCGAGAATTGTATTTCCCGCCTCCACCTCTAGGGTAAAATTTTCTAGGTAAGGGGTGTCGTTGGGTCGTTGACGCAGAATTTTAAAAGAAACTTCCATACTCGGCACGGGGATGAGGGACTCCTAATACTCAGGATAATCGATGTTAACGGGCCAAAGGGGAGCTAGTAATGGTAATTAATTCTTAAGATTTTCCCTTGTCGGTTGAGCCAAGGGGTGGGGATCTAGACCTAATGATAGATGGGCAAGTCGATGGAAAACAGTTTAATCACCCCGGATTTACTGCTCTGGGTCATTAGTTTTTTGCCAACTCCAACCACAAGTATAGTTTCTCAATTCCTTGCTAGGTATAGCTTAAACTGTTTTATGTCCTCACTTTCTCCCCCCTGTTTTCCTCGCACTCGACCAAAAATTTCCTCTCCCCCACAAGGTTTACACTTACTACCTAGTCCGGGGTCTTCTTAGCACGATTGTCATCACCGAACCATCAGTTTTAAAAAATTTATTATTCCCCTCTAGACATTTTTGGCTAGATTTTTGATATGATCAATTTGTCAGTGTAAACTTAATTGACAGTCAGTAAAAAATCAAGGGACATTAAAAAGTACCATGAGTGATATCTCTCCTACTCCCCTAACCGGGAAAGCTCTACTTCAAAAAGTCAAAGAGTTGGCCCACTTACCCCGTCGCGAAACGGCAAAACGTTGTGGTTACTACTCCCAAAGTAAAGATGGCCAAGTTCGGGTCAATTTAACCGACTTTTACGATGCTGTTTTAGGTGCAAAAGGGGTTCCCCTCGATCCCGACGGCGCTAAAGATGGCCGGGGCCGCGAACCCACTTTCCGGGTTAGTGTCCACAAAAATGGTCAAATCGTCATCGGTTCCACCTATACCGAACAAATGAACTTGCAGCCCGGCGATGAGTTTGAAATCAAGCTTGGCTACAAGCACATCCACCTCAAACAAATGGAATCAGAAGAACTGGCAGAAGCTTAAATAGGTTACGGAGTAGGGATAAAGATAAAAAAAATCGGCAGTCAAAAGAGCTAGTTTTGACAAGACCGACCAAAAAGACAATATAGATTCTTGTCCCTAATTCTAACCCTTGACCGCCTCTTTCATCAACTTGAGGGGTTTTCCTTAAGCACCTTTTCTTCTTTTTTGCAACCCCCTAGGGATGGATTTTTGTTGGAGCTAGGCTTTACCAGAGCAAAGTTCCACAGTTGTTCTGTCCCTAGAGGGTTTGTTTTATGGGTGTTAGGGGTAGGGGGTAGGGAAATGGGGAAATGGGGGGATAGGGAAATTTCAACTAATACCCCAAAACCCCAAAACCCCAAAACCCCACACCCCACACCCCACACCCCACACCCCCATCACCCCATCACCCCACACCCCCACTTCCCTAGCACCTAATTGACAATGGACATGGCTGCCTTAATAAAAATTATTATTTTCCTGTTAGCCTGGTTAATTCTCTGGCTGCCCATTGCCATTGGTTTAGGGAGTCGTTTGCGATGGCAACCGCTGCAAGGCACAAAACCTGACCAGAAACTGCCCCTGGTGGCCTCTCTTTACGCCTTGGCTCCCTTGGTTATCTGGGGATTATTAAAGATAGAGGGGACCGGCCTCCATAATTACGGATTAATTTGGTCATTTTCCCTATTTATCTCCCTAACTAAAGGATTAATCCTAGCAGTGGTGGGATTAGGGATAATTTTTTTCCTAGAGGGGATTTTGGCATGGGTACATTGGCAGCCAAAAAACCTAACTCGCGCTTTTTCCTTGAGTTTACCCCTGTTGATAGTGGCCCTCTGGGTGGGTATTACCGAGGAATTAATCTTTCGGGGCATCTTTTTGAGCCAATTAAGCCAAGAATACGGTTTTTGGGTGGCGGGAGCCATTTCTAGCCTAATTTTTGCCCTGCTGCATCTACTTTGGGAACGTCAGCAAACTCTGCCGCAACTACCCGGTTTATTTCTGATGGGGATGGTTCTGGTCTGGGCGCGGGCGATCGATCATGGTAGTTTAGGATTAGCTTGGGGACTTCATGGCGGTTGGGTGTGGGGATTGGCTTTGCTAGACAGTGCCGAATTGATGTCTTACAGCGATTCTGGGTTGGTTTGGGGTAAAGGTATCTATAACCAACCTTTAGCGGGTTTAGCGGGTATTCTTTGCCTCTTGGGGACAGCTTGGGGGTTAAACCTGCTTCAGTAGCCAAAAGCCGGTAAAAGTGCGACCAGAATCGTCCGGTTGTATCAGGAGAAAGTGCAAACCTTGGCTTTCCTGTTTGGTTGCTTGATAAGCATTGGCTGCCCGGGCCACTTCTTCATCCTCGTAGGTCAGAAAAATCCAACGCTCATTTAGGCCCGATTCCAAGACTAAACCACCCGATCGCCCCGTTTCTGTGGGAATATGATCGATAAATACTGGGTTAATTTCCCCTAACCAACGAGCGATCGCCAGAGATTTTTTATCACCGGTAATAACCACACCGGGGATCATTAAAGTGGAGGCTAAACCTAATTTTAAGGGAGAAAAGGCCTCTGGTAGGGAAAGAATCGGTATTCGGCGATCGCCAAAAAAGTTAACTAAATCAACGGCGGGAAAACGAGCAAAACGCCACTCTTGACCTAAAAATTGGTCGGGTACGGGTTGCGGTGGAGGAGAGTCGATATTTATGGGGATTTGCCGCAATTCTAGCTGTTTTTTCAGGGCGTTAACGTGACGGGTTAACTCAATTTTGATCTGTAAATTTTGACCAGCGAGGAGAAATAAATTTGCGCATTGGGGGCGAAAAACTTGGATAATTTCCGGGGAGGAGACTTGACAAGCTTGCTGTAACTGTTGGGTTAACCAGTCGCCATTAGCTTGCGATTGGGGACAGGAATTTTCGTAAATAAGATGACCAAGAGGATCGGAAATTAACAATTGCCAGACTGTCTCAAGAGGAGAAGAAGATGAAGATTTATAAAAATCCGCTTGCCAAATAATCATAATTCAGTAAAAAGTCACCAGTAAAAAGTCAAAAAATGGGTAGATATCAGTTTTGTAGAAATATCTATATTAGACTTGTTGCGTAATAGTGGAATAATGGGGAAGAAACAATGATTGGATATCCCCTTGAATGCTGAACATTGGCAGAATCTTGCATCAAGATAGACTCTTAAGAGCGACCACAGGACTCAATAGAAGAGCGTTTGAGACCGCCAATTCAAAAATGAAACGCACGACTCCTCAAGAGTTGACAGAAAAAGGCTCATCAGGTACTGTCTGATCATTAACAAAAACAAATCAGACCCAAAAATGAGCCGTCAACATCTTAACATAGAACAAAGAAACTTGCTCTACCAACTTAGCCAAGAGGGAAATTTATCTCAACGGCAAATGGCCATCTGGCTCGGATGTCAATTAAGAAGGAATCAAAGTTCCCTCGGCTGCTATCTACCGGACACAGCACAAGCTAAAAGCGAGAGGCGCCCCAAAAACGCTAAACAACCCTTTTAAAATGTCAGCGAGTCAGCCTTAGAGTTGGTGAAAAAAGGATTGAAAGATTATCATAGTCCCGAACAAATAGCAGGTCGTCTGAAAAAAGCTGGTCAAGAATCTCTCAGTCATGAAACCATCTATCAAATGATCTATCAAAACTACCCTTGACTGTGGAAAATATCAAGAATACCTACGCGGCCAGACGAGGAAAAAGAAAGAGTCGAAATGGAGCAAAAAGTAAGCGTGGAGGGATGACCGGGCGTGTAGATATCAGCGAGCGACCAGCAATTGCTGACCAGAAAACCGAAATCGGTCATTGGGAAAGTGACACAATGATTGGAGTCAATCATCTAGGAGTTCTCGTTACATATATGGAAAAAGCCTCGAAATTTTTAGGAGCAGGATTAGCCAAAAACAAAACCGCATCGGAAATCAACCCTTGTCACAGAAAAACTTTTCCAAGAGATTCCCCCTGACCAAAGAAAAACCTATACTTGTAACAACGGCAAAGAATTTTGTGGACATCAAGAGTCTCGTGAAGAAACTAGGAGCAGATTTTTATGAGTGCTACTCCTTATCATTCGTGGGAGAGGGGATTAAACGAGCCTACCAATGGACTATTGAGACAATTTTTTCCCAAGGGAACGAATTGGAAAATCCTTAAGCCAGAGGAGGTAGAAAGAGCCGTAAACTTAATTAACAATCGTCCTCGAAAATGTCTTGACTATCAGACCCCGAATGAGGTATTCTATAAAGGTAGATCAGATAGTGATGCAATTCAGACTTGAAGAGACCTCTTGCATAATTTTTTTATGGTATAATGTAAGGTTTTGCTTTTTTCTCAATTCTTAGATTGAAGTGGAAAAAAGAATAAAATGTGATCTTAGGTCAGGAAATCATCTATAATTTTGCTATGTTTATTAGCAAAATTATGGATTATCAAAACTTATCAGATGAACAATTCAAACGCCGTTTCGGTGTGTATAAACAAACATATAGAAAGATGGTAGAATCAGTAAAAAGTGTTGAAGCCGACTCTAATTCACCATCTAAAAGGGGACCGAAACCTAAACTATCTATAGAAGAACAAGTTTTAGTAACGTTAGAATATTGGCGAGAATATAGAACATATTTTCACATTGGTACAAGCTGGGAACTATCAGAATCAACTATATGTCGGATTGTAAATAAGACGGAAAAAATGCTTTTACAATCGGGAAACTTCCGTTTAAAAGGAAAAAAAGCTTTACTCAATCAAGCAGAGATACCGGTCATAACGGTAATGGATGTAACGGAAACTCCCATTGAACGCCCCCAAAAGAAACAGAAAGATTTTTTTTCGGGTAAAAGAGGTTATCATACTTTAAAATCCCAATTAGTAGCTGATCAAAATACCGAGGAAATTATCTGTGTCTTTTGTGGGAAAGGTAGAGGTCATGATTTTAGTTTATTTAAAAAAAGTCGAGTTCGTTTTCATCCTTTAACTACCAGCATAGAAGACAGTGGTTATCAGGGAATAGCTGCATACCATAGTAATAGTTATACACCGAAAAAGAAATCGAAAAATAGAAAATTAACAGAGTTAGAAAAAGAGTATAACAAGGCTTTAGCCAAAGAAAGGATTATCATTGAACATATAAATAGGAAACTCAAAATCTTTAAAATCTTATCCTGTAAATATCGGAATCGTCGTCGAAGATATAGTTTAAGAGTTAACTTGTTGGCGGCTATTTATAACTGTGAGTTAGGGATAGGTATAGCAGCTTCTTAAAAGTTGCCTAAAGATTAAGCAAGTCAAGGATAATTTATTCTCAATTTTTATAATTGAGATAGTTTGTGCCGCTTAAATAAAGAGGTTTTGATAACCAAATTAAAGCAGCTCTAAAGAGTTTTGAGTTAAAAGTTAAACTTCAAGTTTTCATTCAGGACGAATGTACTGATTAACTAATTTTTTGGGGAAAATTAGTTAACCCATTATTATAACATATAATTAATTTGCAAGAGTTCTAATCGGCCAATTTTCTGTTAGAATTAGCAGTAATCAAACACCACGCTTGCAGGAGCTATGGTTAACCTCACCGATAATAAAAATCGCCCTCTTCCCAGCGCCGAAGAATTGCCCTCTTCCGATGAAACTCCAGTGGACAATCAGTTACAAAATGATCTTCCCAATCTGCTGCTAAGTTTATTAGCCTCAATTTGGTCTGGTCGAGATGATTGGTATTTTGGGGTAGATATGGCTGTCTATTATAATCCAGACGAACCAGCTTTTGTCCCCGATGGTTTCTTAGCAGTTGGAGTCAACCATGATACGGGAGAAAGAGGCCGGTTAAGCTATGTTTTGTGGGGAGAAAAGTACATCTTGCCGATTTTGTTTTTAGAGGTGATTTCCGAGAAGTATAATAGTGAATATGAGGAAAAATTCTTAAATTACCAAAACCTGGGGATTCAGTATTATGCAATATACAATCCTTTCAGTGGCAGAAGAGGAAGATTTAAAAAGCGACAAAGATTAGAAGTATATAAATTAATCTCAGGGAAATATGAACTTCTAGAGAGTGAGAATAATCGAGTTTGGTTGCCTGAAATTGGCTTGGCGCTGGGTTATGAAAAAGGAGAACATATTGCTTGGTATCGGGAATGGTTATACTGGTATGACAAGTCAGGAAATCGCTATCTAACGGCTGAGGAAAGAGCGAACCAGGCTGAAGCCATTGCTGCTCAAGAACGGCAAATTGCCAATCGAGAACGTCTGGCTAAACAAGAGGCTGATGCGATCGCTAGTCAAGAACGGCTGGCGAAACAAGAGGCTGAAGCGATCGCTGCTCAAGAACGGCAAATTGCCAATCAAGAACGGCTGGCTAAACAAGAGGCTGAACAAAAAGCCATCCGGCTGGCTGAAAGGCTCAGAGAGCTTGGAATTAACCCCGATGAAATGTAACAGATATGACGCTGACACCGCAGTATCTATATCGAGGAGATGTTCTACCCATTTAGTCATGTTCTCTGGTGTCCTGTTAGAATTAGCAGTAATCAAACACCACGCTTGCAGGAGCTATGGTTAACCTCACCGATAATAAAAATCGCCCTCTTCCCAGCGCCGAAGAATTGCCCTCTTCCGATGAAACTCCAGTGGACAATCAGTTACAAAATGATCTTCCCAATCTGCTGCTAAGTTTATTAGCCTCAATTTGGTCTGGTCGAGATGATTGGTATTTTGGGGTAGATATGGCTGTCTATTATAATCCAGACGAACCAGCTTTTGTCCCCGATGGTTTCTTAGCAGTTGGAGTCAACCATGATACGGGAGAAAGAGGCCGGTTAAGCTATGTTTTGTGGGGAGAAAAGTACATCTTGCCGATTTTGTTTTTAGAGGTGATTTCCGAGAAGTATAATAGTGAATATGAGGAAAAATTCTTAAATTACCAAAACCTGGGGATTCAGTATTATGCAATATACAATCCTTTCAGTGGCAGAAGAGGAAGATTTAAAAAGCGACAAAGATTAGAAGTATATAAATTAATCTCAGGGAAATATGAACTTCTAGAGAGTGAGAATAATCGAGTTTGGTTGCCTGAAATTGGCTTGGCGCTGGGTTACGAAAAAGGAGAACATATTGCTTGGTATCGGGAATGGTTATACTGGTATGACAAGTCAGGAAATCGCTATCTAACGGCCGAGGAAAGAGCGAACCAGGCTGAAGCCATCGCTAGTCAAGAACGTCTGGCTAAACAAGAGGCTGAAGCGATCGCTAGTCAAGAACGGCTGGCGAAACAAGAGGCTGAAGCGATCGCTGCTCAAGAACGGCAAATTGCCAATCAAGAACGTCTGGCTAAACAAGAGGCGGAACAAAAATCCATCCGGCTGGCTGAAAGGCTCAGAGCGCTTGGAATTAACCCCGATGAAATGTAGTATCTGACTTCTCCAAGGTATCAAAAAACCCCCCCCAAAAAAAGAGAGAGGAAACCTGCGTCTCCTCTCCTCTTTCTTGGGACATTATTTTCTCGCTTTGCTAACAGCACCCCCTAGCATTAAACCGCCCAGGGTGATAAGACCAAGAAGGCTAGAGGGTTCGGGGACAGGAGTCGCATCAAGTGTAACGTTATCGAAAACTAATTGTGTCCCCCCATTATTCGGACGGTCAATAGAGATGCGAATTCCCACACCCTGATCGGCAATCCCCGCCAGATAAGAAGTGTTGAACGATAAGAACACTCCCCTTGACGAAAAGGAACTCTGATTGAATGTAAAACTTGACAAAACGGTATTATTATCACTCCGGCGAAGCGAAATTGTACTGTTCGGCAAGGTCAAGTTGCTTGGTTCATCTAGACGAATACCCGCGAATAAATTGAGCGTATATCGAGTTCCGGCTTGATAAGTGCCGGCTACGTCTTGGTAGATCGATCCACCATTGAAAGCAATAAGACCCGCCTGCGAACCGTTGGGTACTCCGCTTGGAAATTGAGTCGCATTGAATAGCTGAACCGCCGCATTGCCACTCACGATCCAACCGGTAATACCTGGTGAAACATTAGGGGTTGATGGTGTCTCGAAGGAAAAATTATTGACAGTCACGCTTGCAGCTTGTGCCGCACCAGCAGTTGCCAGAGTCGCCAGGGCAACTCCAGAGACAATCCCGAGTTGTTTTATTTTCATCAAAAGAAAAGGGTTAATAGTAGATGATTTGAGCGCCTGACATTTCGATTTGGGTTAAGCGATCGGGCAACCCAAAACAATGACAAGCGAACATAACAGTCAAGAGCATACACACTTCCCCCCCCCCATACTGTATCAAAAGTTACAATTTAGTAAATATTTACATTTTTCTCCCCCAAGGCTTACGCCCCTTGTATATTGGAGAAGTGGTAGGGTGTAAGCCTTTTCTTGGAGAGGATTTGCCGATCACCGGAACCCCAAGAGAGCCATCTGATCAGTTATAAACTGTTGACTATCTAAATTACTCGTTAAGACTGCATTAGAGGTAAATATTTCATGAGCCAAACCATCACACCTTCTTCCTTAAAAGCTAGTTTAGCCCCCAATCCCACTAGAGCAGCAACGGTGGACGATGGGGGAAATGTGCTAGGGGAATTTCTGCAAGAAACTCTGGCCATGACTAAACGTCTGTTCATCCAATTACAACGTCGTCCTTCAACCCTAATCGCGGGGGTAATTCAGCCCTTTATGTGGCTGATTTTATTCGGGGCATTGTTTTATAATGCCCCCCAGGGTCTATTCGGCAACGATCTCAGTTATGCTAAATTTCTCGCCCCCGGGGTGATTGTCTTTACCGCTTTTTCCGGGGCCTTAAATGCCGGTTTGCCGGTAATGTTCGATCGAGAATTTGGCTTTCTTAACCGTCTCTTGGTAGCACCTTTAACCACTCGTTACTCGATCGTGGCCGCTTCTACCATCTATATTATCGCCCTCAGTTTCATCCAAACCGCCTCGATCGTGGCCGCTAGTGCCTTTTTAGGAGCAGGATTGCCCAGTTTAGCTGGATTAGGTGCGATCGCTGTGATTGTGTTCCTAATAGTTTTGGGTATGACTGCCTTAAGTCTCAGTTTAACCTTTGCCCTACCCGGACATATCGAATTAATCGCCGTCATTTTCGTCACCAATTTACCGCTTTTATTTGCCAGTACCGCCCTCGCGCCCTTAAACTTTATGGCAGATTGGTTAAAAGTAATCGCCAGTCTCAACCCTCTCACCTATGCGATCGAACCGATCCGTTATATTTATTTCAATCAGCACTGGTCTTTTGATAGCATAGTCTTACAAACTCCTTGGCTTGACCTCAATTTCTTGACAGTTTTAGGCCTACTCTTAGCTTTTGATCTGCTAATCCTTTTGGCAATTCAGCCCTTACTTCGTCGTCGTTTTGCTTAAATCAGTTATCAGTTATCAGGAGTCAGGAGTCAGGAGTCGGGAGTCAGGAGTCAGGAGATTATTTTTTATTCTTCCCACACCCCACACCCCACACCCCTAACCTGTAACTTTCTCACCGCCAAAAACTAGATAATTTTCTGAGGAGTTAGTTAGATTATGAATACTCAAAAAATGTTGATCAAATCGTCTTTATTTCTAGCTACTATTTTATTAGTCGGGGCTGATTTTAATCCGCAAGTGTTAGCTCAAAGCTTGAACCCCAGTCAACCGGATTATCAAAAAAATGAACGTAGTTCCGATGGCAGGGATGGTCTCGGTGGTTTTAATCCTTTAGACTTGATTCATAATAGTAATTTTCGCCGTAGCCGGGACGGAGCGGAATTTCAGGAAGATACTCGCGATAATATCAACGAAGCGGCCGAGGAGTTTAAACGCAAGCAAAGAGAACAACTGGAAAATCTGCAAAATCCTGCTCCAGAAACCAAATAAAACCCCTTTTGTGAGTAGCTAGACACAATTAATTGCACATATCTAACTAGGGTCTGCTGAATAAATCTAAAAACCTTGTTGGATAATACTTTTAGACTTTTTTCCCATCAAAAAGTGCCTTGGCTAGGGGTGATCGGGGGGAAAATTCAGGTACTTTTTCCCTGAAAATTAGGTAGTTGACCACCTGAAAATCGGTAAAACCCTACACCCCACACCCCACACCCCACACCCTGCCCCCAGGGAAACCTTTTTCAGCAGACCCTAACTACCTCTTGCCTTTTGCATGAGTGCCTATCCTAAGCAAGAAGTTGATTTTGTTCAATAGCCTAGTATATATGATCGTTGAGTGCAGATGATCTTAGAAAGACCAATGACCGAAGATCATTGGGGGGTTTATCTTACACGAATTTATATTAAACTTAGGATTGGTTTATTGAATTATCGTCTTATTAAAACTGTGGAAGTAATGGAAATCGGGCAAAAAGTCAAGGTCTGTCGCTTAAGAGACCGCGTTAACTCGGATGTAGCGGGTAAATTAGGTAAAGTGGGTGTCATCAAAAATTTTAAGATGACCGATGGCAGCGGTGTTGGTGCTGTTGTCCAGTTCGATGATAAGACCGCTACTTGGTTTTTTGAGGATGAACTCAAACTCATCTAAATACAACGCTTAGGAATTAACTATGTCCTTAATTTTGACCTTTTTGGGCAAGGGGGGCAGCGGTCGCAGTACAATAGCGATCGCTGCGGCAAAAAAAATGGCTGGTCTGGGGTCAAAAGTTCTCTTGATCGGTCAAGATTCTGGTCCTGCTTGGGGATTACTCCTCAAGGCCTCCCCTAGCTCCTCCGTCACGGAAATTGCCCCCAATCTCTCGGTTATCCAACTTAGTAGTACCTATTTACTAGAAAAGAGTTGGGAAGAAGTCAAGGAATTAGAAAAGCAGTATTTGCGTTCTCCCACCTTGAAAAATGTTTATGGTCAAGAGTTGGGCATTTTACCCGGAATGGACCAAGCTCTAGCTTTAAATTTCCTGCGGGAACAGGATAAAAGCGGAAATTACGATGTCATCATCTACGACGGCAGCGGAGATATCAACAGTCTGCGAATGTTAGGGATTCCAGAGGTGGGCAGCTGGTATTCACGGCGTTTTCGGCAGGTTTTCAGTGATTCCGAGATTGGTCGCACCCTTTCTCCCTTTTTCCAACCAATCGCCGCTGCCGTGCTGAATTTCTCCTTTAATCCCAACGATTTAGGGCAAAAGGGCGATAATAACATTCTAGACGAGGGACGCTCCGCTTTAGCTAATCCTCGGCGAGTTTTAGCCTATTTAGTCACCAATGATGATCCAATTGCGATCGCAGATGCCAAATATCTTTGGGGTGGGGCGCAGCAAATCGGTTTAAATGTGGGGGGAGTGATTTTTAATCGCTGTCAGAGTGCCACGGAGGATTTTGCACCGCTGCCGGCCGCGATTTTACCCGACCGTCAAGGAGAAGATTGGCAGGAGTTAATCGCCGAGTTACCCAATTTTCTCACGGTGCAGCCACCCAAACCGTTAATAATCGATACGGCAGCCGGTCAGGTCAAGGTTTATTTACCCGGATTCGAGAAAAAACAGGTAAAACTGACGCAATCGGGTCCAGAATTAACCATCGAAGCCGGGGATCAACGGCGTAATATTGATGTACCACCGCCTCTGACCGGACGAGCGGTAAAAGGGGCAAAATTCCAAGACGGTTACTTAATTATTTCTTTTTAAGGGATTATGTCGAACACCGAGATAGAAAACAAGGATAATCGAGGCGCAAAAACTCGCCAATTATTGGGCATGAAAGGGGCCTCATCGGCAGAAACCTCCCTCTGGAAAATCCGCTTACAATTGATGAAGCCGATCACTTGGATTCCCCTGATTTGGGGGGTTGTCTGTGGGGCAGCTTCATCGGGGAATTATACTTGGTCTTTAGAAGATGTCTTAAAAGCGGCCACCTGTATGTTACTTTCTGGTCCATTGATGACCGGTTATACCCAAACTTTAAATGATTTTTACGATCGAGAAATCGATGCAATTAATGAACCCTATCGTCCAATTCCTTCGGGGGCAATTTCTATTCCGCAAGTAGTCGGCCAGATTTTGGTTTTATTAGCGGGTGGGTTAGGAATAGCTTATCTTCTTGATCGCTGGGCCGGTCATGATTTCCCGATCATGCTCTGTTTAACCCTATTTGGTTCTTTTATCGCCTATATTTATTCAGCGCCACCCTTAAAATTAAAACAAAATGGTTGGCTGGGAAATTATGCCCTCGGTGCTAGTTATATAGCATTACCTTGGTGGGCAGGTCACGCCCTTTTTGGTCAGTTAAATTGGACAATTATGATCCTAACCCTCATCTATAGTCTAGCGGGGTTAGGCATTGCCGTCGTTAACGACTTTAAAAGTGTGGAAGGTGACGAAAAATTAGGCTTAAAATCCTTACCAGTTATGTTTGGAATTACCACCTCGGCTTGGATTTGCGTGATTATGATCGATGTTTTTCAAGCAGGAATTGCGGGCTATCTGATTAGTATTCATCAGAATCTTTATGCCGCTATTTTACTGTTATTAATTATCCCTCAGATCACTTTCCAAGATATGTATTTTCTGCGGGATCCGCTCAAAAATGATGTCAAATATCAAGCCAGCGCCCAGCCTTTTCTAGTGTTAGGAATGTTGGTGACAGGTTTGGCTTTAGGTCAGGGGATACTCTGAAGATTGTAATTAATAAAAACAGGAAATATCCAGTTTACGCGACATAATCGGCTTGAATTGGGCTTCTGTTTACGGTGACTTGAGCGGTCAAGGGGGGTGAAAACTGTGGCTTCTAGCTCGATCACCAGTCTTTTCGTTACAATCAAGAGGTAATTGTGCTTGAGGGGAAAACTTTCTTTCTTCTCGGCCAACTATTCGGCATTCTTGACAAACTAATCAAGAATAGTTTCTGTTTAACAAGATTGATTGAGACAAGTATCTCGCACCCTATCACCATGAGTAATACCAGTAACTTTCGTCAAGCTTTACGCGAGGCTAAAAGCCAAGCGCTTATCGGCCCCAATGTTATCCCCAAGGCCCTGCCCTATCTCGGTGGCGGTCTAATTTTGACTGCGGTGGGAACCTATGGCGGTTTAGGTGTGATCCAATCCTATCCCCAGATTTTCTTCCCGACTTTCTTTGTCGCTCTGATTGCCGAGATTATTTTATTTTTTGTCGCCCGTAATACTGCGGAAAAAGGCAATACAGGCACTGCTCTGCCCCTGCTGACTCTCTATAGTCTTCTTTCTGGCTATACTCTCAGTGGAATCGTCTATGTGGCCCTAGGTACTTCCGGTGTCGGTTTGCGAGGAGTAGCAATTGCTGCCCTTGGCTGCGGCATTGCTTTTGTGTTGGGACGCAATATCGGCTCGAATCTGTCGGAAAAAGATGGTTTAGCCCTGACTCAAACCGTTAGCATCGGTATTCTTGCTCTCTTTATTGTTCTCATTGGTCAGCTAATTTTCTCTATCTTTGGTGGCGCTACTCCCACCTGGTTAGAAATCGCTATTTCTGGCATCGGGGTTTTCTTGTTTGCCGGCTCGGCAGTGGTGGACTTTTACATCTTGCCCCGTACCTACAGAGATGAACAGTATCTCAGCGCTGCTTTATCGATGTATTTGACCTATATCAACCTATTTATCTTTATTCTGCGCCTTTTGATCGCTCTTAACGGTCGAGATTAGGGCAAATAGGGAGGAGTTAGAAATTAGTTACAACCTAACTTCTAACTCCGCTAGAATAGTAAAGAAATGTAAACGGACTGTAAAGATCATGACTGAACCACAACCGACTCAAACCCCCAAATTAGAAGATCCCAAATTTGGCTTTAATGACTATGCCGAGCGCCTCAACGGTAGAGCCGCTATGATTGGTTTTGTGATCACCCTGTTGATCGAGTATCTAACTGGCCAAGGTCTGTTATCTTGGTTAGGGTTACAGTAATTTTTTAGGCTTTTTTAGGCATTCTAGGGGAAATACAGCCTTGAATGCTAGTTAACGCATACAGGCTTGATGATTTTCCCCGTAGAATCCTTGTAGGACCGAATCACCTCGCTGTTGTGGTGTGCCGTGGGAGCGGTTGGGGGCCTCAAAATCGCCCACTTCCGAGGCCGCTTCCGCTAGAAGTTTTCCTGCTATTATATAATCCTGTTTGGATAAACCTCTCGCTTCGGTAAATAACCAGGAAAGGGTATCTCCAGCGAGACAATCGGCCTGTAATTCAATGCCGATGCTCATTCCGCCTTCATCGATGCCACCGATACCCCGATTCCACTGAATAGCGTGAGCTGCCTCGTGAGCGACGGCGTAAAGGGGAAATAGGGGATTATCGCTAATACCAGTAACTTGCTTGAGATTGACATAGACTGTATTATCTACAGTGCAGAAAGCCGCTAGGGAAATTACGCCGCAGGGAGTGGTTATCGGGCCATCGCTTAACAAATACTTAAAATTGATCTGGTGTAATTGAGCCGTATATTCAATTACCGCTTCTAGGGCATCCGTAATATCGTCTGCTTGCGCTCTCTGGGCTAGAGGGGATAAAATCAAGAGGGAACTACAAGAAACGGCAGATATCAGGGACAATAACCGTTTACGGCCAGAGTTAGGGTTCATGATACTAAAAAAGTCGGGAGTGAGGAAGAAGTGTAATTAATCTGGATTAGCCTACCGCTACGATCACAATTTTAAAAGCTATATCTAAGACTTCCAGAGAAAATACAGAATTTACGCGGCTTTTGATCGAAGTTTAGAGAATTTCTCGTCAAGGTTTAGGAAATTAATTTGGCGCGACTACTTATTGTGTTGAAAATATGTCCGTCAGTCAGGCAAAAAGCTCTTCATCAGGTCATTTCCCCATCTCCCCACCCTGATCATCTCCTACAAATGTACCATAATTTCTTGCAGAAGTCGGCCAAGGGGAAAGGGATAATTTTCCCTTTAATATGACCCCCTTTTCCCTACATTTTCCGAAAATTTCCTGACTTATGCCAGAGACACTATAAATCTATCCCCATTTCCTGCAAACGAGCCGCCAGAAGTTGAGAACGCTGTCTTTCCGCTTCCAGAGCTTGCTGAGTAGCATTTAATTGCTCCTGTGCCGCAGCCGCTTGCTCCTGTGCCGCAGCCGCTTGCTCCTGTGCCGCTTCTTCCGGCAAGGGGATTAAATTGCCTTCCGGGTCATAAAATCTCGCCCAGATTGCCGTTTCTCGGTCAATAGTACCCTGCCAAGTTCCCAACCAATAGCCCAAGGTTTCGCACCATAACCAGCCGCGCTCGTTTCGTTCTAAAGAATGGTAGCGTTGGTCGGCTCCTAAATGCCATCCTTGTAAAGAATTGCCATCAAAAGGATCGTAGATGAAATAATCCGGCGTGCGGAAGGTTCCCTCATAAATGGCTTTTTTTCGCACTTTATCGGTTCTCGCGGTACTAGGAGAGGTTAATTCCACGATAACGTCAGGATAACGTCCCTCTTCTTCCCAAATTACCCAACCCTGTCGCTCTCTGCTGCCATCGACATTGAGGACAGCGAAGAAATCGGGCCCGCGAAAATCGCGATTTTTCGCCTGTTCGCGGCTGAAATAAATAAACATATTGCCACCCGTGTAGAAGTCGTCTCGTTCGCCGTAACCCTGCTGTAGGGAGCGAATCAAGACATTCATGGCAATGCGGTGTCGGTTGCTTTCCAAGGGTTCACCATCATCAAAAATTAAGTCTGTGGGGGGTGGGGTGGGTTCCCAGAAGTCCTCGAAATCTTCTTCTATCAGTGCCGGAGAGGTGGCAGTTTCGTCGCTTTTGGCAATCGTCATTTTTTCGGCCTCTCTAGGTGGGAGTATCCATGTTTTTGACTCTCGATCGATTCTATGATAACTTCATTGCCCATTTGATCATCTTTGCTCAAAAATATTGATCAATAAGCAAAAATTTTTTAACTCGCTGCGGTCTTATTAGCAGCGTTTGCGCCGAAGTGCCGGGGCTTGAGATAATCAGATAGCTATTATCTCAAAAACTATCACCATGACGATCGATCCGCAACAACTCATCGAACTAGCTCTTAAATCGGGAGCGGTGGCAGCCGAAGTTTATCAATCTTCCTCCCTTTCCCATCCCGTTTTTTTTGAGGCTAATCGTCTCAAGCAGCTAGAAAGTTCCGAATCCGTGGGAACTGCCTTAAGATTATGGCGCGAGGGTTGTCCAGGGTTAGCGGTGGGTTATGGTGATGTGGAACCGGAAATTTTAGTAGAAACGGCGTTAAATTTATCCTATCTCAATGCCCCCGAAGAAATCGAATTTTCGGCACCACGACAGGCAATTTATGACCCGATTGGGCAAGATGTGGCGGTAGAATCTTTAATCGAGATGGGTAATCAAATGATTGGCCAAATTCGCCAAGTTTATCCTGAGGTTATTTGTAGTGGTGAATGGGAATGTGAACGGGAAATCACCCGTTTAGTTAATTCCCAGGGTTTATATTGTCAATATACTGATACATCTTTGAGTTATTATGTGGGGATTGAATGGGTGCGGGGGGAGGATTTTCTAGCGGTTTATGATGGGGAATATACTCGCAGTACACCTCATCCCGAAACGGTAATTAAACAGTTATTGCAGCGACTACAATGGGCAGCAAATAATGTGGATAGTCCCACGGGGAAATTACCAATTTTATTGACCGCTAATGCAGTTACCCTGTTATGGGGTACGGTGGCGATGGCTTTAAATGGGAAACAGATCTTAGAAAAGTCCTCGCCCTGGAGTGATAAAATCGGTCAATTGGTGATGTCAGAAAAGTTGACTTTATCCCAACAACCCCAGCGAGAACCCTATAGTTGTCCCTTTGATGATGAGGGAACTCCCACCAAATTTTTATCTTTAATTGAGGGAGGTAGAGTTAAGGAATTCTATAGCGATCTTACCACGGCCAGATTATTAAAAACTACTCCGACGGGAAACGGTTTTCGTCCTAGTTTAGGGGTTTATCCTATGCCAGATTTAGTTAATTTAATCGTGGCACCGGGAGAGGGAACTTTAGAGGATTTAATCTCGCAAATAGATGAAGGCTTAGTTATCGACCAAATTTTAGGTCATGGGGCCGATATTTCTGGCGATTTTTCTGTCAATATCGATCTGGGTTATCGCATAGAAAAGGGCAAAATCACCGGGCGAGTTAAAGATACAATGGTGACGGGAAATGTTTATACAGCTTTGCAGAATTTAATCGCTTTGGGGGCCGATAATCAATGGAATGGCTCCTGTTATACTCCCTCGCTAATCGTTGATAGTTTATCGGTGGTAGGGTAAAAATGTTATCAGTTATCAGTTATCAGTTATCAGTTCACCGACTACTTTTTGGGGTTAATTTTTTGGGGCTTTATTTGACCTGAAAAGAGGGGGGTCGCAGGCAGGCACGGATTCCCATTATATAAGAAATTATCTGTCAAGTCGTGGAGTTTTGTCAAGCTTTTTTGGAAAAAAAATTTAACCGATACTCAAGGGGAGAAAATTGTCGGCAGAAATATTATTTAATCCCCCCCGTGAGTCGGTATTTTTCAGCTTGGGATTAACGCTTTAGTTGCCGAGGCACCAAGGCGATTTAATTGCCGATTAATTTGCCATCCGACGAGGGTTAAACCCAACCACTGACTGAAGATTGCTAAAGCGAAAGAGGGAAGTGTAGCGTATTGAGTAGCGGCAATGGGAAGAAAAGTAAAAAACCATAACAGCGGAGATTGACTGGGATTAACTCCCAAGACAATGAAACAGAGGAAGGGGAAAATAATCAAAATGCCGATGCTACTGGCTGCCAGCAAAGCGCGCTTATTTGTGCTGGCTAACATCAATAGTTGGGCGATAGCGGCATAGACTAAAATCATGTTCATTGCCAAGAGAAACCCGGCTGCAGTGGCTAGTTTATATTGATGGAGAGGGGCGGCGATAAAAATAGCGGGAAGGATGAATAAAATGGCAATAGCGACGTTAACAGCCATGGCTAGGGTAGAAGGGCTTTTTTCGCCAAAGATTAAAGCTTTCCCCAGACTAATGCCCGTTTTTTCCCTCCAGATGACGATAGCGCGCCCAATCTTGGAGAGTTTGACGATTGGGAGTTAAAGCGATGAGGATTAACAAGCCAAAAATCGCCACAAAAACGCTAAGAATGACAAAATTATCGAAAAGATAGCTCGGTTCCAGAGTTAGAGTTTGGAAGACAAAACCTAGGCTAATGGCACTAAAACAGCCCATCATCCAGTAACTTTGGGGTTTGCTAACAAGAGTAGCGAGGGGATTATGGAAGCGACGCTGGAGAATTCTGGTTAAACCGTAGGTACAGAGGGCAAAATTGAGAAAAATTAAACTAATACCCATTATAACCGATTGCCAGAGAGATTGACCGTACCAACGCAGATCGAAGACTTGTGGGATTCCTAGATAGCCTACCGCATCGGGGGGGAGAAAGGTAGATTTAACTAGATAGGGAAGGACAAAACTAGGATTAAAGAGAATTAACCAATCAAAGGGGGTACGGGAACCACCATAGCCCGATAAAGTAAAAATAGTGCTATAAAACGCAAAGAATAAGACTGTAGCACTGCCCAACCAGGGTTGAAATCCCCCTAACCATGGCGTAGCTAAAGCGAAACTAAGGGCAGCATGATAGAAAAAGGCACAACTAGCGATTAGAACCCCGTAGAAGGCTAAAATTAACGATAAGGGAATACCTGCTAATAAACCCGCTCCCAAGTGAAAGGGTAAAGCGAGAAGACAGACGAGATAGAGGAGAATGGGAACCCCGAAAATTTTGCCGATAAAAATCGTTTTGGCGGGTTGGGGACTTAGACGGATAAAATTAAGTGTACCCTGGCGTTCTTCCCCGGAAAGATCGGCGATTAATTGATAGGTTCCCACCACTAAAAGAGCGAAAATACCGGTAATACTCAGAAAAGTGAAGATATCTAACCACCATAACCGGGAGATAATCATCCATTCACCATTTAAGTCTTGGATACAGTATTTAAGCCCACTATAGGGATAATAGTCGTTGTGATTGGGGGGATTAGCGGTACAGTAACGACTAAATCCCGTCCCTACCGGTAAGAGATTCTGATAGTACAAGTAAACTAATAATTGACTAACAAGGGAGATAATCGAGGCGATCGAGATATTTTTCGGGGTTAATCTTCCTTGCCATTCTCGCATAATTTGCGGGTTGGTTTCCGTAAGGCGATCGATTATTGTCGCTATCATATTTCTGTCCTCTCTACAGCCGTTATCAGGAGCTAATCCTAGATTAACCCGGCAACTTGTCGATCGGTTCGGGGATGAAGAAATCGATCGAGATGCAGGGAATCAAAAGAGGAAAAGTGCCAGACCAGTGAGCTTCTGTTTTACACTAGAATTTGGCCGCCTGAATCTAGATCTATGCCCACTCTGACCCTCAATTTTCCCCTAACTGCCGTTGTCGGCCAAGAAGCGATTAAATTAGCCCTACTCTTAGCCGCCGTGGATCCCGCTCTAGGGGGTGTGGTAATTGCCGGTCGTCGGGGAACCGCCAAATCAGTCATGGCGCGAGCGATACATTGCCTACTGCCACCGATCGAAATTATTGCAGGTAATGTTTTTAATTGCGATCCCAACAATCCCGACGAATGGGACGATCGCACTAAAGAAGAATATAGCAGTGGAGAAGTCGCCACGGAAGTTATCCGGGCCCCTTTTGTGCAGATTCCCCTAGGAGTGACCGAGGATCGTTTATTGGGTTCCGTCGATGTGGAAGAATCGGTGAAACGGGGGGAACCGGTCTTTCAACCCGGTTTATTAGCCAGCGCCCATCGGGGAATTCTCTACGTTGATGAAATTAATCTACTTGATGACCAAATTGCTAACCAATTACTAACAGTTTTAAGCGAAGGGCGCAACCAAATTGAACGGGAAGGCATCAGTTTTCAACATCCCTGTAAACCAATCCTGATCGCTACTTATAACCCAGAAGAAGGGGATTTACGAACCCATTTATTAGATAGAATTGCCATTGCGCTTTCCGCCGATGGTGTCCTTAGTTTAGACCAACGAGTCACCGCCGTCAATCAGGCGATCGAGTATGCTGTTTCTCCCACCGCTTTTATCGCCCAATATGCCCAAGAAATCGACGATCTAAAAACCGAAATTATCCTAGCGAGGGAATGGTTAAAAGAGGTAAAAATTAAACCCGAACAAATTAGTTATCTAGTGGAGGAAGCGGTGCGCGGTAGGGTGGAAGGTCATCGCGCCGAGATTTTTGCCGTGAGAGTAGCCAAGGCCGCCGCTGCTTTAGAAGGTCGGGATTTAGTCAGTGCCGATGACTTAAAAAGAGCCGTCGAATTAGTTATTGTACCTCGATCGCTGATTACGCCACCACCTCCCGAACAGGAACAACAACAACCACCGCCACCACCGCCACCACCGGAACCGCCCCAAGACGAAAACCAGCAGGAACAGGAAGAAAAAGAGGAGGAGAAAGAGGAAGAAAAAGAACCGGAACAGCCGGATAATTTGCCGGAAGAATTTGTTTTCGACCCAGAAGGGGTTTTACTGGATCCCAGTGTGCTGTATTTTGCCCAGATGGCCCAGCGTCAGGGGAAATCGGGGGCGCGTAACCTGATTTTCTCGGAGGATAGAGGACGTTATATTAAGCCAATGTTACCCCGGGGTAAGGTAAAAAGAGTCGCCGTCGATGCCACTCTCCGGGCGGCCGCACCCTATCAAAAAGCCCGTCGCTTAAGGAATCCCGAACGTCATGTGATTATAGAAGAAGGGGATCTGCGCTCAAAACGGCTGGCCCGCAAGGCTGGTTCTTTAATTGTCTTTGTCGTTGATGCCTCCGGTTCCATGGCCCTGAATCGGATGCAGTCGGCCAAAGGTGCGGTTATGCGTCTGTTAACGGAAGCTTACGAAAATCGCGACCAGATTGCCCTGATTCCTTTCCGGGGTGAGCGAGCAGATGTACTATTGCCACCGACCAAATCGATTACCCTAGCGAAAAAACGTCTAGAAACCCTGCCCTGTGGTGGCGGTTCCCCCTTAGCCCACGGTTTAACCCAAGCGGTTCATGTGGGGATGAATGCCCGTTTATCGGGGGATATCGGTCAAGTGGTGGTGGTGGCGATTACCGACGGGAGAAGTAATATTCCTTTGGCGAAATCTCTAGGCGAACCGATTCCGGAGGGGGAAAAACCGGATATTAAGGCAGAACTGCTCGATATTGCCGCTAAAATTCGCTCTTTAGGCATTAAACTGCTGGTTATCGATACGGAGAAAAAATTCGTCTCCACTGGTTTTGCCAAAGAATTAGCCCTAAAAGCCGGGGGTAAATATTATCATCTACCCCGGGCCACGGAACAAGCGATCGCATCTATGGCGCGAGGGGCAATTGCGGGACTATAGCTAATGGTTAGGGGGTGCAGATCATTTTTGTCAATCTACCATCCCCACCCTAGCTTTAAGCCCTACCCTGTCAGGGTTTTAGACTATTCTTGGGCTAGAAACAAATCGCACCCGCAAATGTGAGATGCTTACACGCGGTTGTTCATACATTTGTATTAATTGAAAAGTTACCGATAATTGCTCGGCAGTGGATATTTCTGTAATATTGAGATACAAGCCTAAAAATTGGCTATTGACTCGAATTTTGCTGATTTTCTGTTTTTTTTGGTCTGGTGTGGCAGAATCTAGAAAAACTTAACAATAATCAGCAATCAGCGAGAGATATACTACAAACAAACATGAGCAAGTTTTAATTAAGATAACTATGAGCTTTCGATTCGGCAAAATCTTGATAGCAGGGGTATTAGCAGCACTTTTGCTAGTAACTTCCTGTGCTAAAGCTCCCTCGCAATTTGACCAAGCGCAACAGGAAAGTACCGCTCGCGGGGCGGCGGCAGTGGTGAAAGAATCCACCTCTGGCGGCAGTTTTAATCGGTTTTTCCCGCCCTCTGGGGGAGGATACGAGCGCGTCTATACCCAGGAGAAAAAAGGCTTTGCTGAGGCAAAACTGAAGCAAGATGGCAAAGTTGTGGCTATGTTAGCCATATCTGACATTAGCAATAATCCCGCCGCGGCCAATAAATTCCAAGACAGTCAAACCACAATTAAAGGTTTTCCCTCTGTGGAACAGGGTGCAACCGCCAGCGCCGTTTTAGTCAATAATCGCTATCAAGTCAAGGTTTTATCGCGGGATGCGGATTTTACCGCCAGCGATCGCCAAGCTTGGTTGGCTAAGTTCGATTTAGATGGTTTAGCAAAATTAAAGTAAGGAGACATCCGTGAGTAAGCCAATTTTTCAACTGGTGGACGAATTACCGACGAATAATCTCACCGTCAAAGTTCTCAAAACCCTTGATTATGTGGTGCCGGGAGAGTGGGATAACCTAGTCGGGTTTAAAAATACGATTATCAAAGTCACTGGCGAAACCGACGAAAGTATGATTCAACAGATTGGCGATCGAGCCGTTTGGTTGTTTAATGATAAATCCCAGGGCTATCAACGGGCGCTCTGGCTCTACCAAACCATCGACAGTGCCGATAATGCCCTAGCCGCCGCCTCTCTTGCTAATGCCGTCGGTGGTAAAATCCCCCTCATGGGCGGTTTAATCGAAAAATTAACCCCTGCCCCCGAAAAAGCGCAAACCATCGATCTAACCCTGAAATTAGTGACAGAATTAGTCGCTTTTTGTCAAATTAATGGCATTCCGGGGGATAGTATCGATGATTTCGTCACTTCTCTGGCAGATTATAGCGGCGAATCTCTGATGCGGATGGCGGCGTTAGTTTGTTTGGATGGTTTAATTCCCCTGGGGGGCAGTTTTATCCGGAAAGTGGAATCCGCCCTCAGCATTCTCAGCCCGGAAGAATTAGAATCTAACTCAACTTTCGGCAGTATTAAAGAATTGATTCCGGGGGGAAATACTGCCAGAAAATTAGACTTTATCGGTCAAAGTTTCGACTCCACTAAAGGTTGGATGAGTGGTTTTGTTAGCGAGCGCGATTTGAGCCAGCAGGGATTATTGAGCAAAATTCAGGGATTTATCGACTTTTCTGCCGATAAATTGGTGTATGTTGGGGCGTTCCTCGATATGACGACTAATTACTATGAACATACCGGTATTCAAACCCTTGCCCGTCGTTTAATCGAAAGAGCCGTGGCGGAAATTTAAGTGGCACAGAGGGCAGGGATGGACAGACCGATACCAAATCCGCTTTTAATAGTATGATTGACCCCCAATCCCACTTTAAAAACCCAGTTATGGATTGTTTCCCCCTGCTCTGGTACTCACCCACTCTCTTAATACCTTTTCCACAGGATTTAGTATTGTAAAGTTTCAATAAAAATATAGTCATATATAGCCAGGCATGGTAATATATAGACAGGAAACTATCAGACTAGGCAAAAAAAACAAGAATAAGTTATCGAACGGCTTGGAGGTGGTGGAAACAAGGGAATTTAACAGGCTATCAATTGCCTTCCGGTACAATTATCACAACGGATAACAACCCTTCAAAACCCGACGCTGAGTTAAAAGACAACGGATAATAATGTTATTAGCAGAAAGACACATTATCAAGAGAGGACATCGATTTTGGGCTGAAATAGATAATTTATCTTGGCAGTCTAAAAATCTCTACAACTCAGCTAACTATTTAATCCGACAAAACTTCATTTATGGTCATGGCTATTTGACCTATAATCAGATGGCTTCTATGATGAAAAAGACAGAACAGTATCAAGCTTTACCCGCTAAAATTTCCCAAC
This sequence comes from Microcystis aeruginosa FD4, assembly GCF_009792235.1. Lineage (NCBI taxonomy): Bacteria > Bacillati > Cyanobacteriota > Cyanophyceae > Chroococcales > Microcystaceae > Microcystis > Microcystis aeruginosa. The sequence goes on from NZ_CP046973.1 coordinate 3,651,015, forward strand.
AAGTTTTAAGAGGATTAGACCGGAACTGGAAATCATTTTTTGCCGCTTCATCGGAGTTTAAAAGTCACCCCGATAAATTTCTGGTCAAACTAAAAATCCCTGGCTATAAGGAGCCAAAAAAAGGAAGAAATCTCTTAGTTTACACAATTCAAGCCATCAGCAAAGTAGGTCTTAAGCAAGGATTAGTCAAGCTATCAGGGACATCAATTGCATTGCCGACGAGAGTTGCGGAGCGCCTAGCAGAAGTCAGAATAGTTCCTAAATGTGATTGTTATGTAATCGAGGTAATTTATGAGAAAACCGAACAGTTCTTAGCTCCTAATGAAAAGATAGCTGCGATAGATTTAGGCATAGATAAGGTTGGCTGAATAAATCTAAAAACCTTGTTGGGTAAGACTTTTAGACTTTTTGTCAATCAAAAAGTACCGGATATGGGAGTGTTCGGGGGGAAAATTCAGATACTTTTTCCCTGAAAATTAGGTAATTGACACCCTCAAAATCGGTAAAACCCTACACCCCACACCCTACACCCCACACCCTACCCCCACGAAAAACTTTTTGCCGCAAACCCTAACTATAATATACCCCCCTTAGTCCCTCAAGGTGATGAATCAGGCACAACTTATCCATGCCGCTAAACAGCAAGAGCCAGCCGCCATTATTGCCCTACTTAACCAAAGTCTCTTAACCAGAAAAATAGAGGTGATTGCAGCCACCTCGCAAGAAAATGCCCTGACTCTGAAAGTTCAATCCAAAAATATACCCAATCAACATAAGTTATTACCTTTTTTGTCGGCAGAAATCAAAAGCTTGGGCATCGACGGATTAGAACAAGTGATCGTCTACGGTTTGACCGAGGAATCCGATATCCCCGCTTGGGAAGAATCGATAACCCTGAGTCAAGATGATTTAATAGTCAATCATGTCACCAAATTAAACTCTTTGCCGACAATAACTGAAGAAATCGCCGAAAATAACCGAGAAGATGCCCCAGAAGCTTTGGAAGACTCTGAAACAACTGAAGAAAAAGCCCTAGGGGAACGGGAGGAGTTAACTGAGGCTGCTGAGAGTATTGTGGCGACTGGTGAGCGATTTTCCCTATCTAATCAGAGACAGTCCTCTTTTCCCCTGAGTATAATTTTGCTTTACCTAGGGATTGGTTTTGGCACTGGAATTATTATAGGTGCTTACTTCGGCTATCAAAAAGCAGTGAGTGAAATGTACGCACAACCCGGAGCGATCGAACAACCCCGATAAATTTTCTTGTCCCCAACCTGATATGATCGAAATTGGCGATCTTACGATTAAGACCAATGCAAAATTTTCCTATCTCCAAATCTCAATGATTTAGGGCTTTTTTTCTGGGGAATTTGTCGTTAAGGACAGCAGCAACAGTTTATTTTTTATCTTTAGCCCCGCATATCTAACCGCTCATGTCTATTGAAGAAGCCTTGAAACTACTAAAAGAATATGGCTGTATTCAACTAAAAATTGCCCAATCCCCTGAAGAAGAAGAAGCTCTAAGACAGGCAATTTTATTAGTTAACCAAGGTTCGGAATCAATTAATTTAGGTATCTGTGCCGATAACAATGAAGAAGGATTTAAAGCCCTAAAAAGTTATCTACAAGCCCTGGGATACCCCCTACCTAATAGTCTCCCAGAAGACCAGCCAGAACCAGGATCGGTGTATATTAAATACAACACCCAAAGACAAGCTTCCTATCTCGATTCCTACACGGGAACCTATCGCGGTGTTCTGATTTCTTGTCAATCAGAAAATGATCAGTTAGTCGGTACTTATGGTCACTTTCCCCTCGATTTATTCTCTTAAGAGGCATAGTTTTGGGGCTATTTAAGCGATTAACCATCAGCCGGGCAGTGATTACTGTTTACTAATAAGAAGCAAAAAGCTCCCCACTCCTGTCCACTGAATTCTTAACTTTTTACCTGAAAAAAATATGTATTTGTTAATTCCAGCAGCGGGAATGGGTAAACGGATGGGCAGCGATCGCAATAAGTTACTGCTCACCCTGCACGGAAAACCGCTCCTCGCTTGGACTTTGCTGGCTGCCATGCAATCCAGGGCAATTATCTGGATTGGGATTATGGCACAACCAGAAGACTTTGAGGAGATCCGAGAAATTATCACCGCCATAAATGCCCTTAAACCCGTGCAAATCATCCAAGGAGGCGAAACCAGACAAAAATCGGTTTACAATGGCTTACAAGCCCTACCAGAGGGGGCCCAGACGGTTTTAATTCACGATGGGGCGCGCTGTTTGGCCACTCCCGAATTATTCGATCGCTGTGCCGCCGCTTTAGCCACTTGTCAGGGTTTCATTGCGGCGATTCCAGTGAAAGATACGATTAAAATTGTCGATAGCAAGGGCTGGATTGAGGATACACCGGATCGCTCGCGGTTGTGGGCGGCCCAAACGCCCCAGGGTTTTCAGGTAAAATTATTAAAAGAATGTCATGAACAGGGCCGAAAATTAGCTTGGGAAGTCACCGACGATGCCGCCTTATTAGAAAAATGTGGTTTTCCCGTCAAAATTGTCGTCGGTGAAGAAACTAACTTAAAAATTACTACTCCGGGGGATCTGGCCATTGCCGAATATATTTTAAGTCAACGTTTATAATTTTTCATCTACTTTAACCCCATCGCGTTTAATAATACGAGCGGGAATACCCACCACCACACAATTAGCTGGAACATCTTTGACTACCACTGAATTTGCGCCCACGGTGACATTATCGCCGATGGTAATGTTTCCTAAGACTTTAGCGCCGGCGGTAATCCTGACATTATTGCCAATTTTGGGGCGACCGCTTTTATCTTTATAGCCAATTGTTACCTGTTGATTAATCCAACAGTTATCGCCCAAATCCGCCATAACAATCGTACTAAAACCGTGTTGAATAAATAATCCTTTGCCAATCGAACAGGAAGAATCTAGAAATAAATAGGAACTTTCTCGATAGAAAAACCTAAGAATATACATAAAAAAAACGGCTGAATGAACCCCCTTGAAAAAGACGACAATAATATAAATTTCTAAATTCTTTTGCCTCCAGACACAGAGCTAACAATTGTAACCAATCTGCTCTTTTTTCCCAGCCTAATAACTCTACCCAACGCCGCACATCACCTAAGATAAGTTCTCGATTATTAGCTACCTGAAAAGCAATGATTAAGGGTGAGAGCCAAAGAATACCCACATAGAAAAATAATTTTCGGAAGAAACTTTTCATCGTTGGTCTAAAATAATTGACGATAGACTTGCTTTTTGTTGCTATTAATTATAGTAGTATTGTAGCGAATAGTTCAACCTTCGCCCGTTTATTGGACTCCAACGATGTCAAATACCCTACAGTTCCTTCCCGAAGTATCCGTGATCGTGCCAATTTATAACGGGGAGAAAGATCTACCCCCTCTCATTGATTGTTTAGCCAAACAGACCTATCCCCGTCAATTAGTTGAATATATTTTAGTTGATAATAATAGTAGCGATCGCACGGCAGAATTATTAGGGAAGGCAGCAGAAGAACAACGGGGACTGAACCTGATCATTTTAAGCGAAAATCAGATACAAAGCTCCTACGCTGCTCGTAACAAAGGGATCAAAAGCACTCGTTATCCTTTTCTGGCCTTCACCGATGCCGATTGTCGTCCCGCACCGCAATGGTTGACAGAACTGGTTCAACCCTTTAAAGATAATAGGATTGGTCTGGTAGCGGGTGAAATTGCCGCCTTAACCGGTTCCAGTTGGTTGGAAAAGTATGCGGAACGTCGTCACTTTATGTCACCGAAATTTCTTTTAGAACATTCTTTTTGTCCCTACGGTCAAACTGCTAACCTCGCTATTCGTCGAGAAGCTTTTGAGAAAGTTGGTTTATTTCGTCCTTATTTAACTACTGGTGGTGATGCCGATATCTGTTGGCGTATTCAACAACAAACCGACTGGCAATTAACCTACGCACCAGAGGCAATTATTTACCATCGTCATCGTTCCACCTTAGAAGACTTAAGAAGTCAATTAAAACGTTACGGGCGCTCGAATCGCTATCTTCACGAATTGTATGGTGTCGAATTGATGCGACCTTTAACCAATCAAGAGTTATTTTTTACTCTCGGTCGTTGGTTATTAAAAGAGCTACCAAAAAATACTCTCAAGTTACTGTTTGGTAAAGCAGATTTAGTAGATTTATTGGCTACTCCCCTCGATTTAATTGGGTTTCAAGCTCGCAGTCAAGGGCAATCCACGGCTAAATTACCCGAAAAAGCTAAAGAAATCGAATGGCTTTAATTCAGTTATCAGTGACCAGTTATCAGTTCACTGATTACAGCAAAAAAGCCCCCTTCTCCCTTTATCAGTTTTTCGAGGCTTTCTAGAAACTCTCCACCTCACCCATGATATTTGTAGAAGGTAAGGGAATATGATCGCCATATTCATAAGCTGTTTCTAGCCAAAGTTTGCGAGCATCATCAATATTAGCTAAGGTTTCCTCTATGGTTTCTCCCTGAGTGAAACATCCTAGAAGATGCTTAATTTCTGATACATATCCCCCCTGATCATCAGGATAAATTGTTATCGGATATTTTAGTCCCAAATAAAACTCTAATGATTCAAGCTTAGTTTTATTACTTCTACTCATATTTTTACCTCTTTAAAGTTAGCAAATAGGATAAATATATTTTGAATAAATACCCAGAAAACATCAGGAAGAGAATCAGCTTTAAACTTTATTAAACTTTATTTAGTTAATGGATTCCAATTTAAGTAATTTAATAATTTGTTTAATATAGACTTTTTTGACTTTTTGTCCTCCCTTTTTAGGGATTGTTTGCATTCGTCCGTCTTCATGGCGAAAAATATGATGACTACCCGTAGAACGAACTTCTAAAAATTCAAAGGCTTCTAAAATCTGCTTGACATCTTCAAATTGAATCTCAGGAGGTTGAGATAGCAACAATTTGATTAACTTCTGGATTTTGGACATAATCAGTTTCCTTTAATTTTGTGTTTTTCATGGTTTAACTGATTCCCTAAATTCTTGATAGCATCTATTATAGCATGATTGACAAATTGGCGTGCGTGCCTAGATTACCTATTGCGATCATTAATCTCTGAGGGGGACAAAATAGGGTAAGGTAAAAAAGCTGTGCCGATAACCGAGACTATGAGCGTTGAATGGCAATCCGTCAAAACCTACGAGGATATTCTTTACCATAAATGGGGGGGAATCGCCAAAATTACCATCAATCGACCCCATAAGCGTAATGCCTTCCGTCCGAAGACAGTTTTTGAGCTTTACGACGCTTTCTGTGATGCTCGCGAGGATGCCCGCATTGGGGTGGTATTGCTTACGGGTGCAGGTCCCCACAGCGACGGCAAATATGCTTTTTGTTCTGGCGGCGATCAGACTGTGCGCGGTCAGGCGGGTTATATTGGCGATGATGGCGTACCCCGGCTCAATGTGCTGGATTTACAGAAATTAATTCGCTCCATCCCCAAGGTAGTTATCGCACTGGTGGCAGGTTATGCGGTCGGGGGCGGTCATGTTTTACACTTGGTTTGTGATTTAACCTTAGCAGCGGATAACGCCATTTTTGGCCAGACCGGTCCGAAAGTGGGCAGTTTTGACGGCGGTTTCGGCTCTAGTTATCTGGCCCGGGTAGTGGGTCAGAAAAAAGCTCGCGAGATTTGGTTTCTCTGTCGGCAGTATAACGCCCAACAAGCTTTAGCAATGGGTTTGGTTAACCATGTCGTCCCGGTGGAGGAATTAGAGCAGGAAGGGATTAAATGGTCCTTAGAAATTCTCGAAAAAAGTCCCTTGGCGATTCGCTGCCTAAAATCGGCTTTTAATGCTGATTGTGATGGTCAAGCGGGTTTACAGGAGTTAGCGGGTAATGCCACTTTACTCTACTATATGACCGCCGAAGGAGCCGAAGGTAAACAGGCTTTCCTCGAAAAACGTCCCCCCGATTTTAGTCAATATCCTTGGCTGCCCTAATCAGTGATCAGTGAACAGTAAACAGTAATCAGTGAAAAGAAAGCAGAAAACTGCCCTATAATACTGCTCACTTAATACTCCATATTCCTACTGATCACTGATAAGCTATGCTAGTTTAGAGAGAGTAGTTAGGTTCGGTAGCAGCATTGGTTTCAAACAGAAGCGGTTTTTCCCTGATGGTCTTGACTGGGTTGTGTCCGATCTCCTTCTCGAAATGGCTGTGATATTGGGAGACAATCCATGACGATTTACGTTGGTAATCTGGTTTATGAAGTCACGAAAGAGGACTTGCACGATGTATTCGCTGAATACGGCACGGTTAGTCGCGTTTACTTGCCCGTAGATCAAGCAACGGGTAAAATGCGCGGTTTTGGTTTTGTGGAAATGTCCTCCGATGAGGAAGAAGCAAAAGCGATCGAAACTCTTGACGGGGCCGAATGGATGGGACGACAGATGAAAGTCAACAAAGCTCGTCCCAGAGAAGATAATTTTGGTGGTGGTGGCGGCGGTGAGCGGAAAAACTTCGGGCGCCGCGAACGCTAAAGAGATTCTTGTCAAATTCCAGAAGCGGTTATTTCTGATAACCGCTTTCTTCTGGCCTTAAACCGCCGTTTTCCGTGACTCAAGGATGGGGTGGATAATTGTCCAGGCCAGGACGATAATTAAAGCCAAGATACCAAAACGAGCCATAGAACTAACTAACTGGTGCAAGGGGAACAAACGGCCTAAAAAGAAAGATAATGTCACCATAATCGTCGCCCACACCGTTGCCCCACCGAGATTACAGAGGAAAAAGCGACCGTAGGGCATTCGGGCAATTCCCGCCATGGGACCTGCAAAGATTCTTAACAAAGCCACGAAACGACCGAAAAAGACCGCCCGGGGTGCATTTTTACTAAATTGATCCTTGGCTAATTCTAGTTTTTGAGGCGGAATCCGAAAGAATTTGCCAACTTTTAACAAAAACGACCAACCTCCAGCGCGACCGAGCCAATAGCCAAAATTATCGCCTAAAACTGCTCCTGTAATTGCGCTGACTAAAACTAACCAATAGTTCAAATCACCGCTACCGGCAAGGAAGCCGCCGACAATGGTGATGGTTTCTCCTGGGATGGGAATCCCCGTATTTTCGAGGGTGATGCCGATAAATACTGCCCAGTATCCGTATTGGTGGGCGATTTCTTCAATATTTTCTAGGGATAATAGCTCTAGGGACATGGAGCGCTTTCTTAACAAAGGTTTACGAATATTCTAAGATATTTTTACAATATTTAACCGTGGCTGAACATGACTTTTCCCAGTATTGATTTATTAGCAATTCGTCAGGGTGAGATAAAAGATTTAGCGGGCATGAATTTGGCAGGGGCTGATTTAGCGGGTGCAGACCTAGCCGGGGCGAATTTACGGGCAAATTTACGCGGTGCTGACCTTACTGGGGCAAATTTAAGAGGAGCAGATTTTCGTAATGCCGATTTACGCGGGGCAATTCTCCTCGATGCGATCGTCACTGAGGCAAGTTTGGCCGGTGCTTTTTTGGCTGGGGCCGTTTTTAATCATCTAGATTTGTCCGGGGCGGATTTTCGCGGTGTCGATGGCCGGGGAGTGAGTTTTGTCGGGGCGATTTTAACCCAAGCCGATTTTACTAGCGCTAATCTGTCCGGGGCAGATCTGTCGGCTACCGATTTAGAGGAAGCAATTTTTTTCGGGGCGATTTTACGGGGAACAAATTTTACTGATGCCAATCTTCTTTGTGCTAGTTTAGCCTCGGCAGTAACCACGGGGGCAATTTTCGATCGAGCTTGTTTAGAAGGGACAGGATTAACCTAAATGGCTGATAGATAAGACCTCTTGTAAAAATCAAAAATTGTTGTTAGGGTTAGGAGTCAGTAGCCAGTAGTCAGTAGTCAGGAGAATTAAGAATGAATAATAATCAGTTAAATGGTCTATTTATAGACTTTATGCCATTTAATCCTTATTTTTGCCGTTTTTGAACTCTGAAGAATTAATTATGCAAGAGGTTTATCAAAGAAGATGAGTTTCTCATTCGTTGCTAGAACCTGATCTAGATTGAAAAATCTTGACCATTTCCCTGTTTATCGGCCTCCATAGCTCCAGCTATTCTGAACCATTTAACCCCTTTGCTGCCCTGGGTTTTCTTCTTGGCCAAATTGATCAAGTTTTTGCCATCCTCCACCAGAAAATTTAATTTAATTGTCCCGCAGCTATTGAATAATTTTCCCCGACCAATTAAGCAATCAACCTATTTTCTTAAGAGAACCTAGTAGAAAAGATTATGCACAAAAATGATAGGATTGATCGATACCTAACTGCCGTTAATCGCCATCGATGAGACCTTTACGCCAACTTTACCGCTATTTAAGTTTATTTTGCCTCTGTCTTCTTCTGACTGTGGGCTGTCAGTCCACTAATTCCAATTTACCCCGGGGGGATAGCGATCGCCTGATGATTGGGACCACCCTAAAACCACGCTCGCTCGATCCTGCCGATAGTTATGAGTTAGCAGGACTTTTTATTATTTATAATCTCGGTGAAACTCTCTACACCTACGCAGAAGGAACCACTAATTTAAAGCCCCTCCTGGCCACGGAATTGCCGCAAATTAGCCCCGATGGTTTGACTTATACTATCCCAGTACGTCGAGGAGTTATCTTTCATGATGGCACGGTTTTTAACGCAGAGGCGATGAAGTTTTCCCTAGAAAGATTTATCAAAAATGGTGGCGAACCTTCCTTTCTGCTCCGGGATACAATTGATAAAATCACCGCCAGCAAAGAAGACGAAATTACTATTAAATTAACCAGACCTTTTGCCGCTTTTCCTGCTCTTTTAGCTTACCCCGGAGCCTGTGCAGTTTCACCCAAATTTTATCAAATTGGCGAAGGTAAATTTAAACCCGAAGAATTTATCGGCACAGGACATTATCGCTTAAAGGCAGTTACTAGCGATTCTTTTAGTTTAGAAGCCTTTGATCGCTATTGGGGAGAACCAGCCAAAAATAAAGGAGTTAATGTGCAAATTTATCTCTCGAATCCTGCCAATTTATTCAACGGTTTTCAGACGGGAGCGGTGGATATTGCTTATCAATCTTTACTGCCTCCTCAAGTGAGAAAATTACGCACAGAAGCAGCCCAGGGAAAATGGCAAGCGCTCGAATCTTCTGGGGCAGCAATTAACTTTATGAGCATAAATCTCAAAAGTGAACCCACCGATAATATTTTATTGCGACAAGCCATTGCTTCTCTAGTCGATCGAGATTTACTTAATGATCGCATTTTACAGGGTCAAGGCATCCCTCTTTTTAGTCTCATTCCTACTACTTTTTCCGAGTCACAACCGGTGTTTAAAGAGCGCTATGGCAACCATAATATAGAGCAAGCCAAACAATTACTAAAAACTGCTGGTTATAGTCAAGAAAAACCCGCAATTGTAGAAGTTTGGCACTCCTCGGGATCGATCACTTCTAGCACTGTGGCGGCAGTGATGAAAGCCCTATCAAAACGGGATTTAGATAATATGATTCAATTTGAACCCAATAGTATCCTAGGAGCGGCATTTTTCCGTAATATTAGCCAGGGACTTTATACCACTGCTCTATCTAATTGGTATCCCGATTTTTTGGATGCAGATAACTATATTTATCCCTTTTTAGATTGTGCTAAAGGTTCCCCAGAAACTGGCTGTGAAGAAGGAGGAGCCCAAAGTCAAGGCTCATTTTTTTACAGTCAAGAAATGAATCAATTAATCGACCAATCCCGTCGGGAAAGTAACCCAGCCAAAAGAAAGCAAATTTTTGGTAAAATTCAAGAAATTCTCGCCGATGAAGTTCCCTATATTCCCCTTTGGCAAACCAAGGAATACGCTTTTGCTCGCAATGGCATCACGGGAGTTATCATCAATCCCAGTCAAACTTTTCCCTTCTGGACAATTGCCAAAAAATCCTGATAATTAATTATTAGGAGTCAGGAGATAGGGTGGTCACTGCGTGCGCGTTGCGGAGGGTTTTGGGGTGATAGGGTGATGAGACAGCTTCCCCACTTCCCCACTTCCCCACTTCCCCACTTCCCCACTTCCCCACTTCCCCACTTCCCCACTTCCCCACTTCCCCACTTCCCCACTTCCCTTCCTCATTCTCCATTTTCCTATGAAACTAACAGCAATGTCCTTTAATATTCGCTACGATAAACCCGATCCCGATGAGCGTAATTGGCGAGTAAGAAGGGAAGCAGTAGCGGCTTTAATTGCTCACTATTCTCCTGATATAATTGGCACTCAGGAAGCTCGCGCTAATCAACTATTGGATCTACACCGTTTATTGCCAGAATACCAAAGTTTAGGTAGCGATCGCAGCGGGACAGGATTAGATGAACATTGTGGGATTTTATATCAACCAAGTCGGTTAAAATGTTTGGAAATTTACGAATTTTGGCTATCAGAAACTCCCGATATTATTGGCAGTATCACTGAAGCTTGGGGTAATCCTTATCCCCGCATGGTAACGGGGGCTAAATTTCGGACTCTTGAGGGGCAAACTTTGCAGTTTTATAACACCCATCTCGATTACTATAGCGACAAAGCTAAGGACTTAGGGGCTACGGGCATACAAGAGCATTTTTGTCAACTAGATTTAACAAAAGATTACCTATTTTTAACGGGTGATTTTAATGTTAATTCTCAGCAATTACCCCGTCAGATTTTAACTCAACCTCTCCAGTCAGAAATTAAATTAAAGGACGCTTTAGCAGATTTGGAATTAGCCGAACAAATGAGCTTTAATAATTACACTGATAACCCTTATTTAGCCATCGATACAATTTATTATGATAGCCGTTTGCAGTTAGATTGGGCAAAAGTCGATCGTTCTCGTTGGTTGAATCTTATTCCTTCCGATCATTATCCCGTAATTGCTGCTTTTACCTTGCCCTAAAAATAGATTATTTTTGTATTTAGCAAATATATAGAGGCTGAAAGCTTCAGCAGGCTCTGGTGATTCGATGGTTAAATTTGTTAAGTTTTTTAAACGGCAAAAAAATTAACAATAAGCGCAGGCCTGGCCAGATATAGATCTCTCTCAATGGCGAAACCAATAATAATCATTCCCAAAAACTTAAGATTTATTTACGTTTTTAAAGGGCAGTAATTAACGCATTTGTGTTATAAAAATAACAATAACAATTTCTTGACCGAGGAAAAATTTATGAGCATCGAAGACAAAATGAAGGCTGCTGCCAAAAATGTCGAGGGGAAAGTACAATCGGCTGCTGGAGAATTAACTGGCGACGAGAAAATGAAAGCAGAAGGAGAATTAAAGCAGGTACAAGCAGCGGCAATGAACGTGGCAGCTGATGTCAAAGATAAGGCAGAAAATTTGTTGGAGGACATGAAAAACGCCGCCCAGGACGCAATCGAAAACATCAAAGACAAAATTAACTGAACGGGATTAAAATCATGATTAATGTCATTTCTTGGATAATTTTGGGCTTTATTGCTGGTGCGATCGCAAAAGCTATTTATCCCGGGCGACAGGGGGGTGGTATTTTGGCCACGACTTTGCTAGGAATTATCGGGGCTTTTGTGGGGGGAACTCTGTTAAATTTGATTCAAACTGGCAGTTTTGCCCTAGCGGGTTCTACCTTAAGCATACCGGGCATTTTTGTCGCTATTATCGGTGCGATCGTGTTTATTTTCCTCTGGGGATTAGTCACGACTTCCCGTCCTGACTAATAGTCTTAACTCCTGTTTATTTGATTAATTCCACCCCATCTTTGCCGTCAATCTCTTGTAGATAAACTTTTACCTGTTCCTCGGCTGCGGTGGGTAGTTTTTTGCCTATAAAATCCGGGTGAATTGGTAATTCCCGATGACCACGATCAACTAACACTAATAAGCGGATTTTTTGCGGTCTGCCATACTCAATAATAGCATTGAAAGCGGCGCGGATCGTGCGACCTTTGTAGATAACATCATCAACTAAAATCACGGTTTTTCCCGTGACATCTAGGGGCATTTTGGTTTTAGCAGGAGTGCGGGTTTTAATGCGATCAAGATCGTCGCGATAGAAGGTAATATCGATCGCTCCCACGGGAACTTTTACCCCTTCTAAGCTCTCAATTTGACTAGCAATTAAATTAGCTAAAGGCACTCCTCGCGTGTAGATACCGATCAAAATCAAGTTATTTAAATCGCCACTTTTTTCGATAACTTCGGAAGCTAAACGGGTAATAGTGCGACGAATTTCGTCAGCCGAGAGAATTTCAATTAACTGTGAGGTCATAATTTTCCAAGACAAGAGGGGATAGGGGATAGGGAAATTTTTACTTCAATTTTCCTTTAAAACCATCTCTATCATTAAAGAATATAATTGTTTTCATCTACTTATTTTACCTCGATCGCTCATGAGTGATGAATTATTGCCAAAATCTGCCCTAGAATTAGCCCAACTGATTCGCACTAAACAAATCTCACCCCTAGAATTAACCCATTTATACCTCGACAGAATTGAAAAATTTGACAGTCAAATTGGTAGTTTTGTCCATGTCGCCCGGGAAAGCGCCCTAGCAACCGCCAGCATCCAAACGGAACAATTAAGTCAAATCACCGATACTGCCGAATTACCGCCTTTTTTTGGAGTTCCTACCGCCATTAAAGACTTAAATGCCGTCGCTGGAATGCCGGTTAGTTACGGAGTCGCCGCCTTACAGGGAAATATCGCCCAATACGACGAAGGAATCGTCACCAGAATGAAAATGGCGGGTTTTATCCTTCTGGGCAAAACTGCCACTTCCCAGTTAGGTTCCTTTCCCTACACCGAAAATCGGGGTTTTTTGCCGACTCGTAACCCCTTCAACCGCGATTATACCGCAGGAGGTTCCAGTGGCGGCGCGGCGGCGGCGGTAGCGGCGGGTTTCTGCCCGATTGCCCAGGGTTCCGATGGTGGCGGTTCCATTCGTACTCCGGCGGGTTGTTGCGGTTTGGTGGGGATAAAACCCAGTCGCGGGCGCGTTTCCTATGCCCCGGTGGGGGAATTTCAAAGTGGTATCGCCACTAACGGCACTCTTTCTAAGACGGTGGCAGATGGGGCCGCACTGCTTACCGTGATTTCGGGCTATACGACGGGCGATCCCTACTGGCTACCCGATCCCGCCTTTTCTTTCCTAGAAGCCACCAAAAGAGCCGTAAAACCCCTGAGAATCGCTTTTTCCACTTCCATATCCCCCTTCGGCGAAGCGGCTTCCGTCTATAAAGATGCTGTGATCGAGACGGCTAAAAATTTAGAGGACATGGGGCATCATTTAACGGAGTATTCCCCCGATTTACAGGCTTTAATCACTCCTTTTCGTCGAATTTGGCAAGCGGGGACGGCGGCGACGGGAATTCCCAAGGAGTTATTAAGTCCCCTTAACCAGTGGTTGTTAGAGAATTCTGGCAGCGCAGGGGAGTACCTGCAAGCGGTGCAGCAGATGCACATTATTTCGCGGCAAATTGTGGCGATATTTGATAATTTTGATGTCTTACTTTTGCCCATTTTCCTACATCAACCCCCCAGAATTGGTGAGTGGGAAAATTTACCACCGGAAGAAGCGGTTGATCGGATGATTGCTTGGATTGCCCCTTCTCCCATTGCTAATGCGAGTGGCCTACCCGCGATTGCTTTACCAACGGGAGTGGATAGTCAAGGTTTACCTGTGGCAATTCAGTTAGTGGGTAAACCTGCTGATGAAATCACTTTATTGGGATTAGCAACGCAGCTGGAAACTCAGATTTTTTCGCCTCTATTTTGACAGTAAATATTCTTGCCATTGTTCAAATATTTTCTGGCTCATGTTACCTGTTTGTGTCGCTAAAATTCCTAGCTTTTCCACAAGTGTTAGAATGATGGGCAATCCTAGTTGTAACTTTTCTATAGTTTTTCTTTGAGCGAAAACTTCTCTGGGAGTTCCTTCAATAATTAATTGTCCGTCATCAATGACAAAAATCCAATCAGCCCAGTGATAGACAAAATCTAAATCATGACTTGCTAGGATAATTGTTGTGCCGAGTTGATGAATTTGTTCGAGATATTCTCGTAATTTTTGACTATGACGCGCATCTAGATAAGCCGTGGGTTCATCTAATAAAAGCAAGGTGGGATTCATCACCATTACATCAGCAATTGAAACTTGTTTTTTTTGTCCCAAACTAAGATGATGCACTGGTTCATAAGCTAGGGGAGTTAAAGCAAATTTGTCTAGGGTTGCCCACACACGGTCGATAATTTCCGAGGTAGGTAAGTCTAAATTATTTAAACCATAGGAAATATCTTCTTCCACAGTGGCTGCGACTAACTGATGCTCAGGATTTTGAAAAACTAAGCCAATTTGCTGATGTAAATTTCCCAAAAAAGAGCGGTTATATTGAAAGGGTTTTCCTTGCCAATAAATTATACCTTGCTGGGGTTGATATAAACCACTAGCTAAAAGAAATAAGGTAGTTTTTCCACAACCGTTCTGTCCGATTAAAGCATACTTTTTTCCCACGGAAATTGTAAGATCAAAATTTTTAATAGCTCGACTGGAAAGACAAGGATAACTATAGGAAACATTTTGAAATTCCAATAAATTTTGAGTCATTTTAGTTGATAACTAAGTTAAGAATAATCAATAAACTGCAACCGAATAAAGCTTCAAATATGTATCTTCTTTGAGATTGATAAGAACGGGAACTAGACATTTTAAAACTTTCTTGAAATCCTCGCGCTTCTAAACTGATAGAAATCTGACGATAATTATTAAGAGTTCGCTGGAATAACTGCCCTCCCAAAATACCAATACTTTTCATTCCTCTTGACCAACTTTGATAACCACAACGGGAATTTTGTGCTGTCCAAATTTCTTGAGCAACTTCTAGTAAGCTAAAAATAAAACGGTACATCAATAATAATAAATCTGTCAATAAAATCGGACATCGCCATTGTCTGAAAACTTGTAAGATTTCAATAAAGGGAGTGGTTAAAATTAGAAAATATAGACAATTTGTCATCGCCCAAATTCTGGGGAATAAAAACCCAACTTGCTCCATACCTGTTTGGCTAATATAGAGATACAAATAACCTAAAGAAAATCCCAGACCTTGCCAAATATCCTGCTGAATTATTGATTTTTTATCCCACGGTACACCATTAATAATAAAAGCAGGTAAACTAATTAAAGAAAACCCCAAAGGTAAAGATAACAAGCGCAGATAAGTCCTTTGGGGAATCCCCGCATAGATAGTAATTGCTATAGTCAACCAAAAACCGACGAGTAACTGCACAGGCCAAGAGGAAATTAGCGAGATAATTAATAGAACTATCGTCAACAATAGCTTATGATTTGGAGGCAACCAACGCAGACGATTTTTGTAAGCAAGACTATCAATTAGATGGCTCATTTCTACTAATTGCTATTCTCCTCTGTGGAGGCAGATTGTTCTTTTTCAGTCCTTCCTTTATATAGTCCGATAACAAAACCAATCACCCCCGCCCCCAAGGCGGCTTGGGATGCAAAAAGTAAACTTTCTACCTCACCACTAGGCGGTTCAAAGAAAGGTCGAAACCATGATTTATACTCAGGATTAAGTGTAGTGATTGCGGTTTCTGCTTGGTCATCAGCCCCACTAAATTCGCCCCGCACAAAAACTAAGGGCAAAACTGCTAAAAGAATTACAGCCATAGCCAAAAGCCAATTATTTCTTAGAGAATATCGGTTCATAATTCAGCCTTACCCTTGTAATAATTTGATAGTCTCTAACTCTTTTTTTCCGTAAGACTCTAGCCAATTCCAGACCAATAATGTCAGTAATCCTTCGCTAATGGCTAGAGGAATTTGAGTCAGAGCAAAAATTCCCGCAAACTTGATAAAAGATGCCATAAACCCACCGTCAAGCGCAGGAAAGGCTAAGGCTAATTGGATAGAAGTGGTTATATAGGTGAACAAGTTTGCTAGGGCAGCGGCACAAAAAATAGCCACTCTTTGTTGTCCTGTTTTTAGAAGCAAATGATAGATACAATAGGCAACTAATGGTCCAATTATAGCCATAGAAAACATATTTGCCCCCAGAGTAGTTAACCCGCCATGAGCTAATAACAAAGCCTGAAATAATAACACTAAAGTTCCCAAAACAGTCATCGTCAAGGGACCGAACAAAATTGCTCCTAAACCTGTCCCCGTCGGATGAGAACAACTACCTGTAACCGAGGGAATTTTTAAGGCTGAGAGAACAAAAGTATAAGCGCCAGCTAGGGCAAGCAATAGCTTAAGTTCGGGATGTTCTTGAGTAATACGAGTTAAAGAACGTAAGCCAAAAATGAAAAAAGGAAGCGATATTATCCACCAAAAAGCTGCCCACTGTACAGGCAAAAACCCTTCGGCAATGTGCATAGCTGCCGCTGGATTGGCTGAATTAATTAATAGATGAACAGTTAGCACCGCTATAAGAATTAAGCGGCAATATTTCTGTATCTTCATTCCGTACCTCGCAGATTTGACTAGATTTGGTCGCACATTCCTCAGGCATTCTGACTAATAAGGATAATCCTTAATCACAGCTGCGGGACAGTGGCAGATTTGCACTGCGCTTTCCCTGACTACTCTAATCATTTTCTTTGGTTAGAGTCGAATGTTCAACCAACCTATCACGCTTAGGAACAAGAGAGAAAATTTCTACAGGAAATCTTAACTTTTGTGCTGTTAAGCATTATGAAGTTTTGTTATTACTAACTAACTAGCAAGACTTTCGGTAAATTGGGGAATGGAAGCGATAAGTTTACGGGTGTAATCGCTTTGGGGAGAGTTGATAATCTCGTTAGCTGTACCGATTTCCTCAATTTTACCTTTATTCATCACCATAATGCGATCACTCATAAATCTGACGACACTTAAATCGTGGGAAATAAAGATATAAGTGAGATTAAATTCCTGCTGTAATTCTTTGAGTAAATTTAAGACTCCCGCTTGTACGGAAACATCTAAAGCAGAGACAGATTCATCACAGATAATAAACTGAGGATTTAAGGCTAAAGCGCGAGCAATACACACCCTTTGTCGTTGTCCTCCTGATAATTGATGGGGATAGCGATCAAACCAATTAGGATCAAGTTTAACTCGTTCTAATAAATATTCTACTCGTTCCCGTCGCTTTTGGGAATTACCGCCGGTATGATGAATAACCAGCGGTTCTAAAATTGCTTTACCAATGGATAAACGGGGATTCAGGGAGTTGTAGGGATTCTGGAAAACTATCTGTAATTCCCGTCGCAGTAGTCTTAATTTTGGATCGCTGGGGTTTAATTTAGCGAGATTTTCTCCTCGGAAATAGATATTTCCAGAAGTGGCAGGAATTAAGCGCAGAATTGTCCTTGCTAAGGTAGATTTTCCGCAGCCCGACTCACCGACTAAACCGAGGGTTTCCCCCTGTTTAACGGCAAAACTGACCTGATCTACGGCATTAAAAAAGGTCTTTACTTGCCCGAAAACTCCCTTAACTGGAAATCTAACCGATAAATTTTCTACAGATAATATGTTCTCATGGTTTTGTAAACCTTCAATTCTGGTTTCTTCTTCTTGAAGAGTAATAAATTTAACTGCTGGTGGGGTAATTTCCTCTAAGTCAATAATCTTACCTTGAGAGTCTTTTTCCACTCGTAAAAAATCGCTGACGGTGGGCAATTTTTTTGGACGAGAGTTTAAGCGGGGACGACAGGCAAGTAAACCTTTTGTGTAGGGATGTTGGGGATAATTTAATACTTCTTCTTTAGTTCCCTGTTCGACAATTTCTCCTTGATACATTACAACAATTTGATCGGCAATTTCGTTAATAACTCCTAAATCGTGGGAGATAAAAACCATTGACATTTCTCGATCGCTTTTACACAAATCTCGTAACAATCTTAATATTTCTGCTTGGACAGTCACATCTAAAGCGGTGGTTGGTTCATCAGCAATTAATAGGGTAGGATTACAAGAAATCGCCATGGCAATCATTACCCTTTGTAATTGTCCCCCCGATAATTCATGGGGATAACGCTTGAGAATTGCCTCTTTTTGTTCCTGAAGATAAGTTCTAATTTTTTCTCTGACATGACCCTTATTTTCTAAGGGAAAAGTTTCTATATATTTCTCCTCTAACTGTTCATCACTGGGTAATAAGCGCACTTCTTGCAGTAGAGAGATGGCTTGATTTTTTGCCTGTTCTGGGGTGACTTTTTGATGCAGTAAAATTGCTTCGGTGAGTTGAAACTCGATGTTATAAACTGGATTAAGAGAACTCATTGGTTCTTGGAAAATCATGGCCATTTCTCCCCCGCGATAATAACGCCATTCTTCCGGGGGAATAGATAATAAATCCACTGCTTGCATTGACTGACCTTTTGCTGGACGAAAACAAATTTCTCCCCCGGTAATTTTCCCCGGAGAGGGAACCAATCCCATGAGTGCGAGGGAGGTGACAGATTTTCCTGAACCCGACTCCCCCACACAACCGAGAACTTGACCTTTCTGCAAGCTAAAACTAATGTTATTAACGGCGACTGTTGTTCTTTTCTGATTAGAAAATTCAACGGTGAGATGGTGAACGTCGAGAATTTTGTTATCCATGGGTCTTTAAATAGAAAGACAGATTCGATTTACTTATAAATATAGCTTTTTCTGTTCCCAGTAGCTGGGTGCAATTAATTCGTAGATAGCTGGGGGAATCTCCCTTGCAAGGGAGAATTTTTCGGCATTAAGAAGATTTTCCGCCCTCAGCGATCGCCATTTACCGGAGACTGGTGACTTTTTTTAAAGAAATATTTTTCTTTCCTGTCTCCCCTTTTGGATTACACTGGTAATTGAGAATAATTAGCATTTATTTTGGTGATCGCGATTCTTAGACAGTTCAAAAACCGTTGACTGAGGCTGACATTAGCGCAGTTCTCACCCTTTGGCTACTTCAGTAAACTCGATGAGCTATCAAGAAATTATTGTCACTCTTGAATGAAAGACCTTCATTGCCTTACCTTTGGAGATAAGAAAAGCATGGACGATAAAATTAGACCTAATGAACCAGAAAAACCAGAAAACTGGCAAAAAGACGACCAATTCTCCTATTGGGGCGGTAAAGAGGCAGAATTAGATAATGTCACTCCCAGGGGTAATGACTTGGCTGCCACTTATCCCCTCGCACAAGTGGAAATGGGAAAAACCGTCTGGTTAGCGGGATTTCAGGGGACGGGAGGGATTAATCGACTACTGGGTATGGGATTAAACCCCGGTATTCAATTACAGGTCATTAGTTCCCAACCGAGGGGGTCAGTTTTAATTGCCATTCAAGACAATCGTATCGGTATCGGGGCAGAAATGGCCGAAAAAATCCTCGTTAGTGACAGTCAACCGAAAAAACTGGAACCCAAAAAAGACCTACCTGAAGTAAGAACATTTCTGCGGGAGATACCCATAGGAAAAGCGGGTAAAGTCGTCGGTTATGACCGAGCATTGCGAGGATACAAAGGAAAATTGTTATCAATGGGATTAACTCCGGGTACAGAGTTTACCGTCATTCGCGTCGCACCTTTGGGGGATCCCGTCGAGATTCAGGTGCGGGGATTTCATCTCAGTCTGCGTAAACAGGAGGCAGACGCTTTAATCGTGGAAGAAATAGACCCAGAAAGCTAAATTTAATCATCTAGTCCTATTCGTCACTCAATATCCTAAATTATGGTCAAACCGATTATCGCCTTAATTGGCAATCCTAACTGTGGCAAAACTACCCTTTTTAATGCTCTCACAGGAGCCAATCAACGGACCGGCAACTGGCCGGGAGTAACAGTCGATCGCAAGGAGGGACGATTTCAAGTTAACGGGGAAGATATCACCCTGGTGGATTTACCAGGAGTCTATTCCCTTGATGTGGAAGAAGGGGAAACAGGAATGGATGAATTAGTCGCTAGGGACTATCTGCTGTCAGGAGAAGCGGATTTAGTGATTAATATCGTCGATGCTTCTAATTTAGAGCGCAATCTCTACCTGACTACCCAAATCATGGAGATGCGTTTACCGATGTTGATTGCCCTGAATATGATGGATGTGGCCAAAACTAGGGGTATTGTGGTTAATCCGCAACTCTTAAGCGATCGCATGGATGCAATTGTCGTGGCGATTAGTGCGGTTAAAGGGGAAGGAATCGGAGAATTAAAGCAAAAAATTGGGGAATTAGTCAGTAATATTAGCCATACTGCCGCTTATGTCGCTTATCCTGCGGTAATTGAGGAAGCTCTGAGCGAGATTGTTGCTTACATTAACGACCATAGCAGTAAAAGGATCGTTGAGCCAAGATGGACCGCTTTAAATCTACTGCAATACGAGGATCGCGTCGCCCCAGAATTGCGCTCCCAGGAACTATTAAGCATTATCGTCAAGCATAGACGACAAATACACCAAGTTTTAGGGGAAGACCTTGATATTTTAATTGCTGATACTCGTTATGGCTTTATTCAGCAAGTTACCCAGGGAGCCACTCAACGGACTGGACAGATAAATAATACCATGTCCGATCGCCTCGATCGGATTGTTCTCGATCGCTGGTGGGGAATTCCGATATTTTTGGGCGTAATGTACCTAATGTTCTTATTTACCATCAATGTTAGTGCTGCCTTTATCGATTTCTTCGATTTAACTGCCCAGACTATCTTTGTCGATGGTTTTGCCCAAGTTTTACAAACAATCCATACCCCGGGTTGGCTAATTGCTCTGCTCGCTGATGGAGCGGGGGGAGGTGTGCAAACCGTCGCCACTTTTATCCCCGTAATTGGCTTTATGTTCCTCTTTTTGTCAATTTTAGAGGATTCTGGCTATATGGCCCGGGCAGCCTTCGTCATGGACCGATTGATGCGTTTGGTGGGATTGCCGGGTAAATCCTTTGTCCCCATGTTAGTGGGATTTGGTTGCAGTGTGCCAGCAATTATGGCCACCAGGACTCTAGAAAATTCTCGCGATCGTTTAATGACGATTATGATGAACCCTTTTATGTCCTGTGGGGCCAGATTACCTGTTTATGCCCTATTTGCGGCGGCTTTTTTCCCCATAGGTGGTCAAAACATCGTTTTTGGTCTTTATATCTTAGGAATTCTCGCCGCTATTTTGACGGGATTGGTGATGAAAAAAACCCTACTCAAGGGAGAAGTCAGTCACTTTATTATGGAATTGCCTCCCTATCATCTACCGCGTCTGAAAGGAGTTTTAATTCGCACTTGGGAACGTCTGCAAGCGTTTTTATGGAAAGCTGGACGATTTATCGTTTTAATGGTGATGATTTTGGGACTACTCAACTCCGTCAGTTTTGATGGTTCTTTTGGTAATCAAGACAGCGAGCGCTCGGTTTTAAGTGCTACCAGTAAAGCTGTAACTCCTATTTTCTCACCCATGGGACTAGAACCGGAAAATTGGCCGGCAACGGTGGGCATTTTTACGGGAGTTTTTGCCAAAGAAGCAATGGTAGGCACATTAAACTCGATTTACAGCCAACTAGCAGGGGAAGATAACCCTAATAAGGGGGCAGCAGCCGAAAAATTCGACTTCTGGGGGCAAATTCAGGAAGCTATTGCCACTATTCCCGCCAATTTAGCGCAATTACCCAATCAAGTGCTTGATCCCTTGGGTTTGAATATTGGTGATTTACAAGATCAAAAAACGGCTGCCGAGAAGCAAAAAGTAGATTTAGGAACTTTTGGGGCGATGGCGAAAAGATTTGATGGTCAAGCGGGTGCTTTTGCCTATCTTTTGTTCGTTCTGCTCTATTTTCCCTGTGTTTCGGCCACATCGGCCGTATATCGCGAAACTAATGCCGGTTGGACTGCTTTTATTGCCCTCTGGACCACAGGAATGGCCTATATTGTTGCCACTTGCTTCTATCAAATCGCCACTTTTTCTCGACATCCGGGATTTTCCCTCTTTTGGATAGTCTTGATGGGTTTAACCGTAGTCGGGGTTTTATTCACCTTAAAAAATCTCCGTCCCCGAAAAATCAACCGTCCGGCAATTTAATTTCAGTTATCAGTGGTCAGGTTTTGGGGTTTTAGGGTTTTGGGGGTTTAGGGTTTTAGTTAAAATTTCCCCACTTCCCCACTTCCCCACTTCCCCACTTCCCCACTTCCCCACTTCCCCATTCCCCATTCCCCCAACTTTATTTGAAAAGATGATTTTAACCGATATACAGGCTTATCTTGCCAAAAATCAGAAAGCATCTCTGGCTGACTTATCCACACACTTTCGGATGTCAGCAGATGCCTTAAGTCCCATGCTCGATCGCTTGCTGAAAAAAGGGCGAATTCGCCTGATTTCCCTAGAAAAATGCGGAGGATGCAGCCGTTGTCCCCCGGAATCTATGGCTTTTTACGAATGGATTGAGGGCAATTCCACAGGGACAAACAGATAAAAGTTTAATAGTTAATTTCTGGCCAGTAAGCAAAGTCCCTCAATCCTGTTAGACCTCAGCCCGCAGAACCTCAAAGTTATATAATCTTTAAGAGTTATTAAGCTTTGTATCAGTTTGCTCGGCAGGATTGAATGAATATACTTTTGGTGACATCATCTTTAGGGTTACTCCTAGCGATCGCTATCGTCGTCTATTTTGTTTCCTCTCGCAAGTATCAATCGTCGGACTCGGTGGCCAATTCCTACGACCAATGGACCGAGGACGGGATTTTAGAATATTATTGGGGGGAACACATCCATTTAGGTCACTACGGTTCCCCACCAGAAAAAAAAGACTTTCTAGCGGCAAAAGCCGACTTTGTGGCGGAAATGGTCTCTTGGTCCGGTTTGGATAAATTACCCGCCGGTGCAACTCTCCTCGATGTCGGTTGTGGTATTGGTGGCAGCAGTCGCATTCTGGCCCGGGACTACGGATTTGCCGTTACCGGTGTCACCATTAGTCCCAAACAAGTGGCACGGGCCAAAGAACTAACACCACCAGATTTAAATGCTCGCTTTTTGGTCGATGATGCCATGGCCCTTTCTTTTCCCGACGAGAGTTTTGATGTGGTCTGGTCAATTGAAGCCGGTCCCCATATGCCGGACAAAGCCGTTTTTGCTCGGGAATTACTGCGAGTTCTCAAACCAGGGGGAGTCTTGGTGGTAGCGGACTGGAATCAGCGAGATGACCGTCAAAAACCGCTTAATTTCTGGGAACGTCCCGTAATGCGCCAACTTTTGGATCAGTGGTCTCACCCCGCTTTTGCCAGCATCGAAGGTTTTGCCGAACAGTTAGCGGCCACGGGATTGGTAGATGGGGAAGTGATGACTACTGACTGGACAACAGCCACTCTACCCTCTTGGATTGATACCATTTGGCAGGGGGTGATTCGTCCCCAAGGTTGGTGGCAATTTGGTCTAACTGGGTTGCTTAAATCCGTCCGAGAAGTGCCGACAATTCTGCTAATGCGCTTGGCCTTTGGCAGGGGTTTATGTCGTTTTGGGATGTTCCACGCTGTTCGCGCTCAATCCAATCTGCAAGCAAGTCAGCAAGAGTCTCTTACCTCAGTTATGTAGGGTTTGCTGAAAAAGTCTGTTGGTGGGGTTCGGAGTCGGTTGTCAACCCTTTTCTAGTAAGGCTTCCAGTAATATTCAGCCGACCCTAATTATAATTGCTATTGTTTGACTTTGGCTCTCTTATTCTTTGTGTGATCAGTTTAACGTACTATAGAAGCGATCAGTCTTTGTGTCCTCTGTGTCTCTGTGGTTCCTTCCACTCTCTCACCAGCAGGACTGTATCTTAGAATACATTTTACCCACCAAACCTAAGAGAGCCTAACTTTTTATTGCTAATCAAAGTGTCGGTGTTTTTGACCCGTTTTTTGACTCATGATAGTTTAACTACTGCTTTCGTCGGTCAATAAAAACTAGGAGTTAAATTCGGTTCGGGTAGGAAATCTACTCTAATCCCTAACTTAGCCTAAAAAAGGCAATATTGCCTCAGTTACAGGGATGGGATATTCTTCATGAATTCCTAGAGTTCCTCAGTTTGATTTTGCCACTGCCAAGAAAATTTCTGGAGATTAGCTGCTTCTGAAGTGACCACCATAATTATTACCTGATAATTAACTAGATTGATTCTGTTTTTAATCTAACCCAAAATAATTGCTTTTACTCGGCATTATATCATAATCAAGAGCAACTCAATTAATCTTTAATATTTTATTAATCTATGAAAGATTAATAAGGTACGGTTCTAAACTCCACGCAATTATTACTAGGATTATAGAGAGTGTAAACTGCTTTATTTAATTCTTTGCCAACGCTACCAACCCCAATTAAACGCTTATCTTGAATCGTCAAAGTTTCGCTTGGTTGCCGTTTATCTAAAGTAGTAACAGTGCTAGTTAAATTAGCGGACTGTAAAGAATAATCAAAAACTTTTCCTGAACGACCACAAAAAAGATTATTAACTCCCATTCGTTGCAGTCGATCTAAAATTTGCCATGGAGGAGTATCGGGGGTTAATTCTTCACTAACACTGACAGTGCTGCCATGAATTAATAAACAATCCAACTCGACAAAACCAAAATCGAGATTTCGTAACCATTGCACCGTTTCTAAAGAAACTGCGTCCCAGAGTTGCTTAGTGCTATCGATACCATATTTATCAATTAATTCCGTCGGTTCTCCTGTTGCTCCCAAACTGTGTAAAATCAGACATTGTTCTTCCCACCATCCCCGACAAACCTGCGGATATAAGTTATTTTTGGTGGGATAACGTATTTGTTCTACCAGCATTTCACTATCGGGATTAACACCGATAAAATCTCCTAAAATATATAAATTTTCTACAGTAACTGACCGTTGCTGAATATCTTCCAAGACCGCTTGATAGGCTGGTAAATTGCCTTGAATACCGCTTAAAATCGCCCACATAATTTCTTGATTTATCACAAATTAACGTTCGCAAACATGAGTCGGATCATCGGCTTTTTCCGCGTATTCTAGACCCTTAGCCAATCGCCAAGCGAAAATAGGAGGTAAACCCGATGCTAAAATAGCCTGACAGGTTTCTTGATAGTTATAGGCCACTTCTCGCAGTTGTACCGCTGCCGTTTCTCGATCGTAAATCACATAGGTGGCATTTGGACGACCGTGACGCGGTTCTCCCACCGATCCCACGTTGATGATACGTTTAACTGGTGTGGTAAATTGCCGCGACTGTTCCCCATCGGGTTGATACACTTTTATTTGCAAGCTTCCCGCGTCGAGAGTGCGAATGTAGGGGATGTGGGTATGTCCACAGAATAAAACCTCTGTATCTACCGATAAAACCCGTTCTAAAGCCGTAAAAGCGTCCATTTCGGCTAAAAGGTACTCATGGTTACTTTGGGGACTACCATGGACAAAACAGAGGTGATCTAGCTTAAAAATTTCGGGCAGTTTTGACAAATAATTACGGTTTTCTGGGGTGATTATTTGATTTGTCCACTCATGAGCTAATCTACCCCGTTTTTCTGCTAAAAGCGACGGATAACTGCATTCACAGGCATTTAATCCCTCAACGATATCCTCATCCCAACACCCTTGTACTGTAGTAATCCCCAGTTGACGGATTTTTTCCACCACTTGGTTAGGATGGGGTCCATACCCAACTAAATCCCCTAAACAGTAGATTTCTTGACAACCCTGTTGGTCTAAATCTCGCAAAACAGCATCAAAAGCAGGCATATTGCCATGAATACAGGATAAAACAGCTATTTTCATCAGATTAACTCCATTTCTGGCTCTAAAGATTCTTGAAATTGTTGTTGATAATAAAAAAGTGCCTCATCGGACAGACAACAATCACTAAGGGTATCGGCAATTATCGGTTTATCGAGATTTCTACCGACGATTTCAATCCCACTAAAGCGATTCGGTCTCCCATCGAGATTTAAGGGTAAATTTAAGCTTTGAAAGTCTTTTTCTGGCCATTCATCCCTAAATTCCCCATAAATACACTGACCATCAATGATATCAAAAATACTTTTGACCCGCAGCACTTCCCCATAGGCTCCTTGGGTTAATTCTGTCCAAAAGGTAGTTAAACTGGAAAAATCGAGGACTTCTCCCGTTAAAACGGCTCTATAAATCTGTATTTCTCGTTTTTTTAACCATTGATCGCCTTTTATTGTTGTTTTGACGGGACTGAAGACAATTTCATCGACGGGTACTTGTCCTTCGGAGATTTCTGCTTCTGGAGACGTAATCGCTACCCGATGACAATTGAGGGGTTTTAGAAAGCTTTCGAGGGATTCTGGGTCTAAATACCACGGCACTTCCATATAGACCGTATTTTTAGCCGATAAACTGCTTAAACGGTCTTCTTCTTCCCTAGAAACACAGGACAACTGGGGAAATTCACTCTGTAAAATTAGGCGATCAATGGGAAAAGTTTCCGTCTGGGGACTAAAATATAGACTTGGCTGCCTCTGTTTAGCAATTTGTTCGCGAATCCAATGGGTTTTCCCCACAGCTATACCCCCCGTCACCACGATAATCATTCTGCTCCTTCTTTATTGTGGTAATGATAATCATTCTAGCATAAGCTCGATAGCAGCAAGTCAACGCCGTTAACTATTTTTCCAGAAATAACTGCGTTATTTAGCGAAAAAATCCTTAATTTCTGGCGTATTATCCTTCTTTTCTGTAGGATACCATTGGGTTTGTCCATCGGGTAAGTCAACTAGGGTAACTCCCATCATTTTTAATTGTTCCCTTAATCGATCGCTTTCGGGATAATTTTTGGCTTTTCGAGCGCTATTTCTTTGAAAAATCAGGTCTTGAATAGCCGTTTCTGGTAAACTCGCTGATAAATTCTCCGGTTCTGGATTAGCTTCTAATCCCAGTATTTTAGCTAAATATACTAAGGTTTGCCATTTTTGAAGATTTTCTTGTTTATTTATCTTTTCTCTGCGTACATCTTTCGCTAGTTCAAAAATAACTGCTAAAGCGGCCGCAGTATTAAAATCATCATCCATTACAGCTTGAAAGCGGGATATAGAGTCGGAAAAAGGCGAAATATCTAGATATAGCTCGTCCTGATCACTATTACCCCATAAAAGACCCTGTTGCAGTGTATTCCAGCTATTACGCGCTGAATCGATCGCCGCTTCCGTAAAGTCCAAAGGTTTGCGATAATGAGCTTGGAGAACAAAGAGACGTAAAACCATTGGATCGAGGGGACGATTGAGTAAATCACGGATAGTGGTAAAATTGCCCGTAGATTTGGCCAT
This sequence comes from Microcystis aeruginosa FD4, assembly GCF_009792235.1. Taxonomy (NCBI): domain Bacteria; kingdom Bacillati; phylum Cyanobacteriota; class Cyanophyceae; order Chroococcales; family Microcystaceae; genus Microcystis; species Microcystis aeruginosa. Next base: position 3,678,293 of record NZ_CP046973.1, read on the forward strand.
TTTCTCGCCATTAACCCTAACCATGCCATTATGCAACCAATAACGGGCCAAAAGTTGCCCTGTCACCGCTTCCGATTGAGCAATCTCGTTTTCGTGGTGAGGAAATACCAGATCCCCACCACCTCCGTGAATATCGATCGTCTCCCCTAATAGCGATCGTACCATAGCCGAACATTCGATATGCCAACCCGGACGACCGGAACCCCAAGGCGAATCCCAACTGGGTTCATCAGCTTTTGCCGCTTTCCAAAGAACAAAATCAGAGGAATGTTGTTTTTTATCTGTATCTAGCTCGCTTAAACGTCCACTTGCTCCCATTTGCATTTGTTCGAGATGACGACCGGATAGTTTGCCGTAGTCCTGAAATTGATTGACTTTGTAGTAAACATCGCCATTAACATTGTAGGTATAGCCCTTTTTTTCTAATTCTTGAATCAACTGATGAATCTGGGAAATATGTTCAGTTACTCGCGGATAATTAGTCGCTTCTTGAATGTTTAAACGTCTGGCATCCTCAAAATAAGCTTGTATATAGCGCTGAGAAATTTCTGTCATGGAAACTCCTTCCCGTTGAGCGCGAGTGAGAATTTTATCATCGATATCGGTAAAGTTTTGGATATATGTAACCTGATAACCTCGCCAAGTTAAATAGCGACGGATGACATCCCAAACAATGTAGGAACGCGCATGACCAAGATGACAATAATCATAGACTGTCACCCCGCAGCAATACATTTTCACTTGTCCGGGGGTGAGCGTGCTAAAAGGTTCTTTTTGTCGGGTTTGGGTGTTGTAAATTAGCATATTTTTGAGTTATTTAAGATACTGACAGGGGTTAAAATCAACCGTTTGAAAAAAACAACTTCTTGCTCCCGTATGACAGGCTATATCGCCAATTTGTTCGATTTTGAGCAGTAGGGTATCAGCATCACAGTCATAGAAAATAGCTTTAACTTTTTGAATATGTCCAGAAGTTTTGCCTTTATGCCATAATTCTCCACGGGAACGACTCCAATAGTGAGCTTCTCCTGTAATTAGGGTTTTTTCGATCGATAGTTGATTCATCCATGCCATCATCAAAATAGTTCCATCTTGGTAATCTTGAGCAATGGCAGGAATTAATCCCTGTTCGTTAAATTTTAAAGTTTTTATCCATAAATTATTCATAGTTTGTACTTTTTAATTTTTTGAGAACTAGCCAAGCATTCGTTTAGTTGTGTCACAATTTCCTCTTTATTTAAATTTCTGCCGATAAAAACTAACTGATTCTTAGGAGGTGTATCCCATTCTACCGCTTGCAGATCGTAACGAAGACCGCTCAGTTGAAAAATATGTTTTAAATCGCTTTGTTGAAACCAGAGAATCCCTTTAGCTCGAAAAACATTTATCGGCATTTTTTCCGTGAGAAAAGGCTCAAATTTATCTAGATTAAATGGTTTATCGCTAACAAAGGAGACAAAATTAAAGTCTTCAGGAGATTGGTTATCACTGGAGCTTTGGCGATTTTTTTGAAAGTCTCTAAACTGGTCTTTATACAATTCTTCTTTAGTTAAACCTAAATCTAATAGTAAACCCAAAGCAACCTTACCGTATTGACTTTGTAACAATCTTACCCCTTCTTTTTCTCGACGAATAAACTTTTCCAAGTCATCTAATTTGTTTTGATTAACCCGATCTATTTTATTGAGAATTACCACGTCACCATAACGAATTTGACTAAGGGCAATGTTACTATCAAAATGATCCGCAGTAAAGGTTTCAGAATCAACGAGGGTAATAATAGAATCTAAGCGAGTCAAATATTTTAATTCTGTGGCTAAAAAAGTCAGAATAATTGGTAGAGGATCGGCTAATCCTGTGGTTTCAATAATTAGATAGTCCACCGGAATTTCTTTTTCTAAGACCTGATAGACTGTCTCGATTAAACTATCATTAATCGTGCAACAAATACAGCCATTACTTAATTCTACCATATCTTCATCGATAGAAACAAGTAATTGAGAATCAATATTAATATCCCCAAACTCATTAACTAATACGGCAACTTTTAACCCTTCTTTATTGTCAAGAATATGATTTAGCAGGGTGGTTTTTCCACTACCCAAAAAACCAGTAATGATTGTGACGGGCATTCCCGATTTAGGTAAGCAAGGGAGAGAATCAGAGAGAGGAATTATCAAAGAACTCATGGCAGCTAACCCACTTGTAAGTTAATTAATTGGCAAAAAATAGGCTTTTCTCAACCCTGTTAAATTCGCACGGAAGGGATCGATATCCACTATTTGCTGGTTTATACAAAAGTTTCAGAGATTAGTTTTAGATAGGATCGCTGGTTGCATTTTTTCTAATAAATCTGCCAGCTTCATCGAACCTAAATCACCCCCTTGTCGAGTACGAATGCTTAGAGTTTCACTGCTAACTTCTCGTTTTCCAATCACAGCTAAGATAGGTATTTTTTCTAGTTCTCCTGTACGAATTTGTTTACCTAAACGCTCACCACTTTTATCGATTTCCACTCGATAACCAGCTTGTTTTAACCGCATTGCTACCTCTAAAGCATAATCCTGTTGTTCATCACTAACGGGTAATAAACGGACTTGAATAGGTGCTAACCAGAGAGGAAAATCTCCCGCATAATTCTCGATTAAAATACCAAAAAATCTTTCCAAAGAGCCAAAAATAGCCCGATGAATCATAATCGGTCTTTCCCGAGTACCATCCCTAGCGACATATTCCATATCAAAGCGTTCTGGCAAGTTAAAATCGACCTGAATCGTGGAACATTGCCACATTCTACCGATCGCATCTTGAATTTTTATATCAATTTTTGGACCATAAAAAGCCCCACCTCCCTGATCCTCAATATAATCCCACTTTTTAGCATTTAAGGCCTCAATTAAAGCCGAAGTTGCCAATTCCCATACAGCATCGGTTCCCACTGATTTACTGGGACGAGTCGATAAATTTACCTCATAATTAGTAAAGCCAAAATCGGAGAGAATTTTCTCGGTTAAATTTAAAACTCCTAGAATTTCTGCAGCAATTTGTTCGGGTAAACAAAAAATATGAGCATCATCTTGAGTAAAACCTCTTACCCGCATTAATCCATGTAAAACCCCCGATCGCTCGTAACGATAAACTGTTCCTAATTCTGCCCATCTTAGGGGAAATTCTCGATAGGAATGCAGGTCATTTTGATAGGTTAAAACATGAAAGGGACAATTCATCGGCTTAATTTGATAGCTTTGCTGTTCTAACTCGATCGCCTCAAACATATTGTCGCGATAAAAGTCCCAATGTCCAGAAGTTTTCCACAGATCTAAATTAGCCACATGGGGAGTATAAAGAAATTGATAACCGCTTCTAAATGAGCTTGGCGCCAATAATCTTCGATTAAATAACGCATTGTTGCACCCCGGGGATGCCAAAAAACTAAGCCGCCACCCGCATCTTCTTGGATGCTAAATAATTTTAATTGTTGTCCCAATTTGCGATGATCTCGTCGCTGCGCTTCTTCTTTTTGTTGGAGATAATTTTGTAATTCTGCGGGGGTTTGCCAAGCTGTGCCGTAAATTCGCTGTAATTGCGGCTGTTTTTCATCTCCTTGCCAATAAGCACCCGCTACACTCTCCAAGACGAAAGCATCTGGGTTAATTTCCCCCGTCGAGTTGAGATGGGGTCCCGCGCACAGATCCCACCAAAATTCTTCTGGGGGAGAAACAACCCCATCAATTAACGAGGGTTCTCGATCGCTCCGTCCTGCGTCCGGACTACCGATAAAATAACGGGTAATGGTTTCTTCTGGGGGAATTCTCTCTAAAATTAACTTTTTGTAGGGTTGATTAAGGCGCTCGATTTCTGCCGTAATTTCGCTTCTTTCCAGCACTTCTCGGATAATTGGCAGGTTTTTACCGATAATTCGCCCCATTTCTGCCGCTATTTTCTCCAAATCTTCGGGGGTAAAGGGTGTCGGGCGATCGAAATCGTAGTAGAATCCCGTTTCTGTCCAGGGACCAATAGCAACTTTGGTTTCAGGAAAGAGAGTTTGTACGGCCATCGCTAAGATATGGGCGCAAGTATGGCGTATTTTTACGATTTTTTGCGAATCTTCTTCGATAACGGGGCTTTCTGTCAGAGGATGCCTAATTTGATTGACCATTGCTAGTTACGATGATAATGATTATCATTTTAGCAGAGCAGGGCTGATGTCTGAGAGAAAAATGCACTCAAATCCTCTAGCGGTAAGCTCAATGCTGATAGCCTACCGCTAAAACTGGGCGTTTTGAAGTCTCCCTACTTTAAAAAGCAGGGACTACAGACGATATTCTCGACTTAACAGCCAGAATCAAGGTTATGATGACGATAACCTCCACAATGACCTTTACCTCTCCTGTGTCCTCTCTCGCACTCTGTTTCTTGAGCGAGTAGTGCTTCTATTTCTGCCAACAGTTGACGCACCGGTTGCCATTCTGCGCTATTGTTCTCCTGACATTTAACTTCCCACTCGGCGAGAATTTCTTCTAGGGATAGCGGCAAGTCTCTGGGAAAAAATACCTGTCCTTGGTCTAATTGCTGACTAAGGTTGAGTATTTGGTCTTTAAGAGCAATGGGAACCCGAATAGTCTGAGTTTCTCCATTTTGCCATGCTCTTTTACGTCCTGCGCCACCGCGCCATCCACCTCTTCCTGACATAATTCACGCTCCTTTCTAGATAATTTACCTGACTCCTTTAGCCTAGCACCCTTTTTTGATTTTGTGTCAATATCTATAAGCCATGTATATCAAGGGTTGAGTCCGTAATCATTCCCCCTATTTTTTAGATTAACCATACTCTGTTTAGATATACTCCATAGCCAGTAAAAAGTTGTCGTAATCAAGGGCAGAGAATTAACCCTATTTTCCTGAATTTCTGGCTCAAAATCCCGACAATCGATCGCCTCTTCCGAAAAGGCACGCATTGGATGGACCGCACATTTCAAGCGATAATCCCCAGTACAAAAAACACAGCGACTACAGGGAATCCGATGCAGCTTTTGCAACTGCCGGCACCCTTGGGCAACAGCAAGAAAAAGGGCAGTAAAAAAGAACAGCAGCGTTATCCAGATCGCGATCGGACACAAAAGCGGTATTAGCCTTAACATAAATCTCGATTTTTGTCAATTAAGAAATAATTACAGTTTGCTCAGAAAGAAATTCCTGTCGGATTAGAGATCGCCAGAAACTAAAAATCTCTTGACTGACGCTGTAGGGGTGGGAATAGTGGAAAAAATAACGCCCTTTGGGACAACTCCAAATGCGATCGCCTGACTTTAACCAGGGTTGCCATCCCTGCAATAAATGCCGATCAATTACCGTATCGATATCTCCCCCACAGACTAACAGGGGTACGGGAACTGTCCCGGGGGCGAAATGGGCATTCTGATAGAGATTATGGGGAGAAAGGGACAATAATAAATCCTCTTCCAAGAGATAGCGATATTCTTGGGTTACAGCGCAGGATTGATGACCAAAAAGATTGTGAACCGATTGATTGAGCAGAGTTTGACGGGAACAGGGGAATAATTTTGATAGCACATAATAATGAGCTTGCCAATCGATTGCCGGATAGACTCCCACAGAGAGCAAAGTTAAGGATTTTACCCTTTCTGGATAACGACGCGCGTACAGTAATCCTACTAATCCCCCCGTGCCGTGGCCGACTAAATGCAGCGGTCGATCGCATTGTTTCAGGTAATCTTGTAGTAATACCAAGGCAATATCAAGGGAAGCTGGCTCATCAAGAGATTGACAGTATTGCCAATCAGCGATCGCAACTTCCCGGGCTAAAAAATCCAACACCGGGCGATCAAAACGGCGAAAACTGGGGTTAACATTAATCCAAACTGCATCAGGTAATCGAGACATAAGAATCAAGGGGATGGGGAATGGGGAGATGGGGAAGCGGGGAAGTGGGGAAGTGGGGAGATGGGGAGATGGGAGAAAAAAGCTGTCTCCTGTCTCCTGTCTCCTGTCTCCTGTCTCCTGATGGCCAACTAAACGCCAAATTCGCGCTTAAGTCCCGCGACCCAAGTTTTGATCCGTTGTTCAGTTAAATCGGATTGATTGTCTTCATCCAGGGCTAAACCGACAAATTTGCCATTTTTTAAGGCTTTTGACTCGTTAAAGTCGTAACCGTCTGTGGGCCAATAACCGACGGTTTTACCCCCCAGGGAGGCGATTTTTTCTTCCAGTATCCCCAGAGCATCCTGAAAGTTATCCGCATAACCAATTTGATCTCCCGTCCCAAAGTAAGCGACTTTTTTGGAGGCGAAATCAATGTCATCCAATTCATCGTAAAAACCCTCCCAATCGCTTTGTAATTCGCCGATATTCCAGGTGGGACAACCGATAATCAGGGCATCGTAGGGGGCAAAATCCTCGGTAGATGCGGAGGAGATATCGTGTAATTCTACAATTGCCTCACCTCCAAATTCTTTCTGAATCATTTCCGCCACCGTTTCGGTTTTGCCGGTTTGCGTGCCAAAAAATAAGCCAATTTTTGCCATAAAATTTGTCCTTGTTGCGAAATAAGTGAGTTTAACTCTTAATTATCCTTGATAGGGAATAAAGCCCCTGATTACAGTTTTCTCCCTCTGAAACTGGCATTTCCTGCCGGCAAGAACTACAGTACCAATAAGAGCGAGAGCGTCCAATGTGATGCAGCAATTTGGTGTTACAACAGGCACAGTAAGGCATAAGGGACAGTTAGAAAGATTGATCAGCGGGGAAAATTAGGAAAATCGATAATTTATCCTAATCTTCCTTGAAAAAACTAGGCTTCTATCGCATTTAAGGCTTTTTCTACTCGTTTAAAGTCAAAACCCATCGCGCGTAAAGCGTGCCAGAGATGACCTTGTAAAAAGAAGAAAGCGAGGAAAAAGTGGGCATTAGCTAACCAACAGCGCGCCGTATGCACTCCAAAGGGCAATTTCACCGTGTCGGCAAAGTAGGGAGCAATTCCTAACTTCACTTCTAAAATTGGCCCGTAAAATTCGACTGGATAAGCGAGGGTATTTACCCCACAGAAATAGGCGGCCACGAAACCAGCGAGGGCAATTCCGCCCAAAGAATAGGATAAAATGGCTTCTCCAGAGAAAATCAGCACATTTCTCGCCCATTTGAGCGGGGAACGATAATATGCCAGATACCGCCCCCAATTAACATTAAACCGACGTAGATATGACCACCGACTAAATCTTCGAGATTGTCCACAGTAGCGAAGTGGGTTTGATAGCCATAGATGACCCAAGGATCGAGGGTTGGTTCACTAACGACTCGGACAGCGCCGATAGTTGCGTCGTATAATCCCCCCCAGTACATAGCTTTGGCCACTAATAATAATGCAGCTATACCTAAAAAGAGCAGGTGATGACCGAGAATAACTCCTAATTGTCGGGGTTCACTCCAATCGAAATGGAATTTTTTCCCCAGACCGGAGGAATCTTTCAGGGTTTCTGGGACTCTTAACAGGTGAAATAAGGCTCCTGCTCCCAAAACTGCCGAAGAAATCAGATGAATTGAGCCAATCACGAAAAAGGGATAGATATCGATGATTTGCCCCTTTTCTCCGACTCCAAAGCCTAAAGTGGCCAGGTGCGGCAGTAAAATTAAGCCCTGTTCTGCCATGGCTATATCGGGGCGATACTGGGAAATTTCAAATAAGGTGAAGGCTCCTGCCCAAAAAGCGATTAAAGCAGCTTGGGCAACGTGGGCAACGATAAATAAGCCTGATTTATCGGCAAAACGGGCATTTCCTGCCCACCAGTCGTACTCGATCTGAGGATTATCGTAGGTCTGCATGGCATCTTTTAACGAAAATAGAACCAAGCTTATTGATAATAATCTGCAATAAGCTTTAAATCTTAGTCTAGAATAATTCTCAATAAAGTCAAGTTAAGAATTGTTACAATTGCTCGACATCCTTTAATACATCAGTATTTTTAGACGGGCAAGCCTTTGAAAATCAAGGCTTTTCAGCATGAATCTTGGATCGCAGCTAGAGTAATCGCCTCAGATAATTGAGAATAATTATTAATTAGTTTTGAACGAGGACTAGAGGATAATTAGCTTGTCATCACTTAAACAAGCCTATAATTAGGCATTAAAGAGCATATTTAAGCTTATTTATGCTCTTTATTTCATTTTTAACCTGAAATCTCTTTTTTATTCGATAAAATACCCGCTGGTGCCCCTCGCCTCCCTGTCGGTTGTGGTAAGCTGTACTGAATTTAAACTGCGTCAGAGTCTCTGAGCGCCCATTTATAGGGATTGCCGTCTCTGGAGGTTCCTTTCTCTCCCTCCCCAGTTCTGAAAAGATACTTAATAGAGCCGTAGATTAATAGCATTGCCGTTAAAGTCATGGCCATAATTAGGGGGAGGATTTTGGCTAACCAGAAAGCCACGAAGATTATGCCGATTCCGTTGGCGAGTAAGATGGGTAAACGTGGCACTATGCCATGGTCAATAATTTTTTCTGTGCTTGGCTGCAGTTGAATCTTGGCTAAACAATGGAACCAAATTTGACTAACTAAAACTATTAAAGCTCCCCATCCTATCCAGAGGGCAGCCAGATAAAAGCCCGATAATTCTAAAACAATTGTACTAATTGTGACAATAAAAAAGCGATCGAGGCGAGGATCGCTGGTTTTTTGCTGAAATTGGGCAATTTCTGCCATATCTACTGCTGCCATGCGTGCCTGTTCCATACACATCCCTAGGGTACCTAGGGCAAGAATAGCAGCGGATAGGTTTTCTGGTGAGAAGATTTGGGAGATTATGCCTAAACTAGCCGGAAAAAACAGTAAAAAAAGGATCGTTCGTCTCATCTATTCGCGGTGGGGTCGGATTAAGATAAGAAATGCTCTTGACTTGATCATTTCTGTAATGTCTTGTTTGCCTCCTTTTCAAAATGCTCTCCTTCTCACCCAAGCTTTAACCCATCGTTCCTATGTCAATGAACAGTCGGAATTGACGGAAAATAACGAGCGCCTAGAATTTTTGGGCGATGCGATTTTGGCTTTTTTGGTGGGCGAACTATTGTATCAAAAATATCCCGCCATGAACGAGGCAGAATTAACCCGTTTGCGGTCAAATTTGGTCAAAGAAGAACAATTAGCGCAATTTGGCATTGAAATCGGCCTGGGGGAGTTAATGCGTTTGGGGAAGGGGGCAATTAAAGATCGGGGGCGATCAAATCCTACCCTATTAGCAGACAGTTTTGAAGCGATAATTGGGGCTTATTATCTAGATTCGGGGTTAAATGCGGTTAAAAACTATCTGCACCAGCTTTTTATCCCTGTTGCCTCTCATTTAGTCTCTCAACAATCGGAATCGCCATCTTTTATCGATGCCAAAAATCTCTTTCAACAGTGGGCGCTGGCTAATTTCGCCTCTAATCCAGAATATGCGATCATTGATGTTACAGGACCCCCCCACGCTAGGGAATTTACTGCCGAAGTGCGGGTTAATAACCTTCTCTACGGTACAGGTAAAGGTAAACGGAAACAGGATGCCACCAAAGCGGCTGCCGAAGATGCCTTAAAGCGCTGTCAATGGCAATAATAAATAGGGTTTGCAGCAAAAAGTTTTGCGTGGGGGCAGGGTGTGGGGTGTGGGGTGTGGGGTGTGGGGTGTGGGGTGTAGGGTTTTACCCATTTTCAGGGGGTCAATTACCTAATTTTCAGGGAAAAAGTCCCGGAATTTTCGCCCCGATCACTCCAATGGCTGGTACTTTTTGATGGGAAAAAAGTCTAAAATTCTTATCCAACAAAGTTTTTAGATTTATTGAGCAAATTCCACCTATCTTAGGGGCCACCAATTAACCTTATCTCTGGTGGCACTGTAAACTTCTTTTAAACCCTCGGCATCCAGTACCCGAATTAAATCCCCCGTTGATTCCGAGGCAATTAATCCCACGGTTTGTAATCCTTTTAATACCTGTTCGACGGTGCGTTGATTGAGTTGACAAGCGCGAGCAATCACATCGACGGATAAATCAAAAGTATAGATATTTTCCGTACTAGGTTGACTGCCTAATTCTCTTTCTTGATAGATTAAAGCTCTCAGTAAAGTGGCTACAGCTTGGGGTGGATAGCTACTGCAATTAAGCAAATGATACTCGAATTTTTGCTGTAATTCAAATAAAAAACAGTACCGTTGACGAAAACTTTCGTTATCGTTGTAAATCTTTTCTAGGGACGATAAGGGAATTTTCAGGACGTGGGTAGTTTTATAGGATTCCACCAAACAGGGAAAAGCGCGACTGGCTAAACCATAACTAAAGGGTAAACTCCTCATACCAAAACAGCCACCGGGGTAGGTAATGGCAATAATCCGGTCGAGGGGAGTGCTGCGGACGACGATTACACCCTCATCCAAAATCACATACAAAACATCTAGAAATTCATCGGGGAGAAAAGCCGTATAGACGGGACGATTGGAAAATAGCGTCTCTAACTTGAGATTGTCGGCATCGAGATACTGACTTAACCAAGCTTCCTCTAGTCCGCGAAAGAGAAAACTCTGGTTAATTAGTTGTTGTAGGAGGGTTGTTTTTTTGGCTTTGACGCTCTTGCCCATAGTCTCAAACCTAGATGTAGCACTGATTTTATCTTCTCACAGTTTCCCTTGTTATCGCCTTATTCCCAATTTGTTTTGTAAATGTATTGAAATTTGTTTTTCTATGCTGTAGGATTAAACTACACCTGAAAACAGATACAACCTCAGAGTAAAGCTTAGGAGCGCCGCCGATGCAGTCATCCCAGTCTTGTTTATCCCTACTCATGGCAACTGTCCTGACGGGAGGAATGCTGGTATCTTGCACCCCATCCCCCACCAATAGCGGCAATGACAGCCAAAAACCCGTGACTGTGACACTTGTTTCCTATGCTGTCACCCAAAGTGCCTACGAAAAAATCATTCCCAAATTTGTCGAGGAATGGCAACAAAAAACGGGGCAAAAAGTAACTTTTGAACAGAGTTATGGTGGTTCCGGTTCCCAAACTCGTGCCGTTATCGATGGTTTAGAAGCGGATGTGGTAGCGTTGGCTTTAGCTTTGGATACCAAGAAAATTGAGCAAGCGGGATTAATTCAACCCGGTTGGGAAAAAGAAGCTCCCAATGACTCTATTGTTCATAAATCTGTAGTGGCTTTTGTTCCTCGTGATGCCAATATTAAAATTAATAAATGGTCAGATTTAGCCAAGGATAATATTAAAGTTATTACCGCTAATCCCAAGACTTCTGGCGGAGCGCGCTGGAATTTTCTCGCTCTTTGGGGTTCGGTGACGCAAGCGGAAGGCAGTGAACAAGCGGCGCAAACTTTTGTCGAAAAAGTGTTTAAAAATGCGCCAGTTTTACCTAGAGATGCTCGTGAATCTAGTGATGTATTTTTTAAACAAGGCCAGGGAAATGTGCTAATTAATTACGAAAACGAGATGATTCTCGCTAACCAAAAAGGTGAGAAGTTAGCTTACACTGTTCCCACCGATTACAACATTTCTATTGATAATCCCGTGGCGGTTGTTGATGCCAATGTGGATAAAAAAGGTACGAGAAAAGTAGCCGAGGCTTTTGTGCAGTTTTTATTTACTCCCGCAGCACAAAGAGAATTTGCTCAGGTGGGTTTTCGTCCCGTTGAACCGACGGTAGTTAAAGAGTTTGAGAGTAAATTTCCTCAGATAAAAAATCTCTTTACTGTGCAGGATTTAGGCGGTTGGGATAAGGTACAAAAACAATTCTTTGATGATGGAGGCTTGTTCGATAAAATTCTGACTAAAGCTGGTAAATCTTAAAGGAGAAAAACCATGGATAATCAACCTCAATGGCAAACTATTAATCATCCCCAAAGTGACTTACATCTCGATCAATCTGGACTCGATCGCCCCACTTCCCGACGGATAAAAATTCGGATTCCTAAACAGTATATTAACGAGCCAATCATAGCACGTTTAGGGTCTTTTCCTGGTCTAAAAGTGAATATATTTTCTGCTTTATTAGCTGCCAATAATAATCAAGATGGCTGGTTCGATCTACAACTACAAGGCAACTGCCAAGGGATAGAAAATGCCCTTTCCTATCTGGCAGATTTAGATGTAGAAGTTTGGTATGATTCAGCACAAGTTCTTGAAGAAGCGGACAATTGGTAATCTCTAGCAATAATTAACAATGGCTAACCCACAATTATCTTTATCTCCCAGTCAACCCCACAAAAAAGTTTCTATTCCCTGGGTAATTACCATTAGTTATCTAGTGGTTTTATTGGTTTTACCGGCAGCGGCATTATTTGCTAAATCCCTAACTCTTGGTTTTGCCGAATTTTGGCGTGTTGCCACTTTACCGATTTCTTTATCCGCTTACCAAGTCACTTTTTTTACTTCCCTAATTGCTGGATTAATTGACGGAGTTTTTGGCACTATTATCGCTTGGGTATTGGTGCGTTATCGATTCCCCGGTAAAAAAATTGTCGATGCTTGTGTGGATTTGCCCTTTGCTTTACCCACTTCTGTTGCTGGTTTAGTCCTAGCCACAGTTTATAGTGATAACGGTTGGATCGGTCAATTTTTTGCCCCCTTTGGCATTAAGATATCTTTTACCATTTTAGGGGTTTTTGTGGCGATGTTATTTATCGCTTTACCCTTCGTTGTCCGCACCTTACAGCCAGTTTTACAAGAAATGGAAAAAGAAGTAGAAGAAGCGGCTTTATCCCTCGGCGCTTCCTCTTGGCAAATCTTCTGGCTAGTGATTTTTCCCCCACTACTACCCGCTATTTTAACAGGAATTGCCCTCGGTTTTGCCAGAGCGATCGGTGAATATGGTTCCGTGGTAATTATCTCCTCTAATATCCCTTTTAAGGATTTAATTGCCCCAGTTTTAATCTTCCAAAGACTAGAGGAATATGATTACACAGGGGCGACAGTAATCGGCATGGTTTTATTACTGGTTTCCCTACTGATGTTAGTAGTAATTAATTTCCTGCAGCAATGGGGGCAAAAATACAAAGTTAAGTAACAATTATTATCATTTAATCAGAGACAGAGTAAAAATGCAGAATCCAAAAGCCTTAACTAAACCAAAAGAATGGGATTACAAACCCCTACTAATTATTATCGCCCTTGTCTATCTGGCACTATTATTATTTATTCCAGCAGCGGCAGTATTTTACTATGCTTTTCGCAATGGATTCCAAGCTTTTTTAGAAGCGGCAGCAACTTCTGACTTTATCGAAGCGGTAAGATTAACAGTAATTATTGCCCTAATTACTGTACCTTTAAACACAATTTTTGGACTTTGTGCAGCCTGGGTAATTGCTCGCAATCAATTTCGTGGCAAAACTTTATTAATTAGTTTAATTGACTTACCTTTTGCCGTTTCTCCCGTGGTAGCGGGTTTAATGATTGTACTGCTCTATGGGCGCAATGGTTGGTTAGGTTCTTTTCTAGAACTTTTCAGTATAAAAATACTTTTTGCTTTACCCGGAATGGTATTAGCAACTATATTTGTCACCATGCCTTTTGTCGCTAGAGAAGTTATCCCAGTCTTAGAAGAAATTGGCTTGGAACAAGAGGAAGCGGGGCGCACTTTAGGGGCAAGTGATTGGCAGATTTTCTGGCGTGTAACTTTACCCAATATTCGTTGGGGATTGATGTACGGAGTGCTGTTAACTAATGCCCGGGCGATGGGAGAATTTGGGGCGGTTTCTGTGGTTTCTGGCAGTATTTTAGGCAGAACTGCCACCCTGCCAATTTTCGTAGAACAGGCTTATAAAAACTATCTCACTCCTGCCGCTTTTAGTGCGGCGGCTATCCTAGCTTTACTAGCGGGAGTTACTTTAATTATAAAAGAAATTCTCGAACGTAAAACCGCCCACAAAATTCATACTACATAAATACAATTAACCTAAAAATTATGAGTATTACCATCCACCAAGTTTCCAAACGTTTCGGCAATTTTCAAGCTTTAGATAATATCAATTTAACCATTCCTGAAGGCAAATTAGTCGCCCTTCTTGGACCATCAGGATCGGGAAAATCCACCTTATTACGTTCGATTGCGGGATTAGAAACTCCCGACAATGGCGCAATTATCATTAATGGACAAGATACCACCCATCTGGATACTAGACGGAGAAATATCGGCTTTGTTTTTCAACATTATGCCCTATTTAAACATTTAACTGTTCGTCAAAATATTGCTTTTGGTCTAGAAATTCGCCAGCAAAAATCGCCAGTAATTAAGAAAAGAGTTGAGGAATTATTAGAATTAATTCAATTACAAGGATTAGGCGATCGCTATCCCGCCCAATTATCGGGAGGACAACGGCAGCGAGTAGCTTTAGCGCGCGCTTTAGCCATTCAACCGAATGTATTATTATTAGATGAACCCTTTGGGGCTTTAGATGCAAAAGTTAGAAAAGAATTAAGGGTATGGCTGAGAAATTTACACGAAGAAGTTCACGTTACCAGTGTTTTTGTTACCCACGATCAAGAGGAAGCAATGGAAGTAGCCGATAGGATTGTAGTGATGAATCATGGTAAGATTGAACAGGTGGGTTCTCCCGCCGAAATTTACGATCATCCCGCCACACCTTTTGTGATGCAATTTATTGGGGAAGTGAATATCTTACCTAATCTAGCAGGATTAGGAAATGGGCATCATCAGGGTCATAATTCCACCGTTTTTATCCGTCCCCACGACCTGGAAATTATGCCCGAACAAGATGGGTTGAACAGTTGGGCAGTGGTAAAAAGAATTATTCATTTAGGCTGGGAAATACAGGTAGAATTAATGTTAGCCGATGGGGAAATGGTGGTGGCTTATCTCAATCGTGAGGACTACAAGCAATTACAGTTACAACCAGAACAAACAGTGCATTTAAAACCAAGAAAAGCGACTTTACTCACTGATTTTGACAATAAAAGTGAGAAATTTATCGATTATTCAATTTAAAAACTTTAGGTGTCTTACAGCATTTAGCATAAAGATGCAGTATAGCCTAATTTGGTGTTGAAGCTCTTTTATTAGTTTTGGTAAAAAAATTATAAGCAGCTAGACGCAATTAATTACACAGATCTAACTACCCCTCGCATGAGTACCTTTTACCTCAGATACTTTCTCAGCTAATGTCTTTATCAGACAATTGGGTGAAAATTCTTATCTCTATGACTTTCTGACTATTCCTCAAAAGCTTTTTATCCATAATTTAGCTATTTACCAGAAACCCGCTTTCTGTTCTCATAGGTTTTTTTGGAGAAAGCGGGTTTCTTAACAAAAAAATTTAGCTATTTACCAGACAATTTTCTTCAAGGCAGCGCAGATGGCAGCATCTTGGTAGTAACGTCGTCCTCCTTCTCCCCCCTTACAAGGAATCAGCAGGGGACGGGAGACCTCCTTCGGCTTTTTTCGCTAAAGTGTTCTAATCAATATTCGCTGTTGATATTGACTGATAACTGATAACTCAGCTTAACTAACTATTTTTTGCCTCTAATTTGGTCAAACGACTTTTAAGTTCCTGATTTTCCTGTTTCATTTTTTCTAATTCCTCGCGAATTTCCTGAATTGCTTTCTCGGAACCTAATTTTTTCTGGACTTTTTGTACTGCTTCCTCCGCTACACGACGCACGCGACCATCGGGAGTTCGATCGCTCAAAGCTTGTAAAATAGCGATAGCTTTGGCATTTTCTATCTGTCCTAAAGCGTTACACAGTGCCACTTGCGTCAAGAAAAAAGTTTCCTTGGCAATAGTTTCTAAACGTTCCAAAATTACGGTTAATTTATCCGTTGTTTGTCCCGAAGAAATCGCTCCTAGGGCGCGGATAGCGCCTAATCTTAGGGGTTGAGGCGTGCCTAAAGCCGTGTAGGTCAAAATTGACTCTAAAGCCGCCGGCGAGGTTTTTAACTGGCTTAAACCGCCAATTGCGCCCGCTCTTACTACCTCATTCCACCCCTTTCTTGACTGTAAAATGTGATTGAGCAGCTCAATAATTTCCCCTTCTTGATTTTGCAATTGTCCCACGGCCATAGAGCCTAATCCTCGCGCTGTGGCCGCTTCCACATAATAACTAGCATCTCCGGCTTCTAATCGGGATTTAAGCGCGTTATAACTATCTAAGGTTTTAATTTCACTTAATCCCTCGACAATTGCCCGACGTACTTGTGCTTTTTCGTCGTTTAAACCTTTAATTAAAGCAGTAACTGCCTGATCTAAACCGATAGTTGCTAACTGTTTGGCCACCTCCATACGCACACCCCAAAAAGGCTCATTTTCTAGGGATGTCCCTAAAGCTTCGATCGCTTCTAAACCGCCTTTTTTAGCAATGGCCGTCGCTGCATAAATACGGGAAATCGGATCGGGATCCTGTTGTAATTGCGCTTTTAATTCGGCTATGGGATACTCAAGAGTGACGGTTTTAAGGAAATTATTACCCCGATCGAACTTGACAAAATCGGGCTTTTGTGCTATGGGAAAATAGAAACTTTGTTCTTTTTGGTGAATCCGCAGATTGTAGGTAATATCCTCAGAGTTGAGATAGGCAAAAGCGACGGGAATTTTCAAGTCGAATAGTTCCTTTTCATCCTGGGTTTGGGTGACAGTTAATTGGGCTAAATTATTCTGATTGTCCCAACTGTAGGCCACCTTATAATCGGGATGACCACCGCGATAAACGTACTGATCAAAGAGGAATAATAAATTGTACCCGGTCGCTTTTTCAATCGCCCTTAATAAGTCCACAGTTTCCACGGTTTTATGAGCATTATCCCGCACAAAAGTATGAATCGCTTTTCCGAATAAATCTTCCCCTAAAATAGAGCGAATCATCTGATAAACACAAGCACCTTTTTCGTAGAGATGACGATCATAAAGTTCGATCGCTTCTCGATAAACATGAGTAACAATCGGACGACGATAGCGGGAAGTATCTTCTTCTAAATAACTTCTTGCTTCCCCTAATAAATAATAACTAGCTGCCTCTTTTCCGTATTCCGATTCTGTCCATAAAACCTCAGAATAGGAAGCCATTCCCTCTTTAATCCAAGCGTGAGACCAGTGTTTAATTACCACTAAATCACCGAACCATTGATGAGCTAATTCATGGGCTACTAAACTTTCTGTCCAAGTATGATCGATGCTGGCTCTTTGATCAATTAAACAGCGATCGGTTAAAATTGTGGTGGAAGTATTTTCCATGCCACCAAAAATAAAATCATCTACGCAAACTTGTGCGTATTTAGGATAGGGATAGGGATAACCAAAAGTTTGGCTAAAAAACTCGATCATGCGGGGAGTTTTACCCATACTTCTTTGTCCCTCTTCTTCCCGTCCTTTTTCCACATAATAAGTTACAGGAACACCATTCCATGAGTCGCGTAATTCAGCAAAATCTCCCACCGCAAGAGTCATTAAATAGGTAGGATGAATTTGCTTTTGTGACCAGTGATAAATTCTGTCTTCACCAACGTTTTCCACCGAGATTAATTCCCCGTTAGAAATAGCGATATAGGGTTGGGGAATTTTCACCCGAATTTCGGAAGTGGCTAACTGTCCGGGATAATCAAAACAGGGAAACCAAAAGCGAGAATCTTCATCTTCTCCCTGGGTCCAAACTTGCATCGGTTTATCGGGATAATATTCGTCGGGTTCGATAAAATATAATCCCCGTTGTGGTTGCTTAACCCGATAGTTAATCGTCAGGATAATCGGTTTATCGGTGGTGGGTTGTAGCAGATGAATAGTCAGGAGAGAACGATCATAGTCAAAGGGTTGACTGATACCTTCAATGAACACAGAATTAATATTTAGCTCCACCGCATCCAGAGTTAAACTGCTAATTCCCTGACGAATGGGGGTGAGGGTAATCTGACAGCTGCCCTGAAAACTTTGCTGAGGAATATCAATAATTAAATCGAGAAAAATATGATTAACTTGTCCGGGTCGATCGGGGTTATAATGGGGTTTAGCCCCCGGTAACTCAAAGGGTTGACGCTGATTATTTTCCGTGTCGATGGTGAGATGAGACATATTAGCCCTAACTTGCTGATTTTTGTCCGGTAAACTTAAATTAACACGATCGGTCGTCCCTTTCCTTGCTAATAATAATCCCACCCCTATGAATCTCCCTTCCTTTCTCTGGTTATGGAAAATTGCCGCTTGGTCGATGGGATTTGCTCTCTTTGCCTATTTTTTATTAGCGGTTTCGGGGGTAAACATGGGTTATCGACGACTCGCGGGCCAATCTCGACCGAAATGGTTAAGATCCTTTCATCTGGTCAGCGGCCTGATCATGGTTGCTTTGGTCTTAATGCTGCTGGGAATCGGATTAGTGGGAACAATCGGTCATTATGGCAGTTTAGGCCACTCTTCCCACCTGATAGCGGGTTTATCGGTGGTTTTTCTGGTTTTTGTTTCCGCAATTAGCGGTCTGAACATTGCAACTCGTCCACCTCTAGCGCGGTCTCTCCACATCGGCACTAATCTTTTATTGTTTCTGGGTTTTCTTTTTGTTACCCTAACAGGATGGGATGTGGTCCAAAAATATCTACAATAAAAATAGTCGGCGATCGAGTGGAGACTGTTTGATCGAGAAAAACTAGCTATCTCATCCCGAAAAATCGCTTTTTAGTGACAGAATACTCACCCCCAAATCATTATGCAAACCGTCGAATCACAAGCTATTAACACGATGTCAGTGCAAAAAAGAGGTCTTCCAGTAACAATTATTACTGGGTTTCTTGGTAGTGGTAAAACTACTCTCCTCAATCATATTCTCAGCAATCAACAGGGATTAAAAACTGCTGTTCTTGTCAATGAATTCGGTGAAATCGGTATCGATAACGAACTGATTATCAGCAGTGATGACAGTATGGTAGAATTAAATAATGGCTGTATTTGCTGCACGATTAACGAGGATTTGATTCAAGCAGTTTATAAAGTTCTCGAACGTCCCGAAAAAATCGATTATTTAGTCGTAGAAACCACGGGATTAGCCGATCCTTTACCGGTAGCTTTAACCTTTTTAGGGACGGAATTACGGGAAATGACCCGTTTAGATTCCATTGTCACTATGGTGGATTGTGCCAATTTTAGTCTTGATTTATTCAACTCGCAAGCGGCCTTAAGTCAAATCACCTACGGTGATATTATTGTTCTCAATAAAACCGATCTAGTGGATGAAGCGGATGTGGATTCTTTAGAAATAAGAATCCGGGACATGAAGGAAGGAGCGAGAATTCTTCGTACTAGCAAAAGTCAGGTTCCTTTACCCTTAATTCTCAGCGTCGGACTATTTGAATCGGATAAATATTTCGACACAGAAGAAGAACACCACGACCATGATCACCACGACCACGATCACGACCATTGCGATCATGATCACGACCACGATCATGATCACGATCATCACGACCATTCCAATCATTTAGAGGTGGATGGATTTACTTCTATTTCCTTTGCTAGTGACCAACCTTTTTCGATTCGGAAGTTCCAATATTTCCTCGATAATCAATTACCAGAAAGCGTTTTCCGCGCTAAGGGTATTCTCTGGTTTGATGAAAGTCCTAAACGTCATATTTTCCACCTCAGTGGTAAACGTTTTACTCTCGAAGATGACGAATGGAAAGGTACTCCCAAAAATCAGCTAGTTCTTATCGGTCAAAATCTCGATCATGAAACCATAAAAGAACAGATTAACAGTTGTCTCAGTTTACCTGCTGTCAATCGCGGTAAAGGATTTGGGAAATAAACCCCGCGGGGGTGTTAGCCTAGGGTAACGCACCCCCATCACCTAAATTCCCCACTTCCCCCAATTATTTATTTTTATTTGGGTACTTTTCCCCCTAAAGATTCCACGATCGAGCGAGTATTTTCCCTGAGCATTTTTACATAACTATCCCCCCCAGTACCCACTGCGCCGATCGAATCAGAATATAATTGTTGTGGTGCTAATTTCACCCCCGCTTCTTCGGCTACAGTGGTAATTAAAGCGGGATTAATAGTCGTCTCGGCAAAGATAGCAGGAACCTGGAGATTTTTAATAGCATCGGCTAAATTTTTCACCGTTTGGGCGCTTGGTTGTTCTTCGGTACTAATACCAATTAAAGTTCCCGCCACTTTTAACCCATAGGCATGAGCATAATACTGAAAAGCGTCATGAGTGGTGACTAATTGTCTTTGGGAAGGGGGGATAGTCTCAATAGCTGCAGTAATCCAGAGATCAAGGTTTTCTAATTCCCTGATTAATTGCTCTGCATTTTCAGTAAAAATCTCTTTATCTTCGGGACTTAATTCAATCAATTGATCTCGGATTTTTTCCACCATGATTATACCATTTTTCGCCGAACCCCAAACGTGCGGATCGGGGACTTTCTGCCCCTCTTTTTCCAGTTGTAAAGGCTTGATTGCTTCTCCCACAGCCACTTTTTTAGCTTTAATTCCCGTGGCATTGATCATTTTAATTAACCCCGGTTCGAGATTATAACCGTTATAGAGAATTAAATCAGCCTTTTCTAAAGCCACACTATCGGCGGGAACCGGTTCATAAACGTGAGGATCATCCCCAGGTTTTAAAATGTCTTGATGGTCAATTTCTTCACCGCCCACTCGTGCGGTTAAATCGGCGATAATTGTGCTAGTGGAGATTACCTTTGGTTTTTGGTTATCGGTGGTATTAACCGCAGCATTACAAGCAACCAATCCCAAAAATAAACAGGATAAAATTAGTTTTTTCATCGAGAAATAGAGATGAGGGGTTAGAGGTTAGAGATGAGGGGAAATGGCATTGATATCTATCCTGATTTTTTTCCTGACTAAAGACTCCTTTTACTATTAAAATAGAGAATAGAGAAGGTGTAAATTGAAGAGATATGGATAACCAAGCCCCGATTAAACTACCGAAAACCAGCGAATCCGACCACCTCAAGCGCATTCGTCACACCACCTCCCATGTTATGGCCATGGCGGTGCAGAAATTATTCCCGCAAGCCCAAGTTACTATCGGGCCTTGGACTGAAACTGGATTTTACTACGATTTTGATGTGCCGGAACCTTTTACCGATAAGGATCTCAAGGACATCAAAAAAGAGATGGTCAAAATTATCAATAAAAAACTGCCGGTGATGCGCGAGGAAGTTTCTCGGGAAGAAGCGGAAAAGCGCATTAAAGCGATTAATGAACCCTATAAGCTGGAAATTCTGGCGGGAATTCAAGAACCCATCACCCTCTATCATCTTGGTGACGCTTGGTGGGATTTGTGCGCTGGTCCGCACCTAGATAATACAAGTGAACTAGACACAAAAGCGATCGAATTAGAGACGGTAGCGGGTGCTTATTGGCGCGGGGATGAGAATAAAGCCCAATTACAGCGCATTTACGGCACAGCCTGGGAAAATCCCCAACAATTAGCCGAATACAAGCGCCGTAAGGAAGAGGCACTGAAACGCGACCATCGGAAATTAGGCAAAGAATTAGGTTTATTTATTTTCTCTGATTCTGTCGGGCCGGGGTTGCCTTTATGGACACCCAAAGGAACTTTAATTCGTTCTTTGTTAGAAGATTTCCTCAAAAAAGAACAGTTAAAACGCGGTTATTTACCCGTAGTTACTCCCCATATTGCTCGCGTCGATTTGTTTAAAATTTCTGGTCACTGGCAAAAGTACAAAGAGGATATGTTTCCCATGATGGCAGACGATGAGGAATCTGCTAGTAAGGAAATAGGATTTGTCCTCAAACCGATGAACTGTCCTTTTCATATTCAAATCTATAAAAGTGATTTGAGATCCTATCGGGAATTGCCGATGCGTCTGGCAGAATTCGGTACAGTTTACCGTTACGAACAATCGGGAGAATTGGGAGGATTAACTAGAGTTCGCGGTTTTACCGTCGATGATTCCCATTTGTTTGTCACTCCCGAACAATTAGACAAGGAATTTTTAAGCGTTGTTGATTTAATTTTGACGGTGTTTAAGAGTTTACAATTAAAGAATTTTAAGGCGCGATTGAGTTTTCGTGACCCCGAATCGGATAAGTATATCGGTTCCGATGAAGCTTGGGAAAAGGCACAATCAGCGATTAGAAAAGCGGTGCAAACTTTGGGGATGGATTATTTTGAAGCCCCCGGAGAAGCGGCTTTTTATGGTCCAAAATTAGACTTTATTTTCCAAGATGCCCTCGAAAGAGAATGGCAGTTAGGAACGGTACAGGTAGATTATAATTTACCCGAACGTTTTGAATTAGAATACGTTGCCGAAGATGGTAATCGTAAACGTCCGGTGATGATTCATCGCGCACCTTTTGGTTCTTTGGAACGTTTAATCGGTATTTTAATCGAAGAATACGCAGGCGATTTTCCTCTTTGGTTAGCCCCTGTCCAGATACGATTATTACCAGTTAGTGATAGTCAATTGGATTACGCTAAAGAGGTGACAGCGAAAATGCAGTTGTTAGGAATTCGCGCCGAAACCGATACCAGTGGCGAACGTTTGGGTAAAATGATTCGCAATGCTGAAACCGCAAAAATCCCCGTGATGGCAGTGGTGGGGGCAAAAGAAATGGAAAGTAATAGTTTAAGTATTCGCACCCGTGCCACGGGCGATTTAGGAGTAATTAGCGTTGAGGAAGTGGTGGCAAAATTAGAAAGTGCCATCCAAAATCACGGTAATTTTTAAGCGTTTGCTCATCCAATTCTATGGGGGCAGGAAATATTTCTGTCCAGGCATTTTTGATCAAGCGAGGAGATTTTTCGGGTGCATCTGATATTTGTGACTTTCTCTCACATATTGGTGAACAGCAGCAGTTATTCAAAGAGGGCGAATGCAATTCGCCCCTACAATAGTATTATTGCGCCAATAGTAGGGGCGCAGCGTGGTCAGTGAGTTTATCGAACTGCGTGCGCCCTGTAATATAGATATTTCTCCAAAATTGAGATGCACCCGATTTTTCCTGATTATTCTTTAGGTATCATCATCTTTTTGAAAGGGATTTTCCCCAATACCTAGGCCTTTTTTGCTCTGTTTTAAGTCTTTCCAGAGGGCTTTGATTTTTTCGTAGGCTTCTAGAGAACTGATTTTGCCCCCCGTTTCCAGATTACAAATAAAACTGACTTTTTGGGCAAATTCCTGTAAATTGGCGTTAAATAGCAAGTTTTCTGGCTTAAATTCTCCATAGTAGGGGGCGCGAGGATAGAGAAAATCCTCCTTGCGGCGATCGGGGAGATTCGGGTTATCATCGTTAGGAGGATTCTGGCTCATAAGCTGGCGGCGAGTGATTTTGCGGAATTTCTTTAGATTTTTCGGTAATGGTAATGGGAGATAATATCAGTTGTTGGCTATCATTGAGGATTCAAGTAAAAACTTGGCTGATTCGCCAAAAGTTGACCACTTAAATCGTGACAGTTTTTGGTTATAGGTTAAGGTTCGGTCGCCAAATGTTGGCAGTTATCTTTAAGCAGCAATTATACATTATTTTTCTCAACAATCATCTCCCTGATGAGATATATTTTTTGTCTAGGTTGATCGCCAAAGTTTGCTGCTGCCGCTATCTGATTAACCATCGATTTTCGTTTATCAATTGCCGAGGATGATAACTATGGAAAAACTCTATGAAGGTAAGGCCAAAATTCTCTATCAAACCGATGATCCTGATATTCTCCTCACTTATTACAAAGACGATGCCACCGCTTTTAATGCCCAAAAACGCGGGCAAATTGCCGGTAAAGGGGAAATTAACTGCACTATCTCCACTGCCCTATTTCAATGGTTAGAATCCCTAGGAATACCTACCCATTATATCGATCGCCCTAGTTCTAGGGAAATGCGCGTCAAGGCGATTAAAATCATTCCTTTGGAAGTAGTAGTCAGAAATATTGCCGCCGGGAGTTTGTGCAAGCAAACGGGATTAAAGGAAGGGACAGTTTTACCTTTTCCTCTTGTCGAATTTTACCTCAAGGATGATGCTTTAGGGGATCCTTTGTTAACTCCCGATCGCATAAAAGTAATTGATATTGCCAGCGAGGAGCAAGTCAATCAGTTACGAGATTTAGCCCTGCAAATCAATCAATATTTACAAGAATTTTTTGATAAGTGCCAGATTATTCTCGTCGATTTTAAGTTAGAATTTGGAGTTGATAAAACGGGCAAAATTTATCTAGGTGATGAAATTAGCCCCGATACCTGTCGTCTCTGGGATAAAACCCAAGAGGATACCCAAGCGCGCATTCTCGATAAGGATCGTTTTCGTCGCGATTTAGGAGATGTGGAAACTGCCTATCAACAAGTACAAGCAAGAGTTTTACAACAGATAAAGAGTTTATAACTTTAGGGTGTGTTAGCGAGCGCGTAACGCACCTTAATTGAGATTAGCAATTTAATAATTTATGTCGAGAAGAATTATCGGGTTAACAGGGGGAATAGCTTGTGGTAAATCCACGGTTTCTAATTATTTAGAAAATATCTACAAAATTCCCGTCCTTGATGCGGATATTTATGCCCGGGAAGCAGTGGAAAAAGGTTCGGCAATTTTAGAGAGAATTTTGGCGCGTTATGGCAGAAAAGTTAAAACTGAGGATAATTACCTTGATCGCCAACAGTTAGGAGAGATTATTTTTAATAATCCCGAGGAAAAAATCTGGTTAGAAAGTCAGATTCATCCCTACGTTAGAGAATGTTTTAAGCATCATTTAGAGCAGTTAGAAGCTCCGATAGTTGTTTTTTCTATCCCTTTATTATTGGAAGCCAAATTAACCCATTTAGTCACAGAGATTTGGGTGGTTTCTTGCAGTTTCGAGCAACAAATTCAACGCTTAACGACTAGAAATAACTTAACTAGAGAACAAGCGATCGCTCGGATTAATAATCAAATGCCTTTAGCCGAAAAAATTGCCTTAGCTGATATTGTTTTGGACAATTCTGGGGATTTAGAAGCTTTATATACCCAGATCGATCGAGCTATACAATAGGGATTAATCTTAAAACAACCAGGCAAATTTTCCCACCCCGAATTTTACATAGAGAATGATTGCCAAAACCAATAAAAATAGAAAGCCGATAATTAATAAATAGTCTTTATTGGTTAAGATTGATTCCTGTAAAAATGTGCGATTAGGATCACCAGAGAAAGCTTTAGCTTGTAGAACTACCTCTAATTTTTGCGATTTAGCCATAGCGTTTAAAATTAAAGGTACAGCGATGGAAGCATAAATTTTTCCTTTTTGCAGCCAACCCATTTTTTCTATTGCTAATCCTCGTAATCTTTGAGCAGAAATAATCGATCGAGATTCTTCTACTAGGAGAGGAAATAAACGCAGGGTAGAGGAAAAAATAAAGACTATTTTGTAGGGAATTCTTGCCTTAGTTAAACTCACCATCATCTGATTTATATCGGTGGTAAAAATAGCGAGGGGAATAATTAAAACCATCGTGAGAGTTTTAAAGATCACATTTAAACCGTAGAGGGTTCCCTCCACAGTCATTTTAGTAGAACCGACAGTTAATAAGGGAGTTAATTCAGTTTTTCCCGTTAAAGCTTTTACCTGTTCCACATTAAAAAATCCCATGGTAATTAATAAGAATAGATAAAAGGGAGCCATGAATTTTAAAATGGTGAGGAGATAAGACCATTTTACTCCGGCCCAGAGACAAGCTAAAGCGACAATAAGAGTTAGAAAACCGCCAGCGAGGGGACTTTCCCAAGTAAAAGCGATGAGAGTAACCACGATCATCATGGTTAATTTTGTCCGAAAATCTAGGCGAGTAAAAGGAGAATCTCGATCGACGGTTTGCCAGTTAAATGATTGCATAATCAGGAAAAAAGTTAGTAAGGGAATGAGTTAATTACCCATCCCCATAAATCCCCTAGGAAGGGTTAGAGATTCTGCTCATTTGCTCTTGAATTTCAGGGTTATAAATCTGGAGATAATTCCAATAATTACCAAACACCGATTCTATATAACCCTTAGTTTCTCTGAAGGGAATATTCTCGACAAATTCATCGGGATCGCTAAAATCGAAACGCTGTCTCCATTTGGCAACTGCTCCAGGTCCAGCGTTATAACTAGCCACGGCAAAAAGTGAATTTCCGGCGAATTTGCCATGGGTATAATCCAGATACCATGTTCCCATCATAATGTTATCTTCGGGATTAGTTAAAGAATAACTTTTATTGCCAGTATTACCTGCGATATATTTACCCGTATCGGGCATAATTTGCATTAATCCCACTGCCCCCACGGGAGAACGAATTTCTTTTTCAAAGCGGGATTCTTGCCGAATTAAAGCTGTCACTAGCAGGGGATTTAATTTTCTATCTTTTGACCATTCTAGGATAGTATCGTAGTAGGGAAAAGGGAATAAAGCGTGCCAGTATTTATCATTTTGTCGCAGGACTTTCCATGCTTCCTTTTCCTCTGGGGTATCTCTTTCTCGCAAGCGCCAAATCAGGTTAATTCCTTCTAAATTTTGATTGCGAGAGAGTTTATAGACACCGAGGTTAAATTGTTCGTCAACGGTTAAATGCCAAGGATCGACAATTTCTGCTTGGAAGAGATTCCAAGCGTCTGTATCTTCACCAATTCGATATAATTCCTTGAAAGCTTCCGAACCGGCGGGGGGATCGTTACGAGTGGCGGGTTTGACGGTGGTAGGATTATAGGAGCGGACAGTGGTAAAATCCCCCACGTCCCAACCTAATAAAACCGCCGAGCGCCAAGCATAATAGGAATGGGGATGACGAGAAATAGTGTAGGTAAAAGCTTGTTTTGCTTCTTGGTTTTTGCCGAGTTTTTGCGCCCATTTTCCCACCCAAAAGGCCGCTTTCGGGGCAATTTGACTATCGGGATTATTAACCGCAATTGGCTGCGCCCACTGCCACGCCTTGGCGTAATCACCAGATTTAGCGGCTCTTTGGGCCATTAACCAGCGATAATCGGCGGCTTCGTCGGATTTTGGGTATTTATTTAATAAAGTCTGCCATGTTTGACTAGCGGCCTGGGCATTAGTTGAGTCCAGTAATTTGGCTTTCGCTTCCAAAGCTTCCGGGGCGCGATCGGGAAATTGCTTGACAATGCGATCGAGATATGCTATGGCATCGCGGTTAGGAGAAATTTGGGCGAGTCGCAGTAATCCTAAACCGGTTTCTGGGGCCTGGGGATAGGTTTTAATTAATTTTTGGTAAGCGGTGCGAGCTTCTGGCAGTTTTTTGGCAATTTGTAGCCCGCGGGCGTAACGATAGGCTTGTTCGGGGCTAGGACTGGCTTTAGCGTAGGCTTTATAGGCCTTTTCGTACAATCCCGACTGCCAATAACCGGCCCCAATAATTGCCCAATCCGCCGGAGTTAACTGATTGGCGTAGTCTTTCACCAAACGATCGCGGGCTTGATTGAGGGTAGGATCAAAAGGATTAGCCTTGGCTAACTGCAACCATAAGGGAAATTGATCGGGATTTTCTTGAAGACGTTGGCGAATTAAAGCCAAAGTACGCGGGTGTCGGGGGTATTCCTTAAGCAATTTCTCATGATAACTGGGGTCGTATTTGCCCAAAGAGTAGTAAGCTTCCGCCACTACGGGCGATTGGGGATAGGTTTCCAGTAATTTTTGCCAAATTTCTTGCGCTTTTTCACTATCGTTGGTTAATTCGTGGGCGCGTCCCTGTTTGAGGAGAATCTGGGGAGCGAGGACAGGATATTGTTTTTCTAAGCCTTCTAATTGTTTTAAAGCCGTACCCCCTTCATATTTTCTCAATAAATCCATGGCCAAGAGATAGCGGGCGCGACTACGATCTAAAGAGGGCGCGTTGGCATCAGCCACATCTTTTAACTTGACATCTCGCTCGGTTTGTGGTAGGGAAGCGCTATCAACCACGGCAGAGGGTTGGTTAGGATCTTGACTAGGAAGGGAAGCACTATTGCGATCGAGCCAAGCGAGAATTTTCGGGTGAAAGAGAAAGAGACTGGTGAGAGTAAAAAGCGCAACCCCAGAACCTAGTCCAAGAATGAGCGGGGTGTGAGGGGGGAATTTCTTAAACATTACCTTAATTCAAGACAGTAACTCAACATACATTATCAATGATCGTGGTGACAGGTTGTTTGTTTCAATCAGGTTGGGGGGTTGTTCAGTTATCAGTAAGCAGTAATCAGTAATCAGTGAACTGAAAACTCCCATCTGATAACTGGTAACTGATCACTGATCACTGAGATATGGTACGCTAAACAGGATTTAAGTATTATTAATGATTGCTATGAAACAAGGCGGCGTGACGGTTTGGTTAACGGGATTGAGTGGTGCGGGGAAAAGCACGATTACCGAGGCATTACAGGCAAAATTAATCGCTGAAGGTTATTCCATTGAAGTTCTCGATGGCGATATAGTACGGACGAACCTCACCAAGGGTTTAGGATTTAGCAAAGAGGATCGCGATGAAAATATCCGTCGCATTGGTTTTGTGTCTAATTTGCTCACCCGTCACGGTGTGATTGTCCTAGTTTCGGCTATTTCTCCCTATCGTGAGATTCGCGAGGAAGTACGGGGAAAAATCGGCAATTTTGTCGAAGTTTTCGTGAATGCTCCCTTAAACGTCTGTGAGGCGCGCGATGTGAAAGGATTATATAAAAGAGCGCGTGCTGGCGAAATCAAGTCTTTTACGGGAATTGATGATCCCTATGAACCACCTTTTAACCCAGAAGTGGAATGCCGCACCGATTTAGAGACTTTAGAGGAAAGTGTCGCCAAAGTCTGGAACAAATTGACGGAATTAGGCTACATTAATCAAGCTGTGGCGGTTTGATCACAAAATAACTTTGTATTGTTAGAAAACATCGTAGGGACGTGGACTACAAACGTCTCTACCTCCCGATTAACCCCTTAAGTCCATAAATTATTT
Organism: Microcystis aeruginosa FD4; assembly: GCF_009792235.1. Classification (NCBI taxonomy): domain Bacteria; kingdom Bacillati; phylum Cyanobacteriota; class Cyanophyceae; order Chroococcales; family Microcystaceae; genus Microcystis; species Microcystis aeruginosa. The sequence goes on from NZ_CP046973.1 coordinate 3,707,193, forward strand.
TGAAATCTCGCTCTAGTTATTGGAACCTCATTCCCTATCTTCGTCCCCAAACCCAAACAATTATTTTGGCGTTTATCTGTACGATTGGATTTACGGTATTTTGGCCGATTTTAGCTTGGTTAGCTGGACAAATGGCCAGATATATCGGTGAGGGAAATGTGCCAGCATTGGCGACACTTTCGGGGGTGGGGGCAGTGGTTTTTTTACTGCGGGGAATGTCTCAGTATGGGCAAGATTCCCTGATGGCAAAAGCTTCTTTAAAAATTGCCCTAGAATTAAGAAAAAAAGTTTATGCACACCTGCAAACCCTCGGCTTAAATTACTTTGAAACGGCAAAAACTGGTGATTTATCCTATCGTTTAACGGAAGATATTGATCGCATTGGGGAAGTAATTAACAAATTTTTCCATGATTTTATTCCCTCAGCCTTACAGTTAATTGTCGTCTTTGCCTATATGTTTATTGTTAACTGGCAATTGACGATCGCTGTCATTATTATCGCTCCTTTGTTAGGGGTTTTGGTGGGATTTTTTGGTGAAAAATTATTACAATATGCTCGTCGCGCCCAGGCGAAAATATCTAACCTTTCTGCGTTATTAACCGAAGTTTTTAGCGGTATTCGCGTGGTGCAAGCTTTCGCAGCCGAAGATTATCAAACCGAGCTTTTTGCCCAAGAAGCGGAGGAAAATCGCCGCGCTCAATACCTATCAGAATCCACCAAAGCTTTACAATACGTCGTGGTGGGATTCTTACAAGCTCTCGGTGTCATCTTTTTATTCTTTCTCGCTGGTTGGCAAATTTCCCAAAAGAATTTAACTGGAATTGACTTTGTTAGTTATGTGGCAGCGGTGGCAATGTTAATCGATCCTATCGCCCATATTACCAGTAATTATAATCAATTTAAACAGGGTCAAGCCTCCATGGATCGGATTTTTGAATTGTTAGCTATTTTGCCAACAATTACCGAAAAACCGAAGGCGATCGAGTTGCCACCCCATAGCAAAGAAGTTGAATATTGTCAAGTAAATTTTTCTTACAATCAGGACAGACAGGTTTTAAAAAATATTAATTTTACTGCACACGCTGGGGAAATGATTGCTTTAGTGGGAGCATCGGGAGCGGGAAAAACCACTTTAGTTAATCTTTTATTGCGTTTTTATGACCCCACTTCTGGCAAGATTTTAATCGATGGGGTGGATATTCGTGATGTGACTTTAAAAAGTCTCCGGCGACAAATTGGCGTAGTTTTACAGGAAAATATTCTCTTTTCTGGCACTATAGCCCAAAATATCGCTTTTGGCCAGGGAGATTTTAATCTGCAAGAGGTGGAAAAAGCGGCAAAAATTGCCAACGCTCATCAATTTATTAGTGAACTTTCCCAGGGTTACTATACCTATGTGGGGGAAAGGGGTGTTAATTTATCGGGTGGACAAAGACAAAGAATCGCCATCGCGCGAGCGGTTTTATCTAATCCGAGAATTTTAATTTTAGATGAAGCAACTTCGGCGCTCGATTCGGAATCGGAAGCTTTAGTGCAGGAAGCTTTAGAAAGAATTATGACGGAGCGCACGGTATTTGTTATTGCTCACCGATTAGCAACTGTCAGAAAAGCTAACCGTATTTTAGTCTTAGAAAAGGGTGAAATTATCGAGGTGGGTAATCACGAGCAGTTATTAAATCTTAATGGTCGTTACGCTCAATTTCATGCTAGACAATTTCAAGATTAGTCTATGATCAACCTCGGGGAATTCCTCGCAAGGCTAAAACATCATCAAGGGTGGAACAATAGTTTTTTAAACCAAAATCAGCAGGAGTATAGGTTTTAAAGTGGGTGAAGTGACGATAATTCATCGCAAAACGATCCCATGGTTCCATCTGCAAGTTAAAAACTTTGATAAAAAAGTTAGCAATGGTTAAAGATAAAGGAATGCGAAAGTAGATTTTTTTGTTTAAATAAGCGCAGATTTGTTCCACTGCTTGGTTAGCTGTTGTGCGTTGATTGCCTAGAACAATTTTGCTTTCTGGTGCGGGATTTTCGATTAAATAATTCACCACTTGAGCTATATCTTTAGCATGGATAAAATGAAAACTGCCATCAGCTTGAAACCAACGCACTAAACCGATATATTTCAACACATCCGGTAAACCACCATAGATATGGGAATAGGGTTTATTTTCGTCACCACCTAAGACAAAAGTGGGGTATAAAGTGATAATTTTATCGGCAATTTCTAGGTCAGCAAATTTACTATAACAAATATATTTAGTGCGGATATAATTAGTTCCTATCTCCCCAGCTTCTGGTAAAGGTTGATTATTTTGATTGAGAATGCTGGCAGTAGAAAAGTAGAGGACTTTCTCGCAGATTTGAGCATCTAAATAACTAATTAATTCCAGGGTTTTTACCACATTAATCTGATAACTTTCCTCCTCTCCTCCCCAACTGGTAGCGATTAAAACCGCTATATTCATTGTTTTTAAAAGATCGGCATATACCTCAATATTTTCCATATCTCCTAAAAGTATATGAACATTTGATCGCCCTTGGTAAGTAAATTTTAACTTGTCTGGATTACGCAACAAAAAATATAATTCATAGTCGGGATTTTCCAGTAAAATTTCAGCAATATAATGCCCAATACAGCCACTCACACCCGTTAGAAATATCTTTTTCATTACTTTAATTGATACAGCAGAATTTAGGGGACAGTTTGAAAGTAAAAAGTCAAAAAGGGTGTTGTGTGTTAGGGTTTTAGGGTTTTAGGGTTTTAGGGTTTTAGGGTTTTAGGGTTTTGGGGTTTTGGGGTTTTAGGGTTTTGGGGTTTTGGGGTTTTAGGGTTTTAGGGTTTTAGGGTTTTAGGGTTTTGGGGTTTTAGGGTTTTAGGGTTTTAGTTGAATTCCCCCATTTCCCCATTTCCCCATTTCCCCATTCCCCCATTTCCCCATCCCCTGTTCCCTGAGTAACTTTATTGATAACTAAATCCTTTAGCGGTTTCAAAGAAGAAACGCACGTTATCTTCAGGAGTTCCCACCAAAACACCATGACCTAAATTAAGAATATGACCTTGATTACCTGCTTTACGAATAGTATCAATAATCCGCTCGCGAATAAAAGACTGGGAACCGAATAAAACCCCTGGATCGATATTACCTTGAACCATCATCGCTTTACCTAAACGCTGTCTCGCTTCCGCCAGATCCACGGTCCAATCGACGCTAATAATATCAACCCCCGATTGAGCCATTCTTTCCAAAACCCCAGCGCTGCCACTAATGTAGAGAATTAACGGTGTATCGGGATGGGTTTCTTTCACCAAACGAACTACTTTTTGTTGATAGGGTAAGGCAAAAACATCGTAATCTTGGGGAGTTAATTGACCCGCCCAAGAATCGAACATTTGTACTACTTGCGCCCCACAATCAATTTGATAACGGACATAGGTGGCAATCATATCCGCTAATTTATCTAAAAATTGGTGCAGTACCGAGGGTTCCGAAAAAGCCATCCCTTTAATCACAGAATAACTTTTAGAACCTTTCCCTTCCACTGCATAGGCTGCTAAAGTCCAAGGCGCTCCGACAAAACCGAGGACAGTAGATTTATTTCCCACCTCTTGACGCAGGGTTTTTAAAATCGTTTTGATAAAAGGTAAAGACTGATCGGGATCGAGGGGATTAAGTTGGTCCACCTGCGCTTGAGTACGAATGGGAGAATCGATAATCGGCCCCTTACTTTCGATAATATCAAAGGGAATACCGATTCCCGCTAGGGGAGTGAGGATATCGGAGAACATGATCACCCCATCTGGTTGAAAAGCGCGCCAGGGTTGCAGGGAGATTTCGATCGCTAAATCGGCATTTTCCGATCTTTCCCGAAAACTGGGGTATTTATCCCGCAATTCTCGATAAATCTGCATATAACGTCCTGCTTGTCTCATCATCCACACGGGAGGACGAGGTAAGATTTCTCCTTTGGCAGCGCGTAATAAATAAGGTATTTCAGGGGAGTCAGTCATATCACGGTGATTATTCTATTGCCTTTTCTACGGTATCATCCCCCGTACAGCTAATTTTTCTGGTTTTTCCTTAAGAATTGTTAACGAAAATTATCCCCCCACCCTGGGATGAACTCGACGCAATCGTAAAGCATTTGTCACCACGGAAAGGGAACTTAAAACCATGGCAGCACCGGCAATAATCGGATTGAGCAGAAAAGGATAGAGGACTCCGGCAGCGATGGGAATGGCAATCAGGTTATAAATAAAAGCAAAAAAGAGATTTTCTTTGATGTTTCCCATTGTTGCTCGACTTAACTCAATAGCAGTCACAATTCCCTGTAAATCTCCCGAAATTAAGGTTATATCACTGGCAGCGATCGCTACATCGGTCCCCGTGCCAATAGCAATACCTAAGTCCGCTTGCGCCAATGCGATCGCATCATTGATGCCATCGCCAACCATGGCGACTATTTTCCCTTTTTTCTGCAAATATTCGATTTTTTCGGCTTTTTCTTGGGGACGGAGTGCGGCAAAAAAGCGCCGGATACCCAACTCACTGGCGATCGCCGATGCGGTTTCGAGGTTGTCCCCTGTCATCATCATCACCTCTAAGCCCATTTTTTTGAGCTTGGCGACCACTGAGGAAGAAAAAGGTTTTAAAACGTCGGAAATGGCAATCACCCCCTCTAAACCCCCGTTAACCGCTATCCAAACCACGGTTTTTTTCTGCCACTCCCAATCGTGGGCGACTTTTTTAAGAACTTTTGTTTCGATCCCTTGACGTTCTAACCATTGTTGTGTACCGATTTGCACTAGAGCCGACCCGACTTTTCCCTGCACTCCTGACCCAGTTATTGAGTCAAATTCGCTTACTTCTAGGGTTTTAATCTGGTTTAACTGCCCATATTTAACTATTGCTTCTCCTAACGGGTGTTCAGAATGATTCTCCACCGATAGGACTAACTGCAGCAGCGATAATTCCCGTCCATCCCTCACCCCCTCGCGAGTCAAGAAGTCCGTCACCGTTGGTTTACCCTGGGTGAGAGTTCCCGTTTTATCGAGGACAATAGTAGTAATACTATGGGCTAATTCTAAACTTTCGGCATTTTTAATTAAAATTCCCTGTTTTGCTCCCTGTCCTGTTCCCACCATAATCGAGGTGGGTGTAGCTAATCCTAGCGCGCAGGGACAAGCGATAATTAAGACTTCCACCATTGTAATCAAAGCGAGGGTGAGATTACCCGTGCGGAGAATCCAAAATAAGAAAGTTATTACCGCAATAATCATCACCACCGGCACAAAATAAGCGGTCACTCGATCGACTAATCTTTGTATAGGTGCTTTTGATGCTTGTGCGGTTTGCACTAATCGGACAATCTGAGCTAAAACCGTATCTTTTCCTACCCGTAACGCTTGCATTTGTAGGCTACCGGTTTTATTAATTGTCGCACCGATTACCTGTTGATTGACGGTTTTTCGCACGGGTAAACTTTCCCCCGTTACCATCGATTCATCAATGCTAGAACTGCCTTGGATAATTATGCCATCGACGGGAATTTTTTCCCCCGGACGCACTAAAATTATGTCTCCTACTTTCACCTCTTCTATTGGTATATCTAGCGTCTGTTCTTCCCTAATCACCCTAGCAGTTTTGGCCTGTAATCCCATTAATTGTTTAATCGCAGCAGCCGTTTCTTTTCTGGCACGTTTTTCGAGGAAACGACCGAGTAAAATCAGAGTAATGACGATAGCTGATGCTTCGTAGTAAACATGGGAATAAAACCCCTGTTTTTCGATAAAATCACTCTCGAAGGTTAAAAACAGGGAATAAAAATAGGCGGCACTGGTTCCCAAAACTACTAAAGTGTCCATGGTGGCAGTGCGATTTTTAAAAGCTTTCCAAGCATTTTTATAAAAACTTTGACCACACCAAAATTGGACGGGAGTAGCGAGAATTAATTGTAGTAAAGGAGCGTGTAACCAGTGGGGAATAAAAGATAGAGATAAACCCGTCATCATCGGTAAAGAACCGATAAAAAGTATAATACTAATAACAATAGCGATCGATAGTTTAGTGAGTAGTTCTTTTTCTGGCCTGGATTCGAGATTAATTTCCGTTATCGGTGTAGCTTGGAAACCGGCATCCCTAACTTTTGCTTGAATAGTGTTAAGATCGGTACGCTTGGGGTCATAGTCCACATCCACCTGTTCCATGCCAAAATTAACTTGACATCGAATCACTCCGGGGATAGATTTAATTATCCGCTCGATCGAATTAGCACAACCAGCGCAACTCATGCGAGTTTGAGAGTTTGATGGGTCATAATGTTAATAGCAGCGGAAGTCAGCAACAAAATCCCCTGCAGCAGAGTTCTATCTTTAGGATAAAATATTACCCCAGCTGCAGGGTCAAGAATCCTTTGTTAATTTTTCTGAATAGATATGAAGAAATGTCAAAAAGAGTGCTTATATTTTCCTAACACACCCTTAATTTTTATGGACAAATTTCAGTTAACCCCACTCTGTTGCGTATCTTGACCCTGCAAAGCATCGGCAGCGGAAACACCATCACCCTGAAAACCAAAATACCATAAAGTAGCGGCAGCTTCAGCGCGAGTTACTGGTCTTTTTGGCTGAAATAGGGTAGTAAAACCAAAAACTCGCCGAATATTAGCTTGTTCAGCATTTTGAAAATCGGCATAAAGAGCGCGCACCAGCTGCGGGTTAATTTTATTAGTATCCTGAAAACCCCAAGTATTTTTAATCGTATCAAGATTGGCGCTCGGTAAAGCTTTTCTAATATCTAATGGCACTTTCCAAGCGATTAAATCTTCCCGGGTTAAAGGAGCATTGGGACGGAATAAAAGGGCGCTACTATCTCCCGTTAAAGGAGAGGGAATTAACCCCGCTTCTGCTAATCCTTGAATATAAATATAATCGGGATCGTTATTTTTAACATCACTAAAAGCTGGGGAACTATTGGGGGTAGCTAAACGAATTTGTTTACCCGCTACATTAGCATAAATGGCATTATTAGCCTGTAATAACCAGCGAGCAAATTCTCGGCGTGTTATTGTATTATTAGGGTTAAACTGATTGTTATTACCTGTTAATACTCCCAATCTAGCTAAGTCTTGAATGTGGCTTTTTAAGGGATTAGGTAAGGATTCGAGATCGTTAAAACTGGTGGGATTAAGATTTGGTAAGGGGGAAGAAATAGGGGAGGGACTAGGGGAAGCAATTGGGGTTCCTATTGGACGATAATCGAGGCTATATTCGGTATTGGGAGAAGTGGCAGTTATGGTGATAGTTAATTCTAAATTATCTCGACGGGCCGTTAGGGTACTATTAACTCCTTCCCCAGAAAAGGGAGTGATAATTTCCCAATTATTATTAACTAATTCCTGTTGATAAAAAGCCTCGATCGCATTGCTGGGATCGTTGGATTGCCAACGGGTTTTCCCACCAGTATTATCAGGATTTGTCTGCACGGATAATAATTCTGATTGACTATATCGAGGAATTTCTGCGGGAAAATTTGCGGGTAATTGCTTGTTATCAGGAGAGTTTTCTGGTATTGGATTTGTTTGTAGATTAGGATCGGCAGCCAGACGATTTTCTAGGTCAGGATTGCCACTACAGGCTGCTAAAATGCCCAGCAGGGTGATAATTGTACTGTAGCGAATAAACTTACTCACGGTCTTTACCAATATTGTTTCCTTAGCTTTATCTTAGCTTATTTACCCGGGTTTTTGACTAGGAAAAATTCTGCGCCACCATTGACGTAATTTCCCCAGCAGAAATCCTCCTAACCCTTTTGTGTATTTTTCAAATTTGTAGTAAAATAAAATGTCGATTATATCCTGTGTGGAAAGATACTTGAGATAGGATACTCCTTGATCGATACGTGCATCACTATATTCTAAATAAACTTGGCGACTGAGGCGATCGGATAAATTCCATTTTGGTTGAAAATATTCTTGCATCCTCTGTTGATAAGCGGCAAAACTACTCGATTTTCCCTGTAAATATTCTTCCATGTATTGACAAGCAATTTCGGCTCCTTTCATAGCATGGCGAATACCTTCCCCTCCTAAAAAGTTAACCGTAGAAACCGCATCACCAATCGCTATAATATTCGGTTCTTGATAATAAATATCTTGCAGATTGAGCGAATATTCTAAAATAGAGCCATGGCTGTCGATTATCTCATATTTAGAGAGATTCATGTAGGTTTGAATAATTTGTGTAATATAACTTTTTAAAGGCTTAACTTCAGAAATATAAGGATGTTCTCCCTCTAACCAAGCGGCTCCTATTTTTAATTGCTGATTATCCATAGGAAAAATCCAGCCATAACCTTTAGGACTCCATTTATGACCGAGAAAAAATACTAAATTATCTTGATATTTTTGATAATCTTCTTCTGGCACAGCCATTAAATATTCAATACCCACTGCTTTTAAAAAATCAGGTTTTTCTCGTCTATGTTTATACATAACTGCTCTAGCGTATCCCGTGGCATCAACCAATAAACGAGGATTAACTGTCTCGATTTCCTCTCCTTTTGATTTCAAAAAAACGGTTAGCTTATCCTCCATCTGTTGATATTTCAGATAACGACAACCTAAACGAACTTCTCCCCCCCAACGCAGCACTTCTGCGGCTAAAAACTCTCGCAATTTGGCAAAATCAAAAACTACCCCTAAAGGTTGCGGTGATGACCAAGAACGATGTATGCTAGTGGAGATAATTTCGATATTTTTCCAAAACCTAGCCACTACGGTTTCAGGGAGATTGAATTGTTCTAAAATTTCTAGGGGAGAAGCGGCACTAGAAAAGATATTATCTTGCCAACTAGAATGTTGTTCCACTAAAAGAACACGATAACCTTTTTCACTTAATAATCTCCCACAGTGACCTCCCGCCGGTCCACCCCCAATAATTACGACATCATAATCCATGATTTACTCCCTCGTCTAATCTGGCTAACTTGCTTCTATTTTATCCTAAATTGCCCTCTGTTAAACCCCAAACTTATGAAGCTGTTGTCCATCTAAATTTGATACTCTTTTTGACCTGTTCCCTGTTCCCTCATCGAAATGCGGACTAGCTTATGACATTTTTATTATTATTAGTTACTTCCCTATCGCTGATAATTTGGTTATATTTAATCTTAGCTAGGGGTCAATTTTGGCTATCTAACCAAAAAATTAATCCTGTCACTTCTCCCTTAACAAATTATCCAAAAGTCTCGGCAATTATCCCCGCACGAAACGAAGCCGACGTTTTACCTATCAGTTTAACTTCCCTTTTTAACCAAGATTATCAAGGCGAATTTTCGATTATTTTAATTGATGATCAAAGTAGTGATAGTACGGGAAAAGTTGCTCAAAAAATTGCGGATAAATCTCATAAATCTGACCAGATAACTATTATTTCTGGACAACCTTTAGAGATAGGATGGACGGGTAAATTATGGGCAATGAAACAGGGAATAAAAGAGGCTACCGATAAATTCGCACCCGATTATTTTCTGTTTACCGATGCCGATATTGCCCACGCACCAAATAATTTAACCCAATTAGTTACTAAAGCAGTACAAGAAAAACAAGCTTTAGTTTCCCTGATGGTGTGGCTAAACTGTGACAGTTTTTGGGAAAAATTTCTCATTCCTGCCTTTGTTTTTTTCTTCGAGAAACTCTATCCTTTTGCCCTAGTTAATAACCCTAATTCCCCGATAGCTGCCGCTGCTGGAGGTTGCATTTTAATTCGCCGAGATATACTCGAAAAAATTGGCGGCATTGAGATTCTTAAACAAGCTTTAATTGATGATTGTTCCTTGGCGACCGCGGTTAAAAAATATCTGCAAAATCACCCTGAAAATACCGAGAAATCCATCTGGTTAGGATTAACAGAAACCACCTATAGTCTCCGTCCCTATCCCGATTTAGCCAGCATTTGGAATATGGTAGCCCGCACCGCCTTTACACAACTAAATTACTCAACACTTTGGTTAATCGGGACAATTTTCGGGATGTTTTTAACCTATTTAGCCGCCCCCTTGGGATTAATCTGGGGATTGGTATTAGCAGAAACATCAATTATTATAATTAGTGCCGTCACCTTATTACTAATGGCCCTCTCCTATAGCCCGACTTTAAGACTATATAAATTATCCCCTCTGCGGGCTTTAACTTTACCCCTAATTGCCCTCCTTTATAGTTTAATGACCGTCGATTCTGCCCTGCGTTATTGGCGCGGCCAAGGGGGAGGTTGGAAAGGGCGAGTTTATCCTAATTAGCTAGAGCAAGCCTCAAGAATTCCTAGCAAATTAACTAAGGGATTATCTTAAAAGTGAGGTACAAAATTTTCGTTTTGGCGAGTCGGTCGTCGATAGCAAATTAGGTTACACTTGATCTTTACGAGAAAAGCTATAGTAGATTGACAAAAATGAGATGTAGCGGATTACAGGCTGCATCTCATAAAAGAGGGCGAATGCAATTCGCCCCTACAATAATATTATTATTGCGCCAATAGTAGGGGCGCACCGCGTGCGCCCAAAATCTAATATAGATATTTCTCCAAAATTGAGATGCAGCTGCGATTACATCTCAGAAATAGAAAAAATCCGATAATTATAGATAAGCTTAATTTTCTTCCTCCGCTTCTGGGGTTGGTTTTGGTAAACGAGCGATAAAATCTTTCATTTTAGGATGATTAAACATTTTCTCCGTGTCTTGCAGAAGACGTTGACCCCAGAGATTTTCCCCTAAAAATTCTAGACTGACATAACGACTATCGCTAGTGAGAGCGGCCTGAGCTAATTTGATGCCCTCCTCAGTTTTTCCTTGACTATAAATAGCCACCGCAATAGCTAACTGAGGTTCTGGCTGTTTAGGATCGATTTTCAAAGCGGCCCGCCAATCTTTAAGAGCCGCTTCCTTGTCACCCTGTTCGTATTTAACTAAACCAATATTATTAATAGCGGGCCAAAAATTTTTATCTTGACTAACAGCTTTTTCGTAAGCTGCGATCGCATCTGGATATTGTGCTAACTTGAGATAGGAATTACCGAGATCAAAAAGAGCGGGGGAGATATCGGGTTTCATTTGCAAACCCGCTTCAATCTGGGCAATAGCAGACTGGTAATCTTGATTCTGAAAATAGGCACTACCGAGGGAAAATTTAATATTAGCGTGGGCATCGGCGGGAGCAAGGGCCAAAGATTGATTTAATGCCTCAATGCCGGGTTGCACCTGATCGTCTTGCAGATATAAACTACCGAGAATAAACCAAGTTTGATAGAGATGGGGGGCTAACTGCACCGCTAACTTAGCCCGTGCGAGGGCTGCATCGGTACGGCGAAAACGAGCTAATTGGATGGCATCTTCGGCCATTTCAATTCCCGCTTGTTCCATCTGTTCTAACTCCGGTTCGATGGCGTAGGGGAGTAGCGCTTGGGAAAAAGCCGGCGGGCTGCCAGCGACGAAAAAAATGAGCAAAGAAATGATTAATTGAAGTTTTGGCACAGTTTACCCCCGCAATAAGCCTTTTTAAATCAGTCTATCTCGCTTGGGAGTTGTTGGCGAAAGAAACAACAAAGGCAACTCTAGAGACGTTAGTATATAACCAATTAACTTTTGGCTGATCGATGGCAATAACCGTGTTGGGAAAATCAAATCGCCCCCTATTTTGGATATTCGGACTCATGGCTAGTGGTTTTCTGGCGGTGGGAGTGGTTTCTTATCGTTTGCTGCAAACACCTCCTCCTAGCCTAGAATTGGCGAAAATGACCGTTCCTGCTCAACGAGAAACCCTCGCTGTGGAAATTAAAGCTAGTGGTAGGGTGGAACCAATCCAAAGTGTCAACATTAGCCCGAAAAACCCTGGCCGATTAGTGCGATTATTGGTGGATCAGGGCATGATCGTTAAAAGGGGACAAACCCTCGCCGTCATGGATAATTTAGAGGTGTATGCCAGGGGAATGCAGTCAGAAGCGCGTCTGCGGGAAGCTCTAGCCAATCTGGAACAGGCTAAACGCAGTATTCCCGAAGATATCCGGCAATTACAAGCCCGATTTTATCAGGCCCAGGCCAGTTATAAGCAATTAGAAGCCCGTTTAGCTCAGGCCAAAGAAAGAATTCCCAAAGATTTAGACCAACTGCAAGCTCAGGTACAAGCAGCCCAATCCCGTTTTCGACTAGCAGAAAATCGGGTTAAACGCAATGAAAATTTAGTCCGGGAAGGAGCGATCGCTCAAGACCAATTTGATGCCGTCCTCAATGAATATCTCAATGCTAAAGCCAATTTAGACGAATCGATCCGCCGTTTGGAACAAGCAGATAAAACCGCTTCCCCAGAAGTGGCGGGAATTGAGCAGGAAATGATCCGAGCAGCAGCAGGGATCGCAGAAGCCAAATTTGCCCTCGAACAACGCCAAAAAACCCAAGAAACGGAGCTTGCTCGACTAGAATCAGCTGTAGCGGCTGCTAGGGCCGATTTAGAGCAAATCAAGATTCAATACCGCGATACAGTCATTACTGCTCCCTTTGATGGCATCGTCACCCAAAAATACGCCACCGAGGGTTCTTTTGTCACTCCCACCACTTCGGCCTCTAGTACCGCTTCCGCCACTTCCACCTCGATTATCGCCCTAGCATCGGGATTGGAAGTGATTGCTAAAGTGCCGGAAGTAGATGTGGGTTTATTACAGCGCGGCCAACCCGTGCGAATTGTCGCCGATGCTTTTCCTGAAGAAGTCTTTGAAGGTCGAGTTATTCTCGTGGCTCCCGAAGCAATTATCGAGGATAATGTCACTTCTTTTGAGGTCAGAATCGGTTTGGTGACGGGACGGGACAAACTCAAATCGAAAATGAATGTGGATGTAACTTTTGTCGGCCAGCAGTTAGATAATGCCCTGGTGGTGCCGACTGTCGCCATTGTCACCCGGGAAGGCAAGTCAGGGGTTTTAGTTCCCGATGCCGAAAATAAACCCAGTTTTAAACCCGTTTCGATCGGTTTGGTCTTAGACGATAAAACCCAAATTTTATCAGGTTTGGAAGCCGGAGAAAAGGTCTTTATCGATCTCCCCCAAGGGGCCGAAGATACCTCGAAAACTAAAATCAGTAATCAGTAAACAGTGACCAGTAATCAGTGAAAGATACTAAATTTATTGAAAATTGAAAACTTAAACCTAAGGCTTTTCGGTTTGTGTTATGCAATGGACGGGGGTTATAAGGGATGGAACCCTTATATAGAAAGGCATTTAGCGATTTTGTCAATTGTTTTTGCTCTAGAGCGAACTAATCAATTAAGTCTCTTGCCGGATAAGGATTTAGTCGATTTATGCCCCCCTATCGAACCATACCAAGTAACGAAGAACCAAACCTAATAACTTAAACCTAATAACTTAAAAATTAAACCTGATAACTGATAACTGATAACTGATAACTGATAACTGATAACTGATAACTGATAACTGATAACTGATATGTTGATCATCGAAAGTTTAAAAATGGCCGTCGCCACCCTAGGGGCCAATAAAGTGCGTAGCGGCCTGACCATGTTAGGGATTATCATCGGTAACGCTTCAGTAGTGGCCATGATCGGTATTGGCCAAGGGGCGCAAACCCTAGCCAATGACCAGTTTGCTAACTTGGGACCCAATACCATTTTTGTGGTGCCGGGGTCGCGACAAGCACGCAATACCACCGTTAATTTTCCGAAAACCTTAGTTTTAGCCGATGCTCTGGCGATCGCCGAACAGGTTCCCACAGTCGCTGAAGTCGCCCCGGAAATAAACGCTCGTTTCCTGATTTCCTATCGTAATCGCAACATGACGGCTCTAGTGACGGGAAGCACCCCAGAATACGCTTCTGTCCGCAATTTTACCCTAGAAAAAGGTCGTTTGATCAACAATATCGATCTAGTCCGCAACAAACGGGTAACGGTAATCGGCCGTGAAGTGGCAGCGCAACTTTTCCCTACCCAAAATCCCCTCGGTCAACAGCTGCGGATCAAAAATCTCAGTTTTGAGGTGATCGGGATTTTAGAGGCGAAAGGCTCCTTTTTTGGCAATAATCAGGATGAAATGCTGATTATTCCCCTTAGCACTATGAACTCGCAACTGGTGGGCAAAACCGGACCCTACGGTGTCGAGTTGAGTTGGATTAGTCTCACCGCGCGATTCGGGGGAGGAAATACGCGCCGCTAAGTTCCAAATCGAGAATCTCCTGCGTTTACGTCATAAAATCGTCGCTGAGGATGATTTTCGCGTCGAAACTGCTAAACAAATGATCGAAATCTTCGGCACGATTACCAAGGGTCTAACCCTACTTTTGGCTCTAATCGCTGGTATTTCCCTGATTGTCGGTGGTATCGGGGTGATGAATATTATGCTCGTTTCGGTTTCGGAAAGAACCGGGGAAATCGGACTAAGAAAAGCGATCGGAGCCAGAGAACAGGATATTCTCTTACAATTCCTGATTGAATCAACTCTCGTTTCCATCGCCGGCGGTGCGCTTGGTATTCTCGTCGGTGCAGGAGCGATCGTTCTCGTCTCCAGTTTCTCTCCCCTGGCTGCCACTGTTTCCGCCACCGCCGTCGCCCTGTCTTTGAGTGTTTCCACGGGTATTGGTCTCTTTTTTGGCGTTTTTCCCGCCTATCGTGCCTCTAAATTGGAGCCGATTGTCGCCCTCAGAAGTGTCTAATTTTTTAACTTCTTTTCGGAGATGTTTTTGCCAAGGATTGCTTTTATAGCTAAGTTAGGGTCTAATGTGTGGGACGGATTTTATAGTCCCGATAACGACGATAATCATTGAGAATGCGATCGTGATCAAAGCATAAAGGTTGGGGGAATTCCCAGAGATGAAAAATCCCGACTTTTTTGGCATCATCAGCAGCGATCGGTTTTCCTGTTGCCGTGGCGATAAAAACGATACTAATGGTGTGTTGACGTGGATCGCGGTTAGGATCGGAATAGACGTGAAATTGCTCGATTAACTGCACCTGCAAACTGATTTCCTCGTAAGCTTCCCGAATTGCCGCCGTTTCCACCGATTCACCGTAGTCCACGAATCCCCCCGGAATTGCCCAGCCAAAGGGCGGATTTTTTCTCTCAATTAGTACGATCGGACGGTGGGGCGAGTCGATCAGTTCGATGATAATATCAACAGTGGGGGCAGGATTGCGATAGGTTGTCATTTTTTTCAGTTATCAGTGTAGGGTGGGTTAGGCAACGGCAAGTTCTGCTATTGATTAATACTTGCCAATTTGCCGTAATCCACCAATGATAAGGAGGGGAATAAAAGTTGCTAGAAAATGCCAAGAAAATTACGGTTATAGGTGGGGGAATTTGGGGACAAACTCTCGCTAATTTGGCCAGACGTAATCAGTTAACTGTTAGGGTTTGGTCGCGTCATAGTGGGGAAGATTTAGGAGCTATTATAGCAGATACTGACGTAATTATTTCGGCAGTTTCGATTAAAGGAGTTGTTCCCACGATCGAAAAATTACAGCAATTACCATTAAATTCTCGCACCATTATCGTCACCGCTACTAAAGGATTAGACCCAATCACCACTCGTACACCTTTTCATCTGTGGAATCAAGCTTTTCCCGCTCATCCCCTTGTGGTTCTTTCCGGTCCCAATTTAGCTAAAGAAATTAATCAAGGTTTACCCGCTGCGACGGTGGTAGCAAGTTATCAGCAAAAAGCAGCAATATTGTTACAAAAATTATTATCTGGGGAATCTTTTCGGGTTTATCTGAATAGCGATCCCTTGGGGACTGAGTTAGGTGGCACTCTCAAAAATGTCATGGCGATCGCTTCTGGGGTTTGTGATGGTTTACAGTTAGGAACTAATGCCAAATCTGCCCTGTTAACTCGCGCTTTACCGGAAATAATTCGGGTGGGAACTTATCTAGGAGGTTGTCAAGAAACTTTCTTCGGTTTATCGGGTTTAGGGGATTTATTAGCCACCTGTAATAGTCCTTTATCCCGCAATTATCAAGTGGGTTATCAATTAGCTTTAGGTTTATCTTTGCCAGAAATTTTAGCGAAATTAGAGGGAACTGCCGAGGGAATAAATACCACAGAAGTTTTGATGAGAATTGCCCAAGAAAAAAATTTGTATGTACCGATTACCTGTCAAGTTGATCGTCTTTTGCGCGGGGAAATTTCTCCCCAAGTTGCCGTTTATGAATTAATGCGTCGGGATCTAAAAGCAGAATTTGATTAAGAGACAAGAGATTTTTCAGTAAACAGTAAAAAGTAATCCGTGAAGGGTTAGGGAGTGGGGAAATGATGCCAAATCTGGTTATACTTCATATTTATGAGAAACGCTCCATATTCATTTCAATCAGTCCGAAATAACTAAATAAACTTCTAATCCTTCTTGACCTTCTTTGTCAAATTTTAAGCCTATTTCAGAATCTTTTATCTCTCTTATTGAAATTCTTCGGCGAGGGGTATTTTTGCCATTTTTATTAATTTGAATACTTTCAATAATAGCATTTTGACATATTTTTTTCTTTTCACTGACTAAAAAAACTTTTTTACCGACTTCTAGTCTTTTATTGGATTCCTGTGGCTCATCTAATATTTTAACAGCGCAAACTTGTGGCTGTTGATACCACTTGACAACTTTACCGATCTTTTGAAGCTTTCCTATCTCGATCTTCCTATAAACAAAGTAATAAAGAACTAATTCACTTATAGCTTGACATATAGCTTCGACAAAATCACATAATTTTAGTAAATCATTGGCATTGAGAACGGTATCTACTTTACCATGAGCAGAATTATTACGAAGTTCGATAAAATTCTTTAATTCCTTTTCCACACTACGCTTATCATTATTGTCAATAAAAATCTTAACTTTTTTATGATTTTCTATCCACTGCCAAGAATCAGTTGCCGATATGCCAGCATTGGCTAAAAGTTTGGTTAATTGCTCTTTTCTAAGATTCGCTTCATGTAACAAAAAAGCAGCTGATGTGAGATTATATCTGCTTGTATTTTCGTATTCAGTATCAAATAAATTTTTGATAATGTCCCTCTCTGAAAGAGAATCGAAGCGATTTCTTTTATATTCATTACCCAGTAATGTAGCACAACCTGTCTTATGCTGATTTCTTACAGATTCGGGTAAATCTTGATAGCAGCTATATAATTGAGGCAGCAAAATAATCCAATCTCCCACTAGATTTTCGACAAAATTTTCGTAAAGAGCATATAACCTTGTGATAGATGAACAATGATCGTTAACTAGCCACTTGTCTCCTAAAGGAGCATTTGCTTGAATATATTTTAAATCTTCTGTGTTGAGTTGTGAAGAATTATCCGCAATAATTTCTCTAAGTTTTTCACTGATATTAATTATTGATCGAATGGTGTTTATATCATCATTTAGGTTATTTAAAAGTCCTTCAAACATTCTCAAATACTCTGCTTAAGAACTCGTTGAATCAGAGAATTAAAAATTTGAATACGAGCTTTAAAATCATCTTTAGTGCTTCCTTCTCCAGTGAAAAGTCCTTTTTTAAATGTTTTACCTTCATGAGTAATTCCCCAGGAATCTTGAGTACATAAGTTGATAGTTTCCTCAATTATCGCTGATTTTTTAGTAATTAATTCTTGACGATAAGATAAATGGTTACTGAAACTGATCATCACTGCATCATAGTAAACTTTATAAGCTCGCGATTTATACTTTTTGGCTTTACTATCGAAAGGCTTAAATAATTGATCCTGATAAATGCTAGATACTAACTCTATAGTCTGGTTAAATATTTGCTTGAAATCTTTGATGTTTTCGTCGGAAAAATCAAGACTTTTTTTCATCATATAATTATCCAAATATTTAGATAAGTTACCTGTATATTTGTCAATATCCCTTAGGGCAAAAAAACGGAGGATTAATTCTACATCTTCCATATTTTTATAAAATCCATTTTTTTTAAGTTCTTCTTGATTATCAATAGGAATATCCCAAGCTTTAGCAAAAATAGGATTCTCGGAAAGCTTGAATAAAAGTTCATTGAATTTCCCAGAGTAAATACAGTTTCTTATTTCTTGGCGACTCAAAGATACACCTCCTGTATTGAGGCGTTCAAAAACCAGTTGTTTTAAAGATAAAGCCTCCTCTGCATCCGATAGAGACTCGGTAATAACAACTATAGTTGAAATGGCGCGCCGATTGATACCATCTTTGATTTTTGCAGGAAGACTTTCGTAGTTTCTTCCTTCTAATTCAGGCCAGATCTCTAACCCTGTTAATTTTAATTTGTTGTTATAAAAATTCTGAATTGCTGTAATTCGTTGTTGACCATCCATTACTTCATAGGAGTTATAGGAAGCTTCGTAGAGAATCAGGGGAGGCACAGGAATATTCATCAAAAAAGATTCAATCAGTCTTGATTGTTTTTGTTCGTCCCAGCGATCTCGTCTCTGATAGAAAGGACGCGTTTCCATATAGTTAGGTTTCTTTAAAGACTCAGCAAAACTAGGCAATTTTTCTCGATTCATTTCTAATAATATTCTTCGTTCACCTTGTTCATATTTTTCATTAATTTCATTATCTGATAATTTTTTAACATCCTTTCGGGAACGTTTTTGCCAAGGATTTGTTTTAGTTCGTGAGATTGTCATAATTTCCCACCAGAGGGGTACAAATTGATATGACCGGACTTCCCTCATTCATTTTTAAGCATAGACTGAGGATATATACGAGAATTAAGAGTTATTGGTAATCTTCCCCGATAACTCTCAAAAGTTAATTCTCTTAAATTGGTAACTGGTCACTGATAACTGGTAACTGGTAACTGATTAGGATTTTTGGCTGAAATAGGCCTCTAGCGCCTCATTGATGATTTGATTCATCGGCCGTTTTTCCGTTTCCGAAGCTTCCTTGAGACGGACAAACATATCATCGGGGACGCTGACACGGTTTTGATTTTTACGCACGCGTTTGGGTTTTGATTCAGTGGTAGTAGTTTCGGTCATTTTAGGTGTGTAGGTGGCTGAAAATGCTTGTAAAGCAGGGAAATTGACTCGGTGACAGAATTCTCCGAAGGTCTCGTTATTTTGTTGATCCTGTTGGAAGTAAACGAAAATCGGTTCTAAGACCTTTTCTAGATCATCGATCGCCATTTTATCCAAATAGGGACGCGCTAGTCGAGTTTGATCGGCCGTTCCCCCTAACCAGAGTTGGTAGGAATTGGGAGCGCTACCCACAAATCCTAATTCTGCCATATAGGGACGCGCGCAGCCATTGGGACATCCTGTCATGCGGATGACAAATTCCTCTTTGGATAATCCTACGCGATTAAGCAGAGTGCGAATGCGTTCAATCACGCTGGGTAAAATTCTTTCTGACTCGGTAATCGCTAATCCACAGGTGGGCCAAGCGGGACAGGCCATGGAATAACGGGTTAAAGGGTCAATTTCGGCGGGATTGGTGATAATTCCCTGTTCTTTCAGGATCGCCTCGATCGCCTCCTGATCCTTGGGTTCAATTTCGTAGAGAATGATATTATGGTTAGCCGTCAAGCGCATCGGCAGCTGAAAACGCTCGATAATCACTTTTAAGGCGGTTTTTAGCTGAAAACTGCCCTCATTTTTGACCCGGCCATTTTCTACATGAAGACCATAAAATAATTTTCCGTCTCCCTGTTCATTCCATCCCAAAAAGTCTTGATATTTCCAATCGGGGAGGGGTTGGTAGGGGGCGATTTTTTGGCCGAAATAACCCTCAACAGTGCTGCGGAATTTTTCTACTCCCCATTCTTCGAGGATATATTTCATTCTCGCATGACGACGATCGCCGCGATCTCCGTAATCCCTTTGGGTTGCCACGATCGCTTTTACCAGATCGTACACCTCTTCTTTGTCCACATAACCGATCGCATCGGCCATTCTGGGGAAAGTTTCCTCCTTATTGTGGGTTCTTCCCAGTCCACCCCCCGCAAGGATGTTAAAACCCTGTAATTCCCCGTTTGCGTCGGTAATCACCACCAAACCGAGGTCATTGGTGTAGATATCGATGGAGTTGTCTCCCGGCACAGTGACACCGATCTTGAACTTACGGGGCATATAATGTTGACCGTAGATCGGTTCGATCGGATCGTTTTTGTTAATGCCATTTGTATCTTTTTGTCTCGAGGCCTTGACTTCTGGCGCTTCTTCTGCACTGATAACTTTTTCGCCATCGAGCCAAATTTCGTAGTAGGCTCCAGTTTGGGGAGTGAGCAAATCGGCGATATTATTGGCATATTCCCAAGCATAGCCGTATTCGGGGCGATTTTTGTAGGGGGCTGGCGGTGCGGTGACATTGCGGTTAACATCACCACAGGCCGCTAAAGTGGATCCCATACTGCGGATAATTTCCCCGAGGGTTGCTTTGAGATTTTTCTTTAAAATGCCGTGTAATTGGAAGCCTTGGCGGGTTGTCACCCGTAAAGTGCCGTTACCGTAGCGATCGGACAAACTATCGAGGGTAAGATATAGTTGCGCGGGAATAAAACCCCCCGGACTGCGGGTACGCAACATCATTTGATAGTCTTTTTCTTGACCTTTGGCTCTATTGTCGCGATTATCCTGTTGATAGGAACCGTGAAATTTGAGAATCTGTACCGCCGCATCGGTAAAATGGGTTGTATCTTCGAGGAGTTCACTGGCCAAAGGTTCTCGTAGATAATTACTGCGTTCTTTGATACCTTCGACTTTAGAAACCTTGGCGGTAGGAGAAATAGGAGTTGTAACCATCGTCTAACAGCACGATAACGGCGTGGATAGGTCTTAGGAATAGGAATTTAGACAAGCTCGATCGATCCTAAGAAGTTTTACTAAGATGATCTCTAGAGTTCGTTCCAGACTCTGAGGTTAACAGTAGCGATCGAGACATTAATTCTATCTTAACTTCTTACCGTCCCCCGCGAACGCCATCTACCGATCGAGTTTTTATGACCAATTCTCCCAACATTAAAACGGTTATTAGTCAAGAACCCTACATTATTCTTAACAATCAGGGAGAAATTCTCCCTTCTATTAATCTGAGTCGTCCTAATTATAAATTGGGACGGGATGGTCAACAGGTGGATTTAGTTGTTCCCCAACACTGGACGGTGGTGAGTCGAGTCCAAGCTTGTTTTCGTCGTCAGGGAGATGATTACTATATCTACGATGGAGACGGGACTAATCCTAGTTCCAATCAACTTTTTATCAACAATCGCGTAATTACTCCCAAAGAGGGCTATCTTTTACAAAATGGAGATGAGATTAATATCGGTCAAGATGTCAAAAATTGGGTCAAGATTACCTATTATCATCCTAACCAACCGGTAAAAAGCCCACCTTTAGCTTTTAAATCGGTTTCCCTAAGCAATCGCAGTGTAGTTTTAGGACGAGATAATGCTGCGACTGTGGTTTTAGACGCTCCGACAATTTCCCGACAACACGCGATTATCGACAGCGATAACCAAAATCGTTATATTCTCCACGACAAAAGCACCAATGGAGTCTTTATCGACGGACAAAAAGTATCGGGTAGTGCCATTTTAACTAATGGTTGTACGGTGAGAATCGGCCCCTATAGTTTTCGGTTGCAGGGAGATGACTTAGTTTTATTAGATACGGGGGATAATATCCGTCTGGATGCAGAAGATATCGTCAGGATGGTGCGGGATAAAAAGAAACAACCTTTGATAATTCTCAATCATATCTCCCTACCGATCGAACCGAGTCAATTAGTGGCGATTGTCGGGGGAAGTGGTGCGGGAAAATCGACTTTATTAAAGACTTTATTAGGAATTGAACCTACCACCTCGGGAACTGTTTATCTGAATGGGGAAGAGCTGCGCCAGAATTTTAATATCTATCGCACCCAAATCGGTTATGTTCCCCAATACGATATCGTCCACAGGGATTTAACCGTGGGAGAAGTGTTATATTATGCTTCTAAATTAAGGCTACCTCCCGATCTTAATTGCCAAGAATTGATCGAGAAAACCCTGCAGCAGGTGGAATTATCAGAAAGAAGAAATACTTTAGTCAGAGACTTAAGCGGTGGTCAATTAAAAAGGGTGAGTATTGCGGTAGAATTATTAGCCAATCCCAAATTATTCTTTTTAGATGAACCCACCTCGGGATTAGACCCCGGTTTAGATAAAAAGATGATGGAATTGCTGGCAAAATTGGCCAAAGAAGGCAGAACAATTCTCCTAGTCACCCATGCTACTAATAATATCAATCTCTGCGATCGATTAGTTTTTCTTGGTCAAGGGGGCAATTTATGTTATTTTGGTTCTCCGGGGGAGGCCTTAAATTTTTTCTCTTTACCTCAGGGGGATTTTGCCGATATTTATATTCATCTGGAAACTAGGGAAAAAGTTGAGCAAGAATGCCAACGTTTCCAAAAATCCGACTACTACAAAAATAATATTGAAGCAAGAATCGGTAAAATATTTCAGCAAAATAATAGTAGGCCGCAACAGGTTCAACAATCTTTTTGGCAACAACTACATATTTTATGTCAACGCTATAGCCAGTTAATTATCCGCGATCAAGTTAGTTTAATTTTATACCTATTAACCGCCCCGATCGGAATTTTCTTAATGGCCATGGTTTTAGGGGACGAAAATCCTTTATTTTTGGGAGATAATCCTAGTTTTGAGCAGGCTATCCAATCCGCACCTTTAGCCTTAAAAACTCTCTTTGTTTTTACCTGCGCGCAATTGTGGGTAGGTTTTGCCTGTTCCCTACAGGAAATTGTTAAAGAATCAGCAATTTATCAGCGAGAAAGATTAGTTAATCTGGGATTATTACCCTATTTACTGTCAAAAATTCTGGTTTTAGCAGCCTTAGCTTTTCTGCAAACAATTGTAATTACCTGCGTGATATTTTGGGGATTTACTGACCCGCAACCGGAATTAATGACCTGGTTAATTGGCTGTTTTATTACCACATTTTTAACTATATTTACGGCAATTAATCTCGGTTTATTAATTTCTGCTGGGGTTAGTAATATCACCCAAGCAAATAGCGCCTTACCTTTAATTTTAATTCCTCAGATTATCTTTGCTGGGGTATTATTTAACTTAGAAGGTCTAGGAAAATATCTATCATGGTTGATGATTAGTCGCTGGTCGATTGCTGCCTACGGGGTATTAGTAGAGGTGGAAGACATGATTGCAGAAGCGAAAGAACAAAATACTTTTAATTTCCCTTTACCCTTTGAGGATGTCAATCAAGTTTATCAATTATCTATCAATAATTTGTTATTGAATTGGGGAGTATTAATTCTTCATTCCCTTATTTATTTTCTCCTTACCTATTGGTTGCAAAAAAGAAAAGATATTTTATGATCTGAATTATGAATGATAACTGATAACTGATAACTGATAACTAATAACTGATAACTGATAACTGATAACTAACCCTACTTAATTTAACTTCAGATCAAGAGCGATCGGACATTCCACTTTCGTTCCCCCTAAACCGCAGTAACCGCCGGGGTTTTTCGCTAAATACTGCTGATGATAAACTTCAGCATAATAAAATTCAGGTGCGTCGATAATTTCCGTGGTAATTTGACTATGGCCCGCTTTATTGAGAGCTTCTTGATAGATCGATCGAGATTTTTCCGCTAATTGCCTTTGCTGGGGATTATAAGTATAGATACCCGATCGATACTGAGTTCCCGTATCATTACCCTGACGCATTCCTTGGGTGGGATTATGATTTTCCCAAAAGACTTTTAGAAGTTGTTCGTAGGAAATCACCCTGGGATCATAGACCACTAAGACCACTTCATTATGCCCAGTCATGCCGGTACACACTTCCTGATAGGTGGGATTGGGGGTGATACCAGCCGCATAACCTACGGCCGTGGTGTAAACTCCTTCTAACTGCCAAAATTTCCGCTCTGCTCCCCAAAAACAGCCTAAACCAAACATTGCGGTTTCCATGCTGGTGGGAAAGGGGGGCTGCAAAGGATGACCGTTAACGTAGTGGGTGCTAGGTACGGGCATTTTTTCCGATCGCCCGGGTAGTGCTTCCCTTACTGTGGGCAAAGTTAATTTTTTTCCGAATCCGAATAACACCATAATAAAAATTTGTCCAGAAAGTTTTACCTTACTTTACATTATCGCTTAATTTTAGGGATTTCAGTGATCGGTGATCAGAACTGAGGTTGCAGCTCAATTTTTGTCAATCTACTGAGTTGGGATTTTTAAAGGGAAACTCTCTGCTAAAACTGGGCGTTATTTCCGATTTTATCACTCAATCCCAACCCCAGAGCGTATTAGTTTTTCGGTGGGATGCTTACAGGCAGTTGTTCATACACTTGTACCAGTTGAGGCGTTGCTGAATCAAGGTATGAATGCAAACTTTGCATCAGATGCAAAAGTTAGTTTGGCTCTAGGTTTTAAAAATACCAGAAAAGAAGATTCAGATCTCAAATCAGCAACGCCCAAATTGTTTTGGATGTCAGGCTATCATCAGATGAAATTAGTGATGGGTGTAGATGCTAAAACTGGTTCTAAGTAGGGAGGCACAATTATTTGTAGGATGGGTTAGCGCACTTCGTAACCCATGCGGGCGTTGGGTTTCATGCTTCAACCCAACATTCATTTTATATTTAATTCCACCCACCCACTTATATTAATCGTATATTTGATTTTACAGCTTAGGCAAATTCCTCAAATAATGGGGATACTTTACTTAATAAACTGCGCTATGTTAACTTAATTTGATCCCAAGAGGGAAATTTAATCTCTCTAAACGAACGCCTGTTCCCGTCAGCTTGTATGTAAAGTTTTATGTACGGATTCAACATTTCTGCTACAGCTAATTCAGTATTTTTGCTTATTGATTTGGCGCAGGCGAATGATTAAGCTATGGTGTATGAAGCGTTCAAAACTTTTACCACTATGCCTCTTACACCATTGAATTTGTTGTGGTCTCAAAACCTATTAATGGTTCAAGACAATAAAGATAACTTTCTCTATGAAAATGCAAAAACTGCATTTTCACCACTCTGGTCTCCTAACTTCAGATCTCGCTTTAAAGATATACTTTTCTCAGCTACTTGGACGACCAATACACCTTACACACCGATCGCAGGCAATTCACCTGGTGGCGTTAACTCCGTTGCCCCATATACTGCTTCCGTAAACGATACCGTTATTAGAACTCTTGATTCCACAGAAAAAGGGTTACTTATACACACATCACAAAATGGCTCCGGCTCAGTGAACCCAAATCTCTGGGAACCAACAGATATAGCCAATACCAGTCCATTTCCTCCTTCACCTAGCTTAAACCCTAGTGCATTGACCTTTGCAAATACGCTAGGAAATGCAAGTTTTGGCAACCTATCTCTAAGCTATTTTCTGGCAGAAGATACATTCCGGGGCATATCGGTAAACCTGGGCAGGATGTCTCGCCGTCCCAGTTCATCTGCTAAAGTTACCTTGGTCTGGACGGGAACACCTAGCACTACTGATACAGACGCTAACTTGGATCTTTTTTTACAAGGAACGACTACAGGTATTATTTACACTCCGTTTAATGTCGGTGTTGGTAACAGCTTTGTAGGAACAGACAACACTATTGGTGGCGCTGGCGTGGATTTGATCAATGGTGCTGGTGCTTTTGAATACATTGAACAAATTTATCTTCCAGCATTCTTTTCTCCACTAGATACCAGTTTTAATGTTTTTGTTAATGGTACACTCGGCTCTGTTCCGGTTTCTACAGGTCAAGATTTCTCGATCTTTTTTACCTCCCGCCCGGTAGTTGGTCAAGGCCACGGTTGGGGTGATGTGCATCTTTATACCTTTGATGGCAAACCCTATGATTTGCAAGCAGTTGGAACGTTCATTTATGTCGAGTCTCTAACTGATGATTTTCAAGTGCAAACCGTTCAAAAACCCTGGTATACAGGTGCCCAAGTTTCTGTTAATACAGCGTTTGCGATCAGACTAGACGGCCAAACTTTTGTTTATGATTCAGAGCTTGCCATTGGTCAAGAATTAACAGTTAATGGAGTAACATATAATCTAGGCAGTGGCAGCAGCGCATTCTTTGGTAATAACACGAAAATCCAGCGTTCAGGGAATCAGTACACCTTCACCTATGCCGGACTAGACGGTAATTTCTCCACAGCCGAGGACAACGATGTCGTGATCGCCGCGGACAATGGGAGCTACGTTGATGTTTTTGTCAATCCATCTGATGATCGCGCTGGCTCACTACAAGGGCTTTTAGGGAATGGCGATGGTGATAGCAGCAATGATTTTGCTCTGCGTGATGGCACAGACTTAGGTCCTAATCCCTCTGTTCAAACAATACATACAAAGTTTGCCGACAGTTGGCGAGTTGGCAAGGGCGAATCTCTGTTTCAAACAACCACATTTTTGACTACATTGACCAAGTCCACAACTGTATCACCTATAGATGATGTTATAGACCCTACACCCGATCCCGAGCCTATACCTTTTCCCAAGGAGTTTATTTCCTTAGAAACTTTAGCGAAACAAGATGCCAACGCAGTCGCAGACGCTTTCAAAACAGCACGAGAATTTGGTATTGCGGAAGGTGCTTTTTTAAATGGGGCGGCTTTTGATTTTCTGGTGACGGGGGATAAAACCTTCTTGTTAGGAGCAAAGCAGGCAGCGAACTTGGCACTGCAAAGTGAATTTCAAAATGGAGACACAGCAACTCCACTTGGAAGCATCGAAGGCAGTAAATGGGAAGATTTAAATGCCAATGGCATCTGGGAGGCAGGTGAAAAAGCCCTAGCCGGTTGGACAATTTACATTGATAGTGTTGCCAATGGAACACTTGATCCTTGGGAACTTTCCACAGTTACTGACGCTAACGGCACATACAGCTTTACCAACTTGGGACCGGGAGAATATGCCATCCGAGAAGTGAATCAAACAGGCTGGCTCCAAACCTCCCCTAGCACCCCCTATGCCCTAAACTTGAAAGCAGGGGAAAAATTGACTGATGTTAATTTTGGCAACTATCAATTACCCACGATTAATCTTAGTCCCAATAATCAGACTATTGTTGAAGGTTTAACCAGTCCTCAAAACGTCGCCTACACCGTTACTCTTTCCAGTGTCAGCACAGTACCCGTCAGCGTTAACTATGCCACTTCTAACGCTACAGCAACCGCGGGATCGGATTACACGGCCACCATTGGAACTCTAACCTTTGCCCCTGGTGTTACTACTCAAGTCCTCAACATTCCCATTCTCAATGATTCCCTTAATGAAGCAGATGAGACCTTTACTTTAACTCTGTCTTCTCCTACTAATGCTGCTCTTGGTACGCAGACGGCAGCTACCACGACGATAACCGATACTCTCACGGCCGCTGTCACCACGACTTTAGCGGCAAATGTGGAAAATTTGACCCTGACAGGAACAGCCGCCATTAACGGTACGGGTAATGCGGGCAATAACGTGATCACGGGCAACACGGCCAATAACCTTCTCAACGGTTCTGGGGGCAATGATACCCTTAATGGTGGCTTGGGTGTGGATTCTCTCACTGGTGGTGCTGGAAACGATTTCTTCTGGCTCGACAACGTAGCGAACCGTGATCTGATCACCGACTTCTCTGTACCCGCTGACACGATCATTCTGGCGAACAGTCTTGACAGCACTTTGACCGGCTTCATTAATCCGGGGATCAAGGGTCTGAGCTTTATTAGTGGTAACGTGAACGGAAGTGTCCTTAGCGCTGGCCAGTTCTTCAAGGGAGCGGGGTTGACTGGGGGAGCATTGGAAAACCTCTCCGGCATCTACGTCAACACTAGCAACGGCGACATCTGGTATAACGATTCTACCGTCCTCGGTAGTTACCTAATTGCCAATGTTGTGGCTAGTGCCGCAGCTGGCATGACTAATGCTGACTTCGTTTACGGGGTGTAAGTCTTAGCTAGGCATCACAGGAAAACTATGCCATATCCCCCGCCTTTAGCGGGGGGGTTTTTATCGGCATCCTCTTCGCTTTTTCAATCGAATTAATACGTTTTCTCCCAAGTATTGTTTCGCTCAAACCAACCTACGAGGCTGCTCCCTAATTAGATTTAATTGGGCTAACCTACTTCCAAATTGTGTTAGCATCAGAGATAAGTATAAAACCGCCGAACGATTAAAGCGGGACTATTGGCTCTATAGGGTGTTTAACTGTGGGATGATGTCGGAAGTTTATGTCATTCGAGATGCGGTTACGCTAGGACGGCAAGCTGTTACAAGCATTGAACATTATCAGCTTGGACTAGAGGCAATTCTACGGCAGGATGAACGGGAATGAAGATCAGCAAAATTCAGATTAAAAATTTTAAGTCTTTTCAAGATGTTACCGTAGATCTAGATCCTGATTTTAATGTCTTTACTGGGGTTAATAATTCAGGAAAAACCAATTTGCTAGAGGCGATCGCTCTTTGGCATGAGTGCTTTAACTTCTTGTTATACCAAGCAATCCGTGCTAAACCTGAACGTTATCGAGCGGGGGATTATGTTTTTAAAGATACTCAGTATTTACTTTACACAGATATAAAAACGGTTCGTAGTTCTAATATTGATGACTTATTTTATCAGTGCGATAAAAGTCAAAAAATTGAATTAATTTTTATCTTTCAAGATATATCTTCTGAGCAAAGAGCAAACCCATTATTAAAGATTGGTTTTTCAATTACAAATTCCCATGGCAACAGCTACAAGCTAGAATTTTTAAATCGTCAAGATTTTGATTTTTTTCAGTTTAACCAAATATTTCATAATTTCCCTAAAGCAATTGCCTGTTCTTTCGCTTCTCCTGTTGCTACGATTAGAGCGGATGAGAGGTTTTTGACTACTCCACAAGTGCTAGAAGCAATTCAAAAACGAGAATCGGTTGAAGTCATTCGTAATCGTCTATACACTCTTCATAGTGATCAAGCAGCTCCTCAATTGTATGAGACATTTAAGCGCGATTTGTCGTATATTCTCTTTGATAGCTCTAGTACACAAATCAGCTTTTTTACTTCCAGTGATTTTCGGGATGATGTCAAAGTTATTATTAATTACAAAATTGATAATCGTGATATAGAAAAAGATATTTCTTTACTGGGAAGTGGCACAATACAGATTATTGTAATTTTATTAAATTTATATTCTTTTGGGCAAAGAAATGATCTCAATTTGATTCTTTTTGATGAGCCTGATAGTCATATTCATCGTGACATACAGATTCGGCTAATCAATACACTGCTTAGATTCTCTGAGACAACACAAATTTTTTTAACAACTCATAATGAAAGTTTAATTCGACAGGTTTCTTTACATCAATTATTTCATCTGGAAAATAGACCTCAATATAATTATAATGCTTTATCTCGACAAGAACTTTTAGTAGAGCCACGCTTTAAAGGAATTTATCCCTCTGCGCTAAATCCTATTATTAGTTCTTTAGGGAATAGCAATGGTTTAGATTTTATTAATGCAGTTGAAGCGGATAAAATCATTTTTGTCGAAGGTCAGGATGATGCAAAAGCAATTTATACGTTATTACAAAAGAATACTATTGGTATAAATACAAAAAAATATTCTTTCTGGGTGATGGGTGGAGTCTCTCAAATTTTTAAGGATTTACCTAGTTATAAAAAGATCTTTCAGTTAATTAGAAATCAGCAGAATTTATGGCAAAAATCTGTGTTAATTTTTGATAGAGATTTCTTAAATGACGACCATAAAAATCTAATTCTAAGTAATTTAGATAATCGGTTTGGTTTGCCAACGTATATCCCACGTGCATATACGTTTGAATCTATTTTATTGACAGATTTTGATAAATTGGGTAGATTACTTTTTCTGTGGTTAAATCGCCAGCAAAATTCGATTTCAGTGGATGCCGTTCGTCTTGCCCAAGGTCTTCAACAAGCCTATCTGAACTATATGAATCCCAAATTACAGCAATTACTCAATGATGATGAGGCATTTGAAAAAATCATTTATCAATGTCGCTCTGTTCGGGATAAGCTCAAAAGTGATGATATGTTGGGTACAAATGATAGGTCAATTCCAGAAAATGATGTTCAATTATCAACTGCTTATCGCAACTATTTCAATCAAATTTTGAATACACGGGATTTTTACAAGTATGCCAAAAAAGATGACGTTCAAGCAATTATCAATCAGGTGATCAGCCCTCATAATATAGCGTTTAATATTGAGCAGGATTTTATTGCTTTATTAGAATGCGTTGATCGCTCAACTTGGTTTGAGGAGTGGGATTTTTTAACGAGATTGTAGAATTTTAACCATGATGAAAACTGCCCGCAAGAGTTTAGAGAAGATGCGGCCAAAATTATTACTGAATTTGCCAAGCAAACTGATTACTGATTACTGATTACTGAAAACAAGCCGCCGCTGCCCGTTCAAATTAACCGAAGTGAGGCATAAGAGTCAAAACTCCCAAGTCTAAATCTTTACTATCGATCGATTTTGCCTCATAGAGGGCTAACATATCGTTTAATTGGGGATTACCGCAGGAGGAACCAGTTACGCCCATGGCAATAATCAAACCACAATAACCCTCGGTATTTTTGATGCGTTTTTGCCAATTGCGGCGCGCATTACGGTGGTCGGGATCATCTTGCTCGAATTCCCCAAATAGATAGAGATCACCGTTAGCCATTTTCAGAATCCCGAGATCATAACGGGTATCTTCTAAGGGATCTTCGCCGGGGTTAAAACCAATAGCCGCCAAACCGCCAGCTTGTTCGATTTTTTCGATAATTTCCTTGGCTTTCGGTCGGGAGGTCTGGATCATGACCACGGGGAAACCCTCCCCTTTTGTTGGTACGGATTGGGGTTGATAATGGATTTTCCGACGATTGCGAATTTTATCTAATAATTGCCAGGGAACCATTCCCAGACTGAGATGTGCATTATCAGGAACTAGATCCTCCTTGAGTACGGATTCTTCCTCATCATCCTCATCATCCTCATCGTCGTCGTCCTCCTCTAAGAGTTGCATAAATTCCGCACATAGATCGGGCATCGTGGCCACTGTCACGGCCACGGTTTCTCCTTTTGCCTGTTCGGGATCGAGGGGAATGCGAAAACGACGCTGTAATTCTCCGATCGGTTCTTCGGATAAAGCGGATTGATTGCCTTTAAAAAAGCGCAATAGAGCTATTAAAGCCAAATATACCGTGATTGCTTCTTCTTCATCCAAGTAGGGGCGAATACCTTCGTAGGGATGCACGCTGCCGAAAACTGGATGGATTTGGGAGGGGGCAGCCGAGGCTAGATCGTAGTCATCCTCATCATCTTCCTCATCATCATCGGCCAATTCGTAGCTTAAAAACCAGCAATCTTGGGAAAGAAAGGCTTTTTCTAATCTTTCCATCGATTTTTCTTCTAAAGCGGCCTGCCGGAATTGTTTGAGGGATTCTAGGGAACGATAGAGAATGACTCCGTATTCCCGACCGAGCATTCCCATGACACAGGCGTAAAGATGCGAGAAATCGGGGCGATCGAGCTTAATTTCCAAAATATCGTAATCAGCTAAACAGGACCAGGGTTCAGCTTTCCAAATTTCGTGAGCGGTCTTCACTAAAGCGGACTGCCAAGCGGGAGGAATTGCTGGGGGACGGTTATTTTGGAATTCGTCGAACCCACGAAAGAGATCATCGATCAGGGGCAAACTGGGGACATAATCGATGGTGATATCGAGATCTTGCAGTACCCCGCGCAGAAAAAACTGTGTTTCTCGATCGCGGACGATAATTTTTTTCGGTCTCGCTGGCCGGGCGGGATTTTGGGGTGTTTCGATGGCGCGGATTAAGGTTCTCACCATGGCCTCGGGCCCGGTTTCAGGGGAAACTACTTCCATAGCGCGTACACAGCCCTCGCTACCATCCACCCAGATCACGCACTCGCCGCCGCTTTCTTGATTTGGTTCTAAGGTGGCCCGGGGCATTCTCTCGGATAAGGATAAAGCACGACGATCTCCTTCCCAAACACTGGGAATTTGTGGGATTTTTTTGAGGCGGCTTTGGGTGGTCCGGGGCAGAAGATTCATCGGGAAATTTAGGGGTAGCTGTTTTAGGATTTTAACCTTTTCTTTTCAAGGATTCCATAAGAATTTTCTATCGATTTAGTCCATAACCTGATAGATAAACCGGAAACCTGACCAAGTTCCCAGATCAAAGGCGTATTCATCAATGACACTGCCAGAATTATCCATTTTTAAGCCTAAATCTAATTTTAGATCGCGACCGAATGCTCTGGCTATTTCTAGGGGGTTAGTCAGGGTGAGCAGTTGGGTGGCTTCTCCCTTGAGGCTTTGAGTGGCATTGAGAAGGGTCAAGGTGTTCGGGAAAGGATGGCGACTGAGGATCAGTATATTTTCTGTTATGCCCTTGGGTTGACTAATTTTCCAATGCCCTTGGCGGTCATTGGGGATGGTGGCCTTGGTTTTGGCCGCCACGACAAAGGGGGCTAATTGGCTAGAATTGCTGAAATTATCGGGGTTTTCTGAACGGGAACAGTATAAAAGCGGTTGGCGGTCGCTGTTGAGGACAAGGATCAGTGCGTAGAGGGGTTGTTCTTCTTGATTCTCGATTTGATAGCGAATTTCCGTCCCGACGGGCAGAATTAAGTCATTTTTAGGGATACTAGCCCCCCTGCTACCCGCGATTTTTTGGGTTTGTACCGTCGAGATATAGGTTTGATCGAGGCTTTCCAGGGTGACAATGACAGCTAAACCGGAGGATTCTTGATTGATCAACAAGTGCCACAATTTGCAGGCCAGCAGGGTTTCTAGTTGCGATTGCAGTCGTTTGATTCCTGATTTAATTGCTTCGTTGGCCGCCCCTAAACTACCGATAATTAGGGAGCCATTGGCAGATAATAACTGATAATTGCCAGTTTCTTCGCTACCAACTCGACTTAAGAGACAATCTACCGTTTGTTCGCCAATGTTAACCACGGCGGCCACATCGGGCAAACTGGCAAAGGTACTGGTGGCATCTACCCGTTCAATCCGGGTTAAATTACTATCCAAACCGACGATTAAACCGATTTGACTGGGAAAAACCCGCAATTTTTCCTGTAGAATCTGTCCTATTTCTAGGGAGGCGGTTGCCGATAATAATTGCGCTTTGGCTTTTAAACCCTGACGGGAGAGAATTTGTAGGCTGATTTCCTCCCCGGTCGCCTCAATAAAGCTTAAACAGGAGTTAATTCCGTAATTTTCCAGGATTTCTAAGGGCAGACCGACCAGATTGACTTCTAGGGTGCGCTCATCAATAAGATTTGTAACAATTGCTGCGCCACCCCTTGACGTTTCTGACGTTGTATGATATGTCGGCGCAGAATTATTTTTTTGATTACTGGTTAGGATTGCCGGCTGCTGTTGTTGACTGCTGTGACTAGCGACGAGATTGCGGAGACGGGGAAAAGCGATCGCGATTGTCGAACTAGGGACAGCTTGCCAGAGATACTGAGTGAGATCATAGGTAAATAAGCCGGCATTGGGGCTATTACCGCTCAATTCCAGGGCGATTTGCTCTGGTTGAGCGGCAGAGAAAACAACACCGTTATTGGGCTTATTTTTGAGGTTAAAACGGGTTTTGATATCTGCTGCGAAAGTTAACTCGGTGGGATTAAGATTAGCAACAGAGCTAGGATAGGAACGAATTTTGAGATTACCGAGATAGGGCCGATTTTGGGGGAGATGACTACTATCAAAAATCAAGCTAAACTTATCCGTAGCTAGACAGCGAGCCAAAAGCAAAATATTTTCCTTAATTAGAGCATTTTCCGTCCCATTACTAGGAATAAAAACCTCTTTTCCTTCTCCAACACTGCCATAACCGCTAAAGTGAAAAATTACCACATCACCCGGTTTAGCTTGGGCGATCAGGTGTTCTAAAAAAGCCAATTCGATCGCTTCTCGACTGGCTTTTTGTCCCGTTAAAGTCACTATATCAGCATCCCGAAAGCCAAAACGATAACGGAGAAGGTCTTTTTGTAACTCCACATCGGTAAGACAACCGGGCAGCGGCGGAATATTCGCCCCATACTGGTCAATACCGACTAAAAGAGCCAATTTTCGGGGATTAGGGGCGGCGAGAGCAGCCAAATGACGGTTAACTGTCCCTTGACTAATCGCCAAAGTCAGCAACCCCCAACCTGTCTGCTGGAGCAATTCTCGCCTAGTTATGTTCATGACTCTCGCATGGCCCGGATTAATTCGGCAGCCACTTCTGGACGGGAGAATTCCGGAGGTGGTAATTCTCCTTTGCGCAGCAGTTCCCGGACTTTCGTTCCCGAAAGGTGTATTCTTTCTTCCGGTAAACTGGGGCTAGTTTTGGTGGTTGCCATTCCCGAAGTGCGGGTGCAGTAGAAAGCGTGTTCAAACTTCATCGGCACGATTCCCAATTCCCCCGGCTCGAACTCATCAAAGATATACTGAGCATCGTAGGTTCCGTAGTAGTCTCCGACTCCGGCATGGTCACGACCGACGATAAAATGGGTACAACCGTAGTTTTTACGGATAATAGCGTGGAAAATTGCTTCCCGGGGGCCGGCGTAACGCATAGCTGAGGGGTTGATAGCCAGAATAACGCGATCTTGGGGAAAGTATTTATCCATCATGATCTCATAGCAACGCATCCGCACATCCGCCGGCACATCATCGCTTTTGGTAGCGCCGACAAGAGGATGCAAGAATAAACCATCTACCACTTCTAGGGCGCATTTTTGAATGTATTCGTGGGCCCGGTGGATGGGATTACGGGTTTGGAAACCGACAATCGTTTTCCAAGCTTTTTCGTGGAACATTTGGCGCGATTGCAGAGGATCGATCTGATATTTGGGAAACTGAGGATGAGGATCGCGCTGAAGTAACCATATTGGACCTGCGAGGTTAATTTCTCCCTGTTCGTAGAGGACTTTTACCCCGGGATGTTTCTGGTCGTCGGTACGATAGACGTTAACTGCTTCGTGGGCCTTATTGTAACGGTATTTTTGGGTTAGCTCTAGGACTCCGACAAAGTTGCCTGCGCTGTCATCTAAACGAATCCAGTTGCCTTCTTTGAGGGGATCCGCCACTTCTTCGCTAACGGAAAGAGTCACGGGAATTGCCCAGGGTAAACCATTGATTAGACGCATATCATCGACGACTTTTTCGTAGTCGTCCTGTTCCATAAAGCCTTTGAGGGGACTGAAACCACCAATAGCAATCATAACTAAATCCGAGAGCGCTCGTTCATCTAAGGAAACTCGCGGGAGTTTTGCAGCTAGGGCAAGAAATTCGGCTTTTTCGGCAGCGGTAGCAATACGATTAATTAATTGCCCACCGTGGGGCGCGATTCCTTCGGTCAGTACAGTCATAAAAATTTCTTTACATTGTCACGGTTTATCCTATCAGAAGTTGGCTAAAGCTTAATCAAAGGGGCGTGACTGTCGATGCTTTTCTGGGGCGAAAGGCCTACAATAAGATTTGTAAAGAATTATCAATAATTATGAGCGAAAAAGTTGTCCTGATTGTCGGCGCTACGGGGGGTATCGGTGCCACTTTAGCCCGTAAACTAGCTGTTAATGGTCATAAACTCGTATTAGTGGCCAGAAATGCCGATAATTTATCTAATTTAGCTAGTGAGTTGGGTTGTCCCTCTTTAATTGTGCCGACGGATATCACCAATCCGACTCAGGTGGAAACTTTGATGGCAAAAATTGTCTCCCATTACGGCCAGTTGGATGTGTTAGTTAATGCGGCCGGAGCCGGGGTGATGAAACAATACAATAAAATCACGCCGGAAGATTTAGATAAAATGCTCGACCTCAATCTGAAGGGGAGTTTTTATACCTGTCAGGCTGCGGCTAATGTGATGAAGGAAAATAAGTACGGTCATATCTGTAATGTGGTGGGAATTTTAGGTAAGCATTCTATGGCTATGGCTGCCGCTTATTGTGCTTCTAAATACGGGGTGGTCGGTTTTAGTAAATGTTTGGCCGATGAGTTAAAACGCTATGGTATTAAAATGACTTTATTCTATTTTGGTGGTGTGGATACTCCTTTTTGGGATCAGGTGAGCTTAAAAGTTGATCGCAATAAAATGTTAACCGCTCAAACCGCAGCCGATGCTATCTATTTTGCCATGAATGCTGAACCCCAAGCCGTCCCCATGGAAATTAATATTCAACCCGATAGTCATCTCTTTTTTTAGTCGTCAGCTTTTTCAGTTATCAGTTATCAGTAATCAGTAATCAGATTTGAGTTGTCAGTGAATAGTATTAAGTGGCAAGTTCGGAGTTTAATTTTTACTGCTCACTGTTTACTGCTCACTGTTTACTGCTCACTGTTTACTGCTCACTGAAAAACACCACTTTTTTGACTTTATCTATGTTTATTGATCATATTCATTTTTATGTAGAATCGGCCAAAAAATGGCGAGATTGGTTTGTGCGGGTGATGGATTTTCAGACAATCGCAAGTTTAGTTAATCTCCACACGCACACGGAAATAGTCGGCAATGGCATCCAAAAAGATAAAACTAAACAGATTATTTTTATCTTATCTTCTCCCTTAAATTGCCTTAGTCCCGTGGCGGAATTTTTAAGTAAATATCCAGAAGGGGTGGCGGATGTAGCTTTTCAAGTCGAGGATTTAGATAGTTTAGCTAGGAGAATTAAACAGGCTATTTTTATTGAGGAAACTGTTTTGGCTAGGGGTAAGATAAAAAGCTGTCACATCTCTAGCATTGCGAATCTCAAACATACGTTAATTGAAAGACAGGGAATCACGCCAATTTTAGCCGATCCTAATCTGATCGAGTATAATACTAGGGAACAATATAATCAAGATATTCTGGCAATTGATCATTTAGTTTTAAATGTTTTTCAGGGGAATTTAGAGTTAACAGCCAATTGGTATGAGGAAAATTTAGGCTTTAAAAAAAGGCAAACTTTTACTATTAAAACGGAGCGTTCTGGTCTTTATTCTCAGGTACTTATTCACCCAGAAACTGAATTAAAATTACCGATTAATGAGCCAGATAGTAACAGTTCTCAAATTCAAGAGTTTTTAGATATTAATCAAAAACCTGGCATTCAACACATTGCTTTAAAAACAGCAAATATTTTAAAATTAACTCAACAATTAAAAGAAAGAAAAGTAGATTTTTTGTCAGTTCCCAACAGTTATTATCAACAAATTAACTATCAAAAAAAAGATTTTAATATTGCTGATTGGGAATGGTCAGAAATTAAAAAACAGGAAATTCTCATCGATTTTGAACAAAATAGTCATTCCCACCCAGAAAAGCCGACTTTACTGCAAATTTTCACTAAACCAATTTTTTCCCAGCCGACTTTCTTTTTTGAATTAATCGAGCGACGTCATGCCGCTAGAGGTTTTGGAGAAGGCAACTTTCAGGCCCTATTTGAAGCGATCGAACGGGAACAAATACAGCGAGGAAATTTCGATTAGAGTCAGAAAAGCGACAATTTTTCCCGTCAGACTATGGACGATAACGTAATTCAATCACATCTTTTTTGAGCGTGACATCATAGGAACCAAAAAAGGTTTGTCCCAAGAGTCCTAATCCTTTCATTTGGGGAGAAATACCAACAATCTGATTAGATAAAGCCAATTCTCCAACCTTAACAGAATTAATGCGACCAAGATAAACCGTAACGACACCGCCGGCGGTATGAGCGAGTACTTGCCTTTCCGGTTTGACTTTTATCGCTTGTGCCATGGCATCGGTGAGGACGATAGCACTAGCTCCCGTATCAAAAAGCATTTCATAATAGTGACGGTTATTAAAAACTACCATCACCGTGGGAATACCGTTAACCCGGCGTTGAATGGGTAGCTGATAAACTTGCGGGGAATTTTTCCTATTTCTAGACGAACCGCCACAGAGACGGCTAAGATCTATGTGTTGTCCATCTGCTCTTTGGAGAAAACATTCCGATTGAGCGAGAGTCGTAGGGGTGAAGAGAAATAACAGCAGGGCGCTGGCCAATGCGATCGCAGAAATAGACTTATTCATGGGTTTGTTTTCGTCCCGGGTGAATCCCATAGCTTCACCATATCAAATGTTTGGAAGTAAGTAGGGAGGCACAATTATTTGTAGGATGGGTTAGCGGTAGCGTAACCCGTAACCCATGCGGGGGTGGGGTTGAAGTATGAAACTCCACCTACGTTTATCTTATATTTAATTCCACCCACCTACTTACAGGTTTAATTTAAGGAAGTCCTAGACAATAAAACGCCCCCCAGTAACGATAGTCCTGAAAAGGCACTGCATCGGGAGCAAAATTGTCAAGCCACTTGATCAATTCGCCGATTTTTTGATAATTAGCCCCAGCAGCATCGGTGTTGGGGTCTTGGGCGCGGCGCAGTTGTTGCCAAGTCTGGAAAGCCTGCTGATAATCGGCATCTAAACGGTCCCGCCAGTCTTTTTGGCAAGTCTCCCGCAACGCTTGGCGAGCTTGGTGTAGAGCCGTTAAGCGTTCCTCTCCGGCCCGCCGTGCGCGATGGTACTCCCGCGAAAACAGCGTTGTAGCCCGGTCAGACACCGCCCAATGACTACTGATCACACTTCGAGCGCCCCCCAGCAGAAAGCCTGTACCTAAGCTGAGGGGTTCGTCCAGTAATTCCCGTCGCAGGTTTCCCTCTTGATCTCGGAAACCGGCAAAACTGAGACCAGTTTCACAACAGGAGAGAAACACTTCCGACAATTCCGGAAAGCGCCACGAGGGACTAATTAAATCCCGCAAGGTGACTTTTTGCTCCCCGTCTAGGACGAGGTGGGAGTTGAGAGGATCATCGGGGCGACTGGTGGCGTGGTGGCTAGAGAGTAGGGCTTGCACTTGTTTCAGCAGTTGCAGATAAGAGTCGGGGGTGACTGTGCGCCCCTGTAGCCGCCGTTGGCGAGGCACATTCCAGGTTTGGGCGACCCACTCACACTCTAGGGGAGTATAGGGCAAATCCTCTGTGGTGTTTTCCACAATCCCCAGGGTGTCGGGAGTCGGTTGCGATCGCTCTTGGCATAGTCCCAGAATTTTGGTACTAGGGACAAACTGAAGGCGAAAGCGATCGCCTAGTAGTTGACCTTCGGCGGTGGGTAGAAGGTCGAAGGGAATTTGGTGCAGAAAGAGGTGGGGAATCAGGATTAAGTCAGTGATGCCCTGGAGGTGCTGTTGGATGAGGGTATCGAATTGCAGGCGGGTTGCCAATTCTTGCAGACGAGCGGCCATAGCTTGGTGCCACTCATCCCGAAGCTGCTGGCGGGATTGGGCGGTCTCTGCTTGATTAATCGCAATGTAGGGGTTAACCCAGTTTTCGACCAGCCAGTTTTGCAGGTCGTTGGCGGACTCCGGGGGATTGGGAATAGTGTGGCAGTTGACCGATTCCCCGCCATCCCGGGAGGGGCGACGCAGGACAAAGATGTGGGTATGGGTGGCGGTGGTGTAGAAGCTGAGGAGGGCAGTCTGGGGAGAGGGGAGCAGCGCCATTAACTCATCAAGGCGAGGTTGGGGTTGGGGTTGCTGAAGTTGGGCGGTGATGGCATCAAAGCGGTAGAGAGCGTCCCAGGCTTGACGTTCAGCGGCTTCGGCGGCGAGGAGTTGTTCAGAGGCAAAGCTGGCGCGGGTGTTGCGGCTTAGTGCAGGGGTCAAGGATGGTTTATCGGACAGTTCAGGACGGTCTTGAGCGAGTTGGGATTTGCTGCGGCGGCTGTCCTGAAGTTGCTGATACCAGGCTTGTATTTCTGGGGGGATGCGCCCATCGGCGTAGAGGTCGCTGATGGCGATTAGGTCGGCAAGGCGTTTGGAGCGGGAACGTTCGACGGTTCGCAGCGCCAGGGAGAGGTCGCCCTGGTTAACGGCCGCTTGGATTAGGTTTTCATAAACGTCGATAGACTCGCGGACAA
The DNA here is from genome assembly GCF_009792235.1 of Microcystis aeruginosa FD4. Lineage (NCBI taxonomy): Bacteria > Bacillati > Cyanobacteriota > Cyanophyceae > Chroococcales > Microcystaceae > Microcystis > Microcystis aeruginosa. The sequence continues at coordinate 3,747,145 of NZ_CP046973.1, forward strand.
TTTCTTGGCGCAGGGCTTCGCTGGTAGCCCAGGCGCGGCTTTGTTCAACGGCTTCCACGGCAACCCTGTAGCCTTCTAAGGCAATGTCCCACCAGCCCTGCTTAAAGCCCAATTTGCCGAGGTTCCGTCCAGTTCTGAGGGTGTCAGCCGGTAAGAGAGTGGGGTTGAGAAAGGAAAGTGCCTCTCGACAAAAGGCGATCGCCCGTTCTAGGTTGGCTACCGGCTCTTGACCCAATTCGGCTTGGGTACTGTAGGCTATGCCCAGATTATTCAGGGTTGCGGCTAAATCCCTTTCTAATCCGGGTTGGCGGTAAGTTGTGGCGGCTTCGGTGTAGTTGGCGATCGCCCGTTCTAGGTTGGCTACCGGCTCTTGACCCAATTCGGCTTGGGTGCTGTAGGCTACGCCCAGATTAGTCAGGGTTCCGGCTAAATCCCTTTCTAATCCCGGTTGGCGGCGGATGGTGGCGGCTTCGGTGTGGTTGGCGATCGCCCGTTCTAGGTTGGCTACCGGCTCTTGACCCAGTTCGGCTTGGGTGACGTAGGCTACGCCCAGATTAGTCAGGGTTTGGGCTAAATCCCTTTCTAATCCGGGTTGGCGGCGGATGGTGGCGGCTTCGCTGTAGTTGGCGATCGCCCGTTCTAGGTTGGCTACCGGCTCTTGACCCAGTTCGGCTTGGGTGACGTAGGCTACGCCCAGATTAGTCAGGGTTTGGGCTAAATCCCTTTCTAATCCGGGTTGGCGGTAAGTTGTGGCGGCTTCGGTGTAGTTGGCGATCGCCCGTTCTAGGTTGGCTACCGGCTCTTGACCCAATTGGGCTTGGGTCCCGTAGGCTGCGCCCAGATTATTCAGGGTTGCGGCTAATTCCCTTTCTAATCCCGGTTGGCGGAAGATGGTGGCGGCTTCGGTGTAGTTGGCGATCGCCCGTTCTAGGTTGGCTACCGGCTCTTGACCCAATTCGGCTTGGGTGCTGTAGGCTATGCCCAGATTAGTCAGGGTTTGGGCTAAATCCCTTTCTAATCCGGGTTGGCGGAAGATGGTGGCGGCTTCGGTGTAGTTGGCGATCGCCCGTTCTAGGTTGGCTACCGGCTCTTGACCCAATTCGGCTTGGGTGCTGTAGGCTATGCCCAGATTAGTCAGGGTTTGGGCTAAATCCCTTTCTAATCCGGGTTGGCGGCGGATGGTGGCGGCTTCGGTGTAGTTGGCGATCGCCCGTTCTAGGTTGGCTACCGGCTCTTGACCCAATTCGGCTTGGGTGCTGTAGGCTATGCCCAGATTAGTCAGGGTTTGGGCTAAATCCCTTTCTAATCCCGGTTGGCGGAAGATGGTGGCGGCTTCGGTGTAGTTGGCGATCGCCCGTTCTAGGTTGGCTACTGGCTCTTGACCCAATTGGGCTTGGGTCCTGTAGGCTATGCCCAGATTAGTCAGGGTTTGGGCTAAATCCCTTTCTAATCCGGGTTGGCGGCGGATGGTGGCGGCTTCGGTGTAGTTGGCGATCGCCCGTTCTAGGTTGGCTACCGGCTCTTGACCCAATTCGGCTTGGGTCTGGTAGGCTATGCCCAGATTAGTCAGGGTTTGGGCTAAATCCCTTTCTAATCCGGGTTGGCGGCGGATGGTGGCGGCTTCGGTGTAGTTGGCGATCGCCCGTTCTAGGTTGGCTACCGGCTCTTGACCCAATTCGGCTTGGGTCTGGTAGGCTGCGCCCAGATTATTGAGGGTTAGGGCTAAATCCCTTTCTAATCCGGGTTGGCGGAAGATGGTGGCGGCTTCGGTGTAGTTGGCGATCGCCCGTTCTAGGTTGGCTACCGGCTCTTGACCCAATTGGGCTTGGGTGCTGTAGGCATTGCCCAGATTAGTCAGGGTTTGGGCTAAATCCCTTTCTAATCCGGGTTGGCGGCGGATGGTGGCGGCGCGAAATTCGTATCCATAGATGGCGATGTCCAGGTTAATGCGTGGATTACCTCTAGGAAACTCATAAAAAGCATAAGCAAGAGAATAGAATAATCCTCCTAGTTGGTTGGTTTCCTCTGGACTGGCTTGTTCCTTGGTTTGATTTCCCCAAGCACGGAGGAGGTTAACTAAGTTTTCATCTAAGAGATGGAGGTTATTGTCGAGCAGGGGATAAATTACTTGGCGGTTTCCGTTACTTTCCTCGACGGTTTGCAGTAGGGTTTGTAAAAAACTTTGGGTTCGATCCCCCCTGCCCCCCTTGATAAGGGGGGTGATGTAGGGGTTTTGATTATCCCTTGGCGCGTCTAAAATTTGCTCTAACTGTTGCGCCATATTCCTCAACCATCTCCCGTTATTGCTGTCTCCTTGCTGTTCTAAGAAGTCTGCATACTGCTTCATCACAGCGACTAAGCCTGCATCAAGTAATTCCGCATTAGCTTGTAATAGCGCTGGTTCTTGACCATTTTCGCACTGGAGTAGTGCCTGGATTAGTGCTAAGTAAGCTTCTATTCTTGCTTCGTTCATGATTGTTTTTAGTAGGGTGCGCTCTTCGATAGCGTAACGCACCCAGATAGCGTAACGCACCAAGTAGTAGTTAAATTAATGATAGATGTGGTGCGTTACGACGGATTGTTAGATGATTGAGTAGGGGCGAAGCATTCGGACAATAACCTATTACTGAAACCCTAGATTTCCTATCCGAATGCTTCGCCCGTACCCTGAATTTTTCTCTAGCAAACTCAATTCTAGTCTAATTATAGTAGGGTGCGCTCTTCGATAGCGTAACGCACCAAGTAGTAGTTAAATTAATGATAGATGTGGTGCGTTACGACGGATTGTTAGATGATTGAGTAGGGGCGAAGCATTCGGACAATAACCTATTACTGAAACCCTAGATTTCCTATCCGAATGCTTCGCCCGTACCCTGAATTTTTCTCTAGCAAACTCAATTCTAGTCTAATTATAGTAGGGTGCGCTCTTCGATAGCTTAACGCACTGCCCATAGCAGATTAATTAAAGATTTATCAAAAAAGAACTAACTTAGTCGATTTTGCTATAGAATGATAATACTTAGAGTTTATTATTCTGCGACGGGCTATGGGATCAATTGAGCAACTGACAGAAGAGATATTGTCCTTACCTAGTGTATCAAGGGCGCTGCTTGCAGACAAGTTGGTAGAAAGCTTAGAATTCGATACCGATTCAACAATTCAGGCAGTTTGGGTAACTGAAGCAAAAAGACGAAGAGGCGAGGTTCGGGATGGCTCTGTGCAGCCAATTTCGGGGGAAGAAGCTCTGGCTCAAGTTAGACGACTGATTGAGCCATGAGGTATGTATTTCACCCTGAAGCTCTCACTGAATATGCTGAAGCGGTTCAATACTATACAGGGCAACGGGTTGAGGTTGCACAGGCATTTATCAATGCTATCGAGGATACGGTTTATCGAATTAGAGCATCTCCTACTCATTATGTTGTTATTGATGATGCTGTCCGACGATGCATGGCACGCAGATTTCCCTATGCAATTCTCTATACAATCGAGCAAGACTACATTCTCATTTTGGCGGTTATGCATTGCAGCCGAGAACCTGGATACTGGAAAAGTCGTAGATAGTCGAAGTTCCCAGTAGCCTAACGGTGATTGATTTAATAACCCTGGATTGTCCGTAGGATGGTAATATCTAGAGTTTTTAGTAGGGTGCGCCCTTCGATAGCGTAACGCACCAAGTAGTAGTTAAATTAATGATAGATGTGGTGCGTTACGACGGATTGTTAGATTTAAGTTTAAGCAGAGATTGTCGTCTAACGCACCCTACATTCTACTATAATCAAAGATGTTGATTTATCCTATGAGGTAACAATGTTATCCATTAATCTAGATCGAGAAACCGAGAACTATCTAGCGGACATCATTTCTGAAGAGAATATTAGCTCAGAAGAACTTCTAAAAAAACTCATTTACGAACATTGGCAAAGCTTAAAACCGCGTAAAACTTTATTACAACGCCGGGGAGGTCATCCTCAGCATCTTTTAGAAAATGCTCCACCTGATTTGTCATTGCGAGAAAACCGCAAAAAAGTAGTGGCAGAATATATACAAAACCATCATCAATTGGGATATAATTACAGATAATAATAGTAGTAGTAGTAGGGTGCGTTAGCGATAGCGTAACGCACCAAATAAATTAATGATAGACAAGAACTCTTGCAAATTAATTATATGTTATAATGAAGTTAAATTAATGATAGATGTGGTGCGTTACGACGGATTGTTAGATTTAAGTTTGAGCAGAGATTATCGCCGTCTAACGCACCCTACATTTTACTTGTTAGTAAAGAAATCTGACGCAAGTTTTGCATCTGTTAACCTCTTTTTTAATGACAACTACTTCAATGCCTAAAGGTTAAGCAATATAGCCATCTAGGTATTTTTCGACAATTATTTTAATGCTTTTCATGATTATTTTTTAAATAAATTTTCCCAATTCATCAAGCAAATCCATCGCCACATCCAGCCAGTCCACCGCACCCTCTGAAGACGGCTCAGGCGTTGCTTCCCTTACCTCTTGGAGATTCGAGGCTGAGGGTTTAAAATTCTCATGATTCTCGCTGGCCTTCTCTTCTAAAAACTCCTTTAATAGCGTCGGACGCTCATAGTCCTGCCGATAGTCCCAGACCCAGTTTAACACCGTGATTACCTCCGCTCGCTGTTCCGCCGACCAGCCTTGTTTATCGATATACTGCGCCATGATTTGCTGACAGTTTTCCCACCGACGGTAAGCTTCCCACAGCGCCGACATAGGTTTCCTCATCGCCAAAGACACCGCGCCGCCTTCTGGGAAATCTTGGCGCAGGTCAGAACTCAACAGAACCCCAGTTAACCAAGCTCCTCCTTCCCCTAACTCGACTAAAACATAGGCTAGGGTTGCCGGATTTAGGTCAATCTTGACCTTAACTTGGCTTAAATCCAACGGTTCTGCACCAGAGTCTTGGGGAACTAATAAAGCTTCCAGTTTACCAAGTTTAGGTAGTACCACATCTGCTGTTGGATTAAGCAGTTGTAGCACCGCTTGAGTATGGTTAGCCGCTGCATGATCCATCTCTATACCATGATCATCCAGATAATGGGTCAACACCGCCGCCGCTAAAGTGTTTTGACGAATCAGTTCCCCAAAAGTTGGGTTAGGGTGAGCCAGGGCCAGTTTATTGGCCCGGTCTTGATCTGCTGCACTCCAGGGAACCCAAACAGAAGAGGATGCTTGTCCGGTGCTGTCCTCCTCCTCCGTTGTGTCGGCGATCGCTAACCACTCCTGAAACTCAGGATCGTTTTCCAATTCGTCATCATCAATCCAGTCCTCTGAAGAATAGAGAGGTTCATTGACATCTGAGGTTGAAGTAGAGATAGACATAATTTTCTAGGGGGGAACAGGGGACATTAGAAAACGGGTTTCTCGAAGAAACCCGTTTTCTGGGTTAACTTCGGTCTCGCGAGAGAAGATCTTCTGCGGAAAAATGTTCTCGGAGCCAAGGACAACACTTGTCATTATAGAATCGGCGAATTGTGGTGTCGTCGCACCCCCACTGTTGTGCCATTTCCTCCCAGGTGAGGGATTCTGGGGGTAAGAGACTTAAGATCACCTTTTGGGCGTTAATGTGCCTTAATTTTATGCTTCGGGGCTGAATCTGTTGGAGTTCTTCTGCACAGGGACCCTCCACTGCTTCTCTGATCTGCTCCCACCAAGCTTGAGACGGCTTAGACTGAATGTTATCTAAAGGATCAATGGTTTGATCTGCATCATTGGGGTTAACTCGGGGATTCGCCCTCAAGCGTTGCTCTTGGGCTTTTCTTTGGGCTACTGTCCTCACCTCGTGATAGATTCTTTTTCTCAGCCACCCTTTAACGGTACACTCTTCACTCTGTTGTCGGTAATGGGGATTAAAGACAGAATCCTTACCCCTGGGGGTTGGTTGGCCTTTTAAGCTCAGGCCAAGATAGCGCCACACCCGGAATTGCGCTTGATTAATGTCCTCTTGCTCAAGTTCAAGTTCCTGTTCATATTGGTTGCTAATCTTCTCTTTAATCCAGGGAGCGGAGATCCAGTTTTTGATTTTAGGAGCTAACTTTATGCCAATGTCATCCTTAAGGATATGCCAGAGGCGATCGAGTTGCTGCCAAGTTGGGTTATCCTTTGCTCGATAGTAAGGAGATTCGGGTATGACGCACTCATTGCCACTGGGATGACGGTTATCGAGAACGAGCCGCAGAAGAGCGCATAAAGGTAGGAGACTCTCTAGCGGTAGGCTGGTTAGCACCCTTGGGGAGTCGAGAAACTGAATGATGTTATCCATACATTCATAAAAGCGCTTTTCCGTTTGTAACCACTGCTCACTCCCTGAGGGGAGAAAGTTGGGGTCATTCTCTTCAAGGGGTTGGTTGGTCGTCGGCTCAACATTACGGAGTCGTAGCCGCCAGTAGGTTGCCACCTTGACTAGGGGAATAAGCTCGTCGTTCACGGCATTGTCTTTTCCTTAAAATTATTTTTCCCACAACTGCAAAAAGAAGTCTCCTAGCTCTCATTGGTTAAGTAAGCGGACGAAAAGCCGCAAGAACACAAAGGAGTTGACTCATGGCAGCATTAATTCTAGCACCGTCGAAGCCAGATTTTTCCTCGGCGATCGGAACTGAGCAAAAATCATTTACTCTACAGGAAAACCTGAAAAAAAACGGTTTTTTTGTCTTCGATAACCCTTGCGGCGATCGCTGGTTGCAAGGTTTACAGGATGTTACCCAAGCAACCCCCGTGATCCAAACTAACGGAGAGATTATCTATCCTATCAAAGCAAATCCTGACGCTATGGGCAAAAGTGACGCACAATCCCTGGGAATTGGGCTTTTACCTCACACAGAATGGGCTTACAAAGCTATCCCGCCTAAATACCTCTGTTTGCGCTGTAAAACTCCAGATCGTTGGGGTGGGGGTGCAACGACTTTGGTTAAGTTTGATGACTTATTGCGTCATTTTACCCTTGAGGAACAACATTTTATGGCGACTCAACCTCAATATTTTATCTCTAAAGACGGCAAAGAAAGCTGTTTCGCACCCATTTGGCAACGAGATGCCGAAATCATCCGCTTTAGCTATAATGTGCTGGTTTATCGGGAATTTAGCCCCGATCTTAATAAACCGGTCGCTTCCGGTCTAGATCCCCGTTTAATGGCTTTATGTAACAGATTTCTGGAACTGTTTGAAGCCTATCACGTTCCGCTCTATTTAAAAGCAGAACAGATCTTAATCATGGACAATCATGCTTGTCTCCATTCGCGCCAATCCTACATTGATCCCAATCGCTCTCTTGAACGGGTAATGTTCGATGTTCCCTAACGGGAAATCGGGGTTAACTACTAACTAAATCGAGAAGACAGACTCGGAAAAGAAGGCTTCTAGCTCTATAATTCCCCAAAAATGGGGGAAAATAAGGGTGGTTTAACCCGGAGGCCAGGACATTGGGCGATCGCCCAAAAGATGGACATGAAGATGATCGACGGTTTGACCTCCATGTTCCCCATTATTGATCACCACTCGATAACCTTGACTTAATTTGACTTCGGCGGCCACCTTTTTAACAGTTAGTAACAAATGTCCCAATAAATCGCGATCGCTGTCGCTGGCTTCCTCTAGTTTCGGAATCGGTTTTTTGGGGATAATGAGGATATGGGTGGGTGCTTGGGGATTAACATCTCGAAAAGCGAGAACCAGATCATCTTCATAGACGATCGAGGCAGGAATTTCTTTACGGATAATTTTGCTAAAAATAGTCTCGCTCATAGACAAATTGCTTTTTTTTTAACTATACCATTAAGCTCTCAGCTTTTCTGGCTAGGTTATCCCCAGAAATACGGTGATTTTCCAGGTAAATTCCCAGATAAAATCATTTTTATGCGGAAAACTAGCCTAACATCCTGTTTCATTTTCCTAAGAACTCACTTTATTTTTACTTGAGCCAAAATGTTAGCAAGGGTTTGGAGTGCGGCAATTATCGGCATCGATGCCATTAAAATCGGGGTAGAGGTGGATGTATCGGGGGGATTACCCGGAATTGCCGTGGTGGGTTTACCCGATACCGCAGTGCAGGAGTCGAAAGAAAGGGTAAAAGCTTCCCTAAAAAATGCCGGATTTGCCTTTCCCATCCGCAAAATTGTCATCAATTTAAGTCCCGCCGATATCCGCAAAGAGGGGCCAATTTATGATTTACCGATTAGTATCGGCATTTTAGGGGCTTCCGAACAGGTAGAAGCCGGTTTATTGGGGGATTTTCTCTTTTTAGGCGAATTATCCCTCGATGGTAGTTTGCGTCCCGTGGCGGGGGTTTTACCCATTGCTGCCGCTGCCGAAAAAATGGGGATTAAGGGTTTAGTGGTTCCCGCCGATAATGCCAAAGAAGCGGCCGTAGTTAAAGGAGTACAAGTGTATGGGTTTCGTCATCTATCGGAAGTGGTAAATTTCTTAAATGAACCCGATCGCTATTCACCGATGACTTTTAACGCTGCCGAGGAATTTGGGCGATCGCAGATAAATCTCCCCGATCTCAAGGATGTCAAAGGTCAAGCAATTGGCCGTCGGGCCCTGGAAATTGCCGCAGCTGGGGGTCATAACCTAATTTTTGTCGGGCCACCGGGCAGCGGTAAAACCATGTTAGCGCGACGTTTACCCGGTATTCTGCCCCAGCTTACCTTTGCCGAATCCCTAGAAGTCTCCCAGATTCATTCCGTCGCCGGATTACTGAAGGATCGAGGTTCCTTGGTGCGCGAGCGTCCTTTTCGCAGTCCCCATCACTCCGCTTCCGGGGCAGCGCTGGTGGGAGGTGGCACTTATCCCCGACCGGGAGAAATCTCCCTTTCTCACCGTGGTATTTTATTTTTGGACGAATTAACGGAATTTAAGCGCAGTGTCTTGGAATATCTCCGGCAACCCCTAGAGGATGGTTATGTGAGCATTTCTCGCACTCGTCTTTCCGTCGCTTTTCCGGCGCGTTTTACCCTGGTGGCAAGTACCAATCCCTGTCCCTGTGGTTATTACGGCGATTCGGTGCAACCCTGCAGCTGTTCACCGCGACAACGGGAACAGTATTGGGCGAAATTATCGGGACCGCTTTTAGACCGTATTGACCTACAAGTGACGGTAAATCGCCTGAAACCAGAAGAAATGACCCAAGAGAGTCGGGGAGAAGCTTCTGAGCAGGTGCGGCAACGGGTAGAAGGGGCCAGACAAAAGGTCAGCGATCGCTTTCAAAATACGGGGATTCGCTCTAATGCGGAGATGAATTCCGAGCATTTGCGGCGTTTTTGCGCTCTTGATGATAGCAGTCGCCATATTTTAGAAGGGGCAATCCGAAAATTGGGTTTATCGGCCCGAGCAATGGATCGCATTCTCAAAGTTGCCCGCACCATTGCCGATTTAGGAGATAGTGAAATGCTGAAAAGTTCCCACGTTGCCGAAGCAATTCAGTATCGCACTCTCGATCGTTTAAGTTGAGTAGGTAGGTGTTAAAAATTGTCAGAGTAACGCACAGAAAACGGGTTTCTCCGAGAAACCCGTTTTCTACTCATGCAGTATCACTCAACGGATTTAGTATGATTGACGAATTTGCGTTATTTCAGCTTCTATTTTCTAGTCAGAATAACAGAATGACCTCCCACACCACAAAAGCGATTAATCGGGCGATTCTAAGCGTTTTTGCCATTCTCGATCGATTTTATCGGAGCGCTCGATCTCTTGTTCGAGATAGTCTTGATCGGTAGAATAACTAATATCAGCATCTGTAATCACTTTTTGGTCAGCAAATTGACGAGAGTAGGCCAGTTTTTCCTCTAATTCAGGATTACTTTGTGCTAATAAATCCGCTCTTTTTTCTCGCTGTTGATTGCGTTGATTAACCCGCTCATTTCTCCACTGCAAAAAGAAATAACGACCGAGGGGAATCCCCAAAAAAGCAGCGGCATAACTGAGGAGAAAACCGTAAATCCCTGTGACTATCGACCCCAGAGAACCGCTCAAATCGACACTATCACTGTTGAGCAAATATCCTAAAACTAAAGCGAGGATAAAGTTAACCCCCCCTAAACCTAAAGCTAAGATAATTTGACCGCTATCCGCTTCGCTAAACTTCCAGCTTTTTTCCCTTAGATAGGGCGATACTGCTTGTACTTTTCTCTCTTTGGTTGTCACCTGTAGATCGGGAAAATAATAGATAATATCGCCTCGATCGGACACTTGCGGCAAACCATTAAAGCGAGTTAAAACTGGGAGTATATAGTCTTCTGTCTCCTCATAATTAGGGGTAATACTATCGAGATAGGGAGCAATTTGTGGAGCAATAATCGAGCCACGATTATTTTGAATTACTTTACCGATAGTTTGCCAGCGTCTCTCCTCTAAATTAAAATTAGGATCGCCATCGCCAAAAAGAAAAGAAAAAACTGACTCCAGAAAATTCATCTTACTAGGAAGTTTGTCTGCCTTAACTTCCCTATCTCTTCTTTCGTAGTAGTTATTACCAAAATCGGGATAAAAAATCCAGAAAAAGTCCGTGGGAAAGAAGTTAATATTAATTTTGTTATCTCCAGAATTGTTATCCGAGTCACTATCTTTAAACATTAAGCCGATCAGGATCGCCAGAATAGCCAGCAACAGGATTAAAATCGAAATAATTAAAACAATGCCAAAGGAAATGCGAATAACATAAAAAACTACTTGCCAGATTTTACTACCGAAAGCTTTTAACTTTAATTGCCAATATTTATTCAGGAGAATCGAGCGAAAATTTTCGGGAAAAAGATAGATAATCTCCCCCGTATCTGCTACCTGTAAATGTCCCCCCGCTTCCGCAGCTAAAGCTAATAATCCTTGTTGTGCAGCGTTAATCTCTAAACCCGATTTTGCCGCCACATCACCCACCGTAACCCGATAGCCTAATTTTTCGATCGATTGTAATAGAGACTCTTGGGGATTCATAGAAAATACTGTTCCTGTCGATTATCCTATTTTCTAGTTTAGTTTTGATTTTGTCTTTTTGGCAGCGGCTATCTGGATTGACGGGTGCGGCATTTTCGACTTGATCGAGAAAATATCGTTATAATTGGTGCAATAGTCGCAAAAAGCAGGGCTAAACTGTATAAATAGTTACTTTATAAGCAATTATCAGAGGTGAGCATGAATGCGTCGGAACAGGCAAAAGGATTAGAATTAACGGCAAAGATCGCCACACTCGTCAACCTGTTTAAACAACAATTCCCCGATGCAAAGGCAGATCTGAAACCTTGGCGCAATGATCCCCACACAAGGGAGTTAACGGATCCCGACTCGATCGATATCGCTTTCCATTTTCCCGGTTGGAGTCCCAGAATTCAAGGGCGCAGTATTCTGGTACAAATTCGTTTTCATCTCGATAGCGAGGATCAACATCAGCGTTTGATTGGCTTAGAAATGCAGGCTTTTAACCATCAAGGAACCGCTTGGCGACTATCTACGGTGGAAAATTGGCAATTAGTCGGTAATTATCAACCCTCTCCTAAGGTGGCTGATAAGTTAAAATATTTCAGTCGGCAGGTGTTTGAAGTTTTTAAAAATGAGAATCGATAACTATCTTTCGGTACTCTAGGCAAAAGATCGTTATTCGATCGAGATTAAATCAGTCATAATGTCAAGCTATAGGACTAAATTAATTCTTGAAAGTGCTTGGCTTGAGCGGAAATTTTTAACATTTTTTCTGGTTGATCGTGAATCTCACTTTTTTGAGAAAATTTAGGGCTGCTGGTGTTTGTTTTAGAAATACTGATATTTTTAATACTAACAAAGCGATATTGATAGTCCTGAAGAAAATCGGGTTTATTCCAAAATGAGCGTCCAATTTCACGACAATAGGAGACAAAGCATTTGGCTCCTTTTAATTGTTTAATTATCGATGAATTATCATCTCTGCTTTTCTTCATTTCCAAACAAAGGATAACTTTTTCAGAAGTGGTATTAGCGATAATTATAAAATCTGCACGCTTACACTCACCTTGATTACCAGTAAAAATTTTGCGGACATCAAAAAACTCATCTAGCTTGATCGCAATAACTTGATCGGGTTCAGGCATTCCACTAATCACAAACGAATAGTTATCTTGAGTTTCTGTCAGTTTCAGTAAATAAATATCTCGTTTGTACTCTTTTTTATATTCCAACTCTACTATCGCACAATCCTTAATCATTTCTTTGAGCATAGCAATATCAGACATTACTCCTCACCCCAAATAATAGCCGCTTGAATACGATTCATCTTTTCGATAGTAGTATCAAAACTGCGCGCTTCTATACCCATTTCGGGATCAATTTTAGCGGGAGTTAAAGTGTTAAATTTGGTCTTTCTTTTTTTTCCTTTTAACATCTCTAAAGCTTTTTCAGCAATATAGACTTTAACTTGATCGGCCGATAATAATTCCTCTTGTCTATAGCCTTCTTCTACGGCAATTTGTTTCAGGTGTGGTTTATCATGGTTGAGCATAATTAATGTGTTTATTTCTTTGATAATATAATCACTGTGAGTAGTGATAAAAACTTTAATACCAATGTTGATCAGTCGAGCGAAAAGTTTAGCGATACAGCGTTGATTTTCTGGATGGAGATTTAATTCAGGTTCATCTACTATCAACAAATCTCCGATTCGAGCTTCGTGTCTTAAATAAAAGCCAATGTCTAAAAGAGAACGTACAGCACTAGAACTTTCATCCATCGATAGTCTAAGTTTTTTTCCTTTAGGAATGTAATAAAGTTCATCATTGCTAGTAATCATATATTGCCCACCAATAATATCGGCAAAATCTTCTAAAATACTGGGATGATTTTCGGCAATAAAGCTAGTTTTTTTGACAATTGTTTCTATTTGTCTAGTAAAATCTACATTTTCTTTGACCGGGAGCGCATAATCCTGAGAAACATTAAATAACAGTTCCGTAGGATCAAAATTGCTATTTTTGCTAATTTCTTCCAGTAAACGATTACGAGCAAAATTTAACTCTTTGCGAAAAATTGCCGCTCCTGTCCTTTCTGCACTGGCAATAAATGGCCTGGGAAAAAACTGAGAGAAAATTATATCTTTGATACTGTTGTCAATGATCTCTTCAAGAACATTAACTAACAGATTTATATTAGATTTGTCTCTTAGCAATGTAATGGATAAATAGGGGTTATTTTCAGTTTTGCTAATCGAGATAATTTCCAATGTTGCTGTACTAATTTTCCTTTCATACTTCTTTTTAAATTGAATATTATCAAAATTTAATTCTATCTGAAAATCAACATTTTTAAACCTCTCCTCGTTGGCCGCAAAAACTTCAGGTATTTGTCGAACATATCTTTGACAAACTGTAGTAAGAATACTGTCACAATGTTGAACATACTCCTGTAGATCGAGACTAATTACACCATCAGAAAGTAGTTGATCAATTTTTTCTTTGAGTCCAAATTTTGGCAACATTAATAGTCTTCGCCAAGTATATAAAAAACCAAATAAAGAATATGTAGCATAAGTTTTACCTGTATTATTACCACCACAGATAATTGTGAGGTCGCCTAGACTGAATTCTGCTTGTTTTAAAATGCCAAGATTTTTAATTTTAACTTTCATGTTTGTCTTTAGGTTTAATATTCACGATTATAGATAATTGTGGATCATCTGAGCAAGTCCCAAACTATACATTCAATTTTGGTTATCAAGGTTGCTTACAAAAATTATAACCTTTCTAAGGCTTTTCTCTCTTTTTCAGTCACTTCTCGCCATTGACCGGGTTGTAATCCTGTTAAGCATAATTTATTGTTTTTGTCAATAGTAATGGCTGTTCTAATTAATCTTAAAGTGGGATAACCAACGGCAGCAGTCATCCTTCTTACCTGACGATTTCTTCCCTCAGTTAAGGTAATTTCTAACCAAGCGGTGGGAACAGATTTTCGATAACGAATCGGTGGCTCTCTGGGGGGTAAATCCGGTTCAAAATCTAGTAAGTTAACTATTGCCGGTCGAGTGTGATAATCCTGAATAGGAAGACCTTGACGCAATTTTTCTAAAGCGTTTAAGTCTGGAATTCTTTCGACTTGTATCCAATAGGTGCGCGGATGAGCAAATTGACGATGACCTAAACGATGCTGTAATTGACCGTTATCTGTGAGTAATAATAATCCCTCACTGTCCCTATCTAAACGACCGACGGAATAGATATTTGGGATGGGAATATAATCTTTTAAAGTCGAGCGCCCATTTTCATCAGTAAACTGACATAATACATCGTAGGGTTTATAAAAAAGGATATATTTATTCAAGGGAAAAAGGAGTCAGGAGATAGGAGTCAGGAGATAGGAGATAGGAGTCAGGAGATAGGAGTCAGGAGATAGGAGCTTTTTGCTTTTATCGGTAAACAGTAAACAGTAATCCGTGAAAAGAAAGCTTAAAACTTGCCACTTAATACTGTTCACCGAAAACTAAAATCTGACCACTGATTACTGATAACTGATAACTGATAACTGATTTAATCCCGTTGATGGGAGAATTGATAAGCGCCGACAATCGAGAGAAGAATAGCGACGATGAATAAAATGGGGATAGCGAACCAAGGAAATTGATTGATATCGTAGGCTGCGGCTCTTAATCCTAGACTAGCATAGGTAAGGGGCAAGGAATAAACAATAATTTTTAATGCCCAGGGTAAGGTTTGGGGATCAAAAAAAGTTGCTCCTAAAAAAGACATCGGCACGATTAAAAAGTTATTATAGAGACCGACACTTTCGAGGGATTTAACTCGCAATCCGACAATTGCCCCTAAACCGGCAAAGACGGCACAATTTAAGATTAAAACTAATAAAAAGAGGGGATTGAGAAAACTAGCAAATTTTCCTGTAAATAAAATAGCGATGAGAATCACTGATGCAGAAGTCATGACACCGCGCAAAATTCCCGCAAAAACTTTGCCTAAAAATAATGAGAGGGGATGGACGGGAAGTAATAATAATTCCTCGAAGGTTTTATTAAATAAGCGATCGCCACAGATGGAAAAGGTGGTTCCCCCGAAACTGATCGCCATTGAGGACAGGGCCACCATTCCGGGTAAAATAAATTCTAGATAAGAATCGCCGATCGAGGGTTTCATTGAGCGATCGAGAGCGCTTCCCAACCCCAACCCGAAACCGATAATATAGATTAGGGGAGAAACTAGACCGGTGGCGGCGATCTGAAGGACTCTCGCCCGTAAATCTAGCCATTCTCCCCAAAATACGGTTACAGTGTCTGTTAATATCGTCTGAGCTTGAGCTAGTTTCACTGGTATTTTGGTTAATTAGTAAATATACTTTTAATAATAATTAACAATTGTCCCCTTTTTCAAGAGCGAGCTTTTCAAATCATTAACATCTCTTTGGAGAGTGTCGATTTTACTCTCGATCCTTGTCAGTACGGATTCAAGGGAATAGGTAACGGTTTCGCTAGTTTGTGTCATAATTAAAAACCTCTTGCAAATAATTACTTTCTTGACATAAAAAATTAAGGTTTATTGCCAAGAAAAAAGCCGCGCAATCCCAAAGTTACCACGGCACTTAAAAAAGCCACAATCATGGGGATAATCAGGGATTTAAACCCTTTCAAGTGAGCAATATCTTTAACCAAGACTGCATAACTATATTCGACTTTTTCCAGTCGTTTATCCATCGTTTCGACTTTCTGATCAAGAGTTTTAATATCTCCTTTGATTTCTGTGACTTCCACCTTTAAATCATTAACATCTTTTTGGAGATTGTCAAATTTTTGCTCCATATCTCTCTGGAGAGTATCAAATTTTTGATTAACATCTCTCTGGAAGGAATCTATTTTCTGATCTACATCTCTTTGGAGAGTGTCAATTTTACTCTCGATCCTTGTCAGGACGGATTCAAGGGAATAGGTAACGGTTTCACCAGTTTGAGTCATCGGTTAAAATCCTGAGCTACAAGTTGATCGCTAATTGCCTACTCTCATCTTAACCAAATTCTTAAATCTTACTGAAATCGGCTAAAACTGACTGAAAGTGTTGGCTAATTTATCAGCAATTCCCTCGATCCAAATTTCATCTTGTTTAGTATAACTGCGCGCTGCATTTGCCGCCAAAATTAACACACCTTCCTTACCGATGGGTTGACAGATTAAACCTTGGGTGTTTTCTGGCAAATAGTCAAACTCGATTTTAGCGGGATATAAATTTAAATTAACTAAATAAACGGCTTTACCGGTTTCTAAAACTCTTTTGATAATATTACTAACTTTAACTTCAGAATTCTCCTTTAAGATACCGCGACGCAATAAAACTTGTCCCCGATAATAAACGATCAGAGATTTTGTCACGGTATTAGTTAAAAGTAAATGGGAAGCCCAAGCAAGCTCAATTTTAACCGGTTCTGGCAAATCTGGGGCAAATTCCAGGCCTTCGCGCCCGATTAATTCCACAGCATCCGGTAAGCGGGGTTGAACTCTTTGCCAGATTAAACCCACCAAAATTAAAACCCCACTCAAAATCACTCCCATCACATCGGAACGCGCTTGCGATGGGGTTAAATCGGCAGTGGCAAAACGATTAAACATTAATACCGTACCCCCGACGATGCCAGCGAACAGGGGTAACAGTCTTAAAATACGATTGGGATCAGCTGGTGCCATAGCTGAGAACTATTCCTCGTCTAGTTCTAGAATACGTTGAAAAAGATAGCCTGTACCTCTAGCGGTGAGAATTAACTCAGGATTGCTGGGATCATCCTCTAATTTGGCTCGTAAACGGGAAATATGCACATCTACCACCCGCGTATCCACATGACGTTCGGGGGTATAACCCCAAACTTCCTGAAGGATTTCCGAGCGCGAAAAAGCTTCTCCCGAGCGACTGACCAATAATTCTAGTAAACTAAATTCCATACCAGTCAGACGGATGCGTTCATCCCCCTTATAAACTTGGCGTTTATTGGTATCGATTTTAATTGAACCGATATGAATCACACCAGAACTAGGAATCCCCGGCGCGCCATTTTTCTCTACCCGACGCAACACCGAACGAATCCGCGCTTCGAGTTCTTTGGGAGAAAAAGGTTTAACCACATAGTCATCCGCGCCCAATTCTAGCCCGGTAATTCGATCGGCCACATCCCCCAAAGCCGTTAACATAATGATAGGAATATCCGATTCTTTGCGGAGTTCCTGACAGACACCGTAACCGTCTAATTTCGGCATCATCACATCCAAAACCACTAAATCGGGTTCAGCGGTTCGGAAGGTTTCTAAAGCTTCCTCCCCGTCGGCGGCGGTGACGACTTCATAACCAATCATCGACAAACGAGTCTCTAAGATACGACGGATGCTGGCTTCATCATCAACAACGAGAATTTTTTCCTTATGGTTCTCCAATTGAATTAACACTCCTTAGTTAAATAGTGTGATGAATTTTAAAGTTAAATAACGAGCGTTCCTGTTTATAGAATATCCTTTTGCCGTTATCATTAAGCCTAAATTTCCTATTTTATTTCTTTTATGGCAATTATCAATAACTTTATTGTCTTCCTTCCCCTCTATCATACTTAATTAAATTTGACAAGAGAATTGATCCCCAAACCACTTTTCTTCAACTTTTCTTAAAAAACATGGCGAAATCGCGAACAATATATATCTGTAGTGCTTGTGGGGCGGAATCTCCCCAATGGTTGGGAAAATGCCCCAGTTGTGACACCTACGGGACGCTAGAAGAACAAGTGATGGCTGGTGGCAATAATCCGGCGGTAAATCGCCCAGGATGGCAAAATAGTCGCCCAAATAACGGCAAAGGACAACGCAACCCGCAACCGCGTATCTCGGTTCGCTTCTCGGAAATTACCCAGTATGAACAGGAACGTTTTCCCTCTGGTTACGGGGAATTCGATCGCGTCCTCGGTGGTGGCATCGTCCCCGGTTCTCTTGTACTAATCGGTGGCGATCCGGGCATCGGCAAATCGACGCTTTTACTGCAAGTTACCAACCAACTCGCCCAAAGATTACCGCGCATCCTCTACGTTTCCGCCGAAGAATCGGGACAACAGATTAAACTGCGGGCTGCCCGTTTGGGGGTGGGAGTGGTTGCCGTGGAGTCGGAAAATAATGGCAATGGCAAGGAGAAAAAAGCCTCTGAATCAACCACAGAACTCGATAATCATCTCTATGTCCTGCCAGAAACCGATTTAGAGGAAATTTTGCGGGAATTAGAATCTTTACGCCCACAGGTGGCGGTAATTGACAGTATTCAAACTCTTTATTTTGGGGCGTTAACTTCCGCACCGGGATCCGTCGCCCAAGTTCGCGAATGTACCTCCGCCTTGATGCAGGTGGCAAAACGGGAGAATATTACTTTATTAATTGTCGGTCATGTGACTAAAGAAGGAGCGATCGCGGGCCCGCGAGTTTTGGAACATTTGGTCGATACGGTGTTATATTTTGAAGGCGATCGCTATGCCTCCCATCGTCTCTTAAGATCGGTGAAAAACCGTTTTGGGGCAACCCATGAGATCGGTATTTTCGAGATGGTGGATCACGGTTTGGTGGAAGTGGAAAACCCCTCGGAATTGTTTTTAGGCAATCGCGACGAATTTTCCCCCGGTACGGCGACGGTGGTAGCCTGTGAAGGTACACGCCCAATTGTGGTGGAGTTACAGGCATTAGTTAGCCCCACCAGCTACGCTTCCCCCCGAAGATCGACCACGGGCATAGAATACAACCGATTACAGCAAATTCTCGCTGTTTTAGAAAAGCGCGTCGGCATTCCTTTATCGAAATTAGATGCCTATGTTGCCTCCGCGGGAGGGTTGGGAGTGGAAGAACCGGCGGCGGATCTGGGAGTGGCGATCGCTGTTGTCGCTAGTTTTCGCGATCGAGTCGTGGATCCGCGCACAGTCTTAATCGGGGAAGTGGGATTAGGCGGACAAGTGCGCTTAGTGTCGCAAATGGAACTAAGATTAAAAGAAGCGGCGAAATTGGGCTTTAAACGGGCGATTGTCCCTAGAGGTCAAGTTTATCCCGAAGATGTGGGCTTAGAAATTGTTCCAGTCGGCAAGGTAATCGAGGCAATTGTCGCCGCAATTCCCCCCCAGCAGCGCTTTGGGGAAGATATGGAAGAGGAGGAAGGGGAAGGGCAAGAATAACGGTACAATGCTAAAAAAGATTAAATTACTTGGGAGATTTTCACCATGTCTGTGTTAGCTGTTGCTGCTTTAGCGGGTTATCTGATCGTTTTTACCGGAATTGCCCTCGGTCTCTTTTTCGGTCTGCGCTCCGCTAAAATTATCTAGTATATAAAAGCTGTAGTGATCGGTTTAACTGGTCACTATTGCCAATTCTAGGGGAAATAAAAAATGACTGTTATTCCCGACTTAAAAACTCTCTACGAAATTGATGATTCCCTCTGGTTAGAAGAAACTATAGAACTGCTCAAGGCTAAAAATTTTGAAGCGCTAGACTTAGAAAACTTAATCGAGGAGTTAGAAGATTTGGGAAACGAAAAAAAGTTTCGTGTTGCTAGTTTTTTACAGCAAATTATTCGTCATGCTTTGTTACTGCAATTTTGGACAAGGGAAAGAGAATATAATCAGGCTAATTGGCAAGCAGAGATAATAAGTTTTCAATATCAGTTACAGCGCTATTTAACCACAAATCTTCGCAAATATCTAGAACAGGAATTTGAGCAAATTTACTTTGAGTCCCTGCAATACGTTCGTCAAAAAACTGATAATAAAGTTAACTTTCCTGATATTTGTCCCTACAGTTTAGAAGAACTTCTCGATCCTAATTGGCTACCATCTGACAATCAAGGAGATAAAAAATGACTGTTATTACCGACTTAAAAATTCTCTACGAAATTGATGATTCTCTTTGGTTAGCAGAAACTATAGAACTGCTCAAGGCTAAAAACTTTGAAGCGCTAGACTTAGACAATTTAATCGAGGAGTTAGAAGACTTGGGAAACGAAAAAAAGTTTCGTGTTGCTAGTTTATTAGAGCAAATTATTAGACATTTTTTACTTCTACAGTTTTGGACAGAGGAAAGAGCATATAATCAGGATCACTGGGAGTTAGAAATAGTCAACTTTCAAATTCAGCTAAAAAGAGGCTTAACCACCAATCTCCGTAATTATTTACAAAATGAATTAACTAACATTTATGAAGATGCAGTTTTCTTTGTGCGGAAAAAGACAAAGAATAAAGTTACTTTCCCTGATACTTGTCCCTACAGTTTAGAAGAACTTCTCGATCCTAATTGGCTACCATCTTACGAATAAAGGAGATAAAAAATGACTGTTATTCCCGACTTAAAAACTCTCTACGAGATTGATGATTCCCTCTGGTTAGAAGCAACTATCGAACTCTTGAAGAATAAAAGATTTGACACTTTAGATTTAGAGAATTTAATCGAGGAGTTAGAAGATTTGGGAAACGAGAAAAAGTTTCGTGTTGCTAGTTTTTTACAGCAAATTATTCGTCATGCTTTGTTACTGCAATTTTGGGCAAGCGAAAGAGAATATAATCAAGGTCATTGGGAGTCAGAACTGGTAAATTTTCAAGATCAATTAAATACCTACCTAACGGCAAGTTTACGGAAATATTTAGAACAAGAATTTGATAATATTTATCAGAAAGCAATCCGTTATGTGACAAAAAAGACCAACAATCAAGTCAACTTTCCCAATACTTGTCCCTACAGTTTAGAAGAACTTCTCGATCCTAATTGGCTACCATCTGACAATCAAGGAGATAAAAAATGACTGTTATTCCCGACTTAAAAACTCTCTACGAAATTGATGATTCTCTCTGGTTAGCAGAAACCATAGAACTGCTCAAGGCTAAAAATTTTGAAGCGTTAGACTTAGAAAACTTAATCGAGGAGTTAGAAGATTTGGCAAACGAGAAAAAGTTTCGTGTTGCTAGTTTTTTACAGCAAATTATTAGACATTGTTTATTATTACAATTTTGGACAAGGGAAAGAGAATATAACCAAGCTCATTGGCAAGCAGAGATAGTGAGTTTTAAAGATAAACTAAAACGTTATTTAACCACAAATCTTCGTAAATATCTGGAGCAAGAGTTTGATAATATCTATGAAGATGCAGTGCGATACGTTCGTCAAAAAACTGATAATCAAGTTAACTTTCCCGATACTTGTCCCTACAGTTTAGAAGAACTTCTCGATCCTAATTGGCTACCATCTTATCATCAAGGAGATAAAAAATGACTGTTATTCCCGACTTAAAAACTCTCTACGAAATTGATGATTCCCTCTGGTTAGCAGAAACCATAGAACTGCTCAAGGCTAAAAATTTTGACGCTTTAGATTTAGAAAACTTAATCGAGGAGTTAGAAGATTTGGGAAACGAAAAAAAGTTTCGGGTTGCTAGTTTGCTAGAGCAAATTATTAGACATTGTTTACTCCTACAATTTTGGCAAGATGAAAGAACATATAATCCTAGTCATTGGCGCTCAGAAATTGTCAATTTCCAAAACCAGATCGACAATTATTTAACTACTAATCTCCGCAATTATCTCACTCAAGAATTACCTCGTATTTACCAGAAAGCCTTAAATTATGTTAGAGAAAAAACCGATAATCAAGTTAGTTTTCCTGGGGAATGTCCCTACAGTTTAGAAAATCTGTTCGCTCTCGACTGGTTTCCTCCAGAAAATGAATAAAGGAAAAAATGAAATGCTGAAAAAGTTTCTACGTTGGCTGATTATTGGGGGAACCTTATTTTTTGTTCTCAGCAATCTTAAAAATAACTGGGATAACGTCACCTCAGTTAGAATTGAAAATCATGGCTGGTTATTTCTTTTCTTGGCACTTGTCACCACCATTATCGCTCAAATTTGGGCAGGGTGGGTGTGGACATGGATACTCAAAAGCTATCAACAACCGATTAAAACCTCCGCGGGAATTGGCATCTATATGATTACCAATTTAGGAAAATATCTACCCGGTAATATCGGCCACTTTTATGCTCGCATTGTGGCAATTAATAAAGCAGGAAGTGATTGGGGAACCGCTAGTTTAAGCGTTTTATTAGAACTTTTATTGCTGGTGTGTGCAGCCTTAGCCATAGCAGTTATTGGTAGTGGTTTAGGTTGGATGAAATCTAGCTCAAGTCTAGGGATACAGATCATAGTTTTAGGATTAATTTTAATCAGCATTCATCCCAAATTTTTAAATTATCCTCTCAAAATCCTTAGCCAAAAGAAAAAGATTGCTCAGGAACCTGTTTATCTAACTAAATATCCTCTCGTCCCTCTCTTGGGTGAAACTGGATTTTTATTGTGGCGCGGTGCGGGTTTTATTTTAGCTTGGATGGTGTTAAAAATGATTACCCCCGCTCAGATTTTACCCCTCTTAGGAACCTTTAGTTTTGCTTGGTTATTGGGTTTAGTTGTCCCCGGTGCGCCGGGAGGATTAGGGGTGTTTGAAGCTACAGTGATCGCACTTTTAGACTCAGAAAAATTTCCCGCCGCTAACGTACTTGTCACCGTTGCTATCTATCGTTTAATTAGCATTCTCTCTGAAGTCATTGCCGCTGGAATCGGGACAAAATTAGTTAAAGATAAAGCCAAGTTTTTTGGTTAGCTTAAGGATATTATTCGGGTGTGTTTGACCAATGTAACGCACCAGGAAGAAAAGTTTTGATCATTGTTAAGCGAAGATAATTTTCTCAACTGCTAAAATCTATCTCCTCACTCCTAAATTATGATGTAACATGATAAATAATCAGCCAAAATATGGATACTCCCACCTAGAGAGGACGAAAAAATGACGATTGCCAAAAGCGACGAAACTGCCACCTCTCCGGCACTGATAGAAGAAGATTTCGAGGACTTCTGGGAACCCCCCCCACCCCCCACAGACTTAATTTTTGATGATGGTGAACCCTTGGAAAGCAACCGACACCGCATTGCCATGAATGTGCTGATTCGCTCCCTACAGCAGGGTTACGGCGAACGAGACGACTTCTACACCGGTGGCAATATGTTTATTTATTTCAGCCGCGAACAGGCGAAAAATCGCGATTTTCGCGGGCCCGATTTCTTCGCTGTCCTCAATGTCGATGGCAAGAGAGAGCGACAGGGTTGGGTAATTTGGGAAGAAGAGGGACGTTATCCTGACGTTATCGTGGAATTAACCTCTCCTAGTACCGCTAGGACTGATAAAGTGCGAAAAAAAGCCATTTATGAGGGAACCTTCCGCACGCCAGATTATTTCATCTACGATCCTTTTGATGGCAATTCTTTACAAGGATGGCATTTAGGAGCCGACCAACGCTACCATTCTTTAGAACGAAACGAGCGCGGCTGGTTATGGTGCGAAACCTTGGGCTATTGGTTGGGAACTTGGCAGGGTACTATTGACCGAGAAACGGCAATCTGGGCGAGATTTTATGACCCGGAAGGCAATTTAATCCCCTTGCCGGAAGAAGCGGCACAGGAGCAAGCGGCTGCGGCACAGGAGCAAGCGGCTGCGGCACAGGAGCAAGCGGCTGCGGCACAGGAGCAAGCGGCTGCGGCACAGGAGCAAGCGGCTGCGGCACAGGAGCAATTAAATGCTACTCAGCAAGCTCTGGAAGCGGAAAGACAGCGTTCTCAACGTCTGGAAGCTCGTTTGCGAGAAATGGGGATAGAGCTATAGTATAGCTGTATTTGTTTAGGTGAGGAGGTAAGCTATTTGTGTTCCTCCTCGATTAAAGTCGGTTAATTTCTCCTTTCACGGTTGAGGGAGCCTGTAATCCCAGTCTATTTGAAATCTAGCTCGACACCTGTTTGCTGCTGTGATTACCTTTTAGCCAGTGGGTAATTATTGATCAGAGTTTTCTTTTATTCTTCCCTTCTTAAGTACCTAAGCAAAATTAATTACACATCTAAGAGCAGTAAACAATAAACAGTAAACTCAAATCTGATAACTGATAACTGATAACTGATAACTGTCTCAACTAGGAAATTTATTTGGCACGACTACTTATATGTCTCATCTATCTTTGGGCGCACAACCTCCTCTAGAATTTATACCACCTGACCTTAATCCCTTGCTTTTAAAGGGATGTCAAATCTTTTTACCTCTCTGGTTACAAACTCAAACCAACTTAAGAGAAATTTCCGCCGCTAATCTAGAAACTTTAATCACATTTTATCAAAAAAGTCAAGAGAAAAAAGTACGTTTACTGCTTGCTTTCCGTCATCCCAGTATTAGGGATCCCTACTGTATGGCCTATCTTTTGTGGAAATTAGTACCCAAAAAAGCCCAAGAGTTAGGAATAAAATTACCAGCACCGATTCACGCTCATTTTATGTACGATCGAGGGATTCCTTTATGGGCTGGAGAAAGGGTAGGATGGTTATATTCTAAGTTAGGTGGCACACCAATTCAACGGGGAAAAGCCGATTTAATCGGATTGCGATCTGCTCGTCGTTTATTATTAGAAGGAGATTATCCTTTAGCCGCTGCTCCGGAAGGGGCAACTAACGGACATAATGAGCTTGTCAGTGCGATTGAACCGGGTATTTCTCAATTAGCTTTTTGGGGGGTGGATGATGTCAAAAAAGCTAAACAACAGCAAGAAGTCATTATTTTACCTATTGGTATTCAGTATTTTTATCTGACTCCAGTGTGGCAAGAAATCGAGCGAATTTTAACTGATTTAGAAACCGATAGCGGTTTAGAACCCCCCCCGAATTCGTCCCTAGAAGAAAAGGTTTTATATGATCGTCTTTTTCGGTTAGGAGAAAGATTATTATCCTTAATGGAGGATTTTTATCGAGATTTCTACTATCAATCTTTGCCGGTAGTACCTGCCAATGGTGATGATCCAAATGAAACCCTAGCCAAACGTTTAGCCAATTTATTAGATGTGGCCCTACAAACCGCAGAAAATTATTTTAATCTTTCTCCTTATGGTAATGTAATCGATCGCTGTCGTCGTTTAGAACAAGCAGGATGGGAACGCATTTATCGGGAAGAATTAAAACCCACTCATTCTATTTCTCCCCTTGAATTAGGATTAGCTGATCGCCTTGCTGATGAAGCTAATTTAAAAATGTGGCACATGAGAATTGTGGAAAGTTTCGTCTCAGTAACCGGTTATTATGTCAAAGAAAAACCCACCGTAGAAAGATTTGCTGAGACAATTTTATTACTCTGGGATTTAGTAACAAGAATCAAGGGAGGTAATCCCTTTTTTCGTCCCCAAATTGGTCAACAAAAAGCGATAATAACTATTGGCGAATCTATTTCCGTATCCGAGCGCTATGGCGATTATAAAAGCGATCGACGCTCGGCCGTAGCACAATTAACCCAAGATTTACAAACCAGTTTAGAAAGTTTAATTATTCATCAGTAGATAATTAGGTTGTGCTGAACAAGTTTGTCGGTGGAGTCAGTTATCAGTTATCAGTTATCAGTTATCAGTTCACTGAGAAAACCCCCCACTTCCCCCCGCAACGGTTCGACAGGCTCACCGTCCGCTCGACTAAACTTCGCCGAACGTCCGAACGTCGCGCACGAAGTGGTCTTCTCACTTCCCACTCCCCAATTCATAATTTATAATTCCCAATTCATAATTTATAATTCATAATTCATAATTTATAATTCCCACTTTCCTGGGAAAAACCTTTTCACCTAGCTCTAGTATAGGAGATAGTACGGGAATCTGGAAAAACTCAATACCGAAAACCCTACCCCGGTCAGAGAATCTTTTATCTATCCTAAAAGTGTAGAGATAAACCAACATCTCTAGCCTTAAGAAAACTTCGGAGGTGACTTATATGGCACTTATACGTTGGGAACCTTTCAGAGAAGTAGAAAGCCTACAGAAAGAAATGAATCGCTTGTTTGACCGTCTTGTGCCGACTGATGTAGGCAATGGCGAAAAAATGGGGTTATCCTTCATCCCAGCGGCGGAAATAACCGAAACGCCAGAGGCAGTTCAGCTTAAACTGGAAATACCTGGTATGGAAGCCAAAGACCTCAACGTGGAAGTAACAGCCGATAGTCTGACCATTAATGGTGAAAGAAAATCGGAAATTAAAACCGAAGAAGAAGGATTTACCCGCACTGAATTCCGTTATGGTAAATTCCATCGGGTTATTCCTCTACCTGTTCGGGTTGATAACACTAACGTGACTGCTGAATACAAAGATGGCATTCTCAACCTCACCCTCCCGAAAGCGGAAGAAGAAAAAAATAAAGTGGTGAAAGTGTCCATCAATCCTGCCATTGCTCAATGATGTAACTCTCATTGTCTGGTCTTGAGCGAAAGAGTTGACCTAGTCTGATTAAACCGAAGCGGGAGTATTAAATTATACTTCCGCTTTTAGCTTCTTAACCTTTTAATTTAAAACTTCTAACACTGCTTGGGGTGATAATTTATCTTTAAACCAGATAACCTGAGCGGGTAGATTTTGAAATTTAACTCCAGCTTTTTCTAGATTTAACCGTTCCGATACGGCTAAGATTAGATTATTTGCTTGGGCCGATTTAACCTGTAAAAATTTCTTTTGTAGGTATTCTGGTCGCCAATAACCAACAATTTCGAGGAGAAAAACGCGACCATCGGGATGCAATAAACGGAAATCGGGAATCATCACTCCTCCGGGTAAAGGCACTAAATCCACTTCCCTTTCTAGTTGCCATTCAGTTTTTAACTGTAACCAACGTTTAGCGAAAGATTCCTCTAACATACTATCGTAGGGTTTACCCGGGGAATAGTGGGACACCAGACCACAGTTATCCTCTAAATTAAACTGTTGTTTTTTAATAGTTCCTGTATAGGAATCTTTGTACTGTAATTGTGCCTTCAGATTCCAGTGAGTAACATGGAGTAGGGCCGGTATTAATTTAGCGATTTCAATGCCATAACGACTGTTAGCTTTAAATAAACTGGTGGGACCATCGATAGTAATAGTAAATCCCGTGTCGGCATCCCCTTCGATATAAGTCATTAAACGAAATAGTTTTAGATAGCGAAAGAGATATTTATATTCCCCTGGATCGTTGCGGTGGACGTTGATAATTAAATAATTGGCCCGATAAAAAATACCTTGAATTTGCGAGAGGTTAAAACGATGAATTAAGTTTTCAGGGGTGGGAGCATCAAATTGAGTGAGAATTTTATTCTCTGCTAAATCAGCATAGAGTCCTTTTTCTAGAGCCACTGGAAAAATTTCTTGATTTAATTCTTGGCTGAGTTGCTGGGCAATTTTCTCCAGAATTAGCGATCGATTTTGGGGAATAGGAACAAAGTTGGCCGCTTGTTCAAAAACTCTTTTTCTTAATTCCTGCGGTTCTAAGGGACTAATAATCTCAAAGGTGGCAAAATGATTGGTTAATAGGTGAGCAAATCCCCGTTTAATTTTATAATCGGGACTGTCTCCCTCCAAGATTAGGAGTTTTTGGCTTAATTCTCCCTTGGTTTCACCGATACTTTCCTGAAAACAGGTGATTTGTTCTTTAGCGATCGCCAGATAATCGGTCGCGATCGGTAAGCGTTTGGGAATAATTGTCTCGCCATTTTGACGGGAAATCAATAAATCGGTCGGTAACATGGCAAGCTAGAGAAGAATAATCAGATGGGGAGAGGTGGGACGACAAGGAAAGGTCGAAACCCCAAAAATCCCCCGATTCTAACTATTTTGGTCGAGATAACGCTCTAAATCTTCGATCACACGGGTTAATTCTGCTTCTGTGGTTAAGCGTAGGCGATCATCACGAACCGTTAACAAAACTTTAGCCGAAAAAGGACTCGGATAAATATTGGGATTACAAAACACTTCCAGAAACACATCACCAGTGTGCTGATATTCCAGCGGTTTTTGGGGTTGGGGTTTACCCCCACTAGCGGCATTACTGGCGATCGCTTTTAGGCGATCAAGTAAAATGTTAATTTCCCTTTGCAAATCCAAGGCAGCACTGGGACTGAAACGAAAAGTAACGGAACCTTGCAAGAGATTAAGAGTTAAAGGAATCATGGAAAAAATCAGGTTAGGAGAAAGCCTGAAGTTAATTATATTGATTTCTGGAGATTTGGGGAAACTGGGTGAAGTTACCTTGAATGTCGGATTGAAGGAACCCTTTTGTTTTACCCATGAGATGAAAATCCGACCAATATGGGACAGCGAGGCACAGCAAGAGCGGCGTACTGCTACGCAGTGCCTTCGGCATCGCACTAATGAGAAGATAAGGAATAGGTGGGTTGATTAGGAATTTTATTGAGGGTTTGACAATCCATTAAATATTGTTCAATGGCGGTTTTAAAAGCCTGTTCTAGTTCATCAACGGAAAGACCATCAAAAACAATAATATCTTCTGTGTTGATGACGCGACCAAAAAATAAGCGATCGCTTTCATCGTATTCAATCACAGCTTCATAGTCTTTGTATCGCATTAATCTACTCCTGCTTTAATTAGAAATTCACGAAGAGCTTTAATTTGGTATCTTTTTAGTTCTTTTTGGGGGTGAGGGGAATGAATGTTAAGGGAAATTTTGTTTAGGTCAAATCGAACTCTTGAGCCATCGCCTTGAGTAATTATACCTCCCAATGACTGAATTAAATTAACGACATCATCCCAAACGATGTTACGGCGGATGGGATCAACAAAAATAGCATCATAGGTTTTTCGCTGTTTTTTGTTCATTCGCTAATTATAGCTTGATTACTAACTTAAGATTTTAACAATAAAAATGATCGTCTCTTCTTTACTCTAAATCAAAACAGCGATCGCTCTATTGCCCTTTACATCCGTCCTCATGATTTAACCAAAAAAGGGGCTTTTAACCCCTCTTAAAAATTGCGTTATAAGAGCGGCGTACTGCTACGCAGTGCCTTCGGCATCGCACTAAACCAAATCAGCGATCGCTCTCACTTCGATTGTGAAGCCGTTCCAAACTTTGATAACCTCCAATTTTTTCTGGTTTCAGATAAATTTGCCGTCACGACATCGGCTGAGATTTGAGCTTGTTCGATGGTTTCCGCTAACAACTCTAGGATAGCAGAAGGAGCGATTGGATAGTATTCAGAGATTCTTAGGGTTAAAGTATGAAGACGAGAGTAAGGATTTCTTAATCTTTCCAGACAATTCTCAATTTGTTCTAACTCTGGTAGTGTCTCCTCTGTTTCACCATGACGCTCGAAAAGACTAAATTCGGTGTTTTTCGTTTCGGCAATCAGTTCTATGAGCCGTCGTTGTAAGCTAAAAATAGTGGTTAATACTTCAGGAGACAGTTTAGCCAAAAATCCAAAACTCCCTTCATTCGCTTGACTGTTTCTTATCGTACTGTATCATCTACAAAATTATCCTCGGGTCAATTTAAAGAATACAAAAACTGTCAGAACAATTATCCCTGCCCTTCCCCCATGATTCCTGCTTGCCGTAATAATTCCAGGAGCCGTTCATTTTCCTGTTCCGCTAAATTGGCCCGTTGCCGTTCTGCCTCTGCGGTTTGCTCTGCTAAATTAGCTCTTTGCCGTTCTGTCTCTGCGGTTTGCTCTGCTAAACTAGCCCGTTCGGATAACTCTAGGGTTGTTAAAAAACGATTACCCTGGGGAGTATAAATTTCTAACTGCTCCTGGTTTAACACAAAACGGATGTCTAACCGGGGACTAACCCAATCCGTCGCCATTTCGATCACTTCCAACTTGTTGGCCCTGCGCTGATACCCAGCAAAATCCACCCGTTCAGGGTCATAAATATAGTATTCCTCTACCCCATATTGTTCATAAAACCCTAACTTTTTGGCCATTTCCTTGAGGGTATTTCCAGGCGACAAAATCTCGAACACCACCTGGGGTGCAATATTTCCCTCCTGCCACTGACGATAGGAGCCGCGCTCGCCTTTAGGCCGTCCAAAGACCACCATCACATCGGGAGCGACGCGAACATCTGGACGACCTTCGACGGGATACCACAGTAAATCCCCCGCCACAAACACATCGGGAGCATCTCGAAATACACAATCAAGATTTTCCTTAATCAAGACAATCCAGCGAAATTGCCAGGTATTATCGGCCATCGGTTGTCCATCACTGTCAGGATAAATAACGGCTCGGTTTAGGGCTACGGTCATGGGTAGTGGCTCCCAACGCTCAAAGGTTATTTTAAAAGGGGGTTAGTCGGGGAAAGATTACTGTCGGTTAGCGAAAGCTCGTCCATTGGCAAAACTAGAGTTGTTTGCTCCCCCGTCTTCCAACTTTGGGGTGGGAACATTTAATTCGGGTTGACATCCTCACCGTCCGTTTACGGACGGTGATTCCCAAACCTCACGATTTAGGTTTCTGCTTCTTTCCCTTGCGGGGTTCCGCACCTGCCTTAACAGATTTACTCTGTTCTGGTCTTATGGTCGCGAACCGGACTGACACCGCAAGTCCTGCGGCCAAAATATTTTTACTGGCGTTAATATCTCGGTCATGGTGCGTCCCACAGTCTGGACAATCCCATTCTCGAATATTTAACGGCATTTTCTCAGCAATATACCCGGTGCGCCGCAATAGCGACTCTTGTTCGGGTGTGGGGTAAAATCGGTAAGAATAGGCTTTTTCCATATTCCACATTCTGGCATATATCGTGTAAACGATGCTCATATTTAAGCGATCGCCAGCTGAATGAGAGTTGATCTCAATAATTTGGTATCAGAGCTATCAGATTTTTAGGGCTAATTGTGCATCTGCTGGGCAAACAAATTAGCCTGTAATTCAGAGCCGGCAATCGTTTTGACGATTTAGATAAAATTTTCAATGTGACACTTTAGGGTGCGGAATGTGGGTTTTAGGACTATTTTGTCGAAGAAACTATCAGTATAGACCTCGTTTCCACACAGAAACCAGAAGAGCCCGCATCGGAAATCAATTCGGCGATCTCCCTAGACCCGATCTATGATAGTCCTAGTCTCCGCGATTAGATTGCAACAGCCCCGATCGCCCGGTGTAAATCTATATAATCGAAAATATCCCTATCAAATTACCGACGCGGAACGAGATTAATCCGGCCTTCGTCCATTTCGTCCATGAGTAACTCGAGGGCCTCGTAATCCACATCAGAAACGTAGCCAAGACGAGCGAGGAGTTCATTAATTCCGTTTTCGATTTCTGGCGTGATCTGACGATAATATAGGGCTTTTTCCACTAATTGGCGGATAGTCGGCTGGGTATCCACAATTTCCTTACTCTAGCTCAATAAATCTAGTTTCTGTATCCTGCTTTACTTTATTTTAGCAAAAATACCGGTAGAATACTGGGTCATCATCAGTCATTCGGGATTAGAGCTTAAAACCTAACGACTTTCCCTTGATGTTTACCCTAGTCAGTCCTGATCACTGTTTCTCTTTATTGCCCGTATTAAAGGTTAACCTAAAAGTGGTTACTTCCTACAGGGTAAAAATTAAAAAAAGATTAATCTTTTCAGGAGAGAGAAAATTGATCAAGACCAAGGTGGCAAAATCAGAAAGTTAGGACATAATAGCGGTATCTGATTTCCAGTTAAAAGGTTCATTTATGAATTTCAAAGCCCAGCCATGAAAAGTCCTGTAAAAGTCCCAGAAATTGCTCTATTTGAGCCAAGTAGCTATATTACCGCCGCTAACGTCCTAGAATTTCAAGAGCAGCTCACCAATCTGGTTAACCAGAGTGGCTCTTTCACCTTTCTGGTGGATATGAGTAGGGTGGAATTCCTCGACAGCGCTGGATTAATGGCTTTAGTTACCGCCTTTCGTCTGGCTCAAAGTCAAGAAAAATCCTTCAATATCTGTTCTATTCCACCTTCAGTCAAGATTATCTTTGAATTAACCCAACTAGACCGGGTTCTCTCGATTTTCCCTAGCCGTGCTGACTTTGATGCTGTCATCACCCTCCCCCAAGCGGCGTAAGCAGACAAAATAGGGTTTCTCGCCGCAATTTCTCGGCTGCACTCTCAATTCTACCCGTAAATCACCTCTTGACCGGGTAGATTCCCATTGGTACAACCGACTCCTCATGACAACAATTTTTCTCAAGGAGAGCCATTGTACTGTTGAGATGGCTCTCCTCCTTTTGGGATATTATTTCTAGGGACAAACTACCGTACACTTGTTCAGGGCAGCCCACAAAAGACTGTCTGTTAAGAAATTCGATGACTTTAGTGATGACAGGGGGGAAGGGGGGCAAGATGGTAGATAGGCAATGAGTAGTAATTTCCTAGAATCCATGACAGTCAAAAATCTCCAGTATGCTTATTTTCCCGGTTGTGTCGCTCAAGGTGCCTGTCGGGAACTATATTTATCCACGGCAGCCCTGACGGAAGCTTTGGGGATTAATTTAGTCGAACTTAAAAAAGCTGCCTGTTGTGGTTCGGGAACCTATAAGGAAGATTCGCAACTCTTGGAAGATGCCGTCAATGCGCGCAATATTGCCCTAGCGGAAGCCCTCAATTTACCCCTGTTGACTCACTGTAGCACCTGTCAAGGGGTGATCGGTCATGTGGACGAGCGCTTGAAGGAAGCAAAGCATAATAATCCCAATTATGTTGAGGAAGTTAATAATTATTTACAGAAAGAACATTGTTCCCCCTACCAAGGTACGACGACGGTTAAACACCTACTCTGGGCAATTGTCGGCGATTATGGCTTAGATAATCTGGCGGCCAAGGTGGTTCGTCCCTTATCAGGGTTAAATTGTGCCAGTTTTTATGGTTGTTATCTCCTGCGGGCCCAGGATACTCTCCCCTACGATAATCCCTTTCAGCCGGAATCTCTAGAAAATGTCTTTCGAGCGGTGGGGGCGAATCCGATTTATTATCAAGGACGCACTCAATGCTGTGGTTGGCCTCTGTCCAGTTATGCCACCACCCAATCCTTCCAAATGGCAGGAAAACACATTTTAGAGGCGATGGCAGCGGGGGCCGATTGTTTAGTCACCCCTTGTCCTTTATGCCATCTTAATCTTGATTCCCGACAACCGGAAGTGGCAAAAGTGATCGGTCGAAGTTTAGGTTTACCCGTGTTACATTTTTCCCAATTGGTCGCTTTAGCGGTGGGAGTCGGTCCCGATCGTTTAGGATTAGATCGACACATCGTTTCAACGAAATCCCTGTTAAAGAAATTGGGGTTTTAGAACTCAATCAGGAGTGTTAGCAATGGATTGGTTAAAAAGAATTTTTGGCTTAGATAAACCGGCAGATGCCGCTAGTGCGATCGCAGGGAAAGCCGCTGCTGCCGGTATTCCCCCCGAAAGAGTCGGATTAGATGGAAAATACGACGAAAGCGGCCTAGCTAAACGAGTAGTTTTAGCTTTTGACGAGACACCGGATTTAGCTGATGAAGACAAATTGTGGGTCGCTCAAACTGGTGGTAAAGTTGTACTAAAAGGCAAGGTTTCCAATCAGGCGAATTTAAACAAAATGGTGGCCATTGCCAGTAAAGTCCATGGGGCAACCAGCGTCGATACCAGTCAAGTAACTATTGGGTGAAGTCGAACGGCTGTTAACCTCTTGTAAAAATCAAAAATTGTTGTTAGGGTTAGGAGTCAGTAGCCAGTAGTCAGTAGTCAGGAGAATTAAGAATGAATAATAATCAGTTAAATGGTCTATTTACATATTTTATGCGATTTAATCCTTATTTTTGATGTTTTTGAACCCTCAAAAGTTAATTATGCAAGAGGTTTAATATTCCCCGTGAAAATTAACCACTAAAACCCAGAGGGTTTTTGCTAGGGTAGATAACCCCAAGACTGGCAATCGCCCCCAGCCGGCTGCTGTAAAATGGGAGGGATAGATACAACTCAGGAGAAAAGACCTCAGTGCAGTACAACCCCGCAGAAATCGAACAGAAATGGCAGAAGATTTGGCAGCAAATGGGATTAGACAAAACCCCAGAAAACGCCGATAAACCGAAATTTTACGCCCTCTCCATGTTCCCCTATCCATCGGGCAACCTGCACATGGGTCACGTTCGCAACTATACTATCACCGATGTGATTGCCCGTCTGAAAAGAATGCAGGGTTATCGCGTCCTGCATCCCATGGGGTGGGATGCTTTCGGATTACCCGCAGAAAATGCCGCCATTGAAAGGGGAGTTCCTCCGGCAAAATGGACCGAGCAAAATATTGCCCAGATGAAACGGCAATTACAACAGTTAGGATTATCTATCGATTGGGAAAGAGAAGTGGCCACCTGTTCCCCGGAATATTATCGTTGGACCCAATGGCTATTTTTACAGTTTTTTGAATCGGGATTAGCCTACCAAAAAGAAGCGGCAGTGAATTGGGATCCTATCGATCAAAC
Organism: Microcystis aeruginosa FD4; assembly: GCF_009792235.1. Lineage (NCBI taxonomy): Bacteria > Bacillati > Cyanobacteriota > Cyanophyceae > Chroococcales > Microcystaceae > Microcystis > Microcystis aeruginosa. The sequence continues at coordinate 3,781,438 of NZ_CP046973.1, forward strand.
TGTCTTGGCCAATGAACAGGTAGATAGTGAAGGAAAATCTTGGCGATCGGGTGCTAAAGTAGAAAGAAAATTACTCCGGCAATGGTTTCTAAAAATCACCGATTATGCCGAACAATTACTCACTGATTTAGATAAACTTACTGGTTGGCCAGAACGGGTTAAAACCATGCAGTCCAACTGGATTGGTAAATCGGTAGGTGCTTATTTAGAATTTCCTCTTGTTAATTCCAAAGAAAAAATTGCCGTTTTTACCACTCGTCCCGATACGGTTTATGGAGTGACTTATGTGGTACTTGCTCCCGAACATCCCTTAACTTTACAAGTTACCACTCCCGCACAAAAATCGGCCGTAGAAACTTTTATTCAAGAGATAGCCAGCGAAAGCGAATTAGAAAGAACTGCCGAAGATAAACCCAAACGCGGTATTAAAACTGGAGGAATGGCAATTAATCCTTTTACTGGGGCAGAAATTCCGATTTTAATTGCTGATTATGTCCTCTACGAATACGGGACGGGGGCAGTGATGGGAGTCCCGGCTCACGACAGTCGCGATTTTAAATTTGCTCGGGAAAATAACCTGCCAATTAAGATGGTTATTACTCCAGAAAGTGGCGAAATTGAGTTAAAAGAAGCCTATACAGAAGCGGGAATTATGATTAATTCCGCTCAATTTAATGGTCTGCATTCTACAGCAGGAAAAACCGCTATTATTGATTATGCCACTGCCCAAGGTTACGGCAAAGCTAGAATACAATATCGCCTCCGGGATTGGTTAATTTCCCGTCAAAGATATTGGGGTTGTCCGATTCCAGTTATCCACTGTCCTCACTGTGGAACTGTGCCAGTACCAGTGGAAAATTTACCCGTTACTTTACCAGAAAATGTCGAATTTAGCGGTCGAGGTGCTTCCCCTTTAGCTAAGTTGGAAGACTGGGTAAATGTGGATTGTCCTAGTTGTGGAACTCCCGCAAAACGGGAAACAGACACCATGGATACTTTTATTGATTCTAGTTGGTATTTCCTCCGTTATACCGATGCTAAAAATGAAAACATACCCTTTCAATTCGAGAAGGTTAATGATTGGATGCCCGTGGATCAATACGTCGGAGGAATCGAACACGCTATCCTACATTTACTCTATTCTCGTTTCTTTACCAAAGTTTTAAGAGACCGAGGTTTAGTTAATGTCGATGAACCTTTTAACCGTCTATTAACCCAGGGAATGGTACAGGGATTAACCTACAAAAATCCCGAAACTGGCAAATATGTCCCCGCAGAAAATGTTATCTATAAAGAGGACAAATATTACGATAAAGACACGGGAGAAGTTCTTTCTTTCTTCTTTGAAAAAATGTCCAAGTCGAAATATAACGGCGTTGATCCTCTGAAAGTACTGGAAAAATATGGGTCCGATACTGCCCGAATGTTTATACTTTTTACCGCACCCCCAGAAAAAGATTTACAGTGGGAAGATGCCGGGGTAGAAGGACAATTTCGCTTTCTTAATCGGGTGTGGCGTTTAGTCAGCGAATACATTGAAAATAAACCCAAGCAAGTCAAAAAAATAGAAACTTTCTCGAAAACTGACAAGGATTTAAGACGGGCAATTCACACCGCTATTAAAGAAATCTCCGAGGATTTAGAAGGAGATTATCAATTTAATACCGCCATTTCCGAATTAATGAAACTCAGTAACGCTTTAGGGGATAATAAGTGTTTTGAATCCCCCATTTATCGGGAAGGAATCGAAACCCTATTAATCTTACTTTCCCTCTTTGCTCCCCATCTTAGCGAAGAATTATGGCAAGCTTTAGGCCATAGCCAATCAATTCACCTGCAACCCTGGCCAAAAGTTGATCCGACTGCCCTGATTGTGGACGAGATTACCCTTGTCATCCAAATTTTGGGAAAAACCAGAGGTACGATACAAGTTCCCGCTAGTGCCGATAAAAGCACCTTAGAAACCCTCGCCCTGGAATCAGAAATCGCCCAACGTTATTTAGAGGGTAAGGAAATCAAAAAAGTGATTGTTGTCCCGGGCAAATTAGTTAACTTTGTCGTGGTTTAAATGACAGCAATTACCACAATGGTAGGGAATTAAGAACCTTTTCAGTTATCAGTAACCAGTCAGATTAACACTTTCTATGAAAAACTATCGATAGATGGCAAAATAGAAACTATACAATTAGTATTGTCTGTAAACAAGAACAACCTATGGATATTGAATCAACTAAAGTTACTGATGAAGAAATTGCCCAGTTTTGCGCTGAATTGGCAGATAATCCAAGTGCGATTGCTGCTTTAGATGCCGACGATATGGCGATTTATTTTTGCGTTTCTTGAGAAGGGAATAATAATGGAGTCAAGGCAAATTCTATAGCTTGCTCATTAGGCAATCTTCTAATTAGGGTCTGCTGAAAAAGTTTTCCCTGGGGGCAGGGTGTGGGGTGTGGGGTGTGGGGTGTAGGGTTTTACCGATTTTCAGGTGGTCAACTACCTAATTTTCAGGGAAAAAGTACCTGAATTTTCCCCCCGATCACCCCTAGCTAAGGCACTTTTTGATGGGAAAAAAGTCTAAAAGTATTATCCAACAAGGTTTTTATATTTATTCAGCAGACCCTAAGTAGGGGGAGAGCCTTCGAGAGCCACCTTCCAATAAGGGACTTGCGCTTTGATCATGTGCCATAGGGCTGGTCTGATTCTTCTACAGAGCGATTTTCAAAGCCGGGATATTATTCCCACGCAAGTCCCTAACTCTTGTCGCCAGTGGACACAAACATGGTCGAGGTAGAAATGTTGAAAATTACGGTAGTGGTTTTGATGGAAAGCGATGAGGATGGTCATAATTTCGCTTAAAGTCAAGATTTTACCACGTTTACGAGCTTTATTATCGGGCCAAAGCCTTGTCTGTTCTAATTTAGGTTCAAATACACGGCATCCGTCATCGACAGGACGGAAAAGAGCTTCTAGACTGGACATAGATGGGTTGGGGGTGCTGATACGGTTATATATTTTTCAGCTTACTAGCCCCCGCCTTTTCTTTCCACTCTTATCCCGAACTGACGTTATGTAAGCTGTTAAGTATCTAAATTTCCGAAGTGATCTAAACTAGACAAGGGTATGGGAGGATAATTTTTTCCTACACTTTAATTCCTAGTACCTGTGTATGGGTTCCCCGCGCTTGGGTGACACCGATGGTTCTTTCTGATGCTTCAATCATCGGCCGACGCAAACTAACGACAATAAACTGCGCTTGTTGTGCTTGTTTTTGGATCATTTTAGCCAATTTTTCTACATTGGCCCCATCTAAAAACATATCCACTTCATCAAAGGCATAAAAGGGAGAAGGACGATATCTTTGTAGGGAAAAAATAAAGCTTAAAGCGGTTAAAGATTTCTCACCCCCGGACATGGAACTTAATCGCTGTACCGGTTTTCCTTTCGGATGTGCCACCAGATTTAAGCCACCATTAAAGGGGTCATTTTCGTCTTCTAGTTGTAAGTAACCATCACCATCGGACAGGGTGGCAAATATGGTTTTAAAGTTTTCGTTAACGGCCGTAAATGCTTCCTGAAAAGCATTAAATCTGAGAGTGGTAAAGTTTTCTATCCGTAAAAGTAGTTCGGTTCTTTCTCCTTCTAGAGTTTGCAGTTTTTCTGATAGTTCATCTAATCTCTCTTTAGTTTTTTGGTGTTCTTCTAAAGCTAACATATTCACCGGTTCTAAAGCTTCTAATTTCTTTTGTAACTGCCGAATATCGCTTTGAATTTTCTCGAAATCTCGATCGCTTTCGGGAATTTCTGGTAGGGGATTGGGTAAGTCACTTTCTAGTTGACTAATTTCTGTCTGTAAAGTGGTTCGTAATGCTTGTCTTTCCTCTTGATTGTTGACTAACTTTTCTGATTGCCAGATAGCCTGTTGTTGTTGGTTTTTTTGTTGTCGCAAAACTGTCTCTAATTGGTCTCTTTTTTGCTTGGTTTCTCCTAGTTGTTGCGATAATTGCTGTAAAGCTTGATTGATTTCTAAAATATTGTGATCAAGTTTTTCTATCTCCAGATTTCCGATATTGCTCTGATTAACTGCATCGGTGATTATTTTCTCAATCTCGGTAATTCTATCCGCAGACTCTTGACTTTTTTCCTCTAGTCTGATTTGTTGATTTTGTAGGTCTTTTAACTGTTCGCGGACTGTTGCGAGGTGATTTTCTTGGGTTTGTAACTCCAATTCTTGAGCGCGAATTATTCCCTGTACCTGTTGCCATTCGCTATGGGTATGATTGGCCTCTAAAGCAGTTAATTTCTCCTGTTCTTGCTGTAAAGATAACTCTAACTCAGGAATTTCTCTGGTTAATACTTCTAACCGTTGACGAGAAATAGTAATTTCCTCTTGCTGTCCTGATAATTGACGGATTAAATCCTCTTTTTCTGTGGTTAAACGTTGTAAATCCTTGCTTAATTGTTGTAGAGATAATTGATTTTCCCGATGACTCTGACGGGTTTCGGTTAACTGTTGGGTTAACTGACTGATAAGATTATTAAACTGGGTAATTTTTTCTTCGTTGCGGGTAAGAATGCGATCGATTTCTGCTAATCTTTCCCGTAGAGATTCCGCTTCACTAGACTCTTTCGGAGAAATTTTACCAAAACGCAGCCCCGATCGCGTCGGTTGGCTGCCTCCGGTCATAGCGCCAGTCATCTCTAATAACTCGCCATCCAAAGTGACAATGCGATATTGATTGATATAATAACGGGCAGAATCTATATCCTCGAAAACCACCGTACTGCCAAAAATATAGTTAAAAACCTCCCGATACTGGGGTTGAAACTTAACCAAATTCACCGCTAAATCCAGATAACCCCGCGCGTGACGCAGAGAGGAAAGATCTTGGGGACGGGGAGGACGAATTTTATTCAGGGGTAAAAAAGTGGCGCGACCGATGCGACGCTGTTTTAGCAAGGCAATTCCGGCAGCCGCAACGCTATCATCTTGGACGACTACATGACCTAAACGACCTCCGGCTGCGATTTCAAGAGCAATTTGATAACGTTCCTCTACTTCGCCTAATTGTGCCACTAATCCGCAGATTCCGGGCAAATCTGACTGTAATAATATTTGAGTGGCATAGGTTCCCTGGGCCTCCTGTTGAGCTTGCTTAGTCGCTTCCAGTTTATCTAATTCCCTCTGTTTGTCCCGTTGTTCCTTGAGCAGACGTTTTTGGGTGTCCTGACTGATAACGCGATTTTGTTCAGCAAGGGTGAGTTTTTGGGCTAAATTTTGGATATCGGGTTCAGAATTATTAATTTTTTGTAATATTTCTTGACTTTCTTCCGTTTTTGTGCTAATAACTTGCTCTAATTCTTGCAGACGTTGACCAGCTTCTACTATATTAGTTTGCAATCGATCGCATCTTTCGGTCAATTGGGCCCGTTGGCTACGGTAGGGGTTTAATTGTTCCTGAAGACGGGTAATATTGCGGGAAAGGTCACTTTGTTCTTTTACCCAAGCTTCTGACGCTTCTGCGAGACTACTTGCTTGCAGACGATGAGTTTCTAGGGTTTCCCTTGCGGTTTGGGTTGCCAGCAGGAGACTGGGTAAAATTTCAGTTTCTAAACGGCTTTTTTCAGCAGTAATCTGGTTTAATTCGCAATTATAACGATTAATTTCCTCTAAAAGTCTGTTTTTCTGTGTCTGAGATTCTTTTTCGAGGTTTTCTAACTCTTTTTGTCGTTGTTGCTGTTGTTGTCGTTTGGCCTGTTGACTCGCTAATCGGGAAGTCAGGGACAGGTGTTCATCTTCCCCGAAAGCTTTGACCTGTTGATTGAGTTTCTCTAATTCTTGACTATTTTGGGCGATTTGTTCGGATAAATTGGCGATAGTCTCGGTTAAAACCTGTTTTTCCTTTTCCCCAGCTTGAATTTGTTCTTTTACTTGCTGGCAGCGCTGCTGGAGATTTTGCCAATGGAGGACAATTTCCCATTGTTGTTTTTCTTGGACTTGGGCCTTGAGTTTTTGGTATTTTTCGGCTTTAATGCGATCTAGTGCTAATTTTTCCAGAGATTTTTGCAATTCTGTGGCAATAATTTGGCAGCGTTCTTCCCTTTCTTTAACCGAATCGATATTCTCCTTAGTTTTCTCAATTTTGCGGTCAAATTCAGCTACTCCTGCCAATTCATCGATAATTTCCCGTCTTTCCTTGGCATTCATGCTGATAATTCGGGTTACGTCCCCCTGTAACACCACGTTGTACCCTTCAGGATAGATGCGTAAACGGTTTAACTGGTCGTGAAGTTCACTAACCGTACAGGTTTCCCCATTGATATAGTAGGTAGAAGTATAGCTGCCACCCTTGGCCACTTTTAAGCGTCGGGAAACCGTCCAATCCCTATCGGTTGCGTCGGGAATATCGGCAATATCAAAAGTCACCGAAACACTCGCTTCGGCGCTATGACGTTGACTGTTATAGCTGTGATTGACTAAATCCGGTAATCTTTCGGCCCGCATTCCCTTGGAAGTAGCTAATCCCAAGCAAAATAACAATGCGTCGAGGATATTCGACTTTCCCGAACCATTTGGACCAGAAACCACCGTAAACCCCGGTAAAAAGGGTATAGGAGTTGTTCCCCCGAAGGATTTGAAGTGTGAGAGTTCGACCTTTTTGATGTAAACCATGGCAATAAGCAAAAAGTAGGCAAGCTATCAGCTGTCAGCTTGAATCGATAAGGGATAACTCCGGTTTATCCTTGAAAATATCCTCAGACTTGACCGGAGATGAGTTTGATTAGTTTCGTGGTTTGAAAATTCTATGACAATACCCTTATAAAAAAATATAGCTGAGAGCATCGCTTAGATGGCTTGAATCCATTCCTTGACTTGGTACTCTGTCCAGATACCATTTTGCCAGTACGGATCTGCTTCGATTAATTCCCGCACTTCTGACTCGCTGGCTGCCTGATAAATTGCGAAAACTTGGCTTAAATCTGCCGTTGGTCCGATAGTAATAAGAATTCCCCGTTCTTTCTGTTGATTTAATCCCTCTAGATGCGCTTGACGATAGGGTGCTCGTCTTTCCAGCACGTTTTCACAATAACTACCCCAAATAACAAATTTCGGCATATTTGACCTGTACTCTCTTGATCTGTTGCTATTTTACGATCGAATCGTCAATCAGACTAAATCGATCTAGAAAAGTGGGGGAGTACACAGAATCTACATTTTACTATAGCGGTTTTCACAGAAGTGAGTCCCGATTGAAACGCTGGCCTATCTATCAATGGATTTACTATATCTAATTAGACTGAAAAACGCTATATATAGATTAGCTAATCCAGATAGGTTTTCTATTGTATTTAAGTAGGTGGGTGGAATTAAATATAAGATGAACGTAGGTTGGGTTGAAGCATGAAACCAAACGCCCGCATGGGTTACGAAGTGCGCTAACCCATCCTACAAATAATTGTGCCTCCCTACTTAATAAAGATAAGCGTAAGTCAAAATTTTCCCTGATCAATCAGGGCATTGGTTCGACAGTATAGATTAATAAAAGTTGATTCTTTCACGTTCCACAACTAAAGGTCTTTTTAAAATTCTCATGTGCATTAAGCCAATGTATTCACCGATAATACCGATAAAAAATAGTTGCACAGAAGCGAGTAAAAATAGTCCAACCATGATTGGTGCGGTTCCTAAAGGGAAATAATTCCAGAACAACAATTTGGCGATTAAATAACCTAACGCCACTACCAAACTCAAGAGAGATAAAGCAAAACCCAAAAATGTAGCCATCCTCAAAGGAACATTCGAGTGACTGGTAATTCCCAGCATCGCCTCGCTATAGTATCGATAGAAGTTGTAACTACTAATACCCCGTTTTCGTCGTTGTTGTTGATACTCAAAAGAGAAACTTTCAAAACCTAACTCTTCAATGAGTCCCCTAAAATAGGGATAGGGATCGTTAATCTCTCGTAGAACATTGATGACTTTCTGATCGTATAACCCGAAACCTGTAAAATTTCTAGTCACTTTTATATCCGAGAGATTATCCATTAAATAATAAAAAATTTGTCTGGCAAAATAGAAAAAAGCTCCTTCTTTCATCGGAGTTTTAACCGCTTTAACAACTTTATAGCCTTCTTCCCACTTCTTGACAAATTCTAGGATTAATTCGGGAGGATCTTGCAGATCTGCTACGATAGGAATAACCGCGTCTCCGTAACACTGAAGAATACCATAGTAACCAGAACGAACGGGACCGAAATTTCTCGCATTGACTATGACCTTGACCCCGTGGTCTTTTTGAGCAATATTTCTCAGTATATCAACAGTTTTGTCGTGAGAAGCGTTATCGATAAAAATATGTTCATACTCGTAGTTAGGTAACTGATTGAAAACCTCTTTAACTCGTAGGTAAAGATCCTCGACATTTCCCTCCTCATTATAACAGGGAGTCATTACAGTAATTTTTTTCATTGTGATCCTTCTCTAAAAACAAATAGTTTCATCAAAACAAAAGAGATAACGGCCATCGGCAACAGTAAGATAGCACCAGCAATTAACATTTTAGTTTTTTGCTCGATGCCAATATCAATAGCATCAACAATTCTCAGCAACTCGACATTCAACAAGAAAGTCACCACATAAACTAAGACAAAACGAAAAATCAATTTGTTGTTTTTGCTACCAAAAACCAGTCTTCCTGTGGTTTGAAAGTTAAATAAAACTCCCAGAATGGTAGCCAGCAGAGCGGCTAACTTGTAATCCAGTCCAATAAGAATAAGAGTGGCAAAGGAAAAATAACCAAACAGGGTATTTATTACACCAACCAGCAAGAAACGGACAAATCTGTGTTTCTTGACAATGGCGACAAATTTATTCTTTTTAAGAAGATACATTTTACGATTTATCTCCAATAGACAGTTGCGATTTTTTATATGTTATGATAGTTTGGATTTTATTTATGGGTAAATCCTCCATCAATAATTATACTTTGTCCGGTGAGGTAGGTATTGTCTTGCGAACACAGAAAAACAACTAATTTGGCGATTTCATCAGGTTGGGCTAGGCACTGGAGGGGAATGGAAAGCAGCAATTCCCGCCAACTGCTCAGGTGAGTTGTTAGCAAAAGTTAGCTCCGTGCCTACATAACCTGGACAGACTGCATTAACTAGAATACCATAGGTGGCGAATTCTAGAGCAGCACTGCGGGTTAGGGCGTTCAGTCCGGCTTTGGTGACAGAATAGACGAAAATAGAACTGATGTTAAAAACTCTACCCCAGCCTGCGGTTTTCATGGCTGGAGAAAACCCTTTGATTAATTGCATGGGGCGATAATCTCAGTCCCTTGATTCTCTAGAAATGAAGCTATAGCCACTCCAATTCTGCGAGAAGCTCCTGTAATTAGGGTTTGCTGAAAAAGTACGGGCGAAGCATTCGGGCAATAACCTATCGGTGAAACCGTAGATTTTCTATCCGAATGCTTCGCCCCTACAGGACGCGGGCCGATGAAGACGCAAGGTTTTGAAGCACGATTCTCTCAAAATCTGGCACCTGTTTCACGAGAAAAGCCACAAAACCCTTACCTTGCCTACATTTCACATTTATTCAGCCAGCCCTAATTAGAGCTTTATGGTTTGTTAAATTTGTCATAAAATAAATTCTCATAGTGAGTCATCCTTTGTAAGCATCTTTTCGATGTCTACAACTCAGAATGATGACAACTGAGCCTTGATCGTCAATTTCATAACGCACTCGATAATCACCTACCCTAAGACGATATTCATTGGCATAGCCTTTCAACTTTTTAACTCCCGAAGGACGGGGTTCGTCAGTCAGCAGAAGGATTTTTTCGTTCAGGCGAGTTTGCACATCATCTGGAAAGCTTTTCAACTGCTTCTGCACAGGTTTAGGGATGATGACTTCGTAATTCATGAAGCTTGTTCAGATTGATTAGTGATATATGCTTGAATAGTTTGATAGTCGCCTATCTGATAAGCTTTTCGTGCTTCCTCTACTTCAGCTAACACCTGTGGATCGTTTTCCATGGAATCTTCTTCTGCTTCAAAAATCTGATCTTCCAGAATTTCCAGAAGTTTTCGCTTCCCTTCTACATTAAGGGAAGTAATTGCCTCTATTAAGGACTCTAAGGAAACTTGCATTCTAACCATTACCATACTGTTTGTCCTCCAATTCTTACACATTTAGCTTGATTCAAAAATATCGATATAAGCATCAATTGAATCGGGTTGGGAGAGAGCCAATTCTGAGCGTTTCGGGGCGATAATCTGAATTCCCTGACTCTCTAGTGCTGAGGCTATAGCTGCTCCAATGCCGCGAGAACCTCCTGTAATCAGTGCTTTATGATTTGTGGTATTTGTCATGGATTAACTCAACCCAAAAACGAGTCTTCCTGTGGTCTGAAAGTTAAATAAAACTCCCAGAATGGTAGCCAGCAGAGCGGCTAACTTGTAATCCAGTTCTATCAGTATAAGACTACCATATAAAAAATAACCGAATAAGGTATTCAGTACACCAACTAACAAAAATCTGGCAAATTTATGCTTTTTAATCAGGTTAACTAATCTATGCTTTTTGATTAGATACATTTTCTCAGTTCATTCCCCCCCCAAGTCATTAATTATTGATGAGATTATTGTTGCCAAGTTTTAACAGATAACTGTCAAAAATTCATTGAGTAGAGGCCGCACTTGATTATCTAACTCTAGCGAAACTTTTTCCATTTGACCTTCTCCTCGTGTTAGGATGCAGTTAATTGATCTTCCAGTATTTTTCTTGTCCAGTTTAATTGCTCCTAAAATAAGCTCTAAAATATCGGTGGTTAACTCTTGGTTATAAGGCTCATAATAAGGTTTTAAAAACTCTCGCAAATCATAGAAATATCCCTGATCTACCATTGCCAGTTTTTCGGAAAAGAAGGTAGCCGTAAGCACCCCTAAAGTTACAGCAATTCCATGAGGAATTTTATAGTTAGTGGCCGATTCATAAGCGTGTCCAAAAGTATGCCCATAGTTTAAAATATTTCTAACTCCCTTGTCAAACTCATCCCGCTCAATGTAACGTTTCTTGATATTTAGAGCATCTAAAATTAGATTTTGAATCTCTAAAAAATCTGAGGATAGTTTTTGAAGATTAATTTTCATTTGTTTAACTTCAGATTGACCAGCCAGTAAATTTAGCTTGATAATTTCCCCCAACCCAGAGCGAATTTCATCAGAAGGTAAGGTCTTCAATACAGAAAAAACAAGAATAATCTCATGGGGAGGATAAAATGTCCCGATTTGGTTTTTGAAGTTTTGGATATTGATGGAGCTTTTACTGCCAATACAACTATCACATTGAGCTAATAAGGTAGTAGGAATTAATATCCATTTAATCCCCCTAAATAAAACGGAAGCTATAAAACAGCCAATATCTTGAATAACTCCACCTCCAATTACTAGCAAGGTACAGTCTTTCCTAAAACCTAATTCCAAGAGGTTTAAAAAAATTGGGGTGAGTCGTTCAAAAGATTTTTGTTCCTCCGTAGCCTCTATTTTTAAGATAGGGCGATCAGACAAAACTTCTTCTATTGGCTGTGAGTACAGGTGGAAAACGTTACTATCAACTAAAGTAAAAACGGTCTTGTCTTTAACAGCTTGTGTTAAAGCATCTTTTAAGCCTTCCTTGACTTCAACACAGTAGGGGTGAAATTGACTTTGGATTTCTAGCATAACTTAAGGCTCTTAAAATCAGGGTTTATTTACAGGTGAAGCCGCCATCAATTACTAGAGTTTGTCCAGTGAGATAGGTATTTTCTTCCGAACACAAAAAACTAACTAGCTTGGCAATTTCATGGGGTTGGGCAAGACGTTGTAAGGGGATGGTAGCAGTAATTGCCGCTAACTGTTCAGGAGAATTATTGACAAAGGTTAACTCGGTTTCCACATATCCCGGACAAACCGCATTTACGAGAATGCCATGGGGAGCCAATTCCACTGCCGCAGTCCGGGTCAAACCGTTTAACCCTGCTTTAGTTGCCGAGTAAGCAGAGCGGTTTTCTCTGGTGACTAAACTAAAGATAGAGCTTATATTGACTATCCTTCCCCACTTTTGGGCTTTCATATAGGGAGAGAACCCTCTAATTAGGGCCATGGGGGCAGTCAAATTCACCTGAAGCATAATTTGCCAGTCCTCATCTTTGACATGGGTAAGTTCATTGAGAAGATTAATCCCAGCATTATTGATGATTATGTCAAACCCCGTCCCCTGCTCGGAAGCGATATAAGCGGCAATGGACTCCATGCGGGCAAGATCCAAGACATCCCGTGTTGGGGCAATTACTTCAACGCCTTGGTCTTCCAATAATGAGGCCATGGCAGCCCCAAGTCCGCGAGAACCCCCGGTAATCAAGGCTTTATGATGCTTTGTTAGATTTGCCATAGATTAACTTATTAATTGAATTGCGATAGCGCTCTTCCATCATTTCTAAGCGAGCATCATCCTCCCGATGAATTGCCCCATAGTAATTCTTTTTATTTTTCAGCCACATAAGCTCAAATTCAACCGCCTTCAAAAAAGCCTCCTCTGGGTTATTGATGGCTTCCGGACAACGGAAGACAACCTTTCGGGTTTCAAAGCGATCAAGATGTCCTTCAGGAAAGGCTTTAAAGAAAGGTAATGAATGAACGGAAACCCCACCGCCTACAACCACTTTTAACCCCGCTGATTTCGCTTTTTCAGCAATTTTCAAGGCAATATCTAGGACTTGATCGCTATTAATATCTTCACGAGTTAATCCCATAGAACCAGACAAGTCAACTCGCCCAATCACCACCCCACTTAAAGACTTGATTTCGGGCAAGGATAACATTTCATCAAAGTTTTTGAAAGCTGTAATCGTTTCTAAGTTAATCAGAAATTCTACATCTTCTTTGTGATCACTGCCAAAGCCAATGTTGATCGCATTCAGGTATTTTTTCAAGGCGTAGGCCGTTTCTACCATGGGAGCAATTACCCGTTCAGCCCCTAAGCTAGTAGCATCAAACATATCCTTGATGGCCTCACAGCCACCAATTTTTAAGTTTAAACCCAAGCCGGCTGTAAGACTAACCTCTTTGAGGCGCATTGCCTCTTCCATGCGAGTGCCTTCCGCTTCAAATTCGGCTTTGACTCCACAAACGTTATAGTTCTCCTTTAACTCCAATAAAAGTTCCACCATTCGTTTTTCCATCGAGTTCATAGTTTTCCTGCTCCTTGATTAGCCAGTTTTAAGTTTGAACTTTAAAAGAGTATAACCTATTCGGTTATCGGTGCAACAATCATATTACTCATAAACTCATCCCGATCTAGGAAGGGGGATAAATCTTCTAAGGGAGAAGATACCATGCGCCCATCATCCAAGCGACGAGAAGACAACTTAGGAGCAAAGGGTTGATTGAGATCTAAAAACACCTCACAGATTTGAGAACCTTCTCCTTCAATGGTTTCTTGAATAGCTTCCCGCATAGTTGAATGTTCTCGGCAAAGTCGGTAAGGAATTCCATAGGCCGCCGCTAACTTTTCAAAACTGGGAAAGGTCACGCCACTTTCCGGTCCACAACCGACAATATTATCGGCAAAGAAATTCTGCTGAGTTTGACGAATCGAGTGATATCCTTGATTATTGAGGACAAAAATCTTGATCGGCAGTTGATATCCCACTAGGGTTTGTAATTCTTGTAGGTTTAATTGAATGCTGCCATCCCCGGCAATACAAATCACTCGCCGCTTACCACTACCAATGCAAGCACCAATCGCCGCGGGTAGATCGTATCCCATGGAGGCACAACCAGAGTTAGTATAGAGGCGCTGTCCCTCTTTGATTAATGCCGCTTGAAATGTCGTCACACAGGCAGTTCCATCACCTGTCACCACGATTTCATCCGCAGGGAGTTCCTTAAAGAGTGCTTGGGCAAAGCAATAAGGGTTAACTGCCCCTTGTGTTAGCCAATACTCGGGTAAGACAGTGGGATATTTTTCCTTACGAATCAAACACCAGTCTAGCCACTGTTGATGATGTTGTGTTGGCTCAACTTCCTGTTGCAGTAAATGCGCCAAGAAGTCGGCTATATCGGCGTGAATAGGTAGATCCGGCTTGAGTGTTGGCTTTTTCAGTTCTGACTCGTCAATATCCACGATAATCTTATAGGCTTCCCGGGCAAAATTTTCCCAGTTATAGCTCACCTGGCGGATGTTGAGCCGGCAACCTAAAACTAATAAGAAATCAGAATTTTGGACGGCAAAATTGCCAGGGCGATCGCCGACCGTGCCTGGCCTACCAATATAGTAAGGATGATCGTTCCAGATCAGATCGTGAGCGTTCCAAGCTGTAACTACAGGGATTTTCCAAGTATTCACTAAGCGCAGGAAGTCTTCATAAGCCCTCCCTAAACGAATTCCCGAGCCGGCGTAGATAACCGGGCGTTCGGCGGTTTTCAGTCGGTTGATAACTTGTTCACAGGTGGCTGCTAGATTGGTGGTAGTATATTTGATGGCATCTTCTTTAGGGTCGTAGCCCGGTAGAGATGTGGGATCAATCTTAGCTCCTTGCACGTTCATCGGTATATCTAACCAGCAAGGACCGGGACGGCCAGACTGAGCCAGATGTAACGCTCTTTCAAGATGGTAGCGAATTGACTGAGGATCTGTCACCATTACGGCATATTTAGTAATCGGCTCCACTAATTTAACAATATCAATTTCCTGATCTCCCAATTGTCTGAGGGGTAAGTCTGTACTTCTGACTACGGTTTCCCATTTCACCTGTCCAGAAATAACAATCATCCCAATAGAATCTGTCCAAGCTCCATAGACTCCGGTAATGGCATTAGTTCCCCCCGGTCCTGTGGTTACATTGAGAGCGGCGAGGCGGTTTGTCAAGCGATAGTAGCTTTCAGCGGCCATAGCACAAGCTTGTTCGTGGTGGCAACAGGTGTAGGATAGTCCTGGACAGCGCCCGAAAGCATCATTCAGGTGCATCGCCCCACCACCAGTAAGCAAAAAAACATCATGGATGCCATGTTCCACAAGGGTTTGGGCGATATAGTCGGCAACTCTCATTATGGTTTCGCTCTTAGATTCGCTAATTTGGTTGACATCATTATAGTTGATACCTTGTATTAGATCATATTCCTATATGGTGTTTCTGTAAGGGATCGGTCTACTAGCTAGATAAGCGACTCCGTGAACTTTCCGTGAACTTTATGTTGGTTTACAAATATTCTCTATAAGCCAACCTAACTACTCTTTAGTTGCAAATACGGTAATAATATCATGGAGGTTCTTTGGAATTGGAATATTACCAAGGGAAAATCTGGACAGGAGCAAGTAAATTTTGTAGAAAATAGAGTTTTTATTACCTCTAGATAATCTGTAGAACACGGTCTTTAGTTGTATAATCTGACCAATGTGCTTAAATTTAAAGTTTCTAAAGCCACTTCTGGTTAAAATAAATGCCAGTGGTTTCTTGCTAAAGTAGAATAAATGGAAAGGAGGCAGAATTGCATAAAAGGTTTTACCGCTTAGGGACTTGCGTGGGAATAATATCCCAATCGATCGGAGGGCGCAAGCTTTGCGCCCCTACAGTAACGGATTTTGTCCACAATGTAGGGGCGAACTGCGTTCGCCCAAAAGGTACATTATCAAAGCGCAAGTCCCTTATCCGAGCATAGAGACAGGAAATATCGTGAACCTTTATGATGATCAGACCTCCAGGTTTAAGCATTTTATAGCAGCTGTCAATAACTTCAGTTGGATTAATACAATGATCCAAGACATCCTGAAGCGTAATTACGTCGAAAAACGATTCCCTAACCGGATAGTTTTCGATAACCACCGATACAATATTATCTCCATACTTCGACTTAGCAATTGAAGCTTCTTTGTCAGATATTTCGATTCCATAACGATTCCATTCCTGCATGATATCGAGAAAATACCCACCAGAGCAACCAACATCAAGAATATTGCCAGATGTTTTACCGGTTATTCTATATATTTCACGCTTGAGCTTGTTATAGTAATGGTTTAAGAAATATATGTTTTCTGAAGTATAAATGAATTCGTCCGATGCTGCTGTTTCATAGTAACTTGCAAGGGTTTCAACTGTCATTATATTTCTCACAAATACAACTTCACAGTCATTGCATTTGTCAATTTCAAATCCATCGACATTATATTGTTTTCGGAAATGGCTACCTTGACAAATAGGGCATAAATCATAGTGCATTGATGATGTTGATATCATATTGGTTGTCTCCACGATGTTAAATTTTAATCGATAAAGTTAGTCCGATCATTATTTACGAGCTTTTTCAATTGACAATCTTTCAGTTCTGTTTAACTTTATAATAAAGTTGCTGACACATAATCAATAGTTCTAACAATTGATTCTCTTAAGGAAATCAAGGGCTTAAGTTGTAGTTCAGAAAACGCTCGTTTTACTGAAGGAACGTAACGTTCAGCAGGTTTACCGGGGATAGGTTCTTTAGCTATAACTACCTCAACTTTTGTTGCAAATGTACTGGCAACAACTTTTGCTAATTCAGCGATAGTTAAGTCCTCATCTGAACCGACATTATAAGGGTAGCATGATTTCCCCTTAAACAAAATTGTCCACAGCCAAATCGCCAAATCTGCTGCGTAGAGATAAGAACGATAAGGAGTACCATCCCCCCTGACGAGAATTGACCCCCCCATTAGACCATCTAAAATAAAATTACCAATGGCAAAATGGGTATCCAGTGGCAAATAGGGACCGACAAAGGCAAAGCAACGAGCAATTTTCGTTTCTAAGCCATGTTGTTTAGCATAAAGGGTGCAGAGCATTTCTGCTGCCCGTTTTCCTTCGGCATAAGCATAACCCGGATTAGTTAAATCAGGAGAGCCTAAATAGTCTTCGGAAACATGGGTTATCTCAGGGGGTTGTTTGCCATAAACCGCACCGGAACTGGTTAATAAGAACTTTTTAGCCTGACATACTTTAGCAAATTCTAAAGTATGCCTTGTTCCCTCAATAATCGTAGCAAACATCAGTAATGGATCTTCTTGATTTAGTTTGGCACTCGCTTCAGTGGCACCATGAATAATATAAGAAAACTCCCCTTCAGGAAACTGAAATGACCTAACATCACCGCTATGGAATTGAATAGCGGGATGATTGGCTAAATGAGGAGCTTTTTGCCTGAAACTATCAGTATTTCTGGTTAAAACAACCGCCGATGCTTTTAAGTCTAGCTGATCATTAGCCCAGATAAAACTTTCTAATAACCAACAGCCAAAAAAGCCTGTACCTCCGGTAATAAATATTCGTTGTCCCCGCAATTCTTCCCACAGGGTTTTAGTATGGGCAAGAATATGATTTAAGTCATTTGTTAGAAGATTGGTCATCAGGGCATATTACACCAGCTATGGACATTATGGTCAATAACGGATCACAATAAACTATCATCAACTTCAACTCCTAGCGATCGCAATTGCGCCGCCAAGCGCTCAGCCCGTAGTTTTTCCTGCTCGGCTCGTTGCTTTTCCTGCTCGGCTCGTTGCTTTTCCTGCTCTGCCAACTCCTCTATGGTGGGGAGCAATTGCCCCTCTGGTGTTGCCCAACGCAGCCAAGTAATCGGCTCCTGTTCATCCCCATAAATTCCCTGCCACCGCACTAACACTAGCCCTAATATTTCGCTGCTGAACCTTCCTTGAGCATCTGGGTTTAAAGATTTATAAACGCCCCCTTCTAAGCGATGTCCCGCTAAATCTTCCAGCTTAAAGGGATCATACCAAAAGTATTCTGTCACCCGCAAACGATTCTGATAGATAAGCTTTTTCTCTTCTTTATCTTTTTTGGCTGTACTTTCAGAAAGCAACTCAATCACCACATCAGGAGCTTTTTCTTCTTCCCAGACGACCCAGCTTTTCCGTTCTTTTCGAGGCACGTCCAAGACGACAAATACATCAGGTCCGCGATAATCCTCGTTCCGCACTTGATTGGGGCTAAAGTAAACGAACATATTGCCCCCGACAAACGCTTCTCGTCCTTGAGTTTTTAACCATTGGGAGAGAGGTCTGACTAATAACTGCATTTGCAGTCCGTGTCGCTGGGTTTCCATGGGAATACCGTCATCAGAAAGGAGTTCATCTTGGGTAGGTGGTAGCTTTATCTCTGGTGGGTTAGCGCCAATTACGAGTGTCTCTTGAGCCATGGGTTGGTGGGTGTGAACAACTGATGCCACTTTCTTATCATAAACTATCATCAATGTCAACCCCCAGCGCTCTCAATTTTGCCGCCAAGCGCTCTGCCCGTTGCTTTTCCTGTTCGGCTCGTTGCTTTTCCTGCTCGGCTCGTTGCCTTTCTTGCTCTACTAACTCACTGCCCCATAATAACAAATTTCCCGACTTATCCCACCAGCGCAACCAATTAGTAGTAAATTCAGCTTTGGTTCCTTGCCAGATACCGATAAACAAGTTAAGTTCTTTTATCCAGTAACGATTATTCTCATCTGGCAACTGCTGCTCATACTTTCCTGCCACTAAACAATAAACATCTAATTCTCCTGTTTTTGGCTGAAAGATTCCATAGACAGGTACTTGTAAGATTTGCTCGTAAAAATACCATTTTCCATAGGGATAGTGAGGGTTGATGGAATATTCACCCCCTTCGGTTTCCGAGATAAACTCTAGGACGATGGTAGGAATTTCTCCTTGAAGATGGGGAGTATAACTGCGCCGAATTTCTCCACTAGCAATGGGTTTTACCGAGGGAATATAAACCCAGTCAGGTGCTTTGACAACAGTTTGAGTTTTAACGGTAGCACACAAGCCAAAATTAGAGGCAATTAGCATCGATTCTAGAATTAGTCCTGCTAATTCTAGGGATTCCCGTAAAGCTGCTGCTAAGAGGGGTTGCAAGTTGTTGTCCACAGGTTCGTCAGGTAATATAAAATCATCTGGCAGTTTTTCCCAGGTGATAGTTGGTAAGGGGTTTGACTGAAGTAGTTGCATGGCTGTCATAAGTAATTTCACTAATTCAAATATCTAAAATGGGCTATAGATTTTCAGGATTAACTCCCAACTCTTTTAACTTTTGCACCAAACGTTGGCGAGAAATTCGTTCTTGCTCAAGTTCTAACTCAGCTTGTTCGGCTCGTTGACGCTCTTGCGCGGCTCGTTGCTTTTCCTGTTCGGCTCGTTGCTTTTCTTGCTCGGCTCGTTGCTTTTCTTGCTCTACTAACTCACTGCCCCATAATAGCAAATTTCCTGACTTATCCCACCAGCGCAACCAATTAGTAGTAAATTCAGCTTTGCTTCCTTGCCAGATACCGATAAACAAGTTAATCTCTGCTATCCAATAACGATTGTTTTCATCAGGTTTTTGTTGTTCATACCTTCCTTGATTTAATCGATAAATTTCTAATTCTCCTGTTTTTGGGTGAAATATTCCATAGACAGGTACTTGTAAGATTTGCTCGTAAAAATACCATTTTCCATAGGGATAGTGAGGGTTGATGGAATATTCACCCCCTTCGGTTTCCGAGATAAACTCTAGGACAATGGTAGGAATTTCTCCTTGAAGATGGGGAGTATAACTGCGCCGAATTTCTCCCCTAGGAATCGGTTTTACTGAGGGAATATAAACCCAGTCAGGTGCTTTGACAACAGTTTGAGTTTTAACGGTAGCACACAAGCCAAAATTAGAGGCAATTAGCATCGATTCTAGAATTAGTCCTGCTAATTCTAGGGATTCCCGTAAAGCTGCTGCTAACAGCGGTTGCAAGTTATTGTCCACAGGTTCGTCAGGTAATATAAAATCATCTGGCAGTTTTTCCCAGGTGATTATCGTTGATTTTGTCGGTAAATCAATAGCATATGGTGTCATTGTCGTCAACAGTCCTTCCTAATATTTAATAAGCTCTCATAAACTGCCCGCGACTAAGTAGGTGCATTAAATTAATTATAAAATAGACCTGTAAGTGGACAATGCCGGCAATTATTTCATACACTATCATCAACTTCAACTCCTAGCGCTCTTAATTTTGCCGCCAAGCGTTCGGCCCGTAGTTTTTCCTGCTCTGCCAACTCCTCTATGGTGGGGAGCAATTGCCCCTCTGGTGTTGCCCAACGCAGCCAAGTAATCGGCTCCTGTTCATCCCCATAAATTCCCTGCCACCGCACTAACACTAGCCCTAATATTTCGCTGCTGAACCTGCCTTGAGCATCTGGGTTTAAAGATTTATAAACGCCCCCTTCTAAGCGATGTCCCGCTAAATCTTCCGGCTTAAAGGGATCATACCAAAAGTATTCTGTCACCCGCAAACGATTCTGATAGATAAGCTTTTTCTCTTCTTTATCTTTTTTGGCTGTACTTTCAGAAAGCAACTCAATCACCACATCAGGAGCTTTTTCTTCTTCCCAGACGACCCAGCTTTTCCGTTCTTTTCGAGGCACGTCCAAGACGACAAATACATCTGGTCCGCGATAATCTTCGTTCCGCACTTGATTGGGGCTAAAGTAAACGAACATATTGCCCCCGACAAACGCTTCTCGTCCTTGAGTTTTTAACCATTGGGAGAGAGGTCTGACTAATAACTGCATTTGCAGTCCGTGTCGCTGGGTTTCCATGGGAATACCGTCATCAGAAAGGAGTTCATCTTGGGTAGGTGGTAGCTTTATCTCTGGTGGGTTAGCGCCAATTACGAGTGTCTCTTGAGCCATGGGTTGGTTGGGGTGAACAACTGATGGGACTCTTTTATCATAAACTATCATCAATGTCAACCCCTAGCGATCGCAATTTTGCCGCCAAGCGCTCTGCCCGTTGCTTTTCCTGTTCTGCTCGTTGCTTTTCCTGTTCAGCCCGTTGCTTTTCCTGCTCGGCTCGCAGTTTTTCCTGTTCGGCTCGTAGTTTTTCCTGTTCAGCCCGTTGCTTTTCCTGTTCGGCTCGTAGTTTTTCCTGTTCAGCCCGTTGCTTTTCCTGCTCGGCCAACTCCTCTATGGTGGGGAGCAATTGCCCCTCTGGTGTTGCCCAACGCAGCCAAGTAATCGGCTCCTGTTCATCCCCATAAATTCCCTGCCACCGCACTAACACTAGCCCTAATATTTCGCTGCTGAACCTTCCTTGAGCATCTGGGTTTAAAGATTTATAAACGCCCCCTTCTAAGCGATGTCCCGCTAAATCTTCCGGCTTAAAGGGATCATACCAAAAGTATTCTGTCACCCGCAAACGATTCTGATAGATAAGCTTTTTCTCTTCTTTATCTTTTTTGGCTGTACTTTCAGAAAGCAACTCAATCACCACATCAGGAGCTTTTTCTTCTTCCCAGACGACCCAGCTTTTCCGTTCTTTTCGAGGCACGTCCAAGACGACAAATACATCAGGTCCGCGATAATCCTCGTTCCGCACTTGATTGGGGCTAAAATAAACGAACATATTGCCCCCGACAAACGCTTCTCGTCCTTGAGTTTTTAACCATTGGGAGAGAGGTCTGACTAATAACTGCATTTGCAGTCCGTGTCGCTGGGTTTCCATGGGAATACCGTCATCAGAAAGGAGTTCATCTTGGGTAGGTGGTAGCTTTATCTCTGGTGGGTTAGCGCCAATTACGAGTGTCTCTTGAGCCATGGGTTGGTGGGTGTGAACAACTGATGCCACTTTCTTATCATAAACTATCATCGATGTCAACCCCCAGCGATCTCAATTGTCAAGATTAGTCATATTTTATCTATTGTCTCTCACAATTGGGCAATGAGGTTAGACTTATTCTCGAACTGACCTATCAAGGCTTTGTTTGGGTATATCTCTTGTTGTCTTACTTAGTCCTTCCTTGATAATCAAAAACCCAAATATTAACATTAACAATGGATTAATAATAACTCCTATACTAAGTCCCATATCAGTCATGGCTGGAATAATAAAGTAATTTTTGGGAATGAGCAAAAGACCAAACAGGATCAGATAGGCTAAATCAAACTTACTTGACTTTGATTCATTAATAAAAAAAGCCAAAGGAATAAAAAGATTGAGAAGTCGATAATCTCCTGATGTGGGGGGGATAACATTCATCACAAAAACTAAAAGAGCTAGTTTTTTCCAGAAAAGTTTCTCCTTAGTCAGAATGTATAAACTTACCAATCCTACTATTATTAATGATAGGACAGAATAGGGTCTCAAAAGTAGTGAAACCCAATCAAAAAATGTTTGCCCTAGATCTGATGGTGAGATAATACCAATATCTTTAGTAATCTTTAACACAAAACGGGTAATGACCTTGAGTAACCCGAACAAACTGACCCCATAAGGCCAACCTCCCGATCCAATTGCATAATTTTTCACAAACATCGCTTGATTTCTTCTTAATCCCTGAATATTTTCTAAAAAACCTCCTTGAAAGCACATCATAGAAAAAATAGTTATTAATATAGCAAATATAATTATATACAGTATGTTTTTCCATTTTTTCTCACTTGCTAATAAGACTAGGAAAATTGCTGGAAAAGGTTTCATGGCAATTGCTAGGGATAGACAAATTAAGGCAAAAAGCGATTTATAGTGATTCAAGCTATTATAAAAGTAAGCAAAACCACATAAAAATAAGAAAGTATATAATTCTGCATTAGCTCTATCTATAGTAAATAGGAAAGGATAGCTCATGAAGGAAATTACAAAAATATCACGCCAATTATCTATTCGATTAGTCTGAGAAAAGTTCTTGACTATGAAAAATAGCCAGCAGACTAAAAAAATACTAAAAAACACTAATAGTGCTAAATTTCTGCTCTTAAATAGAGTAAACGGGAAGAAAAATAACTCTCCCAATGGATAATATACACCAAAAATATATACATCACTTCTATAGGGATTAAGTTCTCTGATAAATCTTACCATGTTCCAAAAGTCATTGAACTTATCATTTGGCTTAAATAAAAAAGTATTAAGAGGAAAACCATTGCCCAAATAAGCTCCCATGATATAGTGATAAAAGACAGCTATAGTAAAGCCCATTACTATAATTGTGCTAAGTAGTTTGATTTTAATATTGCGTTCCATATAGTTTACTAATTAATAGTACAAAATTTCATCAAAAACAAAAAGTTTGCTCTTTATTTGCGTTCAAAATTAACTCGCTCCCTCTCTACAACTAGAGGCCTCTTTAAAGACCGTAAATGTATTAATCCAATATATTCACCTATAATACCAATAAAAAATAATTGCACAGCAGCAAAGAAAAATATCGTGATGTGCAAAGATGCAATTCCTATCGGTAAAAAATTGGGGTTAATTAGTTTTGCAACTAAATAAGCAATAGCGACAAATATGCTTAATGCGCTCATAATAAAACCTGACATAGTTGCTACTCTAATAGGTACTCTAGAATGACTCGTAATGCCAAGCAAAGCAAAATCATAAAGCATGAAGAAGTTGGCACTACTAACCCCTCTCTTTCTCGCTGCACTGACATACTCAACCTCAGCAATCCCGAAACCCAATTCCGAAATTAAACCTTTAAAGTAAGGGTAAGGGTCATCAATTTTTCGCAAACTTTGAATGACACACTTATCATATAAACCGAATCCAGTTGTATCTCTGGTCAATTGTACATCAGATATAACGCTGAGAACATAGTAATAGAGTTTTTTGACCTTAAAAAGCACAAATGATTCCCTACTGTTTTTTCTCACCCCTTGAACAACTTTATATCCTTCTTCCCATTTAGTAACAAAATCAACGATTAAAGAGGGTGGATCTTGTAGGTCAGCCATCAGAAAAATCACGGCATCTCCATCTGGTTGAATGAGTCCGTAATAGGAGGAGCGAACAAAGCCAAAATTTCTGGCATTGACGATAATTTTGACTTTGGGGTCTTTTCGAGCCAGCATTTTTAAGATGTCTACTGTTCGGTCTTTAGAACAGTTGTCAATAAAAACGTGTTCGTAGTCATAATCAGATAATTTATTTTCAAAAATTGTCTTAACTTGAGAGTACAAATCCTCAATGTTATCCTCTTCATTATAGCAAGGAGTCATAACACTAATAAGCTTTTTCATGATTCACCTCTTTAATATGATAATTGAATTTTATTGATTACTTAACCAATTTAACATTTTACTGACTCCTTCACGGCTAGAAACTTTTGGTTTCCATTGAAGTTGAGTTGTTGCTTTGCTGATATCAGCAATGAAAATTCGTTGATCACTTTGCCTAACAGGAATCTTCTGATAATTTAATTTTGCTCCTGTTAATTCTTCTAGAATATCAAATAGTTCCAGTAAAGAAAGACTATTTTCCACTCCTCCTCCAATATTAAAAACTTCCCCCTTAACATTATCGATATGCTCAACAGCCGCTAGATAACAAGCGATCGCATCACTAGCATATAAGACATCTCGTACCTGCTTACCACTACCTGAAATGGTAAATGGTTCTGCTTGATGATTAGCTTTGGCTTCTAAGGCTTTTTGACAAAACCAACCAATCCATCCCTGATCGTAGGTAGAAAACTGACGACCTCCATAAATCGAAGAATGACGGAACACAACCGTTCTTAGAGCGAAAATACGAGCATAGTCTAACATATATTGATCCCCCGCACCCTTGGAGCATCCATAAGGTGAGTGAAAATCAAGAGGAATAGATTCATCAAACCCTTGAGGATGATCTGGACAAAAATAACGCTTTTCTCGTTCCTGATATTCCCATTGCTCCAGGTCTCCGTAAACTTTGTTGGTTGAAGAATAGACTATCACACTATCAGGAGAATGCTGACGCACAGCTTCTAAGACATTGAGAGTCCCCAAGGCATTAATTTCAAAATCCATACGGGGATTAGCAATGGAAGTAGTCATTGCCACCTGTCCCGCTAAATGAAAAATAACATCAGGTTTAAACTCTTTGATTGTAAGATTTACGTCATTGGTGTTACGAATATCTCCATGGGCAAATTGAAATTGACCTTGAGTTCGCAACCAGTTAAGATTTTGTTCTGAACCAGAACGATACAAATTATCAAAAACGAGCAATTCTTCTCCTTCTTTCAATATTTGTGCAGCAATGTTGCTACCCAGAAATCCACAGCCACCAGTAATTAAATATTTCATTGATTGATACTACTCCTTTCCTGATCGATAGTATACCTTAATCCTTCAACTAAAGAAATTTTGGGTTGCCAACCTAGTTTTAATAACATTGAAATATCCACATGGGATTCCATGATTTCATTCTCACGATAAGGAAGCATACCAAAATTCAGTCGAGTGACTTTATTTTCGGTCATTGTCTTAACCATTTGAACAAACTCTCGAATTTCAATGTTCTTTCCTGTACCTATTTCATAGCGATATAAATTGTTAGGAACATCAAAACTAAACTGAATCAGTTTGATAAAGGCTTCTACCACATCATCAATATAGATGAAATCTCGCTTCTGTTCTCCTAATGTCAAATCAAGAAAATCTACTTCATGCAGCAAATCTAAGATAATTTTAGAGACAAACTTAGAAGGATCATCAAAAGGTCCGTAAAAATGCTCTAGAGCGACATTAATACAAACCATTTTTTGAGAAAATAAGAATAACCAGTCTAAAAAATGTTTTTTAGAAAGGGAATAGTAATTGACTCTTTTATCTAGAATGGTATCGGTATTAATGAATGTTTTTACCTGATAATTTTCTGCTATTTGTATAATTTTCAAAGGCAGAAAAAGATTCGCCTGGATAATATCTGTAGGAGGAACTGCAAAACGACCATAATTGGTAGCACAGTGGATGATTATGTCAATGACATTTTCTTTAAAAATATCTTCTATATCAATTTGGTCAAGATCATAAAATCTTATTTTGTCAACAATCGAACCTAATCGGAAAAGTTTAGAGCTTGAACGCTTGACAACAATAACATTCAACTGATCTTTTACTATCCGTTTCACCAGATGACTTCCTAGAAAACCAGTTCCACCAGTCACTAAAATAGTTTTGCCCATCAAATTATCCATTGATATCTGAGTCTATAATCCCAATATTTGGGATAAATGTTTAATAGAACTTGCGGTTCTTCGGTTCGTGTTATGCGATAGAGGGATTACAAGGGATGAAACCCTTATATAGAAAGACATTCAGCGATTTTTGTCAATTGTTTTTGATCTAGAACGAACCAATCAATCGCCAGATAAGGATTTAGTCGATTTATGCCACCCGATCGAAACATACCAAGTAACGAAGAACCGAAGTCGCTTTCTCAGCTTTGACTCTGATCCAGGCCTCGACAAAACTCTCGGATAGTCGCTGCTACATAGGTTAACATCTCTTCTGTTAATCCCGGAAACACCCCAATCCAGAAGACTCCTTCCATGATTTTATCTGCATTAGACAAGTCTCCTATTACCCGATAATTTAATCCTTGATACAGAGGTTGTCGCAGTAAATTACCCCCAAATAATAGCCTTGTGCCGATGCGTTTTTCCTCCAAATGCTTAACCAAATCATTGCGAGTAAAAGCTGCATCTTCCCTAACTAAGATAGGAAAACCAAACCAACTCGGTTCAGAATGGGGACTTGCTTCGGGCAGAACTAAAACATCTTGTAAGTCTTGTAATTTTTGATGTAAAAAGTCGAAATTTTCCCGGCGCTTTTGGATAAATTCCGGCAATTTATCCAGTTGCGCTACCCCGACGGCGGCTTGCATATCCGTCATCTTTAGGTTATAACCCACATGAGAATAGGTGTACTTATGGTCATAGCCAAAGGGTAAATCTCCTAACTGCCAACCGAAGCGCTTATTACAGGTATTATCTACCCCAGGCGCACACCAACAATCTCTCCCCCAGTCACGGAATGACTCGACAATCTTTTTCAAGCGGGTATCACTGGTTAAAACCGCGCCCCCTTCTCCCATAGTCATGTGATGGGCGGGATAAAAGCTAACCGTTGCTAAATGCCCAAAGGTGCCAGTTTTCTGCCCTTTATAAAGACTTCCCACCGCATCACAGTTATCCTCCACTACCCAAAGGTCATGTTTTTCGGCAAAAGCCATCACCGCTTCTAAATTAAAGGGATTTCCCAGGGTATGAGCGATCATAATCGCTTTAGTCTTCTCTGACAAGGCCGATTCCAGTTGATCAATATCAAGGTCATAACCAGGTAATTTAACGTCTAAAAAGACCGGAATTAGCTGATTTTGAAAGATGGGATTAACCGTAGTCGGGAAACCCGCGGCAACGGTAATGACTTCATCCCCCGGTTTAAGTTGTTTTTTCCCCCAATTTAGGGGAAGTTAAGGCACTTAAAGCCACTAAATTGGCTGAAGAGCCGGAATTGACTAATAAACAATGTTTTACCCCCATCCACTGGGCAAAACGTTCCTCAAATTCTGCGGCATATCTGCCCGTCGTTAACCAGAAATCTAGGGAAGAATCGACTAATTTGACTAATTCTTGCTCATCAAATACCTTACCCGAAACCGGAATATAGGTTTGCCCCGCCACAAAAGCCCGGGGTTGAAATTTGAAGTCATAGTATTTTTGTACGGATTGAAATACTTGCGATCGCAGTTCAGCTTCAGTAGTGGTACTGGGGGGAGAAATAGATTGAGTCATGGTTAATTTCCTTTCAGGGGAGAAATTTGAACTTAATTATTACTTAATTTGTATCCTTATCAACCTTGAGTTCGCTAATCGATCAAACAACTTTGATAATATTCGATTTGTTGACGAGTAAGGTCTTGGAATTGTGCTTTATCTTCAGAGTCCATTTGAGCCGCTTGATAATACCATGTCACCGTTTCCTTGAGGGTTTGCCGAAAATCCCAGACTGGTTGCCATTTTAGGGTATGGAAAGCCTTATCTGTAACTAGATTAAGCAATTTAGCCTCATGAACAGCCTTCGGATCACTCTGATCGAGCCAAGTCCCTGGCCAAAGTTGTAAGATAGACTCAACTAACTCTTTAACTGGACGATTAGAGGCTAGAGACGGACCGAAATTGAACGCCCCATATAAACCCCGGCTGTCTTGCTGCCAATTAGCCGTCATCAACTGCAGATAAATCGACTCAGCCAAGCGTAAATAGCCACCTAAAGGCTCTAAAACGTGCTGCCAAGGGCGAGTCGCTAGAGGGTTCCGCACGGGAATCGCTTCCGACTTGATCAAAGCCCGCATCGCATCGGGTACAATCCGATCTAGAGACCAATCTCCGCCACCGATGACATTTCCTGCCCTGGCGCTGGCAATGCCGATGGGGGTTTGAGGGGTTTTAAAGAAGGAATTTCGCCAAGATGCGATCGCCAATTCCGCCCCCGCTTTACTAGAACTATAGGGATCATAACCCCCTAACGGGTCATTTTCCCGATAACCATAGACCCATTCCCGATTCTCATAGCACTTATCGCTAGTAATAAACACGGCGGCACAGGGATGAGTCAGGCTTTTGAGGGCCTCTAAAACGTGAATAGTCCCCATAACATTTGTGTTCCACGTTTCCACCGACTCAAGATAAGAAAGCCGCACTAAGGGTTGTGCCGCTAAATGAAAAATCACATCTGGTTGCCATGAAGCGATTAAACGAGCTACTAACTCAGCCTCTCGAATATCTCCTATATGATGACTCAGGTTCTGAGCTAAGTCTAATTGGTCAAATAAAGCGGGGGTGGTATTGGGAGCTAAACTGAGGCCTTTGACCGCTGCCCCTAGATGGAGTAGCCAAAACGACAGCCAAGACCCCTTAAAGCCGGTATGACCAGTAATAAAGACCTTTTTGCCCGACCAAAATCCTTCCTTTACCATATTTTCCATCTAGCTTGTCCAGTGTCATAAAGGTGATTGAGTAGTTCCATTTCTCGATAAGTATCCATGCACTGCCAAAACCCATCATGCCCATCCCAGAAGGAGAGGGGAGCTATTATTGTTCACAAGTCAAATAGACTCGCTATACTGGGTTTTTAGTTAATTTCAACGGCTTTCTGCCAGTAATGTCCGAAAATAATTAAGGTGAAGGCTTAAACCCATCACCTTAACTCTTTGGGAGCTAATATACATGAACTTGACCGAGTATGTCAATTGGTTAGGCTGTTAGCCATCGAGAATGGTTAGTTGAGATAAAAGGGGAGCCTGGAACTTCTGCGCGGGGAGAGTCGTTCTTGATTTTCGATGCCTCGTGATTCAAGGGAAAATCAAATAAGTATTTATACTTATTGTATATGGCTTGAATTTGGTGTAAACATACAGCTATGCTTGGGTGGCAGGGATTTTAATATTGTTCTGGACTCGAAAGTGTTACATAGCGGTTTTAACTCGCCTGAAGTACAATTTATAGTCATTTCAGATAAGTCTGATACAGTCTAGACCGACAAAATCTTTATGAACTCTGGGATTGATATTCTCAATCTTAATTGAAATGACTATAATTACTTGCTCGTGCCTGCTGCCGACCGCATGGCTGCCCCCCATCTCCTCTTCCACTCCAGAGACATGATGATCGTGGTGTTGGCAAATCACTTATACTGGCTATATATTAAGCTAAAATTTGCACTCATACTTAACTTTATCTAATTTGTAAATGAGTAAAAAAACCTTCTGTATTTTGGAACAGGGCAAACTAATTAATGAGCCTTGCACTATAGAAAAACGATAACTATTTACTACTGAATTTAGTGACTTTTATCGACTTAATTGGGCAACGGAAGATGACCCCAATGCTTTCATTACTGCAAAAGGAGTGACTTGGAGTGAGGGCAGGAGCTTGCTATATAGGGAAGTTCCCAAAGATTATGAATACTACATTTTTATCGATGATGATGTTACCTTTGTTGCTGATGAAGGAGTAGATATTCCCAAAAAGATCAAAGAATTGCTCGATGAATATCATCCCATTGCTGGAACTTTTTATGATCCTAAACAGTGGGCATTTCTACCGATTAAAGCTTCTTATGAAGAGTTCATCTCCAGAAAATGCTTTCCCATTAGTGGATATGATGCGGAATCTCAAATCCTCTCCCAAAGCTATGCTGATGTCATCTTACCGGCGATTTATCATGGGGCGCATCGGACGGATTGGTATCTTCAGTGGGTTTGTTATCAAACCTTTCCCATGAAGCAAATGTGTTTTACTGACATTCGAGTTAAGAATGCCCGCAGCGGTGGCCATAGTAAAATTCACAAGCCGCAGCATTATGAGCCAACAGAAGCAGTGTTTCTGTTTAATCGACACGTCAAGAAGCCATATCCATTGTTGAAAAAAAAGGATGATATTCTTAAAAATAATGTTGAAGTTTTTGAGCGGCTAGTTGATAAAACCCCTATTGAGTTCACTCTGAAAGACCTAGCAAAGGTCTATGATATCAGCAACACTGATTTTAAAATTAGACAACCTACTGCCAGTAGTCGGTACTTGTACAGAAAACCTTGGAATCGTTTTCTGTGGAAACTGGTCAGAAAACTGACAGGGGAATATAAATATTAATTCCACCGCGCTCTGGCTTTGAAAGCTGTCAAATGGCTACTCACTTATGCTGGGACAGCTTGACAGAAAGGCATTTTAGTCGTCAGCCAAAAGTCTCAGGAAGTATTTAACGGAGCCAGTCTAAATGATTCGTAAACACCATTCTTCTCCGCTCTCCGAAGTGAGAGAGGGGTTAGGGATGAGGAGCTTTTACAATTCATTTGGTTTTGCTATATATTAGGCTGTGGTTAAACTTTTATACGGAAAATTTGCCAGACAATCTCCTATGGACTAAACTTTTTAGCCATTCAGGCATAGAGAGAATTGCCATGTATAATAAATTGACAAATAAGAGCAAATTGATAATTTCATCAACTACCCAAGTGTATAAGAATGGACTCGCGTAAAAGGTTGTCACTATAGCGACTAAAGCCATACTGGAAGACAAGCTTAACTGATTTTCTTGCTTAATCCAATCCAAAATTTGAGGAAGGGCAAAGATGAGAAAAGTTAATTTGTAATCCATAACAAGGCCAATAACCAGATAATTTCCTAAATAAATGCCTGCTGCAAGACGGAAATAATCGATATATTGACTGTTATCTAAAGATTTGTCCGAATCGGTTGAGACAAAATCCCAACTAAGCCATTCTTGAAAAATCTTAAATTTCGACAATAAAAATCTGGTCAAGACTAATAGCGTCAATAAACTCATAATTATATAAATTATGTATCTGAGCGTCTTTTTAATATCAGTTTCGCCGTCAGAAAATAAAGAAAGATTTGATAGAAAAGGTTTGACTTTCAAAAAGAGGGCTTGATGGCCAAAACGAAACCAAACACGCTCAACATCAAATGCTTGTGAGATAGTTTTCATCTCACCTATACTAGCGATAAAATAAGTGATAAAGGCAGTGGCAAAAATAGCAGCCAAGAACAGAAATAGATTTCTTTTTTCTTTAAGAATTACCGCCAGTCCAAAAATTGGAAATAGTTTAATAACCCCCCAAAAAAATATTAATAAATAGGCACACAACCTAAAAATTAATGCTCGGCTATTTTTAATTATTATCAGTCCGACACCAAGCCAAGAATAGATAACAATATCTACGTTGCCACGTTCGACTAAAAGCATTACCGGTGGTGAGCATAAAATTAGGGCATAAACTACAGCTTCTTGATAATTTAATCTGCCAATGATGATTAAAGTTATAACATAAAAGATTAAAGCAAATAAAACTCCTAAAAATATAGTATTACGCTGCTCTAAACCCAGCCAAGTTAATGAAGACCAGCTACTAGGATAAGCTATTTGATTGAAGCAGGAATTATTTGTTAGGGAAACTTCGCCAGTCAATCGATCACAATCAAAAGCACCTAATACGGCTGCAAGATCTATAAAAGGGTTTTTAACCGCAGGAACCCCAATTATCCTCCAAAACTTGTGATAGGGAACAAAAAAATTAGCTAGATACAATAACCCAAAATATCCTAAGAGTGCAGCAACTACCAAAAATCTGCCGTCAATTTTTGATTGTTTTTTGAGCATCTGCTTAATCTGGATATGTATTGAATTTACTATGTCCACTTACTGCCTCCTGCTATTAAAGGATTGATTATCTGTCAATGAAAGACTACATCCGGTTGCCATGAAGCGATTAAACGAGTCACTAACTCAGCCTCTCGAATATCTCCTAGATGGTGACTCAGATTCTGAGCTAAGTCTAATTGCTCAAATAAGGCGGGGGTGGTATTGGCCGCTAAACTGAGGCCTTTTACCTCTGCCCCCAGATGGAGTAACCAAAACGCCAGCCAAGACCCCTTAAAGCCGGTATGACCAGTGATAAAGACCTTTTTGCCAGGCTAAAATGCTTTCTTTACCATATTTTCCATCTAGCTTGTCCAGTGTCATAAAGGTGATTGAGCATTTCCATTTCTCGATAAGTATCCATGCACTGCCAAAACCCATCATGCTTATAGACGGCGAGTTCTCCTAAAGCGGCCAAGGTTCTTAGGGGCTGTGCCTCAAAAGTCGTCGAATCTCCCTCAATTAAATCCAAAACCTTGCGATTTAAGACAAAATAGCCCCCATTAATCCATCCTTCAGCCGTTTGGGGCTTTTCTTGGAATTGAGTGACTAGATTACCCTCAATGATTAACTCGCCAAAGCGAGAAGAAGGACGAACCGCCGTCATAGTGGCTAATTTCCCATGGGAGTAATGGAAATCCAACAGATCCGCAATATTCACATCACACACCCCATCCCCATAGGTGGCCAAAAATATCTCGCTTCCGCTTTGGTCTATATGAGATGTGAGACGTTTAAGACGACCTCCCGTCATGGTTTCCTGTCCCGTATCAACTAACCAAATACGCCAGTCTTCCTCATCATGTCCACTATCGAGTTTAGTCACTTTTTTATTGCCTAACTCTAAGAGGACATCACTTTGATTCCAATCATAGTTAAAGAAATAGTCCCGGATGATCTCCCCTTTATACCCTAGACAGAGCATAAAATCAGTTAAACCATAGTGGGCATAAGTTTTCATGATATGCCAAATAATTGGACGATTTCCGATATTAATCATCGGTTTAGGTCGAAATTCGGTTTCTTCCCGCAGTCGGGTGCCTTTGCCACCACACAGGATAGCGACGGGAATGTTAGACTTATAGTCCTTAACTGTTAAACTGACCGATTGTATTACCATTGGATTATATAGTGCGGGGGACTTTAAAGTGACATCATCCTCTTGTCGAGGCATCTTAACACGGGATTCCCGATTGTGTCCAAGATTCTGTCTAAAAAAATTTTGGTTGAGCGAGTGTGTCCAGTTTATTGCTAAACAGGCTCTTAAATCTTCTAGCAGTTATCTTCATGGTGAGGTACGAAGTTTTAGTTTTGGGGAGTCGGCTGTCGGTCGGCGATACTAAATCAGGTTATACTTCATCTTTATCGGCAACTAGGACTAGAAATTCCTGCTACTGTGCGAAGATACATATTCGGGGACACGGTCACGAAGCTACCAGACAATTTTAGGATAAAAATACCGACAATTATGGGGAAATCAATCAATAAAGTCCGAGGAACGGCGCTGATTTTAGGGATTCTAGCGATCGCCTTTGCCTTTTTCACCAGGATTGTCAGTATTTTTGAATACGTTACCTTCGATATCGGACCGGATCCCGATCAGATTAGCGGTGGTTACTTTTGGATGGATATGTGGAAGGGAAACTTTCCTCAATTGGGACCCGCGGGGGGAGGTGGAAAATATGGATTCGTAATTCCTCCCCTCTATGGTTATTTAGCATTTCCTCTGACAATTTTCGGTGCCGATCCCGAATTTCAAGTCCTTACCAATGGCCTATTTTCTTTTCTATCGATTCCCCTCTTAATCTACTTTGTTTATCAACTTTTAGAAAATGTAGAACAAGATCAACGTCTTCTCCTGTCCAGTTTGGCAGGATTTTGGTATAGCACGATTTATGCTGACTATTTTATTAATAATTTTTCCTAGGCCCCTAGCCCAATACCCTTTTTCCTGCTCGTTTTTGCTTTACTCTATCGGTTCCAGATGGAAACGACTAAGCCGCTGCTCTATCAGGCTATAGCTTGGATATTCTTCGGGATTACCGTCGCTATATTGGTGAGTTTACACAGCACCACGATGTTAATTATCCCAGCGACTTCTGTTATCGCCTCTCTCTGGTTTGTTTATCGAAATCGCAAGAATAATCGTAAATGTCTTTTGCCTTTTCTATCGATTCTCTCCGCCAATCTCGCCTTGATTATGTATTGGCACTGTGAGATAGTTGGGAGATTTGCCAATACGAAAGGACTGCTGAGAGCGCTGACGGAAAAGGGGGCGAGCGCTGAACCATCGAGCAATCTGTTCACTCGTCTATTTAAGGCGATGTCCGTCTGAAAGTTCAACCCGAACCCCAACCTTTCTCGCCGGCTAGGATTCCTTCATCGCTTGTTTTTTCTCCGCCTTGAGGTCGCGACTGCTGGCGGCGGCAATTTCCGCATCCATCAGGGTGCGTCCAGTGGCCGCTAGATAGACATCATCGAGACTAGGACGGGATTGGGCGATGCTAAACAGGGGTAATCCCGATTCGGCTAGGGTTTGTTCAATTTTGCTTAAAGGATTGCTCTTCGCCGTCACGATCAGATTAAGGGAGTTACCCTGAGCGGTATTGACGATCACTTCCTCGACAAAAGGCAGACGGGATAATAATTCTTTCGCTTTGAAAGCCTCTTCCTCTGGGGAAAATTCCCGCACTTTTAGGGTAATGCGATCGCCGCCCAGCTGCTCTTTCAGTTGTGAGGGGGTACCGCGAGCAATGACGATACCATTGTCGATAATTGCCAAGTTATCAGCCAAGGCATCGATTTCTTCGAGATAATGGCTGGTAATTAACACACTGGTTCCGGCCGCCCGTAATTGTCGCAGAAAATCCCAGACAATCAAACGACTTTCGATATCGAGGCCCACAGTCGGTTCATCCAGCACCAAAACCTCCGGCTGATGCAGTAATCCCGCCGCTAAATCCAGCCGTTTTTTGATGCCGCCGGAATAGGTTCCTGTTTTTTTGTCGGCGTATTCCTCTAATCCTAAAAGATTTATTAATTCTTTGATGCGCTCTCTTGACTTTTGAGCGGGAATGTGATACAGAGCCGCTTGTAGTTGCAACAGTTCCCGGCCGGTGAGCATTTTATCGAGGGCGACTTCTTGGGCAACGTAACCCAGGCGTTTACGGGCAGATTTGGGGTTATTCAAGGCATCGACACCCCCCACCTCGATTTTGCCGCCATCGGGTTTAGCAAGGGTGCAAAGACAGCGAATCGTGGTGGTTTTCCCCGCACCATTGGGACCGAGTAAACCGAAGATTTCTGCCGCTGCCACGGTAAAGGAGATATCTTTAACCGCTGCTGTCTGACCGTAGGATTTTTTTAACTTTTTGATCGCCACCGCAAGGGTCATAAGCTGATTTTCGCCCACTTGAGCGAGACAATTTTTTTGTTAACTTTCTTGGTCTATTTTAACCCAGATTCCCCACTGCAAAATCTAACACAGCCTTGTTTATCTTTTCCGATCAAGATAAACTTTGACGGGATTTGGCCTCATCCCCAGAGAACCTGCTGCTGTTCCGGCGTTGCCTGTTCCTTGATCGACCTAGACCCATATTAGATGCGCGGGCAACTTATTCAGACAGCATTGTTAACTTAAATTAACTTTGTTGGCAAAAGTGAATCGGAACAAGGGTTTTTCGTTAAAGTGATAATGATTATCGTTCTAATTAAAGAGAGAAATCATGGTTCTACAGGTCTCTAGGGTAGGATTAGTTTGTGCTGGGGAGAAAATCCGCGAAAAAAGCCCTAAATCTCCATTTATAGCTGTTAGCTTCATTTTATCGCTTTCTTTTGCCCTCGTAACGGTGGCTAAGGCTGAAGAGCCTGCTATTGGTCAGAGTTTGCCCGAATTTTATATCGGGGTGGATAATCAAATCACCTTAACTCGGGGCATCTATGAGGGATTAGCCAATCCTAACCATAACCGGTTAACTCTTCTGGTTGCTCACCGAGAGGGAAACCCTCATTTTCACGGTATCGGCACTTACAGTTATTCTGGACCGTCTAGTAATCCAGTCGTTAATCCCACTAACAGCAATAATCGCATTCCTGAGACTTCTACAGGATTGCCTCCTCTCTCCTTAATTGCAGGAAAAGGAATTTTTCAGAATAGTTTTGTTAGTGCTGCCACTGGGGAGGAATATAGCAATTTACTGATGCAATCAGTGGCAACTATTAATAATTCCTCTGACTTGGGAGAACAAGCTCTTTTTAACAGTTCTGGGGGACGGTGGAATCGGTCTTTAGGTAATGCCAACCTATCCTTGCAACTGTTAGAGATTAGTGATGGATTAACAGTAGCTAACTCTTTAGGAGAGACAATTTTAGCTAATGCTGGAGATATCTATGCGATCGGTACTGGTGATAACTTCTCCTTTTTACCGAAGTTTCTTGCCTCTCGACCGGGAAAATATTCAGCCAGTTTTAAACTGGTAGATCTTAGCCTTTCTTGGGGAGATTCAGGAATTTTCCACCTAGATTTTCAAACAGTTCCCGAACCATCAACTCTGATAGCCTTAATACTGTTTGGGTCAATTTTATTAACTCGATCGAGTAGTAAAAACTAAAACCAATCGGTTTTGGAGAGAGAGAACTTATCTCCAAAACCGCTCTAGATCGAGATCGGCTTTGTTGAAATGGAAAACAGGGATTATTCCCTAAAAAACTAGCAACTTTTTTGACTATGATAACGACAAGATTATCAGTATAGTTTTAGACTGTTAGACCATCCTATCATCAGCCCTATCTCGATCGCAGTATATATTTATGAAATTTAGTGAAATTGCCCAAAAATTAAGCCCTTTAGTCTCTGCTCACAGTTTAACCGCCTATCCCGACAGAAATCCCGAAATTAAAGCCATAACTCCCATCGAAACCGCCCTAGTCGATACGATTAGCTATATCGAAGGGGGAAAATTTGCTGCCTTTGTCGCCAAAACTGAGGCTACTGCCCTAATTCTGCCCCTGGATGCCAATTTACAACAACAGGCCGACGAACGCGGCATCCCTTGGTTAGCTAGTGCCAATCCCCGACTTTTATTCGCCCACGCCATCAAATTATTCTATCAACCCTTTCAGCCCCAACCCTACATTCACGCCACCGCCGTGGTGCATCCATCGGCTAAAATCGGCCATAAAGTCGCCATCGGGGCCCATGCCGTGGTAGAAGCCAATGTCACCCTCGGTGATGGGGTGTGCATTCATCCTAACGCTGTTGTTTACCCCGGGGTGCATATTGGCGATCGCACAATTCTCCACGCTAACTGTACTATCCATGAACGGGTACAAATCGGCAATGATTGCGTTATCCACAGTGGCGCTGTTATCGGTGCTGAGGGCTTCGGTTTTGTGCCGGTTCCCGAAGGCTGGTTTAAGATGGAACAATCGGGTATCGTGGTCTTAGAAGATGGCGTAGAAATTGGCTGTAATAGTGCCGTGGATCGTCCGGCAGTGGGAGAAACCCGCATCGGTAGCCAGACTAAGATCGATAATCTCGTCCATATTGCCCATAATTGCCAAATTGGCCAAGCTTGCGCCCTAGCAGGACAGGTAGGCATGGCAGGAGGCGTAAAATTGGGCAATCGCGTTATTTTAGCAGGACAGGTGGGCATTGCCAATCAAGCAGTGATCGGGGACGGTGCGATCGCAACAGCCCAAACCGGCATTCACAACGATATCGGAGCAGGAGAAGTGGTTTCCGGCGCTCCCGCTATGCCCCATAAGTTATTCCTCAAGGTAGCAGCCGCTTACAAGCGTTTACCCGAAATCTATCAAGCGGTTAAGCAATTAAAAAAATAGCCGTATTCAGGAGACAGGAGGCGGTCGGCAGCTTTGTTCTCCCCACACCCCACACCCCACACCCCACACCCCACACCCCACACCCTACACCCTACACCCCACACCCCACACCCCACTTCCCCACTTCCCCACTTCCCCACTTCCCCATCTCCCCACTGATAACTGATAACTGATAACTGATAACTGAATCAAAGTGACTCGCAAAAGCAAGGGCGCTATCGCCGCAGGACATCCAAAAACTGCCGAAGCTGGACAATTAATCTTAGAAATGGGCGGCAATGCCTTCGATGCCATTGTTGGCTCGATTTTAGCGGCTTTCGTGGTCGAATTCACCCTCGCTTCCGCGGGGGGCGGCGGTTTTTTATTAGCACATACCAAGGAAAAAGTCAATACCCTTTTTGATTTTTTTTGTCAAACTCCCAAATCTAAAAAACCCTTGACAAATATCGACTTTTACCCAGTGGCGATCAATTTTGGGGGTGCTAGTCAAGATTTTCACATTGGCCGAGGTGCGATCGCAACGACCGGGGCGTTACGGGGATTGGAAACAGTGCAGAAAAAACTGGGAAAATTACCCTTTGCCGTGGTAGCAGAACCAGCGATCGAATATGCTCGACAAGGCTACATTTTGAGCCAATATAACGGCTTTTGCCTGAGTTTACTATCTTCGATCCTGCTCAAAGATAGAGAGGGTTTAAAAGTCTATGCTCCCCAAGGAAAACTCCTCCAAGCTGGCGATCGCTGTGTGATGGGCGATTTTGCCAACACTTTAGAAGAATTAAGCAAAAAAGGCGTAAAAGACTTTTATGAGGGAGAAATCGCCCACCAAATTGCCAAGGATATGCAGGAGGGTGGTTATCTTACCCTAGAGGATTTAAATCATTACCAAGTCCTTGAGAGAAAACCCCTAAAAAGCCAATATCGGGGTTACGAAATACTGACTAATCCGCCTCCTAGTTCTGGGGGAATTCTCCTAGCTTTTGCCCTAAAATTACTGGAAACAGTTAATTTATCGGCTTTAGAGCATCTAGGAGCCAAACATCTGCAAATTTTAACGGAAGTGATGGCCTTAACCAATCAAGCGCGGGTTCAAGGCTACGATAATTTTATCCATCAGGAGGGAATCGCAGAGAAGTTTCTCTCGCCGGAATTTTTAGGCAAATATCCCAATAAATGGGGCAGTACCACCCATATTAGCGTTATCGATGGGGAAGGTAATGCCGCCAGTGCTACCTTTTCCAACGGCGAAGGATCAGCTTACACCGTGCCGGGGACAGGAATTATGCTCAATAATATGATCGGGGAAGCGGACTTAAATCCCTTTGGCTTTCACAATTGGCCGGTTGATCGTCGTTTATCCTCAATGATGTCCCCAACGATGATTTTAGAGGAAGGAAAGCCGCGATTTGTTCTCGGTTCTGGGGGTTCCAATCGCATTCGCACCGCTATTTTGCAGGTTATTAGCAATTTAATCGATTTTCGGCAATCCTTACCCGATGCGATCGCTGCCTCGCGCCTACATTGGGAAAATCAACAATTAGGAATTGAACCTCTAGAAGATCGGGAAAATATGCTCAAAAATCTGGTTTTACCCGCAAATACTCAAGTATCCCGGTGGCAAGAACAAAATATGTTTTTTGGGGGAGTGCATGGGGTGGCAGTGAATGATCGGGGGGAGTTGACCGCTACGGGCGATCCGCGTCGGGATGGAGTAGGATTATTGATTAGGGATTTTTAGGTAATGGGTACAACTTGCAGGCGTAACCCAAGTGCTTGCAAAACCTTAAGAACTGTAGCAAACTCTGGATTCCCCTGATTCGACAAAGATTTATAGAGACTCTCCCGTCCCAAACCCGTCTCGCGAGCAATATGAGTCATCCCTTGAGAACGAGCAATATCGCCTAATGCTGCCACTACTAAGCTAGGATCGCCATCTTCGAGGGCAGCTTCCAGATAAGCAGCGATATCTTCTTTTGTTTTCAAATGATCTGCTGCATCCCAAGGATAAGTCTGAATTGTAGCCATAGAGAACCTCCTATAAGTATTGGGCTAAATCTAATGCTGTTTTGATGTCCCGTTCTTGAGTCCGTTTGTCTCCCCCCGTTAAGAGAATAATCAAAGTCTCACCTTGTTGTTTGAAATACACGCGATAGCCCGGTCCATAATCAACGCGCAGTTCCGATACACCTCGTCCTACTGGCTTAACATCACCCGGATTGCCCATAGATAAACGACGAATGCGGATATTTATGCGTGCCTTGGCCTGATGATCTCGCAAATCACTAAACCACTCAGAATAGGTTTCGGTCTGGCGAATTTCAATCATGTTTCCAGTGTATCTTTAAGGATACAAAAAGACAACAGAGAATTTCACCAACCTTTTAGCCGGTGGATTGGGCAAAAAAGAGAATAGAGAATAAGGAGACAATTCCAAATCAATCGAATCTGATTGTAGCCGGTGCTTAAAAGACGGTGGCTTTCATGCTCCCGTGTTACTATCGGTAATTAGTAATCGGCCAACATAGTGGTGTGAGCTTGTTTACTTCTTATCGTTTACTGTTTACTTTTGAGATACTCATGTTGCTCTTGCGTTATAGTATTACCGTGAGTGCGGTGCTTGGGTTGATTTTCTTGGCTGAATCCTCGGTTAAGGCACAAACTCAGTCCGCTGCCGATTTATTGAAGAAACCGCAACCTACTGCCAATCCAGTGTCTCAATTACCCGGTCCCTCGGCGGCACCGGCAACTACGGAAGCGGATCCGAAAGCCCCCAATTATCTTAATCCTAGTGGCAATCCCCTAATTTTTCCCACCAAACCGGATGAGGTGAATATTAGGGTAGTACAACCGCTCACCTTAAATCAAGCGATCGAATTAGCTTTAAAAAATAATCAGACCTTACAGACCGCCCGGGTCGATTTAGAAATCGCTCGCGCCCAATTAAAGGAACAACAGGCGGCCTTATTACCCACGGCCGAAGCGGAAACCAGTCTCACTCAAGATCAATCGGC
This sequence comes from Microcystis aeruginosa FD4, assembly GCF_009792235.1. Classification (NCBI taxonomy): domain Bacteria; kingdom Bacillati; phylum Cyanobacteriota; class Cyanophyceae; order Chroococcales; family Microcystaceae; genus Microcystis; species Microcystis aeruginosa. The sequence continues at coordinate 3,822,322 of NZ_CP046973.1, forward strand.
AGCTGCCCAAAGACAGAATGAGTTGGCTCGTCAACAGGGAATCCCAGCCACTACACCCGAAGATAGTACCAACCTTCAGGGTAGTGTTCGGATTGTCTATGGGGTTTATACAGGGGGTGAACGGACAGCCCAGATCAAAAGGGCCGAAAAAGTCATCCGGCAACGGGAACTAGAGGTGGAACGAGTCTCGGAACAAACTCGTTTTGATGCCACCGATGCCTATTATGAATTGCAGAGGGGTGATGCCCAAGTAGCGATCGCCCAAGCTGCGATCGAAGATGCTAGTCAAAGTTTACGGGATGCTCAATTATTGGAACAAGCGGGACTAGGAACCCGATTTGCTGTCCTACAGGCGGAAGTTGACCTAGCCAACGCTAACCAAGACTTAACCCGGGCGATTTCTACCCAGCGTATTTCCCGACGACGACTGGCACAGATATTGAGTGTCGGTCAGCACATCGAGTTAACCGCTGCCGATGAGATTCGTGAGGCGGGAACTTGGGGCTTAAGTCTTGATGATAGTATCGTTTTGGCCTATAAAAATCGCGCGGAATTAGAACAACAACTCTTACAGAGGGAAATTAGCGCAGAAGACCGCTCGATCGCCATTTCGGCGGTGATTCCCCAGGTTGACCTTTTGGGCGAGTATAATGTCCTCAACGATCTCAGTGATGAAGCTGGTTTTGGCGATGGTTTTAGCGTCGGTGGCCGGATTCGTTGGACTTTCTTTGATGGTGGTCGTGCTTTTGCTCGCGCCCGTCAAGCGGAAAGAAATATCGATCGCGCCGATACGGAATTCTCCCTCCGTCGCAATGAAATTCGCCTTCAGGTGGAGGAATCCTACTATAGTTTGATTTCTAACCAAGAAAACATTAAAACTTCGCAAAAAAGCATTGAATCGGCCACGGAAAGTCTGCGATTAGCCCGTTTACGCTTTCAGGCGGGTGTGGGAACCCAAACGGACGTGATCAACTCCCAACGGGATTTAACCGATGCCAGAAGCCGTTATCTACAGGCGATCGTCGATTACAATAGATCCCTGAATAGTCTCCAGCGATCGATTAGTAATTTACCGGATAATCGTTTGTTTGAAGTGCGTTAATTGTGCGATTTATTGATCTGTGGTGTGGGGGGAGATGGTCAAATCTCCCCTATTTTAACGGGTTTCGATGATTCTAATCTGTTGTTTGCGCAATTGCTTCAGGTTGTGGCTTTCCCGTCGATTTTGTACCTAACGATAGGAATTACTGCGAAACAAAGCTGATCATAAATTGGACGGCTTTTTTTCTAGGCCGCTTGCAGAACATAAAAGGTATAACCATAGAAGTTGCTGAATTTCTCAAAAAGTTTCATCTCTTCTTCAGTTTCACGAATAACCGATGAGCTACTTGGGCTGATTTCCAGCTGCCCAAGTAGCTCACGGAGAGGTTGATAATAATTTAGCCACCAAACCTGACTGGGCAGCCTCTGGGTAGAAAGTACCTTAAAACCAGACCTATTAGCCCGAACGATATTCTCAAACTCATTACCCATCATAGGATAGGCGTTTTGCCAATAGGCCACAGCCGGCTCTGGCAGCTCATTAGTAAACCAACTCATCTCCGAGATGACGGCAATCCCGTTGTTAGAAACAAGCGGTCGCCAGATTTTAAGGGCCTGCTCAAACCCAAGATTATAAGCTGCCCCCTCAGACCAAAGTAGATCAACTGAACCCACTGACCAATCAAGTTTAGCCATGTCACCATGAATTGGAATGATTAAATGCTCAAGACCAAGCTGTTTTGCTCGGGTTTTGAGTTCGTCGATAAAAACCGATGAGGAATCCACTGCCATGACAGGGCTTTGGTAGTATTGTGCCAGCAGTAAAGCACTAGCACCACTTCCACATCCTAGATCGGCAATTCGCGGCTTGAGGGGCAAAATAGAGAGATTACTCAAAATTTTTAGGGAGAAGTCAGAGTCGCCAGGCCCTTTACGGTCAAGTCCACGGTGTAAATCAGTTAAAGCGGCAACATACTCAGTTTGATTGTCTGTAGTCATAGGGATTTTTGCTGGCTCTAATCGCTGAAAACAGCCCATTCCTAGCTTAAGATCACTGGGTTAGGCGATCGTTCCCGTCAGGGGGGAACTAGGACTAGCAGAGGACTTAATCGGCATTCTTCCCGCTAAATGGGCTAAACGTCCCGCTTTTGTCGCCATTCCCATGGCCTGCGCCATCAAGGCCGGATTGGCGGACATAGCGATCGCACTGTTAATTAATAAAGCATCGGCCCCCATTTCCATGGCCCGGGCTGCTTCTGAGGGTGTACCGATCCCGGCATCTACCACCACGGGAATTTGGGACGATTCGATGATAATGGCGATATTTGCCTCATTTTTCAGCCCCTGTCCCGACCCAATCGGCGATCCCAGCGGCATAACCGTGGCGCAGCCAGCCTCCTCTAAACGTTTGGCTAAGAGAGGATCGGCGTTAATATAGGGCAGTACGGCAAAACCTTCTTTAACTAATTGTTCCGCCGCTTGCAAAGTTCCGATCGGATCGGGTAATAAATATTTAGGATCGGGAATAACTTCGAGTTTAATAAAGTTATTGTCTTCCTGTCCCAATAATTTGGCCATTTCTCGTCCTAAACGGGCCACCCGAATCGCTTCTTCGGCCGTTTGACAACCGGCAGTGTTGGGTAACATCCAAATTTTAGACCAATCGATCGCCTCTGCTAATCCCTCATGACCGGGTGCGTTCGTTTGTACTCGTCTAACGGCAACGGTGACGATCTGACATTCACTGGCACTAATACTTTCCTGCATAGTCTTCAGATTGGCATATTTGCCAGTCCCAGTCATCAAGCGGGAGTAAAAGGTTTTCCCAGCAATGGTGAGGCGATCATTTTGGGGCGATAAAAGCGCTTGGGGTTTATTCTCAATAATAGTTAAGGACATAGGTGGAATAGTAACGGGTGATGGTTGATTAAAGCGATCGCAGCGAAAATGGGTCAAAATGGGATTAACTTTGTCATTAATCACCAGGTCAGCGATTAAGGAAGCAGTGACAGGAGCGAGTAAAATGCCATTACGATAGTGACCGGTCGCTAAAATCAGGTTATCACAGCTACTGCGGCCTAAAATGGGCAATTCATCGGCTGTACCCGGACGGAATCCCCACCACATTTCCTCGATTTCCCAGTCAGCTAAAGGGGGATAGAGACGGGTGGCACGTTCAAAAAGGGTTTGCAGTCCTTGGGGTGTATTACCCGTTTGCCAGGCGACTTTTTCGGAAGTGGCCCCGATAATTAAACGACCATTGCGACGGGGAACTAGATAGGTTTGCGGACCGAATAAAACCCTCGCTAAGGTCTGGTTAGGGGGCATTTTTACCGCAGCCATTTGACCTTTGACGGGATGGATGGGGAGGGGTAAAAGTTGACTGGCCCAGGATCCCGTCGCTAAAATGTAAATTTTTGCTTCTAATTCCCCAATTGAGGTATAAATACTCTTGACTTTTCCCTGCTTTTGTTGTAAGGCGTGGACTTCTACCCCTTGGCGAATTTCTACCCCTAAATTTGCGGCCGCTTGTTGCAGGGCAGTCACTAGCTGCTGGTTATCCACTTGTCCATCGTCGGGATACCACCAACCACCGACCACATCTTTACCTAGTCCGGGTTGGTAGAGGTGAACTGCATTGCTGTCTAACCAAATTTTATTAGCTGTATTGGCAGTAATAGGCTGATTTTGCTCGTAAACGGGAGCAAGAATACCACAGGGATAGTAACCGCTATTTATCCCCGTTAAATCCTCGATTTTGCGGCTCCATTCTGGATATAGCCAGCGCGATTGTAGACAAAGATCGAGAAACGGACCCAGGGGAATCCCTTCCGCATGGGGGGCCAACATTCCCGCAGCCGCACGACTAGCGGCCTGAGCTAGATCTCGAACTAGGAGGGTAACTTTTGCCCCGCGCAATTGCAAATCGACGGCGATCGCTAATCCGATGATACCACCGCCCACGATCAAAATTTCGCTAGTTGAGTTCTTGACCCTCCCATGGCTAAAAGCGAGGGATTCTTGGTTCAACGACATGGCTTAAAAATCTAAAGGAAATGTAACCTTGATCCTAACTCGCAATTAGTCAGCCGAGAGGAGGGAGAAGTGAGGCTACTGGCATAATTCAAGATTAAGATGATTTGTAGTCGATCTTTTCTAAGCTTCCCTTTTTCTTTAGAGCATTATGACTTCCCCTGCTGTCGATCGAGTTTATCAAGGTCAATTCGGAGAGTTTACGATTACGGATAGCGATCGCCTAGGGGTGCGTCTCTACCGTCTGGGATTAAATTTAGCGGCTTTTAGTTTCGCTGTCGCTACAATTATAGTTCTCACCCGACCGCAATTATTGCCCCTGACCAACCTTTTATACATTAGTTTTTGTCTGGGGTTAGGCATCAGTTTATTGACTATCCATATTTATTTAATTCCCCTCCATCGTCTCCTGCAAGTTTTTTGGCTAATCGGGGTAATTACTTCCCTAATTTTCAGCCTCTATTCTCACCTTTCTCCCCTAGAATTTGTCTATAACCATCCGGTGAGTTTATTGGGTGTGGGCTTTATTTTTGCTAGTCTCACGGGGATTTATTTCAAAGAAGCTTTTTGTTTTAATCGTCTAGAAACCAAGTTTTTAACCCCTCTAGTTCCCACCCTTTTGCTCGGTCATCTTTTGGGGATATTGCCCTTAAATTGGGAAAAGGGGCTATTAATTCTCTGGGCGACTTTATTCGTTATCTTTGCTCTGGGAAAGTTAAGCCAACCTCTCCCCAACGATATCGGTGATAAATCGGTCTTTGAACATCTTAATCACTGACGAACTGATAACTGATAACTGATACTTATCTGGGGGCCTCTATGGTGGCAGGATTAGCAGTATTGGGAGTCTTGCTAGTGAACATTTGTATCAGACTAAAACCGACAAAAGCGAGTAAGGCTATGCCACCAATAGTAGCAACAATTTTACCGACGAGATTTTCTGTGCGGGGTTGTTCGGGGGCATCCTCGTTGGGATCCTCTGAATGGGCAAAACGATTGTAGAGGAAATCGAGGGCTTCATTGCGGAGTTCGTAGTAACGGGGATCCTCGGTAATTTGGGAACGAACCCGGGGACGGGCAAAAGGCATCTTTAACACCTCACCGATTTTAGCGCTCGGGCCGTTGGTCATCATCACCAAGCGATCGCACAAGAACAAAGCCTCATCGATATCGTGGGTAATCATCAACACCGTTAACTGGTGTTCTTGCCAGATTTTCAGCAATTCTTCCTGTAATTCCTCTTTGGTGATCGCATCTAAGGCCCCAAAGGGTTCATCGAGGATGAGGACTTGGGGACGAATGGCCAGGGCGCGTGCGATCGCAACCCGTTGTTTCATGCCTCCCGATAATTGGGCGGGTTTTTTCTGGGCTGCTGCTGTCAATCCCACTAAGGATAGATTTTCTTCCACGATCTTCACCTTCTCAGCCTGAGATTTTTGGGGATAAACCGAATTAACCCCGATGTAAACGTTCTCAAAGGCAGTTTTCCAGGGCAAAAGCGAATAATTTTGGAATACCATCATCCGGTCTGGCCCTGGTTCCTTAACCTCTTTATCCTGTAGCAGCACTTGCCCACGACTAGGAGAAGAAAACCCCGCCACCATATTTAAAAGGGTCGATTTACCACAGCCGGAGTGACCGATAATGCAGACAAATTCCCCCTCATTGACTTGCAGCTCCACACCGTCTAAAACGGTGTAAACCCCTTCTTGAGAGGGGTATTCTTTGGCAACATTGCTAACTAATAAAAAAGGCTGGGTGGTGGTGCTGGAATTCACGGTCTTATCGGTAAAAGTTTGCATATTCGTCCTAGATTTATTCTAAGGTGGGCTTTGCCCACCACAACTATTAATTCGGGTCTGCTGAAAAAGTTTTTCGTGGGGTGTGGGGTGTGGGGTGTGGGGTGTGGGGTGTGGGGTTTTAGAGATTTTCATCTGGTCAATTACCTAATTTTCAGGGAAAAAGTCCCGGAATTTTCCCCCCGATCACTCCCATATCTCGTACTTTTTGATTGCCAAAAAGTCTAAAAGTTTTACCCAACAAGGTTTTTAGATTTATTCAGCCAACCTTAATTAGCGACGGGATCATCGAGGAGAACTTCCGAGACGCGATAATCGCGACGGATCGAGAAACGTTCCAGATAGCCGATCGGATCGTCAGGATTGAAAATAAGATGATCAAAGAGGGCAAAACTGTGGCGATTGGGTTCCAAATCGGGAAGGCCCAAGGACCGACAAGCTTCACCAAACAGATCGGGACGACGGACGCGTTCAATCACTTCCACCCAGTTGCGGGGGAAAGGCGCGTAACCCCAACGGGCAAGCTGAGTTAGGGTCCATAGGGCCTCACTCCGGCCTGGACAGTTAGCTTGATCGACGTAAAACTGGTTAAATCGGAATAGGGCTTCGGGGGCAGTTCCTAAACCGCGATCGTAACCGTCGAGGAAACCGGGGCGAATAATTGCGCTATCCACACCCACATACCGGGGCTGACTGAGAATATTAACGATATCTTCCCGATTACGCCGATCATCGCAGTATTCACAGGCTTTAATTAAAGCTTTCACCATGGCGATATGGGTTTCGGGATGTTTCGCTGCCCAAGTTTCCTTGACTCCGAGAACTTTTTCCTGGTGTCCGGGCCAAATATCAAGATCGGTGGCGATAACGTAGCCTAATTTTTCGTGAACGGCGTAGGAGTTCCAGGGTTCCCCCACACAATAACCGTCGATGTTACCCGCTTTTAGTAGGGAAACCATCTGAGGCGGCGGAATTACGGCTAAATTGACATCACTATCGGGATCGATGTCGCCACTAGCTAACCAGTAGCGTAAGAGCAGATTGTGCATGGAGGCGGGGTGAACCATGCCAAAAGTGGCGATTTTATCGGGACTTTGCTGGAGGGCCTCCTTTAAGTCCTCCAGTTTTTCTACCCCCAATTCCCTGTATTTATTGCTGAGGGTGATGGCGTTACCGTTGCGACTGAGTACCAAGGCGCTAATCACGGGGACAGAGGGCTTATTTCCAGCCCCAATCGTCATGCTGAGGGGCATTCCCGCCACCATCTGGGCCGCATCGAGACGACCGGTGGCCACTCCTTGGGCGAGTGCTTTCCAGTTGGGTTCCCTTTGCAGGACAACATCCTCTAATCCTTCCTCGGCGAAGAAACCTTTCTCTTTGGCGATCATAATCGGGGCGCAATCGGTGAGGGGGATAAAACCGATGGTAGGATTGGTTTTCAATCTGGTAGCTTGGCCGATCACAGTCACCGGACCCGTGGGTTGACCGACTTTCTTCGATCGCTTCTGTTGGTTGAGGAAGTAAACGATCTCGTTACGGAGGGAGTAGTAACTAGGGTGGTTAACTACTTCCAAACGATGCCGGGGTCTGGGAATGGGAACATCGAGAATCTGACCGATATGGGCCTCTGGACCGGTGGTTAACATCACCACTCGATCGGATAGTAATAGGGCCTCATCCACATCGTGCGTGACCATGATACAGGTAACGTGGCTTTCTTCGACGATTTCCATCAAACGTTCCTGTAAATTGCCTCTGGTTAACGCATCCAGCGCCCCAAAGGGTTCATCGAGTAGCAGGACTTTTGGCCGTAGGGCTAAAGCGCGGGCGATCGCTACCCGTTGTTTCATGCCTCCCGATAATTCTCCCGGTCGTTTGTTGGCGGCATGGCGCAGGTGTACCATATCGATACTATGTTCGATGACACTTTTGCGTTCAGCGGCCGGTAGATGACGCAGCACACGGTTAACCCCTAGGGCGATATTTTGCCGGACGGTTAACCAAGGCAGCAGAGAATAATTCTGGAACACCACCATGCGATCGGGACCGGGGCCTTTAATTTCTCTTCCCTCTAAAATCACCCCTCCCACCGTCGGGCGATCGAGTCCGGCGACCATATTTAAGAGGGTGGATTTCCCACAACCGGAGTGACCGATTAAAGAGATAAATTCCCCTTGAGTAACGCTGAGATCGATATTTTTCAGGGCGATATATTGACGGCCATCGGGGAGAGGGAAAACCTTATCAATGTGATCGACTTCAATAAATGCAGACATTTTCAGTTATCAGTTATCAGTTATCAGTTATCAGATGTGAGTTTTTAGTTTACTGTTTACTTAAAAAGCTCCCCACACCCTGCCACCAGGAAAAACTTTTTGCCGCAAACCCTATTTATTTTCTTCGGGTACAACTAATTTAGCGATGTAGGCCATGAGGCGATCGAGTAGGAAACCAACAATACCCACATAAATCAGGGCGAGGATAATTTCACTGATCATAGAACTATTCCAAGCATCCCAGATAAAGAAGCCAATTCCCACGCCACCGATCAGCATTTCCGCCGCTACAATCGCCAACCAAGATAACCCGATACCGATTCTTAATCCCGTGAAAACGTAGGGAACGGTGGCGGGAAAAAGAATATTGAAAAAGTATTCAACTTTGGATAATTTCAGCACTCTAGAGACGTTTTTATAGTCTTGGGGAACCTGTTGTACTCCCACGGCTGTATTAATAATAATTGGCCAAATTGCTGTAATAAAAATTACAAATATGGCACTAGGTTCGTTATTACGAAAAGCCGCTAGGGAGATGGGTAGCCAAGCTAGGGGGGGAACGGTACGCAGGATTTGGAAAATCGGATCGATCGCATCATAAATTAGGGCGCTACTACCGATTAAAATACCCGCAGCGATGCCAACAATAGCGGCAAGGGTAAAACCGACGGCCACCCGTTGTAAACTCGCAAAAATTTGCCAGAATAACCCCACATCCGTGCCACCATTATTGAAAAAGGGATTAATAATTAATTCCCAAGTCTCATTAACAACTTTAGTGGGACTAGGAAGGGGGGCATCGGGACTAAAACAGAGTATTTGCCAGATGAGCAGGACAATTAATAAAGCAATAGCCGAAGTTGCTAGTTTGGGTAATTTTTTTTGCAGGTCTTTTACCCATTTTGGACTCTTAGAACGACGAGAAATAGAAACAGCCATAATCAGTTATCAGTGATCAGTTATCAGTTATCAGTGGTTGAGTTATCAGTGGTTGAGTTATCAGTGGTTCAGTGATCAGAAAGGATTTCAGTTATCAGTTATTAATTAACAGCAATCAGAAAATCATCTTTAACTGTTGACGGTTTACTGATTACTGCTTACCGAATCACTGATTACTGATTACTGATTACTGATCACTGATTTAAACCTTTTTAATCTTGAGAGATTTCAGGTAAGCGGTGGGATTTTCGGGGTCAAAAGTAACACCATCAAAGAAAGTTTCCACACCGCGGGAGGTAGAGGTGGGAATTTGAGCAGCCGGAACATTGAGGGCTGTGGCGGCTTCTCTCCAGATATCTTCCCGGTTAACTTGATCAACTAAAGCTTTGATGTCTGTATCGGCGGGAATATAGCCCCAACGGATGTCTTCAGTCACAAACCAAGTATCATGACTCTTGTAGGGATAGGAAGCGTTATCAGCCCAGAATTTCATGGCTACGGGGCTATTTTCGATTTTGCGACCATCACCGAAATCGATATTACCCTGCATTCTGCCCAAGATATCGGCGGGGTCAATTTTCAGCCATTCCCGTCCTGCAATAATCTCACACATTTCCTTAACATTAGCGGGATCATTGCACCATTGTTGCGCCTCCAGAACAGCCATGGTTAAAGCTTTGGCCGCTTTGGGATTTTTATCCACCCAATCGGCGCGTAAAGCGAAGGCTTTTTCGGGGTGATCCTTCCACAATTCCCCAGTAATCAGGGCTGAATAACCGAGTTTTTGCTTGACCAATTGGGCGTTCCAAGGTTCCCCCACACAGAAAGCTTGCATAGTGCCGACTTTCATGTTGGCCACCATTTGTGCTGGAGGAACAACAATTAGGGATAGATCTTTATTCGGATCAATGCCGCCGGCGGCTAACCAATAGCGCATCCAGAGATCGTGAGTACCACCGGGGAAAGTGACGGCGGCTTTAACTTCTTTGCCCGCAGATTTAGCTTTAGCGAAGGATTCTTTCAGTACACCGCTATCGAGGGCCACTTTCAGGTCTATGTATTCGTTAGAAATGGAAATCGCTTGACCGTTGGTATTCAAACGCGCCAGAATATACATCGGTACGGGCTGTTTAGTGATTTTGCCCAAGGTCATTAGGTAGGGCATGGGGGATAAAATATGCGCCCCATCGATACCGTTACCCACCGAACCTAATTCGAGGTTATCCCGGGTTGCAGCCCAAGAGGCTTGTTTCATCACTTGCACATCAGGCATCCCGTATTTAGCGAATAAACCTTTTTCTTTGGCGATAATTAAGGGGGCAGCGTCAGTGAGGGCAATAAAACCTAGTTTAGCGGTGGTGACTTCGGGAGTTTCTCCACTGGCAGCGGGGGAAGCGACAGGACTGCCGGCGGGGGAGGGACTGGTCGCGGTATTATTGGGAGTAGTGCAACCGTGGAGAATTGCTGTTCCTACGGCAGTTGCCCCAGCAGTGAAGATAAATCTACGTCTAGAAAGTTTACTCATGGACCAAAAAATCGTGATTAGAAACTAAACAAAGGTGATGAAACGGTGAAAAATTCTCATTATTTCCCCTAACTGACTGCGGTGATAACCGAGAAAATTTCTGGAAAGTAACTGTTGATTGAGTAAGTATGCTGTAACTATTTTTATCTCTCGATCGCTTTGGATTCTCCATCTAGAGAGATTTAGCATTAGTTTTTGTCCAAGAGATTTTTCCTAGAAGCATAACAGTTTTGAGGAGTCGATAGATAGATAGGGTCGGTTTTTGGTCATCTGGGCTGGAAAGATCACTTTATTTTAGGGTTATTACCGAAGTAATTAACTTAAATTTACAGTCTTCAACGGGAAAGATCGTATAGATTGTTACAAAATATTGCTGGTCATGTAATAACAGCATAAAAATTTGTCGGAAACGCATGGTAGGGCGATGGGGATTTTTAGCTATAAGTCAGCGAACAGTCAAAATCATAATATTAACGATTAGATTGAAAACGACATTAGCATCGGTGAAAAGTAAAAAAGTTGCCTATTAAATCAATCATTGTTTATGTTTGCCCTTATTCTCGCTCAATCCGCTCCTGGTCTGACCTTTAACACTTTTAATGCTGTTGTTTATACGGTCTGCTTTTTGGTTCCAGGGTTTTTAATTGACCTAACATTATCAAGATTTTTTTATAAGAAATCCGAGCAAGTTACTCTAATTTTATTAATATTTCTTACTTTAAGTTGTCTCAATTATGTTCCCTGGATATCCGTTTATCTGCTGCCATGGAATCGGAGCATTTTAGAAAATCCTAGTTTTTTAGCCTTTGCTTTTATTATCATTATTTTTATTAGTCCAGTACTTATAGGGTTAACTTTAGGATATGTTAACCAAAAACAGTTATTAGAACGAGGACTATCTAGTTTAGGATTTAAAACGATTACAGGATTTCCTTCTGCTTGGGATTATTCTTTTAGTCGCATTGAAGAGCCTGTATGGGTGTTAATCACTCTCAAAGATGGCAGTCAGATAGCGGGATGGTTCGGAAAAAACTCTTTAGCTTCGTCAGAATTATCAGAGCGAGATATTTATCTGGAACTGGTGTATAAATTAGAAGATGATGCTTGGCAACCAGTCGCCAGAAGCGCAGGAATTTTGATTAATGCAGAGGAAATTCGCTATATTGAATTTTGGCAGGATCAAACAGAGGTAACTTAAATGTCCGAAAAACAAGAACGACGGGTTCATAAAAACGACGGCTATCAAGCTAAAATTGATAAACCCCCCGGTAAACCGCCCCAGGGTGGTTCTAATGTTAAACTGCCACCAAATCAGGACAAGGAGAAAAAATAAAAGTTCTTGGGTGGCTATTCCCCCTTTTACCTGTTCCCTGTTCCCTGTTATAACTGATAACTGATCACTGATAACTGATCACTGATAACTGATCACTGAATATGGCTTATTCTCGCATTAAAAAACTAGCAAATTATCTACGTCCCTATTGGCAAATAGTCACTGGGGGGGTAGTTGCGCTGCTTATTGTTAATCTTTTGGGTGTTTATATACCGCTTTTAATCCGGGATAGCATCGATGATTTGAGTAAATCCTTTGACTTCCAAAAAATCATTTATTATCTGATTTTAATTGTCGCTTTAGCCTCGATTATGTGGTTTATCCGCATGATATCTAGAGTGTTGTTATTCGGGATCGGCCGTCAGGTAGAGTTCGATCTTAAACAAAAAATATTTCAGCATTTATTAACCCTTGAACCTGCCTATTTTTCTCGACAAACTTCAGGAGATTTAATCAACCGTGCCACTAGCGATGTGGATAATATTCGTCGTCTGGTGGGTTTTGCTTTGCTCAGTTTGGCTAATACTTTTTTTGCCTATGGGTTAACTTTACCCGTGATGTTAGCGATTCATATTCCCCTTTCAATCGCCGCTATTTCTGTCTATCCTTTGATGTTAATTGCCGTGCAGTTATTTAGTGGTCGTCTGCAGCGGCAACAGCAAAAAGTACAAGAAAAAATCTCGCATCTAAGCGATTTAATTCAAGAGGATATGAGTGGTATTACTCTGATTAAAATCTATGCCCAAGAAGCTAACGAGCGCCTAGCATTTCAACAAAGAAATCGCGAATTACTACAGGCTAATTTAGATTTAGTCCAGACTCGTAATTTTCTTTTTCCCCTGATTGAAGCTTTAGCCTATGTAAGTTTATTGGCGTTGCTTGCCCTGGGTACTAGACAAATTATAGCGGGTAACATCACCATTGGGGACTTTATTGCTCTGTTAATTTTGGCGGAAAGATTAGTTTTTCCCACTGCTTTATTAGGTTTTACTATTACGGCCTACCAACAGGGAGAAGTGAGTATTGATCGCCTAGAAACTATCCTATTAGCTGAGGCTAAAATTAAAGATAATGCCGATTGTATTCATTTAAAAAATATTCAAGGAAAAATTACCGCAAAGTCCTTGACTTTTTTCTATCCTGATGCTAAGGAAACCGCCTTAAAATCTCTTTCTTTTACCATTAACCCGGGGGAAACGGTAGCGGTCGTCGGTGCGATCAGATCGGGAAAATCTACCCTTGCTAACGCCATTCCCCGTCTCTTGAATATTGCTGAGGGACAGTTATTTATTGATGATCAAGATGTCACTCAAATTGCTCTTGAAGAGCTGCGAAAAGCGATCGCTTATGTTCCCCAAGAAAGTTTTTTATTTAGTACCACCATTGAAGATAATATCCGTTATGGCGATCCGCTGCTGAATTTTTCGGCAGTGGCATCGGCGGCGAAACAAGCGAGAATTCAGGAAGAAATCGAGAATTTTCCGCAAAAATACGGAACTTTAGTGGGAGAACGTGGGATTACTCTTTCTGGGGGTCAACGTCAACGGGCCTCTTTAGCGCGCGCTTTAGCCATCCAAGCACCGATTTTAATCCTTGATGATGCCCTATCTAGCGTCGATAATCAAACGGCCACGGCTATTTTGGAAAATCTCGCCCAAGAACGCCAAAAAACCGTGATTTTTATCTCCCATCAATTATCAGCCGCTGCCACTGCTGATCGCATTTTTGTCATGGACAAGGGAGAAATTGTCCAGATGGGAACCCATGAGGAGTTAATCGCGGTCCCCGGAGTCTATCAAAATCTCTGGCAACAGCAGCAGTTAGAGTCTAAGGTTTTACAGTAGCCGATAAAATAGGGAATCTGCTAGTTATTGCCGGTTAGTCAGGGAATTTAAGCCTGATTTTCTGGCTATTTTGTCGGTTTAATGGCAGTAAAAGCCCAGAATCTCACTCAACACTTTATAAAAATTTCTAGCCAATTTTTGTGTTATCTTGATTTCTCGTGGCACAGGTAATGTGCTAAAAACCTAATAGAAGTTCACTTGAACCGAGAAATTCATGCTTAAAAATCTGACTAAAACCGCTCTTTTGGTCACTGTCACCTTGGTCGGTCTCCCTAGCGTCTTAATTCAGCCGACAATCGCCCAAACGTCTAGTCTAGGGGATGGTATCATCTGTACAGCAACTGGCAAAACCGCCCAAGGAGTCAAACTCTATGTTTATACTTCTGAAATTGATGACGACTCGATCAACAAAAAAGAACCGGTGACACTGACAATGGTTTCTCCGGTTAGCGATGTGGTGGAAGGGCAAATTTTGGTAGTTAACAAAGACGATAACACCGTAACGATTGATAATTTTGCTGCCGCAACTCCTCCGGAAATGCAGCCGGTAGGATTAGCTGTCACTACCTATCAAGGTAGAAATACTTTTAGCGGAAAAAGTCAAGCAGGAACACCGGTTAGTTTTACCCTAGAAAACAATTTTCGCACCATTAAAGTTAAGCATGGTGGTGATTCTTTCACGGGAGTCTGTCACTAAAACTACCCTAAGATAGGTTAACAGTTTTGTTAGTCCTCTTTAACTTGAGCATCCCCAAAGCTGGCTGTTATATTAACCCAGCTTTTTTAATTATAATTAGTTATCTTTTAGCGACAATGAACAAGAATCAACTTTTAACCGAACCTTTTTTACAATTACCCAGCGAAACATCAATACAAGTGGTTTGGTTGACGGAATTTTTTGGCACTCGTCATCAGGTGCGCTACGGGGAAAAACTAGAGAAAATGGCCCCCGCTCACACTAGCAAATTAACTAGAGTTAGAGAAGATGCTCAATCGAGAACCCTTGAAGCTTATCAATCTTTAACCGCTCGAGAAATCTGGCGACATCAGGCCGAACTTATTGATTTAAAGCCTGGTAAAAGGATTCCCTATCAAGTCACCAGTTTTCAGGAAAATATAGCAATTATCAGTGATATTTATACCCTTACCCCAACACCAAAAAAGGGAACTAATCTCAAAATTCTGCTCACTTCCGATCATCAATTAATGCCGATGACTGCCGCTAATTTGCAAAAAGTTAGCGAAACTATTGGACAAGTAGATGCAGTTTTTTTAGCAGGAGATTTAGTTAATATACCCGATCGAGCTTCCGAATGGTTTGATGATAGTCGCGGTGGGGCATTCTTTCCCTGTTTACAAGGTCGTGCTAATTATACTCTTACAAAGAATGGTATTCAGACTATTTATAAAGGGGGAGAAATTATTCAAAATGCACCCTTATTTCCTGCTATTGGTAATCATGAAGTTATGGGCAGATTTTCTAATTCCAGAGGTTTAAATGAACAGTTTGAAGATGCTATCCCTCAATTTATTGCTAAACAACTAGCAGAGGATACAGTAGAAATTAATGAAAAATGGTTAAAAAATAATGCTTTCAACACAGAAACCTACGAAGAAATTTTTTCTTTGCCTCAAAATAAATATTATTCTCTGACCTTTGGTGATGTTCGTTTAGTGGTTTTATATGTTACTAATATCTGGAGAAATCCCAATTTAGAACCCAGTGCAAGGGGAAGATATTATGAAAATCAAATAGATTTAGATAGACCAAATTGTTGGGGTTATGGTCAGCATATTTTTGAGCCAATTTCTCAAGGTAGTCCTCAATATCAATGGCTAGAAAAAGAGTTAAATAGTCGAGAATTTCAAGAGGCTAAATATAAAGTCGTTATGTTTCATCATCCTCCCCATACCCTAGGAGGAAATATCGTTCCACCCTACACCAATCCCGTGCCGACAATTCAACGGGATACTACGGGAAAAGTTACATCGGTACGTTATGATTATCCTCAAGAAAATGATTATATTATTCGTGATCTAATTCCTTTATTAGAATCAGCTAAGGTTAATTTGGTTTTTTATGGTCATTCTCATTTATGGAATCGTTTTCTTGGTCCTAACGGTATGAATTTTCTCGAATCTTCTAACGTTGGTAATAGTTATGGTGCTTATTTAGGTGATAAAAAACGTCCTGTACCTCTCGATAGAAATTATGCAGCCATCGGTAATCCTAATGGATTAGCAGCAATTATCCCGAACATTGCTCCTCTAGTGGATTGGGTTAATCAACCTTTACCCTATATTGCCAGTAATGATGTAACGGTTTTTAGCATTTTAGATACAGAAAAAGGAACCGTGAGCAGTTATCGTTTTGATACTCGTTATCCTGACTCCGAGGTAATTAAATTTGATGAATTTTTCCTTTTTAGCATAGGTGAAGTATAACAAAATTAAAGAGTGCAGGTTAAATAGGGTTGGCTGAATAAATCTAAAAACCTTGTTGGGTAAGACTTTTAGACTTTTTGTCAATCAAAAAGTGCCAGCCATTGGAGGGATCGGGGGGAAAATTCCAGGACTTTTTCCCTGAAGATTAGGTAATTGACCAGATGAAAATGGGTAAAACCCTACACCCTAAACCCCACACCCCACACCCTGCCCCCACGAGAAACTTTTTCAGCAAACCCTAAATAGATTCTCTTGGGGTTAATTCTATGACTACTGTTACTAGCAATGATATTCAAGAATTGAAAGACTTACTCTCGGCAATGCGACAGGAAAACTGCGAGCAGATGATTTCCCTGCGAGAAGAAACCTGCGAGCAAATAAGTTCCCTGCGAGAAGAAACCCGCGACCAAATTGATGCGCTAAAGGAAGATAATCGCCAACAACTAGAAACCCTGAGAGAAGAAAATAACAAGCAATTTATTAACCTACACAAAGAAATTACGGAAGTGAAAATTATCACGGCTAAAATTGAAGGAACAATTCAATCCCAAGCAGTATTAACCCAAAAAATTCCTGATTTAATCGAGAAAGTTGGGGAATTAAAAAACTGGAAACAAATAGCTATTGTCGCTATCACTGCTTTTACCAGTGCCACAATTACTTGGTTTATTCGAGGAGGAAATTTAAAACCTTAAAGTCTGGTATTTTTCTCAATTCCTAATTGGTGCATTTGCAGAATAAGCGGTTTCAGTGTTTCTCCGAAAGCGGTTAAAGAATATTCAACTTTGGGAGGAATTTCTGGATAAACTTTTCGGTGAATCAGTCCATCTAAGTCTAATTCCCTCAGTTGTTGGGTGAGAACTTTTTGACTAATTCCCTCTAATTCTTTTTGCAGTTGTCCAAAACGTTTAACTCCCTCAAATAACGAGATTAAGATTAAGAGTTTCCACCGTACACTAATTGCTTTTAAAATAGCCTCAGCTGGACATGAATCAGAATTATTATTATAAAAGTTTAAGGACATTGTCATTATAAATAATTACCTCATTGCCTACTGATCATTTTTGGCAATATTTTATAGACTAAGCTGTTGTCCATTTAAATTAGGTGTTGTTAAAATTGGGAAAACAAGCAAAAACCCTTACCTGTTACCTGTGGAGAGCTAGAATAAGGAAGATTGAATAATTGGGTATTTTTTATGGTTATTGTTCAAGACGAGTTACAGGAAATTATCTTTCCCAAAAGTGATTTACTGAGTGATGAACCCCCGATGGAAACAGAATTACATCTGCGTCAATTGATGCTTTTGATCCAATCGCTAGAGTTATTATGGAAAGATCGCCAAGATTTTTATGCCTTTGGTAATTTAACCATTTATTACAGTCCCAATCAACGAAAATCAGAATATTTCAGGGGTCCTGATTTTTTTGTGGTTTTGGGAGTGGAAAGGAAACCCCGTAAAAGTTGGGTAGTGTGGGAAGAAGATGGCAAATATCCCCATGTAATCATTGAGATTTTGTCTGATTCAACGGCAGAAACGGATAGAGGCTTAAAAAAAGAGATTTATCAGGAGATTTTCCGCACACCTAACTATTTTTGGTTTGATCCCACCAGTTTAGAGTTTAAAGGGTTTCAGTTAATGGCCGGCCAATACGAAGAAATTGCAGCGAATGAACAGGGATGGTTATGGAGTCAACAGTTAGAATTATTTTTAGGGATTCATGACCGTCAATTACGCTTTTTTACCCCTCAAGGTAAACTTGTTCCCACTCCTGAAGAATTAGCAGAAAAGATGGCTCAGAAATTGCAAGATTTAGGGATAGATTGGCGAGACTTGGCTTAAGTTTGACCTGAAATCTCCCTCAAGCCAGCTGAACTGCAACTTATGAAGTAATCTGCCCAAATGCTACAGTTAGGCGTTTTTACCGCAACAATAAACAAAAATCGAGCTATATTTGCCAATTCTCGACATGATTTGCTATACTCCAACAAGTAACTACATTCTTCCTCAGCCCCCAATGGGGGGCTTTTTCTTGGTAAAAAAGAAGCTGTTGAGGATAAGTCAGCAGACTGTCCCCAACCGAGGCAATCCAAGGCTTATTTTGGCTCTTTTTTGCCTTTAAATCCGACTATTGAGCTTAAACCTACCGCAATTAAGCCTAATACAGTTGAAGGTTCGGGCACCCGTGGTGGATCAACTGTGTGCGTGGAGCCATCTGGTGTTTCGTGGAACGTGGGTTGATCTCCAACGAGGAAAAAGTTGCTTGCATCGGGACCCACAAAGGTATTTGGCTCAGGTGTGTGACTCCAAGGATCGTTTGTTGCCACAAAACCTGGTTTGTGAAAACTAATGGTACATGGAGTGCTAAGAGGAAGACTATTGAAATCACAGCTAACTCCCCGATATTGAGCAATTAAATTGGGAACAAATCTTGCAGTTGATGAATTTGATGTACCTGTGGGTACAATGACTGCTGTAGCATGAAGATCAAAAGTAGAACTCCATATACCGTTGCGTCCCGTAACAGGAATCACATCATGATTGATTGTCATCTCCCCTGTTGATGTTTGAGTAGGATCAAGTCCAGCAAAAACGTCAAAAGATGATCCCCCAATACTTACAGGACTGATACTAACTAAAGATAAATCATCGATGATAATAGGAGTTGTTCCACCTGGAACCGGCACAGGCTGCGTTCGCAACACGATAGTATCAGTCCCGTTAACAAAATCCCCATCTTTATCTAGAATCAGAGGAAGTCCTGACAGGGGGACAAGCAAGCTGAAAAGCTTATGTAGCATAAAATACAGACACAGACTCCAAAAAAAGATAAGTCATATTTACCATATATGACCTAAATAACGAAAATGATAAGTGAACTATACCAGAAAGTGTTAGAAAATGAACTGGGACGAGCCAGATATCTACTGTTGTTAATGATAGTTGGAACCTTGCAAATACTAAAGCAAGCTAAGTTAGAGATATTAGCTGAAGCCTTACCAATACCAATCCTGTTTGAGAGTCGGAGAAAAAAACTAAAAAGATTTTTAAAGCTGGAAATTCTGAATATTGAAAAAATCTGGTTTCCGGTCCTAAAAGAGATGTTAAAACAGCAGCAGAGATTCACAACAAAAGGATTAGCGTATATTGCTATAGACCGGACAAGTTGGGGAGCAATAAATATCTTGATGGTGAGTCTAATTTATGACAAGAGAGCCATGCCAATCTATTGGGAGATATTAGATAAAAAAGGAAGTAGTAATCTCGAAGAACAGCAGCGAGTATTAGAAAAAACATTGACCGTGCTATCAGGTCATAAAATAGTGGTGTTAGGAGATAGAGAATTTTGCTCGGTCAGTCTTGGAAAGTGGCTTCAGAAGCAGAGTTTATACTTTTGCTTAAGACAAAAAAAAAGTACAAATGTCAAGACAAAAGAAGGAATTTATCAAGAAATGAGAGCCTTAGGTTTAAGTCCAGGAACTAAACTATTTTTAAATGATGTTAATCTTACAAAAGAGAAGGGATTTGGCGAGTTTAACTTAGCGGGTAAGTGGAAAAAAACTTATCGGGGTTTTCCAACAAAAGAGCCTTGGTATATTCTGACTAACTTTGGAGATTTAGAGACGGCAATAATGACCTATCAAAAAAGATTTGATATTGAGGAGATGTTCCGAGATTTTAAGTCGGGAGGCTATAGCTTAGAAGGTTCTCAATTAGCACCGAAATACCTATCAAAGCTGATAATTGTTATAGCTATCGCCTATACAAGTGCCACACTACAAGGTAAAAAAATTAAGGATATGGGAATCCAAAAATATGTTACAAGACCTGAAAAAAGATATAAAGGTCAACGCAGACACAGCAGTTTTTATGTGGGTCAACATCTCTATCATTGGCTCCAGCTACATCAAATGTTCCCAAAAAATATAGAAGAGCTAATGCAAATTAGCCGCTATCGGTTGAAGGATTACATCAAAGGACAAAGAGCGATATCGCTTGCCCTATCTACCTTCTAGCTCGCTTGTCCCCCTCTCAGCAAGGATTGTTAAGATGCGCTTGCCGTGACTATCTACACTTCCTATCCCTCCTCTGACAGAAAAGGGATAACAAAACCCATCAGCTATCCTTAGTTGATCTAGCAAAAAGCCTTGAGAATATAATAGAGATAAAAAAGAGGAAAACTGATGATTACTATACGCAAAGCTGAGGAAAGAGGCCACGCTAACTATGGTTGGTTGGATACCTATCATACTTTTTCTTTTGCCCAATATTATGATCCCCAACAGATTAATTTTAGGAGTCTAAGAGTTATTAATGAGGATAAAGTGATTGGGGGAAAAGGATTTCACACCCACGGACACCACGATATGGAGATTTTAACCTATGTTTTGGAGGGAGAACTAGAACACCAAGACAGTCTCGGCACGGGTTCCGTGATTCGACACGGTGAAATTCAACGGATGAGCGCAGGAACAGGAATAAAACACAGTGAATTTAATCATTCTGCCACTAATCCCCTCCATCTTCTGCAAATTTGGATTATTCCCGACCCAAAAAATCTAGAACCCAGTTATGAACAAAAAGCGATCGAATTTTCTCCCCATACCTTACAGTTAATCGCCTCTCCCACTGGTGCTGGTAATGCGGTTAAAGTCCATCAAGACGTTAATCTCTACGCAGGAATTTTGCCACTAGGACAGTCCCTCACCCATTCCTTAGATGGAGGTCGTTATGGCTGGTTACAGGTGGCTAGAGGGCAAATAACCGTGAATGGCGTGCATTTACAAGCAGGGGATGGAGCCGCCATCAGCGACGAAACCGGTTTAACCATTCAATCCCTAGAAAACTCGGAAATTTTGCTTTTTGACCTAGGGTAGCCGACTGATTAACGGGGGAAAGGCGGACGCATTTGCTCACACGGGTACAGGGTTATTTGCCCGGACAACGGGCTAACCTTCTCCAATATCAGGTCAATCAGAACCTAGCCGACGGGGACGATTTCATTAACTATTGTTGTAGTGGCGATCGCATAGTTGAATTTTGAGTTTCTAAAAGAGCGACTAAAGTTTCTAAGGTTTCATCGGGATTTGTTCCCTTGGATAGAGTAATTAAAATACCGTCTCTTTCAGGAGTTCCTTTGACGCACTCCCCGTTGACTTGATCGGTAAAGCAAATAACGGGATTGCCATCAATTTTCCCCGTAGTTAAATAATTGAATTTACTATCTTTGCTGTAGGCCGCTAATCGCTTACTTACCAATTCACAGCGTTTTTGTGGATCATAACCAATCTCTTTAAATTCTTCAGACTCCCAAAGAATGACGGGAAGTTTCTTCTGTTGGTTGAGTTCAATTACTGTTGTGGGTTGATTGTTTTCTTGAATACAGAGAAAGTTAGCTTTCTGCAAATTTTTGGGAAGTTGTTGAGCGGGCGTTGGTTCGGTTATTGGTGTCTTGATCGGGGTTGGTTCTAGGGTAACTACCGATTTGGGAGTCGGTTCTGCTATCCGGGCAGGTGTGGAAGTTGGCCGTCTGGGAATAGTGCTGGAAGCAACGAGGGTAACAATTGGTTTTGACTGGGGTTTGACAACAGTTTTTTGAACGATAGTTGTCGAAACGACGGGTTTAATTCGAGGTTCTTTCACACTAGACCGACCAGTCTCTCTTGCGATTTGTCTACGACTAGAACGAGTACCGGTCGTTGTTGTAGTTTTTCTAATAATAGTTTGTTGAGCAACAGGAGATTTGACGGGTTTTTGACCACCACCAGCAGACGTGGTATTTTTGGCGATGACCACTCCAGTAGTATCTTCATTATTTTTAGCGATCACAACTCCAGTATCTTCTGATTTATTGCCCTCGATCACGCTCCCACTAGCCTCTGACCGATTTTTCTCGATCACGATTCCATTAAATTCTGATTTATTTCCCTCGATAACATTTTCTGGTTGAGCAAATCCAGTCTGAAAATAGATTAACTCTTGTAATACGGTAAAACCTGCCGCTAATAAAAAACAAGATTTATTCATGATTACTTATTCCTCACTTCAAGTATTTAATTAATATCCGAAAATTTTTATCACTGAATCCCCTATATTTTTCATACAAGATACACAAACAGTATCAACCTAAGCAAATAAAAATTAGATTTTTTTTGATTTATTTGCTTAAATGCCAAACTCAAGACAGATAAAAGTAGCTAAAGCAGTTTAGATACCCTTGAACCCTTAAAGTTTAGTAATATAGTGTTTCTCATTTTTTAGGCTACTGACTATTGTACTCAGACTCGTCTAGGGAAAATTTTGTGCCTCGTAATCAAGAAAATTGCTATATCAAGGTTCTCATCTAGCCTACTGCCCCCTGGTATTCATTCACAAAGCGATGATGAACGTTGCCTTAACCATGATTATATCGCTTGCAACCAGGGGTTGAACCGTTTTACAGTCCACAGATATAAATCATTTGGAATCGATGCTCCCTACCATCTTCCCACTCTAACATCGCGGGTAAATGTCCTCGAGGTGGAGTTGGCGATTTGGTAAAAATTGGTTCTAAGCCAGCAATATATTTAGTTTTACCTTCCAGTTGTTCGTAACGCCATTCCACTTTTACTATATCTTGTCCAGGCAGTCTCCATTGGATTGTTTCATAAAACTTACTGGCATTTTTTCCCACTTCTTCAAAAATGTCTTTCTGAACTTTGAAACCCAGTTGTCCACCACTTTTGCTACTCCAGAGGGCATCGATATCGACAACTTTTTTGCAGAAGGCATCTTTATCTGAACTGAGTTTTTGTCGCCACTCTTCTAAAACAAAGCGCCCTTGCTGCTTGGATTGTGGTCCGACTATTGCTAATAATAATTGAAAGGTGGCCGCATCAGCCTTTCTCCAATCTTGACGGATCAGAGCATCTTCTAATTCCTTATAAAGTTTCGTTTCTTCAGATGCTGGGGTTCCCACGGAAGGAGTAACAGTCGGTGTAGTCATCCCTGGGGTTGGAGTAATGGTCGGTGTAGTCATCCCTGGGGTTGGAGTAACGGTCGGTGTGGTTGTCGTTCCCGTTGGAGGCGGCTCGGCGGCCAACCTTGCTGGAGGTAGAATAATATCTTGAACGAAAAACCCCAAGTTGCTGACCAGTAACCCCATGAGGACAAATTGATAGTTATGTTTCATTATTATGAACTCCTATTTAATCGGCTATTAAGTTCTCTCAGAGAATAAATATTTATTCTCCAAAATTCAAAAATGTTTAGTTGTCTTAACTAACTTAGTATCCCTGATAAGGATTCTAGAATAAATAAAACAAAACTGTCAAGTATTTATGGTTGTTTTTGTGTAAAAAATTATTAACTGATTAGACTAAATTTACTCAGAATCGCAGTTTAGTAATTATCTCCTATAGCTTTAAGCTGTCGGCCGTCAGCATCCCGCACATCAGCCTGTTATTGCTATTCTCGGCTTGTTGCCATTGGCAATATCCTAACCTGAATTGCTAGGGATACAAACAATAGGAAACACAGCCCATAATTCTACATTCCTAAGCAATAGAAACGTTATTTTCTTAATTTTTCTTTTATAATTGTAATTGGGAAAATACGAGAATTTGCTCAAAGTCTCTAGGCTAACTGACAAACAAAGACTATCAAGATTACTCCGAACAGGTAGAGTCTGTCTTTGTTAAATAAATTCATGAATTAAGCTGTACTGAATTTAAACTGCGTATGGGAAACTTTAGTACAAATGCTCAAGCCCAATCTCCCTGCTCCCTGCTCCCTTCTCACAGACAGTCTTAACGAGTAATTTAGATAGTCAACAGCTTACCTTACAGCCATGGTCTTAAGCATCAGCCAAAAACCAGCGAAAACATGGCTAAAGTTGACATCGAGCGCGTACATCAAATCGATGATCCTTGCCGTCGTTCCATTCTAGAATAGCGGGTAAATGGCCTCGAGGCGGATCGGTAAACAGTGGCTCTTTCCCTCGCAGATATGCAACCCTTTTAGTCTGCTTATCGTATTTCCATTCTACTGTAACCTCCCCCTGTGGGTTTCTCCATCGGATAGTCTTATAGAAGAGGTTCCCATCTTTTTTGACCCGAGCGAAAAAAATATTATACTGAACCCTGAAGCCGAGGTTGCCGTCACTGGCTCGATGCCAAAGAGCGTCAATTTTTTTAAAATCATCACAGTCAAATTCTTGCCATTCTTCTAGGTTAAATCGTCCTTGCCGCTCCGATTCTGGTCCGGCGATTCTGAGCATGAGTTTATAGGTTAGTTCGTCAGCTTTTTTCCAATCTTTTTGTTCTAGAGATTTTTCCAGTTGCTGATAATAAAATTCTGGCGATTTTGCATAAAGAAACCAACTTCCAGCCATAGCGATCGCTCCTAGGGTCAAGAGTGCTCCCACTCCGATGGTCAGAAACCGCCGGGGGGGACGCGGTATAGGAACTGGGGGTCTTGCTACCTTGTTAGTAGCTCGCTCGGTCGTGGTAGCTGGAGCAGTGGGGACTAATTCATCGAGAGCCTGCATTGCTTCTGTTGCCGTTTTATAGCGATCTTTAAAGTGGTAACGCACCATCTTGGTGAGAATAGCCTCTAACCCCGCACCGATCCTAACCCTTTGTTGCCAGCTAATTTCCCCCGTTTCGGGATCGTCAGGCAAATTTTTGGGATCGATTCCAGTTAAAGCTTGAATTGCGATCGCACCTAACGCGTAAATATCGCTACTCGGGCGCGGTTTGCCGCGAGCTTGTTCCGTTGACATATATCCCGATGTCCCCGGGGAACCGTTGGAATTGAATGACTCAACATTATCCTCGGCAACCCCTGGAAACTTTTTAACCGCACCAAAATCCACTAAAACTAAATGATTGTCCTGCTGTCGCCGAATGAGGTTATCAGGTTTGATATCGAGGTGAATGACTTCTTGACCGTGGATAAATTGCAGGATCGTCAAAACTTCTCGCAATAGAGCGATTACCTCGGTTTCAGTCCAAAAATGATGGGGCGGAAGTTCCTCGGTCAAAGGATGACCAGTTACATATTCTCGAATTAGATAAAAAGCTCCATCTTCCTCAAAATAATCAATAAGTCCGGGTATTTGGTCATGTTCTCCTATTTTTTTGAGCGTATCTGCTTCTTGAGCGAAAAGACGCTGTGCTGTTGGCCCATCGATCGCGCTGTCTGTCGGTTTGAGCAAGCGTTTGACCAAATAACGCCCGCATTCGGGTCGCTCGATATTTTCGGCGATGTAGGTTTGGCGAAAGGGGCTTTCCTTAAGGGTTGTTATCAGTCGATAGGAGCGGTGTATTAAAGGAATTAAAGGGATGGATGCCTGAACTTCTAAGTTAACTTTTGTTTCCCTTAAACCAGACTGTTCGCTACTAACTTTCGTTTCCCTTAAACCAGACTGTGAAGCCAGAGGTTCAGCACTGACTCTCGTTTCCCTTAAACCAGACTGTTCAGCACTAACTCTCGTTTCCCTTAAACCAGACTGTTCACTACTAACTCTCGTTTCCCTTAAACCAGACTGTTCACTACTAACTTTCGTTTCCCTTAAACCAGACTTTTCACTACTAACTCTCGTTTCTCGAATAATCGGAGTCGAAACT
Organism: Microcystis aeruginosa FD4; assembly: GCF_009792235.1. Classification (NCBI taxonomy): domain Bacteria; kingdom Bacillati; phylum Cyanobacteriota; class Cyanophyceae; order Chroococcales; family Microcystaceae; genus Microcystis; species Microcystis aeruginosa. The sequence goes on from NZ_CP046973.1 coordinate 3,848,166, forward strand.
GTTGATGGATTCGTTTCTTCAGAAATAGGTGCCTGGGAGGGACTGGTCAGCGCTGCGAGTGCCTGGATGATTTCCGTAGCACTTTGATAACGGTCTTTAAAATGATAACTAACCATTTTGTTGAGAATGGCCGCTAATCCGTCACTAACATTAGCGTAATCACGCCATAGCAGCTCTCCAGTTTTGTCATCATCGAGTACCTGTAATTTTAACGGATCCATCCCAGTAGCGGCTTGGATAGCGATTATACCCAGAGCGTAGATATCGCTGTTGAAACGGGGTTTGCCTCGCACCTGCTCCGTGGGCATATAGCCTTCTGTTCCAATAGAAATTGTCAGGGGAGAGTGGGAGGTTTGCAAAGATGTACCTGGATTGCGAATTTTCTTAACTGCTCCAAAATCGATCAGTACCAAGCGATCATCTCGATCTCGTCGGATCAGGTTGTTGGGTTTGATATCTCGATGAATGACCTTGTAGCTATGAACAAATTCTAAAATCGGCAACACATCTTGCAGGAAAGCGATAATTTTGCTTTCCGTCCAACGCACACCGGGAGGAAGTTCTTTATCGAGGGTATGACCTTCGATAAACTCTTGCACCAAGTAAAATTCTTGGTTTTCCTCAAAATAAGCTAATAATCTAGGTATTTGATCGTGTTCTCCTAAGACCTCCAAATTTTCCGCTTCTTCCTTAAACAATCGTCGAGCGGTGGGTAAAAAATCCGGATCGTTGCTGGCTGGTTTTAGGTATTTGACAGCACATTGAGGATGACCGGGACGATGCAGGTCTTCTACAATGTAGGTTTTGGCTAATCCCCCTTCTCCTAAAGCACGGAGAACCTTATAGTGTCCAGCCAGGAGTTGATTTAACTCTAACATCGCTCAATTCGTTTAACCCGTTGCTCTAATGATGGCACAGATTCCGGCTCGTAATGTATTTTTGACAACCAGCCTTCAGATAAGAGATCAAGAGATGATCGTTATTAGACCTCCTGCAAAAGTCTTATTCAGCTACTTGATGATAGCCTAAAGCAAGTTCGTAGTTGTAAATGCCAGCGATTAAATTAAATCTCAGACCAAAACGTCGTCTCCGATTCCTATATCTTGATGATAAAATTCTAAATCTCTTCAGACTTCTGTGAATAGGTTCGATAACAATTCTTTCTCTTGATAACTGGCGATTAAATTCTTTTTCTTCTAAACTTAATTCTTGATTTTTCTTTTTTTTGTTAGGAATTCTACTATTTTTGTGCAGCTTTTGAATTCCTTGATCGCCCTTATCTGCTAAACATTCAATACTTTTATCGATCCCAATTTGACTATTTTTCCAAAGATTAAAGTCATGTATTCTTCCCTTTCCATGAGCGGTACAGATTATCATTCCTGTTTTTTGTGCCGCAAGAACTTGCGATTTTATTGTATGATAGCCTTGTTTCCCGCTATAGTAATCTTTCTGCTTTTTTTGAGGTCTTTCTATCTCAGGCTCTGCTACATCTACTACCACTACCTCTAGGTCACTATTCGCCTGGTGAACTGTCTTTTTCCCAGGCAGATTAAACAATCCAGATTTTATCAGAATATTTTCTACCTTTCTAGTGATTCTTAGGGCTGTTGTCTCATTAATCTCCCAATTAATTGCGAGATGGAAATAAGTACTATATTCCCGTAAATACTCTAAGGTCATCAAGATTTGGTCTTCTAGACTTAATTTACTTGGTCTTCCCGATTTTTTTTGCAGAACTTTTTCGGCAGCCAAAACCTTCACCATATCCTTAAATGTTTCAGGATATACTCCACAAAAGCGTTTAAACTCTTCTGGATTCAAATTTTTTACTTTTTCGTAAGTCATGGTTTTTCTGAGTGTTTTACTTTATTATACATAATCAGTTCCTATTTTTGCAGGAGGTCTATTGTCCCATTCTGGTTTCTCTGACCGCCGCCTGACTACCAGACTGGTTGAAATAAGTCAAAATTACCCATTCTTGAGGATTTTTACCGATCTTGATCTGATCGCCATCCTTCAAGGGATAGTCATTAAGGGTGCCGACACGCTCATCTTCAACCCACAGACCATTGCGACTGGGAACGGTCCCATCACCATCGTGAATCCGATAATCATCCCCTTGTTTGCGCAAGATGGCGTGATGTCGGGATATGACTTCCCAACCAGCAGGGACTTTAAAGTCTGACCAGTCCGGATCTCGTCCCAAGCGATGCTCCTCTTTACTGAGGGGAAAACGACGTAGTTGTCCCTGACATTCTAGTTCTATCCAGATCTGGTTTCCCGCTCCATTATCCATAGCTTGGGCTTGCTGGGAGTTCCCACCCATCTCTGGGGTCGCTGGGGAACCAGTGGGAGTCTTGCGGACTGGGGCTTTGGGGCGAAGCAAAAAGTAGGCGGCAAGTCCGGCGGCACCAGCAATTAAAGCTAGTAATAACTGATAAAATGGGTCGCTCAAAGGCTTCAAATATCGATCGCCCTCGATCTGGGCTATCTCTTTCAGGAGACGATTAACTTCCGAGTGATCATTATAGATTTCTTGGGCTTTTTTAAATTTTTCTCTTGCCCCCTCGATGTTGCCCTTCCAGTAAAGCTCTAGACCATCTAGATACAGTTGATCCGTCGGTCCGGATTCGTTCGTTGTACCAGCTTGTTTGATAGTTTCCTGAATGAGACTAGCGGGTATGGCGAAAACTATATTATTAGAGTTAGACTCGGGATCTTTGGGGGCTAACATCCCGATCACTTCACCTTTGCTATTAATCACCGGGCTGCCGGCAGTTCCTTCTCCCGCTTCAATACCATCCACTTGAAGGACAGGATTACCCTGTTGGCGGAGTTTATAGGGGTTAGAAATGCTGCCCTCATCGGCGGAGGCTTCGTAGAAGGATTCCTCGGTCAGGGCTTGATCAACCTGGAGCTTGAAATCGGCGTCAGTGGGAAATCCAAGGGTTATGACGGAATCTTGGGTTTGAACTTTCTTGGAATCTCCCAGCCGCAGGGTCGGTACATCATTAGCCGGTATCTTGATGAGAGTAACATCGGAGGATTCACTCGACTTTTTAATCGCGAATAAAGGGGGTTCAACCTTGGCATTTGGTAGAATAACTCTTGCTGGTACGTAGTAAATTCTGTCCTCCCATTCAACATTTTTAAGCTCTCGAGCGGGTTTGCGAACACCGTTGTGTTCAAGTTTCTTGAGAATATTCCTTTTAATAGCCTCCTTGCAACCCTCTTCACTGCCTATACTGAGTTGAGGGGATGCACTGGTAACAATATAGCCATTAGAATTGATGAAAAAACCCGTTCCTCTAAAACTACTATCAATGGGGAATGGTTTTGGATCGTTTTTATCTCCATAGGGATGCCACACCGCATCTGACCCACAAATGCCCAGAATCCGAACGACCGCAGGTTTGGTTTTCCAGACTAACTGTTGTTTTTGGTTGGGAGGAGTGACTTGTTGAACCGACGAGCAGGACTGAAATAGAGCTAAAGCGGGCGCAAGAATTAAGGCAGTTATAGTTAAATTACGTTTCATATCCAATCCCTCTTAATAATTTTTAAAGTCAATTGCATCGAAATGTAAAGATTCGCTCCGGGTGGATAAATTCCTGTGGAATAGATCCCCTACACGATAATTATATCAATGGCATCAAAGACGATTCCTGAAGATTTACTTAATTAAGTACCTAGGCAAAATTAATTACATACTCGCCTCCAAAATTGTCCAGCACTTTTTTAACGTAAGCGAGGAGGCTCTTTCGGTCTTTATAGGCGCTAAATTCAATCCATTCATATTTTAAAAATCGACCTAATATTTCAATTAAATTTAAATGAGGTGAATAAGTGGGCAACCAAAATATTTTCAAGTTTTTCTTTTCCCATTCCTCAAGTTTCTCCATAAATGCCTCGCTGGTATGAATGGAAGCTTGGTCAATTATTATGACGGTTTTTTTCTGTATATTTTGGCAATATTTATCCAGAAAATTAATAACTATCTCGCTAGTAACCGTTCCGACCTGTGTCTCATAAAATAATTGATTATCTCGTTTCATTATTCCTAAAATATTTAGTCTTTTACCTTCAATTGGTGGTAACTTTATCGTGGTTTTTTCTTCTTGCCAAGCGTAAGGAATACAAGGCTTTGAATCCCATCCCATTTCATCCAAATATCCTATCTCAATCTCTCCTCTTTTTTCCTGTTTTTTTAGTTCTTCTAAAATAGGTAGTTTGACCTCAAGCTCCCACTCATCAGGGGTTTTGGCGACCCCTCTTCTCACCCTTTTCCACCTCATGTTGATTTTTTTTATGAGTCTTTTTATCGTGTCTTTGCTTACGGTTAATTTCCATTCTTCTACAATTTTTATCTGGATTTTTTTTAAGCTTTTCGGTTCTTCTTTTACCCAGTCAATAACTTGTTGACCTTGTGCTTCTGTCAATTTAGGTTTTCTCCCTCTTCCTCGACGATTATAAAAACCAATTAGTTTTCTATCTTCCCAGGCCGTCAACCAATTATAGATGGTCTTTCTCGTAACTCCAAATATTCTGCTCAATTCTTCTATCGTGGTTCCCTGAAAACTTAAGAGTATACATTTCGCTCGCTCTCTTACTTGATGATGTTTACTAGCTCGATAAATTCTCTCTAGCATTTTCTGGCTCTCGGGGTTTAGGTCTCTAATCAATCTCATTGTATTTTCCTGCTGCTTCGTTTTTTTATGTATTATACTTCTTAATTTTTTATTTGGGTAATTAATTTTGCATGACTACTTATACGGATTGACATTTTTACCATTAACGTCTGGTTCTTCGGTTTGTGTTATGCAATGGACAGGGGTTATAAGGAATGGAACCTTTATTTAGAAAGACATTTGGCGATTTTTGTCAATTGCTTTTGATCTAGAGCGAACTAATCAATTAAGTCTCTTGCCAGATAAAGATTTAGTCAATTTATGTCCCCCTATCGAACCATACCAAGTAACGAAGAACCTAACGTTTTAACATCCAGACAAGCCAGAAGATGACACCGCTCATGCCACCGTAAAAAACCAGCAGCGTCTGAGAAAGGACGCTTCTTAACCAAGAATTGATCTGACTGGCTTCGCTGGATATATTCATAGAAAAATCGACTAATTCTGGGGGGGTTTGGCGAACTTCATCGTATTTTTTCCGAAAAAGTCGCTCTAATCTCAAAAAATAAGCATCAAGAAGCCAAAACATCACGATCGGATAGACCAGAACGATATAATATCCATTGTTGGTGGTAGTTAGAGTCAATAAAGCCGTCACAACAGTAATGCACCACCCCTTGAGGGTACTAGAATTACTGGCCATTCGATCGATAACATTTTGAATAAATTCCAAATGCTTCAGTTTAGCTTCCATCCTCACAACTCCTCAAGATTCTTAAATTTCAAAGATAAATAAAGATAAATTTAGATTAGCGCAATCTAGTGGGACTTAGACAAAAAACAAATCGATAAAAGCCTCAACTCCGATCCCCGCTTGGGATTTACTTCGAGAAGCCCACAATCGCTGAAACCCAGATAGATCAAGGAAAATCATAAATCGAGGTTAACCCTTTGTCCCGTAATGGTTTGAGCCTTTTTTGCTGACCGAAAACGCCGAAGTCCCACTAGAGAATTTACCCGATATCGAGTTCTTGGCTATACTGGAGGGCATGACTCCCATCCCTTAATCATCACTCGTCTATGTCTAATGGTGCCGCTCAACCGCCGAAGGTTTTTATTAGTTATAGTTGGGACTCGGAAACCCATCAAAACCGCGTGCTTGACCTAGCGAATCGTCTTCGCCGCGATGGTATTGACTGCAATATTGACCTATACGAGACATCGCCACAGGTGGGATGGCCTCGCTGGATGTCCCACCAAATTAACAAGGCTCAATTTGTTCTGGTCGTCTGCACCGAAACGTACCAGAAACGCTTTACAGGTCAAGAAGAACCAGGCAAAGGCAAAGGCGTTAATTGGGAGGGAACAATTATTAACCAATATCTCTACGATCAAATCGACAACAATAAATTTATTCCCGTTATATTTTTCCCTCAAGATGCTCCCTATATTCCCGTTGAACTTCGTCGGATAACTTTTCATGTTCTAGATGAGCAAGGATATGAAAGACTCTACCGTCTCCTCACCGCTCAACCTCTCCATAAAAAACCTGAAGTAGGCAGTGTACGCCCGCTGCCTCCCCTTGAGGAAAAGCTGGTTCAGACAATTCCCATCGGTCGAGATAGGCAAGAAAGTGCTGATTTAGCCTCAGACCGGCAGCGTCGGCTGAACGAGCTTTACAATGATGTGCGGCGAAAATATTATAAAAGTAGGGATTGGTCGGCAGTTATTAACATCTTTGGGCAAATGCAGCCCGATTTTTTCGATCCCGATGGGTTGTATCGTCAAGCCAGGGAAGAACTCCGTAAGCAACAAAAAGACAAAGAGCAGCTCAGAAAACAACAAGAACAAAAAATCCAAGAAATTAAAAATCTCTATCAAAGAGGCAATGATTATTTCCAAAATAACAATTGGTATCAAGCCCAACAGTGTTTCGGGGAGATTTTACACCGAGAACCAAACGGATATCTAGAGACCGTCAGACGGCTAGAACAAATACAACAAAAACAACAGGAGGCCACAAGGATAGCTTTGGCAGCAATAGTCGTCAGTTGGCTGATAACGATCCCCCTGGACAGTAGTCTATCGGGAGGGGGAACTCCCCTGGCCGGTGCGATTGGCGGTGGTTTAAGCGGTGGCATGATCTGGTGGCTATCACAGCAGCGACAATCTACTGGGGAAAATCGGAGAGTTCAATTCTTGTTATTCTGTTTCGTCGGTCTGATCTTGGGGGGAATTTTAAAAGCCTTGCTACAAGCACTAACTCAAGATATGTCCCTATTCAACGGACTCGATCCGATCTTAACCGCTTGCGCGGGTGCGATAATCGCTATAGGTTTACTGTTCTGGCAATATCCCGTCCCCAAACAACACCTATAGCTTATCTTTCCTGCTAGAACAGGGTTTTTTCTGTTCTGACGCTATCGCCGCACAGTCTAAGCAATTAAGTGTTTCCGAAGTGCTGGGGGACTATATTAAAACCTTAGAAGAGCCGTCCTTTTAGGACGGGGAACCTTAAACCGAAATTTTCGGCAAATCCGATCGTGGCCGCCGAAGGGAATTTCATTATTCTCTGGCCGACTTTTAGCCATCAATACTGTCCACCACGCTCAGAAAATCGTTGTGGATTAGCTCGGCGATAAAATTCTCCGGATCGGTGATAGGAACAGTAAGGCCTTGGGTGGCCACCATCTGTGCAGCCATCTGAGTCATGAATTCCTCTCTTGTTTCCGCCATTCTCCCCTGATATTGTTGTAACTTTTCCACCAATTCCAGTGGGGAATCGGCCACCAGTTTATCTCCCTCGCGGGTGACATAAATTGTCATCTTTCCTACCTCCTAAATGATTGGGAACGAGAATTCGGCACTACTAAACCACTTCTTTTCTCGCTATCATTATTGCCAGTTAGTTAGTCCGGGCCTCGTCCGTCTTTCCCTGTTTCCATTATTTTTTCTGGCTTGTCGCCTGGTAATTATTATTATCGCCAAAATAAAAGGATAAATTTGTCAATCTTTGTAACGAAAAATCAAGAAAAACTGTTCTGACGGTATCGCCCCGAACCCTTCTGGGGAAATTTGTTACAATGAATACAAGGGGACTCCCTGAGCCAGATCCCATCCCTAGTAAAAAATTGGCCAGGTGGAGAGCGGAAGCCAATAGTTCCGATCGGGACGGCATTTGTCAGAGTTTCCCGCTTCCTTTAGTTTTAGGGGGAAAAGCCATGAAATCTGCCACATTATTATCGCCCGATCGACCGCTGCCAGAATTTCTCCGGTCAGCTATCCGAGAACGTTTTCCGGGGAAAGCGATCGATGATCTCAGCATCCGCTACTATGAAAGCGTCGAGGATGTGGGATGGGAGTATTTTAACGATCGGGTGTTGCCGGCCTGTAGCGATGAGCCTGTTGTCCGCTATCTTGGCCCGTTTATATCCTACGTCCGTCTAGGAGAAGCGTTAGTGTTGGATCGGCAAGACGGTCTTGTGGTTTACGAAACCGATCGAGATGTTCCCTGTACGGAAACCGGCCCTTTCTGGTGGGTGACTCCTAAATCGCGCTGAAAAACCCAACCCAAGTTAAGCAGCTCAATTGGGAAAACTTAATAGTCAAGACTCGACGGGTGGAGTCAGCAGGCGACAAAACCCGTCGAATTATTATAACGCTTGCGATCGCAACCAAGCCACGGGTAGATAGAGCATTTTCTTGGGTAACGGCACGAAGGCACGACGGGCGAAGACATCGTAATTATTTGCTTCAATTACGTCTAAAATGCCTTGATATAGCAGTAAAGCCGCCCAAACCGGCCAACGGGAATCGGGATTAAGGGAGCGAATCCCCCTTTCGGCGGAATCGTAGTAATAACGGGCGCGCTCGATTTGGAAGCGCATTAACCCCTGCCAACGGTCATCATTAACCCCTTTGAGTAAATCGTCTTCGCTGTAGTTAAAACGCTCTAAATCCTCTAAAGGTAGATAAATCCGCCCACGATGGACATCTTCCCCCACATCCCGCAAAATATTGGTTAATTGATTGGCAATACCGAGATCGATCGCTTCTTCTTGCGGAATATAGACGCTTTGATTGCGTCGCCAAGGAGCCGAGCGATCGCCATCTGCCAATCCTAACACCGCGCTGGACATTAACCCCACCGTCCCCGCCACCCGATAGCAGTACAGTTTTAGTTCATCAAAGGTTTGATAACGACTGCGATAGAGATCCATCTGTTGTCCGGCGATCATATCCCGAAAGGGTTGGATATCCATGGGGAACTTTTCTAGAGTATCCACGAGAGCGACATCGGCATCCTCAAGGGCAACCCCAGAAAAGACGGTTTCTAGCTGTTTTTCCCATAAATCAAGGGTTTCAGCTGTAGTTAACCGGGCTTGCGGTCCATCGACCAGTTCATCGGTACGACGACACCAGACATAAATTGCCCAGATCGCTTGACGTTTTGCTTTCGGCATCAGGAGAGTACCGAGATAAAACGTTTTAGAATACTTCTCTGTAATCCGGCGACAGAGTTCGTAGGACTCCGCAAGGGAGACGAGGGGTTTGCTGGGGTGGGTCGGTTTTGGCAATTGGAGCATTCTGCTGGGGCGGAATGATTGACTTAGATTAACGGCGAACTGTGGCTAATGATATAGCATTGTCTCACTCAAGGCCATTTTCGTCATTAGTCCCTAGCCAGAGAATTAACGAGCGCTGGACACTGGTGTAGATTGGGTTTTATTCGGTTTTAGCGGTGCTGCGGGGTGATCTTTGCCGATCACTGCTGCCGCTAATTTCCCTGATAAAACCGCTCCTTCCATGCTTCCTAAATATTTTTGCATGGTATAGTCACCGGCGAGATAAAAATTCTCGATCGGAGTTTTCTGAGAAGGTCGATAAGCTTGTCGGCCAGGAGTGGCTTTATAAACCGATCGAGGAGTTTTCACCAGATGGTATTTTAACAATTGACTGGGATTATCGCCAGTAAAATGTTGGGGAAAGAGTTTTTCTAGTTCTTTCATCGTGGCGGCGATAATTTCTTCGTCGGATTTGCTAATCCAATCCTGAGCGGGAGCGAGAACTAATTCTAACATCGAGCGATCGGGGTTAGCGTATTCTTTACAGGTGTTGCTCATATCAGCATAAACACTGAGTAAGGGCGAACGGGAGAATAATAAATGATCGATGTCAGTTAGTTTGCGATCAAACCAGAGGTGTAAATTAATGACGGGAACTCCTTCTAATCCTTCTAATTTTTGAAAAAATTTATCTTCTTGCCAAGGTTTAGGCAGTAAGACTTTTAAGGGATCTACAGGCATCGCAGATACATAAAGATCGGCTTCAAAAAGATAATCTTCCGCACCGTCTAAACCGCGCATTAAGAATGCTTTAACTGTGCCATTTTCATTTAAGAAAATCTCTTTTAAAGGGGCATTTAAGCGCACTTCGCCACCTCTAGCACTGATGTAATCGACTAAAGGTTGGCAGAGTCTTTCCGTGGGTGAACCGTCGAGAAAGGCCATTTTTGAGCCGTTTTTCTCTTGTAAAAAGCGGTTGAGGGCTGTTAGTAGAATTGTGGCAGAAATCTCGTTAGGATCGATAAAGTTTAGTGCTTTCGACATAGCGATAAACACTTCTTTTTCTACCCTAGGGGGGATGTTTTGTTTCTCTAACCATTCCGACCAGGAATATTTATCCATCTCCTCGACGTAACTTTGACCTTTAACAATGGCAGGAATTAAACCGAGTCCAAATTTAATTTTTTCCTGCCAAGTTAACATATCATTATTGCGGAGAATGGCAACAATACCGTTAATTGGGGCGGGAAGATCTGGGAAGTCAAACCGCGAATAAGTCCCCGGTTTTTCCGGCTGATTGAAGATCATCGAGTGTTCTTTCCACTGTAGGCGATCTTCTATGCCTAATTCTTGGAATAATTGCAGCATATTGGGATAAGCGCCAAAGAAGATATGTAAACCGGTTTCGTACCAGTCCCCATCGGCATCTTTCCAAGCGGCAATTTTTCCCCCTAATACATCGCGACGTTCCAGTACGATGGGCGTATGTCCCGCATCGACAAGGTATTTCGCACAAGATAATCCGGCTAGTCCCGCACCAGCGATCGCAACTCGCATCGTTTCTTATCTACTCTCTAATGTCTTGTCTCTATCACATTCCCTATTATACTTCACATTTCGTTACATTTTTTTCAGATTATCGAGAAGGCCGGAGTCAGGAGTCAGGAGTCAGGAGATAGGAGATAGGAGTCAGGAGATAGGAGTCAGGAGTCAGGAGTCAGGAGATAGGAGATAGGAGATAGGAGATTATTTTATTTATTCTCCCCACACCCCACACCCCACACCCCACACCCCATTTCCCCATTTCCCCATTTCCCCATTTCCCCATTTCATAATTCATAATTCCCCCTCCCCACTTCCTTGATAACTGATTACTGATAACTGATTACTGGTCACTGATAACTGCTGACTGGTCACTGATAACTGATAACTGATATTGTGATATGTAATTAGCTTAACTCGCTCACCTTTTTAGTTCACGCGTACACCCTCTTTAATCGATCGCTATGACTTTTCCCACTACGTCACCTCAAGTCTCGGAAATAGAGAATAATCGTGCTTGGCATAATTTAACTGGGGAACAAACCCTAGAAATACTGGGAACCAATGGGGAAACCGGCTTAATCGAGGCGGAAATTGTTAAAAGAAAAGATATTTACGGGTTAAATGAACTAAAAGAAACGGGGGGACGTAGCCCGTTAATGATTTTATGGGAACAGTTTACTAACATTATGTTAGTGATGCTGATTGCCGTGGCGGTGGTTTCAGCAGTTTTGGACTTGAAAAAAGGGGAATTTCCCAAAGATGCGATCGCTATTTTTACAATTGTTATTTTAAACGGTATTTTAGGATATTTACAGGAAAGTCGGGCAGAAAAGGCTTTAGCCGCCCTTAAACAGTTATCCTCGCCGAAAGTCCGGGTTATTCGTAATGGTAGCACCTTTGAAGTGACAGCCAAGGAACTTGTCCCCGGGGATATCATGTTACTGGAAGCGGGGGTACAAATTGCTGCCGATGGCAGACTATTAGAAGCACAAAATCTGCAAATCCGCGAAGCTGCCCTCACGGGTGAAGCGGTATCGGTGAATAAACAAGCACAGAAGGTTTTACCAGAAGATGCCTCTTTAGGCGATCGCATTAACCTCGTCTATCAGGGTACGGAAGTAGTACAGGGGCGCGGGAAAGTGGCGATTACCAAGACGGGAATGGACACGGAAATCGGGAAAATCGCCGCTTTGTTGCAAGGAGTAGAAAGTGAACCAACGCCCCTACAGCAGCGAATGTCGCAGTTAGGTAACGTTTTAGTGAGTAGTTCCCTAGCTTTAGTGGCGGTAGTCGTCCTTGGCGGTGTAATTCGCTTTGGTTGGCAGTTTTTTGAATCATTCCTCGAAACTTCCCTCAGTATGGCTGTGGCCGTTGTTCCCGAAGGTTTACCGGCAGTGGTAACGGTGACATTGGCAATTGGAACCCAAAGAATGGTGAGAAGACAAGCTTTAATCCGTAAATTGCCGGCAGTGGAAACCTTAGGCTCGGTAACGACGATTTGCTCCGATAAAACCGGAACTTTAACTCAAAATAAAATGGTGGTGCAGAAAGTTAATACTTCCCACCATGTCATTACTGTCACGGGAGAAGGTTACGCACCCATCGGTGAGTTTAATGGTGCTAATGAAAGTGATCCCGAACTACAGGCAATTTTAACGGCTTGTGTGCTGTGTAATGATGCACTTTTGCAGAATCAAGCGCAAGAATGGTCAATTTTAGGCGATCCCACCGAAGGAGCTTTACTGACGTTGGCGGGTAAAGGAGGACTATATCGAGAAGCATTGGAACCAAAAAGCCCTCGTTTAGGCGAATTTCCCTTTTCTTCCGAAAGAAAGAGAATGTCAGTAATCTGTGAGAATGCCCAGTTAGGTTTGGGGGATTCTGCCTATTTAATGTTTACCAAAGGCTCACCGGAATTAATTCTCGAACGTTGTTCTCTGATCCAAGTTGGGGCGGAAAGTCAACCCTTAACAGCTGAACAAAGAAGCCGTATTTTGGCACAAAATGACGAAATGGCGGGTAATGGCCTACGAGTCTTAGGTTTTTCCTATAAACCGATGACAGAAGTGCCAGAAGCGGAAAGAGAAGATAGTGAAGAACAATCCCTGGTTTGGTTGGGATTGGTGGGAATGCTCGATGCACCCCGCAAAGAAGTTAAAGAAGCGGTTGCCCTCTGTCGTCAAGCGGGAATTCGTCCGATTATGATTACCGGAGATCACCAATTAACGGCCAAGGCGATCGCCAGTGAATTAGGCATTGCCGCCCCCGGGGAGCGAGTAATCACGGGTAAAGAATTAGAAAAAATGTCTCAGAATGACCTAGAGGGAGAGGTAGATGGTGTGAGCGTCTATGCTCGTGTTTCTCCCGAACATAAGCTGAGAATCGTACAAGCTTTGCAAAAACGGGGTAAATTCGTCGCCATGACGGGGGATGGAGTCAATGATGCTCCAGCACTAAAACAAGCGGATATCGGTATCGCCATGGGCATTACCGGAACCGATGTCAGCAAAGAAGCCAGTGATATGATTTTGCTGGATGATAACTTTGCCACCATCGTCGCTGCCACCGAAGAGGGGCGCGTGGTTTACAGCAACATTCGGCGCTTTATTAAATACATTCTCGGCAGTAATATTGGCGAGGTTTTAACGATTGCAGCGGCTCCTCTGCTCGGTTTAGGCGGTGTACCCCTTTCTCCCTTGCAAATCCTCTGGATGAACCTTGTCACCGACGGTTTACCGGCTCTTGCTCTGGCAATGGAACCCGCCGAACCTAATGTGATGAAACGTCCACCTTTTAGCCCCCGGGAAAGCATTTTCGCCCGCGGTTTGGGTTGGTATATGATTCGCATCGGCATCGTCTTTGCCATTCTCACCATTATTATGATGTACTGGGCTTACCGATATACTCAGGCAACCCCCGAAATCGGAGATCCCGGACGTTGGAAAACTATGGTATTTACTACCCTCTGTTTAGCACAAATGGGTCATGCTTTAGCGGTGCGTTCCCATACCCAGTTAGCTGTGCAAATGAATCCCTTCTCTAATCCTTACATTATCGCCGCCGTGGGCTTGACAACGATCCTACAATTGTTGTTAATTTATGCTCCTCCCCTACAAAACTTCTTCGGCACTCAATGGATTAGTGGCACAGAATTATTAGTCTGTTTTGGATTTAGTGCCTTAATGTTTGTTTGGATCGAGTTGGAGAAGTTATTTATTCGCTGGTTCATGACGAAAAAATAAATCAATGCCAACACCAATTATTCTGACTTTAACGGTTTTAGTCGTTGCTTTAGTCGCTTTCGTGGCGGAATGGCTACCAGTAGATTTAACCGCTTTATGCGTGGCGATTGTCCTCATTCTTTTGGGTTTAGTTACTCCCGAAGAAGGTATCGCCGGATTTAGTAATTCTGCCACGGTGACAGTGATGGCGATGTTTGTGCTTAGTGCCGGAATTACCCGCACGGGAGTGATTCAAGTAATTCGCGATCGCTTGCTGGTTTGGGGGGGCAAAAATCCCCACCAACAGGTATTTGTTCTAGGAGCATTAGTGGGGCCAATTAGTGCTTTTATTAATAACACGGCAGTGGTGGCGATCTTTTTACCCATCGTTGAAGATTGGTGTAAAAAACAAAAAATTTCTCCTTCTAAGTTATTAATTCCCCTTTCCTACGCCACGGTTTTAGCGGGGATGATTACTGTGGTGGGAACTTCTACTAACATTCTCGCTAGTGGTATTTCTGCCAAGCTGGGTTATGGGGAATTTAGCTTATTTCAATTCACTGCTTTGGGAGTGGTAACTTTTTTAGCAGGTTTGATTTATTTAACAATTTTTGCTCCGAAATTACTACCCGATCGAAAATCTTCCACGGGGGAATTTTTAGACGATGATTATGGTTCTAAAGTATATCTGAGTGAGGTAATTATTAGCCCTCGTTCTAATCTTATCGGTCAAACTTTATCCGAAAGTGGACTACAAAGAAAGTTTGACTTTGATGTGTTGGAATTAATCAGAAATAAGGTACATTTATCCCAACCTTTAGCCGATAAAGTTCTCAATGCTGGCGATATTTTAATCGTTCACAGTAGTCGGGAAGAACTATTAAAGATTAAAGATGAACGGGGTTTAGAAATCTTTGCCGATGTCAAATTTCACAAAGGAGATGTTGAATCGGTAATTACTACAGGTGAGGAAAAATTAGCAGAGGTTTTGATTCTCTCTAATTCCCGTTTAATTGGGACAACTTTAAAAGATTTGAAATTCCGTCAGCGTTACAACGCAACGGTTTTAGCGATTCGGCGTGGTTCGGAATTACTGCAAGGAAGATTAGGAAAAATTCCTTTAAAGTTTGGCGACTTGCTCTTAGTTCAAGGACCCAAACAGAGTTTTGTGGGGTTACAAACCACAAGAGAATTATTAGTTTTAGAAGAGAAAGAGATCGAATCATTGCGACAGGATAAAGGCATGATTGCTTTAATCATTACTTTGTCGGTGATTATTATTGCCGCTTTTGATATTCAACCGATTCTCGTCACCAGTTTAGTTGGGGTGGTTTTAATGGTAATTACTGGCTGTCTAAAACCGGGGGAAGTCTATGGTTCCATTCGTTGGGATATTATCTTTTTATTAGCGGGTTTAATTCCCCTAGGTACTGCCATGGATAACTCAGGAACGACTAAATGGTTGGCAGATAATTTAGTGGCTATCGGCGGCCATCTTTCGGGGTTTTGGATCTTAGTTTTCTTCTATCTAATTACTTCAGTTTTAACTGAAATCCTCTCTAATAATGCCGCCGTGGTGTTAATGATTCCCGTCGCCGTGGAAGTGGCGAAAACTTTGGATTTAAATCCTTTGGCTTTTATGTATGCTGTCACCTTTGCTGCTTCTAATAGTTATCTAACACCGATTGGCTATCAAACTAACACCATGGTTTATGCACCTGGCGGCTATAAATTCCTCGATTTTACCCGTTTGGGTGCGCCCCTAAATTTAATTTTGACGATTTTAACCCCAGTTTTAATCTTGGTGTTTTATGGCTTGAAATAAAAAAAGAGATCGAAGAGTCTTCGATCTCTAAAAAGAATTTGATCAGTAGTCAAAACTATTTCGATTCAGCAAAGCGTTTACGCAGGGATTCGGCGCGCTTTTTCGCCACGGTATTATTAGGATCAAATTTGAGAGTTTCTTCGTAGATTTCGAGAGCTTTTTTAGCCATTTGTTTCTTTTCGTAAACATTGCCAAGATTATTGAGAGCGATCGAATATTGAGGATAAAGTTTAATTGCTTCTTTGTAGTTACGAATCGCTAATTCTAATTGTTCTTGGGCAAAATAGGAAAAACCGAGCGCATTGTAGATTAGGGCTTGATTTTCTGGTTCGATGCTTTCTTCTTCAGAGATTTTTAAAGCCTTTTGCAGTAAACTCAAGGCTTGAACATAGAGTTTTTTATCGAGATAAAGACTCCCTAATTCATAGTATTCTTTAGCTGTACCTTTTTCTTTTTGCAATTTCTTTTGTAGCTTGTTAAAGGTTCCTTCCACTCGACGGGTTTTAACGATTTGCACGATGACAAAAATTCCTAAACCAATCACGAAAATTAGCAATCCAGAAACGTAAATAAGCGGCAGGGTATCTTCCATAATTAGCGATCGAGCAATCAATATTTTTATACTTATTCCCTCAAATTATAGCAGGATTTAGTCAGTGATCAGTGATCAGTGATCAGTTATCAGATTTGAGTTTTCAGTTCACTGATTACTGTTCACAGCAAAAAACTCCCCACTCCCGACTCCCCACTTCATAATTCATAATTCTCACACCCCACACCCCACACCCGACTTCCCTCTCCCCACACCCCACACCCCACACCCCACACCCGACTTCCCTCTCCCCACACCCCACACCCCACACCCTATCTCCCTATCTCCCCATTTCCCGAATTCTCAGGGGTAAACCCCAATAGTTCACCCGTTCTGCTAACCAGCCGGTAGATTCTAGCCGCTCGATCGCTTGATTGACGCGTTCTCGGAGACTTTGGTACTGTAAACCTTTAGGGAGAACGACTCCTAGAGCGATTGCCCCTAACTCGATCGGTAATTGACGATAATTGGGGAATTGCCGCACCCAACCAGTTAAAAGGCTATTATCAGCCGCAAAAGCCTCTATTTCACCCTTTTCCAGTAAATTAAAAGCTTCTTGATAGGAAGCAACCCCGCGCAGGGTAGCGTTAGGTAAATTGGAATGCACAAGGGCGATTGTCGTCGATCCGTTGAGTACGGCGATTCTAGAATTAGCTAGGTCTTCTAAACGCTGCAATTGCGGTTTTTTCGTCACAAAACCGCTGCTATCGAGGTAATAAAAGGGGCTAAAATCCACTAAGCGCTGACGTGCGGGAGTAATCGCCACACGAGCGATCGCCAAATCCACCCGATCATCAATAACCACCTGTAAACGTTCTTGATTACTAACGGGTTTGAGAATAATAGCACTGTCAGAACCGAGAATTTCTTCAGCTAGACGTTTAGCGATGTCGATTTCCAATCCTTGCAGATTGCCCTGAGAATCAAGGAAAGCGAGGGGAGGGAGATTATTTTTGACAGCGACAATTAATTTTCCCCGGCGTATAATTGTATCGAGATCGGCGCTAAAACTTGGGGCTACACCTAAGAGCAAAAAACCAAGAATAAATAACAAATTTTTCATACTGTTTTACCTAAACTAACTCGATTCCTACCTTGATTTTTAGCGGCAAACATGGCACGATCAGCCCGCTCGATCACCGCTTCTAGATTATTATCTTTAGGGCTAAATGTTGCCACACCAATACTAGCAGTAACTCGCACTTTTTGTTGATTAATTTCAATATTTAGCTCGTTAATTACTTGACAAATACGCCAGGCTGTGGTAACAGCATCTTCAAGATTAGTTTCTGGGAGAATAGCGACAAATTCCTCGCCCCCAAAGCGCCCAAAACTATCCACTTGACGCAGACAGTTTTTAATTGCCCCAGCGACAGTAATTAAAGTTTTGTCCCCTAGGAGATGACCAAAGGTATCGTTAATATGTTTAA
Organism: Microcystis aeruginosa FD4; assembly: GCF_009792235.1. Taxonomy (NCBI): domain Bacteria; kingdom Bacillati; phylum Cyanobacteriota; class Cyanophyceae; order Chroococcales; family Microcystaceae; genus Microcystis; species Microcystis aeruginosa. The sequence continues at coordinate 3,865,975 of NZ_CP046973.1, forward strand.
AATGGTCGATATCGATGACTAAAAGCGAAAAATAACGATGATAACGACAACATCGTTGCAATTCTTTCTCGCCCAAGGAGAGAATCTCTCGACGATTATTTACCCCAGTTAGGCTATCAGTTTTGACTAGCTTTTCTAGTTGAGAATTGATATTTTTCAGTTCTTCTTGAGTTTTTTTAAGTTCTAGATGAATTTTAACTCTGGCTAACAGTTCCCAACTATGAAAGGGTGTATTTATATAGTCCACAGCCCCATAATTAAAAGCATTGAAAATATCTTCTTTTTCCTTCCGATCTGTCACAAAGATAATCGGTATATGAGCGTACAAAGCATCATTTTTTAGCCTTTGACAAACTTCTATCCCTCCCATATCTTGCATCATTAAGTCAAGAATAATTAGGTCAGGATTAGCAGTTTTTACTCGTTCCATTGCCTGTTTAACACTACTAGCACAAGTAGTGGCATAACCAGCAGAATCAAGAATCTTCACAGCCAATTGGAGATTTTTACCGACATCATCAACCAATAAAATTAGACAGTCTTCAGCAGGAAATTTAATCATCATCAGTAAGTATAAGTAATCAAGTTAAGGACAAAATAGAGATACAATTATTAGTGATACAGCATTTCTCATAAAGATGAAGTATGATGGGATCGGGCATCACCCCCAAAGGTCAAGCCGTCCCTAGTTTCTAGAAGTCTGCTTTTTTCGACTAGAATAAAAAAAGCCAGTCAGAATAGCCACAATTAAGAAAATTTCTCCTCTTAGACTTGACGTGAAAGAGTCCCTAAACCCTACTTCTTTGGATTTCAAAACCATTTTTCCCTTTAAACTCGACGACTTCCAGCAATCGGCGATCGCTGCTCTCGCTGCCGGTAAATCAGTGGTTGTCTGCGCTCCCACGGGTTCCGGCAAAACCTTAATCGGAGAATACGCTATCTATCGCGCCCTCGAAAGGGGCAAACGAGTTTTCTACACCACTCCCCTGAAAGCTCTTTCTAACCAAAAATTCCGGGATTTTCAAGAAAAATTCGGTCGCACCCCCACCGATGGCGATGAGGATTCCCCGCTGCTCTTTGCCGAAGTGGGATTAATTACCGGCGATGTGGTGATCAATCCTTCAGCATTAATTGTAGTCATGACTACAGAAATTTTTCGCAATATGCTGTATAGAACCCCGATCGGTGAGGTAGGCACTTCCCTAGAAAACGTGGAAACCCTGGTTCTCGATGAATGTCACTATATCAGCGATCGAGGTCGCGGCACCGTTTGGGAAGAATCAATTATCTACTGTCCCCCTAGTATCCAATTAGTTGCCCTCTCCGCCACCATCGGCAACCCCGGGGAACTCACCGACTGGATTAACTGGGTGCGGCAACAGCCCCAACCCGGCGATAATAAGCAGACCTCCAGCTGCGAGCTAATTAACTCCGATTTTCGCCCCGTCCCCCTGCGCTTTTATTTTGCCAATAAAGAGGGATTATTCCCGCTGCTCGACCCAAAACAGAGCAAAGTTAACCCGAAACTACGCTCAAAAGTCGGCCACGGCAAACCCCGACGCTTAAAACGAGAAGATTGTCCCACCATCGCCTCGATTGTCACCACGCTGCGGGACAAGGATATGCTCCCAGCCATTTACGTCATTTTCAGCCGCAAAGGTTGCGATCAGGCGATTCGAGAGCTAAAAAACCTCAATCTCGTTAATCCAGAAGAAGCTAGAGCCATTTACTATCGTTTACTCATTTTCTTTCTGGAAGATAATCCCAATCTGCAAGAACTCGCCCTTTCCTTCTTTGCCGTCGAAAATCCGCCCCTACACCAAAAATTACTGGCTTTTTTCGCTAATAACCCCCAGTCCGACGATCAACTCCTCCGCCTCTTAACCGCCGCCCCCGAGACGAAAAATCAACTGTTTGAATTCCTAGCCAGTGCTTCCCAATTGGTGCGCGCCGACCAAGTGGAACCCCTCACCCGGGGCTGTGGTGTTCACCATGCCGGGATTTTACCCCTCTGGAAAGAATTAGTCGAACAACTCTTTGAAGCTGGTTTAATTAAAGTGGTTTTTGCCACCGCTACCCTCTCGGCCGGGATTAATATGCCCGCCCGCACCACCGTCATCTCGGCTCTCTCCAAACGCACCGATGATGGCCATAGTATGCTGACTCCCTCGGAATTTGTCCAGATTGCTGGCCGGGCCGGTCGCCGGGGAATGGATGCGGTGGGCCATGTGGTGACAGTACAAACGCCCTTTGAAGGGGCAAAAGAAGCGGCTTTTCTGGCCACCGCCCAACCGGAACCCCTGCAAAGCTGTTTTGCGCCCAGTTACGGCATGGTCTTAAATCTCCTGCAAAAACACAGTCTAGAGGAGGTAAAAGACCTCTTAGAGCGCAGTTTCGCCGAATATCTCGCTCGTTTGAAGTTAAGCCCCGAACGACAACAGATTACCGCCTTAACCACCGAATTAGCTAAGTTGGATATGGAATTAGCCGGTATCGAACGGGAGCAGGTCTTCAGTTACGAAAAGCTACGGGAAAGACTGCGGGAAGAAGAAAGACTGTATAAAATCCTCGCTAGTCAGTCAGAGGCACAGAAAAGACAGGAAATACATCTAAAATTGCCGAATATTACCGTCGGAACCATCCTCCATCTCAAGGGCAAACATATTAAGGTTCCCGTCCCCGTCCCCGCTATCTTTGTCAATACCCTGCACGGTGCTGGTCAAGTGCGAACCCTTGTTTGTTTAGGCAGTGATAATCGCTGGTATTTAGCCGCCTATGCCGATATTAGCGAGATCGACCGAGGTTTTCTCTCTCCTGCGGAATTAGGCGAACTAATACCCCCTTCCCTGGAAGCAGTTTCCCTAGGGGGTTGGCGCAAGGGTGAGGAAAATACTCAGGCGATCGCCGATTTAATCCCCCAACAAGTGCAAGGCATCCCACCAGTGGCGGAACTGGCAACACAAGCACAAAGAGTAGAAATTGTCAATAGTCAAATTGCCGCTCATCCCCTGCAAAAACGCAAAAATCCGGGGCGATTGATGAAATTATACTACGATCGAGAGATTGCTCGCGATAAGTTACACAAAGCCCAGATTAAATACCAAAAACAACAATCCCGCAAATCCTACTACTGGGAAGAATTTCTGAATCTAATCGAGATTTTGCGAGAATTCCAAGCATTAGAGGGTTATTTGCCCACTCCCCTCGGAGAAGCGGCGGCCACTATTCGCGGGGAAAATGAACTCTGGTTAGGATTAGCGATGATGTCCGGAGATTTGGACAGATTGACTCCTAGCCAACTAGCCGCCGCCATCAGCGCTATGATTACGGAACCCCCTCGCCCCGATACTTGGTGCAATTACCCGCCTGTGCCAGAAGTTATCGATATTTTGCGACAAGGAGAGGGAAATTCCCCCGGTCTGCGAGAAGTTCGCCGTTTACTCTATCAAGCTCAATCTCGCTACGATATCACTATTCCCGTCTGGTTAGAAACCCAACTGATGGGGATTGCCTCCCGTTGGGCCCAGGGGACATCCTGGCCGGAATTGTGCGAAAATACTAGCCTCGATGAGGGAGATCTAGTGCGATTATTACGGCGCACCGTCGATGTTCTCTGGCAAATTCCCCAAATTCCCCGGGTTTCCCAAGTCCTTAAAGATAATGCCCGTCTCGCCGTCACAGCCATGAAGCGCTTTCCTCTGTAAATTGATCACTCTTTTAAACAATGGGAGATGGTAAGGAAAGTAACTGTCGGTGTATTTGCTCGATTAGGGCGAGGATTTGCTGATAATTCTGGTGCAATCCCTGTTGATAGAGGTGATTTGCTCCTTGATTTAAATCCGCTAAAGCCGATTGGTAATAACCCAATTGATGCCGCAGTAATCCCCTTCTAATATAAGCATCGGCATAAAAAGGATCGATGGCAATCGCTCGATTTAAATGGGCGATCGAGCGGTCGTATTCACCTAATTGGTGAGCGGTACAAGCTAGATTATAGTAGGCTGAGGCATTATTTTTATTTAACCGGAGAGCTTGATTAAAATCCGCTTTGGCTGAGGTAAAATTGTCGAGGGCTAAATGAGATAAACCTCGATCATTATAAATAGTGGCTAAAGTATCGGGTTGCCAGTTAGTAATTTGACGCAAGGATTGATTAAAATCAGCTAGGGCAAGGGGATAATTTTTCCTAGCCGCCTGAACTAAACCACGATTATAGTAGGCTTGATAATAGGTGGGTTTTAACCGGATAGTCTGGTTATAATCGGTCAGCGCCTGTGGATAATCTCCCAAACGATAAAAAGCTAAACCCCGATGGAAATAGGCTAGATAATTATCAGATTGCTCTTGTAAAGAGCGGGTGCAATCCTGCCAAGCGCGGAGATAATCCTGTAAATAAATCTCAGTTAAACAGCGATTACTGTAGGCTAGGGCCAAGTTATTTTCCCGTTCGATCGACTGATTGAAATCCTGCAAAGCTTGCTGATAATTACCCGCCTCTAGTTGTTCAATTCCCGATCGCATCCAGTAGGATAAATGTACTGATTTAGCTGCTTTTCCCTGCCGAGGCCATCCCCCCAGCACCAGCGAACAGAGCAGTGCAACAATAACCAATCGACCGAGGTAAGGAAGAAAATTTTTCAAAACCGTTGACATAGGAGTATCTTTGTGCATATACTCCCAATTCTGAGGAAACTTTCTCGATCGATCAACAGACAGCCTGTCAAATACAGTTATCAGCTATCAGTTATCAGTTATCAGATGTGAGTTTTCAGTTCACTGATTACTGTTTACTGTTCACTGAAAATACACCCCACTTCCCACAGTCTAGGACTGGTCTATGTCTCTAGAGGTCGGGGCTGCGATAAGCTGATAAAGGAAAGATTGTCACCGAGCAATTATGCCCGATAACCGATAAATGATACAGGAGTTATCTATGGAAACTATTTTTATCCCCCACCTCCTCAAATCTCCTGATCGACAAAGAGTGATCATCATCGATAATTTTATCCCCGGTCTAGAAACCTTGACACCAGTGCGGGGGACTTTGCTGGTTAGACATGGGGGGAATTTTTTGGAAGTATCGGTGAAAGCAGAAACCATCGTCACCTTAACCTGCGATCGCTGTTTACAACAATATAATCATCGTCTGCAATTAAACACTTCCGAATTAATCTGGCTAGACAAAAATAAAGACTACGATAACTCCTATCCTCTAGAGCGAGAAATAGCCTACGAAGACCTCTCGGAAACCCTCGATCCTAACGGGGATTTTGACCCGCAAATGTGGTTATACGAGCAGTTATGTCTAACTTTGCCCCCCCGTCAACTCTGCAGCGCCAATTGTCAACCACCTGATTTTCTTCTTCCGGAAAAGACTGCTATCGATGGTCGTTGGGCCTCCCTAGAATCCCTGAAAAGTCAGTTATCTCAATCGCAAAATTGAGCTTTGATGCTGATTTTTTTCGGGTTTCGATCCAGGAGAAAAGCGATCAAAACCCGATTTTTTACCGGCCCCAAATCTTTTTCAGGACAGTTTCGGGGGTAATATCGGCGACTTTTCCCGTATTAGCTTCAATATATCGATGCAGCTCTCCCCCACTCGGTAAAACTCTCTTAGACAACGAAGGAATCAGCAGAGAGAGGGTATAGGTTCCCACGGCCACGGCTAACTGTAAAGGGACACTTTCGGTAGCTAACAATAAATTGGCACCGGCGATCATGGCCGCCATTTTACCGATATCGGCCGTTCTGGACACTTTTAAGTTATTATCCATGGCTTTGAGTGCTAAAACCCAAGCTTCATCCATATCGCCTTCGATCGCTATAATTGGCAAATCTGGTTGTTGATGGCGAATGCCTTGGATAATTTCCAGCCAACTCTCTAGGGGATAAACCGTTTCCAGTCCTTGGTTGATGCTCAGATCGCTACCGCCGGCGTAGAGGAGAATATAGCCGCTATCCTTGATATTGAGGCGTTGCTGCTCCATTTGGGCCCAATCGATATCATCCCGATTCAATGTTATTTTTAAAGGTGGACAGGGTGCGGCAATCTTTAACCCTTTGACCAGTGCGTGATAATTATCCGCTAGATAGCCTTCCGTTGGCCGGGGTACTTGTTCCGATAAGAACCAGCTGCCATTATTTTCATAGCCTATACGGTTAAGAACACCATTTAACCAGAGTAAAAGGTTGATAGCAGGACGATTAGTGAGACTAATGGCGATTTCGTACTCCCGGTCCCGAATTACTCCCAAAATATTTAAATAATCCGCTAATCCGTACTGATCTCGATAGTCAAATAAAAGCACTTCCCTAACCTGCGGACAGAGACGATAGGCAGCCTTTGCCCTAGGTTCGACCAAAACATCAATGCTGCTTTGGGGGTAAGTTTGCTGGAGGGTTTCTAGAGTGGGAAAAAAGAGCAGTTGATCGCTAATTCCTCCCGGTACAAGGGTTAATATTCGCATTTTATCTAGATATACTTGAATCGATCAGCTTAATTTTAGCAGTGTCCCTCGTTATTCACTAGACTTCCCCTATTTTAGTCCTCAACTCAACGAACAGGCTCACTTGCTGGGTATCACAGCAGGTAACACCTGAATACAGTCCGCACAAATTGCAATGAAGTCAAAGATCACAGTTGGGTTTCCGTTGTCAACCCAACCCACCAGAGCGGCGTACTGCTACGCAGTGCCTTCGGCATCGCACTTTAACCCACAACTTCAATGAATGTGCATGGTGCGTTCCCAAAAATCCATCGGTGGAGCAGTAGGACTGACCTTAGGGAACGCACCCTACGGCGATGGCGTACTTTTGCTGCTCACCATCAGTGAGAGAAAGTCACAAATAGGAGATGCCGCCTCACGATCATTTGCTTGATATAGCGGCTTTTTTGATTAGACCTCCTGCAAAAGTCTTATTCAGCTACTTGATTATAGCCTAAAGCAAGTTCGTAGTTGTAAATGCCAGCGATTAAATTAAATCTCAGACCAAAACGTCGTCTCCGATTCCTGTATCTTGATGATAAAATTCTAAATCTCTTCAGACTTCTGTGAATAGGTTCGATAACAATTCTTTCTCTTGATAACTGGCGATTAAATTCTTTTTCTTCTAAGCTTAATTCTTGATCTTTCTTTTTTTTGTTAGGAATTCTACTATTTTTGTGCAGCTTTTGAATTCCTTGATCGCCCTTATCTGCTAAACATTCAATATTTTTATCGCTCCCAATTTGACTATTTTTCCAAAGATTAAAGTCATGTATTCTTCCCTTCCCATGAGCGGTACAGACTATCATTCCTGTTTTTTGTGCCGCAAGAACTTGCGATTTTATTGTATGATAGCCTTGTTTCCCGCTATAGTAATCTTTCTGCTTTTTTTGAGGTCTTTCTATCTCAGGCTCTGCTACATCTACTACCACTAGCTCTCGGTCACTATTCGCCTGGTGAACTGTCTTTTTCCCCGGCAGATTAAACAATCCAGATTTTATCAGAATATTTTCTACCTTTCTAGTGATTCGTAGGGCTGTTGTCTCATTAATCTCCCAATTAATTCCGAGATGGAAATAAGTACTATATTCCCGTAAATACTCTAAGGTCATCAAGATTTGGTCTTCTAGACTTAATTTACTTGGTCTTCCCGATTTTTTTTGCAGAACTTTTTCGGCAGCCAAAACCTTCACCATATCCTTAAATGTTTCAGGATATACTCCACAAAAGCGTTTAAACTCTTCTGGATTCAAATTTTTTACTTTTTCGTAAGTCATGGTTTTTCTGAGTGTTTTACTTTATTGTACATAATCAGTTCCTATTTTTGCAGGAGGTCTATTGTGATTGAACTGGCAGCAAAACAAAAGTTTGCAGCGATTAAATTAAAACATGATCAGATTTTTGGTCAAGTGATCGCATCTTTACGCAAACAGCATCAACTGCGACAATCAGATATTATAGGAGTATCCGAGCGTCAAGTGAGACGCATTGAACAGGGAGAAGGAACAAAGGTAGAAACCCTTAATTTATTTGCCCAAGCTCAGAAAATGGAACTTAATGATTATCTTGATGCTGTTGCTGGGTTAATCGATAATACTTCAGTAGATTTGCTCCAATCTTAAGCTTTTAAGCCTTGATTAATTCGAGTAATTGTGCTTCGGTTAGCTGAGTAATGCCCAATTCTAGGGCTTTTTCTAACTTAGAACCCGCCGCTTCTCCAGTAACTAAATAATCAGTTTTTTTACTCACAGAACCCGTCACTTTCCCCCCAGCTTTTTCGATTAATTCTTTCGCTTCCTCCCGTTTGAGAGTTGGTAAAGTGCCAGTAATCACAAAGGTTTTCCCTGCTAAGGTGGCTTTAGTGGTGGTGGTTTTTGCTGCTGTGGCAAATTGTAAACCGGCCGCTTGTAATTTAGCGACTAAATCCCGATTAGCCTCGATTCTAAACCAATCATAGACCGATTGGGCGATTTCTTCACCAATACCATAGACAGAAGCTAAATCAGTCACGCTGGCGTTAGCTAACTCCTCCACAGTCCGAAAACTTTCGGCGAGAATTTTGGCGTTAACGCTGCCCACATAGCGAATCCCTAGCCCATAAAGTACCCTCGACCAGCTTTGATTTTTGCTCTGAGCCATAGCTGTAATCAAATTTAAGGCGGATTTCTCGCCCATTCGGTCTAATTTGGCAATTTCCGTTTTTTCGAGGCTGTAGAGGTCAGAAATGGCGGTAACTAATCCCTGTTCAATCAGCAAAATCACCACTTTTTCCCCTAATCCCCGGATATCGAGAGCATCGCGACTGGCCCAATGTACTACACTTCCCCGCAAAATCGCTGGACAGGAACTATTGACACAGCGCGTCACCACTTCCCCCACCGGACGAACTAGGGGAGATTGACATTCAGGGCAATTAGTGGGCATCTGGAAGGGTAAAGTGTGGGGAGGCCGCAATTCTGGCAGGATTCTCACCACTTCCGGAATAATTTCCCCCGCTTTGCGGATAATTGCCGTGTCACCGATGCGGATATCTAATTCGGCCACTCGATCGCTATTATGTAAAGTAGCCCTTTGTACGGTGGTTCCTGCTACCTGTACCGGTTCCATCACCGCCATGGGTGTGACTGCGCCGGTGCGTCCCACATTGACGATAATATCTTTAACTATCGTGGGGACTTCTTCGGCGGGATATTTTAAAGCGATAGCCCACCGGGGGAATTTTTGAGTGAATCCTAACCGATTTTGTCGCTGTAAATCGTTGATTTTGACTACGACACCATCGGTCATGTAGGCTAATTGATGACGTTTTTCTTGCCAATCTTGATAGTATTGTGCCACTTCTTGCAGGGATGGACAGAGTTGACGGTGGGGATTAACCAGAAATCCCATGGTTTCTAATCTGTCTAAAGATTGCCATTGAGTACTGATATGTTTATCGTCTAAATGCAGGGTATAGGCAAAAAATTGTAAGCGTCTTTTATCAACTATTTTCGGATCTAATTGTCGTAGGGTTCCCGCTGCCGCATTGCGGGGATTAGCAAAGAGAGATTCACCCTTTTCTTCTCTTTCTTGATTGATTTTATCAAAGGTATCGAGGGGTAAAAAAGCTTCACCGCGCACTTCCACAATTGCCGGGGGATTATCTATATTTAAGCGTAAAGGAATAGAGCGAATTGTCCGCACATTGGGGGTAATATCTTCTCCAGTGACTCCATCCCCTCTAGTAACACCTCTGACGAAAAAACCGTTTTCGTAGGTTAAAGCTAATGCAGAACCATCGATTTTTAGTTCACACACATATTCCGTGTCTTGGGTTTCATTTACATATCTTTGCCAACGGCTGCCCCATTTATTTAATTCTTCGAGGTTAAAGGCATTTTCGAGACTATACAGGGGAATATGATGACGGACAGAAACAAATTGACTAGAGATTTTATCCCCGACTCTTTGGGTGGGACTATCGGGGGTGATTAATTGGGGATAACGCTTTTCTAGGTCTTCTAATTCCCGATAAAGTTGATCATAAACGCTATCGGGTATAAAAGGATCATCAAGAACATAATAAGCATAACTGGCTCTTTGTAGTTCTGTTTTTAGTTGTTGGCAACGTTGTTGGATTTCTAAGGGGATAGTCATAATCGTTAATAATGCTACTGTGCAAAGACCATTTGAGGAGTTAATTGTAAATCGGGAAATGTTACCGATATTATCCTATCTTCGTTATTAAATTCTGCCAGTTCATAAAATCCAGAAATCAGGGTTAAAACCGATATTTTTAGGGCAATAGGATCGATAATCCAGTATTCAGGAATGCCTCTCACTGCGTATTCTGAACGCTTATAACGGTAGTCATCATCAGCATTACCGGGGCTAACAATTTCTACAACTAAGAGGGGAGGAAATTCAATCACTGCTGTGGTCATATTTCTAATCTCTTGACATTGTTCAGCAGTTAAAATCATTAAGTCTGGAATTCTCGATTTAGCTTTATCGGTGCGAATTCCCACCGTAGCGGGCATAACTTTCCAAGTTAGATTTAATCTTTTAATTTCTGCCATTAAATAATCATAAAGAAAGGCAAGAATTAAGGCATGAAAGCCACTAGCGGGAGGCATGGGAATTAATTCTCCGTTAAATAATTCGTACTTATTATCTCTGGAGTCCTGATAATTTAAATATTCTGCAAAGGTATATTTTTTTTGTTGGGTAGCAATCATAAAAGTCTCCAGCTAAGATTTTACTGTGCAAAGACCATTTGAGGAGTTAATTGTAAATCGGGAAATGTTACCGATATTATCCTATCTTCGTTATTAAATTCTGCCAGTTCATAAAATCCAGAAATCAGGGTTAAAACCGATATTTTTAGGGCAATAGGATCGATAATCCAGTATTCAGGAATGCCTCTCACTGCGTATTCTGAACGCTTATAACGGTAGTCATCATCAGCATTACCGGGGCTAACAATTTCTACAACTAAGAGGGGAGGAAATTCAATCACTGCTGTGGTCATATTTCTAATCTCTTGACATTGTTCAGCAGTTAAAATCATTAAGTCTGGAATTCTCGATTTAGCTTTATCGGTGCGAATTCCCACCGTAGCGGGCATAACTTGCCAGTCTAATTGTAGCCTCTCTATTTCCCTTTCTAACACCTTAAATATATATCTAAGTATCAAAGCATGAAAGCCACTAGCAGGAGGCATGGGAATTAATTCTCCGTTAAATAATTCGTACTTATCATCCGTGCAGTCCTGATAATTTAAATATTCTGCAAAGGTATATAATTTTTCTTTGGTAGCAATCATGATAATCCCTAGAAAAAACTTAATTGAATCTCCTTTGAAGATAAATTTTGCCTTTGATCCCCCCTTAATAAGGGGGTTAGGGGGAATCTGACAATTTTTAACACCTAGCTTTTTACTTAGATTCGATATCCTCAACTTTTTTGGGAACTGTTGCAGTTAAAACCTCATTTCCTGTGGCAGTAACTAACACATCATCTTCGATACGGATACCGATACCTCGCCATTTTTCCGGCACTTCCGGCTGTCCTTCAGCAGGTTTAATATCGGGAGAGATATAAATACCCGGTTCCACGGTTAAAACATGACCAGGCTGCAAAGTTTGCCAAGTTTCTTCGTTAACTTTATAACCTCCCGCATCATGGACATCTAATCCTAACCAATGACCAGTTCTGTGCATATAAAAAGGCTTATATTTTTCCTCTTTAATTATCTCATCAATGTCGCCGACCAATAGCCCTAAATCTACTAATCCCTCCACAATTGTCCTCACGGCTGTGTCATGAAAAAGATTATAAGGATTACCAGTTTTTACCACTTCAATCGCCTTTAATTGAGCTTCTAGAACAATTTCATAGATAATTTTTTGTTCGGGGGTAAATTTACCATTAACGGGAAAAGTGCGGGTAATATCACCGTTATAGTAATTGTAGGCACAACCAGCATCAATTAACAAAAGCTCATTTTCTTGTACTTGGCGATCATTGTTGATATAGTGCAGAATACAGGCATTAGCACCACTAGCAACAATAGAAGGATAAGCAGGACCCATACCCCCTTCTAGACGAAAAGTATGCTCAATTTCCGCTTGAATTTGATACTCATAGTGACCAACTTTGGTGAATTCTCTGGCGCGATTATGTGCCTGGGCCGAAATAGCGGTTGCTTGGCGAATATTGTCCAATTCGGCCTCGGTTTTCAGTAAGCGCAAAGGATGGAGAATAAAATTAGTATCCTCTAAAGCAGTCGGTCCGGTGCCACGACGGGGAAAAGTGGCGATTAATTTTTGCCAGTGCTTGAGAACGTTTGTATTAAAAGTTTTATCCCGTCCGAGATGATAATAAATTCGTTCGGCTTTTTCGAGATATTGCGGTAATTTTTCGTCCAATTCTTCGATAGAATAGGCCTCATCAGCAGCAAAAATCTCCTTTGCTCCTTCCACACCGTGGAGATAGCCGGTCCAGGTTTCTTTTTCTGGGTCTTTTGGCTGCACAAACAGGATAAACTGATGTTCGGGGTGATGGGGTGCTAAAACCGCTACCGCCTCCGGTTCATTAAATCCTGTCAGGTAAAAAAAGTCACTATCCTGACGATAAGTGTATTCTACGTCATTGTGCATGACCACCATGGGCGCACTGCGAAAAATGGCGGTTCCATTGCCGATTTTTTCCATTACCTGCTGACGACGGTGCTGAAACTCTCTGCGATCGATGCCCATAAATATTCCTAAAAATGTCACAATAAGTCTTAGATTCTATTATCGCTAATCTTTTTAAGTTTATGACCCCTGAAGAACCGGATTTTTCCCAAGATATCATCGAAAGGCGCGAGTTTACCCTAGCAGATTTTATCGCTCAAGAGGGGGCGGATTTCCTCAAAGGGGAATCTCCCGTCCCCAAATTAGTGCAAGTTACCACAGAGATTAAACAATTTATTGCCGCTAATTTAGGTGATTCTTCGGGAGCTTTGCAGATAATTTTACAGCTTGTCGTCGATGAAGAATTAACCAAAGTCAGTCAAAATTTAGATAATCCCGTTCAAGCTTTACAGTTAATCCTAGAAGAAATTTTAGACAATCAAGAATTACTCTATGAATTAGTACACCGAGTTGATGTGAAATGGGGACAATTATACGGGGAACGTCCCTATTTTCAACAACCCCATCAAAAACCTCACCCTGAAGACGAATACACTCACAATTCTGTTAGAGATAAGTTAGTCAGTTTATTAGCCAGATTAGAAGCGAATAAGTAGTAGAGCCTATAGCAGTTATTAGGAGACTCCGAGACAATGCCCTATCAAGACATACCTTATCTTTAGGAAAAACTCTGTATTTTAATTATTTCTTAATAGAAACCAACAGGACTGACAAGGAGAATCTATCCCTAGACAGAGCGCCGGGGCGGTAACTGGTGAAAATAGGTGTAAGATAAGAAAATTCTCCGATAATTGTTGCCCTATTCCCCGCGTGCCTACCTATTCCTACTATACCGCCGATGTTTTTAGCGATCGCATTTTTGGCGGTAATCCCCTGGCGGTTTTTCCGGAAGCATCTGGATTAACCCGCACCCAGATGCAAAAAATCGCCGCCGAATTTAACTTCTCAGAGACAGTCTTCGTTTTTCCGCCAGAAACGCCCCAAGGCACTAAAAAAGTCCGTATCTTCACCCCCAGTACCGAATTACCCTTTGCTGGTCATCCTAGCGTCGGCACAGCCTATATTTTAGCCCTAATCGCTGCTATTCCCCCCCACCAAGAAACCACGATTTATCTGGAGGAAGGAGTCGGTTTAGTACCGGTAAAAATTAGCAGGGAGGGGGAAAAACCCGTCTATAGTGAGTTAAAAGTGGCACAATTGCCAGAATTAGTGACCGATACTTATGCTCTCGATGATTTAGCGGCGATTCTTTCCCTCAGCGTTGCCGATTTCTTACCCGGTTATCCCCCCCGCGCCTTTTCCTGTGGTCTCCCTTTTTTATTCATCCCCGTTAAAAACCGAGATATTTTGGGGAAAATAAAACTAAATCTAACTCTCTGGTCATCATTATTAGGCCAATCCCCAGCTAATTCCCTTTTTGTCTGCTGTTTTGACCAGGAATCACCCCTATCTCGTCTCTATGGGCGAATGTTTGCCCCCGGTTTAGGAGTTATGGAGGATCCCGCTACCGGTTCGGCTGTGGCCGCTTTAGCAGGTTACTTAGGGGCCTTAGAATCTTCTAGGGAAGGGATGAATCAATGGACGATAATCCAAGGGGTGGAAATGGGCAGACCCAGCAGTTTACAATTAAAGTTTCAGAAAAACAACCGGGAAATTACGGAAGTTTGCGTAGGTGGTGCATCAGTTCTAGTCTGCCAAGGCCAGATGATAATTCCCGATGGGGAAACAAAAAGCGCTACACAAGGGTCATTTTGAGAGCGGTCGCTGAAGTTAGTAAAAAGGAGATGAACAATCTTAAAACATTAAGACCTGCAAGGATCAATCTCGGTTTTGTGGGATGGATGAGAATAAATTTGACAGGGTATATCCAAAAATATAAAATTTCTAGAGGGATAACCAAGAAAAAAAACGGCAGTTATCTTGATGACGAGGCAGTAGGCAAAATGAAGTTATACTTTATTTTTCTGAGAAAACCTGTCAGAGCCAATGGAATGTCTATAGTTAAAGCCTATTAAAATTAATCATTATGCTCACCTCTTATCAGGAACTACAAAAAGAACTTAGTTTGTCGTTACACGACTTAAATAGTTTTGCCGACAAATTCCAGGAAAGTTATGATATTATAGTATCTTCAAACGAAATCAATGAGAATCACGGTGTTGGGGTTCTTTTAAAGAGAATTTTCCCTGATACCAGTGGCATAGTCTCCTTACGAACCACCAATCTCTACGATGGACAGCAGGAATTTGGCGTTCAGAATTTTTGTCTAGATGTGCGCGGTTGTTCCTACGGGGAAATTTTAGTAAAAATCCAAAATTTATTTATTTATTTAAAACCGAAAAGAGTCCTAGTAATTCCCTACTTTATCGAAGATTTTTTTGTAGCCACAGCGATTAAATCTCTCTTTCAAGTCCCGGTTTGTACCTACCTGATGGATGATCAGAATGTCTATGTTGATGGCGTTGACGATGAAGCCGTTCAGAAATTACTCGATAGCAGCGATCTAATTTTAGGCATTTCTCTGCCCTTGTGCCAAGCCTATGAAAAAAAATATGGGCAGAAAATCTGGTTTATCCCTCCCGTCGTCGAAAGCTATCTGTTTCCCCCTGAAATTGTCATGCCTGATCTGATGGGGCGAGGCATTTTAATTGGTAATATTTGGTCTCAGAATTGGTTAGAAAAACTGCGTCAATTGTGTCGGGAATCCCAAATAAAAATTGATTGGTATGGTAATCCCAATCGTCAATGGTTGCAATTCCAAGAGGAAGAATTAGCGCAGGATGGAATTTTCTTTCAAGGGTACTGTCCCCAAGCTGACCTAATTAACCACCTACGTCAAGCTCCTTTTGCTCTTGTTCCCACTGGCAGTTCCCCAGAAGAACAGGATCGGCCAGAATTCTCCTATTTGAGCTTACCCTCCCGCATCCCTTTTATCGTCGCTGCCGCTAACACCCCCATTCTGGTGGTCGGTCAGAAGGATAGTGCTGCAGCTAAATTTGTGCAAGAGTATAATCTCGGTTCTGTCTGTGATTATGCGGCTGTAAGTTTCTTAACAGAAATCGCCAAACTCAGCACCTATAACTATCAACTAAAACTTCGTCAGGCTAGTCATCAATTAGCCAAAAGTTTAAAAGCCGATCATTTTGACGATTGGCTCTGGCGATCATTAGAACAGGGAAAACCCATCGATGATCGCTTTGCTATCTTCCAGAACCACTACATCTGCGGCAATGCTGTCATTACCCCCTGTGAAGTCAATCAACAGCACGGCACAGGGGCCCTAGTAAAAAGAATCTTTCCTGATAATCGTCAAATTATTTCCATACGTTCCGCTGATCACTACGGAGGTGAACAGAATTTTGGGGCTTTCAGTCTTCTTCTCGATCACCGGGAACTATCGCGAGCGCAAGTCTTTCAGTCAGTGCTACAAACTCTTGGACACAACCAGATTGAGAGCGTTTTTTGTGTCCCTTATTACGCCAGCGACATTCTGACAGCGATCGCTATTAAGGAATTATTTAACGTTCCCCTTGCCACCTACATCATGGACGATCAGAATATCTGCGTTCAGGAGATTCCCGATGCTTTAATGAAAGAGTTTTTAAGCAAATGTTCCGTTCGTTTTGCCACCCATCCCGAACTCCGCGACGCTTACGAGAATAAGTACGGCTACAAATTTTGGCTCCTACCGGCGATCGTTCCCCACCGTCTCATTAATAGTGAAGTTGCCGAAGTTTCTCCCCAACGCTGTCAAGAAAAATGGGGAGCTTTATTAGGGAGCATTTGGAGTCCCCAATGGTTTCAATCTCTTTTAGAGAGTATTCAAGGGGCAGGGATTAAACTAGATTGGTATGGCAATTCTAACTATTATTGGCTCAAAGAATCTGCAGCAGAATTAGAAAAATGGGGACTTTATAGCCAAGGACTTTATCCCGAAGAACAACTAGGACAACAACTACAAGCATATCCCTTTGTTATTGTTCCCACGGGAACCATGGACGAAAGAGATGATCGGACAGAATTGTCTCGCCTTAGTTTACCCGGCCGGATTATTTTTAACCTGGCCACCGCTAACACCCCAGTAATTCTTTTAGGCAGTAATAAAACCTCGGCAGCTAACTTTATTAATCGCTTTCAAATTGGTGTGGTTTGTGATTATACACATGAAAGTTTGGCAGCAGCCGTGGACTACGTTCTTAAACCAGAAAATCAGCAAAGAATGCGAGAAAATGCCGTTAAAGTAGCGGACAAATTCTCCGATCAAGGTATTGATCAATGGGTGTGGCAGTCCCTAGAAAAAGAACAAGCAGCCGATGACAGATTTGACGCGATTTTACCTCGATCGCCGATCGATTTAGTTCACTTTATTGAACCCCCCGTTCCCTCAATTATTTATAAAGATTATGCTCAAGTCTATCAAGTCATGCGACGTTTACGAGGGCAAAAATATCAGCCCGATTTTGTGGTTGATGTGGGAGCTTCCCACGGTATTTGGTCTCATACCGCTAGTCAATTATTCCCTGAAGCTCGCTTTATCCTCATCGATCCGCTAATCTCAAAATACGAGCAATCAGCCAGAAATTACTATATCTTTAATATTCCTAAAGCCGAATTACTAGAAATTGCCATTTCTAATCAAGCTGGTCAGTTAAGTTTTCAAGTTTCCCCCGATTTGTACGGTAGTTCCTTGCTCACTCCCGCCGATTTTAGAAACTATGAAACGATTACAGTGGCGGTAAAAACCCTCGATCAGGTGGCGACAGATCAGCAAATTTCCGGCAGAGGAATATTAAAATTAGACGTGCAATGTGCCGAGCATATCGTCTTAGAAGGAGCCAAAGAATTTATCGCTCAGGTGGATTTAGTCGTTGCTGAACTCTCCTTTATTCGCTATGATCGGGACGCTCTCGTTTTCAATGAAATGCTTAATCTTTTGGATAAGCTTGGTTTCCGTTATTATGACGAAACTGGCGAATGGAGATCCCCCATTGATGGCACACTCCTCCAAAAAGAAGTGGTCTTTATTCGTCAAGATTTGTTAGTTCCTGAAACTAGCCGCAAAATTGAAAATTCTCCCAGTCAAGCTTAATACAATTCACCTAATTACTAGCCAAAATGATCAAGCAATTATTAGCCAAAAATAAAATAGTTCAGCGATTTAAAGCAGTCAAAGATTTATTTCTAGAAAAACTTGATTCCCTCAGTCATGTCCAATTTGACCAACTCCAAAAACTGGAAAAACTGGAGAAACTTAATCAGCTTGATCCCTTAGATTTTAAAGTTGACCAACTTAATAACTCCACGGAGCAAATCCGACAAGAAAATGCAGAAGCCAAGCGAAAGGCTGATTTATCACTGCAAAATCAAGCTTTTCTGCTCAAGTTTTCCGTAGATATAGTTAAAAATATTCAATTATTAACGGGAGACTGGAAACAAAAAGGGGACTTGATTCTGAATACCCTGCTAAAAATTCAAGAAGTTAACCAGAAAATATTGGAAGATATCCACGATCAAAAATACAAAGTCATTATCGATCAAAAATATTTCCAGGATTTAGACATCGAATTAATGACTTATTTATATTCCTATCTTCCCCATCGTCTTGCAGTAGATATTGGTGCTAATCGGGGCGATGTTTCTAGTCGTCTCCTACAAGCTGGTTATCAAGTTTATGCCTTTGAGCCTTTTCCTCCCGTTATCGATAAGCTCAAAAATCGCCTCGGTGATCATCCTAACTTTCGGCTTTTTCCCTTTGCTCTCGGTTCCGAAAATCAAACCCAAGAACTCCATATAGCCACCGATGAGACCCCAGACAACACCTATCAAGATGCCAGCTTTTATAGCAGCTTAACCAAGCATTCTCTTTCGGAAGGTTTAGTATTTACCGATACTATTCCCGTCACCGTTAAAACCCTAGCCAGTCTCCACGATACCGAGGAATTACCTAAAGATATTGGTTTAGTTAAAATTGACACAGAAGGCTTTGATTTAGAAGTGATTAAAGGTATGGGTAACTATCGTTATCCCGTGGTAGTTGCGGAATTTTGGGATCAAAATTTCCCCTTTGGTGGTTCGGGAGCGATGAATCAATTACCAGATTTAGTCAATGCTATGAAGGAAAGAGATTATCATTGGCATCTAGTTATCTATCGTATTTGGGGCAGTTCCGACGTTAGTTATTACTGTAATTCTGCCTATTCCCTCGATAATTCCTGGGGCAATGTTTTCTTTTTTCAAGATTATCATGTCTTCCATCAAGCCTTACTTTGGTGTGCTTCCGTTATGCCAGCCACTTATTTTTCTGCTTAGAAACTTAGGAGTCAATTATATTTTTCATAGACTAACTGGTAGGTGAGTGATGATTATAAAAAAAAATATATCCTTAACCAGTGAAATTTTAATTCTCATCGGTTTAGGAATTGCTTTTTTGCTAGTAAGCATATTCTTGGGACCTAGATTACAACCCGTGTGGATAGATGAAGTAGTATTAGCAGAACCAGCAGCTAATCTAGCTTTATACGACAGTTTTACCTCGGCTGCTGGGTATCATCAAAATGATCAAGAGTTCCATGTTAGCACTTCTTTTCTTTATACTGTTTTGCTGGCTTTATGGATAAAAGTTTTGGGATTTAGTATTGAAAAAGTTAGGCTTTTTAATTATGTGTTAATGCTTCTTAGCATCACTGTAATCTGGTTATTCATCAAGAAATTGCCTTTAATTAGGTTTTCTTGGCTAAGAATCATCTTAGTGGTTAGTTGTCTTTTGCCAACAGGAATTACCTTTATTTATATATCGGGAAGGTACGACACTTCCTGCATTTTCTTATCAGCACTGGTTTTGGTGGCTTTTTTAATAAAAGATGCTAAAATCCGATGGCTTACTATGACAATTATTGGATTTTTCTTTCCCCTTTCTGGATTGTCAGCAGTGGTCTTTGCGACAATTTTTGGCGGTATCCTACTCCTTTTCAACTTTCAGCGATTTTGGCGGGAATTTGTCGCCCTAGGTGGGGGATTTATTTTAGGAATGTTATTTCTTTATGCACTTTACTCAACTAATGGTGTTTGGGATGATTTTGTTAGTATGACTTTGGGTCATAGTGTTGCCAATGCCAACCTTAACAGAACTGTCATTGATATAATATTTTCCAGAGTGAGCAAACTTTTTGATCAGAAAGATTATCTGTGTGGTGGCTGCTTGCATCCGTCTTTTCCCCCACTGTCACTACTGCTGATCATCTTGATATTTTATGAACTATTGACCAAATCTTTCCGGTGGCGTTCTCCTTCCTTTTTTGCTTTGATCACCGTTATTACCATACCAACTACTATGTGTTTTCTGGGGAAATATCCACTTTATTATAGTTGGATGTCGATGTTTCCCTTGATCATTTGTATTTGCTGGAGTTTTAATAATATTTTAGAAAAAAATACTGGCAAAATTCAGACGACAATTATTAGTATAGCTTTTTTGGTTTTATTGTTTTATGCCAACTTACTAGGACTACCTTCCCTAGCGCAAATTACCTTACAACAATGGGAAAAGAATGACTATACTAAAGTACAAAACTTTCTCGACAACAAAATTAATCCTCAGGATAACATTTATGCTGATTTTCAAACATTCTACGCCCTCAAGTCTCGGGGTAAACGAGTTTATTTCCCCACTTATCATGTACGGATGACACCAGAGGATAGGGATAATCTTTCATTAATTGTCATTGATCCTAGGGACAGTGTTAGAGTGCCCTGGAATCCCGGATTAGCAGAAATTGTTGGCGACTCACTCCCCCAGTGGTACGATACAGGAGAACAGTTAGATACAGGCACTTATGGGATGAAATTGTACCGAAAAAGATAAACCCGAAGTAATTCAAAGGATATGAACTCTGAAAAACTGCAATTAAGGTCTGATTATCAAAAAATGCTTGATGACTTAGATCCTCAAGTCCTCCAGTTGGATCGACAGGTATTTAAACGACTACAAAACCTAGGTTACACACCAGGGGTGATCTTTGATGTGGGTGCTTCTAATAGTGGCTGGTCTTATTATATCAAACAAGTGCTGCAGGAAGCTGAATTTTATCTCTTTGAACCCCTCATCGACTACAGCAGCGACTATCGGGAATTAATCTCAGAAATTCTGCGAGTCTATCCCTCCTTTCATCTACACAAATACGCCCTAGGTGAAACCTCCGGCGAGGTGACGATGAATGTTTCCACGGACGTGGTGAGCAGTAGCCTCTTGCAGACTGGTGATGATAGTCAGCCCACCACTCCCATCTCGGTGCAAATGTTAACAATTGATGACGCAATTGCCCGACTTGGTTTACCCCATCCCCAAGTGATCAAAATTGATACCCAAGGCTCGGAGTTGTCTATACTTAAAGGGGCCGTTAAAACCCTAGCTAAAGTCGATGTTCTCTTTCTCGAGTGCTGGCTCTATCGGGGCTATGGCCAAAAAACTCCCCTCTTAACCGAAATCGCCGATTGGTTATTATCTTTTAACTTTCGGCTTTGGGATGTGGCCGATGCCTATCGCAATCAAGCGGGAGTGCTAACCACATTAGATTGTATTTTTGTAAATACTCAGTCCGGTATTTCCCCAATTTGGTACTATGAGAACTAGAGTGGCTTGACTTTCCTAACCCGTCTAGTCTTTGCCGTGCGAGGAAAAGAAGAACAGTCTATTTTCTTCCCGGATATCCGATAGGCCAAGTACCAAGTTGGAGAGCAAGAGACAGGATTTAACAGTCTTTAATGACCATTTCGGGAAGGGAAAATTGAGCCATAGTTAAGAGGGTTTTTCCTGCCCCCGATTTTTCCTCCTGGAAAAATTTACAGTCAAGCCTCCATGCCTCATGTGGATATTTTAGTTCTAGAATGTTGGCTCTATCGAGGCTACGGACTAAACACTCCCCTGTTAACTGAAATTGTTGACTGGTTGTTGTCCTATAACTTTCGACTTTGGGATGTGGGAGACCCCTATCGCAATGAAGAGGGACTTTTAGCCACATTGGACTGCTTTTTTATCAACCCTAAATCTGGCCTAATGCCCGATTGGTACTACGCCTAAGTCACTTATTAATTGTCAGGATATTTATGGGATATTTAGACTATTATGTCGGAGATTGTCTCAAGTATGTGCCGAGTCATAAACTGCACACAAAAAAAGTCCTAATTGTTGGCTGTAATGATGGTAGGGACTGTCAACTTTTTCTTCAGTCAGCCGCAGTACATGGACTTGATATCTGTGCAGAAATTGGGACGGGATTTGTTAACGAGAAGGTCACCTATTTTAAGGAGTCAGCCGAAGCAACGTCTCGACCTGATAACTATTATGATCTAGTCTTTTCGGCTGCAACAATGGAGCATATTCTTAACATTGAAGCCGCCTTTGCTGAAATGTTTCGTGTGACTAAACCGGGAGGATTAATTTACTGTGTTGGTTCGCCCCTGTGGAATTCTTACTATGGTCATCATCAGTATGGCTTGTTTTCAGATTATCCCTGGATTCACTTAAGATTAGCAAAAAATCAAATATTAGAGTACCTTAACCAACATAAAACTCTTCAGGATATAGTCCCCTTTGTTGAGCTGCTGGAAAAACTTAATTTGCTTTCTGTACCTTTAGTTAAGGACGACCAAAATAGCTACGCAGAAAATTTAGTAAATTTTATGTTTTCTGATTATTTTAATTTCCGACCATCAACTCAATACCTAAAAGCTGTTGAACCTTTGGATGTTTCCTACATCATCAGAAATGAAATTTGGCAGGACGGCGAGAACTTATTAACCGATGAAATTCTGGAGGAACTAAATGCAAAAGGTTATACAAAAGATGAGCTTTTAGCAGCTGCCCATACCTACATTGCCATTAAGTAACCTAGCCAAGGAAAGAACAATGGTTGAAAATCCCGATTATAAATCCGTGGGGGAAACCTATAAAACCAAAGCTAGATTTGCCCAATTGGATATGGAAGTATTTCAAAGACTGAAAAACTTGGGCTATCAACCGCAAGTTATCTTTGATGTTGGTGCTTCTGATGGTTCTTGGTCAAAAGACATCCATGAAGTGCTTCCCACGGCGGAATTTCATCTATTTGAGCCTCTAATCAACTATGCTCCCGCCTATCAAGCGATTATCCAAGAAAATCTCCGTTCATACCCGAATTTTCAGCTTCATACCCTAGCTTTAGGCGAAAAAAGTGGCGAAGTCACCATGAATATCTTCCCCAATCTGGTGGCCAGTAGTGCTTTAGATTTAAGTAACACAGGACTAGATGTAACCACTGCAATCGTGGCCATGGCCACGGTCGATGAGATGATTGCATCCCTCAGTTTACCTCATCCTCAAGTCATTAAAATCGATACCCAAGGCTACGAACTGTCTATTCTGAAAGGGGCGATTAACACCCTGCCAAGAGTGGACATTCTCCTGCTAGAGTGTTGGCTCTATCGAGGCTATGGCAAAAACACGCCTCTGTTAACTGAAATCATTTGTTGGCTACAGCCCCTAGGCTTTCGTCTCTGGGATATTGGTGATACCTACCGTGGGGAAGACGGCGTTTTGGCGACCCTAGACTGTGTTTTTATCAATACTCGTTTAGGGCTAACCCCCAACTGGTACTACTAGAGCCACCCATGACGAATTCTGCCTACAAGTCCCTTGCCGATACCTACAAGGCCAATCGTCACACAATGTTAAATTTTACCGCCTATCCCTCAACTGTAGGATTCCGTGGGCTATGATAGTAGTAGTTTTTCAATGGGTTAGTAAGCATTTATATCACTGGTATCTTCGGTAACACGGTATCGAAAAAAAGTGGATTTAACTCTGGCTCCCATTGTTATAGTTCTGCTTGACAAATGATAATGCCTCCCCTATGATTGGTTGTGATGCTTCAGAGACGCTTGCAGCTTCTTTGATTTTTAAAATCGTTTCCTGTCCTAGTGTGAGGAGTTTTAGGTAACAAAATTATGGCTATTCCCCAATCTTCAATCATTGCTCTGTCCTTGATGTACACCAAGCTGCCCCCGTCAGCTTCTGATCTGACCTATTGGGCGAGTCCCGCAGGTCAGGCAGTTTCTTGGGAGCAAGCGGTGCAGGCATTTTCTACCTCTAGTGCAGCCAAGACAGCCTATCCGATGTTAGCGTCCCCTACGGTGCTGTCTCAGAATGCGGCGGCTCGTCGTGATTATGTCACCCAAGCTTTCCAAAATCTCTACGGGATTGCCGCGGCTGACATTCCGGCGGAAGAATTAACCTACTGGGCTGATACCTATCTTGTGTCCTCCCCCCAGGCGATTTTTGATTTTCCAGTCGTTTTAAATCAGTACTCCCCCGCCGCACGCCAACAGGCTTTGACGAACCGCGCTCAGGTAGCAGAAAACTTCGCGGTTGCCATGGCGGCTGATGGCTCCTCCACCTTTACCTCAGCCCAGTATAGTAGTGGCTGGGTCATTGTGAACACGGTCACTGCCAGTGCCGATAGCGTAACGGCGGCTAACGCACAAATTGCTCAATTTATCGCTGGTGGTGGCGGCGGTACGGGAACTACCTTTACCTTGTTAGAAAATGGGGCAGTTCTCACCGCTTCGGCAAACAACAAAGTTTCCCCGGCAGGTCAGTTTTTGACTGCCTCCAATAACACGGTTGCGGGTTTAACATTCTTGCAAGGTAGTTTCATTCAAGACCCCAGCAACAGTGACAACGACGTGCTGACCGCCCAGATTATTGCCCCGACTCCTCCTCTGACTGCTATCACCCCAAACATTGCTAACATTGAGACTATTGAGTTCACTGGGTCGAACGGTGCTATAGCTGATATTGTCAACATCTCTGGAGTCAAGAGTTTCGTTATCAAGTCCGGTGACTTGAAGGTTGAGACCGCCGAAAAATTCCCCTTGACTCTGGCGGCTGGGTATGCCAATCAGCTATCTCTCAAACTCGGCGATACAACAAAAGCTTCGACTGTTAACCTGAATGGTACTGTTGCTGGGACCACTATTGTTGACCTGAACTCCGCTGCTAATGTCAATATTGTTGTCAAAGCTGATAGTGTTCTCAAAAATAGTGACGCAACCCTAGATACAATAAATAGTGTGGCGGGAAGTAACAACTTTGTGATTTCAGGCGATAAAAACCTGACCATTGACGGCAAGATTACCGTCACGGCTGCCACTGATCGTTTGGATGCCACTGACTTTACCGGGAAACTGACCCTGAATCTCGCTGATAGCGGCGCTTCTGGTGTAAAACAGATTGTCGGCGGTAAGAGCGATGACACCTTCACCTTGACGGCGGCAGTAGATCAGATTAATGGTGTTAACCTCAATGGAAACGATGGCAATGACACCTTAACCGTTAAAGTTGGGAATGCTTTTACTACTGCTATCAATGGTGTTACCAACGTTGAGACGATTATCTTTAAAGAAGCCGCCACTAACACCACAATCACCACTGTGGATACCCTTGTGGCAAGTGGTGCGACTTTAACTGTTGATGCTTCTTCCTTCACCACCAAATTTTTAGTCTTTAATGGTGCCGCTGAAACCAATGGTTCCTTCAAGATTACTGGTGGTGCATTAGCTGATGCCCTGACAGGTGGTGCCGGAGCCGACACCCTTACTGGCAACGGTGGTCTAGATGTGTTAGATGGTAAAGGTGGTAATGACCAGTTCGTCTTGAATAAAGCCGTCGCTACCAGTGCTGTGACGATCAATAACTTCAGCGTCGCAGCAGGTAATAACGATGTGTTCGCCCTAAGTAATGCCGCCTTTGCCGGCGCTCCAGCAGTGGGAGCCGCCTTGACGGTCAGTGCTGTGCTAGGTGCAACTAACAGTGCTAATACAATCCTGTTGGATACCGCGGTAAACCTTGCTGGTGCTAACTTGAGCAATGTGCGCTTTGGTTACGACACAACCAACAATAAGTTGTTCTACGATGCTGATGGTAACTTCGGCGCTAGTACTGTTCTTATTGCAACCTCTAATGCAGTGGTTTTAAATGCCAGCAACTTTACTATCGTCGCTTAATTTCCAGTAAGCAGACGAATCCGAGTTAATTCTTAGTAAAAGACCATCCTTTTTAAGGATGGTCTTTTTTCGGTTATTCTCGAAGGACACCGAATCGATTTAAGAGTTCCTGCTTGGAACAATGGAGAAGTAAAGGGGTAAATTCTTCTGGGGACAGTTGTAAAATCCGGCTGATAATCCCTTGCAGTGGTGGGTCTAACTCACCGAAACGGACTCGGAGCAGGTTTTCTACCACCAGACGTTCTCCCTCTTGCAGACCTTGTTCTAAACCCCGTTCTAGACCCCGTTCTAAACCTATCCATTAGTCACATCTTTCTTAACATAAAATTTGACAAAAAGAGAAAAGTGTGCAAGATGGCTCAAGGGGGTTCTATGGGGGGACCAATTTGATGAGATAGTTTCCAAGTCTGGCTGATATCATGTAACCTTCGCAGTCCCAACCAAATAGTTTTAACACCTGGTTCACCGTCGCCTTTTCTACCTAAAAAACCCCCAAGAGAAGCAATCATTCTGACCGCTTCCGGCCAAGGAGGGCGGCTTTTCAGGTGGCGGACTCTTTTTATGAATAGTGGCACACAAAGATTGCCATTCATGTTCTTCCAAAAAACTTTCACAACTCTCCTCTCCGTGTAATCGTGCTTGATAAGTTAACCAGAGTAATCTCCAGGCTACAATTGAATAGGTAGCTAAAGCCATCTCAATTCTCCGACCCGTTTCTAATTGCAGTTTTTCTAGTCCACCACCACTTTTTAAAACAAAATGATAGCGTTCTATCAACCAGCGATAACTATACCAGCGCACACAGGTTATCGCTGATTCAAAGCTACTAATGTCTAGGCTAGTTAAGAGGGGCCAACTGATAGGATTAACTCCGGGACGCGGATTTTCTTCTTCAGCTAAAATTACCGGTAATTTGACCGGTTGACGAGGGTTCGCTTTCGAGTGATGCTTAGGTACTTGTATTTCAAAACTGGCAAATCTAACTGTTAGTTTAGCTAGTCTAGCCTCGTGATTAGGATTGCGTTTTACTTGCACATCTAAGGTACCACAGGCTTTTATTTCTCTGATGGATTGATGTAAATATTTAGTCTCTGGATGCCCTGACCTTTGCTTGTCTTCGAGATATTTAACTTTTCGGTTATGAGTTCCTCGAATTAATAAATGAGAGTTAGGACTTCTTGATTGGGCAAATAAATCAAATATGTCTGCCTCACAATCTCCGATTGTTACTACTTGAATATCTTCGGGTATTTGTTGTTGTGTTTCTGATAAAGAATCTAACCATCTTTGACTTTCTTTTTCTTCGGTTTCTCTTTTTTTGCGTTGCTTGGCAATCCCTAAATTCTTTTCTTCTCTTGCCCAGACATATTGATTAATCAGTCCTAAAGGTATTCCTTTCGGTGACACTCCTAATGTGGTATGAACTTTGAGACCAAAGGATTTTTTATAATCTAGATAACCCATTCCTTTTTTGGCTTTTTGCGTCGTAAAGTCTAAACTTGTTGTGTCTTGCACTGCCAAAACTATTGGATGTTCTTTGATTCTTTCTACTGTACTTTTGGCCTGGGCGGCAATTATATCTGAGGGGTGAAAATAGGGTGAATTCCAAAAGTCATAGGTGGCACTCGCTGCCGCTAGATTTCCTGAAGCTTGTGGCACACTTGTACTAGGTTGACTGGCCAAGTTTTCCACGATACTGATTAACCTTTTCTTTCTTCTGGTGTCCCCTAGGTCTGCATACTGTAATTCTTGGGCTGCCCATTTCTCCATTTTTTTGCTCACCTCCACCTTAATTCCTTCTTTCAAAACTATACCTATCAATCGTTTCCCCTTTTTTTAAGTTTCTTCTCTTTTTGTTAAGAAAGAGCCGACTAATGGATAGGTTCTAAACCCCGTTCTTCTCCTTCGGCCAGTGCCTCTTGATAGACTCTCGTTTGTTTTAAATCACTTAGTTCAAACATAGCTTCAATTTCCTCGCGACTTTTCTGGGGGAAGTAGTAGGGTTGATTCATGAATCATACTAAATCTGGTTATTAAAGACTGATTATTTATTCCCCTTTTTGCATGAGTGCATGAGTAGAAAACGGGTTTCTCGGAGAAACCCGTTTTCTGTGGGTTACTCGTAGGGTTAATTCATGAATTAACCCTACCCTTGATAAGGGTGGTGATAGCTTCAATTTCCTCGCGACTTTTCTGGGGGAAATCGCTTTAAGAGTTCCTGCTTGGAACAATGGAGAAGTAAAGGAGTAAATTCTTCTGGGGACAATTGTAAAATCCGGCTGATAATAGCTTGCAGTGGTGGGTCTAACCCACCAAAACGGACTCGGAGCAGGTTTTCCACCACCAGACGTTCCCCCTCTTGCAGACCCCGTTCTTCTCCTTCGGCCAGCGCCTCTTGATAGACTCTCGTTTGTTTTAAATCACTTAGTCCAAACATAGCTTCAATTTCCTCGCGACTTTTCTGGGGGAAGTAGTAGGGTTAATTCATCAATCATACTAAATCTGGTTATTAAAGACTGATTATTTATTCCCCTTTTTGCATGAGTGCATGAGTAGAAAACGGGTTTCTCGGAGAAACCCGTTTTCTGTGGGTTACTCGTAGGGTTAATTCATGAATTAACCCTACCCTTGATAAGGGTGGTGATAGCTTCAATTTCCTCGCGACTTTTCTGGGGGAAATCGCTTTAAGAGTTCCTGCTTGGAACAATGGAGGAGTAAAGGAGTAAATTCTTCTGGGGACAATTGTAAAATCCGGCTGATAATAGCTTGAATTTCTGGGTCTAACTCACCAAAACGGACTCGGAGCAGGTTTTCCACCACCAAACGTTTCCCCTCTTGCAGACCCCGTTCTAGACCCCGTTCCAGACCCCGTTCTAAACCCCGTTCTAAACCCCGTTCTAAACCCCGTTCTAGACCCCGTTCTAGACCTTGTTTTTCTCCTTCGGCCAGTGCCTCTTGATAGACTCTCGTTTGTTTTAAATCACTTAGTCCAAACATAGCTTCAATTTCCTCGCGACTTTTCTGGGGGAAGTAGTAGGGTTAATTCATCAATCATACTAAATCTGGTTATTAAAGACTGATTATTTATTCCCCTTTTTGCATGAGTGCATGAGTAGAAAACGGGTTTCTCCGAGAAACCCGTTTTCTGTGGGTTACTCGTAGGGTTAATTCATGAATTAACCCTACCCTTGATAAGGGTGGTAATAGCTTCAATTTCCTCGCGACTTTTCTGGGGGAAATCGCTTTAAGAGTTCCTGCTTGGAACAATGGAGGAGTAAAGGAGTAAATTCTTCTGGGGACAGTTGTAAAATCCGTCTGATAATCCCTTGCAGTGGTGGGTCTAACTCACCGAAACGGACTCGGAGCAGGTTTTCTACCACCAGACGTTCTCCCTCTTGCAGACCTTGTTCTAAACCCCGTTCTAGACCCCGTTCTAGACCCCGTTCTAGACCCCGTTCTAGACCCCGTTCTTCTCCTTCGGCCAGTGCCTCTTGATAGACTCTCGTTTGTTTTAAATCACTTAGTTCAAACATAGCTTCAATTTCCTCGCGACTTTTTTGGGGTAATTTGTAAATAATGATACTTTCGATGAGGTTAATTAACTGCCGTTGACTGGACTGGTCGGTGATTTCTTCTCTGGTCCGCTCGATTAGGGTTTGAGCAGTCCTCACCGCTGCCGTTTCCGACTCTACTACTAATTTAATCACACCGATTCCTAAGGACGGATTGTCCCTTGGGGCCAATTCATCGAGATAAATGCGTCTAACGCTTGCTAAATTGAGGATTTCGCCAAAATGCAGGGATTGTTCCCGTTCCACCCGACGATGGGGATAAATGACGACAATTTGCCAGGGGTGGGGTGGTTGATATTGTTTTAAAAATAGGAACAATTCCGCAAAAAGTCGATAGTAGAGGGTGTCGTCCGGTTGGAACTGCACTTCCACTAGGTAGAGGGGTTGCTGAATATCTTCTCTGAGTGGCATAAATAAGCCATCGAGACGGAAAGAGAGTTGTTTCACCTCTTGGGAGGTGAATTGATAGTTTGCTGCTCCTGGTTGCGGTTGTCCGATTAGGTCAAAGAAACTGTCCGGAAAACGCAGGAATATTTGGTAAAAGAGACTGTCAGTTTTCACGAGAAATCTCGCTTCTGGGGTTTATTGGCAATTGCCGAATTGATTTAAGAGTTCTTCTCTGGAACACTGTAGGAGTAAAGGGGTAAATTCTTCTGGGGACAATTGTAAAATCCGGCTGATAATAGCTTGAATTTCTGGGTCTAACTCACCAAAACGGACTCGGAGCAGGTTTTCCACCACCAAACGTTTCCCCTCTTGCAGACCCCGTTCTAGACCCCGTTCCAGACCCCGTTCTAAACCCCGTTCTAAACCCCGTTCTAAACCCCGTTCTAGACCCCGTTCTAGACCTTGTTTTTCTCCTTCGGCCAGTGCCTCTTGATAGACTCTCGTTTGTTTTAAATCACTTAGTTCAAACATAGCTTCAATTTCCTCGCGACTTTTCTGGGGGAAGTAGTAGGTTAATTCATGAATCATACTAAATCTGGTTATTAAAGACTGATTATTTATTCCCCTTTTTGCATGAGTGCATGAGTAGAAAACGGGTTTCTCGGAGAAACCCGTTTTCTGTGGGTTACTCGTAGGGTTAATTCATGAATTAACCCTACCCTTGATAAGGGTGGTAATAGCTTCAATTTCCTCGCGACTTTTCTGGGGGAAATCGCTTTAAGAGTTCCTGCTTGGAACAATGGAGGAGTAAAGGAGTAAATTCTTCTGGGGACAGTTGTAAAATCCGTCTGATAATCCCTTGCAGTGGTGGGTCTAACTCACCGAAACGGACTCGGAGCAGGTTTTCCACCACCAGACGTTCTCCCTCTTGCAGACCCCGTTCTAGACCCCGTTCTAGACCCCGTTCTAGACCCCGTTCTAGACCCCGTTCTTCTCCTTCGGCCAGTGCCTCTTGATAGACTCTCGTTTGTTTTAAATCACTTAGTTCAAACATAGCTTCAATTTCCTCGCGACTTTTCTGGGGTAATTTGTAAATAATGATACTTTCGATGAGGTTAATTAACTGCCGTTGACTGGACTGGTCGGTGATTTCTTCTCTAGTCCGCTCGATTAGGGTTTGAGCAGTCCTCACCGCTGCTGTTTCCGACTCTACTACTAATTTAATCACACCAATTCCTAAGGAGGGATTGTGGGGCAATTCATCGAGATAAATGCGTCTAACGCTTGCTAAATTGAGGATTTCGCCAAAATGTAGGGATTGTTCCCGTTCCACCCCACGATGGGGATAAATGACGACAATTTGCCAGGGGTGGGGTGGTCGATATTGTTTTAAAAATAGGAACAATTCCGCAAAAAGTCGATAGTAGAGGGTGTCGTCTGGTTGGAACTGCACTTCCACTAGGTAGAGGGGTTGCTGACTATCCTCTCGGAGTGGTATAAATAAGCCATCGAGACGGAAAGAGAGTTGTTTCACCTCTTGGGAGGTAAATTGATAGTTTGCTGCTCCCGGTTGCGGTTGTCCGATTAGGTCAAAGAAACTGTCGGGAAAGCGCAGGAATATTTGGTAAAAGAGACTGTCAGTTTTCACGAGAAATCTCGCTTCTAGGGTTTATTGGCAGTTTGGTTTTTGTGTGGGAGGAAGAAGAATAGGGATAATTTGGGTGCATCTCAATTTGGTCGAAATATCTAGAGGACATTTTGGGCGCACGCAGTGCGCCCCTACCATTGGCGCAATAATATTATTGTAGGGGCGAATTGCATTCGCCCTCTTTGAATAACTGCTGCTGCTCACCATAGATGAGGGAAAGTCACAAATAGGAGATGCAGCCGATAATTTTCGGGAGATATAGTCTTTAAAGCCTTGCCTGGCAAGACTCCTACGAATGATAAGCACTGATTATCACACAAAGTCGAGGAGAGTCCCGAATCGTTTGGCTAAACGGTTAATACTCTAGTATTAATAAGCATTGTAAGTAGCTAGGCAAAATTAATTATACATATCTAACCACCTCTTGCCTCACCTCAACAAGCAATTTAAAGGCGCGGGCAGCTTATCTGGCTCTTTTCCTGTATAATCAAGTCTTAATTTTATGACTTGTCATTATATTTGAGGAAAATCTATGAATTGGACAGAAGGATATGTATCGGAAGTTAACTACACTAGCGGCTTTTACGGCGAGTTAAGTCCCCTAAAATTAGGTTTAGCGACTCTGATTAAATCGATTCAACCCCCCGATTCTAGCCGAGAATTCACCTATTGTGAATTGGCCTGTGGTCAGGGTTTTACCACGAATATTTTAGCAGCTACCTATCCCCACGCCCAATTTTATGCCAATGATTTCAACCCTAGTCATATCGCCACGGCTAGAGATTTAGCGGCCAAGGCGGGAATGAAGAACGTTCTTTTCTTTGATGATAGTTTTGAGGAATTTTTAGAGCGAGATTTACCTCAATTTGACTTCATCAGTCTGCACGGAATTTATAGCTGGATTAGTGCCAAAAACCGCCAAGCAATAGTTAATTTTATTCGCCGCAATCTCAAGGTGGGGGGATTAGTTTATATCTCCTATAATGCTCTTCCGGGTTGGTCAGCAGCGATGCCGATGCAAGCTTTAATGTTACGTCATGGTCAACACAGTTCCGAACCAATTTTAACCCGCATTGAACAGGCACTTAATTTTACAGGAGAATTATTAGAAGCTAATGCTAGTTATTTTGTCCAAAATCCAATTTTAAAAAATCGTTACGAGCGCCTGAAGGAACAAAATCGTTATTATTTAGCTCACGAGTATTTCAATCAGGAATGGAATTCTTTTTACTTCGATGAAGTGGCGAAAGAATTAGAGGATGCTAAACTTAAATATGTGGGTTCTGCTCATATTAATGACCATATTGATACAGTTAATCTTTCTCAGGCAGCCCAAGAAAAATTAGCACAAATTAGCGACCCGATTTATCGGGAAGTGGTGCGAGATTTCTTTGTTAATACCCAATTCCGTCGCGATATTTTTAGTCGAGGCTCTTTAGGTTTAACCACCCAAGAACAGCTTAAGCAACTACAAGAAACCCGGTTTGCCATGATTGTTAATCCCGCAAATATCAAGTTCGAGCAGCAGTTCCCCGTGGGAGAAGTTAAGTTACAGGAGGCAGTTTATCAGCCAATTTGTGAAGTTTTGGCGGAATCTCCCCAAACTTTACTGCAACTACAAAATCACCCCAAAACCTCAAATATTAACTTAAATGGTCTTTACCAAGCTCTGATGATTTTAACTGGTATTGGCTATATTCATCCTGCTGTGGATGAGCAAACTTGCCAACAACGGAAACCATCTACTGATGCTTTTAATAATGCAGTGAAAGCGAAAGCTATCTATGATGAAGAATTGAGCTTTTTAGCCTCTCCTTTGATTGGTACTGGAGTATTGGTCAATCGGTTAGAACAATTATTCCTCTTGGCTAAATCCTCTAACCAAGATGCAGTACAATTTGTTTGGCAAATTTTGGCAAGTCAAGGCAAAAAAGTGGTTAAAGATGGGAAAACTTTGGAAACAGAGGAGGAGAATATTGCTCATCTGAAAACAGTGTACGAGGAGTTTAGTCAAGGACGTTTACTAACATTGCAAAAACTAGGTATTGAGTAAATACTAAGTAGGGTTTGCGGCAAAAAGTTTTTCGTGGGGGTAGGGTGTGGGGTGTGGGGTGTGGGGTGTGGGGTTTTACCCATTTTCAGGGGGTCAATTACCTAATTTTCAGGGAAAAAGTGCCTAAATTTCCCCCCCGAACACTCCTAGCTAAGGCACTTTTTGATTTCAAAAAAGCCTAAAGATATTATCCAACAAGGTTTTTAGATTTATTCAGCAAACCCTACTTAGTGGTGCGTTACGACGGATTTTTACCTTCAAGTCAAGGCAGCAATTTTGGCTGTTACGTTTTACTACTTAGTGGTGCGTTACGACGGATTTTTACCTTCAAGTCAAGGCAGCAATTTTGGCCGTCTAACGCACCCTACGTTTTGCTGAAAAGGTCATCAACAGAGTAACATCTACTAGCTGCCTTGCTTTCACTAGCGGGGAATATTGACCCCGATAATTGCTACTTTTGCGGGGTATGGGGGGAAGTACCCAGAATCTGAGCTGCTTCCCCTATCTTGACTAATCTTTTTGTCTTGACAAGACCCAGTTAAAAACGCCAACCTAGCTAGGTTGAACGAGATTATTTAAGCCATAAACCACTTTAGCGCTGATAATCTTATCCTGATCGGTAAGTTCTTCTAACACCTCTTTTCCCTGCACTAAATAGCCAAAAACCGAATAACGACCATCCATGAGATTAAACCCCGGAGGAGTTAATTCATTATCGAATTTAAAGAAAAAGAATTGCGAGGAACCTCCGTTAGGATTAGTATCGGGACGCGCTAGGGCCAATGCACCAAAAGCGTTAAAAGGCAAGGCGAGACTGGGTAAGTAAATCCCTAATTCTTCGAGAGTATTGCCATAAACTGGTTCTTCTTCCCCTTTAATCAAAATTTCTAAGGGAATAGAGCGATATTGCTTAGTTTTCGGGTCAAGAAAACCTTCTTCTGCACCGACGGGATCTCCGGTTTGGACAACGAAATTATCTTCGCTGCGAATGAAGGGTAAACCGTCATAAAAACCCCGTTGGACTAAATCCACAAAGTTACCCCCATTAATCGGAGCGCTGTAACCATCGACAACGATAGTTAAATCTCCTTTGGTGGTCTGCATCTCTACGGTGGCACGTCCTCGCAATTGCGGCAAGTTAGCGTATTCTGGGGGAACGTTAAAGGGAAAACCCACCACCATTAATTCTTCTAAAGCGGTGATATTATTGAGTAATTCCCGTCTGGTTGACCAAACTGCCTCTTTATCCTTCGCTTCTACGGCCGTATCGAGGGCTGCCACTCCCGTTTTCAGTTTTTCGATTAATTCCTCCCCTTGGCTTTTACTTGCTTCGGGAACACTATCTAAGATAGCCTTGCTTTTGGTAGAAAGGACATAATTGGCATCCTTGACATCTTTTTTAATCGGACTCCAACGCTTGGCCCGCAGATGTTTGGCAATATCTTCGATCGATTGTTGCACTTGACGAATTGGTTTATTATCTATGGGTAAGGCATTGCGTAAAATAGCAGTGGGATCCGTTACCGCATCACCCTGAGCAAGCACAGCTAAAGCAGGGGTAGTTCCCTTAACCGTGAACAGACTCAAGATTAAAAATAGTGCTAGGGCAATACTAGCACCGCTTTTTAAGAAAAATTTGCCCCATTCCCGTAATCTTGTCGTTATTTTCATGTTTTGGTCGGTTCCTCAATGGCCATACCTATCCAAAATACTTGTAGGCTTTTAGCGCAACCCTTGTCAATAGGTGAGAAAACCGATCGAAGTCATCAGTTATCAGTTATCAGTTATCAGTTATCAGTTATCAGTTATCAGATGTGAGTTTTCAGTTCACTGTTTGCTCTTTACAGCAAAAAACGCTCCCCAATTCCCCACTTCCCCACTTCCCCATCACCCCCCGCAACGCGCACGCAGTGGTCTCCCCATCTCCCCAATTCATAATTTATAATTCATAATTCCCACTCCCCTTTTGATCTTTTATGACTATCATTGTCGATTATCGCTTTCCGCCGGCTATTAATGCCGAAAAACAGGCAAAAACGATCGCTATCGGTCAAACCGCTGGCACTTGGAGCGATCGCCACAGTCATCGTCAAGAGCAGCTGCAACAACACCTAGGGGAAGTGGTGGGGATCAGGGAGGAAGCCGACGGTTATAAGGTGGCTAGGGTGCGTTTTCCCCAGATAAACGTTGAAAATGACATCGCCAGTCTTTTAACCATGATTTTCGGCAAATATTCCATGGCTGGAGCCGGAAAAGTGGTGGGGGTGTATCTCCCCGAAACCTACGGCACAAAAGCCAAGCTGGGAATCACAGGAATTAGGCAACGTTTGGGGGTTTATGATCGACCTCTAGTCATGGCAATTTTTAAACCCGCTTTAGGACTATCGGCCCAAGATCACGCCGATATCCTGCGAGAAGTGGCTTTTGCTGGCTTAGACGTGATTAAAGATGATGAAATCATGGCGGATCTTCCCGTGGCTCCCACCCACGAGCGCCTAGATTGTTGTCGCCTGGTTTTAGAGGAAGTGCGGCAGCAAACCGGTAGAAATGTTCTTTATGCGGTCAATGTCACCGGAAAAGCGGACGAATTGCAGAGAAAAGCCCGTTTATTAGTGAAACATGGGGCTAATGCCCTATTATTAAACGTTCTTACCTACGGTTTTTCCGTTTTAGAAGCTTTAGCCAGTGATCCAGCGATCGATGTTCCTATTTTCGCCCATCCTGCCTTTGCCGGAGCAATGTGTGCCGGTACTGATACGGGATTAGCCTATTCTGTGGTTTTGGGAACGATGATGGCCCACGCAGGAGCCGATGCGGTGCTATATCCCGCCGCTTATGGTAGTTTACCCTTCGATCCCCAGGAGGAGGGCAAAATTCGCGATATTTTGCGCGATAGAAACGTTTTTCCAGTTCCCTCGGCCGGCATTCGTCCCGGTATTGTTCCCCAGGTCCTTGGGGACTACGGACGTAATGTTATCCTCAATGCGGGAACCGGAATTATGGACCACCCATCGGGACCGGCCAGTGGTGTGAGAGCCTTTTTTGAAGCTTTAGCGAGAATAGAAGCGGGTGAGTCATTTGATCCCGCCAATTTGCCGGAAGGAGCCTTAAAACAGGCAATTCTAGAGTGGGGTTAAGAGCAACTTTTTCAAATGCACTATAAAGACATTTTGTCAAGCATTTTTAGAAAAGTTAACAAATAATCTCCCGTTTTAGATAGGGTTGCAGCACTTCCGGCACTTTTACTGTCCCGTCTGCCTGTTGATAATTTTCTAGGACAGCGGCCATAGTACGACCGATCGCTAATCCCGAACCGTTGAGAGTGTGGACAAAATTAGTGCCTTTTTGCCCTTTTTCTTTAAAGCGAATATTTGCCCGTCGTGCCTGGAAGTCTCTAAAATTAGAACAACTGGAAATTTCCCGATAGGTATTAGCCGAAGGTAGCCATACTTCTAAGTCATAACATTTAGCAGCCGCAAAACCCAAGTCACCGCTACACAATTCAATCACCCGATAGGGCAACTGTAAAGCTTGCAGGATTGCCTCCGCATTAGCGACTAAACTTTCGTGTTCCTGAGCAGAAGCGTCAGGATGGACAATTTTGACCATTTCCACCTTATTAAATTGATGCAAACGGATCAAGCCCCTCGTATCCTTGCCATAGCTGCCCGCTTCTCGACGAAAACAGGGAGTATAGGCACAGTGTTTTATTGGTAATTGCTCCGATGAGAGGATTTCATCGCGATAGAGGTTAGTTACGGGTACTTCTGCCGTTGGTGCTAACCAAAGCTCATCATCTCGACATTTAAAGCTTTCTTCCGCGAATTTTGGCAGTTGTCCCGTCCCGCGCAGGGAGTCACTATTAATTAAAATTGGTGGTAAAACTTCTGTATAACCGGCGACAATATGGCGATCGAGCATAAAATTAATTAAGGCTCTTTCTAGGGCTGCCCCGACAGCGATAAGATTAACAAAACGACTCTGGGCGATCTTTACTGCCCGTTCAAAGTCTAAAATGCCCAATTTTTCCCCAATTTCCCAGTGAGGCAAAATATTCGGGTTGGTGGGTTTATATTCCTCTCCCCAGCGTCTGACTTCGACATTTTCCCGTTCATCCTTACCGATGGGGGTGGTTTCACTGGGTAAATTGGGTAAATCTAAGATTTTTTGGTCAATGGCCGCTTTAATCTCTTTTTCCTGCGGTTCTAATTGAGCTAGTTTACTTTTAATCTCGTTTCCTTCTGTTTTCATTGCCAAAATTTCGGGACTGTTGACATCGCTGCCACTTTTCACTTTTTGTCCCACCAATTTACCGATTTCGTTACCCCGGGCCTGTAAACTGCTGCGTTCTAACTCTAAAGCCT
Source organism: Microcystis aeruginosa FD4 (assembly GCF_009792235.1). NCBI lineage: Bacteria > Bacillati > Cyanobacteriota > Cyanophyceae > Chroococcales > Microcystaceae > Microcystis > Microcystis aeruginosa. The sequence goes on from NZ_CP046973.1 coordinate 3,903,701, forward strand.
TCTGTTGTTGATTTAACTGGAGAATAGGGGCAATATCATAACTCCCTCCCCGACTATCTAAGCGTTTCTGTACTTCCTCTGGATTTTCTCTAATTTGCTTTAGGTCTAACATGGTACGAGTCAGTAAAAAGTAAAAATTAAGTGGGGGAGTCGGGGAATTGGCAGCCTGAGGGGAAATGTTCTCAATCCCTAACCAATGGTCAATAATAACTCAAAACTTAACTAAAATATCGGTTGAAAGCCGCCGGTAAAATTAGCGGCAGCGGAAACTGGGGTATATTTAATTTTGGTGTCTGGAGTTAAGTCTCATGCTCAAATATCTGCCTGTTAAATTCCTGCGTTTTTTAGCGATTAGCTGTCTTGTCACGCTAATTTCTCTAGGATTTGACCGTTTACACCCCGTTAAAGCTAATCCCACCCTTATAGCTCAAAATGCTTGGGCCGGGGCCTCCTTCCCCGTGGAAAACTTTCAAACCTATACCTCCGGTTTCGGTTATCGTTCCTCTCCCATGGATGGCAGTCAACAATTTCATGCTGGTTTAGACATGGCCGCACCCTTAGGCAGTTATATTCGCAATTGGTGGACCGGCAGAATCGTCGAATTATCCGATCATACAGGCTGTGGCACCATGATTAAGATGCAATCGGGTCAGTGGACGCATATTTATTGTCATCTCATGGGTTCGGTTCAATCCGATAGCCGTGGTACTTTTTTGATTGATAGGTCAGGAGGAATCGTCCTTACTCTCGGTCAGGATATACCGGCAGGGGCGCGCATGGCTAGAGTGGGAATGACCGGACGCACCACCGGACCGCACCTGCACTGGGGACTGATGTACGGCAATCAATACGTTGACCCCGCTTTGGTTTTAAATGCTATGTACGGTTCTAATCCTTCGGGTAATAGTTAATATCTCCTGCAAAAATCAAAAATCTTCCCTTAGGTGAGGAGACTCCGAGGCGGTCGAGAGGAGACAGGAGCAGATTTCACAGAAGTGAGTCCCGATTGAAACGCTGAAAAGCCTATCTATCAAGGGATTTGGTTCTTCGGTTTGTCTTATGCAACGGACAGGGTTATAAGAAATGAAACTCTTATAGAGAAAGACATTTGGCGATTTTTGTCAATTGTTTTCGCTCTAGAGCGAACTAATCAAATCGCCAATTCAAAAATGAACCGCATCAACCTCAAGAGTTGACAAAGAAAGGCTCATCAGGTACTGTCTGATCATTAACAACAACAAATCAGACCCAAAAACGAAGCACCCAACATCTTAACATAGAACAAAGAAACTTGCTCTACCAACTTAGTCAAGAGGGAAATTTATCTCAACGGCAAATGGCCGTCGGGCGCGGATGCCATCAAAGCACGATAGCACGAGAATTAAAAAGGAATCAAAGTTCCCTCGGCTGCTATCTACCTGACACAGCACAAGCTAAGAGCGAGATGCGGCGAAAAAATGCCAAACAACCCTTTTAAAATGTCAGCGAGTCAGCCTTAGAGTTGGTGAAAGAAGGATTGAAAAATTATCATAGTCCCGAACAAATAGCAGGTCGTCTGAAAAGAGCCAGTCAAGAATCGCTCAGTCATGTAAATGAGCATACTAATGGACTGTTAAGACAATTTTTTCCCAAGGGGACAAATTTTAAAATCCTTAAGCCAGAGGAGGTGGAAAGAGCCGTAAACTTAATTAACAATCGTCCTCGAAAATGTCTTGACTATCGTACCCCGAATGAGGTATTCTATGAAGGTAGATCAGACAGTGATGCAATTCAGACTTGAATCGGCCACATTATTTTGTCTAGTCTTGAATTGTTTGAATATAGCATTTGCTGGATCTAACTTTTCTTGGGGGGTTGTTTATGGTTCAGAAACGAACATTCAAGAGGCACAAACAGAAATTAATCAACTGGACGATTGCCACAATATCGAAACCTTGAGCGTTTATTATTTAAACGTAGCAACTTTTATGTGAGTGTCATCCTATTCCCAACCGAGCAAGATGCTAATAACGCTCTACCAATAATAGAGAATGAATATAAAAGAGGCTCATTTGTCAGACCTCTTAACGAGTGGTGTCCCAATTGGAAAAACCAGGAAAAGAAAGAAAAGACAGAAAGTGGCATACCCTATTTTGACTACGGAATATGAGAAATCCTTGTCAGAAAAACTAGGGTAATCATTCCTTGATCGCCCTACATTTGTTTTGATGTTTGCTTGATAAATAAGCTCTAAGATTGGAGCAAATCTACTGAAGTATTATCGATTAACCCAGCAACAGCATCAAGATAATCATTAAGTTCCATTTTCTGAGCTTGGGCAAATAAATTAAGGGTTTCTATCTTTGTTCCTTCTCCCTGTTCAATGCGTCTCACTTGACGCTCGGATGTTCCTATAATATCTGATTGTCGCAGTTGATGCTGTTTGCATAAAGATATAATCGCTTGACCAAAAATCTGATCATGTTTTAATTTAATCGCTGCAAACTTTTGTTTTGCAGCTGGTTCAATTACACTCAAAAAAGCCGCTATATCAAACTCCACCAATTATGCCTTGTTGGGTTTTCCTTCGGTCAACCTAAACTACAAAGGGGATTATACCGAGGGATTGGCTGATGTTAAAACTATTTGGTTGGGACTGCGAAGGTTACATGATATCAGCGAGAATTGGAAACTATTCCATCAAATTAGTTCCCCCATAGAACCTCCTTGAGCCATCTTGCACACTTTTCTCTTTTTGTCAAATTTTATGTTAAGAAAGATGTGACTAATGGATAGCGGGAGTATCTGACAATTTTTAACACCTACCTACTTAAGTTGTGAAATTCATTGAGTTTTCTAGAAATCTCGGCCAGAGGCGAAAAAATCAGCGACAATGATATAAATAGAGTTATCAACACAAGTAAAGCGATTATGACTGTAGCCACGACGAACGCCCGAGATATTTTCCGCTCCGCCTACGAAAACCGTTACACTTGGGATGAAGGATTTCCCGGTTACACTGCCGATATTATCCTCACTCAAGGGGAGGAAGTCTATACGGGCAAAATTCAAGTTAATGCCGATTATAGTGTGGAAGTAACCGGCATTGATGACGAGAAAGTGCAAGAAAGTATCTATAATCAAATGCGCGACATCGTTACTCACCGTAAAAGAGGCAATTTTGATGCTTCCCACGGCAAAAACCAGTTTAATTTCGGCGAAAATGATCCCACCGGTGCGGTAGAAATTCTTGTCACCGGCGATGCGATGGGGTCTAATTATAAAGTCCGCGGCCAAGAAATCTGTCAAGTCAGTCGAGTCATGGGACCGATGGCTTTTACTATTAATACCGAGGAAAGTCTCGATACGGGAGAAGGTTATATTTCTATTCGCTATAATGCCATTTTCCGCAATGCTAAAACCGATGAATTAAAGGGAAAACGTGACTTTAAGGAAACCTACGAAAAAATCGGTAATTATTATTTACCCTCCTGTCAAGTGATTAACGCAATCGACGCCGGGGGCGAAAAATCCACCACAGAATTTACTTTTATCAATCTACAGCTTTTAGAATCTTAAGGGTTATCCCCGCCCAAAAAGCGTTAGGATTGAAGTAACTACACTCTAATAAATCTCTGACCAGAGGCTGATTATGTCCTTAACACTGACTCCCAATAACGTCGAACAAGTCTTAGATGAAATGCGCCCCTACCTGATGGCCGATGGTGGTAACGTGGAATTAGTCGAAATCGACGGGCCAGTCGTCAAACTGCGTCTTCAAGGCGCTTGCGGTTCCTGTCCCAGTTCCACCATGACCCTAAAAATGGGCATCGAACGTCGTCTCCGGGAAGTGATTCCCGAAATTGCCGAAGTCGAACAAGCTTTCTAAATCTTGGTTTAATTAATTCTCACCACCGCCCGATTGACTAAGTTAAATTAGCGATCGGGCATAATATTAATTATATATTTTTTTCTGCAAGATTGATAAAATTACAGAATTAATTAAGATAAAAAGTATCTTTTTTAGCCGATTAACCAGCCAATTAAGCATTAACATATACTTGAAAATTTTTATTAAAACTCAAAAATTATGACGGAAAATATCCCCACCATTGTGGTCATGCACGGCGACCAAACTGGAGAAGAACTATTACTAGAAGCCCTGAGAGTATTGCAACCTTCGATAATTCGTCAACCGCTTAACTTTGCCGATTTTGATCTTAGTTTAGCCCAGCGTCGCCAGAGTAACAATCAAGTGGTTTATGAGGCCGCCGAAGCGACTCTCAAAACCGGATTAGCCCTGAAAGCTGCTACTATTACCCCAGAAATCAAAGGAGATGTGGGCAGTCCCAACGCTATTTTAAGAGAAGCAATGAATTCTCAGGTAATTCTCCGCATCGGTCGCCGTATCCCCGGTATTCGTCCGATTGGGGGCGTTTATTCTCCCATTGCCATTGTCCGCATGGCCGTTGACGATGCCTACGGGGCCAAAGAATGGCGAGAAACCACGGCCACCGGCGATGAAATTGCCTATCGTACCTCGCGCATTTCTAGGGCTACCAGTCGCGCTGTGGCCGAGTTTACCTTTCAACAGGCCAAAAAAACCGGGGCGCGGGTATTTGGCGGCCCAAAATTCACCGTCAGTGCCACCTACGAAGGGATGTTTAAAGAGGAATTAGACGCAGCAGCCCAAAGACATCCGGAAGTACGTTATCAACCCCTGTTAATTGATGCAACTTTTGCCCTACTTTTACAAACCGACGGCGAAGCTTTGGTGATTCCGGCACTTAATCGCGATGGCGATTTATTATCGGATTTTGTCTTGCAACTCTATGGCAGTATTGCCGGGGCCGAAAGTTTAGTTTTGGGATTTGATGAGGAGACTTTAGCGGTTAAAACTATTATGGCAGAAGCTCCCCACGGCACAGCCCCCGCTTTAGAGGGCAAAAATATTGCTAATCCCATGGCGATGATTTTAGCCTCGGCAGCTTTGTTAGGTTATATCGAAACTAGCGAAGCGCGCAAGGCTTCTCGGGCAATTTATGAAAGTGTCTTTGAAACTATTCACGAGGGCAAAAAAACCCCCGATTTAGGGGGCCAAATGACCATGAGTGAGTTTACCGATGAGGTGATTCGTCGCGTGGTCAGTAAGTTAGAAGTTTGGTCTGCTTTGGGGTAAATGAACTAATGTGATTGCTCTCTTAAAGGAGTTTGAAGAAAGGGTAATCCCAAAAAATAAGAATTGTTGCAAAGGCCTTGCTTTTGTTTATTTTACGGAAAAACAAAAGCTACCGTTGAAGTGTGCAACAGAGTCCCTTTGCAGGATTAAGACAAGAACAATGAAACTACAAACTTTGACAAAAACTCTGACTATTGGTCTGATTGGTGTAGGAGCTGCCTTGACCTTACAATCACCGAGCCAAGCTCAAACCAGATTCGAGTGTCTTGTACCAGTGACAGGCCCCTATGTAGGAGTTCCCACAACCTATGCCAAAGTCGGCCCTAATGAATACAAGGCTGTGATTCGTTGGGTTTCTCGTTATTTTAGTGGTTCCGGTTATACTCCCATGCAACGTTGTCAAGAAGTGACCGGAAGATTCAACAGCCTGAACACTCGACCGGGCGGAATTGATATTATTACCACTGGCTATCTCAATGGTCTGCCGGTCATCTATTCCCCTAGTGATGGGCGAGAACGGGCAAATAGCAGTAACCTATTATTCACCCTCAAGAGAGGGGAAAACGCAACCCAGAAAATCGAACAGCTATTCGACATCCGGGAGGGAGCCAGCAGCAGTCCTTTGTTTGAAAGCTCATCGGATTCTGCCACTGTCCATTTCAACAAATTCCTAGAAAACGCTCCCGCAGAAACAAATCCGGCTACCGGTTCGTCCTCTTCTCCAGCGTCGGGGACTTCTCCCGAACAATCGCCCCAAAAACCATCAGGCGGTTCTGTTTGGTAAACTTTTCTAGTTCTATAGATAAGGTAGGTTGGGTTGACGCAAGGAAACCCAACGCCCGCTGTTTGGTAAACTTTTATAGTTCATAGATAGGAGCATAGTGATCAAGTGAGTCGGGCGATAAAAAGAATTTTGGCTGGTGTGGGCAGTTTATTATTGGGACTGTCCACACCTTTGCTTGCTGTTCAAAGCTATGCTCCTGCTCTGGAACCTAACCAGGCCAATGCCTATAGCTCTCAACAACGTTCAGAACCACAGCTGCGTCAGTTAGCCAGAGCAATTACTGTTAAGGTGTTATCAGGGCAAGGCTGGGGTTCGGGCATTTTAGTCGAAAAACAGGGTGCTTCCTACAAAGTCCTCACTAATGACCATGTTTTAGGGCGGTATCGCTCTCAGGGTTGGCAAATACAAACCCCTGACGGCAAGATACATCGGGGGGAGTTGGTCAGAACAGTTCGCTTGAATAATTATGATTTAGGCTTAATTTCTTTTCGCAGTAGCCAAGTTTATTCTATTGCTGATTTGGCTAATGTCGATGATCTCGCTATCGGAGAGCAAGTTTTCGCCGCTGGTTTTCCCTTCGATGGCGATCGCCCGACAGAAGAGGGATTTACCTTCACCCTGGGTAAAGTGTCGCTTTTGAGTGATAAATCCTTTTCGGGAGGCTACCAAATCGGCTACACCAATAAGATTAAAAATGGTATGAGTGGCGGACCGCTGCTGAATCGGCAAGGTAAAGTTATTGGTATTAACGGGATTCATGCTTATCCTCTCTGGGGTAAATCCTACGTTTTTGCTGATGGAACGGTGACTTCACCAGCACTGTGGGAACAAATGAGTCGATTAAGTTGGGCGATTCCTATACAGACTTTTTTGCAATCGGGGTCATCTTCTCTATCTGCTTCCAGTCCGCAACAGCCCTCAGTTTCACCCCCATCGCTTCCCACCCATAGAGAACCCACTTTCTCGGAAGATTTTTCTTCTCCATCCCCGTCAACCCCAAGAGAAAAGAATCCCGCTCGCACACCACTCTGGTAAATTCCACTCAACTGTATTTTTAAACCAGAATGAGCAACAATTTCTTGAAAATTTCCGCCGCCCTAGTTAGTATAGCGGTGTTTGTGGTTTCTCCTCAGATTGCTAAGGCATCAACAACTGAGCAGCTAGAAAAAACTGCTGAAAAGATTACCGTTTTAATCCCCTCAGAAGAAGAGGGGGCGAATGGGAAAATTACTGCTAATGGCTCTGGATCAATTATTGCCAAAGAAGGAAGGGTTTATACTGTTCTTACTGCTAGTCATGTAATCTGTAAAGATGCTAGAGATGCCTGCAAGTTCTATTACGATCAACTAAAAATTATTACCTGGGATGGCAAGCAATATCCGCTCGATTACAATAGCATCAAAAAATTACCAGGAGTAGATCTAGCTCTCGTGCAGTTTCAGAGCGACCAAAATTATCAATTAGCTACCTTGGGTAACTATCAAGTAGCTGACGAACAATTTATTTTTGCTTCTGGATGGCCAGATCCGAAATTTATCGGCAAGCGGAAACGATTGTTCAATGTGGGGAAAGTGCTACCCAAGGACATTACACCCTTGCTGAAAATATTTCCTCCGGAGTTGGGGTATGAGATAGTTTATACCAGTGTCACCTATGGGGGCATGAGTGGCGGTCCAGTGTTGGATATCAATGGACGAGTCATCGCAGTTCACGGACAAAATGAAGCCGAAAAAATCGAAAAGGTTCCCGTGCCAATTGGCTTTAGTCTCGCTATTCCCATCACTACTTTTTTGAAATTAGCACCCCAGTCTGGCATTCAAGGGCAGATAAATGTCGAAAATTCGCCCCCCAATGCCTTATCTTTCCAAGAAATTGGGGATGAATTATACAAGGCTTTTGAAGTTCCCAATAAGAACGATACTAATCCCCTAAACTGGCTTAATCAAGGCAATAAAATGTGGCGGTTAGGACAATTAGCCCTCGCCTATGCCGCCTATGAAAAAGCCCTGCAACTCGATTCTCAACTCTATCAAGCTTGGTACGGTAAAGGTCTGGTCTTGACCTACTGGAAACGCCCCCAAGAGGCACTCGCTGCCTACGAACAAGCTCTCAAAATTAATCCTGACTCCGATACCGCCAAAAAACTGCGCGACAAGCTCCAAGAATCTTTAGGGGGAAGAAATACCCCTCCTGTAACCCCCTCACAGCCAACCACCGCGCCCACCGTCGAGCCTTCACCACAGCCCTCTAATCCGAGAAGACTATGGTGAAGTGAGCAGGGAGAATTCTGATTAGGGACTTGCGTGGGAATAATATCCCAGCTTTGAAAATCGCTCTGTAGAAGAATCAGACCAGCCAGATGGCACAGGATCAAAGCGCAAGTCCCTTAGCCGCGGTGGCCCTCGAAGGCTCTCGCCCGACTTAGGGTGATCAGCAAACCCCCTCCGCGCGGAGGGCGCAGGTTCCAGGCGCCCCGACAGTAACGGATTTTGTCCACAATGTAGGGGCGAACTGCGTTCGCCCAAAAGGTACATTATCAAAGCGCAAGTCCCTTAGCTAATAGTCGGTTGGACCAATTTAGCTAAGGATGCTTGAATTGCTCGTAGTTCTGCGGGGGGATTGCGGAGAAACTCTTCGTTACTGGCTAAAATCATCGCATTATAGGCCAGCACCGCTGCCAACAATTTAGCTGGAACTACCTTCTCATCGTTGGTCAGTCCCTCTAAGCTGGCCAATAAGTCTTGAATAACATTTAAAGGTGGTGCGCCGGGGGCTGTGTAAAGAGCGGCGGTGACAGCATTGATATTATTACCCGCCTGAGCATCTCCTGTTAAGATGCTCAGTATCGATTGCTGAATGGCTGGGGGAATCGGGGTACCTGTAGGGGAGGTTAAATTATTATCAGCTAACTGAGTATTCACAGAAGCAGCTGCTTGATTAACAGAGATTTGAGCCGGTTCTCCCCCCTGAAATCCCAATCCCGTCACCGTGGTGGTGATGGGGATAGTTTGACCGGCAAAATCACCGGTGGAAAGAATTGGCCCGGTGACATCGGATTGGTTGCCGGTTTGCGCCATAACGGGAGAGACTAGGGCATTGGTCAGCAAAACCGCCGCCACTAAGGAAACTTGCCAATTAGTCAACCATTTCATCAACATGGTCTTAATCCTCATTCAAAAAGCTAAATTAACAGTGTAAAAACTGACTAACGGGGGAAAAAGTAATTGTAGCCGATACTCATGACGAAGCGAGCGCCGTCCCCGGCATTGCCCGTTAAATCAGCACCGGCAAGGTTAATCGTCAAGGGGACTTTCGGGAAAGGAATCAGGGAAATACCTGCGTTTAAGTCTTGACCCGACCATTCGACAATGGCCGAGACCGGTTCAACAATTCGTAAACCCGCACTAGCAAAGACACCCAGGGAATTTACCCCATCTTCGATGGCTCCTTCCGAGCGAAAACGACCACCACCAACACCCAAAGAGAGCGTCAATTGGCTAAAGGGTTCTTTCGTTGTTTCTGTTAACTGAAAAAATTTGCTCACCACCCCGTAGATACTGCTACTGCCATCTGTCCCACCCCAGTTAATAGCGTTTTCAAATCCTAGGGCCACAGCAAAACCTTCTGGCAGAGAACGGTGAATTTTAAAGCTAAAACTGCCCCGTCCGGCATTATCACCAAAAAGGCTCAAAATCGCCAGAGTTACATCTAAACCGACAATTTTCTGGGGGTCTCCCAAACCGCCCCCTAGGGCTAACCCACCATCTGCTTGATTGGTAAAACGGGTTCTCGACTGGAAACCGAAACCACCGAAAATCTGCCCAAAATTCGCTCCAAAACCGATGGGAGTAGAAATACTGGCACTAGGGGCAACCACAAATTCCGCCAGTTTCGCAGAAAGGGTTTGTAGCGTTAATTGCGGTTCCTCAATCAGAAACTCTTGACGTAAACGCTGCAATTCGGGGGAAACATTGGTATCAACGGGGGTAGATGCCTGTGCTTGCCATTTTTCGACTTCTGGAGCGTTATTACCCCCTGCCCGTAAAAGCTGACTCGCTTGCATTGTCCCTAGATTCGCCTTCCATTCTTCTAGGGTTGAAATTGTCCTGGTCTTTTCTGTTGCTAAAGTATCGAGGGAAGATTTCCCTAGTTTATTTTCTAAGGATGAGGGCAGATTACTATCGGCTAATCCCTCTGTTGTCGAGAAGGAATTGGTTGTCAGAACTCTTTCTGTCCTCTCTAATTCCACGGGGGAATTAATGATAATTTTTTCCGGGGATAACCGAATAGAAGCAGCGTCAATGTCTAAGGGGGAAGGAAGGGCCTTCACCCCATCGCAAAGTATGGCTGTACCCACACAGGAGGTAATGAAAATTCCTCCAGAAAATATCTGTCTCATCTGGCTGTTTCTTTTGGCTTTTTTTAACAACACTTCCAGCTTTCCTCACGGACGAAATTAATTTGCAAGAATTGTAACTGATTTATGCTTAGATAGCAAGTTATTAAACTTGTTCGTTATATTGCTAAAACTAAAAAAAGCGGGTTGAACCCCGCTTCTAATCAACAACTAAGCCAACTTAAAGGCATCTCGCCAACACCAGCGCAACAGGGTAAAAGCTATCAAACCTTTAACCACTTCTAGAAACCAGTAACCAATCTGCAAGGACATCATTTCTCCCGACATTCCCGATGTGGTAACGGGAGCCAGTACACCCATAGCGCTCAGATTGGGAGTGAGAAAATAGGTGTAAATTAGGGTGATTACTAAGAGAACACCGGCGAATAGGAGCGATCGATGTTCGGGGAGATGGATTAAGGTATGATAGCGGTGGAAGACAACAAAGCTACACAGCACAATCGCCGCACAAACTAATTCCAGATGGTTAAAAATGCCAAATAGCAAGTAACCAGCGCTGGCAAAGCCATTTTGTGTCATCATGCCGGCTACGGATAAGCTGGGGAGAATGATTAAATCGATGACGAAACTGGCACTTAACCAGAAACCGAGAACAACCATGGCTAAGGTTGTCCAATTAAACCAAGACCGATAACGCTCAACAAAAGTTTTCATTAGGCTTGCTCCTCCTTGCCTTTATAATTTAATTGTAAAGAGCGTTCGCCAAAATTTTGGCCAGTTTTTTGGTAATTCTTAGCAATTCTTATCAATTCTGAGGGCAACCAAACAATACCGATCTTACCTCTAGATTTGGCTACCCGCTCGGGGCAGAATTGTAAAGATTTATCAACAAGTGTTTATAAAAACCTTTAAATATTGACCAAGTTGACGATTCTAGACTTACCCTAAAACAATAACTGACTATCTAGGGGTTTACTGTTATGGATAAGGATTTTCGTAACTATCGCATGGTTTGCACCCTCACCTTCGGAGATATTTACGGACAAATAATCGTTTGGTTAATCGTTATTTTTCTTACTCTCGCTTCCACTCTAGCTCTTTGGAGTAGCACTAGACAAATTTTTGCCCTCGCTACCGTGGGGTTAGTCGTCGTCCTCTCTTTGCCTTTTTTACTCTTTGCTTTCGTTACTACCCTCCTCAATCATATTGAATTCGTTCCCATCGAAGCGGAAACCAATATTCGTCGTAGTCCTGTCCCCGGAGTTAGCGGCAGCCGTGTACCCGCAGCCAGCTAAATCTGACCAAATCGCCAATAAATAATCTAGAGACGTTGTCAGCAACGTCTCTAGCAGTTTTTGCCATTGTTTGTGTCGGGGTTTCTCGTTCGAGACTTTTGTAAATTTTTGTAAATTTAACTTGTTTTTAAAAACTTTTTCTGGTAGCGATTATCCAAAGAAAAATAGATGAAAGAGGGAAATTGTCAAGAGAATAATCTTGTTTGCTGCCTGATCCCGGTCAATGATAAATTTTTAAATACCTAGTCTTTTACATTTTCCCGACTCTCGGAGTGATCCCCAATGTTAAAAAATCTCTTTGGTGGCAAAAAATCTGACTTTTACCTAGAACTAAAAGAAACTGATGGTGAACAACAAGCAACAGCAACCACGGCAGCACCTGCACCTGTTCTGGAAGCGCCCGCCCCTGCTGTCGAGCCGGCTGCCGCCCCTGTAGCCGAGAAAAAAGCCAAAAAAACTTCTATCAAGAAAGAAAAGCAAGTAAAAGAAATTCCAGCTGCTCCTGTGAGCGCACCGGCACCCGTAGCCGCTACTAACGGTAAAGTAGAGCCGCAAGAAGTGGAATTTGCGACAAAATACTTGATTACTCCTAGTATGTCTCGCCGTCGCCCTGGTCCAAGTTTAAACGGTTTCAAAGACATGGCGCGCAAAGCAAAACTACCTGCTAACCGCGGCTAAATCCCCCCGTATTGGTTTCTCAATAAAAAAAAGGAGAGCTTTCTTGGACTCTCCTTTTTCATCAGGGTGCATCTACTGACTCAAGTTTAGCAGAGAGTTTTTTTGGGGTTGGTTATTTAGGTTACTTCCTAGAGTATTTTGGGGATAATTATTACCCGTCTTCTTGGGCAATTTTTAAAACCTAGGACTAGGTTGACTGGTGGACAGGTGCAAAATCAGTCTTCATATCTTGATTTTTGCAACACCATTAGGGATTAACTTTCGCCGCTCGGATTAGCCAACCGATTACCCCACCCGTAACACCACTGAGGATCGAACTGATCGAAGCGGTGATCACCACTACCCCGATCTGTTTCCAGTTTTTCAATTCCCCGACTTTTTCGGCGAGATCGGTGGTTTTTACCGCCGCGTTCTCTATAACTTTAACTCGATTGCTTAAACCCTCTATCTTTGCGTCTAGGGTTCGTATATCGCCTTTAATTTCCGACTGCCCTAACTCTAAATTCTTCTGTCCGTTTTCCAGGGTGATTAGTCGGTTTTCTAGGGTGGTTAGTCGGTTTTCGATCGCCTTCTGTCCGTTGGCAATGCCGATGATTAAATCCTCTAGTCTTTTTAAATCTTTTTCAGTTGCGGCTGTCATCAGTTAAACTCCTATTAGTTGAATTTGATACTTTATTGATTGCGGATCATATCAATTTCCCTCCCAGATTTTTAGATAGGCATTTTCCATATTTTCAGCGAATTTTTTCCCTTGCCAGAGGGGAGCTATGTCACGATTTCCTAACAGTTGATGGCTGATGTCTTGACGAAGGGAGCGATCGAGTCCTAATTTTACTCCCCAGTCGATATATTCTGCCTCATTCCAGCCAATTCCGGCTTCAATACCAGCATTAATCATAAAAGTATAACTATTGCGCGCAGAAAATTGTTCTCCTACCAATGTAACTAAAGGGATTCCTTGCCATAAAACTTCTAAGCTGGTGGTAGCGCCATTGTAGGGATAGGTATCTAACACCACATCGGCAATCTGTAAATTAGCGCGATGGGTATATTCATCTATATCTCTCGGTAAAAACCGCAATCTTTGGGGATTAACTCCCTCCCGAATCGCTATTTCAGTAAATAATTCTTGAATTTTTTCAGTCTTACCGACTCCCTTAATCAGAAAATAACTATTAGGGACTTGTGCGAGAATTTTCATCTGAAGTTTAATGGTATCAGGATGGCGTTTCATGCCACTTTGTACGGAAAAATAGATGGTAGCATCGGGGGGAATTTCTAAATCTTCTCGACAGAGATTGGGAGTGCCGATTTCAAAACCATCCACTGCTAAATATGTCTCTGGTAAACGACAGATTTTTTCTCGATAATATTCCTCCGCTTGCTGGGGTAAAACGTAGGGATCGGCGATATAGTAATCAATAGTTGCTAATCCAGAAGCATCCCAACCTAACCAAGTCACTTGTTTTGCCGCAGGTTTCAGGGCGATAATCTGATTGGTGAGATTATGGGTTAAACTGTCTAAATCTACTAGAATATCTATCCGATCTTGTTGAATTTGTTGGGCAACTTCTAGGGGATTTTGAGCGTAGGGAAAATGACGGATAATATCTCGGCTATCCCGGAACCATTGACGGGTAATTTCATCTTCTTCTTGGTTAATAGTATAGATGGCTATTTGAAATTTTTCTCGATCGTGATGGTGAATTAACCAGCGACTTAACCAACCGACAGAATGATGTTTTAAGGTACTAGCAAGATAACCAATCGTTAGTTTTTCTTGAACTTTTTTTATAGTAATAAAAGAAGTTTTTAAGCTATTATTATCAAGGAAAATTTCGGCAATGCGATTAGTTAATTGTCGATTGGCTAAAGCTCGATCGCCTAGGTAGGGTAGGGGACTAGAAATATTGAGAAAGCTAGTTTTAATAATCGGTTCTAAAGTGATATTTTTTTGACGGGTTAATTCCTGTAATAAATTCTGATATTCTTGATAAATATGCTCAATTTCTTGCCAAACTCCCCAGCGCAAAAGTATTAACAAAATTAGATAATTACTGTATAACTTTAGGGTTGGAGTTAGACAAATTTCTCGCAATTGATAGGCAGTTATCAAAGAATTATCAAAGTCTTCGGCTAAAATATAGAGGTTAACTAACTGTTCTAAAAGACTCAGATCATTTGGTCTTAATTGCAGACAAAGTTTAATAATTTCCACTCCAAAAGTGGGACTTTGTTGCTCGTTAGTGACTCGTGCTGCTATCTGAAAAGCTTGCGGGATAAAACTATCAGCTAATTCCTCTAGGTAGGGTAAACTTGCTTGAGCTAAATTTAAAGTTAATTCGTGGGGATATAAAAGACTTTTGAGAACTACATTTAAAAGCAATTCTTGATTAGGATTATATCTGAGATTGTCTTGAATAGGATAATTAAGAAGTTCTTCTGGATCAAATATTTCTAAATCTAAAGCTAAGTCGAATAAAGCTAATAAATTATTAATTGACTTGGGAACAATTTCCTGTAGATGATAGCGAAGATATTCTACAGCTGCCAGATCACCTTTGCTTTGTTGTCGTCGCGCTTCTGCGTCTAAAACTGCTTCTAATTCTGCTTGCCATTGCTTAACTTGTTCGGGATTTCCTTCCCTGAAAATACTTTGCCACATCACCTGCGCTGCTGCTTCTAAATTTTGCAGAAGATAGGCAACTCCCAAGTACCAATAGTCAGAAATATTTTCGGGATTGTTATCGATTAGTTCCTCGTAGATTGCCGCAACTTGAGGATAATCTTCAGCAATTAAAGCTTGATAAGCGTCAGGATGCCAATTCATAAATTTAATCGTCAATTATTAGTTTTTTGAGATAATTTTTTCAGAAAATCTTGATGTTCTTGACTGGCTAAACCTTGCTGTAAAACTGTCAAAACCTGTCCTAAGTTACCCGCTAATAAAGCATTAACATCTAACCAAAGACCGGGGAAACCCTGCGAGTAAATTATCCCTCGACTATCGGGTTCAAGTTTAATATATTCTCCACCATTTAATCGGAACCAATCTAATTGACGTTCATAAACTCGCCAAACAAGATATTCTTGCACTTGATTACGACGATAAACTCGCCATTTATTGTGGAGATCATAGGAAGCAGTAGAAGCGGCGATTTCTACGATTAATTCTGGCGCACCTTCGATATAATCATCGTCACTAATAGTTGATTGTCCAGCAATTTTAATTCTTAGTAAAGCATCCGGTTGTACCTCATTATCTGCATCCAGACGCACTGTAGTATTATCCGCAGACATCACCCCAATTGTGGCAGCTTTATAGACCCCTAACCAAGTTAAAATATCAGAATGAGGTTCTCCATGACTCTGCACTCGTACAGGAGAAGACATATAAACTATTCCTTCAATTAATTCGGCTTTTTTTACTTCAGAAAGGTTCTGATAACGACGCTCAAATTCTTGGCGACTTAGTTGATCACCATTTTCTAAAGGAGGGGTTTTAGGGAGAGAATAAATAGGTTCAGAAGTGATCATTTTTTTGCCCCGAACAACAGTAGATTCATCCTCCCCTAGTCCAGCGAAAAAGTTACAGTTAGGGGGATAAAGCTCAAAAATAATTGACTCATAAGTAGGTAGGCACAATTATTTGTCGGATGGGTTAGCGCACTTCGTAACATGAGCGGGCGTTGGGTTTCATGCTTCAACCCAACCTACGTTCTGGAAACTGTCAACTTAAAACTTAAAACTTAAAACTTACATCTGATAACTGATAACTGATAACTGATAACTGAAATTAAACCACTTTAGCGATCGCTGCTTCTAGTTTATCCATAGCCTCATCTACTTCTGTTTCCGAGACAATTAAAGGAGGGACAAAACGGAGAACTTTCGGACCGGCCGGAGCAATTAATAAACCCTCTGCTAGGGCAGCATTAACAATAGTAGAAGAAACTAACTCACTTTCTGAATTAATTTCCAGACCATTAATTAAACCCCAACCGCGCACATCAACAAATAGATGGGGATATTGAGAAGCAATCACGCGTAAACGGGCGCGTAATTGTTCCCCTCGCTGCTGGACATTTTCGAGAATATGATCCCGTTCAATGGTTTGTAATACTGTTAAAGCTGAGGCACAAGCGAAAGGATTACCCCCAAAGGTACTCGCATGACTACCCGGTTCAAACACATCACAGAATTTTTTGCACATCATCGCACCGATGGGAATACCCCCCGCTAAACCCTTAGCAGAAGTGAAAATATCCGGTTCTACTCCTAAATTCTCATAACCCCAGAGTTTACCAGTTCTTCCGACTCCCACCTGTACTTCATCAAAGACAAGCAAAATGTTATTTTCGTCGCAAATTTGCCGTAAACGTTGGAAATATTCGATATCCCCCGGACGAACTCCCCCTTCACCCTGCAGCGGTTCCAACATAATCGCAGCCACCCGACGATTACCCTCATCGAGATCAGCGATCGCATTTTCCACCGCTTCGATATCATTATAGGGAATATAGGCAAACCCCGGCATCAGGGGTTCAAAATCTTTTTGGTACTTCGGTTGACCGGTTGCGGTGATGGTAGCTAAAGTCCGACCGTGAAAACTAGCGTGAGCGGTTAAAATAACCGGCTGTTCGAGGAAATCTAGCACCGTATGGGCATATTTCCGTACTAATTTAATCGCCGCTTCGTTCGCTTCCGCACCAGAATTACAGAAAAAGACCTTATCAGCGCAGGAATGATCGACAATCCATTTAGCTAGTTCTCCTTGTTCGGGAATATAGTATAAATTCGAGACATGATGGAGTTTTTGGATTTGCTGACTAACCACTGCAATTAAAGCAGGGTGCGCGTGACCGAGGGTACAGGTGGCAATTCCCGCGACAAAATCAAGGTATTGTTTCCCGGAAGTATCCCAGAGAAGACAGCCTAACCCTTTGGCGATCGCAATGGGAAAGCGACCATAAGTATTCATCACATAGCTGTTAAAACTATCTCGATCGAAGGGTTGATTCGGGTTTAAATTGGGAGTGGGATCAACTAAGGTTGGTTCTAAAAGGGTTTCTGGACTCACTGGGGAACTCCTGCGCGATTAGACATAGGGGAAATTATAATCAAATCCGTCTGAGAAGGACAGGTTATTTAGATTAAAAACTGATTTCATTGTAATTTACTAGACAGTCTTAGGGGTGAATTTTGCTTGTCTATCAGTGAAGATAAATACCGTCGTCTGCGTCAGGAATTAATCGGGGGAATTTTTGCCCTGATCGTGGTGTTTTTGCTAGGTACGCTTTGGTATCATCTGATCGAGGGTTGGAGTTTGCTAGATTCGGCCTATATGACGATTAGTACCCTCGCTACCGTCGGTTTTGGCGAAATTAATCCCCTAGGTGAACGGGGACGATTGTTTACAATGGTTTTGATTATCATGGGAGTAGTCAGCATCGGTTATATTGTTAATCGCTTGACCGAAGCTTTAATTCAAGGCTATTTTCAAGAGGGACTCAAACAGAGACAGGAGAAACGCGTGATCGATCGACTATCAGAACACTATATCATCTGTGGTTTGGGTCGCACGGGGAGACAGGTAGCGATCGAATTTTACGCAGAAAATATTCCTTTTGTAGTCATTGATACAGACCCCCTACAGGTAAATCGGGCCAAAGAATTAAATTATATTGTTATTCAAGGGGATGCCACCTTAGATAAATCTTTACAAATGGCAGGAATTGAACGCGCTATTTGTATTGTGGCCGCTTTAACTTCCGATGCGGAGAATTTATATACAGTTTTGTCTGCTAAAACTCTTAATCCGAAAATTCGCGCCATTGCTAGGGCCAGTACCGAGGAAGCAGTACAAAAATTACAACGGGCCGGGGCCGATGCGGTGGTATCTCCCTATATTACCGGAGGAAGAAGATTAGCAGCGGCCGCCCTACGTCCCCAAGTAATGGATTTTGTCGATGGTATTTTAACCGGGACCGATCGAGCGTTTTATATGGAAGAATTTTTAATCGATCCGAAGACTTGTCCCTGTGTGGGTTTAAGTCTTAGTCAAGCACAGTTAAGATCTCGATCGGGGGCGTTAGTTTTGGCTATACGTCGCGCTGATGGTACACTTATTGGCGGACCGACTGGAGATACGGAATTAATGGCTGGGGATCTGTTAATTTGTATGGGAACAGCCGAACAATTACGCAATCTAACTCAGATTTTAATCCCCATGCGATCGGATGGTTTACGTTTACCGAAGCATTAGTTAGGGTCTGCTGAAAAAGTTTTTCGTGGGGACAGGGTGTGGGGTGTGGGGTGTGGGGTGTAGGTTTTTACCGATTCTCATCTGGTCAATTACCTAATTTTCAGAGAAAAAGTCCCGGAATTTTCCCCCGATCAGTCCCATATCCAGTACTTTTTGATTGACAAAAAGTCTAAAAGTCTTACCCAACAAGGTTTTTAGATTTATTCAGCAAGCATTAGTTAAAGAATCGATAAAAAATCTACTGGTAGCATTGCGGGAACGGGGGAAGCGGCAAAATCTCTTAGGTTTCGCGTTATGATTATTTCTAGACCTTCAGATTCAGCAACGGCACTGGTAACGGCATCTTCAAAATCTTTCATCGGACTTGTCAATGCTTGCCTAATTATTGCATCTGTCACCCTAGCAACTTGCAAATTCTCTAGAATACTTATCACCAATTTTCTTGAGACTTCTCTTCCGTTTTTTCTAGACAAAATATAATAAATATTAGTGACGGCATGACCAGAAATATATCCTTGAGTTTTACCTGTCTTAACTGTATTTAATGCTTGTGCAGATGCTTGAAAATGTGGTTCACGCTTACCCAAAACATCTAGCAATACATCACTGTCGAATAAGACTCGTTTCACTGATATTTCTCCGCTAAATAATCAATATAAGACTCTTTTAGGTCTTCTGACCCTAAATCGACAACACCCACTAAGTTTCTTGTCCAAGGATCAAGATCGCTTAAATCATCTGTTAGGGAATGAGAAGTAGTTTCTGAGGATACATTTTTAGGATTAAATCGCTCTTCAATTCTGAAAATTATTAAACTATAATAGGCTCTCAGTTGGGTGACTAAAGATTTGTCAGTATCTTGGAAATATTCGGTTATAGTACGATTAGAAATCGATAGAGTATTTTTAGCTCCCTTGTAAATTTGCTCTAGTTCTGAATCGGCAAACATATCAATAAACACATCTATCGTTTCTGAGAGAAGGCGTGAACCTTCCACCACTCTGATTAAATCGGCTTTTTCTTCACCAGTCTTTCCCTCATTGATCTGAGCAAGGCCGATAAATAATTTAGCATAGGCAGTTACTCTATCGGTAAATTCATTGATAATCTCAATCAAATTTATTGCCGAAACCTCATTCTTATATTGTTCCCATACCTGAAACCATAATTCATCAATTTGACAAAATATATCGGCTCTTGCTTGATAAGTTTTAGAGTTATCCTTAACTTGCTCAACTAAAATTTGAGTTTCTTGTAGTAAATTATCCAGTATTATCCGATCAGAATCGGTGACAATTTGATTGAGTTTATCTGTAATATCTTGCAGATTTTCTAACAAAAATTGTTCTAAATTTTCTCGTTCGACTGAAGTTTGCAGACTATTCATCGTATTTACCTCCCCTAAAACTGACGATCAAACAGAAATGAGCAGCCAAAATCATCAGCCCTAAAGCTCCATTGTAACGATTTTGGGGTCTAAATCCTGTTTAAAAGGTATAGGAGAGGGGGAAGTGGGGAAGTGGGGAAGTGGGGAAGTGGGGAAGTGGGGAAGTGGGGAAGTGGGGAAGTGGGGAAGTGGGGAAGTGGGGAAGTGGGGAAGTGGGGAAGTGGGGAAGTGGGGAAGTGGGGAAGTGGGGAAGTGGGGAAGTGGGGAAGTGGGGAAGTGGGGAAGTGGGGAAGTGGGGAAGTGGGGAAGTGGGGAAGTGGGGAAGTGGGGAAGTGGGGAAGTGGGGAAGTGGGGAAGTGGGGAAGTGGGGAAGTGGGGAAGTGGGGAAGTGGGGAAGTGGGGAAGTGGGGAAGTGGGGAAGTGGGGAGACCACTTCGTGCGCGTTGCGGGGGGAAGTGGAGCATTTGGATGAAATTTCCCTAAACCCCTAAATCCCTATCACCCCAAAACCCTATCACCCTATCACCCTATCACCCTGTCTCGGAGTCTCCTGCTTCCTGTCTCCTGTCTCCTGACTGGGAGACTGCTGACTTCTTACTCCTCAATCTAACATCTGTCAGCAATTGAGGAATTGAGAAATTGGGGATGAGATGTTAGTACAATCGGGGAATAGTAAAAGGAAAAACCCTCTATTTCTCATGAGTCAAAATCCCAATTCTTCCTCGCGACCACTGCAGCCGCTGCCGGTTCCCTCCATGGCGATACCTTCCTCAGAGTTAATCACGGGAACCAGCACGGGGATAACTCAAGAAATGACGCAACAAGTGGCGACACCGACCAAAACAGTGCCTAATATGCCGCAAAATGGTCAAATTCCCGCCCCACGTCCGCCCCAAAATCGCGCTCCCAGTCAGGATGCTTCTCCCCAAACCCCACTCCGGCCCGGTCGCGCTGCCAATCAACCCACCTTAGAACATTTGATCCGGATGGCCTTTGATCGGGGTTATTCGGACGTTCACCTGGGAGTTGGAGAAAAACCCCGGATGCGCGATCGTGGTCAAATGATTATTCTCGACTATCCTGAAATTGACATCAACACTTTTTATAGTTGGTTACGGGAAATCCTCGGGGAAGAAGAAATCCTTCGCTTTAAAAAAGACCTAGAATTTGACGGTGCAACTCAGTACGAATTCGCTAGGGTGCGGATTAATATCTTTGAAAGTCTGCGCGGTCCGGGGATGGTTTTGCGTCTGATTCCCCTGAAAATTCTCACTATGGAACAATTGCGCTTACCGGCGGTGTTCCGGGATGTGTGCGATGTGCAGAAGGGATTGATTTTAATCACCGGTCCGACGGGTTCAGGGAAATCCACCACCCTAGCTGCCATGATTGATTACATCAATAAAGAACAAGCCAAACATATTATCACCATCGAAGACCCGATCGAATTTGTCCATCAAAGTCGTCGCAGTTTGATCAAACAAAGGGAAGTGGGAATGCACACCCATGAGTTCGATAATGCCCTAAAAGCCTCTTTGCGGGAAGACCCAGATATTATTCTGGTGGGGGAGATGCGGGACAAATCCACCGTTAATACTGCCCTGAAAGCTGCCCAAACCGGTCACTTAGTCATGGGAACCCTGCACACCAACAGCGCCGTAAAAACCCTGGAGCGGATTTTAACTCTTTATACCGTCGAGGAACAGGAATCCCTGCGGGTGGCGATCGCAGAATCCTTGGTTTGTATTATTTCCCAGGGTTTATGTCGTACCACCGACAGTAAACGGACGGCTTTTCACGATATTCTCGTCAACACAGAAACCGTCAAAGATTACATTCGCAGCGGCAAAAATGACGAAATTCTCGAATTAATGAAAGATGGCGAATACCATGGCATGATTACCACTAATCAATCTCTGTTTAACCTCTATCAAGAGGGACGGATTAGCGATGAGGTCGCCCTGGAAATGTCCCCGGTTCCCAATGAACTGGCGATGATGCTGCGGGGTAGAATCTAGAAAAACCCTGAAGGAAATTCTTGAGGGGTCAAGAGTTTAGTAACCTAAAAAAATAGAAGTTCCTATTTATTCTCTACGGGAACCCCTCAAGTGACTACTTCCGCGATTGTGTTGCCCGATATTTTTAAAGGCATCGCCCTGTTTACCCCCGGGGGCGACCTGATTTACTGTATCGATCCTGATAAACAAACTCATTGGCATCTGAATCTCTGCGCTGCTCTCCAGTCCGCTTTAGGGTTGCCAGAACCCCCCCATTTTTTAGTTCCTAGTTTTACTGCTACCATCGATCGCTGGCGAGATCCCTACAGTCACCGTATTCATACTAGAGCCGAAGTCTATCCCCTTGTCCGTCGCTATCAGCCTTTATTAAATGCTATTTTCGCCACGGACGATCGAGCTTGGTTTACTGTACCCTGGCAGGAACAATCCTCTAATCCCACTATCTTAGAAACCTATCGTCAGCAGTTTCCCCAACTTTGGCAATCCCACGATCTGATTCTCCGTTATCAGGAGCGCCACCCAACGACTTCGGGGATTAATCCTGACTCTGACTATACTAACCCTAGTCCCAAGGGTTATGTTTTGCGGTTATTTGTCTCCGGTAATAATGCCAATACTAAACACACCCTAGAATCGATCCATCAGCTTCTAGAACGAGAATTACACCATCCCTATACCCTGAAAGTGATCGATATCTCTAAGCATCCAGAACAAGCAGAATCTAATCATGTCTCTGCTATTCCCACTTTAGTCCGGGTTTGGCCGCAACCGGTGAAACGCATCATCGGCGAATTTGAGGATTTACCGCGAGTATTACAGATTATCGCCACCGCTTAGGGTTTAAAGACTTTTGACTCGATTCCTCGCCACCATTCGCCCAATTTTATTAAGTCTTGCTGAATATCATCCAATTCTTGGATGTATTCCTGTTGGGAAAGACTGGCACGACGTTCTTGCAGTTTTTTGAGACGCAATTGCACCAACAGCCAAGGCTTAGAAATACCGTTAGTTTCTTCGATATAGCGAGCGATATCTTGACTATCCATAGTTTTTACTGTTATTGTCCTTATATTTTGTCAAATTAACCCGAGAATCCTTTTTTTAGTTGCAGAAGATTATGTTTGATTTTAGCCACTATTACCCCTACGCCGAATTAGTTTCTTTCCTGAAAAACCTAGCCTCATCCTATCCTAATTTAATTAGCCTCACCTCGATCGGTAAAAGCTACGAAAATCGAGATATCTGGTTAACTACCCTAACAAATCAAGCAACAGGCCCCTATTTAGAAAAACCTGCCTATTGGATCGATGCTAACACCCATGCGGGGGAAGTAACAGGCTCTGCCGTCGCTCTCTACACTATCTCTCATCTTTTGCGCCAATACGGTCATAATTCCCCAATTACCAGACTTCTTGACCATTACACTGTCTATATTTTGCCGCGATTAGCCGTGGATGGAGCCGAAAAATATCTCACCACTCCCTATATGTTACGATCGAGTATTCGCCCCTATCCCCACACGGATGAGAAACCGGGGCTATATCCTGAAGATATTAACGGCGATGGTTTAATCCTACAAATGCGCCAAAAAGATACCTGTGGCGCTTGGAAAATTTCTGAACAAGATCCTCGCATTATGGTGCGTCGCGAACCAGAGGAATTTGAGGGAACTTTTTACACTTTGCTCACCGAAGGTTTAATCCGCGATTACGATGGCTATAATTTCACCACTGCCCCCACCCTAGAGGGCCTGGATTTTAACCGCAATTATCCCGTTTATTGGGTTCCTGAAGGGGAACAACAGGGGGCCGGAGATTTTCCTTTTTCGGAGCCAGAAACCCGTGCAGAAGCCGAATTTTGGGCAAATAACACTAATATTAATGGCTTCGTTACCTATCATACCTATTCAGCAGTCATGTTGCGTCCCTATAGCACCCATCCCGATGAATATTTCCCCGTGGAAGACTTAGAAATGTATAAATATATTGCCGATAAGGGAAAAGCAATGACTGGTTATGAATGCGTTTCTGTCTATCACGATTTTCGTTATCATCCCAAAGAAGTGACTAACGGTGCCATGGATGATTACGGTTACGATCATTTTGGTTGGTATGGTTTTACGGTGGAGTTATGGGATGCACCCACCCAAGCAGCAGTGAAAAAAGATGATTATATTCAATGGTTTCGCTGGCATCCTTTGGAAGATGAATTGAAATTACAGCGTTGGAATGATGAGAATTTAGCGGGAAAGGGTTTTATTAATTGGCAAAGTTTTGATCACCCCCAATTGGGAGAGGTGGAAATTGGCGGTTGGGACTTTAAAAATGTCTGGCAAAATGCCCCCGAGAAGTATTTACCAGATTTATGTGAGAAACAATGTCAGTTTACTATTGCCCATGCTTTAATGTCACCTCTTTTAGCTATCTCTCGTCTTGATCTTAAGTCGGAGGGAAATGGTATTTATCATCTGGTTTTACAGTTAGAAAATCAGGGATTTTTACCCACTTATACCAGTAAAAAGGCACTGGAAAGAAAGATTGTTCGTCCCATTCAAGTCAAGTTAAATTTAGCCGATGAGGTGAGTTTAATAGTGGGAAAATTAGAGCAGGAAATCGTTCACTTAGAAGGTCGATCAAATAAAGTATATAGTAGTCTTGCTCAAGGTTTAGATTATCGCTGTACAGTGGAATGGGTGATTAAGGGAGTTTCTGGTCAAGAAATCGAGATTATCGCTATAGCTGAAAGAGCCGGAACAGTCAGAAAAAAAGTGATTTTATAGAGCTATTTTGTTCGATAAAATTGTTAAATAAGTATCGGGGGATTCCGTGGGTAAAACTCGCAATTTTTGGCTAAGAATATCTGGTTCTAATCCCAAAGCTTCTAAGGGAATTACTCCTAATAAATTGTTTTGACCTCCGGGTAATTCCAAACATTCAAAAGTTCCTTCCCGGCCCGCGATAATTAAGGTGGCATCGCGAAAAATTCTCGCTTTTCCTATGCCTTTAGCCGTAGCTACATCTACTTCTTTTAAAAGCTGTAAACCCAAGCGGGAGATTACTTCTGGCACCAGACAAAGAGTAGTTGCTCCCGTATCCACCAAGACATTTTCTAGGGTAAGAGAGCGAATTTGTTCCGGTGCGATCATACCATCCTCCGCACGAATTTGATCCGCGCGATTGATAACTGTAATGCTGGTGTAGATTTTGCCCATATCTTCTGCAATAATTACTGGCTCAACCATAAGATTACCCTCAATTCTACCTCTAAATTATACCGGAATAATTGCCAACAACAATGTCTAGTAATTTTAATTATTAATCCGGCCATCGGGCATAATTGCACCGCGGAAGTTAACTCCCATCAGATTAGCACTCATTAACTCAGCACCAGTTAGATTAGCATTACTTAAATCAGCACCAGTCAGATCTGCTCTAGCAAAAAAAGCATCAACTAAATCCGCTTCGCTGAGATTAACTCCTGAAAGATTAGCCCTTCTTAAATCAGCATGATTCATTCTTGCCGCTTGAAAATTAGCTTGACTAAGATTAGCTCGATCGAATTTTATTTGAGTCATAATTGCACTATGGAAATTTGCACCCATTGCTTCCGTATCGCTCATTTTTGAACGCAGTAAATTGGCTCCCTCTAGATTTGCCCCTACTAAACACGCCCCGATTAAATTAGCATCATTGAGTAAAGTCTCTTTGAGATTAGCATTAGTTAAATCCGCTTTTCTGAGGTCAACATCACATAAATTAGCACCACTTAAATTGGCTCCTACTAGATTAGCTCGCACCAGATTAACCCCTTTCATATTAGCCCCTTGCAGGTCGGTGCGATAGAGATTAGCCGATTGTAAATTAGTGTTATGATTTTTCTTTTCCTGACGCATATTTGTTCGCCGCAAACAAGCACCAGTGAGGTTAGCACCACTTAAATCAGCCCCCCGTAAATCCGCCCCGATTAAGTTAGCATCAAGTAACGTCGCTAGGGTTATATCGGTATCACGAAGATTAGCCCCTTGTAGCAGCGCTCCGTGTAAATTGGCACTGCGTAAATCTGCCCCATTTAAGTCAGCTTGGTTGAGACTAGCACCGCTTAAATTAGCTGTCACAAGATTAGCTTGAGCGAGATTAGCCCGGTTAAGATAGGTAAAGAGAAGATTGGCTCCGTGCAGATCCGCTTTATTTAAAACAATGCCAATTAAGTCAGCACCAACTAAATTAACTCTTGGTAATTTTATGCTACTAAATTCAGTTTCTCCCGCGGTATAACGGGCAATTAATTCGTTGGGTTTCATAGGTAGAATATCCAGATAAATTTGGGTGAAAAATTAGAGAATTCTTTGTAAAACTTGCACCAGAATACTGGCAGTTTGAACGTTAGCATCCCTATCCATTTGGGTTTGAGCAATATTGTATAGTTGAACTTCGATATCCTGGAGGGATTTCCCACTTTGGATTAGTTGTTGTAGTAAATCTTCTAGGGTATAACTTCGCAAGGTTGACCAATCTTGATCGCTCCGATCCCAATGATGAAATAGGAGCGAGAAAATCAATATTTTGGCTCGTAATGGATTAGTATACTGGAAAATTTCTAAACGAATTTCAAAGGGGTCGTAGGCAGGAATTTGTGGAGAATTACTGGGGTTGTTATTTGAGGAAGCTGGCTCTGCTAAGGGCAATTCCATGACTAATTGCGGTTCATTTAAATCGATGATCGAAGAGGAAAAATCCACAGGTTCACTTCTAGAGGAGGAGAAAGATGCGGTTTTAGCCGCAGAATCACAATCATTATTTAGATGAACCATTTGACTGTTCAAGATTTGACTTTCTGACTCATTATCCTGTTCTTCGTTATCCTTATCAGTATCGTAGAGAGGCTCTAGCTGGGGAAGAATAATCTTGGCTAGGGCTAGGTATAGAGCTTTTTTATTAATATTTTTGGCAACTCGGTTGACAGTTTGTTGCAAGCTTAGGAAATTAGGATTTTTTTGCTGAAGTTCTAAAATAATATTTTTTAAGCCATAATTATTAATCACCGCTTGATCGGTTTCCCAACGATTTTTACAGGCGGCAAACATTAATTTTTTAATTCTCGCCGTCTCTCGATTATTTTCTAGGCTACTAACCACCTGTCTTAATAAATTATCTTCCTCGTTGTTGACAGCATTATTAACGGCGGCAAAGCTAGGGTTAACTTCCGGTTCTACTGGTAATAATTGAGTGTCGTAGGCGGCAGCAATATTACTATATAATTTACTGATTTGCTCAATAATAACCGTGGCTACGCCCAGATAAACTTGAGGACGATTTAGGTTTTTCACTAATTTATCAACAGAAAAAGTTAATTGTTCTTTACTGGTTTTGAGTTGCACTAACTCCTTTACCAAGTCTTCCATAGCCACAGCGTTTAAAATATTAGGATCATTTTCCCAATATTTTTTACAGATACAAAAGATTAATTTTTTGATCCGTAATTTTTCTTCGTGGCTGTCGAGATAGTGAACTACGTCATTAAAAACGTCGATGGATAATTGCATAAGCTGTTGACTATCTAAATTACTCGTTAAGACTGCATGGGAGCGCCAGAGTTGGGATCAGGGAGAGAGAGTTTGAGCATTTGTACTAAAATGTCTAATACGCAGTTTAAATTTGACATACTCCCACCGTCAAGCTACGCTGTGACGGGGGATTCTTTCTACATTGCTGTTAGAAATTCCTTGTTCAACGAGACAGCTTAGATTCTCAATGTCTCCATTAAAAATCCAGAGGCGGACTCTCTCAAGGCGTTTGGGTCGGTTTCTGTTTGCCCAACAGTACCGTTGACACTTCGACAAGCTCAGTGTCAATGCCGAGCGAAGTCGAGGCATTGAGATAATTTCCCAAATATTGTAACCCTTTTTTAAGAATATTTATTGCTGCATTATGATCCCTATCTAAGACTGTTTGACAATTAGGACATTGATGAGTTCTAGTGCTTAATGATTTCTGAACTCTCGTCCCACAAACTGAACAATCTTGAGTCGTGAAATGCGGTGGTACAGCAACACAGACAATCCGATAAATCTTAGCAAAATAATTCAACCATTGAGTGAATTTATACCAAGAAGCATCAGAAATTGACTTGGCAAGCTTACGGTTTTTGACTAAGTTTCTTACCTTTAAAGCTTCATAGACTACCAGATCATTAGACTGGACTAACGCCAAAGCGTCTTTAATTGCTTTGTCTTGACGTTGTCTTGATACTTTCAAGTGAAGTTTAGCTACTTTTATCCGTTGCTTGTGATAGTTTTTAGACTGTTTCTTTCCTTGACGAAATCGTTTTGATAATCTCCTTTGTGCTTTTTGAAGTCGTTTTTCTGACTTGCTTAAATAACGTGGATTCTCTACGGTATTGCCTTGAGCATCGGTATAAAACTCTTTTAACCCTAAGTCAATTCCTGTTATTTGTCCCGTTGGTTTATGGTATTCTTGCCGTTCTACGTCAATCAAAAACTGGCAATAATAACCGTCAGCACGGCTAACAACTCTTACCCGTTTAATCTGTTGTTCTGAATAATAAACTAATGTCTTTTGACTACACCATAAATCAAATTCTGCTGCTTTAAAGCCATCAGTAAATCTGATTTTACGTCGCTCATCAGATAGTTGGTAGCCTGTTAGTTTGTACTCAACGGAACGGCTAGGCTTTTTGAACCGAGGAAAACCCTTTTTTCCAGGTATCTTAGCATGACAATTCTGATAAAACCGATTAATTGATTGCCAGGCTCTATCAGCAGAAGATTGACGTGCTTGAGAGTTTAATTTATTAACCCAAGGTGTCTCTTTATTGTTAGCTAGTACCGGACAAAGTTTTTGGAGATCATTGCGGGTTGTTCCTTGATTTGACCGCCAATAACGAACACAAGAGTTACGCACAAACTGAGAAGTTCTGATCGCTTCATCAAGCTGGTGATATTGCTCTGGTGTTCCGTTTTTTAGCTTTGCTTCTACGACTAGCATTTAACAAACCTCGACCATTGGCTAGGTTAAGTATAACACAGTTTACTCACAGATGGTGGAATTAAACCGATGCTCCGTTGCTGATATTCTGGTCGGATTTCATCTCGCGCAAAGGTGAGTATCTTGTCGAAAAATGTAGCGGGGCATTCATCCGACATTTTAGGGACTTGCTTAAGAATAACATCCCAGCTAGACCATCGCTGTGTAGAAGAACCAGACCACCCGCAAGTGGTACATCATCAAAGCGCAAGTCCCTTAGGTAATACCAAATTTCTAAATCCATGACAGACATCCACGCTCGAATGCTTGCCAAGCCTGCATTCGTTGTGACGCGAATAAAGAAAAATGGTATCCTATTGGTGATTTTCTCTCACTTAAGGTGAGCAGCAGAAGTTGTTCAAAGAGGGCGAAGGCAATTCGCCCCTACAATAATATTATTTCGCCAATGGTAGGGGCGCACCGCGTGCGCCCAAAATGTCATCTGGATATTTCGACAAAATTGAGATGCACCAGGCATAACCATCTCTGTCATTACTTTTGAAAAATGGTATAACTTCCGACCCGAGAAAGGAGCCGACCCTCGCACGCCTCTACTATAGGGGTATACTATTAGTCTCTCGCGAGTCAGCTTGCCAGAACATATAGTCCTTTCAGATAAGTCTGATACACTCTAGACCAGTTAGACTCTTATGGACTCTGGCATTGATATTCTCAATCTTAATTGAAATTACTATATAAGTTATCCTTAGCTTTTAATGCTTGAAAATATCCTAACCTAAAAGCGTGGCACTATTGAGTTGGGGTTGCTGGGTCTAGTCTATCTTCCCCAAGAGTACCCAGCCTAATTCCTAAAATTAGCAAAAGATGATTTTTTCGTCTTGCTCGTTTTTAGTACAAATGTCTGAGTAAAATCGGAGTAAAGTCTTTAAGTTTAGGCGATCGATGCCCGATAGGGTTAGAGTAATCAGGGAGAAACTGATTTATCGAGAGGCCATATCATCCCATGCTAGAACTCTACCAATTTGAATTATCTGCCTATTGTGAGAAAGTCCGTCTCATCCTTGACTATAAAGGACTTGCCTATAAAAAAAGGGACGTGGTGCCGGGGGTTGGACAATTGGAATTATTCCGTCTTTCTGGACAGCGACAGGTTCCCGTCCTCAAGGATGGTGATACTTATATCGCTGACTCGACGGAGATTGCTTTTTATCTCGATCGCAAGTATCCTGAAAAACCAATTATCCCCACAGATCCCTTACAACGGGGTCAATGTTTATTAATCGAAGAATGGGCCGATGAATCCTTGGGATTGAAAGGAAGAACCGCTTTTCTCGGCGCTTTTGCCCAAAATCAAAACTTTCGTACCGCTTTTTTACCTCGGGAAACTCCCGATTTTATGCGCTTGTTACTGGGTTCCATGCCGGGGGAATTAATTGATATTTTTGGGACGGGTGTAGGTCTGGGAAAAGATTCTATCAATACGGCGAAAAAGGGGCTACAACAAGATTTAGAGGCTTTGAACCTCATTTTAACCAATCGTCCCTATTTAGTCGGGGATCAGCCCACTTTAGCCGATTTAGCCGTGGCGGGATTAAGTGTACTGCTTCAGTTTCCCCCTGGTTCCTATCTCAACTTACCCAGGGAATTGCAAGGCAAGGGGATTCCGGGGTTAGCCGATAATAGCGCCTACGAAGGCTTTTTTGCTTGGCGCGATCGTCTTTATAGTCAATACCGTCAAACTATCACCCCGGGGAGTTCCACCCCTCCCATCGATTCCCCCACCTCCATCCAGATCGAATAGCAGAGCTTGACTAGGGTGGTGGGTGTGGGGTGTGGGGTGTAGGGTGTGGGGTGTAGGGTGTGGGGTGTGGGGTGTGGGGTGTGGGGTGTGGGGTGTGGGGTGTGGGGTGTAGGGTGTGGGGAGAATAAATAAAAATAATCTCCTGACTCCTGACGACCGACTCCTATCTCCTAACTCCTGTTAAGATTCGCGTAAAACGTAGCCGACACCGCGCACGGTATGAATGAGGCGTTTTTGACCACCAGCTTCCATCTTCAGGCGTAAATAGCGAATATATACCTCAATAACGTTTGATGCTCCTTGAAATTCATCTCCCCAGACATTTTCGAGAATTTGATCCCTTGATAATACTTCTTTGGGGTGAATCATTAGGTAGCGGAGCAGTTCAAATTCCTTCATCGTCAACTCAATATTTTTGTTTTTATAGGAGAGACGACGAGTGGCTAAATCTAATACTAAGTCACCGAAGCACAATTGTTCGGGGATAGTTTCCAGAGGTTGCAGGTAAAAACGGATTAATTTGAGAAAAGATGGCGAATTATAGGGTTTGAGAAAATAATCGTCGGCTCCCGCTTCCAAACAGGCGAGACGTTCTTCTAGAGTTTCTTGAGATACTAATAAAATAATATAAACGCGACTTCCCTGGGAACGTAAACGACGACAAAACTTCACACCGGCCTCCGCTGCGAGGAAGCGATCGAGTATAATCATCGCTGGCTGCCAACTTTTCACTTCTGGGAAAGCACTATCAATGCTAGGCACAATCAGGGGACGATAACCTGCTTCTTTCAAGTCCGCAGTAGCTAGTTTAGCGATATTCTCCTCAATTCCCACCAAGAGAATTGAAGAATTTGGAACAGATGTACTCATAAGTTGGCAGCGGTAAAGAAATAGGAAAGATAGGGAGGGGACTAGCTAATTGTACTTAATTGATTCTTGCCTAACCGATTTGAGATAAAAAAGTTAACGCGGTGGTGCGTTGGACAAAATTACCATTGACAGACCAACCAGTTACTCGATCGGGGGACGACCAGAGGCTAAGATGATCTACAGGGGGATCTGCATAAAAATTTCCTCCACCACTACCCAATAAACAGGAACTCCAATGGGTAAAATAATCGTGACTAAGGCGATAAATGGGAAAATTACCGATTAATGGCACTCCCCACCCGTCCAGAGCTATTAAAGCTGCAATTTTCGCTCCTTGAGCTTGCCAATAATGAGCTAAAGCGATCGCATTTACCACCCCCGCACTAAACCCAATTAAGGTCAGGTCTTCTCCCGGTGAAAAAGCTTCATTTAAGCAAGAAAAAGGAGAAATAATAATATAGGGGCGTAATTTGACCGATTTGCCCTCCAGATGTCCTAAAAAATCCTCGGTCAATCTAGAATCATGAAAACCCGGACAAATCACTAAGGTCATAAAATTAATTAGGGTTCGCTGAAAAAGTTTGTTGGTGGGGTTAGGAGTCGGTCGTCAGGAGTCGGTCGTCAGGAGTCAGGAGATTATTTTATTTATTCTCCCTACACCCCACACCCTACACCCCACACCCCACACCCCACACCCTACACCCCACACCCCACACCCTACACCCCACACCCCACACCCCACACCCCACACCCCACACCCCACACCCCACTTCCCCTAATCTTGCCACTTATGACGGTAGAATCCAGCTTACAACAATTAAAAAGAGCTTCATCGGGACGATTACCCAGCAGTTACGGGGTCTATTTTAAGAATACCCTGGTGGCCCTCTGTCATGCTCTTGAAGATCATATCTTGCAAACTAGCAGCCCTGACAGTACAAATAAACCACTGGTTTTAGTCACCTTTCAACAGGGTAAATGGTATTTACAGGAAGCAGAGCGCTATTTAGATATTGCTCGCTCTTCTCGTCACATTGCGATCGCATCCGTGGCCGATAGTGGTTTTTCTGAGCATAAAACCGGCAGTTTAGAGAATGTTTCGCTAGTTAACTTAGATAATAGCGATAGTTTGGTTAATGAGTGGAATTTAATCATTCTTTCCCCCGATTACGCCTCCATGGTACTCTGTCATGAGTTATCCCCGGAAGAATACCGGTCCGATAGTCAACCCCAAATAGACACGGAGCGAAAATTCTACGGTTTATGGACATTCGAGCGCGATTTAGTCGAAAAAGCCGCTACAATCTTAATTGAGCGTCTGCATCCCTATAATCCCAGTCTAGCGGCCGATTTAAGCAGACAACAGCAGGAAATTAGTCAAAATATTAATCCCATTCCCACGGATTTAACGGGAGTAGTCTCTCGCATTGTCACCTATCTGCAAACCAGTCAACAGCAGTTAGTCACCGTCAGCAGACAAGCGCGAGAATTAAGCGACTTAGAAGGACAAGCATCCCGTTTAAATAAAAATTTAGCCGCTAATAAACTGCAAGCTTTTCTAAGAATGGCTCAAAAAGTCGATGAAAGAGATATTGATAATCCCCTTGCTTCCCTACAGGTGGCCGCTTTAGCGGAAATGTTAGGACAATTGCTCGATTTACCCACCCTGAGATTACGACGCTTACGATTAGCAGGTTTATTATACCGCATCGGTCTGGCGGAGGCTCCGATCGAAGTTTTTAGACAGCGTGCCAGTCAGTTAGAGGGAGCAAATGCGTTATTTTGGCGGGATAGATCGGTGTTAGGCGCACAATTACTCGCTACTATGCCCGAATTAGCCCCAATTCAACAGATTATTTACCATGAGTTTGAATACTGGGATGGTAGCGGGGTTCCCAACGGCTTAAAAGGGGAAGAAATCAGCCTAGAGTCGCGAATTTTAGGATTATCGGCCTATTTTCAGGAATTAACTCAACCGCGAGGCGACCGACTAGCTCTAGATTTAGGAGAGTCCCTAGAGCGTTGTCAAAATTATAGCGGGATTCGTTTCGATCCCGCTTTGGTAGAAAAATTAACTTCGGTAATTCGTCTGTGCGAAATGGGATGGATGCAATTACCCGATCGCCCTAGTCAAGTCCCCGCCGTCTGGTTAGAATCAGTTTAGATTAGACTCCGATTAAACTCTGCATCGCACGTCCCATATTAGCCGGTTTAAAAGCTGCCATGGCCGCGGTCGGTTCATAGCCGCAATGTACCATACAATCGGCACATTGAGGATTGCCACTGGCTCGACCGTAGTTATCCCAATTGGTTTCTTCTAAAAGTTCCCGAAAGCTTTTGTAATGTCCTTCGTTGAGCAGATAACAGGGTTTTTGCCATCCTAAAAGACTATAGCTAGGACTACCCCAAGGAGTGCATTCATAGTCCTGTTCACCGATGAGAAAATCGAGAAAGAGAGGATTATGGTTAAAATTCCACTTTTTCTGCCTTGATTTCCAGGGTGAGAGAATTTCTCGGAATAAAGCTCTAGTTTGCTCCCGTTTCAAGAAACTATCTTGATCCGGGGCCCACTCATAACTATAACCGGGGGAAATCATCATACCATCGATGCCCAAAGTAGCGAGAAAATCGAAAAATTCCTGCATTTCTCGCGGATCTGTGCCTTCAAAAACCGTGGTATTAGTAGTAACCCGAAAACCTCTCGCTTTCGCCGCTTTAATCCCTTGTACTGCCTTATCGAATACTCCCTCTCGATCCACACAGCGATCGTGATGTGCTTTTAAACCGTCCAGATGGACACTAAAAGTAAGATAGGGTGAAGGAGTAAATTTATCCAGGCTTTTTTCCAATAACAGAGCATTGGTACAGAGATAGACGAATTTTTTTCTGTCCACTAAACCCTTGACAATTTCATCGATTTGTGGATGCAAAAGCGGCTCGCCCCCGGGGATGGAAACCACCGGAACCCCGCATTCTTCCACCGCTGCGAAACATTCTGCTGGGGTGAGATGATTACGGAGGATTTCCGGGGGATGTTGAATCTTACCGCAGCCAGTACAGGCTAAATTACAGCGAAATAGAGGTTCTAGCATTAAAACTAAGGGAAAACGCTTTTTCCCTGCTAGACGCTGTTTCAAGATATAGGAAGCAACCACTAAAGCTTGTTGCAGTTGGACAGCCATTTGCTCACACCAAAAGGATTCTAAGTCATTATAGACTGTTAACAGGGGATCAAGGCATAGGAGCCTAGAAAATGGCAAATTGAAGGTAGGTTGGGTTGAAGCATGAAACCCAACACCTGCATGGGTTACGAAGTGCGCTAACCCATCCTACAAATAATTGTGCCTCCCTACTTATCAGCTTTTATTTATCCGATTAATTGGCCCTTATCACCTTGATCTAGCTGATGACTTCAAGACTAATGACTCCTAACCTTAACGACAATTTTTGATTTTTACAAGAGGTCTATTATGAGTTCTTTAGGCGATCGCTTCAAGAAATTTGCGGGTAAAACTCGCTATGTGGTCTGTCGCTTATTCTTGCATCTCTACGGACAAGAAGTCGCACCTCTGATCGGTATTCTTAATCGTACTGGCCGGGAGGCGATCGATTGCGAAGGCGATTTAGAGGTCATGGGAGAGGGTTTAGTAGAAATTTGTCAAAATCTGCTGCAGATGAACCTCTATTGGTTTTCTGTGGCTAATGAGGGCGATATTTTTTGGAGTGAGGGGGAAGCGGGAGACTACGTTAACGAACTGTTTACCGATTCCGCGGCCAGATACCTAAGTGAATCGGTGTCTGGGGAAGTGGGGGAAAAGGAACCCTTAACTTTACCCGTCACCGATAACTTAGTTGTTATGATCACAATAGCCTTCGAGGGTGAGAGTGCTGCTTTAGAAACTAGCCTAGCCGATCGAGAGGCCCTGGAAGATGGTTTAAAATCAATAATTAACCTTCACTACCAAGGTCGGCTGCGTGCGATTCAGGTACATTTTTCTCCTGCTCAATTGGGAGATGAATTGACCAATGAGCAACTATTACTCAATTTCCCAGAATTGCTGCCTTTATAGTCTTAATTTTGCCCTTATGCTGCGCCAAGTAACGACAATCTTTTTAATTCTTACCCTTTGTTGCACAACGGTGGCCTGTGGTTCCTCGTCAAATCAAACTCAGTCACCGTCAGCTAATAACAGTATTGTAAGACAAGAATCCAATCAGGTTAGTAGCGGTCGCTACGAGGTGCAACAAGCTACCTACGATGACGGAGATGGCACTTATACCTTAATGCTGTTAAACACCCCTGGGGGGACTTCTCCCCTCTTTCGCACCACTAACCTACAAATGGCTAGATTAACCGATGAGGACATTGCTAAAGGGGAAAAAACCGCGGTAGAAATCAACGGTGATCAGGCTACCCTGTACATGACCGAAGATTTTAAAATTGAGTATGTCCATAATGTCACGGAAGTGCGGCAAAATCCCCAAACCGGACAACAGGAAACCGTGGTGATTCGGCAAGAATCGAGTTTTTGGAGTCCTTTTTTCGGTGCTGTTGCTGGTCAAGCTTTGGGTAGTTTGCTCTTTCGTCCTCAATATTACGTTCCTCCCCTCTATACTCCGGGAGGTGTGATGACCGGTTTTGGTGGTTACGGTTCCACCTATAATCAGGCAGTAGATCAATACCGGACTAAACATAATAGTCCACCTCCGGCAGTCAAAAACCGGCAAACTCTCCGTTCTACTGGCAATTTACGTCGTTATCCCAGTAATACTACCTCTAGTCCCAATCGCAGCACCACCACCACCACAAAACCCAGTGGTTCCGGTTATGGTTCTAGTACCCTGAAGAATTCGGGTAAATCTGATAATGTCAAACGTTCTCCTAGTTTTGGTTCCTCTGGTTCCCGTCGTACCCCTAGTCGTAGTGGTTTCGGCAGCAGCAGACGTGGCCGACGTTAGCAGGATTTGACTGGAGTGGTGGAAGATTAACCCTGTCTTCCCCACCTCAGACATTGGAGATGACAACTACTTAGTAGCAACCATTTTGCGAATTTCCGAATAAAAAACCGTCTGGCGATCGCCATTGGCTGACTGGATAATACTGGTACGCAATCTCAGATTAGGACTAGCAAACCAGATTCTTTCCTCGATACGATGGTGATTATCCTCGATGGTTAAAGTTAAAGCTTGATCACTTCTGAGATGATATTCTCCCAGCGCTGCCGATTTACCGTCCGATTTGAGCAATTTTCCTTGCCAAGAATTTTCTGAGGGTAGCCAAACTAAATAGCTAGAACCGATTTTTTTCGGTTGTCCATAGTCCACGGAATTATCCCAGGTCGTTTTCCATCCCCCTAGACTGGTCTGGGACTGACAGTTATTTTCTAAACATAATTGCACCACATCGGCAGCATCGGCAGCCAGCAAATCGATGGTGATTTCTGCTTTATTATTGGCAACTTTTTGGGTAGCTAATTGATAACTGGTGCGCTGAGAAAACCATTTACCCGCACAGAGATTAATAAATTCTTGAATGTCCATGAATGGCTGTAGGCAAAGATCGATCGCTCTGAAAGAATAGATTATTTATTCTATCCTATCCCTAGACCTTGGCCAATTTTTGCAAGGATAAACGGGCAGCTTCGCGCACTTGTGGATGTTCGTCCTTGACCAAAAATTTTAAGGCTGCGATCGTTTTTTCCGCCGGAAGATGGCCTAAAGCTTCCGCTAATCGCTGCCGGATTAACCAGTCATCGGAGTTAACAAAAGTTAAAAGCTTCTCGACGACTTCCACTGCTTTGATTTCCCCAAGAGCGGCAATAGCGGCCTGTTGAATAACCGCTTCGTTACTATCGAGAGCCGATAATAACACCTGTTTAGCCCGAATATCGCGCAAATTGCCCAAAGCAACGGCAGCACTAAAGCGGACTAACCATTGCGTGTCTTCGTAAAAAGCCCGTTGTAGGGGTTCAAAAGCGCGAATATCTTCTAAATAACCTAAAGCCCCCGCTGCATCGGCGCGAATGCCATAATCGGCATCATTGGCTAACAAATCCACTAGGATAGGAAAGCATTCCTCGGTTTGTTTGACTCCCAAGGCAAAGACAGCCATTGATCGCACTGGCAGCATTTCATCATAAAGGACTTTTTTGATCAAGGGTACAGCCTCCTCTGGGGTCACTTCTCGCAGGGAGGCCAGGGCCAACAGACGGTCTTTAGAGTTGCTGCTTTCTAACTGGAGGGCAATGGCTTCTATATCAGGCTTACTCATTTTTGTCAATCACTTGTAATATTTCTTTAATTATAACGCAATTCTTGGCAATTCAGAAACGAGAGCGGGGAAAGGATTTCTTGAGGATTTCTTAAGGATTGAGGCGAGAGTTGACTTCCTCCGGGGAACTATAATTTAAGTATGGTAATACGATAAATGCTAGGCTTTCTGATAGATTCAGGAAAAAAATATAAAGCCCCACTCCCCTTCAGGTCAGCGAGGTTGAGATTAAAAAAAAACAGATAGCCTAGGGCTAATTAGCTTGTCTAGCCGCAACTGTCACACCTAGACAAGCAGGGGGTGTTATGGTGAAACATCGAGTTTTTAATACTGGTTCTTTGACTCTAGACACGGAAAAAGAGCAGCTCTTTGTGTCCGTGACTCCAGACTATCAAAAAGGCCCCGGCATTCAACGGGATGGTATAACTCCTCCCAGAATGCAGGATCCTCATGCAGTGGGGAATATAACTCTTCCTCGACTTGATCAAATTGCTATTCCTAGCCTAGACTCTACGACCAATGGTTACGAGCAGAGAGCAGGGACTTGGACACTTTATCATCATCTCAAAGAATTCTGCGCTCAGCGAGGACAGGATTGGCTCATTATTGGCGCCCAAGGTTGTGGGGATCTAACGATGAATCCGTGGCATCTTGCCTATCTTGGCCCTAATTACTACATAAACTCCTTGCAAAATCAATTATGTGGAATGTTTCTCCCCGGAGACCCGCAAGAACCGATCGATCATCGCATCTATCGGTGTTTGGTCAAATGGCGTGATGATATGGCTACACGCCTCGGCCATCGTTATGAATTTTTGGATTTAAAATTTATTATGGCTGGAGGGGCAAATATAATACAGATTAACGATCCGAGGGTGGCTGACTATGATGCTTTTTTAAGAACGCTACCGGGATACGATGCTAATTTACAGAATATCGCCCCATTTTTAGAGTTTGCCCTAGCGGGAAAAACTATTATTCAACAAGGTGATGTGGTTCCCCTATTTACTGCTATCGATCGATTCCAAGATGTACGCCATATTTTTTGCCTGCCTTATGAAATTCCATGTGCGGGGCATTTTAGGAGGCAGGTTATTAATACAATTAACTTGGGGGAATATCAACTCTACGGCGATTTGAATGCCAGACGTGCCGCTTTAAACGGACCGATTATCGTAGAAACTCAATTAATTTCTCCCGGGGGTTTTCTGAACATCAATCTGGCTGATCCTGCTGTCGCAAACGAATTAGATGAACAGCACTTTAGACGGGTTGGTGTTTCTCCGCGTCGGGCGGGAGAATATTTTCCTTGCCCCGGAGGAGACACGGTAGAGATTTACTTTCCCAAGAGCATCTATCCTTTTGGAATTTTGGGAATGTCCGGTCAAAAAATTATCTGTTTTGCGTCCTCGGGATTATCGGCAAGGATCGGCAATACCCTAGAAGGGATTACCTTAATTATGAGCGATGGATTCGGTGCGGAAGAAGCGATGGTTTTAGATGAAGGATGTGACGTTTTTCAAATGATCAATCCCATGAGGGATGATCATGCTTTCACTTATACCAACGATGAATTATTGGATAGAGTGTTAGCTTTTACCCACGATCAAATGCTTCTAGATACGGCTGCAAGTGTTAACAATCCAGTTAATGGTCCGGCACTAGGTGGAGACATGAGACAATGGCCTCTCAATCGAGATTTATTGAAGCAAGTGGAAAATGATTATGGCACTAGAGCAGCTGGTCTAGATTATACAGATATCTTTCCGGTCAGGTTAAGTCGCTCGCAAATCAGAAGTATTTTGATTGTTGCTGTCCCAAAAAATCCTCAATAGGGAGATTCAACCCGGTGCGTCTCAATTTTTTAGAAATACCTAGATTATATTTTGGGCGCACCCTATGCGCCCCTATCATTGGGGAAACAATTATTAATTTCTCAAGCAATTACAGAAAACCTAATTATCCTAGGCGTTGATTCTGTTTTCAATTCTTATCCCGTAGAAAAATATGGTAAAAAATGTCGTTTATTTTCTTTTTATTATCGTTTACCAAATTTCTAAAACTTCAAGAATAAAACTCATAATTGAGATTAATAACTATGCTAAAAACTACCACTATTTGGTTAAAATTTTTCCTATTAATGCTAATAGAAGATAGTGATAAAATTACCGAATCAAAGGAGAAGGGAGATGGAGTTTTATACTTTGTAATAAAATTAACAATAGGCAGTTAATATAACTTCGGTTGACGGAATTGATAAACATCAGTGATCGCCTGTACCCAACCATTAGCAACGGATTCTAATAATCGATCGCCTTTTTCTTTACTTGCATTAGTAGCATCTCCCATCACTCCACTTTTAGTTAATTCCTTAGTTAACCAAGCAAAGGGTAATTTTCCTTCCATAGTTAGTAAACTATTTTCTGGCAAACCCTGGGGATATTCTCGGACAGCCCGCTCAATTTTTACCTGTTCTGGCAGTAATGATAACATAATGCTAGTTTCCACATCTCCTGCATGAATACCGTATTCTAATTCATATTCCGAGAATAATTCAGCCGCATTGTGGGGAACTCGCCAAGTGAAAAAAGGAAATACTAAAAAATCGGGATATTGTTGATGAATATCCCTAGCGGCAATTTCCATAACTTGCGGTTGTCCGCCGTGGGAGTTCATTAATACTAACTTGCGAAAACCCGAACGATAGAGACTTTCAGCTATCTCTTGGATGAGGGTTAATAAAGTGGCTGCCGAGAGGGTAATCGTGCCGGGGAAAGACCAATGTTCGTTAGATTTTCCGTAGTAGAGACAGGGTAAAGCAAAGGCGGGAACATTTGTATTTAATTTCTCGAAAGCTTTGCCTAAAACCCCTAAACTAATGGCAGCATCGACGGCAATAGGGAGATGAGGTCCGTGTTGTTCGAGCGCACCGATGGGTTGAATAATTACCACATTTTCCTTATCTGACATTAAATCTATATCGGTCCAAGTAAGATAGGGAAAATAACGATGAGGGGGAATAAAACCGTGCATCATAATTGTTATTGGGGGTGAGGGATTATGGTTAGGGTAAAAATTACTGTTTATGTTGTAATTTTATCACTAATTCTTGACAAGGTTGCCAATCGTCTTTATAGGTAGGGCTTGCTGAAAAAGCCTGAAATGCCGATAGGAAAAAGGTTTCGACTCAATAAAGTTGAGAAAAAAGGCCCAAAAAAAGGTAAAATACCCTAAAAGCCAGGCACTTTTTTTTATTCACTACAGATGTATCGGCTCTCGACCGCAACTCCATCAGAACCCGAATCATTTGAACTGCCCTTTGGTGGACGGTGAGGCTTCGACGGTGAGATCAGCGTTCGACAAAAGCTCACGCCGAGGTCCGAACCGCTTGTCGAACCGCGGAAAACTATCAGATGAAAACCGTTGGGTTATTATGGCCAACTTAATTCCCTGGGAAAAATTTGAAGAAGAATAAGTATCTAAGCACAATTAATTACACATCTAAGCCACTACTCCGTCAGACTGCTTGTGATCAGTAAACAGTGAACTGAAAACTCAAATCCGATCCCTAATAGCTGTCTTGTAAGTCTCGGAGTCTCGGAGTCTCGGAGTCTCGACTAGGAAATTAATTTTGCACGACTACTTAACAGGATTTGGTATGACGGACAATTTAGTAAAGTGATAAAAATCGGGGTTGAAACATTTTCAACCCCGAAAAAAGCAATTTTTGAGGGGATTAACCCACTGGTTGTAACTGTAATTGCGAGAGAATATCGTTTTGCTCAGAGCGCTGATGACGAGAGACTGTCACCACAGCTTCAGCAGTTACATCTAATATTGCATGGTCTCCAGAATTGACTTCTCCCGATAACATCGCGACCGCTAAACTATCCTCTAAGCGTCGAGTTAAAGCACGACGTAAAGGCCGCGCACCGTAGCTAGGATCATAACCCTCATTGATGACCAAATCCTTAAAAGCGGCGGTAACTTCCACAGAAATGCCTTTTTCTGTCAATTGTTTGGCTAGAGCTGCGATGAGAATATCGGCAATCTGGGTAACTTCTTCGCGAGTTAACTGTCGGAAAACAATGATTTCATCGAGACGGTTGAGAAATTCGGGACGGAAATATTGTTTTAACTCGTCTGTCACCCGATTAGAAATCTGTTGGTAACGCGATTGAGCAAAATCGTCAGCCATCTCGAATCCTAAGCTATTACCGCCTTTTTCGATGACTTTTGAGCCAATATTCGAGGTCATGATAATTAGGGTATTCTTAAAGTCCACCCGACGACCTTGGGAATCGGTCAAATGACCATCTTCTAACAGTTGCAGGAGAAGATTAAAAACATCGGGATGTGCTTTCTCGATTTCGTCAAACAAGACTACTTTATAGGGTTGACGACGCACTGCTTCCGTTAACTGACCGCCTTCATTGTAACCGATGTATCCGGGAGGCGCACCAATTAATTTAGAAACCGTGTGGGATTCCATAAATTCCGACATATCTAGACGAATCATACTGGATTCCGAGCCAAAGAGCAACTTAGCTAAGGCTTTCGTTAATTCAGTTTTACCCACTCCCGTGGGACCGGCAAAAATAAACGAGGCAATCGGACGGTTAGGATTCTTTAAATTTACTCGCGCTCGACGAATAGCACGAGAAACGGCATTTACCGCCTCCTGTTGACCAATAATCCGCTCGTGCAGTTGATATTCCAGATTTAAGAGCGATTCCAACTCAGTTTCAGTTAATTGGCTAACGGGAATACCTGTCCAAGCGGCGACAATTTGGGCGATTTCCTCCGCATCCACCACCGGAATTAAAGATTCGGGGTTAATTAGGGGTGATTCTTCGTTAACCTCCGCAGGACTTTTACTTTGTAGGGAATAGCGTAGATGGGTGCGGGATCCCGCTTCATCGAGAAGATCGATCGCTTTGTCCGGTAAAAAGCGATCATTGATATAGCGCGAGGATAGATTAACGGCAGCTTCGATCGCTTTTTGAGCGTATTTTACCTGATGGAAATTCTCGTAGGTGGCTTTTAAACCCTGTAAAATCTCGATCGCTTGCTCTTTAGTCGGTTCTCCCACCATAACTGGCTGAAAACGTCTTTCTAGAGCCGCATCTCGCTCAATATGCCGTTTATACTCATCGAGAGTCGTTGCCCCTAAACACTGTAACTCGCCGCGAGCTAAAGCAGGTTTAAGCAAGTTAGAAGCATCCATGGCTCCTCCCATGCTACCAGCACCGACAAGAGTGTGAATTTCATCGATAAACAGGATAATATTGCCCGATTTGCCAACTTCCTCCACAATACCCTTTAAACGTTCCTCAAAATCGCCGCGAAAACGGGTTCCCGCCAGTAAAGACCCCATATCGAGGGCAATTACCTGTTTATCCCGCAAAAGTTCGGGAATATCGCCATTATAGATGCGTTGTGCTAACCCTTCAGCGATCGCTGTTTTACCTACCCCCGGCTCACCGAGTAAAATCGGGTTATTCTTGCTGCGACGACCTAAAATTTGGATAACTCGCTGGATTTCTGGCTCTCTACCGATTACAGGGTCAATTTTGCCATTTTTGACCTCTTGGCTTAAATTGCGACTATATTGGGCTAAAATACCGCCTTTAGGAGCATTTTTCTGGTCTTCATAGTCACTCCTTGCCGTAAAGCGACCACTAACGACTTTTTCCCCGGCATTTTTCAGTAAAAGGCTGCGAAGTTTGATCAAATCAACACCCTGCATAATTAAAATTTTAGCGGCTAGGGATTCGGGATCGCTGGTGATAGCGAGTAATAAATGTTCAGGTGCGATCGCCTGTTCCCCTAATTGTCGAGCTTCCTGAAATGCTTGCTCGAATATCTTTTTCGCTTTCGGGGTAAAAGGGATATTAACGGGACTGTAACCGCTGCCGCGGCCGGTCATTCCTTCAATCACGCGGCGACTTTCGTACAGGGTAACTTTTAAATCCTTGAGAATTAAGGCTGCGGTGGCGGTGGCTTCTCCTATCAATCCTAACAGTAAATGCTCCGTACCGACGACACTGTTACCAGTACGACGGGCTTCTTCTTGGGCGAACATCACCGCTTTGATAGCTTTCTGGTTAAAGTATTCAAACATGATCGACGGCTTCCTGGCTACTGGGCTTTACCTGTTACTGTAACTTTTTCTTTACATTAGCCGGAAGGGGGATATCCGTATCAGCAGGGTGGGTTAGTCAGTGGTGAACTTGGGCGCTCCTTATAGCGCGTTTTTAGGATGAAAGATCACTGAAATACGCTAATAGTTCCACTGATTCAGGGAAATGAACTGATTGATCAGAGGGACGTTAGCAGTTTCGATATTGGCGATCGCCTTGACAATTGCCTTGAAGCCCATATTTTTTAGGGGGTTAGCGTTACGGTAAACCGCTAATATCCCCGAATGGCTTGGATTACCCTGGTGCAGCTCTTCAAAGTCATCGCAGTTATGAGTTAGCAGAATCCGATTTTCCTGTATGACATAGTCAAGTACGACATCATCTGTGCAGCCAGCCAAACCAATTTCATTGATCGTCAGTACGTCATGACCA
This sequence comes from Microcystis aeruginosa FD4, assembly GCF_009792235.1. Lineage (NCBI taxonomy): Bacteria > Bacillati > Cyanobacteriota > Cyanophyceae > Chroococcales > Microcystaceae > Microcystis > Microcystis aeruginosa. The sequence continues at coordinate 3,948,164 of NZ_CP046973.1, forward strand.
GCAGCCGTAAGTAACTTAACCAGAAGTTGGGCTTGCGAGTCCTCATCAAGCAATAATCTTAGGCTCAACACTAATCCCCTTTGCTTCCAGACGGTGGCGTTCTTCTTCTGCTTCTTGCTTGAGTAGCTGCTGATTCGTCTCGCAGTAGTCAATTGCTTCGTAGATAGCAGCCAGGGGTAACTCCCAATTAAGGGCTGCTTCTTGAGGAGTCATGTCGTTGACAATCATATCTGACCAGACATCAAAAGCTTTCAGCCTCCGGCCCTGAAAACAAAGCTGTTGTCGCCAGGAATGAGGACGTTTCTCTAAATACTGCCATTGGGTTTTTGCTGCGTTACTGGTCATGCCGCTGCCTTGATAAGGTCTCCTATCCCCAGTCTATCATCTGGTTGGTGCGAGGTCATCGTGCTTCGAGTTGAGGGGCAGTCAAGGGAGAAGGCAAAGGCAAATCTGACATACCGCACCAAAATCCCTCACGGAAGCGGATAGTTCGCCTGAGAAGCAGTAAAACAGAAGAAAACACCTGAAACTCCTTCCCCTATGAATCCCTAAGCTAGGGAAAGAAATATAAAGATTTATTAAAATGTAGCTTTTGATACAGTTGGGGGGGGAAATATGTATTGTTTTGCTATCTGCCTTCTGTCTTGGGTTGGGTTGTTGCTTGACCTGGGTGCGAGGGGGGCGATTGCGCTATCCAAAGGTTAAAAAGATATGAACTCTAAAAACTTACTCAAAATTTTCAAGGTCAGTAGTCTTACTCTAGGTAGCTTTGCAGTAATTTCTATACTGCCTATATCTATAGGTAATTTAAAAGCTAATGCTCTTACTCCAGGTCAATTCGTCAATGAAATTAAATCAATTGCAGAGCGATCTAAGAACGGAGTATTAAAAGACAGGGAAGAGATTGCACTTTTTGAAGCAGCACGCACAGAGTATCTAGATGAGCAAAAGCCAAAAAAAGTTGGTCAGGTTTTTAAAAAAGGCAGCCCTTTGGCTACCTTTATTCCTGGAAAAGATTTGACAGAAGTACTTACGTTTTCCTTCATTGACTCAGAAACAGATCTTCCAACTACAAGTCCTATAAGTATTGGAAGTGTGTCTTACGAAGTTAATCTTGATCCAACAACAGATATATGGAATCTTATTGGTTCTTCTACAGATAGTTCTTCAAATTTTGAAGTCATATTCAACCTCCCTTTAGACTTTGTTGAACCAATCATTCGTGGAATTCCATTTATATCAAATGGAATTCCTATTGTAATACCAGCAAACGATGGTCCAGGAAATGTAGCTATTGGATACGCTTTCAATGTAGCAACTACTCCTGAACCAACCTCAACCATCGGCCTCCTCGCTCTCGGCACACTAGGCGCAGCCTCAACCCTCAAACGCAAACTAAAACCTTCCCAATCCACAGAAAAAGAAACCACAAAAGTAGGCTAAATTGCCCACTAAAAATATAACAAATGCCCCTTGATTCAGTCAGTTGAGGGGGTTTATTTTTTGCCCTCTTACTAAACTATAAAAATTTCTGATTTTGCAGCTTATCATATCTGCCCTAATTAGGAATCAACTTGACTAAGAGAGGAACGTCTTTTAAAAGGCATTAGTTTTTTGATTAATTCAGGTGTAATTAAGCCTTGGGGATAAAAAATTGTTCCCAAAACAATTAAAGTTCCAAAAATAATCAAACGACCATCGCGCAAGAAATTCCCCAACCAAATTGGTAAACCATTCACGCCGCCGAGGGCGCGTAAAACTTCGGGCAAAGCAGTTAAAACAATGCCTCCCACCACCGGCCCGACAAAAGTTCTTGACCCACCAATTAAAACGAAAGCCAAGAAAATAATACTGGCATCAAAAGTTCCCTGACGGGAATTCCAAGTATTGAGAAAATGGGCGCTTAACGCTCCCACAACTGCTGCTAAAACTGCTCCGAAAGTGAAGGATAAAACTTTGTGATAGGTGGGATTAATTCCCATGGCAGCAGCGGCCAATTCATCGGCACGAATGGCATTAAATGCCCGACCAATTTTGATGTTTTCTAACCGGTAGAGAAACAGCATAGTTAGGAATAAGAGGGGCAAAGCCAGCCAAAGGTAGGCTAATTGAGTAGTGAAGGGTTGGGGAATGGCGAAAATACCGACCGCACCGCCGGTTATCTCGAGATTAAGGGCAATAATTCTCAAAATTTCTACCCAAGCGATCGTGGCAATAGCTAAATAGATACCTCGCAAACGGAGAACAGGAATACCTAAAACTATGGCTAATATTCCCGCAATAATGCCAGCAATTAACATTTCTAAAAAGACGAAATTAAGGGGATAATTGCTGCTGGTATTAGTAAAAACTTTCGTGGAAAGAATGGCGGCTACATAACCCCCTAAAGCGTAAAAACCGGGGGTTGCTAAGGATAATTGACCAGCCATTAAGGGCAGATAAACTGAAATGCCTAAAATGGCTCCAAATACCATTGAAACAATTAAAAAACCATAGGTGTTAAAAAAGTCAGCCATATTTTCAGTAAGCGGTTATTGGAGGTTTAAGTTAGGGGAGTCAATTAGCTAATTTTATCACCGTTCTCTCCCACCTCATTCTCTGGTAATTCTCGAAATTATCATAATTTTTTACTTGGCACTTTTCCTATATGGTAGCGTTAGCCACCTGAAAATTAACCCAGAAGCGATCCATCAGGTGCAGGCGATCGGCGAGTAACCAGTAATCACCCTCCATCTCTACGGTGATACTTTTGCTTTGCAACGGTTTCAATTCGATGATAGATAAATGAGAGGATCATGAGATAAATATGAAAGTTTTTTGGGGAAAAATTAGTTAAGATAAGAGGAAATTAAAGGATAAACAAATATAGATGTTTACTTCACTCGAACTTTTAACCACTTCCTTTGTGGCCGTGGGATTAGCCGCCGATGCCGTGGCCGTTTCTCTGACCAGTGGCCTGATGATTCGTCATATTCATGTTAATAAGGCTTTGAAAATTGCTGTGTTTTTTGGCGGATTTCAAGCGATTATGCCGATGCTCGGTTGGGGTATCGGCCTCACTTTTCGCGAGGAACTCGCCTCTTTTGACCACTGGATCGCTTTTATTATTTTAGGGGCGATCGGCAGTAAAATGATCTACGAAGCTGTTCAAAATGACGACGAGGAAAAAGGGTTTAATCCTCTAGATTTCTATACTTTAATCGGATTAGCGATCGCTACTAGCATCGATGCTTTAGTAGTTGGTTTGGGTTTATCGATGATTAAAACTCCCTTACTTTTAGCTTGCACTGTCATCGGTTCTATTACCTTTGCTTTATGTTTTATAGCTGTTTTTATCGGGCATAAATTCGGTAATCTATTTAGTCAAAAGGTGGAAATTCTCGGTGGTTTAGTTTTAATATTAATCGGCAGTAAAATCCTCATTGAACATTTAATTGCCTAGATTATCTCCATTTTTCACTATCCTCCCTATTTTCCCCGGCTGTTTCAACAGGGGAGTGGCTAATTCGGGATAACCGGCCTCAATTAAAGCCTGATCTCTGATACGACAGGAATCGCATAAACCGCAGGGTTCAACTTCGCCTTGATAACAAGACCAAGTATCAGCAATGGGAACACCTAAACTAACAGCACGACGGACGATATCTACCTTACTATTCATCACCAAAGGGGCAATTAATTGGGGTGCTTTCCCTTCTAAACCCGCTTTCGATGATAAATTAGCTAAAGTTTGAAAGGCATCTAAATACTCGGGACGACAATCAGGATAACCAGAATAATCCACCGCATTAATTCCTAAATATATCGCCTCCGCTGCCCTTGCTTCCGCTAAAGAAAGAGCGATCGAAATAAAAACTGTATTTCTCCCCGGCACATAGGTAATCGGGATAATATTCGGGTTAATTCCCTCTTGGGGAATAGCTATAGATTGATCCGTTAAAGCGGAACCTCCCCACAAAGATAGATTGACTTCGATCAGATGATGTTCTTTAATATTGAGGAAATTGGCAATTTTTTTCGCCGCCGCTAATTCCCGCTCGTGTCTTTGTCCATAACGAAAGGAAAGGGCAATTAATTGATAACCAGCAGCTAGAGCGATCGCTGCTGTTGTCGCTGAATCTAATCCCCCGGAAAGTAAAATAATCGCCTTTTTTGTCATTATCCTAATGTCACCTGTGTTTGTTGATAATTAGCTACTAAGATAAATTGTTTTAGCCACCGCGAACCTAACAAAATCTCCTGAATTGCCTCCCCTGCAAAAACGGGAATTTCGTATTCCTGACCATCAATTCTTACTCTGCCCAAATATATATCAAAAAATGCTTCTCCTTGGGCGGTGCGTAACTTATCTTGGTTTAAAAATGGCCATTGAAGACTGCGAGCATCTTGGTCATTCATAACACAAAACTCCGTGAAACCAGTATCTAGCATAGCTTCTACAGGTAACACCAGACCATTAGGGCTGACTAAATCGATATCAAAATAAATTTGACCATTTTCTCCAAATCTCCCTTCAATCATATTCTGCCACTAACTCCAGTTTCATTAATGCCAAAGATATGATGGATTTTGTCGGGATATTTTGCCCTTGCTTTTTTACTAGCCACTTCTTTGTCGGGATCGATAAAATAATCGCCGCTATCAGGTTCGATCGCAATGTACCAACCATAATAATGTTTCATTAACCGGGGCTGTAAACTCTGAAAAATCGGCCAACAACGATGATAAAATTCTAATTGTCGGGCGCGATGTTTGGCCTTTTCTTCCTCTGTAGCTTGAATCTCTGGAAAAACTCGACCACGACGCACTACTCGTTCAGAATTGTTGTTAGACATAGTATTTAACCTCTTGTTAGTAAATTATGAATTATGAATTGGGGAGTGGGGAGTGGGGAGATGGGGAAGTGGGGAGATGGGGAAGTGGGGAGATGGGGAGATGGGGAAGTGGGGAGATGGGAATTATGAATTATGAATTATGAATTATGAAGTGGGGAAGTGGGGAAGTTGTCTCATCACCCTATCACCCCAAAACCCTATCACCCCAAAACCCTATCACCACAAAACCCTATCTCCCTATCACCTCCTGACTCCTGATAACTGACTCCTGACTCCCGACTCCTGACTCCTGATCACTGATAACTGACTAGCGGACTCCTAAAAACTTATGGGTTTGGAGACTGAGGCGCCATTGGGGATGGTGGAGAACATAATTAAAGACTAACTCTTTGCTTTCTACCCTATTCCATTCGGGTTGCAGATATTTAATCACCCCTTGCGATAACTTACTTTCCTGCATAGCTGCCCATTCTAAATCCCCTGGATTAGCCACGACAATTTTTAACTCATTCACCCGTGCATAAATACTAGGATCGGGCATTTTATAAGTTTTAGGAGAAAAAGTCACCCAATCGAAAACCCCAGTAAAAGGATGAGCGCCAGAAGTTTCTAAATGTACCCGTAAACCCTGATTCTTTAATTCCTTGGTCAAAGGATCAAGATTGTGCATTAAAGGTTCCCCCCCGGTAATCACCACCATAGCGGGGTTAGCCCCTTTTGCCATCTCAACCAATTCCCGCACCGATTGTTGGGGATAACGGTGGGCATTCCAAGACTCTTTTTGGTCGCACCAAGGGCAATAGACATCGCAACCTCCCAAACGGAGGAAAAAAGCATTGCTTCCCGTCCAAAAGCCCTCGCCCTGCACAGAATGGAAAGTTTCGACAACAGGATAGGTACAATGGTTTATGCTAACCGTTTTCATAGAATCAGTATTATATAAAATATGGACATTCCCCTGAACTTTGCCAAATACATCCAATGGTCTGGTATTGCCACGCTGGTTTTTTTGGTACTCACGATTATCGCTTTTCTCGTCGGTTGGGGAATCCGCTTTCGTCTCGTCGGTGTCACTAGCTTTATGGCCGTGTTGACGGTCGGAATTTTCGGTCTTGGGTTAGGACTGTTTACCCGCACAGAAATTCCGGGAGCGGTGAGATTCTCCCTTGTCTATGATAACGGAGCTAATCAAGCTGTTATCTCCCTGCCCAATACTGTTACTCCCGAGCAGGTGGAAGCAACCCTAAAACAAGCCGCTAGTGACTTGTTTTCCTCTGGTCGCGCTGGTGCTGGCGGTAATAATCAATTTATCATTAGCGCTCGCACTCTTGTTCACCCTCAGCCCGGTTTATCTGCTCCTTTGTACTTAGGACAGATTAAAAAATCCTTCTCCGCTCTGGGGGATAATACTCCTGAACTACAGCTTTTTCCCGAAAGTTTCGCTAAACTTAGCCAATAATCCTGAGAGGTTGTCAAAAAATGTCCAATGCTGTCGCTGTTTTGCCCCTGTTAATCGCCCCCGCACAAGTGATTCGGGGTGACAATGCCCTCGAAGAATCCACCGGCAAATTAGCGGATTTGGGGAAACGTCCCCTCGTGGTGGGCGGCGATCGCAACTTAGCTTTTTTGTCATCTCCCCTGAAAAATCTCACTCCTAGCTATCACAGTTATGCCCCCGATTGTTCGGAGAATTCCCTAGCATATTTAAAGGCATCTGTCAAGAGTCATGAGGCAGATTTTGTCATTGGTGTGGGTGGCGGCAAAGCCCTCGATACGGCCAAATTACTCGCCCATCAGTGCCATTTGCCGATCGCCACGATTCCCACCTCCGCGGCCACTTGTGCCGCTTGGACAGCCCTATCTAATGTCTATTCTGACGCGGGGGCGTTTCTCTACGATCTGTCCCTAGCCCGTTGCCCAGATTTATTAATTCTCGATTACGGTATTATCCAAACTGCCCCGAAAAGAACCTTAATCGCCGGTATTGGCGATGCGATCGCTAAATGGTACGAAGCTTCCGTCAGTAGCGGTCATTGCACAGAAACCCTGATCATTGCCGCTGTCCAACAGGCCCGGGTTTTGCGGGATATTCTTTTCCAAAAATCCCCGGCAGCCCTGGAAAATATCGGCGGGGAGGACTGGAAACAGGTGGTGGATGCTACCGTTTTATTAGCCGGAGTAATTGGTGGTTTAGGGGGTGCTAATTGTCGTACCGTGGCCGCCCATGCAATTCATAATGGTTTAACCCATATTCCCGCTTGCCATCATGTCCTGCACGGGGAAAAAGTCGCCTACGGCATTCTCGCTCAATTGCGTCTAGAGGAAATAGTTTTGGGCAATCAATTGGCACTATCGGCCCGGGGGCAACTAATCCAGTTTTATGAACAAATTGGTTTACCGAAATCCCTAGAGGATTTAGGATTAAGAGATGTTTCCCTTGCCCAATTGCGCCACGCAGCCGCAATTGCCTGTCAGCCTAATTCTGACATTCATCGCCTACCTTTTACGGTTTCCCCTGAACAAGTTATGGCGGCCATGGTTTCTACTACCACTGCCGATCCGATCGTGCAGAAAGTTAAAGCTAATTAAGGGCAATATTTTCGGGACTTATGGCTTTATCTGCTGCGGGTGAGTAGTGATTTTATTGTAGTGGTGATAGCTCAAACTTTTGCTTTGTTGGTCAAGAAAGTCAAACAAGTGATTAAAGTGTTAGAAGCGGATGGCTGGTATCTTGCTAGAACACGAGGAAGTCATAGGCAGTATAAACATCCCTCAAAATCTGGTACGGTAACGGTATCGGGGAAATCCAGCGTTGATGTTCCTATTGGGACTCTTAAAAATATATGGCGACAAGCTCAAATTGAGGAGGACAAAATATAATGCGATATGCAGTTGTTATTGAAAAAGGAGAAAATAGCTACGGTGCTTATGTTCCCGATCTTCCCGGTTGTGTTGCGGTTGCAGAAACATTAGAAGAAGTTAAACAATTAATTGCTGAGGCAATAATTTTTCATTTGGAAGGCTTAAAAGAAGATGGATTAACTGTTCCTGAATCACTGTCGATCTGTGAGTATGTAGATGTAGCTTAGGGGGTTCCAAGGTGGAAATAAGATTAGACTCATAGCAGCAATTCATTACAATCGACAAAAAATTTATATTCGAGAAGTTTTAACTCATGCTGAATACGACAAAAACAAATGGAAGGAGTAAAAAAAATGCCGACGATCGATATAGAGAAAACCCAGCAAGCCTGGACAAACTTAAAGCAAATACTCTTTATTCCTCCCAGCGAATCAGAATATGAACAATTAGTAATTATGTTAGATAATTTGATAGATGAAATAGGAGAAAATGAAAATCATCCTCTTGCTTCTTTAATGGAAATTTTGGGAATATTAATAGAAAATTATGAACAGGAAAATGTTCCCGAATTATAAATTAAAACAGGCAGCCCAAAATCAAATCCATGAATGGTAGGGGTGGTGCGTTCCCCAATATTGGTTAACCTTGAAATTGTCATGTTTTTAGGGAAGACACCCTAGGAAGCGATGCTGCAATCCAAACAAATAAAACAAAGCGAACATCACACCAGTATAACCCGCCGTATCAGCATATAGTGTATTTGTGTAAGTCCTGTCTGAGAAAGTCCTGCCAGAATGAGATAAAATCTGAGGTCAAACCCTTTTAATATTCCGCTTAACCACATTGCATAAAACGCATGAATACAAAACGTGCAGGGGTTGAATTACCGAGTCAACTGCTCTCTAATCGTCTGATTCTGGGTATTATTGCCTCCTACGCCCTTGCGTTCATTGTCTTCAGTTTTCTCATGTCATCACCGGGTGAGATTCTGGGCGTTGCTGATTTGAGATATGAATCTTCTTGTGTGGGATTTTTAAAACCTAGACCCAAACTAACTTTTGGATGGGTGCAAGGTTGTCATTCATACCTTGATTCAGCAACGCCAACTTTTTAACCCAACCACAATTCTATGTCAAAAAAATCATTTTTACCCGGTTGTTTAGTCGTCTTAGGACTAACAGCAGTAACCGCAGGAGGAGTCTATCTTTATCTACGAGGACAACTACCTTGGCAAAGATTCACCCCCTTAGAATCGGCAAAAGTTATCCCAGAAACTGCCTTTGCTAGTAGTTTTGTCTCCACGGATGCAAAAGCTTGGTCAGTGTTAGCTAAATATGGTACACCAGAATCGCAAACTGCGGTTAGTCAAGGACTAGAAGAATTACAAAAAAATATCTTCACCGATAAGATTAATTATCAACAGGATATCGAACCTTGGATTGGTAGTATCAGCTTTGCTTTTCTTCCCGCAGCTACCCCCGGACAATCGGGAATCTTAACTGTTATCGGGATCAAAGATAAAATTAAAGCGTCAGAATTCCAGAAAAAACTAGGACAACAAGTTAATCGCCAAACTAGCACCAGTGACTACAAAGGTATTAAAATTACTGCTATAGATTGGCAGGATAACACCACCATTTATACTGCCGTTACTGGCGATTTTTTGTTGATATCCTACGATAAAAAGGTGTTAGAATCGGCCATCGATACCTACCAAGGAAAACCCTCTTTTAGCAGTAAACCAGAAGTGAGAAAACTGCTTTCCCAATCCCTCAACCTACCCAATACCCTAGCGACAATTTATATCGATGATTATGCCGGAATCTTGGGAGCAGATGCTAATTTATCTCCCCAAAGTCGGCAAGAATTAGCAAAAATTCAAGATATTGTCGCAGGAGTGGGTGTCACCGATACGGGATTACAGTTACAAATGGTGGCTAAACTTGCTCCTGAAACTATTTCTACCCTACCTTCCCCCAGCAGTAATCAAGTTTTAAATTATTTCCCCGGAGATACCATCGCACTCTGGAGTGGGAATAATCTTAAACAGGGATGGGAAGAAGTAGAAAAACAGTCCCAAACCAACCCAGAATTACAAGTTTTTCTGCGTCAGATCCGTGAGAATTTTCAGATGGCAACCCTTGACGCGGATAAAGAAGTTTTTAACTGGATGGATCGAGAATTTGCCTTTGGAATTATCCCCAACCAGCAAGCTCTGGGAGGGTTAGGTTTTGGGGGAATGATGATCTGGCAAACCGGCGATCAGAAAGCGGCAAAAACTACCCTCGATAAGTTAAATCAATTGGTGAAAACTGTTCCTGTTATCACCATAAAAAACAGTCAAATTTCTGGTCAAGATGTGACTGAATGGAAAGCGGAAGAACAAGCGATTTTAACCTATGCTTGGCCTAATAATGATACCTTAAAAATGACCGTCGGAATTCCCTATCAACCGCAACCTAATCAACCGATTAGCCAAAGTGAGAATTTCCAAGCATCGATCGCAAATTTGCCTAAAAATAATCTCGGTTATTTCTTCATCGATGTGGAGCAAATTATCGCTAAAGCGGGGGGAATTAATAATCTTCCGGCTACGGAATTAACCCCAGAAGCAAAGGCGTTTTTAGAATCGGTACGCGGGATCGGAATTACGGCCACTATGCCTGATAAAACCACCAGTAAAATTGATGTTTTATTTTCCCTGAAACAAACTCCCTAAAAAGTAACCGACTAGATAAAGCGATCCACAGAGAATTATCTGACTATTGGCAGATTCTTGGATGGCTTTTTTTAGTCCTAAATATAAATCGGAACAAGTCTCTAGGTGAGATAATTCTGGACAAATTGAATCCGCTAATTCCGCTAAGGTTTCAGGATTGGCACTGCTATGATCGGGAACAGAAACTAAATATAAACTATCGCCTTTTCTTAATAAAGCTTGGAATATTTCCCGATGATCTTTAGTTGATAAAATTCCCATCACCCAGATAATTTTTGGAGCCTTTAAACTATCTACATACTGCCTTAAACCAATAGCAGCAGCAGGATTATGAGCGCCATCTATTAAGATTTCTCGCTGACACCAATTAACGGTTTGTAACCGTCCTAACCAGCGAGTTTTTGCCATTCCTTCCTGCACGACTTCATCGCTAATTTGCCAACCTTGCCGGCGTAAAATATTAACAACAGCGATCGCTATAGCGGAATTAGTTAATTGAAAATCTCCCCCTAAGGATAAAGGATATTCTAACCCTTGATATTTAGCCCGATTATCGGCAATTTTTTCGGCAGCTTCTACCCATACCGTCGGACAATTTAACAGCTTGATTCTCTCCCTAACTACCCCCTGCGCTGATTCCGGTAATTGTCCGATAACTGCGGCACAATTCGCTTTTAATATCCCCGCTTTTTCGCCGGCAATATCGGCAACCGTGGGACCTAAATTTTGCCAATGTTCCCGACTAATAGAAGTGATGACAGTAACCAAAGGTTGAGCGCAAATATTAGTCGCATCTAATCTTCCTCCTAAACCCACTTCCATCACGGCAATATCCACCTTTTCCTGGGCAAAATACAGCCAAGCAGCGGCAGTAATTACCTCAAATTGAGTAGGACTTTCCTGCTGGGGATCGATAAGCGATTGTAGATCTTTAAGCAGGGTTTCTAAAGTCGCGGTTTCAATATTTTCGCCATTAATAGAGATTCTTTCTGTCCAATCAATTAAATGGGGAGAAATATAACGTCCGACTTTGTAACCGGCAGTGCTGAGAATAGAGGATAGATAGGCACAAACGGAACCTTTGCCATTAGTTCCCGTGACATGAATAATCGGAATTTTATCTTGGGGATTGCCTAAAATCTCCAGCAGATTTTTTATTCTTTCTAAACCGAGATTGACACCAAAACGCTGAAAAGGTTGCAGTAAAGAATCGATAGTCATGATACCTCTTGCAAAAATCAAAAATCTTTCGTTAGGTGAGGAGTCAGTAGTCAGTAGTCAGTAGTCAGTAGTCAGGAGTCAGTAGTCAGGAGTCAGGAGAATTAAGAATGAACATTAATCAATTAAATGCTCTATTTAGAGATTTTATGCAATTTTATGCCTATTTTTCTCATTTTTGAACTATCAAAAATTAATTCTGCAAGAATTCTATGATCAGCAAACTAGAAATAATACTAAATCCAGTTATTAAAAACTGATTATTTATTCTCCGTTTTGCATGAGTGCATGAGTAGAAAACGGGTTTCTCCGAGAAACCCGTTTTCTGTGCGTTACTCAGGAGCATCGATCCTACCCGCACGGATGACTCTTTCTGTGGGTGGCAATGTCTAAAGTTTGACTAAAATGCTCGGTTCTTTTTGGATCGGTAAAACATCAAGAGAGTCAATATTAGCGCAGTATTTTAAATCTTCTTGACAGTGGAGACGCAAGAGGCGCTGACCGTGACTACAACTGTGGAACATTCCTAAAAGATCATTTTGCCATTGACGATAAAGAGCGATTGCGGCGATAACTTCATCATTGCCGATCGCCATTTGCCCCGATTGTTCTTGTAGCGCATCTGCGATCGCTCCAGCACAGGCCGTATCTTCCAGAGAATAACCCCCTTCCCAACCAGAGCCAACAATCCAGACGGTATCGGGCTGCTTATCCAATAAGTAATTAACCGCAGCTTGCCGATTGATCATAGCCGCAGTGATGACGATTGGGGATTCTTCCACCCTTTGCAGAGCGCGAGTGCCGTTAGTGGTGCTGATAAACAGACGACGACCTTTCATTAAATCAGGGGTACAATCGAGGGGAGAATTGCCCAGATCGCAGCCTTCCACTTTCGCGCCGCCTCTTTCTCCTGCCCGGAGACGTTTTTCCGGTTGCCAGCTATCACTCACCTGCATCAGGGTTTTCAGATCGCTAAAGGTTTGCACTGCTTCCGCACCGGCATTGAGGGCAGTGGCGATCGTGGTTGTTGCTCTTAAAACATCGATAACGACGGCGCAATCGGGTAGAGTATGGACGGGGGTAAGTTCGGGAGTATGATAAATGAAAACCTGCACGAGTTATACCAAGTAAAAAGTAAAAGGGGAAATAAGCTCAACATACCGTCGCTCGGCGTCGCGCTGGCAGAAGAAAGACAAGGCCGATTTTATCACGATGGATGTCAGCTAGTTAAGCTGTTCGTAATTCAAATTGCTTGTTGAGATCAGGCAAGGGGGGGCTAATCTCAGAATAAGCGGTTTAAATACGTCTTAGCTTATCACTTGAAATGCCCATGCGGATCACAAAATTGGCCAATTGTCAATAGGGTTTGAGATGTTCTCACCCCGGGTCGATCATCATGACTAAGTAGCTGGTTATAATTAAATTAAAAATCGATTTTAGGTTCGATCCCCCCTTAATCCCCCCTTAATAAGGGGGTGTCGATCCCCCCTTAATCCCCCCTTGATAAGGGGGGTGCCGATAGGCGGGGGTATCCCCCTTAATAAGGGGGGCATCTGATAATTTTTAACGCCTACTTACTTAAATGTTATAATTAACAATTATTATGTCTGCTAACTTCAAGATTCATGTCTGCTAAAGATCGTTTTCATGGTGCAGTGAGAAAAGGATTAGAAAAAGAGGGTTGGATCATTACGGATGACCCTTTAAGGATTGAAGTGGGTGATGTAGAAATGTATGTCGATTTAGGAGCAGAGCAACTGATAGCCGCAGAAAAAGACAATGAAAAGATAGCCGTTGAAATTAAAAGTTTTATCGGTAAATCCAGTATTTCAGAATTTCATACTGCTATTGGACAATTCTTTAATTATCGTGTTGCTTTAGAAGAAAAAGAACCTAAAAGACAGTTATATTTAGCTGTTCCTTTAGATATTTATTATAGTTTTTTTGAATTGCGATTTATTCAAACTGTCGTTAAACGATTTCAAATTTACCTGATTATTTATGATCCGATTGGGGAGGTAATTGTCGCATGGAAAAATTAGAACAATATCGTCACTATGTCAAGCAAGTCATCACTGAATATTCTCAGCTAGGTTCATCTAAAGAGCCGATTGAACAACAATTGATTTTTGATACAGTTGGCGATCACTATCAATTGATGTATGTTGGCTGGAAAAATAGACGAAGATATCATGGTTGTGTTTTGCATCTCGATATTAAAAAAGGTAAAATCTGGATACAACATGATGGCACTGAGGTAGGAATTGCCAATGAATTAGTTAATTTAGGCATTCCTAAAGAAGATATTGTTTTAGCCTTTCATGAACCCCTAGTCAGAGAATATACAGGGTTTGCGGTGGGTTAATCTTAATCTGAGAAAGTTGACAACATTATTGTCATAAAATAGGCTCAACAGGAGAAAAATTTAGAAATATTATCGAAAACAATTGACAAAAATCGCGGCAATGTCTGTCCGACGGCAATTGTTGAAACCACGGAAGTTAGCACTAACAATTAGTCAAAGCGCAAAATTATCCTAACCTAATCATAGCTTGACCGACAAACAAAATCAGCAAGAGATTTCCATTTTTTTACCTTGCTGATCTCTGTATTTCTTTGTTAATAAAACTTAACAATTATCGGCAAAATTTCGCTTGCTTTTGTCGGGAGATTTTGAGATAATATTTTTAAAAGATTTTATTCATAATGGGAATTTGTGCGTTTTTAAAAATTTTGCACGGATTCCCATTATAAGAAAAGCATAGCGCAAGCCGCCGGCAAAGTCAAGTCTTTTCCCATTAATTAGGGTCTGCTGAAAAAGTTTTCCCTGGGGGCAGGGTGTGGGGTGTGGGGTGTGGGGTGTAGGGTTTTACCGATTTTCAGGTGGTCAACTACCTAATTTTCAGGGAAAAAGTACCTGAATTTTCCCCCCGATCACCCCTAGCCAAGGCACTTTTTCATGGGAAAAAAGTCTAAAAGTATTATCCAACAAGGTTTTTAGATTTATTCAGCAGACCCTAATTAGGGAAGGTTTTTGAGCCACCAGCTTGAAAATCTTGCAGCTGCTTGGCCAAACAGGCCGCCAAACCCCTTACCTCGTCTATATTTCACATTTATTCAGCCAACCCTACCTAAATCTCTGCTGAAGGTGGAGATCAAAGGCTGTTTTAAACTAATGCTTTACTGCGATCGTTAGAAGTATCCCCAAAAATTGCCCCTCGTCGAATCAAATCCTGTTTTTGTTCAGGGGTGATCCCCGTTGCATCGATAAAGATAGCGTTTTCAACTTCCGCCCCACTCAGGTCAGCCTTACTCAGTCTAGCCTTACTCAGGTCAGCCCCACTCAGGTTAGCCCCACTCAGGTTAGCCCCCCACAGAATAGCCCCTCTCAGGTTAGCACCAATCAGGAAAGCACCAATCAGGAAAGCCCCACTCAGGAAAGCCCAACTCAGGTTAGCCTTACTCAGGTTAGCCCTTCTCAGGTTAGCCCCGCTCAGTTTAGCCTTACTCAGTTTAGCCCAACTCAGGTTAGCCTTACTCAGGTTAGCCTTACTCAGGTTAGCCCCGCTCAGTTTAGCCCCACTCAGTTCAGCATCAATCAGGTCAGCCCTTCTCAAGAAAGCCCAACTCAGGTCAGCCTCAATCAGGTCAGCCCAACTCAGGAAAGCCCAACTCAGGTTAGCCCTTCTCAGGTTAGCCCCACTCAGGTCAGCCCCACTTAGAATAGCCCCACTCAGAATAGCCCCACTCAAATCAACTTTATATAGAGTTTTCTGATCGATTGTTACCTCTCGAATTGCCTTAATTAATTCGGCTTTTTCAATAACTTTTGCATCTGTAGTGAACTCTGCTTTTTTGACGATAATTTCGGGTATATCGTCTGATTTAAGTTCATTGAGAAGGGCTTGCAATTCCCCCGATTGATGTAAATCTGCTAGGCGCTGTAGTCCATCTTCTGAACCTTCTAAAAATAGCCGAATACTGCCTTTAAGTTTCATAATAGGCTTGATCGTGTTGTCTCTGGCAGTTTCTTGAAGAAAGCTGATAATTTTATCAATTTTCTCTGGTGTCAGGTCGTCTATCCCTACCTCCATAACTAATTCAAGAACTTTATTTGATTGCTGAGGTTGCGGTTTATTGTTATGATCAAATATCTGAGAATTATCTCTATACCTTGTCAAAGCAGTAATCAGATTAGTCTTTCCAATCTTTTCACCTGTTTGCTCTGACAATATTTTAAATAAACTAGAAGCCGCATTCTTGATTGACTGTTCTTCTGTCCTAATTTCAATTTCTTTTGCTAGATCACGATATGTTTTATTCTCAAAAATACCTTTTAATATTTTTGTCTCCACGTCCGTTAATCGCTTTTTTGTATGCTTTTTTTTCAGATAATTAACCAGCATTTCTAATTCAGTCCATGAAATGGTTTTAGTTTCAGTCATTTTTAGTTCATTTATCATCATTGTTTAAGGGTAACAGGACTTAAGATTACTTTTCAGTACCCTGTCAGGTTACTTGATAGTACCTAAAACAAGTACCGTTTTCAGGACTTTTGAGTAACGACAAATAATCAATTTTTTTTTAATCTAAAGATAGTTCACCTCCTAAATAAAAGGATTGATGATTATGTATAAATATTGGTTGAAGTACAGAGAAGACCTTGTTAGTCTTGCCAAAATTACCAGCACGATAATTGCGATCGCATCATTTTTAGGCTTCTCTTTGCCAGAGAAATTTCCACCTACCCCCTGCCAACCGACGGCAATTGTTGAAACCACAGAAGTTAGCACTAACAATTAGTCAAAGCGCAAAATTCGCCTAACCTAATCATAGGTTAACCGACAATCAAGCAGACAAACAAGATCGGAAGAGATTTCCATTTTTTTACCTTGCTGATCTCTGCATTTCTTGATTAACAAAACTTAACAATTAGGGGCGAAATTTTGCTTGCTTTTGTCGGCAGATTTTGAGATAATATTTTTAAAAGATTTTATTCATAATGGGAATCCGTGCGTTTTTAAAAATTTTGCATAGATTCCCATTATAAGAAAAGCATAGCGCAAGCCGCCGGCAAAGTCAAGTCCTTTCCCATTACTTATGGGTGCGAATTTCCAGGAATCAAAAAAGGGGGTTAGTGGTGAGTCAGACCAAATTAGGTTACACTTCATCTTTAAATGGGAAACGCTGTCATTCTTTGTAGAGAATATGACTAGACAAACCGCTAATCTCGGACAAACAGGAATTTCCGTCAGTGCCTTGGGAATCGGGACTTGGGCATGGGGAGATAAACTATTCTGGAACTATGGCAAGGAATACGGAGCTAATCAGGTAGAAGCGGCCTTTAAAGCGGCAGTAGAGGCAGGAATCACCTTTTTTGACACTGCCGAAGTCTATGGACTGGGGGAATCGGAACGACTCTTAGGAAAATTTACTCAAGAGACTGATATTCCCATCGATATTGCCAGTAAGTTTGCCCCCGTACCGTGGCGATTTGGGGCGAATGCGGTTCATAATGCCATTACCGAGAGCTTAAACCGTCTAAAAACCGATAAAATTACCCTTTACCAAGTACATTGGCCCTTCACCTTCCTGATTAGCCAAGAAACCCTAATGAATGCCCTAGGGGAAGAAGTAAAACGAGGCCGTATTGCTGCAGTGGGTGTAAGTAATTATTCCGCCGAGCAAATGCGACAAGCAAGCCAGATTTTGGCGAAAAAAGAGGTTTCCTTGGCGGTCAATCAGGTGCAGTATTCGCTTTTGTATCGCAAAATAGAAACTAAGGCAATTTTAGCCACAGCCAAGGAATTAGGTGTCACCATCCTTGCCTACAGCCCCCTCGCTCAAGGACTACTGACGGGTAAATATAGCCCAGAAAGCCAGAATTTGCCCGATGGAGCCAGAAAAGTTGACTCGCGGTTCAAAAAAGAAGGTTTGGAGAAAATAGCCCCAATTTTAAGGGTAATGCAAGAATTGGGCGCAAAATACCAAAAAACCCCCGCACAAGTCGCCCTCAATTGGTTAATCGCTCAAGGGGATGTAATTCCCATTCCGGGGGCCAAAACTGCGGCCCAGGCGATCGAAAATGCCGGGGCGCTAGGATGGAGTTTAGAAGCGGGAGAGGTGAGGCAATTAGAACAGATGAGCCGGCCTTGGCTGTAAAAATCAAAAGTTGTGATTTTCGATCACCATTCTGGAAAAAGTCTCTAACTTTTTGGTGATCAAGATTAAAACAGGCTACAATCTTTAGATACTGCTGTACTACTTAAGAAAACTGGGGACAAAATTAATGGCGACAACGACAAGTAATCCCGATCGAGATAAGGCCTTAGGTTTAGTCTTAAATCAAATCGAGCGCAACTTTGGCAAAGGTTCGATTATGCGTTTAGGAGATGCCACCAGGATGCGGGTGGAAACCGTGCCTAGTGGTGCTTTAACCCTAGATATGGCTTTGGGTGGCGGCCTACCGAAAGGCCGCATCGTCGAAATTTACGGGCCAGAAAGTTCTGGCAAAACCACTTTAGCCCTCCATGCGATCGCAGAAGTGCAGAAAGCTGGGGGAGTGGCGGCCTTTGTCGATGCGGAACACGCTTTAGATCCCACCTATTCGGAAGATTTAGGGGTAGATATCAATAATTTACTGGTGGCACAACCGGATACGGGGGAAGCAGCCTTAGAAATAGTTGACCAGTTAGTGCGTTCTTCGGCCGTGGATATCGTTGTCATCGACTCGGTGGCCGCTTTAGTGCCGCGGGCGGAAATTGAAGGGGAAATGGGGGATAATCAGGTGGGTTTGCAGGCCCGTTTGATGAGTAAAGCCCTGCGAAAAATTGCCGGTAATATTGGTAAATCGGGTTGTGTGGTGATTTTCCTCAACCAACTGCGGCAAAAAATCGGTGTCACCTACGGCAATCCTGAAGTGACCACTGGGGGGACGGCCTTAAAATTTTATGCCTCGGTACGTTTAGATATCCGTCGCATTCAAACTTTGAAAAAAGGCACGGAAGGGGAATACGGAATTCGGGCTAAAGTTAAGGTGGCTAAAAATAAAGTCGCGCCTCCTTTCCGGATTGCTGAATTTGATATTATCTTCGGTAAAGGCATTTCCCAGGTGGGTTGTATGCTCGATATCGCCGAACAAACGAACGTAGTTACTCGCAAAGGGGCATGGTATAGCTATAATGGCGAAAATATTGCCCAGGGTCGCGATAATGCCGTTAAATATCTTGAAGAAAAGCCAGAAGTAGCGGCAGAAATTGAGAAGTTATTGCGGGATAAATTAGACATGGGTTCGGTTCCTTTCCCCACGGAACCGGCCGATGAGGACGATGAGGACGATCAGGAACCAGAAATCTAAAAGAAGAAGAAGACGGTTTTAAGTCTTGGTTATCCCCCGGTTTCGGGGGATTTTTTTGTTTCAGAATCGATAGATTTAGCGGCTTCTAACCATGATTGTAAACCTTTTTTAGTCGGTGTTCCTCTAGGGGTAAAAGTCCATAGATCTCGTTTATGTTGGGGTCCATAGCTGATATGAATCGGGCGATTAATTCCGTAAAAATAGAGAGAATCAAAGGGTAATTTTGCGGTTAAAATCCAATCTATCAGGCGATCGCTCGTTAAATTGATAATCCGAAAATCACAGGCTGCCCCCAATCGCTGACAATAATATTGACCTTTTTGATTAATTTCGTGGGCGCAATGTTGATCGCGACGGGGATCAATTCTACCGTTTTTTAAGCCAGTGATTGGGTCTTTTTTTTGGAGAAATTTTCTCAGATCATTGGAACAAAATCCGTAGGTTAATTGAAATTTTTCTCGACCAAAATTATCAATAATTGGATCGATAATAAAGTGAGCGAGATTTTGCCAAGCGGTTATCGTTGCAGTATTTTTGGGGTAGGGATCGATTTGTGCTGCGTACTTTTGATAAGTTTGGGAACAGGTACAGAATTCTTCCAGGGTTAAATATTTACCAATTAACATAATCAGTTATCAGGTTTTTAGCTATATCCTATCAGCCAATTTAGCTATTTTGCCAAAGCGGCTTTTTGGCGACCATAATAAACAGCGATAAAAGCGCTGACATACATCCATAAACTATAGACAATTGCGGGAATGGCTAGATCGGGATTATTTAACAAACCGGCAGTGATAGCAATAGCTAAAGTGCCGCTTTGAATACCCACTTCAATTGCGATACAAATTCTTTGGGTAATATTTAAATTAAAGAGGCGGCCACTGAAAAAACCGATCAGGGAGGCAATAGTATTTAAAATAATCACTGCCAGGCCAGTTTGAGCGATAAATAAAGGTAAACGTTGCCATTCTCTCAGGATTAATAAGCAGATAATAACTGCTAGAAAAATTACGGCCAAACGATTAGTTATCGGTTCCAGACTTTTGGCCAGTAAAGGGAAGTAATGGCGGATAGTCATACCGATAACCAGGGGTAAAAGTATAATCAAAAATATCTGTCCCATAGTGGAACCAATGGGTAGGGAGATGGCGGCACTTTCCCCCATAAAATGCTGGAGAGTAAAACTAGCTAAAAAAGGTATTGTGAAAATGGTGATGATGCTACTAAAAGCGGTTAAAGTAACAGAAAGGGCCACATCTCCCTTAGCTAAATAGGTTAAAACATTGGAGGAAGGACCGCCGGGGCAAATGGCGACAATCATTAAACCGACGGCAATTTCTGGCCGGAGAGGTAAGATAGAAGCAACGATAAAGCCGACGATCGGTAGGATAATAATTTGATTGACTAAACCGATCAGGACTGCTTTGGGATAACGGGTGATACGCCGAAAATCGGCGGCAATTAATCCCAATCCCATACCTAACATTAAAACGCCTAGGGCAACGGGTAAGAGGATATTAGTAAAAAAGTTGGCTTGCATCGGATCAAAGCGGAGAAGATGCGCTTATTTTCCCATAAATTGACTAATTTATTCTTGTGCATGGTTCCCGATTTTGCCGACTAAAAAACCCCCAGTGTGCAACCGAGGTTAAATTGTAGGAGAAATCCAATCAAGAGGATTCCAGTCCAGTTTCCCTCTCTAGCTCCAGAGTGAGAGGACTTCCATCAAAAATAACGAGGGCAAATTTTCCTTCTAAATCCCGTAATCCTTGACTTCCCTTCCGTTGATAAATTGCCAAGGCGATCAAGGTGGTGGATTTTCGGTGAACGATAGGTGAGTTTCTGCAGAGTTTTCCCTTCTCGATCGAGGGGCAGTTTTCTGTCAACTAAGTTGTGTGTAAACATAGCAACCCTCCACATCCCTACAGTTCTATTGTACCTGTATCCTGGGTTCGAGTGCTGGGGACTGTAATAATGTGTATTGTTCGTCAGAGAAGACTCAACCGTTGTTTGTTTTAAAGGTAGTCGCAAGTGTGAGCGGATTAATTTTCCTTAGCTTGTTGACCGATCCCCTCACCACGATTACCTAAAATGTCGGATGAATGCCCCCGCTACATTTTTCGACAAGATACTCACCTTTGCGGGGGATGAAATCCGACCAGAATATCAACGTCTCGACTCTTCCGCGGAGCTTCGGAGGACACTTCGCTCGACGTTGACCCCATAGAACAATTTAATTCCACCATCTGTGGGTAAACTGTGTTATACCTAACTTAGCCAAGGGTCGAGGATTGTTAGATGCTAGTCGTAGAAGCAAAGCTAAAAAACGGAACACCAGAGCAATATCAGAAACTTGATGAAGCTATCAGAACTTCTCAGTTTGTGCGTAACTCTTGTGTTCGTCATTGGAGAGAAAATAAAGGAACAACCCGCAATGACCTCCAAAAGCTTTGCGCGGTACTAGCTAACAATAAAGAGACACCATGGGTTAATAAATTAAACTCTCAAGCACGTCAATCGGCTGCTGATAGAGCCTGGCAATCAATTACTGGGTTTTACCAGAATTGTCGTGCCAAAATACCAGGGAAAAAAAGTTTTCCTCGGTTCAAAAAACATAGCCGTTCCGTTGAGTATAAACTAACGGGCTATAAACTATCTGATGAGCGACGTAAAATCAGATTTACTGACGGTTTTCAAGCAGGAGAATTTGATTTATGGTGTAGTCAAAAAACCTTAGTTTATTATTCAGAGCAACAGATTAAACGGGTAAGAGTTGTTAGACGTGCTGACGGTTATTATTGTCAGTTTCTGATTGACGTAGAACGGCAAGAATACCATAAACCAACGGGACAAATAACAGGAATTGACTTAGGGTTAAAAGAGTTTTATACCGATGCTCAAGGCAATACCGTAGAGAATCCACGTTATTTAAGCAAGTCAGAAAAACGACTAAAAAAAGCACAACGACGATTATCCAAAAAGTTTCGTCAAGGACAGTCTAAAAACTATCACAAGCAACGGATAAAAGTAGCTAAACTTCACCTTAAAGTGTCAAGACAACGTCAAGACAAAGCAATTAAAGACGCTTTGGCGTTAGTCCAGTCTAATGATCTGGTAGTCTATGAAGCTTTAAAGGTAAGAAACTTAGTCAAAAACCGTAAGCTGGCCAAGTCGATTTCCGATGCTTCTTGGTATCAATTCACCGAATGGTTGAATTATTTTGCTAAGATTTATCGGATTGTTTGTGCTGCTGTTCCTCCCCATTTTACTAGCCAAGATTGTTCAGTTTGTGGGACGAGAGTTCAAAAAACATTAAGCACTAGAACTCATCAATGCCCCAATTGTCAAACAGTCTTAGATAGGGATCATAATGCAGCAATAAATATTCTTAAAAAAGGGTTACAATATTTGGGAAATCATCTCAATGCCTCGACTTCGCTCGGCATTGACACTGAGCTTGTCGAAGTGTCAACGATACTGTTGGGCAAACAGAAACCGACCCAAACGCCTTGGGAGAGTCCGACCTCTAGATTTTCAGTGGAGACATTGAGAATCTAAGCTGTCTCGTTGAACAAGGAATTTCCGATAGTGATAGGTCAAGAATCCCCCGTCACAGCGTAGCTTGACGGTGGGAGTATGTCAATCTTTGGTTCTTTGTGCGATCGAGTACGAGGATTTGTCCAGGGTAAAGTAATTGATAAAGCAGCTAATTTACCCGATATCACTCTCTTTGATAATCCCGATTTATTGAACTTAATTAAGTTAAGGAAAAAAAGGGTTAAATCCTCTAGAAGAATTATCCTTAGAATTGCTCATTTTTGACGAACCTACTGCCTACCTTATACTAAATCCTGTTTAAAAGGTATAGGAGAGCAGGGGAGCGGGGACTGCCGGAGCTGCGGAGAAGGGATTGGGGAGTGGGGAGAAAAAATCCATAACTTGTGAGTTAATCACACTATTAAAAACGGACTTGGTATAAGACAGTAATTCCGAGTAAACGTCATCGACCGGTCGGGAAAGAAACTGGTCAAACTAATCCTATTGAAAGATTAAATAATACTTTTCGACCAAGGATTTCTCGGCTGGTGAGAGAGAGTCTATCTTCCTCTAAAAAAATGGAGAATCCCGTTGGGGCTGCTTGGTATTTTATCCATGACTACAATGCACAGCAAAGCAAAGGATTAAGCCTCCATCACTACTACCGAATCACCCCCCTTAACGGTTACTAAAAGCCAGGGCAATACTGCCCAAAATCATGGTTAATAATAGCAATAATCCCTTATTTCTGAGACACCAATTTTTTAAAACCCTAGGCAAAGGGAGAGGAGGAATTTTTTCTGCTATTATTTGGCTATTTTTGTATAAAGTGCAGCTGGTAGCGTAGGGACGTTGGGGAAAATTACAGCTATCATCGCCATGATACAGACAAGTTTCACACAAAAACTCGCCGGTGACAGCTTGATGCAGGGTCATGCCGGGATGACCATAGGCCTTTAAAATATTAGAACAGTAGGGACATTGTAAGGCTTGACTATCGACCTTGTGCTGACAACGAGGACAGGTAATCATGATCGCTAAATTTTCCCTTTGAGGATTGTCATTGTTGATGATCATAGACTATAGCAAAATCCCCGGGCTTTTTCTGGTTATCTGACTAAATAGCTGCGCCATTGCGAGGCAACTTCTTCCAGTAAACGCCAAGTTTTCCCCTCGATCTGTCTTTGTAAATAAAGATCAAAATTGTTGTGTTGTTTGCTATCTTTTTGATGGGGCAATTGTAGAGTTAGATCGTAATCTCCCTGCAAGTGATAAGCGGGCAAATTGCCCACATAAATCGGTTCCAGACTGGTGACATTAATTTTAGCAATTTTTATCTGGGGATCATCGATCTGTAAAGATTGACTAAGGCGATCGGATGTGTGACGAAATTGTAATAAAAGGGCTTTGGCAACGATTTCTCCGTCAGGGGCAAATTCTTGCGGGGGAGTGACACTACCACAAGCAGTCAGGAAGACAAGGAAAATACTGGTTAAAAAACCGAGAAAACGGCGCATAGAATGATATTTTGAAAAAGAATGGCAGCGGGTTAAGAAAGATTATGACTCAACCAAATGAGCGAGAGAATTTCAGCCAAGCAGAAACGGTGATCCGACTACAAGAGGCGATCGAGCAGTTAAATTCGAT
The DNA here is from genome assembly GCF_009792235.1 of Microcystis aeruginosa FD4. Taxonomy (NCBI): domain Bacteria; kingdom Bacillati; phylum Cyanobacteriota; class Cyanophyceae; order Chroococcales; family Microcystaceae; genus Microcystis; species Microcystis aeruginosa. The sequence continues at coordinate 3,972,339 of NZ_CP046973.1, forward strand.
CGTTTCCCAACTTAACACAGGAACGGGGACAGTGTTACCCTCAAAAGTTGCTGTTGATAATCTTCTTAACTCAACGCAACAGTTAGCCGCTGCTTTAAAACCAGACGAATTCGCGGGAGTTGAGCAAAGTTTAACCCCAGATTCTCCAATCGAAGCAGCGGAGGGAATCGACGATATTTTACCGGATTTCGATCAGGTCGAAGGGTGGTGGACGGCGATTTTGAATAAAATTCGCCGACTTTTACCGGGGGGAATTAGCGAAAAAATTCCCGATTGGTTAATTACCGGCTTGTTAACAGGAAGTTTAGTCACTATCCTATTGGTAGCTGTGGTCAGTTTACCGAAAAATCCTGCGGAAATTGCCGAAAATATGCCTGAAGTTGTCTCTAGTCCTTCCCCGGCAGCCGGGGAAATTATCGAAACTCCCCCAGAATTAACTGCACCAGAGGCACCGATTCCCGTCCCGATTACCAAAGCAAAACCGCGATTAACTCCCGAACAAAGCTTAGTCGCAGCCATTCAAGAGGAAATTACCGATTTAACTACTCGTTATCCTGCCGGGATTATTTCTACCGTAGAAGCGGATTTTTTGGCTAGTCGTCTAGTAGTTATTTTGGGCGATAATTGGTATAGCTTGGAGGCATCACAACAGGATAAATTGGCTAATTCGGTTTTTCAACGTTGCCAAAGTCTCGATTTTCGGCGCTTGGAAATGAGGGATAACGAGGGAATTCTCCTAGCTAGAAGTCCCGTTGTCGGCGATCAAGTGGTGATGGTCAATCGCACTCAACCCACCGCTGCCATCTCCTCTGGTGAGTAGTTGTGAGTGCGGGGGGAGGGAGTTTCAAGACAGCCTCAAGAATTCTCGCCAACCAGTCCGCTTTTTCCCCTCGCTGGTTAGAGATCTATCTAGGGTTGGCTGAATAAATCTAAAAACCTTGTTGGGTAAGACTTTTAGACTTTTTGTCAATCAAAAAGTGCCAGCCATTGGAGGGATCGGGGGGAAAATTCCAGGACTTTTTCCCTGAAGATTAGGTAATTGACCAGATGAAAATGGGTAAAACCCTACACCCTAAACCCTACACCCCACACCCTGCCCCCACGAGAAACTTTTTCAGCAAACCCTATCTAAATGCACACAAAGATTAGTGATCCCTGACTTAACAGTGCTATAATTGGCTAGGTAAAATTTTGTAACGATTCTTAAATCTTGAACCTACCCGATAGTCAATGCTTCCCCCCGCCGGGGGTAGTCGCAGCAGTTTTGGTGCGAGAAAAACTGCTCCGATCCAAGCCAACTCCCTTAAACTTTTCTAGGGTTCCCCTGACCGCAAGTGGGGATGGGGTGGGGGTGTGCGCGCCTGAAGCTGTCCATGAATTGGACTGAGATTTCAGTATGTATAGCCATGGGAGACGGTCTGTTGTAGGTTCGTGCGACTGCGAGGGCGCTTGAGGGTCACCTTGCGGTGGAGTACCAGTGAGGGGGAACACGGCTTTTCGAAGGATGAGGTCGCGGACGCGTAGAGTTGTGGTAGGATATTGGGGGGGGGGGGGGGGGGGGGGGGGGTTTGTTATTTTAGTTGATTTGTGAGGGGTGAGAGATTGATATTTGTGGTGTATGGGTGGGTGATTGGGGTGGTGTGGTGATTTTTGTGGTTTGTGGGTGGTTTTGTGTTTGGGTTGTGTGGTGTTTTTGTGTTGGTTGTGTGGTGTTGGTGGGGTTGGGGGTTGGTTTTGTGGTGTTGTGTTGGGGGTTGGTTTTGGGTGTTTTGTGGGTTATGGTTTGGGTGGTGTGGTTGTTTTGTTGTGTGGTTTGTGGGTTGGGGAGGAGAAGATAGTGTGTGTGGGGGGAAGAATTGAATTAATGTGATGGGTAAATGGGTATATTAAGTTAAATGGAAGAGATATTGATAAAAATGCAGTCAATACCCCCATCTGGGACAGCGATAGCGTCAAAGCAGATTTCGATCGCTCGGCCATGTTAACCCCGGATATCATCGCTCAGGCGATTCTGCAAGCGGTGTTACTGCCCAAACAGGCCGTAGTGGAAACGATGACCATTATGCCCAGTGCGGGGGCATTATAACCCGAAATACTTCTATTTATCAATCAATTCGCCTACAGGCATCTTCATTATGACCATAGCTTCTTCTAACGGTTTAAACGGTAATTTAACCGACGCTATCCAAGCACGCGTGACCACTCGCCCCGATCGCAACACCCACAATGGCAAAACCGCTCAAATTCATCCAACTTCCGACGAAAACAAAGAACAGATGATGGATGCGGTCAGAAATATCCTGATCTCGGTGGGGGAAGACCCCGAAAGAGAAGGTTTATTAAAAACCCCCAAACGGGTGGCCGAAGCGATGCAGTTTCTCACCCAAGGCTATCAACAATCCCTAGAAACCCTCGTTAATGGTGCGATCTTCGATGAAGGTCATAATGAGATGGTATTAGTGCGCGATATTGACTTCTTTAGTCTCTGTGAACATCATATGTTACCCTTCATGGGGCGGGCCCACGTTGCCTATATTCCTAACCAAAAGGTGGTCGGATTAAGTAAATTGGCCCGCATTGTGGAAATGTATTCCCGTCGTTTACAGGTCCAAGAGCGCCTCACCCGTCAGATTGCCGAAGCGATTCAAGAAATTCTCGACCCCCAAGGGGTTGCGGTAGTCATGGAAGCAACTCATATGTGCATGGTGATGCGCGGGGTGCAGAAACCGGGATCCTGGACTGTCACCAGCGCCATGTTAGGAGTCTTCCAAGACGAGCAGAAAACCCGCGAGGAGTATCTTAACCTGATCCGTCATAAACCCAATTTCTTCTAGTCCCGGAGATGGGGAAATGGGGAAATGGGGAAATGGGGAAATGGGGAAATGGGGAAATGGGGAAATGGGGAAATTTCAACTAAAACCCCAAAACCCCAAAACCCCAACACCCCAAAACCCCAACACCCCAACACCCCAACACCCCAACACCCTAAAACCCAAAACCTTCTAACTGATCAGTGATAACTGATCACTGATCCCTGAATTTTTGCAGTCGCTCTAACAAGAGGGCGACTTTTTTGAGGTCTTTATCACCGGGCGATCGCTCAACGCCGCTAGAGACATCAATGCCATCGGGGTGCAGCCGAGTTAAAGCTTCACTAATATTATCGGGGTTGAGTCCTCCGGCCAGAAACCAGGGCAAGGGGGGCGAAAAACTGGCTAAGGCTTGCCAGTCTAAGGTATGTCCCGTACCGCCGAGCAATTGGGGATGGTAGGCATCTAAAAGTAAAGTATCGACGCTATTGAAGTAAATTGCCGACTTTTCCCAACTTTCTCTGTCTTTGATCCGCAAAGCTTTGATAATTTCCCGGTCGGGTAATAATTGCCGCAACCTTTGGCAATATTCGGGAGATTCCTTACCATGTAACTGCACACTTGTCAAGGGGGTTTTAATAATTATTTGCTGAATAATTTCGGGTTGCTCGTCGGCAAAAACCCCGATAAAATCAATTTTGTCGGGTATTGCGGCGATAATAGCGTTAATTTGCTCGATTTTGACGTAACGAGGCGAACTCGGTACGAGGATAAAACCTAAAGCCGTAGCCCCTAAATTAGCGATCGCTCGGCCTTGGTCCGGTTGGGTAATGCCGCAAATTTTAATTCGCATTTAATCTTATTCGCAAAACGTTACAAAAACTGTTAAGTATTCAAACAAAAAGCCGTTTCGGGTCAAGAGCTTTTTATAATGCCCTTTGATTAACAAAATCTTATCAAGACTGGAGCGCCAATGATCCCTTCTGCCTTACTTTTAGCCACCGCTCAAACCATTCCCTGGAATTTATCCGTCGGCATTACCATGACCTTAGCTAACCTAGTAGCCTTCGTTATCGGTTATTTTGCCATCCAAAATACCGGGGCCGGCCCTGCTTTACCCTTGCCGCAGTTAGCCTCGAAAAAAAGCTTCGGTCTGCCGGAATTATTGGCGACCATGAGTTTTGGCCATATTCTCGGTGCGGGACTGATTCTCGGTCTTGCTAACGCGGGTATTCTCTAATCAGTAATCAGTAATCAGTGACCAGTAAACCTCAGAGAGAGGAGTAAGGAGCCAGTAGTCAGTAGTCAGGAGAACTAAGCATAAAGAGATTTTAGGCAACTTCATCCCTATTTTCCCATTTTTGAAGTCTCAAAAGTTAATTATGTCAGAAGTCTAGTAATCGTCCAGATCGGGTGATTATTCTGGCTGCTGGCGAGAAAACTAAGAAAGCAGTGGCCCAAGTCGAAGCTGGAGACTTTGCTGACGAAGAAGAAGCAGTATTGGCTAAATTAACCCATGAAAGTTAGATAGCTGCGGAAAGAAGTATCGAAAATAATTGGTAAATCCGAACGTTGCTAATCGCTTAATTAATCGTAAATATTGCCTCTAAAGTTAATCTCATAAATAAAGATTTCGTCTGTCTCCTTGACGATTTCAAAAATAACTCGCATTTTGCCAACACGAATTCTGGAGAATCCTTTTAACTCACCTTTAAGTTTTTTTATATCAAGTTCTTCAGGGGGATAAACGTTTTGAGTTTCAAGGCAGGTTTTGAGAATACCAATTTTAGTCAAAACAGATTTTCGGCTATTGGCATCTAGTTTCTCCAAAAATTTATTGGCTGATCTACTGATCCTGATCTTCACGATTAAACCAGCCTGTAATATCAACGAAGCCGTCGTCTTTGTAATCAACAGGATTAAAGGTTGCTTCTATGTCAGCTTGTTCTATATCATCAACATAGGGAATCAGCATCTCGAAGAATTTCAACCATTCTTCCCGCATAACTTCGCGAACGCCTTCCTTGATGATGGTTTTGAGCATTAGAGCATCTAAGGTGTTTGCAGGCTCCATATATTTTCCTCCAATCTACTTGAATTCTAGCAGCAGATCAAGAAAACGGGTTTCTTACAGCAGTTATCTTAAGGATTTTAGTTTTCTCAAGCCACTGTTCGAGGCAAGTCAAGAGATTGGAGGAGATTCAGGTAATCTAAGGATAGGCGGTTAAAGTGCGTCTTAGCTTACCTGATAACGTTCTTAAAATCTATCTTCAGTAAAAGTTACTCATTTTAGCTATCTAGCTATTTAACCCCGATCCTCACAAACAAAATCCACTACTCGATCGATTTCCCGGGATGAGCGGATGCGACGACTACCGCTGCCGAGTTCGCCGCCTCGACAATTAGCCCACCAACGCTCGCGACTGCCATTAACGATCGCATCAAATTCTCTAATTCTGCCACTATCATAATAACTGCGGCGATCAACGACAAAACGACCGATATTGGGGAGGCGAAATTCTTCGTAAACATTACCATCCCAACCGCCACCAAAATTACCGTCATGGTCGTCGATGCGTACCTCAAACTCGCCCCGACAACCATTTCTCACCACAATATTGCCGTTTTGGAAATCCCAATTACCCTCACAGGGAGCAGCGGAGCGAGTGCGGATTAATCTTACCTGAGCCCATCTAGCGTTGACGGGACAGCGAGTAGTGCGACCGTTTTGACTTTCACAATTAATTCTCGTGGTTCTGGCCGCTGCCGGCTCGCTCCCCAAGGGACAAATTAGCAACAAACCGAGACTAGATAATAAAATTTGGCGAAACATTGTCTTTATCTCCCAGAAATTCTCTAGTTTATCTTACAGGGGTATCCAGAAAATGAGTAGTAGTGCTTGAAGTGCCTTAATCAACAAAAAAGAAGGGTGAATTCAAATCACCCTTCCCCCTATTCGGTAAATTTTCTTGCCATCTTTAGAGAGCGTTACCGCGAGGTAATACTTCTTCAGGGAAGATAAAGTTTTCGTGGGGTTGGTCTTGGGGAGCCATCCAAGCTCTCAGACCTTCGTTAAGCAGAATATTTTTAGTGTAGAAGGTTTCAAATTCCGGGTCTTCCGCCGCTCTCAATTCCTGAGAAACGAAGTCATAGGCCCGTAGATTAAGGGCTAATCCCACTACACCCACAGCACTCATCCATAAACCAGTCACGGGGACAAAGAGCATGAAGAAGTGTAACCAACGTTTGTTGGAGAAAGCAATGCCGAAGATTTGCGACCAGAAACGGTTGGCAGTGACCATGGAGTAGGTTTCTTCCGCTTGGGTGGGTTCAAAAGCCCGGAAAGTGTTGGAACCTTCACCGTCTTCAAACAGGGTATTTTCTACCGTCGCTCCGTGAATAGCACAGAGAAGCGCACCACCGAGGATACCAGCTACACCCATCATGTGGAAGGGGTTAAGGGTCCAGTTGTGGAAGCCTTGGAAGAAGAGAATGAAACGGAAGATACCAGCCACGCCGAAGCTAGGGGCAAAGAACCAGCTAGACTGACCGAGGGGGTACATCAGGAAGACACTGACGAACACCGCAATCGGGCCAGAGAAGGCGAGGGCGTTGTAGGGACGAATGCCGACTAAACGGGCGATTTCAAACTGACGTAGCATGAAGCCAATCAAGCCGAAAGCACCGTGCAGGGCGACAAAGGGCCATAAACCGCCGATTTGACACCAACGGGTGAAGTTTCCTTGGGCTTCCGGTCCCCAGAGAAAGAGGATGGAGTGACCGAAGGCATCGGCGGGGGTGGAGACGGCAACGGTAAGGAAGTTGCCGCCTTCCAGGTAGGAACTGGCTAACCCGTGGGTGTACCAGGAGGTGACGAAGGTGGTGCCGGTTAACCATCCACCTAGGGCCATGAAGGCGCAGGGGAAGAGTAGTAAACCAGACCAACCGATGAAGACGAAACGGTCTCTTTTGAGCCAGTCATCGAGAGCATCAAACAGCCCTCTTTCTGGGGCGCGTCCGACAGCAATGGTCATGGGGGTTTTCTCCGAAAATATATATTATTGCTAAGATTCCGCCCTCTCCCCTCCATCTATCCGAGCAGGCGAGCAGATGTGTGGAAGAATTGTGAGAAATCTTTACTTTTCTTAACTTACACTATATTGGAAAAAATAGCCAATGTTTTTCAGGTCGATCTTAAAAAAATCTAAAATTTTTCGGGAGACCACTTCCTGCGCCCTCAAAGCTGTTGTCATTGGCAAATGCGGCAAAATCGATCTGAGTGGAATGCTAGACCCCTCTGTGCGGTAATTATGCCCAAATTGAGGTGATTAAACCGCACGGTGCGGTATTAAGTCCTATTAAGGGGTGTTAGACTGATGGAAGTGAGATCCTAGGATAGAGGGGGTTGATCGACCGCAGGGAGCGGTATAATAGATGGTTGGGCTGAACAAGAAGGAGAATTCATGTACAAAGATGATATTCTGAACCTGATAAAGCAATCACCACTTGAGATTGATACTGAAATACAAATGACTGGAAAGCCCCCAACAATGGCTAACTCCGAATTTCTCACGAACAAGGAACAGGGTGATTGGGCTGAAACAATCGTCTTTAAGGCAGTCAATGAATATTCTGGTGATTATTTTGCTGTTAAATATGGGCGTTCCGAATCCATAGCCGCAGGTGATGATGGATTTGCTGATTTCTATATGGAATATCAGAGCGAACTTAATGCGATAGGTAAGAGGCCAGATATCCTGATATTTAAGGTCAGAGACTTTCCAGATGGAAGTAAGTAGTCGGACATAAATTCTGTCGTCTATCTTAAGAAATGTAATTCTGGCAATTCTTGCTGACTCCTGACTTGAAAGAGGGTGTAGGGTGTGGGGTGTGGGGTGTGGGGTGTAGGGAAAGAAACCTCTTTCATCTGTGGGGGTGAAAATTTTTTCATCAGGATTGACTCCTGACTTCTAAAATATTAACAATGTTTTCCTAGTATTTTTGCAGAAACTTTTGGAAATTATATCTGTCAAGTTGTTTCAATATCTGAACATCTACATATTTACCTATGTCTCCTATTGCTCAAGGTATTCCCAGATTACCAGATTTAACACATCCTGATGAATTAATCAAGTTTGGTACGCAACTAATTCAAGGTTCACTATTGTTTGCGTTTTTAATTGTAGCTTTGGGAGTTGCGATCGCGCTCATCAGTTTTTCTCTGAGACGCAACACCAGCGAACAAGCTGTTTTCTTTGGGGAATGGTCGATTCGTTATTCCCAACTTCTCAAAGAACTACAACATTTAGCCCTAATTTTAATTTTAGTAGTTACGGGATTTTTCCTCACTTCTACTTTAAGCAACCGTTACCATCACTGGGAACAAGCAAAAGTAGCACAAGTAGCGGAAAGTGTCGCAGGTGATAAATTAGAACAAATTGCACCCCAAGTGCGTTACATCGTCGAAGAACCTTATAGCTATACTACTCAAGTTAACGGCAAAATAGTCAAGGTGACAGATAAACAAAAAGTTACTCGCTATTTAAACGTAGCAGCTTCAAACATTCAAGTTAAAATTGACCAAAGTGTAAACGTGCAGAGTCGCAGTGCCATTTATCTTACAGATTACACTGCTGATTATAAAATTGTCAATTCACTAAGTGATGTTAATAGTTTTTTCTTTGAAGCTCCACCACCATTAGGCTACTCCTTGCTTTCTAGTTATAAAGTAGAAAGAGATGGCACAAGATTAAAACAAATAAACCCTGGAGATTATGGTTTTCTCTTGCAGTTAGAACCAGGACAAGAAACCACAATTAAAGTTAGCTATCAAGCACAAGGTGGACCACGTTGGGTTTATAATGCCACTAATCAATTACTTTCTCAATTTCGCCTCACAACAATTGCTAATTTTAGAAATGCTGATTTTGCTAGTGGGATAGTTCCTCATGAAATTAAAAGTGATGATGACAGTACCCAATTTACTTGGATATTTGATGAGAATGTTTCTGTAAGAAATCCCTTTGGCGTATTTACGTCCACCAAACCAATAGGAAAAACTGGGATTATGCCCCGGTTATTATTGTTAGCACCAGCCTTATTTTTGTGGTGGATATTGCTTTTATATTTGTCCCTACCCATGAGTTTAAAAAATTTGGTGATCGCTGCGGGTATTTTCTTTGCTTGCTTATTAACTTTAACCTATCTGGCGCGAGTAATGAATGCAGAAATAGCTTGGTTGATCATATCCTTGATTTTACTCGGTTTCATCTATGGTTTAGGTGCAAATCGTCACGCTGCTTTAGCCGCCATTATTTGTACTATTGCTGGAGCAATTTTACCAGTATTTGCATTATTAATTCCCTTTAGTGGTTTAACCTTGAGTTTAGCAGGTTTGTTATCAGTCGGGTGGTTAGCAATACATCATTGGTACGGAGTGTTTAACCTGAGAGGGGGACAAGCCAGCTAGAAGGTAGTGCGATGCCGAAGGCACTGCGTAGCAGTACGCCGATCTTGTAGGTTGGGTTTCGTTTCTCAACCCAACCTACATTATATTTATATTATTTTAATCGAAGCGTTGGGAGTGCGATGCCGAAGGCACTGCGTAGCAGTACGCCAATCTGGTTGAGTGCGTTAATAAAATGTAACGCGCCTTATTTTGTTTTAACGCAAGTGATTGTCTCGCAGTAGATTCTGATCAGGTATAATGTCAGATAAGGCAGCAATTTAAGAAAATTTACAATCATGGTATTGCGTCAGATCCGCTCCGCTATATTAGAAAAAAATTTCCCAAACAGGGCGATGCTCTTTAGGTTTAGTTTTAACATTCTGGAGACATAAACTATGCAACTAGAAGACTACTTTATCTTTCTCGCTGAGAATGACATTCGCATAAAAAATACACGAATTGGTATTGAAACAGTTTTGTATGACTATATTTACCGTAGTCGAACACCTGAAGAAATTACCAAAACTTACCTATCATTAAACCTAGAACAGGTTTATGCCACTATTCTCTATTATCTTCACAACAAACAAGAGATCGGTGAGTACCTCACTAATTGGCTAGAGTGGGGACACAAAATGAGAGAAGAGCAAAAGCTTAATTCCCCGCCGATTTCTGAAAAATTGCGTCAACTTCGAGCCGAACGACTAAGCTCAGGGAAATCCTATGCAAATCAAGTATTTGATCGATGAAAATCTCCCTCCAATTTATCAAATACAGCTACGGCGCAAAGAACCTGATTTAGTAGTCTGGGCAATTGGCGATCCTAACACACCACCAAAAGGCACTTTAGATACAGAAATCCTGATTTGGTGTGAAAAATACAACTTTATTCTCGTAACGAATAATCGTAGCTCTATGCCTGTCCATCTAATCGATCATCTCGCCCAAGGGCAACACATTCCTGGAATCTTCCAAATCAATCCCAGTATGAGCTTGGGTGAAACTATTGAGGAATTAGTACTAGCTGCTCTTGCTTCTCTCGATGACGAGTACAGAGATCGGATTTCCTATTTGCCGTTGCTATAAGTGCGATCGCCGATCTTATAGGCTGCATTCCCCAAGACAACTCCTGATTAGGGTTTGCTGAAAAAGTACGGGCGAAGCATTCGGATAGAAAATCTTCGGTTTCACCGATAGGTTATTGCCCGAATGCTTCGCCCCTACAGGACGCGGGCCGATGTATCGGTTATGAACACATTTACTGCTGTTGTGGAAAAAGATTTTGATACTAATCTCTATGTTGGTTATGTCCCTGGGTTCCCTGGAGTACATTCTCAAGGTGAAACTTTAGATGAATTACAGAAAAATCTTTGTGAAGTGATAGAAATGCTCCTTGAGGATGAACAAACAAGATTTGAAACAGTATTTGTTGCTATACAGTAACCATCGGCAATATACCTGTTCTGAAACCACAGGAAGTGGTTCGTATCTTAGAAAATCTTGGCTTTGTTGAGGTACGTCAGAAAGACTCCCATAAACAGTTCCTTCCTGAAGATGAACGTGCAACTACCGTTCCATTTCATAAATATGGCTTGAAGAAGTGAGAGAATAGAGTGGAATGATCAGATGCTTCCATGCCTAGAAAGATCCGAGAGTTGAAAGCTCAAATTGCCCGTGAAGGATTTGTTTACTTACCCAAACGCGGCAAGGGCAGCCATGAACGTTGGAGACATCCTTTGATCGGAAAAACACTGACAATCCCGGGCAAAGATGGAGATGATGTCCCACTTTACCTAGAAAAACAACTGACAAAACTACTGACTGAACTGAAAGAGTTGCGAGAGGATGGAGATTAATGAATAGATACAGCATGATTGTTCAGTGGTCTGATGAAGATCAGCTTTTCCTGGTAACGATCCCAGAGTTTTCTGATCTTGTCGTCATGCCTTGTACTCATGGCAAAACTCGTCAAGAGGCTATCCACAACGGGGAAGAAGTGATTGAAATGTACTTGGAAGCCTGGCGGACAGAAGGTGAAGTGATTCCCGAACCCAGAACAAGATCGATCGCTTGATACTCGCGATCGGTCCTGGGGCATAATAACGCCTCTGCACACCGACTGCCGAGATTTAATCGGTTATGACCCTAAGGTTATCTGCACAGTGAACAGCAATCAGTGAACTGAAAACTCACATCTGATAACTGATAACTGATCACTGACTTCCCAACCCCTGCTATACAATGGTTTTTGACTTGTTTTTTGGAAGGGAACGCTAAACTATGTATTCGATCGATATTACCCTGAAACTCTCGCCCATCCCCATTTCCGTGCAGCGCAAGGAAGAAGCAGCAGCAGACGCTTTGTATCAAACAATTATTAACGCTATGCGATCGCCAAATCCTGAATTATTAGAATTAACCTGCGAAAAACAAACCGATAAAAAGGTGGCGGTTTTGAGCGATCAGATCAGTGCGGTGATTGTGTCACAAAAATCTGGGGCTGCCTCCACCGGTAGAGCGCCGGGGTTTGTCGCTTTAGCCACAGAATAGTTCTTTCATCAGTTATCAGTGAGCAGTAAACAGTAAACAGTAATCAGTGAGCAGTAAAAAGACAGTAGGAAACTTCTATTTAATACTGCACACTTAAAAACTCAAATCTGATAACTGAAAACTCAAAACTGATAACTGATAACTGATAATTCATGACTATAAAAGTAAAAGACCTCTGGTTTAGCTGGCCGAATGGGAAATCAGTATTAAACGGCTGCTCTTTGCAAGTTCCCAGAGGGGAATTTTGGATGTTGTTGGGGACAAATGGCAGCGGTAAATCCACCCTGCTGCGGTTGTTAGCGGGATTATTAAAACCTAGTCGCGGGGAAATAGAGATACCTAACCCCCTCGGTTTTGTTTTTCAAAATCCCGACCATCAGTTAGTTATGCCGACAGTGGGGGCAGATGTGGCTTTTGGGTTGGTATCCGAGGGTTTATCCACGCCGGCAATTCGGGCCCGGGTGCGGGAATCCCTAGGGGCGGTGAATTTATTAGAAATGGAAAAACGACCGATTTATGCTCTCAGTGGCGGACAAAAGCAAAGAATTGCCATTGCGGGGGCTTTAGCTCGTCATTGCGAGGTTTTGCTCTTTGATGAACCCACCGCCCTTTTGGATGGGGATACCCAGTTAGAATTAGTCTCTCAAGTGCAGAAATTGGTCAAAAACCGCGGGATTACAGCCCTTTGGGTGACGCATCGCCTTGATGAATTGGATTACAGTGATGGAGCATTTTTGTTAGAGGGGGGCAAGGTAACGGATCGGGGAAATCCCCTAGAATTAAAAGCGAGATTATTGGCAAGTGCGGCGGGAGAATCCTAAATTTTTTGTTAATATCATTAGGATGCTGTTTTTTAGAACTGCCCTTAATGCCACACCAATTACTCTCAAAGCCATGGTTAATTCTTCTGATCGTTCCCTTCTGCTGGTTGACGGCTACAACGTCATCGGCGCTTGGCCGTCCCTGAAAAAAATTAGCGATCGCCACGGTCTCGAACCGGCGCGAGACAAGTTAATTGAAACCTTAATCGGTTACACGCACCATCAGGGTTATCAAACCCAAATCGTCTTCGATTCCTACCTTCAAGATACCCCCAGCAGCCAGGAACGCTACACTAACCATTTATCGGTTTATTTTACCGCTCACGCTCAAACCGCCGACACCTATATCGAGAAAACCTGTGCCGATTTTTGGCACGATCGCGCCCCAGCTATCGGACGGATTATCGTCGCTACCTCTGATAATGCCCAAAAAATGACCGTTATGGGTTATGGGGCCCAGTGGATTTCCGCTCAACGTCTGGAAATCGAGGTGGATTTAACCGGTCGTCGTCTGAGAAAATCCCAGAGTTCTTCTCAAAGTCCCAAAGGGCGTTTTTTATTCCATTCTCTCGATGCTCAGGTGCAACAGAAACTAGAGAAAATGCGCCACGGAATTAGTTATCAAAAACCTTGACAAATTACCTCAAATATGTATCGACAAAAATCCCCAGCAGAGGCACAGGTAACTGTGTCTCTACGCTTTTCAAGGTCAGTTGCGGTCTGGGGGATTTTGTCACAAGCTGGCCGCTCTAAACCACTGGTTTCACAGCTGCAATTCTGCTAAACCTAAATAATAAATTCCCGTGGGTGTCACTTGGAAGCGACAGGGTAAAACCTTGACTCCTTTAGCCACTGCTTGACGCAATAACTGCCCGTATTTAGCATCTTTACTATCCCCCGGAGCAAACCGGTCACAATCACCCCGATTAATAAAGTAGAGCATAATCGCCTCCGCTGCCGGCAATAAAGCCATTAATTCGTTTAAATGCTTCTGTCCCCGCGTGGTGACAGTATCGGGAAAAAGTGCCGTTTCTCCCTGATTCCAAGTGGTATTTTTGACCTCGATATAGGTGAGGGAATTATCCCCGTGGGTCAACAGAAAATCAATTCTACTGCCATTATTTTGACCGTAGGCCACTTCCGATCGCACTTCGGTGTCATTTTTGACCAAATCGGGAAAAAATTGCAACAGGGCATTTTTCACCACCTGATTGGGAAGATTGGTATTAACTCCCACCCAAGTCTCCCCCAGTTGAATCATCTCCCAGGTATAAGCTAATTTTCGCTTCGGGTTATCACTACGGGAAAGATAAACCGGTTGACCCTCTACACATACATCCGTCATCGGTCCGGTATTAGCGCAATGGGCCGTAATTAATTCTCCGTTGTCCAGTTGTATGTCGGCAAAAAAGCGTTTGTAACGTTTAATTAAAATACCCTTGACAAGGGAAGGGTAACTGTGAACCAACAAGGAAGTCATCAAATTTTCGCCGAGGGATATCAAGGTAAAGAATAGCCTTTTTTTGGGAATCTTAACCTGAAGACAAGAAACCTTTCAGTTATCAGTGAACAGTGATCGGTAAACAGTAATCATACTATTTTCCTTTATTCCTAGCAGGCATTTTACTCTCTTGGGTTTGGTGGGTAAAATGTATTATAAAATACATTCCTGCTGGCGAGCAAATGGAACGAACCACAAAGACACAAAGGACACAAAGATTGATCGGTCTTATATAAGTTAAACTTATCACACAAAGAATAAGAGAGCCGGCATTTTACTCCCCTCTCCCTTTGGTTGTGGGGGTAAGGGAAATTAACCATCTCTGCGATTACTTTTGAAAAATGGCATCAGTGACAAGAAAACGGCAATTTTCTGCTTAAGACTGTCCACTAAAAACTCACATCTGATCACTGATAACTGATAACTGATCACTGATAACTGATAGCCGCTCAGGTACAATAAAACCTTGAGGCTTAATAGACATTGAGATTATGGGTAACACTTTCGGACGACTATTTCGGGTTTCCACTTTTGGAGAATCTCACGGGGGTGGGGTAGGAGTGGTTATCGATGGTTGTCCCCCGCGCTTAGAAATTTCCGAAGAGGAGATTCAAATCGATTTAGACCGTCGCAAACCGGGACAAAGCAGAATCGTGACCCCGCGTCGGGAAAATGACATTTGTGAGATAATTTCGGGCGTTTTTGAAGGCAAAACCCTCGGTACACCGATCGCTATTTTAGTGCGGAATCAGGATGCTCGTTCGCAAGATTACAACGAAATGGCCGAGAAATTCCGACCTTCCCACGCGGATGCTACCTACGAAGCAAAATACGGCATTCGCAACTGGAAAGGAGGAGGCAGATCTTCGGCCCGGGAAACCATCGGCCGGGTGGCTGCGGGAGCGATCGCTAAAAAAATCCTTAAATCTGTCTATAACGTCGAGATTATCGGTTATGTGAAGCGAATTAAAGATATTGAGGCAATCATCGACCCCAACAGCGTCACCCTCGACGAGGTGGAAAGTAATATGGTGCGTTGTCCCAACGGGGAAACGGCCGCCAAAATGATCGCCCTGATTGACCAAATTCGCCTGGATAAGGACTCGATCGGCGGTGTGGTGGAATGTGTAGCCAAAAATGTGCCGAAAGGTCTAGGAGAACCCGTTTTTGATAAGCTAGAAGCCGATTTAGCTAAGGGGATGATGTCCTTACCCGCGAGTAAGGGATTTGAAATCGGATCGGGATTTGCGGGAACCTTCTTAACCGGCAGCGAACACAATGACGAGTATTTTATCGATGATAACGGGGAAATTCGCACCACTAGCAATCGTTCGGGGGGTATCCAAGGGGGAATCAGTAACGGTGAAAATATTATCATCCGCATCGCTTTTAAACCCACCGCGACTATCGGTAAAGAACAAAAAACCGTGACGCGCACCGGAGAAGAAACCACCCTGGCAGCCAAAGGAAGACATGATCCTTGTGTTTTACCCCGGGCCGTCCCGATGGTGGAAGCGATGATGGCTTTGGTATTATGCGATCATCTGCTCCGTTTTCAGGGACAATGTACGATTAGCGATCGCTTTTTCTAAACCTTTACCCGCGATGAAATTTTTATTCCTTCATGCCAATTTTCCCGCCCAATTTCGCCATTTAATCACGGTTTTGGCTCAAGACCCCGGAAATCAAGTGATTTTCGGCACTACCAGGCAAGAGGGAGAGATAGCGGGGGTAAAAAAATTTATTTACAAGGAAAGTCGCGCTGTTTCTCCCCAAACCCATCATTATGTCCGTCCCCTGGAAAGTGCGGTTTTACAAGGTCAAGCGGTTTATGCTGTTTGCCAACAACTGAAAAATCAAGGATTTTATCCCGATATTGTCTATGCACATTCTGGCTGGGGGCCGGGTCTATTTATCAAGGATATTTTCCCGAAAACTAAGTTTTTAGCCTATTTTGAATGGTTTTATCATGCCCATGGTTCCGATGCTGATTTTGATCCGGCGGATCCCCTTAATGCTGATGCCGAGGCCCGGATTAGAATTAAAAATGCGCCAATCCTCATCGATCTGGTTAGTTGCGATCGAGGTTTATCACCGACTATCTGGCAAAAACAACAATTTCCCCGCGAATTTCACCCGAAACTGACGGTTTTACACGATGGCATCGATACGGACTATTTTTGTCCCCGTCCCGATGTGCAGTTAGTGATTCCAGAGATAGGTTTAGATTTATCGGGTGTTAAGGAGATTGTCACCTATGCAACCCGGGGAATGGAACCCTATCGCGGTTTTCCCCAATTTATGACGGCTGTTTCCCTAATTTTAGCCCGTCGGCCTAACTGTCATATCGTCATTGTCGGGGAGGATCGAGTCGCTTATGGGAAAACTCTACCGGACGGCAAAACCTATAAACAATTGATGTTAGAAAGCCTTTCTTTGGATTTATCCCGGGTGCATTTTACCGGTTCTCTGCCCTATGGTCAATATAAACAGGTTTTACAAGCATCGGCTGCCCATATCTATCTTACCCGTCCTTTTGTGCTGTCTTGGTCGATGTTAGAGGCTATGGCTATGGGTTGCGTGGTGATTGGTTCCGATACTCCCCCCGTGCGAGAATTAATTACTGATGGGGAAAATGGTTTATTAGTGGATTTCTTTTCTCCCCAACAAATAGCCGATCGCGTGGATGAAGTGTTAGATTATCCCCAGGGTTGGCAAAATCTGCGTTTAAATGCTAGGGAAACTATCAAGCAACGCTACGACCTCAAGCAATGTTTACAGTATCATCTAGATTGGTTATTGAGTTGATTTTTCAGTGAGCAGTAATCAGTGAACAGTAATCAGTGAATAGTAATCAGTAATCAGTGAAAAGAAAGCTGCGAACTTGCTGGGTAATTAGTCACCGCAATAAGGACAGCCTTATTGATAATGACTAAACATAGAAGTATTACCGGGTAAGGGTTTCTCAATCAACATATATGAAATACTTATACTAAATCCAGTTATTAAAGACTGATTATCTATTCCTCCTTTTGCCTCTTGCCTATCCTGATATGTAACATATACTCAACGGATTTAGTATTACCTGCTCGTCTTTCTTCTAATAATACGGAGGCGATGAAACGGTTAAAAATTTGTTCCCTTTTGATGGAATATTGAAAATTTAATTCTTGGCATTCTGCCACTGTTAAGTTAAACCATAATCTTTAGATAGGCGGAAAAAATCACCATTTTATATTGTTATGTTGATTCAATATTTTTTATCCCGGCTCTAAATTCCCGCAGTGCTTGAGCATGATTTTCTATACCAATACAACGCATTAATAAACCTACATCTAAATTCGGTAAAATTTGCGATTTACTAACAGCTTCATAACCATCATTTCCTAAACTATAAAACAATAACTCATCATTCATCCAAAACCAAACTTCAGCAATTTGTAACCGTTTGTATGCTTCCAGTTTATTAATTCCTCCACTACTAACAACCACCTCAATCACTAAATCAGGATGTTTTCTATTTGCTCCCAACTCATAGGATTTATCACCTTCTCTTTTAACCTTTTCAAATTCATTTTCTAAGGTGACAGAACCAGTAGGAGTAAAATCTAATCCCAAAAATTCTAAATAAATTTCTAGTAAAGCGCCAATACGTTCTTTGATGGTTTCGTGTTTTTTCCCTGGCATTTTTCTAATCTCCAAAACTCCATCTAAAAAAGATAACCTTAACCCTGGGCGATCGATTAGCTGTTCAACAGCTTTAAATTCTCTCCAGGTTAAGTCACTAATTAAAATTGGTTCTGCTTCTCGTTCGATTAGTGTAGTTATCATAATTTAAACCCAAATTTAGAGCGTGAATTTTGTTCACTATGATATGATATAAAAACAGAGTATCATAAAAAACATCATACAAGCATACAAACTCAAAGGAAAAATTGATCAATCTGGTAACTTGCTGATTACCGAACCCCTGAATTTACCCCCCGGAAACGTGGAAATTGTAGTTTGGGCAGCCACAGACACCCTTTAATATTTAATAGAATTTTCTTGCAGCCATTCTGATGTAGTTTCTTGACTTTCTTGGCCGTTTGCTAGTCGTTCCATTATTAAAACGACTTCGGGTTCTGGAACATCCAACGAATATCCATTTAATTCCAGAAAGATAGCCATTACTACGAAAGCTACCCGTTTATTACCATCTATAAAAGCATGATTTTTAGCAAATCCATAACCATAAGCCGCAGCTAAATCAAATATACTGGGTGTAGGTTCACCATAAGCAAGTAAATTTTTCGGTCTATCTAAACTAGCTAAAAACAAATTGTTATCTCGCACACCTGCAAGACCACCATGCTGTATTAATTGGTCTTCATGTATAGCTTTAACAATTATTTCATCTAACCAGAAAATTCCATTCATTTCCCTAACTCATGAAGTGCATTTCTGTATTTTGTGCTGACTTTTCTGTAAGCCTCCATTGCTTTTTCAAAATCAGGATTACCAGCAGTTATAATAATACCTGTTGGTGTTTCAGTGACAAATACACTGTCTCCTTCTTGAACTTTAAGTTTTTCCATGGCTTCTTGAGGTAATGTTATAGCCAAGGAATTTCCAACTCTACTAATTTTTAAGGTGTACATTTAGTTAATAACCTCCTATTCAGCCAATTTGAGATAATAATATAAAAACAGAGTATCATAAAAAACATCATGCAAGCATACAAACTCAAAGGAAAAATTGATCAATCTGGTAACTTGCTGATTACCGAACCCCTGAATTTACCCCCCGGAAACGTGGAAATTGTAGTTTGGGCAGCCACAGACACCCTTGATCATACCACAACCCCAACCACTGAATCAGCACCAGAAACACCAAAAAGACCAACTAAAATCAAGGTTTTGCAAAACTGGTTTGAGAAAACCCAACCTGCACCTCCTGATTTTGATCCAGATCAAGCTAAATGGGAATATTTAAAGGAGAAACATAACCTGTGAAAGTCTTGCTTGATACCAACATAATTGATAGTGTAAACTTAAAGAGTTCACCTATTACCAAAATTCTATGACTCGCTGGTTTAATATTGCCGGTCCCTGTCAAGACGATATCCACTATATGCTCTCTCCCACAGTCAGATTACCAGATTTAGAGGAGCTAATTCAACAACGTAGTTATTTTGTCCTTCACGCACCACGACAAACAGGGAAAACCACAGCCATGTTATCCCTAGCAAAACAACTTACCGATACGGGAAATTATGCCGCAGTCATGGTGTCAGTGGAAGTAGGAAGTGCATTTAATCATGATCCTACTGCCGCAGAATTAGCAATTTTAGGAACTTGGTATAATACAATAAATATCCGCTTACCCAAAGAATTGCAACCACCTGTTAAACAATGGCAACAGGAAGAACCAGGAAATAGAATTAATGATTTTTTAAGAGGTTGGTCAAAAGCTATCAATCGTCCCATAGTATTATTTATAGATGAAATCGACTCTTTACAAGACCAAACATTAATATCAGTTTTACGACAGTTAAGAGATGGTTTTCCTAATCGTCCAGAAAATTTCCCGACCTCAGTAGGATTAATTGGTTTACGAGATGTGAGAGATTATAAAGTAGCATCTGGTGCTAGTGATAGATTAAATACATCTAGTCCTTTTAATATAAAAGTTGCTTCTCTGACTATGCGAAATTTTAATCTTGCAGAAGTGGGAGAATTATATCAACAACATACAGCATCAACAGGACAAAATTTTACACCAGAAGCAATAGAAACAGCTTATGATTTAACTCAAGGACAACCTTGGTTAGTCAATGCTTTAGCTAAAGAAATTGTAGAAAAAATGGTAAAAGATAGAAATATTGCTATTACAAAAGAACATATTTTAACAGCTAAAGAAATATTAATTGCTCGTCAAGATACTCATTTAGATAGTTTAGCTGAACGGTTAAGAGAACCAAGAATAAAAGCTATTATTGAACCAATGTTAGCAGGTTTAGAATTAGGAAATATCCCGAATGATGATATTCAATTTGTCATTGATTTAGGATTATGTAAAATGCACCCTTATGGAGGATTAACTATTGCTAATCCCATTTATCGGGAAGTGTTACCCAGGGTGTTAACGGTGACACCAATGGCTTCTTTACCAATGATTGCACCCACTTGGTTAACCCCAGAGGGTGAATTAAATATTGATGGTTTATTAACAGCATTTCTCAAGTTTTGGCGACAACAGGTCGAACCGTTATTAGGTAGTACAAGCTATCATGAAATTGCCCCCCATATAGTATTAATGGCTTTTTTACATCGTGTGGTTAATGGTGGGGGAGTTTTAGAAAGGGAATATGCAATTGGTAGTGATAGAATGGATCTATGTCTGCGTTATAAAGATGTAATTTTAGGGATTGAATTAAAAGTATGGCGGGATAAAAAACGTGATCCTCAAGCTGATGGAATTGAACAATTAGAATCTTATTTAGGACGTTTGGGATTAGATTTTGGTTGGTTATTTATCTTTGATAGGCGGAAAAATGCTTTACCAATGGAAGAAAGGTTATCAACTGAGGTTGTGGTGACGGAAAATCAACGGAAAATTACTGTGATTCGGGCGTGAGTGTTTCCAAAACTCACTGTTTATGTTACATTTCATTAACGCATCCTACAGGATTAACTTTTAGAATTTTGCTAAACTAGAAATAGGTAGAAAACAAGGAAATATAAAGTTATGACAGTTGCTAATTCATCAATTTCTCAACAATACACACTTGATATTGAACCAGAAGGACGTTTAACTTTACCCCAAGAAATCCAACAAATTCTTAATTGAGAATCTGGAGATAGATTAATCTTAACTCTGGAAGATAGCGGCAAACTCCAATTAGTCAGCCTCAAACAAAAAGTTAAAAAATTAAGAGGTTTATTAAAAGATAAATCACCTGATAGAAATTTAGTAGATGAACTTATTCAAGAACGCAGACAGGAGTATTTAAGTGAATAAATCTGTGTTAGATGCTGCTGCCTTTTTAGCTTATCTTAGAGATGAAACAGGAGCAGAAATTGTAGAAAATGCCTTGATTAATGGGTGTTATAATCGAAAACCCAGAACCCGCAAGATTTCTTGGGCGCTCGATTAGCTATTCAACAGCTTTAAATTCTCTCCAGGTTAAGTCACTAATTAAAATTGGTTCTGCTTCTCGTTCAATCAATGTAGTTATCTTGATATCATTTGAAAAATATCATAGTCTGACAAACTACCCTTAATCATACCATAGCCAGTAAACCTTTTGAGAATACCAAATTATCAGACCTTTTGTAAAAATCAAAAATTGTTGTTAGGATTAGGAGTCAGTAGTCAGGAGAATTAAGAATGAATAATAATCAATTAAATGGTCTATTTACATATTTTATGCCATTTAATCCTTATTTTTGACGTTTTTGAACCCTCAAAAATTAATTAGGGCTGGCTGAATAATGGTAAAACCCTTTTAAAATAAGGCTTTTTGACCTGTTAAAATCCGATGTTCATGCTGCGAAAATAGGATTGGGACATTCAAAAACCTGGCATTATCCTTTTTATAGTACATACGCTAGTATAAAAAAGAAGGCAACAAAGCCTGAAACTCCTGACTCCGTTCGGCGGTTTCTAGCGTACGCCCTTTCTTCGATAAGAGCGGTAATCCCTTTGAGTTCTTTTTCTAGGGATAATGTTCACCCTGTTACATTATGGGCGCAAGCGTTGCGCCCCTACCGCCGCGCGTGGTGTGATTGGTAGGGGCGTATAGCGTACGCCCTTTCTTCGATAAGAGCGGTAATCCCTTTGAGTTCTTTTTCTAGGGATAATGTTCACCCTGTTACATTATGGGCGCAAGCGTTGCGCCCCTACCGCCGTGCGTGGTGTGATTGGTAGGGGCGTATAGCGTACGCCCTTTCTTCGATAAGAGCGGTAATCCCTCTGAGTTCTTTTTCTAGGGATTCAGGAATTTTTGTCCAATCAATTAATTGGTGAACTTCGGGAAAGAAAAAGCATAAAAACTCTTCAAAATACTCGCTTAATGCTTCTTTCCAGGGTTCATCATAATTGGCGGTTGTTCGGTTCAAGAGCTGCCTAACGAACCCTACAATATCTGTTGTATTATCTAATAAAAACCACAGAGACACAGAGGACAGAGAATTAACCTTAAACCAATACAACTATATCAGAGGCGGAAATACTGGGTTTAGAACTAAGAGTTGCAATTTGAACGGGTACTAATATGTTTGTCCCATCAGCATCGAAGGAAAGAACCCCATTAATTATGTTATAAATAAAGCGATTGCTGGCATTTAATGCAGTTGTTCCTAACACAAATTGAGCGGTTGTAATCGCAACTCCTGCGGCTAAACCACCGCCAAAACCCGCAGCAGAGACAGCAATTTTATCCCCCTGACTGGAGAGGAAATCAGTAATTGTGTCAATCCCTTCATTGCGGTTGTTGAAGGTGAAGCGATCGCCACCTGCGCCTCCCGTTATGGTATCATTACCTAAGCCACCAATTAGAATATTATTGTCCGCAGTACCGGTGATAATATCATCGTTTGATGACCCGATAATGGGTTCTGGGACGTTAGCAGAAACTGCTAGACTACTAGCTATATTGGGTAAGGGATTACCAATCTGATTATCACTATTAAAGTCTTGTTGGAAGTTGGTTTCTTGGGTGAAAGCTTCCGATGAGTTTAATCCCCACCATCCGGTTGAAGATTGCCAATTCCAGTTATTATCTAAACTCCACAGATGCAGATAATTACCATCGTTATATTTCCATAAAACTTGATTGACTCCGTTGACAGTTTCTGCTGCTAGAGTTTGCCAACCTGAATAGATATCTGTGGTAATCTGAGTCCCACTTATATTGATGGCGATGGGATTGTTATTACCAATTTGGGTGTAGAGTTTGTTAGTTGTGTCTTTGACTAATTTGGTGTTACCAACTGCTTCCACTGGTGTGTGAAAAATAGTATCGGAAACATAGCTAAAGTAACTGGCTGTGAGACTTAATGCTTTATTGTTGTTGATGATGGCAATAAGTTCATCAGGTTCATTTCCAGGTTTGTTGATGTAGAGGTTGGTATTAGCACCTGAAACTGTCAACAGATAGTCGCTACTTGAACCGTTAAGCTGAATAATATCATCTGTGGGATTAAAATCAGTGATTAAGGCGTAATCGTTGTCACCTGCGGAGGTTATATTTCCATCATCGTAGCCAATCCAAGTTTTATCACCGAGGATAAATGTATCTCGTCCAATTCCTCCTGTAAAAGTATCAATTTCTCCTTTGCCAGTTCCCCCTTGAATACTATCATCGCCTTTGCCTCCATCAATAGTGACACTAAATGCACTGCTGTTGGTGAAGGTGTCGTTACCATCGTTACCTAGTGCCATTTCTAATTTAGTTGTACCTAAATCTAGGGTAATTCCGTTAGGTGTGGTGACAATGGAAATATCGGTTCCGTCGCCTCCGTCAATTTTGGTGTCTTGTGCGTCGATGTAAAGTAAATCGTCTCCTGCACCTGCTATGATTTGATCTGCACCTTCACCGCCGATTAACCAGTCATTTCCGCTATTTCCTGTCAATTTATCGTTACCTGCTTCTCCCGAAAGGAAGACATTACGGGTGTCAGTGGTGTAGAGGGTATCGTTACCGGTGTTGCCGCTGGCCACTTGTACGTTAGCGGTAGCAATATTAAGATTTAATGGGGTTGTTTGTTTATGAATTAATAAGGAGGCAGCTTGATCATTTTCTGCGACAATTTGGATACCTGTAGCGGTTTGAATGACTTTAAAGCCGGTTTGAGTGACAAGGAAGGCGACATCAGAGATTTCCCCTCCAGTACCATCAGCGCGGTTGAAGAATGAGCGTTTTTTGATAATATTGCCGTCTTGGATGCTTTCAGATGCGATCGCATTGAGGTTAATACTGGTAATATTATGTTGTGCTAGGGTTTTTAGTTCGTTGGGTTGACTGATACCGTCTTGATTTAGGTCTTGCCAGACGAGAATTTGATTAAATTGGGTATCTGTGCTGGAAATTATGCCGTTATTGTTAGTATCGTAGGTTTTTAAGGCTTCTAGTCCACTATTGGCTGATCCGTCTTTAAAGTATTCTGAGAAGATTTCGGTAATATTATTGATTGTACCGTCATGGTTTAAGTCAACAGTTAATAATCCGTCATTTGTCCATGAAACATTTTCTGAATAACCATCTGCATCAATATCAAAACGAATTAAAGAATTATCAAGATTAATGAGTTTGATTCCATTGTTATCTAAATCAACGATCAAGGGATCTATCTGCGTTGTTGTCCAAGTAATAGGTTTAATCGCTAATTGAAAGAGAATATCTACTAAACCAGTTGTTGCTTCTAAATCAAAATCAAAAATTTCTTCAACTGTTCCAGGTATTCCAACTCCTGTAATTGCTGACAATACTATACTCTCAATTCCAAAAACAGATTTATTATAACTTGGAACTTTTATGTTTGTTTGATTAGATTCTTCATTAAATTTAAGGTCGAGAGTAGAAGTAACATCATGGAATGCTGTTCTTTGTCTCCATTTATCACTTAAGGTGGCTTCCACATTTAAACCATAATCCACTATCCCAGTAATTCCTAGTCCTGCTTGATGCTTTGATATTTCTTCTACGGGAATGCCTGTTAAAAAGTGTAAAATAGCTCTAGCATCTTGATGTGCTGAAAAACTTTCATAGTTTGGATACTTATCCTGAAAATACTTGTTCTCTTGTTTTTCTAGGTCAGTTTGGAAATCTCCTATTTTCAGTTTGCTTGTCTTTATTAGTTGTTGTGCTGTTACTTTTGGATTAAAAATAATCCAACTTAAAAATGTCTGCTGTAATTCCTCTTGAGTAAAATTACTAGATGACATTTGAGTAAAATCGAAATTTTTGATACGCTGTATTATACCAGATAAAACTTCTTCTACTTCTTTGACGTTTAGTGATTCTGAGTTTGGGCTATTTGCTGTTATCTTAATTGCTAATTGTTTAATAGTTTCTTGATCAATAGACTCAAGTTCAATAGGAGAAGTTTTAGGTAGTTCATATTTACTATAATTAATCGCACCATTGGCTATTTGTTGAATCCCTTGTAACCATCCTTCCAAGCTTCCGTCATCTGCTATTGTGTTGATTCCTGCGACTAAGTTTACCGATAGTTCAACAGAACGAAGGATATCGGTGACTTCGCTTGCTAAGGTATTGTTAGCAATAAAATCTAAATTTTTTCCTAGTGTCACCGCAGCATTTAAGAAACTAGATGTTGCAGCTAACCAATTATCTTCTTCGGCTAAATGAACGCCAGAATTAACACTTAAAGCTGCTTGTGATAAATAACTATATTCAGATAAGCCAGACACAGGAATAGCAGCATTAAAAAGGTTCAATAATCCTGTTAGATTATCTCCCGACTCAATGGCTTTATAACCATAATAAAGACCAGATGCTACAGTATTAATATTTTGATAATATTGAATACCGTCATCTAATCCTAATTTTGCTATTTGTGCCAGTTGTTCAGTTTGACTAAGAGTTTCAGAGGCGCGAATTGCTTCCTTAGAAAACTGAAGATCAGCGGTATAAGCACTAATAACTGCCATTCCTGCATTAAAGATTGCTCCTTGCCAATCTCCATTGTAAGCTGCTTGAACAGCACTTAAAGATGCACTAACTGCTGATAAAGTAGTGCTAAGAGCCGTCTGAACGAGAGTACCAGCAGCTAAGGATGCACCTGCGGTCATAACAACAGCAATAGTGCTAATTATCAGGGTAGCAGTCCCTAAAACTTCATTGACAAAGGCTTTCTTTCTGATTTCTCTTTCTTTAACTCGCCCCTCAATAATCTGACTCAAAAGCTGTTGAGATTGTCGCGCCAAATCATCAGATAAAGTAACTGCACCCTGAGCATAACCAATCTTATAAAGTATCTCTAAATTCTGCTGATTGAGTAATGTTTTCTCTTGGTCTAATACTCCTGTCTTCTGAATCTCATCATAAAGAGCTTTACTCGCACCTTTTAGGTCGGTTTCTGATTGTTTCAGAATGCCTAAATATTGCTGTTCTTCTTGGTCTAATTTAGTAATTTCTGCGTTCAGTTTATTATTTTGTTCAATTAAACCATCAACTGTCTTCAGTAAATTATCCTGAATAGTTGCTGCTTCTTTCCCCTGTAAAGCTGCATTAATATCTTGACGAGTTGCTGTTAATATGCTCTGCAATTCACTGGGTAAGTTGGGCTGTTTTTGTTTGAGGGCATCTAAATCAGCTAAGATGCCAGCGAGTTGTCCTTTATAGTCAGCTTGGGTGATGATATTTTCAATGGGATTAATGCCTAAATCGGTGCGGAGGTTGTTAATCGCTTGCTGTAGAGCTTCTTCGGTATTAAGCTGGTTTAGTTGTTCAAGTTTAGTAACAGCAATTTGACGGTCTCTTTGAATATCTAACCGTTGTTTTTCTAACTGTGCAGCAACGGCATCATCAATCAATTGACCGCGTTTTTTGGCGATTTCCTGTTCTAATTGTGCCTGTGCCAAATTGAATTTTTCAACGGAAAGGACTTGCAATAAAGTTTGATTTGTCCAGTCTTTGAGTTGGGACAGGGCATCAATGCGAAATTCGGCAACAGCAATTTCTTGTTTATGGGCCTCAATCGCTTGTTGAGAGTTGCCAATACTTTGCTGAAGTTGTGCCAATTCTTGGGTGGCGAGGGCTTTTTGTCCGTCTAAGAGGGTAATTTGACTTTCGGCGGCTTGGCGCAAGGCGGTAAACTGGCTGACTTGTTGTTGTGCCTGTTGTTGTAATTGCCGATATTCCTGCATTTGGGCATAATATTTGTCGGCTAACAGTAAATCTTCCGGGCGGGCGATTCCTCCCGAACAACCGCCCCCTTTATCGCTGGCTAAGTCTCGATAGTCTTTGTAATAGAGTTCGGCAGCCGTAGCCATGTTGTTGGCGTTGGCAACTTCGAGGAGTTTGGCGGCTTCTTGGCTTCCGGCATCGTTGGCTTGTTTAAGGATGGTGAGGAGTTGGCTTTCGATGCCGTTGAGGGTTTGGCGTTTAGTAGTTGCTTGAAGGGTGTAGTTTTTTTCGAGTTCGGTGGCTTCTAGTAGTCCTTTGAGTGCCTGTTGTTTGTCTTTGATGGCGGAGAGATATTTGTCGTTTTGCAGCAAGAGGGAGGCTTGCAGGTCTTCCATGACTGCGGTAAGGGCCTGGCTGCTGGCTTCGGCTTGTTCTGCCAGTTTTTGGACTTCGGCGAGGGTTTTACGGGTGTCGGTGAGTTGTTGTTCGAGGGTGCTGGTGTCTTTGTCGGGGCTGGCGAGGGTGGCATCAAGGAGTTGATACTCGGTGAGGAGTACCTGTTCTTGGGTTGAGAGGAGGGTTTGTTTTTGGGTGAGGGTGGCTTGTTGGGCGGTGAGGACGGTTTGTTTTTGGGTGAGAAGTTGGATAGATTGGTCTAATTGGGCTTGTTGGGTGAGTAAAGTGTCTTTATTGTCTCCGGTGGCGGTGGTGAGTTGTTGGGCGATGGTTTGCCGTTGGCTTTGGAGTTGAGTGATGAGGGTTTGGGTTTGGGTAAGTTCGTCGGCGAGGTCGGTGGTTTGTTGGATTGCCCAATTTTTGGCGGCGGTGATGTCTTGTTGCAGGAGTTGGGTTTGGGTTTGCAGTTCGGCGCGTTTTTGCAGGACGCTGTTGAGGGCGTTTAGGTAGTTGTCTTTGCTGGTTTGATATTCGCTGGTTTCTTTTTGGACGTTGGTGGTGGCGGTGGCTGCGTCTTGGGTTGCCAGTTGCAGTTGGGTTTGCAGAATGGGGAGGAGTTTTTCCCAGTCGTTTATTTGGGCGATTTTATCTTCGCTGAGTTTTCTTTCGGCTTCGAGTTGTTGCAGGAGGTGGATAAATTCGCTTTGGCTGAGGGCGGCTTCATTGGCGACGGTGTTGGCTTTGTTCCATTGGTCGAGGATGGTGGTGGTGGTGTCTTTGTTGAGGGTGTCGGTTTGGACTCCTTTGAGGAGTTGGTCGGCGTGTTGTCGGAGGGCGGTGGCTTGTTTGGTGTAGGTGTCCCAGATTATCCAGTTGTGGTCAACGTGGGTGATAGCTGTCCATTCAGTTTTACTTTTAAATAGTCCGCGTTTTTTATAGCTACGCCATTCTGTCCAAGTGGGTCCTTGTTTGCGGCTTTGTTCCCAATAGAAGGCGGATTTTTCTTGATACCAGTCGGCTTGGGAAATGGAGGCGGCGGCTTCGGCTTGTTTTTGGCTGATGCTGTTTTTGAGTTGGTCGATTTGTTGTTGGGTTTGGTTTTGTTGGTCGCTGATTTGTTGTTGGAGGGTGGCGAGGGTGGTGGGGTTGTTGAGTTCGGGGTAATATTGATTACGGAGATTTTCGAGGTTTTTTGTAGCTAAATAAGTGGCTAAATTTCTTTTACCACCACTATTCCACACCACAACATAATCTTGTTTTCCATCCCCATTAATATCAGCAAATTCTCCTAAATCTTTTCCTGTTGTATCAGCAATGAAATACCCTACCGATGCCGTGTTGATATATTCCGAAAATGTTCCATCTGCTTTAGCTAAATAAGTGGCTAAATTTCTTTTACCACCACTATTCCATACCACAACATAATCTTGTTTTCCATCCCCATTAATATCAGCAAATTCTCCTAAATCTTTTCCTGTTGTATCAGCAATGAAATACCCTCCCGATGCCGTGTTGATATATTAGAACTCTTGCAAATTAATTATATGTTATAATGATGGGTTAACTAATTTTCCCCAAAAAATTAGTTAATCAGTACATTCGTCCTGAATAAAAACTTGAAGTTTAACTTTTAACTCAAAACTCTTTAGAGCTGCTTTAATTTGGTTATCAAAACCTCTTTATTTAAGCGGCACAAACTATCTCAATTATAAAAATTGAGAATAAATTCTCCTTGACTTGATTAATCTTTAGGCAACTTTTAAGAAGCTGCTATACCTATCCCTAACTCACAGTTATAAATAGCCGCCAACAAGTTAACTCTTAAACTATATCTTCGACGACGATTCCGATATTTACAGGATAAGATTTTAAAGATTTTGAGTTTCCTATTTATATGTTCAATGATAATCCTTTCTTTAGCTAAAGCCTTGTTATACTCTTTTTCTAACTCTGTTAATTTTCTATTTTTCGATTTCTTTTTCGGTGTATAACTATTACTATGGTATGCAGCTATTCCCTGATAACCACTGTCTTCTATGCTGGTAGTTAAAGGATGAAAACGAACTCGACTTTTTTTAAATAAACTAAAATCATGACCTCTACCTTTCCCACAGAAGACACAGATAATTTCCTCTGTATTTTGATCAGCTACTAATTGGGATTTTAAAGTATGATAACCTCTTTTACCCGAAAAAAAATCTTTCTGTTTCTTTTGGGGGCGTTCAATGGGAGTTTCCGTTACATCCATTACCGTTATGACCGGTATCTCTGCTTGATTGAGTAAAGCTTTTTTTCCTTTTAAACGGAAGTTTCCCGATTGTAAAAGCATTTTTTCCGTCTTATTTACAATCCGACATATAGTTGATTCTGATAGTTCCCAGCTTGTACCAATGTGAAAATATGTTCTATATTCTCGCCAATATTCTAACGTTACTAAAACTTGTTCTTCTATAGATAGTTTAGGTTTCGGTCCCCTTTTAGATGGTGAATTAGAGTCGGCTTCAACACTTTTTACTGATTCTACCATCTTTCTATATGTTTGTTTGTACACACCGAAACGGCGTTTGAATTGTTCATCTGATAAGTTTTGATAATCCATAATTTTGCTAATAAACATAGCAAAATTATAGATGATTTCCTGACCTAAGATCACATTTTATTCTTTTTTCCACTTCAATCTAAGAATTGAGAAAAAAGCAAAACCTTATATTATACCATAAAAAAATTATGCAAGAGGTCTATTCCGAAAATGTTCCATCTGCTTTAGCTAAATAAGTGGCTAAATTTCTTTTACCACCACTATTCCATACCACAACATAATCTTGTTTTCCATCCCCATTAATATCAGCAAATTCTCCTAAATCTTTTCCTGTTGTATCAGCAATGAAATACCCTACCGATGCCGTGTTGATATATTCCGAAAATGTTCCATCTGCTTTAGCTAAATAAGTGGCTAAATTTCTTTTACCACCACTATTCCATACCACAACATAATCTTGTTTTCCATCCCCATTAATATCAGCAAATTCTCCTAAATCTTTTCCTGTTGTATCAGCAATGAAATACCCTCCCGATGCCGTGTTGATATATTCCGAAAATGTTCCATCTGCTTTAGCTAAATAAGTGGCTAAATTTCTTTTACCACCACTATTCCATACCACAACATAATCTTGTTTTCCATCCCCATTAATATCAGCAAATTCTCCTAAATCTTTTCCTGTTGTATCAGCAATGAAATACCCTCCCGATGCCGTGTTGATATATTCCGAAAATGTTCCATCTGCTTTAGCTAAATAAGTGGCTAAATTTCTTTTACCACCACTATTCCACACCACAACATAATCTTGTTTTCCATCCCCATTAATATCAGCAAATTCTCCTAAATCTTTTCCTGTTGTATCAGCAATGAAATACCCTCCCGATGCCGTGTTGATATATTCCGAAAATGTTCCATCTGCTTTAGCTAAATAAGTGGCTAAATTTCTTTTACCACCACTATTCCATACCACAACATAATCTTGTTTTCCATCCCCATTAATATCAGCAAATTCTCCTAAATCTTTTCCTGTTGTATCAGCAATGAAATACCCTCCCGATGCCGTGTTGATATATTCCGAAAATGTTCCATCACCAGTGGGATTAAAATAATCTAATAAATAACTCTGTAACTTAGTTGAATTTTGTTCTGCTTGTAGGGTTAAATATGCAGTTTCTAGGCGGAGAGATTGGATGTTTGAGATTGATTGATCTTGGTTTGGACTGCTTCCTAAAATATTACTCTGTTTTTGTTGTATATACTTCTGTAAATTCGTCTCTAACCATTGTTCTTGTTGATCATTGGTTAAATCAATCTGAAGCGTTAAATCTTGGATCGTATTGGTAATTTTTTTATCTAATTCATCTATTAATTTAGGATTAATATATCCAAAATAATTATTAACAATTAAATTACTTTGATTGATTAAAAGTTGAATTCCTTCACTATGTATTATTGGAAGAGGACTAAGATATAGTCCATTTGCTCCTGAAGCTTTCCAATGAAAGAAATTATCATCTCTTCCATCTCCATTAAAATCACCTACTAAAGAATTATCATGTCCATTAATTGCTCCTGTAACAATGGGATCTAAATATTGAGTAAAACCACCTTGTCCATTACTTAAATAAAGTCGATTAACTCCCATTCCTCTCCAAAAGAAATAGACATCATCTCTTCCATCTCCATTAAAATCACCTACTAAAGAATTATCATGTCCATTAATTGCTCCTGTAACAATGGGATCTAAATATTGAGTAAAACCACCTTGTCCATTACTTAAATAAAGTCGATTAACTCCCATTCCTCTCCAAAAGAAATAGACATCATCTTTGCCATCTCCATTAAAATCACCTACTAAAGAATTATCATGTCCATTAATTGCTCCTGTAGCAATAGGATCTAAATATTGAGTAAAACCACCTTGTCCATTACTTAAATAAAGTCGATTAACTCCCATTCCTCTCCAAAAGAAATAGACATCATCTTTGCCATCTCCATTAAAATCACCTACTAAAGAATTATCATGTCCATTAATTGCTCCTGTAGCAATAGGATCTAAATATTGAGTAAAACCACCTTGTCCATTACTTAAATAAAGTCGATTAACCCCCATTCCTCTCCAAAAGAAATAGACATCATCTTTGCCATCTCCATTAAAATCACCTACTAAAGAATTATCATGTCCATTAATTGCTCCTGTAGCAATAGGATCTAAATATTGAGTAAAACCACCTTGTCCATTACTTAGATAAAGTCGATTTTTTCCACTACCTCGCCAAATAAAATAAACATCATCTTTGCCATCTCCATTAAAATCATCTACTAAAGTATTATCAGGACTTTCATTGATTGCTAACGTACTAATTGAATCTAAATATTGAGTAAAACCACCTTTTCCATTACTTAAATAAAGACGATTTCTTCCGCTACTTCGCCAAGTAAAATAAAGATCATCTTTGCCATCCCCATTAAAATCACCTATCAAGGCATTATCAGGATTTTCATTAATTGATAATGTGTTAATTGGATTTAGATATTGGTTAAAGCTTAGATTAAAAATATATGGAGTATATTCTATTTGATTGGCTAAATCTTGATATTGTTTAATTGCTTTGTCTAAACTATTGCTTGTCTGTAAATAATTAGGGTTATCCTTAAAATTATTTTGTAATAAATTTGCTACGTTAATAACTTCATTTCCTATCTGTTTATATTGATCGATATTACCAGAAGATAACAGTTCTTTTTCATTTGCTAATTTTTCCTTAGCGTTTATTAGGATAGTGTACTGTTTTTCCAAACTTGTCAAATCCGAATAATGCTGACTCAACTTCGCCAAATCTTGATACTCCTGTAACTGCTTCTTAGCCAAAAACAGCGCATCCGTCACAAAATTAACACTATCCGCCAAAGCATCCCGCCGTCTTACGGTTGACTCCTGAATTTGTAACGCCTCATCCAACTGAATCTCATTCAGATAATAATCCCCATAAGGAGTCGCCAAATTCTCATCAATATAACTCGTCAAACTATCAAACGCCTGAGACTCAGCTTGCAACCCATTCCACACCTTAATCGTTAGATTATGATTATCCTGTAAATCATCCACCCAAACAGTTGTTAACCCCTTTAACTGATTAGCCAATTGACTACTTAAAGTGACATAACTCTCAATATTATTACTCCCCAAAGCCACCTTAACCGAAGCTAGATGATCCGCAGAAGTCGCCTTTCTCGTCTCCAATTCCTGCTTAAACTCCACCTCACCTGCTAACACCGTTTTCTGATAATCTTGCACCTCTCCCACTATTTTCTGCTTCTCTAAAATCGCCTTTTCTAAAGCTGAAATCTCAGAATTTGAACCATTACCATTACTATTTTTCAAACTTGTTAAATTAGTCTGAAGATTACTAATTTTTTGATTAAGACTATTAACCGTATCCTGCAAAAACTTAGACGAATAATCCTGAGTCTTCAAAAAAGCATAATCCGTCAGAAAATCTCCTAACGCCTTATCCGCAACCGTCACAGCTTGCTTATTAGCTTCCCAAGCCGTTTTAACAGCCACTAAAGCCTGATTTTTTTTCTCTAATTCCTCAACTTGCTTAGGAATAATATTACTGGTAAGTGCTTGTAAATCCTGATTAGATTCACTAATTTGGAAGTCAATAACCGCTAACTCCTGATCATACTTAGTCGTAGCAATTGACAGTAAATTCTGTTGTTCCTGAATCTGAATCAGATAACCATTAATCTCCTTCTGAATCCCATCTTTTAGACCCGCATTCGTTTCAGCCTTCAAACGAGTGGAAGCATTATCAATATTCTTCTGAATATCTTTCTGTTTTTGCTCGTTTTGTGTTTTAGATTGAGTAAAACTAGAAGTTAAAGCCGTCTTTTTATCCCCCAAATTCTGCAAAATTTCCGTTAAAGACTTCTGCTTACTTAGACTCCCTGCAAACGTCTCCTTCGCAAAGGAATAATCATCATTAGCTAACGTTAACTGCTCCTCTGTCGTATCTAGCTTAACCTTCGCTTTATCCAATTCGCTGCTGAGGGTTTCATACTGCTTCAACGCCGTCGGAATCGGTAACGTTAACTGCTCCAGTTTCGTCGGTTGAATATCAGTATTAGTAAACACAAAATTATCATTATCAATTATCTTGACAATTGCCGTATTTTGTGGATCAATCGTCACCCCATTAGTCGGATTAATTAACGATAGGTTAAGCGTTTCCACCGCCTCAAATTGACTATCTTCCTTAATGGGAATCGTAATAATTTTAGGCGCACTATCCCCATGAGCAAACGTAACCTTAATGGGGGTATTATTATAATCGTCTGTGGTTGCTGTACCATTATTTAAAGTAATCGTCGCACTCACTTCCGTATCACTTCCCCCCGTGCGAGTAACAGTGACTTGAGTTATAGGAGTTCCGTTTTCAGTAATCGAATAAGTCGGGGTACTAAACGCTAAAACTCCGGGATTATTAAGCATAATTTATCACTCCAGAAAAAGTGAAAATATTTGATTGATTGAGATTAGGTTAACTAACCGATAGAGTAAATAGCCGATTGAAACTGACTTAGAGACTGGTTTCCCTTCAGGCGCTTCCAGTGGACTGGTAGCGATCGCCGTTGAGTAAAATCTTGGGCGATCGCTCTTGCAACTTCAGGTTTAGCCAGTGGTTGGTGATCTGTAGTTGGCCAAGCTTCTGCTTGTTGCCTATATTATATACAGAAGCTTATCTCTGAATTACTTCCTCACCATGAAAATTTTAGCGGGTGATGACGAGGGGGATAATTTCCACTAAAAACCCCCTCGAAAGCAATCTTACCCCTTGTCATGGCGAAGATGCGATCGCAAGAAGTCCAGAAAACGGGTTTCTCGAAGAAACCCGTTTTCTAAAATCACAACTTAATCTAATTCATTTGCAGTTCGCAAAACCTCCTCATAAAGTTGACGACTGATGCGAAAATTTGCTTGGAGTATTAGAGCATCGATTATGGGTTGAACCTTAGAAATCAATCCTCTATTTTTAGCGATTAAAAGAACTCCTAGAACCCCCGTAATTGACAACCCCAAACGCACAGCCTCCCTCCGGCCAAGACGTTCATCAATTAACAATTCATCCGCCTTTAATTCCAAAGCAAGAGCGATTGCTTCTGCTTCGCCAATATCTAAATTATAGTCATTCCTCAAACAAGCCACAAGTTCCAAATTAGCGGCTTGTTGAACCTGTATCCAGTTCAGAGAAACTATCGCTTTAATCGGGATATCTTCCTCAGTCAAATTAGCCAATTCATTGGCAACTGCTTGGGGAATAATAACATTAGTATAAATATCTTTTAAGATTGATAGATAACCAACAAGAGCAAGACTGCTGAGAGGAGAAGTATCGCTAATAATAATCATAGCCAACCTTTCTCTTTTAAATGCTTAATATCTTCCTGAAACTCAGCCACATCATAGTGAATACAAATTCCTCGTTCAGAAAGCAGCCGTTGAAACTTGATTTGATTAATACTTAATAACTCACTCGCTTTTCCTAAGCTAATCTTATCTTGTTGGAATAACATAATAACAATCTCCTTTAACAGTTCATCCTCTGATAAACCACTTGCTTTAATCACTTCTTGGGAAATAACTAGAGTCATATTTTCTCCGTATTTTGATAAGAATTATACAAATGCTATCCTATGTTTTGCCGTCTGTCAATTCCCTTTGGCAGACCTCACTTCTAACTGTTAACTGTTAACTGAAATTACCTCCCCGAAGCAATCTTACCCCTTGGAATTCGAGAAAACGGGTTTCTTGAAGAAACCCGTTTTCTCGATAATGGTGTTGAGATGAAGCTTATCTCTGAATTACTCCCTCACTATGAAAATTTTAGCGGGTGATGACGAGGGGGATAATTTCCACTAAAAACCCCCCCCCAAAGCAATCTTACCCCTTGTCATGGCGAAGATGCGATCGCTAACGTAAACTAAGCAGTTAAAGTATTTAACCAATTGATTAAATCTTCAACCGTAGAGAAATCGAATAAAGCTTCTCCTAATACTTCGACATCATCAATACTTAACTGCATAATTTTAGTTTCTAAGGAAGGATTAATCTCTCCTAACTTGCGTTTAAGTTGGCGAAGAATCAATGTTTTTTCGCGTTCGATACCTTGTTCGATACCCCGTTCGATACCTTGTTCAATACCTTGTTCGATACCTTGTTCAATACCTTGTTCAATACCTTGTTCAATACCTTGACGCATCCAACTGGTGGTAATTTGCATAACTCCCTCCTGTACAGGTTCACTAAATGTGCTAATCTCTTCTTGAAATTGTATCTCTTCGACCGGATTTAGATTGAGATATGTATCAATAAATCCAGAAATTAATTGCATTCTCGCCGCATCTAACCTTAAAGTAATTAACAAGCGCAGACATTCCGCCTTAACCTTGGCTCGCTCTTTCTCGGCAATGTTCATCTTGGCCATCAAAGCTGAAGCAACCGGATTCGTCTGATTGAGAAAATCTCGCCAATTTAATCGATTTAATTGCACTACTTGATAGTTAAATTCTAAGACCTTAAAATCAGGAAAATCGACCACATACTGACTAATCGCTTCTCTTTTTGGCTTTGGGTAAGAAAAAATTACAATCGGATAAATCGGTAAGACAAATTTCTCATGAAAGCGAGCAAAATAAGTAAACATTCGCCGGTTAAACCATTTTCGAGAACTTTCCTGTGCCTCTACATGAATCAGAAAAAAAGATTCTTTTCCTCGAAACCTAACTTGTGCGACTAAATCGCTTTCATGTCTTTCTCCTTCCGTGACATCGGTAAATACTTCTTTGTCTAAAAAAGTAATCGAGTCCCTATCTAAATAATCCATCAATTGAGGGAAAAACAACTCAATAAATTCGATAAAAAAGGTGGAGATTAACTCCTTAAATAAGCGATCGTGGTCAATATTATTAGTCATGTAATATCATCTTAACTAATCTGAGTGATGAATGACTACTCTTCTCTATTATATTCTGAAAAGTTGGTTTTGGCAACGGATTGTTATGACCTCACCCCTTAACCTAGGAGAAGAGGGGGATGCTTCCTGCGTTAACCTTTCTCTTTCCACTAAAAACCCTCCGAAGCAATCTTACCCCTTGTCATGGACAAAAGGCGATCACCGGACAAGGACAATTTTAGCGGATGATTGCCAAAAGGCGATCACTAATACCCTAAGTCATAACTCATAATTAATGCGATGGCGTTTGCAGAAAACGGGTTTCTTCGAGAAACCCGTTTTCTAAATAAAGGCATAAATTGCGATGGCGTTTGCATAATTATTCCTGTTTGTTCAGCGACTTGTGACGTAAAATCTTAACAGTCACTGATAATTACTGATTGTCGGTATTGCTGCATAAGTGCGTAAAAGCTGATAGGATAACGAACGGAAAAAATATAGCTTGTCAAGGTGCAAGAAATCGCTATAATCATTCCAGCAGAGGTGATAGTAATCCCTCGACATCCATTTGTTAATGATCGCTAATGATGAGACAAACTCGGTTTTCTCAAGCTGGTTCGAGACAGCGACCCCCTGAGTTTCCTGGTCGATCATCGATCGAGCCGCCACTGGCCTTTTTTCGGAGTTGATCGAACCATGTTGCAAGGATGGATTCAAATCGCGCTCACGCTCCTGATAATCGTGGCAATCACCCCCTTTTTGGGGCGGTATATGGCTAGGGTTTTTATGGAACGGAGAACCCTACTCGACCCACTGTGCGATCGAGTCGAGAGTCTTCTTTACACCTTCGTCGGGGTGAAAGGGAAAGAGAATATGACCGGCTGGCAGTACGCCCGCGCCGTTCTCTACAGTAACGCGGTGATGGGATTCCTAATTTTTTCCATTATCGCCCTGCAAGGATTCCTACCGCTCAACCCGACGGGAATCGCAGCCCCTACATGGGACACCACGCTACACACGACGATTTCCTTTATCACCAACACCAACCAACAGCATTATTCCGGCGAAACCTATCTTAGCTACGGGAGCCAGATGTGGGGCCTCGGCTATCATATGTTCACCTCGGCCGGAACCGGTCTAGCGGTGGGGATCGCCTTTATTCGGGGACTGACGGGGCGACCATTGGGCAATTTCTACGTGGATCTGATCCGAGCGATCACCCGTATCCTCTTACCGATCTCGATCGTGGGGGCAATGGCCCTGATCATCGCCGGAGTCCCAGAAACCCTCGCCGGTCCGGCGATCTTACCGACTCTAGAAAACCCCAACCTCAGTCAGGCGATCGCCCGCGGTCCCGTAGCCCACTTCGAGATCATTAAGGAATTAGGAGAAAACGGCGGCGGCTTTTTTGCCATCAACTCGGCCCACCCCTTGGAAAACCCCAACGGATTCACGAATCTAGTACAATTGGTGGCGATTCTCTCGATTCCCACCTCGCTAATCTACACCTACGGAGTTTTCGCCAATAATCTCAAGCAAGCGTGGTTAATCTATCTAATTCCCCTCGGTATTTTAATCGGCTTTACGATCATCACCGCGATCGGGGAATATAACGGCAACCAGGCGGTTAACTCCCTGCTAGGGGTGGAGCGAGCGGTTAACTTCGAGGGCAAAGAAGTACGCTTCGGTTGGGCGCAATCGGCCCTGTATGCGGTAACTACCACGGCCACCATGTGCGGTGCCGTGATCGCCATGCACGATTCCTTGATGCCGAACGGCGGCTTCGTCACCCTCTCGAATATGTTCCTGCAAATAGTTTTCGGAGGCCAGGGAACCGGCACCGCCTACCTGTTCGCCTATCTAATCCTCGCAGTATTCGTCACCGGGCTAATGGTGGGACGAACCCCGGAATTCCTCGGGCGCAAAATTGAGAAACGGGAAGTGGTATTAGCCAGTTTTTTAATTCTGCTGGTTCACCCGATCGCCATCCTCATCCCTGGAGCGATCGCCCTTGCTATCCCCGACTTTCAGGGCATCAGTAACCCCGGCTTTCACGGATTATCTCAAGTTATCTACGAGTACGCTTCCGCCGCCGCTAATAACGGGTCGGGATTCGAGGGACTAGGAGATTCCCAACCCTCGCCGATCGCGATCACGGCTGGGGCGAAACCGACGATTACCGCTCTCTGGTGGAATCTGAGTGCTTCGTTCAGTTTACTCGCGGGACGCTATATCCCGATCGCCGCCCTGCTCTTGTTAGCCGATGGTATGTCCCGCAAACAACCAGTTCCCGCCACATCTGGAACCCTCCGCACCGATACCGGACTCTTTACCGGCGTGACGGCGGGGGTGATTTTAATTCTCGGTGCGCTCACTTTCTTCCCAGTGTTGGCCCTCGGGCCGATCGCGGAAGCCTTTCAAATCCTGCGGATGATCGGCTAGGAGTTTAGACAAGTTATGAAAACGAACAACGGCTCTTCTAAGTCCTCCCGCCCTTTGCGAGTGCCGAGAGGTCGCCGCAGCGACCGCCGCCATACCCCCAAGGTAAACCGGACTGGTCTTTATCAAAGCGCGATCCAGCAGTCCTTCCTCAAACTCGACCCGCGCATCGCCGTGCGTAACCCGGTCCTGTTCGTGGTCTGGTTAGGAACGATCGTCACGGCTCTCGTCACGATCGACCCCAATCTCTTCAGCACGATCTCGCGTAGCGAGCGCATTGCGACCGCCGCAGACAGCGGACAACAAAGGCTACTTAACGGCATCATCACCCTCATCCTCTTCTTCACGGTGCTGTTCGCCAACTTTGCCGAGGCGATCGCAGAAGGACGGGGAAAAGCCCAGGCCGATGCCCTACGCTCCACCCGCAGCGATACGATCGCCCGCCGGCTCCTCCCTGACGGCTCGATCGAGTCGGTCAGTTCCACAGCCCTGCATCGGGGTGATCGGGTAAAACTGTTGGCCGGGGACGTGATTCCTGCCGACGGAGAAGTAATTGAGGGAATCGGTTCGGTGGATGAATCGGCGATCACTGGAGAATCGGCCCCGGTCCTCAAACAGCCCGGCACCGATATCGCCAGTTCCGTTACCGGTGGAACGCGTCTTCTCTCCGACGAGTTGACGGTACGGATCACCCAAGAACCAGGGCAGGGTTTTATCGATCGCATGATCTCCCTTGTGGAAGGGGCCGAGCGCACGAAAACCCCCAACGAGATCGCGCTGACGGTACTTCTGGCCGTGTTAACCCAAGTTTTCCTGATCGTCGTCGCCACCGTACCATCGATCGCTAACTACATCGCTGGTTTTCTCGATAGTATTCTCGGTCCAGAGGTGGCGAATAC
The DNA here is from genome assembly GCF_009792235.1 of Microcystis aeruginosa FD4. Lineage (NCBI taxonomy): Bacteria > Bacillati > Cyanobacteriota > Cyanophyceae > Chroococcales > Microcystaceae > Microcystis > Microcystis aeruginosa. Next base: position 4,012,557 of record NZ_CP046973.1, read on the forward strand.
CTTTCGATCGGGTTCGAGTATCGCCATCTTGATTTCCCTCCTCGTCGCTCTCATTCCCACGACGATCGGTGGTTTACTGAGTGCGATCGGTATTGCCGGGATGGATCGGGTCGCCCAATTCAACGTTATCGCCACCTCTGGGCGGGCGGTGGAAGCTTGCGGTGATGTCAATACCCTCCTTCTCGATAAAACGGGAACAATTACCCTCGGCAACCGGCTGGCTGACGAATTTATCCCCGTCAACGGTCATAACCTGGAGGAATTAGCCCAGGTCTGTCTAACGGCCAGCCTTTTCGACGAAACCCCGGAAGGACGCTCGATCGTTGCCTTAGCCCGGAATTTGGGCGTAAGCGTGGATATCGACGGTAAAACCGCCGAAGGGATCGAGTTTTCCGCCCGTACCCGCATGAGTGGCACCGATATGGACGGCGAGGAGTACCGCAAAGGAGCCGTAGACGCGATTAAAGGTTTCGTCCGTTCCCGCGGTGGTTCCGTTCCCGAGACCCTCGATCAGGCCCAGGAAAGGGTTTCCCGTTTGGGGGGAACTCCCCTGGCCGTCTGTCGGGGTAACGATATCTACGGGGTGATCTATCTCAAAGATATCGTGAAACCGGGATTAAAAGAGCGTTTCGACCAATTACGGCGCATGGGTGTGAGAACGATCATGCTCACCGGCGACAACCAGATCACGGCCTCGGTGATCGCGGCGGAGGCGGGGGTGGATGATTTTATCGCCGAGGCTACCCCGGAAGATAAGATCGAGGTGATCCGTCGCGAGCAATCCCAGGGCAAGTTAGTTGCCATGACGGGGGACGGCACTAACGACGCACCGGCACTGGCCCAGGCTAATGTGGGTGTGGCGATGAACTCTGGAACCCAAGCGGCGAAGGAAGCTGCCAATATGGTGGATCTGGATTCCGACCCGACCAAGCTGATCGATTTAGTCACCATCGGCAAACAGTTATTAATTACCCGCGGCGCCCTGACCACGTTTTCGGTAGCTAACGATATCGCTAAGTATTTCGCTATTATCCCGACGATTTTCGCCGCTGCTGGGATCGGTGCTTTAAATATCATGGGTTTGAAAAGCGCTCAATCGGCGATCGTCTCGGCCCTGATCTACAATGCCCTGATTATCCCTGTTTTGATTCCTCTGGCACTTCAAGGCGTTCAATTTCGCCCCCTCACTGCTGACCAACTATTGCGGCGCAATATCCTCATCTACGGCGTGGGAGGCATGATTGCGCCGTTTATTGCTATTAAGATTATTGATGAGATAATTTCAGCGATCGGGTTGAGGTAATGGGAAAATCTGCAATATTTGGCTCTTCGGTTTGCGTTATGCAATGGACAGGGGTTATAAGCGATGGAACCCTTATATAGAAAGGCATTTAGCGATTTTTCCCAATTGTTTTTGCTCTAGAGCGAACTAATCAATTAAATATCTTGCCAAATAAGGATTTAGTCCATTTATGCCCCCCTATCGAACCATACCAAGTAACGAAGAACCCAATATTTAAGCCTAGTTTATTCGGATTGAAGCACTCGAATCGGGATTTTACCCAAAAAGAAACCTGGGGTAAAAATCAATTTAATTCCTCATTTCCTGCTTCTTTGTGCGCTTACTTAGATGGGAAAGGACTGAAAAATGTATATCTGAAACTCGATGAAAATTTAAAAATTCAACATTCGGAGTTAAGTACAAAAGAGTTATACGGTCTAGCTCCCGATTCCGATAATTTATTTTACGCTTTCGAGAGTCAATTTACGCCGTATAATCAATTTGTAATCGGTAGTTTGCCTAGAGTCGATCTAGTAACCCAGAGAATCGATAACGGTAATTGTCTTCGAGGTCTGGAAATTAAATTAACCGCTTTACCAGACAATACAACTTGTGACTTAGAAGATATTCGTTATGGATGTGAAATAGTGGTTAGACCAGATACCATCGTGTATCTCGCCTGTAGTATAATTAACCACATTAGGCAAAATATACAAAAATTGCAGGAGATTATCGGTAGTGATTTCGATTCTATTCAAGACTGGACAGAACCGAGAGAGGTAATGCCTTATTTACTATCAATAGTTGGCGTTATTGACCGACTATCGCTTGATTTATTGCCCTATCAACAACCATTTTTAATACAGCCTATCTGGAAAACGGAAGGCAAATCTTCAAAATTGGCAGAGCAATGTTTAGATGTGTTCGTTTGGAGCGATCTAGCTTTCACTCGGCTATTCGTAGATCTGACTAAATTTGAAGCGAGAATAGAAAAAAGTATTTCCAGACAAATACGTTCTGCGATATGGCTGTTCAAAATGCTTGACGATTTCAGCAAACAGGAGCGCATCAATCATAGAAAAATAATCGATCAACTTTCTTACAATACAAAAAACGATAAAGCGTTTGCATTAAGCGGCAAAATTACCAACCGGTATATGCGTTCAGAAATTTTGCATCGACCCAGAATTAACAAATCAGAAATAAGAGAAATTATTTTAGGAGGTGGACAAAATTTATTGAGTCCTGAAAGGCGATTTGATGCTATTATTTATAATTCACCCGATTTGTTTAATTTAGAGGAGGGAGCAAAATGATCACAATTGATTTATTCGCTGGTTGTGGTGGTTTATCTTTAGGGTTCCAAAAAGCGGGGTTTACTATTGTGGCCGCATTTGATAATTGGATACCTGCTATAGATGTCTATAGAAATAACTTTAGTCATCCGATATTTAATGTCGATTTATCTAGAGAATCTAATCAAGAAATATTGGCTCAATATAATCCTGAGATTATTGTCGGCAGCCCTCCTTGTCAAGACTTTTCCAGTGCCGGTAAGAGAAACGAGGGTTTAGGACGAGCGAATCTAACGCTCACATTCGCTGAAATTGTAACTAGAGTAAGTCCGCAATGGTTTGTTATGGAAAATGTGGATAGAATTGAGAAAAGTAAAATACTCACTCAAGCAAAACAAATTTTTAAAAGCCATGGTTATGGTTTAACTGGAAAAGTTATTAATTCTTGTTACTGCGGAGTTCCTCAAACTAGAAAAAGATATTTTCTGATCGGTAAAATGAAGGAAGAAGACGATTTTTTAATCGATGAAATCAATGACAATTTATCAAGTCAACCTCTGACTGTATTTGACTATATGGGCAAAGAATTAGATATAGAATACTATTATAGACATCCTAGAAGCTATCAAAGAAGGGCGATATTCAGTATTTATGAACCTAGCCCTACTATTCGAGGAGTAAATCGACCAGTTCCTAAAACCTATCGACAACATCCCGGTGATGCTTGTCATCTCAATGAAAAATTAAGACCGTTAACAACGAGCGAGCGAAGCTATATCCAAACTTTCCCTAAAGACTTTATTTTTGCTGGAACAAAATCTAATCTAGAACAAATGATTGGCAATGCTGTCCCTGTTAATTTAGCCAGATATGTGGGACAATGTATTCTTAACTATGAATTGAAAAAGGGGAAAAAGATAACCTATCGACAACTACAGCTATTTTCTTGATTTACTGGCAAAAACAAATCTCCAAAAAACTCTAATTATTATGAAAGCATCCCTTAGAAAACACCGATTTTTCTGGTATATTTTCTTAAATTTCTGTCTAACAATTCTTTTTTCCTCCATCGTTCAAGCTTCTACGGGAAGCACTATCGATAGGTGGCAAGCTTCCGCGTTAACCCTTTTAGGATTGGTCGCTTTTGCTTTATTTATCTACCTGTTTTTTGTCATCTTTATACCGGAGAGGTTTTAATTATGAGTTTTGCACGCGAGGCCGGTAGAGCCATCCGTTCTACCCTAGTTCTCTGGGTAATTACCGCCCTGATCTATCCTTTTGCGATGATCGCCATCGGTCAAATTCTTTTTCCCTGGCAAGCGAACGGGAGTTTAATTACCAATAATCAAGGTCAGGTGGTGGGTTCGGCTCTAATTGGGCAACCTTTCACCAGCGATCGCTATTTTAATAGTCGTCCGAGTACCACCGCCTACAGTACGGCCGATCCGAAAAACGATCCTGCCAAAGTCCTGCAAACCGGAATTTCGGGAGCGAGTAACCTAGCTCCCAGTAACCCTGTATTAATCGATCGCATTAAAGGAAAACCCGATCCCGATCCGGCAAAAGCTATAGAGGGGGAGATTCCCCGATTAGAGAAAGCGGGCATTCAACCCACGGCGGCTCTAGTTTACACTTCCGGTTCCAGTCTCGATCCCCATATCACCCCAGAGGCGGCGCGGGCGCAGATCGATCGGGTGGCGCAGGTGCGGGGATTACCGACCAATCAAGTGGAGATACTGATTAGCAAAAACACCGACGATCGCTTTCTCGGCATCTTTGGCGAACCGGGGGTCAACGTGCTGAAACTGAATCTGGCTCTAGACGCGATCGGAAATATCCGATAGGCCGCTGAAATTTGGGGAGTCGAAAATACTCGTATTCCTATCTTATTGAGCGTTTAAATGCCGTTAGCGATTAAAGAATAACTCCACCGTCCACGGGTAAAACCACACCTGTCATATAGGGGTTGATAATCAAACTCAATACTGCTAGGGCGACTTCTTCGGGTTGCCCTAAATGTTCGACAGGTAGAGCAGAAACCGCCCATTTGCTAAGGTCTGAGCGTTCCGAATCACTTTGACTGCTCCAGATACTTGTATCTTCTATTAATCCGGGGGCAACAACGTTAACGCGAATAGGAGCGAGTTCTAGGGCGAGAGCGCGTCCAAATACTGCTACGGCACTATTAGCGGCGGCTATGACGGAAATTCCGCCCATTTTGGAATATTTGAAGATAGTGGCGCTTGATGTCAGGGTAATAGAACCGTCCTTGGCCAAAGTTTTCAGGGAGCCACGCACGGCTAAAAAGGTTCCCCAGAATTTCTCCATACCTCCTTGGGCCGTTTCTGCGGTCATTTCAGTTAATAAGGCTCGCGGCATATTTCTGTCTCCGAGAGAGGTGACTACTAAATGGTCAAAGTTGCCAATTTCTGCAAAAAAGGCATTAACAGAATCTTCTTGTAAAAAATTAACAGTTTTGGCTTCAATCTCCCCGGAAATTAGGGCAATAGCCCCATCTAATTTCTCTTGAGACCCATGGGAAAGCACCACTTTTGCCCCCAGGGAGAGCAATTTTTCGGCAATCGCTAGGTCAATCCCCGAGCTTGCACCAATAATGACGACTTTTTTACCCGATAAGGAATCAAACATTTTTTTGTCTCCAAAAATTTAAGAAAAACTTACAACTATTACAGTATATTGACTGGCTTTTGGGCAGCAACTAACCAATAAGTTATGACTGAGGAACTTAGCAAATTATCCAGAGGCTTAATGTTTAAATTATAGGTCTCTTCGTCTAATTTTCCTGATTGCAATTCCTCTGTTAACCAAGACTTAAGATGGCGAAAATGTCTGAACCAGCACTCCTCCGTCACCTCGACAAATTGAACATTTTTAAACCCTGCCTGTTGATAAAGATTTTGATACTCTGCCATATCTTTGACGGTGTTTGCTTGGGGAACTGTCCAATCCCCTAAAAGTTCCGTTGTGGCAAAACTCAGATCTGAGAGAATTAAGGTTCCCCCCGGCTTTAATACTCGCCAAGCTTCTTGCAAGAATTGCCGCCTAGTATTAAAATAAAAAGCCGCTTCTACACAAATAATTTGCTCAAAAGAATCATCGGCAAAATCCATCTCTACTGCGTCCATTAACAGAAATTTACCTTCGGGAAAATTGAAGAGACTTCTGGCAATTTGTGTGGGAGAAATGTTAATCCCCACAATTGCTGTCAATGGATAATATTTGAGAAGATAATGGGTAGTTGCTCCTAAACCACAGCCAACGTCAAGAATTGTTCCCTGTTTGTTGGGAATAAATTCTAAAAGTTTCTCCATCAGAGTGGAGGATGCTTCCTGTTGATCTTGGGTATGGGAGAGCCAATAACCGACATTAAAAAACTCTCTTTCACCATAAAACTCTCGAATCGAAGGACTACAAATTAAATCATCGAATCTACTAATCCATTCATTTTTATCCATTTTTAAACTCACTTAACTCTCTCGGCAAAAAACTACATTAGTCTAACACGATTGGGCTTAGTAGAGCCGGAAGTGGGTTATAGCAATGCTTGCCCAACTCCTGTTAAGGCACTAGATATTGACTGTGTGGCTGAGGCGATCAAAAAAAGGAGCCGCACCTTTTCCCTTAGATACCGATAAATTTCCCTGAGAGGTTCAACTAACAGCCCAATTTAATGGTAAAAAAAGTTTTTATCAATTAACCTATAACCATCAATCTATATTATCATATCTGGTGAGGGACAGAAGTTATCGCTTTTGAATTAGGAATGGGGAGCGGGGGACAGGGAAGAAAATCGTCGTACCTCATGACTCTGAATACCGCTATAAGTGTCACCGATGGGAGTGCGGGTAAGGTGAGTATTTGACTTGAGTAAGACGGCAATATATGTTACTATCACAGGGTAATCGCAGCTATCTTGAAAAAGCTGCCACTCAAAACTAGGAATGACCATGAATTATCCTAATAGCGAACAAAATAAAGCAATCCCCTTCTTTGCTCGTTTTTTATCGGTGGACCAAGACGAGGCTCCGACCCCCGATTCCCCCCCCGATTCTGAACCGGCTCCCGTTTGGACTTGGAAATGGCCTTCTGACTGGGAAGATAGTTAATTAATTCAAAGAGATTGCTTTCAGTAATTCAGACAGAAATAAACTGCCGCCATAAGTCAAGCAGGAGTCAAATTTATGGCGGTTTTTGTTGTATTTAGGGTTTGCTAAACAAGTCAATTGGCCGGTGGAGGCAGCAGGGTAGAGGAGGGAGAAAGTGCTTAGTTAAATTAAAACTACTCTTCAGCAATTTCGACTTCTTTAGGAGCAACAGGTTCTTCGGCAGTAATTTCGACTTCAATAGCCTTTTTCAGGTTAAGTTTTAGAACTTGAGAAATTGGTAAACCTTCCACCTCATTGATGAGATATTCTTGAGTTTCTGTTTCACGACGTTTGAGATAGACCGTTTTAAGCAGTGCCTCAATGCCATAACCTGTCACAATGTCGCCAATAATGGTAGAGAGTCCTAAGACCCCAAGTCCACCAATTAGTCCCAGTGGACCGCCTAACCCAAAAAGTGCGTAAATCGCAGGATAGGCAGTAGTGCTGGAGGCGGCAATAGCAATAATGAAAATAATGCCGGGGAGTCCCAGAGAAGCAAGTTTTTGAACAACTTCATCCAGAGAAATTCCCCAGGAGACAAGTTTTTTGTTGATTTCTGTGGGATTAATTCCCAGAAAATCATTGGGAATGGCCGTTTCAGTAGTTTCCGTCATTGATGAGACTCCTAAAATCACTAAGTTGGATTGGTTGGTCGGGATTTCATTCATATAAAATCCATGGTAAGGCAAAAGAATACAAATCGGCTGTCTAGCAATCAGATACCTTGCAGCATTCTACATTAGTCTTACCGTTCACACAACTTGTAGAAAATCGTCAATTCTTAGATTAAATTCTGTTTAAAAGATAGAGGAGATTGGGGAGAAACAATTCATAACTGGGTTTTTCAAGTTGGATTGGGAGTTAATCATAGTCTTAAAAACGGGTTTGGTATCAAATCTCAAGGCAAACTTTTAATTCTTCGGCTAAAATCTGGACATGGGGTTCCACCATAATCGAGACATGATTTCCTAGGACGAAATGAATCTCAACTGGCTCTGTAGAAAATTCACTCCAGCCTAAAGAAGAATCCTCGCAATCTCGAGCTATTAAATCCTTATTTGGATCATCAGCTAATTCCTCCCCGGCCCGTATAATCGTAATTTTACCTGGATAAATCTGTTTAGGGAGATAATCAATCAGACATAAACAGCTAGTTTTATAGGCTTGGACAATTTTTTCAAGCTGCTTAGTTTCCGCATTGGGAGGAAGCATATTAGCCAGTTTAAAAAAGTTTAAAGCGTATTTTAATTGTTCCTCCACTGTTAAGAGTTGAAGAGTTTCATAGGAAATATCGATGGTTTTATCTAAATAAACTTCGATACCTTTGCTGACTTCAGCTAACCACCGCGCATGATCCCAATTAATATAATCAAGCAAAATTTGTTTGTCTTTATAAGTGGGTGCTGAAGAATCAATGATTGCTAGTAATGCCACTTTTTGCCCCTGATTAACCAACTGTTGAGCCATTTCAAAAGCCACATTACCACCGTAGGAATGTCCTCCCAAAAAGTAGGGTCCTTGGGGTTGTAAATCCTGCATGGCTTTAAGATAAATACTGGCTATATCCTCAATACGAGTGATTTCTCCAAACTGTTGATAGAGATCATTTTCAAAACTGTAGAAAGGTTGATCTTTTCCTAAATAACGTCCTAAATGGTAAAAATAAAATGGTCGTCCCCCGGCGCCTGGAACACAGAAGAAAGGAGGCTTTGAACCCTGGGGTTGAATGGGAACCAAACAAGACTGGTTAGAGGAATCTGAATCGGTTCGGATAATGGTCGCTAACTGTTCAATAGTTGGGTTTTGAAATATTGTGGTTACGGCAATTTCCTTGCCTAACTGTTCTTTAATTTGGGTGATTAAATAAGGAGCTAAAAGGGAATGGCCACCGAGGTCAAAAAAGTTATCCTGCACGCTAATTTTGTCAATCTTTAGCACTTTTGACCAGATTTGCCCGAGGTTTAATTCTAACTGATTACGCGCTTCAATAAATCTGTCTGAATCACTGGTATTACTAGGAGCTTTTAACCCACGACGATCAATTTTTCCGTTAGCTGTTAAAGGCAAAAAATCCAGCAGCACAAAGGCACTCGGAACCATGTAACCGGGCAATTTATGGCTAAGAAATTGATGCAAATCGCCACTTGTTAGGTTTACTCCTAGCTTAGGCACAATATAGGCAACTAACTGTTTTTCCCCCGGATTATCTTCACGAACAATCACACAAGAAGACTGTACCGCCTCATTTTGACTAAGTACAGCCTCAATTTCTCCCAATTCAATACGGAAGCCGCGAATTTTTACTTGATTGTCAATCCGTCCTACATATTCAATATTACCATCAGGTAAATAACGGGCCAAGTCTCCCGTTTTATAAAGACGCGAATCTGGGTAATTACTAAAAGGATTAGGAATAAATTTTTCTTGGGTTAATTCGGGACGGTTAAGATAACCTTTGGCTAATCCTGCACCAGCAATATGTAATTCTCCTACTACACCAATCGGGACAGGTTGCCGATTTTTATCCAGCAAATAGATTTGGGTATTGGCAATCGCTTTGCCAATGGGAATAGTTGTCGCTGTAGAAGCTACTTTTTCCACTAAATACCAGCAAGAAAACGTTGTATTTTCCGTTGGCCCATAGACATGAAGCAACCGTTGTGGCGCACCTTTTTCTAGTACCTCTTCTACCCATTTTGGTTCAACTGCTTCACCCCCAAATAGTAAGCAGCGTAAGTTACTAAAAGCTTGGGGAACTAAATTGGCTAACTGATTAAAAAGTGCTGTGGTTAAAAATAAGACACTAATCTGATTTTCCTTTAAGCTTAGTGCCAATTCTTGGGGTGAGAGCAAAACTGATTTAGCGATAATAATAATCTTAGCACCGTTAAGTAAAGCCCCCCAAATTTCAAAAGTAGCGGCATCAAAAGCAATATTAGACGCTTGCACAACGCGGTCATCAGGAGTAAACTGGATGTAGTTGGTATTTAATACCAGTCGATTAACTGCCTGATGAGTGACGATAACACCCTTGGGTATTCCTGTAGAACCAGAAGTATAAATGACGTAGGCTAAATTATCCGCAGAAACTGTCCTGTTAACATTCTCCTGACTTGCTTGATTAATTTGTTGCCAATCTTTATCTAAACAGACAACAATAGCCTGATGATTTGGCAGGGAAGTCTGTAAAGATTCGCAGGTTAATATTATTTTAACCTGGGTATCTTGGAGCATAAAGCTAATGCGTTCTTGGGGATAATCTGGGTCAATAGGAACATAAGCACCACCGACTTTAAGAATAGCTAATAATCCCACAATCATCTCTAAGGAACGTTCTAGACAAATCCCCAATAATTCTTCAGGTTTTACTCCTAATTTCCGCAAATAATGGGCCAACTGATTGGCACGATGATTTAATTCACTGTAGGTTAATTGTTGCTCTGAATATACAACTGCTACCGCGTCGGGTGTGCGTTTTACTTGTTCTTCAAATAACTGATGAATACATTTGTTATCGGGATAATCTGTATGAGTTTCGTTCCACAATGATAACAATTGATAACTTTCTTCATCACTTAACATAGGTAACTCAAAAATTCCCCTATTGGGATTAGCCGCGATCGCAGTCAAGAGATTTTGAAAATGTTGCCCCATTTGGTTAATAGTACGGTTGGCAAACAAATCGGTACTATAACACCAAACCGCCTCTAACCTATCAGCAACCTCCCAAAAATTAACCTCTAAATCAAATCGCGCTTTAAGCTCAACAGATAAAGGCAAATTCTCCATCTTTAAGCCAGATAAACTGGCCTCAGATTGGGGAGTATTTTGCAGGGAAAACATTACCTGTATCAAAGGATTATGACTTAAATCTCGGTTTAATTGTAATTTTTCTACTAACATTTCAAAAGGCAAATCTTGATGAGCATAAGCTGATAAAGTTGTTTGCTTTACTCGTTCTAATAACTCCAGAAAACTGGTATTTCCCCCTAAATCACCCCTTAAAGCTAAAGTATTGGCAAAAAATCCCATTAATTTCTCAATTGCCGAACTATTACGATTAGCGATGGGAGAACCCACCAAAACATCTAATTGACCACTATAACGAGAAATTAGGACAAAAAAGGCCGCCAGTAAAGTCATAAATAGCGTTGCTCCTGACTCTTGACTCAACCGTTTGAGGCATTGTGTTAAGTCTTGATTCAGGCGAAAAACCTGTCCATCACCCCGGAAACTAGGAATTGGAGGACGGGGATAATCCGTCGGCAATTCTAAAATAGTAGGCGCATCTTGTAACTGTTTTTGCCAGTAATTAAGTTGACGTTCCAAGACTTCACCGGTGAGCCATTGACGTTGCCATACGGCAAAATCGGCGTATTGAATCGATAATTCAGGGAGAGGGGAAGGCAACCCCCGGACAAAGGCCGCATACAGTTGAGATAATTCACCAAAGAAGATGCTCAAAGACCAACCATCGTAAATAATATGGTGCATCTTCAACAGCAATACATACTCTTGAGAACCCAGTTTAAGTAACTTAAATTGGACTAATGATTCCTTGGCTAAATCAAAGGTTTTTAAGGAGAAAGCAATCGCTATTTCTTGCAGACGTTCTGTTTGTTCATTCTTTGATAAATTTTGTAAATCTTCCAGGGGTAAACTGACGGGTGAAGGGGGAGCAATGCGCTGAATTGGTTGCCCTTCTACCATGGGAAAAGTGGTTCTTAAAATTTCGTGACGGCGAATTAGTTCACTGAGACTTTGTTCTAAAGCCAACAGATTGAGGTTTCCTTCTAACCGTAAAGCGTCTAACAGATTATAGGAATGACTATCGGGGGAAAGTTGCTGCAGAAACCAGAGTCGTTGTTGAGCAAAAGAGAGGGGTAAATCCTGATCTCGTGACACAGGAACAATCTCTAAATCAACAGTATTAGTCGGGATTTTTGCTGCTTTTAAAAAATCAAAAATCTCAGGTTTTTTGGCGGCGATTTCTTCTTTAATTTCTGGGGTCATAACCCCTTTAGGAGCCTGAAAACGAAGTTTTTCGCCTTCCAGCCACAGTTTAATGTCTAAACCCTTTAAATAGGCTAAAAATTCTCCTACTTTCACTTACCAATTGCCTCCAAAGTTGTTGTTAAATTAGCTCTAAATCACGAAGTTTGCTCTGAAGATGAAAAAGTCCATACTTTTTTATAATTCACCATCCTCATAATCTTCTAAATTGTCAGTCATAGCTGTTTCTCCCTGTGCAACGCTAAGAACTTCAATAATTTGGGCTAAATTAGCGATAGTTGGATATTCCAGCAAATTTTGTAAAGATAATTCCACCGAGAAAAGATCGCGGGAACGGGAGATAACCTGAGTTGCTAACAAAGAATGTCCTCCCAATTCAAAGAAATTATCCTTAATCCCAATACGTTCGACTCCCAAAACTTCACTCCAAATTTGAGCTATTTGAGTTTCAATCGGGGTACGAGGTGCTAGAAATCCCGTAGCTAAATTGCGCGTAGCTGTATCGGGTGTAGGCAAAGCTCGCCGATCTACTTTACCATTAGGAGTCAAAGGTAGGGTATTAAGCAAAACAAAAGCCTGGGGAACCATATAACTAGGTAGCTTTTGTTGGACAAATTCCCGCACCTGTGGCACTAACTTCTGGACTAATTTACCATATAGAGGATTATTCGTATAATCAGTCCAGGATTTGGGAATAATTGTCTCATCATCCCAAAAATTGGGGTATAGTTTTTCATCAACTTTACTTATTATCGGTTCTAAGATGGCATTCTGGCGACAGAAAACCACATCAAAAGAACCATCTTGACTACCTTTCCACCAACTGAGATGAACAGTGTAACCTAACTGTTCTCCCAGTTGCCACATTTGCTCAGGATTAATCCCTATCCCACTATTTTTTCCTAACAATTGCCGCAATTCTCCCACCGTTTTTACCCCCGGAGGATTTTCTAAACAGTCTAAAATTTGTAGTGCTTCTTGTAATCGTTGATTGGGTACATCCCTGATAGCTAAATATTCTGGTTGTTCCAGTTTCAGTTTATCTTGTAGTTGCCCTAAAGAAAACCGATCCCGCTGCCAATTTAGCCAAGGAATTGTCGTTTTTTGAACATCAGTATCCAGATGTAAAGTAACATCATAGCGGAATTGGGTTAACTCATTGTCAGCCTGACCCCGTTTCGGTGCAATTTCTACCCAAGAAATTCGCGGAAAACGTTGTTTAAGCGCAATAAAGAACTGAGGTTCAATTAGCAATTCTTCTTCGGTAGCTACACTTTGATTCACCTGTTTTTGCCATTGTTCAAGGGGTTTATTAGCTTCAGCGCGAGCTAACTGTACCGCAGCGTGGTAAGGCTCTAGTAAGGACAAACTACGGATATCACCTAAGAAAATCTGACCCTGATCCGCAATCGCTTTCACTGCTCCTGCGATAACTTGTAATAGATAATCCACACTAGGGAAATACTGAACCACAGAGTTAATCACTATTCGATCGAAAGTAGCTTGGGGAATACCGGTAAAATCATCGGCTGTTCGGTGTAATAATCTTACTTTGCTCTCTAAACCCTCAATTGTGCCACATAAATGTTCTAGATTATTAATAGTAGCAGCGGAATAATCTGCTCCCCAATATTCCTGACAATGTTTCGCCACACGGAATAGCAATAACCCACTTCCACAACCAATTTCTAACACTCGTTGTGGTGGTTGATTTCCTAAAATTCGGCTCACTGTCTGATCAACCCATTCCCGCATTTCTGCTGGGGGAATAGCTTGTCCTGTATAACTACTATTCCAACCACTAATATTAAAAGTGAGATCCTCGGTTTCAGGTTGGGTTTTACTGTAGGATTCTTCGTAAATCTTTTGCCAATCACTAACATATTCACTCTGCCATTGAGCAAGCTGTTCAGGCAATACTTGACCCTTGAGAGCCGGAACTAAGTAGGCTACCAAATTAGTATTAAGCTGGTCATGATCAGGATCACTTTTCTGATCAGCGCGGGCTATCACAACCGCTTCTTGTACTAGGGGATGTTGGCTCAAAACTGCTTCAATTTCCCCTAATTCGAGACGGAAACCCCTTACTTTAACCTGATTGTCAATTCGTCCCAGATATTCAATTCTTCCATCAGGTAAATAACGAGCTAAATCTCCTGTTTTGTATAATTTTGACCATTGATTGTCCCCCTTATAAGGACTAGGAATAAATTTCTCTTGTGTCAATTCTGGACGATTCAAATAACCTCTGGCTACCCCTGCTCCTCCGATGTGTAATTCCCCCGGCACACCGATAGGAACCGGTTGTAATTGAGAATCTAAAATATAAACCTGCACATGAGGAATTGGCCGACCGATAGTTATTTTTTCATCCACTGGCGTACATTTAGCTACTGTTGCACAAACACTTCCTTCTGTGGGTCCATAAGCGTTGAAAAAGTTTCGTCCCTGGGACCATTTTTTCACCAATTCAGGAGAGCAAGCTTCCCCGGCAACAATAATAGTTTGCAGAGAGGAAAGATTTTCCCAAGGTAGCACTGCTAACGCTGATGGCGGTAGAGTAATATGAGTAATCTTATTATCTCGTAATTGCTTGATTAAGGGTAGGCCAGGCATTAAATTATCTTTACTTGCCAAATAAAGTGTAGCGCCTGCTCCCAAAGCCATCAAAATTTCCCAAATACAGGCATCAAAACTAAAAGAAGCAAATTGAAGCACTCGACTCTGAGAAGAGACAGCAAAAGTCTGAATTTGCGCTAGAGCAAGGTTACACAACCCTTGATGTTCAACCATCACCCCTTTAGGTTTACCCGTAGAACCAGAAGTATAAATCACATTAGCTAAATTAGAAGCTGTCACTTTCCCTGTCAAATTATCCCGGTTCATTGGTTTAATTTCTTCCCAAGTTTCAGCTAAAAATACAGTTTTAGCTTGATGATTAGGGAGTTTATCAATCAGTGAACTTTGGGTTAGTAATAAGGAGACTTGACTATCCTCTAACATAAATTGTAGGCGTTCTTGAGGATATTCTGGGTCAAGGGGTAGATAGGCAGCCCCGGCTTTAAGGATGCCTATTAATGCCACAATCATGTCTAAAGAGCGTTCTACACATAAACCGACTATTACCTCGGTTTCTACACCTAAAGAGCGTAAATAGTGAGCTAGTTGATTGGCCCGACTATTTAATTCTGCATACGTCAACTGTTGATTTTCAAAAACTACTGCTACTGCATCAGGGGTACGCTCTACTTGTTCCTCAATCAATTGATGAATACACTTGTTATAGGAGTAATCAGCTTTTGTTTCATTCCACCCCTCTAATAGTTGATAATTTTCCTCTGGAGTTAATAAGGGAAGTAAAGCCACTGGTTGCTGTGGATTTTCCACAATTGCCGCTAACAAATTCTTCAAATGATTCATCATACGGACAATAGTTTCAGCAGCAAATAAATCCCTGTTATAGGAGCAAAAACCGCCCAATCCTTCCGGTGCATCCCAGAGGTAAACTTCTAAGTCAACCCTGACTGAATCAAGTCCCGATGGTATCTCCTCAATGTTTAGTCCGGGTAAATCCCAGGGAGAACTAGGGGCATTCTGAAGGGCAAAAACTATCTGTGTTAAAGGATTACGATCTAAATGACGCTCAATTTGTAATTTTTCGACTAACATCTCGAAGGGTAAATCTTGATGGTCGTAGGCGTTTTGAGTAGTTTGTTTTACTTGCGCGAGAAAATCCTCAAAGGTCGGTTCTTGAGATAAATCAAATCTTAACACTAAAGTATTGACAAAAAAGCCGATTAACCCTTCAATTTCGGTGCGGTTACGGTTAGCAATTGGTGAACCAATTACCACATCTGTTTGGTTACTATAGCGAGACAATAACACAGCAAAACCCGCTAGTAATGTCATAAAAAGAGTGCTACCGGACTCTTGACTGAGTTTTTTCAATTGTTGCGTTAGTTGACTATCTAGTTGCAGTCGCTCCGTCCCACCGCGAAAACTTTGGATTGCTGGCCGGGGACGGTCTGTGGGAAGTTGGTGTAGTAGGGGAACCCCAGTTAATTGTTGCTTCCAGTAGCTTAATTGACGGTCTAATACTTCATTAGTTAACCATTGACGCTGCCACACGGCAAAGTCAGCATACTGTATTGATAAATCAGGTAAATCTGCTTTTGTCCCGGTGCAGAAACTTCGATAATAGGCTGATAATTCGTCGATTAAAACACCTATTGACCAACCATCTGCCGCAATATGATGAATGGCTAATAATAGTACATATTCCTCTGTCTTGACTTGCCATAATTTGACCCGTAATACTGAACCATTAGCTAAATCAAAGGGTTCGGATGCTGCTTCTAATAACAGTTTTTTTACCTGTTGCTCAGGATGACTGAGGTTTTGCAGATTGACAATTGGTAAGGTGAAAGTTACATTAGAAGCGATCGCTTGTATTGGTTGATTATCTTTGAGTTTAAATTGAGTCCGTAGGGGTTCATGGCGTTGAATAATTGCTTGGAAAGCTTTTTCTAAGGCTTTAATATTGAGATTTCCGCGCAAACGCATGGTTAAATCAATAGTATAAGCACCACTTTCCCCTTCTAATTGATTCACAAACCAGAGACGTTCTTGCGCCCAGGATAAGGGAATATCATCCTCTCGATTAACGGGTACAATTGATGGTAGCTTTAACCCTAAACCTGTTTGCAGTTCTTTTAAAATTACCGCACTTAACTGAGCAATGGTTGGAGATTCAAAGAGATAACGTAGGGGTAAAGCAATTTCAAAGGTTTCCTGTAAACGAGAAATAACTTGAGTTGCCAACAGAGAATGTCCCCCTAATTCAAAGAAATTATCCTCAATACTGACTCGTTCTAATTTCAGTACCTCGGACCAAATCCAGGCCATTTTTTCTTCAATGGGGTTACGGGGAGCTATATATTCACCTTGGCTCTGTAAATCTGGTGCAGGTAAGGCGCGGCGGTCTATTTTGCCATTGGGAGTTAAGGGGAAAGTATCAAGAAAAACAAAAGCCGTTGGGACCATATAATCAGGTAATTTTGCTCGCAAAAATTGCCGTATTTCGTTAGTTGTCAGGTTGATTTCGGGTTGCGGTACAACGTAAGCAACTAGACGTTTATCCCCTAGATTATCTTCACGGACAATCACACAAGAAGACTGTACCGCCTGATTTTGGTTGAGTAAGGCTTCAATTTCTCCTAATTCGATACGGAAACCCCTGATTTTTACTTGATTGTCAATCCGTCCTACATATTCAATATTACCATCAGGTAAATAACGGGCCAAGTCTCCCGTTTTATAAAGACGCGAATCTGGGTAATTACTAAAAGGATTAGGAATAAATTTTTCTTGGGTTAATTCGGGACGGTTAAGATAACCTTTGGCTAATCCTGCACCAGCAATATGTAATTCTCCTACTACACCAATCGGGACAGGTTGCCGATTTTTATCCAGCAAATAGATTTGGGTATTGGCAATCGCTTTGCCAATGGGAATAGTTGTCGCTGTAGAAGCTACTTTTTCCACTAAATACCAGCAAGAAAACGTTGTATTTTCCGTTGGCCCATAGACATGAAGCAACCGTTGTGGCGCACCTTTTTCTAGTACCTCTTCTACCCATTTTGGTTCAACTGCTTCACCCCCAAATAGTAAGCAGCGTAAGTTACTAAAAGCTTGGGGAACTAAATTGGCTAACTGATTAAAAAGTGCTGTGGTTAAAAATAAGACACTAATCTGATTTTCCTTTAAGCTTAGTGCCAATTCTTGGGGTGAGAGCAAAACTGATTTAGCGATAATAATAATCTTAGCACCGTTAAGTAAAGCCCCCCAAATTTCAAAAGTAGCGGCATCAAAAGCAATATTAGACGCTTGCACAACGCGGTCATCAGGAGTAAACTGGATGTAGTTGGTATTTAATACCAGTCGATTAACTGCCTGATGAGTGACGATAACACCCTTGGGTATTCCTGTAGAACCAGAAGTATAAATGACGTAGGCTAAATTATCCGCAGAAACTGTGCTGTTAACATTCTCCTGACTTGCTTGATTAATTTGTTGCCAATCTTTATCTAAACAGACAACAATAGCCTGATGATTTGGCAGGGAAGTCTGTAAAGATTCGCAGGTTAATATTATTTTAACCTGGGTATCTTGGAGCATAAAGCTAATGCGTTCTTGGGGATAATCTGGGTCAATAGGAACATAAGCACCACCGACTTTAAGAATAGCTAATAATCCCACAATCATCTCTAAGGAACGTTCTAGACAAATCCCCAATAATTCTTCAGGTTTTACTCCTAATTTTTGCAGGTAATGAGCTAATTGATTAGCTCGACAATTTAACTCATTATAGGTTAATTGTTCACCTGAACATACCACCGCTACAGCATCAGGAGTACGTTTTACTTGTTCCTCAAATAATTGATAAATACACTTATACTCAGGATAGTCAACTTGAGTATTGTTCCACTCAATTAATAACTGATTAGTTTCGCTTTCTGTCAATAAGGGTAATTGGGAAATCCGCTCTTGAGGATTGGCTACAATCCCCTCTAATAAGTTAATAAAATGCCCTGATAATCGCTCAATAGTGCTACTCTCAAACAAATCAGTATTATATTCCCAGACACCTTTGAAGACATCATCCGTGTTAACCATTGCTAAGGTTAAATCAAACTTAGCTGTGGTATTTTCTGGAGGTAAATCTGTCACCGTTAATCCCGTCATTGCAATCTCAGACTTGGGTGTATTTTGCAGTACAAAAGCGACTTGAAATAGGGGAGTATGGCTCAAATCCCGTTCCGGTTGCAACGCTTCGACTAACATTTCAAAGGGTAAGTCTTGGTGCGCGTAAGCATCCATGGTCACTTCCCGAACACGGGTTAATAACTGACTAAAACTCGGATTATCTGATAAATCCGTCCGCATCACTAAAGTATTCACAAAAAAGCCGATTAAACCCTCAATTTCGCTGCGATTACGGTTAGCAATGGGAGTTCCTACTAAAATATCACTTGACCCTGTATAACGATACAGTAAAGCATCAAAGGCAGCCAACAGCGTCATAAATAATGTCACCCCTTGTTGGTGACTCAATTCAGTCAAAGCTTGGCTAAGTTTGGGGGAAAGGGAAAATTCTTGCTGAGTACCGACAAAGCTTTGCACCGCAGGTCGAGGGTGGTCTGTGGGAAGAGATAATAAAGGGGGTGCAGCTGTTAGTTGATTTTGCCAGTAATTTAATTGACTTTGTAGGACATCCCCTTGTAACCATTGTTTTTGCCAGAGTGCAAAATCTCCATACTGAATCGGTAAGGGAGCTAAATTTGCGGGTTGATTCTGCACATAAGCATTATATAAGCTGGTCAATTCGTGAATCAACACTTCGATTGACCAACCATCACTAATAATGTGGTGCATACAAACTAATAAGAGATGTTCCGTCTCCGATAGCACCACTAAAGTGATTCTGATTAAGGATTCTTTGGCTAAATCAAAGGGTTGAGTCGCTTGTTTTTGCTTTAATTGCTGTGTTTTTTCTGCTTGTTCATGGATGGGTAAATCTTGTAAATCAACGACTGATATTGTTTCCTTTGTTGTTTGAATAACTTGAGTCGGTTGTCCATCAATCGTGACAAAATTAGTCCGTAATACCTCATGGTGATCGCAAATTTCTTGTAAACTTTGTTCTAAGGCCTTTTGATTGAGGTTGCCTCGGAAATGCAGCACCATCGGTATATTATATAAAGCGCTATTTGGTTGCAATTGATCTAAAAACCATAAACGCTGTTGAGCAAAAGATAGAGGTAGTTCTGTAGCCTTAGTTCTCGGTAAAATGGGGGGTACTGTTAGAGTGAGATTTTGCTGCTGTAGTTGTCCAATAAGATGCGCTAATTCGGCCACCGTCGCTGCACCAAATAAACTCCGCAAAGGTAGTTCTATTTTAAATAAACTCCGAATCCGGGAGACTAATTGAGTTGCGAGGAGAGAATGGCCGCCAATTTCAAAGAAATTATCATAAATTCCCACTTGCTCTACTTTGAGTATTTCTGTCCAAATTTGCACCAACATCTCTTCAATTCCATTGCGTGGTGCTACATATTGATCCCGGCGATTCCCTATTTTATCTGGTGCGGGTAAAGCGCGACGATCTACCTTACGATTAGTAGTAAGGGGCAAAGATTCCAGAAAAACAAAAGCTTGAGGAACCATATACAAAGGCAATTTACTGGACAGAAACTGACGCAGTTCACTAATCATCGGTATCCGTTCGTAATGAGCTACTATGTAGGCGACTAAATATTTATCCCCCGGAGTATCTTCCCGAATAATCACACAAGATGTTTGTACATCAATATTTTGGTTAAGTACCGCTTCAATTTCTCCTAACTCAATACGGAATCCGCGAATTTTAACCTGATTATCAATCCGTCCAAAACATTCAATATTACCATCGGGTAAATAACGCGCTAAATCTCCCGTTTTATACAAACGATTGAAAGCTGCATTAGCAAAGGGATTATCAATAAATTTTTCAGCAGTTAATTCGGGACGATTCAGATAACCACGCGCTAAACGAACACCGCATAGATGCAATTCTCCCTTAACTCCAATGGGTACAGGTTGCAGATTTTGATCTAGGATATAGGCTTTTGTATTAGCAATGGGACGACCAATCAGCACCGAATTGATTTTTTCTGACTGATAATCTAGCAAGTCATGAACTATAGCGGTTACAGACGCTTCTGTGGGGCCATAGAC
This sequence comes from Microcystis aeruginosa FD4, assembly GCF_009792235.1. NCBI lineage: Bacteria > Bacillati > Cyanobacteriota > Cyanophyceae > Chroococcales > Microcystaceae > Microcystis > Microcystis aeruginosa. The sequence continues at coordinate 4,033,088 of NZ_CP046973.1, forward strand.
ATTGATACATTGAACCCGTTTCCCGACCATTTGTCGCCAAATATTGACGGTTTCTGGTAACACTGCATCCCCTCCCACAGCGACAACCCGCAGACTGGATGGTACAGTAGCTAATGATTGGGAAACGGCGATTGCCCATTCATGCCAATAGGCGGGGGTAATATTTAAAACGGTGAGACTTTCTTGTTCGATAAAATCAGCAAAATCAGTCAAGGTTGCAAACATTTGCCCCGGTCTTAAGACCACTGTGCCACCTTTTAACCAGGTGGGAAAAATTTCTTCCGCAGCGACATCAAAGCCAAAGGAAGCAAACTGTAAAACGCGATCAGATTCTGTTAAACCGAATACTTCACTAATGCCCCAACTATGATTAACTAAGGCTGCGTGAGTTAACATCACTCCTTTAGGTTTACCCGTTGAACCAGATGTATATAATAGGCACAGTAAATTTTCTGGAACCACTTCACTGAGGGGATTTTCTGGACTTTGAACCGTCAATTTTTCAGCTAATTTATCTAAGACAATTACCCCCAGATCTTCTACTGGCAAAGAATCGAGTAAACTTTCTTGAGTTAGCAGTAGAGAAATTTGGGCATCTTCTGCCATATAAGTCAACCGTTGCTGGGGATAATCTGGGTCTAAAGGTATATAGGCTCCCCCAGCTTTGAGAACTGCCAATAATCCGACAATAACTAACAGCGACCGCTCTAGATAAATGCCAACTAAAACTTCTGAACTTACTCCCAAAGATTGTAAATAATGAGCTAATTGATTCGCCTGAATATTTAATTCTTGATAGGTTAATTCTTGACCGTCAAATACCACTGCTACTGCATCCGGTGTTCTGGCTGCTTGTTCTTCAAATAAATGATGAACACACTGATGGAAAGTATATGCTTTTTCGGTAGCATTCCAGTCTTGTAATAATTCTTTTGCCTCTAATTGGGTTAATAATGGTAGTTGGAAAATTGGCTGTTGCGGATTAGCAACCAATGCTTCTAGTAAGGTGATGAAATTTCCTGTTAATCGCTCAATGGTACTGCGATCAAATAAATCGGTATTGTATTCCCATACCCCTTGTAATCCTGCACCGGTATTCTCCATCGCCAAGGTTAAATCAAATTTGGCGGTGTCATTTTCTGTGGTGAGGGGAGTGGCGGTTAAGTCTATTAGTTCTAAGGGAGACGGGGGACTATTTTGCAACAGAAAATCCACTTGAAATAAAGGCGCGTGACTTAAATCTCGTTCAGGTTGTAGGACTTCTACTAACATTTCAAAAGGCAAATCCTGATGAGCATAGGCATCCATTGCCATTTCTCGTACTCGACCCAATAACTGATTAAAATTGGGTTTACCTGACAAGTCAATTCGCAGGACTAAAGTATTGACAAAAAAGCCGATTAAACCTTCAATTTCCCTGCGATTACGGTTAGCAATGGGAGTACCAATTAAGATGTCTTCCTGTTCTGTATAACGGGAAAGTAAGACAGCATAAGCTGTTAGCAGGGTCATAAATAAGGTGACACCCTGTTCCTGGGTTAATTGGGTCAGTTTTTCGGTTAATTCTAGGGAAAGGCTAAAGGGTAAATGTCCCCCGGCAAAACTTTGTTGATTGGGTCGAGGTCTATCTGTTGGTAAAGATAGGAGGGCCGGTGCATCTGCTAACTGTTTTTGCCAGTAGTCTAGTTGCTGTTGCAATACCTCTCCCTGCAGCCATTGTCTTTGCCAAAGGGTAAAATCTCCATACTGGATAGATAGGGTATTTAGAGGCGAAGATAAACCCTGAATATAGGCATTATAGAGGGCGGTTAGTTCCTGAAGAAATACTCCCATTGACCAGCCATCACTGACAATGTGGTGCAGACAGACTAATAAGAGGTGTTCCGTTTCAGATAACACGACTAAAGTGATTCTGATTAAGGGTTCACCGGCCAAGTCAAAGGGTTGAATCGCTTGGTTTTGTGCTAACTCTTGGGACGCAATTACTTTTTCACTGCTAGATAAATGCTGTAAATCCACCACCGTAACTGTCCAGGTTCGTGGTTGTATAACCTGGGTAGGGATACCATCAACGGTAATAAAGTTGGTGCGTAAAGCCTCATGGCGATCGCAAATTTCTTCTAAACTCTGAATTAAGATTTCTGAGTTCAGGTTTCCCTCTAAACGCAAGGCTAGGGGGATATTATAAAAAGAACTATTCGACTCAAATTCAGCCAAAAACCAAAGACGAGTCTGAGCAAAAGATAGGGGTAATTCTGCTGTTTTGTCTCTAGGTAAAATCGGCAGTTCAGTGAGTTGTTCTCCTTCGGAAATCCGTTTTATTTCCTGTGCTAATTGGGCGATTGTCGGTGCAACAAATAACTCGCGTAAGGGCATTTCTACCTGAAAAGCCTCACGGATGCGCGAAATTAGTTGCGTTGCTAATAATGAATGTCCACCCAACTCAAAGAAGTTGTCGTGAATCCCCACCTGTGCAACTTTTAACACTTTTGCCCAAATCGAAGATAATATCTCCTCAATCGGGTTACGCGGCGCGATATACTGCTCCTGACTTTGGAATTCGGGGGACGGTAAAGCACGGTAATCAGTCTTACCATTAGGCGTTAAGGGTAGGGATTCCAAAATAACAAATGCACTAGGAATCATATACTCTGGTAACTTAGCTTTCAGGAATTGCCGCAGTTGAGTAATATTAAGTGAATTTTGCTCTTTTGGAGTGGAAATAACCTCTATTTGGGGAATAATATAGGCGACTAAACGTTTCTGATTTGTCTCATCTTCTTGGGCAATAACAACAGCCGTTTTTATCCCACTGTGCTGACTAAGAACAGTTTCAATTTCTCCTAATTCAATGCGGAAACCGCGAATTTTTACCTGATTGTCAATCCGTCCTAAATACTCAATATTGCCATCGGGTAAATAACGCGCTAAGTCTCCCGTTTTATATAGACGTTCCCCTTGTAACTGTCCCCCATTCTCTAAATAAATAAATTTCTCTTGAGTTAATTCGGGACGATTAAAATAACCCCTAGCTAACCCGACACCGCCAATATGTAATTCTCCGGCTACCCCCACAGGAACGGGTTGTAAGCAAGCATCAAGAATATAAACCTGAGTATTACTGAGGGGTCGTCCAATGGGAACATTGGTGGTAGTTGGTGAAGTAAATTCGTAGAAAGTTGTCGCAATGCTTGCTTCCGTTGGACCATAAACATTAAATAGTCGAGGAAGAGGGGAATATTCGCCCGTGATTGTCCGCCATTGCTGGACTTTTGCTGGTTGAATGGCTTCCCCGCCAATAAAAATTACTTTAATATTGGAGAGAATTGGCAGAGCAGTAGGAGTCAGTTCAGAGACTAATTGATGCCAATAGGCAGTAGGAAGACTCAAAGCTGTTAATTGCCATTTTTGACAACATTGCCAAAAATCTTCATTAGAGCGCAACATATCTTCTGTTCGCAATACCAATGTTGCACCCGATAACAAACTATAAAATATCTCTTCAACGGAAACATCAAAGCAGATAGAGGAAAATTGTAGAACTCGATCATCTGCTGTAATACCATACTCTCGAATAGTAGTCAGGATATAGTTGACTACTGAGCGATGTTCAATCATTACCCCTTTAGGTTTACCTGTCGATCCAGAGGTGTAGATAATATAGGCTAAATTGTGCTGCTCAACTGCTACCAAAGGTTTAACTGTACTCTGTTTGGCAATTGTTGACCAGTCTTGGTCTAAACAGATAGTTGTTCCTTGAAATTGGGGAAGTTGCTCGATAAATTTAGATTGGGTCAAGAGAATACTAAGTTGACTATCTTCAAGGAGATACTCAATGCGCTCTGGGGGATAATCAATATCTAAAGGAATATATGCTCCCCCAGCTTTAAGTATTCCCAGTATTCCGATGATCATATCTAGGGAACGTTCAACAAAAATACCGACTAAACTATCGGCTTTTACTCCCAAAGATTGTAGGTAATGTGCCAATTGATTAGCACGATTATTTAATTCTTGATAGGTGAAAAACTCATTTTCTAATTTAACTGCGATCACCTGTGGGTTTAGTTCTACTTGTTGTTCAAACAACTGCTGCAGACACAAATCATTTTTGTAGTCAATTTGAGTTTGATTCCAGTTAAATAATAGCTGATTAGTTTCACTTTCTGTTAGTAAGGGTAATTGACTAATTGCTTGTTCTGGATTAGCAATAATCCCGGTTAATAGGTTAACAAAATGCCCTGATAGTTGCTCAATTGTGCTTTGATTAAATAAATCTGTATTATATTCCCAAATTGCAGTTAATCCAGCTTCTTTTACCTGTATAGATAAACTTAAGTCAAACTTAGCGGTCTTAAATTCCAAAGGCTGACGAGTGGCTTTTATTCCTTCTAAATCTATGCTATCTACAATTTCATTATCTAAGCCAAACATTACCTGAAACAAAGGAGTATAACTCATGTTTCTTTCAGGTTGTAGTGCTTCTACTAACATCTCAAAAGGTAAATCTTGATGGTCGTAAGCATCCGTTGCCGTTTCTCGTACCTGTTTTAATAACTCGCTAAAACTGGGATTTCCAGCTAAATCTGTTCTTAAGACTAAGGTATTGACAAAAAAGCCGATTAACCCAGCTAATTCGCTACGAGTACGGTTAGCGATGGGAGTACCGACTAAAATGTCTGTTTGTCCTGTGTAACGATAGAGTAGAGTCTGAAATGCGGTCAGGAGGGTCATAAATAAGGTGACACCTTTTTCCCGACTCAGCTTATTTAACCCTTGACTAAGTTCTGGAGAAAGGTTACATTTTATCCGATCTCCCTGAAAACTTTGTTGTAGAGGACGGGGATAATCCGTAGGTAGATGTAATAAAGCGGGTGCGGCTGCTAACTGTTTTTGCCAGTAATTTAACTGATTTTGTCGGATTTCTTCCTGTAAATACTCCCTTTGCCAAATGGCAAAGTCTGCATACTGGATGGGTAACTCTGGTAAAAGAGGTTCTAAACCTTTAGTATAGGCATTATAAAGGGTTGTCAATTCCTGAATAAATACCCCCATTGACCAACCATCAGAGACAATATGGTGCAGACAAATCAGCAAAAAATGTTCTGTGTCTGATAACTTGAGTAGGGTGGCCCTAATCAGGGAGTCATTGGCTAAATCAAAGGGTTGATGACTGTGAATTTCTAGCCATTTTTTTATTTCCTGCTCTTCTCGATATTTTGGGCTGTCTTTCCCATTGACAAGCGTTAATTGCCAATTACTTTCTGGTTTAATTACTTGTACAGGATTTCCCTCAATAGTGGCGAAATTTGTGCGGAGGGACTCATGGCGCTGAATAATTTCTTGTAGGCTTTTTTCGAGGACATTTACCTGGAGATTTCCTGCTAAATGCAAGGCCAGGGAAATATTATAAAAGGGACTGTTTGGTTCTAATTGATCTAAGAACCATAAACGCTGTTGGGCATAAGATAGGGGTAATTCTTCAAAATTCATTTTCTTTTTCTTGGTAAAATAGCTGGAATAATCGTATCGGATTTTTCCTGTTTTAACTGTTCAATCCCTTGGGCTAATTCTGCTAGTGTGGCTGAGTTGAATAACTGACGTAAGGGAAGTTCAACTTTCAAGCGATCGCGTATCTGTGCTACTAATTTAGTGGCTAGTAGGGAATGGCCTCCCAGTTCAAAGAAGTTATCATTTATACCCACTTTCTCGACTTTTAGCACTTCTGACCAAACAGTTACTAATATATCCTCGATCGGGTTACGCGGAGCAGCATATTTGTCTGATGCTTCACTACTAGATTCTGGTGGGGGTAAAGCTCGACTATCTATTTTTCCATTAGCAGTAAGGGGTAAGGCATCTAAAATAACGAAAGCATTAGGTATCATGTAATCGGGTAATTTAGCTTTCAGGAATTGCCGTATTTCGTTAATGGTAATCGTTTTTTCCGATTGTGGCACAATGTAGGCCACAAGACGCTTATCTCCTGTTGCATCATCCCTCACTATTACTACTGTTTCCCAAATCTGGGGATGAGATGCTAATAATGCTTCGATTTCCCCCAACTCAATCCGAAAACCCCGAATCTTAACTTGATTGTCAATGCGTCCTAAATATTCAATATTACCATCGGGTAAATAACGCCCTAAGTCTCCCGTTTTATATAATTTTGACGGCTCATTGCCCCCCTTATTAAGGGGGGTTGGGGGGATCACTTCATCCTTCTCAAAAGGACTAGAAATAAACCTTTCCGTTGTTAATTCAGGACGATTGAGATAACCTTTTGTTACTCCGGCACCCCCCACATACATCTCCCCGGGTACACCAACCGGTACAAGTTGTAAATGTTGGTCTAGTAAATACACCTGTAAGTCGGGAATGGGACGACCAATCACACTAGCTGTACTATTCAAGTCGTTCATACTTAATGGTCGATAGGTGACATGAACGGTAGTTTCTGTAATTCCGTACATATTAACTAATTGGGGGCATTGGTCGCCATGGCGCTGAAACCAAGGTTGTAAGCTGTTAATTTCTAAAGCTTCTCCTCCAAAAATAACTAAACGTAAGCTTAAATCGTTATCTGTTGTCGATGAACGATCCCCCCTTGATAAGGGAAAACTTCCTTTTAAGGATTCTTCAGCTTGAATTAACTGACGGAAAGCGGTAGGAGTTTGATTGAGAATTGTGACTTTTTCTTGACACAATAGCTGATAAAATGCTTCGGTAGAACGGGTCACTAAGTAGGGGACAACTACTAAGCGTCCACCATATAACAAAGCTCCCCACATTTCCCACACCGAAAAGTCAAAAGCGTAGGAATGAAATAGACTCCAGACATCTTGACTATTGAAATTATACCAAGCATCTGTAGCGGCAAATAATCGCACGACATTGGAGTGATTGACTAAAACGCCTTTCGGTTTCCCTGTGGAACCGGATGTATAGATAATATAGATTAAATTCTCTGGTTTTGCTACGCTTTCGGGGTTTGAGGTGATATTTTGAGCGATTTTTTCCCATTCTGTATCTAAACAGATAAGTTGTGCTTGATGTTCAGGAATAGACTTGACTAATTTTGCTTGAGTTACTAACACTTTTACCTGAGAGTCTTCTAACATGAAGCTCAGGCGTTCTTGGGGATAATCTGGGTCAAGAGGTACATAAGCACCACCTGCCTTGAGAATACCTAATAATCCCACCATCATCTCTAAGGAACGCTCAAGGGAAATACCGACTAAAGTATCAGCTTTTACGCCTAATTTCCGCAAATAATGTGCTAATTGATTAGCACGATTATTTAATTCTCGATAAGTTAAGGATTCATTTTCATAAGTTACTGCTACAGCATTAGGAGTCCGTTCAACTTGCTCCTCAAATAACTGATGAATACACTTATTAGCAGGGTAATCTACCTCAGTATTATTCCAGTCAATTAATAACTGTTGTTGTTGAACTTTAGTTAACAAAGGTAATTGAGAAACTCTCTCACTCGGATTAGTAATAATCCCCTCAAGTAGAGTCAGAAAATGACCGTTCATTCTCTCAATAGTCTCGCTATTAAATAGGTCAGTATTGTATTCCCAAACCCCCATTAATCCCGTCTCTGTATTTTGCATTGATAGGGTTAAATCAAACTTAGCTATTTCACCTTCTAAGGGTAAAGAATCAATAGTTAAACCCATTAACTCTATTTCAGATAGGGGAGTATTTTGAAGGACAAACATTACCTGAAATAGAGGAGTATGACTAAGATTTCTCTCTGTTTGTAAGGCTTCTACTAACATTTCAAAGGGTAAATCTTGATGAGCATAAGCACCTAAAGACATTTCTCTAACTCTCATCAATAATTCCTGAAAACTAGGATTTTCTGAACAGTCAGTCCGCATTACTAAGGTGTTCACAAAAAAGCCGATTAAACTCTCTATTTCACGACGGTTACGATTAGCTATAGGTGTGCCTATTAAGATGTCTGATTGTCCTGTATAACGATAAAGTAATACTCCATAAACTGCTAACAATGTCATAAACATTGTTACCCCTTGTTGCTGACTTAATTCTGTTAGCTTTTGGGTGAGTTCAAGGGATAGTTGAAACTCTTGATGTGTCCCGGTAAATGTTTGGACTGCTGGACGAGGTTTATCTGTTGGTAGTGGTAAGAAAGTTGGTGCGTCTGCTAGTTGTTTTTTCCAATAATTTAATTGGTTTTCTAAGACTTCTCCCTGCAACCATTGTCTTTGCCAAATTGCAAAATCAGCGTACTGAATTGGTAAGGGTTTTAGGGGTGAAGGTTGACCTTGATTATAAGCATTATATAACGCTGTTAATTCTTCAATAAATACACCCCTTGACCAACCATCACTAATAATATGGTGCAGAGATAATAATAACCAATACTCGTTATTATTCAGCACGATTAAGGTGGCTCTTACTAATGCTTCATTAGCTAAATCAAAGGGTTTAAATGATTCTTCCTTGACTAAATCGGTTGCAGCAATTTCTTGTTCTTCTGGTGATAAATGTTGTAAGTCAATTACTGATACTGTCCAATTTGTTACTGTTTGAACAACTTGAGTTGGTTGTCCATTAACGGTAATAAAATTAGTCCGTAATGCTTCGTGACGTTGAATAATTCCCTCTAAACTTTGTGTTAAAGCAGACCGATTAAGATGACCTTGCAAACGTAAGGCTACAAGAATATTATAGAAAGCACTATTAGGTTCTAATTGATCTAAAAACCATAAACGAGTTTGAGCATAAGACAACAATAAGTCAGACTGTTTATCCCTTGCTAATATGGGGGGTGCAGATAGAGTTAAATCCTGTTGCTGTAAATGTTGAATTTGCTGTCCTAGTTCTTCAATTGTTGGTGCTGTAAATAGACTACGCAAAGGGATTTCTATTGAGAAATTAGTGCGAATGCGGGAGATAAGTTGAGTAGCTAATAATGAGTGTCCTCCTAGTTCAAAGAAGTTATCATTAATGCTTAGTTGTTTGACCTTTAAAACCTCAGACCAAATTGTTACCAGTATTTCTTCAATGGGGTTACGGGGTAAGATAAATTTGTTTGTTCTTTCGTAACTTTGTTCGGGTGCAGGTAAAGCGCGTCGGTCAATTTTACCATTAGGTGTTAAGGGTAATGATTCTAGGATTACGAAAGCACTGGGAATCATATAATCTGGCAGCTTTTCCTTTAAGAATTGCCGTAATTCATTAGGGGTAGGTGTTGCCTCTTTTTGAGGGACAATGTAGGCAACTAAACGTTTATTTCCTGGGGTATCTTCGCGAGCAATAATAACCGATGATTGCACTTGAGAATGTTGGTTTAATACTGTTTCAATTTCTCCTAATTCAATACGGAATCCCCGTATTTTGACCTGAAAATCCTTTCTTCCTAAAAATTCAAGTTTACCATCTCCTCTTAAACGACCCAAATCTCCCGTGCGGTAAATCCGTCTCCCACTAAATTCCCAGTCGGGAACAAAAACAGCTTGAGTTAATTCAGGTTTCTGCCAATAACCCAAGGCAATATATGGACTTCTAATAGCAATTTCTCCATAAATAGCAGTGGTTTCACCAACTTCATTTAGCAGGATAATTTCAGTTTCCTCAAATGGATAACCAACTGGTACAGTATTGCGAATGATTTCTGTTTGTTGAGCGATTAAATATTGCAAAGTAAAAGAAGACTCTGTTGAACCTAAACCATTGACAAGTATACATTGATCTGAGAAATGTTCTTTATATAAATCAACATCTTTTTTGACAACTTCCTCTCCTCCTAAAACTACAATACGAATCTGATTCGGCTTTTCACCTTTACTCAGATTGCTAACAAAATGCCGATATAAAGTTGGTGTTGAGTGATAAATTGTGATCCTCTGTGATTGCAACAACTGAAAGAGCTCACTTATACCTTCTTCTCTAAGATCAATTGGATATAAGGTTGCACCATTTAAGATAGCAGCAAAAATATCTACAATTGCCGCATCAAAGCTGTAGGATGAAAGCAATGTTAATCCATCCTGCTCGTTGATGTGAAGATTATTAGTGTAGTTTCTGATGAAGTGTAGAACATTGCGATGGTTTTGAATAACTCCTTTTGGCTGTCCTGTAGAACCCGATGTATAGAGAATATAGGCAATAGTATTTGGTGATATTTCTCGTTCTTCTTCATTGAAAAAACTAGCAAAATCGATGTTATCTATGTTGATGATAGGAATAATACCCTTAGTTAATTCTTGAGCACGATCTAAATTTTTATTATTAGTTAGAATCATACTAGCTTGGGAGTCTTCAAGAATGTAAACAACTCTTTTATGGGGATAATTTGGATCTAAGGGAACATAGGTTTTACCAACTTTTAAAACTCCTAAGATTGCAGCTACCATTGGTGCATCATGTTCAAATAATAGAGCAATTCTTTCTTCTTTAAATGTGCTTTGTTTCAGGATTGCCTGTGCTATTTGATTCACCCGATAATTCAATTCACTATATGTCCAATGATAATTATTAGTATGGACAGCAAGATGATGGGGATATTTCTGAACTTGTTCCCGAAATCTAGCAGGAATTGATTGTTCAATATCTTGTTTACGAAATTCTATAAAGTGGTTAGATGGAGAGACGACGTTACCACATTTTTTCAGATAATAACGTTCCTTTTCTGTTAACAAGGCTAAAGTAGAAATTTTCCGTTCTGAGTTAGCAACAATACTTTCTAGTAATGTTTGATAATGCGAGAGCATTTTGGAAATTGTGTCTACATTGAACAAATCTTCATTGTAGAGTAAATTTAGTTTGATGCCTTGTTTTTGTTCTTGAACATATAAGCTTAAGTCAAATTTAGAGTCTCCCTCTGTTATGAGTATAGGTTCTACAGACAATCCAAAAAGTTCCAGTTGGGTGTCCTCCAAGTTAAGGAGATTAAACCATACTTGAAAGATGGGGTTATGACTAAGATTTCTCTCTGGTTGTAACGCTTCTACTAACATTTCAAAAGGTAAATCTTGATGAGCATAAGCACCTAATGACATTTCCCGCACTCTCATCAATAATTCCTGAAAACTGGGATTTTCTGAACAGTCAGTCCGCATTACTAAGGTGTTCACAAAAAAGCCGATTAAACTCTCAATTTCACGACGGTTACGGTTAGCTATAGGTGTGCCTATTAAGATGTCTGATTGTCCTGTATAACGATAAAGTAATATTCCATAGGCTGCTAACAATGTCATAAACATTGTTACACCTTGTTGCTGACTTAATTCTGTTAGCTTTTGGGTGAGTTCAAGGGATAGTTGAAACTCTTGATGTGCCCCAGTAAATGTTTGGACTGCTGGACGAGGTTTATCTGTTGGTAAGGGTAAGAAAGTTGGTGCGTCTGCTAATTGTTTTTTCCAATAATTTAATTGGTTTTCTAAGACTTCTCCCTGCAGCCATTGTCTTTGCCAAAGGGTAAAATCTCCATACTGGATAGATAGGGGATTTAGAGGCGAAGATAAACCCTGAATATAAGCATTATAGAGGGCGGTTAGTTCCTGAAGAAATACCTCCATTGACCAGCCATCACTGACAATATGGTGCATACAGACTAATAAGAGATGTTCCGTTTCAGATAACACCAATAAAGTGATTCTGATTAAGGGTTCACCAGCTAAGTCAAAGGGTTGAATCGCTTGATTTTGTGCTAACTCTTGAGACGCAATTACTTTTTCACTACCAGATAAATGCTGTAAATCAACAACCGTAACTGTCCAGGTTCGTGTCTGTATAACTTGGGTAGGGATACCATCAACGGTAATAAAGTTGGTGCGTAAAGCTTCATGGCGATCACAAATTTCTTCTAAACTCTGAATTAAGATTTCTGAGTTCAGGTTTCCCTCTAAACGCAAGGCTAGTGGTATATTATAAAAAGAACTATTCGACTCAAATTCAGCCAAAAACCAGAGACGAGTCTGAGCAAAAGATAGGGGTAGTTCTGCTGTTTTGTCCCTGGGTAAAATCGGCAGTTCAGTTAGTTGTTCTCCTTCGGAAAGCCGTTTTATTTCTTGGGACAATTCGGCTATTGTCGGTGCAACAAATAACTCGCGTAAGGGCATTTCTACCTGAAAAGCCTCACGGATGCGCGAAATTAGTTGCGTTGCTAATAATGAATGTCCACCTAACTCAAAGAAGTTGTCGTGAATCCCCACCTGTGCAACTTTTAACACTTTTGCCCAAATCGAGGATAATATCTCCTCAATGGGGTTACGCGGCGCGATATACTGCTCTTGGCTTTGGAATTCGGGAGCCGGTAAAGCAGGATGATCGATTTTACCATTAGGCGTTAAGGGTAGGGATTCCAAAATGACAAAGGCACTAGGAATCATATACTCTGGTAACTTGGCTTTCAGGAATTGCCGCAGTTCAGTAACATTAAGCGAATTTTTCTCTTTTGGGGCGGAAATAATCTCTTTTTGGGGAATAATATAGGCGACTAAACGTTTCTGATTTGTCTCATCTTCTTGGGCAATTACAACAGCCGTTTTTACTGCATTGTGCTGACTAAGAACGGTTTCAATTTCTCCCAATTCAATACGGAAACCGCGAATTTTAACCTGATTGTCAATCCGTCCTAAATATTCGATTTTACCATCGGGTAAATACCGACATAAATCTCCCGTTTTATATAATTTTGACGGCTCATTGCCCCCCTTATTAAGGGGGGTTGGGGGGATCACTTCATCCTTCTCAAAAGGATTAGGGATAAATTTTTCTTGGGTTAATTCGGGACGATTGAGATAACCCCGCGCTAATCCCATACCACCAATATGTAATTCTCCAGCTACCCCCACAGGAACAGGTTGTAAATGGGAGTCTAAGATATAAACTTGGGTGTTAGCAATGGGACGACCAATAGTTACTTTCAGAGTTTCATCTGTCCATTTTTCTACCGTGGCACAAACGCTGGTTTCTGTCGGTCCATAAGCATTAAAGAAATTTCTCCCTCTAGCCCATTGTTTGATCAATTCTTCTGAACAAGCTTCTCCTGCCACAATAATTGTTTGTAACTCTGGTATTTCTTCTAGGGGCAAAGCCGCTAAGGCTGAGGGGGGTAAAGTAATATGGGTAATATCATAATCTTTTAATATTCCCATTAATGGCAACCCAGGCATTAAAGCATCTTTGCTGTCTAAATAAAGGGCTGCACCTGCTCCCATGGCCATGATAATTTCCGAGATAGAAGCATCAAAATTGAGGGAAGCAAACTGGAGAATGCGAGAGTTTGACTGTACGTTAAAGGTTTTAATTTGCGCTTGAGCTAGGTTAAATAGTCCCCGATGTTCCACCATTACCCCTTTGGGTTTTCCTGTAGAACCAGAGGTATAAATGAGATTAGCTAAATTATTGGCTGTTACTACTCCTGTGAGGTTATCCTGGCTATTTTGGTTGAGTTCTTCCCCAATCTGCTCTAACAAGATTAACCGCGCTTGATGTTCGGGTAATTTATCGATTAATCCCTCTTGAGTGAGCAATAATGACAGTTGAGCATCAGCGATGGCAAATTGTAGCCGTTCACTGGGATAATCTGGATCGAGAGGTAGATATGCACCACCCGCTTTTAAGATTCCTAATAACCCCACTATCATCTCTAGGGAACGCTCAAGGGAAATGCCGACTAAAGTATCAGCTTTTACGCCTAATTTTCGCAAATAATGGGCTAATTGATTGGCACGACAATTTAACTCATTGTAGGTTAATTGTTGACCTGAATATACAACTGCTACTGCGTCGGGTGTGCGTTTTACCTGTTCCTCAAATAACTGATGAATACATTTATCAGAGGGATAGTCAACTTGAGTATTATTCCACTCAAAAAGTAACTGCCGCTGCTCAACTTCTGTGAGCATTGATAATTGGAAAATGGGCTGCTGTGGATTAAGCACAATGGAGTTGAGCAATCTGACAAAATGCTTGGCCATACGCTCAATAGTAACAGCTTCAAATAAATCAGTATTGTATTGCCAACACGGCTCAATCTCCCCTTTCGCTTCCCTTACCATTAAACTCAAATCCAAGTGTCCGCCCTGTTGTCCGAACAAGTGTGGCTCCATTGGCAACACTGATTTTTGCAGATGCAAGGAATTATTTTTTGGTTCACACCAAGTTTGTGCTTGCCAAGCAAAACTAACTTGAGAGAAAGGCGAACGGCTGGGATCGCGTTGTGGCTGGAGTTTTTCTGCTAACAGAGAAAATGGGTAATCTTGATGCTTTTGTGCTTGTCTAACTATTTTGCTGACTTGAGCAAGAAGTTCTGTAAATGTGGCATTCTCCTGGACAGAAACTCTTAAAACGGTCAGGTTAGAAAAGTAGCCGACAATCTCTTTAAATTCTTTAGCCGGCCGTCCTCTCATCGGGCTGCATAAGAGGATATCTGTTTGATTGGTGTAGCGGTAAAGTTGGACGTAAAATGCTGTAAGCAGAATCTGATAAAGACTGGTTTTCGATGCTGAAGCTAGATACCTGAGTTTTTCAGTTAACTGTTCATCTAGCTTGACAATGTATGAGGCTCCTTGATAGGTCTTTACTGGGGGGCGGGGTTTGTCGGGAAGCAGATGCAAAATTGGCAATTCGCCAGCTAATTGTTGTTGCCAATATTGCCACAGTTTTTCTCCCCTATTACCCGATAGCATTGCTGCTTGCCATTGGACAAAATTTGCATAGGTTTTATTTTCATTCCAAGAATCTGGGGCTGTTTCTGTCTGCTGTTGACTAAATTGCTCCACTTCCTCTGGATATAAAGATTGAAATTCACTCAGCAGTAAATCATAGGACCACATATCGCCAGCAATGTGGTGCATTGTCAGCAAGAGAATGTGTTCTTCTGCTGAACGAGTAAATAAATTCACCCGCAAAACTGAATCTTTTTCTAAGTTAAAAGGGTGGTCAGCAATAGCATAGATTTTTTCTACTAATTGCTCTTCCCTCCAGTCGCTGGCATCTATTACCTCAACCTGAAAATTCTCTTGCTGGTTAACCTGCTGTACCGGTTTGCCCTCATAACTGGTATATGTGGTTCTCAGAATCGGGTGCTTTTCAATAATTTTTTGCCAGACACGATTGACAACAGCAATCTCTAAATAAGCATGAATTTTTGCAGTAATAAATGTATTATAAGCAACGCTCTCTGGAGCAATTTTCCAGATTAACCACATTGCTTCTTGACCCGGTGAAAGTGGGTAAATTGTTTTCATATTTCTACTCATGACTAGCCCGCATTTGTGATGATAAAAAAAGATTTCTAGGGGAGGGCGTATGCTTTATGCCTCTACAGAAACCGAATTTGCCCCACTGTAGGGGCGCAAGGAAGCCGAGTACAAAATGTAACATATATCGAACATTTTTCACCATGATGTCGCAAGGTCTGTTATCGCTTTGAGGGAACAGGGAACAGGGAAGAAAATCGGCGCACCTCATTGCTTTGAAAACTGTACCATGAAATCCTATCATAGAAAAGAAAATTTGTCATGGTCAACGAAATTCGGTAATATGTGGTAGTCTGAGAAGCGCTCACTAGCTTTAGCTATCCAAACAACGGTTACTTGTAGTAAGATAACGAGGGTTAAAAAAGCAGTAGCAGGGGGCTGAGAAAGCCATCTCTTTACACTGACAGATAAAGCGACGGGAGTATGTTAGCACAACTCAAACACAATAACCTTAAAATTGTCGGGGAGCTTTATATTTTCGCCAATTGCCTTCTAATCCACCAATCCAGCCAAAATCTAAAATTATTCCAGCAAAATGTCCACAACTCAAATATAAATGCTATATGTCCGCCAAAGTCCCTCAAGATCGATCGACGACTAATATTATCTCCGATGTCAGCAAATTTTGGCACAGTGTCAAGCTGATCGCTGCTCCCTATTGGTATCCTACCGAGTCGGGGGGAAGGACTTTTTCCGATGTGATCCAAGCTTGGGCAATGCTCATCCTACTAATCGGGGCAATCCTAGCGGTTGTAGGCTTAAATGCCTTCAATAGCTTTGTTAGTAATTACTTAGTTGATGTCATTCTTGAAAAAAGTGATTTTGATAAATTTGTCAAAACTTTGGTAGTTTTTGCGGTTGGACTGCTCTTTGTCACCCTTTTAGTTGGCTTGCTTAAATTTCTCAGAAAAAGAATCGCCCTGGATTGGTATGCTTGGCTCAATGACTGGATTCTCAACAAATATTTGCATAATCGCGCCTATTACAGAATTAATTTTAAATCCGATATCGACAACCCAGATCAGCGTTTATCCCAGGAAATTGAGCCGATTACCAGTAAAGCTCTCTCCTTTTTTGCCGTTGCCCTGGAAAATGTCCTAGATATGATCACTTTTTTAGTGATTCTCTGGTCAATTTCTTCCTCTGTCGCCATTATTTTAGTCGTTTGGACAATTCTCGGTAACGTCATTGCTATCTATTTTAACCAAGCTTTAAATAAAATTACTCAAGAAGAATTAGAACTTAAGGCTAACTACAATTATGCTCTAACCCACATTCGTAATCATGCGGAGTCAATCGCTTTCTTTGAGGGAGAAAATCAGGAATTAAATATTATTCAGCGGCGATTTAATAAACTCTTAGACAGCGCTAAACGTAAAATTGATTGGGAGAGAGGCACAGAAATTTTTAGTCGGGGCTATCAGGCGGCAATTCAAGTATTTACTTTTGTCATTTTGGGTCCTTTGTATATCAATAGTGAGGGCATTAGTTTCGGACAGGTCGGGCAAGCCTGTTTAGCGGCTAATTTGTTTGCTACGGCGCTGGCGGAATTAATTAGTGAATTTGGCACTTCGGCACAATTTAGCAGTTATGTTGAACGTCTATCGCAATTTTCCCAAGCCTTAGAAGAAGTCATTAAACAACCCGAAAATTTAAGCACGATTAAAACCATCGAAGAAAACCAATTTTCCTTTGAAGATGTCACCTTGCAAACTCCCGATTATGAACAGGTGATTGTCGAAAACCTCTCCCTTTCTGTTCAGCCCGGACAAGGTTTATTAATTGTCGGGCCGAGTGGTCGGGGTAAAAGTTCCTTGCTACGCGCTATCGCCGGTTTATGGAATGCCGGAACTGGCCGATTAGTTCGTCCCCCCCTAGAAGAAGTATTGTTTCTGCCCCAACGTCCCTATATAATATTAGGAACCTTGCGAGAACAGTTACTTTATCCCAATCGTAATCAAGAAACCAATGAGATAAGATTGAGGGAAGTTTTGCAAGAAGTCAATCTCCAAAATTTACTAAATCGAGTTAATAGCTTTGATACAGAAGAGCCTTGGGAAAACATTTTGTCCCTGGGAGAACAACAACGTTTGGCTTTTGCTAGGGTATTAATTACCCGTCCCAGTTTTACTATCCTCGATGAAGCCACAAGTGCTTTGGACTTAAACAATGAGGAAAATTTATATCGGCAATTGCAGAAAACTCACACAACTTTTATTAGTGTCGGACATCGGGAAAGTCTCTTTAACTATCATCAATGGGTTTTAGAACTCTCTAGTAATTCCCATTGGCAACTGCTTACAGTGGAGGAATATCGCCGACAAAAAGTGAAAGAAATTATTAATATTTCTGTCGATAATTCTCAAACTAGGCTCGAAGATTTACCGAATCAGGAAACCGAGGTCAATCCTAAAATCAATTCTGCCGGGGAACCCCCCCCCGAATCGCCAACAACAACAATCTTAACAGAAGTCGAAGAGGGACTTTCCCATGCACAAATGAAGGAATTAAGCGACTATTCCCTCAGTAGCATTAGAAGCAAAGCCAGTCAGGGAAAATCAATTACGGGGAAAGACGGACTGACCTATCGCTATGACAAAGACCCTAAAATCTTAAAATGGCTAAGAGTTTAGCTAATGAGAGACGGGTCAACAAACAACGTTAAACCATTACACCAACTTAGCTACCCCAAAAATGAATCAAACCCTGGTTAATCAACAACAGTTGTTCCAAGAAATCGTCCAAGATATCGAGCAAAATAAAATTGCAATCGCGGCGAAAAAACTGCGTCAACAGGAAGCAGATAGCTGTGAAATTCCGGCTCAGTGGCTCTGGAAAACAGCAGCAGCTTTGGAAACCAACGACTGGAGCATTTTATCAGAAGATTTCATTAATCTGAATTTTATCGGCAAAAATGGTTATTTTCTGATGATTGCTCCCTATCGCATCAATCGTCAGGGAGAACGACAACTCACTTTGAGTGCAATTTACGGAAAAATCCACCAAAATAGTCAACCTTCTATCGAACAACTAGAAAGCTTGACTCGTGAAAAATTTGGCAGTCTAAGACAACCGATTCCCAGAAATTTGTCCTTTACTGAAATTGCTAGTTGTGGCACGGTTAAAGGTGAAAAGGGGGAGGCTTTTATCGTTCCCCATAGGTGGACTTTTCCCAATAGTGTTCAGGGACCAGCTTTAAATAATGCCAGTGAGCAAAAAAGACGCTTTTCTGGTTCTAGCTACGAATGTATCCGAAAAATTTTTGAGCCAGAAACGGCCGATTTGCTATTAGGACCCCTGGAGGATCAAATTAATGGTGAACGCTATCGTCATCTCGATACCCAATTCCATGAAGCGGGTCATGCTAGTGGGTTAGGATTTGACTTAAAACTCAAAAATAAACTGTTTCAAAACTATACCTATGCCGGAGTCGAGGAGTGGCGCTCAGATAGTTTAGGCTTTGAATTTGCCGACTGTGCTTTACCTGCCGAAGAAGCGGGAAAATTAGTCGCTGTTAATTTCTGCATTCGCTTTGGTTTGGATGCTCACCGTTTAGGGGGTTTAGAAAAAGATGTGGACGTCCACGCTAGTTTGATCAGTTTGGAATATCTCTTGCAGAATGATGCTATTTATCTCACAAAAAATGGTCAATTGGCCCTGCGTAATGTCAGTTATCCAGGCTTACTAAAAGCGGTGGAAATGCACCGAACAAAAGCTTTATCTCTAACGCGAAGGGAGTTGAATCTAAATAGTTTAACAGGTCTTTTTGCTCTGTATAAAGTGGATATTCATCCCGCAACCCAATTAATTTTTCAAGGACTAATTGTAGAGCGATGCCGCGGAATTTGGTCAGAGTTACAATAAGTACCTAGGGTTTGCTGATAATCGGCCCGGGGAGGGATGTCCATCAGCCATGAGCATCCCTCCAAAGCCTAGGTCTCTACTACTTGATGGCGATAGGGATTGGGGTCAACTCCCCTGAGTTTCTCGCCACAGCAAGTGCCGGCCCGGGAATATTAGTCGTTGACTCCTACACATTTATTTATATATATCGCTAGATAACTAAAATGTGTTAAGCTAGGGGGTAGCATTCTGGGAAATCACGACAGATAGATAAGTCTCTTATTAGTCAGAGTCCCTGAACCCCTGATTACTCCTTTCTCCCCTGGGCGATTACAAAACCAATGGCTGAACAACGCTCTGTACTAAAATTTAATGGCATCGATGATCATATTGATCTATCCCACGGATTTCTTGACATCGATCAGAGTATTACCATTACATTTTGGGCAAAAGGGGAAAATAATTTAGCTACAGAAACGACTTTTTTAGAAGCTGTTAATCAGGAGAATAACCGCGTTCTACATATTACCCTGCCTTGGGGTGATCCCGTGAAACCTGCAATTTTTTGGGATGCGGGAAATGAAGAAGGTTTCGATCGAATTGAAAAAAAAGTCAAGCTTAAAGATTATAGTGATTGGACTCACTGGGCCTTTGTTAAAAATGCGACCACAGGCCGAATGTTGATCTATCGCAATGGGATCATTTGGCATCGTGGCAACGGTCATAACCGTGCCTTAACGGGGATTGAAAAAATCATCTTGGGAGCCTCTGTTAATCTCTCCCATTATTGGCAAGGTTGTCTTGCAGAAGTTTCTGTTTGGAATCAAGCGCGTAGCCAAGAAGAAATCCAAGAAGCGATGTATCAATCTCCCTTAGTTGATGACCTTGGTTTAGTTACTTATTTATCACTCAATGGCAGTGCCGAGGATCAAACAAGTTATAGCAATCATGGTATTCTTTATGGGACAACCTGGCAACTAGATAGTCTTCCCTCTAAACCGACCTCGATCCCTAAATCAAAAGTTCAGACTAGCAGTAAAGCTAGAAGGAATGTGAAAAGGATAACAATGGTCAACGAAATTTTTAACTCCCTTGAAGCAGAAGAAGTGGTTGAACAGGATGCTCCAGCCGAACATCAAGAACCTTCCCGGGAAGAGAATCCAGAATCAATTATAATTGCCGCAGAAGCTGCTCTTGCCAGCAATGAAATTGAGGAGATTACTAAAACGGCAATTTCTGCACCAGATATCCTGACTTATTCAAACCAGAAAAAACGGTTAATTATTTGTTGTGATGGTTCTTGGGAAGACTCTACCAGTGCTTACCCCACCAATGTGGTTAAATTCGCCGAATCTATTAAGTATATTGCCGAGGATCAAACCCATCAAATCGTCTTTTTGTCAGGTTCTGGCAGCGCCGAAGATAACGAATTTATTAAAAGTTTAGGGAATGAAACTTTTGGCTGGGGCCTTGATCGGATGATTCAAGATGCCTATCGTTTTCTTGTCCTTAACTATAATCCCACAAGCGAGGATGAAATTTATTTGTTAGGTTTTAGTCGAGGAGCATATATCGTTCGTTGTTTGGCTAGTTTTATCGATAAATGTGGAATCCTAAAACGCTCTAAGATTAAAGAAATTCCCCTAGCTTATCAACTATATCGAGACCACACCGTTAGTTCCGATAGTGCCAAAGCTAAACAATTTCGTGCCGCTAATGCCAAAAAAATTGAGACAGAAAAGGAAGATTTTCAAGATCGTATTCCAGTCAAGATGTTAGGTTGTTGGGATACAGTTGGTCATTTTGGTATTCCTGATTTAACCCCTTGGTTTCCCCTAGCTAAGTTTTATCATAAAAAATATGAATTTAGTAACACAACATTAAGTCCGATTATCCAAAATGCTTTTCATGCTGTTGCCATTGATGAAAAACGTAAAAACTTCCCTTCCACTCCGATCAAAGCCAATCCCGAAAATCCTGAACAAGTTGTCAAAGAAGTTTTATTTGTCGGTGAACATACCTGTCTAGGTGGTGGCAAAAAAGAATATCAAGGACTTTCCGACTACCCCTTACAATGGATGATTAATCAAGCCAAAAAATTGGGATTAGAGTTTGATTCAACCACCTCTGAATTTGAGGAATTCCCAATTAAACTAGACCCGACCATCAAGTTCGATAATACTGTTAAAGGATTGTCGGCCTTGGGAGGTGAGCAATGGCGATATTTCAATACAAAAGTTGTCACTGTTCATCACAGTGTGGTAAAACGATTAAAGGCTTTTTCCGATTATCGTCCCAAAAGTCTTGAACCTTTTCTTCAAGCTTTACTTGACGGCGATCAACAGACAGATTAACCTTGCTTTAAAATTAAATTAATCCTTCGCTAAAAATTTGAGGTGATTTTTATGGAACTCGATAACATTATCAAAAAAGTGGCAGGTACTTATTTAGCTTCGGCTATTATTGCTGTGATCGTGCTAATTGTGACCCTCGGACAACCCTTTGTAGTTTTTCTGGGTATTGGAGCGATGGGGTTGGTTACTGTCTTAGGAGATGCGATCGCTCAGTACGGAATTGAAGCGGTTCTGAATGCTTTTTACACTGAGCGAAGTAAAAAAGAATCCCTGGAAACACTTTTAGCTGAAATTGATGCTTTACCTCTGACGGATGACCTGAAATTAAAAACCAAAAAATACTTGACTGACCATCAAGAACAGACAGTAAAGCAGCAAGAAACAGTAACTGAGCCAACTCCTGAAAGTCCTCAAACAGTTGTCATTGAAAAGGAACCAGTTGTTGAAAAGGAACCAGTTGTTGAAAAGGAACCAGTTGTTGAAAAGGAACCAGTTGTTGTTGAAGTTGAAAATGTTTAATTAGGTATTGCTCCCTCTTGCAATAGCTGGGAGCAGCGGATGATTATTGCTAAGTACTGAGGAATTTTTTGGTCTAAGATAGCTATGCTAAATAGGAACTCTCAACAGCTGATGACCTATAAAACAATTGCCATTTATGAGCAAAGCTATCAACTTCCTGTTTTTAAAAATAGATACTTAAAGAATTTTCAGAAAATCATCAAGGAACGTCGGAAATTAATTCAAGAAGGAGTTCGCTACCATTACTATTTTGGTAAGATTATTAAACGAAAAGAAAAAATTACTCAACAAGAAATCTTGATTGAGACTCAGTTATTAATTAAAGACTATAATTTATTAATTAACGGACTAGAAATCTATCAAGACGGATATTATCGTTTTTTACTACAACTGAGTGACAATCTCAAAATTTTATTTTCCCAAAAATATCAAGAATTAAAAATCTTAGACTACGAGAGAATAAAGTTAGAAATTAAAAATAATAATAATCAAAATATTCTCAATCAACTCAAGCTAGAAAAACAGGAAAATTTTCGGGCAATTTTGCTACTGGGAAAAACATCTTTTTTGATGTTGAGAAAAACTAAATTACTAGGAGAAGGAGTTCAGAAATTAGCCGAGGATACTCAAAAGCAGAAAAAAATTGTGCAAGCAATTATTCAAGAACTCAAAATTTATGAGGAATTGAATCATTATCAACTCAAATCTCAACGAGTTCGCCAAGAAATTGCTGATCTTGCCCAAAATGCGATTAATTTTGAAACCTACCTACAGGACTATTTTGCTCCTTTTCAATTATTAATAGAAGAAGTCATTAAGGTGGACGAAGAATTTTATGCAACAGTTGGAGAAATTAAGTATTTGGTAGATAATATTTTTCCACCTCAGCCTAATCTCTTAGAAACATCAGATTCCGCCATAAATTCTGAGTTTTTGCTAAATTTTATGGCGAATGGTTACGAGAAAGAAGCAAGGTTAAAAGAGGCTTTTTCCTCTGATCAATTTAATGATTACTTATTCAATGAAAGTGAATGGTCAGAACAATTTATTTCCCTAGAAAAAACCATCAATAAATTATCTGATCATTTAGCAGAACAAGAGGTTTGTCAAAAAGACGCTATCCCGAAAACTCCCCTGGCAATAGTTGTCTCTCAATTCACTCAAAACAATCTTCACAAATCTTCTAGTTCTAAAAATCCCCCGACTTCCCCAAATATCTTGACTCAAGAATCGGCTGATCTTGATTATAATCAATTACAAGATTTGCTAAGAAAGCAACAGTGGCAAGCGGCTGATCGCCAAACAACCAAACTACTATTAAAAATCTTGGGTAAGACCTACTGGAATGAGGTTTATCCCCAAGATATTGCTCAATTACCTTGTTCGGATCTGAAAAAAATTGATCAACTTTGGCTTCATTATAGTAATGGTCATTTCGGGTTTAGTATTCAGCAAGCCATTTTCTCTAGTCTCGGTGGTTTAGTGGATTATGAAACCCAAAAGAAACTTGGCGATCGCCTAGGTTGGCGGCAGCAGGGTCAATGGCTCAATTATGAGCAACTAAACTTTCAATTAGAGCCGAATTCTCCCCTCGGTCATTTACCCGTTCATTGGTTGATTTTTGAAGAAAATCTTTGTTACCCATCTGCCGAGGTTGCTGACAATCAAAACTCCCTAGCTTTCTGGAGAGTTGGCAATTGGTTATTGTGGCAACTTCACCTGGTTTTAAGCAAAATTCAAGCCTGTGGAATTATTCCTCTGTCTGACTTGTGAACTACTCTCAACGGATTTGAGAGTAGTTCACAAATACCGTAAAAAAAGATTCATATCTCAAATCAGCAACGCCAAAATTTTCACCACCAGAGATGAAAGAGGTTTCCTTCCCTACACCCCACACCCGTTCGGACCTCGGCGTGAGACTTCGGCGTGAGCTTTTGTCGAACGCTCGGTCGAACGCTGAGATCACGGCCGAAGCCTTTTGCCTGTCCTTATAAGTAGCCCATACCTAGGGTCTGCTGAATAAATCTAAAAACCTTGTTGGATAATACTTTTAGACTTTTTTCCCATCAAAAAGTGCCTTAGCTAGGGGTGATCGGGGGGAAAATTCAGGTACTTTTTCCCTGAAAATTAGGTAGTTGACCACCTGAAAATCGGTAAAACCCTACACCCCACACCCCACACCCCACACCCTGCCCCCAGGGAAAACTTTTTCAGCAGACCCTACCTATATCTATAGGTATGGATTATAGTCATTTCAAATAAGTGTGAGACGAGGGAAAAATAAGGTAAAATAAAGAGAAACGAGCAACCCATATAGAAAAATGTCTTATAGCCTAGACTTGAGAAAAAAAGTAATCGATTATGTAGAGAATGGGGGAAGCATAACCAAAGCCGCCGCTCTATTTAATATAGGAAGAGCGACGATATATAGATGGCTAGGTAGGGAAAAACTGGAAGCAACAAAGGTAAAACACCGTCAGAGAAAGCTGGACTGGAAAGCACTGTCAAAAGATGTCCAAGAAAATCCCGAGGCAAGATTAAGAGACAGAGCCGAGAAGTTTGGAGTGAGACCAAGTGCCATTTGCTATGCCTTAAAAAAAATGAAAATTACCAGAAAAAAGAAGGAACTTCGTTATAGAGAAAGAAACCGAGAAGAAAGAATGAAATACTACAGAGTGCTGAGAGAATTGATTAAAACATATGGAAGTGAAAGCCTTGTATTCATTGATGAGTCAGGGTTTGAAGAATTTCAAGCCTGCCTTTATGCCTGGTCAAAAAAAGGTAAGAAAGTATTGGGAGATAGACAAGGAAAACGAGGAAAAAGAGAGAACCTTGTGGCCGGGAGAAGAAAGGGAAAAAAAGACTTTATTGCCCCGATGGTATTTACAAGAAGCCTGAATGCCGAAGGTTTTGAAGGGTGGTTATCTTTATATTTATTGCCCTCTCTAGCCATAACATCAGTATTAATTATGGATAATGCACCAATTCATCGGAAGACAGTGATTAGACAACTGGTAGAGGAAGCAGGTCATCAGGTAGTGTTTTTGCCAAAATACTCTCCTGATTTAAATGATATCGAACATGATTTTAGTGCATTAAAGAGGGCAAGAATGTATGCTCCTGTGGGGACACCCCTTGATGAAATTATTCGTACTTATTGTGTCGCCTAGTGTCTCGTTCTTATTTGAAATAACTATAACTTTAGTCATTGATAAAAATCTATGACTAAAGACGTAAACATCGATTGACATTACCTATTCCATCGCTTATCCTGTGTGAGTAGAATCACTGGATTGTGCGACTCAAGTTCGAATTGCGCCCATGATTCCCGTTTTGTCACCCTGTTTAAACAGATCAGGGAAATGCAGGGGTAACTGTCTCCAATCAAGGACAGGAGATCGCCAGCAGTCCTGGTACTGTCAAAACTATAAATTTCCCCTGACGGTGACATCGGTTTGGCGCTGAAGCGCAACGACAACTTAAGGTTTAATGGTTTTTCTCCTGAATACCTTTACTCTTTTCCCACCTATTGCCCATCTATGGCATCAACCACTATGGTAACTACCCCTAAGTCATCGTCACAAAACACCCTTGATAATCAGAAGAAAATAACTGAGAACGAGCAAATACCAAATAGTAATACCGCCACCAGTAAGATTGATGACTTGTTAAAGACTGCTCTCGGTGGCAAAAAATTAAATCTTCTCTCCCCAAAAGAATTAAGTGAGCTTTTGGACAAAGTTAATTTTTTAGATGCAATTGGACTTGATACTGAGGGAAAACAGATACCAAACAAGGGCAATAACCAAAAGTCAAGTTCTACCTCAACTCTTACCTCAAGTCCTACCTCAACTCTTACCTCAGGTCGTACCTCAACTCTTACCTCAAGTTCTGCCTCAACTGTCTCACTACCAGATTTAGTGGGCAGTTTTGGCACGATTAATTTGCCAACTACGGTTGACTTCGGCGCGACTGGAAGTGCACAGGTAATTGTCACCAATCAAGGACAGGCGCTCGCCAGTGGTCCTAGTACTGTCAAACTGTACATTTCCACTGACGGTGAGATTGACAGTAACGATGCGTTGCTCACCAGTGTCAGCACAAACTTGAACCTAAGCGCCGGGCAGTCAGTCACCCTAAACTTAACGTATAACAACAATACTTCAGTCATCGCTCCGGGGGCTTACTTTCTCATCGCTCAAGTTGATGCCAATAACCAAATTGCCGAACAACTGGAAACCAATAATGTCACCAGTAAATTAGTATCGGGACTCAATACTAATGCCGTCATCGACTGGAATGCGATCGCCTTAAATGCAGTTCAAGCCGAGGGCAAAGCGGGGCGGGGAGTCGCACCGACCGTAGGTTCTCGCTTAATGGCTCTAGTTTCTACTGCCGTCTATGATACGGTCAATGCTTTCAACACTTTATATCCCTCCTACGCTGTAAATGTGAACGCACCAGCGAGTACCTCGTTGGTGGCGGCGGCAGTCGGTGCTGCTTATCGAGTTCTCTCCACTCAATTATCTGGACAAAGTAGCTTGTTCTCAGAGCAATTGTCTAATTCTCTGGCGGAGATTCAGGACAGTGCCACCGCTGAAAGCCGGGGGTTTAATTTGGGCATTCTAGTAGCCAATCAGAGCATCACTTTACGCGCTAATGATGGTTCCAACAACAATACACCTTTCACTCCGCCACCGGGAGACTACTAGAGCATCAATTTTGTTTTGAGGGATAAAAAAAGAGCTAATCTGGAAGAAGTTATCCAACTTCAGACAAAAAAATGCCGAAGAAAAAATATATTGTAGATCTAACAGACTCCGAAAGAACTGAACTCGAGCAGCTAACCAAGAAAGGAAAAATAGCAGCTTACAAAATGAACCATGCCAGAATACTACTTTTAGCAGACATCAATCAACAGGAAGGTGGTTGGACTGACTCGAAAATTAGTGAAGCCTTAAATGTTGCTCAAGCCACCATTGAGAGAGTACGACAAAGATTTGTCGAGTCAGGAATTGAATCATCATTAACTCGAAAAAAGCAAGAACATCGCCGTGCCAAAATTATCGATGGGGAAAAGGAAGCATATCTGATTGCCATCGCTTGTAGTGAAACACCAACGGGACGAGCAAAATGGACACTTCAAATGCTGGCAGATAAAATGGTCGAACTTGAATATGTGGAAAAAATATCACGAGAAACCATCAGAAAAACCTTAAAAAAAATGAATTGAAACCATGGCTGAATCAATCATGGGTCATTCCCCCAAAAGAATCAGCGGAGTTTGTCTGTGCGATGGAAGATGTCTTGGATATTTATCATAGTGAGTATGACCAGCAAAATCCTTGGCTGTGTTTTGATGAGAGTTGTAAACAATTAGTCAAAGAAACAAAAGAGAAAATACCAGCCGAACCGAGAGAACCAGAAAGGTATGACTATCAATATGAGCGTAATGGTGTAGCCAATATGTTTATGTTTTTTGAACCATTACAAGGTTGGCGACATGTAGAAGTTACACAACAAAGGACGGCGAGCGATTATGCACACCAAATGAAATATTTAGTTGATGAGCGTTATCCCGATGCCCAGAAAATTAGAGTAATTCAAGACAACTTAAATACTCATGTAAAAGCCTCATTATATAAAGCCTTTGAACCGGAAGAGGCCAAGAGAATTTTAGATAAACTCGAATTTCATTACACTCCCAAACATGGCAGCTGGTTAAATATGGCAGAAATTGAGTTGAGCGTTTTGAATCGTCAATGTCTCGATCGTCGTATCCCAGACATGGATAGTTTAAAACAAGAAATTAAGGCATGGGAAGAAAATCGAAATGAAAAGTCAAATTCAGTTGACTGGAGATTTACTACTGCTGATGCTCGTATTAAGTTAAAAAAACTCTATCCCTCAATTCAAACTTGACAGACTACTACGTTTGGAGACCAGAAACCTCCGGCCCCACTGCTGGGGTAGCAGTCGGTGCCAACTGGGGGGGCGTAAATACTTGGACAATTGGCAACATTGACCAGTTTGTCTCGCAAAAACAACTTGATGTGACTCTTAATGGCCGTCCCAACACAAATCCTACATTGTATGCCCAAGAAATTGAAGAAGTCCGGCTCTACGGGGGCTTGCAAGACACTGCTCTCACTACCACTTTACG
The DNA here is from genome assembly GCF_009792235.1 of Microcystis aeruginosa FD4. Lineage (NCBI taxonomy): Bacteria > Bacillati > Cyanobacteriota > Cyanophyceae > Chroococcales > Microcystaceae > Microcystis > Microcystis aeruginosa. Next base: position 4,061,212 of record NZ_CP046973.1, read on the forward strand.
CACGGAAGACCAGACAGAAATGGCTGTTTTCTTTTCTTATGACCGGGCTGATACCTTCCGTCCCTACGGGCATTTAAACCAAATTGCTCAAAAAATTGCGGTGAGTGAGGGCAATACCTTGCAAGAAGATGCCAGCCTATTTGCCGCGTTAAATACCGCGCTGGCAGATGCGGTAACTGTCGCTTGGAAAGAGAAATACACTGAACTCCAACCTCGCCCCGATGACGTAATTGCTGGAGGATTTGCGGCTAATGACGGGATAGCTGCTACGGTGGCCGATCCCAATTGGAAATCCTTGCTGTCACCATTAAAGGGGGGGGTTAATTCGCCAGCCTTTCCGGATTATATGTCAGGGCATTCCGCCATGGGGGGAGCATTTGCTGGAGTGATGACTGACTATTTTGGTGACAACTATGTGTTTAGTGCTGTCTCCCAAGAGCTTCCCGGTGTCGTTCGTAATTTCGATAGCTTCTATGAAGCGGGATTGGAAGATGCCCTCAGCCGTATTTATGGCGGGGTTCACGTCCGTGAGGCTTGTATTGATTCTTTTGAAATGGGGTTAGCTGTTGGCGAGTTTGTTGCGGCAAATTTCTTTCAGCCACCTGTCTAATATCATGTCGAGTTGAACGAACCTGCATCAGTCCCCACCCTTCGGCAACGCACCGGTGGGGAAGGTGCAGGGGGCGGCAATTTGAGGACTCGATGTCCGAAAAATTGCCAGCTAAATTTTAGGTGTATCCTGATTTTTGATAAGTACCTAAGCAAAATTAATTACACATCACACTCTTAACAAGTAATTTAGGTTCTTCGTTACTTGGTATGGTTTGATCGGGAGGCATAAATGGACTAAATCCTTATCTGGCAAGAGACTTAATTGATTAGTTCGTTCTAGAGCGAAAACAATTGACAAAAATCGCAGCAATGTCTTTCTCGATAATGGTTTCATCCCTTATAACCTCGTTCATTGCATAACACAAACCGAAGAACCGTAATTTGGATAGTCAACAGCTTAACTTACCCACTGATAACTGACTAACTGATAACTGATAACTGTCTCGGAGTCTCCACTAGGAAATTAATTTTGCACGACTACTTATACCATTTTTCAAAAGTAATGACAGAGATGGTTATGCCTGGTGCATCTCAATTTTGTCGAAATATCCAGATGACATTTTGGGCGCACGCGGTGCGCCCCTACCATTGGCGAAATAATATTATTGTAGGGGCGAATTGCCTTCGCCCTCTTTGAACAACTTCTGCTGCTCACCTTAAGTGAGAGAAAATCACCAATAGGATACCATTTTTCTTTATTCGCGTCACAACGAATGCAGGCTTGGCAAGCATTCGAGCGTGGATGTCTGTCATGGATTTAGAAATTTGGTATTAGGGGTTGCTGAATAAATCTAAAAACCTTGGGGGGTAAGACTTTTAGACTTTTTGTCAATCAAAAAGTACCAGATCTGGGAGTGATCGGGGGGAAAATTCAGGGACTTTTTCCCTGAAAATTAGGTAATTGACCCCGGCTCGACTGATCTCGCCGAACGTCCTCAAAATCGCTAAAACCCTACACCCCACACCCGTTCGGCTGAGCGTTCGACAAAAGCTCACGCCGAATTCTCACGGCCGAAGCCCACACCCCACACCCTGTCCCCACGAAAAACTTTTTCAGCAGACCCTACTTATGTGAGACATATCACTGAATCGTGCGACCCAAGTTGCAATTGCCGCCGTAATTGTCACCAATCAAGGACGGATGATCGCCCGCAGGCCTTGTACTGTCAAAACCGTACATTTCCACTGACGGTGACATCGGTTTGGCTCTGAAGGGCTGACGGCAGTTCACAAAAATTTATCTAAACCTGGTCAAACCTGATTAAACTTGCTCAAACCTTAAGCTATCATAGTGGTATGAGTAAGTTGTCAATCAGTCAGACAGCGAGAATCAAGGTTGTTAGTATATCTGCCGTAAGAAGATGAAAACTGCGGAAAAACTTGTTTTTGAACTCACTGCCAATCTTAACAATCCTTGGCAAAATGAACTTTATGTCAGTTGCTTAACCAGAGGGCAATTCAGGCATATTTGAGGAGAATTTGCCATCTCAATTGTTAAGCAAAAATCGACCAGATGGGTCGATTTCGCAACTATTCTGATTGACTGGTGTCACTTGAAATGCCCACACAGCAAGCGGATCACAAAATTGGACAATTGTCAATAGCGTTTGAGATGCTCTCACCCTGGCCGTATCAGCCTGGGTCGTAGATAGTGCCGACACTGGGACGGGGTTATAAGGAATAAAACTCTTATAGGGACGGACATTGCTGCGATTTTTGTCAATTGTTTTCGCTCTAGAACGAACTAATCAATTAAGTCTCTTGCCAGATAAGGATTTAGTCGATTTATGACCCCCGGGCAAACCATCCAAGTAACGAAGAACCCAACAACTTAAGGTTTAATGGTTTTTCTCCTGAATACCTTTACTCTTTTCCCACCTATTGTCTATCTATGGCATCAACCACTCCTATAACTACCGAAGGGTCATCGTCACAAAAACCCGTTGATGATCCGAAAAAAGTACCTGAGAACGAGCTACCAACTACCGCCACCAGTAAGATTGATGAGTTGTTAAAGAGTACTGTAGGTGGCAAAAATTTAAATCTTCTCTCCCCAAAAGAATTAAGTGAGCTTTTGGACAAAGTTAATTTTTTAGATGCAATTGGACTTGATACTGAGGGAAAACAGATACCAAACAAGGGCAATAACCAAAAGTCAAGTTCTACCTCAACTCTTACCTCAGGTTCTACCTCAACTCTTACCTCAAGTTCTACCTCAACTGTCTCACTACCAGATTTAGTAGGCAGTTTTGGCACGATTAATTTGCCAACTACGGTTGACTTCGGCGCGACTGGAAGTGCACAGGTAATTGTCACCAATCAAGGACAGGCGCTCGCCAGTGGTCCTAGTACTGTCAACCTGTACATTTCCACTGACGGTGAGATTGACAGTAACGATGCGTTGCTCACCAGTGTCAGCACAAACTTGAACCTAAGCGCCGGGCAGTCAGTTACCTTGGACTTAACGTATGACAACAATACTTCAGTCATCGCTCCGGGGGCTTACTTTCTCATCGCTCAAGTTGATGCCAATAACCAAATTGCCGAACAACTGGAAACCAATAATGTCACCAGTAAATTAGTATCGGGACTCAATACTAATGCCGTCATCGACTGGAATGCGATCGCCTTAAATGCAGTTCAAGCCGAGGGCAAAGCGGGGCGGGGAGTCGCACCGACCGTAGGTTCTCGCTTAATGGCTCTAGTTTCTACTGCCGTCTATGATACGGTCAATGCCTTCAACACTTTATATCCCTCCTACGCTGTAAATGTGAACGCACCAACAAATACCTCGTTGGGGATGGCGGCAGTCGGTGCTGCTTATCGAGTTCTCTCCACTCAATTATCTGGACAAAATAGCTTGTTCTCACAGCAATTATCCAATTCTCTGGCGGAGATTAAGGACAGTGCCACCGCTGAAAGCCGGGGGTTTAATTTGGGCATTCTAGTAGCCAATCAGAGCATCACTTTACGCGCTAATGATGGTTCCAACAACAATACACCTTTCACTCCGCCACCGGGAGACTACGTTTGGAGACCAGAAACCTCCGGCCCCACTGCTGGGGTAGCAGTCGGTGCCAACTGGGGGGGAGTAAATACTTGGACAATTGGGGACATTGACCAGTTTGTTGCGGACAATCAACTTGATGTGACTCTTGATAACCGTCCTGACACAGAGCCTGAATTGTATGCCCAAGAAATTGAAGAAGTCCGGCTCTACGGTGGCTTGCAAGACACTGCTCTCACTACCACTTTACGCACGGAAGACCAGACAGAAATGGCTGTTTTCTTTGCCTATGACCGCCCTGATACCTTCCGTCCCTACGGTCAATTAAACCAAATTGCTCAAGAAATTGCGGTGAGTGAGGGCAATACCTTGCAAGAAGATGCCAGCCTATTTGCCGCGTTAAATACCGCGCTGGCAGATGCGGTAATCACTGCTTGGGAGGCCAAATACAGGGAACTCCAACCTCGCCCCGATGACGTAATTGCCGGAGGATTTGCGGCTAATGACGGGATAGATGCTACGGTGGGCGATCCCAATTGGAAGCCCTTGCTGTCACCATTAATGGGGGTTAATTCCCCACCCTTTCCGGATTATATGTCAGGGCATTCCGCCATGGGGGGAGCATTTGCGGCAGTGATGACTGACTATTTTGGTGACAACTATGTGTTTAGTGCTGTCTCCCAAGAACTTCCCGGTGTCGTTCGTAATTTCGATAGCTTCTATGAAGCGGGATTGGAAGATGCCCTCAGCCGTATTTATGGCGGGGTTCACGTCCATGAGGCTTGTATTGATTCTTTTGAAATGGGGTTAGCTGTTGGCGAGTTTGTTGCGGCAAATTTCTTTCAGCCTGTTCCGCCTGTCTTCTAATATTATGTCGAGTTGAACGAACCTGCATCAGTTCCCACCCTTCGGCAACGCACCGGTGGGGAAGGTGCAGGGGGCGGCAATTTGAGGACTCGATGTCCGAAAAATTGCCAACTAAATTTTAATGGTAAATCCCATGCTTTAGGTGATATCGGTCGCACTTTGGAATTATCCCTGGAAAGGGTGCGACAAATTGAGTCGAAAGCGTTGCAAAAACTGCGTCGTTAGATCACCAACAGAATATCCCTACTAGGGAGTTAAATAGTTAGTAAAAGTATAGTCAAATATAGACAGACTGAATTCCATTTCAGAAATTCCCTTCACTTTTACTTCGAGAGATTGATTCTCCTTGGGTGAACTACGCACCTCTCTATCCCATAGCGGTTAAACGCATTTGGGAATGCTTTTCGCAAAATGTTGTAGGAACCCATCACATCAGATTGGCAAAGAAATCCTCTATCTGTGCGATATAAACCTCGTTTAATCCTTTTTCCTGAAAACACTGGCTTTTCAGTTGTTTGTCCCTACACTGGTAGGGGGTCTAAATTCAAAAAATTAGCAACGGAGGTATAGGATTCCTCTTGAATAATCACTTTGATTCCTACTAATTGACATTTATAAATAATCATGTCAATTAATCGAGCATGAGGGATGGTCACAAATTTTTGATTGTTGACTTTGCCTAAGTTCACTCCTTGTTTCCAACCGTCATTTTTCCCAATTACTAAAGTTGTTATCTCTTGGTCAACTAAGAGCTTAACCAAATAACGACTAGCTTTATGAAGATAATCATCTACTTTCTGATTTCGACCGCGAGTTAAACGGCGAATCCTCTGGGAACTTTGACGATTACCTTTTAACAGAGATTGTAACTTAGCTCGACGTTGGTTATAAAATTGATTCAGGCTTTTTAACGGTCTGCCATTAATCAACAAAGGTATAAAATCCGGTTGATTTGAAGTTACAGCCATCAAATTATCTAGGGTTTGCGGCAAAAAGTTTTTCGTGGGGGTAGGGTGTGGGGTGTAGGGTGTGGGGTGTAGGGTTTTACCGATTTTGAGGGTGTCAATTACCTAATTTTCAGGGAAAAAGTATCTGAATTTTCCCCCCGAACACTCCCATATCCGGTACTTTTTGATTGACAAAAAGTCTAAAAGTCTTACCCAACAAGGTTTTTAGATTTATTCAGCCAACCCTATCTATGCCTAAATCTATCGCAGCTATCTTTTCATTAGGAGCTAATAACTGTTCGGTTTTCTCATAAATTACCTCGATTACATAACAATCACATTTAGGAACTATTCTGACTTCTGCTAGGCGCTCCGCAACTCTCGTCGGCAATGCAATTGAAGTACCTGATAGCTTGACTAATCCTTGCTTAAGACCTACTTTGCTGATGGCTTGAATTGTGTAAACTAAGAGATTTCTTCCTTCTTTTTTTGGCTCCTTATAGCCAGGGATTTTAGGTTTGACCAGAAATTTATCGGGGTGACTTTTAAACTCCGATGAAGCGGCAAAAAATGATGGCCAGTTTTTGTCTAATCCTCTTAAAACTTGTTGGGAAATTTTAGCGGGTAACGCTTGATACTGTTCTGTCTCTGACCTCAGAGAGGCCATCTGATTATAGGTCAAATAGCCATGGCCATAAATGAAGTTTTGTCGGATTAAATAGTTAGCTGAGTTGTAGAGATTTTTAGACTGCCAAGATAAATTATCTATCTCCGCCCAAAATCTATATCCTTTCTTGATAATGTGTCTTTCTGCTACTAACATTATTATATTATCCGTTGTCTTTTAACTCAGCGTCGGGTTTTGAAGGGTTGTCATCCGTTATGATAATTGTACCGGAAGGCAATTGATAGCCTGTTAAATTCCCTTGTTTCCACCACCTCCAAGCCGTTCGATAACTTATTCTTGTTTTTTTTGCCTAGTCTGATAGGTTCCTGTCTATATATTACCATGTCTGGCTATATATGACCATATTTGTATTGAAACTTTACAATACTAAATCTGGTTATTAAAGACTGATTATTTATTCCTCCTTTTGCATGAGTGCCTAGGCCTTTTTGAAATCAAAAAGTTCTGGATCGGGGAGTGTCAACCTATAGTGAAAGCCAGTTTTCCGACTGAATCATTCAGGGTTGCCGTCAGAACATAAGTATTGCGGATTTTCAAGCTCTCAACGGTTGCCGCTGATAGCTGACTCCTGAGGGCTAAGGAGAGGACCCAGAGCGATTGCAAGTCTGTGGAAAAGCTTAATTTGTTTTCCACTTCACCGTTAGTTAACCTAAAGTGAATATCATGTAATCGTCCCAAGATCGATTAGTAAGGGTTCCATGTCAATTATTACCCATAGAACTAAGATCGTAGCCACGATCGGCCCTGCCAGTAATTCGCCGGAAGTCCTCAAGCAGATGATCGGTGCGGGGATGAATGTAGCGCGGCTAAACTTTTCCCACGGTAGCTACGAGGATCATGCGAGAGTTGTTACCCTTTTACGGCAAATTTCTCAAGAATTAGACAATCCGATCACTCTTCTGCAAGATTTACAAGGGCCAAAAATTCGCGTTGGTCATCTCCCCAATGGTTCGATTACCATCAACGACGGCGATTATCTCACCCTTGTACCCATGGATGAGTATCGGGGAGAACCGAACACCGTTTCGATCGATTATCCCTATCTGGCCGAGGAAGCACAGCTAGGTGAGCAAATTCTCCTTGATGATGGTTTATTAGAGCTAAAAATCGTTGAAATTAACGGAAAAGAGCTAAAATGTCAAGTGTTGGAGGGAGGAATTCTCAAAAGTCGCAAGGGAGTTAATCTACCCCGTCTCAATTTGCGCTTACCTTCCATGACTGAAAAAGACAAACAAGACCTAGAATTTGGTCTTTCTCAGGGGGTTGATTGGGTTTCCCTCAGTTTTGTTCGTAAAGGAGAAGATATCAAAGCGATTAAGGCATTTTTAGCCGAGAGAAATCATGGGGATGTGCCAGTGATAGCTAAAATTGAAAAACCGCAGGCGATCAAAAATTTAGAGTCAATTGTCGAGGAATGTGACGGCATTATGGTGGCCCGGGGCGATTTGGGGGTAGAATTAAGCCCCGAAAAAGTCCCCATGTTGCAAAAACGCATTATCAGACTCTGCAACATGAAAACTATTCCCGTCATCACTGCCACCCAGATGTTAGAAAGCATGATTCACAATCCCCGACCGACTCGAGCCGAGGCTAGTGATGTGGCTAATGCGATTATCGATGGAACCGATGCGGTGATGTTATCGGGGGAATCAGCAGTGGGAGATTTTCCCGTCAAAGCGGTGGCTATGTTGGCCAAAATCGCCCATGATGTGGAAGCGGATGTGAAGTTTGATAATGTTCCCCCCAATGAGTCCGATGAAACTCACGCTCTCAGTGAGGCTTTAGTGGCGATCGATCAAACCCTTGATCTCCGTTATATTGTCACTTTTACCACCTCCGGCTACACTTCGCTACTGGCTTCTAAGGAACGTCCCTCGGTTCCCGTCATTGCCATGACTCCCAACAAACGCGTCTATCACCGTCTCAATCTAGTCTGGGGTGTGATCCCGATTCTTCTCGATCATCAGGTGTCCGTCTTTGAGGATGTGTTAAAGCAAACGGAATCAATTCTACTTCAGAAAAATCTAGCGCAATCGGGCGATAAAATCCTGATTATGGCGGGAATTCCCATGCAGAAAACTAAAGGCACCAATTTCCTCAAAATTCACACCATTTCGTAAGTTCTAGGAGTCGGTCGTCAGGGGACAGGAGATAGGAGATAGGAGATAGGAGATTATTTCTATTTATTCTCCCCACACCCCACACCCCACACCCCACACCCCACTTCCCCACTTCCCAAGAAAACCTATGTCAAAACTTGTATTAATTCGTCACGGCCAAAGTCTTTGGAATGCGGCCAATAAATTCACTGGATGGGTCGATGTTCCCTTGAGTGAACGCGGTCGGGCTGAAGCCATGATCGCTGCCTGTAAACTGAAAGAAGCCAAGATCACGATCGATGTCTGTTTTACCAGTCTCCTAATTCGCACTATGGAAACGGCAATAATTTGTCTGACTGAGTGTGATGAAATTCGCGCCGGTAAAATCCCTATTTTTAAACACGATAGCGATGATCCTGATTGGCACGGCTGGGATCGGTACGACGGTGATCCCAGCCAGGAAATTCCGATTTTTCCCAGTCAGTCCATCGACGAACGCTATTATGGTGATTTACAGGGTTTGAATAAAGCCGAAACTGCCGCTAAATTTGGAGAGGCACAGGTTAAGGAATGGCGTAGAGCCTATTTTACCCGTCCTCCCGGAGGTGAAAGTTGAGAGGATACCGTCACCCGGGTTGCACCCTTTTTTCAGAGTCGTATTCTCTCCCATATCCGACAGGGTGATCATGTCTTAGTGGCAGCCCACGGTAATTCCTTGCGGGCAATGATTATGACCTTAGAAAATCTTAGCCCAGAAGAAGTCCCCGGTTTGGAGTTAATCACGGGAGTTCCAATTGTCTATGATCTCGATGCGACAGGAAAAATTATCAGTAAGCAAATTCTGCCCTGATTTTTTCGTCTTCTTCCAGACGAGCAAGGTCATTTTATGTTATCCTGAATTCCCCGACCGACGACCGACTCCTAACCCCAGCAACAAACTTTGATTCTTCGGTTTGTCTTATGCAATCACAAATACCAGACTTGACCCATAAGGTTTTTAGGATAGGCAAAGAGTCCCTAGCATACTACCTACCGAATAACCAAAAATCATAACTTAGTAGATTGACAAAAATGAGATGTACCCATTTCCATCCCTCTTAAAAAGGGGGAAAAGGGGGACTTAAATTCGATGATTCGATCTGCAATTTTTCTGGGCAAAAATTGCTATTAACTATCCGGAGGGGGAATTACAGGAATTTCGATCCCGTCCGGCGCTAAGGGGGGAGGTGTGGGGGTTAGTCTTGGCTGGTAAACAGGTTCGGGCGTACTAACTAAGGGAATATTTTCCAGCACGGGAAGACGGGGAGTGATGGGTTGCGAAAACATCGCTTCAATTGCCGCTTTTCTGGTTTCTGGAGATTCCAAAGCTTGCTGCCAAAGACTTTCATAAAAGAAGAAAATCACCCCTAAACCCCGTTGACGAGCAGCCAATACCTTTTCTTCAATCAAGGGTAGGGCAATCGGTCGATTGCGTAAACCAGTTAAAACTCCCACAGCGGTGGGGATAGTTTGCTGAGTTTCCTGAATTTCGGGACGCTCTAATTGTTTGAGAAAACTGGGCAGATCGGGACGATAAACCTGTACGATTAACTCATCGACTAATCCTTGCCGCACCCAACCGAGCCAATCCTGTAGATGACCATTATAGGCGAATTCGTAGGGATTAGGGGCGATCGAAAGCAGTATATTCGGTTTAATTGCCTCAATTGATTCTTTGAGATTAGCCACAAAAGCGGTGATTTTATCGGCGCGCCATTTTGTCCATTCGGGATCCCGGGGGTTAGCCGGAGGCGTTTTTTCGGTTTCCTGTTGATAAAGAGCGATAGTATAGGGATCATAGCCGAATTCGTTGGGTAAACTCAGATGATCGTCGAATTGGATGCCGTTAATATCGTATTGTCCCACCACTTCCAAGACTAACTCCCGCAGAAAATTCTGCACCTCGGGACGGAAAGGATTCAACCACACCACCTCACCGGCTGCCCCTACCCAAGTGGTCCCCCCGTCGCGTTTTTGGGTTAACCAGTCCTGATGTTTTAAGGCTAATTCTGAGGTGGGAGGGGCCATAAATCCGAATTCAAACCAAGGAATGACCAATAATCCCCTTCCACGGGTTTGTTCCACCAATTCTGCCAAGATATCTTGTCCCTGCGCTCCCGTAGGCACAAAAGGCTGTATTCCTTCCCGTTGGGCGATCGCACTGGGATAGAGAGCATAACCGGAATTCCAAACCACGGGATAGATGGCATTAAAATTAAGATTAACTAATTGCTCGATCGCTTGTTGTCGTTTATCCCTGTCCATCAGCATCGCAGTATCGTTGGTGGTAATCCAAACACCGCGGATATCAGGATCTCGACTTTGAGAGAAAGCGGCAGAAAAATAGCCTAAGAGTAGGACTATGAGAAAAGATGCTAAGAATAGTAGTATAGGGAGCTTTTTAAGAATTTGCCGCCAAACGCTAGTCGGAATTAGAAAAGTCATTTCTTTAAGGTGAAGATTAACGGTTTTAACTGGTTATAATACCAGCTTTGCTCAACTCTTTGAGGCTAGATTGACCCAAAATATATATTTACCTATTTTTTCCCTCGCCACAATTGACCCTGAGGATAGAAATAATCAAGACGAATATCGAATTGATCTAGGGCCAGTAATAACCGATTGGAAGGACGAAAAAGAAATAAGTTGACCTGGGGAATTTCTAGGACTTCTTTTAACTTATCGGTATCGGGGTTACTGGTAGTCAGGAAGTATTGTACATCAGAATTAAGAGGATAATTAAGGGAAAGCAAATCACCTAAGTTAGTCCAGTCATTACCTTCGTCGCTGATAATAATGGCATTGGGTACAGCATTAATTTTTCTGGCAACTTCGCCATTCCAATAACTAGGAACTTTTGCCCAACTGGTTTCGGAAAGAGCATTATTAAAGTTCGATATCATACTAGTAGTTAACAAAAAAGTCAAGATAATTTTACCTAAAATTGTACTTTGACTAAGCAATTGTGACAAGAAAAAAGCCACAGTTATATAGATAGTGGGAAAGGAGGCAATTAGATAACGGGTGACAGTTGATCTAGTGGTGATAAAAATTAGATCGGGAATGACTAAAGCTAGGAAAGGTACTAGGGTTGAGGTAATCAGAAAAGTAAAAGCTATGGGGTTATTGTAGCGATAAACTCGATAAAAAGCATAGATAATTAAGATTAAAAAAATTAGTCTATATATATAGGTGAAGATGTTATTAAAACCAAAATCGCTATCGCTAAATGGACAAGTAAAAGTTAAGAGCCATAATTTACCGAACAATCCCCAATCGAGATAGTTAACGGCAGCCCAACTGGTGGAGTTAAAGGCCCTTTGAGAGTTAGTTAAAAAAACCTGTAACCAGGGTATATATAAAATTATCATTGTTAACCCAGATAACAGGAAAAATATCAAGTTATTTTTTCGCTCTGGTTTCATAACAAGATACCAAATTATCAAGACTGCTTGAGCAAATAAGTTGAGAATAAAAAAGAGATGGGTGTAGATTCCGAGAGTATTAGATAAGGTGTATAAAGACCAATTAACAATAGTTCTTTTTTTGAGGCATTTTAACAGCATTAATTGACTAATTATCGTTAACATAACTACAAGACTATACTGACGGGACATTTGAGCAAATATTATATCAACTGGAGAGAGTGCCAATAAAATTACTGCTAAAACTGCCGTTAACTTTGCTGCAAATAATTCTAGGGATAGATAGTAAATAAATGGCAGAGAGAGCAGACTAAAAACAATCGCTAAACTGCGGGAAGAAACGGGAGAAAAACCGAATATTTTTTCCCAATAGCGAGAGATAATAAAGTATAAAGGTGGGTGTTGAGGGTCTTCTTTAGCAAGAGATTTAATCGTATCAAAAACATTACTTTCGGGTTTCAGTTGTTGAAATTTTCCTAATTCTGTGGTAGATAAAAGACGATTTTGAAAGATAGTATCAGCGATTTCTTTTGCTTGATAACCAGTGGTTCTAATGGTGGTGTAGGATTCATCGTGCCAATAGATTTTTTTATCGATATTTGCGAAACGAAAAACCACACCGAGAGTTAGGATAATTGCCAAAAGTATTAAGAGCCAATTGGGAGTTTTATAATTAATAGTTGCTGGCATTTTAATAATTAGAGCGACTTTGTTTAAGATTAAGAAACTTGGTAAATTCTGGTTGAAAAAGTAGCTTAATTGTGCCGGTGGGACCGTTACGGTGTTTAGTAATAATTACTTCAGCCACACCTCGATCGGGACTATCGGGGTTATAATATTCATCTCGGTATAACATCATAACTAAATCCGCATCCTGTTCGATACTATTATGGACGATGATATTATTGGCAATAAAGTTATGTAATTTATCTACTGTTAAATCATACACTTCTGTCTCTCCATCCGCTTGAATTGCCATAACTTCATCCCAATTAAACCTTAGGTCTGAATTACTCAGAGAGCGAGGTAAAGCGATATAATTACCAATATTTAATTCATCTAATCTTTGCCAACCGTGGACAGTCAAAAATTTATGATTGGCTGTAGCTCTAATCGTGCGACCTAAACGAGTTGTTAATCGAAAAACTGGCTTAAATCCTGTGGAAAAGACCTTAGTTACCAGTGCTTTTTCTAATTTTATTGTTTCCTCATTAAGAGCAAAAACCGTAAAATTAGAGCAATTAACTAACTCACAAATTGGCACTTTAGCACGAGGATCGGCTAACTCAACTAAACTATCACCCGCTAAACATCCCGACTCGCGTAAATCGGACATCATCGGTCTTTTATTATTACGAGATTCCACAGCGCGACTTAACTGAGAAAGAGCAATTACAGGAGCATGAATTTCTCTAGCTAAACCCTTAAGACTGCGGGTAATCTTGGAAAGTTCCTGAACGCGATTATCACCTCCCCCTTCCATTAATTGCAGATAATCGATTAAAACTAATCCCATTTGTCCCTTTTTTTCTGCCTGTAAACGTCGCACTTGGGAACGCATTTGAATTACACTTAAATTGGCACTATCATCGATATATATGGGTAAATTTAATAACTTTTCTAGTCCCCCAAGAACCTTTTCTAGATCATTTTGTCCCAAACGACCAGAGCGAATCCGATTACTTTCGATTTTAGCCTCATTTGATAACAAGCGTTGGGCCAATTGTTCCTTGGACATCTCCAAACTAAAGACAGCCACAGGTAAATTCTGTTGAGCGATATTATAGGCAATATTAAGAGCAAAAGAAGTTTTTCCCATGGAAGGCCTACCCGCGATAATAACTAAATCCGAGGGTTGTAAACCACTGGTCATCGCATCGAGATCATAAAATTGAGTTTCGATACCGGGTAGAGTGGTCGTCTCCTGCATCTTCTCAATTTCGTTAAAAGTTTCGATTAAAGTATCCCCCAGAAAAATTAAACCCTCCTGGGGTCGTTTTTGGGTGAGACGAAAAATCTTTTGTTCCGATTCATCGAAAACATTTTCTAATTCTAGCGTCGTATCCCTGGCTAACTCGATAATTTCTCCCCCGGTGGAAATTAACTGACGACGCATATATTTATCCATCACTAATTCAGCATAGCGATCGATGTTAGCGGCCGAGACAGTGCGCTCAATTAATTGTAACAATCGCGGCATTCCCCCGATTTCTTCCAGCAGATAATTATCCTGTAACCAACTGCTAACCGTCATTAAATCCGTCGGTTTTCCCTTCCCTTGTAAAGCAAGCGCCGCACGATAAATATCTTGATGGGTTTTCACATAGAAAGCTTCTGGAATTAAAAAATCACTGATTCTACCTAACGCTTTTGGATCTAGTAAAATACCACCTAAGATAGATTCTTCCGCTTCAATATTTTGGGGGGGGAGGGATTGATCGCTAATCATTGTCAATGCTGACTGTGCTTTATCATTAATTATAGTCAGTTTCACCCTAATTAAATACAAATGTTCAGGTTAATGATAGGAGTCGGTCGTCGGTCGTCAGGAGGTGATAGGGTGATAGGGTGATAGGGTTTTGGGGTGATAGGGTGATAGGGTTTTGGGGTGATAGGGTTTTGGGGTGATAGGGTTTTGGGGTGATAGGGTGATGAGACAACTTTCCCACTTCCCCACTTCATAATTCATAATTCCCATCTCCCCACTTCCCCACTTCCCCACTTCCCCACTTCCCCACTTCCCCACTTCCCCACTTCCCCACATCCCCACATCCCCACAATCCACACCCGACACCCCACACCCCTTTTAAACAGGATTTAGTATGACTTTAACTGACCTCTCTCCCCTCCCCCCGGCCGTCTATTTTATTGGTGCTGGCCCTGGAGATCCGGAATTATTGACGGTAAAAGCCGATAAAATTCTCCAAAAAGCCGATGTTATCCTCTTTGCTGATTCCCTCGTTCCCAAACAGATGCTTGAGGACACTCGTAAAGATGCCGAGTTAATTCCCACCAGTAGCATCACCCTAGAGGAAATTATCCCTTTAATGATCGATCGCGTGCGTCGGGGTTTAGCGGTGGTGCGACTGCAATCGGGGGATTTAAGTCTCTATAGTGCCATCCAAGAACAAATTCATCTTTTGACAGCAGCGGATATCCCCTTTCAGCTAATCCCCGGAATTAGTGCCTTTCAAGGATTAGCGGCCAAATTGGCCCTAGAATTAACGATTCCGGAATTAGTCCAGACAATTATTCTAACCCGGGTGGAAGGAAAAGCCTCTCCCATGCCAGCAAGTGAAGACTTAGCCTCTTTAGCCGCTCATAAAGCCAGTTTATGCCTATATTTAGCCGCTCGTCATGTTGACAAAGCCCAGGAAAAACTCCTACAATACTACCAGCCAGAGCAACAGGTGGCCGTTTGTTTCCGTCTCGGTTGGCCCGACGAAAAAATCTGGGTTGTCCCCCTGTCAGAGATGGCCAAATTAACCCATCGAGAAAATTTAACTAGAACTACCCTTTATCTCATTAGTCCCGCTTTAAACCAGATTACCGGAACTCGATCGCAACTTTATCACCCGCAACATTCCCATCTTTTCCGTCCTCATCCCTAAGTATTTTCTGGGAAATATACCTAAAGTTAGAGTTAAAGAGCGGCGATTTTGTTTAGGATTATTTCAGGAGGTAGGACAATTTTAAAAACGTTTTTAAAATTAGTCTGACAATCCATGCACAGCTGCCCTATTTGTTCGGGAATTACTCTTCGTCACCTTGTGGCTAGTCGTGCCTACTGGTATTGTCCTCACTGTCGTCAGGAGGTTCCTAACTTCCTTGATTGCTCCATTCCTGCCAAGGTAAAAGTAAAGCGAGTTAGAGCGAGAAAAACAGTCTAGATTTTCAAGTTGGTAGATGGCAATAAGATCTGTGGGATGGGTTAAAAATTAACCCATCCCACTTTACCTATCTATACATCCCTAGGATTGAGATGGGTCATTTCCCAAGTCACATAGGTACCGATCGGACTCCAGATCAGGTAAGGTAGGAGTAGGATACCCGCCCAAGAAGAAACAGGGAAAACCAAGAGCGCCAGAAGACAACCCAAGAAAAAACCCGTACCGCCGATAATCGTTCCCGCTTTAAGACTGCGTAGTTTACAGGTGACGGGAGTATAGGCAGTAATAGTCAATTCCACCAACAGATAAAAAGCCATCAAAAACCAGCGATTAGCCGGTTGAGCTTCCCAGACTAAATAAGCAGAAATTGCGCCACAAATATAGATAATTGTCCAGATAAGAGGGATTAATCTTTCAAAGGTCAACCAATCGGGACGACGCAAACGCGCAAACCAACGTACATCGCGAGAATTGAGTAATCCCCCACCTAACGCTACCAAAAATCCCACGACACCGATAAGCAACCAAGAGGGAATCATGATTTTTAGCTATCCTCCGCTAATTTTGGCTTTGTAACCCGATTCAATAAGAATTTGTAGTATTTTTTGGCGATGATCTCCTTGGATCTCAATGGTATTTTCTTTAACTGTACCACCCGTCCCGCAAGCGGCTTTTAACTGTTTTAACAATTTCGTCAGAGTTTCGGTTTGGCATTGAAAACCTGTAACTATGGTAACGGTTTTTCCCGCACGACCAGAGCGGGAGGTTTGTACTCGCAAATTCTGCTGATTTGGGGGTAATTCAGGAATGGAACGCTCAAAAGCTGGGGAATTACTTTGATCTCCAAATTCCTGATAGGCAATCCGGTTTTTTTCCTTTGATTTACTCATATAGCAATTATCATAGTGAGTTTTGGTTGTGGGGAAGTGGGGGAGCGGGGAAGTGGGGAAGTGGGGAAGTGGGGAAGTGGGGAAGTGGGGAAGTGGGGAAGTGGGGAAGTGGGGAAGTGGGGAAGTGGGGAGATGGGAATTATGAATTATGAAGTGGGGAAGTGGGAAAGTTGTCTCATCACCCTATCACCCCAAAACCCTATCACCCCAAAACCCTATCACCCCAAAACCCTATCACCCCAAAACCCTATCACCCTATCACCCTATCACCCCAAAACCCTATCACCCTATCACCCCAAAACCCTATCACCCTATCACCCCAAAACCCTATCACCCTATCACCCTATCACCTCCTGACGACCGACGACCGACGACCGACGACCGACGACCGACGACCGACAACTGATAGCTCTTAATTGGTTGGACTGGCAGCGCATTTGATTAAGTTCAGCTGCCGACATTCGATCGAGATGACCTAAAATCATATTAACGCGACCTTGGGATTTTAATTTTTCTCGATGTCGTGCCAAAAAATCCCAGTAAAGAAAATTAAAAGGACAGGCAAAATCCCCGACTCGTTCATTTTTTTATACACACAACCCCGACAATAATCACTCATTTTATCAATATAGTTGGCCGAGGCGGCGTAGGGTTTAGAGGCGAGAATTCCCCCATCGGCAAATTGTCCCATTCCCAGTACATTAGTCTGCATTACCCAATCGTAGGCATCGATAAAAACACTATGAAACCAGTTTTCAATCTCTTGGGGAGAGCAGCCAAAAATTAAGGCAAAATTGCTCAAAATCATTAATCTTTGAATATGATGGGCATAACCAGTATTTTCCACCTGTGATAATACTTGTTTGAGGCAATTCATCTCGGTTTGATTACTATCCCAAAAGAAAGCCGGTAAGGGTTGTTGATGCTCAAACCAATTATGATTAGCGTAATCTTCTCCCAGATAATGATAAATTCCCTGCATATATTCCCGCCATCCCAACACCTGACGGATAAATCCTTCGATGCTATTTAGGGCTAAATTATCTTTTTTATAGGCAATTTCTGCTCCTTGAATCACTTCCAATGGCGTTAGTAATCCTAGATTAAGATAGGGGGATAATAGGGAATGCCAGAGGGTTTCTTCTCCCGTTATCATCGCATCTTGGTAGGGTCCAAAGTTGGGCAGACAATTAGTAATAAAATGCTCCAATACTTGTAAAGCTTGTCTGCGGGTTACTGCCCAGGGAAAAGGTTTAATTTTTCCATATTTAGGAATATCTAAAGCTTCCACATCAGCGATAACTTGAAGGGTAATTTCATCGGGTGCAAACCAAAGAGGATCAGGAGTTTTTAATCTATCTTTGGGCGGTTTGCGGTTTTGTTTATCAAAGTTCCATTGTCCTGCTATGGGTTGATTATCCTCCATTAAAATCTGCCATTTTTTGCGACTTTCTCGATAGAAATCCTCTAGTAATAGTCTTTTACGAGATTTAGCCCAATTATTAAAATCTGTCCTTGTCCAGAGAAAGTGATTATTATCAATTAGGGTTATAGCACAGTCTAAATCGAGATTTTTGATTAATCTAAGAAAGGGCAAATTATTAGGCATCATTATCTGTAATTCTTTAATGCCTAATTGCTTAATAAAAGCGGATAAAATTGGTTCAAAATCTTCAGCAATTTCGTAAGTTACAGACCATCCTAAAGTTTTTAATTCCTCGGCAAAATGACGCATCGCCGACCAGATTAAAACTAATTTTTGCTGATGATAGGGTCTTTGTCGAATATGATTGTGGGATTCAATTAAAATAACCGGTGTTTCCTGTGAATAGGCTTGACGATTAGCTAAGGCCGCTTGTCCTGTCCATAATTGATCACCTAAAATCCAAATACCAATGGTCATAATTATTTCATTGCCTCGACTATTCCCCCGTATTTTTTAGCCATAATATCCGCCATTTCCCGAGCAGAAAATTTACTGGCTTTGTCGATGCTGGGGGTAAATGTCCCCGTAGGGGTTAAATAATGGGTAAATACCCCGACTTTTTTGCTGATAATCCACATATTTCTTGAAGTCAAAAATCAAAAATCAGTGAAAAGACAGTAGGAAACTGCCATTTATAGTCATTTCAATTAAGATTGAGAATATGAATGCCAGAGTTGATAAGGGTTTGATCGGTCTAGACTGTATCAGACTTATCTGAAATGACTATAATACTTCTCACTGAATACCACTCACTTAAAACTCGCATCTGATTACTGATCACTGATTACTGATCACTGATAACTGATTAGGTTTTTGTCCTGAGACTTTGGGCGCTTAGATAAAGTTGCGTCCATTCTTTGACCACTTGCGTGCGTTTACAGTTTAATTCGCCGGCGATTTCCTCAAGGGTTTTACCCGCTTTTAAGCCATCGATAACGCTTTTACCCGTGGGAGAAAGGGCTGCATAGTAAATTTGCCATTGACTGAGAGTTAAGCCAAAATTATGCTCTTTCGGGCTGATTTCTAACCATTCACTGATTAATTCTGCCCCTTCCTTGAGGGCAAAAACCTTAATCGCATGATAGCCAACTTTTTCCCGGAGACGATAAATCCGTTGGATGGGAATATTCATCGCTTTGGCGATCGCATCTTGGCTTTCGCCGCCTAGATAGAGGTTAAACCAAGTCACTGCCTCGCGACTAACATTTTCCTCTAGATACCTAGCAAAACTCTCTTGAACTTTTACCCGAAGAATTTGCGCTTCTTGGCAAGTGCGTTGATCTTCGTAGGTAGCGATCGCATTTTGTTCCAGTAAACTTAAGCTATTTTCCCCCTCATCGCCACTAATTTCATCGGAGAGAATCCGGATCATTTCTTCCCGCGGCACATTAGTGATACCGCTTTTCGCTTGACGACGGAGATAATTAACAAAACGATAGGCTAACAGGGGTTGATTGCGGATCGGACGCAGGGCGTATTCCTCCAGGGTGGCTAACAGCAGCCGATCGCGAGTAGCTTGATCGTTGGTACAACGAGCGATCCATGCTAACTGGGATTGCAGATAGCGATCGCTATTTAACATCTCTTGAATAACTTCTTGCAAGACATCGGCCACCGCTTGCTGACGATCGCGACTTAAGGAAACCCAAGTGCGAATTTTTTGCCGGAGAGTGACACAAGCGCCGAGACGATCGATCAGGTTACGATAGGCGCGGGTGGGACTAACTTTCAGATAGCGTTGCCGCAAAATTTGCCAAAGATAGACTAATCCCCGTTTAGCGATTTCTAAATCTCTCTGGTCCAAAGTTTCCCAACGTTGGCTATCTTCACCGAGTAACCACTTGATAATAGTCTCCCGTTGGCGATCGGTTAAGGAATCCTCTGTTTGCGAGAGGCGATCTTGCCATTGTTGCCTTAACTCGTCGATTATTGTCGTCATCGAAAAATTGAGTTCCAAACCCCGTCCTTTGAGGACGGCTTTAGTTTAAATACTAGCGCATTTGCACAATATATGCTAAAACCTGAGCCATGGAGAAAGCTGATCGCTACCGATTTTACCCCACACCCGACTAGAACGAACTAATCAATTAAGTCTTTTGCCAGATAAGGATTTAGTCGATTTATGCCCCCCGATCAAACCATACCAAGTAACGAAGAACCCAAAAAAATAAGCTGTGGACATAAGGTTTCGACTGCCTGTTTTTTATTTATTTACAGCCAGTCAAAACTTTATTTTGAAGACACCACATAATGTGGGTCTAAGCATACTCCAAAGTTATCGTGACAGAAGGGAGATTATCAAATACCTTAATAAAGTTAATATTAATAGTTGGGTTGTAATACCAAGCATTCAAACTAGCCCCATTGAGGGCATTATCATCTCCATTGCCTAATTTCTGGATTTCTTGATTGTTGAGAATAACTTTATTCAAAGAACCAGAGCTTCCCTGAGTTTCAGAAGGATCGTGCAAAATAGCAACAAAGAAAAACGTCTCGTACTCGGGCCGATAGTTATCATGAACACGCTCTATTTTTAGTTCACGAGTTTTTTGGGCTGCATCTATATATTTATGGGTAATCTTTGTCTCCCGATATTCACTTTTAGCCCTTGGATATCCCCCCTCATTTTCTGGTTTAGCAACGCCTGAAGAACGACTAACCCCATCATCTAAATACATTGTATATTCACCACTTTGACCGGGGTAAATATTCAAAGTAATAGGATTAGGTTGACCTTTTTTGTTCAGTTCTCCCACATATTCTTCAAGCTCAATCATGGGAATAATTGCCCCTGAACGAACATAGATAGGAACAATGAAATTAATATGATTACCCTCAAGATTAAGATTAGCATCAAAATCTCGAATCGTCGTTCCTCCTTCAACTAAACTGGCTAAAGGTAGTTGGTTGTTCATAAAACAATACCAATTACTACCTTGGGGTAGATAAACATCCCATTTACCTCCATTCGTCTCCGCTTGAGGTTTGGTAACAGGAGAAATGAGAAGATCCTTGCCAACAAAAAACTGGTTGTCAAGGAAATATTCTTGATCATTATAAAGAGACTGGTCTTGAGGATCATTGAGAAACATAGGACGGCAAATCGGCATTCCATCCAAAGTATTCTCGAAAAGACAGTCATAGAAAAGCTGCATCAACCGATAACGCAATTCAATATAATGTTTGCAAATCGGCAATACCATTTTATACAAATCTTGCGGTTGAGGAATAGGCAGTCCCCGTTCGTTGAAGTATTCCACATACATAAAAGGTTCTTGGAATGCCTTACGCCCTTTGCGGACATAATGATTTCTGAACCAAGGCAAGAAAGCACCTGCCACTGTCCAGCGAATTAAAAGCTCTGGACTTGCCCATTCACCATTATCTATATAGGAAGTTTCAAAACCACCTATATCTTGACCGCAAATCGCTAATCCACACATTCCCAGAGAAAGAACCTGAGAAATATTCATCCGTAGAAAATCCCAATCCGAAGCATTATCTCCCGTCCATAATCCTGAAAAGCGATGAGAGCCAGTAAAACTACCTCGCCCAATGATAAAGTTGCGTTTATTATCCCGTCCAGGTAGATAATTTAGTCCATGATAAGTGGCTTTATGGAGATTGTAAGCATAAAAGTTCCAGACTTTGATTGCAGGGGTTAATTGAGGTGTGACACCAGAAATAAAATCACTGGTCACATAGAGTTGAAAAGGAAACCCTTTCATGTCCCCACGAGTCTCACGAATAGCAGGGGTTGTCATATCTTGCCAGACCATTTCTAACCCCATATCAAAGAGATATTGATATTGGGTTCCCCACCATTTTCGCACTTCGCTTCGCCCAAAATCAGGATAATGACCTGGCGTTCCTAACTCATTGCCATAGGCATCATTGCCATAATAAACTTCTCCGATATAAGGTTGACCACTGTTAAATCCTTGTATTTTATCGGGATCATTGGGACGATATTCGTTGCCTCCACCATAGCACTGATAGGAGCGACTATCTGGATTATCGGGGTCATAACGTTTATCTAAGACGAAATAACTATTGCTTAATCCTTCCTTATAGGTCTGATAATTGCTATCTTTGTTGCTAATGACAGGAGTTATATTGGTACTGCATTTTACCCCTTGTTCTCGCAAATTATCAAACATTGATAAAGGGTCAGGAAACTTCTTAGTATCAATGGTAAAAGTTTGGTAGTTATGTTGAATGTCCACATGGGAGCATCTCACTTATGCAATGAGTATTAATACTTATAGCCGTCAAAAACTAGAAAATCTTCAACTTGATCACAAAGAGAAATGAGATTATAATAGTTATAACTTA
The DNA here is from genome assembly GCF_009792235.1 of Microcystis aeruginosa FD4. NCBI lineage: Bacteria > Bacillati > Cyanobacteriota > Cyanophyceae > Chroococcales > Microcystaceae > Microcystis > Microcystis aeruginosa. The sequence continues at coordinate 4,083,497 of NZ_CP046973.1, forward strand.
CAATTCAGAATATATCTCGATGGGAGGAATAATTCAATGTTATCAGAAAATGAAAAAAGAATTCAAGATTTATCCCGAGAGTTGGGAGCTTGTCTCTATGAGCAATCCCAAATTAAGAAATTTAATAACTTGGGAGAGATAGAGGAGACTGTTAGAGATTTAATGATTCATTATGTTAACCCAGAAATCGGTATTTTTTTGTCAAAACAAGCACAGAAGAAACCGCCGGTCGGACGAGAAAAGTGAAAAGTATTTTGGGGGAATTACCAATTACAGAAAAACAAGCGAAGAAGTTAGAAGTAAAGCCTCGGACTCAGATGAGTCCAATGTTAGAGAAGAACTGTTGGCTATTAAGTGGCGATGAATCCTACGAGAAATCGGCGCAGAAAATCAAATCATTGACAGGGATTGCTGTTTCTCACAGTACCCAACAACCCCTCGTACATCGCTATGCTTTTGAAGAATTACCATCTAACCCAGAAGTCGAAGTCGAAGAAATGAGCATAGATGGCGGTAAGGTACGACTAAGAACTGACAAGGGAAAAGCCTTAATTTGGCGTGATTATAAAGCAGTGAGTTTTCATCAACTGGGGGTAGCGGCTTTTTTTCAGGATAACTCAGCTTGATTAGATTTGGTTAATTCTCAAGTTTTGGCCAAGCCTTTAATTTGTTGAGGAGATGGACATGATGGTATCTGGAATTTATTTCGTGAGATCGGAGAGAAACAGGAAAGAATTGAAATATTGGATTGGTATCATTTAATCGAAAACCTCTATAAAGTTGGCGGGTCATTCCAGCGAATTGAGGAGGTAAAATGTTTTCTATGGAAGGGGGAAGTGGCGGCGGCTATCTCTTGTGCGCGAAGGATGGTCAGAGCCGCAAGTTGAGAATTTTATTACTTATTTGAACAAGCATAAACATCGAATTGTCAATTATGGTTATTTGCAGGCAGAGGGCATTTCCATTGGCTCTGGCTCTGTTGAATCAAAAATTAAACAAATTGCTCCGAGTCTCAAAATTACTGGTGCAAGTTGGGAATCTGGTAATGTACCGCAAGTCCTTCGTCATCGCTGTGCTTATCTAAATGGTTGCCTTTTTTAACTTTTTTATTGATCTCATTAAGCATTTCTACTTATTGCAAAGGTGAGATGCTCCCTTTGGTTAAGCTCTTAGTTGACCAACAAATTACCACTTTAGTTATTGGGAATAATCCAGGGTGGAAACAAGAGGTAAACTTAGGGAAAGTCAATAATCAAAAGTTTGTGAGCATCCCTCATGCTCGATTAATTGACATGATTAGTTATCAATGTCAATTAGTAGGAATTAAAGTGATTATTCAAGAGGAATCCTATACCTCCGTTGCTAATTTTTTGAATGACGATCCTCTACCAGTGTAGGGACAAACAACTGAAAAACCCGTTTTTTCAGGAAAAAGGATTAAACGAGGGTTATATCGCACAGATAGAGGATTTCTTTGCCAATCTGATGTGATGGGTTCCTACAACATTTTGCGAAAAGCATTCCCAAATGCGTTTAACCGCTATGGGATAGAGAGGTGCGTAGTTCACCCAAGGAGAATCAATCTCTCGAAGTAAAAGTGAAGGGAATTTCTGAAATGGAATTCAGTCTGTCTATATTTGACTATACTTTTACTAACTAGGGTTTGCTGAAAAAGTACGGGCGAAGCATTCGGATAGAAAATCTACGGTTTCACCGATAGGTTATTGCCCGAATGCTTCGCCCCTACAGGACGCGGGCCGATGAAGATGCAAGGTTTTGAACCACGATTCTCTCAAAATCTTGCACCTGTTTCGCTCGTAAAGCCCCAAAACCCTTACTTTGCATACATTTCACATTTATTCAGCAAGCCCTAACTATAAGAGGCTCCTTGGTTATTTCTAACTTCGTGGTTGACCAAGGCACGAATCGTCCCATTTCCTAGATCGATAACGCCAATTCCATCAAGAATACCGATGGGAGTGTAATTGTTGATGGTTTCACCCACTGTAAATAGGGGCGTATATTTATAACCATTCAATCCTGTCACCTGCGGTCCGCCTGTATTAGTATGAGCTTGCGCTAAAACCGTTGGTACGTTTATTAGGGAAATTCCCACTGTTAGCAGAGTTGCCGCTAGAACATTTTTGCGGTTAGAATGTGAAGCAATCATTAATTTTTTAGTCCTCTAATCTCAAGGAAACAAAACGTTCTCTCTTGAGATTAGAAGGCTTTTATTAACGGATTGATAAGCCCAGAATAAAAACTCTTTAAGAACTGATGCTTTGTCATAATTATTAATATTTATGCAAACAATTGTAAAAAATCTGGATGCTCACGACCTAGATTCTTTCTATTAACAATAGTCATTTAATCATCGAGCCTAGTAAACAATGTCTTTCCTTTGCTTATTTTGACTCGTGAATACTGCCCCGTGACTCTTTCCCTAAGGGAAGATTTTTGATTTTTTCCAGAGGTCTATTATTAATTCCCACCGCTTGATTAATATTAGTTAACCCATTGGCCTCTAATTTTTCTGTTAATCCTTGTAAAATATTTGATACTAGCCAAGGTCCCTGATATAACCAACCGGTATAAATCTGTAATAAACTGGCACCGGCGGTAATTTTTTCCCAAGCATCATCGAGAGAAAAAATGCCTCCCACTCCAATTATCGGTAAATTACCTTCGGTTTGCTGATAGATAAAACGGATCACTTCCGTGGAACGTTCCCGCAAAGGTTTGCCACTAATTCCCCCTGCTTCTTCAGTGATTGGTTTACCAGTTTCGGGCAGAATTGTGGTTGTTAATCCCGTGCGTTTAGTGGTGGTATTAGTAGCGACAATTCCCGCTAATTGATAGGAGAAAGCTAACTCAATAATCGTTATGATATCTTCCCATTCTAAATCGGGAGAAATTTTCACTAATAGGGGTTTTCTGCCTTGATTTTCTGTTTGTAAAATGTCGAGGATTTTATCGAGTTGTTCACCACTTTGCAGGGAACGCAAACCGGGAGTATTGGGAGAACTAACATTAACGACAAAATAATCAGCATGGGGGAATAAATAGCGAAAACTGCCTAAATAGTCCTCTGGGGCCTTTTCTAGGGGCGTATTTTTCGATTTACAGAGGTTAATACCGATGGGAATCTGTCGGGGTTGTCGTTGCCAAGATTGCTGGAGAGTTGCCGCTAGAACCGGCGCACCGAGGTTATTTGCCCCCATACGGTTTAATCCCGCCAAATCTTCTGGTAAACGAAATAATCTCGGTTTTGGGTTGCCCGGTTGCCCTTCTAGGGTGACAGCACCCACCTCGGCAAAACCAAAGCCGAAATTATGCCAAAGTCCTGCCCCTAAACCGTCTTTATCGAATCCTGCCGCTAATCCGACGGGATTGGGGAAATTTAACCCCCAGAGGCTTTGAGATAGGCGAGAATCGCTAAAACTGAGGGATTCTGATAATTGTGAGATTAACCATTGTCCCCAAAATCCCTGCCGCGAGCGATCGATTTTTTGCAGAGTATTTAATAATTGTTTTTGTGTTCCCTCTAAATTGCCTCGAATAGCCTTGAAAGCTAGAGGGTAAAAAGGTTTGATTGTATCAATTATATTGGTCATAATCAAGCGGGATTAAGGTGTAGGGTGGGTTAGGTGAGGACAAGTCATGTTTTTGACAAAAAATTTCAAATTTGCCGTAACCCACCTAGCATAATCTTTATAAACCTTGACGAGGGTTAAAAGTTTCGATCGCCCGTATTTTTTGATAAAGTTCTAATTCTTCGGGGCTAGGATTGGGAGGATTAACTAAGAGAATTTCCACTAATTGATCGCCCCTTTCTCCTTGGGAAGTGGGATAACCTTTGTTAGCCAAACGTAATCTTTGACCGCTTCTCACTCCCTTAGGAATCATCATTTTAACTAACCCGTCAATGGTAGGAATTTCCACAAAACCGCCCACAATTGCCTCGCTAGGAGTAATCGGCACTTGACAGACAATATCGGAACCTTGAATCTTAAAAAAGGGATGCCTAGCAATGGTTATTTTTAAATATAAATCACCCCCTTCAATACCCTGACCTTTGAGACGAATTTTCTGCCCATCGATCATGGCTGCCGGCATATCAACCTCTATTGATCTACCATCTTCCAGACGAATTCTTTGTCTGCCACCTTGATAGGCTTTCTCTAAAGGTAAAGTTAATTTTGCTTCCACATCTCGACGAGTTAAACGGGGAGAGGAGGCAATTTTAGCGCGCTTAGTGTTAAGGTTACTAAAATCTCTAAACTTCCATAAATCCTGTTCTGTCCGGGGTATTTTTCCATTACCGTTACTATTCGCTTTTTCCCCCGGACGTATCCCGCGGCGCTTAATCCCCGTCAAGGAACGATTATACTCAACCCGTTTTTCTTCATCGGAGAGAACATCATAAGCTTCATTAATATCTTTAAACTTTTCTTCGGCCGATTTATCCCCCGGATTAACATCAGGATGATATTGACGCGCCAGTCGTCGAAAAGCCTTTTTGATCTCGTCACTGGTAGCCGTGCGAGATACTCCTAAAACATCATAATAATTAACTAATTGTGGCATATATTCAGTTATCAGTTATCAGTTATCAGTTATCAGTCATCAGTTATCAGTCATCAGTTATCAGTCATCAGTTAAGTAGGGAGGCACAATTATTTGTAGGATGGGTTAGCGCACTTCGTAACATAATCGGGCGTTGGGTTTCATGCTTCAACCCAACCTACGTTCATCTTATATTTAATTCCACCCACCCACTTATCAGTTATCAGATTTGAGTTCTAAGTGAGCAGTATGTATTAAGTGAGCAGTATTAAATAGTAGTTTGCCACTGTCTTTTCACTGATCACTGTTTACTGATCACTGATTACTGATCACTGTTCCCTGATCACTGATTAAAACCAATCATCATCGTCATCATCCCAGTTATTTTGGGGGGGGATATTGCGGGAACGATTGCCGCTGCTGCGGTTACTTTTACTATTGTTATAACTTTTTTCCTCCGAACGGGGGGAACTTGACCAATCGCTATTGCGGCCATTGTAGTAATTGTCCTGATTGGGGGGGCGATAACTATCTTGATTAGCCGAATAATTGGGTCGATAATCACTTTGATAACCCGGTGTACTGGGACGATAATCCTGGCGATAACGATCGCGGCGCGGTTCGTAGGGAAGATCATCTTCCTTATCCCCGGTAAAAGTCTTGCGAATAGCACTAAAAAAGCCCTCGTCTTCCTCGTCGTATTGTAGCCGTACCTCGCGATTTAATTCATAAATAACATCCTGTAAATCCGCTTGGGCGCGATCGATGCGACGGTCATCATTTTTCTCCAAAGCGTCGATAATTTCCGTACTCAAAGACTCAATTTGACGACGATAGGAACGGGTAAACTCATTACCAAAATCGAGAGTAACATCTTTTAAGCGTCGTTGGGCTTGATCCACCAGAGAGCGGGCGCGATTGCGTTTATCGACCTTTTCGCGACGGGTACGATCTGCTTCGGCAAATCGGGCAGCATCGCCGATCATGCGGTTAATTTCCCCTTCGCTGAGGGTAGAAGCGCCTTGAATGGTGACACTTTGCTCGCGTCCGGTCATTTTATCCCTAGCGGTGACTTGTAGAATACCATTAGCATCGATATCGAGGGACACTTGCACTTGGGGAATACCCCGGGGTGCGGGGGGGATACCGGTTAATTTAAAACGTCCCAAGGATTTATTATCGCTGGCCATTTCCCTTTCTCCCTGCACAACGTGGATTTCGACCACAGTTTGATTATTTTCGGAAGTGGAAAAAAGGTCAGCTCTGCGGACGGGAATAGTGGTATTGCGGGGGATTAACTTTTTCATCACACCGCCGATGGTTTCTAAACCCAAGGATAAAGGGGTTACATCGAGGAGCAGCACGTCTTTGACCTCGCCGCCCAAAATTCCCGCTTGAATAGCCGCCCCGACCGCTACAACCTCATCGGGGTTAACATTTTGATTGGGTTCCCTATCGATAAAACTCCGCACTAAATCCTTAACCACCGGCATCCGCGTACCGCCGCCGACCAGTACCACTTCATCTAGTTGGACGGGGGACAAACCGGCATCAGAAAGGGCGCGTTTGAGGGGACGACGGAGACGACTGATTAAATCGCCGCATAATTCCTCAAATTGGGCGCGACTCAGGCGAGTTTCGATGTGTTTGGGTCCGTCTTCCGTGGCGATGATAAAGGGCAGATTAATATCGGTGACGCTGACCCCAGACAGTTCAATTTTGGCTTTTTCTGCCGCTTCTGTGAGTCTTTGTAGTGCTTGCCGGTCTTGGCGCAGCTCCACGCCTTCCTGTTCCAAAAATTGATTGGCTAACCAATCGACGATTCTTTTATCGAAATCATTGCCGCCTAATTGGGTGTCGCCACTGGTGGCTTTCACCTCAAAAACGCCGTCACCCACTTCTAGGATAGAAACATCAAAAGTACCGCCTCCCAGGTCAAAAACGAGGATTTTCTTGCTTTCCTGTTCATCGAGACCGTAGGCTAGGGCGGCGGCGGTGGGTTCGTTGAGAATCCGCAGCACTTCTAACCCCGCAATTCGGCCCGCATCCCGGGTGGCTTGACGTTGGGAATCATTAAAATAGGCGGGGACGGTGATTACGGCCCCGGTGACTTCTTCCCCTAGATAACGGCTGGCTTCTTCGGCTAATCGGCGTAAAATTAGGGCGGAAATTTCTTCGGGGGCGAATTCTTTTTGCAGACGGGGGCATTTAATTTTGATATTGCCCATCTCATCCCGGCGGATGGTGTAGGGGACGCGCTTCGATTCGGGGTTTAATTCCGAGTAGCGACGACCTATGTAGCGTTTGACTCCATAGTAGGTGTTTTGGGGATTGAGTACCCCTTGTCGCCGGGCCATTTGACCGACCACTAACTCCCCATCTTTATTAAAACCGACCACAGAAGGGGTGGTTCTCATGCCTTCCGAGTTGGCGATGACCACTGGCTTTCCGCCTTCCATCACGGCGACGACGGAGTTAGTTGTCCCTAGATCAATGCCTACTACTCTACCCATGCTTGTTTTTGTCTCCCCCTAGATTTCGATAACTTCGGGACTTTTACCTTCGATCGATAGTTTAAATCGCTTAATGCTTGTTGACAATATTGTATCGAATTGTCTTAGGTTCTCGCTCTCGATTCGGGGGGGATTGAGGGCGTGATTACCGAAGCTTTTAGCGATCGCTGGCGATCGGGCTTGGGAGGTTTAATACTAAATCATTAGGGGTCGAGAATGGAGTCGCCTCCATCCCCTCCTATTCAGAACCGGACAGGAGACTTTCACCTCATAAGTGGTCAGACAAAATTAATTAGATAATTTTCTCCGAATTCTCTCAGACTTTTTTCCACAGATTTAACCAAAGTTTCCCCGCTAGAGTTGGCATCTAAGCTGTATGGCATTTAAACTGCGTCTTGGATTTTATAGTACAAATGATCGAACTCCCTCTCCCCGCTGCCAACTCCGGCGCTCATAGACAGTCTTAACGAGTAATTTAGATAGTCAACAGCTTATCCCCAGCCATTCATACTTAATAAATCCCCACAAGATTTCAATCAAATTCAACTGAGGCAAATACGGCGGATTCAAGCTCGGTCTGGTACATCTTCTCAGTGGAAAGGCTTATCCAATCAGGAGTAGTATAACTACTGTCTTACTGACTGCCAACGACTAAGGAAAATATAGCAATTATTGGAGCCATGAGGTACAATAGAAGGCCAATAGACAAATAATTGAGAGGCAGAGCAGACATGAGACCCTATTCAGTAGACTTTCGCCAAAAAATTATCGATGTCTGGGAAAAAGAAAGAATTTCTATTCGAGAACTAGCCAAAAGATTTAATGTGGCCAAAAGCTTTATTCAAAAGTTATTGAAACAATATCAAGAAACTGGAGATATCCGTCCCCGTCCCCAAGGAGGCAGTCCCCCAACCAAGTTAAATAGTGAGCAATTAGTAATTCTTGTCGAAATCATCGAAGCTAACAGGGATGCAACTCTCCAAGAATTATCTAACTTACTCTCTGAAAAGACACAGATTAAAGTCAGTAGATCCACCCTAGGGCGAATTACGAAAAAACTGAAGCAAAGTTTCCCAAAAAAACGCCCCACGAGTCCGAAAAAGTCGGAGAAAAAGTAACAGAGTTTCCCATTTGCTCGTCGATGAAGTATTGGTCAATTGAGTCCAGCAGAAAAACACCTAAAAAAGAAGCAAAAATATGGCGATATAGTCAATATTTATCGAGGGCATCTCATCTCTGGGACTTTCTCCCACTTATAATGAGCAGCAGAAGTTATTAAAAGAGGGTGAATGCAATTCGTCCCTACAAGCCCAAAATATGATATAGATATTTCTATAAAATTGAGCTGCAGCCTTTCACTGATTACTGATTACTGAAAGGTCTCCTATCTCGACTACTTATAGTTAATCATGTATTTCTGGCAATTTCGTGTTTATCAGCGTCCTTTGCTGCGTCCCCTACAAACCCATCACGGACTATGGGAAATTAGGGAAGGAATTATTATTCGCTTAGAAGCGGAAGATGGACGAATTGGATGGGGAGAAATTGCTCCTTTACCTGAATTTGGTTCAGAAACATTATCGGCAGCAATATTATTCTGTCAAAGTCTCGAAAATCCCCTATCAATAACTTCAATTTTTTCTATTCCCGAACAATTTCCCGCGTGTCAATTTGCCTTTGAATCAGCTTTAGAAGATTTAAGTATCGAGAATCAATCAAGAGAATTAGAAACGAAAAATTATAGTTATTTATTGCCCACTGGTGCAGCAGTATTTCCTTGTCTAGATGATATTTTAGCCGCTCATAAAACTAATACTTATAAATGGAAAATTGCGGTCAATTCTCTCGCAGAGGAGTTAACCTTATTTGAAAAATTAATTGGCCGATTACCCAGGGGAATTAAATTGCGTTTAGATGCCAATGGAGGATTAAGTATTGCTGAGAGTAAAATCTGGTTAAAAATTGCCGATGAATGTCAACTAATTGAATTTATCGAACAACCTTTACCCCCATCTCAATTAGCGGAAATGTTGCAATTAAGTCAAGATTTTACCACGGAGATTGCCTTAGATGAATCGGTGGCCAATCTCCGACAAATAGAGGAATGTTATCAACGGGGATGGCGAGGAATTTTTGTGATTAAACCTGCTATTACTGGTTCAATACAAGGGTTAAGAAATCTCTGGGAAAAATATCCCTTAGATTTAGTATTTTCCTCGGTTTTAGAAACTAATATCGGCAGAAAATCCGCTTTACGTCTAGCACAAGAATACCCACGAAAGGAGCGAGCTTTAGGTTTTGGTGTGCAACAATGGTTTAATAATAATGAACCCGATTGGTTAGAAAAACTGTGGACGACATCAGCAAACAATTAGCATATCTCAGTCAAAAAAATTGGTTATATGGATACAATAGCCAGAAATTTTATCAATTATATCAGTCCTATTGTCAGAAATTTATCGCAGCAGATAATCCTCGATTAACTATACTTCTGTGCGAAGGCAATCCCATTAAATTTTTAGCGATATTCTTGGCTGCTGTCAGGGTCAAAAGTTGCCTATTTCTAGCTAATCCCGACTGGAAAAGTAACGAATGGCAACAGGTTTTCTCTCTGATGCAACCCGACTATATTTTTGGTGAAAATATCAAGGTTTATAACCATAATTCTCCTCCTGTCAATCCTTTGACTAATTCTCTGATGATACCCACGGGAGGAACCTCGGGAAAAATTCGCTTTGCTATCCACAACTGGTTAACTTTAACTGCTTCTGTCAAAGGTTTCTCTGAATATTTTCAAGTCAAGCAGGTTAACTCTTTTTGCCTATTGCCCTTATATCATGTTAGTGGTTTAATGCAGTTTCTCAGAAGTTTTTTAACTGGGGGAGATTTTGCTGTTATTTCTTACCATAAAATCAAACAAAAGCGCATAAATAATCTCAATCTTCAAGATTATTTTATCTCCTTAGTCCCCAGTCAATTACAATTTTTTCTAGAAAATGATCCTCAATGGTTAACCAATTTTAAAACAGTTTTACTAGGAGGTTCCCCTGCATGGCCATCTTTATTAGAAAAAGCTAGAGAATATAATATTTCCCTATCTCCCACCTATGGAATGACAGAAACTGCCTCACAAATTGTCACCCTTAAACCAGAAGATTTTCGACAAGGAAATAATAGTAATGGACAGGTATTACCCGATGCTCAGATAAAAATTAATCCCGATAACCAGAAAATTATTATTGAAGCAAAATCTTTATTTTTAGGCTATTATCCCCATCTTAATCAAGCAAGCTACTTCGAGACCGATGACTTAGGTTATTTGGATGAAAGTGGTTATTTATATATCATTGGTCGCGATAGTCAAAAAATAATTACCGGAGGAGAAAATGTTTATCCTCTTGAGGTAGAAACTGCCATTAGACAAACTAATTTAGTTAAAGATGTGGTGGTTTTAGGGTTACCAGATGTCAAATGGGGACAGATAATTGTCGCTTTTTATGTACCCGTTAACTCTCAGATAAACCAGACAAGTATTCAATCCCAGATTCAAGATAAATTAGTCAAGTATAAACTGCCGAAACATTGGATAAAATTACCAGAGATACCAAAAAGTCCCCAAGGGAAGATTAATCAAACCACTTTAATTAAATTAGCTGAAACTTTTTTGACACCGAGTCAAACTCTCGACGATACTTAACCAAACCTTGCACTCCTGTTAAGCAATCAATCCGTAATTCTAAAACCATAAATACTTCCTCTGGAACCGGATACTCACAGGATAAATTTTTAGTTTGAGCGGTTATAAACCCAAAACGATGATAAAAATGCGGGTTTCCTAAAACCACCACTGCATCAATTCCTCTAGCGGCACATTCCCTTAGACTATATTGAGTTAAAAGAGAACCGATGCCCTTGCTTTGATAATCGGGTAAAATGGCTATGGGTGCTAATCCCAGCAGATTCAAATTAGGTTTATTTTCCGACTCTAAAGACACTGGACTATAGAGAATATGACCGATAACTTTTTCTTCTTCTACAGCAACAAAAGAAAAGACAGGGACATTATTTCTCAAAGTCTTGACTAAATTAGCTTCATTTTCTCGGTCAAAAGCCAAGCGATTTACTCGGTATATGGCAGCAAAATCGCTGTTTTTTTCCCGACGAATTTCTGGTAATGGTAATCTCTGGCTCATTTTATTAATAAATGTTAAAAGTTGATAGCTATCTTGCTAAAGATTGACCGCTCAGGCAATAATGGGAAGGTTTATCATCCCCATTAAAGTAAAGAATGCTCAACGCTTTTATTTGGCTACCGATTATAGGGGCGATACTGATTGCCTACACGCCTCTAGAGGCGAAAAAAGTGCGAGGATTAGCTCTAACTCTTTCTGTCGTTCTCTTACTGCTTAATATTCTCCTTGGCTGGCAATTTGACCCTAGTAACCCGCAAATGCAGTTCACGGTTAACCTGCCTTGGATTAATTTCCTCGGTTTCAATTATGCTCTCGGTGTCGATGGCTTATCATTTTCATTACTTTTTCTTAACAGCATCTTGACAATAATTGCTCTTTATGCTAGTGGTACAGAGGTTAACCGACCCAGATTTTACTATTCCCTGCTCTTGTTACTCAATGCTGGAGTAGCGGGGGCCTTTCTAGCGCAGGATTTACTGCTATTTTTCCTATTTTACGAATTAGAAATCGTCCCCCTTTACTTTCTCATTGCCATTTGGGGGGGTCAAAGACGCGGTTATGCGGGCATGAAATTCTTATTATACACGGCAATTTCTGGCTTTTTAGTGCTAATTTCCTTCCTCGGCTTAGTTTGGCTAACTGGTGCTAATAATTTCGCCTATAATCCCCTTTTATCGAACAATTTACCCGTTAAAACCCAATTACTGCTCCTCATCCCCCTTCTGATTGGATTAGCCATCAAAATCCCGATTTTTCCCTTTCATACTTGGCTACCGGATGCCCACGTGGAAGCATCTACCCCCGTTTCTGTGCTTTTAGCGGGAATATTACTCAAATTAGGAACCTATGGACTGCTGCGCTTTGGAGTCGGTTTATTTCTCGACGCTTGGGTAACTCTCGCCCCTTGGTTAGCAACGATAGCAGCTATCAGCGCCCTCTACGGGGCCAGTTGCGCTATTGCCCAAAAGGATATGAAAAAAGTAGTGGCCTATTCTTCCATTTCCCACATGGCCTATATTTTACTAGCGGCGGCGGCCACCACCAGATTAAGCATCACCGCAGCGATTTTGCAGATGATTAGTCACGGTTTAATTTCCGCTTTATTATTTTTGTTGGTGGGAGTAGTCTATAAAAAAACCGGCAGCCGGGATGTGGATTATCTACGCGGTTTATTAAATCCAGAAAGAGGTTTACCAATCACGGGAATGCTAATGATTTTAGCGGCTATGGCCAGCGCTGGCATCCCTGGAATGGTGGGATTTATCGCCGAATTTTTAGTTTTTCGTGGCAGTTTCCCGATTTTTCCGATACAAACGCTCTTATGTTTGGTCGCTAGTGGTTTAACCGCAGTATATTTTCTCCTGATGATTAATCGGGTTTTCTTTGGTCGTTTAACCCCTGAATTATCGCGCATTCCTCGCAGTACCTGGCCCGAAAGATTTCCCGAAATTGCCTTGGCTTTATTTATTATTGTTTTGGGATTACAACCGAGTTGGATGATTCACTGGAGTGAAAACCAAGCATCAGTGTTATTAACCCGGACGGCAATCAGTCAAAAGCAATCATAGACACCTTTTCCGGAATTTTTTCAACCTAGACCGAAACTAACTTGTGGATAGGAGCCGAAACGTCAAAAATTTTTGGCTTTGCGGAGGGAATTAACCGTTAAAACCACCTGTTCCCCCACCAGTTCAATTTCTTCTAAAGTATTAAAACGACTCAACCCGAAGCGCAGGGAGGCATAAGCGAGAGATTCGGGGCGACCCAAGGCAGTTAAAACGTGAGAGGGGGCGGTATGGCTAGAAGAACAGGCAGAACCGGAGGAAAGCGCCACTATTGGCTGTAATCCTAACAATAACGCCGCACTGTCCACCCCTTCAATACTAATATTTAAATTTCCGGCTAATCTTTGGCTAGGATGACCATTGAGATAAATTCTGTCTAATTGACTGATAATCTCCCATAAACGGGCTTTTAACTGATTTAAGTAGCTGTTATCTTCTTCAATCGCTTTGATGCCCAATTCTACTGCCTTGGCAAAACCGACAATTTGCGGTGTAAATATTGTACCCGATCGCAGTCCTTTTTCCTGGCCTCCCCCTTGAATTTGAGCGGCGAGACGGACTCTGGGGTTTCGGCGCCGGACGTACAGCGCACCGATTCCCTTTGGTCCGTGGACTTTGTGGGCAGTTAAGGACATCAAATCTATATTCATTTCCTCCACATCTAGGGGAATTTTGCCGATTGCTTGGGCTGCGTCCGTATGAAAAAGTACCTGATACTGGCGACAAATCGCCCCAATTGCCGCTAAAGGTTGAATCACCCCAATCTCGTTATTAGCGGTCATAATTGACAGCAAAATCGTATCAGGACGCAAAGATTTTTCTAGTAGTTCTAAGTCAATTAGGCCATCAGCCCCGACGGGTAAAATTGTCACCTCAAAACCCAATTTTTCCAGATAATGACAGGGATCTAAAACGGCGCGATGTTCTGTCACCACCGTAACTATGTGCCTTCCCTTGGCGAAATAGGCTTCGGCAACCCCTTTGATAGCGAGGTTATTAGCCTCCGTTGCTCCACTGGTAAAAATAATTTCTTCGGGACTACTATTAATAGCAGCGGCGATTGTTTCTCTTGCTTGTTTAACTGCAGCCTCGGCTGTCCAACCATAGACATGATTAATACTATGGGCATTACCAAAGTGTTCGGTAAAATAGGGCAACATCGCCGCCAGAACCTGCGGCTCTAGGGGTGTCGTGGCGTGGCAATCTAGATAAATCGGCTTTTGAGACATATTTTTCCCCTGCGGGGGATTCGGGAAGGATATATCCTCTGTTTTAACAGAATCTCTGAAAGTGGATTGCTAATCTATGTTAACAAAAAAGTATCGGATAGTAGTCAACAGCTGACGACTCAGGCCAGAACTTTAAGATTTAATAATGAGAGCGCAATCGCTCTCTGACAGCAGTTACAATTTCCCTATTCCAATGTTGTGCAGTAACCCAACAGGATTAATAACACATATTTTCCGGCTCAATCATGGCTAAAAAATCGAAGGCATTTAGTGAACTGCTCAGGCTGCAGAAAATGTCCCAAGGATCCGAAAAACCCTTGAAAAGCTTTGAGAAGAAATTAAGAGAAAAGTCATCGGCTTTCAAGGAAATTGTCGTCTCTCCTTCTGGGGAAGTCAAAATGTCGGAAGTTCTGGAGGATTTTATCGAGCCTTACCGCGAATCCAATGAAACGAAGGTATCTATGCGAACACTGCTGACCCTAGGGATAATCGCTTGGAATCTGGCGTTGTCCCCCGAATCAAAGCGGCAAGAGATGATAGACCGAGTTTTTAATAAAGACCTTCTTAAAGGAGATAAAAGGCTCAAGGCGGAGATTCAAGAGCTAATCCAGGAGCTAATCGCTAGGAAAAACCGTTATTTCTCGGAAAACAAGCGGATGATTGTGGATTTTGAGTTAAAAGAGCTAGGAAGCGAGTATCATCTCTCGGTTGCCTCCAGCTTGTCGCCAGAATTTTCCGAGTCAGAGTTTGCCTTCAAAGTCGGCGACTCGGTCATCGTCAAACAGGGTGTACTTGACCCAGATTTGGGGACTGACATCGGTGGTTGGCAAGGGAGAATTGTGACAATTGAGCGGCAGAGCAATCTCATCGGCATTGAATGGGATAGCATCACCCTGAAAAACATCCCCAGTTCGGTGATTGACCAGTGTGAAGTGGAAAACTTAGACTGGACTCAAATGTGCCTCTTCTCAACGGATGTGGAATTAACTCAACCTCGAGATACAGAAGAAGATGTGGCCGCCATCATTGAGCAAATTGAGTCTAACATCGTTGAAGCTATTTAACAGAAAAGAGAAAGGCAATTCCGGCGGTTGGCCGACGTTGACCCTTTGGAAAAAAGACTTGATTCATTACCCTATTGACCATCGAGCAGCGATTTGGAGGAGAGAGATTTGTGATGGATGATTCCCAGAAATACGAGGCTGACTGTCAAAAGATAAGAAAAGCCAATCATGAATTACTAAAGGATTTTGAGGGTTGGCTAGAATCATCAGGTCTGTCGGAAAAAACCATTAATAATCATGTTTCAAATATAGATTTTTATATCAACGAATATTTACTCTATGAGGATGCAGTAGAAGCCAAAGACGGGGTAGATATGGTCAGTGACTTTTTGGGTTATTGGTTTATCAAAAAGGCGATGTGGGCTAGTCAATCAAGCATCAAGGCTAACGCAGGTAGTCTGAAAAAGTTCTACACTTTCTTACTGGAAAAAGGTCTAATAGATAAAGATGATTTGCGAGAACTTAAAGAAACCATCAAGGAAGAAATGAGTGAATGGCTGGAAACCGTAAGGTGATTTGCCCAATCGAGATAGTTATGGAAACTATCCCACTTGTCTAGGTCAAGATTATAGGGCGGGTCGATCAGAATTAGTTGGACTGAGGAATCAGGCAATGCCTTTAAAAAGTCAACCGCATCTTGAATAAAGACACCATGAACCGTGCGAAGCGTTGAAATCCCAATGATCGTTGAACTATGCAAAACTCCATTCTTTTTCAACTGATTTATTGCCATGTGTCCACTATTAAAATGGGATTTATTAGCCATATAGCGTTACTTTATTTTGTAATGGTTGATGACTGTTCAGTTTCGTCGTCCTACTGCCGCCCAACTATTAATTATACCGCTCCCTGCGGTTCCGCACCCTCCTCTATCCTACTATCCCACTTCCATCGGTCTAATACCCCTAAATATTGGCATAATCACCGCAGAAGGCTTTCTAGCATTCCACTCAAGGATAGGTTAACTTAAAGCACCCGATCAGATTTGCGATCACACTATTACCTGCTATTTGTTACAATACGCTACTGCAACTTTAAGAATGTTTTATGTTTAAGACCATACAACATTTTCAATCGGATTTCATACATCAAATCTGTCACCAACTTCTTAAATCTGGTATAGACTTTCTGGTCAATCCTCTCCTCTGGTGCTAAATCACCTCCAGGAGCTACAGCATTGCGTAACCGCAGAAATAACTCTAAGGATTCCTTTAAATTAGGATTCGGATGTGCATAATCCTTCCAATGTTCTGGAAACTTTTCAAGTGCAAAGCTTTTGAGTAATTTGTTTAAGACGTTGAAACCAACATTACTCTCGGTATTAACAACTCTTGAAATAGGGCAGCTATCCCCAGCGTGAAACGCTTTAAGTGAAGCAAAAAAACTTACTTTTCTATTGTCATTTGTAGGATATTCCTTGAACTGTTTAAAGGAGTTTTCCCTGTGGTGAATAACTATTTCATCGCAAAAATCATGAAGATATCTGCCAACATTATTAAGTTCATCAATATAGAGGTTGAAAGATTTTTGGATAAAGCTTTCCCATAAAGAATAAATCATCGATATTGATTGAGTTGAGAAAATGTCTTGATGCTTTGAAGATAGAGAGTACCTTCTCGTAAAAATTGCTCTCTCAATTTCGAAAAGAACAGATATTCTCTCTTCAATAATCTCTTGCAATGCCCTATCAAAATCATCCATAGCCTATTGCTAAGTTTATTATTGAAAAATTTCATCTACTCTTTTAAGACGATTTCTAATCCGACTTTTACTATTAGAAGAGGTTCCAGAATACCTTTTGAAGTCGTCGTCACTTTTTAATTGTGTTATCTTTGATTTCAAAAGTTCAAGGTCTTCAGCATACGTCTCGATATTTTGAGCAACTCCGATTAATATACCCTCAAAATAAGCTGGAACAAATAAGTTTCTATCGTTTCTGAATATCTTGTTGTCTTCTATTTGGTAAATTAACTCTAAAACTCTCATGATGAGAGATTCATAAACATCATAGTCAAAATTAGCGTTCTCAACAGTTTTCTCCATAAAATTGTTTAAAAACTTCTCCATATTTTCATTAACATTTTCAGCATTTTTGTAGAAAGCAAAAAACCTAAGAACTAATTCTTGATCATATAATTCATTAAGTTTGCCACTACTTAATTGAGTAAGAGATTTGAAAACTTTGCTTTGACTAACTTTTAGTAAAAGCTCGTTAAGCCTGGGATTAACCCCTCGATAAATTGCATTTCTTATCTCTTGTGGAGTTAATTTTGAACCTCCAGAGTTGAGTCTTTTGAACAACTCATACTTCATGGAAGTACTACTTTCTCCTCTCAGAATTTCAACTCTACAAACAGCCCTTTTCAAGTTTATTTTTAGATTTGTTGGAAGATTGTCAACATTAAAGCCTTGCAAGCTTTTGACCAATCCTCCTTCTTGCAAAGTCCATTTATTTATAGTTTTTCTCTCTCCAGTTTCTTCCCCGCTTTCCTCATCAATTTCTTCTTCTTCTTCGACTACTGATCTGTCTCTATCTTCTTGATAGTCAATTGTCCATCCACTACCTTTTAGTTCACCAAAAAAACTTATGAAAGTAGAAACACGTGGCAATCCATCGACTAATTCCCATACACCGTTTTTATCCTCGGCCACAAATATTGGAGGAATTGGAATCGAGAGTAGAATTGATTCTATAAGTGCAGTTTTTTGTGCTTCTGACCATCGGAATAATCTCTGATACTCTGGTCTAATTATTAATTCATTATTTTTGTATAGGTTGATCAACTCCCCAAAAGAAATGTCAAGCCTATCAGACGAAAGTCTTTTTCTCTCATCTGAGACTTCTTTTTCGAGTAAGGCTACTTTTTCTGCAAGGTTTTCCATATTACTCAGGCTTAGTATGCTTTTCCAAGTATAACAAGCTAACAATGAAATTGATGACGACTCTGTGAAAGAGAGAACTCAGTTTTTGACAGTCTAACTATTAATCATATCGCTCCCTGCTGTCTCGCACCCTCCTCTGTCCTACTTCTAATTGACGTGCTGTTAGGCAGTGGCTTCGACACCGCACTCTTAGACTCACAGTTTCAATGAATGAGCATGGTGCGTTCCCAAAAACCTATTGGTGGAGCAGTAGGACTTGCATTAGGGAACGCACCCTACAGCTAGCTAAGCCACCTAACGGTGAAGTTAGGTGTACTTTCACAACTGATATCTTTAAGAACGCTTTTCTGGGTTCTAATATGGACCGAGGAATCTCTCTCCATTGAAGTGAATCATGTGATCGGGCTGATCAGCTACCCAAACTTCTGTTTCCCAAGAAATTTCAGCAAGATAACGAGTCATTTCCCTACGACTGGGAAAAGCAGTAACAAAGACAAGACCCTTACAGCTTAATTGAAAAAGTTGCTTTAGTTCATTGTGGCGCTTCAAATTCACTGGACCATGACTCGTCACCGCTTCTATAAGGACAAGCCAATCTTGGTATCTATGATAGATAACAAGATCAGGCATTTTCCCGTGAGTATCTAATTCAATCCCCATTTCTCGGAATTTTTGTGTTTCGTTGATTATAAATTTATCACCGGCATCGCCAATATATAGAACTACGCCCCCTGGCGTAAATCTTGGACAAAAGCTTTCTAAGATGTCTTTAATTAAAATATTTTGCCCACCTGATGAAAGCTGAATCGCCCGACCATCGGGTAAGGTTATAGGAATCATGGGCAGATTTCGATTCCTGGCTTGCAACAAATTAGTAACTGAAACTGCGTAATTTCTACGAGCTTCTTCCCACTGCTCAGAGCCATAAACTTGAAGCAGTGATAACGCTTGCCGATCAAGTTGGTAGCACCACCTAGGGCTATTAATTGGTCGGTCTGGTTTGTCTGGATTCTCGACCACCAGTCCCATCTGCACAAATTGATGCATTGTCTGTCGTCGAACAGTTTCCCGTGTGTTTGGTGCATATTGTTTTCCGTAATGATCACGGAACCAATCCATCATTTCTGTAATTCCGCGTTTTGGTGCAGTAGCTTGGCTCCAGGGTTGATCAGGTTGAATATCTGCTAACGCAAGTAAGCATAGTGCAGACCTTTCATTCTGTTGCTCTCTAGGAGCAGAGATAGCCTTGAGAATTGTAAGTGCTTCTTCGATTCGTTTGTTTGCTTGAACTGCGGTGCTTGCTTCATCCATAATTGATAGAACTTCATGTACAACTTGATCGATTTCTTCTTGGTTTAAGTCATTGTCCCCAACTTGAACTCCTATTTGGATTAAGTCATTTTTACATGGATACTTAACCCTACGAAGGTCGGTAGCATTGACTTGTGTATGTCCACTAAATTGACGAAAGTAGCTATCAAATAAAGTTGAATTCAGAAATGCGGCTAACCCTTTAGCTACATCAGGAGGCATTCCTCTGCCTTTAGCATGATAATAATTAAGATGATTTTCGACACCTAGAGATTTTGAACCAATAGGAGAACACACAGCAGCAACAACACGACGCTTTTCTTCTTTGGATGAAAAACGTTTTGTCAAAACATACCAGCCAGGCTCAATTAACCATTTTTCTGTTTCGTTATTTTTTTCTACCGCAATGGGCTTGCGGGGATTATCAGGAGGAAATACTACTTTCCTTACTTTTACAGATTCTGGATAAAGTAGGGGAACAGTTCTATCACTCAAATGGTTTCTTAAAGACGATTTCAGGCGAAAATCAACAACTGGACCAGTGGAAACTTCTAAGCCTATCTCATCCAATGTACAGGGCATTTTATTCATTTGAACTCTCAAGGAATTCTTGAGAGAATTTGTAACAATATGAATAAACTGTTCAGAATCATTCGGCTCAATCACTTCGTCATAGGAAGCATATCTAGATTCTGAAATCTCGTCTAATGCCATCTCAGCATTACTGGTTATTTTTACAGTGCCAGGTTTTTGTTTAGATCTTAGGGCGTGAAAAATAATATTTTCCTGTAATACCTCATCTTCTGAGAAGGTTGCTGATCTACTCTCAAATATATGGATTTTATCTAGTTTCATGTATTCTAGGAAGGCTTTTCGGAAAGGGCGAAAATACTTGCCATTGCAAAAACTTCTCGGCGTAATCGCAACCACTTCGCCATCGTCTATAAGTTGTACGATGGCAAGCCAAACAAATGCGCTGTAGAGATTTACAGTATCAATCCCAATACTTGCAAGAACTTTCTTTTCTGCTGATTGGCTGTGAATCTTTTTATAAGGTGGATTCAGAATCGCATGAGTAAAGCCCGGAACTACCTTCTTAAAGAGTGGCAAGTTCATTTCACTACTAGCTTTGATGAAATTCTCCTCCCGCAAGCAATAATCTGCTTGAATTCCTTTTCCGTTCAAAGCGGCACAGCATTCTGTGAGGGTTTGATTTAGCGAGGGGAAGAAGACTGGTTCGACTTCATATGCTGTAATGCTGCAACTACTAACCTGATCGGGGTTTGCCAGTAACCGCTCTACTACAGCAGCAGTTAAAGTTCCAATTCCAGCCCCAGCATCTAGAAGGTGAATATGACCAGACAGGTTGTTGAATTGTCCTGCCATGAAACGCGCAACAGTTGCGGGGGTCAAGAACTGACCCAACTGACTACGCTGTTTCAAGTTCAATCTTGAAGAGTAGTAGACTCTGGCTATATCAGCAGAATCAGTAAGGAACGTTGCCATCTGGTCATTTAGTAGCAGTTATGAATCAATAGCACAGAACTCCTTCCCGGTACACCTAACTATCAATTATACCGCTCCCTGCTGCCAACTCCGGCGCTCATGGACAGTCTTAACGAGTAATTTAGAGAGTCAACAGCTGAGTGGTCTGTCAATCTTGAAATTGTGGATAGGGGAATACTGCCAAATTATTCGCCCCCAATCCCTCAAAATCATCTTAACAGACCAATAGAATCGCCCTTAATTTTTGTCAATTGTCGGCCCCTAACTATATTCCTCCCCGACACTGAGATTAAAGAGCATTTGCAGGGATTGTAAACAACGCTTACGCGCTTCGATATCCTGTTGGGCCCGCAGTTGTACCATGGGTTCGTGAAGGATTTTATTAACGATACCGCGGGTCATTGCTTCGATAACTTCTTGGTGTTTTTCGGCGAATTCCGTCCCCAAACGGGAGAGGGCCTTTTCTAATTCCTGTTCGCGAATATCTTCAATTTTGCTTCTTAAACAGCTAATTGTCGGTACAGTGTCCAAAGAACGCCACCAAAGCTCGAAAGCTTCCACTTCCTGCTCTAGGAGTGCCTCTGCTTCCCTAGCCATCTGACGGCGACTTTCCTGATTGGCGGCAACCACCGCTTTAAGATCATCGACGTTAAAAGCTTGTACTTGTGCCAATTCCTTCACGTCGGTATGGACGTTGCGGGGAACAGAAATATCGATTAACATCAGCGATTTAGCAGTAATCGTCACTTCTGTCAATAAATTTTTAGTTAAAATTGGTTCCGTGGCTCCGGTACTGGTAAAGACGATATCCGATGCCGCTACGGTAGTCATCATCTCTTCTAAGCCATATAGTTGCAGCGGTACGCTAGGAAATTCACGGGCCAACTCCTGGGCCCGTCTTTGGGAGCGATTGACGATCGCAATTTGCTGAGAACCCTTAGCCAGAAGATGCGTAACTAATAATCGGGACATTTTCCCTGCCCCGATAATAGCGATTTTCTTGCTGCTGAGGTCTGCCACCTGAGCATGGGCTAACTCCACCGCTGCCGAACTGATCGATACGGCTCCCGTACCGATGCTGGTTTCCGTGCGGACGCGTTTACCGGCAGTCATCGCTTGTTTAAACAGGCGATCGAGTAATTGGCTAATACTATTGTACTTTTGAGCTAATTTATGGGTATTTTTAACTTGAGCGAGAATTTGCCCTTCACCGAGGACAAGACTTTCTAAACCGGCCGACACCCGCAGTAGATGACGGACAGCATCCTGATGCAGCAGGGTAAACAGATAACGACGCAGAACATTAAGGGGAATATGCCCGATTTCAGCGAGAAACTGGGTAATTTCCACCACGCCCTTTTCCGTATCCGTAACCACGGCGTAGATCTCCAAACGGTTACAGGTGCTGATGATGGCCACCTCTTGGATGTGGGGATAACCCTTAAGGTGGGTAAGAGCGGACTCGATTTTCGCTTCTGGGATACTCAATTTTTCGCGAATTTCCACAGGGGCTGTCTTGTGACTCAAGCCCACTACAGCAATATTCATTTATGTTCTCCTACAAATGTTGCTCAGGCTACAAAAATTATTGATAAAGATCAGTGCGTTATGTCTCTAATTGTTGCAATTTAGTCCCAATCGGGATGCAAATAAAAGATGTTTGAAAAAAAACTTTATATATTTTTACCAATGGGGGCGAGGTGAGCCATACCCACCCCACCGGGTCAGAGAATTATCTCAGTTGAATGTATTTGGGTTGGTCGAACAGGTGAACGGTATCGACAAAGCGAGCGGTTTTCGATTGGGTGGAGATAACCAAGCTTTGGGTACGAGCGCCACCGTGGAAGAAGCGTACCCCTTCCATCAGGGTGCCGGGGGTGATCCCACAGGCGGCAAAGAGGACGGTTTCGCCACTGGCTAATTCTTCGCAACCGTAAACGCGATCGGGATTGGTGATGCCCATTTCTTGCAGACGAGCGATATTACCCTCGCGACTTTCGCCGATTAAACCGGTTTTGACCACTTCGGGATCATAGATTAATTGTCCTTGGAAGTGACCCCCCAGACAACGCATAGCCGCCGCCGAGATTACCCCTTCCGGAGCGGCACCGATACCCATGAGAGCATGAATATTAGTTCCCGAAAAAGCGCAGGAAATAGCGGCCGATACGTCACCATCGCTGATCAGACGAACTCTGGCCCCAGCGTTGCGGATTTCTTGGATTAATTCCTTGTGACGGGGACGATCCATCACCACTACCACCAATTCTTCCACCGAACGATTGAGACAATCGGAAAGAACTTTCAGGTTTTCCGTCGCCGATTTATTAATATCCACATGACCTTTAGCTGCTGGGGGAGCCGCTAATTTTTTCATATAAAAGTCAGGAGCGGCGAATAATCCACCTTTTTCGGAGATCGCTAACACGGCCATAGAACCATTTTGACCGTAGGCAACCAAGTTAGTGCCTTCGCAGGGATCGACGGCGATATCGATTTCGACTAATTCGTCGGGATTACAATATTGTTTGGCATCAGCTTGGGTACAGATACCCACTTCTTCGCCAATATAGAGCATGGGAGCTTCGTCTCTTTCCCCTTCTCCAATAACGATGCGACCGCGCATATGGATTTTATTCATCCGTTCGCGCATCGCTTCCACAGCGACGTGATCGGCGGTATTTTTTTCACCTTTACCCATCCACTTCGAGGAGGCAATGGCAGCCTGTTCGACCACTTCGATAATTTCTAACCCTAGCGTACTTTCCACTCGATGATCCTCCCTACAACTGAATCTATGATTTATCTAGTGAGTTTGTTTCCTTAACAGTCAAAAGTCTATCACCAGACGGGGATCATTCTTAAGTTTTTATGTAGATCATCTCGAGGAGACCAGTATGGCTAGGGAGTTTTTGGGACTATTATCGCCTAATCTTGGCGATTGGGACTTTTATCGCTGATTTTGGCGTTAATATAGCCCCTGTTATCGTTCTGGTTGGGATCGTTAAATAACAGACCTCCTGCATGATTAAAAAGTCAGTCCATTTCAGGCGAGAAATCAGCCTATTCCCTGACTTCCGCCGGAATTCCCCTGGACAAAGCTCTAATCCTTAAAATCCTAACGTTTTAAAGGATAAATGCCCGGTGGCAACCAAAATCCTTCTGTATAGCCATTCTCCCATTGCATAAAAACATGATCGAAGAAATCGAGGTTTTCAGCATGAAGGTCTTTAATTTGCCATTTAGGCCCGTTTATTCCGGTTTCTGCTGGCTCATTCTCTTGACCTGGGTTGGGAAATTGAGTCCGTTTTGCCCCATCTTTGGTGATGAAATAGATATGACCAGACTCGTTCTCCGTTACTTGGGACTTCCAGCGTGGCGCTCTTGCTCCAATTGCCCCACGAGGTGCTAGGTAATCTTTTTTCAAAAAGTAGAGAAATCCCAGACGACGCAGTTTTTTCTCAACGCCTGTAACTTGAACATTATCAATTAAACAGGGGTCTTGGAAAAGTGCTTTGACGGTGGCTAATCCTAACTTTTCAGCCCGATATTTCATCACACAGGAGACAGAATAAGCGCAGGGTGCAAGATGAATACCGTATTGATCTTTTTTTTGTGCAACTAATTTATCTAGTTTCTCATGACCTTCCTTCGTTGCTTCCATAAAGGTTTCTTTGGACTGAAGAATGGGCAGGATTCCTTGTTCAAATAGCTTGCATCCTTCTTCTTCACTTAACTTGTGATCTGTTGCTAGGAACTTGGTGTGTTCAAGGTTTTTATAGGCATCTAAAACTAAACCCTGATAAATAGTTTTAGTATAATCTGAGGGAGCTGCCACATAAATTATAATGCTGGTTTCTTCTTTATGATTAGCTTGATCATAGCCAAAGGCAGTAATTTTGCGCTTCCCAAGATTCGTGAATCCTGAATAAGTAATCGACCAAGAACCGTCTGCTTTAACCTGATTATTGCCTAGGGAATATTTGTCATCTGCTGTGAGTTCTACAGTGACTATTCCAGAATTTACTTTGCCTGTAAAAGTAACAGGTTTTAGACATTCAAAGCGAGCATCATTGATGGGACTAATAATTTGTAGGGAAGTCATGATATTTCTCCTATGAGATTGTTGAAAAATTGACTGTTAGACGAATTGATCACCCAATGAAGGATTAAAAGCGAATCGCTTCCAGATCAGTACGATAGATACCAACTTTATGAATTTCCTCTGGTAATCTTGGCCAGATGTGGACTTCACTCTCAAAGGGAGCATCTCACCTTTGTAATAAGTAGAAATGCTTAATGAACTCAATAAAAAAGTTAAAAAAGGCAACCATTTAGATAGGCAGAGCGATGACGAAGGACTTGCGGTACATTACCAGATTCCCAACTTGCACCAGTAATTTTAAGACGATGAGCAATTTGTTTAATTTTTGATTCAACAGAGCCAGAGCCAATCGAAATGCCCTCTGCCTGCAAAT
This sequence comes from Microcystis aeruginosa FD4, assembly GCF_009792235.1. Classification (NCBI taxonomy): domain Bacteria; kingdom Bacillati; phylum Cyanobacteriota; class Cyanophyceae; order Chroococcales; family Microcystaceae; genus Microcystis; species Microcystis aeruginosa. The sequence continues at coordinate 4,108,805 of NZ_CP046973.1, forward strand.
AACCATAATTGACAATTCGATGTTTATGCTTGTTCAAATAAATAATAAAATTCTCCACTTGCGGCTCTGACCATCCCTCAAAACAGGAGATAGCAGCATCCACTTCCCCCTTCCATAGAAAACATTTTACCTCATCAATCCGCTGGAATGACCCGCCAACTTTATAGAGGTTTTCGATTAAATGATACCAATCCAATATTTCAATTCTTTCCTGTTTCTCTCCTATCTGACCAAATAAATTCCAGATACCATCATGTCCATCTCCTAAACAAATTAAAGGTTCAGCCAAAACTTGAGAATTAACCAAATCTAATAAAGCCGAGTTATCTTGAAAAAAGGCCGCTACCCCCAGTTGATGAAAACTCACTGCTTTATAATCACGCCAAATCAAGGCTTTTCCCTTGGCAGTTCTTAGTCGTACCTTACCGCCATCTATGCTCATTTCTTCGACTTCAACTTCTGGGTTAGACGGTAATTCTTCAAAAGCATAGCGATGTACGAGGCGTTGTTGGGTACTGTGAGAAACAGCAATTCCTGTCAATGATTTGATTTTCTGCGCCGATTTCTCGTAGGATTCATCGCCACTTAATAGCAAACAGTTCTTCTCTAACATTGGACTCATCTGAGTCCGAGGCTTTACTTCTAACTTCTTCGCTTGTTTTTCTGTAATTGGTAATTCGCCCAAAATACTTTTTACTTTTCTTGTCCGACCGGCTGTTTCTCCTGTGCTTGTTTTGACAAAAAAATACCGATTTCTGGGTTGACATACTGAATCATTAAATCTCTAACAGTCTCTTCTATCTCTGCCAAGTTATTAAATTTCTCAACTTGGGATTGTTCATAAAGACATTGCCCTAACTCTTGACATAACTCTTTAATTCTTTTTTCATTTTCTGATAACATTGGACTGTTCCTCCCATCGAGATATATTCTGAATCGTAAGTTATAACTATTATAATCTCATTTCTCTTTGTGATCAGGTTCAAGATTTTCTAGTTTTTGACTGCTATAAGCATTAATACTCATTGCACAAGTGAGATGCTCCCCTCTCAAAAGTGCGCCAAAATTGCGGGGTAATTCGGAAGACCCGGTTATTAACAAGGGGAAGTCCTGCAAAATGTTCTTGCATTCTGACATTAACGCGCCGATTTAAGACCTCAAAGACTTTTTTGACCGTAGCAGGATTATCATATCCGTCGTAATGCTTGAAAGTGATTCCTGTTTGATTTTTTAGCTGATTACAGAAGCTTTTAGGTTCTTCGGGTCGTTGAACTTCTTTATAGCCATTAGCAAAAACATCATGAGCAATGGCTTCTAAATAAAGTTGTCTTTGAGCGGCAGGATTTTTAGCGTAGAAAAGAATTTTTGCCACCGCCAAAGTTGAGCCGACACAATTGCCAAAAGTTCCCCAACTACCGAAGGCCAATAAATCATCATGAGGTAACACAGAAGTGGCATTCCAAGCCCCATTAAAAAGTCGGCCATCAATGATGACTAATTTAGCGCGCTGCTCGGAAGAATAGTTCTTATATTGAGCCAGAAATTGCTCGTCTAACTGGGCTTGTTCCTGGTCGTCTTTCTGATAATCATCAATACTACCATTTTGACGACGAGTTAGGATAGCGACCTCGAAATCCCAGCCAGTTTCTGATTCTTCTAACCCAACTGCTTGTAATTTTTCAGTCACAAGTTCTCGTGGTGGCCGTCGCCCGTCGTACCACATTTCAGTCTTCTTATTAGAGATGCGGACACGCACTTTAGTTTTAGGAAGAGTTTGAGCGATTCCCATTGCTACTAATTCATCTGCTCCCCAAGTAATTGGCTGTTTGAGAGCCGAGAGATTATACTTATCCAGAAGATTGTATAATCTTGTTTGCATTGTTTCTCGCACATCTTTGGATGAATGTTTTTGAGAATCTCCCATCGCACAAACGACAGCTGAGATTTTTCGATTCATCGACTGTAATAGACGGATAGATTGTTCGAGTCTCCACAACTCTTTGTCGTGTCTTTCTTTTGCCCAATCTGGATAAGGAGTTGCATCCGGTTGAGGAGGACCGACACCAACAAAAGATTGGACAATAACCGCTTTTTGAAATTGAGAAATAGTGGGTAGATAATCTTCGGGATATTGTACCAATCGTTCTGCAATAATGAACGCTGTATCCTTGACCCGAAGCAGTGTAATCAGTTGTCTGACTAAAGAATCTGTCTGTCTTCTTGGACTAAGAACGTACACAGGACAAATTCTTTCTGAACGGTTGTCTTGTCCATTAGGGGGAATCCCCACTCCATCTCCATCTTGTTCTGTTGGTCGATGATACACCTTAAATTGAGACAGCTTAATATCTTGTAATATCTTAGCCACAGGGTCATTACTTTTAATTTCGACATGGGGAATATAAGCGAACCATTTCGCCATCTGATTAACAGGGGTTGTTAATTCTAATTCCCAGTGGTTATTGGCTGCAGATTTGTAATCATTAATCTCAAGTTTATCTCCTGCTGTCAAGGAAAATTTTTGAGTATGGTCGGTAATCTGACTGCTATCTAGGGTAGATTGTTTGATAACAGTATTGACTAGAGCTTTCAGTTTTTGGGTAATCATCATCGATTCTCCTTTTTTCAATATGAGAGGATTATCTAGTTTTAAAGCTGGCAAAATTTGAGGACATAACTTTAATTAGGGACAGTAAATTGCATAAACTTGGCGGGTACTGCACAATGATTTCCAGACTCCCCACTATCGCCATCAATCAAAATATAGGCTGTTCCATCAACGATCGCTAATCCTTCTGATGACTGGGGTAATTCTCGAAGTATTTCAGGTTTAAGGATCGTATTCGGTTTGAGATCCTCAGCCGATAGTTTCCAAAAAACGAAATTATCTTGACCATCTTTCGGCCCGCCAGCAATTCCCCAAATCTGGTTATTATCAAAGGTAATTTCTCTGATTCCCCGTCCCCCTAAATCTAGAAGTGTTGCACCATCGAATTGATAGTTATCCAGATTAGCCATTGATAGTAAAACTGCATAATTATTAGCGTCTAATGTGACAACGGGAGAACGTAAACCTATCCAAATCTTGAATTTTTCAAGAGATAAAGGATCAGGAATCGCCACTGCTCCTTCAGCATTAAAAGCATTAGCTTGTTCACACCGATTTTTGTCTCCTAATGATTGATCAGCTTGGGTTTCCGCCTCATCAATAGCACGACTCACGGCACTGATAATCTTGTTAGAATTCACATCTAGATCTTGGAAGAGAACTTGAGAATTGATTGGAGAACTTTGGATCAGTTTGCCAATAATTTTTAATTGATTCCCCGACAATTGAGCCTGTACAAACCGTTGTCTATTTGCTTTGATCTCACATTTATTGTTACGACTGTGAGAACCGAAGAGAAGCACTCTATTATTATCTAATTTTGCGATCGCTTCAAGATCATTTATATTTTTCTCTAAGGCTAACTGGCTTTGACGAGTTGAGTCTAATTGGCTAGAACTCACAGGATAGAGAAATAGAACGTCTTTTTGTTCATTATCTGCTACTAAAAGGCAATTGCCTCCTGATTCTGAACAGGTTACTTGAACGACCGCAGAGGGTTCACAGACGGGATATTTTCCGAGTAGATTCTCAGCCTTAATATGAGCGATCGGGAAAATCAAGCTGAGAAAAAGAGTCAAGCTGAGTCCTAATAATAGTTGAAAAAGGTGATGAACGGTATAGGTTTTCATAATTTATTGTCTCCCAGGAGATTGTGAATTTTTGATTTCAAAAAACCTTCCACTGCTGACGACTCAGAAAGAAACCGTGTCCCCCGGGGTTACTACACATTAATCCCGTTCTTTGTGAGATACATTTAAAGCCTGAATGTTGCCAAGTTTTTCCATAAGAAAGTATGTTTTTAGTACCGGCAATGGTATCACTTATACAAAGAACCTCTGGTTTACCTTGTTGACGGAGTAGAAAACCAGCCCCCCAATCAAATTGACAATAATTAGGATAAGGTTGAGGGGGTAGAGGATTTAACATACTTTGAATCTCGCACCGTAGCATATTATTATCTTTCCCAATTAGAGCGCAATAAATGTTACCACTTGGCATCACAAAGCTAGGGGGATTTTGAGCGTTAAGTTCACGGGATAGCACAGTTATGACACAGGCGATCAAAGATAAACATACAGGGATGCTAACTTGATTTGTTAGAGTTTCAATCATGTTACTAATGTTGTTAGGAATTGAGTAATACCTGAGCAAGTTCAGAATCTAGTTTGCTAGTTTGATAAGGTGGACGACCATAACCCATAATCGTGCTTCCCTGATGGTTTACTCGTTTAACCTGATTATCGACATTCCCTCGAATCGCAACAATTGAACCATCAGAATTTACTTTTTCGACAATGCCAACGCTATCAGGTAATTGATCATTTCCTAGTCCCCAGTCAAAGAAGACAATATCCCCGACTTGAGGAGTTGTATGCCACCATCCATGTTCTTTAAACCATTTTTTTGCGTGGGGATGATAGGCAAAACCTTTATCTGTGGTAATTTCTAACGGTAAACCCGCATGATAAAAGCAGTAAGAAACAAATATTGCTGCCCAAGGAACATGATTCATACCATACCAAGCATTGTATTTAGTTTGGTCATAACCTGAAGGGTTTTCTGTTGTGCCTATTTCACTAATGGCAATTTGTAAAACGTCTTGTGGAGTCGTCATAATTTTAGTTTCTTCCTAAATAACTTGAATTTTGAGGTTAATTTAAGCTTTTAAAGATGAGGTATGGCTTAATTTTTCTGTTTAATCCCATACCTCATCAACATCTAGTAATCACTTAATCGGTTGTGATGGGTGCTTCCCATGCTGCATCCCACGAGATCGGTCCAATAATGCCATCAACTGTTAGACCTTTTTGTTTTTGGAATTGTTTTAAGACATTCTCATCGCGTTCCTTGAAGACACCATCAGCCTCAAGATTCCAACCTCGGTGAATCATTTGTCGTTGCCACTGCAAGACATCATCTCCTCGCATATAAGGGCTAGTTAGAGCAATGAAACGTTCCCAAACTAGATGTTCCTCTTGATGAGGGGGGACTACACCATGATAAGGAGGACGACCATAACCTAAAATCCCTTTTTTCTGAGTTTTACGGCAAACTTCGCCACCGTTAGAGTCACCAAAATCATCAGAGGTATTCCCTTCAATAGCAACAATTGAACCGTCAGAATTAACTTTTTCAACTATACCGACATGATCGGATACACCATCACCTCCCCAATCATAAAAAACAACATCACCCACTTTAGGCTCTGTATGCCACCATCCTTTATTTCTAAACCATTTCACTCCATAAGGACAATAAGCAAACCCTTTAGGTGTAGTAATAGGTAAAGGTAAGCCCGCATTGTAAAAGCAATAGGAAACAAACATGGCACACCAAGGCTGATAATCCATACCATACCAAATACCAAATTTATTATGGTTAGAATTTTTTGGGTTTTCTTTGTAGCCAATTTCCCGGGCTGCAATTTGAAGAACTTGTTGTGCGGTAGTCATAGTGATATTCCTCAATAAAGTAAAGGTAAATTGAAAGCGACATTTTTGAGGGAGAGAAGTGCTAAACAGAGACTATTTCTTTCTTTCTCAAAGCACCAAGCTCTTGCTCAAGCATCATTTGAATTTCGGGAATAGCCGGTTCATAGGGTGGATTAATATTCAGGTCTGTCCAGCGATTTTTAACACTTTCATGCAAATTGCTAACATCCCCTTCAAACTGACGAGGTGCTGTTCCCGCTACATTAAATGGCCATTTTGACGTATTATCAAAACTCGCACTACAATTGGGATGAACTTCATGTTGAATATAACTTTTATCTAAGGCCAAACCCAAGGCTTCGACTTGTTCCATCATCCACAATAAAGCTCCATCGGATAGGCCAGATTCTTTCTGAGAACCTCCACCAACACAACCATGACCCCCTGGAAACCAAACCTGAACCACTTGTTCTTTTTGTTGTCTGATGTGGGTAGAATGGGGACGCATTAGTGTTACATCAAATACTTTACGAATTTCATCAATGGCAACTGCATGAAACGCCTTTTCAATTGTAGGATTGATGGTCGAATCATAAAAGCGATAACGTTCGTTGAACTTTTGATCCAAGTGCAGAGAATGAACGATATCGGGGATACCTAAAGAAGCAACCGTATCCCAACAACATAAGGCTTTAATGGGAACTCGTCGTCCATACTGATTACGGAAATCAATGGCATTTTTACCGTTAGGTGCGTTATTTGGGTCTTGTTTGTCTCGGTAAATTTCGTAGGCTTTGGGAATTTGTCGGATAAATTCTCGATACAACAAACCACAATTATAAATTAACCCAGCTAAACAGCGTACAGTGTAAGCTCCCCGACTAAACCCAAAGAGATAAATTTCATCTTCAGGTTGATAGTTTAAGCACAGAAAACGATAGGCATCCTCAATCTTATGATCCATGCCAATGCCTAAAGCACCTCCAGCAATTTTAATTAAAGTATCAGTCACCTTGGCATTAGTTTGTTTTGTTCCAATCCCTTCGTCATAGTAGATGATTTGACGGATGGGATTGCCCTGACTATCATCAAGTGGCGTGATAGCTTGCACCATTTTGACAACATTGGTAGGATAATCTTGTGCTAAATCTTGCCAAGTTCCATCACAACAAACAATAAGACGGCTTTTCATAGCGATGAACCTCCTAGGTTTATTAAAACTCGCCAGTTGAGGAAATTTTTAAGGATTCTAGTGAATCATGACTCAAAATTATTGAGATTTTCCTTGAGGTAAAAGTCCCGCAAGACTCAACCGAGACAAAGGACGTTTTAACTCTGTTCGGAAGTGAAATAGATGAGTTAGATAGCTGGCGTGACTAGGTAAAATTAGATGCGGTATTTATACTTACTACTTTAGATCGTCTATCAGAACTTGCTGCCCTAAAGATGGCAAATTAATATATTTCTTGAGGTTTCTGTATATAAGTTTACAGAATATTGTTGAGCTATTTATTAATAAAAAAAGTTGAGTTTGATGGCCAACCATCTTAACACCTAAGCTCGCCAACCTCAACTTTAGCCGATTCTCGATCGCAATTTTAGCCCACCCTAACACTTCCCTCTTTTCCCACGAGGATTTTTACCAAGAAAAATGATCTGTCTGCCTGAGAACAGGCTATAGTGATCATCAAACCCTCAGTGAAAAACTTCCCGTGTCTTCAGTATTCCGTCTTCCTCCCTATTTTTCCTCCGCTCTGCAGCGTCGAGTCATCAAAACTCTCGCGGCAAAAAAAAACCGTCAACTCTTGACATGGGCGGCAGCTTGTGCTAGTTTTTTGATCCTCTGGGCGTGGAATTGGCAGCTAGTTTTGGCCACTTTAACCGGGGTGGGGGCGATGATTGGAGTTTACCATCTCCAGGGGCGAAACTGGCGATCGCTGTGGCTGTGGGGGCGTGCTTTTTTCAGCGCCGATAGCGGTAAGTTAACTTTAGCGGTAGTCTGTGGCGGTTTGGGCAGTTTAGCCACCTATCTCGCGGTCGCAATTTGGACTTATGCCGAAAATCGCTGGTTGGCCCTGGCCTCAATTTTGCAAGGATTTGGCACGGTTTTGACTTTAATCCTGCTAGGATGGCATTTTCTCGACCATCGCGGTCAAAATGAGTCAAAAAACTTCGATCGCTGGTTAGAAAAATTAACAGTCAATGATCCCTTAATGCGCTTAATGGCCGTCCGACGTTTAAGCGAAATGGAACTTTCCCCCAGTCGTCGAGAACAATGCCAAGAATACTTTCGTTATCTTCTCTCGCGAGAAACCGATACGCAAGTGCGATCGGCTTTACTTGATAATTTTTCTGGCAAAGAAGCAATCAAACCGCAACCTTTACAAATACCGCTACAGGTGAAAAAATCCCTCCTAAAATACGATTAATACTAAATCCTGTTTAAGAAGTATAGGGAAGTGGGGAAGTGGGGAAGTGGGGAAGTGGGGTGTGGGGTGTAGGGAGAATAAATAAAATAATCTCCTGACTCCTGACTCCTGACTCCTATCTCCTGACTCCTGACTCCTATCACCCTATCTCCTGACTCGGAGAATCCTGACGACCGACGACCTACACCTGAATCCTACCCCACCATGAAGATGACTGCTAGAGGCTGAAGAGGATATTTTTTTCACACCAAAGTTAACTCGCGCTCCTCGATATTTTGGAACATCAGCGTACTCAGATAACGTTCCCCGAAACTAGGCTGAATCACCACAATTAATTTACCCTCATTTTCCGGTCGTTGGGCCAGTTGAATCGCAGCGCAAAGATTAGCACCGGAAGAAATCCCCGAAAGTAAACCCTCTTCTTTTGCCAGACGACGACCAAATTGAAAAGCTTCCTCATCACTGACAGTAATTACCTCATCAATCAGATCTGTGCGTAAAACTTCCGGAATAAAACCCGCACCGATACCTTGAATTTTATGGGGGCCGGGATTACCTCCAGAAATCACCGGACTATTGAACGGTTCCACCGCGACTACTTGAAAACTAGGTTTACGGGGTTTAATTGCCTCAGCGACTCCCGTAATCGTGCCGCCAGTACCCACACCCGCAACAACAAAATCTACCTGTCCCTCCGTATCTTGCCAAATTTCCTCAGCAGTGGTGAGACGGTGAATTTCTGGGTTAGAAGGGTTGCGAAATTGTTGCAACATATAAGCGCCGGGGATACTATCGACAATTTGTTGAGCGCGTAAAATTGCCCCTTTCATACCTTGGGAACCGGGGGTAAGTTCTAGGGTAGCACCGTAGGCTTTTAACATCGCCCGGCGCTCTAAACTCATCGTTTCCGGCATAGTTAAAATCAAGCGATAACCCTTAGCTGCCGCAGTCATCGCTAGGGCAATTCCCGTATTACCAGAGGTGGGTTCCACTAAAACTGTGGTTTCTGGATTGATTAAACCCGCTTTTTCGGCGCTATTAATCATGTGAGTGCCAATCCGGTCTTTGACGGAAGCAGCGGGATTCATCCCTTCTAATTTCATCACAATTCGGCCAAGACAGCCCTCCGCTTGGGGAATCCGATTCAATTGTACTAAAGGAGTGCGGCCAACCAATTCGGTGACATCGTGAGCGATACGCATGATATTTTCTCTGTCTAGGTGATTCGTGTGCTTAGTTATAGCGTTGACACTCCCCGCTCTAAAGAGACGGGGATTCTTGGTTCACAGAGATTACTTGCTTAGACAGAATTGCTTCTGAAAAAGTAGAGGTATTCTCTCCCCAAGCGTTTATTGGATCTAGCCCAAAGGTTCCGGTATGCCCTACCGTACTTAGTCCCCTTTTAAGGATGTTGATTGCGGCGTTTTCATCCCGCTCCAAAACACATCCACACTTGCACTGATGGGTTCTAGTCGATAAAGATTTTTTGACAGTTTCACCACAGTTTGAACAGTTTTGGCTTGTATAATTCGGTGCGACAGCAATCGTTATCTTGCCGAATTTAACCCCAAAATACTCTATCCATTCCCGAAACTGATACCAGGCCGCATCATTTATCGATTTAGCTAGACAATGATTCTTGACTAAGTTCTTAACTCTTAAATCCTCGTAGGCTATCACATCGCTAGAGTGAACTACGCACCTTGCTAATTTCACAGCAAAGTCTTGACGTTGCCTACTTACTTTAAGGTGAGCTTTAGCTAATCTTTGTCTAGCTTTTTGACGATTTTTACTTCCCTTTTTCTTTTTAGATAATCGCCTTTGCAGTCGTTTTAATCGTTTCTCGGACTTTCTCAAGAATTGAGGATTATCAACCTTGTTGCCATTGTGATCTGTATAGAAAGAAGCCAAACCCACATCTAAGCCAATACACTTACCTGATGGGTTAACATCTTCTTTAACGTCACAAGAAAGGACAAATTGACAATAATAACCGTCCGCTCTCCGAATCAACCTAACCCTTTTAATATCGGATTCTTGAAAGTACCCTAAATCCCAAGTTCCTACCAACTTAAGAACACCAATGTTTTTCTTGTCAGTGAACTTAACAGTTTTAGGGCTAAGAAGCTTCCATCCTGATTGTTTGTATTCAACCGAACGACTAAACTTCTTAAATTGAGGATACCCCTTTTTGCCTGATACCTTGCGTTTACAGTTGTCGTAAAAACGACTAATTGAACTCCAAGCACGTTCAGCACTTGCCTGTCTAGCAGTTGAATTAAGTTCATCGGCAAATTTAAAGTCCTGAGCTAATTCTTTAGAATATCGGTATAAATCGTTCTTACCCGTACCTTTTGTATCCATCCATAACCTGACACATTTGTTACGGATGAATTGAGCAGTACGAATAGCATCATCTATCGCTTGATACTGTTGAGTTTTAGCTTTAACTTTAAACTCTAAGACAAACATTTTACACACGGGGTACTTAGATAAAATTAGTATAGCACAATAAAAGTTAAGTTAACAAGATATAGTTTAAAAAGCCGTCCTAAAAGGACGGGGCTTTAACCCAAAATTTCGGTAAGCTCTCAACCGTCAGATCAAGTCGCTTTCAGGGTTTGAGAATTTCCTCACTAGCCAAGCGGAGCGCTATATAGGGTTTGCTGAAAAAGTACGGGCGAAGCATTCGGATAGAAAATCTATGGTTTCACCGATAGGTTATTGCCCGAATGCTTCGCCCCTACAGGACGCGGGCCGATGAAGACGCAAGGTTTTGAAGCACGATTCTCTCAAAATCTTGCACCTGTTTCGCTCGTAAAGCCACAAAACCCTTACCTTGCCTACATTTCACATTTATTCAGCAAGTCCTATATAGCTCACTTATAGCAAAGGCCAGCCCTAGATCGGCAAAATTTCCATTTTCCTTTGTTTCCTGGTTGCCCCCCGACTTCTTGCATTCGTCCGGGGGCAACCAGCAACAGATGGGTAAAACCCTACACCCCATACTCTACACCCCAGGAAAAACTTTTTCAGCAGACCCTAATTATTAAGGAACCACCTTTCTCTGAATTTAGAGGATTTTTTCTAAACCGTAAACGAGGGATTGCAGCTGAGTAACTTTACGGATAGAGAGGAGAACCCCCGGCATATAACAGGAGCGATCGCTGGTATCATGACGAAGGGTATAGATTTCCCCGGGAGAACCGAAAATGACTTCCTGATGGGCAATTAAACCGGGTAGACGCACGCTATGAATACGGATGTTCTCAGCAGTTAAACCGCCTCTAGCGCCGGGGATGGTTTCTTTTTCGGAAACTTGGGCAGGATTAAAGGTTTTACCTAATTCGGCCAGTAATTCGGCGGTTTTAATCGCTGTTCCACTGGGTGCATCTGCTTTTTGATTGTGATGCAGTTCGATAATTTCCACATGATCAAAGTAGCGGGATGCTTGCATGGCAGCCTGTTGTAGTAAAACCATGCCAATGGAAAAATTAGGGATAACTAAACAGCCGGTGCTGGCTTTTTCGGCAAATTCGGCTAAATCTTGCAGTTGTGCCGCCGATAATCCCGTAGTTCCCACCACGGGACGCACTCCATAGGCGATCGCACTGCGGGTATTGTCATAAACACCGTCGGGATGGGTAAAATCCACCATCACCCCCTGCACTTTTTCCTGAGTTGCCAGGACTAAAACACTCTGTAAATCGTCGAGAATCGGCACTTCTAGGGGTTCACAACCGGCCACTTCTCCCACATCCTGACCTCGAAAAGCTGGATTTCGATCCACTGCACCCACTAAGATCATATCGTCGGCACGAGCAACGGCTTTAATGACTTCCCGTCCCATTTTGCCAGCAGCACCGTTGACAACTACGGGAATCGGGCCTCTATTTTCGGTCATGGTTAATTATTCTCCTTAATATATAGGGATTATAGACTGTTGGGATGGAGGGGTATTTCAGGGACAAAGGAAAAAATCCCAACACCTAACCGCCTTTTGCCTCATCACTGAATTAATTATCCGTTTTCTCACGCACAATGATCGAGGGGTAGTTATGAGAAAATCGTGATTATTTAGGGAAAATCTTGGTCGTTAACCCTCCATGCCATGCTTAAACTGTCGTTTTCAGGGATGGGAAGAAGGGTAAAAATATTAGGCGTACAGTGGAAAAGTCAGAAGGTCTAGAGCCTTCTAGATTTTGCGCTGTTCCTACGTCAATGGTGCTTTGTCTGGGTGATATTTTGGCAAATGTGAGATGCACCCTTAACCATATTTTATCACCTCAAACTCATCAACTTATTATTTTGCGAGTTCTAGCAGTTGTAAAAATTAATTGCTCGCTGAATTTTGATGATAAGATAAATTTTTAGTGATCACTTTCCACGCCCACTTTAAGGGTTTTCTGTTTTCCAATGCTTTTACAGAAACGGCAACAGTATCCATACTATTTAACTGCAACAATTGATATCCTCGTGCGCTCAAGAGACTCCGAGCGGATATCCTATCGCTATCCGAAAGATGTTTATGCTCGTACAGGATCAAACTAGGCTGAAACCGATCAACATCTATCATTTTCAGTACCTCGTAATCGAATCCTTCTGTATCTATGTGGATTAAGTCTACAGTGCGAACCGAGTTCCGGTTACATAACTCTTCAAACGTTATACATTCCACTTGAGTTTTCCGAATTAGTTGTTCTAGTTCTGGGATAAAATCAATATGCTTTAAGACATGAGATAAGGAAAATGAACCGATTTGATCGTACCAAACAGGCAAAGAAGAATCCGTCTCTTCAACATAGTAGAATTCCTTAAACCCGTTTACTTCGGCAATCGCTACATTTTCCAACTTAAATCGACCATAATCACCATATTTAGAGCTTAATCTTTTGAATACATAGTCAACGGGTTCTATCATAATTCCACACCAACGTTCATCTAGCATAAACGAACGTAGGGGATCACCGTAGCTAGAATCGTTTGACCCTACTTGAATAAAGAAAATATGCGCTTGCGAAATGGATAAACTGTAAAGCAGTGTATCGAGCTTATCCTTAAAGATTTTGTAGCGAAGACTAGGTGATTTAAAAATATTCCAAAACTTTGACTGTTTGTCCGATCTTTTGCCGACTAATCGAGAGATGTAAGTTTTAAGTTTTGCAAGCATCATGGCTAAAAAATTATAACTTTTGCTAGAAAATATTGGAAATAATTCATTTTGTTTTGAAATAGGCTAGAGCCTTGTTAAAATATCGTTTTAATCTTCTTCTCCATCCTTCTTTCGGTCGCCATCCAGACCAATCTGTTCGATCTAAGTATTCAAAAAATTGCTTTTCTGTATCCCTTAACGGAGAGAATTTAAATCTCCAAGGTTTACTATCTGATGCAAAATGTATTAGATAAGGAGCTTCCATAACCTGATGATAAACTTCCTCGGAAAAATGACTTTCTTGCCAAGATGAAAAGTTATTAGGAAGTTGATTCCACCGTGGATCCAGTTTCCCCCAACGGCCAGCCAAAATAGCGTTGAGACCGTCCTGATCCCAGTAACGGAGACGGCTTCCATTTTTCTCTAGATAATTAATAACTTTAAAAGATATATCGTCTTCTCGCCATTTTTTTAAATTAAGAATCATTACCCCAGAGTTAAAATATGGCGTATCTGGGGATATTTGAAGTTCTTGATAAGTTTTTAAGCCATTTGACACTAGAGGACATCCCATGTCTTGCACAGCAAACAAATATTGATTATCAATGTCAATTTTCCATAAATTGTTTAAATCTTCTTTCAAAATTAAATCACAATCTAGATAAATAACTTTCTCAATCGACGGGGGTAAGAGATAAGGAATTAATAAACGATAGTAAGCGGCAATAGTAACATGACCCCAAGTCGGAAGTTTTTCCACGATTGTAAAGAACCCTGCTTCTTGAGGCCTTAGCCAGTTAAGCACCACTTCAACTTCTAATTTTTGTAGGGACCGAATCACCTTTTTTTTATTAGCATTGGTAATTCCTCCATCAATAACATAAATAAAGACTTTGCCGTCTTTCAGGTTCTCTGCCAAGGAGTAAAGCATTACGCCAAGAGGAATTGCGTAATTGTTGTCCGCAGCACAGACGACTGTGGGTGTTTTAGTATTTTGCATTATCAACTCTTCGTGTCTTACAAGTTTAAATTCCATAGAAACAAGGTCAAAGAATCGCTTATAGCGGTATTCGCTTGAGTGAGATACAGACCATCGTCTTGCCTAGACTGACTTATAGCTTGTTGCAGTATACCTCATTCGACTGCATACCGCTATATCTATTAGACATCTCTAAAAATTATAACCCAATCACAGCTTGCTTTTATGCTCTGTCCTAATTTAAAATAGTTCAATGGCTGAAATGTATATCCATCTTGGCTAATTCAATTTCAACGAAAAAATATAAGACAACTAAAATCATTTCTATTTGGGTAAGTTTCTTAACTATAAAGACTTTTAGCCTTTTAACGATGACGGCTCGCCTCCTCCGGATAACTGGTGTCGCAATGATTTGGGAAAAACTTCAGGGCGATCGGTGAGAACTACAAAAGGGGCATTACATTATAAGTTAGAGTACGAATATCCTCGGCAAGGGTGAGGGCGTGATTCTCGGTATTTTTCCCGGAAAGCTAGGGTGACGAAACAAATTTTCCTATCGCTCAAACTCATAGTCTACTATTGGTATTGTCTTAAACCGCCGCAGATTCGGCCAGAATGCTCTCACACTGTACCATAGACCAATAGGTCTGTCAAGATCGAATTGAGGGATAAATCTCCCCCTGCTTCCCCTGCTTGTCTAAACCCATGATTTTAAAATTGACAGAGTAAATCTATCGGTTAAGCAAGATTGCGATGCCCACCCTCTGGGAACCGCCTTCAATCGAATGATTGCCCGCCAGAGTCAGCCGTAATTACTCAAATTCTTCTATTTGCGATCGCACTAAGTCTAGGGGAAGTTTTAAAGCTCTAGCAATTTGTTCGATAGTTAGTCCTTCTTTGATTAGTTCGGGAGTTGTTTCTAGTTTAGCTTGTTGATAAATTTTAGATGAGTGTAATTCCTGTTCTGATAGCCCAGTACAGATATTACCTTTGTTAATTTGAATACTATTGATAACATTAGAAAAATTAGAATGATAATATCTTTGAAAACTAGATTTTAAATTTGATTTATTGACTTCTTCTCCTAATATTTCTGATAAGGTTTTCCATAATTTACCTGCTGTTTCCTTGATATATTTCTGAGAACGATGATTTTTTTGAGCGATTTCGGCGTATTTTTGATGATTGACGACTCCCTCTAAGATTTCATGCTGAAGATCGTCTAAATGTTCTCCTGTATGGGAGAAAACAAGCTCATCAATAGTTATTATAAAAGATTGAATATCGAATGAGTTCATAGGATGATTTTAAACAGGGAGTTAAGTCAGGATTGCTTGACATTATACAGCAAAATGCAAATTTAGTGTCTTTATATTTCTTTATGGGGCTTTTATGGGTCTTGAAATAAAGGTTTGATGTGTTTACTCTTAGGGCAAGTACATTTAGTAATTTCGCTAAACATGAAAAGTTTAACATCAATACTCGCTGGTGTAGTAATTGCTACATTTCCATTATCAGCGCAGGGATTTTCTTTGATTGGTATCCAAGACCAATCTCCAGAAGATCAATGTGATGAATTAGGTATCATTTGTATTTCTATAGACACAGGAAATACTAGAATTTTTGTAACTGGAAAAGGAACCGTCACAGACAAATCAGCAGTAATAAATATTCAAGGATCAGTCAATAATTTTTCTGAGGAAATAAGCTCAGTCACAATTCCTTCAAGTTTACCCTATGGCACGAATGCCCAACCTCTTCCTGCAAAAGGAGTAATATGGGCTTCCTTAAATGGAAAATTAGGGTCTTTTGATTCTGCGTTTCCAATAACAACCGGTTCAGAACAAGTAACTGTAACAACTAACGCTACAACATTTTCACCTAATACTGTTGTAGCCAATGATACTCTTCCTGCTGGAATAGATATAGAGGGGAAATTTGTAACCCTGAAAGATTTTGCAAGTAGTAATGGCGAACTTCTTTCAAACACTGGACTTCTCACTGTGACAAGTGTTGTTACACTAGGACCTAGGCAGTCATTCGGATTTGAAAATACGTTTGTAGGAGGTTTTCAAGTTCCCGAACCCACTTCAACTTTAGGACTCTTTTCTCTAGGAATACTCGGTGCTGGTGCAACCATAAAACGCGAAGTAAAACGCAATCATTCTATCGAAAAAGAAACCACAGAAATAGGTTAAATCGCCCGTTAAGTCGTTTAATATCTTTTTTAAAGCGATTTTCAAAAATGGGTAATAACATTAAATTCCTAGCTGCTGATACAGTTCAACTTGATCTTGGCAAACAGTTAAGTTTTTTTGTTCTTCAATATTCTGAATAGCTTGTTGAGTTTTTTGGTTAAAATCGCTTATCGTATAAGTCCCTTCTGCAATTCGTCGTTCTTTTTCCGCTTCTTCTAAAAATTCAGCTAGGTGTTTTTTTAGATAGGTTGCCAGGCTATCTTGTTGTTCTTCAGAAAGCAGTGCAATTTGCTCGAAAGTTTCTTGAATTAATTTAGTCATAGGTATTGTACTCCGAAGTTCAGTTTTTTAGGGAAAAAAATCAAGATATAAATACTGCCCTAACACACCAAAAACTTTTATTTTTGATGTGTTACGCTTTGTTAACTGACTATTTACAATAAAGCCATTTCCCCCACCACTTCCAAGCGGGTATAACTGCCGATTTTGAGGAATTTTTCCGAGAGAGATTCGGCCACATTGGGAGTAATCCAGCCTAACTGTTTGAGAATTTGCAAAGCGGCGGCATATTTAGCCCGTTTGGAACCATCTAAAGCTTTAATTGCTAATCCTAAACCTTCACCGACGCGCCCGATACATTGAATCCCTTCGGCCCCGGCTTTACTGACGATTTCCCCTTGGCTAACCTGCATTAATTCCGTATCAAAAGCCCCTTCTCCTGCTACCATGCGGGGATGATAGGTCATAGCGCGGACGATTCTTTCTAAGTCCAAACGATTGCCAGAGGCTAACTGGGCGTAGAGATGGGCCATTTGCCCCAACTGCATTGAATAGGTGGGCGCGCCGCAGTCATCGTGGGCGCTGATTAATTCATCCCCCGGCATCCCCAATAATTCGGCAATTTTGCTTAAAATTAGCTTCTGTATCTGACTAGAACGCCGCAGATAGGTATTTAACGGCCAGCCGCGCTGTTGACACACCGCTAACATCCCGGCGTGTTTACCAGAACAATTGTACTGCAAACGACTGGGTTTACCTTCTGGGAGGGGACATTGCAGGGCATTGACATCGATATCGGCGCGCCAGAGAATATTAAAGACTTGACGGGCCTGTTCCACTGTGCCTTGGTGAGAACTACAGATAATGGCTAGATCCTTATCGTTGAGATCGTAGCGTTCGAGGGTGCCGGTACTGGTGACAGCCAGCGCTTGAAAAGGTTTCAGGGCCGAACGAATAAAGGCGCTAGTTTCGGCGCTGCCGGCGGTGGATAATACCCGGCCGCGGTCATCGCAAATAGCGGCCTCGACATGATGGACCGATTCAATAATACCTTCCCGGAGGAGATGAATTTCTAAGCGGTGGGTTGGTGAACGTTTTACCCTATTCATTCAGATTGGTTGCGGTTAGTGAGTGAAAAATAGCCAAAAAAGACCACTGATAGCGACAATTGCCCCTAGAATCAGGGCGGTTTTTTGTAAACGCTGGAGAATGGGCTGGATTTGATAGGAGACGATTAAACGATCGCGGGTTAAGATAGGGGCGGTTTTTGTCCAGATTTGCCCATCGTACCAGCCCGACTCTTCATAAAATACTTTCTCTGATTGCAAGCGGTCATAGACGTAGATCCAGCCTAGATACAAGCGCAATAACACCAATCCTACCAAAATTGTCGAGCCAAAAATCCCCGCACAGAAGAAGAGAAAAGGGGCCTTTTTGAGGGGAAAACTAGCGGCGGCAATCGGTCCGACCAATACCCATGTCCAGAACCATAACCAGAGAAATTTTTTTGTATAAGAGGCTACATCTAGGGTAGCCCAACGAAAAAACCAAGATTCTTTTAATTGTTCGTACTCGTTAACCGGTTGCTGTTCTTCCGGGACGGGACAGAAATCAAGGGAGGATTTCATGGACTTTACTCCTCTAAATGGTTGCTAGGTAGAGGAATACGTTGAGCATGACCCCAAAAAGCTTCTAAATTATAAAATTCCCGCTCTTTTGGTAAAAAGATATGGATAATGATATCGCCATAATCCATCAGGATCCAGCTACCTTCGCTTTTTCCTTCCACTTGTCGGGGGGATTGTTGCCATTCTAGTTCCATAGCAGCTTCGATCGCATCCTCGATCGCTCGCACTTGGGTGGTAGAATAGCCGGTAATAATCAGAAAATAATCGGTTAAATAACAGATATCGGCGACTTTCAGGATGGCGACGTCCCCTGCTTTCTTGTCCTCGGCAGCGGTAACAATTGTCTCCAGAAACTTTTCGGTATTGAGATTTTCGGCGACAGGGGTAATAATTCCAGTGGGATTGGTCATTCAGTTTGTGGTTATCCTTTGACTGAGGTGGTTTTAAGCGAGTCTTGAGATTATGTTAATCAATGGTTTTAGTTGCTGTTGCTTGTTCTTTAACAATTTGTAACGCCCAGTTGCGGGTTAGCACGGTGCGGGGATGAATGGGACAATGGCTACTTAAAAGATATTTTAGGGAATAATCGCAGGTTTGTTGAACGCTTTTATGAAGATTTTGATAGCTGAGTTGTCGTAGGGCGTTTAATTCGGGTGTATCGCCGCGATTGGGTTCCAAGGCATCGGCAATAAAGACTATACAGCTAAGATCGCTCATATTGGGTTGACCGAGGGTATGATTGCGAATTGCCGCGAGAATTTCCTCATCGGTAACGTTAAATTCTTTTTGGGCGACAATCGCACTCACGTCGGCGTGGAGTAAGTGAGGATGGGATAAACAGATATTATCCACGTCTATTCCCGCCGATTCCGCCATTTTTAGCAGTTTTTTGGGCTTGAAAAATTTAGCTAGATCGTGTAACAGCCCCGCTTGCCCTGCTTGGACGGGATCGAGATCGTGATGACGAGCTAAATCAATACACATGGTCTCTACACCGAGAATATGTCGCAGACGGTGTTCGTTGACGTTTTCTTTTAACCAGTCGATAACTTGCTGTCGCATCTTTTTTTTGCCCTTGTGGAACCCCAAAACGATTGTAACAATTACTATACAATTTTGCCTATCGCTCCCTGGTTCGATCTCTACCAATCATCCTCGCGACTAGCTTCTAAAACTTCTTCTTGCTGCCAATCATCCTGAAAAGGTTGTACCACTTTACCGATCGCATCGGCCACAAAAGACTTAATAAATTCTTCCTTGCGACTAAGTTGAAATTGTCTTTGTACCACTTCCGTCATACCACCGTCACCCCAGTCTTGATCGTGACGGAAATATTCAATAAAACTTTTGCCGGCAATGCGGGTTAAATAGGCGGCACTGACTCCTTGAATTGCCTTACCGACTATATAGGTAGTAAAGTTTAATTGTAGGATTCTGGCTAATAATTCTACTGCTCCTTTCACTACTCCCAAACTAACTAGAGTTTTACCCAAAGATAGAGCCAATTCCTTGCCTCGATCGCTGTTAATTTCACAGCCATAAACTTGACCAATTTCCCTGACCATTTGAGCATTAACCGCCGCCGTTGCTAACAGATCGAACACTGGTAAGGGAGTCACGGCAATCACTCCTGCACCGATCCACTGATAGCGATCGATAATTTTATCAGCTTGGCGACGACGTTGGCGATCAATAATTTTCCTAGCTTCTTCTCCTAATCGTTGGGATTGTAAGAGGATATTATCCGCCACTAAATCCTCCCCTTCAGCGCGTAAAACTGAAACCAAACGTTTAATTAAAGCTAAAATATCTGGTTCTGGTGTGATTATTTGTCCACCGGTTAACTGCACAGGTTGGGGATTAGCAGCAACGGCAATAATATCAGCTGAAAGTATCACTCCTTTTAGCCGTTCTCGTAATTGTTTTAAAATAATGTCTCGATCTTCATCGCTATAGAGATCGATTTTATTAAAGACTAAGAGAGAACGTTTACCGATATCAATTAAACGCAATAAAGGGCCGTATTCCGATTGTCGAATATCGTTATCGATGACAAATAAAAGTAAATCTGCTGCCGTGGCTAATTGTCGCGCTAACTGTTCCCTTTCACCTCCAGCTGCACCAATTTCGAGAATGCCGGGGGTATCGGTAATTTGAATTTCCCGATTCACACCTTTCATTTTTAAACTATAGGTTTCCCCTTTTTCCGTGGTTCCCATGGTTGCCTCCACATTGCCCACCATTTGACCGATGAGAGCGTTAATTAGGGAGGTTTTTCCCGCCGATCCTGTGCCGAAAACGATGATTTTAACTTCTTTTCTGACTAAACTTCGCTCAATTTCTTGGGAACGCTTAATAAAAACCTGTTGGGTTACTTTATCTTGAATTTGCTCCACTTGTTGCCGGATAGCTTTTAAGGTTTCCCCGGCGGCCTCGGTTTTTTCTACTGGTAATTTTAGGGGTGGACGGGAGGAAGAACGCAACCCGCGGCGACTTTTTTGCTGCTGGGGCAGCAGATAAAAGTAGTACAAAAGAATGTAGATCAGCAAGCCCAGCAGTCCGATAATCAGTAAAAGCAGAATATTGGCTAGTAGGGGAGCGAGAAAAACGATATCTCTGTAAAGACGATAGATAGAGTTGACTAACCACAACATTAATCCGAAAATAAAGCTCAGACCAATGATTAAAGCGGCAAGACGGGGTAATTTCATCGAAAATTGGGGTCTGAAACCCCGCCGTTTTACGGCGGCTTTACCGTTAAATACTAGCGCATTTACACGATATATTCTAGAATGTGAGGTATGGAAAAAGCCTATTCGTTTCGATTTTACCCCACACCAGAACAAGAGTCGCTATTGCGGCGCACTTTGGGCTGTGTAAGATTGGTTTACAATAAAGCTCTCCACGAACGAACACAAGCATGGTACGAAAAGCAAGAAAGAATAGGATATGCTCAAACGTCTTCAATGCTAACTGAATGGAAAAAGCAAGAAGAATTAGAGTTTTTAAACGAAGTTAGCTGTGTACCTTTACAACAAGGGTTAAGACACCTACAAACAGCTTTTACTAACTTCTTTGCTGGTCGTACTAAGTATCCTAACTTTAGGAAAAAACATCAAGGAGGAAGTGCCGAATTTACTAAGTCTGCTTTTAAATTTAAAGACAAACAAATCTATTTAGCTAAATGCACAGAACCTTTACCTATTCGATGGTCAAGACAAATACCAGAAGCTTGTGAACCAAGCACAGTAACAGTCAGATTACATCCCTCAGGACGTTGGCATATCTCAATTAGATTTGATGACCCAACAATTAAACCCTTACCCCCAACCGATAAAGCCATCGGAATTGACTTAGGAATTAGTAGCCTTGTGATTACCAGCGATGGAGACAAAGTATCTAATCTTAAGCATTTTACCAAGCATTATCAGAGACTGCGAAGAGCATCGAAAAATCTTTCTAGGAAGAAAAAAGGGTCAAAGAATCGAGAAAAAGCAAGAATCAAAGTAGCCAAAATTCACGCCCAAATTACTGATAGCAGAAAAGACCATTTACATAAGCTAACCACTCAATTAGTTCGTGAAAACCAAACGATTGTGGTTGAGAATTTAGCCGTCAAGAATCTGGTCAAAAACCCGAAATTATCTCAGGCAATATCTGACGTTAGTTGGGGAGAAATAACTCGACAATTAGCCTATAAATGCCGTTGGTATGGGAGAAATTACATCGAAGTAGATAGATGGTTTCCCAGTTCTAAAAGGTGTAGTAATTGCGGGTATATTGCTGAGAAAATGCCGTTAAATATTCGAGAATGGGATTGTCCAGACTGTGGGACGCACCATGACCGAGATATTAACGCGAGTAAAAATATTTTGGCCGCAGGACTTGCGGTGTCAGTCTGTAGAGCGACCATAAGACCAGAACAGAGTAAATCTGGGGCGGCAGGTGCGGAACCCCGCAAGGGAAAGAAGCAGAAACCCAAATCGTGAGGTTTGGGAATCACCGTCCGTTTACGGCGGCGAGGATGTCAACAGCTTTAACGGTAGGGGATTGCTTGATCTTGATCTTAGTTCTTTGCCGGCCGATTGTCGGCAACTAGAATAGACTATTATCTATGAAGTAGGGAGACACAATTATTTATAGGAGCAGTAGCGTAACCCATGCGGGCGTTGGGTTTCATGCTTCAACCCAACCTACGTCCTCCACCTACCTACTCCCTATCTACCCACTTAATAATTCATAATTCATAATTCATAATTCCCTCTCCCCACTTCCCCACTTCCCCACTTCCTTCGGGCCAGAAAAGGGGTAAAATAATAAGTTTAGTGATAAGATGACCGAATTGTAAGCGGGGACTTGATATGGCAGAAACCCTATTATTTAATGCTTTGCGACAGGCGATCGATGAGGAAATGGGCCGCGACCAGACAGTATTTGTTTTGGGTGAAGATGTGGGTCATTACGGTGGTTCCTACAAAGTTACCAAAGATCTCTACCAAAAATATGGCGATTTAAGGGTTTTAGATACTCCCATCGCTGAAAATAGTTTTACGGGCATGGCAGTGGGGGCAGCCATGACGGGACTACGTCCGATTATTGAAGGCATGAATATGGGTTTTCTTCTGCTTGCCTTTAACCAAATTGCCAACAATGCCGGGATGTTACGTTATACTTCTGGCGGTAATTTTAAAATCCCCATGGTTATCCGCGGTCCGGGGGGTGTGGGGAGACAATTAGGTGCGGAACATTCCCAACGTTTAGAGGCCTATTTTCACGCAGTACCCGGTCTAAAAATTGTCGCTTGTTCCACTCCCTACAACGCTAAAGGTTTATTAAAATCGGCGATTAGAGATAATAACCCCGTGCTTTTCTTTGAACACGTTCTTCTCTATAATCTCAAGGAAAATTTACCTGATAGCGAGTATCTTTTACCCCTCGATAAAGCGGAAATCGTTCGCAAGGGAGAAGATATCACCATTCTCACCTATTCGCGGATGCGTCATCACTGTTTACAGGCATTAAAACAGTTAGAAAAAGATGGCTACGATCCAGAAATTATCGATTTAATTTCCCTGAAACCCTTTGATATGGGGACGATCGCCGCTTCGATTCGCAAGACTCACAAGGTGATTATCGTGGAAGAATGTATGAAAACGGCAGGAATTGCTTCCGAGTTAATTGCTTTAATTAATGAGCAGTTATTCGATGAATTAGATGCCCCTGTGTTAAGATTATCTTCCCAAGATATACCGACACCTTATAACGGTAATCTAGAAAGATTGACGATTATTCAACCTAATCAAATTGTCGAAGCTGTCCAGAAAATGGTCAGCGATCGCATTTAAGAAATTCTCCTTTTGATACCGAAGTTATGCAGAGACAAAATTGGTTATTGTTACTGATCATCGGCCTAGTTGTTGCCTCGATCGTCATCCTGATTAAGTTACCCCTACAATTAGGTTTAGACCTGCGCGGTGGTAGTCAATTAACGATCCAAGTTAAACCCACTGAAACCGTCAAAACCATTCAACCTAATGATTTAAAAGCGGTACAAAATGTGATTGAAAACCGCGTTAATGCCCTCGGTGTTTCTGAATCATTAGTGCAGACTGTGGACAGTAAAAATCAGGTAATCGTGCAACTACCCGGGGTCACAGATCCCAAAGAAGCTGAGAGAAACTTAAATGTTCAGGCCCAATTAGAATTTCGTCAGCAAAAACAAGGTACAGAAGGAGAATTTCGGGCTGAATATTCAATTTTTCAACAAAAAAAAGCGGAATTAGCCGCCCTCAAAGCCGAGAATAAACCCGAAAATGCCGCTAAAATTGCCGAACTAGAACAATCTCTGCAAAAATCTAAACAGGCAATTTTAAATTTATTTGAATCGGTGGACTTAACTGGAAAAAATCTGCAAAATGCCACTATTAGTTCCACCCAAGGCACTAACTGGGAAGTAGCCATTACTTTTGATTCGGAAGGGGGCAATAAATTTGCCGAACTGACTAAAGCGATCGCGGGTACTGGTCGCAGTATTGGCATTTTCCTCGATAATGAATTAATTAGCGCCCCTGTGGTTGATGTGCAGTTTGCCCAAACGGGAATTACAGGAGGCCGGGCCGTGATTACTGGTAATTTTACCGCCGAAACTGCCAACGATCTAGCGATTCAATTGCGCGGTGGTTCCCTCCCTTTCCCCGTCAAAGTGGAAGAAATTCGCACCGTTGGGGCAACTTTAGGCCAAGATAGCATCCGTCGCAGTATCTACGCGGGTTTAGTGGGTTTACTGTTAGTTTTAATCTTCATGGCGGTTTATTACCGTTTACCCGGTATTATCGCCGATATTTCTCTGATTATCTATACTATCCTTGCTCTGGGGGCTTTTGCCTTAGTGGGAGTCACGATGACCTTACCCGGGATTGCTGGATTTATCCTCAGTATCGGCATGGCAGTTGATGCAAATGTACTGATTTTTGAGCGCACCCGGGAAGAATTAAGGGCCGGAAAATCTCTATTTCGGGCTGTGGAGTCGGGATTTTATCGGGCTTTTTCCAGTATTCTTGATAGTAATGTCACTACTTTAATCGCCTGTGCTGCCTTATTTTGGTTGGGTTCAGGATTAGTCAAAGGTTTTGCTTTAACTTTAGCCATTGGGGTAGCTGTGAGTATGTTTACCGCTTTAACCTGTAGTCGTACGCTCCTGTTAATCACTGTCTTAAACGTCCCCAGCGTCCGTCAAAAACCCCAACTTTTCTGCCCTAATTTACCGACAAATCAGTAGTTATTAGGGAATAGGGGAAATGGGGAAATGGGGAAATGGCGAAATTCAACTAAAACCCTAAAACCCTAAAACCCTAATCCCCCACTACCCCAACCCCCAAAACCTAACACCCAACCCCCATTTTTTCCTTTTTACTTTTCACTTAAAAGATATGGCATTTAACGTTACAAAACAGCGTAATTTTTGGTGGACAGTCTCGGCCTTGCTGACGATTGGTAGTATTTTGGCCATGGTGATTTCTTGGTTCACTATTCAAGCGCCTTTGCGACCGAGTTTAGATTTTGTCGGTGGGACGAGAATTCAGATAGAATTAGCCTGTGCCAAAAAGAATACCTGTGAGAAACCCTTAACTACTACCGAAGTGCAAGCAATTCTCGATGAGGAAGGATTGGGTAACAGTAGTGTGCAGGTGTTGGATAAATATACTTTATCGGTGCGGACGAAAACCCTCGCAGAAGAACAGAGAACGAAATTACTCGACACCTTAAATCAGAAAATTGGCACCTTTGACCCGGAAACCAGTCAAATCGATACAGTCGGTCCCACCATCGGTCAAGAATTATTTAGGTCAGGATTTTTAGCTTTATTAGTGTCATTTTTTGGCATTGCTGCCTATCTAAGCTTCCGTTTTCAACGGGATTACGCTTTTTTTGCCATTGTCGCCCTGCTGCACGACGTTTTGATCACTTTAGGGGTCTTTGCGGTTTTAGGCTTAATTGCGGGGGTAGAAGTGGATAGTTTATTTTTGGTTTCCCTCTTGACAATTGTGGGCTTTTCTGTTAACGACACAGTGGTAATTTATGATCGCGTCCGGGAAAATTTTGTTAATACCCCCGAATTGTCCGTGGATGAAATTGTCGATAATGCGGTGAGTCAAACCCTAACTCGTTCGATTAATACCACCCTGACCACTTTATTGCCTCTGGTGGCGATTTTTCTCTTTGGTGGCAGCACCTTAAAATATTTTGCCCTAGCTTTAATTATCGGTTTCGTAGCGGGGGCCTATTCAAGTATTTTTATCGCTAGTACCCTACTCGCTTGGTGGCGCGGTCGTTCCAATCGAAGCAAGGCTGTGCAAGCTTAGAAATGGCTGTTAGTCACTAGCCAAATTTTTGGGACAATTTCGTCAAATATCAGTTTTAATATATCTGCCTCATTCTTCAACCTCGGACTTTAAAGGATCGGCTTTACTTCGTCAAGCTTTCCAGTTGATGCACTTCATTTTTTATTGGCGGTTCATAATGGCCAATACGCACTCCACTCCCTCCTCGACTGTATCATAAGTTACATTTTAATAAATCTTTATAGTTCAGAAAACGGGTTTTTTAAAGAAACCCGTTTTCTATACTGTCAAAATTGACTCAACTGCTACTGCTGTCGTCCCAGACAAGAAAAGTCCGGGATAGACAGCAGTATGCCATCTTGGATGCAGCAGAGTTTTACAGCCTTTAACTGTGGAAAAATTAAATCCCAATGAATGATGAACCGTGGCAACCAAATCAAAATGAGCATCGCCTTTTTTTGAGTATTGAGGTATTCCTTCTTTAGGACAAATAATTTCTGTTAAGAAGCCTTGTTTATGACTCATAATATGGAAAGATTGACCCCATTGCATAAATTGCTTAAGTAGGCGATCTTTTTCCTGTTCAATTAATTCTCCTTCTCTGTCTAAAGGAAATTGAGAATTAATCAAGACAATTACGATAGTTTGCGGAGGAACTTGCCAATCAGGTAGCAATTTTTCCCAGTTATGAACCATAAATGGGGTAGGAGATTTTATATATCTCTCCACAGAATTCATGTTTAAGCAATGAGATTGATAGAAGCAATTATATCATAAGTCAACCTACGAAACTTAAAAAGACCTATTAGTTAATTTATTACCGTCGTAGTCGCCTCATCAAAGGAATAAGTTGGTGGTGTAGGGATTTTATTAAGGGTTTGACAATCCGTTAAATATTGTTCAATGACGGTTTGAAAAGCCTGTTCTAGCTCATCAACGGAAAGACCATCAAAAACAATAATATCTTCTATATTAATGACACGACCAAAAAATAAGCGATCGCTGGCATCATATTCAATCACAGCTTCATAGCCTTTGTATTGCATTAGTTTACTCCTGCTTTAATTAAAAATTTACGAATAGCTTTAATTGGGTATCTTTTTAGTTCCTTTTGGGGGTGCGGGGAATGAATATTAAGGGAAATTTCATTAAGATCAAATCCCACTCTTGAGCCATCACCGTATCATCCCAAAAGATGTTACGGCGGATGGGATCAACAAAAATAGAATCATAGGTTTTTCGCTGTTTTCTATTCATTTGTTGATTATAGTCTGATTACCAACTTAACATCTAAGCAATACTAATGATCGCCTCTTCCCCAGAATCTAAACCGCGATCGTCCCTTTAGAGAGGGGACTTGAAACACCTGATCAGTCAGAAAAAAGTGATTGTTTCTCCCAAATTCGACTGTGCTTTCGGATTCTTAAATTTGGACTTATACTGAAGTGAGAGATCAAATTGCCATCAGGAGTCAAGATGATTACGTTTGAAAATGCGTTAGAGGTAGTCAGTCAATTACCTAGAGAACAGCAAGAATTATTGGCTGATATTGTCAAAAAGCGGTTAGTGGAAGTCAGAAGACGAGAAATTATGGAGGAATGTCGTGAGGCGTTGGCAGAGTACCGAACAGGGAATTTAAAAGCAATGTCAGCAGAAGAAGTTATCTCAGAATTACGTTGTTACCTAGAAAGCGACGAGGATTCGTGAGAGAGTTAATTTTAACGACTAGGTTTAAGCGATCTTTTAAAAAATTTGTCCAGCGTAACGCGGCATTACAGCGACAAGTTGAAAAAACGTTACTGCAAATGAGGGAGGATGTCTTTGCGCCCAATTTGATGACCCATCGCCTAAAGGGTGAGCATGATGGACTAAAGGCTTGTTCTTGTGGATATGATTGTCGGATTATTTTTACGATTCAAAAAAACGAGCAGACGACTCAAGATGAGATTGTTTTGCTCAATATTGGGACTCACGATGAGGTTTATTGAGGGTTGTTAATGGATTAAATTCTGTTGATTCTTTCGTTTATTTTTCTTGGTATCGCTGGATGTATTCTGGATCAAAAACTTGGGAAAGTAGGTTTTGAAATTCCTCTTGTTCCGCTTTGGTTAACTGTTGTTCATTGGCGGAACGGTATGGGTCGCCACCGGATTCTAGGTATCGTTCGCGAGCGAGTCTAGAGAGTTGTTGTAAACGTCTAGCTTTTTGTTGTCGAAGTTGTTCGGCGTTAGTCATAGTCTTGCACGAATTCAAAAGGAACAATTTCTCCGTCAGGAAGAATCACCGATGTGGGTAAAGTAGGACTTAGGGTTTCGATATACCACAGCCCACTACTAGGATTAGAGAAACTGTATAAGACAATCGCTAGGGTTTCGAGGGCGTTAAAAACTAAAAATTGTTCTTCGGTCGGTTCCATCGGTTATTGATGATTGGCACTTTCGGGAGAAGGTCTCGCGGTAGGGTGGGTTAGACGGCGACAATCTAGGCGGTAAAGGGGATCTAACAATCCGTCGTAACCCACCATTTTAGCATTGGTAGGTGGCGCGTTATTTTTGGGGTGGCTACTTTAAGAACTTTAGCTCAATCATAACTAATAGATCAGTGGATTTATGACACTTGCCCCTAAGTACAGTTGGCCAAAACCGCGCGCACTTGTCGAGAATGCCTCTACTTTCTCAGGAGAAATTCTGTCTAAGCAAGTAATCTCGGTGAACCAAGAATCCCCAGCCTAAAGTCTTGGGATTGTTAAAAAATTGTTATGGCTAGGGGAGCTTTAAGATTGCTTCGAGGGCTTTGGTGATACAATGAGCCGTTAACTAGCTATCTCTCGGTGGCATGGAGAGCCAAATTGTCAGGAGGTCGAAGCGTGAAAACTCGGTTGCGTTGGTTTTGGGTGGCTTTAGGGGCATTTCTTGCCATTATTGGCGAGGAATTCTTGAGAAAGCTGCTGGCACTCTCTCTCTGTGGCGTTTTTCTGTTGAGTTACTGTCTGCCTGATGCTAAATATAGCGCTTCTGTCGTGGCTCAAACTCCACAACCGGCTATTGGGCAATCTCAAACAGAGCAGAAAATTGATAATTATTTTAGCCCCATTCAACCAGATGGTACACCCAAATTAGGGATCGATCGCTGGTGGGCAACCGCAGGAGTAGATAAGGAAATAACCGTTAATTGGACAGTAGAAGTTAAGGAAAAAGGCGAATATTATCTCCGTCTAGGTGTAGATTTAGAAAACTTTGATGTAATCAATAGATTTAGAAAGTGGAAGCTCAGTGATAAGGTTTCTATTAAGATTTCAGATGATTATAATAGACCTGTTTCTAGCTATGAAGCATCAGGATATGATGATAAAATATCGATTCGTTTTCGAGAACCAGGTATTTACCAGATCACCATCGACAAATTTGTTGTCCCTCGAGAAGCTGTTGTTGAAGAAATTGAGTTTAAGTTGAATAAATTACACAAGGGAGAATTAGGCGAAGATATTTATCTAAAAACTTTTTTTATTGCTGACCGTCCTGAAGTTACTATCAAAAATTTTAGGATCAAAGTTCCTGACAGTCAAAACAAAGTGATCGACCGTAGAGAACTGACGAAACAAGGTTTAATTAACTATTTCACTCCGATTTTGAATTTTGAACCAGAGGAAGAATATCAAGTTCCTTTTGATGTTAATAAGAATACTTGGAAAGCCGAAACTAAAGCCACTATTAAGGATAGAGGAAATGCAAATGATTACTTAGATCTTAGTCAATTTAAAACCGATATCAAAGGTGCTTACAGTCGAAGTAAAAAAACTCCTGCTAAAATTTATGCCTCAATCGTTGAAAATGATAATTTAGAAATAGATAACAAAAAAACAGGAATTAAAGAATTAGCAATTAACTATTATTTTCACTATCCCCATAGCAATTGGTACGATCACGAAGGATTTAATAATCATGAAGGAGATTGGGAAGGAATAACGGTCTTTTTGCGGAAGGATCGGGATGGCTACTACTATCCTTGTCGAGTTGCTTTTGGCGAACACATTTTCTTGGTGAGAGAGTTTATTTCCGAAGGAGGAGAAATTTTTGAATGGACAGAATTAGTTAAGGATAACAATATTCTATTTTCAACTAACTTAGGTAGCCCCAATGATATTCTTGCTCAATCTAATGTTTTTGTCGGTTTGGGTGGTCATGCGAGTTATCCTAAGTCGGGAATTAGTGAATTAAGTATTTGTACTAAATTTAAGATTCCCACATCTATTGATCCTAGTTGTGAAGAAAAACATCGAGGGGGAAAGATATACAACCTCCATGATAATTTATCTTTAATTTCATCTTCCGACCCTAAATCAAGAGAAGTAGTTGAATATTTACCCCGTGTCGGAGTTGAGAAAATTGAAGACTTAGGTGATAAAAGTTGGTTGCTGTATCCAGGTACATGGGGAAATCCAAAAAATTGCATTACGAGATTGCCGCTAGATATAGGTTGTCCTAGCGCACCTCGTGGTCCTGTATTTTTGGATTTAAAGAAAATTAGTGGAATTTCTCAACCTATTTCTATAATAGCGGGACCAACCTGGGAAAGTTTTGGACTAGGAGAACGTTGGTTAAACCCTTGGAAATGGTCAGCAACTTTTGCTGGCGCTGATAAAGTTAAAGAAGGTTGTCCACCACCCCAAGAAGAACCGAAACCAGAACCCACCCCCGATATTCCCCGTAAACCAGACGGAAATACAGGCGTTATTTATGGAGACCCTCATATTGTCACCTTTGATGGCTTACGCAATAGCTTCCAAGCGGTAGGCGAGTTTATTCTGGCGAAATCTGAACGAGGAGATTTTGAAGTACAAGGTCGTTTTAAAGGGGTGGGAGATAATGCTTCTTTACCCTCAGCCGTAGCAATCAAAGCGGGTGGTGAACGAATCGGAATTTATCAAGGAAAGCTCCAGATTAGTGCTCGAAATGTTAATGAAGCTAGTTTTCCCATTGTGCTTGAAGGTGGTGCAAGGGTAGATAAAAATGGGGCTGAATATAGAATCATCGCCCCCACCGGGGAGTGGGTAGAAGTATCGGGAAGTTCCGTGTTAACGATTAAGGTCACAGTCCCCAAGTCTCGCATCTCAAAGATGTATGGTTTGTTAGGAAATTACAATAATAGTCCTAATGATGATTTGAAAACTCGTCAAGGAAAGGTTGTCGGTATTAATCCTAATTACGAGCAACTGTACAAGGAGTATGGCAATAGTTGGCGTATTCCTCAGCCAGAGTCTTTATTTGCCTATGAAGTGGGCGAAACCTCAGCGACTTTTACGAATTTGAATTTCCCGAAAAAGGTGTTGACTTTAGCGGATTTTACGACGCAACAAAAACAAGAAGCGGAACGGGTTTGTCGTAGCGCGGGGGTGACTGCTTCTGCTATGCTGGAATCCTGTATGTTTGATGTGTTGGTGACAGGCGATCGCTCTTTTGCTAATGTGTCTGCTTATGTTCAATCGGAGGTTAAGGTGACAGCAAATGTTACGCCAACAGAGAGTCCAAAACCTCAGCCTTCTGCTTCTAATAATGGATCAATTAATGGTAAATGGATTGGTAAATATACTTGCGCTCAAGGAATAACTGGAGTAACTCTTACTATTAATCAAAAGGGAACTGAAATTATTGCTGAATTTGAACTATATCCTGTACCAGAAAACCCTAATTTACCTAGAGGAATAGCTTTATTTCGTGGTACATTTAATCTAAATACATTGGAAATGAGTCTTAAAGGTGTCAAATGGATACAATCTCCAGGTGCGGGTTGGGGCATTGTCGATTTTTCTGGAAAATTCGACTCAAGCTTAAACCGTTTTACAGGTCGAAAACAACATCCTGGTTGTGGTTCTATTGAATTAGTTAGAGCAACTTCTAATAATAGTCAACAACTACCAAATAATAAACCTTCTCCTCAACAAACTCAAGCAAGCTGTCAAGCTACTGTTGATAAAATCCTTCAAGAAATTCGTTCAAAGGGAGTTAGAAGGGTTGAGTTTAGTATTTCTAAAGGAACTGCCAATAATTATATGACTGGTAATCCAACAAGCAGAACTGATGAATTAACAGTTGCTTTATTTAATGATAATCCCAAAAAAGCCGATCCCATAATTGAGAATATAATGAACTCTCTAAAATTGCTGAATACTTGGGCCAATCAAATTGTCAAGAATTGTGGAAACACTGCTATTGTATATTTTGGTGTTAGCAACACTGATGGTTTTTTCAGTTACTATGTTCAATCTGATGGAACGACAAAATTAAGGGAGTGCCTTAAGGCGAGTACACCACCATCTATTCTTCCTTGGGGTAAGGAATGGGGACCACAATGTGGATCGGTATAGAGCGTAGCGTGTAGTGCGATCGCCGATCTAGTAGGTTAGGTTAAGGCGCGAAACCCAACACAACCAACGGTTACTTTTTTAACGTCAACTTAACTACTCAACTGCTAACAAAAATGTTTCAATTTAATTAAGTTTTCTCAAATGTAATTCTCCTTAACAACTTGATGAGGAAATAAAAATGACTACCGAAGAAATTTTACTAGAAACATGGCGAACATTAGATGAATCTGGTCAAGAGCAAGTATTAACATTCATGAAACTCCTAAAAAAAACAAATAATTTAAAAATTGATAATAGCTATATTTCTCCACAAGAAAAAGCCAAGAGATGGGAAGAATGGGCAATGAGTCATCAAAAAAGAGGATTCAGTCTACCGGATGAAGCCCTACATCGTGATAGTATTTACGAGGATTAATGGCTAAATATTTACTCGATACTAATATTTTACTGCGAGGAAGTGATCCAGATTCTTCTAGTCATTTACTGGCCATTAAAGCTGTCTCCAATTTATTCAAAAGTGGTCATGATTGCTATATTACCTCTCAAGTATTGATTGAATTTTGGGTAGTCGCGACACGACCAATAGAAGTAAATGGTTTAGGATGGAGTGTTAAGCAAACCAGTGATGAAGTCAATCAATTAATTAATCGTTTTTCTTGGATAGAAGAAACATCCGAAATTTTCTTTTATTGGCATGATCTAGCGAATACTTATAATATTAAGGGAAAAAGAACTCATGATATTCGCTTAATAGCTGTCATGAAAACCCAGAAATTAACTCATTTACTGACTTTTAATCCAGATGACTTTATTAAAATTCCTGACATTCAGATTATTCGCCCTAATGAAATTGTTAACATATAGAAGATAGACGCTGGGATTATCAAACCCCAATCCCTGAGCATTAAATTATAATTTATGTAGTGCGATCGCTGCTCTTGTAGGTTGAGTTGAGGAAAGGCACGAAACCCAACACAACCAACAGTTACTTTTTTAACGTCAACTCAACTGCCAACAAAAATGTTTCATTTTAATTAAGTTTTCTCAGAGGACAAAACCATGAAACCACTTAACCCCCAGAATCTCTTAATTGCTTCCTTATTAGGATTGTCAACGCTTTTTGCTGGTTCCTATCCTTTGGTTAAAGCACAATCAGAACCAAAACTAGGCTGTCAAGCTACTGTCAATAAAGTCCTTCAAGAAATTCGCTCTAAAGGGGTTAGAAGGACTTGGTTTAAGCTTTATAAGGGAAAAGCCAATGAAAATAACACGGGTAATCCAACTAACAGAACAGACGAGTTAGAAATAATTTTAAGTGCTTGGGATTTTACTAAAAAACCTACTTTTGATTCTCGAAGTCAATCCATTATTGATAACATCATGGGTTCTAAAAGTTTATTGAAAAGTTGGGCAGATAGAATTGTTGCTAATTGTAGCAATACAGCGATAGTTGGTTTTGGTAATGATCAATCAGATTGGGGTGAAGATTACTACATTCAATCTGATGGAACGACAAAATTAAATAAGTGTGTTCCTGCTGGGACACACGGACTATTACCTTGGGGGGTTTCACCCTGCCTATGAAAATATAGCGGTATTCAGTAAGTTTTAGCATATAATAAGTCTAGGCGCGTAGCTTTAGTTAAGGTACGAAACCCAACAATTACCGCCTATTGAAATTAACGTCTAGTTTCGCATAACCAAGATCCTCATCATACTTGATATAATGAGATTACAGACTGTTTTTATTCAACTAAGAGACATGAAATCTATGATAACAATACCTATAACCCTAGAACAACTCATTTCTGTCATTCAACAATTACAGCCCAGTGAGCGTACAAAAATAGCCAAAGCTTTAATTGAAGTAGAGCTACAGTCAGATTTAAAAGCTTTAATTACAGAACTCTATAATCAAGATCCAGTAGATGAAGTTACCGATAATGATATTATGCAAGAAATTCAAGCTGTACGTCAAGCAAAAATTAAATAAACATGACATTACGAGTAGTTATTGATACGAATATTTGGATTCGTATTTTGCTAAAAGGACGAGTTACACTACCCATACTAGAAGCATTTAATGAGAAAAACTTTCAACTAATTATCAGTCAAGTTCTTTTCGATGAATTTCATGAAGTTTGGAATCGACCTAGACTCAAAAAATATATTGACATCAATCAAGCTTTACGACTAGAAAAACAGTTAAGAAGTCGCTCAATCTGGGTTGAAACCAAAACGATTCCTCCTCATTGCCGAGATCCTAAAGACTTACCTATTTTATCTACAGCTATTGATGGAGAAGCAAATATTATTGTATCTGGAGATGATGATTTACGGGCTGATGAAGAATTAAGAAGAGCAATGCAACTATATAGCATCAAATTGTTAGGTGTTAATTCTTTCTTAGAATGTTTAACAGAATAAATGTGATCGCCTATTTTATAATGATAATGCGATCGCTGATATTTTAGATATATTAACAGAGTGCGATCGCTGATCTTGTAGGTTGGGTTAAGGCACGAAACCTAACATAACCGACGATTACTTTTTTAACGTCAACCTAACTACTCAACTGCCAACAAAAATGTTTCATTTTAATTAAGTTTTCTCAGAGGACAAAACCATGAAACTACTTATGATATTATGGAATATGTAGCCGCCCAATATCCGCCAAATTCATTCGTGGTCTTTTCAACTTAACCAATGAGCAAATCAAGGATGTGATCGCCATTCTGGTAATTTAGCTGATGAGGTAAACTAATGTTAGATTTTCACCTATCTGTTCAACCCAAAACCGAACAGCGATTAAAAATAATTTTAAGTTCTGTAGAAGATGAAGAAAGTTTTGCTCAAAGTATTATTGATGATCAGATAGTAAGATTGCAAAGAGCAATTTTAAATTTAAGATTAGACTTAAGAGTTTTTGAGCAGAAATATCAGATAACATCTGAAAAATTTTATCAAGAATTTTCTCAAGGTATCTTAGCGGATGAAGAAGATTTTATGATTTGGGCTGGATTGTATGAAATGCTCGGACAAAATGAAATTCAACTTCAAAAGTTAAGATGATTGAAGCCTATTTTTTGCAAATCGAAACAATCCTTCAATCCTTTCCTAATATACGCTTTGTTTCGCTAACAAAAAAAATTTACAATACGAATCAAGGTTATATTAGTGTTTCAATTATTTTTGAAAACAATCATCGTCTAGATTTTATTGAAGTAAAAAATACTGATGTAAAAGCCAAAATAAAATATCGTTATCATTATATGGATGAGCATCAAGTAATGATTTTTCGTTATGATAATGCTCCTCACCATACCGAAATTAAAACTTTTCCGCATCATAAACATGAGATTGAGGGCGTTAAGGCAAGTCCAGAGCCAACTCTTGACGATGTGCTTTTAGAAATTGCCCAAAAACAAAGGGACTTATCGTCTTTATGATCAGCTTCGATTGGATTAGCCGAATTGCGATCGCTACTCTTGTAGTTGAAGAATAAAACCCAACACAACCAACAGTTACTTTGTTAACGTCAACTCAACTACTCAACTGCCAACAAAAATGTTTGATTTTAATTAAGTTTTCTCAGAGGACAAAACCATGAAACTACCTAACTCCCAAAATCTTTTAATTGCTTCCTTATTAGGATTGTCAACACTTTTCGCTAATTCCTATCCTTCGGTTAAAGCACAATCAGAACCAAAGCTAGGCTGTCAAGCTACTGTTGATAAAATCCTTCAAAAAATTCGTTCAAAGGGAGTTAAATGGGTTAAGTTTGAAATTTATAAAGGAGTAGCCAATGAAGATAGAACAGGAAATCCAACAAATAAAACTGATGTATTAGCTATTGTTTTGAGTTCTTATTACAGTGAAACTCGTACTAATAGTGATTCCAGAAGTCAATCCATTATTGATAATATCATGGGTTCTAAAAGTTTATTGAAAAGTTGGGCAGATAGAATTGTTGCTAATTGTAGCAATACAGCGATAGTTGGTTTTGGTAATGATCAATCAGATTGGGGTGAAGATTACTACATTCAGTCTGATGGAACGACAAAATTGAATAAATGTGTTAAACCAGAAAATGCACCTAATCCTCTTCCTTGGGGATTATCAATATGTCTATAAAATTATGACGAAGTGTAACTTTTCCTTATCATCTTAAGTAGTCGTGCAAAATTAATTTCCTAGTGAAGATAGGCAAGAGGCAAGAGGCAAGAGGCAAGAGGTGGTTAGATATGTGTAATTAATTTTGCTTAGGTACTTAAAAGATAAAACCATGAAAATCAAATTTAACCTGACTCAAATATTCTATACTTTCAGCTTACTAGCTTTGATAACTAGCCAACAAATAGAAGGTAGCATTTTAGAGTAATTTAAGTCAAAATAGAGTGTTGAACAACATAACTTGCATTATGGACATTACTATTCACTTTGGTAAACAATGAATACTCCTATTTAATTTCACGCTCTAAAATCAATTCAACAGTCTTATAAAGTGGTTCAATTTTTGTTGCGATGATATCCCAAACAATCTTAGGATTAACCATAAAGTAAGCATGAGCAATAATATCCCTTAAACCACCAATTTTTCGCCATGCAGTCTCAGGATATTTTCGCCTAATCTCATCAGGAATTTGCTCAGTTGCTTCGCCAATAATTTGCAAATTATGAACGACTGCATCAAAAGTTTTATTGTCCTCAATTAAATCATCATAGTTCATCCCTGCTGTATAATCTTGAATTTTTTGAATACTACTCAAAATATCAGTTAAATAAAGCCTCAGATCACGAGACATAAACCGTTTCCTCTAAAATACGTTCTCGAATCTGGGGTTTAATATCTTCCTTGATTACTAAATCAATTTTGCGCTTAAATAAATCCTCAAGTAAAAATTTTAAATCCATATAATTATCAAAAGTGACATCTCCTTTAAATTCTACCAATAAATCTAGATCACTATTAGCTGTCGCTTCACCCCTAACAAAAGAACCAAAAACTCCTAAACTTTTAACTTGATATTTTAACTTTAGACTCTCTAGGTAGGGCTTGCTGAAAGAAGCTGTAACCTTTATCGGAAAAGGCTTTTAGCTGAATTGAGAGTCCCTCAGGTGCCCCTGAATCTGCGCTTAATCGCTTAAAACCCTTGCACCTTCCTTGGCTAGTACCAATGTACCGCAGAGTCGAGCTACCCCCAACCTCACCAGAAAACTTCGAGTTTCCCTCGGAGGGGAAATTATCCCCAGACAATCGTTGGGTTATCATGGCCAATCTAATTCCTTGGTCAGAATTTGAAGAAGAATATGCCCAAAACTTCTCAGAAGAAATGGGTGCACCAGCCAAAACCTTTCGGATGGCGTTGGGAGCTTTAATCATTAAAGAGAAGTTGGGAACAAGTGATAGGGAACCCGTCGAACAAATTAGAGAGAACCCTTATCTACAATACTTTTTAGGGCTATCGGCTTACAGCAATGAAGCTCCCTTTGAAGCCTCAATGTTAGTCTATTTTCGAGAAAGAATCGGGTTTAATTTAGTCAACCAAGTCAACAAAAAAATGGTGAGCAACCAGGGAGGATTAAGCGGCTTTCAAAGGGGAGAAAAAAAGCCCGAAAAAGCAGAAAAGGGAGAAGAAGAAAGTGAGCCGAAAAATCAAGGAAAATTAATTTTAGATGCCACCTGTGCGCCGGCTGACATTAGGTATCCCAATGACTTAGGAATATTAAATCAAGCCAGAGAACAAACCGAAGAAATTATCGACTCCCTCTACGAACCCATCAAAGACAAATTCCCGAAAAAACCGAAAACTTACCGAGAACAAGCCAGAAAAGCTTACTTAGAAGTGGCTAAAAGACGCAGACCATCTCAAAAACAACGGAGAAAAGCTATTAAAAAACAACTCCAATATATCAAAAGAAACTTAGCTCATATTGAGCAGTTAATGGCGGTCGGAGCCTCGCTTTCTTGGCTGAGTAAAAGGCAGTATAAAATGCTGCTAGTTGTCGCAGAAGGTTACCGCCAACAGTTATGGATGTGGTCAAATAAAAAACAGAGTATTGAGAACAGAATCGTCAGTTTAACCCAACCTCATGTACGTCCAATTGTCAGAGGAAAAGCTGGAAAACCAGTGGAATTCGGAGCTAAACTGTCAGCAAGCTGTTGCAATGGCTATGTATTTTTAGACCGTCTAAGTTGGGATAATTTCAATGAATCTGGGGACTTGAAAGAACAAATAGCAGAATTTAAGCGTTATACGGGCTTCTATCCTGAATCCGTTCATGTAGACAAAATTTATCGGACGCGGGAGAATCGAGCCTATTGTCGAGAAAGAGGTATTAGAATGAGCGGCCCCCCTTTAGGAAGACCGCCGGCAAATATTAGTAAAGAAAAGAAAAAACAAGCTCTTGAAGATGAAAGAATTCGTAATGCTATTGAAGGGAAATTTGGTCAAGCAAAAAGAAGATTTAACCTCAATCGAGTGATGGCAAAACTTCCCTCAACTTCTCAAACAGCCATTTCTGTCACTTTTTTGGTTATCAATCTTTCTACCCTGCTTCGGCAGGTTTTGTGCCTTTTTTTGTGCTTTTTTCGAGAAAGAACAAATTTTCTCCTGTTTTCTCCCCTTTGCTATTAATAAAAGTTATATTTTCTCTGAATTATCTCAACAAAAACTTATCTTCTCAATTGGCTTGAATAATCAATTATCTTTCTCCTGCTGCCCCCTTACTTTTTCAGCAAGCCCTATCTAAGCTTCCGTTTTCAACGGGATTACGCTTTTTTTGCCATTGTCGCCCTGCTGCACGACGTTTTGATCACTTTAGGGGTCTTTGCGGTTTTAGGCTTAATTGCGGGGGTAGAAGTGGATAGTTTATTTTTGGTTTCCCTCTTGACAATTGTGGGCTTTTCTGTTAATGACACAGTGGTAATTTATGATCGCGTCCGGGAAAATTTTGTTAATACCCCCGAATTGTCCGTGGATGAAATTGTCGATAATGCGGTGAGTCAAACCCTAACTCGTTCGATTAATACCACCCTGACCACTTTATTGCCTCTGGTGGCGATTTTTCTCTTTGGTGGCAGCACCTTAAAATATTTTGCCCTAGCTTTAATTATCGGTTTCGTAGCTGGGGCCTATTCGAGTATTTTTATCGCTAGTACCCTACTCGCTTGGTGGCGCGGTCGTTCCAATCGAACTAAGATAGTGCAAGCTTAAAAATGGCTATTAGTTGTCAGCTAAATTTTTTGACCAATTTCGTCAACTATCGGTTTTAATATATCTGCCTCGTTCTTCAACCTCGGACTTTAAAAGATCGGCTTTACTTCGTCAAGCTTTCCAGTTGATGCACTTCATTTTTTATTGGCGGTTCATAATGGCCAATATGCACTCCACCCCCTCCTCGACTGTATCATAAGTTACATTTTAATAAATCTTTATAGTCCAGAAAACGGGTTTCTTTAAAAAACCCGTTTTCTATACTGTCAAAATTGACTCAACTGCTACTGCTGTCGTCCCAGACAAGAAAAGTCCGGGATAGACAGCAGTATGCCATCTTGGATGCAGCAGAGTTTTACAGCCTTTAACTGTCGAAAAATTAAATCCCAATGAATGATGAACCGTGGCAACCAAATCAAAATGAGCATCGCCTTTTTTTGAGTATTGAGGTGTTCCTGCTTTAGGACAAATAATTTCTGTTAAGAAGCCTTGTTTATGACTCATAATATGGAAAGATTGACCCCATTGCATAAATTGCTTAAGTAGGCGATCTTTTTCCTGTTCAATTAATTCTCCTTCTCTGTCTAAAGGAAATTGAGAATTAATCAAGACAATTACGATAGTTTGCGGAGGAACTTGCCAATCAGGTAGCAATTTTCCCCAGTTATCAACTATAAATGGGGTAGGGGGTTTTATATATCTCTCTACAGAATTCATGTTTAAGCAATGAGATTGATAGTAACCAGTCAATTATTGTAGGTTGGTTTGACACAAGAACCCAACAAAGAGTAATGAAAGGATAGAAATAGCGATCGCCAATTTAGGCAGATTTGGCAGTTGGGTGTTGGGTTTCGTTCCTCAACCCAACCTACGAAACTTAAAAATACCTATTAGTGCGAGCGCTTTTGCTAGAAGCATTTAATCAGAAAAGATTTCAACTAATTCTTTTCGATGAATTTCATGAAGTTCAAATATTTGAAGGCCTTATTATCTTCAACCGTCCCATCGAACTAAGACAGTCCAAGCTTAAAAATGGCTTTTAGTTGTCAGTTAAATTTTTGGGACAATTGCGTCAAATTGCTTCAAGAGATTTGATTGCGAACGCCACTGAAAGCGGCGTATGCGATCGCTATAGCATCTACAGAATCATTAATAGGCATTTTTGTCAATCCGAATAAATACTTAATTTGTTCAGCCACCTCCGCTTTAGTGGCCCTACCATGGCCCAGATGACATTTCCAACTAGCTTGATGGAGGAAAATCGGTTCAATTCCCCCATCGCGGCAGCTAACTAGATTGATAATTCCTAAAGCTTGCAGGACTCCACCGGCTGCCTTGATTTGCCGGTTAAAAAAGGGCATTTCCACGGCAATTTCTCCCGGTTTATATTCTGCGATTAACTCCTTTAAATCCCGTTCAATTTCGATCAAACGCTGGGCAGTAGAGAGATTTTTAGAAGTTTCGATCGTGCCATAATCGACTAAAATCGGCATTAACTCACTATTATCCCGGAGAATAGCCCAACCGACAATCGCTAATCCAGGGTCGATACCCAACCAAGTAGTCATAGATTAAGCCAAAAAATCTTGGACGATTTCGAGGATTCTTTGGGATGCTTGTCCATCTCCAAAAGGATTAATGGCATTAGCCATACGATCATAGGCGATTTTATCCCCTAATAATTCTCCCGCTGCGGCTAAAATTTGCTCCGGATTAGTCCCAATTAATTTCGCTGTTCCCGCTTGTACTGCTTCCGGTCTTTCCGTGGTTTCTCGCAATACTAAAACCGGTTTTCCTAAACTAGGGGCTTCTTCTTGAATGCCGCCGGAATCAGTTAATAATAAATAACAGCGTTGAATCGCCCCCACTAACTCGGCATAATCGAGAGGTTCAGTTAAAAATACCCTGGGATGATTGCCCAAAGCGGACTGAATTGGTTCTCGGACGGTGGGATTGCGATGCAGGGGTAATAACAAGGCCGTATCGGCATATTTTTCTAACAACAAAGTAAATCCTTTGATAATATCCTGTAGGGGTTCGCCCCAATTTTCCCGGCGGTGAACCGTGGCTAATAAAACCCGATAATCTGACCAATTTAAGCCCGCAATTTGACATTCTGGTGCGGTTTTGGCTACGGTTAATAAAGCATCAATAACCGTATTGCCAGTGTGGTGAATATTTCCTGTCACCCCTGATTTTTGTAAATTTTCCACGGCTAAAGTAGTGGGAGCAAAATGTAGGGTAGTCAGT
This sequence comes from Microcystis aeruginosa FD4, assembly GCF_009792235.1. NCBI lineage: Bacteria > Bacillati > Cyanobacteriota > Cyanophyceae > Chroococcales > Microcystaceae > Microcystis > Microcystis aeruginosa. Next base: position 4,150,683 of record NZ_CP046973.1, read on the forward strand.
TGAGAAATTAGGCGACGATTAGCTTCTTCGGGATAGGGATTATAGATATCATTAGTTCTTAATCCTGCCTCCACATGGGCGATAGGAATTTGTTGATAAAAAGCCGCTAAAGCAGCAGCAAAAGCAGTGGTAGTATCACCTTGCACAATAATTAAATCTGGTTTTATGCGCTCAAAAACAGTTTCTAAACCCCGTAAACTGCGGCAAGTAATATCAGTTAAAGTTTGATGGGTTTGCATAATATCGAGATTTTCATCTGCTTTTAAAGCAAATAATTCCATCACCTGCGCTACCATTTCTTTATGCTGTCCCGTCAGAATTACATGGGTTTGAAACTGTTCCGATTCTTGAAAAGTACGAATAACGGGAGCTAATTTAATCGCTTCGGGACGAGTTCCAAGAGTAATACAAATTGATTTCAACATATTATTATCAGTTATCAGTTATCAGTTATCAGTTATCAGTTATCAGATGTGAGTTTTCAGGTTACTATTTACTGATCACTGAAAATCGGTTGAATTGTGCTGTTTTGTTATTTTTCACTTGTGGGGGGTTGTTGAACGATAAATTGGGGATAGAGTTGCATTTGCTTAGGATTTAAAGAAGGTCGAGAGATAGTCAAAACTTTTTGTTTAGCTAACTCTTGAGTCATGGTATCCAAAGTTTGAGCGATACGCAAATTATATTCTAATTGTTCCCCAGAAGAAAGCAGATTACTTAAGCCATCGATTAAACGTCTTAAATTCTCGCGAAATTGGGGATCACCGATTAACTCATCGATATCCGAGGTGATTTTTTGGGTATTTTCAAAAGTCACCCTAGCGGATTCAAGAGTTTTTTGCAGCACGACAATTGTAGCAGGATCGTTAATAGTTTTAGTAATTTCTCGTAAATTATTCGATGTTTCCACTGCATTATTCAAAATAGTCTCGATATTTTGCATGACTTGTTTAGTATCAATTTCATCTAAACCAGCATTTAACCTCAGGGCGGTATTATTGAGATTATTAGCGAGACTACCAATACCTAAACTAGCTTGATTAATATTATCGAGAGTATTAACAATTTGTCCCCGATTTTCGCTGAGAACAGCATTGAGATTAGCGACTAATTGGGAAGATTGTTGAAAAGTCCTGCTGATTTGACTGCGATTTTCCTGAACGGTATTATCTAAAGTATTGACAAAACGGGAGGCATTATTAGCCGTATTAGTGACCGAGCGACTGGTGGCAGCTAATTCCAAAGATAGACGAGAGATTTCTCTTTGGGCATTACGGATAGTCTGGGAGGTATCATCGGATAAACGGGCGATTTTTTGAGCTGCTATAGCGGTATTTTTGGTGACATCATTAAGATTACCCACAAATTCAGGACTGGTAAAAGTATCCACTAAACGACCAACACTAGACATTAATTGTGTTCCTGTTGTCCCCTGTAAACGAGTATTATTACAGAGAATTAACTGTTGATCACAGTCGGGACCCAGAGGGTCGAGATTTTTGGACTCAGCACTTAAAGAAACTAAGGGAGTGATATCGATGGCTGCCTCCCCAATTAATCCGGAAAGATTGGTAGTAACAGTTACCTTCCTAGGCATAACTAAAGTAGCAGAAGCAATCTCGGCAATAACCTCCACTTGATTACTCCCTGGGATAAAACTCGTAATTCTTCCCACTCTCACCCCGCGAAAACGCACCGGCGCCCCGACTTGTAACCCTTCCACGTCGGCAAACTCGAAGATTAATTGATAGGTTCTTTGACCAAATCCTCCCCCGCGAACCCAGATAGCGAGCGCCCCAAAGACTAATAATCCGCCTAGGGCAAACAAACCTAGTCTTCCTTCCCGTAAAGCTCGCGAACTCTGCATGATTTTTCTCTCATTCTCGATAGTTCTTAATTTAGCTTAATCTAGCTTAAACGATTGTCCTAATCGGGCCTGCAATGCTGGCGCTAAAAAATTGCCGAATCATGGGATGATCGGTACGATCGATATCTGCCACTAATCCCTGCCATTGCACTTTTCCCTGATAGAGAAATACTACTCGATCGGCGGTGCGTCGGATGGTACTTTGTTGGTGAGAAACCATCACATAAGTGTTTGCAGACCCTGATTTTTCATGGAGAGTCCGCACTAGATCTTCAATGATTGTGGAAGCTATCGGGTCTAATCCAGCCGTAGGTTCATCATATAGCAGTAATTCGGGATTATCGGCCTGATTATCAGGATTAGTGATAATAGCGCGGGCAAAAGCCACCCGTTTACGCATTCCTCCCGATAGTTCCGAGGGATAAAGGTCACTAATTCCCTTTAAACCGACCATTTCTAGGCTTTTTTCCACTAATTCCCTAATTCTGGCTTTTTTTAACTTAGTTTGTTCATAGAGATAAAAACCGACATTTTCGCCGACAGTGAGAGAATCAAACAGGGCCGTTTGTTGAAAAACTAAGGAAGTTCGCATCGCTTCTCGACCATCTTCTAGCAATCCCTGACGCAATTGGCCTTTAATATAAATTTCTCCGGCATTTATCCCCGTTAATCCCGCAATTACTCGTAAAATCGTTGATTTTCCCGTTCCCGACGGCCCGATAATTACCAGGGCCTCCCCTCGATAAATGGTTAAATCTAAACCGTCGAGAATAACATTATCCCCGAATCTTTTCGATACTCCTCTCAATTCAATTAACGGCTCTTTCATCGTCGCTTAATTATCCTTTGACCTCTGGAATTTTAGGGAGATGGGGAAGTGGGGTGTATTTTCAGTGAACAGTCAACAGTAATCAGTAATCAGTAAACAGTAAACAGTAATCAGTGAACTGAACTCTGATAACTGAATAACTGGGGAGCATCTCACTTATGCAAGTGAGTAATTATGCTTATCGCTAAAACTTGCTTCTGGTAAGGCTTTCAAAATAGCTTGACATAAAACTTAATTTAGGAGTTACAAAGGTGAGATGCTCCCGATAACTGGATAACTGACCTCTGATAACTGATATAGTCATTTCAATTAAGATTGAGAATATCAATCCCAGAGTTCATAAGGATTTTGTCGGTCTAGACTGTATCAGACTTATCTGAAATGACTATAACTGATAACTGATAACTGATAACTGATAACTGATAACTGATAACTGATAACTGATAACTGATAACTGATAACTGACTCGATTCTGGCTGCTATAGTAGAAAAGCACCCATTGCTGAAGATATCTGAGGTAGATTGCCGTGACTATTGCTTTAGACCAACTGCTCACCCCCGACATTTTTCGACCAGCGCGTTATTTGGGCAACGAGTTAGGTGCTAAACATAAAGAATGGGCAAGTGCGGTGGTTCGTTGGGTGTTAACCTATCCAGAAGTGTACGAAGTGGGGGCATCTAACCTCGGCCATATTATCCTCTACAATATCCTCAATGCTCAACCCCGCCAACTCTGCGATCGCACTTATTTACCCGCACCGGATTTAGCCCAAAAACTCAAACAGACAAAAACCCCCTTATTTGCCCTAGAATCCCGTCGTTGCCTCACCGATTTTGATATTCTGGGTTTTAGTCTCAGTTACGAGCTAGGAGCCACCAATATTTTAGAAATGCTCGACTTAGCGGCAATTCCCTTGACTTGGAGAGCAAGAGACTCAGGTAACTATCCGCTAATTTTTGCCGGGGGACAAACTGCCACCTCTAACCCCGAACCCTACGCCGACTTTTTTGATTTTATCGCCCTTGGTGATGGCGAAGAATTATTGCCAGAAATCGGTTTAATTTTAGAAGAAGGTAAACTAGCTAATCTAAGCAAAGAAGAACTATTACTAGATTTAGCCCAAATTCCGGGGGTATATGTGCCGCGTTTCTACGATGTCACCCCAGGGGGTGCAGTTATCCCCAATCGTGACGATGTACCGAAAAGAATTTTACGCCGGGTAGCCACTCCCATCCCAGCCTATTCTATCGGTTTAGTTCCCTTCGTGGAAACAGTTCACGATCGCCTGGTGGTGGAAATTCGTCGCGGTTGCACTAGGGGATGTCGTTTCTGTCAACCGGGGATGTTAACCCGTCCCGCACGGGATGTGCAACCGGAAGCAGTAATCGAATCGATTGAAAAAGGAATGCGAGCGACGGGATATAACGAATTTTCTTTATTATCTCTCAGCTGCTCCGATTATCTAGCTTTACCTGCTGTGGGTATGGAGATTAAAAACCGTCTCCAGAATGAGAATATCTCTCTATCCTTACCCAGTCAAAGAGTCGATCGCTTTGACGAAAATATTGCTAACATAATTGGGGGCAATCGTCAATCAGGTTTAACCTTTGCACCGGAAGCGGGAACCCAACGAATGCGCGATGTGATTAACAAAGGGTTAACCAACGAAGAATTACTCAGAGGGATAAAAACTGCCGTCGAACAGGGTTGGGATAAGGTCAAACTCTATTTTATGATCGGTTTGCCCGGGGAAACCGATGTGGATGTGATTGGTATCGCGGAAACGCTGCGCTGGTTGCGTCGGGAATGTCGTTTACCGAAGCGGAAACCCCTCGATTTTACCCTAACTATCTCTAATTTTACGCCCAAACCTCATACCCCCTTCCAGTGGCATTCCGTCTCGACGGCCGAATTTATCCGCAAACAGGAGTTATTAAGACAGGAATTCCAAGGTATGAGAGGGGTAAAAGTCAATTATACCGATGTCCGCATCTCGGCCATGGAAGATTTTATCGGTCGCGGTGACAGAAGTTTAGGGAAAGTGGTGCTGCGCGCTTGGCAATTGGGAGCCGGGATGGATGCTTGGTGGGATAATACAGAAAAAGCCTATCAAGCATGGTCACAGGCGATCGAAGAATCCGGTTTAACTTGGAAATATCGTCAGGTAGAACAGGGAGAATGGAATATTTTTGCCGATGCAGACAAAGATATTTTAGAGCGTCCTTTGCCCTGGGATCATCTGGATACCGGTATCGATAAAAAATGGCTCCAGGAGGACTTAAAACGCGCTCTAGAGGCGGCAACAGTCCCCGATTGTTCTTTTGAGGGTTGTTCCCATTGTGGCGTTTGTAGCGTCGATTTTGGTCATAATATCGTTATTGAAGCGCCTACGATTCCCGCTTTTGCCGGACATTTTCAACCTAATCAAGAACGCGCCCAAAGAATTCGGGTTTGGTTTGGCAAAATTGGCGAAATAGCTCTAGTTAGCCACTTAGATCTGGTGCGTTTATTTGATCGCGTCGTCCGTCGGGCTGCTATTCCCATTTCCTTTACCGGTGGATTTCACCCCGGTCCGAGAATTTCGATCGCAAATGCCTTATCCTTGGGAGCAACCAGTAGCGGTGAGATTGTCGATTTTGAATTGACAAAAGTGATGGATTTAGAGAGGTTTAAACAGCAATTAAGAGCGCAATTACCCGCAGATTTACCGGTTTATCAGGTGGAAGAAATTCCCTTAAATGCCCCAGCTGCCACCCGTTTGTTAGAAAAAGCCGAGTATTTGCTCACTTTTAATAGTGAGGGAATTGACTGCCAACAGTGGCAAAATTGGCTCGAGGCAATTAAGCAAGCAACGGTGATGGAACGGGAAAAAACCACCAAATCCGGCAAAAAAGTCACGATTAATCTGCGAGAACAATTATATGAATTAGAGTTAAAAACTGTTGACAAACAAGCCGTTTTGTGCTATGTGGGCAGTTGTCGCAATGATGGCACTTTACTGCAGCCCGATCATATCGTCGAGATGTTAGAAAGGGTTTCTGGCCAAGAAATTTCGCTGCTTAATTGCCATCGTCAGCGCTTGATTTTAGGGGCTTAACCATCGTCAACTGTTCCCTTTATACTAACCCCAGAGAGTCAGCTAATCTTGATCGACTAATTCTAAGGAATCATCAATCAAAGCTGGCCGATAATTTTGAACAACCATCGGTAAAAAAGCCCCTCTTAAACCCTTTTTTATTCTCTCGGCCGTTTGATCAAAAACCACAAATAAAGGATGAATTTTTTCTGCACCTTCACTAAACATATGTTGTTCTCTGGGGGGCATTAACCATTCATATTCTTTATCTAAACATATTTGGGTTTCGCGCCAGCGTTTCAACAAATCAGAGAAATCTTCCCCCGGACGATGGATAAAAATCAGGATTTCTGAACCTAATTTAATTTTCCATTCTGGATCACACATCAGAATAACCAAATCACAGGCTAATTGTACCGTCTTTCTAGATTCCAGGGCAGAAGATGGACGAATTCTGACCAAGGGCAAGGGAATAGTAATTAAACTCTCTTCAGGACGACGCAGACTAGGAATTAACTCTAAATAAGGGCGATATTGTCGCAATAATTCGATCGCCCCCTCACGACAGCTGTATTCCGCTAATAAAGTTTCGTAAGACACAGATTCACCTAATCAAGTAAAAGGAGATGAAAATTAAAATCTTGCTGATTTCAAGCTACTGGCAATAGTCACTGATCACTGATCACTGATCAACTTATCCCAAGGCATCGAAGATTTTAAACATGGGCAGGTACATAGACAGAAGAATAATTCCCACCATCCCCGCAACACCAACCATCATCAAAGGTTCAATGATACTGGTTAAAGCTTTAACGGCCTGTTCCACCTCATCTTCGTAGAAATCCGCCACTTTCATCATCATGGCATCTAATTCTCCCGTTTCCTCGCCAATACTAATCATTTGAATCGCCAAAGGTGGGAAAACATTGGCTTTTTGTAGGGCCAAACTCATCATTCCCCCCTGTTGAATTTCCGCCTTGGCACCGGCGATCGCATTGGCAATTACCTGATTACCCACCGTATTAGAAACGATGTCGAGGGAACTTAAAATCGGGACACCAGAACGGGTCAGAGTCCCAAAAACCCGGCAAAATCTAGCCACAGCCGACTTTTCATTCAAATCACCAAAAAGAGGCATTTTAAGGAAAAAGTGGTCAATTTGTAGACGACCGATCGGGGTTTTGTAATAGCGACGTAGTAAAAAAACCGTGGCAGCAATGGTAACAATCGGAATTAAAATTAACCAACTACGCATCACACTACTTAAAAAGAGCATAAATTGCGTTAAGGCCGGTAGTGGCACCTTTAAATCGATGAAAATTTTCGCAAATACTGGAATTAAAAAGATCGTCATCCCGAAAAACACAATTACCGCCAAAATTCCCACCGCTACTGGATAGGTCATCGCCGATTTAATCTGGTTTTTCAAGCGGGCCATATCTTCCAAAAGTTTCGAGAGACGGTTCAGCACTTCATCGAGTACCCCCCCCGTCTCTCCAGCTTCGACCATACTGACATAAAGTTCATCAAAACATTCGGGATGTTTGGCCATCGCTTCCGATAACGGACTCCCTTGCTGTACCTCAGCGCTAATCGCTTGCAGGGCTTTTTTCATCTTGAGGTTACCGCATTGATCCCCCAAAACTCCCAAACATCTCACGATCGCCACACCAGCATTAATCATCACCGAAAATTGACGGGAAAAAACCGCTTTATCTTTGATGGAAATGCTCGTAAACATCAACTTTAAACCAGAAAGATCGATCTCTCCTACCGCTTTTTTGACTTTACCGACGGCGGCATATTTCGCCTTCAGCATCATCCGGGCCTGTTCGGGAGACATAGCTTCAACTTTCTCTTGGAAAACTTTTCCAGAGCTGCTTTTAACTTGTGCGACAAAAGTAGGCATAGGACAAATCAGTTATCAGTTATCAGTTATCATTTATCATTTATCAGTTCACTGTTTACAGCAAAAAACTTCCCACTTCCCACTCTCCCATAAGTAGTCGTGCAAAATTAATTTCCTAGTCGAGACTCCGAGACGGGAGACGGGATACAGCTATTAGGGATCGGATTTGAGTTTTCAGTTCACTGTTTACTGATCGCAGCAGCAGTCTGACGGAGTAGTGGCTTAGATGTGTAATTAATTGTGCTTAGATACTTAAACAGGATTTAGTATTAAATCCGGGCTTTAGTTTTAGCGTTAGCGCTGGCCCCAGCGATAAGACGTTGTAATTCATCGGGTTTGCCGCTTTTAGAAATGGCCTCTTCCAACGAGACAACACCCCTAACAACTAAATTAGCTAATCCCTGTTCCATGGTTTGCATTCCTAACTTCATTCCCGTTTGAATTGCTGAATAGACTTGGGGGGCTTTTCCTTCGCGTATTAGGTTGGCGATCGCTGGAGTTACCACCATGATTTCCTGTACCATTGCCCGACCAAATTCCCCCGGTTTAGGATTTTTTTTCTTGACTAGGTTTTGACTAAAAACTGCTAGTAGAGAATTGGATAACATGGCGCGAATTTGTGCCTGTTGGTTAGCAGGAAAAACGTCAATAATCCGATCCACTGTTCCCGCTGCCGAGCTAGTGTGTAGGGTTCCGAAGACTAAGTGACCGGTTTCCGCCGCCGTGATTGCCAAACTAATTGTTTCTAAATCCCGCATTTCTCCCACAAGGATAATATCAGGATCTTCCCGTAAAGCGGCTCTTAATGCGTTAGCAAAACTCTTGGTATCTTCTCCTTTTTGTCGTTGGTGAAACAGGCTTTTTATATTAGGGAAAACGTATTCAATTGGATCTTCTACAGTTAAAATATGCTCGGAACGAGTCCGATTAATTAAGTCTAAAATTGCCGCTAAAGTGGTAGTTTTACCTGAACCTGTTTGCCCAGTTACGAGAATTAATCCCCTCGGTCTTTCCGATAATTCCCGCACTACTTCTGATAAATTTAATTGTTCAAAGTTAGGAATTTTAGAGGACAAAGCCCGTAAACAAGCTGCATAAGCCCCCCTTTCTTTATAAACATTGACCCTAAATCTTGCCAATCCTTTCACCCCGTATGAACAGTCTAATTCCCAATTCTGCTCTAACTCTTTTCTTTGAGTATTATTGAGCATACTAAAAATCAATTTCTGACAATCTTGCGGGGTTAAAGATTCTTGATTAATCGGGGCGAGTTTGCCACTAATGCGAAAATAGACCGGCGCACCAGACTGAATGTGCATATCGGAACCGCCCATCTCGACCAATTGTTGCATTAAATCTTCGATCATTAATTCCATAAGTTAAACCCCATCTATAAGGTAAAATCAGTGAACAGTAACCAGTAACTATTGAAAAGACATTGGGAAAGTGCTATTTAAGACTACTCACTTAATACTCCTTACTTAAAACTCAAATCTCATAACTGATAACTGATAACTGAAAAACTGTCTTAATTACTAAATCGCGGTGTCATACAATAGGGACAATCGAGCCATTCTGGTTGTAGTTCGGCGCGACAACCACGACAGATTAAACCGCTTTTCCGTTTGGCTTTTAGTTCCGCTTCCAGACCAGAATCGGTAAATGTCACCCGTTCCACTTCTTCGAGGGTGGTGTAACCCTCGCGCACCAGATTTAAACTGTAGGCTAGGAGTGTCACCATGCCCTCATCGACGGCCGCCTCCTTAATGCGATCGGTGGTTGCCCCTTGGTTAATTAACTGCTGTAGTCGTTCACTATTCTGCATTACCTCATAGACACCGACGCGACCTTTATAACCGCTGCCGCTACACTTAACGCAGAGATTGCCCTGTTTTCGTGCCTGTTGAATTTCTTCTATGGTTAGGGTATTAGCCTTATAAAAGGTCACTTCCCGTTCATTGGCGGCGGCAAGACCAAAACGGGCCAATTCCTCTTGGCTGGGGTGATAGGCGAGCCGACACTCGGTACAGACGCGCCGCACGAGACGCTGGGCTAAGACTCCCAAGAGAGAACCAGAAATCATAAACGGTTCAACCCCCATCTCATCGAGACGAGCGATCGCACCTGCGGCATCGTTGGTGTGTAGGGTAGTTAGGACCAAGTGACCGGTTAAGGCGGCCTCGATCGCTGTTTTGGCCGTTTCCTTGTCCCTAGTTTCTCCCACCAGAATCACATCCGGGTCTTGTCGCATGAATGCCCGCAAAATCGAGGCGAAATCCATGCCTTTTTCGCGAATTACCTGCACCTGGGTGATGCCTGGTAGAGAATATTCGATCGGGTCTTCGGCGGTACTAATATTGACCCCAGGGTGATTTCTTTCGGCTAACACCGAGTATAAAGTGGTGGATTTCCCCGAACCGGTGGGGCCTGTAACCAGCAACAGACCAAAAGGATGACTGGCCAAGTCTCGGACGATTTGCAGAGTCTTTTGAGCGGTGATCAGTTTATCTAAACCCAACTGGGTAGCCGAGTTGTCGAGAATCCGTAAACAGACTTTTTCCCCGTAGCGACTGGGCAGGGTATTAACCCGAAAATCCACTTTCCGCCCTCGATACACCCGCCGAATTTTACCATCTTGGGGAAGACGACGTTCGGCGATATCGAGATCGGCCATGATTTTAAAACGGGCAGTGACCGCCGGGGTAATTTTTTTCGGCAGTGGATCAAAAGCTTGATGAAGAACTCCATCTTTGCGAAAGCGAATTTTCAGGAATTCTTCTTGGGGTTCGATGTGAATATCGGAAGTCCCTTCCTGTAGGGCTTTAGCTAGAATTTTATTGACGAGGTTGATGACGGGAGCTTGATTAGCTTCCCCTTCTCCGAGATCATCGGCCACTTCATCGTTAGCACTCCCGGAGGCCACATCAATATTGCCGACAATATCGGTGAGATCCGAGAGTTTTTCCAGTTCTTTTTCTTTTTGGAGTCGGGCTTTTTCCTGTTCTAGTAGTCTGTCAAGTTTGAATTGAGGGATAGAGTTTTTTTAACTTAATACGAGCATCAGCAGTAGTAAATCTCCAGTCAACTGAATTTGACTTTTCATTTCGATTTTCTTCCCATGCCTTAATTTCTTGTTTTAAACTATCCATGTCTGGGATACGACGATCGAGACATTGACGATTCAAAACGCTCAACTCAATTTCTGCCATATTTAACCAGCTGCCATGTTTGGGAGTGTAATGAAATTCGAGTTTATCTAAAATTCTCTTGGCCTCTTCCGGTTCAAAGGCTTTATATAATGAGGCTTTTACATGAGTATTTAAGTTGTCTTGAATTACTCTAATTTTCTGGGCATCGGGATAACGCTCATCAACTAAATATTTCATTTGGTGTGCATAATCGCTCGCCGTCCTTTGTTGTGTAACTTCTACATGTCGCCAACCTTGTAATGGTTCAAAAAACATAAACATATTGGCTACACCATTACGCTCATATTGATAGTCATACCTTTCTGGTTCTCTCGGTTCGGCTGGTATTTTCTCTTTTGTTTCTTTGACTAATTGTTTACAACTCTCATCAAAACACAGCCAAGGATTTTGCTGGTCATACTCACTATGATAAATATCCAAGACATCTTCCATCGCACAGACAAACTCCGCTGATTCTTTTGGGGGAATGACCCATGATTGATTCAGCCATGGTTTCAATTCATTTTTTTTAAGGTTTTTCTGATGGTTTCTCGTGATATTTTTTCCACATATTCAAGTTCGACCATTTTATCTGCCAGCATTTGAAGTGTCCATTTTGCTCGTCCCGTTGGTGTTTCACTACAAGCGATGGCAATCAGATATGCTTCCTTTTCCCCATCGATAATTTTGGCACGGCGATGTTCTTGCTTTTTTCGAGTTAATGATGATTCAATTCCTGACTCGACAAATCTTTGTCGTACTCTCTCAATGGTGGCTTGAGCAACATTTAAGGCTTCACTAATTTTCGAGTCAGTCCAACCACCTTCCTGTTGATTGATGTCTGCTAAAAGTAGTATTCTGGCATGGTTCATTTTGTAAGCTGCTATTTTTCCTTTCTTGGTTAGCTGCTCGAGTTCAGTTCTTTCGGAGTCTGTTAGATCTACAATATATTTTTTCTTCGGCATTTTTTTGTCTGAAGTTGGATAACTTCTTCCAGATTAGCTCTTTTTTTATCCCTCAAAACAAAATTGATGCTCTACTAGCTCCGATTGAGCCGAGTGGAATTTTTCCAGTAATCTTTCATAATCTTCGCTGGTAATCACCAAACGCTGTAAACCTAACTCCCTGGGGCGGAGGATACGATTGATATCGTCGGTAGCCTCTAGGTTGTCGGGATCGACCATGGCTATCAAAATCGCGGCTGGCTCTCCTTCGATCTTTCGCAGGGGGATGAGACGATAGCGACGACAAAGATCGATCGGAATCAAAGAATCGATCAATCGGGCTATTTCCAGTCCATCCAAATCGGTTAATTCGGGGTCGATCGATTCGACTCCGTAAAGAATTTTTAATTCAAATAACTGGTTTTTCTTATACTGTCGCTGTAAATCCGGGGGCAAAGGGCGCCCGGTTAGTTTTTGTAATATTTCTACTAGCGATCGTCCCGATTTCCGTGTTTCCACTAGGGCCTGTTGCATTTGCTCGGCACCGATATAGCCCGACTGCACCAACTTGTTACCAAAGGGGGAAAAGTAGTTGCGTAGGGCAACGGCACGGGTTTTCTTGGAAGAAAATGTCATAGAAGATTCTGAACCTCTCCACTACCCTTAAATGTTCCCAATTCTACTGGTAAAATTGCATTCTAGCAAAAATTTTTCTAGATCACCGATTATCTATCGGGGTCGCTCGGACCGCTGCTAACCTGTTGACTATCTAGGGTTTGCGGCAAAAAGTTTTTCGGTGGGGGTAGGAGTCTCCGAGTCTCCGAGTCAGTAGCCGGTCGTTTCAGGCTTTGTTGCCCTTGTTTTTTTTGTACCAAGCTATGTACTATAAGAAGGATAATGCCAGGTTTTTGAAAGTCCCAATCCTATTTTCGCAGCATGAACATCGGATTTTAACAGGTCAAAAGCCTTATTTTAAAAGGGTTTTACCATTATTCAGCCAACCCTATCTAGGGTCTGCTGAATAAATCTAAAAACCTTGTTGGATAGGACTTTTAGACTTTTTTACCCTCAAAAAGTGCCAGCCATTGCGGGGATCGGGGGGAAAATTCAGGGACTTTTTCTCTGAAAATTAGGTAATTGACCAGATGAAAATTGGTAAAACCCTACACCCTACACCCCACACCCCACACCCTACCCCCACGAGAAACTTTTTCAGCATACCCTATCTAAATTACTCGTTAAGATTGCAGGGGAGCGCCAGAGAAGGGCGCGCCGGAGCAGGGAGATGGGGAAGTGGGGAAGTGGGGAGTTTTTTGCTGTAAACAGTGAACAGTAAACAGCAATCAGTGAACTGAAAACTCACATCTGATAACTCACATCTGATAACTGATAACTGATAACTGATTCAAGACCGACGACCGACTCCTAGATCTAGTTACGGATATTGTCCACAAAATGTTACATTAAGGGTTAAACCTTGATTATTAGCTGGTACTTAAAGACCAAAATTAGCAGTAAATGGTCATATATTGCCAAATTCCCCACTAAAATTGTATACTATGAGTGCAGAACCAAATACCTCAGCAATTTTCGACGAAAACCAAGAATCCTTTCCTAATTCCCCTGAATCCCTTGCAACTGAATCAGAAACCAGTGTCACCGATGAAGTCAAAACGGTGACGGACCGGGCCGCCTCTAGCGAGGAATTTTCCTTTCTAGGCTCCATGACTATCGATGCTCTACAAGAGGAAATTGATACTCTCAAACAGCAGTTAGAGGAGCAAACCCAACAGGTTGATGCCTACAAGAAACGCTATATCACTCTAGCGGCCGAGTTCGACAATTTTCGCAAACGCACAGCCAAGGAAAAAGAGGAAATGGAAACAAAAATCAAGGGCAAAACCCTGATGGAAATTCTTGGCGTGGTGGATAATTTTGAGCGCGCCCGTACTCAAATTAAACCGGCTAATGATGGCGAGATGGGTATTCACAAGAGTTACCAAGGAGTCTATAAAACCTTAGTGGACAGTCTCAAGCGTTTAGGCGTTTCCCCCATGCGTCCAGAAGGTCAACCCTTTGACCCCACCTACCACGAAGCGATGATGCGGCATTACACCGATGAACATCCCGAAGGCACGGTGGTGGAGCAGTTAGTGCGAGGATACACTCTCGGAGAACAGGTTTTGCGTCATGCTTTGGTAAAAGTGGCCGCCCCCAAAGAGGCGGAGCCTAACGCCGATCAGTTAGAATCTACTTCCATTCCATCACAGGAATCCGTCTAAAATCCCGATGGGGATTAAACTGGTTTGAGGGCTAGGTATTAGCTGGTAGGGCCTGTATTCCCTCCCTATCCCCTATTCCCACTGAAAGACTTTTTCTCTCTTTACCTAGGGTTTGCGGCAAAAAGTTTTTCGTGGGGGCAGGGTGTGGGGTGTGGGGTGTGGGGTGTAGGATTTTACCCATAAGAGCCAAAGATATTATCCAACAAGGTTTTTAGATTTATTCAGCCAACCCTATTGATCTTTTAATTAAAAATGCTTCTATACCCAAGGTTTTTGCTCCTTGGTAGTCCTCTTTTTTACTATCGCCAATATGCCAAGCTTGTGCGGGGGAACAATCATGTTTTTGCAGGGCGATTTGAAAAATTTCAGGATCGGGTTTAGCGACTCCTGCATGGGAAGAAATCGTGATCGATCGAAAAAAATATTCTAAGCCTAATTCTGCCAAAACTTGGTAGATACGACTATCAAAATTAGAAATAATGCCCAACTCGATCCCCTGAATCTGCCAGAGTCTTAAAGCGGGAATGACATCCTCGTACAGCACCCAAGGCTCGGCCGTGGCAAAATGATGATAAAGTTCGCCAAAAAAAGCCTCAAAATCGGGAAATCTTTCCAGATAACCTAATTTATTAAAAACTGCCCCAGTCAGCGATCGCCACCAGCGATACTCTAACTGAGGAATTTGTGCCGGTTCAACATCAGGAAAAGCTAGGGGTGGAGAATTGGGGAAAATAGCCAAGAAAGATTGTTCTAGACTCTCTGCAGCCACCTCTACCCCAAAATCCGCCGCTATTTGGCTATAAATTGCTCCGACACTGCCTTTTACCCCAAAAAGAGTACCCACAGCATCGAGAAAAATAACTTGCGGTTTCTGCATGAGAGTTTTGTCTATAACGGTCGAACTGAGGTTTTTAGGGTCGGTCCTTTAGGTGGCCTAACACACCTAACAATTGCTCATTTTAAAGGATTATGGCCGAAATTCTCGGATCACTTGCCCAACCCTTAATACCTCTGCCACCGTCCATGCTTGGGCAAAAGCACCTCTCGGGGTAAAAGGGGCATTACCATCGAAAATTTCACTTAAACTACCGATACAGCTATCCCGAAGATGGTCGATCATCGGTGTTAAAAAACTCTCAGCCAGGATGGGATCGCGATAGACTTTTAGATGGGCTTCGATAAATGCCCCTAATAACCATCCCCAGACTGTCCCCTGATGGTAGGCACTATCTCTTTTTAAGCGATCGCCACTGTAAACGCCACGGTAATCAGGATGATCGGCATCTAGCGATCGCAAGCCGCGAGAAGTCAAAAGTTTTACAGTACAAATATCGACAATGGCCTTTTTCTGTGGGGAATTTAATAACTCCTCCACCGACAAAGACACGGCAAAAAGTTGATTCGGTCGTAAACTGGCATCATTACCCTTGTCCGTATCCAAAACATCGTAACAATACCCTAGAGAATCGTCCCAGAAGCGAGAAAACCCTTTTAAGGTCATTTCTCTCATTTTTTCGTAATCAGTAGCATCCATGCCCAAATACTGGGCAAAATGACCCATAATTTTTAGGGCATTGAACCAAAGGGCATTAATTTCTACGGGTTTGCCGATGCGGGGAGTAATCACTAGATTATCAACTTTGGCATCCATCCAAGTTAATTGTACTCCCGCTTCCCCGGCATAGATCAAACCATCGTCATCTAGGTGAATATTGTAGCGAGTACCGCGACGAAACCAAGCGATCACTTCCGTTAAAGCGGGATAAATAGTTCGGAGAAACTCAAAATCTTGGCTTTGGTTAAAATAGGAACGAAGGGCTTCAAAATACCAAAGAATAGCATCGACAGCGTTATATTCAGGGATTTCTCCCCCATCGGGCAGTAAATTGGGCAATAAACCCCAGTCTAGATAACGGGAAAAAGTTAGTAAAATCTGACGGGCGATCGCAGGTCTGCCTGTAGTCAAAGTTAATCCTCTTAGGGAGATCATCGTATCGCGACCCCAATCACCAAACCAAGGATAACCTGCGATTATCGTTTTGCCGTCCGGTTGATCCCGGAGAGGACGACTAACGATAAACTGGTCGGCAGCGAGGGTCAGTTGTTGAATCCATTGAGGCTGCTGGGGATTAATCAGACTATTCTCGTAGCGATAGCGAGACTCTAGAGAAGATTGACCGTTTAAATTCGGATCGGGACGGGTACTAGCGGCAATTGTCACCGATTCTCCCACTTTGAGAGTAGCCGAAAAACTGGCAGCATGGAGATGATTTTCCCGATCGATTAAACCACGATAACGTTCCACGGCCAAATCAAAGCGATAATACCAGATATGAGCGCAGAAAACCTGTCCTTGACTGATTAATAGATAAAAAGGTACAGCATGGTCATAGGCAATCACTCTGACTCCTTTTTCTAGGGGACTAATAGCCATTTGCCAGTTAAAACCCTGGGTATTGCCGTGAAAATCACGATAATTGACAAAAGCAGTCAGATTCAGGGTTAAAGGAGAATTGCCGCGAAGGTAGGTATAGCGAGTATAGGTGGTATTTTCTCCCTGTTCCATCCAGATACGCTTTTCTAGTAAGGCATCCCCACAGATAAAAGTCCAGACGGGAATTGTCCCTTCCAGATGAAAACTTTCGATATTAATATAGCCTTGCGGTTCGACTGTACCACCTAACCAGCGATTGCTGGCCAGATGATAAATTTTCTGGTTATATTGTACCGATTCATCGATTTTAGTCACTAGAAGCGTTCTTTTCGTCGGTGGAGCCAAAGCAGCGATCAAGAGGCCATGATAACAGCGAGTTAGCAATCCGGCCACGGTTCCCGCAGCAAAACCACCGATACCATTAGTGACTAACCATTCGCGCTTTTCAGCCACCGGAAGACAATTACAGATATCCCGACCGAAACGGAGCTTGACCATGAGCTTCCAAATTCCTAGTAATTTTGTTATAATCAAAAATTGTGTCTTTATATCTATAGAGTAACTCTATCTTAAGGAGGAAAATCGGCAGTGAGTAAACGTACTTTAGAAGGAACCACGCGCAAACAGAAGCGCACTTCCGGATTTAGAGCGAGAATGCGGAGCGTCAACGGACGTAAAGTGATTAAAGCTCGTCGGAAAAGAGGGCGCTATCGTTTAAGTGTTTAGGTTATTCTGGGAACCGACTAATTTTCGTGGGATTACCCCAAGTTCACCGCTTAAAACATCGACAGGATTTTCAAGCTGTCTATGGAAAAGGGAGGCGTTATCACGGTTCCCACTTAACCTTAATTAGTTTAGAGGATCCTAGCCAGGATAAGCCTCTTCCCAGTCGTTTTGGTATTTCGATTAGCAAGAAAGTTAGTAAAAAAGCGGTGGTTCGTAATCGACTAAAAAGGCAAATAAGAGCGGTAATTCGGCAGTTATTGCCAGAAATAGCGACAGGATGGCGAGGGATAATCATTATCCGTCCCGAGGCGATCGAGTGCAATTATGAACATTTTTTGCGAGAATTAAAGCAGTTGTTAGTGAAGGCCAATATAATTCATGGGCATTAAAGAAGAAACTTTTTATGAAGGCGGTCCGCACATCGGCGACCTAATCATCAATATACTCCTAGGATTTACAGTGATTTGTTTACCTTTGACCGTTGGGGCGGTGGTGCGGGCAATCTGGTTAAGATATAAGATAACCGATCGGCGGATTTCAATCACCGGGGGTTGGATGGGACGCGATCGCACAGATATTATCTATTCAGAAGTGGCAAAAGTGGCAAAAATGCCGAGAGGAATTGGTCTTTGGGGGGATATTGTCGTAACTCTCAAGGATAGAAGTCGTTTAGAAATGCGCGCGATGCCGCAATTCCGGGAAATTCATGACTATATTGCCGAAAGAGTCGCCGATAAAACCGGTCGTCCCCTAGAATCGATCATCAGTCAATAAAACAAAATAATCGATCGCCGCGATTCGATAAATTAGATTTGTCAAAGTGAACCCCCATTAAACGAGAAGGCATAGATTAAACCCATGGATTTTGGAGTCGGATTTATTTCCACAAATATCATGTTGCCAATCCTAGATTTTTTCTTTCGGATTGTCCATAGTTACGGTTTCGCCATCATTGCTTTAACGCTGGTGGTCAGATTTGCCGTCTTTCCCCTCAGCGCCGGCCAGATTCGCAATATGAGAAAAATGCGCATCACTCAACCCTTAATGAAGGAAAGACAGACAGAAATTCAACAACGCTACAAAAATGACCCCCAAAAACAACAGGAGGAAATGGGCAAATTAATGCAGGAGTTGGGCAATCCCCTGGCCGGTTGTTTACCCCTGTTATTACAAATGCCGATTCTTTTGGCTTTATTTGCCACTCTGCGGGGTTCCCCCTTCTCGGACATTAACTACACCGTCGATTTACAAGTGCTGCCAAGGGAACAAATCGCCCTCGTCCAGCGCCAACCCTATGCCACCAAACCCCAAAACGTTTATATTGACGAGTCTCTCCACTATCCCATCACCGCTTTTTTACCCCAAGGCAATAAAATCGCCCCGGGAGAACAGCTAACAATCGACCTGCAAAACGACCAGGGCAAGTCTTTAAGTCAATTAGCCACGGAAGCACCAGAAAATAACCTAAACCCCACCTACGAGGTGGTTAAAGGTCAAGAACTGGTGCAAGTTAATGAAGACGGTTCCATCGTCGCTTTAGCCCCCGGAGATGCCAGTATTAAAGTTATCGTGCCGGGGATTGCCGCTAATACGGGTTTTCTCTTTATTGAGGCGCTGGGAAGAATTGGGGCAACCGGTGCGAATGGTGAAATTCACTGGGATATCTTGGCGATGGTGATCGCTTTCGGTATTAGTATCTATGTTAACCAAGAGTTATCCGGCGCCGGCGCGCCTTCGGGGGGGGCAGCCCAACAACAGCAAACGGTGAATAAAATCACCCCGATAATTTTTAGTATGATGTTCCTGTTTTTCCCCTTACCGGCGGGGGTATTGATGTATATCTTAACTGCGAACATCTTCCAAACTATTCAAACGGTGATTTTGATGCGGGAACCGTTACCGGAAAACCTGCAAAAATTGGTAGCGGAACAGGAAAAAACGGAAAAATCCCGCGATGCTCTCCCCTTTGAAAAACGTTCTAGCAAGAAAAAGGAAAAAACATCGTAATGAGTATATGGGAGCAAAATAGCGAGAACGCTAAACAATGGCTGGAAAAACTGCTAAAGTTGATGGCCATGCCCGCAGATGTCCAGATTGGTGTGCAGGAATTGGGAACGGGGCCTTCCTCCTGTTGGTTAATTATTGATAGCAGTCAATTGAGTCCCCAACAAGTGGAACTTCTCCTCGCTAATAAGGGTGAGGGACTGGATGCGATTCAATCCCTAGCTAATACGATTCTGAATATTGGTGTCGAGTCGGCAGAACATCAGTTCTATATTGTCGAAATCAATGGCTATCGTCAACAAAGACAGTCAGAACTTTTCGACTGGGTGAATCAAGCGGCGACGCAAGTGCGGCAAACAGGACAGGAAATAGAATTAAAAGCCCTATCTTCGGCGGAACGTCGCCAAATCCATGCCTTTTTTCAGGAAGAAAACGATTTAACCACGGAAAGTCGCGGCGTGGAACCCGATCGCCGGTTAGTAATTCGTTTAAAATAAGATCGAAGGGTGGGGTAAAACCTGCCCTCTTTTTTATTTTAGGCAGATATCTCCTGTCTCGGAGTTTCTTCACCTAACGGAAGATTTTTGATTGTTGCAGGAGAGTTAATAACTTAACTTCAGAGCATTTACTGGTACATCATCCCAGGATTCTACGGTTCTTAAAACTGCTACCCACCCCGTTTGTTTTTGTTCGTCCGTAAGACTGGTTAACCAACTTTGATGACAATCTTTTGCCGCTTGTTCGTCTTGACAGGCAATACAAGCTTGTACTAAACCGCAGGGATCAATCTGTTCATTTACCCAAATAATCATAGTTAATGGCCCTACTTAACTTTATTATTATACTCCATCGATCGCCCACAGAGAAACTTTTGATATTGATAACCTGTTACATAATTGGAGGATAACTCTGAGAGTTGACAGTCCGATAAATCTATTGAAGAATGGAAATTGATTAACCATAATTCAAAAGGGGGAGAAGATGACAGATTAAAATTTGGCTTTTGTTCTGGGTTAACTAAGAGAAACTTAGGGGTTTTATCGGGAAATCTTTGGTTAAATTCCCAAGCAATTCCCATCATTTCTCCCACCTGCACCAAACTCCTATAGCTAGTGGCAATTACTAACGGATAACGGCTATTATTTTCGATAGTGGTAACTAATTTATCTGGCCGATAATACTTGCGATAGCCTAAATTCAAAGTCACACTTAGGGAACTAACTAAAGCCATAATAATGACAACAATTACTATTCTTTTCTGCTTCCTTTGCCAACAATTATCTAATAAAATTGCCAGAATTAAAATTACCGAGGGAAAGTAAACAAAACTATATCTAGCTCCCCGGGTAATATCGATCGAGAGCAGATAGGTGATGACAAAGAAAATAGCAATGGAACTGAGAAAAAATGCCGAGAGAATCCCTAACTCTGGTTTATAGGAGTCTAGCCACGCTGTTTTTAATTGTGGGATAATCCAGAGAAAAAACCCGATCATTATTGCCCCAGAAATCAAGATAATTATTAAAGATTCTGATTCAACGGGGAGCAGGGAAAGCATAGTTATTAATGTTCCCAGTAATTGAAAAAAGGGGCTAATTACGGCTAAAAAACTATCATTGTCTCTCTGAATCCAACCGGTCATCTGATTGCCATAATCTTTGGGTACAAAGCTGATAAACCAAATAATAATAAAGCTCAAGTTACCCCAAAAAACTAAACTTAAACGCCACCAATTAGTTATCCAAAAGTTTTTTTGTTTGATTTGATTGGATAAAATTAATAATAAAGTTATTGCCTCTGCGAGGATAGTTAAACTAAAAAAATAGTGGACTAATAACCCTAGACAGTTGACAATTAACCAGAAAAAAACCAAAGTATGGGATATTCTCTGACGGTAGATAATTTTGCTGCTTGCCCTCAGAAAACAGCCTAAAGATATGAGGACAAATACAACTGCTAAAGTATAATGTCGCGCTTCTTGGGAGATAAAAACCCCGTAGGGAGAAACCGCCATTAAAATCGCCGCTAGAAAAGCGATCGAGCCGGATTTAAAGACCAATTTACTGATAAAATAAATTAGAGGAATCGAAATAACTCCCCAAAATACTGCCAGCGATCGCATTCCGTCTAAAGATACATATTCTCCCTGATCAAAGAATAATTTATTCCAGAGATAGGCGAAAATAAAATATAAAGGTGGATGATTGTCCTCCTGAATAACTAATTTAATTACATCGCCAATAGTTGCCTGATGGTTGCTCTGGAGAGGTGCTAATAAAGTGTCTAGGGAAATTATTTGATTTAACGGCACTATCTGGTAATTATTGCCAATACTAAAAACCATAGTGGCAAATTCATCCGTCCAGGGAGGTTTACTCGTTAATTGTGTTAACCTAATAACCAGTCCCAAAATTATTACTAATCCTAACCAGCAAAAATCAGACCAAGCTAACCGCTCCTTGCTTCTTTGTTGTAGATCAGAAATGACTGTAGATAAATTCAATTTAATTGTTATCTCCAAAAGATTCGATTATTTTAACTGCTTCCGCCGGTGAAATATCTTGACGGCAATTAGGATAATCATACTCCTCCCGGGCAATTAATGCCCCACTGAGACGATAAAAATATTCTCCCATTTTCATCCAATCGGAATACAAATCAGGTTCGGGGAATTGTTGCCTTAATTCCGAGTTTTTGGGTGTACCATAATTGAGCCAGTATCCTTCTCCAAATAGTGGGGAATTGAGCGCTAGGATTCCCTCTAATTCTAAACCATCATCGCCCCTGACGTTTTCAATTCCTTCCACCAAAAAACAGCTATTCTCGGCATTTTCAAAGAGGACTGCGTATCCTTTCCCCTCTTCTGCGAGGATTTTAATCTCGCTGGCCCGAAATCCGGGAGGGATATAGTTAGGTAAAATAATCTTAGCATCTAGCGATCGCAGTTGTTGCCGTTCACTGGCGCTTAAAGTTACCGTTTCTGCTCTCAAATATTGCCCATTGTCAATAATAACAATAGATAATCCTAAAACTAAAGGCCAGAGAAATTTTATGGTCATAATCGCTGTTTCTAAGGTCATATTCTCGAGAATATGTGAGTTTTTGGGTAATTTACCGATTATTTAACCAGATTGACGACGAATATTGCCCTTTTCCTGTTCCCGATTCCCTATTTCCCGATTCTAATCGACAAAAAATCATAGCTTGTCTGTGGATTCCACTTTTTTCCACTTCTGTCACCCGGAATTATGGGACTGACATCACCCCAAACCCTCTCGTATTCTAAGGTTATCGACAGGAAAGAGAGGTAACAACCATGTTAGCGGGCCACCAAAATCCAACTTTTGTCCGTAACTACTTAATCGCAGTTATCTCCGTGGTGATGATGGGTGTGGGAGTTGCCGATCTCATCAATAATCCCTCCCGAATCGCTCAACAAAACCGTCTTGATGGTTATGGTCGCTATGTTAGCGCTGGTTTGGTTAGCGGTGCAGTCAATAATATGCGTTAATCTGCCTCTGATTCTCTGATAACTGATAACTGATAACTGATAACTGATAACTGATAACTGATTCTCTGATAACTGATTCTCTGATAACTGATAACTGATAACTGAAACTACTTAAACCCAAGAATGGAGAGCGCGTAATTGGGGTGTTTTTTTAGCTTGGTGGGTCTGCATTCTTTGTAAAACATCATCGAGAATTGTCACCGCTTCCCGGATATATTCCCCCTTATTCAGCATGACACATTCGGCTCTTTCGGCCATAGCGGCATCGGTAATCTCGGCCCGGGAAGGAATACTTTTCTTGACCAGATTTTCTAGGACTTGGGTAGCCCAAATTACCGGAATATGGGCCGCTTCGCATAACCAGAGAATTTCCTCTTGAATTTCTGCGAGTCTTTGATAGCCAATTTCTACGGCCAAATCACCCCGGGCAATCATCACCCCAAAAGGTTGTTTACCGGCGGCATGGATGATTAATTCGGGAAGATTTTTCACGGCTAAAGGTGTTTCTATTTTGGCCACAATTGCCTTTTGTCGCCAAGCATCCCCCAAACGACTTTGTAACTCTAGCTGTAGTGTCTCGATATCGCTGGCTTTTTGTACAAAAGAGTAACCGATAATATCGGCATTTTTGGCAATAAAATCTAAATCCTGCCGGTCTTTTGCGGTCAAAGGATCGATATTTAAGACGGTATCGGGGAAATTTAGGCCTTTATCTGCTTTGAGTTTTTCTCCTTTCTCCCTAGCGTGGGTAATTTTTAGTAAAAGACCTTCCGGCATTATGGCAATAACTTCAGCCCCAATATGACCATCATCAATCCAAACTTTCGCCCCGACGGGAATTTGGGGAATAATCTCCGGTTGGGAACAATTAGCCTGAAAATACTGGGGATGGGCAGTATGGGGCGGTTGGGGAGTTAAGAGCAGAAAATCCCCCTGATATAGTCTGGTTTGGGACTGGGGGGCTAAAATCTCTTCTAAACGGATTTTTGGGCCAGCTAAGTCCATATAAACCTTACAGGTATGTCCATTGACTAAATTTTCGGGATTTTTGACCGCCTCGCGCAGATTTTCGATCATTCCCTGCCATTCTTTCGGGCCATCATGGGCGCAATTAATGCGAATACAGTCCATTCCGCAACGCAGTAATTGAGCAATAAAATTGGGGTCGGTTGCCGCCTCCGTCGGCATTGTCACCATAATTCGCACCCGACGCCGGGGGGAAGGCAGACCGAAAACTTCGGCGCTATGGGAGGCTAAAAGTTGATCTCCTTGGAAAAATGCCTCTAAAGGGGGATGTTTGGGCAATAATGAGGCTTCTTGATGACAAACCGCCCCTAAAGTGGCAATTACCGCATCGAGAGTCGGTAAAACTTTCGATTCAATCCGGCCTAGGGAAGATAATCCCCAGGGCATTAAAGCTAATTGTAAATCCCGGATATCTTCTTGTCTCAGGGCGAGATAATAGGCTAAATTACGGGTGCTAGGTTGAAAATTCTCCTTTTCAATCAGGTTTTTCCACTGCTGCAATTTTTCTTCTCCTTCCACTGTCACAAAATGCCGTAACTTTTGTAGATGATGGAGGAGAGTTTGGGGATAGGATAATTGTTCTCGTTTGAGTTGTTCTGAGAGAGTTAAAGACATAAAATTAAGTAAAAAGTAAAAATCGTCAATTACTAAGGCAATACTCGCCTAGAAAATGATCACTGTCGCCGCTTATATTGCTTTTGGCTGGTTATGGGGTCAGTTCTCAGGCATAATCTCTCTGTTTCTATACTAAGCAAATATCCCGCCTCTAGAAGTTAATTTTTGCTACGATTTGTGGCGGTTATCTTCATGGTGAGGTGGGAAGTTTTCGTTTTGGGGAGTCGGTGGTGGGTGGTCGATACTAGAAAAGCTAGGTTTATCGGTGAAAAATTATCGATAAGCTTCCCTGTATTATGCCTTTGATATTATTAAAATAATGGCGTACATTGGCTGAATAAATTATCTTTTTTGAGCTATATTAAAGGTGCATAAAGTGATTAGTAACTACAGTATTAAGTTTTATGAAGGGAGGGAATGCTCCAGAATCGCGACTATAATAAGTAAACAGATCATTCCTGTGTCGGCGAGAGCGAGAAAATATGTCTGCCACTGAATACGAAGCAATTATCGGTTTAGAAACCCACTGTCAACTCAACACCAAAAGCAAGATATTTTGTTCCTGTCCCACCAACTTCGATAGTCCCCCCAATACTAACGTCTGTCCCGTCTGTTTGGGTTATCCGGGGGTATTACCCGTCCTTAACCAAGAAGTCCTGGTCAGTGC
This sequence comes from Microcystis aeruginosa FD4, assembly GCF_009792235.1. Lineage (NCBI taxonomy): Bacteria > Bacillati > Cyanobacteriota > Cyanophyceae > Chroococcales > Microcystaceae > Microcystis > Microcystis aeruginosa. The sequence goes on from NZ_CP046973.1 coordinate 4,175,762, forward strand.
CGTTAAACTGGGATTAGCTATCGATGGTAAAATTACACCTCATAGCAAATTCGATCGCAAACAGTATTTTTATCCCGACCTGCCGAAAAATTATCAAATTTCCCAGTATGATCTCCCTATTGTCGAACAGGGTCAACTAGAAATCGAGATCGTCGATAAAAAAACTAAGGAAGTTAGCCGCAAAATTATCGGCATTACCCGTCTGCACATGGAAGAAGACGCGGGAAAACTGGTTCATGCTGGCAGCGAACGTCTCTCCGGTTCTACCCATTCCCTCGTGGATTTTAATCGTACAGGTGTACCATTATTGGAAATTGTCTCGGAACCGGATTTACGCACCGGCACCGAAGCGGCGGAATATGCCCAAGAATTACGGCGTTTAGTGCGTTATCTCGGCATCAGTGACGGTAATATGCAGGAAGGTTCCCTGCGCTGCGATGTCAATATTTCCGTTCGCAAAAAAGGCACTAAAAAGTTCGGGACTAAGGTAGAAATTAAAAATATGAACTCCTTTAGTGCTATCCAAAAAGCCATAGAATACGAGATTGATCGACAAATTGAAGCGATCGAAAATGGCGAACCAATCGTACAGGAAACCCGTCTTTGGGAAGAAGCTACTCAACGGACGATTAGTATGCGGAAAAAAGAAGGTTCTAGCGATTATCGCTATTTTCCCGAACCGGATTTACCCCCCCTAGAAGTCTCCCCCGAACAGTTAAAAGCTTGGGCGGAAGAATTACCGGAATTACCCGCTCGTAAACGTCGTCGTTATGAAGAAGAATTTGGTCTTTCCCCCTACGATGCCAGGGTTTTAACCGATGATCGCACCGTGGCTGAATATTTTGAAACTGCGGTAATTGCGGGGGCAAATGCGAAATTAGTCGCTAACTGGATCAGTCAAGATATCGCCGCTTATTTGAATAATAATAAGCTGATGATCACGGAAATTGCCCTGCAAGCGGCAGACTTGGCGGAATTAGTTAAACTGATTGAAACGGGAACAATTAGTGGCAAAATTGCTAAGGAAATTTTACCGGAACTTCTCACCGAAGGCGGTTCCCCCAAAGCACTGGTGGAAAAGAAAGGATTAATACAAATTTCTGACACTTCTGCGATCGAAAAACTGATCGAGGAAATTATCGCCTCCCATCCAAGCGAATTAGAAAAATTCCGGGCGGGTAAAACCAATCTTAAGGGGTTTTTTGTCGGTCAAGTCATGAAAAAAAGCGGCGGTAAAGCCGATCCTAAATTAACTAGCCAAATCTTAGATCAAAAACTTTCTGGTTAGTTATATTCAGTGATCAGTGATCAGTAAAAAGTAAACAGTAATCAGTGAACTTAAAACTCAAATCTGATAACTGATAACTGGTAACTGATAACTGATAACTGGTAACTGGTAACTGATAACTGATAACTGATAACTGATAACTGATAACTGATAACTGATAACTGATAACTGAAAATGACCTCGCAATTAAAGCCTAATAGCCCGAAAATTCTCGCTGTTGTCAACGGTAAAGGTGGTGTGGGTAAAACCACCACTGCGGTCAATTTAGCGGCAATTTGGGGGCAGAATCAGCGTGTTTTGCTGGTGGATGCGGATCCCCAGGGTTCCTCCACTTGGTGGGTAGAAAGAAATCAAGCGGGTATGGTATTTGATTTAGCCAAGCAAATTAATACAGAGAAATTAGGAGAATTGCGTCAAATTATCGAGTACGATCTGATCGTGATTGACACACCACCAGCTTTGCGTTCCGAATTACTTACCGCAGTCATAGCAGAATCAGATTATTTAATTTTACCGACTCCTCCCGCACCGATGGATTTAATGGCTTTAATTGACACGGTACGCACGGCAGTTAAACCCCTAGGAATTTCCTATCGGGTGTTGTTAACGAAAGTGGATTCCCGTAGTCTTAAGGAAACTTTAGAAGCACAAAATACTTTATTAGAATTAGGTATTCCTGCCTGTCATGCTTTTGTCAGAAATTATAAGGCCCACGAAAAAGCCGTTTTAGACGGGGTAGCTATTACCAATTGGCGCGGTAAAAATGCCCAAGAAGCCAGTGCCGATTATCGTCGTGTGGCCGAAGAATTAGAACGGGATTGGTAGATTTATCGACAGGTTTTCTAAGCACAATATTTTTGCAGTAAAGAAATCACTAAATCTAGACCATCGGGCTGAACTTGAACAGTATAGGCTTCGGCTTCAATTTGCCGGCTAAAACCTTCATAATTCATAAAAAATCTTCTGGTTATTGCTGGTGGTTCTATCCATAAATTAAGAGCTTTAACTGTTTTGCCTCCATGACAAAGTTGAGTGGCATGGACAGCTTCATGAATTAATGTTGGTCGGGCAATACCTAAGTCAAAAACTAGGGGATGAATCCAAATAATTCTAGTTTTACTATCAAATAAACCGTAGGCTCCTCGCACGGGTGGCGGGGCAATTTTGACGATAAAATTGTGTTTTTCTAAAGCTTTTTGTAGTCGTAGAAAATCTGGATTCGCTGCCGATAAATTTTCTCCTGCAGCTAATTGCATCCCTAGAAAAACAGCAGCGATTGTGTAATAAATGCCCATCAGGTGATAGTTCATATTAAAGGGAGATCAAAATTAGCAAGAGGTCTATTGATGAATCGAACCATCGGGGAGAATTGTTCCCGTTAAAATTGCCCCAGTTAATTTCACCATAATACGCTTACCAAAGCCAATTTTTGCCCCGCGTAAATCCGCCGCCGACAGATCCGCCCCACTTAAATCCGCCCCGATGAGATTGGCTTCCTGTAAATTTGCACCTTTAAGGTTAGCTTCGAGGAGATTGGCGCGAAAAAGATTAGCTTTGTACAGATTAGCCTTTTCTAGGTTAACTTTGTGCAGGAAGCTATCGCTTAAGTCGGCATGGCTTAAATCTGCCCCGATGAGACTGCGACTAGAGAAATCTTTTTCCTTCAGGTTGGCTCCCTGTAAATCGGCTCCGTTTAAATCCCGATAGTGAGGGCGCCAGGCGGCATGATTGTGGACCTGATGGTTATTCTGGGAGTGGCTGTGTTGACTATGGGTTTGTTGACTATGGGTTTGTTGACTGTGGGTTTGGGAATTTTGGCTGGGTTGGCTAGGGTGAGGCTGATAGGGGGAAGCAGTTTTATAGGCGTGGACGGGCTGTTTTTCAGTTTTAGGGGCGGAATTGGAGCGTTTAGAAGAATTTTGATGAATTTGCCGCAATTGTTCCCTAGCGTGGTTAATTTCTTGCAGTTTAGCGGTGGCTTTTTCCAAAAGACGCTGATTATCTTTGGGAATGCGATCGGGATGCCAAATAAACACCAAATCTTTGTAGGCTTGATTGATCTCATCGAGAGATGCCCCATGATCTAACCCTAAAACTTTATAGTATCGCTCCAATTCTTTCATCATCGAAGTCCTAATACAAGGATAAAAGCATTAATGGCCACAATTTCTCTGAGTCTGGTCGGATTTTCTAGGAGAGGATTTCTTTCAGGATAATTTGACTCTGGGAGAGTTGCCATAAAATTTGAGAAAATGTCTGGTAATTAAGAAAATCTCGTTTTTCTATCCTGTTTTGATGCGTAACTGTATAGCACATAACAGCAAAATTAGCAAGTTTTTGATACAAAACTTAATTTATGCTGTTAGGGAGGTGGGGAAGTGGGGAAGTGGGGAGGTGGGGAAGTGGGGAAGTGGGGAGGTGGGGAAGTGGGGAAGTGGGGAAGTGGGGAGGTGGGGAAGTGGGGAAGTGGGGAAGTGGGGAAGTGGGGAGGTGGGGAGGTGGGGAAATTGAACTAAAACCCCAAAACCCCAACACCCCAAAACCCCAACACCTAAAACCTGCCGACCGCCGACCGCCTCCCGACTGCTGTATGATAAAACTTGTCCCGATAGGATGATAAATCAACGTCGTGAAATTTGGTCAGTGGTTGGGGTTTATCTGTTTAATAATGGCTCTGTATGTATTGTGGCAGATTCGACAGCTATTATTATTGATTTTTATGGCGATAGTGTTTACCGTAGCCTTAAATAGATGTGTGAAAGGATTGCAGAGATTAGGGATTAAAAGGGGGTTGGCTATTTTAATTACCCTGCTGACGAGTCTAGCAATTGTGATTTTATTTTTTATAATTATTGTTCCCCCCTTTGTTGAACAGTTCCAAAAATTAATTGAACTTTTACCGCAAGCTTGGGATTTAGTCCGTAATAACTCGATTCGATGGCGACAACAGTTCCAATTTGATTGGTTGCCATCGCTGCCTAATTTAACCGATTTAGTCCAGCAGTTACAACCTTTAGGAACCTTTGTTTTTAGTAACTTTTTTACTTTCTTTTCTAACTCAGTTGCGGCAATTTTGCAATTATTATTCGTGCTGGTGTTAGCAATGATGATGTTAGCCAATCCCCAACCCTATCGACAAGCTTTCTTAAAATTATTTCCTAACTTCTATCGTCGTCGTGCCGAGGAAATTCTGACCCTATCGGAAGCGGGTTTGGGTAATTGGTTGTTGGGAATTGCCATTAGTTCAACTATCGTGGGATTATTCAGTGGTTTCGGTCTTTGGGTTCTACAAATTAATCTAGTTCTCGTTCATGCTATCCTAGCAGGATTGCTCAATTTTATCCCTAATATCGGACCGACTGCTAGTGTGATTTTTCCGATCCTCATTGCTGTTATCGATGCACCTTGGAAAATTGTCGCTATTCTGATTCTCTATTTTATTATCCAAAATGTCGAAAGTTATTTGCTGACACCAACTGTCATGGCTAAACAGGTATCTTTACTACCGGCAATTACCCTAATCGCTCAAATTTTCTTCGCTCAAATGTTTGGCATCTTAGGTTTATTATTGGCTTTACCTTTGACAGTGGTAGTAAAAACATGGTTAGATGAATTATTATTCAAAGACATTTTAGATCAATGGGATCAAGTCCATAACAAATCTTAAATAATTTCGGCAAAAGTCATGAAATTAATCATTCTTACTCTCGTTATTTTATCTAATGTGTTTGCTCCTCTCCCCGTCAAGTCTGAAACAGTGCTAGAAAAAATTAAACGCACGGGATTATTAGAAGTAGCTATGAGAGAAGATGCCATTCCTTTTGGCTATCGAGATAGTCATAATAATTTACAGGGATTATGCTTAGATTTTATCCAATTGCTCAGAGAGGAACTTAAGCACAAATTAAACCTCCGGATCATCAGTGTCAAAATTTATAAATCAACTTTATTTAATCGCTTCCAGTTATTGAAAAATAAAACCGTTGATTTCGAGTGTGGTCCTAATAGTATCATAAAAAACATACCTGATGGTGTCAGTTTTTCTCGTCCTTTTTTTGTCACAGGAACTCAGTTTTTAGTTCGGAGTGATAATCAGAAGAATTTCAACTTTTCTTCGTCCTTAGAAGGTATAAGTATTGGAGTTTTGCGAGATACCACCACTCAAGAATTATTAAGACAAAAATATCCTCTTGCTACCTATCAGGAATTTCAAGGAGTGACGGGAAGACTGCGGGGTATCCAAAGTTTAAGAAGGAATAGAATAGATGCTTTTGCTAGTGATGGTATTCTGCTAATTGGAGAAGCTGTCATTCTCGGTTTATCCCTAGGAAAAGATTATCAACTTATCCCCCGCAATCCTTTAAATTGTGATTATTATGGTTTTATTCTTCCCGCTAATGATCCCCAATGGCAAGAGTTTATTAATGGGGTTATCGTCACCAGTGAGAACAGAAATATTTTTAAAACATGGTTTACTGAAGTTGCTTCCTATTTTATACATACTTGGCAGTATTGTCGTAATAACTCCGAAAAATCCCAGTAAAACTTAACGATTATGCACAAAAAAAATGCTTTATTTTGGTTGATTGGTTGCGCTACAATAATCCTGTTTATTTGCAGTGCTATCAGACATATTTTATTTCAATCTAATGCTCTCGATCTTGGTTGGTTCGATCAAGGAGTTTACTTAATTTCTCAAGGTAAACCACCGATTATATCTTTTGTTGACTACCATATTTTAGGCGATCATATCGCTTTTATTCTCTATCCTATAGCCTTACTTTATAAAATTTATCCTAGCGTTTATTGGCTGCTTTTCTTACAAGCTTTTTCCCTTTCCCTTGCTGTTTTTCCCCTCTGGCAATTGGCAATAGAAGCGGGATTAAAAGAAAAACAAGCTTATACATTAGCCTTAGTTTATCTGCTCTATCCCCTGATTTTTAACGTTAATCTTTTTGATTTTCATCCCGAAGTTATCGCAGTGCCAGCGATTTTTTGGACGGTTTTAGCGGCAAGATTAAATAATCTCTGGGGATTTTGTCTAGGAATCATTATTATTCTTGGTTGTAAAGCAATTCTCTCTTTAACATTGTTGGGAATGGGGCTCTGGTTACTTCTCTGGGAAAAGAAAAAAATATCGGGAATAATTGCTATGATTAGCGGCATTCTTTGGTTTATTATCACCACGAAATTATTAATCCCTCTCCTAACAGGAAAATCGGCAGTTATTGAAATGGCTGATTCTCGATATAGTTATCTAGGAGATAGTTTGCCAGCAATTATCTTTAATTTGTTCCTCAAACCCGATCTAGTCTTGGGAAAAATCTTTACTGGCAATAATCTAGAATACCTAATCCTATTAATTATTCCCTTAGTTTGGGGTTTATCCTGGCGCTATTCTGCCCCAATAATTGCCGCTATTCCCGCACTCGCTTTAAATTTATTGGCAGATCATGCCCCACAAAAAAACTTAACCACTCAATATTCCCTGCCAATTTTGCCCTTTTTATTTCTAGCGGTTATCGCCACTTTAGCCCATAATAGTAACTGGTTGAAACAGCCTAAATGGATAATTACTTGGGCAATTATTGCCTTTTTTGCCTTAGCTAAATACGGCTATTTCTGGTCACTGTATTTAAATTCCCTTGATACTTGGGCAGCTACCCAAAAAGCTCTAACCCAAATTACCACCAGTGAGAGTGTCTTGACTACTTCTAGAATTGCCCCCCATCTTACCCATCGAGAAATGATCAAATTAGCGATCGAAGGTTCCCAATCCCTAGATTTAAATCAATTTAATTATATCCTACTCGATCGCCGTCATCCCGGTTGGTCTAGTTCACCAGAACTAATTGATGATCACTTAAATAAACTGAATCAAAATGACAACTTTCGGTTAATCCTTAATCAGGATGATGTGTTTTTATATCGGGCCTTGACAACCCCTCAAGAAACAAAATAATTTTTCGTTCCACCGATTCCAATAAATTTTCTTTATCGATGGGAAACCAGACAATATCAGCATCGGCACGAAACCAAGTGCGCTGACGTTTAGCAAATTGACGGGTGTGGAGGATAATTAGATCGATCGCCTGTTCTAAAGAAATTTCCCCGAGGAGATATTGCTTAATCTCTGCATAACCCAAAGTCTGCAAAAGTGGCAAATCCCAACCGTATTTATCCCCCAAATTCTGCACCTCTGCTACTAATCCCCTGGCGATCATTTGATGAGTACGAACAGTGATCCGCTTGCCTAAACTTTCTGGGGAAGAATCTAACCCAATTTGTAAAATTGGATAAGTGGGGGGATTTTCTCCCTGCTGACTAGAGATAGGTTTTCCTGTCAGATAAAAAACCTCCAAAGCGCGTAAAGTTCTCACCTGATCATGGGGATGAATTTTTTTAGCGGCCTCTTCATCTACCTGCATCAGAATTTGATAAAGATAGGATTGTCCTAAAGCTTGTAATTGCTGTCTTAAATCCGGTTGAGGAGAAACCCTCGGTATTTTTAAACCTTTGACAATGGACTTGATATAAAGTCCCGTACCACCGACCAAAAACAGAGGAGAATAGTGGAGATTGTTGATTAAATCCTCAGCTTGTTCTTGGTATTGTGCTAGGGTAAAATTATCTTGAGGATCACAAATATCAATTAGATAATGGGGAATCCGCTGACATTCTTCTAAGCTAGGTTTAGCGGTACCAATATTAAATTCTCGATAGATTTGTCGGGAATCGGCGCTGAGAATTACTGAATTAAACTTTTCGGCCAATTGTAGGGCTAAACTGGATTTTCCCGTGGCAGTTGCCCCACAAATAACAATTAAAATAGGTAAAGAGGAAGTAGTCATCGACGCTACATGACAGTAATCAGTAATCAGTGAACAGTAATCAGTAATCAGTGAACAGTGAAAAGACAGGACTGTTCAGGGAAGACGCATTTAAACAGGGTATTTTTAAGCTGATTAACAGCTGATCAGCAAGAAATTAAGTTGGTCATTAATTTTCGTTTAACAAAAAAACAGCACCCATCAGGATGCTGTTTGTCAAGAAAATGTTACAAAACTTAAGCTAAAGCCGCCATTTTCACATCGTTATGAGCGAGGATATTTTGTAACTCCTCCGCGTCCACGGTTTCTTTTTCCACTAACATTTGCGCTAACTGGTCCAAGATGGCGCGGTTATTGACTAAAACCTCTTTAGCGCGACGATAGGCCTGTTCCACTAGGTTACGCACCTCCTCGTCAATAGCTGCCGCAGTTTCATCGGAGAAATCTCGATCGGAAGCGATATCACGACCTAGGAAAACATTACCATTTTGACGACCTAAGGCCACCGGCCCCAGGCGATCGCTCATGCCGAAACGAGTGACCATTTGCCGCGCTACTCGTGCCACCTGTTGCAGGTCATTAGAAGCACCCGTAGTCACTTCCTCCTCACCGAAGATAATTTCTTCAGCTAAACGACCCCCCAAAGCTACAGCCATCTGATTTTGCAGATAAGCGCGAGAATATAACCCGGATTCCATGCGATCCTCGCTAGGAGTGAACCAAGTTAAACCCCCGGCGCGACCGCGAGGAATAATACTAATTTTCTGGACAGGATCATAATCCGGCATTAAAGCACCCACCAAAGCGTGACCAGCTTCATGGTAAGCAACTAAAGTTTTGCGTTTTTCACTCATGACGCGATTTTTCTTCTCAGGACCGGCCAGGACACGATCGATCGCATCGTTGATCTCATCCATGGAAATCTCGGTTAAATTGCGACGTGCCGCTAAAATTGCGGCTTCGTTGAGCAAATTGGCCAGATCCGCACCAGTAAAACCGGGGGTACGACGGGCGATTTTATCGAGATCCACGTCTTGGGACAAAGTTTTGCCTCTGGAGTGGACATTAAGGATTTCCTTACGGCCAGCGTAATCGGGACGATCTACCACCACTTGGCGATCAAAACGACCCGGACGTAATAAAGCGGCATCCAACACATCGGGACGGTTAGTGGCGGCGATAATGATAATACCTGTATTACCTTCAAAACCGTCCATTTCCGTCAATAATTGGTTGAGGGTTTGTTCCCGTTCATCGTTACCACCCCCTAAACCGGCACCCCGTTGACGACCGACAGCATCAATCTCATCGATAAAGACGATACAAGGTGCATTTGCTTTCGCTTGTTCAAATAGGTCGCGGACGCGAGAAGCACCCACCCCGACGAACATTTCCACGAATTCCGAACCGGAAATGCTAAAAAACGGGACTCCCGCTTCGCCAGCTACCGCGCGAGCGAGCAGGGTTTTACCAGTACCCGGAGGACCGACTAAAAGGACTCCTTTGGGGATTTTTGCCCCAATTGCCGTGAAGCGATCAGCATTTTTCAGGAAATCTACCACTTCGTTTAATTCTAATTTTGCCCCTTCAATCCCGGCCACATCACCGAAAGTAACCTGGGTTTGGGGTTCCATCTGTACTCTTGCTTTCGATTTGCCGAAGTTCATCGCTTGGGAACCAGGGCCACTTTGGGCGCGACGGAGCAAGAAAAATAGACCAACAAGAAGTAAAATGGGGAAAAAGAGGCTACTGAAGGCTCTTACCCATACTCCTTCTTCTCTTTGGGGCAGTACGGCAATATCAACGTTATTTTCTGCCAAGATGTTGATTAATTGCGGATCGTTGGGCAGGTTAACTAATACATTTGTGCCATCTTGGGTGGGTACGATCGCCCGTTGCCGGTCGGCGCTTAAGCGCACGGTTTCTACTTTACCTTCCCGTACTTCTTGTAAAAATTCACTATACTTCCAAGTTTGTTGCACTGCTGGCTGGCGATCAAAGAAAGCTGAGGCCAAGGCAAGGACTACGATTAACAATAGGGCATATAGTCCCGCATTGCGCCATTTTTTGTTATTACCGTTTTTGTTCACGCTGTCGAACTCCTGATAAATTGAGGATGATCTTATCGGTTGTCAAGGGGTTGTTAATTTATGTTAACGTTTCTCAGGAACAGTGGACAGGTTTTTTTTAAATATGCCTGTTCTGGTCCTCAATGGGGGTTAGCTGTTCAGGGTGGGGAGTGGGAGAGTGGGGAGATGGGGAGATCGACCGAGTACGATCAATTAGTAACAAAATGCCAATTTAATCAGTTTAATTTTTTAGTTAATCCCTTCTACTGTTCCCTGGGTTGTTCGAGGTCGCAATATGAGATAATAAACTGCCCGCGTATTTAAATTGCTTGTTGAGATGAGGCACTCTTGCACTCTTGCACTCTGGCAACAGTAAAGAGATTGGGGGAGATTCAGCCAATCTAAGGATAGGCGGTTAAAATGGGTCTTGGCTTATTGTCTATCCATAAAAGAAGGTTAGAAACTAAGGACATCAAAGCTTTTAGCCTACGGCGGATTCAGGCTCAGTCTGGTACATCTTCTAAGGGTCAAGGCTTATCCAATAGGGAGTTGTCTGTGCCACACGGAGAGAGGAACCGCCGTAAGGAACTGATTATTGGAGGTCAGTTCCGTATTTTTTAGGCCCTGTTGACCGGCAAAACCAGAAATTATGGAGTCTTGTGTAGGTCAAACCCTGACTTAGCCATCAAAATTTAGACCCAACTCCTCTACCCTGCACAATTGTCCCTGCTACATCAACTTTACAGCCCGGTTAAAATGACATTCCCCGTCACAATCCCCTAAAATGAAGGAAGTAGGAGAAACCTGATATGCTATCTACTGCCAAGAAACTTTACGACACAGACTTTAATCTTTGGGTAGAAGAAACCGCTAACCTACTTAAAGAAGGTAAGTGGGAGTACCTCGATTTAGAAAATCTGATTGAGGAAATTGAGGCAATGGGTAGAAGTGATAAAAAGGCTTTGAAAAGTAATTTAGAAAAGCTATTGCTTCACATCCTTAAATGGAAGTATCAACCCTCTAAACGGTCTCATAGTTGGCAGTATTCTATCACCGAACACTGTTTGAGATTGTTAGAAGTTTTTGAAGATAGCCCCAGTCTCAAGGTATATTTTGAGGAAGTTTTTGATAAGTGTTATCAAAATGCTTGCCTACTTGCCGCTAGAGAAACAGGGTTAGATAAGAAAAATTTTCCTGAGCTCTGTCCTTTTGCCAAAACTGATATCCTCAATCCTGAATATCTACCGGATCAATACTAATATTGAATCAGTCGGCAACAGTAAGTGGGTGGGTGGAATTAAATATAAGATGAACGTAGGTTGGGCTTCGGCCGTGAGCTTTTGCCGAACGGTTGAAGCATGAAACCCAACGCCCGATTATGTTACGAAGTGCGCTAACCCATCCTACAAATAATTGTGCCTCCCTACTTAATTTCTCGATTAAATGTTCTAAGTCTAGCTGTTGAAATTGATGATTTCTAAGTAAGCTAACGGTTTCTTCTAGCCATTGAGAGTCATCAAGCTCATAGAGTTGTTTTAATGCGTGAACACCTAGCATAATTGATTGTCTCCATCTTATAGCAGTTTCGTGGTGAGGGAATTTGTAGATAATAATCTTCTCGATTAACTCGATAACATTTATTTGATTGTTAGGGTCAACAACCTGTTGGCGGGTTTGCTCAATCAAGGATTGAACTTGTTCTGGTGCTTTTTTGGCGCTGATGAGGATAAACTGGAGGATACTAATCCCAAGAGATGATAGATGGGATAACTTTAGATTAGCGCTTATTATTCTCCCCAACATCTATTCTTCCCTTCTTTGAATTTTCCTTGGTGATCTTCCACATTTCTTAAATAATTTGACCAATCACATCTCTCGATGAATGCACAAAAAATACCTCGTCTCTGTGGGCTAAAAATTCAGGCAATTACTCCCTATTCTCTCGCTTGGGCGCACCAGCGATCGCTGGTGGAGGCGAGAATTGCTAATCCTAACTTGCCCGACATTTTGCTCCTACTGGAACATCCCCCCGTTTACACCCTCGGTACCGGTTCAGATATTAAGTTTATTAAATTTAATCTTGACAAAACCGACAAAGAGGTGTACAGAATCGAGCGAGGAGGCCAAGTCACCTATCACTGTCCGGGGCAGTTAGTGGGCTATCCGATTCTCAATTTGCGCTATTATCGGCAGGATTTACACTGGTATTTGCGACAATTGGAAGAAGTCATCCTGCAAACTATCGCTATTTATGGATTGTCGGGGTCAAGAATCGGAGGCTTGACAGGGGTATGGGTAGAAGGGTATAAAATAGCGGCGATCGGTATTAAAGTTAGTCGTTGGATTACCTATCATGGTTTTGCCATCAATGTTTGTCCGGATTTAAGCGGGTTTGCCGAGATTATTCCCTGTGGGATTGCTAATAAACCCGTGGGCAGTTTACGGCAGTTTCTGCCTAATATTAGTCTTAGGCAAGTACAGCAAGATTTATCGAGAGTTTTCGCCTCAGTTTTCGGTGTGGAATTATTTTCTCTTGACAAGGATTAATATGAGCGATCGCAAAGACCCAGAAAAACTCGCCGCAGAAAACAGGGACGATAACCCCGAAAATAAGGGTAAAGCCGGTTTATCGCCCCCCGATGCCTCCGAATACGTCTCCTCTTTATCTTCCCGTAATCCTCTGCGTCAGCGCATCCTACTATTAAAAGATCTTCGACCGGGTAACGCAGGGTTACTACTGGCCCCCCTGATGGTGATGACCATCGGCCTGGTCTTTAGCTGGGACTGGTTAGGCTTTTCTGGGGCGATAGTAGCGATCTTAATATCTTTACAGGTGATTTTACCCTCTATTCGCCAGTGGATCGCCCATTATCTCACCCCCTCTGAACGTCAGACGGTTTTCGCTTTTATGGTTTTTATAGCTGCTCTGGCAGCATTAGGGAAATATTTAGGGGTTTACGAGCGAATATGGCGATGGTTGGAGAGTTTTAAATACGATGAGTTTGGTTCCTGGGCCGAGTGGGTGGGGGCTTTGGGACAGATTATGATCGCCGTGTTAGCCGTCTATGTGGCCTGGGAACAGTACGTTATTTCTAAGGATTTAACCATACAACAAAATCGCATTACCCAACAACAGACGATCGATTCCTATTTTCAAGGGATTTCCGATTTAGCCTTGGATGAGGAGGGATTTTTAGAAGATTGGCCCCAGGAAAGAGCGATCGCAGAAGGTCGCACCGCTTCCATCCTCAGCAGTGTCGATGCCGCCGGGAAAGCGAAAATACTGCGTTTTTTGAGTCAATCGCGGCTATTATCACCGATTAAACGCGATCGTTATCTGGGCCGACCGATTCTAGACGGGGAAGGGGGTTATGCGGAGGATCGAGAGTTCGGTACAAGAGTAGTACAATTGGGGGTAATGTTAGCAGGGGCCGACATTTCTGGACAGGATCTGCGCTGGACGGATTTAAGCGAAGCGAATATGGTGCGGGCCGATTTAAGTTATAGCGATTTGGTGAAAGCAAATGTATCGCGGACAATTCTCTACGAAGCTAATTTAAGAGGGGCCGATATGAAAGGGATGCGTTTATTTTATGGTTCCCTAGAAAATGCTACCCCCCGCAGTCGTACCATTCCCCCCAATTATGACAGAGGAGAACACACGGGAGCAGTGGTAGAAAATGTCAATTTTACCGGGGTGAAAAACATGAGCGAGGAACAACGTCACTATTGTTGTCGTTGGTGTGGGGAAAAGTCCCGCGCAACCATTCCGGGGGGATGTGCTGATATTGCCAATCTTTTGGGCCGATAATTAGGGTCTGCCACCTGCACGCAATCCCTAAATTCCTCACTCAATTGATAATTTTCCACCCCAACGATCCTGGGGGATAAAAGTCCGCTCTAGATTAATTTTGGCCACAGGTTCCGTGAGGGTAAATTCTCCCGATTCGATCAGTGCTTTTAATTCTAAAGCGGCTTCACGGGATAAGGAAATACTGGCCAAAGGAGCCACCTTGACACTTTTTCCCTCGATCATAATCCGACCGCTTTTTAGTTTAGCGTAGGTGATTAAACCAAAGGTAGGACGGACTCGCCGGGGAATGGAAAAATCTACCACTGGAGCGACAATTTCCTCATCTTTTACCGCACAATGTCGAACGATTTCCTCGTTTAAAATCGGAATCGGTACTGCTACCCCTAACATTAAAGAAGCCCCATAATTTTTGAAATAACAACCCCGCACCCAGCGAGCATTCATTTGTTTAGCATCCCCAATTAAGGCTAAGGTGGAAGCGGGTCCAATAGGAGTGCGATTTTGTAGGCGTTTTTGCAGGGGAAAATGTTGGGTTCCTTCCCAGGCAATATAACCGATTCCTCCTCCCAAAAAAATGCGCGTACCGATGCCTATAGCCTCTAAATCGGGGTCATTTAACAGGGGAGAAATTGCTCCGGGGTTAGAATACACTGCATTACCTAATCTCGGCTGTAGTGGTCCCAAATAAGTATATAAAGTCCGCTCTCCCCCATTGACTCCGACGATAAAATTCTGGTAGAGATTGCGAGGATTAAAAAGATAAAATTGATTGATAGTATCCTTAGAAATAATCGTTTCAAAAGAAGCACGAGGATAACAATCGGTGGCCTGGCCAACAGCACGCAATTGCAGCGATTTTCCAGCGATTAAATCCTCAATAATATGTCCGCCACCCCTTTCGGGATTTTCTCCCTCTAAATTCTCATTTTTGGCCGCTAGATCACTAATAGCACTGGCTCCTAAATATAAATCCACCGCCCCAAAACCAGCATAAGCAGGAATCCCATCTAACCAACATTGACGAATTTTTATCGGCGGATCCGTCTGACCTAAATTAATAATTGCCCCCGAAGATTCCATCGGTTCAAAGGTTCCCGTACAAACCACATCTACTTGGGAAAAAACCTCCTTAATTCCCATCTCGGTAACGCGGCTTTTCAATTCCTCTACTGTCCAGACTACAGCCGTTTTTTTAGCGATCTTGTCGTTGATTTCAGCGATTGTTCTCATAAGAAAAATTGGTCGGATGGGGGTTAGGGAGCTTTTTGCTGTTATCAGTAAACAGTTATCAGATTTGAGTTTTCAGTGAGTGGTATTAAATGGCGGTAATAGTGCTGTCTTTTCACTGATTACTGATTACTGATTACTGTTATAAGATAAGAAAGGGAAAATTTACGATCGAAGCTTTTCTATGACAGTTACACCCGTTCCGGCCTCCTTTAATCCTGTTTCTGGTCTAGTTAACCGTATTCTCGGCATAAAACCGCTTTTTGACATCGCTCGCTATCAGGCCCGCAATATGATGATTAAAAGAGCCGAAAAACTAGGCGTACCTTGGCGAGAAACCGTCAAACAATGGCAGCAACGGGATTGGAGTCAGGAACTGCAAGCGGTAGAAAATCCCGATCTCGTCTATCCCGAATACTACGTTTGTTCTTTCCACGCTTACGAAAAGGGCAATTTAGACTGGTTGCCAGCTTTTGAGGTAGAATCTGCTGCCTATGCTGTCCATTCTACCATCTGGCCCGGGGCGGGGATTGACGGCGATCCGCGATTGCGACGGGAATATCACCGGATATTGAAGGAGCAAATCAAGGCAGAAATTAACGATATTGTCGATTTAGGCTGTAGTGTCGGCATGAGCAGCTTCGCACTGCAAGATACTTATCCTCAAGCGCGGGTAACTGGTTTAGCTCTCTCTCCCTACTATTTAGCCGTTGCCCAATACCAAGCTCAACAAAAACAAAAGACGATTCAATGGCAACACGCAGCCGCAGAAAAAACTCAATTACCTAGTCAGTCCTACGATCTGGTATCTTCGTTTTTAATGTTCCACGAACTACCCCAACAGGCTACTAGAGAAATTTTCGCCGAAGCGCGTCGTTTATTGCGATCGGGGGGTTATTTGACGCTGATGGATATGAATCCGCGCTCGGAAATTTATCGAAAAATGCCCCCTTATGTCCTCACCTTACTCAAGAGTACCGAACCCTATCTCGATCAATATTTTACTCTCGATATCGAACAGGCATTAGTTGAAGCGGGGTTTCAAGCACCGATCATTACCCCCACCAGTCCCCGACACCGGGCGATTGTTGCGCGGGTTTCCGAATCATAATTTTGAGGTAATCAATGAAGATAATTTTTCGTCAAAGTTGGACAAAGATATTAACTATTGTCCCTATCTTCCTGTTAATTTTTGCCAGCAAAACCCTCGCCCATCATGCCATGGGAGGGCAAACTCCCGATAATTTTTGGAACGGATTTTTATCGGGTTTAGCTCACCCGGTTATCGGTTTAGATCATTTAGCTTTTGTGGTGGCTAGTGGTTTAATTGCTGTGGGGATGGAACAGGGTTTATTAATTCCGATCGCTTTTGCGATTGCCACGTTAATCGGGACGGGTATTCATTTACAGGGGATAAATTTACTTTTTCCTGAAGGGATTATTGCCCTTTCTGTGGTGATTTTTGGTGTGATTTTAACCCTGAAAAAAGGTTTACAAAATCATTCTAATCTCTATACGATCGCTCTGGCAACTTTGGCAATGATCGGGGGAATTTTCCACGGTTATGCCTACGGAGAATCAATTATCGGGGTGCGGGTTGCCGCTTTAGTTGCCTATTTAATCGGTTTTACCGTCATGCAATTAGCGATCGCATCTGGTGCTTTTTTCCTTGGCAGTGTCATCAAGGAAAAATTAGCCAAGCAAGCAACTCTAATTAGTAAGTTAATTGGATTAGCAATTATGGCGATCGGTACAACTTTTTTAGTGGGAATTAAGTAAATTAATCTCGGTGGGGCTAATTATTAATGGCTCTCTTGAGGTTATGGTGATCAGCAAATCTGATCGAAGAAAGGGCGTACACTATACGCCCCTACCAATCACACTAGGTGCAATATAGGGGCGCAGCCTCGATAGTGCGATCACAGATTGTGTAGAGAGTTTGTAAGGTGGAAAATGCCCACCTTACATTCAAGGTAAAATAGAGCCAAGGAAGTTAGTAGAGAGAGAATGCTATTTTGTCAGCTATGAGCCAAACCTTACCTAAAACTGTTAATTTCGAGGAATTCGTCCTTTGGCTTCCTGAAAATTCTGGATTGCGTTATGAGCTACACAATGGAAATATTATTGAAATGGCACAACCCGCAGGAGAACACGAAGAAATCAAAGGATTTTTAACTGTTAAACTCAGTGGAATAATTGATAGACTAGGACTTCCTTATTTAATTCCTAACCAAGCGATTGTCAGACCTGCTGGTAAAAATTCTGGTTATTTTCCTGATGTATTAGTGCTAAATCGAACAAATCTTGCTCAGGAAAAATTATGGAAAAAAGAATCAATCCTTAGGGATGGTGCATCTATCCCTCTGATCATTGAAGTGGTATCGACTAACTGGCGTGATGATTACTACTTAAAATTTGCTGATTATGAAGAAATGGGTATTCCTGAATATTGGATTGTTGATTATGCAGCCTTGGGTGGGCGCAATTTTCTTGGCACTCCTAAACAACCGACAATCTCTGTTTGTTGCTTAGTTGAGGAAGAATATCAAATTCGACAATTTCGAGACAGCGATCGCCTGATCTCCCAGACTTTCACGGAATTAAATCTCACTGTCAATCAGATTTTCTTAAGTATGTAGAGCTTGCTGAATAAATCTAAAAACCTTGTTGGATAAGACTTTTAGACTTTTTGATTTTCAAAAAGTGCCAGTCCTTGGAGTGATCGGGGGGAAAATTCAGGTACTTTTTCCCTTTTTTAGGTTTCAGAGGGGAAGTAACCAAACAGTTTTTTATAATCAGATGCCAGATATCCTCGGTGAAAAAAGCCTAATTCTTCAGCAATTTCATGAATTAATTTTGGCTGATTATTTTGGTTAATAGATTGATTTAAAGCATTAAGACGAAGCAATTTAAAATAATTGTAAGGAGACATTTGATAGAAGTCTTTAAATATATATTCTAAGGTGCGTTGACTTACTTCTAAGTCTTGACAAATCGTTGGAATAGTAAGATCAGAACGCAGATTTTTTCTCATCATTTCTTCGGCTTTTTTGAGGATAGAGGTGCGTCTGATAGTGTTTTTAGGAGGTTTAATATCTTTGGTTACTGCTAAAGTCAAAAGAAAATCTTTGACAATTTCTTCTTTTAATTGTTGCCTAACAAAATTCAATCTTAATGCTTTTCTTTGCTCAGATATTTGTTGGCGATTTAAATTAAATAGCATTTGATAAAGTTGCTGACAAGATTGTTGGAGATGACGAATTTTTTCCGATGGGCAAATCACAATAGAAGAAGCGGAAGCATTTAAAAACTTTTTCGCTTCTGGTAGCTCTAAAGTTTGGCACAATTGCTGCAGATAATTATCATGAACGTAAAGCTGAAAACGATTGGAAAAAGGATGTTGAAAAACGGAAATTTCTGATTTAGGGGGAACAATCCCCAGATAGTTATTTTCCAATGAGTACAAATTTTGGAAGAAGACAGAATTCACCTGAACAGGAATCGCAAAAACCCACATTTTAGAATGAATTACTCCCGCAACATTCGTTAAACAATTACGTTGAGATAACTCTAACATCACTTCATTGGTGATGATCCTTGAAAGATACCCTTCAAAATGATCACCACTGAGTTGTAAAGCATCTAAGTCGAGAAATTCTCGACTCTGAAAATAATGAGAAAAGTTACAACAATATTCACTTTTAAAAGTTAATTCCTGAGAATTAATTAAAATATTGGTTTTATTGTCAAAAATAAACATCTATGTATAACTACTTGGTTATTGAGTGAGATTAAACTTTTTTTGCCCATCAATTTAAAAACTTGCGTTTTTTGGATCATCTTAGCATAGCGGAGTGAGTAGTATGAGTTACAGCAGAGTTGGTTTGTTAATTTTGTCCATCAGTGTAATTCCAGTTAAATCTCTCACTTTTTTCCGTTATCAATTACTCAGGAGATTTCGATGGCTAAACAATATATGCCCCTTGAAGATTGCTCTGGGTCTGCGGTATTGGGTGGAGAAATTCCTCAATTACGTCCCCCGGCATTTTCTGATGCTCCAAAATATACCACATTTAGCTATACCTATTATCCAGGGGTATCAGAAATTTACGAGGCTGTTGCTCCTAATATTAGCACTCGTTTCTATGCGATCGAAGCAGCTATTGATTTCTCCAAAGCTAAAGGGGACTTACAGGCTATTCTGATGGCGCACGGCAGCTGTTTTGGTGGGCATAGTTTCTACATCTATCAGGGAAAACTATGTTATGTCTATAACTGGTTAGGGCAACAACAGAAGATCACTTGTGATCTTCCTCGTCTTAGTGGCGAGGTGAAACTCAAAGTTGAATTTGCCAAACCAAAGATAATCGCTCCTTCCGATGAAAAGTTGAGTGACAGCACAATAGGTAAGATGAAACTGTATATTAATAACATCGAACAAAATGTCGATATTATCAGAACTTTCTCAAATCATACTCCTAACTTCCTAACTCGATATAAACACGAGATTCCTTGCGAGTTTCAAGGTGCGAAGCTGCAAAGAATTATCGTTACTATCACCAATGATGTTAGGGCGATAAATGATGATCAGTTATGAGCGATTATGAGAAAAAAGTGTACCAAAATAAGTTAGATAACTAGGCGGGTTTCATTTTTATCGGTCACTAAGTAATAGGGCAAAATTAACTTCTTGGTTAGGATAGGCACTCATGCAAGAGGCAAGAGGTAGTTAGATATGTGTAATTAATTGTGCCTAGCTACTTAGATAACTAAAAATATCCACAACTTTCCATTGTAGAATCACCTGCCTAAAACCGACAAAATTTAAATATTAAACTATGGAAGAAAAACGCTATCCTGCCGAAAAATCAGCAGAAATTCAAAAATTATTAGATACAGCCACTTTATTTGTCGGTTTACCCCCTGAAACCCTCGCTCAAGTTACTTCTCATGCTGTCACCCGCACTCATCCTGCTAATCGGGCGATTTTATTAGAAAATGATTGGGGTGGTTCGGTTTACTTTATTCTGGATGGTTGGGTGAAAATTCGTACTTACGATATAGAGGGTAGAGAAGTCACCTTAAATATCGTCGGTAAAGGGGAAATAGTCGGAGAAATGGCCGCTTTAGACGAATCTACCCGCTCCACCGATGCTATCACCTTAACCACGGCCACAATTAGCAGTATTCCCGCCCAAGATTTTGTTAATCTGCTCAAATCGGAACCTTTAGCGGGAATTCGTCTTTCTCAGTTAATGGCCAAGCGTTTGCGTCAACTTAACCGGCGTTTACGTTTACGGGAGGCCAATAGTCTCTCCAGGGTCGCCGATACTTTACTCTTTTTAGCCGAAGGTCAAGGACAAAAAAGCGGCCAGGGTACGATAATTCCCAATTTACCTCACCGGGAATTGAGTGGTATGAGTGGCCTGGCCCGGGAAACCGTAACCCGATCTCTGACCAAATTGCAGAAAAAAGGCCTGATTCAACGACAGCAGGAATCTCTCTGTATTCCCGATCTAGCCGCTTTAGGAAGAGCGATATCCTAAATTCAGTTATCAGCTTCTGAAGGCAAAAGGTAAGACCCCCCAACCCTAGGGCTGATTCATTCTCCGAATCTAATTCTTTTTTTTGCTACCCTTAATCGCTTATGAGGTAAGCTAGGGAGCAGGGGAGTACAGGTTTTTGCTTTCATGGTAGGTTGATTCATGAATCAACCTACAAAGCACGACGTTTTGACAAATTTTCAGCTATTTATTCCGAGAATTAGCTTAACATAGGAAAAATAACAGTTTTTGGTGTTACTAAGAAAATATAATGAGAGAAATTTGGGGATCCCTATTTATTTTTTTAGTCTGTCCTATAATCGGGGGACTGCCTCTGATCGATTGGATAAATTATCTAGTAACCGGACGTAAATTATCCCAATTAGGGACTGGTAATATCGGTGTAACTGCTGCCTTTTACCACGGAGGAAAATTAGTGGGAATTTTAGCAGTAATTTCGGAAGCAGCCAAGGGAATTATCGTTATTTTCCTAACCCGTGTCTTTTTTCCCACCGGCTCCTCTTGGGAATTATTAGCTTTAATTGCCTTAGTTATGGGGCGCTATTGGTTAGGAAAAGGCGCGGGAACTACTAATGTTTTCTGGGGATTAATTGTTCACGATTTTGTCGCTGTTTTTCTCACCTTAATTATCAGTGGGATTAGCTTTACTATTTTTCGGGAAAAATCTACGGGTAGATTGGTAGGATTATTTTTATTAGCTTTAATTCTCACCTTGCGCCGTCCCCACGATTCAGGTTATATTATAACTGCCATTGCTTTAGCCTGTTTATTAGGGGCAATTTTTCAAAAAATAGCCGACGATTTAGACTTACCTGAAGCAAGTGTTAACAATGAATCAAAAACTATGTTTCGTTTTTTTCGTGGAGATCGATCGCTCCAAACTCTTGATGACAATCTGGCAGCTTCAAAAGTGGGACAAAAAGCCGCCACTTTAGCCTATCTTAAGCGTGCCGGTTATCCCATTCCTCGGGGTTGGATTTTACCACCAGGGGATGATCCACAACCGTTAATAGAATCTCTTAATCCTGATCTTAATCATCCCTTAGTAGTGCGATCTTCCGCTATTGGAGAAGATAGTGAAACCGCTTCATCTGCGGGACAATATACGACAATTCTTAACGTCATCGATCAAGAAAATTTAGCGGCGGCGATTTTGAGTTGCCAAACCTCCTATAATAGTCCTAATGCTGTTCATTATCGACTCGATCGAGGTCAAGAAAACACGGCCATGGCTGTGTTAATTCAAGAACAAATTCGAGGAGTTTTTTCGGGAGTTGCCTTCAGTCGTGATCCGATTAATCCTCTCAGTTTAGATGTAGTTATTGAAGCTTTACCCGGAGATGCCACCAGAGTTGTATCGGGAAGAATCACTCCCGAAAGTTATCGAGTTAATTTAGAAGAAAACATCATCATCGGAGCGGGAGATATTCCCCCGGCTATTATTCAACAGGTAGCTAATCTTTGTCGGCAATTAGAAACCCTTGATCATGGCATTCCCCAAGATATAGAATGGACTCATGACGGACAAAAATTATGGTTATTACAGTGCCGTCCTATCACTAATTTACAGCCAATTTGGACAAGAAAAATCGCAGCTGAAGTTATCCCCGGAGTGATTCGTCCGCTGCCTTGGTCAATTAATCGTCCTTTAACCTGTGGAGTTTGGGCAGATATTTTTCGGTTAGTTTTAGACAAAAAAGCCCTCGATTTGGATTTCAATGAAACAGCGACTTTACACTATCAAAGAGCCTATTTTAATGCTTCTTTATTAGGAACCATTTTCCGTCGCATGGGATTACCTCCAGAAAGCTTAGAATTCCTGACCAAAGGGGCAAAGTTTACCAAACCACCTTTAACGGCAACCTTGGCTAATTCGCCAGGTTTATTGAAACTTTTAGGACGGGAATTACAGTTAGAAAAAGACTTTAGCCAAGAGCAAAAAAACTATTTTCTCCCGACGCTCGAAAAAATTAACGTTACTTCCCTAGAAGCTTTATCTTCTGGGGAAATTTTAGGGCAAATTGAAGAAATTTTAACCGTCTTAAAAAAAGCCACCTATTATAGTATTCTTGCCCCCCTTAGCTTCGCTTTGCGTCGCAGTATTTCGCGAGTACCTTTTGAGAAATTGGATAACTCCCAAGCACCAGAAATAGCCTCAATGCGATCGCTATATGAACTAAGAAAAAATACGATCAATCGAGATTTTGACTCAGCTTTTTCCCTCTGGTTAGAAACCTACGGTTATTTAAGCGAAGTAGGAACCGATATTTCGATACCGAGATGGCGAGAAAATCCCCCATATCTGCTACAACTACCCTTAGATAGTCTAGGCAATAATAGCCATAAAAAAGTCAAATCTTCCCACAATGTCCAAAAAAGATTAAATATCAAAAACCAAGTGACTGAAATTTACTCCCGTCTTTTAGCTCACCTACGCTGGCATTTTCTCGCTTTGGAAACCCTCTGGTTACAGCAGCAAATATTATCGGAGACGGGAGATATATTTTATCTAAACTACTCAGAAGTTACCCAGTTAGGTCAGAATAATAAAATCG
Organism: Microcystis aeruginosa FD4; assembly: GCF_009792235.1. Taxonomy (NCBI): domain Bacteria; kingdom Bacillati; phylum Cyanobacteriota; class Cyanophyceae; order Chroococcales; family Microcystaceae; genus Microcystis; species Microcystis aeruginosa. The sequence goes on from NZ_CP046973.1 coordinate 4,199,109, forward strand.
CCAATCTTAACCAGATTATCCACCAGCGTCGCCAACAATTCCAAGAAAACTCTCAATTAACCGATATTCCCTATATCGTCTATGGACAACCACCGAAAAGAGAATTTTTAGTTTCAAATTTAACTGCCAAAAAACGCTTACAGGGAATTGCCGCTAGTGGGGGGACAGTGGAGGGACGAGTCAAAATTATGCCCACCTTACAAAATCTAGAAATTGCCCCTAATACTATTCTCGTTATTCCCTATACTGACTCAGGATGGTCCCCTTTATTATCCCAGGCTGTGGGCATTATTGCCGAGGTGGGGGGACAATTATCCCATGGTGCTATTATTGCCAGAGAATACGGAATTCCGGCGGTTATGGATGTACATAATGCCATGAAATTGTTAAAAGATGGTCAATCAATTCGTCTCGATGGCAGTCAAGGAATTATTGAAATTCTCTAGGCATTAGGGGTAGGGTGTGGGGTGTGGGGTGTAGGGTGTGGGGTGTGGGGTGTGGGGTGTGGGGTGTGGGGTGTTTTCTCAGTGAACTGATAACTGATAACTGATAACTGATAACTGATAACTGACTTCTAACCCCATGTTGGTTAAAGATAAGCAAAAATTATCTATTGACTCCAAAAACTTGAGAATATTTAAATTAACATTCCGCAATATTTACAAATTCTTAAGAATTAATTGAGAAATATTTTTATTTAACAACGATGTTGCAATAGTTACAGCGATTTGACATAATTTCATAATGGGCTATTTTGTGCTTTTTTGGGCAGCAACGCTTGAAACCCTTGCCACACCTAGAAGGTAATCCTCATTAAGACAGGTAAATGAGTCAATTTCACCCACAACGATGATCTTTTTTTTGTGTAGTTTTATTGCAAAAAAAAAGTTTTTTTGACAAAAAGCACAAAGTATGATACTCCACCAATGGATTTCTAGCCGCAAACAGTAAACAGTAATCAGTAATCAGTGAAAAGACAGTAGGGAACTTCTAGGAAAATTAGGTAATTGGCTCTTCTGGTTTTTGTGTGAAAGGAAGAAGAATAGGGATAATTTGGGTGCATCTCAATTTTGTCGAAATATCTAGAGGACATTTTGGGCGCACGCGGTGCGCCCCTACCATTGGCGCAATCATATTATTGTAGGGGCGAATTGCATTCGCCCTCTTTGAATAACTGCTGCTGCTCACCATAGGTGAGGGAAAGTCATAAATAGGAGATGCAGCCGATAATTTTCGGGAAATATAGTCTTTAAAGCCTTGTCTGGCAAGACTCCTACGAATGATAAGCACCGATTATCACACAAAGTCGAGGAGAGCCGGTAATTTACCAGATGAAAATGGGTAAAACCCTACACCCTACACCCCACACCCTGCCCCCACGAGAAACTTTTTGCCGCAAACCCTACTTAACATCTTCCCCAACAGCCAACCCCTAACGCTCCTTTTGCCGAGGTTATCTGCTATTTTCCAATAAAAACCTTCTTTCTGCCCGAACAATTGCCTCTCTAGTGGCTAAAACTGCTTCTGTATCCACCGAAAGAGAATTCACACCCCAAGCAATCAGATCATCGATAATTTCGGGATACTGGACGATAGCCATGCCGCAAACGGAACAGGGAATCTGTAAAACTTTTGCTTGAGTAATAATTTGTTGTAAAGCTGCCCTGACTGCGGGATGACGGGCGTTAAAATATTCTGAGAAATCTTCTCGATCGCTACCTAAAAGTAATTGAGTTAAATCATTAGTCCCAATAGCGATTAACTGTACCCCCGCTTGTACATAATCCCCCAGTTGAAAGATTACCCCCGGTACTTCCACCATTATCCCCAATTGGAAAGAAGGGACTTGAGTGAGTAAAGCCGATTGTACCCGTTGCCGGCAAAAAATAAATTCTTCAACCCCGCGGACAAAGGGAAGCAATAAATTAATATTGGTGGCGCTGGTGGTTTGTACCCGTCGTAAAGCTTGCAATTCTAGATCGAATAGAGTCGTATCTAATATATAACCATGGGTTCCCCGACTGTCTTTAGCCGAATGTTGAGCATCAAAAGAACGGTAAAATAAAGGCTTAGGCTGGATACTAAGGGCAAATTGTGCGATTAAATCACTTAATCTCTCGATTAATTCCCCTTGATGCTCTGGTGTTAACCATTCTTCTAGGCTACGCTGAGAAAGTAACTCTAAAATCATCCATTCCGAGCGCAATAAACCGATCCCATCAATAGGCAGATTTTGGATTCTGGCAATACTTTCAGTTTGACTGAGATTAACCATCAAACGGGTAGCAATTGCCGTCCTGTCGGTTTCTCTGGGGGGTGGTGGGGACAAGGAAATATTTTCCTGAGATGCTAGAGAAATAATTCCCCTCGTACCATCTACTAAAATTATCTCGCCTGAGCGGATAATTTCTGTGGCATTTTTCACCCCGACAATGGCAGGAATGGCTAATTCCCGGGCTAAAATAGCTCCATGGCTAGTTAATCCCCCCTGTTCCGTGATCATTGCTCGAATTTGGCGTAAATGGGGCAGTTTTTGGGGAGGTAAATTAGTAGTAACCAGAATGCAATCCTGAAAATTTGTCTCTGGGGAGTCGAAATTGCTGATCACTTTTGCCACTCCCGATACCAACCCCGGGGATGCTCCTAATCCTCTTAAGGGATAATGGCAGGTAGTAGCGGTGATTTCCTGACTGTGACAGTTGAGAATATAAATTTGACCATCCAGCATCATCAGCCATTCTATGCTGGTTAACGTCGGTTTTTCCACGAGCAGAGATTGAACCAGTTGACAAAGGCGATCGAGGGCGAAATTATCTAAACAGTAGCTTTCCTGTAAACTGGGTGCTAATAATTGTGGTGCGAGCAGATTACTGTCACTATTGAGATAATAAGCGCGGGATTTATTGCCTAATTGCCGACTGCGTAATTGACCGGAGCGATCGATAATATAGGTATCCGGTGCCACTTCTCCATTAACTAAACTGTGTCCTAATCCCCAAACCGCCTGAATTTGCCAGTTATCGTCATTAATCAACACATTTCCCGCACAATTGGCTGGTAATAACGGTTGTACCAGTAAAGATAATTGAATGTTTTCTAAACCAACTCCCATTTTTCGCCAATAAAATAGACTTCTGGCGTTGAATAACTCCGCCCAAGCTTGTTTTAGGGCATTTTCTAGATTATCTGCTTTAATTCCACTGATGGGGGCAGAAAATAAACCGAGAGTTCGCCGAGCCAGATTAGCTGGTAGGGAAAAGCGCCATACTAGGGTATCCATAGATAATTGTGCCACGGCCGCCGCTAGTTCTTCTAACCAGAGAGGAGGAATTTCTGCTTGTAAAATGGCGCGCCGACTTTCTTTGGCGACTAATTGCAGAGCTTTTGCGTTATCTACGTCTAAATAGAGGGAAGATTGCGGAAAATCAGTCAGGAACGAGTCAGCCTTGTCGATAGTTTCCAAAAATTCCGCAAAAATGCGGTTAAAAATGGCAAATCCCCTGATAATTGGGTATCCTCGCTGGTGTAATTCACTGGCAATAAAAGCTTTTTCCCCCACCAGGGGGCGATCAGAAGCACTAATGCGATCGAGCCAGCAGAGAATGGTCACGGTATTTGTTAAGAATGGTGAAAGGATTCTAAAATAATCTAGGTGATTTTTGTCGCTTTTTACTTTTACCTGATATTTTAACTCACCGTCACCATCTTGAGGATGATCTGGTGATTAGAGGTTGGGGTGTGGGGTGTAGGGTGTGGGGTGTGGGGTGTGGGGTGTGGGGTGTAGGGTGTAGGGTGTGGGGTGTGGGGTGTGGGGTGTAGGGTGTGGGGTGTGGGGTGTAGGGTGTGGGGTGTGGGGTGTAGGGTGTAGGGTGTGGGGTGTGGGGAGAAGGGAGAATAATAAAAGCAATCTCCTGACTATTGGCTCCTGACTCCTGACGACCGGCTCCTGATAGCTGATAAGATAGGATTCGGACAATATTCGATCGCTGCGAGAAATTCATGGACACACCTGCGAAAGTTTTGTTAGTGGATGACGAACCGGGGGTTCGTGAATCTGTGCAAGCATATCTACAGTACGGGGATGACTTCGAGGTAAGAACTGCTAGTAATGCTAACGAAGCCTGGGATTTACTCAATCAAGAAATCCCAGAATTAGTCATCTCTGATATTATGATGCCGCAGGTGGATGGCTATCAGTTTCTGAAGAAATTGCGGGATGATCCCCGTTTTCAGACGATTCCCGTGGTTTTTCTGACAGCAAGGGGGATGACGAGCGATCGCATTCAGGGTTATAATGCCGGTTGTGATGCTTATCTATCCAAGCCTTTCGATCCCGAAGAATTAGAAGCATTAATCAAGTCTTTAATCGAGCGCCGTCGTCAATCCCTGCAAGCCACCAGCGAAAACGCTAGATTAGAAGAAATTGCCCGAGATATCCGGGAATTAAAACAGCAGGTGGGACAACAGAACACTTTTACTACTACTCCCCCCCCGATTAAAATTGATCTGACCCCCCGGGAACAAAGTGTTTTAGATTTAGTAGCGGAGGGATTGATGAATAAAGAAATTGCCAGTCGTCTAGAAACCAGCGTCAGGAATGTAGAAAAATACGTCAGTCGCTTATTTAGCAAGACTGGTACTAATAGTCGCACGGAATTGGTACGTTTTGCCCTAAAACACGGTTTAACCAGTTAAGCTGCCCGCGTATTTAAATTGCTTGTTGAGACGAGGCAAGGGGCAAGAGGCAACAGTAAAGGGATTGGGGGGGATTCCTATATCAAGTATGTTTTAACTCACGCTGAATACGATAAGGAGCAATGGAAAAATGACCCTTACTTTTAATCCAGAAAAATACAAAGAATTACTAGCTCGCCATTTACCTAAAGTTATTAAAACAGAGGCAGAAAATGAAAAAGCTTTGGCTATTGTGGAAGAATTAATGCACCGTCAGCAGCGAACTCCCGAAGAAGATGAACTTTATGAGCTTCTAATTTTTTTAATTGAGAATTTTGAAAAAAGCTTTTATCTACAAGAATCAACCACGCCTCATTCTATGTTATTGTTTTTGATGGAGCAGCAAGGCGTTAACAAGAAAGACATAGCCAAAATCCTTGCCTATGACAAAATTGCTTCTAGTTTAATTGAAGGAAAAGGGTCAATTAGCCAAGAACAGGCGAAATTATTAGGACATTTCTTTCATGTAGATTATAGTTTGTTTATGTAGATACGATCTCCTTTATTTCGTTAAGCTGTTAAAATTGCCAAAACAAGCCAAAAATCTTCGCTGTTTCCTTGACGCAACTAGCTTGTCGGTTGGGTTGAGCGATTTAATACTGAGGAGAAAACTGCTCGATTCAATAATTTGAGCGAAACCCAACATTCTTTAAAGACATCGGTGCAGTTGGATTTCCCTCAAGCGTCGCTCATTTTTGATAGACAAAAGTTATTGTTGCTCACCCCAACCTACAACTTGTCCCGTTTCAAATGAGCATAGGCTACTTATGAGGACAGGCAATAGGCAATAGGCAAAAGGGAGAATAAATAATCATTCTTTAATAACCGGATTTAGTATTAGATATGTATAATTAGGGCTGGCTGAATAATGGTAAAACCCTTTTAAAATAAGGCTTTTGACCTGTTAAAATCCGATGTTAGTGCTGCGAAAATAGGATTGGGACATTGAAAAACCTGGCATTATTATTTTTATAGTATATAGACTGGTACAAAAAGCAGGGCAACAAAGCCTGAAACGACCGGCTACTGACTCGGAGACGACCGACTCCTAACCCCACCAACAAACTTTTTGCCGCAAACCCTACTTACTATTAAAAACAGATTTGGTATAACTGATCACTGATTACTGACTACTGACTCCTAACCAACCGCGACAATTTTTGGTTTTTACAAGAGGTCTAATCTTGACTCTTTAGTTTGCTTCGGAAGATTTATCGCTCCCCAATCCGGCAGCCAATTTTCATCGAGAATCTCCTCGATACTAGCTAACACTTCCACAGGGAAAATACTGGCATCTAATCTGGTTTCGTCAATCATCAGATGGCGAGCATCGAGATAACATTTTGCTAAAATTTCCCTTAAATAGGACTTTAAGCTGGGACTATCTTCTAAAAGATCAGCAATTTGTAGGCGAAAATTCCTGATTTCTTTTTTCCATCCCGCTTGGTTGTAATCTCGTTGGGATTGCCAGTAAGTTAACTTCAGTAAATGTTCTAGGAGTCGAGTTAAGAGACTCTTAAGCGCTCGTCGATTATTTTTACCCAAATCTGCCAACTCCTCTAATAAATTCTGCCAATCTACTGCTTGAAAATCGCCTTGACGCAATTGGTTGATAGTGGACTCTAACCAAAGTTGATAATCGCTATCGTAAAGATTTGGCATGGTAATATTCATGATTTTTTACTCCTTAATTTTACTTTTCAGAATCCTTTAGGCAACCAATTTTCATCGAGAATCTCCTCTAGACTAGCTAACACTTCCACAGGGAAAATACTGGCATCTAATCCAGTTATATCAATAATTATCTCCCGGGCATCGGTGTAACAGTTATCAAGTATCTCGGATAAATAGGGTTTGAGACTGGGACTATCTCTCAGTAATTTCTTGATTTGTTTCCGAAAGGTTCTAATTTCCCCTTTCCATCCCGCTTGGTTGTAATCTCGTTGGGATTGCCAGTAGGTTAACTTCAGTAAATGTTCTAAAAGTCGAGTTAATAAACTTTCTAATGCTCGTCGTTCACTTTTTCCCAAATCTGCCAACTCCTCTAATAAATTCTGCCAATCTACTGCTTGAAAATCGCCTTGACGCAATTGGTTGATAGTGGACTCTAACCAAAGTTGATAATCGCTATCGTAAAGATTTGGCATGGTAATATTCATGATTTTTTACTCCTTAATTTCACTTTTCAGAATCCTTGCTGATAGCTGCCCAATTAGGCAACCAATTTTCATCGAGAATCTCCTCTAGATTAGCTAACACTTCCACAGGGAAAATATTGGCATCTAATTCGGTTTCGTCAATAAGCAGATTGCGAGCGTCGAGATAACATTCCTGCAAAATTTCCCTTAAATAGGGCTTTAAACTGGGACTATCTTTAAGAATTTTTTTGATCTGAATCCGAAAATTGCGAATTTCTTTTTTCCATCCAGCTTGATTGTAATCTCGTTGGGATTGCCAGTAGGTTAACTTCAGTAAATGTTCTAAAAGTCGAGTTAATAAACTTTCTAATGCTCGTCGTTCACTTTTTGCCAAATCTGTCAACTCCTCTAATAAATTCTGCCAATCTACTGCTTGAAAATCGCCTTGACGCAATTGGTTGATAGTGTTTTCTAACCAAAGCTGATAATCGCTATCGTAAAGATTTGGCATGGTAACTTTGATCATTTTTAAAATGGGGAAAAATCAGGAATTAAGGTGCAGGTATCCAAACTATAGGAGAAATTTGGGCTAATCAATCAGCCAGTTTTGCCGGTTTAGCCGAATTATCCTCTCGATCACATCTAACTGCGAAAAAAACCGCCAAAAAGAGTGATAATAAACCTAGCTATTCCCAGAGTAACAAGGAAAGCCCGATGGTGAAAACAGTCATAGGTGTCGATTTAGGTGGAACCGCTATTAAAATTGGTAAATTTGACCAAGAGGGCAATTGTATCGAATCTCTCACCTTGCCTACTCCCCAACCCGCTACACCCAAAGAAGTCGCCAATACCATACATCAAGGCATTTGTCAAGTAAATTTAGATAAAAGTTGTCAAGCGATCGGTGTGGGAACGCCGGGGCCGGTGGATGATCGGGGGAGAATTGCCAAAATAGCGATTAATTTGGCGGGATGGCGGGATATTCCCCTCGCCGATTGGTTAGAAGAAAGTACGGGAATGCCGACAATTTTAGCCAATGATGCCAATTGTGCCGGTTTAGGGGAAGCTTGGTTAGGAGCGGGCAAACGGTTTCAAAACTTGATTCTGTTGACCTTGGGGACGGGAGTAGGAGGGGCAATTATCCTCGATGGTCACTTATTTGTCGGCAGCAAGGGAACAGCCGCAGAATTAGGCTTAATCACCCTCAATTTTGACGGTCCATTGTGCAATAGCGGTAATCAGGGTTCCTTGGAACAATACGCTTCCCTGCAAGCTATTCGCCGGATGACCGGCAAAGAACCGAAGCAATTGGCAGAATTGGCCGAAAAAGGCGATCAAGAGGCTTTAGAATTCTGGCAGGGTTACGGCTGTTTACTGGGGGCTGGTATCGCCAGTTTACTCTATGTTCTCACCCCAGAGGCGGTAATTATCGGCGGCGGCATTAGCGCCAGTGCTAAGTTTTTCTTTCCCTCTCTCCTCACAGAAATCGAAAGACGGGTGTTACCTAGTTCCAGAGAAGGATTAGAGGTATTAAAGGCCGAGTTAGGTAATCGCGCCGGTATGGTGGGGGCTGCTAAATTAGCTTGGCAATTAATCGACCTCCGCAGGGAGTCTATCTATTATGGCGGGGTCTGACTAAAATCGTCTGACTTGAAAGAGGGTGTAGGGTGTGGGGTGTAGGGAAAGAAACCTCTTTCATCTCTGGTGGTGAAAATTTTTTCATCAGGAGGTAGTTGCTAGTACCCAAAATTCTCATAAAACATAGCCAACTCTATCTTTATCTACTACTATAGAGTTGCTTGACTAGATTTTGTGGCAAAATGAAATATGTTACACCGAAAGAAGCCTCCCAATTACTTGGGGTCAGTATCTCCTCCCTTCGACGATGGGAATCAGACGGAAAAATCAAAAGTATCCGTACCCCAGGAGGACAACGCCGCTACTGTCTCGAAGACTACGAGCCGGAAAGTAAGTCCATTATCTGTTACGCCAGAGTTTCCACTCACGGGCAAAAGGACGACCTCGAAAGACAAGCTGAATTTCTACGCTCAAAATATCCCAGAGCCGAAATTATTACAGAGATTGGAAGCGGACTCAATTTTAAACGGAAGCGATTCCTCTCTATTCTGGAGCGAATACATCAAAGAAATGTCCCACTGCTTGCCGTTGCCTACCCAGACCGGCTGGCTCGATTCGGTTTCCCCCTTATTGAGTGGCTCTGTGAGCAATGTGAATGCAAACTCGTGGTTCTCAATGAATCTAAGCTCTCTCCCCAGGAAGAACTCGTCCAAGATATTTTGTCCATCCTCCACTGTTTCTCTGCTAGGCTTTACGGACTGCGAAAATACCAAAAGCAAGCCGAAAAAATCCTACAAGAAGAACCCACGCAATCGCTCCTTCAAGGAGAAGCCCAACAGTGTCTCAAGGATCAGGGTCTTTCCCTCTAAGGAGTTGCACAAGGTCTGGAAACAATGGTTAGCGGCTTATCGCTGGCTCTATAACCAGACGATTGACCTGCTTGGCTCGGGAGCAAAGCCTAATATCTACGAGATGCAAGCCACCCTGCGTTCTTTTCCCAAACCAGATTGGGTGAAGGCGTTACCAGGACATCAACTTCAAGAGGCAGTGGCGGACGCTTGTGACGCTTATCAGCAAGCATTGGCCAATAATGGCTCTGCTCGTTTTAAGTCCTGTCGTGCCACCTCTTTCGGTAATTAAATTTAAGCCAGGGAATTTCAAGAACGGGACTTGGTATCCGAGAGTAACTAAAGGACTATCCTTTACTTCTCCCCAAGAAATTCCTACTGCTTGCGAGTACGGCACTCAATTAGTTTATTGTCGTCATCAATGGTTTGCTTGTTTTCCGACCTTAAAACCTGTTCAGGTGACTCTTGAAAAGCGAGTGATTGCCCTAGACCCAGGCGTAAGAACTTTTTTGACGGGCTATGACGGAGAAACCATCTTGGAAGTTGGCGGGAAAGACATCGGAGCAATACATCGTCTTTGCCTGCATCTCGACCAACTTTGTTCAAGGATTAGCACATCGAAGTCACAACGCCAACGCTATAAAATGCGTAAAGCCGCTAGTCGGTTACGGGGTCGTATCCAAAACTTAGTCAAAGACCTTCATGCCAAAACTGCTTCTTTTCTAGTAAGGCACTATAAGGTAATCTTTTTACCGACCTTTGAGACAAGTCAAATGAGTTCAAAGTCCACTAGAAAAATTCAGCGGAAGTCGGTACGCAGCCTCTTAACCTGGAGTCATTACCGATTTGCTCAACACTTACAGCAGGCGGCAAACCGACAGGGAGTTTTGGTGGTTCGTTGTAACGAGTCCTATACCTCAAAAACTTGCCCGGAATGTGGTCATATCCACGAAAAATTGGGTGGTTCAAAAACTTTTAATTGCCCTCAGTGTGGTTATCAAGCCCCAAGAGATTGGCACGGCGCACGGAATATAATGTTTCGTGCTTTGCAGGCAACAGCCGTCATCTTTCGGGATGATGCCGTACTTTTTCAAGGTTTGGGTAGCGATACTCAGCTTTGCTTAGGTTAAATGTTGCACTGACTTAATCGTGAATGATTAAATGGCGAGCGCAATCGCTGCTCACCGCTCCCTGACGCTGAAATTCGCCTAATAAACGCGTCACCGTTACCCTTGTGGTACCGATAGCATTGGCGAGATTTTGATGGGTTAAACGGATCTTTAAACGACTTCCTTGGGCGATTGGTTCTCCCATTTCCCGCTTTAATAGCTGTAGTAACTGCTGGAGACGTTCCTCCACTCGTTTGAGTCCAGCGATCGCAAGTAGCGATTCCGTTTGTTGTTGACGACGGATTGTTTGATTTAACATCATCCTGGTTAATTCCGCCGAATTTTCCACTTCGGCGATCGTGTACCATTTTAGGTACAGTTCCGACAAAGCTCTGGCGTGATAGGATTCTAGATGGGTGAAATTTAAGCCGAAAAAGTGGGATGAATGAACCCAGCCTAGTAAAATTTCCTCTCCACTCTCAGATACTTGACTTAGTTGCGCCATACCCCGATAAACTTGCCAGACTCCATCAACCACCAGAGGAATATTTTCCCCGCGATCATAAAAATGGAGCCGACGACTCTCGCTATAGTCTTCTCGGAAGGGTGAGGAGTTGGGATTATAGGTCAGCAACATGATCAAAGTTCTCCTGGGCAAGGGGGCAACAGTTTTAACCCCACTTTACTGTATCAAGGTAAACATTAGGTAATCCCCAGATTAACAGTTATCAGTTATCAGTTATCAGTTATCAGTTATCAGTTATCAGTTATCAGTGGGTAAGTCATCAGTTTTCAGATGTGAGTTATCAGTTCACTGATTACTGAATTACTGTTCACTGTTCACTGAAATAACTCCCCCATTTCCCTCTCCCGCAGCTGAAAAACCGAAAGATCATTGATTTAAAGCATCTTTAAGAGCCGTGCGAGCGGCCAGATGATTGCGAGTCGAGGTGAGAATTTCCGATTCTCGTTGGAGACGACTGACTGTATCGAGCATTTCTAATAAGGCTTGTTGTTCCCCGGCCACACCGTAGAGATTACCTGCCACCCAGTAGGATAATTCGAGGGGAAGACTGGGCAAATCGTCGGGGAGTTCAATTTTTTGAGCGGTTAATTTGGCTGATAGATGAACCACATCCCGCAGCAGTCGATCCACTTCTTTGGCCAGAGGTCGCAGATCTTGGGTGGTGGGGACATCTTCAATCCACTCCACTAAACCGATGCGATAGGGTTTTTCCCGGACGTATTCTAGGACACGGAAGCGCTGTTGACCGATGGTGAGAATTTTTAACCGATCGTCCGGGAGACGTTGACAACGGACAACTTCCGCACAACTGCCCACTTTAGCGATTTCTCCCGTGGCTGGATCTACCATTAAGACCCCAAAACGGCGATCTTCCTCCAATATCGTATTCATCATAATCCGATAGCGAAACTCGAAGATGTGCAGGGGCAGAGGACGACCCGGGAATAAAACAACTTCGGGTAGGGGAAAGAGAGGTAATTCTCTAACGGCAGTGGAAGAAGTGGCCATAGGTTTAGTGAAAAAAAACCGATCTTCTCTTATTTTTACACAATCCCCCCCTGAACCGCTAGGCAAAGGCATTGACTCTCCCCCGCTAACCGCTCGCGCGGTGTAGCGGGGGATTCTTGGTTCATAGGCTCTTGACTAGATCAAACAGGTTTAACTGAACGACCCCCGTTAGATCGCCTCCGCAAGCGTTTTCTGGCGTTGCTGAATCAAGGTATGAATGACAACCTTGCACCCATCCAAAAGTTAGTTTGGGTCTAGGTTTTAAAAATCCCACAAAAGAAGATTCATATCTTAAATCAGCAACGCCACACAGTTTACCCACAGATGGTAGAGTTAAACCGATGCTCTGGGGTTGACCCTTCGACTTCGCTCAGGCTTCAGCCGTGAGATCAGCGTTCGACAAAAGCTCACGCCGAGGTCCGAACGGGTCATTGATATTCTGGTCGGATTTCATCCCCCGCAAAGGTGAGTATCTTGTCGAAAAATGTAGCGGGGGCATTCATCCGACATTTTAGGTAACAATGGTGTCATCAAACCCGATTATCAGCTTGGTGGCGAGGAAATTTGATAGCGACGACCGGCTCCCCAAAACGAAAACTTCCTACCTCACCATTAAGATAACTGCTGCAAGAGGTTTATCTTAAGTGTCGGGTGAAGACCCTCAGTTTCACTGACGGGATGAAACCCGACCAGTATAAAAAAGCGAAGCACAATTGAATCCTTGACAATTTTGTGCAAATGCGTTAGCATAAAAATAGTTGTTTGAGGTCGATAAACAATGATTGTTTTAGAAATGAAAGCAGTGGTCAAACCAAGTCAATGTTCTGCCATTGATGAAGCTATTCGTACCGTACAATTTATCAGAAACAAAGCGTTAAAGCTTTGGATGGATGCCAAGAGAGAAGACAAAATCGATAAATATTCTCTCAATAGATATTGTGCAGTTCTCGCCAAACAGTTTAAGTTTGTTGATACTTTAAATTCTGCGGCTAGACAAGCATCAGCCGAACGGGCCTGGTCAGCTATTGCTCGTTTCTATGACAATTGTAAGAAAGGAATAAAAGGAAAGAAAGGCTATCCTAAGTTTCAGAAAAATAATCGTTCTGTGGAATACAAAAACTCTGGGGGTCAACTATCGGAGGATAGAAAGAAAATCACTTTCACAGATAAGAAAAACATTGGCACAGTTAAACTAAAAGGAACCAGAGACTTAAACTTTTACCCTCTAGACCAAATTAAACGGGTAAGAATTGTCAAACGTGCTGACGGTTATTATGTCCAATTCTGTATTAATTTAGATGTTCGGGAATAGGCAAAACCTCTTGAACCTACTAAAAAATGTGTAGGGTTGGATGTTGGTTTAAAAGTTTTCTATGCTAACAGCGATGGGGAAACGGTAGAGATACCGCAATTTTATCGTAAAGCAGAGAAAAGATTAAACCGTCTCAATCGGAAGAAATCTAAAAAGTTTAAACGAGGTCAACTCCAATCAAACAACTACAAAAAAGCTAGAGAGAGATATGCCAAAAAACATTTAAGAGTAAGTAGGCAACGTAAAGGCTTTGTCGCAAAAGAGGCATTGCGCGTCATTAAATCTAACGATTTTATCGCTCAGGTCGATTTAAATGTTAAAGGCATGGTAAAAAACTCGAAACTAGCTAAATCTATTAATGATGTGGCTTGGTCAACTTTTCGACAATGGTTAGAATATTTTGGTTTTAAATATGGTAAGGCTACGGTAGCAGTAGCCCCCCATAATACCAGTCAAAACTGTTCTAATTGTGATCAAAAAGTACCTAAATCTCTATCTACGAGAACCCATGTTTGTCCCCATTGTGGCTATGTAGAAGATAGAGATATTAACGCCGCTATCAATATTCTCAAAAAGGGACTAAGTACGGTAGGGCATACCGAAACTAATACGTTTGGGGAGAGATTCCCTCTGGTGAATGTTGGATACGTCCTGCCAGATTAAGGAAACTCGATGAACCAAGAATCCCTCGCATGAGTGCGACGGGAGTGTCAATATAAATCTATCGATATACAGATTAGCTTCACCTACCCGGTTTACAAACATTATAATCTTCATGAGAGATGACCGCTTCTGGGACGAGGAGATTGCCGTGGTCGCGACAGATGAGGCGATAATTGCGGGTGACAGGGATACTGATAATAAAGCGATCGTGTCGCAATCGTTTACCATGGAAATCTCGATAATTGCGGTGATTTTGCAATCCTTGCAGGATTTCCCTAGCTTTAAGTACCACATTTTTCGGTAATTCCCGCAGATCGATCGGATCTTGGGAAAAAGTGGCTTCCCAGGCATTTTTTTGACGTTTCCTTTCTTCCCAAGCGGCATCTAGTTGAGCGCAATGATGGCAGACTTGGCCATAGCCCTTGTGACCACAGGGAAACTTCTTCTTTCTTCTGGACATAATACCATCTGTCTGTGAGGCTGTGAGGGAGTATTCAAGAGCGGTAAAGCTTGCTTCATTTTCGGCAGATGGGAAAGAAAGTCTTTACCTAGTGATTATCTATACTTACCAGCATACAGTGATCGATCCCTGGTTTGGCCATTGACCAGCAAGAAAGTTGATCTTGGTTAGTTAGGGCCGGCTACATAAATCTAAAAACCTTCTGAAAATGGGTAAAATCCCATACCCCACACCCTACACCCTGCCCTGACTAAATTTGATCCCCGGCAGCATCGAAGCTGCTTAGAATAATTCCCATTCTTGGGTTTTTAAACGTTTGAGAATGGCCAAACGGCTAGTAAAATAATTGGCACAGAGACGACTATAATCAGTTAAACGCAGGTTATTTAAGCTAATTGACCAAGACCAGATATAGGCTGCTTGGGTGAGATACTGAAGACAGGATAATTCACCATCAGTTAAAGGCACTGTTTCATGGTAACCTTGAATAAAACCCTGGCGAACCTGGCGATTTAAGCCGGATTGTAGGGAAACTTGCAGAAATTTAGCGATATCAAAAACTCGCCAACCATAACCGCACTGATCGAAATCAAATAGGGTCATCTGATTATCAGGGGTGATATGCACATTACCACTATGAGGATCGCCCCAACAAATGCCCCAATAGGGAGATTCTGTCGGTAATTTAGCGGTTTCTTCCTCTATTTCCCCAATGGTTTCTAAGATACAGTCTAGGTCGCTCTGTCGTTGGTGCAGAAAAGGTGCGATAATTTGCAGGGAATCGTCGAGAAGATATTTGAGGTTGAGGGGATGACGATGGGCTAGGGGGTGAAAATCTGCTGTCACCCGATGTAAATTAGCCACGATCGCCCCTAAATGATAGGCTTGTTTTATATCTATATCCCCAATAGCAATTTCTCCCGGGGCATAGGGAAAGAGGACGGCGTAACGTTTCCCTTCTGGGGCATTAATTTCTAGGGATAAATCACCGTTTTTGCTGCGAATTGGGGCGGCGACGGGAACCTGAGAGCGATCGAGATAATCTAATAATTCTAACTCGAAGTCGATTTCCATTTTGCTGCGCCAATGGCAGTGAGACACGCGCAAAATGTAGGGAGTTGTCAGAGTTTCGAGGAGATACACATCACTTAAACCCCGATGCCAAAATTGACAATTTTTCGGTACATCAATCTCGTAACGAGAAAAAACTAAATCTGCTAGGGCAGCAGCAGCAAGAGTGGAGTAGAATGCCGGAAAAGTCCATTTCCCGGTCTGAAAATTAGTAGCGGGAGAACCAGAAAGCAGTAAATTGAGCGAAGCCAGAAAAGTCGTCACGGTTCCCTCCCGATGCAAGTATGGACAACGATCGCATCATCCTATTCTATAGGCCACATATATTACAAATTGGCTCGAGCGCTCCGTATATTTCGCTACATTACTCTGTCAGTGATCAGATTTGAGTTTTAAGCACCCACAGCAGTTATCTTAATGGTGATAGCAAATCCGTTTTTAATAGTGTGATTAACTCACAAGTTGCGAATTGTTTCTCCCCGCTCCCAACTCCGGCGCTCCTTTACTGTTTAAACAGGATTTAGTATCAGAACAGTTCTCTGGCAAAAAATCAACGCTCATAAGGTGACAACAAGCTTAAAAAGGAGACTGAAGAAGGCTCCGATTTCCGCTTAATATTCATTTACGAACAGTCTCTTAAGGTGGGCAATGCCCACCCAAGTTAACCCTAATTAGCGCAACTAGAACAACTATCGTTAGACTCTCGAAAATTGTCCTTTTGTACGGTACGGATATAATAAATCGCTTTACATTGCAATTCCCAGGCCATGATTAGAGTATCAAAAATGTCTTTTGCTGTGAGACAACGGTTTGGTTCTTCGGGGAAATAAACCCCTTCATTAAGGTTGAATAATAATTCCATAGAAATCCCCGTATCGATCCATTCTTGCATGGTAGCGATCGCTTTCACCACTTGCTGCTGTTCGAGATTTTTGTTCTCTGGATAAAACCAGAAAGCTTCTTCAATAAAAGGTGGCGCGATGGGAACGGTTCCCTTTGCCCATTTATCGTAGAAAAAGCGACTATAAACCGGCAAAACACTAGCGGTACATCCCTGTACCAAACTGGAGGAAGTATTAGGAGCAATGGCGGTAATATGGGAGTTACGGATGCCAAATCGTTGAATATCTGTTGCTAATTGTTGCCATCTTTGCGGTTGTACCGCGTTATTCAAAAACCATTCCACTGGTTTGGCACCGATTAATTTACCTTGACTCCATTCACTACCCAAGAAAGCTTGATAAGCACCGCGTTCTTTGGCTAATTCCATCGAGGAATAGGTACACCAATAGCCAATTTCTTCAAATAAATTACTAATTTCTGACAGGTTATTGTAGGATAATTTCCGTTTAGCTAACCAGTCAGCCAATCCCATCGCCCCTACCCCAATAGTGCGATATTTATCGTTGTGGTTTTGAGCATTATCAAAGGGAGGATTAGTAAGATCGATAGTATTGTCGAGAATCCTGACAGCGATTTGACAATTAGACTCGATTTCTTCCCTGTCAATGTTGGCTAAATTAAGGCTAACTAAATTACAGCAATGGGCAGTTTTATCGGGGGTGACATTCGAGAAACTCTCCGTGCATAAATTTACACCGGGGATATAGCCATCGTGTTTATTAGGATTAGCGCGATTGATGGTATCTTTGAAGGCAATGTAGGGCATTCCTGTTTCCACTTGGGAACGCATGATACTTTTAAATAAGTCCCGGGCATTGATTTTTTTATAGAGGAGAATCTCTTGATCTAAATTAGCTTCTACTAAACGATAAGCCTCTTCAAATTCTTCCCCCCATAGTTCCGCTAATTCTATACCTAATTTTCTGCGAACTTCGTAGGGGTCTACTAATGTCCACTCGGCTTTATTTATCACCCGATGCATAAATTCATCGGTGATCACTAATTGGGGAAAAATATCATAAGCTTTGCGTCTTTGATCACCGTTTTCTGTCTGCATTTCCAGAAATTCTGGCACATCTAAATGCCAGATATCAACACCGATAGTTACTGCCCCGGCGCGTCTTCCCCCCTGATTTACTGCAATAGCTGTATCGTTGAGTAATTTAATCCAAGGAATAATCCCCCCGGAAGCATTAGCTTTCCCCATTACCCAGCTACCAGTGGCGCGAATTCTACTTACATTTACCCCGACACCGCCACCATTTTTTGAGATGCGGGCAGCATTAGTAATCTCGCTGAAAATGCTTTCTAAACTGTCGTCAATGGAGAGGATAAAACAACTGGTTAGGGAACCTTTGGGAGTGCGTAAATTGGCTAAAATTGGGGTGGCAAGAGATATTTTTCTTTGAGCGATCGCTTGATAAAATTTCTTGGCCCAGTCGAGTCTATTAGCCGGTTCTTCCACAGTGGCAAGCAGCAAGGAACAGGTTAATAATGCCTCTTGGGGTAACTCATTTTTGAGTAAATAACGGCTAGTGATTAACAATGCCCCAGCGTAATCATAATCGATATCCCAATCGGGATTAATCCAAGAACCAGCTGCTTTTAACTCTGCTTCGGAATAGAGGAGAATCCTTTCATCGTATAGCAACTTTTTAACTTGAGTTTTGACAGTTTTCTCGTAATTTCCGTACTGATAACCCCGGGCTACTAAGGTATCTTTCCAAAGACTCCAAATATGCAATCTTCCCGCCACATAGCGCCAATCTGGTTCCTCTGGACTACACATTTCTAGGGCGCAATTAATTAAATTATCCTGTATTTCCCTAGTGGTAATCCCATCCCGCAGGCGTGTGGTTAAACCCGCTTCTAAGGCGATCGAATTGACTTTTTTGCCTTCACAAGCCCACTCTACCACCTCGCGAATTTTGCCGATATTTAAGCTTGTGGTGGAACCATCGCGCCGAATCACTCTAATTCCATGGCTGCCCATATTAGCTAAAGGGGTAGAACGAAAGGGTATTACTTCGTTATTTTTGTGAATGGAGACGGTAGTAGTCAAGGGCTTCGATTGCATAATTGGAGTTAAAAAACTTGACAGATTAATCTATTTGTACTAGCTTATTCTATCAGATTTTCTAGGAAAACACAACATCTAGCGTGTTAAATAATCTTATAACTCTATATGTGGTAGAGCGAGGATTGTTTTGTTCCCTAAAAACAGTGTTTTTGATGACATTTTCTGGAAAAAATCAAGAATTTTTCTCAGAAAAATAGTTTTTTTGTATGCTTGACAAAAAGCTTTTTCTTTGATAACAGAACAGATTGACTGCTGAGGAGGTTGTGGTGAGATTTTATTTGTTCTTAACTTTTCGATAATTTAAGACAAGAGTGGATTAAAAGTCAAATTTCTTCTGAGAACCTCTGAGAGAGTAAAATTTCTCTTTTCGCTATTTATTGGCTTACCGCTAGAATAATAGGACAAAAACGCTATATATAGCGTGTAGCCAGTAGAGGACAAGGATGAAATATTTAGAAGAATGGCGTGATAGCGGGGTGGATGCGGAGTTAATCGATCTCAATGTCACCGGTTTAGCGGGGTTATCTCCCAGTGAATACCTACTCTACTCCCAAGAATTACCGCGACGCAATGATGGCAGGGTTAGGGATGGTATTCTCAAGCGTTATGAACATACCAGTCAAGGCGGTTGGTGGTGTTCAGGAATTGACTTATTAACGGGTAATTATGACCTTTGGGGCTGTTTTAAGCCCGATTTTCCCCGTTTAAGCTTCGATAAGGCTAAACCGATTAAGTACGAACATCCCCCCCAAACCCCTACGGGAGTCTTTGCTTTGCGGGTTCCCCTGAAAATTTGGCAAAGGATAGCCCAGCGTATCAGTATTAATATTTTAACTGAAGAAGTGGATAATAAGCAAGAAGATATCGGTTTTTGGTCTTGGGTAATGAAACATCCAGAGATACCTATTTGTCTTACGGAAGGAGCGAAAAAAGCGGGAGCATTACTAACAGCAGGTTATGTGACAATTGCCTTACCCGGGATTCACAATGGTTATCGTACTCCCAAGGACGAATTAGGTAGGAGAATCGGCAAATCTCATCTAATTCCGCAGCTAGAAAAATTAGCTAATTCCGGACGAAAGATTTATCTAGTTTTTGATCAAGAAACTAAACCAAAGAACCAACAAGCGGTTAATTTAGCTTTACAGAGAATGGGTTATCTATTCAGTCAGGCTAACTGTCAGGTAAAGGTAGTTAGTTGGGATGCTGCTGACGGTAAAGGGGTGGATGATTTACTAATCAATCGAGGAGAAGATTACTTCCAACAAGTCTATCAAAAAGCCACCTCTTGGGAAATTTGGAAGGCAGCGAGTTTAAATAGTTTAACTCTCCCACCTCATCTAGAGTTAAATAGCCGTTACTTGCCAGATATTTATATTCCTACATCAGCGCAGTTAATGGCGATTAAATCGGCTAAAGGTACGGGAAAAACTGAGTTTTTAGCCAAGATAGTTAAACAGGCTATTGCCAATCAACAAAAAGTTTTAGTTATCGGTCATCGGGTGAAACTGGTAGAGGAATTATGTCAACGCTTTGGTTTAAACTATATCAGCAAAATTAGGGATAATCCTGCGGCAAAAATTTACGGTTATGGTTTATGTATTGACTCTCTCCATCCCCAATCACAGGCTAAATTTCAAGCGGAAGATTGGCAAGGAGCTATTATTATTATCGATGAGATCGAACAAGTCCTATGGCATGGGTTAAATGGGGATACTTGTAAAACTAATCGTGTAGCAATTTTAAAGTCTTTAAAGTCCCTGCTGCAAAATGTGGTCAGCAGTGGGGGAAAAGTCTTAGTTGCTGATGCTGATTTAAGTGATATTTCCCTAGATTATTTAACTTCTCTAGCGGCAATTGAACTAGAAACTTTCTTGATTAGTAACGAGTGGAAACCCAGTTATCAAGAAGCTTGGCGAGTTTATAACTACTCTGATAATACTCCCCAACAGCTAGTTAAGGATTTAGTCAAACATATTAAAGAGGGAGGAAAACCTTTTGTTTGTCTATCGGCACAAAAGTTAACCAGCAAATGGGGAACAATTACCCTAGAATCTTATCTAAAAAAGCAATTTCCTCAAAAGAAAATTCTGCGGATAGATTCAGAGTCATTGCAAGATTCTAGTCACGCTGCTTATCAAGCGATTGGCAATTTAAATCAGTTGTTGCTTAACTATGATATAGTTCTAGCTAGTCCTGCGATCGAAACGGGAATTAGTATTGATCTTCAGCAACACTTTACCTCGGTTTGGTGTTTAGCACAAGGGATTCAAACTCCCACTTCTATCGCTCAATTTTTAGGGAGAATTAGGGAGAATATTCCTCGTTATATTTGGTCAGCAGCCTACGGATTTAATCAGGTGGGCAATGGTTCCACTTCTATCCCCAAACTTCTCACCTCTGGACACCGACTAACGGAGGTTAATATTCGCTTACTACACCAATCAGATTTAGAATCTCTAGAGGATTTAGATACAAGTTTTCAAGCGGAATCTCTCCTCTGCTGGGCTAAAATGGCTGTGCGAGTAAATGCTTATATGCTTAATTATCGTCAGTCAATTCTAGGAATTTTACAAGCAGAAGGCCATAGAATTAAAGAACGAAATCAGGAAGAAGAACTAGAAATAAATAATCAGTTAACAGAAGCAATCGAGGAAATTAGGGAACATAATTATCGTTCTGAATGCGAGGCAATTGCCAGCGCAGCCGAGATAACGGAATCAGAATATCGTTGGCTAAAAAAACAGTTAATTAAGTCAGTAAAAGAAAGGAGAATTATCAGGAAATATGACCTATACAAACGCTATGGGCTCCCCGTCACCCCGCAATTAGTGATTAAAGATGATCAGGGATGGTATCAAGAACTACGCCTACATTACTTTTTGACAATTGGGCGACAATTTTTGTGTGATCGAGATGCTTTAATTGCGCGTAAACTGATAGAATCTGGTCACGGAAGTTTATTTATTCCTGATTTTAATGGTAGTCAATTAGGAGTGATTATCGGGACGTTAGAAGTGTTAGGAATTCCCGTATTATTAGCTAATCCTGAAAGAGAATTAACTAATCATGATGCCGACTTACAAAAAATGGCCGAAATCGCCATTAAAAACCGCAACGAGATTAAAACTATCACCAAGATTAATCTCTCTAATACTTCCCGTCCTCTGACGATTATTCGTAATTGTTTGAACTTGTTAGGTTATGAATTAACCAGCAAGGGCAGCCAGAGAATTGCTAAAAAATCGCTAAAAGTTTATCAGATTGTTGCCCCTCAGGATGGTAGAGAACAAGTGTTTCAACAATGGTTATTTAGAGACGAAAAATGTGCGGGAAGTTCTGAGATTTGGTATGAGGACTATCTCTTTTCTCTCACCCAGAAACCATCTCTAGGCGAACCGGAAAATGCTTATATTCAATTAAGTCTAGAATTTAGTCTAGCTATGGATAAATTGCCTATTTAAGCGACTTTTTTCCCTAAAATGACCACATCAGCCAGAAAATCGTCTAGAGCGGCAATTTGGGGTAAATAACCCCATCGTTGAAAGCCGAATTTTTCAAAGAGACAAATACTGGCTTGATTGTGGGCAAAAATAATACAGATAAGATTAGATATACCCAATTGGGGACAGCGCTCCAAGGCATATTCTACTAATAATTTACCGATTCCACGACCTTGATAATCGGGGGCAATATATAAACTAACCTCTGCCGTTTTTTGGTAAGCGACACGACCATAAAACATCTGTAAACTTAGCCAACCCATCACCCGACCTTCGATCACTATTACCCAGATGGGATACTGTTCAGGATCGTGCTTTTCAAACCATTCTCGCCGACTTTCGAGGGAAATAGGCTTTAAATCTGCGGTTGCCTTGCGAGTGGGAACAGCAGCATTATAAATCTCGATAATTGTTGGTAAATCTGTTTCTTTAGCCTCGCGAATAATCATAGAATATCAAGTAAGATGAAGTATAACCTAATTTTGCCTTATCTCCTAACTTCTGAACTCTCCTATATCTCTCAATCTTACTTTAAAATTGAGTTTGATAGCGGACGGTAAACTCATTCAAATTGTAATCGTAGGAGAAGCGGATAAAAGACTGGGAATTGACTCGATAGACGGTTTCCAAATTGGGAAGAATATTAAAATCCGTTGCTCCGATCGCATTACTAACCGCATTCTCCACATCATACACGACTCCTTGGGCTAAGAGGGGAATCGCCAACTGAACCACTCCAAATTGAATTAATTGTTCCGTATTTTTCCCCTGTAGACCATTAAAAACCGACAGCAATTGTTCCCCCAAAAGTCGAACGATTTCCCCTTGGCTGCGGGGGGGAGTGCTGGTTAATTTAACTAGGGGAGTATTAAGCAGTCCCTCGTCTTCACCTCTAGCAAAAGCCACTGCTTGTAGACAATTAGCAGCTTTTTGTAATTCTGCATTTGTATAGTTTTCCTCTAGGGGAAAAGGTGGACTATCGGGACGAATTTGGCACACTTCATTGATATTACGGCCTAAATTTGGTAGCAAGCGATTTAATTCCCCTTCAACGCTGAGGGTGACATCGATCCTTTGAATGCGATTGAGGCTATCATCGGGAATTTCATTACTAGGAAAATCCCCCCCCGGACGGGAGATAGCAAAATCGCGAGATTGAGAAAATTCGCTGAGAATTGTTCGCAGTTGAATATCAACAAAGGGGTTTAAAATTCCCAAACCGCGACTAGAATCGAAAACAATAACATTTTGATTGCGTCGGTTAAGAAGAAAACGAGTATCGATATAGCTAACCCGTCCTCGCTCGAGATTAATCACTCCATTGGTTTGTAATTTCTCTAGTGGAGTGAGCGGACCGTTCAAGGTTAAAGCACCACTAAAATCAAATTGATACAAAGGTTCTTGTTCGATGGATAATCCTGCTAAAGACACTTGGAAATTATTTAAAACTGGAGTAATATTGGTCGTCTGAGGAATGTTGAGAGGCTGCAGCCAGCGACTCACCGGTTTATCCGTTTCTTGATTAATTTCTGGGGTGCGAGGAAGAAAAACTTTACCCTTAGAAAGACGCACATTCCCCCCGATAATTGGTTGCTGAATTGTTCCCGTTACCATGGCATTCCCAGCAATTAATCCCCGATAAAGGCCATTAATTGCTATATCTCCCTCTTGAATATTAACTGTTAAGGGATTAGGATTATTTTTGATGGCTTGAAAGAAAGGTAAAACTCCCACCACAGAAATTTGTCTGTCAGCGATCGAGCCTTGTAATTCCTCTACTGTTAAGTTTTCAGGGGTTAACCCAATGCGGCCATTTACGGTTAAAATCTCTGGAAAAGCAACACTACGGATAGCGGCATTATTGAGAGTAACTATACCATTTGCTTCTAAATCTTTGATTTTTAAGCCTTCTTTTATATCTAATCTTCCCGTCGCTGAAAGAACTACCTCCCCCTCACCATTAACCCATTCGATGGCGTTTTGACTAATAGCTTCAATCAATTTGATTGCATCGGTTCCCAATTTTGCTTGGATTTTTAATTGATCATTACCCGGTAAGGGAGGATAGGGAATGCTGGCATAGAGTTGGATTGATTCGGAGGAGGTTGTCCGCAAATCAAAACGATACTGATTATAGGTAAATAAACCAATTATATCCTGATTAATATTTTGGGCATTAATTGCACCATCAATAAAGGCAAAATTACCCTGAATACGAGGATTTAATAAGGTTCCTGCAATTTGTCCTTGAGTTTTTAGACTACCGGATACATCCAAGGGAAACTGCACAAAATTTCTCAAGAGATCCAGAGAAAGATTTTCCACGGCAAAAGTTCCCTCTACTTTTTTTAGGGAAAAATCACCCGCTAAAAATACGGAAGAATCTCGTGATTTTAGTCTCATCGGTTCTATCCTGAGCAACTGACGATTTAAGTTAAGATTAATTGTTACTTCATCAATAGGAATTAATTGGGTATCGGTGGTGACAATTCCTAGAGGGTTAACAATATTTACTGTCGGTCTTTGGGGTCGCCATTCCCATCTATTGCCCTGAAATTTTACGCTAAGATCTGGATTTTTTAAAGTCCCAGTTAAGGCTATATTTGCTTGATAACGGCCGCGAAAATCTAGTTCGGAAGGTATCCCGACTACCCCTCTTTCCCCTGCTAATTGCTGGATTATTTCTTCAATTTTTGCCCGCAAATTTACCTGTTGTGCTAGGGAAGCTTCGGGATTACCTACTTCTAGGGGACTAAGTTGAATAGCTGGGTTATTCTCTGAGGAGAAAAAGTTGATTAAACTGGTTAAATCATAAATACTAGCAACTGATAATAAATCTTGAATATAACCTTGATCTACCCTGAGTTTAGCTTCTATTGCTTGGGTTTGCCAATTAAATAAACCTTGCAGATTATATTGACTTGCACCCACTTGTAAACTCCCCGCTTGCAGTTGAACCATGGAATCCCGATAAACCAAATTTGCCGTTAATTTTTCTCCGATTAAGTTACCTAAACTAGGTCGATTAATCTCTAGTTGTCCCTGTCCCTGTAAGTTAAATAAATTGATGTCTAGATTAGCATTCACTTGTCCAGCAATAATCCCCGGAATATTGTAGGCTGCCGTGGGAGATATTTTCAGGATTTCTAGGGGAAAATCGGCAATCTGAACATTTAAATTTTCTCCGCTTCGTTTAGCTGTTGCTAGAAAAGGAGTTTCATTTCCAAAAGCTTGGCGAATATTTATCCCTAAGGGAAGATAGGGCAGCAGACAATTATTTTGTTGACAAGGATCGAAAGTTAGGTCAATAATGTCCTGATTTCCCCGCAGATTTAAACTAATATTTTGACCGATTCCTGCTTGCATACTTCCTTTTAAGATAGGTTCAAAGGGTCGATCATTAATGCTAAAGTTAGCTAAATTTATATCTCCTGTGATTTGGATATTTCCCACTTTTTGCCAAGCAGTTAAGAGATTTTTTCCTGTGATTTGTCCTTGAAATTCTCCGATCCCTGTCAGTGTCGATTCTCTGGGTTTTAGGTTAGAATCAATCGGTAAAAGCGATATAATCTGCGTTAGCGGTACAGCAGCAAGGTCGGTTTTTGCCTGTAGATTTAAGTTAACCTCAGCGATATCGGGTTGACTGGTAAGATTAGCTAAAAGAATATTTCCTCGCACATCAAAGCTATTTTCTCCCCACTGTGCCGAGAGATTATTAACCTGAATCGGTGTTACTCCCTGCCAAATTTCTTTAATGTTTCCCGCTAAATTGGCACTAAAATCTAAGTTGGGAATCGAGATTGATTTTATTCCTGGCAATTGTCCTAGTACGGCAGCGGGATCAAGATTAGCGGCAATAATATCACTTTGCCAGAAATTATTATTCAGTTGTGCCTTAGCTTTAATTTCTCCTTTTGCTACATTAATACGAGAGTTAAAAACTGCTTTGACACTGCTTAAGTTAAGTCGTTTTTCTAGCAGGGAGTCGAAAATAGTTTGGGCATTTCCTGTTGCTTGAAACCTCGTTTGTTCAATATTCAACGCTAGGGGAATATTAGTCTGAAATCGCTCTAAGCTACCGAGAATATTAAAAATACCGTTGTTTAATTGAATAGCCGTATTAATCGGATTATTATCTACTAATAAGTGAGTATCTACCCTAGCATTGACGGTGGACAAATTAGGGATTTTTCCCGCTAGTAAATTATTGATTGCACCAGTGAAATTGACTTGGGTTTTTCCTAAACTAACAGGAATATTTATCTTGGGTAAAAACGGATTTAAGTTAAGGCCAGCCGTATTAACTATACCGCTTAAAATACCTTGTTCCAGTTGGGTTGTCGTTCTTAGGTATTGATTATTGACAAATAACTGTATATCGCCCTCTCCGCGCCAAGTTTTTAAATCCGTTAAAGTACCACTAATCAGAGAATTTATTCCACCAGCAAAGCTGATTTTTGCCCTGCCTAAACTGACGGGAACTGTTAAATTTTTCACTAGAGGATTGAGACTAATTCCCCCGGTGTTGACTGTTCCTGTCAGGAAACCTTGATTCAGTTTGGCTGTAGCAATTAAAGGATTATTATCCACTAATAACTCCAGATTACCTTGACCTTGCCAACTGCTAAAAATATTATTTTTATTATTCAGTAATTCCCCTAAATAACCTTGTAAATTAATCTGCGAT
This sequence comes from Microcystis aeruginosa FD4, assembly GCF_009792235.1. NCBI lineage: Bacteria > Bacillati > Cyanobacteriota > Cyanophyceae > Chroococcales > Microcystaceae > Microcystis > Microcystis aeruginosa. The sequence goes on from NZ_CP046973.1 coordinate 4,225,729, forward strand.
CGCAGTAATTTAACCTGAGTTGGTAAGTTAGGCAATAGGGAATTAATCGGCAATCCCGCTAAGACAGCTTTAGCCTGAAAATTTCCTTGCAATACTTGACTATTGACTAAAATTGTGCCTTGTTTACCGCTAATTCCTAAGTTAGCAATTCCGTTTAAAGTATTAATATTTAGTTGGTCAATTTTGCCACTAACTTGAATATTAGCTGTCTCTAAATTTAAGGGTTCTAGGGTTTCTAGGTAGGGGCAAATACTATCTACATATTGACAAACAATAGGCACAAAAGGAGTCAATAAAAAGTTATTACCCGTGATTTTTGCCCGGACTAATTTGCTAGTAAAATCACTATTAGCATTAACCTGTAGTCTGCCGCCATTTGTTTTAATCACCGTATCGGTTAAATTTATTTTGTTGCCACCTAAAAATACTTTACCCTCCCCAGCAACATTGAGCAATCCTGACTGATTAACCGTCGGTATTTGCCAATTAATTAACAGTTCTGGCAGTCCTAAACTACCTCTAGCTTTAATCGTAGCTTGCAGATCGTTTATATTAATTTTAGCGGGAATTGTTGCCAATTGAGATAAAATTTTTCTCGTGGGAAAATTAGCTTGTAAATTCAAATTAATCGGCATTTTTGTCCCGTCAAGAGGTTGATTTTTTTGCAGGGATTGTAGAAGATTTAACTGCAATTTTCCTTCCCCTTTAATTTCTCCACCTGCGAGGGGTTTAATTTGAATTTTATCTAAACTAAGACGATTGAGATTTGTTTCAAAATTACTGGTTATTGATTGAATGGGAATTTGCTCAAAAATAATCGGTTTGCTGTTGCTAACGGTTCCTTTAATTAGAGGTTGATCTAATTTTCCTGTCACTTGAAAAGTAGATCGTGCTTCTCCCCGTAAATCTAGAGGTGATTGCAGATAAATAATTCTTAAAAGCTGTTGTAAATCCACCGATTCTAGAGCGACATTGAGATGATAACCAGTTTGCCAATTTACTTCTCCTCTCACCTCAGTTTTAATCTTGCCAATACTTGCGATCGCTTGTTCGACTAATACTTTATCTCCCCGTAAATTTAATTTAGTTGTTAGCTTAATTGGATACTGAAAAGGTTGGAATTTTCCCACCACTTCTGTCAGATGAAAATTGCCATTTCCTTGACTTTGATTTAGCTTTGCCCAACTGGGAATATTGAGAGCAATATTAGCATTTAATTGTCCTTGATTTAATTGAAAATTGCGATTAGGAATTAAAGTTAATAGTTCACCTAAGTTTAAACGATCAATCTGAAGATTAGTTAGGCTTTCACCCGTTTTTAACGCCGTTTCTCCTTGAATTTTTACTTGACTTTTGAGGATTTCTGCGCTAAAATTATAGGTAAGAGGCTGCTTTTGATTATCAATAAATCTTCCTTGACCATCGGCCTTAATTTCTATCGGTTTTTTCAGGGCGTGGGGTTGGATAGTAATAGCTGCCTTCTCCACCTGAAAACCCAGATTTAATCTAATGGGTGCCTCCCGATCAAAGTTACTAGATATTTTATCTAAATCATCGAGCCATTGACCATTTTTATCCTGATCGAGATAAATACTGGGATTAATTAACTTGACATCAATCGGCAGCGGCAGACCTAAAAGTAAGGGCAGCGGATTTAATCCCAATTCGATCGCATCAATAGATAAACTATCAGCAGAATTGGCCGTAGCTGGAATTTCCGATTTACCGATACGAATGCGATTAAAATAAAAGCCCTCTATCTTACCTACCCTGACGGGTCTGTGCAGCATTTCACTGAAGATATTGTCTAAAATTGGGGTGAGACGTTCATAAACTAAATAACGAGTCGTAAAATAGCCAAGGGAAGTAATTCCCAGGAGAGTAATTCCCCCGACAATTAAAGTAGAAGGCCGGCGGAAAAATCGACCGATACTCAGAAAAAGATTAGGACGAGGAGAAGGATCACCAGGGGAGTTACTCATAATTGTTTACCTCACACACACCAAAGAAAAGGCAATGGCTCACCAGAGCTAATGAACTATAATAATCCACTGCGGTACTGATCGCCCTCAATCGATTAATTGCCATTTTTTAGGCAATTATTAGGCTTAAATCCTGTGAGGAAGTCAAGGGCTGCGGCCAATTAAAAGCCTCTCTCCCCATCTTAGCCTAAGACTCGAATGGCTGGCTAAAATTTTCAACAATCCGCCAAAATCTCGCCAGTTTCAACAGCTAACCGAATGAATATTGATCACCCCACCAGTTCAAGCAGAATATTGCTCGGATCAATAGGTTCGGAAATTGAAGATTGAGAGAAAACTTGTGCAGACAGACAACAATCCGGCGCAGTCAGGAACAACAACCGGAAGTATTCAGTCCTAGAATATTGGGACTAGCACGTCTATTTTTACTGCAAAAATCGTCTTATAGATAAAGATCATGAAAGCCAGATTATCGATCGCCCTAACCGCCCTAATGACCTTGGGCATAACTTCCACAGCAGCGGTCAACTTTGACGAACAGGACATCGAGCAGACCCAGGTAATAGCGATCGCTCGTCCCTACGGAGGTAATAAATTTGACCTGCTAGTCTTGGAACAAATCCAGGGAAAACAGAAGTGTTGGAGCGAAAGCGGCTCAAATCCCGTCATGATTGACCCGCTGCTCCTCAACTTTGACTTTACCGGCATTTGTCGCCGCGCCACCGATAGCAATGGTTATTCTATCCGTCTCGATGGCCGGGATTTTGGGCTAGATTACATCTTGCGTATTGTGGAACGCAATGGCGAATTATACTTAGTGGGAACTCCCCGGGATGCTCGCAGACCCGAATTAGTGGTGGGAAGAACCCGAGGAATGCAAACAGGATTTATGAAAATTATCCTCGAACCGGGTTGGAGATTTAGCCGTCGTACTTTCCAAGGCAAAAGTTTAGGCCACTTCTACTTTAGCGGCAAAGAAGCGGAAGTTCTCGCGGCCGCCGGCAGACCTCCCGTCAGTGAAACCACTCCTCCCCCCAGTTCTGGGTCCAGTTTCCAGGATATTAGCGGCGATATTTATAAAACTGAGATTGAAAAAGCGATCGCGCTTGGGGTAGTGGCCGGTTTTAAAGAAGATAACACCTTCCGCCCCGAAAATCCCGTCACTAGGGAACAATTCGTCTCGATGATTATTGAAGGGATGGGAACTGTCACCAAAATTAACCTAGAAGAGATTCCCCCCGGCAGCGGCAGTTTTAACGATGTGGAAGCGACGCGCTGGAGTGCCAAAAAAATCCAATGGGCCCGGGCCAATGGTATTGTTGCCGGCAAAGCTAACGGCGAATTCCGTCCCACCGACCCCATCACCAGGGCCGAATTGATGGCGATTCTCAAACAGGCCGCCACCTACCTAAAAACTCAGCAAAAACAAGCCCCCAATTTAGCCCAAACTAAAACCCCCGTCAATTTTTCCGATACTTCCGGTCACTGGGCTGCCAGTTTAATTACCCAGATGTCGGGATTTTGCGGTGTGGCCTCTCCCTTGAACGAACAGGGTAGTGCCTTTGTACCAAATGATCCCGCCCGTCGTAACTATGCGGCTGCTGCGATCGTCCGTACCCTCGATTGTGTTAAAACCGCCAAAAAATAATGGCCTCTCCTCAATCAGGGTTTGCGGCAAAAAGTTTTTCCTAGGGGTAGGATGTGGGGTGTGGGGTTTTATCCATTTTTAGGAAGTCAATTACCTAATTTTCAGGGCAAAAGTCCCCCAATTTTCCCCCCGCTCACTCCCAGGCCCGGAACTTTTTGATTTCAAAAAGGCCTAAAGATATTATCCAATTACTGATGACTGATGACTGATCAGTGATCACTGATTACTGATCACTGATTACTGATTACTGATTACTGATTGTGGTTGTTAATTTTTACCTTAAATGTCGGTTTGAAGGAACCCTCGGTTTCACTGACGAGATGAAAAACCGACCAGCATAAAACAGCGAAGCACAACTAATATTCAGGGGAATCCTGATTCTCGACATATTTCTTAAGTTGGTCTATTGTGACACCGCCACAACTGGCCACAAAATATGCCCCTGTCCACAAAATTCTCTTATCTTGACCATATATCTCTTTCAAGTGGTCTGAAAAGTTATCCCACATCAGCTGGCAAGAAGTTGATTTTAAGTTAGCGATTAGACTACTTAGGGTCTGCTGAATAAATCTAAAAACCTTGTTGGGTAAGACTTTTAGACTTTTTGTCAATCAAAAAGTACCAGGCATGGGAGTGATCAGGGGGAAAATTGAGGTACTTTTTCCCTGAAAATTAGGTAGTTGACCACCTGAAAATCGGTAAAACCCTACACCCCACACCCCACACCCCACACCCTACCCCCAGGAAAAACTTTTTCAGCAGACCCTACTTAACAGCTTATGGGGTGGGTAAGTCAGAAGGATATGGATATGGTCTGATTCTCCGTTAATCTCTATTATCTTCGCCTTCCATTTCTCGGCTATGTTTTGAAAAGCTATTCTCAAAAACTCCAGATGCTCTTTCTGAAACACATTTCTACGATATTTGGTGACGAGAACTATATGTACGGTGAGATTAAAGGTAGCTCTAGGAGTTTTAAAATAATTAGTCTTTATACTCTTGATATTTTGTACAGTGGATTGCTATAATCATAACATAACACATTGAGAGGTCGAATCAATGCGAGTCATAGAGTTTAAGTTAAAAGTCAATCCTTCCCAAGAAATAGCTATTCAAGAGGCTATCAGGGTGGGACAGTTTATTAGAAATAAGTGTCTAAGATTTTGGATGGACTCTACCAAAGAAGATCAGGTTAACTATGGTACTTTGTGTAGGCTAACTACCGAATTATCTAATAGTCCTGAGTTCTCTTTTGTTGGTAAACTCAACTCTATGGCTCGTCAAGCAAGTGCCGAAAGAGCTTGGTTTTCTATATCCCGTTTCTACGACAATTGTCAAAGGGGTTTGGCAAAAAAAGGCTATCCCAAATTCAAAAAGTTTTCAAGGTCTGTCGAGTACAAAACTTCTGGTTGGAAACTAACAGAAGACAAAAAGTTTATCCACATCACGGATAAAACAGGGATAGGAAAATTAAAGTTAATCGGCACTTTTAACCGTGAGATTCTCGATAAATCTACTATCAAAAGAGTCAGGCTTATTAAACGAGCAGATGGCTTTTATTGTCAATTTGTCTTAGACATTGAGAGAGTAGAAACCTTTGACTCTACAGGAAAAGAAGTAGGGATTGATTTAGGTTTAAACCATTTCTTAACTGACTCTAATGGGGATAAAATTGATAACCCACGGTTTCTTCGTAAGTCGGAAAAAAGACTAAAAAAGGCTCAACGTAAACTCTCAAAGAAGAAAAAGGGAAGCCAAAAAAGATTAAAACAGAAATCTAAAGTAGCTCGCCTTCATCTAAAAGTTTCTAGACAGCGTAAAGATTTTGCCGTCAAGACAGCAAAAGCGTTAATCCAATCTAACGATTTGGTAGTCTATGAGGACTTGAAGGTATCTAATATGGTGAAAAATCCTAAGCTTGCTAAATCTATTCAAGATGCGAGTTGGTCAATGTTCACCGATTGGTTAGACTACTTTGGGAAAATACACGGGAAGTTTGTGGTAGCGGTGAACCCACAATACACTAGCCAACAATGTTCTAGTTGTGGTAATATTGTCAAGAAAACATTATCTGTAAGAACTCATGTTTGTTCTTGTGGGTGTGTCTTGGATAGAGACGAAAACGCCGCTATAAACATTCTCGCACGGGCAAATACTGTCGGGCGGACAGAAATTCAAGCCCGACTACAGACTACCCACTGTCTATTAGGTGAAAGCTTAGTAGATAAGGTAACTGGATGAACAGGGAATCCCGAAGCGCTTAGTGCGATGGGAGCGTCAATTTAGGTATCCTGTCGAGTATTTTCGCTAGACTGGAAAATAATGCACCTCGGCTAGACAAAATCCTATGGTAAAGCTGCTCGAAAATCCTCTCCGAGTGGGATTGCGACAAGAAAGAACCCCAGAACCCCTAATTTTAGTCATTTTTGGGGCATCGGGAGACTTAACCCAAAGAAAACTGGTTCCTGCCCTCTATCAACTGAAACGGGAAAGACGACTACCGGCCGAATTAACCATCGTCGGTACAGCGCGCCGAGAGTGGAGTCATGATTATTTTCGCCAACAGATGCGCCAAGGCATCGAAGAATTTTCCGACGGGATTGGTAGTGAGGAATATTGGCAAGACTTCGCCCAAGGGTTGTACTATTTCCCCGGCAACATGGACGATCCGGAAAGTTACGCCAAAATGAAAGTCTTTCTGGAAGAACTAGACGGAATCCGGGGAACTCGCGGCAATCGAGTCTTTTATCTAGCGGTTTCTCCTAATTTCTTCCCTCCCGGCCTTAAAAACCTTGGGGCGGCCGGAATGCTGAAAGACCCAATTAAACACCGATTAGTGATCGAAAAACCCTTTGGCAAAGATCTCAGTTCTGCCCAAGTTCTCAATCGAGTCGTACAAGAGGTTTGTCAGGAGAACCAAGTTTATCGCATTGACCACTATTTAGGCAAGGAAACCGTCCAAAACTTATTGGTGTTCCGATTTGCTAACGCCATCTTTGAACCCCTCTGGAATCGTCAATTTATCGATCACGTCCAGATTACCGTAGCCGAAACCGTGGGAGTGGAGGATCGAGCCGGATATTACGAAAAATCGGGGGCTTTGCGCGATATGGTGCAAAATCACCTGATGCAGTTATTCTGCTTGACGGCGATGGAAGCACCCAACGCTATTAACGCTGATAGTATCCGCGGCGAAAAAGTCAAAGTCCTGCAAGCGACTCACCTGGCCGATATTAATAACCTAGAAAAATCCGCCATCCGCGGCCAGTATAAAGCCGGTTGGATGAAAGGAAAACCCATTCCGGGCTATCGGGAAGAAAAGGACGTTAATCCGGAATCCACCACTCCCACCTATGTGGCCATGAAATTAATCGTCGATAACTGGCGTTGGCAAGGTGTCCCCTTCTACCTGCGTACGGGTAAACGTCTGCCGAAAAAAGTTTCCGAGATTGCCATCCAATTCCGCAATGTGCCGTTATTAATCTTCCAATCGGCAGCCCAACAAACCAATGCAAATGTACTTAGTCTGCGAATTCAGCCTAATGAAGGTATTGCCCTGCGTTTTGAAGCGAAAATGCCGGGGTCGGAATTACGCACCCGCACGGTAGAAATGGACTTTAGTTATGGTTCCTCCTTCGGTGTCACCAGTGCCGATGCCTATAATCGCCTACTTTTAGACGCTATGCTAGGAGATCAAACCCTATTTACCCGTTCTGATGAGGTAGAAGAAGCATGGCGCATCGTTACTCCCGCTCTCGCCGCCTGGGACGCTCCCGCCGATCCTGCCTCCGTACCCCAATACGAAGCGGGTACCTGGGAACCCACAGAAGCGGAATTTCTCCTTAACCGCGATGGCCGTCGTTGGCGACGACTCTAATACAGTGAACAGTAATCAGTGAGCAGTAAACAGTAAACAGTAATCAGTGAGCAGTAAACAGTAAACAGTAAACAGTTAAAAGGCAGCTCCGAGCTTGTCGCTTAATACTATTCACTAAAAACTCACACCTGATAACTGGTAACTGATAACTGATAACTGATAGCTGATAACTGATAACTGATAACTGATAACTGATAACTGATAACTGACATGACTACCCAAAGCCCCCCCATTGTCTCCCTGCAAGCACCAAAAGATGTTTCCATCGATGTGATCGAGCAGGAACTGCGCGATATCTGGCAATCCTATAATGATAATCAGGATGGTATGGCCGCTACCCGGGCCACCACCTTTAGCTTTATTGTCTATGAACCCGACGCAGTACAGGAATTGTTAACCCTTCTCGGCTATTACACCGGCCCGATTGATGGTATTGCCGGTCCGCGGACCCACGCCGCTATCAAGGTCGCCCAGAAAGACCTAGAACTAGAAGTAACTGGGCTTTCTAGCGATGAATTTGTCGCTCGGTTAAGGGCAGCCTGGGAAGCGGAAAAAAACGCCGAGGACGGGGCTAATCGTCGTCAATACGCCGCCGATTTGGATGCGATTGGGGTCGCAGATGCGATCGCTGCTTCCAATCCCTGTCGCATTATTACCCTCTGTCCCACTGCCGAGGCCGATGAAGGGGTGAAAGCCTCCGTTTCTGCCTATTGTCCCGTTAACAAACGTAGTCAGAACACTTTAGTTTGCTGTGAATACGTCACTTTAAGCGGTACAGCGGAAGCTTTGGAACGAATTGGCGGCATTATTTCCGAGTTAACTATTCCCAGTTTGCCCAAATTTCTCTGGTGGAAAGCCAGTCCCGATGGGGAATATGGACTATTTAAGCGTCTGGCCAGTCAATGTGATACGATTATCGTCGATTCCAGCACTTTTCGGGAACCGGAAACGGAACTGCTGCAGGTGGGGGATTTATTAGCCACAGATGTACCATTAGCTGACCTAAACTGGAGTCGTCTGGCCCCTTGGCAAGAACTAACCGCCGAGGCTTTTGATCCGCCGGAGCGCCGGGATGCTATTCTGGAAGTCGATCGCATCACTATTGATTACGAAAAGGGCAATCCTTGCCAAGCTTTTATGTTCCTCGGTTGGATGGCCAGCCGGTTACAATGGCGACCGGTGGGATATAGTCACCGGTCGGGAGATTACGCTATTCATCGGATTAGCTTCCTCGGTCAAGACCAGCGTTTAATTGAAGCAGAATTAGCTGGTATTCCCGTGGCCGATTGGGGTGAGATACAAGGGGATCTGATTAGTATTAAACTCAGTTCTACTAATCTTCAGGCTGATTGTTGTACGGTAATTTGTTCGGGAACTACCGGCTGTATGCGGATGGAAGCTTCGGGAGGGGCCCAATCTTGCCGCATTGAACAAGTGTCCCATCTGGAAGACCAAAAAACAGAAACTCTGCTAGGTAAACAGTTACAGCGTTGGGGCCAGGACGTGCTTTATCAAGAAAGCATGAAAGTCACCGGCGCTATCCTCAAATTATCCCAACCGGATTAGCAAATTAGCAACAATAATCCCACCCACTTTGGAGAGACCTTGTTAACAAGGTCTCTCGATATTTGTACAGCAGTCAGCACCTGATTAAAACCGATAATTGTACCTTTTCAGAAAACAGGTTATTATAAAAACAGAGCTTTGCTTTCAAGGGGGCAATATGGTCGCAACCACTGAGAAACGCTACACAGTCGCAGAATACTTTCAACTAGAGGAAACTGCCACCGACAGACACGAGTATCGAGATGGAGAAATTATTATTATGACTGGGGGAACTCCTAACCATAATCGCATTGCGGGAAATTTTTACAGAAGATTTCCCTTAACTATCCAGAATCAAGCCTATGATATATTTATCACCGATCTACGCTTGGCAATACCCGCCTATAATGTGTACACCTATCCCGATCTTATGATCGTCAAGGGAGAACCAATTCTTGAAAGAGGACGCACCGATACGATTACCAATCCACAGGTTATTATCGAGGTTTTATCAAAATCTACTCAAGACTATAATCGGGGTGATAAGTTTAAGTTTTATCGCTCTCTTAATAGTTTTGAAGAATATATTTTAATCGATCAATATGGTTATTATATCGAACAATTTCATAAAAGAGGTGATCATTGGGCATTTCGGGATTATCACGATCAAGAAGCGATTTTAACTTTGTTTTCTCTAGATTTTCAAATATCCCTGACAGATTTATATCAGCGGGTGGATTTTACCGCGATTGCAGTATCCTAATGACTCAACTAAGCTGTTCGTAATTTAAATTGCTTGTTGAGACGAGGCAAGAGGCAAGAGGCAAGAGGCAACAGTAAAGGGATTGAGGAAGATTCGGCTAATCTAAGAATAAGCAGTTTAAATACGTCTTAGCTTATTTAGGGTTTGTCGCAAAGGTCTTGGTATGATTAACTTCCAATCCAACTTGAAAAACCCACTCCCCATCCCCCCACTTCCCCATCTCCCCCGCAACGCGCACGAAGTGGTCTCCCCACTGCCTAATTCATAAAAAAAGGTGGGGCAACACCCACCTTGTTTAAACCTTAGATATTAGCGATAATTAGGCTTCATCGAGAGCGGCAATACCGGGTAAAACCTTGCCTTCGAGTAATTCCAAACTAGCACCACCACCGGTGGAAATATGGCTCATTTTTTCCGCCACTCCCACTTTTTCCACCGCCGCCACCGAGTCACCACCACCGATAATGGTAGTTGTACCCGTAGCAGTTAAATCGGCTAAAGTGTGAGCGATCGCATCTGTACCCGCCGCAAATTTATCGAACTCGAACACCCCCATCGGGCCATTCCAGAGGACAGATTTACAGTTAGATAAAGCTTTTTGGAAAACTTTAACTGATTCAGGTCCAATATCCAATCCCATCCAACCATCGGGAATATTTTCGACCTTGACGATTTGGGAATTGGCCTCTTTATCGAATTTATCCGCTAAGACCACATCGGTAGGAAGGAGGAATTCCACCCCTTTTTCTTTAGCTTTTGCTTCTAGAGATTTAGCTAATTCCAGTTTGTCTTCTTCCACCAAAGACTTACCAACACTTAAGCCGCGGGCCTTGTAGAAAGTAAAGATCATACCGCCACCGATGAGCAGTTTATCGCACTTTTCTAATAAAGTTTCGATCACGCCAATTTTACTAGAAACCTTAGAACCGCCGATAATCGCCGCTAGGGGACGTTGGGGAGTTTCAATAGCTGCTTGTAGGTAGTTTAACTCTTTTTCAATTAAATAACCCGCCACCGAGGGGCTGAGATAGTGGGTAACGCCTTCCGTAGAAGCGTGGGCGCGGTGGGCGGTACCAAAAGCATCATTAACGTATAAATCGGCGTTAGCGGCTAATTTTTTGGCAAAATCGGGGTCATTTGCCTCCTCTTCACCGTGGAAACGCAGATTTTCTAAAAGGGCCACTTGACCGTTAGACATTTGGCTAATCGCTGCCGTAACTCCCTCACCAATACAATCGGGACACATGATTACTTCTTGGCCCAATAATTCCGAGAGACGTTTAGCTACAGGGGTCAGACGCAAATTTTCTTGAACCTCACCGTCGGGACGACCCATGTGGCTGCATAAAATAACCTTAGCCCCTTTTTTGATTAAATCCTCAATGGTTGGCAAGGCCGCCCGAATGCGGGTATCATCGCTGATTTTCCCGGTGGCCTTGTCCATGGGAACGTTAAAATCGACCCGGACTAAGACCCGTTTGCCCGCTAAATCAGCTTCTGTTAAATTCGCTACTGTTTTTTTTGACACAGCCCATAACCTCCTAGATTGCTTACCGTACAATAAAGATTAAATCAGGGTATCGCTACTTGCGACAATTACTTTGACAAAGATTATTTCAGATTTGGGGATCAGTTTTGCAGTTCCAAGACTGATTTGCCCAGAAAAATTTGATTGGAGAGACTTGCTAATTATGTTTGAGACGATTTTATTTCCCATCGACCACAGCCGCGAAAGTCGTGACGCGACCAGTAGTGTGATCGAATTAGTCAAAATCTTTGACAGTCGTTTAGTCCTGTTGTCGGTGGTGGAAACGACACCCACCGGAGAAATTGCCCCCGACGATAAGATGAGTTCGATCGAAGCGGTGGATAGATTGTTACAATCGGCGCAAGCGATTTTCGCGCAAGCTGGCATCAAGGCGGAAATGATTGAAAGGGAGGGAATACCCTCTTTTGTCATCTGTGATGTGGCCGATGAAGTTAATGCCGACCTGATCGTTATGGGTTGTCGGGGTTTAGGATTAACCAGCGAAGGCGTGTCCGAAAGCGTCACCACCAAAGTTATTAACCTTGCCCCCTGTCCAGTGTTGATTATCCCTTAATCAGCGATCAGTTATCAGTTATCAGCTTCTCAAGGCAAGGGGCAACAGGCACTCATCTTCTCCATCTGGTTACTAAGCTGTACTGAATTTAAACTGCGTATTATACTAAATCCGTTGAGTATAGGCTACTTATGAGGACAGGCACTCATGCAAGAGGCACTCATGCAAAAGGGTGAATAAATAATCAGTTTTTAATAACCGGATTTAGTATGAGAAATTTTAGTACAAATGCTCAAACTTCCTCTCCCTGATCCCAAATCCGGCGCTCCCTTGCAGTCTTAACAAGTAATTTAGGTAGTAAACAGCTTATTATTGAGGCAATGGGGGAAAATTCACGACAAGACTTTAGCTAAAGAGGTGGGTAAATCGGCTAATTTTTCTACCACTGTCACCCCAGCTTCTTGAAAATGACGTAAGCTATCTTTTCTCGTATTCTTAGCGGCAACAGAGTAGGAAAGTTGGTTAGAAATAATTGTTTCTGTATCGCCGAAATTGGTTTCAATCGCTGCATTTAATCCCACAAGATAGGCAATCACCGGTTTTTTGATCGCCGAGGCAATATATTTGGCCGCCTCGATTTCGGCCTTTCCTCCCACCTGACTGACGAGGAGAATCGCCTCGGTATTTTCATCTTCCTCAAAAACCTGGAACCATTGGGACAAATTGGAGCCAATAATGCCGTCAGTACCCAAATTTACCGCCATAGATTCACCATACCCGGCTGCTGTTAAAGTTTTCGCCACTTCATCCCCTATGCGATCGCCGCGGGTGATCAGACCGATTGTCCCCGATTGATAAAAACTGGGTTCACAAATACCCAACCAAAGATAATTGGGAATAATCACACCCTGGCTGCCGGGGCCGAGAATTAATGTCCCGGTGGTACTAGCTATCTTTAATAATTCCACCAGATCCAAGGGGGGAACTCCGGGGGTGACGATAATTAATTGGGGAATTGCTGCTGCGATCGCTTCTAAGGCCGCATCTAAGACTTGATTGGGGGGAACTAAAATTAAACTGGTCTTGATTTCTCCGGCTTCAGCAACGGCCTCGGCCACTAGATCAAACACTGGTATCTCTGCGATTATCTCACCACCTTGGCCACTAGCCACCCCCGCTACTAAACAGGTTCCCTGAGTTTTCAATCTTGCCGCATAATATTTGCCTAGGGGTCGATCGATCCCTTGCATAATTATCTGATCTTTATCTGTCCATTTCATATATTAAGTGTTGGGAGTTGTTTCAGTAAACAGTAAACAGTAATCAGTGAGACACTGTTGATGGGAGTTTTTTTTTCAGTGGTCAGTAAACAGTAAACAGTAATCAGGTTCTGAAGGCAAGGGGAGCATCTCATTTATGCAAGTGAGTAATTATGCTTGTCGCTAAAACTTGCTTCTGGTAAGGCTTTCAAAATAGCTTGACATAAAACTTAATTTCAGTAGATGGAAAAGTTTGAATAACCAGAGTATTTAGTAACATCTGATACAAAATACTTAGAGAAACTAATTAAGAAAACTTATGTCTAAGAAAAAAGACTATTGCTATTAGCCAGAAGGCAAATAGATAGTATCAACAACTTGATAGATTTTATCAACGGCTTGCCTTAAAAACGATAGCATTTGTTGAAAAGTAAATAACTCTCGATAAATTAAGCGTCCACCCCGTCTCGGAAAACAAACTTTTCGCCATAATAAATTAATCCAAATATTAACAAGAAGAAAGGAAATTCCGATAAATAATAAACGAATAACTGGCTTTTTATTAGTGGTTTTAAGGCGACAAATATTTTTAATTCTATAGCTAGTCTCAATCCCAAACCGCTGACGATAGGCAGTATGAATATAATCTAGTTTAATAGATGGTAAATAAACGACATAAGCAAAATATTGAATTCCCTGCTGGTTTCTCTTGCCTTTTTTATATTGACAAACTATCCATAAATCAAAAGTTACACAATTATTTTGGTCTTTCCCCATAGTGGAAGTAGTTTGATAACTTTTATTTCCTTGAATAAATTGCTTAATTCCCCCTGTTTTACCTCGGATAATTGCTGGCATAATGAAAGGGATTTTTCAAGCTTGTAACCAACGAATAACAGCAATACTAAAAAAGCCTCGGTCTAAATAGGGTTTGCTGAAAAAGTCTTTTAGTGGGGACAGGGTGTGGGGTGTAGGGTGTGGGGTGTGGGGTTTTACCAGTTTTGAGGTGGCCAATTACCTAATTTTCAGGGAAAAAGTGCCTAAATTTCCCCCCGATCACTGCCATATCCAGTACTTTTTAATTGACAAAAGGTCTAAAAGTCTTACCCAACAAGGTTTTTAGCTTTATTCAGCAAACCCTAAATAAAGAGTTTTAAAATCTATCTTTAGAGAAGAGCCTAATGCTAATAAATAGGTAATAATGGCGACAGTTGTGTCCGTATTCCGAATCCCCCTGATAGCTAAAGTTAATCTTTTTCCTTTTTTAATAAGATATAAGGTCGCATAAGCATAAAACGAGCAAGTTCCCTGTTTAGCCTGACTTCGGTAAATATAAGGTTTTTCGCTATCAGATGGTTCACCATAATAAGGAATTAAATTTAGGTCAATTGCTAATTTAAGCTTTCTTTTTTTGATTCTTGGTAATACCTGACTTTGTCAGGCTAGATTAACTGGCGACTCTAAGGTATCAAAATCATTTATTTTGTCTAAGTGATGGCGAATATTTCGACCACACCTAGCATTTTTAAGCATTTTAGATGTGTTTTCAATGCTGTCACAATTGCTGGCTGCCCTGACTAATATTTGATACAAGTCTGAGGCAGTAAATCCACCCTGAGTTTCGAGAGGGATATGTTGAATTAAACAATCAATTGTTGTTGGTAATGTTTCTGATTCTGTTAGTAGTATTTGGCGGGTTTCGTTAATCAATTTTCAAATTTATTGCTGAAGTTTATTGATTTTATTCTAACATTTTTATGTTTTTTTTGAGCAATTTTTTCTTTGATTAGTCAATCTAGATATAGATAACTTTTACTTATCATTAGTCGTTGCCTGAGTACATAAATACTAAGAAAATCCCTAATTTTTTAGCCCCTATCATTTAGCGCTCGCTATTGGACAAAAACTTTTCCATCTACTGAGATTGACCGTTGAGCGGTGTAGGGGCTTTTTCTGCTCACTCACAAAGAACGCCTTGCTCTCTGGTTTCAGCTTTCCCCTCACGCTTAGCCATTTCTGGATCGCCCTTAACTCATCCCCTCTGAGCGGATGGGTTGTCGATAAGCCCCCTTTAAGCCTCGTGACGTGCAGTTGACGGCTTTTGGTATCCACCTGGTCTAGACGCAGCCTACAGGCTTCAGAAACCCTCAATCCGTGACGATACATCAACAACACCAGACAGAAATCGCGGGGGGCGTTCCTGCTCCCCTTGATTGCCTCTAGCAGTCTTTCCACCTCACGGCTGGTCAGGTGCTTGCGGTTATCGAAAATTTGGGTTAAAACCCCGTCGTTTTACGACGGCTTTAAGCTACAATGGAAAAAGCGATAACCAAGCTAAAAACTGAACCTTGACAACAGATAGTAAGGGGTTTCGTTCAGAAAAGACTTCAAATTCGGCCTTGAACGAGTAAAACTTTCTAGGAAATAAGGTTGAACATGAGATTTTTTCGACTTGTTCAAAGTGGCCGGAGGGCATTCGGACACTGAAAACGGACGGGTCGAAAGTGTCAGACTTAAGCAATTAAGCGTTTTTCGCTATCTGCGTCAACCCCGTTGACGCGACCACCCTAAAAAAGTGGCGTGGTGAGGAATCGCCGTCCGTTTTACGGCGGCGAGGATGTCAATAACTCGATGTTGGAATTGCCTAATCTTGTTCAATCGTTACAGAAGGGCAAACAATTGTCCGAAAACCAATGTGGTTAGTGGAGGTATCGATATCCTCCGGGTGACGAGCGGCGGGACGGTAGCGAGCGCAGTAGTTAGGCGAACAGAGAAAAGAACCCCCTTTAAGTACCTTACGTGGTTTTTGCATTGAGGGTGATAATTTTCGGTTGTAGCTATCTGCTTCTGTTCCACCTCTAGGATTTTTGGGCGTGCAGCAAGCTTTTGTCGGGTTTTCTGGATGTTTCTCCCGATACCAATCGGTTGTCCATTCCCAAACATTACCAATCATGTCGTAGAGTCCATAGCCATTGGCAGGATAGCTACCAACAGTTTCTGTCCCTGGTGGATGATGTTTTAAATTTTCCCAAGGAAACCTTCCTTGCCAGGTATTTGCCATTACCTTACCGTTGGGCATAAATTCATTACCCCAAGCGAAGTCTGCGCCATCTAATCCGCCTCGTGCTGCTAATTCCCACTGGGCTTCCGTTGGCAGTTCTTTACCTGCCCATTTAGCATAGGCAAGAGCATCTTCATACACAATATGCACAACAGGGAAATTTTCTCGATTTTTAATGGAACTATTGGGACCTTCAGGATGTTGCCAGTCAGCACCAGGGACGTACTGCCACCAACATAAAGTCCGGGGATCGACAGGGCGATCGGGCTTAACAAATACTGCCGATCCGGGTACTAACATTGCGGGATCAGCATCAGGATAGTCTTCTGCTTTCGGCGGTTTTTCTGCAAAGGTAACGTAGCCTGTTTCTTTGACGAATTTTTGGAATTGTTTGTTAGTCACTAAATACTTATCCATCCAGAAGCCACTGACGGTTACCCAGTGAGCGGGTGCTTCTTCTGGATATTTTGAGTTGTCTGCTCCCATCTGGAAAGTGCGTTCAGGAATCCAGACCATATCTTTATGGGGAGGTTTACCCGGATGAGAGGGCGGTTTTTTAGATATTTGTGAATTTGAAGTCATTTTGAATAAGAGTAAAGGTTAAAATTACTAGAAGTTAGGCAATGCCCCTATAAACAATGTTTTGGGTAGGGGCAATTCATGAATTGCCCCTAAAGATAGCGTCTATGGGCAAGCCCTAAGACTCAGGAGGTTAGTCACGCCACAACATACCCTTGAATTCTTTCTCAGGATCTGCTGCTGCTGCGTCGTTTTTGATGGTGACTACGACCTTTTCAAGGATCGCGCCTTCAAACTCGTAGGGGATGTCTTCTGCGTAGTCGTGTGACACGGGTTGTCCGGCATCTCGACCAATATTGAATCCTTCCCCAGATAGAGCAAACTTGGAGGGTTGGGTCAGGAACTGATTGGGGGGTACCCACTCTTGTCCCCACTCCTTCCAATCTTTTCGATTACCCAACTCCCATTTCGTCTGTAAATCTGAAACAGGGGTACCTTTGATGGTAATGGACAGTTGAACTTCTCCTAAAGTGCTGTTACCGTACTCGGCTGCATCAAGGCGAGCATCTGCTCCCTGTAAAGCACTTTTGTTAAATTCAACTTTGAGTTTCACTTCATCATTGGCTGTCAAATTAGCCAGAGCGTTGGTTGGGAGTGGACAACTGACCTTCTGCTCCCGTTGTCCTAGCCAGTTATAAACATAACAAAGCCGATTCTCATGGATATAGAAACTGTGTCCACCAAATCGTCCCCCGTGAGCCAACAAAACCCCTTCTGGAGTGTCGCCACTGGAGAAATCAACGGTTGCCGTAATAGAATAAGACCGAGTCCGAATGTTGGGGGCTACCGCTTCAGGAATTTCTGATCCTCCTGGATAGTAGATATATCCAAATTCGTCTTCAGGCCAGTCACCCTCACCACTAAAGTCTGGGGGAGCTGCCAACTGAGGGCGTGGCGTTGAAAGGATTTCAGTCGTTGAGCGATCGTCGAGTGGTACACCGTTATAGATACCTGCTTGCACGAACCACATATTTTTCAATCGTTCGAGCTTGCGGGGATAGACTGTAGCCAAATTGTGACTTTGAGTCGGGTCTGCTTCCACACGGTGAGGACGACCAAGTTTCCCTTTCCACTCATCGCCATCCATACAGTAGAGTTCCCAGGTATCTAACTCAAAGTTACTCCAATCAGAAGGTGTGGGAGCGTGAACAGTACAGGCGTGCCAGCCTTTATACCAAACACCTCGGGTTCCCAGCATGGAATAAAACTGAGTCTCTCGTACCTTCTTAAGCTTCCCATTCTCGTCTTTGGGCTTGAGAGCATCGTCCTTGTAAGGAAACTGGTACTCAGGTCGACCATAATTCGGATGGAAAGTATAAGCAAAGCTGATGCCCTCGATGGGGTTTTGGGTGTAGCCTTTGACTACTTCTGGCGGTTCTATGCCGACCATTTCGTAAAGGGTTGGCACGACATCAACCGCATGAATATACTGTTTGCGAATACCAGAATCTGCCATCCGCAGTTCCTTATTAATGCCGGGCCCGCACATCATAAAGGGAGTGGCCGCACCGCCTTCATAGCCAGACCAACGTTTCCAGTATTTGAAGGGAGTATCAAAAGCCCATGCCCAACCGGAAGGGTAGTGATTGTAGGTTTTTTCTGTCCCTAGATCTTGGAGAGACGCAAAGTTTGTGTCAAAATCGTCCTCAACGCCGTTGAAGAATAGGTTTTCGTTGACTGAGCCATTGGGACCTCCCTCGGCACTGGCACCATTATCCGATACAGCAATGATAATCGTGTTGTCCATTTGCCCTGTTTTTTCGAGAAAGTCTAGCAAACGACCAATTTGTTCATCGGTGTAGGTGGAGAAAGCGGCATAAATTTCTGCCATACGGATAAACAGAGCCTTCTCTTTTTGGTTCAAATCACCCCAAGGTCTTACATAATCGGTGGAAGGCCAAGCTTTTCCTGGAGGTACTCCAATGATATCTTTCTCAGTAAGCTCACCGTCATATTTCTCATCAAGTACACCCTCATTATGAGGATTGATCGTCGCGGGGGACAAGTCGCCATCAAAGATTCCCAACGCTTTCATGTTGGCGAGAACCTGTTTGCGGTACTCTTCATAGCCATCTTTAAAGACGCTAGTGTCAATAAAGGAGGTATCCTCTGGATTGTCTTTATCTCCTAAAGTTGTGTTGTACTCATACTTTAAGATCATCTCCGGCCAGATTTGATGGGGGGCATGATTCGCACCGGGAGAGAAGTACATCATCCAAGGTTTTTTAGGGGCGATCGCGGTTGTATCTTGGATAAAGGAAATTGCTTTATCTACCAAGTCTTTCGAGAGATGATAGCCGTTCTCCGTGTCCTTTAAATCGGGTCCATAGGGAGGCTCAATCAGATGATTGTCATAGACGAGATCAGGATACCATTGATCCGTTTCTCCCCCTAAAAATCCGTAATAGCGTTCAAAACCACGACCCAGAGGCCAATTCCGCTTGCTTGCCGCCATATTCGCTTCTTCTTCCGGTAGCAAATGCCATTTACCCACAGCGAAGGTATTCCAGCCTCGTTCACCTAATACGGCTGGAATCATGGCATTTTCAAAGGGGATGCGACCATTACCTGAAATGTCGGCTTGAAGGCTCTCGGTTTTACCGATGAGATGAAAGGTTCCGCCAGCATAGAAATAGCGAAGCACGATTGACAACTCAATTCTTAGCGTGCTAGAATAGTTTGCGTAGTAGGTCGGCACGCAAGATGTTCGTTTTAGAGTACAAGCTTAGAGGAAAACCATCTCAATATCAAGCCATTGATGAGGCAATTCGGACAGTTCAGTTTGTTCGGAATAAATGCCTTAGATATTGGGAAGATAACAAAGGTGTAGGACAAAAGGATATTTATCGATACACAACCGAATTAAGAAACGAATATTCTTTCGTCAAAGACCTTAACTCTACAGCTTGTCAACAAGCTTGCGAACGGACTTGGACTGCTATTTTAAGGTTCTATAACAACTGTAAAAACCAAATCCCTGGCAAAAAGGGATACCCTAAATACTCTAAACGTACTCATTCTATTGAGTTTAAAAAATCAGGCTGGAAGATTAATCGAGATACCAAAAGAATAACTTTCACCGATGGTAAAAACATCGGAGAGTTAAAACTAATTGGTAGTCGAGACTTGTTTTATTTTCAAGAATGGCAAATTCAAAGGGTGAGAATAGTTAAACGTGCTGACGGGTATTATTGCCAGTTAATGTTAAAACTTGATGTGAGAGATATAACCCCAAAATTAGAGCCTACCAAAAAATGTGTAGGTTTAGACATGGGACTAAAGTATCTTTATGCCGATAGCGACAACAATACAGTAGAACCTCCTAAATATTATCGAAAAGCAGAGAAGCGTCTTAATAAACTAAATAGGAGAAAATCTAAAAAGTTTAGAAGAGGGCAACAGCAGTCTAATAACTACAAAAAGGCTAGACAAAAGTACGCGCTTGGGACATTTAAGAGTAAGTAGGCAGCGAGAAGAGTTTGCTAAAAGATTGGCACTCCGCTTAATTCAGTCAAACGACTTGATAGCCTATGAAAATTTAAAGGTCAAGAACCTTGTGCGTAATCGAAAACTAGCTAAGAGTATTAATGATGCGGGCTGGTCACAATTAAGAAAATGGATTGAGTATTTTGGCATTAAATACGGCAGATTGACTATTGCTGTTAATCCCGCCTATACTAGCCAAGAATGCTTTAATTGTGGCAAGTTAATTAAAAAGTCTCTATCGGTTAGAACCCATGTTTGTTCTTGCGGATATGTAGAAGATAGAGACAAAATGGCGGCATTAAATATACTCAAAAAAGCTACGATAGGACATATCGGAAGTTGGTCATCAGACCTAAACGCTTGGGGAGATTTAAGCTCTATTTTGGTTGGTAGCAATACCTGTCAAGACAACTTGAGTCAGTGAACCAAGAATCCCTCGCTTTCAGCGACGGGAGTGTCAATTCCAGGAAAACCCGTGGTGGCTTCTTCAATACAAGACATCCCGTTACTGGTGGCATTGCGTCCATTTAAAAGAGATGAACGGGTGGGAGAACAGAGAGCAGTGGTATGGAAGTTGGTATATACCAAGCCTTTTTTGGCAATCCGGCTCAGATTGGGCATTTTGATCTTGCCGCCAAACATTTCCCAAGCCCCGAAGCCTGTATCGTCAATGACGAGGTAAAGAATGTTCGGGGAACCTTCTGGGGCTTTGGGTTCTGCGTAGGGTTCCCAATCTGGGACAGAGTCTCGAATGTCGAGAGCGATTGTCCCGTTGAATTCCTTAGTCATGAGAGTTTGGAGTCTCCTTAATGTAATGTAAGGGGTCAGATTGTGCGTTGTCGAAAATCGAACCCAATTGAGGATTGAATTGGGTGATTCCCAATAAACAATTTACCCGGATCATCTCACTTATGCAAGTGAGTAATTATACTTGTCGCTAAAACTTGCTTCTGGTAAGGCTTTCAAAATAGCTTGACATAAAACTTAATTTAGGAGTTACAAAGGTGAGATGCTCCCTAGCCTACTGATGTACAGCCGACAAACTGATGACTGATCATTGATTCTAGGCTAATTTAATTGCTTCAGTGATTACCTCTTCTAAAGACTCTAACCAATGAAAGTTAACATCGGTTAAACTCTGGCTAAGATCGATCGCTTTGCTGTCAGCGAGGACGCGAAAAATTATTTGTGGTGGGGTGGGATTGAGAAAAGATCGGGGTTCCAAGGTTTGTCTTTCCTGTCGGGTGGCCCGGATCGTTCGTTCGCCGCTGCCCCGGCCGGGTGATAATGGGCTATAACTGCGGTAGTAATTGCTAATACTCTCGATCGCTTTTTGGACAAAGTCGGGATAACTGATAATATCAACGATAATCACTTTTAAATCGGGTAATAGTTGGAATTGTTGCAGACCGCCCTCTATTTGCTCGTTTAATTGCTCTAATTCTAGTCTTTCCTCCAGTATAAGCCAGGCCGCCAGTTTTGCTCCCTTGCTGGCTAAGGCATCCCAGACAGTGGACATCAAACCCTGGCCATTACTGATCACGGCTATTTGGCCAGTTTGATCAATTATCGACCAAGGGGATTGTAATTGGGGAGGGGTCAAGGCCAGAAGATCGAGATGTCTAGCTAAAGCGGCATCATTAACACTTATTTTGCCATCTAGGGCCATCACTTCCCCAGCTTCGTTGATACCCAGGGGATTAATCTCGATAATATCGAGATCTTTGCTGACAAAGAGACTATACATTTTTTCGAGAATTTGACTGATAGACTCGATCAAAGACCCTCTTAAACCCATAGATACGGCTAATTGCCGACAGAGATAGGGGGAAAATCTCTCTTCAATGACCACTTTTTGCATGGTTTCCAGTAAACTGTCCACATCCATTCCCCCTTGACTCGCACCCAGTAAAACTGGTCTTTGCAGATGATAATCGAGTAAAATGGCTAAAAATATCTCTTGTTGCGGATTGTAACGGGCTTCTGCTAGGATTACCTCTGGATATTCTCCGGCGATCGGTAAATGAAAGATAGCATGGGCAGCAGCGATCGCATCAATGGTATTAGCGACAAATCTCACTCCTCCTGCTTTTCCCCGGCCTCCCGTGCGTACCTGGGACTTCAGCACGATAGGATAGGGAATGTTTAATCTTTTTAGTCCCCCCGGTTCGTGGATTGGTTGGGAAGGTAAAATGGGGATACCTACTTGAGCAAATATTTCCTTAGCTTGGTATTCGAGTAAATCCATAATTGATTAATTGATAAAGTGGCAATTCTCTCTTTGCTCGTTTCGGTAGCTTGGGGACTATGAAGATTATTTTAGCTTTAACAGCATCCAGTTCACGGGTGATCAGGGAGAATATTTTTGGGTTACTCGATCGCAAAAATTAAAGTTAATTGTGTCATTATGCGGTTAGAGGAGAGACTTTTTTAGCTACCTACCCCTAGGAGTCTAGCAATCTTTCACTCTCTCTATTTCTATCTTTAGTAAGCTTTACTGCATTTAAACTGAGTATTGGACTTTTTAGTACATATAAACTATCGTTTACTCCCCGCTCCGGCGCTCCCTAATTCCTAATTCATAATTCCCCACACCCCACACCCCATACCCCACACCCTCAGTTTTTTATCACAATTGTTACATTTTTTCACAGACTTTAATTCGATCGGGTGATTTTTTTTTGATAGGATTGAACCTATAATTCTCCCAGAAATAGTTGTTGTTCTCCTAACCATTCAAAACTAAGAACTGCGGACAAATCAAGAGTTTTGGCGTTTCAATAGACCAAATAAACTAATAACTGGCAGTTAGTAGGAAATATCAGTTATTTTTGGCTAAAATTCTCCTTTTTCCCGCATTTTCTTGCTTGGAAACAAACTTTTTTCCGCTTTCGTCTCTATCTTTAATTCGCTCCCACTAGGAAACTCAAGGGTAAGATGCTAAATTTTCAAAAGCAGGGTCGTCATCATCCTTTGACCCTATTAATCATGCTTTTAAGTGCTTCTTTCGTTGTGGTCTCCCTTTCCTTGACTCCTGCGATCGCACGTCAATTCGCCCCGATTAACCCGATTAAACCAATTCCTTTGGGAAATGATCGATTAATTCCAGCTGGCACAGATATCCCTGTAAAATACGAGCAAGGGGAAAAAATTCTTTTAACCAAACAAGAAACTTTTTCTTTATCTCTGACCGTCACCGATAATATCAAAAATTCCCAAGGACAGACAATTATTCCCGATGGTAGTCAGATTATCGGAGAAATTAAACCGGATGGTCAAGGTTCCCGTTTTCTATCCCAAAAAATCTTTTTAAAAACCCGTCAACCCCAAGAAAAATCTATTGATGCTATTTCGGCAGTTTTCACTCGTCTAGAAAGACTAATTAAGGGAGTTAACCCCGATAAAATTATTCAGGGTGCAGTATTAGGAAAATCCGCCGCTTCTGTCCTCGCTTCCTTTACTTCTGACCAACCGGTTAGCGAGGGATTATTACGAGGAGGAGGATTAGAAGTATTAGCCGGGTGGTTACTACGAGGAGAATCGGTGGAATTATTGTCAATTAACCCCAAGGAAGATTTAAAATTAACCCTTCGTTCTGATTTTACTGGTCAGTAACCTTAAAAAAATCTGGTGTGTTAGTTATTTATCTAACACACCAAAAATATAACCTAGGCGGCGTTTTGCCGATACCATTCAATGGTTTTTTGCAAACCTTCTTTAAATTCCATTTGGGCAACAAAACCGAATTTTTCCTGAGCGCGGGTTGTATCTAAACAGCGTCGCGGTTGACCATTCGGTTTATCTATTTCCCAAACAATTTCGCCATCAAAACCCATTAAATCACAGATTAATTCGACTAAATCTTTGATAGAAATCTCATAATTTGTACCAAGATTAACCGGGTCTGATTCATTATAGAATTGACTGGCCATGACAATGCCTCGCGCTGCATCGGTGGAGTAGAGAAACTCCCGGGTTGGACTACCATCTCCCCAGACAGGAAGTTGTTTATCCCCCCGTTGTTGTGCCTCATAAACCTTGCGAATTAAAGCAGGAATTACATGGGAACTACCCGGATCAAAATTATCCTCTGGTCCGTATAAATTCACCGGTAAAAGATAAATTCCGTTGAAACCATACTGCAAACGATAGGACTCTAATTGTACCAATAAAGCCTTTTTAGCGATACCATAAGGCGCATTGGTTTCTTCAGGATATCCTGACCATAAATCGTCTTCATGGAAAGGTACTGGAGTAAATTTTGGATAGGCACAAATTGTCCCCACACAGACAAATTTTTGCACTCCTGCTAGATAGGCAGCGTGAATTAATTGGGTTCCCATCATCAAATTATCATAGAATAATTCGGCGGGTTTTTCCCGATTGAGACCGATACCTCCCACATGGGCCGCCAAATGGATAATTAAATCTTCTTCGTTGGCTAAACGTTGACAGTTTTCCCAAACTCTTAAATCACAATCTTTGGACCGAGGAATTGTAATTTTTTCGGGATTTGCCCCCGCTGCAATTAATTGATTAA
Source organism: Microcystis aeruginosa FD4 (assembly GCF_009792235.1). NCBI lineage: Bacteria > Bacillati > Cyanobacteriota > Cyanophyceae > Chroococcales > Microcystaceae > Microcystis > Microcystis aeruginosa. The sequence continues at coordinate 4,250,511 of NZ_CP046973.1, forward strand.
CTACTTGCCGACCTAAAAATCCGGCCCCCCCGGTGACAACGATTCTCTGTTCGCTTAAATTCAGCATATTTTTACCTCTTTAATCCACAGTTGTCATCGAACGATTGCGAAGATAAGCCAGATCTTTTAATAACTGTTGGCTATCACCACCGTTATTAAGATTAATCCCCAAAGCCGCTAAATCTGCATCTACCATTAATTTTACCAGTCCCTCGAACGTCACCGACGGCTGCCAACCTAATTTCTCTCTGGCTTTTGTGGAATCTCCTATCAATAAATCCACTTCCGCTGGACGCAAATAACGTTGATCAAACTCCACATAATCCTGCCAATTTAAATTAACGTATTGGAAAGAAATATCGAGAAACTCCCGGATAGAATAGGTTTCATTGGTCGCCACCACATAGTCATCCGGTTCTTCCTGTTGTAACATTAACCACATCGCCCGCACATAATCCTTAGCATAACCCCAATCCCTTTTAGAATCGAGATTTCCTAAATAGAGTTTTTGCTGTTGTCCAGCAATAATTCTGGCCAAAGCGCGGGTAATTTTGCGCGTGACAAAAGTTTCTCCCCGACGGGGGGATTCATGGTTAAATAAAATGCCGTTACAGGCAAATAAGTCGTAGGATTCCCGATAGTTGACCGTTTGCCAGTGACCGTAAACTTTCGCACAAGCGTAGGGACTGCGAGGATAAAATGGCGTGGTTTCTTTTTGGGGAACTTCCATGACTTTCCCGAACATTTCCGAGGAACCTGCTTGATAGAAACGCACTTCGATGCCGGTTCTTTTTTGGTAATCCCGAATTGCTTCTAGTAATCTCAAAACTCCCACCCCCACAGCATCGACGGTGTATTCTGGGGCATCAAAACTGACTCGCACGTGGGATTGTGCGCCTAAATTATACACTTCTACCGGTTGCACTTGTTCAAGGATACGCCGCAGGGTCGTCCCGTCGGTGAGGTCGCCATAATGAAGAAATAATTTAGCATCCGGCTGGTGGGGGTCAATGTAGATATGATCGATGCGATCGGTGTTAAAAGTTGAGGTACGACGGATGATACCGTGGACTTCGTAACCCTTTTCTAATAATAATTCGCTCAGATAGGAACCATCTTGACCGGTGATGCCGGTAATTAGGGCGCGTTTCGGTTGAGTCATCAGTAATTTACCTAATCGGAAAGAATAGAGACCAGGGCAGGGTCTGACTGCTTATAGCATACTTTAGCCCCTCAGGACAAGTTTGGCTAGGTTGACAGGGGACAAAAAGATGAATTGATTTTTTATCTGGGCTGCATGGCTCCTAAATTGTTCTGACAATTTTCTCGAAATTTTCTGACTTGAAATTCCTTGACTTTGATTAATTGATAATTATCTTTTCCCATGGCTAGGGAAAATTTTGCTTCGGTCTCATCAAGTAAATTTTTGGAGATAGCTTTCCACTGTTCTTCTGTTTGCCAATGGGCAACGATAATTAATTCCTCCTCGATGGCGGGATTAATCCAAATTTCTTTACCTAAAAAACCTGGTTGTTTTGCTAAAAACTTTGTCCAAATTTCTTCATCTTTTTGGATAAATTTTTCCCTTGCTTCGGGGTTAACTTGAAATTCTAACCACTCAATGACCATAGTAATTATCTCCTATTTTTTGGTTTTCATCAAGAATTCTTCTGTGAGTTTCATAAAAGCTTTAGAACCACTAGAAGAGGGCATGGCTGCTACCGCAGGCACGAACATATCCACAGCTTTAGCTACATTAACATCCATAGGAATCGCATTAGCAAAAATTTGATGGGGTTGAAAATCCTGTTGTACCCGGCGCATGACTTGATTATAGTAGCGACTGAGTAAACCACCACCGGAAAGAATAAAAACTATGCCGAGTAACCCAGGGTTAATCGGTTCGGTTTCTTGATGACTAGCTTTCAGTTTAACTATTCTTCTTTCTAATAGCTGAATGCCGACAATTGATAAAGGTTCTGGACGGGCAGGTAGTAAATAAAAATGACTGCTACAGAGACCACTACGAGTTAAAAGATTATACCCCGGAGCGCAGTCCATGATAATATAATCGTAACGGTCTTGAATGGGATCAATAATTTTTTTAATTAAGATTCTTTCGAGGTTATTCCAAGCATGATCAAAGCCTAAATCTTCATGTAAAATTGCTTGGTGGTGCAGGGTTTCTGAGACGACGTATTCATCATAAAGTTCGATGTCTCCTGGGAGTAAATCTAAGCCTTGAATTTCACAGACTGAAGGGACGATAATATCATCAATAGTTAATTTATTGTAGGGATTGGGTTTGATAATTGCTTCTAATAAATAGCTTAAAGTGCGTTTTTTGCGACGCAGTTGAGCGAATTCGTGGGGAGACATTAAGCTAAGAGTCGCACTGATTTGAGCGTCTAAATCGAGGACAAGGACTCGTTTTTGCTGAAATTTAGCTAAACAGGTGGCAAGGTTGACGGTAAGGGTAGTTTTTCCTACTCCTCCTTTCATATTAACGGTGCTGATGACGGTGGCCATTATGGGAATTCCTTTCTAGTTAACCGATGGAATATCTCGACGTAAAACCTGCCCGTTGGGAGCCATAATTAAAGGAGGTAAACTGGTAATATTGATCGCCTCTTGGGTTTTCATGTCGTAGGTGGTGTAAACTGTCTCCTGTTGATTGGGATTAATATCGACAATTGTTAAGGTTTTTCTGGGTGCTTGTTCACTGTTCAATAACCGTCGCGGTCCACTGCCTAAAGCTCCCGCGTGTAATAATTGTAATTGCCCCCGTTTACCCGGATAGTAAGCGTGAGCATGGCCACTAATATAAGTATGCACCTGATGGCCCTCTAAAAACGCTCTTAATTTCTCGGCATCGGCTAAATAATCCCCTGGTCGATTTCTGCCCACAGCAATACCGTAGAGGGGTAAATGACCAATTACTAGCCGCATTTTAGCATTTTTAGCGTCGCTACTACTCAAGTTTTTTGCTGCCCAATTTAGTTGTTGCCCAGAGATTAAATGAGTGGAGGCATCCCAAACTAGATAGAATATACCATTTTGAGTGAAAGTATAATAAAAAGGAAAGCCGGTTTTATCGATAAAATTTAAACTTGTATCATGTTGGGGGTTTTGCCAATAATCTTGGGCTAATTTTCTCTCTTGAGCATAGATAAATTTTCCTGCGGATAAAGCTCCAGAAGCGTCATGATTACCGATGGTAAAACCAAAAGGTATTTTAGCAGCTCGCAGGGGTGCGGCGATATGGCGATCAAAGGCTGACCACATGGCGTTAATTGCTGCCTCTGTCAAGCTGCTTTTTTGTCCTGCCACCATGTCGCCACCACAGAGGACTAGATCGGGTTTATTATTGATAATTAAGGGGATAGCTCGATCGATTTCGGGATCGTAAGTAGTGGAACCGTATTGACTATTAAGGTCACTAATCACAATTATCTTGACTTTTTTCGCCTTTTGTGCTTGTTTAACAGCCGACTCAGGGGGATTTTTGGAAGTAACAGGCTGTAAAATTTGATCAGCGCAAGCTGCCAAGCTAAAACCGCCTAAACTGCCACTGATCAGCAAAAATTTACGGCGTTGCATAGGATATCAATCTCGTCTTTAATTGAGGTCACGTCAGTTATTGTAGCAATTTTTGTCCCTTTAATCGCTTTTTTGTTGATTATCCCAATTAACTATCAGGAGATAACTTGACAATTCTCTTAACTTCTTTTGCGCCTTGGTTATGCCATCACCATAGTAATTCCTCCGATGATTTGCTAGTATCTATTCAAGATAATTATCCAAAAAAGCTTTTATTTTTGCGTCAACTTCCCGTTAATACTCATCGAGCTAGTGAACGAGTTATCAAGGCTATTCAAGACCAAAAAAACGATTTAGTTATTTGTTGTGGCATGGCAGAAAGTCGTTATCGTTTAAGTTTAGAATCTCAGGCTAGGAGTAGCACAAAAAAGTTATTTACACCAATTCCACTGCAAGATTTAATTAAAAACCTTGACTATAGTTATATCAGCGATAATGCCGGTCAGTTTGTCTGCGAAGAATTATATTTTCAAGTTTTAAAACATCATCCGAGGGCTTTATTCGTTCATGTGCCGCTTTTAACGGACAAAAATTTTGCTATTATTCAAAGGGATTTTCAAAAAATTATCACTAAATTGAGAAAGTCAGAAAAGGTTGGGGGATTGAGAATGTGGTCTGAGTAAGCGATCGAGGAATTTTCACCAACTCAAAAATCAATGAATTAGTAAAACCGATCGAAGGATTAGACTATATTACCGGTTTAACTAGGGTTTGCTGAAAAAGTGTATTGGTGGGGTTAGGAGTCGGTCGTCGGTCGTCGGTCGTCAGGAGTTTCAGGCTTTGTTGTCCTATTTTTGTTACTATTATACCATTTTTCAAAAGTAATGACAGAGATGGTTATGCCTGGTGCATCTCAATTTTGTCGAAATATCCAGATGACATTTTGGGCGCACGCGGTGCGCCCCTACCATTGGCGAAATAATATTATTGTAGGGGCGAATTGCATTCGCCCTCTTTGAACAACTTCTGCTGCTCACCTTAAGTGAGAGAAAATCACCAATAGGATACCATTTTTTTTTATTCGCGTCACAACGAATGCAGGCTTGGCAAGCATTCGAGCGTGGATGTCTGTCATGGATTTAGAAATTTGGTATTATATGTACTACAAAAAGGATAATGCAAGGTTTTTGAATGTCCCAATCCTATTTTCGCAGTATGAACATCGGATTTTAACAGGTCAAAAGCCTTATTTTAAAAGGGTTGTACCATTATTCAGCCAGCCCTAAATACTATAAATTATAGATAACGGAAGAAAGTTTTTCCTATCAACGTAAGCTGGAATTAATCGCTCAGAAAACGGCATTAGACGGTGTATATGTGTTAATAACTTCTGTTGAATCAACCTTGATGGATGCAGCGACAACGGTTAAAGCTTATAAAAGTTTATCTCAAGTGGAGGAGGCATTTCGCTGTTATAAGTCAATTGATTTAAAGGTACGTCCTATCTATCCTTATAAAGGAGATAGAGTGAAGGCTCATATCTTTTTATGTATGTTAGTTTATTATGTGGAATGGCATTTAAAACAATCTTTAGCTCCTTTACTCTTTGAGGATGAAGAAATTGATGATAAGTAGCTATAGCGTTTTTCAGTCTGCTGAGGTACAAAAGTTATGGGTTTTAGGCAAAAGGCAAAAGGGAAGAAAAATAGGTGTACCTCACTAGCTTAGGAAACGCTATAGACACAATTAATTACACATATCTAACTAGGGCTTGCTGAATAAATCTAAAAACCTTGTTGGGTAAGACTTTTAGACTTTTTTGACCTCAAAAAGTGCCAACCCTTGGAGTGATCGGGGGTAAAATTCAGGGACTTTTTCCCTGAAAATTAGGTAATTGACCCCCTCAAAATCGGTAAAACCCTACACCCTACACCCTACACCCTACACCCACGAAAAACTTTTTCAGCAGACCCTAACTACCTCTTGCATGAGTGCCTCTTGCATGAGTGCCTATCCTAACCAAGAAGTTAATTTTGCCCTATTACTTAGCTCTCTTAATGTGATTAAAGCGAGTCGCGGTGAATCCGCTCAGTCTAAAGAGAGAAAAAAACATAATCAAGAGAACTTTCCCGTGCATAGTTTTCGGACTTTATTGGCGGACTTGGGGAAGATTTGCTTGAACACAGTAGAATGTACGATTAGAGAGGGAAGTTATTGTTTTTCTAAGATAACTAGACCGACTTCTCTGCAACAATCATGCGTTGGATTTATTGGGGGTTTCCTTGAAATGATACTTTATTTTCTGGCAAGTTCCTGACTGCGACCGATGATCGCCCAGAGATAGCTAATTGCTAAGGCCAAAAACGCGAGGGAAATACTTTCTTTGACGATAAAAATCCCTAAACTGATCAGGACACAAGGAACGAAGGTACTTCCCTGACTGGTTAGGATAGTGGCAATGGTCGGCACGCTGGTCAACCCGTAGGCGATCGCACACCAAACCCCCACCAGAATCAAAAACACGCTGACGATAACGATCAGACTTGTTACAGTACTACTGGCAAACAGGGGAACGTAAATGCCGATATTATCGCTCCCGTTGGCGACGGTCAACGCGGCCACGCTGTAGGTGCGCGAGTCAAACCAACGGCCGAGGGGGGAATGTTTCGCACCCTCTAGGTCCACTTCGACATTCTCCGGCTCTTCCTGCTTATCCTCTTCTTTGAGAAGGGAAACGATGCCGAGAATCACAGGAACGAGGCCTAGATAGCGAATCCATGGGGTAGGGATGAGAAAGCACCCGAAAAATCCCGCTAAACTGGCAATAACAAGCAGAATAAAGCCGATATACTGACCGATGACGATATCGCGACGACGGAAGAGTTTTCCCGTTTGGCTGAAGAGAATCGTCAGGATCAATATATCGTCCAGGTTGGTGGCGACGAATGCCGCTACACCGGTGGATATCGCGATCACAATCTCGATCATGGTTTTTTTCCTTAAGATGGCCGTCGGGTTCGTCCGTTCGTTACACCTTCACCCTCGCCGGGGAAACCCATAAATTAAAGTGATTAAAATCGCCAACTCTGCCGATAATATTCGGCGTTCGGCTTTTCCTTCAAAGGTTCGGGAACAGGAAAATTTTACTACCCATCCCGATCGAGAAACTGTAATTCTTGCGACCGATCGCCTTATCCCGGTGCGGGATGAAAAAAGAAAGCGAGGGTGATCACCGCGTAGGTCGCCACCAGTAATATACCCTCTAGCCAGTTCGAGCGACCGTCGTTACTGATCGAGTTAGTCAGCCACACTGCGACGGCGACGGCGACCAATTCAAACGGATCGAAATCGAGAGCCATCGGCTGACCGAGGAAATAACCCGCAATCACGAGGACGGGTGCAACAAAAAGTGCGATTTGTAGGCTCGAACCGACGGTGACAGAAACCGCTAGATCCATTTTGTCTTTTAAGGCGACGCTAACTGCGGTGGCGTGTTCAGCTGCGTTGCCGATAATTGGCAGCAGGATCACCCCCGTGAAAAGGGTCGTTAATCCTAATTCGCTCGTGGCTTCCTCTAGGGTATTAACTAATAATTCCGATTCGACCGCCACCCCGATGGTCACGAGCAGTAATATCCCCACCCACAGCCAGAGATTCGGCTTTTTTACGCTTACGGCTTCTCCCGGCTCTTGATCGAGATCTGCGCCCCCCACCTCGTAAAGATAGGTATGGGTCTTCATCGAAAAAAGCAGACTCAGGCAATATACAAAAATTAATACCGCCGCCAACGCTACCGAGAGACGCTGTAGGGCAATCTCCTGGATTTCGGCGGAAGTGTATTGAAAGGTTGTGGGTAGGAGGATCGCCGCGACGGCGAGATTCATCGACGAGGAATTTAAACGGGCGGTCACGGGCTGGAATTTCTGTTCTTTATAGCGTAAGCCGCCGAAAAACATCGATAAGCCCGTTACCAGCAGCAGATTCCCGATAATCGAACCGGTAATCGTCGCTTTCACCACCTCGATCAAACCTTCTTCGAGGGCGGCGTAGGCGAGAATTAATTCGGTAGCGTTGCCGAAGGTGGCGTTCAGTAAACCGCCGAGATTGGGACCGACCACAACGGCGATTTCCTCGGTTGCCTTTCCCATGTAAGCGGCCAGGGGAACGATCTCGCGTAGCGAGCGCGTTGCGACCGCCAGACAGGCGCTCAGAAAAATGATCGTCACGTCCCAATGGAGGAAATTCCCAGCGATCGAGATCGGGACAAAAACCAACAAAATGGCGAAAATCCAGTTTTTTATATTCATACCAAGGGATGTTTCGGGATCAAACCGCGCACGGTTTTGAAAAACAGACTATCAGCCTTCTTTACTGTTTCGATTACCCGAATCGCCCAGTAATATACTCCCGGGCCTCGTCGGTTTGCGGATTGCCGAACATAACTTCCGTGGGGCTGAATTCGACTAATTTCCCCCGGCGTTTCCCAGACGAATCGGTTTCGGTGTTAAAAAACGCCGTCCAGTCGGCGATCCGCGATGCCTGCTGCATATTGTGGGTGACGGTAATGATCGTGTAACTTTCCTTCAGTTGTAAGCACAATTCCTCCACCTGACGGGTAGAAATGGGATCGAGAGCCGAACAGGGTTCATCCATCAATAAAACATCTGGCTTCATAGCGATGGCACGGGCGATACAGAGGCGCTGTTGCTGTCCCCCCGATAGTGCCGTTCCTTTTTCTTTAGATCTCTTGCATAAGTCTAGACAAAATAGGATAAAATAGTCCAAGAGTTAAGATTGAAAGATGACTTACGAACAAGTAAAAACTTTAAAGCCAACAGAGTTCAAACGCTTGTGTGGCGTGTATCCAGATACATTTAAGGATATGGTAACAGTCCTAAAGGCAGAAAAAGTTTGGCAAAAAAAGACAGGTAGACCTAGCAAATTGAGTACGGAAGACCAACTACTAATAACATTAGAATATTGGCGAGAATATCGCACCTATTTTCATCGGGGAAATAGGTGGGGTGTTAACGAATCAACGGCGTATAGAATTGTTAGGAAAGTAGAGAATATTCTCATCAAATCAGGTCTGTTTAATCTACCCAGAAAAAAAGCCCTATTAGAAAGTAATAGTGAAATAGAAGTAATAGTGGTGGATGTGTCAGAACAGGAGATAGAAAGACCCAAAAAAAAACAGAAATCATACTATAGTGGCAAGCAGGGATACCACACATTAAAGTCGCAAATCGTTGCCGATCAAAAAAGCGAGCAGGTAATCTGTGTCCGTTGTGAGAAAGGAAGAGTCCATGATTTTCGACTGTGGAAAGAGAGCAAAATAAGGTTAAATAAGGAAATAGAAATATTAGGGGATCAAGGCTATCAAGGAATTCAGAAAATCCATCAAAACAGTCAAATTCCTCATAAAAAAAAGAAAAAAGAAAAACTAAGTAAAGAGCAAAAAAAAGCCAATCGTCAGTTATCACAACGGCGCATAGTTATAGAACATATTCATCGTCGTCTCAAAATATTTCGGATACTTTCATCAAGATACAGAAATCGCAGACGGCGATTTGGTCTGAGATTGAATTTGATTGCTGGTATCTACAATTACGAACTTCGTTACCGACAAAAGGATATATCTTGATTACTTTTGCAAGAGATCTATAGACTTGGCGGACAAAATCCAATGCCTGTTCCGGTTCGCCCCCCGTTTGCGTCACCGAACCCCAGAGGGCTAATAACTGCCAAATAGCGATCCCGGAAGTTTTCGGATCGGCGGATAGAACCGTAACGTCCTCTCTAGCCAGATCCGCCCAAGATTGAATCTTTTTCGGATTTCCCGCCCGCATGACGATCGCCGTCACCGATCGACTCACCACTCCCCTTCTCGGAACCCGCTCTTCCCAACCGCGATCGATTAACCCCGCGTCGGCGATGCGCGTCACGTCTAGAGGTAGGGCCAGATGTACCACGTCCGCCTCTTGTTTCCCCGCAATCACGTCATCGGCCTGGGCCAGGGAACCGCCGTAACTCCGCTGGAAAATGACTTTTTGGTTCCGCTCTTTTTGCCATTTATCGACGAATTTCGGGATAATCTGGTCGTGAGCGGCTTTCGTGACCGAAAAGGAAACGAGATTTAATTTCACCTCTGGTTTCGAGGCGATCCCCCCGGACGTACAGGAAGCGAGCGCGAGCGCACCCAGCAATCCCAATAGCAAGAAGGATAGAAATCCCCGCAGCAATAGCGAATGGAAGGGACGAAACAGCGATCGAATTGACAACAGTGATAAATTCATCGGGATTTTCTCGATAAGGTTGATCTAAAGGAGTTCTCGATTATCGCGATCTATTCTCTCTTGCTCAATTCTGACTCCCGTGCGAACCGGAGATTTTCGATTTTTACAGGGGCCTAATTTACCCACCTGGAATCAACAAGCGATAGGATTCGTTATCGAGAATAATCCGTAGGCCCAACCACATCAGCACGAAGGGGAAAAGCTTACTCGCGTAACGGCTGAGGATAACCGCGATCCCCGGTAGGCGGGTTAGATTATAGGAGAGAAATAACCAAGTGCAAACAATTAAATAGCAGATCGGAATAATTACGGCTAACTGCGCCACGGTACTATTGGCGAATAGGGGAATATAAATCCCGAGATTGTTACCGCCATTGGATATCGTGACCGCGGAAACTTGATAGGTTTGGCGATCTCTGAGGACTTGACCTAGGGGTAGTCTGCGCGAGGCGAACCCGTGAAATCGGGCGTTTCTTTGCCAATTCACCTTGCGATCTGCGGTTTCCCTCTCGTTATCGCGATTTAACGTGAGTAAATTTCTCACACCGATGAGGATCGGCAGGATTCCGAGAAGACCGATATAAATCGGCGGGATGACTAAGCTAAGTAGAAAACCCACCATACTAACCGATACTAAGGCCGTAAACCCGACTAGCTCACCGACGACAACGTGGACCGGGCGAAAGGTACGATTTACCTCGCTAAAAAAGCCGGTTAGATAAATATTGTCGTCGAAGGTGGTGGCTATGCCAGCGGCCACCCCGATTTTGACGATTTCGATCAACCAATCCATCCATACCACCTCGATCTCTCAAATGCGGGCGCAATTTCATTTTGAAACTATATCATTTTGAATACATTTATAAATGTACTTTGTTACACAATCGAGGAGTCGTGGATTTTTATAGTATGTAGATAAAACTAATGGCAGCTATGCCGAGGGAGTTGGGAAACTCTTCCCTCTTGTCCCCTTTCCCGATAATAAATCTTGTTTTCTGCGAGAAATCCCATGCTCCACCGTTCGATCAAGTGTCTCTGGAAACCGTGGCGAAATTGGCGGGCAGTTCTTCCCGTGATGCTTTTTTTGACCAGCCTGGTGGGGAGCTTTCTCCTGGCTGGATTTTCCGACACGATCGCCGTCGGTCAAAATTCTCGATCGGATAACCCGATTCTGAACCTCGTCGATAGCTTTAAATTCCCCCGGAATACGACTCCCCGACTATTGGAAACCGTGGGATTATTTATCGCTGGAATTCTCTTCTGTATCGCGATCGATCGCTGGTTCAAGCGATCGACCCCCTCCGATATCACTCCCCTCGCCAAACAAGCGCAGCGGCTAGGAACCCTCAAGATCGGCTATCCCGAGGGCATGACCAATCTGGAAGTTCTCCGCGCCCAGGCCTTTCTGGAAAGACGCTTAAAACCCTTTGGGGTGACGGTAACGTGGACGAGTTTTCTGGCCGCTTCCTCGCTGATCGAGGCTTTGAGCAACGGAACGATCGAATTCTGCGGTGGTGGCGGTACGGCGAGTATTTTCTCCCAAGCGGCGGAACACGTCTTCGTCCGGGTAGCCAAGGAAAAATATACCGCCCCGAAAGGTCAGGCGATCCTCGTACCCGAGAATTCGCCAATACAGACGTTGGCGGCTTTAAAAGGCAAAAGAATCGCCTTCGATCGGGGTTCGAGCGCCCATTACGTCCTCATCCGCGCACTGATGAGAGTGAATCTCGAATTAAACGATATCGAACCGGTGTATGCAACCCAACCGGAAGCGCTGGTGCTTTTCCGTCGCGGAGAGATCGACGCTTGGGTGGTGTGGGTTCCCTATTCCCCCACCGAGACGCGCACCTATCCGGGAAGATCGGTGGCCGATCTAGGGAGTATCTTTGGGGAAAACGCCTCTCTAGAAGTGCCGACCTATTATTACGCGGTTCCCGAATTGGTACGCGATTATCCCGATGTACTGAAAGTGATTTTAGAAGAGGTGAACGAGGCGGGTGCTTGGGCGAAACAACAGGAGTTAGAAGCGACGAGACGCTTGGCAGCTCACCACGAGATCGATCCAGCGATCGTCACTAATCTCGAACAACGGGCCTGCGAACGTGCCATTATCCCGATCGACGATCGCTCTCTGGCCGCCCTACAACAGCAAGCTAATATCTTCCGAGACCTGAAGCTGATCCCCCATCGGGTCAATGTGCGCGACGGAACCTACACCCTACAGACGAAACAAAATTGGACGTATTAACCCGACAGCAATATTTTGGGCATTGGTTGGATTGATGCCACTACCAAATGGCCGATTATCACCGGGGCATTTAACTCCCTAGTAGGGATTTTCTGTTGGTGATCTAACTAGGGTTGGCTGAATAAATCTAAAAACCTTGTTGGGTAAGACTTTTAGACTTTTTGTCAATCAAAAAGTGCCTTAGCTAGGGGTGATCGGGGGGAAAATTCAGGTACTTTGTCCCTGAAAATTAGGTAGTTGACCACCTGAAAATCGGTAAAACCCTACACCCCACACCCTACACCCCACACCCTACCCCCACGAAAAACTTTTTGCCGCAAACCCTAACTAGGGTTGGCTGAATAATGGTAAAACCCTTTTAAAATAAGGCTTTTGACCTGTTAAAAGCCGATGTTCATGCTGCGAAAATCGGATTGGGACTCTCAAAAACCTTGCATTATCCTTCTTTTAGTACATAAGTTGGTACGAAAAGAGAGGGCAACAAAGCCTGAAATTCCTGACGACCGACGACCGACTCCCAACCCCACCAACAAACTTTTTCAGCAAACCCTAACTAACTCAACGCTTCAAAATAATCGCGAATTTGCTTACGTCGCTGGGGTTGACGCAATTTTTGCAAAGCTTTCAACTCAATTTGTCGCACCCTTTCCCGGGATAATGCCAAAGTGCGACCGATATCACCTAAAGAATAGGATTTACCATCGAGAAAACCATAGCGCAATTCAATCACTTCTCGTTCACGAGCGGTTAAATCTGCCAATAATTCTCTCATATCTCTTTGCAAAGATTCATAGACAAGATGATTTTCTGAAGACAGTTCTTCGGTTTCCAAAAGGTCTAACAATTCCGTATCTTTTTCCTTACCTACCTTAATTTCTAAGGAAACCGAACGCGGCACTTTCATCAACACTTCCCGCACAGCTTCAGGAGTCAGAGCTAACTCTTGGGCAATTTCCTCTACGGTCGCAGTGCGACCGCGCATTTGCGAGATTTTCCGTTGTGCTTTCTTAATTCTGTTGAGTTTTTCGGTAATATGAAGCGGTAAGCGAATAATCCGGCTTTGAGTTGCGATCTCGCGTAGCGAGCGCGTTGCGACCGCTCTGGTAATTCCTTGACGGATCCACCAGTAGGCATAGGTACTAAAACGATAGCCTTTGGTGGGATCAAATTTCTTGACGGCGCGTTCTAAACCCAGGGTTCCCTCTTGAATCAAATCCAATAATTCTAAACCGCGATTCTGATATTTTTTGGCCACCGACACCACCAGACGTAAATTGGCCTTGATCATCTGTTCTTTGGCACGGGTACCAAGGGCAATAATTTCTTCTAATTCCCCCACTTCTAAGCCCGCTAGGTGCGCCCAATGCTGTTTTCCTGCTTTTAAAGCATTTTTTAACTCAACCACGGTGATTTGGGCGGTTTTTGCCCAATGTTCTAGGGAGGGACGATGGGCTAATTGAGCGGTTAGCCGATCGCGAACCTCAATTAACTTGACAAATTGCTGTACTTGTGCATCACCTTGTTTAACGGCGGTGGCGCATAATTTCAGTAAAGACAGATGACGCTGCACCTGTTGCGCTTGTTCAACTTCCTCGTCCCGTTTGAGTAGAGGCACTCTGCCAATGTCTTGTAGGTATAAACGCACTAAATCGGTAGTTGTCCCGTTGCTGTGGATTTTTTCGGGACTAGATACTAAATCATCTTCTAAATCACGGCCGAGAAAATCTTCATCCAGGTCGAGCGAGTTTTCCTTGAATTTTAGGACAGAAAAAGAGGGAGAGATAAATTCAGTTTCGAGCGTCGAGGAATTAATTGTAGACATGGTGGCTTCTCTACGGGCGACTGTGATAGGAATTAGAAACTTCTAAATCGTTCACCGTAGTCATAGCTTTCCCACTTGAGCGAGGAAATGATGCAGTCGGGAAAAATTTTTTTCTCAAAAGTATTGATCTTTAAACCTAGAAGTTATAGCAAGTCTGGGGTTTACCTTCTTGGCCCAACTTCTCGAATTAATGATTGATTTAGAAGTAATTTCCCCTACAGTCCTATTCCTATCTATTCCTGATTTTCCAGATAATTACGGATTTGTTCTAGTTTAGCCAGGGCTTTTCCTGACTGTAAAGATTTTTGTGCTTGCTGGAAACCCGTGGGTAGATCTGGCGCAATTCCACAGCGCCAAAGATAAAAACCACCGTTAAAAATTGCCGCATCGGTTAATTGATTATTTTCTCCGGCTAATAAACCCTTTAATTTAGCGGTGAGCATCTCTAAAGATTCGAGGGGATAATCCGCGGGACAGAAGCCATAATCGCGAGGATTTAGGAAAAATCGCTGAAAGGAAGGTGTATCGGCGGGATTTCCCAGACCAATAATCGCCGTCCGATTACAGGCTAAATCACAACTACCCTCTAATCCTTTCACGGTGGTGAAATGAGAGATATTTCTCAGGGCAAAAGTTTCGCGAAAACGATCCTCGGTGGGGGGGTGAACAAAACCCGATATCTGATGAATATTACCGACAAAAGGCGACCACATTAACTCTACCGTGGCCATGGGCGGACGTTTACCGATTTGCTCGCGATAGGTAACAAAATTCTGTAATAGGGGAAAATGGCGCGGAATATAGAAAAAAGTCAATCCTGTGGTGATTAAACAGTCTTTAACTGCTGCTAAGGATAATTGACTAAAATCTGCTCCTAATTGCTGCCAGATTTCCCTCAGGGAAATACCGTATTTAGTTGGCATTCGATCGCCCCCGTGCAGGACTACAGGAATCCCCGCCAACCCTAAAATTAAAGTGGTGATCGGAGTAACCGGGGCAGTGCGAGAGCGTCCATCGTAGGGATTGCCCAAAATAGCGATCGGATGCTGAAAAGAGGCTGATTCTAGGGTTATTTGCGGTCCAAGCTCGGCGTAGGCATCAAGCATTCCCGCTAACTCATCGCTGGTGGGGCGTTTAATGCGATGGGCAATCATAAAAGCACCGATTTGGGCCGGGGTTGCCTCTTGGGTTAACATCATCTTGGTGGCCATCGCCGCTTCAGGACGGGTTAAATTTCTGCCCGTATGGGTGCCACTACCGATCGCTTTTAATAATTCTCGAAAAGTATCGCTCATCTCAAGGAAGAAAATAAAGAGTAAATGGGATTGATGGGGATTGCTAAGGCTGGACAGGTGGATTTTCTAAGCTTTTAACCACACTTTGCTTCATTTGCCGCACTAATTGACAAAAATGAGCGATCGGTGGTATCTGTAGGCGATCGCTAGTGGTGACGAGGACTACCTGACGGGTGAGACGATGACTAAATTTACCATTGTTAAGATGGGGATTTTCACTACTAGGGGAAGCAAGAGGACGAATGGCGAGGGTGGCATCGCTACGGGCTTCCATCAGGGCAGATTGGGGCAGCAGAGCGATAATATTACCCTGACGCACCACACCGCGAAAAGCATCAAGGGTGTTTAATTCCATGACAGTTTTCAGCTGGGCATCCTGACGGGAAAACCATTCTTGTACTAATCTTTGCATTCCGTAGCCGTCTTTGAAAACCACTTGCGGATAGGGGATTAATTCTGACCATGGCACTTCTTGGTATTGGGCGAGGGGATGATTAGCGGCCATGAGAATTTCGATCGCTTCTTGGTATAATACCTCAACCACCATCTCCGGGCTAGAGGTGAGAAAACGATTATTCATGACCAACGCCACATCTACTAAACCATCCCGCAGCACTTTTAAAGCGCGATCGCTGCCTAGGGCTGTAACTCTTAACTGAACTTCTGGGTATTCAGCACAAAATTTCGGCAAAATCGGCGGTAAATAGTGGGCGCACACGGAATGAATGGCCGCCACACACAACTCTGGCTGTTTTCCTGCCTGTAGGTCAGTGATTTCCTCGTGAACATTCGTCCATTCTTGACAAATCCGTTTCGCCCGGGGCAGTAATTTCTCCCCGGCAATGGTTAACTTCGCTTGGGCGGTGCGATGGAAAAGAGGTAAGCCCAAATCGGTTTCTAGGGATTGAATCTGGCGGCTGATAGTCGATTGGGTGACTCCACACTGGCGCGCGGCTTGACCGAAATTGCCCGTATCGGCTACGGCTAAAAAGGCTTGCAACTGCTCGATCCGCATTCTTTCTCGTTTTAATTACATTCCCTCATGACTTTATGACAATAACGAATTTTGTTCTGACTTTTGGTAGAAATTGCTACCGTTTTCTCAGTTATCAGTTATCAGTTATCAGTTATCAGTTATTAGGTATCAGATGTGAGTTTTCAGTTCACTGTTCACTGAAAAAAACTAGCCCTGCACTACCTGTTTAAGGGTGGTAAAGGTTTCTAGGTTGATTAACCCCCGGCGCTGGCCTTTTTGGTTGGAAATGCCCAAAAATACCGATTCTCCCTGTTTGGGATTGCGATCAAATCGGGGTGAAGAATTGATATAAACTAAAGCACTATCGGACTCCATGGCGAATTGACGACTTTCTCGATAGGATTCGGTGACAATACAATCGGCATGACCGCTACTATACTTATTAATCCAAGCGATCGCATCAGTGAGGGTATCCACTAACCTAAAGGCCAGCGTTTTTTCTAAATAGGGTCTTTGCCAATCATTATCGGTAGCAATGGTTAAATGTTCCGGAAAATCCGCCGCTAATCGGGTATCTCCCCGCAATTTAAAGCCTTTTTCCTGCAAACTTTTAAACAAACGACTTAAAGTCGAAGAATTCTGATGGGGACTAATTAAAACTTTTTCGATCGCGTTAACCGGATCGGGTATACTGCCATGACTATCGATAATTACCTGACGAGCTAACTCCAAATCGCCACTAGGAGACCAATACAAATAACAGTTTCCCATGGCCCCACGCAAAACGGGAACCGTGGCCAATTGACTCACCTGACCGATTAAACTAGGCCGACCGTAGGGAATAATCAAATTAACATAATTTTCCTGCGTCAGCAACTCCTCTAGGGAGGGACTAGAATCACAGGGTAAACCACTGACACAATCCACCGGTAAACCCACATCTTCCAATGCTTCTTGGATAATTTCCGTAATCACCCCATCGGAATGACTAGAGGCATTGGAACCGCGAATAATCAAACTGTTGCCACTTTTCAGGGAAAATCCTGCCGCTACCATTGCTAATTCCGGAAAACCTTCATAGACGAAGGCAATCACTCCTAAAGGCATCCTTTGGCAATAGGTTTGGGAAGGATTGAGTTGATAGGCCGCGTTAATTACCTGTTGCAGCGGATCCGATGCTTCCGCTAGTTGTTGCAATACCTCCACCGTCGTCTCTAAACGTTCGGGAGTTAACCGTAACCAGCGAATCATTTGTTCTGAGACGGCCATCTCTCGACTGACTTCTAAATCGAGGGTATTGGCTTCTAAAATGCGATCAAAGCCCGTTTTAATGCCATTAGCGATCGCAATTACCCCGCGATTTCTTTCGTTGCCATTAAATTGACCTAGAGCCAGAAAAGCATTGTATGCTTGCTTAAAGATCGTCAGGGGGGGGGTGGAGGAACTTTCGATCATAGATTCTTGTCTAGCGTCGATAGGCTAACCAAAAGATTAACGCGGGCAAAATAACTAATAGCATAACTAGAATTGCCCCAAAAATCACGCTTACCCCCGGCGGTGATTTTAAAATTAAGGGTAGCCAGACGATCGATAATAACAGAATTATCCCCACCATCAGGGGTAATACCTCTTGTCCAAGGCGCTGATTGGTACTCACCCAACGAAATCCCGTCCAGCGCCAAGTGCGTTTATAGGGATAGTGGGGAGCTAATTGTTCGATAATTTGACCGTTTTCCTGTAGCACAAATATTTGTTGACAGCGATCGCAGCCAAAGGCATCGGTCAATAAAATTGGGCATAATGTCCCTTTCCGACGACAGGGACAGGGATAGTCTTGGTGTTGGTCGATTTTGGTGTATTTATGCGGTCGCACAAGCTAAATTTTTGTTTATAAACGGTTGTTTTTAGTCGCTCGTGAGAAAGAATAGCTAAGGGATTCAATGGTTGCCCAAAATCCTCAACCCCATTACTCACGGGTAATTCCCATCTTAAGGGATATCCCTAAATTATTCCTACTAATCTTAAGAGCTATTTTAAGATTTTTCTAAGCGGGCAACGCGATTCGAACGCGCGACATTCACCTTGGCAAGGTGACGCTCTACCACTGAGCTATGCCCGCAAGCCGTTTTTTTACACTTCCCTAAGTGTGCCAAATCTCAGACCATTTGTCAAGTGGTTTGGAGCATTTTTTTACAATGATTCATCTTCTGGCAAATCCCCCAAACCGGTAATAGCTTCGAGAACCACTTCTATCTTAGCCTGTAGTCGGTTGAACTGATGTTCCAAGCGATCAAAGCGCTTGTCAATGGCGGCGAATTTTTCATCCACTGCGGCGAATTTTTCATCCACTGCGGCGAATTTTTCATCTATATGCCGTTCCATAGCGTCAAAAGCTTCCGTAATCCGCCCCTCTGGTTCTAAATCTAATTCCAGAGTCTTGATTCTCTCGACAGCGTTGACTAATTGCCGTCTGAGTTGGTTAATATATTTGTTCTGTTCAGCTTCGCTCATTAGTGGAACTCTTGGGGAGTGGGGACAACTAAAATCCTAAATGCTGGGGGAATTTTGTTAGCCTTCTATCAGTGCCTGTTGGGGATTATTTTGCAATAATTCTAGGGGTTTATTTTCATCCCGGGGGCGCAATTGACGCATGAGACTAGCCATTTCTAGGGCAGATAGGCCATAATTCCAGCCCAAATTACTTTTAATACCGGCCCGTTCGAGGGCCTGTTGTAGAGTATCAGTGGTGAGAATACCGAAGACAACGGGAACACCTGTCTGAAAAGCGGCCGCGGCAATGCCTTTAGCAGCCTCGGCAGCAACGTAGTCAAAATGGGGCGTTTGGCCGCGAATAATTGCCCCTAGACAAATAACGGCATCGTAACGGTGGGAAAGGGCGACTTGACGGGCTACCATTGGCACTTCAAAGCTACCGGGTACCCAGATATAATCCACTTGCGTGCCATCGGGATTGA
Source organism: Microcystis aeruginosa FD4 (assembly GCF_009792235.1). Classification (NCBI taxonomy): domain Bacteria; kingdom Bacillati; phylum Cyanobacteriota; class Cyanophyceae; order Chroococcales; family Microcystaceae; genus Microcystis; species Microcystis aeruginosa. The sequence continues at coordinate 4,269,663 of NZ_CP046973.1, forward strand.
CATCAACCCCGTGACGCTTGAGACAGTCTTGACAGCCTGATAACAGTTTATCAGTGACGAGATCGTTAAAACGACCAATCACGATCGCAAAGTGCCAAGAGGATATATCCTCGGTAAAATTTCCCTCAAAAACAGTCATAGGTAGAAGGGGATAGGAGTGGGAATTATGAATTATGAATTGGGGAGTGGGGAAGTGGGGAGTGGGGAAGTGGGGAAGTGGGGAAGTGGGGAAGTGGGGAAGTGGGGAAGTGGGGAAGTGGGGAAGTGGGGAAGTGGGGAAGTGGGGAAGTGGGGAAGTGGGGAAGTGGGGAAGTGGGGAAGTGGGGAAGTGGGGAATTGGGGAGTGGGGAAGTGGGGAGTGGGGAAGTGGGGAAGTGGGGAAGTGGGGAGTGGGGAAGTGGGGAGTGGGGAAGTGGGGAAGTGGGGAAGTGGGGAAGTGGGGAAGTGGGGAAGTGGGGAAGTGGGGAAGTGGGGGAAGTTGTCTCATCACCCTATCACCCCAAAACCCTATCACCCTATCTTCTCCTAACTCCTGACTCCTGACTCCTAACTCCTGCTCAAGACTAAATCACTAAAAAGTTTAAAATAGCGACGGCAACTACTAAAATCGCCCAAATTGCCGAACCCACATAGAGAAGGGGTTTCGATTGGTCCCAGTTTTGGGGGGAAGCATAGGCAACGGGGACACCAATCACCATCAACAAGGAAAATAAAACTAGGGCAATGAGAAAAAATTGAAAGACAATAGACATGATTGGGTTCTCCTAAAACAGTTGATATTAGATAATTCTCCCTGATAGTACCCTACCAAATTTTGTTACTTAATGGAAATAAGAGATAGGGATTAGGGGATAGGGGATAGGTGGTGGGGAAATCGGGAAATTCAACTAATGCCCCAAAACCCTAAAACCCCAAAACCCCCAACCCCTAACCCCCAACCCCTAAAACCCCAAAAAGAACTATGGATTTAATTTTATGTCATCAAACGGCGGATTTTGACGCTTTGGGGGCAGCGGTGGGTTTATCGTTGCTGAAAGCGGGTAGTCGCATTGTGTTAACCGGGGGAGCGCACCCAACAGTAAGGGAATTTTTGGCCCTGCATCGGGATGAATTCGCTTTAATTGAACTGCGTAGTGTCAATCCGTCCCGTATTCGCTCTTTAATTATCGTTGATAATCAGTGGCGGGAGCGTCTGGGAAAAGCCTCCCAGTGGCTCGATTTAGGGCATTTACAGGCGATCGAATTATATGATCATCATTTGGATAGTGAAAGCGATATTCATGCCTCTAGCGTCCATTTAGAGGCGGTGGGAGCCACCACGACTTTAATTGTCGAAGCTTTACAAAAAGCCCAGATTAAACCAAACTCGATGGCAGCGACGGTAATGGCGCTCGGTATTCACGTGGACACGGGTTCCCTGACTTTTGCCGGTAGTACCCCCAGGGATGCCTATGCTTTGGCTTGGTTAATGACCTGTGCTGCTAACATTAAAACGATCGCCCAATACTGTCAACCGAGTTTTTCCCCGCGCTTACAGGAGTTATTTAGCCTTGCTTGGGAAAATCTAGAGATTAAAACGATCCATGACCGTAAAATCGCCCACGTTCTCCTCCATACCGCCGATTTTATCCCCGGTTTGTCTAGTGTGGCCGAGCGCCTACTGGAATTATCCGATAGTGATGCGCTACTTTTTGGCCATAGTTATAGTAAAGACGAGGAAGATAATTCCCGACAGCGTTTAACTGTGATTGGTCGCTCTAGGATCGATGGGGTGAATTTATATCAGCTTTTTTCCCCCTATAACGGCGGTGGTCATGCTCAGGCCGCTTCGGTGAGTTTTCGCGATGTTCAGCCAGTTCAACAGTTAAATCAACTACTGGGGGACTTAATTGCCCAAATTCCTCCTTCTCCTACTGCTAGGGACTTAATGTCTTCTCCGGTGCGCACAATTCGTCCCGATACTTCCATATCTCAAGCCGAGCGCATCCTTTTTCGTTACGGCCATTCGGGGTTATCGGTGGTAGATGAGCAGGATCGCTTAGTTGGGGTGATTTCTCGTCGTGACCTCGATTTAGCTCTCCATCACGGCTTTTCTCGCTCTCCCGTGAAGGGATACATGACTTGTAATCCGAAAACTATTACCCCCGACACTTCTCTTCAGGAAATCGAGTCGCTGATGGTAACGTATGATTTGGGGCGTTTACCTGTACTAGAAAATGGGCAGTTAGTCGGTATCGTCACTCGTACAGATGTATTAAGACAGATTCATCAAAATGAGCGGGTGCGTTTTGAAGGGGTTGCTTTGGTGTCCTGTCTTTTACCGACGATTAAAGAGCGTTTAGAGCCGATTTTGTGGTCATTCCTGCAAGCTGCTGCCGCTGCCGCTCAAAAACGCGGTTGGCATCTCTATCTGGTTGGGGGTGCGGTGCGCGATTTACTTTTAGCGACAGAAAGGGATACTTTATTGTTACAGGATATCGATTTAGTGGTGGATGGCTGCCATCGCGCCGCCGATGTGGGTGCGGGGGTAGAGTTGGCTAATTGTCTACAGGAAATTTATCCGGGGGCCCGGTTATCGATTCACGGGGAATTTCAGACGGCGGCTTTGTTATGGCACAAAGATGAGCGTTTTGGCTCGTTATGGGTGGATATCGCCACGGCACGCACGGAATTCTATCCCTATCCTGCCAGTAATCCCCAAGTGGAGGCTAGTTCGATTCGACAGGATTTGTATAGAAGGGATTTTACAATTAATGCTCTGGCAATTCGCCTAACTTCGCCGAAAGAGGGGGAATTACTCGACTTTTTTGGCGGTATGTTGGATTTACGCGCCCAACAAATCCGGGTTTTACACGCTAATAGTTTTATTGAGGATCCGACGCGCATCTATCGAGCGGTGCGTTTTGCCACTCGGTTAGGATTTGTTATTGAACCCTTGACAGAAAACTATATTAGGTATGCGATCGAAAGTGGAGTTTATGATCGCTCGCGGCAACAAAATCAGAATGCACCCGCTTTACAGTCCCGTTTAAAAGCGGAGTTGAATTATATTTTAGAGGCGGATTACTGGGAAAGTGCCTTAGAAAAGTTGGCTGATTTGGGGGCTTTGCACTGTTTACACGGGGATTTAAGCTTAAATCGGGCTTTATGGCGACAATTGCGCTGTCTCAGTCGTTGGTTAGATTGTTTAAGTCTGGAATTGCCGGTGAATGCTTGGTTAATGCGGTTGGAATTATTAATCGCTTCTCTGGCTGTAGGGGAAAGAATAGCGATCGCTAATAATTTACAATTGCCCAAAGATAGTGGGGAGCGTTTACAAAAACTAGAAGTTATGGAAAGGGAGATTAGCAATAATTTTGCTTATGATCGACCCGTTAGTCAAATTGTCAGCTTTTTCAACGGTTATAAGGTTCCTAGTTTGTTACTGGTGGCGGTGAGGAGTGAGACTAGGATTCGGGCTTTAATCTGGCAATATTTAACTAAATGGTCGCAGATCGAGGCTCCTATCCACGGCAATGACCTAAAAGCTTTGGGTTATCAACCAGGTCCCCAGTTTAAACTATTACTTGCGGCGGTGTTGGGGGCGACTTTAGATGGAATAGTCAGCAATAAAAGCGAGGCTATGGCTTTTATTGCTAGATTAACTAAGTCAGCAGATTAGGTATCGGCTGCCCCTTCATTTTCCGAAGATTGTCTTTGATCGCTGGAATAACCGCCTCTACCTCCTCTGGTGGTGGTACGATTAGAGGCAGCCCGGAATTGACGAGCGTAGGCGCGGTTGCGTTCAGCTTTTTCTTTTTTCAAATTACGACGTTTAGCCACAAGAATCTCCTTGGGATAATAGATAAACAAGCGGGGAAACGAGCGCTCGCTTCCCCCATTGACAATGAAAAGAAGTTAGGTAATCATAGCCTAGAATGGTTACGATCGGGGATTAGTAGCGACGCTCCCGATTGCGATCACCACCAGCGAAGGAAGATCTGGGTTCTTTTTCACGAGCTTGATTGACTTTTAATTCTCGTCCCATCCATTGAGCGCCGTCAAGAGCGGCAATAGCGGCCGATTCTTGCTCTGGGGTTTCCATTTCCACAAAAGCGAAACCGCGTTTTCTTTTCGTTTCCCGATCCATGGGGAGGTGAACGCGCTTAATTTTACCATATTCGGTAAAAACTTCCGCTACATCCTCTTGGTCAACCTCGAAGGGGAGATTACCAACATAAATTGACATAAAACCTATCCTTGCACAGATAAAAACAACAGATTTGTAGAGAACCAAGATTTCGGGAACTAGCTGAACCAATACTAAACAGAAACGCTTTGACCATTAATACTGACAACGAGCCGCAGTGCCGACTTTTATTCTCGATTTCCATCCTAGCACATAGCTATTAGCTTTGATTGATTCTCCCGCTCCCGCCACCCGAGCAGATAAACTAGACTAGAATGCTGCCCTAGAAAATGCCCTAATTATGAGTTTATCCCCCCATCCGATCGAAACTGCCCTAAAAACCCTGGCAGGGAAAGCGGAAAATTCCATCGACGAAACAACAACCCTAGAAGACTTGGAACAGCTAAGGGTGAATTATCTGGGTAAGAAAGGAGAATTATCGCAGATTTTACGGGAAATGGGCAAATTAACCCCCGAAGAGAGACCGCGCCTCGGTGCGATCGCTAATGAGGTCAAAGAATTAGTACAATCGCTGCTGGAATCCCGGCGAGAAAGTCTAAATAATGCCCAAATTCAAGCGAAATTAGCGGCGGAAACCCTCGATGTCACCCTACCTGCTCTTAGCCGTCCTTTAGGGCGAATTCACCCCTTAAATAGCACAGTTGATCGCATGATCGATATTTTCGTCGGTCTGGGTTACAGCATTGCCACTGGGCCGCAGGTAGAAAGCGATTATTATAATTTTGAGGCTTTAAATATCCCTGCTGACCATCCGGCCCGGGATATGCAGGATACTTTTTTCCTGAGGGATGGTCGTTTATTGCGGACCCATACCTCCCCGGTTCAGATTCGCTACATGGAAAGTCACGAACCCCCGATTCGGATTGTGGCCCCGGGCCGCGTTTATCGTCGCGATACCGTGGATGCAACCCATTCCGCGGTTTTCCATCAAGTGGAATTATTAGCGGTGGACAGGGGATTAACTTTTACGGATTTGAAAGGAACAATTAAAGAATTTCTTAAGCAAATGTTTGGGGCCGATTTACCGGTTAAATTCCGCGCTTCCTACTTCCCTTTTACTGAACCCTCGGCCGAGGTAGATGTGCAGTGGAAAGGCAAATGGTTGGAGGTGATGGGCTGTGGTATGGTGGATCCCAATGTCTTAAAAGCAGTCGGTTATGACCCCCAAATCTATACGGGTTTTGCTGCTGGTTTTGGCGTGGAAAGATTTGCTATGGTATTACATGAGATAGACGATATTCGCCGTTGTTATAATAGCGATATCCGCTTTCTCCGCCAATTTTAGGGGGATAAACCCGATGGTCATGAGTGAAGATTTAACCAAAAAAAGACTCCTATCCGTGGCTTGTCATGCCTCGATCTTTTTGAGTGCTACGCTGGTATCGGTGGGGATTCCTTTAGCTATTTATTTCATTTCTGATGATGGAACGGTGAAGGAAAACGCCAAAGAAGCTTTAAACTTTCACCTGAATATGTGGTTATACTACCTAATTGCCGGGATTCTAGTTTGGGTTTTAATCGGTTATTTGCTCTTAGCGATTCTTGGTGTGGTGAACATTGTTCTCCCCATTCTTGCTATCCTGCAAGTCTGGAAAGATGCTTATAAGGTTTTCCGTTATCCTTTTATTTTCCGGGTTCTGTAATTAATTATCGGGGTTGAAACCTGTTCAACCCTTTTTTAGTCCTATTCCCACTAGAAAAATAGCCTCTGGAGTTTATGACTAAAATTGTCATCATCGGTGCGGGGATAGTAGGGGCCACCATTGCCTACGAATTAAGCGCCATCGAAGGATTAGAAATTACCCTCATCGATGAAAAAAAACCGGGACAAGGAGCAACCGGGGCAGCTTTAGGGATTTTAATGGGGATTATCAGCCATAAAACTAAAGGTAGAGCCTGGAAACTGCGGCAAGAAAGTTTAAAACGTTACGAAACCCTCCTTCCTGAGCTAGAATCCCTCACTGGACTGACTATTCCCTGTAACCGTGATGGCATTGTCCTCCTGCGATCGAGTGCCGAAGACGAAGAAAATTGGCGCAAGTTAGCGCAAATCCGCCAAGAACAGGGATATTGTCTAGAAATCTGGGATAAAGAGACTTTAAACCAAAAATGTCCCCAAGTGGCCAGCGAGCATCTCCAGGGTGCTATCTACTCCCCCAGTGATCATCAAATTAATCCGGTCCTGCTCACGGAGGCTCTCGTCGCTGCTGCGGCAAGAAGGGGGGGAAAATGTCAATTTGGGGTAAAAGTTGAAAATTTCGGGAAGACAGAGCTTCATAGCTCTAGTTTGAGGCAATGTACCCATGTTTATAGTTCTAATGGTATAGAGGAAATCGACTTTTTGGTTCTTTCTGCGGGAATCGGTTCCACTGCTTTAACTGAAACTCTTACCCATCCAGTGGAGATCCGACCGGTTTTAGGGCAAGCTTTACAGATAAAATTGACGCAGCCTTTAGAAAGTTCCGATTTTAAGCCGATTTTAACGGGAAATGACCTGCATATTCTGCCTTTGGCCGGAGCAGAATACTGGATTGGAGCAACGGTGGAATTTATGGACGAAAAGGGCGAAATTATCCCCGATACTGCCTTGTTAGAACAAGTGTATCAAAAGGCGATCGCTTTTTGTCCCTCTTTGGCTGCGGGTGCGATCGTGCGTACTTGGTCCGGTAAGCGACCGCGACCGGAGAAAAAATCCGCTCCCATTATCGAGTATTTGCCCGGATACGATAACGTTATTCTGGCCACGGGACACTACCGCAACGGGGTTTTATTGGCCCCCGCTACCGCTAAAATCGTCAGGGAAATGTTAAGTGGTAAGTTATAGCGGTTCTCGTTGGCGTGAGGCACATACAGATGACTGTAACGCTTATCCAGTAAGGCATCTGCTGTACTTCATCCAATCAGGAACCGCTATAGGGTTGGCTGAAAAAGTTTGTTGATGGGGTTAGGAGTCAGTATTCGGCTTTTTTCTCCCCTCTCTACAATAATTACTCGCAGCCAGAAATACGTTGGTTCCTATCATACTTTGTGCTTTTTGTCAAAAAAACTTTTTTTTTGCAATAAAACTACATAAAAAAAAGATCATCGTTGTGGGTGAAATTGACTGATTGACCCGTCTTAATTAGGATCACCTTTTAGGTGTGGCAAGGGTTTCAACCATTGCCGTCCAAAAAAGCACAGAATAGCCGATTATGAAATTGTATCAAATCGCTGTAACCTTCATAACATCGTTGTTAAATAAAAATCTTTCTCAATTAATTCTTAAGAATTTATAAATATTGCGGAATGTTAATTTAAATATTCTCAAGTTTTTGCAGTCAATAAATAATTTTTGCTTATCTTTGTCGGAAAATAGAACTCCCGCAACAATCCAACATCTACCATTGGGTTAGGAGTCAGTATTTAGGAGTCAGGATTCGGCTTTTTTCTACCCTCTCCCTACTCCCTTCTCCCCTCTCCCTGCTATCGGCAGCCGATGACCCTATCTGACCAAGAAAGACAACAACTCTGCGACACTGCTCGGGAAGTGGCGAAACTTTCCTATTCTCCCTATTCCGGTTTTCGGGTGGGGGCAGCGGTCTTGACAAATAAAAAGATTTATGCTGGTACTAATGTAGAGAACGCTAGTTATGGCTTGAGTTTGTGCGCGGAAAGGGCAACTTTAGCGCAAATAATCGCGGCGGGCGATCAAGAAGTACGGGCGATCGCTATAGCCTGTATCGATGGGGTAGATAAGGATGATATTAGTCAGTTAACTCCCTGCGGGGCTTGTCGTCAATGGATAGCCGAATTAGCGCCGCAAGCGGAGATTATTATCTGTGGAAATCAGCAAAATTATCGTTTTCATCTCTCGGATTTACTGCCTTTTTCCTTTCGTTTTTAACTGTGGGTAAAGTATAGGGTTTAAGGTACTACAACGCTATCACCTTGAGGCACTTTTGACTATTTAGCAATCGTTTTAATCTTCGGCTACCTCTGAATTTTTAGCCGCTGCCGTTGGAGCAAGAGCCTGATTATCTCGCATCACTCTAATTAGGGTTTGCAGCAAAAAGTACGGGCGAAGCATTCGGATAGAAAATCTATGGTTTCACCGATAGGTTATTGCCCGAATGCTTCGCCCCTACAGGACGCGGGCCGATGAAGACGCAAGGTTTTGAAGCACGATTCTCTCAAAATCTTGCACCTGTTTCGCTCGTAAAGCCACAAAACCCTTACCTTGCCTACATTTCACATTTATTCAGCAAGTCCTAATTAAGAATCGTAGTGCCTCATTAACTGCATCAGCACTAGGAAACATTTCTGCCACATCAGGTTCTAACCGTACAGTAACTCCACCAAAACTTTTTCTTCCAGGGCCTAACTTTCTGACTCGAAGGCTCTTGAAGTCATACTCTGCCCGTAAATCATCTTCCATTCCTGACTTATCCCTGTTCATAGGTTTCTCGCTCGGTTTTTGTCACTTCTCTTGCGCTAGTGAGACGTATTAAGTTACCCCTTTCGGTATAGGATACAATCAACAATCGTCCTCGGTTTGACTGTCCAACGAGAAGATAACGATCCTCATTTTCAGAATGATCTGGAGCGTAGAATTCAACATAGAGAGGATCATCAAAAATAGTTTTTGCTTCCTCAAATGAGACTGGCTGCTTTGATAGATTGCGTTCTGCCTTATTTTTATCCCAATCAAACTGCATAAAGCCATTATACGACTACTCACTGAAACTGATGGCACATTTTTGATATGTTTTGTCTATTACTTGAACGGGATATATTCAACTGTATTGAACCATTCGTCAGGTTCAGAGGCCTTAGCAATCAATTCTAAATCCTTGACAAATTGACCAATAGTGCCTCCAAGTTGATGACCAAAAATTAAACCTGAAAACGGTTTGCCTTTTAGTTGCCAAGTTTCGGCTAAAACTCTAAAGCGAATGTCTTGGGTAAAGAGAATGCGCTTAAGCTCAGTTACTCTTAGCAAAAGTTGATCATCAGGTAGTTGTTCGGTTCCGTCTTCAAATGCTGTTAATACATCTATGCCTCGGCGACGCAACTGTTCGGTAATTGCTTGGGGAACATGAACATCCATGTACAAGGCAATAGTCATTTACAGTAGCCCTTTTGCTTTCATACGAACATAAAAAGGCGACTTGGCAGCTTGATTGGTCATATTTTCTTGTACTTGTTGCCATTCCAGGGTGATTTCTTGGTCAATTTCTTCTTGATGGTCAAAATAGTAACCCATGACTGCATGAGCTTCGGCTAGGGTTAAATAAAGGTGTTGACGACAGATTTCTTCTACCGACCAACCATAGGCGATGTAGTCCATGACAATTTGAGCAACGCGGATACGCGGTAATCTTTGTAAATGTGCGGGTTGGTCGTCACTTTTTTCTATGTGTGGATAGGTTAGAGCTAACATAGGGCCTCTAGTTAATTGATTTGACCTATTCTAACAGTTTTAGGCGTTGCTGAATCAAGATATGGATGATAATTGTGCATCGTATCCAAAAGTTATAGTCATTTCAGATAAGTCTGATACATTAGACCGTTAGGTGAGGAGTCAGACTTCGGCCTGAACAGATGCGATCGCTATTATTCTCGTTTCTGATGGCCGATAGATTTCTTCAGTCTGTTATACTGGGTGTGTAATTCTGGATCAGATCAATTCGGTTAGACAGAAATATCGCAATATGTCCCAATCCAGATTAGGGCTGGCAGTACCATAAAATCACCGAAGTTGATCAATTAAGTTAAACTAATTTAGTAACCCTATGGAAGTCAATTATGTTTGTTGAAACCATTGGGGCAATTGGTACAGGTGTAGGCGTAATTGAGATTTCGGAGAAACTATTTCCCACATTTAAGAGAATTTTTAATTTATTGAAGAATGGAGAATTAAAAATTGCAATTTTTGGTGCTGGTGGCACGGGTAAAAGTACCCTCGGTAAGCTATTATCGGGTGAGTTTGAGTTAAGCGGTCTCCTGCAAACTTATCAAGAGTCAATATCAATTGAACAGTACAAGCTGGAAAGTAATAAGATTGGCTCAGTAATAGTTGCCCCCGGCCAAAAGCGTCGAGAAGATACTTGGGATGATCTTTTAAGAACTTTGGTCGGTGGAAAAATTAAGCTAATTATTCATGTGGTGTCATGGGGTTATCAATCCTTTGGAGAGTTTAGCTATACTCAGCACCGGCTGTATCAAAGTGGTATGACTTTAGAGGAATTTCTAAGAGAATATGCGGCAGTTTGTCGTAATCGAGAGTTAGATGTTTTAAGAAGAATAGAGCCACACTTCTCAATTGCTGATCAAAGAAAAACCATAGTAATTACTTTAGTTACCAAGCAGGATCTATGGTGGAACAACAGGTTAGAGGTTAATAAACACTATGTTGAGGGAACCTATGAACAACTTATCCAAAATATTCGTAATAAGCGAGGAGCAAACAATTTTATTCATGAATATCGCTCTACCTCATTAGTAATGGAAAACTTTCTTTCAGGAGATAATGAGTTACTGATACCAACTACCCAAGGTTATGATCAACGATTAAAAGTTGCCAATTTTAGGTATTTCCTTAATGCGATCAAGTCTCTTTTTCAAATCTCATTGAACGTTCAGGAGAAGTAAGTCAATGGCTATCGATAAAGAACAATATCCACGGAACAGTTATAGTGATGAAGACAGAAAGCTGATTATCTCTTTGTTAAATGAATACGCGGAAAAACTCCTCAACATCTGTGAAGAGATAGATAAACAACAAAGATTTTTAACTGTTTCGTTGTTAATATATTCTTTAGTAATTTTCATTTATTTTCATTTATTTTATCATTTCATAGATAACACAACAGCAACAAGGTCATTAATTATAATACCTATCGTTTTTTGCACATTCATGATTTATATGTACTTTGGCAGACAAAAATTAGGACTCTTAAAAAGAAATGCTAGGATAATATCTACAAGACTTGAAAAAGTTATACGTGTTGCCTCTCAATTACAGGAACATATTCTCATCGATTTTGCGGCTCGTCTTGAATTAGCTTTGCGTTTATCAGACGCAGAATGGGCGCTACAAAACTACACAAATCTAATAAACCGAAAATTATTTAGATTGTTCTAAGTCCAATTTTACTCGCCCCTAGCGACATTTTTAAATCTTTCTTGGGCAGCGGAAAAAGCCTCTTTCATCACCCGTTGAATCCTCTGAGGATCGGGTTTTTTACCCCCCATTAAATCGCCAAAATAGACACAAGCACCCTCTCCTAGGGCCCAGGTATAGGCAGCGGACCAAGAAGCGGCGATGACACTGCCAAAACCGGGGATAAATTTCACCAATTCCCGACCGATGGCCTGGGCTAAAAAGCCGCCTGCGATCGCACTGACGATTCCACCAGCTTGGGATGGGGTTAAGACTTGACCGTATAATTTGCCTAAAACCCCCACCATTGACACTTGTAGGGCGGTTAACACGGGCATAGTCGCTAAGGGTAAGGGAATCGCCGCCAAGGTCGCCGCTATGACGGAAAAGGCTAACATATAGCGTCGGGCCACGTCCCGATAGAGATGGCCTAATTTATCGCTGGTTTCCCGATCTAAAAGTTGGTGGATGGTGTTAGCTTCGGCTTTTGGCAATAAATCAGCTAAATTGTCTCTAAATGCCTCTAAACCGTAAAAAACAGGGTTGTAACCGTCTTCCTCTAGGGTAAAGTCTATTAGCACAGAATTGTCGTATAAATCCTTAAAAGTTTCTTTAATTTCTTGATAGGCGCGATTGATATCCTCGAAATCGGGAGGATAAGGGGGATGATCGGCGTTATTAGGAGGATAAAGCTGATGAAGGCAGGTTATAGCCAGTAAACAGGGGATTTTAGGATATTTTTGCCGTAGTTGTTTGGTAATTTCCAGAAGGCTATCGGTGGCAAAATCATCAATTTTTACCGTCACGATAAAAACCTGGGCGCGTCCCGTATTTTCAGCTAAATCTGCTAATAATTCCGCGATTACCGTGTCTGTGTGTTGATAGGCATCCCCTAACCCCACCGTATCGGTAAAAATCAACAGGGGTAAATCTTCTGCGGGGTAGGTGTAGCGCTGGGTGTTCTGGGTGTGGGGACGGAAACCTTGCCCGACGATTTCCGCCGAAACTCCCGTTATTCCCCGAATAATCGAACTTTTTCCCGTTTGCGGTTTACCGATTAACAGCGCCTCGGTGGTGGGTAATTCTTGACGGACTTTTTCTAAAATTTCCGCCACTTGACTATCACTGACACTAAACCACTGGAGGACAGTATTAGTCAACTGGTCGATGGGGAGTCTTTTCATCACTTCCCCCGTGAGACTATTCCAAGTATTGACCAAAGAATCAATGGGCAGTTTATTAGTCATGGGGATTAGAAGGGTTTATGATAACTAAAATAGAGATTTTCAGCCATAGAATCAGACGATGACAAAAGCCGCAATTAGTCCGCAAGATTTATCATGGCCTTTTTGGCCAATTGTACCACTTTATCCCTACGGTCAAAGACGGACAATTCGCCAAGAAGTGGTGAAAGATACGCTCTGGACATTTGAGCAATTGCAGGGTATTTTTTATGTGGTTGTGCCGATTCGCATGACGGTAATTAAGTTAGCATCTGGGGGTTTATTTGTTTATGCACCAGTGGCCCCGACTCCGGAATGTATTCGCTTAATGCGTGAGTTGGAAAGTGAACACGGGGAAGTTAAATATATTATTTTGCCGACGATTTCTGGGATTGAACATAAGGTTTTTGTGGGTCCTTTTGCCCGTTATTTTCCTAAGGCTATAGTTTATGTTGCTCCTAATCAATGGAGTTTTCCTCTTAATTTACCTTTGAGTTGGTTGGGTTTACCGGCAAAACGAACAGAAATTTTACCTGCTGACTCGGCAACCACTCCTTTAGGAAAAGATTTTAGTTATGAAATTTTACCCGCAATCGATCTAAATGTGGGGTACTTCTCGGAAGTGGCTTTTTTTCATCACTACTCTCAAACTCTACTGCTGACCGATGGAATTATTTCTATCCCAGAAAATCCTCCTGCTATTTTAGAATTAGACCCCTATCCTCTGCTGTTTCATGCTAAAAATACTGCTAAGGATCTGGTGGAGGATACCCCAGAAAATCGCCGTCGGGGTTGGCAAAGAATTTGTCTTTTTGCTCTTTATTTTCAACCTCCTGTTTTAGCTGTTCCCAATTGGATTAAGGTGTTTAGAGATGCTTTTACTGCTAAGGAAAGGAGTAAAAAAGCCTATTTTGGTTTATTCCCTTTTCAATGGGGTGATGATTGGCAAAAAACTTTTTTAAATTTGCGTCGAGAGGGGAGGTTAATAGTCGCGCCAATTTTGCAAACTTTGATTCTTAATCGCACCACTGACGAGGTTAGTCAATGGGTTGAACGAATTTCCCAATGGCCGATTAAACAGGTTATTCCTTGTCATTTTGCTAGTCCAATTCAAGCTAATAGTCAAGAGTTTAAACAGGCTTTTTCTTTCTTGTCAAAAGATTCTTATTTACCTAAAGATGACTTGGAATGTTTAGAAAGTATTGATAGTTTTTTAGTGCGCTGGCGATTGACTCCTCCTCCTGATAAAAAATTGTAATTTATGGCTAAGAACTGCTATAATATAGGCGGTTGTTAGTTAATTGCTAATCAAGGTCATGCAAATTCCCGAAAATCCCAGTAATGATGACATCAGAGCGGCGTTGATTCAATTAAGTGATGAAGTTAGTGATTTGCAAGAAAAATTCAGCCAATCACAGGACGCATTCAGTAAGTGGCGAGATGAAATAGGTCAAAAAATTGACCGCATAGATTATAAATTTGATGCCTATCAAAAAGGTACAGATGGTATGGTGAGAATGGCTACTACTATCATCATTGCCACCGCTTCTGTGGTGGTTTTATCTAGTCTTAGTCCTGCGGTGACAGCAATTATCACCGCTTTATATTCTGCTAATGCTCATTAATTAATTTATCACTCAATTCTGGTGCGTTACGCTACCTTTTGGTGCGATTCGGTGCGTTACGCGCTCGCTAACACACCCTACCTTTCCTGAATTTGGACCCGTTTGTTTAATTGATTCATAGTCAAGGAAATCACCAGATTAAAGAATAAATAGGTTGCCATAACTACTATTAACATTTCTACAGCTTTTCCTGTCTGATTAGCGATGGTACTAGAGATAGCATAAATATCATTATAACCGATAGTGATCGCTAAACTAGAGTTTTTAACAAGGTTTAAACATTCATTAGTTAAAGGAGGAATAATCACTGGCAAAGCTTGGGGAAAAATCACTAATCTCATCACTAATAAAGGTTTTAATCCCAAGGCTTTAGCTGCTTCCCATTGTCCCGGATTAACCGATTGAATCCCCCCCCGTACTGTTTCCGCGATAAAGGCAGCTGTATAAACAGTTAAACCGATTAAGAGGGTGGCAAACTCAGAAGAAAGATGTAAACCAAAGTCAATATTTTGATTAATAGGATTAACGTGGGGACTTTGCCATTGTCAACCCCAGATTGGAGGAATTATAACTAGGATTAGTAGGCTAGTTAGACATAAACTAAGTTTATTTTTTAGGGATAAAAATACTGAGAGAATTATTCCTAAAATAATTATAGCTAAGGCTAACCCTGTCCTGAAACTATTAGCGGGAAAAGGTAAATAGACTCCTGAGTTATTTAAAAATACACTGCCAAAAACCTCTAGAGAGTCCTCAAGCTTCGGCCGTTTCAGAAATACAGCAAAATACCAGAAAAATAATTGTAATAATAAAGGAGTATTGCGAATAGTTTCCACATAAATTGTTGCCAACTGACGAATTAACCAATTATCCGACAAGCGACCTAACCCGATGACTATTCCCAGACTAATCGCCAAAAATATGCCAGTAATCATAATGCGAAGGGAATTAACTAATCCCACCAAAAGAGCGCGAAAATAGGTATCGGTAGGACTGTAGGCAATAGGAGAGTCACCAATCGCAAAAGAAGCTGGTCGGTCGGGGTCAAAGAGAAAGCCAAAGCCAAAACTTAAGCGTAAGCGTTGGAAATTAATCACTAAATTGCGGCCAAAAAACCAGAAAATTAGGCAGACAATTAGCAGGATAATTACCTGTAGAAAAATCTTCTGAAATCGCTCATCGTACCAAAAAGAATTTTTTTGAGGTAAAGTCATAATGGGTGCATCTCAATTTGGTCGAAATATCTATATTACATTTTGGCGCACGCGATGCGCCCCCACCATTGGTGCGATAATATTATTGTAGGGGCGAATGGCATTCGCCCTCTTTTAATAACTTCTGCTGCTCACCTATAGGAGAGAGAAAGTCACCAAGATAAGATGCACCCAGTCATATTGATTGTATAGTCGAGAATTTTTAACAAAAGAAATCGGTGACTTTTGGCCACCGATTGAGAAAATCAAACCCTATTTAGATAACTCCGAGACGGGAGAGACCGAGGATAACACCGGCGCCGAGGACATGACCAAAACTGGTAGTACCTAGTAAAGCGCCTAATCCCATACCACCGAATAAAGCGGGGGAAGGTAAAGCAGGACCGACATTTTGTTGTTGAATAGTCGCTTTACCGAAAGCAATAGCGAGAATATTGCAGATAATCATGACAATCGCCACTTTGGGACTCCATTCGCTGGAACCTTGCACGACAGTGGCGGCCATTAATAGGGTTGAATACATTGAAATTCTCCTGAACAGGTCGTTTTAAGTTTTTAATCTTAAGGGTAGTTTTCACCCCACATCACGCCCTGTTGCAATACTTAATAATCAAAAGCACAGGAGTCAACGATACAGCCGATTCGTCTCGACTCCCGAACTACTCGCTTAGTACAAATTCAAGTTTAAGCCTACTTCTTTAGCGAAGACGGCTAATCCTTTCTTTTCAATGGTTTTGATAGCTTTGGTGCAAAGGCGTAGTTTTACCCAACGGTTGCCTTCCGACCACCAAACTCTTTTCCATTGTAGGTTAGCTTCTTGTAATTTTTTGGTGCGACGGTGGGAGTGGGACACCGCATAGGCGTTATTGGCCTTTTTCCCCGTCATAGTACAGACTCTAGACATAATTTACTCCTGTGCGATCGATGTTTGTCAATAGTCAACCTTTCTAGTTTAACTCAAATCTCGCCAGAAGTCCCTCCCTTCCCCTGGGTGAAGTGAACGGGAATCAATTTAGCGGCAAGTGGGGAGATTAAGAAGTTGATTAAACTGGTTCACTGCCCAGACAATTTCGACAATTTCATCAAAGGTAATGGTGAGAATATTTTCAACAGATAAGAGGTATTTCTTGACAAATTTAGATGTAATTTTTTACTGGATATCAACTATTTTAATAAGTTTTAAATAGTTTCTAGCATTCTTGTGAATTCATGTTTATTTCTCGACAATTTTACTTGACAATTTTGGTATATTTTGGCGATAAAAGGGACTGGATTACTAAAGTATCTGGTTTGAGAGGACGGGAAGTTTTTTCAGTTATCAGTAAACAGTAAACAGTAATCAGTGAACTGAAAACTTATATCTGATAACGGATAACTGATCACTGATCACTGATTTAAGGCTGATAGCTATAAAAAACCGACCGACAAGAGAGAATTCCTGTCAGTCAGTTGGTGATGATAGGCCGAATTTTACGCAGCTTTTTTCTTAGCGGGGGCAGCTTGAACGAGTTCCAATTCACTTTCAGCGAAGTTATTGGTATTCAGTCCACTGGCGCTGCCACTAAAACCGGCGTAGTTAACAGTGTCAAAACGGACGATAACGGGATAGAGGATACCACTTTTATCAACACTGGCTACGGTTCCCACATCGTTGTACCAGTAAGACTCTTTACGTTTGATTCTAACTTTGGCTCCGCGTTCGATTACATGCATAGGTGTTGTTTTTTTTAGGGTTTAGTTAACAGGTTACAATCAGAGCGAGTTTGCCGAAAGGGTTTTTACTTTAAGTTTTATTGCAAATCTTGCCACTCTGTTTGGACAAAATGCCCCGAACGTCCCCATAGGTCTGGCTTTGGTGTAATGTTAACGATTGTTAAGTTAAAGGGAATGGCTGTGGTCAGGTATTTTTGGGCCGACATTCCCACATCTGGCCCGATTTGAAAAGCGGTGGCGGTGGCTAAACCTAAGCCTAATAACTGAGAAATCGGACCTCTGGGGAAGATAAGATGAGTTCCTAAGACTAAGCCGGCGGTTAAGGCTAAAGTTACCGATAAATTGGTGCCACAACGCGGATGTAATGCCAATTGCCCCTCGCCATTTTTGAGACGATGGAGTGCCTGTTTGGCTGCAATTTGCAGTTCGTTTGTATTAATTTGTCCGTAGAGATAAAAACCCCTATCGGTGGAGAGTCCCCCCAGGGCCTCGTTATCCGCTAGGGAATGGTCAAAAGG
The DNA here is from genome assembly GCF_009792235.1 of Microcystis aeruginosa FD4. Classification (NCBI taxonomy): domain Bacteria; kingdom Bacillati; phylum Cyanobacteriota; class Cyanophyceae; order Chroococcales; family Microcystaceae; genus Microcystis; species Microcystis aeruginosa. The sequence goes on from NZ_CP046973.1 coordinate 4,287,286, forward strand.
CGATTGACGACGGGCAGCCATTTCGCTTAATACCCAGACGGTGGCGTGTTCCAAGGCGTGAACCTGTCGCAGGGTGAGAAATTCTTTAAAACCGGGGATAAAGCCGATTTGTGCCAGTAAATCGCTGTCTTGCTGGGGATAGGGGTTAAACCAGTGGAAAGAGGGGTTAGAAGGGCTACTAGGGGTCATAAAGTTGCGGTAGGGGGAGTTTTTTCGAGGAAGATGAGGGTGCTATAGAGTTGAAAGGCGGTGTCCCAGTAGGTGTCTTCAATGCGTAATAAGTCTAAATGAGGAGCGACCATGGGCAGTAATTCGTAAAAATCGGCGGTGGTTTCGGCAAAAGGTGGAAAATCTGACCACAGGGGAACTGCTGCTAGTTGTTGTTTTAGGTAAGAAGCGAAATGATTCCAGTTATCCCGATTGGTGGTCTGTCTTTCCCGACTTTGTTGGTGGTCGGAAAAAGTAATCCCCGCTTGAAAGTGGTAATGGCGATCGCAAATACGGATAATTAAATCCTGTTTTTTCAAATGTAGATCAATAATCTGGGCATAATCAAGAATACTAATTTTTCTCACTTGATGGCGGCGCGCATCCATATCGACGCATTCCCCAAAAATCGGCAAGATTCCCGCTACCACGGCGGTAACTTCCGACCAATCAAAAGTTATACTTGCGGTTAGGTCGCTATGGGAAGATTGATAGACTAGGGTGGCTTCTGGTTGAATAGTCTGGAAATATCGGGCTAAATAGACCCTAGGCCGATTAATCGCTGTAATTGACCTGCAAAAACAGGGGATTCCTTCTTTTCGCAAGTCGTCAACATATACTTCTAATTCTGCCATCGCCCCGACTCGATACAAGCGCCACGAACGACTAGGGATTTGTAAGCGGGCGCTATAGGCATCTATTTTAAATATTTGAGCAAATTTTAGAGCTAAGGGCTGTTTTTCTTGGTTATCCACTGGTTCAAGGATTAAAAGCCCCATTTCTCGATTACTAGGGTTGGTTTTGGCTTTTTTGAGGGCAGCCTGTCGCTGTTGTTGTTGCTGTTCAACTTCCACCCGTTCAATCGCTTCTAAGCGGGCGATGCCTTGACGAATTTGGGCGATAAGTTGAGGATTAGCGGTTAATCTCAACATTTTTCGGTATTCTTGCCCTGCTATGGCTATTTCTCCCGTGATTTCGTTTAAACGCGCTTGGTAGAATTTGAGCCAAGGGTTATCGTTTTCTAGGGTCTGGAAGTCGTTGACAAGACGGGTGGCAGTTTGATAGTCTTGACGAGCGATCGCTTCAGCAATTTCTTTGATCATAAAAACTCTGGTCAATTAGCTGTCTAAATAGGCGTTAATGATAGCGAGAGCCACTAAGGGAGCGGTAATTGTTCTCAAAATGCGTTTTCCCAGTGATACAGGCATAAAATCAGCAGCGATCGCTTGTTCTATTTCTGCCTCCGTCCATCCCCCTTCCGGTCCGATGGCAATGGTTATCTCGGTTGATGTTTGTAATTGAGAAAGTAGCGAGGCCACTGTTCTACGGGTAACACCAATATAACAAGTTGTCCCTGGGCTAACTCCCCGGTTAAGGATTGCTAAAAATGGTTGTGGTTCTTCGATAATGGGAATAATCTGTCTTTCTGATTGTTCTACAGCTTCCCGGACAATTTTTCGCCAACGGTCGATTTTTTGAGGACTAGGATTAACTAAACTGCGTTCTGTCAGCAGCGGGATAATCCGATAAACTCCTAATTCGGTGGCAGCGCGAACAATATCATCAAAGCCATTTTTGGGAATTGCTACCATTAAATTCACTTGTACTGGTAGTTCGCTAGTTTCGTTGATCGCTTCTAAAAGATGGGCCGAATTATCAATTATTTCCGCTAACCACGCTTGTCCTTGTCCATTTAGGGCAATAAAACGGTCATGGGATTTTAAACGAACAACTTTTTTAAGATAATGACTTTGTTCGGATGTTAAGGCAATTAACCCGTTTTCTAGGGTATTAAAATCAAGAAGAAGACGATAATACAAGGCGGTTTAGTCTATATTGCTATTGTGTTCAGAATCACTGTCAGCTATCTATTTTAGCTTTTATGGTCTTTTTGTATAAGGTTGAGAGTAGATCAGCTTATAGCAGTTATCTTAATGGTGAAGTACGAAGTTTTCCTTTTGGGTAGTCAGTCGTCAATACCAAATTAGGTTATACTTCCTGTTGATGACAAAGGCTGTAAGTTGCTATGGCCTTACCTACTCAGATCTGTTATAAAATTTCTCATCATCAAGGTATCTCTTGTCAAATAAGAATTAAGACTTGACAATCCCCACTCCCCAACCCCTAACCCCCAGAAAATCCATGGACATAACTGCTAAAATTAAAGAACTGGCACAAAAATATGAGATACCTCCCCAACTGCTCAAGGAAGCGATGATTTTAGAAGTGGAGAAAATTGCTCTAAAAAATCGGCGGCTATCACCTAAAATTGTCAAACTTATCGAAAAATATACCGACTCCTCACAATAAATAAACTCTATGACTTTGAGACTGAAACAAATTCGCTTAACTAATTGGAAATGTTACCCTAGTCAAAATATTACTTTTAACCTGCATCCCCACAGAAAAATTCAGATTATCTTCGGTAATAATGGCCACGGTAAAACTTCTCTGATGGCAGCGATTTTATGGTGTCTCTACGGGGGAGATATTGTATCTAAAGAGACTCTGAAAACCTATTTTTATCGAGGTAAGGGTGATTCTTCACCGGCAATAGAAATGCGGGTAGAATTAAATTTTACTAAAAACGATAAAAATTACTTTATCAGTCGCACAGCGAAATTAAACGTTAATGGTAGCACTTCTTATCCCAGCGTAGAGGAAGCATTATTTTATGAAGATGGAACCATGAAAGGAAGTAACTCTAGGGAATATATCGAAGCATTGCTTCCTAAATCTATTCGAGATTTTTTCTGTTTTGATGGCTTAAAAATTGAACAATATACCCAGATAACTCAAACTAAAGAAGCAAAAGAAGCAATTGAAAAGGTTTTGGGTATCCCGGAATTAAGAAATCTGCGCGATGATGCAGAAAAAGCCTTGCAAGAATTAGAAAACCGTTTAAATAAAGCAGAGGGAACCAGTCAACCTTTGAGAGATAAGACGCAACAATTACGAGAATTAGAAGAAGAAATTGATCTTAAACAAGGTCAGCGTAAAAACGCTAAAGATGAGGGAAAAAATGCTATGATTATCCATCAGGATGCTCAAGAAAAAGCCGCTCAGATTAAAAGTTTACGAGAAAAATTAGAGGAAATTCATAACTTAGAGAAAAAGCGTATCGGTTTACAAACTCAGTTAAATAACCTGCAAAAGTCTATCGATTCTTGGTTAAAAAAAGCTTCGATACCTTTGCTGATTAACTTTGTGCAGGAAATGGTCGATGATTGGCAAGTTACGAGCTTAAAAAGCACCTATAAAACTAATTCTACAGCAGTTTTAAAAGCAATACTTGACGACGAAAGCTGTCTATGTGGTCGTTGTTTAGATAAAAATTCTCGTGACTTTATCCTTCAACAAATTGCCGAACTAGAGTCCTTAGAAGTGGACAACACCACCAGAATAGAAAAAGAGCAACTTAGCATTGATTTACAGGGAATTATCCGAGATAATGCTAAATTTAGCAATTATAGTCAATTACTTTTACAAAGAGATCATTTAGAAGAAGAAATCGAAGAAGTTAATCAACATATTAAACAGCTAAAACAGGAAAGCACGGGAATAGATCAAGACTCGGTGAGGGAGATTTGGCGAAAAGTTGACGAATCGGAACGAAAAGTTAAGGAGATTGAAGAAAGGAGCGAACGCTTGCAAAAGGACATTGAAACCAAAGAAAAGGAATTAGAAAATTTACGCAAAGAAGTGGAAATTTTAGCTAGGGAAAATCAAACCACATTGATGTTATCTAATCAGGTTAAAATGGCCAGAGGTTTAAAAAATGCCACTAACGAATTAATCGAATGGCATATCGATAATTCCCAAAAAATGATTACTCAAGTAACCAGCGATCGCTATTTACAAGTAACCAACAAACCAGAGGAATATAGAGGAGTAGAAATCACCCCCGAATACACTCTAGGAATCCGTACCATCACGGGAAAATTATTACATCCCGATGTCTTAAGTGCAGGAGAAAAGGAAGCTTTAGCCTTTGCTTTTATCACCGGTTTAAATCAAATAACTGATACTTGTGTCCCCCTAATTATGGATACACCTTTTGGACATTTAGACAAAGAACATCGAAAAAATATTATTAACTCTCTACCTAATTTAAACTCCCAAGTAATTATTTTAGCGACGGATCGCGATCTTTCCGATCCACTTTTAAATCTGCTGCGTCCCCACACTACCGATATTTTCAAAATACACCGTTTGACTGCCGATGAAGATGCTTCCGTGATTGAAATGATGGAGAGTTAGTAATGCAGAGAATCGATCCCAGTTTGAAGATTTATGCCTCAGAAACTTCCAGAAATTATCTACAGGTACTAAAAGATAATAAAACCTTTGAGCGCATGGTAGATGCTTATTTATTCGCCGCTGCTTTTGCCATTAAACAAGACTTCAGTATCTACGGAACCACTCTGAGCAATCGACAAGATTTAATTACTATTAGCCAAATCGATCCAGAAGTTATTTTAGCTTTAACCGCAGGAATTTATATTATCTGTAAAAAGAATTCCTATCCTCAACCCAGCGACGGCAAAGAAGTTTTAGATAAGATCTGTCAATACGCAGAAGTGGGATTAAGGGAATTAAAAGAACGCTGGCAAGGCAAAGTCAGCAATCAAATTCAAGCCGATATTGAGAGAATTATCAATAATCTCTGAAATTCTCGCCATCTAACTATCTTTTTTCGGGATAACGGCAAATTATATTCTTTCCACACTGCCAAAAAAGACGGGTTCCACGCGAATAGCAATGATACTAGCCGGACGTAAAACCATATATTCCCCTTGGATATTTCTGATCGGAACATTGATAAAATCGAGGGAATCGGCTTTCGGAACTAATTCGTTACTGTACCACTTTTGAAATTCTTGGATAGTCAAAAAACGGACTTCCTCGCGGTGTCCGCTGCTTAAGAACAAATGTACGGCGTACTCGTCAGCTTTTCTACTCATTTTTTTTAACTAATCAGATTGAATTTTTGTAATAAAGTTGCCATTAAAGGCGGGAAAGTGAGACGCAATTCGCTAATATCCGAGAAAATTAATTTTTGGTAGCTTGGCAGGTCAAAAGCTAGTTTACCCTTTAATTCCGCTCGATTTTGATAGGTTAGCAGAATTTGTCCGCCCTGTTTACAAGCGATCGCATAACCCAATTCTACACCCACTAGGGGACTGGGCAGTAATTCCGTTTCCTTTTGGCTAATCGCCGTAGCATCAGCAATAAATAATAAACTTTTGCGAATTTTGCGTAATTGACTATCACTCAATCTGGTGACATTGCCCTCAGTTCGAGGCGTTTCTTCCACGGTTAAGGGCAAACGGGAGCGTTTATTAAGATTTTCGACGGTTTCGGTCAAAACTGTTTTTAAAGCGGTGCTAGAGTCCTTAAATTGGCTTTGGGAGCTAAAATAAATGATGGGATCCAGCCAAGTGCTGAGGTCTTGTTTAGTAAAGTAAATTTCTTGGGAAATCAGGTCAATATTGGAGATGACGTAACCGCCACTACCTTCGAGGTAAAATTCCACCCTTTCCCCTTCTAGATAGCGTTGGAACCAGACAGAACCCTGTATCGTCAGACTATCATCGAGAAAATCGGCTCTTAAACCCGATTTTAAGAGACTATTGCGACTTAAGCGCAAGTCGTGGGGACGTTTGACAACCTCGCGGATAGGTTCGTATTTGTCCAGATACCAAGCTTTCAGAGCGATGATGGCCATAGGTGTGGCGATTAAAGACACTCTCCCATTTTAGCAGTAAGCACCGATATCCTCTCCACATTCATCGGCAAGGTAAGAAAGAGCGCGAAATCTTAACATCATTAGGTTTTCGTAGAGGGGATTTAGCTTGCAAAGGGGCGGAATCTCTAGAATTGTCCAGCTAAATAGGGTAATTTTCCGCGCAAAGGGACATTGAGCCGGAATTAGACGACAAATCCTGTGAGCTAGTGCGGGTGTATTAATCTCTAGGCGATCAATTCGTTGCCGCAGGGGTTGCCATAAATCCCATTTTGGTTGCGGTGACGGGTTTTTCCGATTGCCTTTCGACCAAGGGGCGATCCAATTAGACACAATTATTTTATTTGTGGTATAATCTGATACATCAGCATCGACCATGGCTTTACCTTCGATTGATTGATTCATAAGGTTCTATCTGAGATTACGAGAGGGCAAATGCTCTTTCCCGAAAATCCTCTAGGACGTTCGGCCATTTGACCGCTTTAACGATAACATCTCTGGGATAAAATTACTCGTTAAGACTACACGGGAACGCTGGGGATGCAGATGAGGAAGTTAGAACTTTTGTACTAAATCTCTGCCTCCGAGTTATCACCTGAAAGCTAATAGGCAACAGACGACAATAAGATAACGTCACGAGTGAGTTTAACTAGATTAATCTCTAAGCTTCGCCCAAAGATATTGGCTCTGATTAGAGCTATTTCTAGGTTAGCAAAAACTCAGGTTTTTTCACGTCAGCATAGTACACTTTTTCTGGGTATAAAATAGCACCCGCTTTTGTCAAAGATACGCAATCCAACGGGTGGGGTGTGGGGTGTAGGGTGTGGGGTGTGGGGTGTAGGGTGTAGGGTGTGGGGTGTGGGGTGTGGGAATTATGAATTTTTCAGTGAACAGTAAACAGTGAACTGATAACTGATAACTGATAACTGATAACTGATAACTGATAACTGATAACTGATAACTGATAACTGATAACTGATAACTGATTACTGATTACTGATTACTGATAACTGATTTACATTCTTTCCAAAACGGGGATACCCAAGAGAGATAGGCCTAATTTTAGGGTTCTTGCCGTTAAATCACACAAAACTAAACGAGAGGTTTTAATCGGTTCTGCTGCTTTCAGAACGGGACAATTCTCGTAGAAACGATTATACTTTTTACTGAGTTCATAAAGATAATCACATAGACGATTGGGTAATAAATCCTCTTCTACGGCACTAATTACTTCGGGAAGTTGCAGTAATTGTTTAGCCAGAATTAATTCACTTTCATCCTTGAGAATTATCGAAGAATTTTGACTTAAATCCTGAAAATTAATACCACCTTCGCGACTGATACTCTGGACTCTAGCGTAAGCGTACAGCATATAGGGGGCGGTGTTGCCTTGCAGATTGAGCATTTTGTCGTAACTAAAAACGTAGTTACTATTGCGATTTTGGCTGAGATCGGCGTATTTAACGGCACTTAATCCGACAGTTTCGGCAGTCTTAGCGATAAAATCGCCAGTTTCTTCTCTTTCCTCGCTTGCTAGTCTTTTTTCTAAGTCAGCTAGGGAACAGGCGATCGCTTGATCAAGTAATTCTTGTAATTTTACCGTCTCCCCGGAACGAGTTTTTAACTTTTTACCATCTTCCCCTAAAACTAATCCAAAAGCGACGTGAACCACTGCCACATTATCGGGTAAAAATCCCGCTTTTTTAGCCACCTGAAATACTTGGGCAAAATGGTTAGCTTGTCCAGCATCGGTAACATAAATTATTCTTTCGGCTTTATCTTGCCGCACTCGATAACAAATTGCCGCTAAATCGGTGGTAGCGTAATTATAACCGCCGTCGGATTTCTTGACAATTAGGGGCAGAGGCTCCCCCTCTTTGTTGGTAAAACCATCGAGAAAGACGCATAAAGCGCCGTTGTCTTCTGTTAGCAATCCCTGTTGATCTAATTCTCTGATTACCGCTTCCAGGTAGGGATTATAAAAAGATTCCCCCCTTTCAGTCAGTTTTATATCGAGAATATCATAGATTTTCTGAAATTCCCGTCGTGATTGTTGACAAAGTAACTGCCATGCTTGACGACTTTGAGGATCACCCGACTGTAATTTTACTACGGCTTGACGGGCAGTTTCTTTAAAGTTTTCGTCTTCATCAAAACGAATTTTTGCCTTTTTATAAAAGCTAACTAAATCGCCTAAATCCAGAGCATCTGCTTGGGTTAAAGCGCTAGGATAAGCTTCTTGTAGATAGGTGATTAACATCCCGAATTGAGTACCCCAATCCCCGACGTGATTAAGACGAATTACTTGATGATGACGAAATTCCAAAATCCGAGCGATACAATCACCAATTATAGTCGATCGCAAGTGACCGACGTGCATTTCTTTGGCAATATTGGGACTGGAAAAATCGACAATAATTTTTTGACTGGGGTTAGCAGTGGCAACTCCTAAACGGTTGTCAGTAATTAGGTCTTTTAATTGGGTTTCTAGATAACTGGGTTTAAGGGTAAGATTGATAAAACCAGGTCCGGCAATTTCGGGGGGTTGACAGAGATCATCTATCTCTAGATTTTTTAGTAAAGTTGCCGCCACTTCCCGCGGTTTTTGTTTTAATTCTTTGGCTAAAGAGAGGGAAATATTACACTGATAATCGCCAAAACGGGGGTTACTAGCGGCGACAATTAGAGGATCGGTATCAGCGAAGTTTTCCCCAAAGGATTTAACTAGGGATTGGGAAAAACGCTCTTTTATTTGTTGGATAATAGCAGTCATAGAGAGAATTTAGCAGTTAGGGATTAGATAAAAATCGGGAAGGAATCGGTTAGATTCCTAGCAGTAACCAGATTGTGGGTCGAATTAGCTACTGAAGATGAGTATTCTCTCAAGACTTTTTAAATGATCTGTTGTTTCGAGCCAACGAGATTAATACTCCAGATAACTTAGGTTATTGACCATCTTACCTTATCATAATCTGAAGGCGAATCCAATGCAGCTGGCTGCTGGGAAACATTTGCTTTAATATAGTAAGTAAGCTCTACCAATAATACAACCATGTTAGCCAGTTATATTGATCAAGCGATGGCACTAGCTCGATACGAAATCATCGAAGAAGATGGCACTTATTGGGGTGAAATTCCACCCCTTCAGGGAGTTTGGGCAAATCACGCCAATCTAGAAGATTGCCGGCAAGAATTGCGCGAAGCTTTAAGCGATTGGATTGCTTTGCGTCTGTGTTTAGGTTTGCCGATTCCAGTGTTAGCAGGAATAGATCTTAATCTCCTTCCTCAACCCATGTCTTCAATTTAAGATATGCCTAAATTAACCGCCGTATCATGGCTTAATCTAGTTCAAAGATTACGAGAACTTGGGTTTGACGGTCCCTACGCTGGGGGTAAACACCCTCAAATGCGTCGCGGTAATTTAACGATAATTATCCCCAATCCCCATCAAGGGGAAATAGGGGTAGGACTGTTAAAACGCATTCTCAATCAAGCGGGTATTACCAGAGAAGAATGGCTGGGAAAATAACAGGGAAAACATCCTATTTAACCTAATCCTTAACCAATAAAACCACGGCATAAACTGCGATACCTTCTTCTCGTCCTACCGGTCCCAATTGTTCGTTAGTAGTGGCTTTAATTCCCACCTGTTCTGGATTAATATTAAGGGTAGCCGCTAACTTGGATCGCATCGCAATAAGGTGGGGTTTCATTTTCGGTCTTTCGGCGACAATTACCGAATCAATATTATTAATCTGCCAACCTTTATCGACAATTAATTGATTAACTTGCTCTAATAATTTTAAACTATTCGCCCCTTGCCATTGCGGGTCTGTGGGGGGAAAATAATGACCGATATCGCCTAAACTAAGCGCCCCCAGCATGGCATCCATAATAGCGTGGGTTAAGACATCGGCATCACTATGACCCAATAAACCGACAGTATGGGCAATTTCTACTCCTCCTAAAATTAAAGGTCTTCCTGTCACCAATCGGTGGATATCGTAGCCGTTACCAATACGAATATTCATAGAGCAGTCCTCTTGGAGTTATATTAATTATCTTATCGCAAAAGGGAACGGGAAACGGGGAAATATTTTCCCTGACTTGTCCTTATTAGCTAATTAGCTAGGAAGGATGAACTATCCCAAACAAACTGAAGTTTTTCCCGATACAATGAAAGCTTATACTAAATTTATTTTTGATAGTATCATTAACTGCCAGTCCAACTTTCAAAACCCACTTCCCACTTGCCACTCTATACTTGTTAAATAAGATTTAGTATAACTCGATCGCTGTTAAAATTGCGGTAGAATCAGGAGAGCGTTGGGTTTCATGCTTCACACCAACCTACATTTTTGTTAAATAAGATTTAGTATAGCTCGATCGCTGTTAAAATTGCGGTAGAATCAGGAGAGCTAATTTGCTATAACCAGTCCAGAAGAGCCAGATTACTAAAAATTGACCAGTTTTTTGGGGTAACTGGCGAAATTAACAGCTAATCTGGGACAAGACGAGCTAAAAGCAGCAGAGAGCAACAATCAATGTCTAAAAACTCTATACCTCGAATCGAAAATCTGCGCGTGCAAAATTACCGAGCTTTACAGGACTTAGAATTAAAAAAAATTACTCCTCTAACAGTTTTTCTCGGTCCTAATGGGAGCGGAAAATCTACCTTATTTGATGTCTTTGCTTTCCTCTCTGAATGTTTTACTGTTGGTTTAAGAAAAGCTTGGGACAGACGGGGAAGATTTAAAGAATTAAGAACTAGAGGACAAGAAGGTTACATCATTATCGAATTAAAATATAGAGAAACATTGGCATCACCTTTAATTACCTATCATTTAGCCATTAATGAAGCCAATAATCGCCCTTATGTTGCTGAAGAATGGTTACATTGGAGACGAGGACCGAAGGGCGCACCTTTTCGCTTTTTAGACTTTAAAGAAGGGGAAGGAATAGTGATTAGTGGAGAAAATCCCCAAGAAAAAGATGAACGAATTTCTGAACGATTAGACTCCCCGGAATTTTTAGCTGTTAGTACCCTGGGACAATTGGCCAAACATCCCCGGGTTAGTGCTTTGCGTCGTTTTATCACAAGTTGGTATCTTTCCTACTTAACCGCAGATAATACTCGCAATCAACCCGAAGCAGGAGCGCAAGAAAGATTATCCCCAACTGGTGACAATTTACCTAATGTTATTCAATATTTAAAAGAAGATCATCCTCAACGATTAGAATCTATTTTACAAACCCTTTCTCGTCGAATTCCTAGATTAGAAAAAGTAGAAGCATCTATTATGCCGAATGGACAGCTTTTACTCCAGATTAAAGACGCACCTTTTCAAAGTCCAATTCTTGCCAAATTTGCCTCTGATGGCACTTTAAAAATGTTGGCTTATTTAACTATATTATATGATCCAAGCCCTCCGCAATTAGTGGGAATAGAAGAACCAGAAAATCATCTTCATCCCCGTTTATTACCTGAATTAGCAGAAGAATGTCGGGCAGCGACCGCAGGTACACAATTAATAGTAACAACTCATTCTCCCTTTTTTGTAGATGGTTTAAAACCAGAGGAAGTTTGGGTGCTTTATCGAGATGAAAAGGGTTTTACTCAAGCTAAACGTACTTCAGAAATGCAAGGAGTTAAGAAATTTATTCAAAATGGTGCTTTGTTGGGTCAATTATGGATGGAGGACTATTTTGATGTGGGTAATCCTATCATTTAACTTTAATACCAAAGGAGGGAAAAAGTGCATCTTGAATTTCTAGTTGAAGAATTTTCTACCCAAGAATGTTTAAATCAAATTTAACCTCAAATATTATTTGAGAATGTCACTTATAAAATTCATGCCTTTCGAGGTAAATCCGATTTAATCAAAAAACTACCGGAGCGATTAAAAGGTTATAAATGCTGGATACCCGATGATTATCGAATCATTATTCTTGTAGATAGAGACAATGAAGATTGTCAAATGCTCAAAGAAAAGTTAGAAAATATCGCTCAACAAACAGGACTTATCACTAAAACGATTAGCGAAGATAAAAAAACATTTCAGGTGTTAAATAGAATTGCCATAGAAGAACTAGAAGCTTGGTTTTTTGGTGATATTCAGGCTATAGTCTCAGCCTATCCCAAAGTTTCTACTAATGTAGGACAGCAAGCAAAATACAGAAAACCCGATGAAATTACAGGCGGAACTTGGGAAAACTTAGAAAAGATACTTCAAAAAGCTGGTTATCATCGCGGAGGTTTAGAAAAAGTGAAAGCGGCCCGAGAAATTTCTCAATTTATGACTCCTGCTGATAATTGTTCTCCTAGTTTTCAGATTTTTTATCAAGGTTTATTGGCGATGATTAGCTAAGGATATTTAGGAAAGTAAATGATAAAACTGCTAGATCCCTGTCAAGGATAAATCGATTTTTAACTGTTGAATAAATTGTTGCATAATTGTTCAAAATTCGGTGTTTAACTATTTTTCGCTTCTAATTTGGTCCAAGGACTTTTAAGTTCCTGATTTTCCTGTTTCATTTTTTCTAATTCCTTGCGAATTTCCTGAATTGCTTTCTCGGAACCTAATTTTTTCTGGACTTTTTGTACTGCTTCCTCCTCTACAGGACGCACGCGACCATCGGGAGTTCAGTAGGGTGCGTTAGACGGCAGAAATTGATGCTTTGACTTGAAGGTAACAATCCGTCGTAACGCACCACCTATCATCAACTAAGTAGCCGGTTACAATTAAAGATTTATTATAACTCGATCGCTGTTAAAATTGCGGTAGAATCGGGAGAGTAACTCCGAGTTTTTTCTTGGGGATAATCTCCTAACTTCTGACTATCCACTGCCGATTCCCGCAAAGGATAGCCATTTATTCTATCAGATTGAGAAGATATTAAGTATGATAACACTTGTGATTATGTTTTTCGCTGCCTTGCTGGCAGCTGCCGATTTTACTTACCAAGTTTTGATTCATTTTCCCGTACAAATCCTCAATTTTTTGGGGTCGTTGCTGTCCTATGGAGTGATTGGACTGATAATTTTCGTCCTAGTGTGGATTGTGGGTGACTGATTTCTTGGGGTAAAAAAATGAGAGAATTAGCCTTAGCCAATTCTCCCCAATTTAAGTCAACTTTTAATTTTTACTGTTCACTGGCCACTGCTTGGGGTTGTCCTTGCGGTTGGAATTGGAACAGGGAATAAACCACATTACGACGGATATCAATCATCATTTCTAAAAACATCTCGTAGCCTTCCTGTTTATACTCAATTAGGGGGTCTTTTTGACCGTAACCGCGTAAACCAATCGACTCGCGTAAAGCTTCCATAGCTTGCAGATGTTCGCGCCATAACATATCGATTTGTTGCAGGATAAAATAACGTTCGGCATCGCGCATTAAACCGGGACGAATACTATCCACTTGACGTTCTTTTATTTCATAAGCTTTGCGAACTTCTTCGTGGAGGAACATCTTGATATCATTAACACTCATATCCTCGATATCCTTAGCGGTAATATCTGCCAACAGATAGACGAATTCCTGAGATTTACTAATCAGTTTTTCTAAATCCCATTCTTCCGCCGGCAGTTCGGGATTAATATAAGCCATGACGATTTCATCCATGGTTTTTTCGGCGTATTGCAGCACCTGTTCTTTTAAGTCCATCCCCTCCAAAACCCGACGACGTTCGGCATAAATAGCGCGCCGTTGATTATTCATCACCTCGTCGTATTCAAACACCTGTTTCCGGGCATCATAATAGAAGGTTTCCACTTTTCTTTGCGCGCCTTCTAAGGAACGAGTCAACATTCCCGATTCAATGGGCATATCTTCTTCCACCCGGAAGGCATCCATTAAACCCGCCACGCGGTCGCCCCCAAAAATACGCAATAAATTGTCTTCTAGGCTTAAAAAGAAGCGTGTGGAACCGGGGTCGCCCTGTCTGCCCGCTCTGCCTCGCAATTGGTTGTCAATACGGCGGGATTCGTGGCGTTCCGTCCCGATAACGTGCAGTCCGCCTCTTTCTACTACTTCATCGTGTTCTTTGCCGGTGTAATCTTCATAACTTTGGCGAATTAATTTATAGACTTCGCGTAACTTTTGAATAACTGGGTCATCCGTGGGAGCTTTTTCGGCCGCGATGGCGATTTTTTCTTCCACTTCTAATTCTGGTAAACTTTGAGTTCCGTGGGTATCAACGGCAAATTTAACCGCTTCTTTCAGGGTATTTTCTACCTCTTTCGGTAACTCAGTGGGAAAAATTTCCGCCGAGGCACGCCAGTTTTTTTTCTTTTTACCCGGAGCGAATCCTTGGGGGCGATTGCGTTCTCCTAAACTGGGTAAACTAAAGGCCAAATTGTCATCTTCGGGCATAACTAATTTCGGCATTAAATACTCGCGAATTTTCAATCGGGCCATATAATCAGAGTTACCACCGAGGATGATATCGGTTCCCCGTCCTGCCATGTTTGTAGCAATGGTTACGGCTCCGGCCCGGCCTGCTTGGGCGACGATTTCCGATTCCCTTTCCACGTTTTCTGGACGAGCATTCAGCAAGTTATGGGGAATCTTTCTTTCCTGCAATAAAAGCGAAAGCACTTCCGATTTTTCTACACTGGTAGTACCGACTAAAACTGGGCGACCTTCTTCGTGCATTTGTTGACATTCTTCGGCGACGGCGTTCCATTTTGCCTGTTCATTTTTATAGACCACATCGGCTAAATCTTGCCGACGAGAAACGCGGTTGGTGGGGATAATTGTTACTTGCAGGTTATAGACTTTTTCTAGTTCCGTTTCTTCGGTTTTGGCTGTCCCAGTCATGCCGGATAATTTCGGATAGAGTAGGAAAAAGTTTTGATAGGTAATCGTGGCTAAGGTTTGGGTTTCCTGTTGAATTTCTACCCCTTCCTTAGCTTCCACTGCCTGATGTAAACCATCACCCCAACGTCGCCCCGGTAATACCCGTCCCGTGAACTCATCAACAATAACAATTTCACCACTGCGGACGATATAGTTAACGTCTTTTTTCTGGAGTTCTTTGGCACGAATAGCGTTAGAAATATAGTGCGCCCAGGGATTTTCTTGGTCGTATAAATCGGTAACTTCTAATAGTTCTTCCGCTTTTTTAAAGCCTTCATCGGTCATTAAAACGTTACGGTCTTTTTCGTTAACTTCGTAGTCTCCCGGTCCGTCTTCTACTTCTTGGCGCACTAATTGCTCGGCGATTTCGGCGGCGAGAATATATTTTTCTGTGGGCCGATCGATCGCTCCTGATATAATTAATGGAGTTCTCGCTTCATCGATAAGAATGGAGTCCACTTCGTCGATAACGCAGTAGTTAAAGGGTCTTTGGACGACTTCCCCCATCACTGTAGCCATGTTATCGCGCAGATAATCAAAGCCGAGTTCGCTGTTAGTGGTGTAGGTGATGTCACAGGCATAATTTTTCTTTCTTTCTTCCGGACTCATACCGGCTTGAATTAGTCCCACACTTAACCCTAAAAAGCGGTGTACCTGCCCCATCCATTCCGCGTCACGACGGGCGAGATAATCGTTGACGGTGACGACGTGAACCCCTTTTCCGGTCAATCCATTCAAATAAGCGGGGAGAGTGGCAACTAGGGTTTTTCCTTCCCCGGTTTTCATCTCGGCGATTTGTCCTTTGTGGAGTACCATTCCCCCCAATAACTGTACGTCAAAGTGACGCATCCCTAAGACTCGGATGCCCGCTTCCCGGACAATGGCGAAAGCTTCGGGGAGGATTTCCTCGAGAATCTCCTCTCTTTCGTCATAATTTCTCGCTTTGTCCAATCTTTCCTTAAATTCGCTGGTTTTGCTCCTTAATTCCTCATCGGATAGGTTTTTAATATCCTCTTCCAGCAGGTTGATTTCGGTGACGAGGGGCTGAAATTTTTTAATTTTGCGGGCGTTGGGGTCTCCGAGTAGGGCTTTTAACATAGCAGTTTTTATTCTCTCGCTTCGATTGGCTCTTGGTCTGTGGTGTTAACAATTGTATCACTCTGGTTGGGAGTGGAGAATCATTTATCGGTGAACAGGGACGGCGTTGTCAGGTCAGAAGAGGAAAGATGCAATGCTCCGGTGCTGATTCGGAGCATCTTTCAACGCCGATTGTAGGGCTAATTCCACTGCTAAATCGAGCGACCCCTTCGAGTTGGCTCAGGGCAAGTCTTGTTCCCCACTTAAGCCCAACTATCGGCACTATTCGTTCATTAAACACTAATTGTCAAGATGCCATGTAATCCTTGCTATCAAAGTAATTTCAGTTCCGGTGCTGATTCGGAGCATCTTTCAATTTGACAACGCCAAAATTCTTGAGACATTTCAATATAAATTTAAAAGGCAACCGCAACAAAAAAGGAAGAGAAACCCCGTTAAATATAACCTAGAAGACGCTTTATCTGTCGTTGAAACCTGCGATAAAATATCAATCTAGGGTTTGCTGAAAAAGTATCTACGGTTTCACCGATAGGTTATTGCCCGAATGCTTCGCCCCTACAGGACGCAGGCCGATGAAAACGCAAGGTTTTGAAGCACGATTCCCTCAAAATCTTGCACCTGTACTGATTATTTATTCTCCCTTTTACCTCTCCCAATATGTAGCCTATACTCAACGGATTTAGTATTAATCTTCTCTCACCAGTGGCTTAACTAAAGGGGAAACCACCATATTTATTGATAATTATATCTATAGTTTCCATAATTGCGATCGATTCTTCCAAAATGGAGATAATTTGTTGATAATGTTCTAGGTCATCGTAGCTAAGGTGGCGACCTTTGCGGTCTTTTAGCCACTTCTGACACACTTGATAACCGCCGATATAAAAGTTCCAAATTTGCGGCGGAATCCCCCCAAAATACTGCTCAGAATTAATCGAAATTTGTTGTTTATTTTCGTCATATTTCACCTGTTCAACTAGATTAGAACCTGCCACGGGATAGCTACTAATTTCTTTTCCTGTCCCTTTCATCAGGTGTAACTGCACTAATCTGTCACCTTTTTTGACTAATTCCCAGAATAATTCTTGATTGCTGGTGAGAGGAACACGAGGAAAGTCTATTTTTAAAAATTCGGCGTAACGTTGGCGATATTGGGGAGAGTGAAAGACGGCATAAATATAGTTAAAAATGTCTTCCGGTCCAAAGGTTTTCTTTTTGTCTCCTTTGCCATCACTGATAAATTCTAATTCAAGTTTTGCGGAAAGTTCCTTAATAAATTCTGGCGCTAGATTGGGACGGCGACCATTTGGCGAGTTGGTTGGTTCTGTTTCAAATAAAGTTGGGGTATTGGTTGGGTAAAGATAAAGGGGGAAAACAAAGCCATTATTTGATGTTTTGGGAGAGAGACAAATCACTTCAACAATATTTTCTGATATTTGAACATGATTAAAACTTTCTCCTTTAGTCATCCTAGAGGTAATTAGTGCATAATTTTGTTGATATTTTAGGTTATACATAACATTACTTCTTGGCATACAATGAAAGCCCCTTGAATTACCCGTATAATATGTATATCTTTTGTCAAAAGGTCTGTATAAAATAGGAGTTAATTTATCCTTAGATAAATTTGATTGCTTAATATCTTTTTGTGCTAAATTAACTTTCCAGTCCCTAGAATCTTGACCTAAATTATACTTTATTCTAGCTTGTTCTGGACTGAGATTGACAAAATCATTGATTATATCCCAAATTTCTTTTTCACTCCATTGAATAGTTAAACTATCTCTAGCTGTGACGATACCAACACTATTAACTGGAATAATTTCAGTAATCTTCCAGAATTGATCGTATTCTGATCGCAGATTAATATTCTGAGGTTTAAATAGATAAAAAGGAGAATCAGGTTGTAATTCTTGCCAAGCAGTTGAACTAATATCATTTTCATCTAACCAATGATACTTACCCCCGATAATAACTTGATTCTCAATCATCTCTCTTTTGCCCCATAAATCAGCATGATAAACCTTCGCTAAATCTTGCTGACTATCTTGATACTTAATAAAAATACCAATAGCTACACCTTGCTGAATATCAAACACATTTTGATCGGGTGAACCGTCGGGACAGATTTCTTTTTTCTTGCTATTTCCATGTAAATCTAAAACATAAATATCATCAAAAGTTTTTAATAAACTTTGACGCATTCCCCGAAAAGTTGGGTTATCCAAATAACCATGATTAGTAACAAAAGCTAAAATTCCGTAACCAGTTTTCTCGATGCGCCATTGACCAAAGCGAATAAATTTGACATAATCATCATTTAACCATTTGGGATTTTTTTCGCCTAAAGGTTGCTCATCTACCTCAAAATAACTAGCAGTTTTTCCTCCAGAAATAATATCTTTTCCCTTCAATAATTCCTTAATCCATTCTCCTGTATTTACGGAATGTCCAGAGTAGGGAGGATTACCAATAATCACCATAACAGGATGTTCTTGCTTAACACCTTGCGCTGACTCTGCTTCATCGCGAATACGATTTAAAAAACCGTCAGCAGGGGGAATTTGAAAAGCTTCCTGTAGGGTGTTGGTGAGATAGATTCCCAAGCGTTCATCGGCACTAAAATCATAGCCTAATTCCTGAAGTTGTAAACCTAACTTCATGTGTGCTACGGTGTAGGGAGCCATCAGTAACTCAAACCCAAAGAGACGCGGTAATAAATGTTTACTAACATAACTAGACCACATCCCTTTCTGTTGACGAAAACTCTCATAGATATAATCGATAACAGAGTGTAAAAAAGTGCCGGTTCCCACAGCAGGATCCAGAATTAAAACTTGGTGAACTTCCTGAGTTTCTTGGCTATTATTAGGATTTTTAATAGTAATTTTTTTGGCATCGGCCAAACCTTTAGGAATCTGAAACTTATTTTTTAGAATATAGTCTACACTGCGAACCATGTAAGAAACCACGGGTTCAGGAGTATAATAAACCCCCCTAGACTCACGCATTTTACTATCGTATTCTGCTAAAAAAGTCTCATAAAAGTGAACCACCGGGTCCTCCTTGCGGGTGCGTTTTCCAAAGCTGCCCAGAATCCCCTCCATGTCCGTTTGTTGTAAAATAGTGGCTAGAGTATCCACGGCCCAAGTAATCCGCTCATCTAATTCTGTACCAGCGATTTGATGAAAAATTCCCCGCAAAAAAGGGTTAGTTTTTGGCAGTCGAAATCCTGCCGTTTCCCGGGAAAAAGAACTGATTTGATCCGTATTACAGCGTGCCGCAAATAAACCATAACAAATTGTTTGTGCATACATATCCGCAAACTGCGCTTCGTTGAGATCACTAATTAAAACTCGTTGAAAAGATTGCAATTGTTGCCGCAACATTCCCCCGCAATCTTGATCTTTTAAAGCTTGTGCGATCGCATCTCGAATTAACTGCGCTAAAGCGGCCATTTTTTTCGCCAATTCTCGCGGTGTTGTTATCTGAATAACTTTCGAGAGGAAAAATTGATAGAACAATTGTTCTACTTGTAAAATACCCTGGGAATCAGGTTTAATTTGCTTTTTTTGATTAAGAGTTGCCACGGACGCTGATAGACGCAATTCTCCCGATACATACCAACGAAATTCTAAATGATCGGTGATAATTAAGTTACCCAAAGCCTGTAAATAACGTTTTATTTGGGGAGTATTTTCAACCTTTTTGAGAGAAGTTCCGATATCTTTTGCTTCCAGATGACCAATTTCTACCATACCCTGATTAATCACAAAATCCGGAGCGCCACAAGCAATCCTTTTCGGTTCATTGAGAGCTTGTAGGTTATTATTTAGGGATTCAATTAATTTTTTTAAAGCAGGACGATAACTGTGTTCTGTGGCGTTACCCTGTTGATAAATGCCAGTGATTTCCTCTAGATATTTTGGCAGTGAGTTACTCATTATCGTTGCGACATACAAACGTTCTTCTATAGATAAAATATAACCTCATTTGGACCCCATGTCTCCTGAGATGCGCTCATCCTGATTTATCCCTATCCTCAAGGATACCAAAATTAGCTAAAATGAGATAATCGATAGGCGATAATCTCATCCCAACAACTTTACCAAAATATTAACGATGGTCAAAGTGTCATCTCCCTTATCTCTAGAGCATCTCTATCATGTTCCCACCTATACTATAGCCGATACTGCGCGCTATCTCCATATTCCTTTACCTACTCTGAGAACCTGGGTACAAGGACGCACCTACCCCACCAAAACCGGACAGAAAAACTTTTTACCCCTCATTCAACGACCTAATCCGAATATTCCCCAACTTTCCTTTACTAACTTAGTGGAAGCGCACGTTTTAAGAGTCATTCGCACCGTTCATAACATCCCTCTCGATAAAGTTAGACTTACCCTAGACTATATTAGTGAACAATTTAACACCGATCATCCTCTAGTTCAAAAACAATTTAGTACCGATGGAATTGACCTTTTTATCGAACAATTTGAACATTTAATTAATGCCTCCCGTTCGGGACAATTAGCGATGAAACAAGTATTAAATAATCTCTTAACTCGTATTGAATGGGATGAACAAGATATCGCCACAAGGCTTTTTCCCACTATCAACCTAAAGGGGGAAGACTTCACTGATAAAGTCCTCATGATAGACCCGAATATTTCCTTCGGAAAACCCACTATCAAAGGAACAGGAATTCCCACTAAAATTGTCACAGAACTTTATGATGCGGGGGACTCTATAGAAGATATTGCCAATGATTATAATTGTCAACGTTGGCAAATTGAAAAAGCGATTTTATTCGAGTCCAATTGGCAAGCAGCATGACCTCTCAATACACCTATTTTATAGACCGCGCTTTAGGAAAGTCTATCGGTGAAGCTTTGCAAAAAATAGGGGTTAAGATTGAATTTCATCATGCTCATTTTGCCCCAGATGCACCAGATAGGTCGGGCTACCTATTGTTAGTCAAAGAGGATGGATAGTATTAACTAAAGATGTAAACATTGGTAGAAATATTTTAGAAGTTCAACAGATAGCCCGTTATCAGGCTCAAGTATTTGTTCTAGTTTCTGGTAACTTACCTCGTCAAACAATGGTTAATATTTTTGTGGAAACAATCGATAAAATCGAGAGAATAACCCAAGGGAATCAAGCTCCTTTGATCGTAAAAATATACCAAAATTGTCAAGTTAAATTGTGGAAAAATAAAAATGAATTAACCAGAATGCTAGAAACTATTTAAGCTAAGACGCATTTTAACCGCCTATCTTTAGATTAGCTGAATCTCCTCCAATTCCCCGACATCGGGGAGGGTTGGGGGGTGAAGAAGAAGCTAATCAATTTGCCACTGAATTACTCCTAGGTGATTGTGATAACTGCCTTGGGGATGGGAAATTCAAAAATGCTGAAAAATTGAGTAAATATGTTCAAGAACATTTTATCTCTCATCATCCAGATATTGATATAGGTGCAATTATTCTGAACTATGGATGGCATAACAGGGACTACTTTGCTTTAGCCATGGCTACTTTAAAAGTATTAGAACCCAACCCAAATGGCAATAAGATTATTAATGAATATTTGGCCAATCAGTTAGACTGGGATAAATTTGATGACGAAACCTACGAGATCTAGAAAAGGTGTTAGGAGTTGAACCTTGATAGGTTCTGTTTATTGTTTGGATAATGACATTATCCTAAAATTGGCCACCTGTGGCTTATTTTAGAAAAACCTCAATACCTTTGGAGTTGAGATTAATCAAGTTAAAATTCTTGAGACATTTCAATATAAATTTAAAAGTCAACTGCAAGGAAAAAGAAGGAAGAGAAACCCTGTTAAATATAACCGAGAAGACGCTTTATCAGTCGTTACAACCTGCGATAAAATATCAAGCAATAATAATATCAATCAAGAGGATTTTATTCAATTACAGAAAATCGAAGGAATAGACATAGGCGAGGCTATTCTACTCGGTTATGTTAGCTACTTGAATAAACAAAATAATTTAAGCTATTTACTCACGGGAGATAAACGCTGCTTGAAAAATTTAAATGTTCCTGAAACTAATCAGATTACTGACTACCTTCAAGGTAAAATGTGGTGTTGAGAACAATTAATTTTAAAAGATATTGAAATTTATGGATTTAATTGTATTCAAGAGAAAATTTATCCCGTTCGAGATTGTGACACCAATCTTAAACTTATATTCGGTTATAGCAGAGAATCAGCAGAGCAGCAAGTCAGAGAAGCGTTAGAAACTGAAATTAGGAAAAGAAACGGGAAACTTACTTTATCCCTACCCTCAAGGATACCAAAATTAGTTAAGCGGTGTTAGTCTGTAGAGTGACTATAAGACCAGAATAGAGTAAATCTGTTAGGGCAGCTGCGAAACCCCGCCGGGGAAAGAAACAGAAGCCCAAATCGTGAGGTTTGGGAATCGCCGTCCGTTTAGGGCGGAAGGATGTCAAAATTAGTTTTTCGGTAATCAAATCTGGAATTTATGAGCATTTTAGAACTGATAGAAAAAAGACTAGAAGAAAACTTTGCGCTCCACGAACAATACCTAAACCCCCAGATGGTTAGGGTACTAAAAACGATCGGCTACGATCGCCACTACGTTAAAGCCGAAGGTGCATACCTATTCGACAATCACGGGGAAAAGTATCTGGATTTACTGAGTGGTTTTGGTGTTTTCGCCCTCGGACGCAATCACCCCAAGATTGTCCAAACTTTACAGGAAGTATTGACGGCAGAACTGCCCAATTTAGTCCAATTGGATGCTTCTATCCTAGCGGGATTGCTGGCCGAACGGTTAGCAGCGATCGCCCCGACCGGATTAGAACGAGTTTTCTTTGCCAACTCCGGCACAGAAACCGTCGAGGCCGCCATTAAATTTAGCCGCTACGCCACCGGACGCAGCCAAATTGTTTACTGTCAGGGAGGCTACCACGGGTTAACCATGGGTTCCCTTTCCGCCACCGGCGATCCCCATTATCGTGAGGGATTTGGGCCTTTTGTCGGCGATTTTAAGGAAATTCCCTTCGGCGATCTAGCTGCGCTCGAAAAAGCTCTAATCAACAAAGATGTAGCGGCTTTTATTACCGAACCGATCCAAGGTCACGGGGTGAGAATTCCCGAACCGAACTATCTCCCCGCAGCGGCTGCCCTTTGTCGTCGTTATGGGACTCTTTTTGTGGCCGATGAAGTGCAGACTGGTTTAGGCCGGACTGGCAAAATTTGGGCTGTGGAACATTGGGGGGTAGAACCGGACATTTTATGCGTTGCCAAGGCTCTTTCGGGCGGTTTTGTGCCAGTGGGAGCGGTTCTCTGTCGTCGCTGGCTCTTCGATCGAGTATTCGATCGCATGGACCGTTCTGTGGTTCACGGTAGCACTTTTGGGAAAAATAATCTGGCCATGGCCGCCGGTATTGCCACTTTACAGGTGATTGAGGAGGAAAAATTAGTCGAGCGCTCGGCTGTAATCGGTCAACAAATTATCGCAGAACTACAGCCCCTCGTAGATCAGTACGAATGTTTGCAGGAAGTGCGGGGATTGGGTATGATGATGGCCTTGGAATTTGCCGAGCCGAGCAGTTGGTCATTAAAAGCCGCCTGGAAAATGCTAGAAACCGCCAATAAAGGGCTATTTTCTCAGTTAATCGTCGTTCCCCTCTTTACCCGTCATCAAATCCTCTCGCAGGTTTCCAGCCACGGTATGAATATCATCAAGTTTATCCCCCCCCTCACCCTCTCCGATGAGGATTGCCGTTGGATTGTCACCGCCGTTAAGGATGTGGTCGCTGATGCTCACCGCCTACCTGGGGCCGCTTGGGAATTCGGCAAAACCTTAGCCAGCCAAGCTATACGCCAAAAAACCGCCAAAAAATAGGTTAATATGTCCAGTTTGTTTCATCCCCTCTGCGGTAGTAACCTTAGCACTCTCCTTCGTTTGTTTTTGACCAATGGCGGCATCGATCGCCCCAATTTGGCCCCAGCAACCCTGGCGCTGGCAGTTACCTTGGCGCGACTGCCTTTTTCTACCCTAGAACGAATTTTGATGACAGGGTTTTATGAGCGCTGCGTGCAGGTAAAAGCACCCATTTTTATTGTCGGCTATTGGCGCAGCGGCACGACCCATCTGCACAATTTACTCGGTCAATCGGAGCATTTTGGCTATATTTCGCCCCTAGCGGTGGGATTACCCTGGGATATCCTCGGCATCGTCCGCTTATTTCAACCGCTGCTGGAATTAGCTCTACCGAGCGATCGCCATGTGGATAACGTTGCCGTTACTCCCGATTCCCCCCAAGAAGACTCGATCGCCCTGGCCAGTATGATCCCCCTTTCCTACTACCATGGTTTATACTTTCCCCAACGTTTTCAGTATCATTTCGATCGAGGGGTTTTTTTTCAAGGCTGCAGCGAGAAAGAAATCGCCAATTGGCAACGTTGGCATACTCATCTATTAAAAAAAGTTTCCATCCATCAAAAAGGCAAACAATTACTAATCAAAAACCCCGTTTATACGGCACACATTGCCAGATTGCGAGCTATCTGGCCCGATGCTAAATTTATTCATATCTACCGCAATCCCTATCTAGTTTTTCCCTCAACCCGCCACTTTTTTACCCGCATCCTACCGGAACTAGCACTGCAATCCTACGATAATTTATCTATTGATGTCATCGAGCAAGCGATTCTGAAAAGTTATCCCCTAATGCTCAATTCTCTCCTGCGAGATAGTGCCGATTTACCTACCGATAGTTTTGTAGAAATTCGTTTTGAAGATTTAGAAAAAGACCCCCTAGCACAAATCGAGAAAATTTACGATCAACTGCAACTTCCCAACTTAAAAATAGCTATGCCTCGCTTTGAGAAATATATCAGCAGTCTGCAAGGATATAAAAAAAATAATTATCCCCCAGATGCAAAAGCGATCAAATTGGTTGAATCCCATTGGCTGCCATTTATTCAACGTTGGAACTATTTTTAGTTATCAGCTTTTTCAGTTATCAGTTATCAGTTATCAGTTATCAGTGATCAGTTATCAGTCATCAGTGATCAGTTATCAGTCATCAGTGATCAGTTATCAGTGATCAGTTATCAGTTATCAGTTATCAGTTATCAGTCATAATTCATAATTCATAATTCATAATTTAATATGAAATATCTTAAATTTATCTTTCTGGGTTTAGGTTTTGTTTTACTAGGGGTAATTTTACGCCAAACAAATCTGCAAGAAGTGTGGCAACAAATCACCCTAGTCGGTTGGTGGGGAATGACATTAGTGATTATTTTTTATTTCCTAGAATTACTCACCGATGTTTTTACTTGGCAACTAACTTTTAAAAGCATTCCTATCCAACCTAGATGGACAATTCGCCTATTATTAATTTACATGGTAGGGGCAGCCTTTAATCGCGTGACTCCCTTCGCTTCGTTGGGAGGAGAAGGTTTTAAAGCAGTGATGTTGAAAACTCACTATCAGATTAGCTATAAAGAAACCAGTGCCTCGATTATTTTGACCAAGACGTTAAATACTGCTTCCCTTGTCTTCTTTGCAATTATCGGGTTTTTTCTGCTCCTAGCTTCCCCAAAATTTTCTAATTCTTTTAAAACTTTGACTGGATTAAGTCTAGCTATATTCTCCAGTTGTATCCTGATATTTTTCTTGATTCAGCGATTCCGTTTATCCTCCCGAATAGTTAATCGATTAGGTCATTCTTTTTTAGGCGATCGCCTAGCTAAACCTTTAGAAAATCTTCGCAGTGTCGATGATCGTTTAGGAGAATTTTACCAGAATCTGCCCCTATTTAGAAATGGCTTGATCGTCGGTTTTCTCAATTGGCCCCTCGGAGTTTTAGAAATCTATGTTTTAATGCAACTTCTCCAACATCCGATCAGTTTTGCCGATGCTTGGTTATTTGATTCCGTTGCTCAATTGGTGCGCGCTGGAACCTTTTTTATTCCCGCTAATATCGGTACTTTAGAAGGTTCTTTAGTGCTGCTGGGTGCTTCCTTAACCGGTAGTCTCGAATTAGGTTTAGCGATTTCTGTAATTCGCCGGGTTAAAGATATTCTCTGGATTATATTAGGTTTATTGATCTGGTGGTTATTTTCCCTAAGACCGACTTTACCCGATCGCTCTTCAAAATAATCTCAATCATACTAAATCCGTTGAGTGACTTTCTCTCACTTATGGTGAGCAGCAGAAGTTGTTCAAAGAGGGCGAATGCAATTCGCCCCTACAATAATATAGGAGTTACGCACTGTACAAATTCACCATGATGTGTATGAACGAAAATCCGTCGTTTCAGACTTTTGGCGATTAACTTCTGATCGATAGCGATCGCTCAAAAGTCATCAAAAAATCACGTTAAAATGCCCGAAACCCATACCTCATATTTGGTCGATCCTGTCAATGCGTAAGTCCTATAATAATATTATCGCACCAATGGTAGGGGCGCATCGCGTGCGCCCAAATGTAATATAGATATTTCTACAAAATTGAGATGCACCAGGCCAAAAGGGGAATAAATAATCAGTCTTTAATAACCAGATTTACTATTATCAGTAACTTTTAAATTAGTACAAATATATGAACAACTGCGTGTAAGCATCCCACCGAAAAACTAATGCGCTCCGGGGTTTGGGGGCGGCGCCACGCCCCCAACGGGGGGTTTGGGGGGTAGAACCCCCCAAAAGTCTGGATTTAGGACAAAAAATCTAGAAAGCACAGTTTTTAAAAATTCGCTGGGTTAAAGATATTCTCTGGATTATATTAGGTTTATTGATCTGGTGGTTATTTTCCCTAAGACCGACTTTACCCGATTCGCTCTTCAAAATAATCTCCATCAGTCAACCTCTTGCACAATTAATGTACTCCTCACCCAACGGAAGATTTTTGATTTTTCCAAGAGGTCTATTATTATTCATTCTTAATTCTCCTGACTCCTGACTACTGGCTACTGACTCCTAACCCTAACAACAATTTTTGATTTTTACCAGAGGTCTAGTCAACTCCCGATTATTCATCCTGTAATTTTTCGCGTACATTGCGAACAATCCGCGATAATTCAGTCTTTTCATCGACGCTAATTTTAGTCGGGGAACCACTAATAATCCGCTCGTAATTGCGGAAAGAATCCTTGATATCGGCCCCGTCCTGACTGATAGTATATTCACGAATCCCTTTATCGTGCCAAGAACCGCGCATCTTAAAGACGTTAATCGCTCGCGACATTTCGCCGCGAATTTCCACATACTGCAGCATTAAAATCGTGTCGGTAATCGTAGAAATATGGGATTCGGTGATCGAGTGCGCTCCCATAAATTGGTCGGTGGTATTGGTGAAAAATCCCGTAATTTCCTCCTGTTTGGCGTATCCTGTCACCCCGATCACAAATTGCCGAAAAGCATTATTTGTCACCCCGCGTGCGAGCGCCGATAGAGAATCAATAGCAATACGGGAGGGTTTAAATTCCGAGATTTCCGACTTAATCATCTGTAAATGGTCTTCTAATCCCGCCGATTCGGGGTAAGAACACAACAATTTTAATAATCCCTTGCGTTCCATCTCCTCAAAATCGATCCCCCAAGAAGAAGCATTTCGGGACAATTGGGCGCGAGATTCTTCATAAGCGAACAAAATCGCCCGCTCACCGCGCCGACAGCCTTCTTCCAGAAATTTACTGACTAAGAGAGTTTTACCCGTACCTGTTGCTCCTGTAGCCAAAATAATCGAATCCTTGAAAAAACCGCCTCCACACATATCATCAAGGGTTTTTACTCCCGAAGAAATGCGGACATTAGAAGAGCGCTGAGTTAAACGCATCGCACCGAGGGGGAAGATATTAATGCCATCATTGGTGATAGTAAAGGGATATTCCCCCTTCATGTGGGTTGTTCCCCGTAATTTGAGGATTTCTGCGGTTCTGCGTCGTCTTTCTCCCTCTAGCACGTTCCGCATAATTACCACATTATCAGAGACAAATTCCTCTACCCCAAAACGGGCTACCGCTCCGTATTCTTCGATACGTTCTGTGGTCATAATTGAAGTCACTTCTAATAATTTTAACCGGGCTACGAGCCGAAAAATTTCTCGCCGCACCACTGACACCGCTTCATACTGCTGAAAAACGGCAGTTACAGAGTCAATTGATACCAGTTTGGCTTTATATTTGGTAATTGCGTATTGAATGCGCTCGATTAGGGCCGAAAGATCAAAACTACCCACCACTTCTTGACCTTCCGGATCCGGAGAAGCATCGAGAATAAATAACTTACCCTGGTCAATTAATTCTTCTAAATCCCAACCAAAACTATAGGCATTTTGGATAATATCAGTGGGAGATTCTTCAAAAGTAACAAACAGTCCCGGATAGTCAAAATACTTGATACCGTGGTAGAGAAATTGGACGGCAAGCAGGGTTTTTCCCGTGCCAGAAGTGCCACTCACTAAGGTAGTTCGCCCCATGGGTAAACCACCGTGAGTGATCTCATCAAAACCTTCAATTAGGGTTCTAATTTTGCGAACACCTTTGGGTTTAATCGGTGGATTCGATTGGCTATTAGAGTTAGATTGAGTCATTATTTATCCAGCGAGTATTTAAAGAGTAGGATTTTTATCTAATTTTTCAACAGAAACATATCAGGTCTGACTAGACACTTTATACCGTCTCGATTCCCATTGACTCTTGACTTTCCCCTAGAGGTACTAGATTACGCCCCGATCATTTCTCCTTCAATAAATATAAACCGTCTAATCACCTATTGCCGAAGTTCTAGCTATCATTTTCTCGTTCGCGAATCTCTTCGTACAGTAAGTCTAAACCGATCAGAACCTTCTCTCGATCGGACAAATCCCCGATAATTTTCCGCACTGGGGGAGGGAGGACTTTCGCGAGGGTAGGAGTAGCGAGAATCTTGTCTTC
This sequence comes from Microcystis aeruginosa FD4, assembly GCF_009792235.1. Taxonomy (NCBI): domain Bacteria; kingdom Bacillati; phylum Cyanobacteriota; class Cyanophyceae; order Chroococcales; family Microcystaceae; genus Microcystis; species Microcystis aeruginosa. The sequence continues at coordinate 4,316,146 of NZ_CP046973.1, forward strand.
CTCCGCTAGTTGCGGGTTTTTCAGCACGTCAATCACCTTCAGCGCATAAACTCCCTGAAATTCTTCTTCTAGGATATTTTTCAGGGTTTTCAAGGCACGCACGGAGTTGGGGGTGTTCCCGGCGACGTACAGTTTTAAAACATAGGTTTTTTTAAAGACGCTCATAGGTTAAGATCAAAGGGGCTGGGGGTAGGAGTTCATCGCTATTTATTGGGGAGATTTTAATCTATTCCCAATAATAAATCAAAAGGGATATCCTCGCGAGGTATAGAACGACGGTACATTTCCCCTAGATGTGCAAGGATATCAATGAGAGCGAGACGATAATCTAGGAGGATTTCCTCGCTTCTGCCTTCTAATTTTAACTGTTGGGAAAATTCATCCATTAACTCCATGTGAATTTCCAGAATTTGCGACACTGAGAGATCGGTAAAAAAGACATTATTAACCAATTCATCGATCGCTTGATTGATCGGATAATCCTGTTGGAAGTAATTTAAAATAATCTCCCGATAATCTCTTCTTACTTCCCGCAGTAATTCTTTTTTTTCCTCTGGGGCAAGATTGCGATAGAATAGCTGCGGATTGCGTTTGTAGTAAACACCTAAATAGCCGAGTCTTTCTTTTAATTTTTCCGCTAAACGGCGCTGTTGTAGGAGGAGAAAACTGTGATTATTTTCCACGGGATTTGGTTGGTTAACAATCGTGTTAGGTTCGGAAAAAGAGCAATTAGGAGCTAAATGGAGAAATCGAGCGATCGCTTGGTCGATTACCGAGGTGATGCTGTCTAATTCCTTGACGGTAATTTGTAATTCGGCACTATGATAGAGACAGGTGGGAGAGTCATTCGTCTCGGCAGTGATGTTCTTGTCAGCGACAATGATCACTACTGGCAGTAAAATCCCCCCTTCGTAGAGTTGATTAAAAGTCGGCTGTAGGGAAGGATGAAAGACCACCAGTAAACAATCGATTTTTTCCTTCTCTGCCTCGATATTAGCCAGTAATTCGCTAGAAGACGACCCTAGGGTTAGATTATAGCGTTCATTGGCCAATAAAGCCGTCAAAGAATTAACCAGCCCTAAGGGTGAACTCACTCCCGTCAAGGGTGAGTCCGTTGGGACAAAAGCATAAATAGTCAGTCTCGGAGGCAACGTTTTCTCACCCGCAAGGTAGATAGAAAATAACAAACAATTAGGTTAGGCTTTCTCTGTTGAGAAGACAACCCCCTCGCCATTAGCTAAGGGAAGTTAAAGTTAACTTTGCTTCTTGGAGTGGGTATCGTAGTTAATTGTAATCAATGTAGCGGTTCTCTAGATGAGCCAGCGTCAAAATCAAGGTAGATTCAAGTTTTAGGACGACTAATAGTTTGGCCATCAGTTGGTTAATTATGCAATAAAGTTACCGCCACCGCCCACCCAATTATCCCCATGCCTAGCGTTACCCTCAGTCTCCATCACTTTAATCAATCCGTCACTACCTGTGAATTAATTGTTGACAGAACAAGTCTTTTAGATTTAATCAATACGGGCAATCCAGAAGCGATCGTGGTGGTGGATGAGCGGTATTGTCCCCTAGGACTGATGGAGAGTCAAACCCTGATTGCTTACCTCCTCTATCAACAACAGCGCCCCGAAACCAGAAACCCCTCCTCCAACTGTCTGGATCTGAGCGATTGGCTGCGTCCGATTATCCCTCTTAACTCGCGCATGGCCGTGAGTGAGTTTCTGGCCACCCTGACGGGAGAAGGAAGCTCCTTAGTCCCTATTTTAGTCGATGCTCAGGGCAAACTGTTAGGACGCTTAGACACGGGCAAACTTCTCCAATTTTGTCTCGGACGCTCGATTCTCGATGATCCGTCCCCGCGTCCCCGCATCAGCGATCGCAATTTCCCCCCACGATGCGATCGTCCTCTGGAATTTCTGGAACAATTACCGCTGCCGCTGCTGCTCTACAGTCCAGAAGCGGGAATTTTATACCAAAATCAGGCTTGGTGCGAACAAATAGGGGCGGCTTTCCCCGCTAATATCGATAAATCTCCCTTTGCTTTGGTTAATGACCCCTTAACCCTTCAATCCCCCACTCCCCCCCTGTTTCCCCAGCGTCTAGAAACGGTGACATCGGGTTTAGCCAAGACTTGGCGCCTCTTGTCCGCGCCGTTAAATTTAACGGATAATTATCCTTTGATCGAGAAAGCTTCGGGACTGTGGTTACTTTTAGCCACCGATATCACGGAACAACAGCAATATTGTCAGGAATTAGCGGTTAAAAATGCCGATTTAGTCCATTTAAATCGTCTTAAGGATGAATTTCTCGCCTGTGTCAGCCATGAGTTTAAATCGCCCCTCACTGCCGTGATCGGTCTCTCCAGTCTGCTGCGGGAACAAAAAATCGGTGAACTTAACCCCCGACAGTCCAAATATGCCGATTTAATCTATCGCAGCGGTCGCCAGTTGATGGCCTTGGTCAATGATCTCCTCGATTTAACCCGCTTAGAGACAGGACAACTAAAATTAACTTTAGCTAGAGTCAAAATCGATCGCCTCTGTCAACGGGTGTACGATACCATCGTCGATAAGTATCCCCAACGTCTCGATCTCCCCGGCAGCTATCGTCTTGACATCGAATCGGGGTTAGATTATGCCCTGGCCGATGAAGCCCGTTTACAACAGATTTTAGTGCATTTATTAGATAATGCGGTTAAATTCACCATTGATGGCGGTAATTTGGGCATTAAAGTCAATCGTTGGGAAAATTGGCTGGCTTTTACCGTCTGGGATACGGGGATCGGTATTCCGGAAGAATCCCAGCATCTGATTTTTCAGAAATTCCAACAGCTAGAAAGTCCTTTCACCCGTCAATTTGAGGGCGCAGGTTTAGGTTTAGTCCTCAGCCAAAAATTAGCGCGCTGTCACGGTGGTGATCTATCCTTTGTCTCCAAAGTCCTGGAAGGCAGTCAATTCACTTTACTGCTGCCGGTTCATCCCCAAGGTGCAGACCAAGAGTCAGCCACTCCCCAGCGTCTGGTGTTAGTGGTAGAAACTAATCCCCAGGTGATCGAACAATTTGTCGATCGATTGAGTGAATTGGGATTAAAAGCCATTATCGCTCGTAGCGGCACTGAGGCGATCGAAAAAGCCCGGCAGTTAAAACCCCGTTGTGTTTTTCTCAATCCCCATCTCCCCCTGTTGTCCGGTTGGGATGTGTTAACGCTGCTGAAATCCCATCCCCAAACCAAAGAGCTGAAAGTTATTGTCACCGCTGCCGATTCCGAGCGCAACCGCAGTCAACAGCAAGGGGCCGATAGTTTTCTGGTTCCGCCGATCACATCGGCTGCGCTGCAAGCTTGCCTGAATCTGACCGTTTCTCCTGTTCCTAGCCAAAAACGGCGCACCGCTCCGACTCTGCTCCGTTTACACGGCCATTATGCCCCCAATTTCTCCGAGTTATCTTCCTTTAGCTGGATTTGGAATAATCAATTAGTTCGGGAGAATTATCGTTTTATCGAGGCCGATAGTTGCGAACAGGCGGAACTTTTAGCCACTGTCTGGGAGGTGGACGCTATCTTAATCGATAGTTCGATCGCAGAAGATTTATACTCTTATCTGCAAACCTTGAGCGAGTCGGAAACCCTAGCTAATTTACCCCTAGTCACCCTTGATGTGGCTGTCACCGAGGTGGCTAATCAAATCCCCGGTTTAGCCGTTTTTCCCTGTTTGGCTCCCCCGACGGAAAACCGCATCGAACAGCTATTAAAGGTAATCGAGACTGCTGATCTGGCTTTTTCTCCCCAGAAAGAGCGGTAAGGGGGAGCGGGGGAGAAACTTTTTTCTGTGATCTATTAACAATTTTTCAGTGATCTATTGACAAATGAGGAATTTGGTGTTGACAGCTAAGAAAGCTCATGTAATACTAGCAGTTGTAATCTATTACATCCACCTTACCTCCGCGGGGGTCTCTGTAAATGACCAAAATAAAATACATCATTCCTACCGCTACTGCTCTTCTTGCCAGTGCGTTGGGCCTCGCCACTGCGCCAGCACAAGCCGCAACAGTAAACTATATCAATTGTGGTAGTCCGACTGCCGCATCCTGCACATTGCCCCAACTTTTTAATGGTGGTAGTATCACCGTTGATGAGGACATGGACGGCAAGATTGACAAAACGTTTAGAAATTGGATGAAAACTGGAACGTGGAATCCACCTTCCGGCCTTACAGTAACGGGTTTTGGGTCCGCTACCCCTTTATCAGCTGGGTTAACATTCACAACCACTAATGGATGGTCAGTTCCTGTAGGTGCAGTTACTTCGTTTAGTAATCCGTTTGTCTTCGATGTTGTCCTCGGAGATCCCTTGAATGTATCGTTGACTAATTTGACATTGAACTTGTTAAACTCTACCTCTAATGGATTTGCTGTGTTGAGTGTGACGGCTAATGGAGCATCAGTGGCCAACTTTAACGGTGGGCTAATGCCAGTTACAGGTATATCTACTGATCTACTTGCTCCAAGTCCTAGCATGATCAACGTTGGTGTAACTGGGATGGTCCTTGCACCAGGCGCTTCTGGCAATGTCAGATCGTTCAGTCTTACTTTTGGCCAGGGTTCCAAAATTCCCGAACCGGGGACTGTTGTTGGACTTCTTGCTGTTGGTGGCTTAGGTCTGGCGATGAAACGCCGACAAAAGGATAGCTAACCGATCTCGGCATCAAGATAATAGAATAAGAGGCATCGTCAGTCCTCGTTTTTATCTGCCGCCCTTTTGGGGCGGTTTTGTCTTAAGGGACTGGCGTGGGAATAATATCCCAGCTTTGAAAATCGCTCTGTAGAAGAATCAGACCAGCCAGATGGCATATTATCAAAGCCCAAGTCCCTAAGAGGAAGGGGCTCTCGAAGGCTCTCCCCCTACTTAGGGTGATCAGCAAACCCCCGCAGCGCGGAGGGCGCAGGTTCCAGGCACCCCGACAGTAAAGGATTTTGTCCACAATGTAGGGGCGAACTGCGTTCGCCCAAAAGGTAGCGGAGGGCGCAGGTTCCAGGCACCCCGACAGTAAAGGATTTTGTCCATAATGTAGGGGCGAACTGCGTTCGCCCAAAAGGTAGCGGAGGGCGCAGGTTCCAGGCACCCCGACAGTAAAGGATTTTGTCCACAATGTAGGGGCGAACTGCGTTCGCCCAAAAGGTAGCGGAGGGCGCAGGTTCCAGGCACCCCGACAGTAAAGGATTTTGTCCACAATGTAGGGGCGAACTGCGTTCGCCCAAAAGGTAGCGGAGGGCGCAGGTTCCAGGCACCCCGACAGTAAAGGATTTTGTCCACAATGTAGGGGCGAACTGCGTTCGCCCAAAAGGTAGCGGAGGGCGCAGGTTCCAGTCACCCCGACAGTAAAGGATTTTGTCCACAATGTAGGGGCGAACTGCGTTCGCCCAAAAGGTACATGATCAAAGCGCAAGTCCCTTACTTTTCCCGTTAACTTAGTGTTCAGCATAATTCCCTCGCTTTTAGCGATGGGATGAATTATGAAACCCGTTTTCCATTGTATCTTAAAATTATCAAAAGCGCACAGTCCAGGAAAGCCATTTATTTTCTAGAATAGAAGATTACCTGGATTATTTTTGCGGGGGGCAATCGGTGATTCTCAATTTTTCCCTAAGGATTGTAGCGGCCAAAGGCAGACTATTCTGTAAGTTTTCACTCTACAAAACCTATCGGGTGGTCAGCAGCGCCCCTGTCGATGTCCTCTGGCAAAAATTAATTAATGTGGCCGATGTCTCTTGGCATCCTTTGATTGCCAAGGCTGATGTTCCCTTGGGTTTAATCGCTAAACCGGGGTTAATCTATCAAGCTGTCACCCGTCTGACTCCCATTCCTATCCGGGTTTTCGTGGAAAATGTCCGGCCCGGGGAACTCCTCAGCCTCAGAGTTCTCGCTATCCCCGGCATGGAACAGAAAATGACCTACCAAGTGGAATCAACCCTCTGTGGTACTTATATTTCCTATTCTGTCACCCTGCGCGGTTGGCTGTCCCCCTTTATCTGGTGGTTAAGTCGTCCCTATTTAGCCAAAGTCGCCGCCCAACTGGCCCACGCCGCCGAAGAATTAACGGTATAAAACTGGGGGCAGGGTGTGGGGTGTGGGGAGAATATATAAAAGCTGTCTCGGAGTCTCCTGACGACCGGCTCCCCAAAACGAAAACTTCCTAGTTCACTAATAAATAATCTGCCAAGGGTCAAGATCTAAGTCACAATGGTATATGGATAGACTTAAACAAAATTTTAGTCAGCTACATTGGTACATATAGTCTACTGATATCATCCCGACGAGTTGAGCGCAACAACCTCAATCCGCCGGGATGAACTATCTCTGGAGACTTGACTGATGAAGTAAGCTCTACAGGAGGGAATTATGGGGGAATTAAACACAGCCGAACTTCTAGTTAAATGTCTAGAGAATGAAGGGGTCGAGTATATTTTTGGGCTACCTGGGGAAGAAAACCTCGATGTTTTGGAAGCCCTAAAAAACTCCTCGATCAAATTTATCACCACCCGTCACGAACAGGGGGCCGCTTTTATGGCCGATGTCTATGGACGCTTGACGGGAAAAGCGGGGGTTTGTCTCTCCACCCTAGGACCGGGGGCGACTAACCTGATGACAGGGGTAGCCGATGCTGACTTGGATGGGGCGCCCTTGGTGGCTATCACCGGCCAGGTGGGAACCGATCGGATGCACATTGAATCCCATCAATACCTAGATCTGGTGGCCATGTTCGCCCCGGTGACGAAATGGAATAAACAAATCGTGCGGCCGGGTATCACCCCAGAAGTGGTACGGAGAGCCTTTAAAACCGCCCAAAGTGAGAAACCGGGGGCAGTTCACATCGATCTGCCCGAAAATATCGCCGCTATGGCTGCCGATGGTCATCCTTTGCCCCTCGACAGTCAGGAAAAAGTTTACGCTTCCTATCGGACTTTGAATATGGCGGCGGCGGTGATTTCTAAAGCGAAAAATCCCTTGATTTTGGCGGGAAATGGGGCAATTCGCGCTAATGCTAGTGAAGCTTTAACGGAATTCGCCACGGCCTTGAATATCCCTGTGGCTAACACTTTTATGGGTAAGGGGGTGATTCCCTATACCCATCCTCTGGCTCTTTGGGCGGTAGGATTACAGCAACGGGATTTGATTAGTTGTGCCTTTGATCGCAGTGATTTAATTATCGCTGTTGGTTACGATTTAATCGAGTATTCCCCGAAAAAATGGAATCCAGACGGGAAATTACCGATTATTCACATCGGCATGACTCCGGCGGAAATTGACAGTAGTTATGCCCCGGTGGTGGAAGTGGTGGGTGATATCACCGATTCTCTCATCGATATCCTCAAACGGGCCGATCGCCAGAATAAGCCAACTCCTGTCACCGCAGGATTAAAGACGGAAATTCGGGCTGATTACGAAACCTATGCCAATGATACGGGTTTTCCGATCAAGCCACAAAAATTGATCTACGATCTGCGTCAGGTGATGGGACCAGAAGATATCGCCATTTCTGACGTGGGCGCTCATAAAATGTGGATGGCGCGCCAGTATCACTGCGATTGTCCCAATACTTGCATTATTTCTAACGGTTTCGCCGCTATGGGTATTGCTATCCCTGGTGCGATCGCCGCTAAGTTAGTTCATCCCGATAAACGCATTGTAGCGGTGACGGGGGACGGCGGTTTTATGATGAATTGTCAGGAATTGGAGACAGCTTTGCGGGTGGGAACTCCCTTCGTCACTCTCATCTTTAATGATGGCGGTTACGGTTTAATCGAATGGAAGCAGTTTAACCATTTTGGCACATCTTCTTTTATTAAGTTTGGTAATCCCGATTTTGTTAAATTTGCCGAAAGTATGGGATTAAAAGGCTATCGGGTGGAATCTGCTCAGGATTTGATCCCGATGCTAGAGGAGGCTTTCCGGCAAGATGTCCCTGCGGTGATCGATGTTCCCGTCGATTACGGTGAAAATCTGCGTCTTTCCCAAAAATCGGGCGATTTAAGCTGTCAGATTTGGGAATAGAAGTTGATAGCGTTGACAATCCCCAAAAAATCCCCTAACTAAATCTCAGTTAGGGGGAAGTAATTGGTTTGGCTTTGGTAAGGGACTTGCGCTTTGATAATGTACCTTTTGGGCGAACGCAGTTCGCCCCTACATTGTGGACAAAATCCGTTACTGTAGGGGCGCAAAGCTTGCGCCCTCCGATCGATTGGGATATTATTCCCACGCAAGTCCCTAACGTTAGAAAACCCAATCTAGAATAACCATTCTAGAACCGCCTCATCTTTAGTGTTGGTATTGCGAGAGGGGGTTTCCCGGGTAAATTTCATGTGGATAGAACGATTTTGTTCCCCATCGGCGGCTACGGCCATAATCGGATAATCGATTAAACCGTCTTGGAAGGACATCTGATAGCGGAAAGTGCCATCGGGATTGAGTTTAATCGGACGACCACCGATAGTTACGGTGGCGTCGGGTTCGGTGGCACCATAGACGATTAATTCGGCATCGGCAACTAACCAGAATTTGCGCGGACGTTGTAGGGTTTCCGAAGCACCCATACCGATACCGGAAGCAGTTATGCCGATACCGGAAGCGGTTAGTCCCGATACCGTGGGAACTGCCCACATACCAACCCCAGAGGGGAATACATAAGAACTGATCACTTCCGACATCGGTACGGAACCGGCGACGTGCTGCATGGAACCAAACAAGGAACCAGCCACCCGTAGGGCCTCCATATCGCCGACACTCTTGAAAATTTGGTCGTAGATGGGGCTAGTTGCCGTGGTTCCAGCGCTGCCGTAGCGTTTGCTGGGGGGAACGAGTTCGTAAACAGTTTTGCCCACCAGTTCTTCTTCCCAGTTAACGGTGACAAAAATATCTTCAATCCAGTCGGAAGGATAGACGGGAGGAATCCGCACCATGGGAGAACGGGCCAAAACTAACCAACGACCATCAGCACAACGATAACCGATATCGATAACATAATCTCGATCGCTGACCGGAATCGGTAAATACCATTCCCGGGCCAATTCATCACAGAGATATTCTTGGACACTGTGGGCTCCTTGGCTATTGAGATCGATATCGGTGACATCATAAAGACGTAGGGCTAACTGTTGTCCCCCTTGACGACGGAGATCTTCTTTTGATTCGTTGGGGATATCCCAATAAGCATAGGCCCACTGAGGATCGCGAGGTAGGAGGGTAATGCGATTTTCACCGTAGCCACCGGGCAGATCTCCTAAACCATCATCCACTGAACCTAGGATATCTTCGATCGGGTTAGCTTGACCTAATTCAAATTTTGCTGCTTCCACTGGTTTTTCCTCTTTAATAGTATTAAAATTGCCGCTTACTCGCATGGCTTGGTTAATTGCCTCGATTAATTGCGTTTTCCGCATCCGACTGTAACGAGAGATGCTGTATTGACTGGCAACTCGTCGTAGTTGCCGCAAGGTCATCTCATCTAAGGGTGGGTATTCTGGAACCATGAGTTGACGCTCTCCGATTAGTTACGACGGCAAATGTTTTTGGGCATTTGCAAAAGCAGTGATCTGGGTAATCCTTCTAACTACTCATCGATTGCTGTGTGAACGAGAGATCCACTCGATGGGGATCAAGGGAATCGCTTGTTATAAATACTTATTAAACAGCAAGATTCCGATTTTGACCAAGTACATTGTCATGATTTCTTGATAAAACCGCCAAACCCTTGATCCCAAAGAGATTGTTATGTCAGGAAGTTTTGATATGCTGTGCTGCCTTGAAACTGAGTATAGAAATTTTAGTACAAAAGCTCTATACTGATGACTGATCACTGATTACTGATCACTGATTTGTACTCCGATCCCGATCGCCTGTAATCTGATATTGAGACTTTTAGTTAAGGAGACTGAACCGCTTGGCTACTCGTGTGATTATTGTTCGTCATGGACAAAGCAGTTATAACGCAGAGCAGAAAATACAAGGTCGCAGTGATGGCTCGGTTTTGACGGAAAAAGGCCATCTGGACGCGGAAAAAGTAGGAAATGCCCTCAGTCAAATCGATATCGCCGCTTTTTACTGTAGTCCTCTCCAAAGAGCCAAATCTACTGCTGAGGTGATTCAGTCTCGTTTAAATCACTCTCCCGTCATTCAACCCACTTCGCAGTTACTAGAAATCGATCTGCCTATCTGGGAAAATATGGTTAAAGAGGAGGTAAAAGCTCAATATACCCAAGAATATCGGGATTGGCACCAAAAACCTCATGAATTTAAGATGATACTGCCCGATGGTCAAGAACATTATCCCGTTCTCTCCCTCTATCAACAAGCGCAGGATTTTTGGCGAGAAATTATTCCCCAACACAAAGGCGAAACTATCCTCATTGTTGCCCATAACGGCATTAATCGCTGTTTAATCCTCAGTGCCATCGGTATTCCGGTTTCCTTGTACCATTCCCTGCAACAATCTAACTGTTGCGTTAATGTTCTCAATTTTACGGGTAATTTTGGTGATCCTGTCCAGGTGGAATCCCTCAATCAAACGGCACACTTAGGGATAGCTTTACCCCCACCGCGTCCTCCTTTCCAAGGTTCCAGGCTGCTGCTTGTGCGTCACGGAGAAACCCAATGGAATCGGGATAAACGTTTTCAAGGTGTGCGCGATATTCCTCTCAATGATAATGGCAAGGCTCAAGCTGAGAAAGCCGCCGAATTTCTGCGAGAAACGGCGATCGATCACGCTGTCACCAGTCCTTTGTCCCGTCCCAAGGAAACTGCCCAAATTATCCTGCAATATCACCCCAATGTCACCTTAGATACCCAAGGGGATCTGACGGAAATCTGTCACGGACTTTGGGAAGGTAAATTAGAGGAGGAAATTGAAGCGAGTTTCCCCGGGATGTTAGAAGACTGGAAAAATTCCCCAGAAACCGTGCAAATGCCGGAAGGGGAGAATTTACAAGAGGTTTGGGATCGAGCGATCGCTTGTTGGCGGCAAATCGTTAAAACCTATAGTAATAGTGATAGTCCTAAGACAATTATGGTGGTAGCTCACGATGCTATTAATAAGGTGATTCTTTGTTATTTATTGGGTTTAAAACCCGCCAATTTCTGGAATATTAAACAGGGAAATGGTGCGGTTAGTGTGATCGATTATCCCAAAGGAGTTGACTCTCAACCGGTCCTGCAAGCAATTAATATTACCTCTCATCTAGGAGCAGGAATACTCGATCGCACGGCAGCTGGCGCTTTATAACAGTTATCAGTGATCAGTTATCAGTTATCAGTGGGTAAGTTAACAGTTATCAGTATTCAGTATTCAGTATTCAGAAGATTGCTTTTATTTATTCTTCCCAATTCATAATTCATAATTCATAATTCATAATTACGGCTAACTAGAAGCTAATAATTTATTCTCAATCTGTCTAACCACCGTTAGTGCCGAATAGCTGACTCCGGCAGTGCCTTCTCCCGGATGGGTGGAATCTCCCACTAACCAAAGATGGGGGATGGGAGTGCGCGTCGCTAGGCCAAAAGGGCCAAAAGTGGACAATCTTTGACCAATCCCGCCGACAATGCCCTGATTTCGCCCCGTAAACCGTTCAAAAGTGCGAGGAGTAGCTGATTCGATGTGAACGATGTGATCAGGACTGAGATGGAAATAATTACCGAGACGCTCGATCGCCCCTTGGGTGTATGCTGCTTTTAATTGCTGATAATTATCTGCTCCTTTTCGCCACCAAAGACTGGTATCGGTGAAGGAAGAAGCAATAATCGTCGCTTTTCCCACTGGAGCGCGGCCATCCCCTTCTTTACTCACGGAAACAAACAAAGAGTTATTTTCGCCGATTATGCCATCCTCATCGTAGAGGAATTGCAAATGGGGGGGACAATCGGGGGGAATAGCAGCGCGATCGACTCCTAAGTAAACCACAAAAGCACCCGATGCGGGGGGAAGTTTTTCGATTCTCCGGTGATAAAGACTGGGAATGGCTTCGCGATCGATTAATTGTGGTAAATTTTGGATCGGGATATTAGCCACAATCTCATCGGCCATTTCTGGATATATTTGGCCATTTTTTTGATTTCTGACGATAATTCCCGTGGCTTTTCCCTTTTCTGTCAGTATTTTTTCCACTGTGTGGCGCATTTGCAATTTACCGCTGTATTTTTCCAAAGCTGTTACTAGGCGATCGCTCAATACTTGCATACTACCCTGAAGGTGGGATAAACCTTGGGGAGACTGAGAAACTGCTAAAGCGGTGGCGGCATAAAGTAAAGCGGTTTCATCGGCAGTAACTTGGGAATAAAGCTTTAACTGGAGATCAAGGAAGGTTTTTAGGCGTTTATCCCTCTCTAAGCCGTATAATCGCAGAGCATCGCCCACAGTCATCAAAGTAAAGGGAAAGGTAATGGCAGTATCTAAACGCAAAGCGGCGATTAATTGCCCTAAATCCCACCAGTTGCGCGGGGGTAAAACTGGATCGCGACTTTGAAAACGCCAACTAGCTTGAAAGAGTTTTTGTAATAATTGCCAAAAGGGTTCGCTGCCCGGAAATTGTTTTTGTCTTTCCTCTTGCCACTTTTGCCGATCGCGCCAGACATTAATCGGAGTGGTTTCCCCCGGCAGAAAAACGGCACAAGCGGGATCGCAGGGGACAGAATCGGGTAAATCTATCCCTAATTCGGCAAAAATGCGCTGATGAATGCCCCCTACTTCTAATCCTGCCACCTGAGTTGCCCCCACGTCAAAAGTAAAACCCCGACGGGAAAAAGTCGAGGCACAACCCCCGGGGACAAGCGCCTGATCGTATACTGTCACTTGATAACCTCGACGCGCCAATAATGCCGCCGCCGTTAGTCCGCCAATCCCTGCACCAATAACGGTAATTTGCGTCATTTTCTTAACAATTATTTATATTTATTTTTATCCTAACGCTTTTGGCAGTCAAGAGTCAGGAGACGGAAGACAGGAGACAGGAGACAGGAGGCAGGTTTTAGGTGTTGGGGGTTGGGGTTTTGGGGTTTTGGGGTTTTAGTTCAATTTCCCCACTTCCCCACTTCATAATTCATAATTCATAATTCATAATTCCCACTCCCCCCACTCCCCCCACTTCCCCACTTCCCCACACCCCGCTGCCATGGACTCTTAACAAGTAAATTGGAGGCTTAACAGTTTACTTTGGCCCCTAGGGTATCTAAAGCTAAAATTTTCACCTCAGAGTTAATCCCCACTTGCTGCCAAGCATTTTTCATCTCTGTGGCTGTTTTTTGGGCATTGTCGGGGTTAGTTAAAGCTAATAGGCTAGGACCTGCGCCACTAATTACCATCCCGTAAGCACCCCCATTAATGGCGGCTTTTTTCACCTTTTCGTAACCCGGTATTAAAGATTGGCGATAGGGTTGATGCAGTTTGTCCTCTAGGGCAATTCTCAGCCAATCGCCGTTACCCGTCTCCAATCCCCGCAATAATAAACCCAAGCGGGAAATATTGAAAATTGCCTCCTGACAGCTAATTTTTTCGGGTAAAACCGCCCGAGCTTTTGCCGTAGCCAGTTCAAAATCGGGAATCGCTAGGACGGGAACGAGATTTTTTTGCCAAAATACTTGACAAATAGCCCAATTTGTGCTATCTCCTGCCGATAGCTGACAGTTACCCCGCAAAGCCGGCACTACATTATCTGGATGTCCCTCCAAGGCGATCGCTAATGCTTCGATTTCCCCCATAGATAAAGGATTTCCCGCACATTGATTGGCAGCCACTAACCCACCGATAATAGCAGTGGCAGAACTACCTAAACCTCTAGCCAGAGGAACCCCTAAATCGATCTCGATGGCTATGGGGGGCGGATTCTGTCCTATTTTTTGATAAACTTGCAAAAAAGAAGTGTAGATTAAATTGTCAGCACCTTGGCTAACTTTAGCTGATTCAGTTCCCTTGACAATAATGCTGACAGGGTTAGCTGTTGTTGCCGGCAGCAGGGTAAAAGTAAACTGATTATATAGGGTTAAGGCCGCTCCGAGACAATCGAAGCCGGGCCCAATATTAGCAGTGGTAGCGGGAACTGTAACCGTAAAAGTTGTCATCGTTAAGCTTTTGCCTGAAGATAGCGGCGATTTACCTCCTCCCAGTTAACCACATTCCACCACTGTTTTAAATACTCAGCCCGTTGATTACGATATTTTAAGTAATAGGCGTGTTCCCAGACATCATTGCCCATAATTGGCTGTAATCCCATCATTAGGGGGCTATCTTGGTTAGCAGTGCTGATAATTTCCAGTTGTCCTGACTTATTCAAAACCAACCATGTCCAACCACTACCAAAAAGTTTAGTACCTGCTTGGTTGAAAGCGTTTTTAAATTCCTCGAAACTGCCAAATTTAGCGATTATTGCCGCCCCTATTTCTCCTTTTGCTTCGCCACCGCCATCGGGGGACATAATCTGCCAAAACATCGTATGATTAAGATCGCCACCGCCATTATTGCGGACAGTGGTGCGAATATCGGCGGGTAAAGAGTCAAGATTTTTAATTAATTCTACTACTGTTTTTTGCTGCAATTCTGGATATTTTGCCACTGCCGTGTTGAGATTATTAACGTAGGCAACATGGTGTTTATCGTGATGAAATTGCATCGTTTCCTTATCAATATAAGGTTCTAGGGCATCATAGCTATAGGGTAGGGCAATGAGACTATAGGGACCAGTAGCAGCAAAAGCGGGACGGTTAAAACCGGCAAGAGTGGCTGTGCCAAGGGTAGCACCTAAAAGATAAAGAAATTGACGGCGATCGAGAGACATAAGTAATAGGACAAAATTAACTTCTTGGTTAGGATAGGCAAATTGGACTGCTCTTCGCCCCCAACCCAAGATTTCTTCCGTTTTTCTGGCATTCCCTTCAAAATACTTTTGACAAATCCTCCCTTGAAAGGCTCGCCGAGAAGCCCCCGTCATCTTTCTTTTTCCCTGCAAAACGTAAGTCTTCGATTTGAGAGGGGGTTAAGGCTGTATCTTCTGGCATGGACACCATTTTTTTCTTTCCTACTGGCCATTTCCCCTATTTTAATCTATCAGGTATCTTCTTGATCAGAAATCACCTTATGCCTCTTCAAAGGCACTCCACTCTATGCCTAGCTGTTTTATGGTTGCCTTAATTGTTCCGAACTTTAAGTCTTTACTACCCCAATCAGGAATTACTGCTACATTTTGATTAGAGAGATTCAGCCATTTTCTATGTGATCCTTTTGACTTTCTCTCTATTTCTTCACAGCCAAGCCTCCTCAGTTTTTGAGCTACTTCTTTGTATCTCATGCAGAAATAATTGCTTCTACTAGGGCAGGTGACTCCTGATTAAAGGCTTGCAAGTTGACTGGAAGTTTTTTGCCTAAATCTTGATAAGTTTCCAAAACTGCCTCAAAGGCATCCTTTGCATTTTCCAGAACCTCTTCCAAAGAATCCGCCTCTGTGATTAGTTCAGGTAGAAGAGGGCAAGTCACTGTAAATCCTCCTTCTGGTTGAGGAGTAAGCAAAAGTGGAAGTTTGTAGAACATAGGAGTAGATCTTGCATTTCCGTGTATGTCCCAATCTTATCATTAACTTTGGATGAGTCTAGCTATGTAACTCTGACTCTTTGCATAACATATTGTACGGAAACTTTCTGCATAACACTCGCCAGAGTAACGATGTGGGTCAACTTTCTGTATATCACCCCGTCATACAACATATATACTATTTTGTCAATAGGTAGTAATATTTAATCTGCTTATACTTCCAGTTTTGGTCTGAAAATGGGCGATCAATAGAGCAGCAATTATTCTAGCTTGGGTTGATCCAAGGCAACCCAACAAAGAGTAACCTTTGGGGTGGTTGGGTTTCGCTTTTTCCAGCGAATTGAGCTATTTTCGCCCCAGTCTTGTTTCGCTCAACCCAACCCACGATGCTTAGACTCACAGCTTCAATCAATGAGCATGGTGCGTTCCCCAAAATCGATCGCACTGAAGCGGTAGAAGTTGCCTTAGGGAACGCACCCTACGGCAATGGCGATCACTCTAACGGCTGAGTTCAGCTGCCACAATCTTCAACTTCTATCAGATAATCTCTAGGCGGTCGGATGCAACGATTTGTTATGCGGTTGACTGCGAGGTTTGAGCGGAGTCGAAATAATTTGTCTGCTGCTAGTGGATTGTTTTTTACGAAGATCATTGCAAATTGCTTGCAAATCATAGTTAAAGGACTTTGCGTGTTCTTCACGTATTCTGTAAATTTCTTCTAGAACTTCATCTTTCCACATAATTAATCTCCCATTAGTTCATTGGGTGTACAAATTGTTGGCAGATCATATCCTGCTTCTATACTTATTTGTGCTAGTTTCTTTTGTATTTGAGCATTGGCAATATGCTTACAGTTCCAAGTTAAAAGATAGTCAATTCCGTAAAATGTAGCAACTGCAATATGAAGCGCATCATCAGAGGCTTTAGGGGGAAGATTACTTTTGGTGAGAAACTGGGCTGCCAGACTTTGAACATCTTCGTTGACTTCCAGTAATGGAAAATCACGTAGAATCTCAAGTCGCCTGTTTGCCATCTCTACATCTCCCCGCGCAACTTCGTCCAAAACCAATTGGGAGATATAAAGCGTAAATTGCTCTCGGCGTGTGTCCCACCACTTTTGGGTAATCCCCAAGTTTGCCATGAGGATTAAGTTATTGCTGAGTCTGGCTGTTAAGTAACCAACCACGCTAGTTTCAATGTAAACAGTTTCGCTCATTTGAAATGCGCTAGTTAGCTCTGTATTTTATCCCAATCTGTCCAAAACTGTGGCTACGAAGCGAAGCGCACTGCTACGCAGTGCCTTCGGCATCGCACTTAGACTCACAGTTTTAATCAATGTGCATGGTACGTTCCCCAAAAATCGATCGCTGGAGCGGTAGAAGTTGCCTTAGGGAACGCACCCTACAAGATTGCGTACTGCTACGCAGTGCCTTCGGCATCGCACTATATTAATCTGTGAAGTCACACAGCAACAGGCAACTTTGAAAATTCACCAATATTTCAGCTAACGGTGAAGTTAGGTTAAGCGAGTTTGCAAGAAAAGAAGTCGAATTATTGAACCGATTTGATTCATTGAAGTCTACTTATTAAATCACCACGTCGAAATGTTGCAGATAGCTGCTGCAAGGAAATCTCTTGTTCTCCATAAAGATCCTGAAGTGCCTGTTTAATATCCTGTAATGAAGCATTAAAGTAACTATCCCCATTTTGATCAATAAGCATTTGGGCTGATTGAAAATTTTGATGACTAATGTCTTTCATCTGAACTTCCATATCAGCCAAAAGTTTTTGTCCCATCTGCATGGCAATAAAGCATGAAGCATAGCGGACAAAATCTGGGTCAGTAGACTCAGGTCTTTTGCGGCGGTTTTCTGCAATTCTGTAAAGCTGAACAGCTATTACGATTTGCGCTCCATTTAATTGATCAGTAAAGATTGTATCATACAGTTTCCCAAAATGTTCACGAGAGAAAAACTTTGCTTGATGAGGTTTTCTTCGCCAAACGGATAATACTGCCTCAGCAGCTACTCCTGAAGTAATATCAGTAGATCGAGTAGCAGTATTGGAACGTTGAGGCCTGTAGTTAAATCCTAATTGCTGAATATCCATTTCCAATCTTTTCTGGCGCTCATCATTAGCACGTAAATCTTTGAGATCTACTGGATTTTGGCTATTGGTTGCGTAGGTAATTCTTTGAACTAAACCTTCATTTTCACGAGGCAATTGATAGAGTCTTAAAAGAACAAAAGCTTGGGCATTTTGATGAATTAAATCTGGTTCTCGCAAGGTTTTAAATATGGTCATACAAGTTTGACCACCGTTAATGATTTGTAAATTCTCAACACGCACTTGGTAATCGCCATCTTGCAATGCGTTGTATGAGAAACTATCACAAGTCAACGTGACCCCGTTATTATAAAAGTAAAAATTGTTTTTTTCATCGCTAGTTAAAGTATGACGGATACCCTCATTTACGCGATTTCCTTGTAAACCCAAGTAGCGACGAATATTGCGCTCTAATAAACGTTCTCCATGTCGCTCTATAAGTGTGGCAATTTCTGTCACCGAAATTCTACCCAACAGTACTCGGCTAAACTCCATATCTTCCACAATAGCTTTGCCACTTAGCTGCAAAGTATCTTTTACGGGTTTAGAAGCTTGCAGAATTTTGACTAAACGCTCGTGATTAACATATTCCCATGTCACCTGATCTCCAAACTCAGCACGATCAATAGCCTCTTGAGCAGATAAATTCCATTTCAGCCCATTGTTGCAAGCTATTGTCCGAACTTGGGGAATATAGCCATCCCGGATTAGGCTACGAGCTTCTTCCACTTTCACAAGCAGTCGTTGATTAATATGTTCTAGTTTAGCTGCTGGATTAAATAAGTAATTAATTGCGTTTATTAAACTTTTTATACCTTCTTCAGGATAGTTAGAGTTTCCTTCTAGGTTGTGCTTATATTTTCCCTGAAATAAACTAACTGTAAATTCACCGTCATATTCTTCTGAGATATGTATAGCATCTACTCCAAAGTCACCACCTCCTTCTGTTAAGCAATCAAAAACATCATCTCCATCTAAATCTAAAATGGTTTTAACGCACAGATATACAAAAGCCAAAGACTTAAGCCGGCCGGCCTCTGTGATTCGTAGTTCTTCAGAAGCTTTTTGACGAATTTCATTGCTAACTGATACTAAGCGTTGGTCAATGATGGATACATTAATATTCATGTACTTATTTAACGAACATATTTAAATAGCTTATTTTATTGTGCCTAACTACATATTAATATTATAGGTCAACTTTCTGCATAACAATTTCCAGAGTAACGATAGGGGTCAACTTCCTGCATATCACCGGGCAATACAACATATATACTAATTTGTCAATAGGTAGTAATATTTAATCTGCTTATACTTCGAGTTTTGACCTGAAAATGGGCGATCAATAGAGCAGCAATTATTGTAGGTTGGGTTGACGCAAGGAAACCCAATAAAGAGTAACCTTTGGGGTGGTTGGGTTTCGCTTTTTCAAGCGAATTGAGCTATTTTCGCCCCAGTCTTGTTTCGCTCAACCCAACCCACGAAGCTTAGACTCACAGCTTCAATCAATGTGCATGGTGCGTTCCGAAAAATCGATCGCTGGATCGGTAGGACTTGCATTAGGGAACGCACCCTACAAGATTCCTACACAAATAGTAGCGTATGCCGCCGTTCCGCGTGCAAGCGCTTGTTAGACAAATGAATGAAACAAAATTTTCACGGCTTCTCCTAATGAAATCTTAACGATATCCATAGATAATGATAGCCCTTTCTCTTTTACCAATGATTTTGCTTTATTCCATACAGTATCACTCCGTGCTTTATCTAAGAATTCATGCCCTTCCCATGTAATACGATTAATAATCACTAAATCTGGAATATCTGTTTTATGAGTGCTTGGATAATGGACATTTCCGTGTAATAAACCTGCTTCAATTAATAAGGCTTTGTGATAATTGACCTCATTACCTGAATAAGACGACAAATCAACCTCTATCTCTTTTTCAAGATCGAGGAGTATTAAGCGAATCAAGTCTATATTTCTTCGCATAAACTTACCTTACTATTCATAAAAAAGAAAACACTACATTTAAATTCATCAGTTTGTTTTGACTTTGATATAGGTATAAGTAGGGTTATCAAACTGCTGAACTGACGAATAGGAACCGGAAGTATCAACTTGGGAAGGAGGAAGATTGACAGTTATCCAATCGGCTTTCCCCTCCATAAATACGATTTCAATTTCGCCATTTTTATAAATCCGTTTTTCACATGGGCAAGGGGTACGACTTGGATTTACTGTTTCTGTTGAGGTCGGTGAACCAAGAACTTTCGCAACTACATCAGGTGTATTTCCTGCAATGTCGCTGATTTTAATAGCTGGTAATGCTTGGCTAGAAGATATGGGAACTGAAGGAGATGACTGCTCTACAACGTCAGGGGTAGAGTTACCACATCCAGTCAAAAGAATTAAAGAAACAAACGTTAAAAGTCTAAACTTCATGAATAGCTTCTCTATGGTATTACCAAGCCTAGCATTAAGATTTCGCTGGTTGATATTAGGTCTAACTACACATTATACGAAAACTTTCTGCACAACACTGTCCAGAGTAACGATATAGGTCAACTTTCTGTATGTTACCCCGTCGTACAACATATATACTAATTTGTCAATAGGTAGTAATATTTAATCTGCTTATACTTCGAGTTTTGACCTGAAAATGGGCAAGGGGATGACCACGACCCTAGGGGATTATGCAAGGGTGAACAACTTATCGGCAGGTTTCGAGAGGGCTAAAACCACAATCTGCCAGATTTCTGGCATCTCCGCAAGTCAGCTAAGACCGATTGACTCCAGAAAAAATCTTCAACGCTATAACTAATAGCCGCTCGCCAATAACTGATCACTGAAAGAGGGCTAAACTAAAAAGCCGTGCTAAAATCAGCATATCTAGGGTCGCTTGTGTAGGTGATGGATAGGCTATGTTTGAAAGATTTACGGAAAAAGCCATTAAAGTAATCATGCTCGCCCAAGAAGAAGCCCGCCGCCTTGGCCATAACTTCGTGGGAACAGAGCAGATTTTACTAGGACTAATTGGAGAGGGAACGGGAGTTGCCGCCAAAGTCCTCAAGTCCATGGGTGTCAATCTCAAAGATGCGCGCGTGGAGGTGGAGAAAATCATCGGTCGCGGTTCCGGATTCGTAGCCGTGGAAATTCCCTTCACCCCCAGAGCCAAACGAGTTTTAGAACTCTCCCTCGAAGAAGCCCGTCAACTGGGCCATAACTATATTGGCACAGAACATCTCCTTTTAGGACTAATTCGCGAAGGGGAAGGTGTGGCCGCTAGGGTTCTGGAAAATCTCGGCGTGGATCTCTCGAAAGTTCGCACCCAAGTGATCAGAATGTTAGGGGAAACCGCCGAAGTGGCCGCCGGTTCATCTTCCCAAGGTCGCACTAAAACCCCGACTCTTGATGAATTCGGTTCCAATCTAACCCAAATGGCCAGCGAGGGTAAACTCGATCCCGTGGTCGGCCGACAAAAGGAAATCGAGCGCGTCATCCAAATTCTTGGCCGTCGTACCAAAAATAACCCAGTCCTGATTGGGGAACCGGGGGTAGGTAAAACAGCGATCGCAGAAGGATTGGCCCAACGCATCGCTAACAAGGATATTCCCGACATTCTCGAAGAAAAACGGGTTGTCACCCTCGATATCGGCTTGTTAGTGGCGGGAACCAAATATCGCGGCGAATTTGAGGAACGCCTCAAAAAAATCATGGACGAAATTCGCCAAGCGGGTAACGTCATCCTTGTGATCGATGAAGTTCATACTCTCATCGGTGCCGGGGCAGCCGAAGGGGCGATCGATGCGGCCAATATTCTCAAACCGGCTTTGGCCCGAGGAGAACTACAATGTATCGGGGCGACGACCTTGGATGAGTACCGCAAACATATCGAACGGGATGCGGCTCTAGAAAGACGTTTTCAACCGGTTATGGTCGGTGAACCCTCCGTAGAAGAAACGATCGAAATTCTCTACGGTCTCCGGGAACGCTACGAACAGCACCACAAATTAAAAATCTTAGATGAGGCCCTGGAAGCGGCGGCGAAATTGTCCGATCGCTACATTAGCGATCGCTTCTTACCAGACAAGGCGATCGATTTAATCGATGAAGCTGGTTCGAGAGTGCGCTTGATTAATTCCCAATTGCCTCCAGCAGCCAAGGAATTAGATAAAGAACTGCGGCAAATTCTCAAACAAAAAGATGACGCGGTGCGCGGTCAAGACTTCGAGAAAGCTGGGGAATTGCGCGATCGGGAAATGGAAATCAAAACCCAGATCCGTAATCTCGCTTCCACCAAAAAAGGCGAAGATGGCAACGACGAACCCTTTGTTGACGCGGAGGAAATCGCTCACATCGTCGCTTCTTGGACTGGGGTTCCCGTCAATAAACTGACCGAAACCGAATCCGAGAAACTGCTGCACATGGAAGATACCCTGCATCAGCGTCTCATCGGTCAAGAGGACGCAGTTAAAGCGGTGTCCCGCGCCATTCGTCGCGCTCGCGTCGGTCTGAAAAATCCCAACCGTCCCATTGCTTCCTTTATCTTCTCAGGTCCGACGGGGGTAGGTAAAACCGAGTTAACTAAAGCTCTGGCCGCTTATTTCTTTGGTTCCGAAGATGCGATGATCCGTCTCGATATGTCGGAATACATGGAACGGCACACGGTTTCTAAGTTGATCGGTTCACCTCCGGGTTATGTTGGTTACAACGAAGGGGGACAATTAACGGAAGCGGTGCGTCGTCGTCCCTATACGGTGGTGCTATTCGACGAAATCGAAAAAGCTCACCCCGATGTCTTCAATATGCTTCTGCAAATCCTTGAAGATGGACGTTTGACCGATGCTAAAGGTCGCACAGTGGACTTTAAAAATACCCTGTTGATCATGACCTCGAACATCGGTTCTAAAGTGATCGAGAAGGGTGGCGGTGGTTTAGGTTTCGAGTTTGCCGATAATCAAGCTGAGGCCCAGTATAACCGCATTCGATCGCTGGTTAATGAGGAATTAAAACAATATTTCCGTCCGGAATTCCTCAACCGTCTCGATGAGATTATTGTCTTCCGTCAACTCAATAAGGAAGAAGTCAAGGAAATCGCCGAAATCCTGCTCAAGGATGTGTTTAAACGTCTGACAGAACAAAATATTACTTTGTCTGTTACTGATAAGTTTAAAGAACGCTTGATCGAGGAGGGTTATAATCCGGCCTACGGCGCTCGTCCCTTACGTCGTGCGATTATGCGTCTCTTGGAAGATGTTCTGGCTGAGGAAATTCTCTCCGGACGCGTGGGTGATGGTGATACGGCCATGGTCGATATCGATGAGGAAGGTAAGGTGAAAGTTATTTCCGGTGAAAGACGTGAGTTAATCGCTCCCGTGATTGAATAAGTTCTCACTGGAATTAGTTAAATAAAAGGTGGGCTTTTTGCTCACCTTTTCTCGTCAAAATAGGAGAAAAAACTGTGATGAAAGTATGGGTTGTGGGTTGTGTATTGTTGTTTTTATTGGTAGAATTTTATCAGTGGGCGAAGGGTTTTATTTTACCTTTACCTCTCTATATTTTTGCGGGAGCTTTATTATCGATCGCTTCTAATTATTCTCAAGATATGAGCAATTTATTTGCTAGAAATGAACAGGTTTATCAAACTGCTACGGCAGAAACCGCAATTACCAGCCTAGAAGCGGCAGCATCGGAGGATAGTAGACCTCTTGCATAATTTTTTTATGGTATAATGGGTGTTTTGGCTTTTTTATCGATTTTTAGATGGAAGTCGAAAAAAGAATAAAATGTGATCTTAGGTCAGGAAATCATCTATACTTTTGCTATGTTTATTAGCAAAAATATGGATGATCAAAACTTATCAGCTGAACAGTTCAAACGCCGTTTCGGTGTGTATCAACAAACATATAGAAAGATGGTAGAAGCAGTAAGAAAGTGTTGAAGCCGACTCTAATTCACCGTTCGGCAAAAGATCACGGACGAAGCCATCTAAAAGGGGGTCTAAACCTAAACTATATAGAGAAGAACAAGTTTTAGTAACGTTAGAATATTGGCGAGAATATAGAACATATTTTCACATTGGTACAAGCGGTCAACTATCAGAATCAACTAAGCTGTACTGAATTTAAACTGCGTATTGTAAATTTTAGTACAAATGCTCAAACTTTCTCTCCCTGCTCCCAACTCCGGCACTCTGGGGCAGTCTTAACGAGTAATTTAGATAGTCAACAGCTTATCCCAAGTAAACTAACTTTATCTACCATAGAGATAGAGAGTTTTCCTACTAACTAGCATCATTTTGACAATCTCCGCCCTAAAAGTAACCCATGCGGGCGTTAGGTTTCATGCTTCAACCGTTCGGCAAAAGCTCACGGCCGAAGTCCAACTTACGTTCATCTTATATTTAATTCCACTCACCCACTTAGCAGTTATCTTTGCCAAAACAAATGCTAAAAGCTGATCTACGAAAAGCTAATAGCTAAAATAACTGATAACCGAGCGAGTCTGAGCATCTCCCCCTTGTCAGGGTGCTATAGCTGACAGTGAGTCGCTATAATAGGATTCGCCGATCGCTAACTTCTCCCTCTGTAAAATTTCTATGACTGGAAGACTGAACAAGCTACAACAAGATTTAAAGAACATAGAAACGGAAGTGGCCAATTTAGCCGAAAGAATGCGGGAAAAATACCGAATTTATCTTGATTCATTTGGTGAATCTCTCTATAAACAGGCGATCGGGGCAGTGTATCATATCTGTACCCGTTACTATGGGGGGGAATTTCTGGCCCTCTCCCACAGCAATCGTCAGAAACTGCAAGAGGAGATCAAAACTCTAGGACAAGAGGCTAAGGCTAGTTTACAGCAATTGGGCGAGCAGAGCTTCGATCGAGAGGCATTTTCAGGGGTAGGATTGCCAAAAAGTCCAGCAGAGATGAAAAATACCCCAGATTTCTTGAAACTTTTTCTGGACAAACGGGAAAACCTAGCCTCAACTGGAGAGATTAATAACCCAGATATTTTACTTTATTGTTGTCGAGTGCTGGAAAAAAACTGTATCGAGATTCTCAATCATCTCTCTAGACAAATTAATCAGCAACTACAAAAAGCTTATATTCTTCCCCCTAATCTACCCAGCCAAATTATCGATAGGGCAATTCAAGCGGGAGAGGAGGGACAATCCCTAGGTGGAGGAAATAATATGTTAAACATTTTAGTAGAAGCTAAAAACCCTGAACCAGAGGAGGAAAAAGATGAAGATGATGGGAATGATAATGATTTTTCAAGTGGCAAAGTCACTAAAGTAACGGCAATTCATCTACGAATGGCTGAACTGGAATTTGCTGACGCGCGCTTAAGTGTCGAAAGAAATCAAATTCGCTCCCTTTGGGAACAATTAAATCGTCTAGGGGAACAATATCATCGTGTTCGCAAAGAATATACTATCGCTCAAGCGGAAGCGGCGTGGCGCAGTAGTTGGTATGATTAATCAGTTCTGATCAAACAGAGGTATTAAGGAAGCATAATACTAGGAAATTTGGAGTCAAGAGGCAATTATGAAAGGGGAAATACCCGACTGGGTGAGATTACAAAAAGCCTTATCTGTGGAAGCGGAAAAAGGTTATCCCGATCTTCAGGGAAATCAATACCGTTTTAGCGAGTTTTTGTGTCTTAGTTTCGGAGATAATCCTCCCGTGGGAATTTCCACCAGTGAGAGAAATCGCTGGCGAGAATTAGCCCAAAAATTTGCCCAATATTCCCAATTTAATCCTAGACAAAGACAACAATTAGTCACCGAAACTCGCAATTTTTTGCAACAATTACGGCAAACTTTAGAAGCAGCCACCACCCCAAAAGAACCAGCCACGGCGAAAATTATTAATACCACTCCCATCACGGCAAAGGCTAATTCTCCACGGCAAGTTCTCCTCGAACAACCCTTGAAATATCTAGCGGAAGTGGGAGAGAAAAAAGCCAGTCTTTTAGAAAGATTAAACCTCCACAAAGTTGAAGATTTATTATATTATTATCCTCGGGATCATGTTGATTACAGTCGTCAAGTCAATATTGCTAATTTAACCGAGGGGGAAACGGTAACTTTAGTGGGGAATGTCAAGCGCTGTAATTGTTTTACTAGCCCCAAAAATACCAAGTTAGCTATCTTTGAATTGCTGTTACAGGATCGCACTGGACAGATAAAGTTAAACCGTTTTTATGCGGGAACTCGTTATACTAATCGTGCTTGGCAAGAAGGACAAAAAAAACTCTATCCGGTGGGTTCGGTGGTGGCGGTTAGTGGTTTAGTCAAAGCGGGTAAATATGGGTTAACTTTAGAAAATCCTGAATTTGAATTATTAGACAGTTCTGGTGCAAGTATTGATTCCTTAAAAATTGGGCGTATTCTGCCGGTTTATCCCCTCACCGATGGCGTACCCGCCGACCTAATTAGAAAGGCTGTAGTCGCCGCTTTTGGGGCAGTAGAGGCGATAAAAGATACCCTACCTTTCGGTCTAAGAAAACAATACGGATTAATCGATTTAAAAACAGCAATTACTAACATTCATTTCCCCAATAATGCCGAGATTCTAAGTCAAGCGCGACGGCGATTAGTCTTTGATGAATTCTTCTTTTTACAATTGGGTTTTCTGCGGCGGCGGCAACAGTATCGTCAGACACAGAAAAGTGCTGTTTTTAGTGCTAAGGGTCAACTAATTGATCGATTTAATCAGATAATTCCCTTTCAATTAACTAATGCTCAAAAACGAGTTATTGGGGAAATTTTAGAGGATTTAGATTCTAGCACCCCGATGAATCGTCTTGTGCAGGGGGATGTGGGTTCTGGCAAAACAATTGTCGGAGTTTATGCTATTTTAGCAGCCCTACAATCTGGTTATCAAGCGGCATTAATGGCTCCCACGGAAGTTTTAGCAGAACAACATTATCGTAAGTTAGTTAGCTGGTTTAATCTCTTACATTTACCCGTAGAATTATTAACTGGTTCCACAAAAACCGCTAAACGGCGAGAAATTCACGCCCAATTGGAGACAGGAGAATTACCACTTTTAGTGGGAACTCATGCCCTAATTCAAGATGCAGTTAATTTCCGCAAATTAGGTTTAGTTGTTATTGATGAACAGCATCGCTTTGGGGTACAACAAAGGGCAAGATTATTAAGCAAAGGAGAGTCTCCCCACGTTTTAACCATGACAGCAACACCGATTCCCCGTACTTTAGCTTTAACCCTGCATGGGGATTTAGATGTGAGTCAAATTGACGAATTACCACCCGGCAGGCAACCGATTCAAACCACTGCTTTAAATGGGAATCAAAGAAGGGCTGCCTATGATTTGATTCGGCGTGAAATTGCCCAAGGTAGACAAGCTTATGTGATTTTTCCCTTGATTGAAGAATCGGAAAAATTAGATGTTAGAGCTGCGGTGGAAGAATATCAAAATTTATCAGAAAAGATTTTTCCTGATTTTAATATCGGGTTACTTCATGGTCGCATGAGTTCCGCCGAAAAAGAGGAAATCTTAACAGCTTTTCGCGATAATATTCTGCAAATTATTGTCTCAACTACGGTTATCGAAGTAGGGGTGGATGTTCCCAATGCCACGGTAATGTTAATTGAAAATGCCGAGCGTTTTGGCCTTTCACAATTGCATCAATTACGGGGGCGCGTGGGCAGAGGTTCCCATCAATCCTATTGTTTACTTTTAAGTGGCAGTAATAGTGCTAATTCCCGTCAAAGATTGACGGTTTTGGAACAATCCCAAGATGGCTTTTTTATCTCGGAAATGGATATGCGATTTCGCGGTCCAGGGGAAGTTTTAGGACAACGACAATCGGGTTTACCAGACTTTGCCCTCGCTAGTTTAGTCGAGGATCAAGAGGTGTTGGTTTTGGCAAGAGATGCCGCCGAAAAAATTATGTTAGATGACCCCCATTTAATCACTTTGCCTACTTTGAAACAAGCTTTAGAAGCTAAATATCAACGGATGTTAGGAGGGGATATTTTAACTTGATTTATCGGTAAACAGTAATCAGTAATCGAGGTATGAGGTTTTCGTTTTGGGGAGACGGTCGACGATGCCCTAGGGCAAGGGGGGGTTGGAGGAGATTCAGCTAATCTAAGGATAGGCGGTTAAAATGCGTCTTAGCTTATTAGCATCAAAATCTCTGTTTGGCAATCTAACTCCCCAGCAGTGCGTGAGTCTGGGTGGGTACTCATGGGGGTTCGTTGAGTTAGCGCATTATTTTAATAATAATAAACGCTGGGGAGATAAAGTAACAGTCCAAGGCAGAGCTTTCTCCTTAATTTCTAACCATTTATCCTTATATAACTCTGCTTGGATATGAAAATCTCGATCGTGGTTCGAGGGTTGATTAAGTTTCAGATAGAGAGTCACCCGATGGGGTCCTTCAATGGCATTAGCTAACCAACAGGGAAAAGTATTAATATTGCTTAAATCTCGACCAAAAATAATTTGATGGGCGCGAATTCCCGTGTGAGCTAAATAGTCGGGAATCCTAGGGACGGTGTGTAATTTAACATCCCAATCAATGGCTTCCAATTGTTGATTATTAATGATAATAGCACGGGAAAAATTCTTACAGCCAGTAATTTTTGCCAAACTAACGCTATCTGGTCGCTCAAAAATTTTCTGTTTAGAATTATTGGCAATTGCCCGCCCTTTTTCCATAACTAATAAATTCTCACATATTCGATAAGCTTCATCCATATTATGGGTAACAAAAATTGTCACGCCATCGTAATTACTTAAAGTTTTGATCATCTGACGTTCTAATTGAGCGCGTAGATGGGTATCAAGGGCAGAAAAAGGCTCATCTAATAATAAAGCTTCCGGACGACTAGCTAAAGCGCGAGCGATGGCGACCCGTTGCTGTTGTCCCCCCGATAATTGATGGGGATAACGGTTTTCCATGCCGGGTAACTGCACTAATTCTAATTGGGTGGCAATCTGCTGACGGATAATTTTTGTGGGTAACTTTTGCGAGAGACCAAAAGCGATATTTTCTGCCACGGTGAGATGGGGAAAAAGGGCATAATTCTGCACCACAAAACCGATACGACGCTGACGACTGGGGAGATTAATTCCCTTTTCGGAATCGAAGAGAATGCGACCATTTAAGACAATACGACCCCTTGAGGGCGTTTCCACACCAGCCAGCGATCGCAAAATCAGGCTTTTTCCCGACCCCGAAGCCCCTAATAGTCCTAGGGGCTGATTTTGGCAGTTAAAAGTTACCGAGAGGTTAAAACCGGGTAAATATTTCTCTATGTCAACAAATAAGCCTATTTTATCCCTATAATGCTGATTTTCAGCTTCTAAAAGGGCAAAATTGCGACCCTCCCAGGGTGGCAGCCAGTCCTCCATCTCGTTAGGTTTGCTTTCTCCCGGTCGTCCTAATTGCTGTTTGCGTTGACTTTGCCAGAGATTAACGGCGATAATCCCCGATAGGGAGATTAATATGATAATAAACACCCATATCCAAGCCTCGGTCATCGCTCCTGCTTCCACAGCGAAGAAAATCGCCATCGGGATAGTTTGAGTTTGCCCCGGAATATTACCGGCTAACATCAAAGTCGCCCCAAATTCCCCCAAAGCGCGGGCAAAAGCTAGGGTTAATCCTGCTAATACCCCGGGGAAGGAGAGGGGCAAAAGTACGCGCCAGAATATTTTTCTCTCCGTCGCGCCCAAGGTGCGGGCAACCTGTAAAAGATTGGCATCCACCTGTTCAAAAGCCCCTAGGGTGGTTTTGTACATCAGGGGAAAAGCTACCACCGTCGCAGTAATGATGGCGGCATAGCAAGTAAAAACGATGCGAAAGTTAAATAAGTCTAATAACTGTCCTAATGGTCCGTTTTTGCCGAATAGGAGCAGTAAAATGAACCCTACCACCGTCGGTGGCAAGATTAAGGGCGCAACGAAAACTCCCTCGATTAGGGATTTCCACCGTCCGCGATAGCCTAACATCCAATAAGCGGCGGCAATACCGAGAAAAAAGATGATTATCAGGGCAATGGTGGCGGTTTTCAGGGATATCCATAGGGGGGAAAAGTCTGACATTGTTTATCTGGCTATTGCGAAGCCGAATTTTTCAAAAATGTTTTTAGCGGCTGTCCTAGTGAGATATTGGGCGAAAGTCTTGGCAGCTTGCGGGTTTTTACTAGCTTTGATCACAGCTATCGGGTAAATAATCGAAGAATGAAGATTATTGGCAGCCGTAGCCACTACTTTTACTTGGTCGGAAATTTTGGCATCGGTGATGTAAACAATGCCAGCATCGGCGTTACCGGTTTCTACGGCGGCGAGAACATTACGGACGGAGTTGGCAAAGACCAGTTTTGGTCTTATTTGCTCTAAAATGCCGAGATTTTTCAAAACTTCTTCGCTGTACTGACCGACGGGAACGCTGCGCGGTTCACCCACGGCAATTCTTTTGACATTACTGTTAGTCAGGGAACGAAAATCGCTGATTTTTAGGGTGGAATTCTTGGGAACGATTAAAACTAGGCGATTAGTGAGCAGGTTTCTACTGGTACTTGTATCAATCCAACCAGCTTTTGCTAAAGCGTCCATTTGCTTAGTCGCAGCCGAGACGAAAACATCGGCGAGTGCACCTTGTGCGATTTGCTGTTGCAAAGCCCCCGACGCACCGAAGTTATAGTTAACTTTAATCTTGGCATGGGCTTTTTCAAACCTCGGCTTGATTTCTTCTAGGGCATCTTTGAGACTAGCGGCGGCAGAAACTAGAATTGTCTGGGTTTGGGCGGTGGCGATAGTAGCGGAAAAAAGGTTTATGCCTGGAGATAATAACCAAATAAGGGCAATTGAGCCGATAAAAGCCAGAAAATACCGTCTTTTCATCAAGATTGGTAGCAGGCGATCGATATTTATATTTCTATCAAAACCAATCGACCGCTGGAAATCTGTATCTAATGATGCTAAATACCAGTTTAGTTGGTAGTGTTTGGCAATGTAGTAGGCTGAAAAAGCAAGATTTTATCGAGATTTTCGCTGATTTATCGAGCTATTTGTCACCTTAGATAGGGTCTGCTGAAAAAGTTTGGGTTCTTCGGTTTGTCTTATGCAACGGACAGGGTTATAAGGGATGAAACCTTTATCTAGAAAGATATTCAGGGATTTTTGTCAATTGTTTTCGAGCTAGAACGAACTAATCAATTAAGTCTCTTGCCAGATAAGGATTTAGTCGATTTATGCCCCCCGATTCGAACCATAAGTAGTCGTGCAAAATTAATTTCCTAGTCGAGACTCCGAGACTCCGAGACTCACAAGACAGCTATTAGGGATCGGATTTGAGTTTTCAGTTCACTGTTTACTGATCACAGCAGCAGTCTGACGGAGTAGTGGCTTAGATGTATAATTAATTGTGCTTAGATACTTACCCAGTAACGAAGAACCGAGATTTATAGAATGGCTACCCATGAATGTTCTGATCTGACGAAGCAGCACAAAAATTAGCAGTTCTGGAAAAACTAGGGTTATCATCGTAGCACGGTGTTATGATTAAGCGGTGATTAATCGAGCCAGATTGCTACCGCAAAATCTTTTAATAGAGTTATCCCTTGACTATTTGATTAATGATGAACAACCAACAAAACGGGGCTTTAAAAACCCAAAGTCAAGCAAATCTGCCAGTTTTTGCTCAACCCGCTTTTATACCCTCCGTGACCGAGGAAGAAGAGGAACTCAACCTGCGTCAAGTCCTTTCTGTCATCAAGCATCGCTGGTGGTTAATCGCTGGTATCACCCTCGGGCTGACAGCAGCGATCGCTACTTGGACTTTCTTAAAAACCCCTATCTATCAAGGTAAATTCCTGCTGCTCATCGGTCAACCCATTGAGGAAAATAAAAATTCTCTCGGGTTGGCAGCCCAAGATATCCTGCCTCAGTTAGGGGGTGAAGATATCGATTATGATACCCAGATCGCTGTTTTAACAAGTCCTCAACTCCTTAACCCCATCCTTAGTAAAATAACTCCTCAATATCCCGACTTTACCTACAGTGATTTAATTAGTAAAACTGGCAAATCTGATCTCAAAATTAGTCAATTAAAAGAGACAAAAGTTTTAGAAATTTCCTATCAAGATGCGGAACCGAAAAAAATTCAGCTGGTTTTAGATAATTTAGCCCGTCACTACCTAAACTATAGTTCTCAGGAACGGAAGACCGAAATTAATCAAGGGTTAGATTTTGTCAATGCACAATTGCCCGTGCTGCAGGAACGAGTTAATTCTCTACAAAAACAAATGCAGCAATTCCGGCAGCAATACAATTTCCTCGATCCTGACAAAGAGGCGACTCGTTTATCACAACAGTTAACCACTACCGAACAAGAGTATCGGGCAGCCCAAGTCGCCCTTAACGAAATTAACTCTCGCTATCAAGCTTTACAGCAACAGGTGGGATTAGCCCCGAATCAAGCAATTATCGCCACTTATCTCAGTGAATCCCCCGGTTATCAAGATTTGCTCAAGCAGCTGCAGGAAGTAGAAGTGGAATTGGCCAAACAATCGGCAGTTTTTGCGAAAGATAGCCCGATAATCGCCACCCTAGAGGAAAAAAGAGCCAATTTACTGCCCCTACTGCAAAAGGAGGCCCAAAGAACCCTAGGGGAAAAACTGCCCCAGACAGTGGGTAATTCTCCGGCTTTGGTGTCACGGAGCGCTTTGCGAGTAGAATTAACCCAACAATTGGTGGAAGCCGCTAACAGTCGCCAAACCCTAGAAGTTAAGGTAGAATCCCTTGCCCAAGCCCTCGAACAACAGAAAGCCTCGGTCAAAAATCTGGCGGTTTTAGCCCGTCGTTATACGGATTTGCAGCGAGAATTGGAAATCGCCACCACCAGTCTCGGCCGTTTTCTGGAGGAACAACAAAAACTCCAACTCAAGGTGGCACAACAGGTCGTCCCTTGGCAACTGATCGCCCCTCCAGAAGTAGAGGAAGAATTCGTTTCTCCTAAACCCGTGCGAAATCTAGCTTTAGGGGTTATCGGTGGTCTGTTACTAGGTATGGGGGCGGCCTTTTTAGCTGAAAGATTAGACCCCGTTCATCATAGTGCAGATGAACTAAAAGAAGATACTAAACTACCCCTTTTAGGCGCAATTCCCTGGCAAAAAGACCTCGGCACGATCGAAAAAGTGATCACCGCCGCCCTACCCCAGTTAACAGTCGGCGATCGCAAAATTACTATCCCTAATACTACCCTAAAATCAGCCAACGAAAACCCGTCCTACTATAATTTCTCCCCCTTCTCGGAAGCTTTCCGCACTCTTAACACCAATATTCGTCTCCTCGGTTCCGATTCCCCCCTCAAGTCCCTCGTGATTAGTTCTCTATCACCGGGAGATGGTAAAACCACCATGGCAATCAATATCGCTAAGGCGGCCGCTGGTATGGGACAAAGAGTCTTACTGGTGGATGCCGACCTGCGACGACCCCAGATTCACCATCGACTTAATCTCGATAACGACCACGGCCTTAGTAATGTCATCGCCGAGGGTCTCGATTGGAACGAGGCCATTCAATCCCTACCCCGCTACGAGAATTTATCGATTCTTACCTCCGGTCCAATTCCCCCAGATCCAACCCGCTTGCTTTCTTCCCAGAGAATGCAGGAAATTATCTCGCAATTACAGCAAGACCACGCCTTCGATCTAATTATCTACGATCTACCACCGCTCGTCGCCTTTGCCGATGCGAAAATTCTCGCCGCCATGGCCACCGGACTGATTCTCGTCACCAAACTGGGCAAAACCGATCGCTTTGCCCTTAAAAATCTGCTCGAAGATCTGAGATTATCCCACATTTCCCTGTTAGGTTTAGTGGCTAATAACGTTAGTCGGAAAGACCACAATTATCGTTACTATGGCCATTACTACGGCAAAAGATAATTAAATTGAAGATATATCCCCCCTTAATAAGGGGGGTGTATGCCTTAATCCCCCCTTATTAAGGGGGGTGTATGATGGTTTTTAACACCTAACTACTTAGGGTTTGCAGCAAAAAGTACGGGCGAAGCATTCGGATAGAAAATCTAAGGTTTCACCGATAGGTTATTGTCCGAATGCTTCGCCCCTACAGGACGCGGGCCGATGAAGATGCAAGGTTTTGAACCACGATTCTCTCAAAATCTTGCACCTGTTTCACGAGAAAAGCCACAAAACCCTTACCTTACCTACATTTCACATTTATTCAGCAAACCCTACTTATTGATCGGTTATCAACTTTTAATTGATGTTAAATGCGGGTTTTAATCTGGTATCGCCATGATCTGCGGCTTCACGATCACGAGGCAATTTATCAAGCTGTTCAAGAACAATTAGAGATAATTCCCTTCTATTGTTTTGATGAGCGTCAATTTGGTCTTACTTCCTACGGGTTTCCCAAAACAGGCAAGTTCCGGGCTAAATTTTTATTAGAAAGCGTAGCCAATTTACGACAATCTCTGGAAGGTTTAGGCGGTAATTTAATTATCCGACGGGGAAAACCAGAAGAAATTATCCCGCAATTAGTTCAAGAATTGCAGATAGCCAGGGTTTATTATCATCAAGAGGTAACAGCAGAGGAATTAGCGGTAGAAAAAGCTGTAAATAAGGCTTTATCCATGGTTCCCCGGCAGATAAAAACTTTTTGGACAGCCACTTTATACCATCCTGATGACTTACCTTTTACTCTTAATCAATTACCAGAATTATTTACTAATTTTCGTAAACAAGTAGAACGTCATTGGCAAATAAGAGCAACTTATCCCAGTCCTAAAAATTTGACAAAATTGCCCAATATAGATTTGGGAAATCTTCCGAGTTTAAACGATTTAGGCTTAACAGAACCAATTCTAGACTGGGGAGGTGTTTTGTCGTTTCAAGGGGGTGAAATGGTAGGAAAATCACGGGTTAAGGAATATATTTGGGATAGTGATTCCTTAAAAACCTATAAGGAAACCCGCAATGAAATGTTAGGGACTAATTATTCCTCAAAATTCTCAGCTTGGTTAAGTTTTGGCTGTCTTTCCCCCCGTTATATCTATGAGGAAGTACAAAAATATGAGCAAACAAGAGTAAAAAATGACTCTACCTATTGGCTGATTTTTGAATTATTATGGCGAGATTTTTTTCGATTTATTTGCAGTAAACACGGGAATAAAATCTTCTATAAATCTGGTTTGCAAGAACTTAATTTGCCTTGGTTAGAAGATTGGGAAAGATTTAATCTCTGGTGTGAGGGAAAAACCGGTTATCCCCTTGTAGATGCTAATATGAGAGAATTATCCGCTACGGGATTTATGTCAAATCGTGGCCGGCAAAATGTCGCTAGTTTTCTGACCAAAAATCTCGGTATTGATTGGCGCATGGGAGCAGAATGGTTCGAGTCATTATTAATTGATTACGATGTCTGTAGTAATTGGGGTAATTGGAATTACACTGCTGGTGTCGGTAATGACGCACGAGGATTTCGCTATTTTAATATCCCTAAACAGTCGAAAGACTATGATCCTAAAGGTGATTATTTACGTCACTGGTTGCCCGAATTAGCCCTAATAAAAGGCGATAAAATTCACGAACCTTATAAATTATCTCCAGAGGAACAAAGGCGTTATGGGGTGATTTTAGGGGTTAATTATCCTCGTCCCATTGTCGATTTTTTTCAATCAATCAAACACAACGAAAAAATTTATCTTCAGCATTTCAGTAATCAGTAGACCTCAACCTAATATTATCGGTTCTTCGGTACTTGTTATGCAATCACAAATACCAGACTTGACGAATAAGGTTTTGATAAGCAAAGAGTCCCTAGCATATGGCTTGCTGAAAATTACTGGAAGCCTTGCTAGAAAACGGTTTTGCGACTTTTTTATACCATTTTTCAAAAGTAATGACAGAGATGGTTATGCCTGGTGCATCTCAATTTTGTCGAAATATCCAGATGACATTTTGGGCGCACGCGGTGCGCCCCTACCATTGGCGAAATAATATTATTGTAGGGGCGAATTGCCTTCGCCCTCTTTGAACAACTTCTGCTGCTCACCTTAAGTGAGAGAAAATCACCAATAGGATACCATTTTTCTTTATTCGCGTCACAACGAATGCAGGCTTGGCAAGCATTCGAGCGTGGATGTCTGTCATGGATTTAGAAATTTGGTATTAGCCCAAAAAGTCCCAAAAACAAAGGTTGAGAAATCGATCCGAGGGACTCAAAACCCTTGCACTTTCGCTCTTCGATTTCGAAGGGTTCCGCTTCCAGACCTGCGAGGTCATTCTGTTATTCTGACTTCCCCTCCCGACGACCGGCTACTGACTCGGAGACTCCTGACTCCTAACCCCACCAACAAACTTTTTCAGCAAACCCTAGCATAGGGTCTGCTGAAAAAGTTTTTTCTGGGGGCAGGGTGTGGGGTGTGGGCTTCGGCCGTGATCTCAGCGTTCGACAAAAGCTCACGCCGAGGTCCGAACGGGTGTAGGGTGTAGGGTTTTACCGATTTTGAGGGGGTCAATTACCTAATTTTCAGGGAAAAAGTCCCGGAATTTTACCCCCGATCACTCCAAGGGTTGGCACTTTTTGAGGCCAAAAAAGTCTAAAAGTCTTACCCAACAAGGTTTTTAGATTTATTCAGCCAACCCTAGCATAGTACCTACCGAAGAACCTAATAAAAATTATGTTAAAAGTTATTTTACTCAAGCAAAACTTATCACATTGTTTTGTTTCTTCTGATACCTGATTCCGACTGGAATTAATGACAAACTGACGACCACAATTTTTAGGTTTCGGAATCACCGTCCGTTTTACAGACGGTGAGGATGTCAACAAAAACTAAGTTGGAACTAGACAAGTTTCAACCGATAACAAAAAATTAACCTTGAATATTAACGACGGATTGGAGCGATCGCGCCGTCGGCGGCGGCGCGAAAAGGTTCCACTGCCTCGCTATAATCGATCGGTAAAATAGCCACCACGTTATCGTGAGGACGGGGAATAATTACCCAGGTTTCTAAAGCTGCCCCCTCGGTTTTATTGACGGCTTCAATGCCGGCAGCCATAGCGGTTTTTACCTCCTGTACATCCCCGCGAATATTGAGGGTAAAACGGGCGCTGCCTGCCCTTAAATAACCAACAATCGTGATCCGTCCTGCTTTTACCATCGCATCGGCGGCCGCTAGAATACCGGGGAAACCTTTGGTCTCGATCGATCCCACCGCGGGTTGGGCTGTCATAAATTAACTCCTAATAACAAAAATCAGATAAGTTCAATTGATAGAATCCAATCTATTTTCCAGTCTTTAACTATAGTCTAGTTTGGGGCCAATCCCTAGGGAAATTAACTGCGAAAACGGTCCGACTTAGGCGTATGCTGCACTGGTAAAACCGCCAGTACATTTTCTGGAGGATTCGGTACGATGTAATGACTGACCACATTACCACCAAAAGCCCTCATTGCCGCCGCTAATCCGGCCTCTACTGCTGGTTTAACCTCGGAAATCGGACCGCGAATCGCCACTAAAAATTCGCCCCTTTCCGCTAGATCAAAATAAACTAGGGTGACTCGTCCCCCTTTAACCATGGCATCCGCCGCCGCTAAAACGGGGGGAAAACCCAACGTTTGAATGACTCCGACCGCCTCGGGCATTTTTCCTGATCTCCTGCGAAAGCAATTTTACATTATACCCCGATCCTGTCTTGATATTTTCTTCTAGAAATCCTCGGCCGATCGAGCCAGTTTTTTCTCTAAATACTGTTGATGGGACTGATCGGCCAGATAATAATCTCCTGCGGGTTCGATCAAAGTAACGATATCCTGCTGAAACTTTCCCGATAGTTGTAGTTGACGCTTGCCAGCGGTGGCGATTAACTTTTGTTCCGGGGTGTGATAGAAAATAATCGATCGATATTGTTCTCCCCGGTCCGGTCCTTGGCGATTTAACTGAGTCGGATCATGGATTGACCAAAAAACGGCTAATAACGCCTCGTAGCTTATTTCTTGGGGATTATATTCAATTTGTGCCCCTTCCGCATGACCGGTAATTCGCGATAACACATCGAGATAACTAGGATTGGGGAAATGTCCCCCCATATAACCCACAGAAGTGGCTAAAACCCCTGGTAAACGCCGAAATGCGTCCTCGGTTTTCCAAAAACAACCAGCCCCAAAGGTGGCTTTTTCGCCGCTATTCATTTCTCCTCACATCCTTGGCAAATTCCACCACTGCTTTTGTAATTGTCTCGCTTAAATTAGCATAAACTTTGGCAAAAGGGGGAGCTTTTTCGGTTAATCCTAGAATATCCGCCGTTACTAACACCTGACCATCACAATCTTCCCCCGCACCGATACCAATCGTCGGGATAGTCAATTTATCGGTAATAGTAGCGGCTAAATTAGCGGGAATATGTTCCAAAACCAGGGCAAATACTCCCGCTTTCTCTAAGGCTAAAGCTTCCTCGATTAATCTTTGTGCATCCGATGGGGTTTTTCCCTGCTGACGGTATCCTAACCGATGCACCGACTGGGGAGTTAATCCGATATGACCGATAACAGGGATGCCTATCTGGGTTAAACGGCTAATAGTCTCGATCATAGCGGGATAACCTCCCTCTAATTTTACCCCTTGCACTCCCGCTTCCTTTAACATCCTTCCCGCCGAGTGAATTGCCTGACTGACACTTTCCTGATAGCTGAGAAAAGGCAAATCACAGACAACTAAAGCTTGTTTTACCCCGCGAGACACGGCCGCCGCGTGGTGAATCATCGCCTCTAGGGTGATCGGTAAAGTGGTAGGATAGCCCAAAGCGGTCATAGCTAAGGAATCACCTACCAAGATAATATCAATTCCCGCTTGATCGAGCAGTCGCGCGATCGGATAATCCCAAGCTGTGAGGGTGACAATCGCGCGTTTTTGCTGTTTCCACTCGATTAATTTGCTGGTGGTGACTGCCATTATTTATTCGCTGCGGACAGCTTCGAGGATACGGGAAAAATAGAAACGAGTGCTAGTCATACTCTTCCGTTCAATTTTAAAGCCATTTTCGTTGAGAGCGGCGATAATAGTTTTTTCCTTGTGTTGATAAGCACGAGTGGTTTTACTCGGACCGGGAAAAAATTGACCAATTTTCTTGAGAATGGTTAATAAACAGGTTTTAGGGGCAAAACTGAGGATTAAACGGGATTGAGCTAGGGATCCCAAGTGTTTAATCATGCCTAAGGCTTCTTCTGTGGGATAGTGAATGAGAACATCAAGACAGATGACCGTGTGATATTGGCCAGTTAATGCTTCTAAATCTTGAACCGCAAAGGTGAGTTTACCAGTATCTGCTAACTCTTTAGCGGCTCTTTCCTTGGCTTCTGTCACCATTTTCTCGGAAATATCACTCGCGAAAATAGTGGCGCCAGCTTTAGCGAGGGGAATACTAAGACTACCGACTCCACAACCGGCATCACAGATCGAGAGATTGGGTAAATTGTCATCACTTTCTAACCAACCGATAATGGTATCGATCGTCTGTTGATGACCGATGCGAATATCTTTTTGTACTTTGTTAACTTCGCCATCCCCATAAATCCGGCGCCAGCGCTCGAATCCTGTGGCGTTAAAATAGTCCTTGACTATGGCTTTATCGTCTAATGTGTTGGTCATAACGAAATCTAAACGAGCGGAGATGGTTATTAGTTTATCTCAAATGTCGGGGTGAAGACCGTTCGGCAAAAGCTCACGGCTTCATCCCGTCGCCCTTAGCGCGACGGGATGAAGCCCCGACCAATGTAAAACAGCGAAGCACGACTAAAATCTTGACAATTTAGCCTCGCATAGTTTAACGAGGAGAAAGTCACGATCGAGACATCAATGCCGCTAAGAATATTCGAGATGAAGGTTTACGAATTTTGGCGGTAGGCATACCGCTACTACTTCCGGAGGGAGAGTAA
Organism: Microcystis aeruginosa FD4; assembly: GCF_009792235.1. Classification (NCBI taxonomy): domain Bacteria; kingdom Bacillati; phylum Cyanobacteriota; class Cyanophyceae; order Chroococcales; family Microcystaceae; genus Microcystis; species Microcystis aeruginosa. Next base: position 4,355,779 of record NZ_CP046973.1, read on the forward strand.
GACCAAGTAAAGGCACTGCTTTTATAAGGCATCTCCCCGTGAACGAATAATCCCCATGCCTTTAGGCAACGGGAGTGTCAAGGTAATTTATCAGATTGGATGGTATCACTCTCTATTGGTTCTCGATCGTTGCGTTTTGAGAAACCCCAAGCAAAGAGGAGAGCAATTAAACTGATCATAATCCATTCCGGCGGCACAAAATCGGGACTAATCACCCGCAACAGCAATCTTAAACCCACCAAACCGACGGTGACAAAACCAGCGTCTTCTAGGTGGGTGTATTCCTCTAACCAGCGAATAAATAAACCGGCCATAAAGCGCAGGGTAACTACTCCGATCGTACCACCAAGCAGGATCAACCAAGTATCATCGGCCACGGCGATGGAGGTGGTGACACTATCGAGGGAAAAAGCTAAATCAGTAACGGCAATTAGGGGGATAGCTTGCCAGAGAGAGTGAAACTGGAGACTATGATGGCTGTGATCCTTGTCTTCAGGGGAGGCAAAGTAATTAAAGACTAACCAGAGCAAATATACTGCTCCCAAAAGTTCAAACTGCCAGTATTTAACCACCCAGGTGGCGGTAAGAATCAAGATCATACGGAGAATATAGGCGAAAACTAAGCCAATATTCAAGGCCTGACGTTGACGCTGATGATCTCCTAATCCCTGTGCTATGGAAGCGAGAGCAATGGCGTTATCTGCTGATAATACTGCTTCTAGGGCAATGAGAACCAACAGAATTAACGGGGTTTTTAGACTAAGGGTTAGAGATGAATCAAGGAGCGAGTCTAACATTGAGGCCGCAGGTAAAAATAAATGTAATGATGCCAATACCTCAGCTTAACGCTTTTACAACTCTCTTTTCTAGGGGAGATAACCGTCATCGGGGTGGGGAGATATGAAGTCTTGTAACGAAATGATGCAGAGAACCCCGATGATGTCGGAAAGTATTGGATGAATATCTTTATGAGGAGATAATCAGCAATGCTTTCTGATACTCAAGTTTTGGTCGCTCTGGTAATTGCTTTAATCCCCGGGATTTTGGCTTTTCGTCTAGCGACGGAACTTTATAAGTAAAGTCGCTTTCAATAAACCCTGATCCCGTCTGACCTAGCTATAGGATAGACCGATTGGGGTTTTTCGGTTATCGGTTGTCAGTGATTGGGTGTAACTTAAAAGTAATTAGCCACTTTCTGACCGATTTTACTTGTACTCATAAATCTATGACCGCACGAACAGGAAACCAAACCGACAAAAAACCACAAAAAAAGCCAAAAAGCGGCAATAAATCCCAAAAATGGCAAATTATCGAGATTTGGCTGCGAATTATTGCCTATAGCGCCATTTCCATCACGGCGTTTTTTGCGATCGCTCGTTTGTTACCCTACCAACAAATCCAACAGGCAAAATTAGAAGAAGTGCGTTTGGCAGCCCAAGAAAAGGAGGAACGCGTCAATCAATTGCGCGGTCAATTTACTCGCAGCTTTGATCCTAGTCAAGCGCGGCAAGTGATGGGGGAACAAAGTCCCCGACGGGATCCTAATCAAAGACGCATTTTTTGGGTTTCTCAGTAGAATTGATCGAGATAAATTCGTTTTTGAGCAGATTATTGGGGTATTTTGCCGATGCTGGTTGTTCACAACGAAAAAATTCTCGATTTCATTAAATACCGCTACTCTCTAGGGGATATTCAGAGATTATCCGCGTTTTTGTCGGAAAATCATGTCTTGAGATTTCCCCACCTAGAAAATGGCTTATTTCCAGCAGCATTAGTCAGTAATGAGACAGAATACACGGGATACGCCAATGTTTGGCTGAGAGATAACGTTTATCTGGCTTATTCTCATTATATTATCGGACAGACAGCGATCGCTGTCAAGAATATTCAGACTTTGATGAACTATTTTCAAAAGTTCCAAAGGCGTTTTATTAATATTATCCAAGGTCGGGTTAATCCTGAAAAGATCAGGGAACGTCCTCATATTCGTTTTGAGGGACGTACACTGACGGAAATTGACCAAGTTTGGCAACACGCACAAAATGATGCTCTTGGCTATTTTCTCTGGTTTTATTGTCGTTTAGCACGGGAAAAATATATTCAGCTTTCCCCCCATTGTCTGGAAACAATTGCCCTATTTCCTTTATATTTTCAAGGGATTAGTTATTGGCAGGATGAGGATAGCGGTCACTGGGAAGAAACCCGCAAAATAGAAGCATCTAGCATCGGGGTTGTGGTAGCGGGATTACGGGAATTAAAAAGGTTATTAATCGAGACAGAGATAAATCTCACAGTCGAAAATCGCAGGATTACACCGGCATTTTTAGCGGACTTAATTGAGATAGGAGAACAAGCTTTATACCAGATTTTACCAGCCGAGTGTCTTCTACCAGTACCGCAGGCGAGAAGTTATGATGCAGCCCTACTTTTTTTGATTTATCCCTTACAAGTGGTGGAGACAAATATCGCCGATCAAATTCTTAATAATGTTATCATTCACCTTCAGGGAGATTACGGTATTCGTCGCTATTTAGGTGATTCTTTTTGGTGTCGAGACTATCGCTTAATTCCCCCAGAAATCCGCACCACCGTATCGACGGAAAGGGAAAATTGGTTACAGGAACAAGGGAGAGGATTAAATCTAGGCGAAGAAGCACAATGGTGTATTTTTGATCCGATTATTTCTGCCATTTTTGCCCTTAAATTCCAGAGTACAGGTCAGGAAAAATATCTTAACCTACAAACCCATTACTTCAATCGTTCTCTCGGACAAATTACAGGTAATGATTCCCCCGTTGGTGAGTTTAAATGTCCCGAATTATACTATCTAGAACAGGGAAAGTATATTCCTAATGATGCCACTCCTCTCCTTTGGACACAGGCTAATTTACAAATCGCATTAGAACTAATTAAGAAAAGTTTAAGCCAATAGTGTAATTCTATTTGACCAGATAAAATTACAACTATATATAAATTCAGGAGTTAAAAAATGCCTAATAACAACAATCAACCCGATATCAATAAAGCGATCGATGTGTGTATGGAGGAGTATAAAACCCTGAGAACACAAATTTTGCAAACCATACAAAATCGCACTAATGTTATTGTCTTCGGGGGGGGTCTAGTTTTGACTTTACTGGGAATTGGGATCAGTCCCATCGCTAATCTTCCCATCATGAAAGAGACAACAACTGTTACTAGAATACCCACAGATACAACTACAATAGAAAAGAAAACAGGAAATACAATAAAACAGACAATATCTCATCCAAAAGCGGATAGTAATCACACAAATCAAGAAACAAATTCAACGTTAGTTATTAAAGAAAAAGACACAGCAACAGAAAAAATATCTCCACAAAACTTTTATGCTATTCCAATTGAACGACGAATTCCTTCAGCCATTATTCTAGGAATAATAGTTCCCGTTTCCTGTGGATTAATCATCTTTCTTGTCAAGGCAAGTAATCATCAGGTCGTTATAATTGGTAGATATATTGCCACTAATATTGAGCCTAAAATCAATGATTTATACTTTAATAATTTACCCGGTGGTCAGAAGCCTATTGTTTGGGAAACCTATATGCAAACTTTACGATTTGGACCAGAAGAAGGTCATTGGGTTACGGTTGTTTTTGGTGGTATTGCATTAGTCGCAAATGTAGGTGGTATTTTTTCCCTATTCAACATATTAAATAATATGGTTTTTTTAACAATATTATTAGTTCCTTTAGGAATATTTATATTTCTCTTATGGTGGGGATGGAAAACGAAAGAAAACATAGTCGAGTTAAGAGACGGTGAAGGAAGTTTAAGAAAAATTTGGTACAAAAGAATTAACGCACAAAATAAAGAGGTGAAAAGTACACGAATATTTTGGAAGTCTAACTATAGAGTATGGGAAATGTATCAAATCAATGATTTTAAAAATCTTCTTAATAAAATTCAAAATTACAGTAGAAATCCAGAATATAATCCATCCTTCGGTTTTGACTTAGACAATGGTGGAAGAAAACGCATTAACAATATCCCAGAATTACTCGAATTATGTATAGATAATCCCAATAAATTTAAAGAACACATGGACAGAGGAGATTTTGAGCGTTGGCTGGATAATATAGAGATAAGAGAAACAGAACTAGCAAATATAGCTCAGGCAACTCGCGAGAAAACCTTCCCTAACGATAATGAGCGCCTACATTATTTTCTCAGAGAATGCTGTCTAGTCTTGATTGGGAGAAACCTTTAATATTTCCTAACAAAAACTTGATTTGATCGCCAACTACCTACAAGATAAAGAAAGAGCGACTCAGGATAGATAAAACTAATGACCACAGCGACACAATTCTTAAGCATTTCTGCCTTGACAAAAGAGGATTATTATGGGTGCAGCTGAATTTTGTATAAATATCTATAGGACATTTTGGGCGCACGCAGTGCGCCCCTACCATTGGCGCGATAATAAATATTATTGTAGGGGCGAATTGCCTTCGCCCTCTTTGAATAACTTCTGCTGCTCACCAATATGTGAGAGAAAGTCACTGACTTGAGCGAATGAGATAGGAATTTACAAGAGGGTAAAAATTAAAATCTTTCTAATTTCAAGCTACCAACGACCAGAGCTAATCACTGAAAACTGAAAACTGAAACCTGATAACTGATAACTGATAACTGATAACTGAAATGACTCGATCCTATTTTGCTACTACCGCTAGGGGACTAGAAGAAATTGCCGCTAGGGAATTAGAATTCCTGGGGGCCAAAGAAGTGAAACCAGTATTCACGGGAGTCCATTTTCAGGGGGATATCTCCCTACTCTATCGAGTCAATCTTTGGTCAAGAATTATTTTTCGGGTTTTGGTTCCCATTGCCGAAATTCCCTGTGGGGATGGGAAGGAACTGTATGATGGCATTCAAGCCATTGATTGGCGCGATTATCTCAGCAGTGAGGAAACTTTAGCGGTACAATGTACGGGAACGAATGATCGCCTCAATCACACCCATTACACCGCTTTAAGCATCAAAAACGCTATTATCGACCAACAGCGTCAACAGGGCAATCCCCGTTCCTTTGTGGATACAGAAAACCCCGACCTGCAAATTAACGCTCATATCGAGAAAAATCGCTGTGTGCTTAGTTTAGATAGTTCTGGCCACAGTTTGCATCGTCGCGGGTATCATCGGGCCATGGGAGTCGCACCTCTGAAAGAAAGTCTCGCCGCTGCTTTGGTAGAATTATCGGCATGGCAGGATGATATGGCACTTTTAGACCCTTTCTGTGGTTCGGGAACCATTGTCATCGAAGCGACCTTAAAAGCTTTAAATATTGCCCCCGGTTTATCCCGTTCCCAGTTCGGATTTCAGAAATGGCCAGACTATCAACCGGATTTATGGCAATCTTTGCTTCAGGAAGCTAAAGAAAAACAAAAATTTCAGCTAAATGCGCCAATTTATGCTAGTGATGCCGATTATGAGGTTTTGCATCAGGCCGAGGATAATGCCTATTTTTGTCAAGTGCAGGACTATATTAATTTTAGCTTGCAAAGCATCACCGACTTAGAACCGACGAGCGATCGAGGGATTATTCTCTGTAATCCCCCTTACGGCAAAAGATTGGGCAATACCGAAGAATTAGGGGCCTTATATAAATCCTTCGGTGATGTCTTAAAACAGAGGTTTAAGGGTTGGACAGCCTATATTTTATCGGGAAACAAAGAACTGACTAAACAAATCGGTCTGCGTTCTTCCCGTCGCACTCCCTTGTATAACGGTTCTTTGCCCTGTACCCTCTTAAAATACGAATTGTATTAACTACATCAAAACCTTGAGACTGTCAAGAGCTAAATGAACATTTTGACGAACTGAGGCAGCAGAAGTGTGTAGATCCAGACGTTCAGCATCGGTCAAACGCACTTCCAGAATACTTTCCACCCCCCGACATCCTAAGCGACAGGGAACCCCCAGATAGACATCCTGTAGGCCGTATTCACCCTTAAGATAGGCTGCCGCCGGCAGTAAACGGGATTGATTTCTCAATATCGTCTCGACCATTATACAGGCAGAGGAAGCGGGGGCGTAATAAGCGCCGCCAGTTTGCAGTAATTTGACGATTTCAGCCCCACCGTTGCGAGTTCTCTCCACTAGACGATTAATCGTCATCTCGTCCATTAATTCGGTAATCGGCACACCACTGACGGTACAGTAACGGGGTAGGGGCAACATTAAATCACCGTGACCACCCAAGACCATAGCATGAACGTCGGCGGTACTAACCCCCAATTCCATGGCGATAAAGGTTTGTAAACGGGAAGAATCGAGGACTCCCGCCATTCCCATCACTCTTTGGGGGGGTAAACCCGTCGCTTGCCAGACTAGATAGGTCATCACATCAAGGGGATTGGTGATGACGATAAAAATGGCTCCGGTCGAATACTTGAGGCATTTAGTGGCGGACTCGACGACGATTTTAGCATTGACATTCATGAGATCATCGCGACTCATGCCCGGTTTTCTGGCTAATCCAGCCGTAATCACGACAATATCCGAGCCTGCCGTGTCTTCATAGTTATTAGTGCCGATAATCTCGCTGTCGTGCAGTTCTATGCCCTGGGCTTCCATCAAATCTAGGGCAATACCCTGGGGTAAACCATTGACTATATCGAGGAGAACCACATCGGCGAGGTTTTTTTCGGCGATGCGTTGGGCCAGGGTGCGTCCGACGTTACCGGCACCAATAACCGAGACTCGGGGCGATTGACAGGGGAGGGGTGTATCGTAGAAGTCAACCATGATTTATGGATGAGGCAATATCCTCATCAGGCGGGTTCCAGTTGTTCGAGCTTTAGCCACACACTGGGGGTAGGAACATAGAATTTAATCAAAGCATAATCATCTTTTATATCCAAGACTTCTGCTGTCGAGTTGAACATATAACTGGGTAAACGGCGATCGCTGGCTAGGGCTTCGAGGCTATTTTCTAGGTTTCCCGTCACCACGCGGACTAAAGCTCCTTTCTTAATTGTAGCTGCCATGTTTTTCTCGTTAAATTTGCTTGGGGGTTTCTTCCATAAATTGTTACATATTCGGGCGGGCCTCTGACAAGAGGGTGTGGGGTGTGGGGTGTGGGGTGTGGGGTGTGGGGAAGTGGGGTGTGGGGAAGTGGGGTGTGGGGTGTGGGGTGTGGGGTGTGGGGAGATAGGGGAATTTCAACTAATACCCCAAAACCCTAAAACCCCAACTCCCTAAAACCCCAACTCTCAACTCCTGAATACTGTCTCGGAGTCTCCTGAATACTGACTCCACCGACAAACTTTTTCAGTAAATCCTAATTAAAACTCAACCCTTTGACCATAACTTAACAGACTTTGTAGGGTGGCGAGGCGATTTTCCCAGACCTGTATTTGATAGGCAGATAAATCTTTTTGTCTGGATATCACAGATTTAAATTGATAGCTAAATCGCTTTAAAGCATTTTGAGTTAAAGTCAAATTACGAGGGCTGGGATTATTAGCTAATTGTTCTAATAGATTAGCCATTTCGTCCACTTCTTGCCCCCAAGTTTTTAAGGTTCCCTCCTCCATTGCTAATAAATTATTCGTGATTAAAAAACTCCACTCTTGACGCAAGGAATTAAACCGCGCTGCTGCCGTTTTGAAGGGTTGCCGGTGGGGTAAAGGTTCGGCTTTTTTCGTAATTATCGATCCCTGAATGCGATTAAGAATTGTTTGCAGGTTGGGATTGAGATTTTCTGTGGCAAAAAGAGCGAATCCCGAAGTGGGAAGATTGCGAATAAATTGTAGTTGATCGATGGTGACTTGATCGGGTACTTTTAACAGACGGATACCGGGTATAATCAGAGCATTTCCTGCAATTTGGCGATCAAATAAAGACTGGGTTTTCTCTTCTAAAGTCCCTGTATCGAGAGCATAAGTCATTAAAAATATCAGATCTATCCATTGATTTTGTCCCCACTCCTCCCAGTTTTGTTGAATACGATATAACCGTTCTTTTTGTTCTAGGGGAAACACCGCCGCCGACATTTTTAAGTGGGGGCGAATCTGTTTTAAGCGAGTAGAAACCTGCGAGACAAAAGTATCAACCTGACGGATTTTAAAGCTAGTCCATTGTTCCCATAAAGCACCCCGGGGATTTAAAGTAATTGGATCAACTCCCGTCATTTGTTTAAATAACCAACGGCTGGATTTACCATAACCATAGGTTTGATTAGAATCTTGACTCTGGAAAGGATAGCGAATATAATCTAACTGCAAGCCATCCACATCATAATTCCTGACAATCTCCTCGTAAAGAGATAAAAGATAGTTCTGTAGGTCGGGATTAGCAGGATCAAAAAAGGCTTTTTTCGTGCCTTGACTGTAATCAAAAGAACCACCACTTTTATTAGTTGCCCCCCAATCGGGATTACGGGATAAAACTGGACCGAGATAATCTAATGGTTGCTCTAATACTTTATTATGAGCTTGATTAGCCGCCGCAAAAACCCACACCCAGGCGTGGATTTCCATATTGCGTTCATGGGCTAATTTAACGGCAACTTTTAGGGGATCCCAACCTCTGGTTAAAGGGTTTTGTTCGGGGGCAACTTGACTGGGATAAATAGTATAACTAGCATTAACTGTCTCGAAAAAGACCACATTAATACCCGCTGCCGCCATGCGATCAAATACTCTGGCTAAATCGTCCTCGTTTTTAGCTTCTACGATCGTGCCTCTATCTAACCACATTGCCCGTATTTCTGGCTGGGCAAATTGTCGATTAGTGGGATAATTATCCCAAAGACTTCGCCGCGCTTGTAACCAAAATTCCCGCGCTTGGGTATAGGAACCCTGGGCAATTAAATTCCGAAAATTATTTAAGGTTCCTTGGGCATTTTCTAGGACTAAACGGAATCGTCTAGCTGTATCTGAGGTGGGGGAATTTTTCCCACGATTATGAAATGCTTGTGCTAAGGATTTATCAGTATTGGATATATTACTATTACTTGCCTCTGAAGCTAAGAGAGTCGCCCCATAACGCCCGATTAATCCCTGCAATTCCGCCGTCATCTGGCTAATTTGTTGAGGAGTTAGACTTGCTCTGGGGGGAATTGCCTCGGTATTCGGACTTAATCTCGCCGTTTCACTGGGGGGATTTTCTGAAATCTGCGGGAGAGGGCGACGGGGTGCGATCGCAACGCGCTCGCTACGCGAGATCGCTGTTGGGGTATTATTAATATTATTAACTATTGTTGAGTTTCCTTGACAATAGGGCGCAATTGTGCTAGGAGAAGAACTGCGATTAATGCCGTAGCGTTGCAGGGCGGTTTCTAGCCAAGCACTATCGAGGGCGAGATTAGCGACGGCATCGCTGCCCCAGCGCCAACCGAGAAAGATCGAGTTATTATTGAGGACAACGGCGGGGGGATTGTTGCGCGCCCCCCAGACGGCGACGGTTTGGCTATTAACTCCCGTGGGGATAACCACACCACCGAGGAGACTGCTGGCTAAAGGTTTTTGGTTTTTCAGTTCACCCAAATTAGTCGGCCGCAGGGTGTAAGCTTGGGAGTGGGGATAGGCCCAGTAAGCCCCAAATAGCGATCGCAGTTGATTACGCACAGCAGGTTCTGAAAGATTCCCCGCCGGACCGGTGACAATAATTTTACCACCGCGATTCAGCCAACGACTCAAGACACCAGCTTGTAAACCGGAAATAGTCTCGACGTTGGGGATGATGAGAACGCTAATTTTATTTAAATCCTTGTCGCTTTGCCACTGATTACTCTGGAGAATGCAGTAATTAACCCCGACATTTTGCAAACGCTCAGTGATAGCTGTCCATTGATTGGCATTTTCTTGACTTTTTAACACTGCCACCGGTGTCGCTAAAACTGGGATCGGCAGCAAGACACCCACACAGGACAAGAGGCAGGTAATTAGAGGCTTGTTAAAAAGATGATCAAGATGGAAGGACGATCCCAGCACTTTTTTTTCTCTTAATTTTTTTGGTTAACTCTTCCTGATTTTACCCAACTTAGCCAAAAAAGAGTATCTTTGGGAACAAAAATTGCGTCTTAGTCGTCGGCAACGGGGTTTTAGGGTATTGGGGTTTTAGGGTTTTAGTTGAAATTCCCCACCTCCCCATTCCCCCACTTCCCTATTCCCCCACTCCCCCATCTCCCTACAACTGTAAACACAATTGCCGAAAGTGATCGCCGCGATGTTCAAAACTTTGGTATTGGTCAAAACTGGCGCAAGCGGGCGATAATAACACCACTTTAGCCTCTTTTGCCGGTCCTAGTTCAGCCGCGCGTTGAACTGCCCTGTCCATCGTCTCTACACATTCATAATCTTGATAACCTGCTGACTGTAAACGATGGGCAAAATCGGCGGCAGCGTCACCAATAAGCAGCACAGTGGCGACTTTTGCCTTAATTTCAGCGATCCAAGCCCGATCATCCCCTGCTTTCGCTTCTCCCCCCGCGATTAAAATCGCCGGACTGGGGACGGATTGTAAGCCCACTGCAGCGGCATCGTAGTTAGTTGCTTTACTATCATTAATAAAGTCTAGGCCTTTATAGGTACAAATATACTCTAGGCGATGGACAACCCCAGGGAAAGTGGCGATCGCTTCGGTAATGGCTTTTTTCTCGATTCCTGCCAATCTAGCGGCGGCCACAGCCATAAGCAAATTCTGCTGATTGTGACTACCCACCATTTTCAGGAGATTAACCGGGGCAATTAATTCCCCAAAAGCCACGATCCAGTTATCTTGCAGATAAACACCACGACTAGGATCGCCCAAAAGCGCCTCTTTCCCCTGCACAGAAGTCCAATAAGCTTGTTGCCATTGACTAACACCAATTTGACGCAGATAGGGATCATCACCGTTGAGGATTTGGCGATCGCTTCTTTGCAGTAAAGAGGCTTTAATCTGATAATAATTTTCCAGGGTTTGATGACGACTGAGGTGATCGGGGGTAAAAGTTGTCCAGATGCCGATTTTGGGCGATAAATCCCGACTAGACTCGATCTGATAACTACTAATCTCCGCAATAATCCAATCGTATTTATCGGCTTTTAAAGCCAATTCACAGGCAGCATAGCCGATATTACCGCAGGAAGGAGCATTTAACCCCGCTTTTTGAAAAATAGCGGCACAGAGGGCGGTGGTGGTGGTTTTACCGTTAGTTCCCGTAATACCCAACCAAGGGGAAGATTGCAGATAACGCCAAGCTAATTCTAATTCTCCGATCGTATCGATGCCTTTTTCTCTGGCAGTAATTAAAATCGGGGCATCCCAAGGCACGCCAGGGCTAACCACGATCAGATTAGGCAAGTCCGAAGCCTCTAGACTGAGATTTTGACCAAGATTGACAATAATTCCTTCCCTTTCCAGATTGGTTTTGATTGCTTGTAAACTGGGAGAATCAGAGCGATCGCTTAATGTCACCTGCCAACCATCCCGTTTTAAGCATCTTGCCGCTGCTATTCCCGATCTTCCCAATCCAATAATCGCCGCTTTCGCCATCTTGTTGCAACTCTACTCAAGGGTCAATTTTTAGCAATCTCTATCCTACTGTGGATTAGGTCGATAGCTATCACTTTACTAAATTGTCCGTCAAAAGCTGATACAAAAGCCTAGTTTCGTAAAATAGCAAGCGACAGAGACCATCCTTACCCAATGCCTTAAAGCTGGGTAATTCTTTTTTTTGCGTTGCTGAATCAAGGTATGAATGACAACCTTGCACCCATCCAAAAGTTAGTTTGGGTCTAGGTTTTAAAAATCCCACACAAGAAGATTCATATCTCAAATCAGCAACGCCTCGGAAAAAATCTCGACAATTACATCTGGATATTTACCCTGTTCTCCCCAAACCACCCAACTTTTGCGGGGACGCTTTTCGGTATCTAAAACCACAAAAAAATCAGGACCCCAGAAATCACGTTTTTTTAGTTGTTCCTCGTTGTAGTAGATGGTCAGATTTCCCGAAGCGTAGTAATCACTCCACTCGCGCCATAATAATTCTAGACAACTAAGGAGAATGATGATCTGTTGCAGGTGTAGATCACTTTCCAAGGCTGGTTCATCACTCCATAAATCTGTGGGGGGACAGGTAACTTCTGGGATAATGTCTAGGGCTGTCATGACTTTTTCCCGATATTTTAGGATTGATTAATTGTAGCTTTTTCCCACTACTTTAGAGATGGTGCTGGGGGATTTTTGCCCCTAACTTAATCCTACACCCTTGACCGATCGCCTTCCGCACTTTATCCTAGCGCCATCGACACTTATCGGTGGTAGAAAAGAAACCCCCACCTTTTCTGAGGGGGTAAGGGACAGGGCGATCGCTCCCGTCGTTTCTAAACTAAAGCCTGACTGCAAATAATGATGGGAATTGGTTGCTCCTCACCTTGCAGGCGACGGCGATCTAACCAGTCGCGCATCTCGTGTTGGGTGTATAGTTTCTTTAGTTCGCTAAACAAAGCTTCTCCTGTAAGACTCTTGCGCTTGATCAGGTTTAACTCGCGCTTAAGCGCAGTGGTAATCGGTTGGCGAAAGGCCTGTTCCAATAGGTTAACCTGCTTGCGGATTTCTTCATCCTGAGTGGTTTTGAACAGTAGTCCCAATTCTCGCAGGACGTAGCGCTGTGCTTGAGTCAGAGAACGGCTGTACTCCCGTTCCGATTGGCGGTGTTGGACTTCTCGGGCAAATTTCACCTTGACTTGCATCACTGCTTGGTTGTAATTTTTGGGCAGCGGCAGTCCGGCTTCTTCTCGGTTACTTTTGAGCATTCCTAAAATGCGGGCAATATCTTTGGATCTGATCTCTCCCTGTTCATCGAGCCAATATAATTGCTGGTAGCCCTTCCAATCTTTGCGGTTAGGATAGGAAGCTTCACAGAAGACAATTATGCCCTTATTGAGAGAAAAGCGAGCCGTGCGGATGCCGTGAGGCAGGTTAGCTATCCGTTCGTATTCAGCCGGATTTTCTCGCTGGAGTTGTCTGAGAATTTCTTCTGCTTCGTTGAGGTCGAGAAATTCTCCCTTATCTTCAAACAAACTTAATTGATTGCTGCCACTTGTTTCATAAATTGCATACATAGCCTCTTCATTAAGCTGTTCCGTTGGGTCAAGAATTGCCGCATCCTCCCCGATGGTTTCGTGAATTTCTTGAATGCGGTTTTTGAGTTTTTGCCGTAATCCTAGATTCCGCTCTAATCCCGTCTCTGGGAGAAAATTAAAGCCGTAAACCACATCATTCTCGCTGCCAATCCGATCAATCCGACCAAACCTTTGAATAAGTCGAACTGGATTCCAATGCAGGTCATAATTAATAATCAGGTTGCCATCTTGTAGGTTTAAACCTTCGGCTAGGACATCGGTAGCAATTAAAGTCTTGATTTCCGGCTCTCCTGGGGTCAAATTATAGTATTTGTTGGATTTGGGGGCAAATCTACCCACGACTCGCGCCTTATTTTTATCGCCACTGTAGATGACTTCTATATCCTCTCGATCGCCGTTAGGATTGAGGTTTTGATACAAGTAATAGGCAGTATCAGCATACTGAGTAAAAATGAGGCACTTGCTCTCTTGCAGCGGCGGTTTATTCAACCAGCTTTTGAGGGTTTGTAATTTCGCGTCTTTGTCGGGGGTAATTGGCTCAACTAAGTGCAAAATTTTCTCTAGCAATTGGATGTCATGTTCGAGGTGTTTCTGCAATCTTGGGGCATCAAAATCAGCTATATTATACTTTCCCGATACCTGACGCAAAGCATCGATAATGTCTTGTTCTTCCCCATTGTTTGGCTCATAGAGAATTGCCTGAGCTTCTTCCCCAGCGGGGATAATTCCTTGGCGTAAAGCTTCTCGAAAGCGTTGATGGACTTGCAGTAATTTCTTAACAGTTTCTTGGAAGGCATAAACGCTAGATTCAAAGCGTTTGAATAAGAGGACTCGCATCAGTCCTCTTAAATTTGCTCCCCCAGTTTGTAAACTGAGTAATGGTTCTTGTTTGCGCTGATTTGGTAATACATAATTTCCCAAACCATAACGAGCATAGCAAAGTTCATTTTTATGAGGGTTGGCTGGTTGCCGTTGGCGAGATTTACCTAAATATTGGCGCAGTTCTTGGTAAAGTCCTTGATAGGTATCTTCAATACTATATTCAATGGTTTGTAGTTCTCTTTTGGGAAAAAACTGATGCTTACCGCCCACAATAACGTAAGCGCGTTGATTTCCGTTTAAATAATCCTTGAAATTGTCTGCATCTACGCGTTTATGAGTCTTGGCATCAAAGCCGTACCAGCGTAAAATATGGTTGCGAGTGCGCCGGATTAAGATGTTAGATAACAAGTCAGGTAACTGTTTTTCCCCTTTCTCTACTAATCGAAAATATTCTTTTAGATCGGGCGGATCTATGGGTAAATCTGTCTTATCATCTTGATGAAAGAGCTTAATCTGATGATAAATATCCCAAGCACTTTTATTACGAGGAGTTGCTGTTAAAAAACAGCATTGTCTCCCAGCTGCTAAAAAGGCTTCGACGATTTTATATCTTTGGGTTGCGTCATTCCGCAGATTATGACTTTCATCAATTAAGACAAAATCTCGATCTTTGTATTTAAAATCTTCTAATAAAACTCTGATGCCACTTATATCATTTTCCCGCAGCAATCCCATCGATAAAACGCGGGCGTTAAGTTGATAAATTTCGTTGTAGCGTTCCCACATTTCCAGCAGTGGCGCTGGACAAATAATTAAGGGGCGGGCTTTTTCCACTTGTTCAAAACGTTTGACAATGGCAGCACCAATAAAGCTTTTTCCTAGTCCTACCACATCGGAAACGAAACAACCTCCATACTCGCGGATGAGTTTAATTGCGTGGTCAACGGCTACTTTTTGAAAGTCTGCTAGTTTCTCGGTAATTTCGTTATCTATCATGATTTCGCTGGCAGTTTCTTCTGTCAATCGATCGCGCACGAGCATATAGAGAGTTTTCATATAGATGTCGTAGGGACGTACTGGAATCATCGCCCAAGACTGTTTTAAAGACTGTATTAGTGTTTCATCAAATTCTATTGCTTCGTCCCAAAGTTGATTGAACCATTCTGTTAAACTGGTATGATTTTCATTACCGTGAACGATAACATTAAGTTCGGTATTGTGGGAAATTCCTGATAAAGTAAGGTTGGAAGAACCAACGATAGCAAGGCCTTTTTCTTGACGTTCTAGGGGTTGTCCCTGCTGGTTATAAATTGTCCCGTAGTCAAAGATATAGGCTTTAGCATGGAGTCGCCCTTTAGCATAAACGCGCACCTGAAGGCGCTTTTCTTCAATCATTTGAACCAGATTTTTTACTAAGGTTTCTGCTTCATCTGTTTGGTCCATTAGTTCGACGCTGGAACGAATATTTTCGGCGGTTTCTGTTGCCATCTGCTTGCGTTCTGTCCGTTTGGGGTATTCTTGTGCCTCTAGATGGTCTTTAATTAGTTCTAAGCGGCGGTAGCCTTCTGCTAGTTGTTCGATGGTTTCCCGGTTGCTGGTGTTGCCAATCAGGAGGCGCATTTGTGGGATGGTGGCGAGACGAGGTGCGATCGCAGTAAAGCCGGAGAGGAAGAAGTAACCGACGGCAAAATGAGCGGCTTCTGAGGAGTGGAGAATTTGGTTGATGTTATCGACTAATTTTTGCTGGCGATTGTCGATGATGTCGTGGGTAGGCATAGTTCGATATCCGTAAGAGAATTGCTATATCAATGATTTCCTGTTTTTACCCTAGATTTACAGCTAAATTTTTAGGTTCTAAGGGAGAATGATGTAATAACATTAGTTGATTTTCTTGTAAGGTTTCGATAGCATAAGCACGTCCTGATGTATCGCTAAATTCAACTTCAAAAACTGTGGGTTCATAAACTTCTACAATTGTTCCGACTTGTCCGCAATATAATCCTAATTGGGGTAAGTCTTCTAATAAGGCAACTACATCTAAGAGTTTCATTTGATTATCTCCTTAAAGTACATAACAAGTCACTAAGCGGGGAAAGTTTTCGTCATTTCTGATGATCCAAACACTGTGAATAATGGCGGTTTTGTTTTGATGAGTCAGGGGAAAATCAATAACATACTTTTGTCCATATTGATTGATTTTGTCAGGAATAGCATCATAGGTTTTAACTGCTTCTAGGAGTGCATTTTTAAGAAATTGAACGTCATTAATATCTAAGTTTAAGACGGATTTAAAAACCCTGGCTTTATGCTGTCCATCTGAATGATTTATATTCAGGGAATAACTGGTCAATTTGTTATCATCAATGATGGTATTTTTAGAATTGGGTAATTTCACATTGTACCACCTCCTCAATCATTGTCTCTGCTGCCTTGATTTAACTATGAACTATGGCGTTCTCGGTCAATTTCAGAAAAGATATCATCGAGTTCTGGTTGATTTTTCCATACTCCAATAAGAGTTTCTAGTTGTTCCCATGCCATTTTTTCTTTATTGGTGGCTAAGTCCCCCGGTCCACTTTCCACACACCCGACTAAATCTTTAGCTGATTCATAAGCATAAATCGGTTCTTCTTCAGTAATTTCTTTCTTCTGTGCCTTAAATTGCAAGAATTCAATAAAGTTTATTACTGATTGCTGTTGTTGGGGGGTGAGAGTGTGCAGTTTTTCTAAGATGGTTTTTTCGTTAGTCATTGCTTGTGTCATGGTTTTATTCTCTTGGGGTTTTTAATAATTATATCTTGATTTCAGATACCCGACTTCTTAAAGAAGTTGACTTCATTTGCTGCCAATACCTCGAAGATAGTCTTTATTAGTGGCTAAGTCCCCCGGTCCCCCATCAACACAACCAATATATTCTTTGGCTGCTTCATAGAATGAAACAGTGTTTTTTTCTTCAGTGATTTCTTTCTTCAGTGCCTTAATTTGATTTTCAGCTTGCTCTAGGTTTAAAAGTTCATGTTTTAATGCTAAAGCAACAAGTTTGTCAAAGCTGTTTGCTTTTAGTAATTGAATTATTTTTTCGGTTTCCTGAATTAATTTTATTGTTAATTCTAATGTTTTATAAGTTGTTTTTTCCATTTTATTTGTACTCCTAATTAATGGCATATTCTGTGAATTTTCGTTTAAATGGAGAGTGAAATCCGATGACAATATCTGTTTTAGGAATTCCTAGTTCAACTAACTGTTCAGCTACTGAAATTTCTGTGTTGTTCTGTTGAATATAAACTTTGTTGTTAATAATATCTAAATGTAAAAGACATCCATAAATCCAATGATTATTATGCCAACCAACTTGTACTAATAAATAATGTTTTCTCAGATCGTCAAAGATTATTTCTAGGGAAATTTCACTAGACTGCTGAATTTTAGCTTGTTCTTCAATTAGGGATTTAACTAATTCAATGTAGTTGATTGCCATGCTACGATCTCCTCTATTTCAGGGTTATAGACAATAATTTTGATTTGATAATGTTCTAGAATTCTTTGAACAAAACGGCTATGACAAAACACTTCATAAGTATCATTAGGGATGGCTAAGTATAGGGTTCTATCAGGTTCAATTTCTGAAAGAGCAAAACGGTAGTTAAGATATTGTCCACAGGCTAAATGTAGTTCTGTAACAATTGAATCTCTTAAGAAACTTTTGATTTCAATGGCAACTTTTTCTCGTTCTTTTTGTGCTGCAATAACTTTTTCTGCTCCTAAGTCCACATAAAAGTTAACATCTTCAAACTCTAAGGTAAAAGGATCATGGGTAATCGTCCAACCTGCTTTTATGAGTGCATTTCGGACAGCATGGTGAAAGGTATCTTTAGCTGGCATATCCTGATTTTAGCAGGTTTTCCTAATTTTAGCATCTCGTAACACTCTTAAGGTTCACAGTCTAGGAAATCCTTCTTGTTATTTCTCCTCTTCTGTGATGATTTCAGATACCCGACTTCTTTAAGAAGTTGACTTCATTTTCCATTGTAGCTTAAAGCCGTCCTTTTAGGACGGGGTTTTAAACCCAAATTTTCGATAAGATAAGTGTAGGTTAAAATTAAGGGTATGAAGGTTCGTGAGGTTATCTGTCGCCTAATTGATGATGGTTGGTTGCAAGTTTCGCAAAAAGGAAGCCATCGTCAGTTTAAACACCCTATCAAGCTGGGTAAAGTTACCGTTACTGGGAAACTGTCAGATGATATACCTATCGGAACTTACAAAAACATTCTACGGCAAGCTGAATTGGAGGGTTGAATGACTGAATTGAATAGTATGGTTGTGGTTAAGGATAACGCTATTGAAATAGAGCGTCAAGAAGAGTTAAAAGACTTCCTCCAAGAACAAGAACAACAAGTTCTTGAGCAATTCAAACCGGGTACATTCGGATGTCATGAGTTACTTGACAGAACAGCGATGGTTAGTGATTCCTTGGAGCGTTTTATTGTTTCCCATCCAGCTTGTGTACAAAACCCTGAATGGTACGCCCTAGCAAGACAAGCTGCTGAGGCTCTACATATTCTCTATCAAAAAGTTGGTGCAGTGCATCTCAATGGAGA
Organism: Microcystis aeruginosa FD4; assembly: GCF_009792235.1. NCBI lineage: Bacteria > Bacillati > Cyanobacteriota > Cyanophyceae > Chroococcales > Microcystaceae > Microcystis > Microcystis aeruginosa. Next base: position 4,374,320 of record NZ_CP046973.1, read on the forward strand.
CTAAATCTAAGGAAATTTCAAAGGACAAGCACTACACTAGAGTAAACTAAGTGTACTCAAAAACCATGTCAGACTCCCCAATGATTTCTGTCACTGAAGCTCGACAAACCCTCTTTGGATTGGTGGAGCGAGTCAGTCAATCTCATGAACCCGTCACAATTACTAGCAAGCGCGGCAATGTGGTTTTGATTAGTGAGGAGGATTGGCACTCAATCCAAGAAACTCTTTATTTAAAGTCGATTCCTGGTGTCTGGGAGTCGATTGAAGCAGCAATGAAGGAGTCAATTGAAGATTGCTCAGATGAACTTCCCTGGTAAAGAATTATGTCTTGGCAATTGAAATATTCTAAGCAAGCTCAATAAAATCTATTACTGATTGCTGTTGTTGGGGGGTCAGGGTTTGTAGTTTTTCTAAAATGGTTTTTTCGTCAGTGATTGCTTGTGTCATGGTTTAATTCTCTTGGGGTTTTTAATAATTATATCTCAATCAGGAATAATTAAATCAATCATTTCTTTTCGATTCTTGCGATAAACATAGAAATCGCTATCTAAAGTCAAGACAGAACTTTCTGCTATTAATTCGCTCATTCTCACTAAACAAGCATCTGCAAAGGACATAGGAACGGATTGATAACGTTGCATTAAGTCTCGAATAGCATCTACTTCTTCACTAAACTGAAAGGGGATAATAATCTTTTTACTTTTAACTAATCCCATAATAGCATCTTCACCGCCATAAATATTCTGCAATAAAAAACAGGCTTCGGTAATGACAGCTTCACAGGTAAAAAATGGAGAGGAAAAATTAGTAGTTGTTTGAGTTACCCATTGATGAAAAGCTTCTCGACGGTTGACTATTGCCACTAAAGGTCCCGTATCTAACAGAATATTTGACTTCATTTGCTGCCAATACCTCGAAGATAGTCTTTATTAGTGGCTAAGTCCCCCGGTCCCCCATCAAGACAACCAATGTATTCTTTGGCTGCTTCATAGAATGAAATCGGTTCTTCTTCTTCAGTAATTTCTTTCTTCTCTGCCTTAAATTGCAAGAATTCAATAAAATCTATTACTGATTGCTGTTGTTGGGGGGTGAGGGTTTGCAGTTTTTCTAAGATGGTTTGTGAGTGAGTGGTTGCTTGTGTCATGGTTTCATTCTCTTGGGGGTTTTAATAATTATATCTTGATTTCAGATACCCGACTTCTTTAAGAAGTCGGGTATCTAACCCCTTACAGTCGATACAATGCCGCTACTCTCTCATCTATCTCTTTTTCCCATTCTTCACAGTTAACTCCTTTGGCATCTAAGCATTTTTGTACTAATTTAATGATGGGTTCTTTTTCAGATTCAGAAGCGGGAGGGATGGGAATTTTGGCTATATATTGACGTTTTAGCCCTATTCTTCCATGTTTCTGTGCATCTCCTAATACTGCTGCAAATATATAGCGTTTCCTGTTCACAAAACGTACATTCTTGATCCTGAAAAGCTTAATCAGCAAAGGTAAAATTGTACCTCACAGATGCAAGAACTGCTATAAATAATTAATAGAAATAATAAAAACTGTATCATTAATATAAAGACCTTTTTCATCTAATGTAAAACGAGACTCTTTAGCAATATCAGGATAAACAATCTTGGGGTTTTCAAATTCTGCATAGTAATCACAAGCTCGTAATTACCAGTAAAATTTACCTTTATCATAGCGTTTCTCTAGCTCAAACTTCCACTGGTTTAAATGTTCAAAGCAGGATATCTTTTAATGTTAATTCCAATAGGGGTAACAATTAAGTATTTATCTTTATTTCTAATATGCCATTTACGCACATCATCACCCACAGCTAAAGGTTTAATAATCTCTGCACTTTTAGGGTCTTTAGCAATTAATTCTGCTCGTTTTGCACCATCAATCACAAAAGCTTGATTAAAACCAGTTTTAATACCATAATAAATATGTCCAGAAGTGGCGGCTTAAAATAGAACATCAAAAATGATTAAGATAGCCAATTTTTACAAAAAACTGATTGTATTAGTAAATTATTTTAACCATTCATATAGATTCCATTTCTCCATGATTGGAATTATTTTTGTTAAATAATCGTAACCTCCTTTACGGTAGTAACCACCAATTTCAGTAATCTCAAATTTCCAAGAAAAACTCACTTGATTTATTGTTGACTCCACGGATACCAAACCTCAATTATACCTTGCGGATCTTTTGCACTGGCTTGTGTATTGTCATCTAGGATAATATTATTTCTACCTATTAATGTCTTGATTTCTTTAGCGGCATCTCTATCTTCATCATAAAAAAATTTAACTAATATTTTTACATCTTCTGAAAAAACTTTTTCATAACTTTGATTTTGTGGATTGTGATTATTAGAATCTACTGTTCCCTCTTTAACAAGATTTGTCACAGCAATAACTTGCGCTCCATTGTCATTTAGTTTTCTCAGCAAATACTCTGCCTCATTTCTTTGAGACTCAGCAGAAATATGTATCCAAACTGTTTTTCCTTTTAAGTTGAAATGACCTTCAGTGCAAAGAACACCGTCTGGACAAAAAATTTTATTCCACCACCATGGAGACGTTCCTCCTGCAATGAGAGCTATTAAAATCGCAGAGATGACCTTGGAAAACATAGTTTCTGAATTTTTATCATCAGCCATTTTTATGTACCTCCTAAAAGAAATTTTCAAAAATTAAATTAATCATGAGTTAATAAGGCAATCTGTTTTTTTATATCCTTAATCTCTTGCTCAAGAGATTGTTTATCACTCCCTAAATGCGCTCTGGGTGGTTCATCACTCCATAAATCTGTGGGGGGACAGGTAACTTCTGGGATAATGTCTAGGGCTGTCATGACTTTTTCCCGATATTTTAGGATTGATTAATTGTAGCTTTTTCCCACTACTTTAGAGATGGTGCTGGGGGATTTTTGCCCCTAACTTAATCCTATACCTTGACCGATCGCCTTCCGCACTTTATCCTAGCGCCATGAGCAAATATGTTAAAACTTCTATACAATAGTGCCAATAAGCCCGATAACAACGATGACTGAAACCTTAATTCAACCCGCAACCCTAGTAGAACTCTTACGTTACCGCGCCACGACACAACCGGACGGTCATGCCTACACTTTTCTTATCGATGGTAGAAAAGAAACCCCACCTTTAACCTACAGTGAACTCGATCGCCAAGCAAGAGCAATCGCCGCCTATTTGCAAAAATACCAGGCCCAAGGAGAACAGGCCCTATTACTCTATCCTCAAAGTTTAGAAGTAGTGGCCGCTTTTTGTGGTTGTCTTTATGCGGGAGTGATTGCCATTCCCGTCCCCCCACCGGAATCGGGACGACTTAAGCGCACTTTGCCCCGTTTACGGGCAATTGTCAAGGATTCTAATGCCACCTTTGCCCTAGTTACCGAAAGTATTTTGACTCTTATTGAAGGTGTTAAGGAAGAATTCCCAGAATTCGACCAAATGAAATGGATTACTACCGAAAGTATTGATATTTCCCTGGCAGACCAATGGCAAGCTCCCCAGGTGGATAAATCGGCGCTTGCCTATCTGCAATATACCTCTGGTTCGACTAATATCCCCAAAGGGGTGATGCTAAGTCATTTTAATCTGATGCACCATTGCGGTTACTTGCAAAAAGCTTGTGGTTACGAACCGGATAGCGTTACCCTAACATGGATGCCCTATTTTCATGATTACGGGTTAGTCGAGGGTATCACCGTCCCCCTCTACAACGGTACACCCTGCTATCTCATGTCTCCCTTTGCTTTTATTAAGCGTCCGATGCAGTGGTTAAAAAATATTACTAAGTACAAAGTTACTCATAGTCAAGCCCCCAACTTCGCCTATGATCTTTGTACTCGCAGGATTAAAGCTGCCGATTTAGCGGAATTAGACCTGAGCAGTTGGCAGGCCGCAGGAAATGCCGCAGAACCGATTAACCCGAAGGTAATGGCCAAATTTGTCGATACTTTTGCCGATTATGGCTTTTCTTGGTCAACTTTCGCCCCCGCTTACGGATTAGCTGAATATACCCTGTTGATTTCTAATAAACCCAAGGGAACCACCCCAATTATCACCGCTTTGGATGCCACCGCCTACGAACGCGGTAAAATTGTCCCTGTAGGCTCCGATCGAACCACTGGAGTTAGATACGTCCCCAGTTGTGGTCGTCGCGTCTGTGATACCCGTATAGCTATCGTTAATCCCGATACTTTTACCCTTTGTGCAGCCGATGAAGTGGGCGAAATTTGGGCCAGTGACCCCAGTATGGCCGCCGGATATTGGCAACGGGAAGACGCAACCAAAGAAACTTTTCAAGCTTATCTTGCGGATACAGGAGAAGGACCGTTTTTACGCACAGGAGATTTAGGTTTTCTTCTCGATGGGGAATTGTATATCACGGGAAAGATTAAAAATTTAATTATTGTCCGTGGTAGTAATCATTATCCCCAAGATTTAGAATGGTCAGTACAGCATCTTAATGAGGTTTTTCGTCCCGATTATGGTGCGGCTTTTTCCATTGAAGATAACGGGGAAGAACAGTTAGTGATTGTCCAAGAATTAGAACGTCGCAGCGGGGCATTAGATACGGCCAAATTAATTGCCGATATCCGTCAAGAAATCGCCGAAGAACACGAAATTATGACCCATGCCATTGTTTTGGCCAAATCGGGGACAATTCTTAAAACTGCCAGTGGCAAAATTCAACGCCGCGCTATTAAAGAGAATTTTCTCAATGGTAATATGAGTATTATCGATGCTTGGTCAGAAAATCCTGAGTTAGTTAGTAAATTCGATCGCTCTAATTCTGAAACAGAAGCATAGTTTTTTGGGTGGGCAATGCTCACCCGATCGAGGATAAATAATCGTGTTAGGATTAGGTTAGGGATTAAAGTTAGGGAGAAAGTGATGTTAACTCAACTGATGGTCAAGCCCTCTTCCTGGATTGAAAAAGGAATTAAGCTATCTCCAGTAAGGGAAAATTATCTCTTTAAATTCACCGAGGAATTGCATTGTCGATTGGAGGAACTACGGGAACTAGAAAAAAATTACCAACTTAATTCTCAAGAGACCGCAGAATTAGCTGGTATTTTAGAGTTAAACGAGATTTTCACGCTCTTAAATGCGCGAATAGTTGCTGAATCTAAATGATTAGTATCACAACTCGATTACAAGTCCGAGCAAGAGCCAACTATCTGTGTGAATACTGTCATTCTCCAGAAGAAATTAGTGCCGCATTATTTGAAGTAGATCACATTCAGCCCAAATCTTTAGGAGGCAAAGATGAATTAGCAAACTTAGCTTTAGCTTGCCAAAGATATAACAGATATCGCTACAATTTTATCAAGGCAATTGATCCGAAAACAGAACAAGAACTAGAAATATTCAATCCGCGCCAACAGCATTGGCAAGAACATTTTATCTGGACACCAGATGCTTTAAAAATAGTGGGACTTACTCCCATCGCTAGGGCAACTATTGAACGTTTGGACTTAAATGATGACAATCACAATGAAGGTTTTATCGTTAAAGTTCGTCGATTATGAATCCAGGGAGGTTGGCATCCACCCAGCACCGATAAAAAACAGGAATAATAGCTTATTGTTATCTAGGTAAATGAGCTTCAATTAAGTTTTTTTTCCAGAGGTCAAAATGATTGTTACTCAACAGGAATTATATAGATTTCCAGAATATTTAAATTATCAGTACTCCACGGATATAATACTAAATCCCCATTTTTGAACAGTGAGTGGAATTAAACATAAGATGAACGTAGCGACTGTCTTGATGGTCAAGGGGTAATTCAAAAAAACTCAAGCAGTTGCCGTAAAACTCAAAATCTCAAGCCGGAAAAAAGCGCAGGAAAAACTAAGCATCTCAGGCTAAACCAAAGCAAGCGTAACCCTTGATCAGAGATAACAAGGAGTGTGAATCTCTAGGGACAAGGTGGTAAATTGTCTGTTGCTGCCAAGGCTGATTTTGGCGAACCATTGCATTAAGAATGACTAAGATTTACCGTGGGATTTACCAGGGGTTACTTTAGCCGAACACCTGCTCAAATCAGTTCAAGCTTTAGGCGTATCAGAGCAGGGTTTCCAAGCTATTGTTTGCGCCGACTGTGAACTCTAAATCTTCGCAAAAAAGGGGATAAATTGCGAACTTATGCCCTCCACTTCATACATAGAGGACATTATCAAAGGATCAAGCATTACTCCCACTCCTGTAAGTCTCTGAGCCAATTTTGCAGCAAGCTAGTTAATTGAGTACGGCGAGTTTCAAAATTGCCAGCAATTGAGAGCAAGCTAACTCCCACCAGCAATCCGATAATCCATTTAAGCAGGGGATAAAGGGTAATCAAAATTACCAACTGATAGAAAGCATTAGCCACAAAAGTAAAAGTGCCAAGATAGAGGAAGGCGCGAATTCGTAAGGCTAATCCGGCAAAAATTGCCACTAAACTGAGGATGCCAGGCAGGATTCCCGTCTGATGATGAAACCAGAGAGCCGCACTAGCAATAATGCCTGTTCCCAAGAGGCGGAGCAGGTGGCGCAAGGATTTGCCTTGCCTCCCCTGACAGGTAGGTTCTATCCAGACAAGACAGAGGAGAGACAGTCCGACAAGACTTCTGTAGGCGAAGGGAGTTGCCAGAGAGAAAGCCGCCAGCCAAAGGGCGATCGCCCAATTCACTAACAAGAGGGTAAGATAGCGCCACCGGGGTTGCTGCCGCAGCCAAGCCAGCCAAGCATAGAATCCAGCCACCACCAGCAAACTTAGGGGATTGAGCTTGTCTAAACTGCCCCCAAGGGCGAGTCCTGGAAGAACAAGAGCGAGGAATTGCCAAGGACGAGGCGGCCAGCCCCAAAGCCGCCAAGGGAGCAGATAGGTGAAAACAGCCACCCCAGAGGCGATTACTCCCCACCAAGGAGCTAGGTAGTTAAAGAAAAATTCGATTGGAGGGATGGTACTGGCAGCATAAGCACCAATCCCAGCCCCTTCTAGAATGCCCAGGTAGACCCATATTTCAGCGATAGTTTGGTCAGGATGGTTGCGCCCTTGCCAGATGGCATAGCGAGTCAAAAATATACCGGCTGCCAATCCCAGCAGTTGATTGACTGCAACGGGATAGAATAAAGCTCCTAGTAACAGGCAACTGCCCAAAGCCCAGTGCAGGTGGGCAACCCACTTCAATTCTGAACCCGTCAGATGCAAGTAGCCAGCCAACCAGGGAGAGAGCAACCGATAGCCGTAGACAAAGCTGGCGGCAAGGGCTGCCATTGCCAAAAATCGATCGCCTTGGGACAGGTCGGCAATTTGATAAAACAATAGCTCGTAGGCTGAGATGGAGATCCCGCCAATTCCCAGGTACAACAAGGGCTTCCCGTCCGAGGAGCGCCGCCCAACTCCGATGGCAATCAGTACCAGTCCCAAAGAACTCAAGCCAGTCCAACTACTGAAAAATCCCCAACGCAGAGCGGCTCCTAATGCCCCATAGAGCAAGGGCAGGATATTCCAACTACTGAGCATTTCCTGCCTCTGAGAATACCGGTGCCACCAGTCTCCCAGCAATTGAGTAAGCAATCCCAAGAGAATATTGGCGATCGCTAGGGCAATTAAAGACTGCTTAGTTAGGTTGAGAACTTCGATGGTGAACAGTTCCAAGCTCCAGCCTACCCCGTAGATGCCCCAGTTACTCGGCTCGAGGTAGCTTCGATAGGCGATCGCCCCTAAAGTCAGGGCAGGGGCTAGGATAGAGAGGCTTGATGCAGGTATCTGATCCCAGTAAACGGCTAGAGAATGGAGAGTCAGGGCGACTAACTCCAGGCTACAGAGGAGAATCGCCCAGCCATCGCAGGCGCGGGCATAGAGGAGAGCAAGTGCAGAAGTACGCTGGCTCAGCCAATGGTGCAACAGCCACAGGGTGATAAGGGCGATCGCCCCCAGCCAATCTAATCCAGAGAGAGACAATCTCTCTAGCAGGGCATCTATCAAATGCAAGGACAAGCCTACAGTGATGGTAGCCGTCTCTACTTTTTGTAGGCGATGAGTCTGAAAGAACATCAACCCAGTGGCAATCGCCAAGGTGACGAGACGAGTTTCTTCCCCTACCCAGGTGGGAATTTGGGCAACTAGCAGGACTGAGATGCTCAACCAAATGACTAGGTTAGGTTGGCGCGAGGGTTGCCAACTGCGATAAGCTGTCGCCCCCATCAGCAGCCAAGTGGCGATCGCTTCTTTACCGTCTGGAGAATTAAAGACATTGCCAGAAAGATTCAATAAAGTCAGGAGCGAGAGGCAAGTTGCCCAACCATCGCTAACCTGGGCATAAATTCTCGCCAAATTATTCGGTAATGCCCTTAAGCATTGGCGGAGAATCCACAAGCTTGTCGCAGTAATTACCCCTGCCAACAGCCAGCTTGCTTCTTGCCGCAATGCCCAACCAAAACTGCCATCCCACAGGCACAGTGCCAGCCAACTCAAACCAAAACCCACTGTAATCGCTGCTGCTGCTACCTGCTCTAAGTTACGGCTATTGACGAACATCAATCCTGTAGCCATCCCTAAGCCAATTGAGGCAATTCCTGGTTCCAACCCTTGGGAGAGGAGGGCTGTTAAGGTAAGCAACTGCCACAGGGCTAAAGCTTCTATACTCAACCAACTGGCAACTTCCCGCCGAGCCAGATTCCAAGTTCCCACCCCAGTCAGGGCAAGGGGAGCCAAACCCCAGACTAAGCCCCACTCTAGCCCCATAAGCGGGCGCTCCAACACAGAGGTCAACTGGGCGAAAACTGCCCCCTGATTGAGGACAAACAAGCCATAGGATAGCCCAGCCAAGATTAGTCCCAGCTGCCAAGTTGTGTGGTGTAGGAGATGGAGCAAGGAAGTAGGAGGAAAGGGCTGTTTCACGCTGAATGCCAATTCCAGCACCGCCAGCATGATTAAAATCACGCCCCAAACTGCCCAACTCAGCCTTGGCCATCCCCAGTCAATCGCCAAAATTAGGGTGAGCAAGCCAGCTAGGTGAGTGAGATAGGCAAGGGAGAGAAAACGGCGGGAAATCTCTTGAAGGGAAGCTAGTTTGACTTGCCGTTGGCTGAAAATTACTAACGCCAGGGTTGAAGCTGCCAAGTTGAGCGTCCTCAAGGCAGGATTGACTAAGGAGCAAAAGGTCAAGGTTGTTCCCCAGAACAAGGCTATCGAGCCGGTAAAAGAGGCTAATTCCCGCTTGCCCAATTGGGAGAACCAATCTCTCAGGAAGAGGATTAAGACTAGGTAAGGAAAGAGAACTAAGCTTAGTAACGCCCAAGGGGTAGCTTCAGCGCCAGTTAAACCAGTCCCCAAGGCGATTGCCCCTTGCCTGAAAGTATCTGGAAGCAAGCGCCAAGCCAGCCACAACCCCTGTAACCCAATCAGCAAGGCTGCTGCCAAGTCGAACTTCCGCCAGGAGTAACCGATGCGTCGGGCAAAAAACAGGAGTGATAAACCACTCACTGCTAGGGCTTGCCAGGGTGTTTCACCCACCGACAGTAACCAACCTAGCAGCAGCAAGCTACCGCCGATACGCTGCCACAAGGAAACAGATTGTCTGGTCTGCCAACTGGCTAACCAGCCGCAAATCCCCACAGCCAGCCCCAATTGGCTAATCTCCACCTGAGCGATAAAAATTGCCCGCACCAACAGGATAACTAGCTCATAGACGACAATTGCCTCATTTAAGCTAAAAGGGGCTAATCTTGCTCTCCTTGATGCTCCTTCTTGTCTAGCCGCTTCAGGAACACGGGAAAGGGAGATCAAAGTTGTTCCCACCACGCCCAAGTAAGTTGCCAGCAAGGGAAAACCCCCAATTGCCCATCCCCAATGCAGATAGCTCAATCCCAAGTGATTCGGCAGACTTTGAGAAAATCCTGCTGGGCCAGTTCCCTCGTACCTCCCCCGGAATAGTTGAACTGTTACGGCGGTAAGGGAAAGGGCAGCCACTACCACAATCAACCAGTCTAGAGGGTTGCGCCACAAGCCCAAGCTATCCATGGCCAGAAAATTCATCGGCACTAGCAACAGGGTAACGAGGCGCAAAGCTTGACTGGTCAGGCGCAGGCCTGACTGTTGGCTACTCCAAAAACTGGCTCCCCAAAAAGCTAAAGTATAAAGCCACAAAACCCCATACTGTCCGGCGGTTGAGAATTTTTCCCAAAAGTTGGCGGCGAGGACACCAGAGGAGATGACCACCATGAAGACCCCCAACAGCAGCAGCCAGAGGACGCTCAATTCTGCCATCAGAGACTGTAACATTTGTCCAAACTGGCTGGGAGTTTCCTGCCTTCGAGGAGATGTTGGCGGCTGTGGCGGGATTCTACGGGGAGCTTCTGGCCGTCGAGAAGGTAGCGCGGGTGGGGGAGTCTGCTGGGAGGAGATGGGGTCTGGCAGCGGCTCTCTGGTAGGGGCAGTTGTCAGTATAGGCATGACACAGGAGAGGTTTTCCCGACACAGTTGCTTGACTTGAGATTCCTCAACTAATCCTAATTGGAGCCATTGTTCTAAACCTTGTAGTAGAGAGGGATGGGAAGCTCTCACTCTTATAACAACCCGGATTTGAGAAGCAGTCAGCCAGCCTCGCTGCTGCCATTGCGCCAAACCTTCTAAAAAGTTAGATATAGGGATGCTGGTGGTTATTGTCAGAGCGAGGGTTTCTTGAACTGAATTTTCTCTCGCATTTATTGCTAATTCTAGTCTTTTGTCGGCAATCAACTCTAATTCTAGCCATTGATTGAGAGCTAGTAAAAGTTCGGCTGGCGAGTTGGGATTGACGATTTCTATTGGGATGATTCGATTCTCTTGAAAGGACATAAGTAGTCGGACAAAAGTAAGGTTACATTTCTTAAGAAATTAATCTCATCTAAGCTGTCTTGAAAAAACGAATAATCTCTCGTACATGATTGAGAAATTGACTGTCTTCTGTCAGTTGTGCGATCGCATTTTGTGCTTCCTGAGATAAGGCTTCATGTTCAACCTGATTTTTAGCCTGTAATTGTTCTAGTAAGGCTTTCAGACGGGCTAATTCTTGGCGAGTTATTTTGACTTCTTGTTGCTGTATAGCTGCCCAAGAGTTGGGATTTTCTGTATCGAGTTTTTCCATGATTATTGCCACATTAGCATCTAAATTAGAGACGCGATTGCGCAACTCTACTACATCCTCTCTGGGATACTTAATCTGTTGTCGAATCATTGACAAACGCACGGCTAAATATTGATAAGCCCGAATTGCCGGACGTAAAGCTGTCAATAATAAAGTTGCGCCAGAACTCACATATCCTACTGCACTAATTCCCGTTGATGCTAAGGTATAAAGTCCAATTCCTGACAGCAAATGTAAGGCGATTGCGAGCCGAATTGACCAACGCGCTACTGTCTTAACATAATTAACTTGTTTCTGATCTACGGGAATATTTTTTTCTTGAGAAATTGCTGCTTCTGCGATGACTTCCTCGGCATCAAAATAAATGTTCCAAGGAACAGTCACAATCACTAACAACCACCAAAAACTGGCGATCCCAATCAACCAATCGATTAAATTTCCTGACGGGATTTGCCACCATCGTAAAACCACAAAAGCTAGTAATACTAAGGCTCCAAAAATTATACAAAATCCGATAAATCCTAGATAGCTTAAAAACATCTTAGTCACCTCTTCTTTATTTCTCTTTCTTTGATGTTAGAAAAAGATTGATCAAGTTTCACTAGCGGTTGTGACACTTTGTGAATTTACCCATAAAATGGCACAATTGTGAACCATAACTTGGCTGTTTGACAACGAGTATAGTGTAGCGACTGTTTTGATTGTCAAGGGGTAATTCAAAAGGCTCTTCGTTACCCTTTATGCTAAATCAACAGACAAGATGCCAAGACAACATACTTCTAACCCAAAAATTCCGAAAGTTTCTAAAGCCATAGGCTCTCCGTTTTATTAGTTTAAGTTTATTGTTGATTCCCTCGACCACCCCATTCGTTGTCCTTTGCTCGAAATAACTAATGATTTCTCCAAACCAGTTTCGGATTGTTTGACAACTCTTGGTAAAAACACTGGAGGATTTTGCCAACCATTCTGAGATGGATAGCATTCCCTCTGTCGGATTCTCTGAGGTTTCATAAATCTTTCTAAATTCTTCCTTTAACTCGTGCATCTTTTTCAAATTTGGCAAATTTTCTTTGATAGCTTCTAGTTTGAGTTTTTGGGGTTCCGTTAAATTTTCTTCATTTTTTAACCGACTATATTTACTTCGCTTTAAAACTTCTAGTTTTGCTTCTTTTTCCGCTTTCTGTTTTTTATTTTTCTGCGCTTCTACGGCTCTTTTTTCTGCTCTTCTCTGTTCATCTAACTCTTGATTAATTTGTTTCATGACATGGAATCTATCGGCGACTACCTCGGCCGATGGCATCAATTCTTTCACCAAATTTTTATAGGGCAACCAAAGGTCTATGCTGACTTCTTCAATTTGCTCTAACACCTCTTTTCCCCATCCCGTAAGCGTTTCCCTCAATTCTTCTTGTGTTCGCTTCTCTAGAATAGCTATTAGTTTTCCCGTATCTAAATTTACTAAAACCGCACAATAATTTTTTTGTCCTTTGACTAGAGCGATTTCGTCAATTCCTAGTCTTTTTAATTTCGATAGGTCTGTCTCTGTAATTTCTTCAGCTATGTCCTCTATCATTCTTTGAATCTCTTCTTCCGTTACGTCATTTCTTCGGCTAACATTTAAAATATCTCCTTCTTTTAATTGTTCGAGTATATTCTCGGCTAGTCTTTTCGTATAGGTTCGTTTCTTGGCGACAAAATCTAACTCTTCACTAAAGGGTTTTCGACAATTATTGCACTTAAATTGACGACGATTAACTTGTAGGTACACTGGTTGTCCTGAGATTGGTAAATCTTTGACTAAATGTCGATGATTTTGGTGTAGTTTATCGCTCTCTAACCCACAATGAGGACAGGTGGCTTTTTGATTTTTCGATTCGATTCGGCAAACTATACCGATATTTTCTAGGTGTAGATAGCCTTGAATAGACGTTCCTTTTAGGTTCAAAAATTTGTCAAGCATCATAAGTAAAATAATCTCGTTTTTGGCTATTATATCAAATCTTAACTCAATTGTCTATCTTTTGGTATTAACCTGTTTGTGCCTAAAATCTTTCCCTGTTTGGGTTTGAGCTATTTTTGAGCGTAGGTACTCTTATCGAATTTTATTTTAAGTTAATTATTTGCATAACAATTACCGAAGAGCCATTCAAAAAAACTCAAACAGTTGCCGTAAAACTCAAAATCTCAAGCCAGAAAAAAGCGCAGCAAAAACTAAGTCGCTCAGGTTAAACCAAAGCAAGCGCAACCCTTGATCAGAGATAACAAAAAGTGTGAATCTCTAGGAACAAGGTGGTAAATTGTCAGCAAGCTGCCAAGGCTGATTTTGGCGAACCATTGCATTAAGAATAACTAAGATTTTCCCCACACAAGCAGTCAGAGCCAGTTTTTTTGATTTACTTCGTTCGACTAGGCGTTCGTAAAAGGCTTTAATTACCAGATTATGACCCATAGCCACCACCGCTCCCATGTAAAGAGTCGCCCGAATCTGAGCGCGACCTCCCTGAATCATCCGCTTACCTTTATGTTGACCACTATCAGGATTAATCGGCGCAACACCGACTAAGCGAGAGATTTGTTTGGCGGTTAATTGACCGAGTTCTGGTAAGTCGGAGACGAGAGTAGTGGAAATTACTTGACCAATCCCCGGCACGGTTTTTAGTAAATTGACTTTCTCGGGCCATTGTTGGTTAGCTTGGGTCAATTTCTCAATTTCTTGATTGAGTTTTTAGGCGGCAGTTATCGAGATACTCTAAATGGGCTTCGATATCGGCCAAAGCTTTACCGCGAGCGCGTTCCCGTCGGTTTTTTTCGGCAGTCCGCATCTCGACAAGTTGCCGGCGACGACTAATTAAGTCGCCCAATTGACGAGATTCTTCCGACTCAACCGCTAATATTTGCGGTTGCATTGCCTCGCCAAAATGAGCTAAAATTTGAGCGTCAATGGCATCGGTTTTGGCTAACTTACCAGTAGCTTTGGCAAAGTCTCTTCCTTGACGGGGATTGATTAAAGCCCCCGGTAAAACCGCTGCTTGTAATTGAATCACCAGTTCAGTTTCTCAACCTCCTGTCGCTTCCAGAACGATGAGGTTGATCGTGTAAGATTTTAGGGTCTCGACCAGTTTAGATATGTCCTCCTCTGTGTTAGCAACTTTCATCGCTTTACCGAGGGGACGGAGGTAAACATCTAGGGTCGCTTTGCTAATGTCAATGCCTACCCATTGAGAGATATTTTCCCTGATTGAACCTAACTAAAGCAAGCAGAATTGATGGTTATTTTGGAGAGCATCCCCTTGATTTTACTCATCCTTGCCCGATACGGTCTGTTAGCTTGACAATTGATTGTTTTCGCGACGACCCCGGCGACTGTTCGAGTTTTGTCAGGGAGATTATGGTGGTGACCCTTGCTACGAAGCGGTCTTTTCCGACCAAGGTTGGGACGGTCTACCACTTCTCTCAATATACAAGGTTGGGCTTCGGCCGTGAGCTTTTGCCGAACGGTTGAAGCATGAAACCCAACGCCGGCTCATGTTACGAAGTGCGCTAACCCATCCTACAAATAATTGTGCCTCCCTACTTATATTTATCGGATGTATGAGTAAACAAGATAAATTATTGATTAAAATTCTTTTATGTAATTCTGATGCTAACATTCCCTTCGAGCAACTTTGTCAACTACTGAGGAAATTAGGATTTGATCAACGAATAGGAGGAATTCATCATATTTTTACCAAAGAAGGAGTTGAAGAAATTTTAAATCTGCAACCCAAACAAGGAAAAGCAAAAGTCTATCAAGTTAAGCAAATTCGTAGTCTGATTTTAAAATATAAGTTAGGAGATCAAGATGAAAATTCGTTATGAACTGATTATTTACTGGAGTAATGAGGATCAACTATTTATCGTTGAAGTTCCAGAACTTGCAGGATGTATGGCTGATGGAGAAACTTATCAAGAAGCTGTGCAAAATGCTGAAATCATTATTCAACAATGGATTGAAACAGCACAAGAATTAGGGCGAGAAATTCCTGAACCTAAAGGACGTTTATTATTTGCTTGAACAAGCGCAGAAATATGTAATACTAAATCCAGTTATTAGAGACTGATTATCTATTTTAAATGATCAGGACTCTAGGGATATAATACTAAATCACCAATTTTTTTTGAACAGAAAAAGTAAGGGCGAAGCATTCGGATAGAAAATCTACGGTTTCAGCGATAGGTTATCGCCCGAATGCTTCGCCCCTACAGGACGCTTGACTTGTGGGGAAAAGTCGAAATTAATAGGCAAATAATCCCGATATTGATAAAGACATCAGCCAGATTAAAAACAGGAAAATTAATCAATCGAAAATCGAGAAAATCCACCACATAACCAAACAAAAAGCGATCGATACCATTACCGAAAGCCCCTGCTAAAATAAAACCGTAGGCCAATTGTTCCCAACGACTTAAATGGGGTCCAAAGTAAGCAAAAGCCATTAATCCCAAACTAACCAATAAAGATAGCCATTTTAGCCAACCAACACCGCCCCGAAAAACACTAAAAGCCGCCCCAGTATTAATCACATAGGTAAAATGAAAAATCCCCGGAATAATCGGGAAAGTATCACTAATTTGCTCAAAACTCTGCACGGTTATATACTTAGTTACTTGGTCTAAAATTAGACCAATCACCGCCACTATCCAAAACCAGCGATTCTTTTTTAACATTGGCTGTGGCATCAATAAAATAATAATTTACGGAAGAAAAAGGCAATAATTACCACCACACAAATTACTACTAACTGCCCTAAAAATGGCCAGACTGAATAATTCATAAATAGGGTGGGCAAACTATCGGGAAAGGTGATTTGACTGGCTTGGGGCTGAAAAATCGACAATCCCAGCATATATAATAAACCGCACAGATGAATCACTAACAAACCGGCAAAAGCACTTAGAGCCAGGGTTTCTATCTTGGCGCGCCAGCGAAAAGCCAACCAACCACACAGCCATGCCCCCGGCATAAAGCCTAAAATATAGCCAAAACTGGGTTCTTTCAGATAACCCATTCCCCCACCCTGGGCAAACACGGGCAACCAAGTTAAACCGAGAAAAATATAGGCCACCTGGGCGAGAAGCCCGGCATTTTTGCCCCCCAGACAGCCCGTTAACAATACTGCCCCAATTTGGTAAGTTATGCCTAATTTTTGCGAAGATAGACCCGTAGCCGACCAACTAGCTAGGCTTACTGGAACAAATGTACTAAAAATTGTCAGCAACAAACCAATCAAAGCCCAGATTAACTCATTGGGAACCGATGCGGAAACGCGCCGCGGGGGAGATTCTCGTCCTCGACGTGATTTAGGTTGCCTGTTGGGGTTGGTATTCACCGGGGATGGGGGCTTCTCCTCCTATTAAACTAAGATCAGCCAACATCGCCTGATCCTGTTGGGGGGGTTGTCCTAGAGTGGTCAAATAATGCCCAATCAGCATAGCATTAATTCCCGATTTTAGCCCCAGATTTTGCAATTCTCCCATCACTGCCTCTCGTCCCCCGGCATAACGGAGGATTTGTTGGGGTAAAATAAACCGGAAAATAGCGATCGCTTTTAGGGCAGTAAAAGGGTCTAGTTTGGGTAAATGACCTAAAGGGGTGCCACTTCTGGGGTTTAATAGGTTAATCGGCACTGATTCCACTTCTAATTCCGCTAGGGAAAAAGCTAAATCGATGCGATCGGTCCAACTTTCCCCCATACCGATAATTCCGCCTGTACAAGCCTGAATTCCCGCCGCTTTCAGGTTTTTTACCGTTTCTACCCGATCCTGCCAACTGTGGGTGGAGACGACGTTAGGATAAAAATTCTCGGAAGCTTCCAGATTGTGATTATAACGGGTAACTCCAGCTTCTTTTAAGGCTTGCGCTTGGGCAAGGGTTAACTCTCCTAGGGCGCAGCAGGGTTTAATCTTGGCTGTTTCGATGATTTCTTGAACTGTGGCCAGTATTTCCTCGAATTCCTGCGATTTAGGGCTATTGTACTTTAATCCCCGGCCTTGACTAACTAAACAGAAGCGTTTGGCCCCCGCGTCGGCCGCCGCTTTCGCATGGCTGACGATTTCCTCGCGACTTTTTAAACCGTAGATAGGCGAATCTTGACCAGGATGGTGGACGGATTGGGAACAAAAACTACAATTTTCCGAACAACTTCCCGATTTTATGTTGATAATGCTACATAAATCCACCGTATTACCACAACAGGCCTGACGAATGCGATCGGCAGCCTCACATAAGCTGAAAATATTTTCCTGACCTTCGATCGCAGTTAAAGCTAGGGCCTCTTGCTTACTGAGTCGATCGCCAGCGATAATCTGATTAGCCCTAGTCTGTAACCAGTTTTTTAAGGCTTCTCCCTCGATGGGGATAGATTGAGTAGCGGTGTGTGTAGAGACTTGTACCACGTCGTTTATGCTCTGACTAAGTTAGGCTCATCTTATCATTATTCAGTTACTGGGGAAAGATTAATAAAAAACTTTAGAAAAAAATACCCTTTTGTGCTAGACTACCCGCAAAAGTTATCTTGTCTCCGATTTTATGAAAGTTATTCCGACGGAAATTCCTGATGTTTTAATCATTGAACCGCAAGTTTACGGAGACGATCGAGGTTTTTTCTTGGAGAGTTTTAATCAGAGAGATTTTCGAGAAAAAACTGGAGTCAATACCACTTTTGTCCAGGATAATCACTCTATGTCCTTAAAAAATGTCCTGCGAGGATTGCACTATCAAATTCCCAATCCCCAGGGTAAATTGGTGCGAGTGGTGAGCGGTAGTGTTTTTGATGTGGCCGTGGATGCGCGTCAAAGTTCCCCCACTTTTGGGCAATGGGTAGGCTGTGTTTTAAGTGCGGAAAATAAACGGATTTTCTGGGTTCCCGAAGGTTTTGCCCATGGCTTTCTAGTTCTCTCTGAACGAGCCGAATTTCTCTACAAAACCACTAATTATTATTATCCTCAATACGAAAAAACCATTTTATGGAATGATGCAGATTTAGGGATTGATTGGCCTCTAGATACCCCCCCGATTCTCTCTCCTAAAGACCAAGCTGGACAACCCTTTAAATCCGTGGAACTTTTCCCCTAAAGACAATGAAAAAAGTTTTACTAATTGGTGCTAAAGGTCAAGTAGGACAAGAGTTACAGGTAACTTTACCTCCTTGGGGTGAAGTTATTAGTATCGGTCGAGAAGAACTAGATTTAACTAACTCGGAAAAAATCCGCCAGTTAATTAGGGAAATTCACCCCGATTATCTGGTTAATGCCGCCGCTTATACGGCAGTAGATAAAGCCGAAATCGAGCCAGATTTAGCCTATTCTATCAATGCTATAGCCCCAAAAATTATGGCGGAATCTGCCGAGAAAATTCAAGCTAAATTTCTCCATATTTCCACCGATTATGTCTTTGATGGTCGGAAAAATACCCCCTATCTAGAAACCGATCTAACTAATCCTTTAGGGGTTTATGGACAATCAAAGTTAAGGGGAGAAGAGGAGATTAAAACTGTTAATTCTCAGGCAATTATCCTGCGTACTGCTTGGGTTTACGGCAGTTATGGCAAAAGTAATTTTGTCAAAACTATGCTGAGATTAGGCAAGGAAAGAGAGGAGTTAAAAGTAGTTGTTGATCAGGTGGGAAGTCCCACTTGGGCAAAAGATATCGCCACGGCCATTACTCACCTTCTAATTAATGTCGATAATCCCGCAGGAATCTATAATTTTACTAATAGCGGTGTCGCCAGTTGGTTTGATTTAACTAAAGCGATTTTTGAGGAGGCAAAAATAAGCGGTATTCCCTTAAAAATTCAGAGAGTAATTCCCATTACTACTGCTGAATATCCTACCCCAGCAGTGCGTCCGGCCTACTCGGTTCTTTCTGGTCAAAAAATCTCGCAACAATTAGGTTATATTCCTCCCTATTGGCGAGATTCCCTCAAAGCGATGCTCAACCAACTATTTAATCTTTAAAACTATGAAAGCACTAATTTTATCCGGTGGTAAAGGTACGAGGTTACGTCCCCTAACTTATACTGGGGCAAAACAGTTAGTTCCCGTGGCCAATAAACCGATTTTATGGTATGGAATCGAATCAATTGTGGCCGCAGGAATTACCGATATTGGCATTATTATCAGTCCCGAAACCGGGGAAGAAATTCGTCAGACCACGGGCAGTGGTGAACAGTTTGGCGCTAAGATAACTTATATTCGCCAAGATCAACCGGCTGGATTAGCTCACGCGGTCAAAACTGCCCAATCTTTCCTAGGAGATTCCCCCTTTATTATGTACTTGGGTGATAACCTAATCGAGGATGATTTATCGCCCTTTTTAGAGTCTTTTCACCAACAGTCTCTTGACGCTTTAATTCTCCTGCGAAAAGTGTCTAATCCTAGTGCTTTTGGGGTGGCAAAAGTAAATGAAACCGGCAAAGTTTTATACTTAGTCGAAAAACCCAAAGAACCCCCCTCAAATTTAGCTTTGGTGGGGATTTATTTTTTTGCTCCCACCATTCATCAAGCGATCGCATCTATTCAACCTTCGGGCCGGGGTGAGTTAGAAATTACCGACGCTATCCAAGAATTAATCAATCAAAATAAAGCAGTAGAAGCGAATAAACTACTGGGTTGGTGGTTAGATACGGGTAAAAAAGATGATTTATTAGAAGCAAATCGGATTATCCTCGATACCTGTCTAGAAATCGCTTTACAGGGAGAAATTGATCCTAATAGTCAGGTGATCGGACGGGTACAAATTGGTCAGGGTAGTAAAATTATTAATAGTACCATTCGCGGTCCTGTCATTATTGGAGAAAATTGTCACATTGAGAATTGTTTTATCGGTCCCTATAGTAGTGTGGCTAATGGAGTAAAATTAATTGATGCCGACATAGAACACAGTGTAATTCTCAAAGATGCCACGATTATTGGCATTCATCAGCGCATAGTTGATAGTGTTATCGGACGACGGGCAAAATTAGAAATTGCTCCCCAACGTCCAAAAGCTTTACGCTTTATGATCGGGGATGATTCCCATGTAGAATTAGTTTAGTTATCGGGGACTAACTGCCAGTTTAATTAATACCGGAAGATCGAGAATTTCCCTAGCTAATTCGCCAGCAGTTTTCCAGTTTTTCTGGCCAAGATTGAGGTTTTCAGGACAAAAAAGCCCACCTAACTATGTTACAATCAAAAGCCTGACCTATTTTACCGTTCTAGCACTATGACCCAACAGTATCGCATTACCCTACTACCCGGCGATGGTATCGGGCCGGAAATCCTCGCTGTCACCGTAGAGATACTGAAAGTCATCGGTAAAAAATTTGACCTCCAGTTTGACTTCCAAACCGCTTTAATTGGAGGGGCAGCCATTGATGAAACCGGCAACCCCCTCCCCGCAGCAACCCTGAGCGCCTGTAAAAATAGTGATGCTGTTCTCTTGGCCGCTATCGGGGGTTATCAATGGGATAATTTGCCCCGGCAGCAAAGGCCAGAAACGGGATTATTAGGCTTAAGATCTGGCTTAGGTCTTTTTGCTAATTTACGTCCTGCCACCATTTTTCCGCAATTAATCGACGCTTCTAGTCTCAAACGGGAGATTATCGAGGGAGTGGATATCATGGTCGTCCGGGAATTGACTGGGGGTGTCTACTTCGGTCAACCGAAGGGGATTTTTGAGACGGAAACGGGAGAAAAATGCGGTGTAAATACCATGGTTTACTTGGAGTCGGAGGTGGACCGCATCGCTAAGGTGGCCTTTGAAATTGCCCAAAAACGCAGCAATAAACTCTGTTCCGTCGATAAAGCTAATGTTCTTGATGTTTCCCAACTCTGGCGCGACCGGGTGACGAAAATGGCCGCTAATTATCCCGATGTGGAACTTTCCCATCTCTACGTCGATAACGCAGCCATGCAGTTAGTCCGGGCCCCCAAACAATTTGATACTATCGTCACGGGCAATTTATTCGGTGATATTCTCTCCGATGAAGCGGCCATGTTAACCGGTAGTATCGGAATGTTACCCTCCGCTAGTTTGGGGACTGCTGGGGTGGGAGTTTTTGAACCCGTCCACGGTTCGGCCCCGGATATCGCCGGCCAAGATAAAGCCAATCCGATCGCCCAGATTCTCAGTGCTGCTATGATGTTAAAATATGGGCTAAATCAGCCTTTAGCGGCAGCATCGCTGGAAAAAGCCATAGAAAAAGTCTTAGCTCTCGGTTATCGGACTGGAGATATTTTCTCGGAAGGTATGACCCTAGTGGGATGCCAAGCTATGGGCCAGGCCATCCTGAAAGTTTTAGAAGGGAGCATCCCGCTTTTGCCATAAGCATAAATACTCAAGAAATTAGGAGAAGCCAGAGTGCAGAATAGAAACATTCTCATCGAAAATTTTGGGTCTGAAACCCCGTCGTTCTACGACGGCTTTACCGTTAAATACTAGCGCATTTACCAAATATATGCTAAAATGTGAGACATGGAAAAAGCCTATTCTTCCCGATTTTACCCCACACCCGAACAAGAGTCGCTATTGCGGCGCACTTTGGGCTGTGTAAGATTGGTTGACAATAAGGCACTCCATCTCAGAACACAAGCATGGTACGAAAGACAAGAAAGAGTAGGATATGCTCAAACTTCTTCAATGCTAACCGATTGGAAAAAGCAAGAAGAATTAGACTTTCTCAATGAAGTTAGTTGTGTCCCTTTACAACAAGGGTTAAGACATTTACAAACTAGATTGGCTACTTAACATCTTCTGAAAGCAATAGAGTCTCCTACTTGAATTAATTCATATTTTGATATTACCTTCAGTGTTACTTTATTGCTAGGTTCTGCGGAACAGCCTACTAACAACAGTAAACCAATTGCAATTAATTGTGAAATTTTGATGAACATAATCATCATTGGATTACCTCCAAAATTCGAGTGTAGCTTGTAGGGTGCGTTAGCGTTAGCGTAACGCACCAATCCCAGTTAGAAACCCAACATTATTGACGACATTGGTGTGGTTGGGTTTCGCTCAAGCGTCGCTAATATTTGACAGACAAGAGTTATTATTGCTCAACCCAACCTACGGCTACTTAAATTTCCTAACACGAGTGTGTCAAGGTCTCTGTTTTGGATTGCAATCTTTACCAATGAGATAAAAGCAGACCATGGGGGAATTTTTCCCAGCACATATAAGCAAATTTGTCAAGATGCTGGAAAAATTTTCTTTGCTTTTGCGATCAATTATCGATAGCGTTTTCAGAGAACTTCTCCGAAGAGGTTTTCACAGCACTAAAGTTCTGCAAGAATCATCCCTTTAAGCGGTGACATTTTCTGTTTCTGCTGGTTCAATTTCTGGCATTTCTACTTTAATTAAACTCACTTTAGCACGATAAAGTAGTTTTTCCCCATGACGATAGCCCCGATAACGCACTAGAACAGGTGTACCTATTTCTACCTGACCATCGATCAATTGATGGATTTGCGGATCGTAACTAACATGATCACCGACACTGTCAATTGGTTGCACTCCCCAGCGCTCCAGTAACTGCATAATCGGTTTAACTAAAGAGAGGATTTTGACCGCTGCTAGGTCAGTATTTTTGCGGGCAACGGCCTCGGCCGTGGGCCATTGAACTAACCAAGATTCGATCGCTTCGATGCTTTGACGTTGAAATTCTGCGGCTAATTCTTCTTTTTGCTTGTCTAATTTTTGCTGTAAATTTTGATACTCTTGTTCGAGAATTTTTAATTCCCCTGAATGATCCTCTGGCTGCATAGTCGGAATTTCAAAATGAGCGAGTAGATCCCTAACTGGCAGCTGCAGACCCTTAGCTAATTTCACCAAAGATTCAGAGGATAATTTGGCGATTAAACCATGGCGAACTCTCTGCAATTGCCAAGAAGATAGACCCGATAACCGACTCAATTCTTCCAGATTTTTACAGCCAATTTCTGCCATTAACTGCTCTAATTTTTGCCGATGATATTTATATAAGGACTCATTCATGGGACTTCTCAGCTTAAGCGATGTGTTTAGCTAAAACGGATTTAGGAGCGCGACGAACAAAGACAGAGAATTGTTTCTTTACCGAGACGCTGATGAGCTACAAAGCGATGGCAACCGGAAAAACCGTAGTAGTCACCATCCACTTCTAAAACATCGATCGGTTCTCGTAATCCCTCCTCAGCGATCGATTGCATCAACTGATTAACTTTTTCGGGATCGGTTTGTCGCGGTAAAGGACGACGAATTTGGGACAGAGGAATGTTTTTAATTTCCATAGTGTCTTCACTATAGCACATTTAGGCTAAACTGAAGATAAGTTGACTCGGTTGCTGATGCACTGGTCCGCCTCGGTGCTGGCAGTTTTCTTGACACAGACAAGATTTTATCACCCAATCCTCTCCTTTTCTGACTATGACTATTCCTCCTATCAATGAAAAAATTATCCGGCAAAATAGCACCAATGCTTCCTATCAGCGCGGTCAATATTATTACGATAATGGTGCAGTTATTTCTCTTTGGCAACGGGGGCAAAATCTGCAAGCTTTAGTGAGTGGTAGTGAGGTTAAACCCTATCGAGTTGCTATCGATTTTAACCAAGATAATCTTGAGAATGTTTCCTGTTCCTGTCCCTACGATTACGAGGGTTGGTGTAAGCATATTGTGGCGGTTTTATTAACCTGTTCTCGTCAACCAGAATTAATTATCAAAAAAGCCTCTCTAGAGGAGTTATTGACACCAATCGATGAAAGTAAATTAAGAAAATTGCTTAATCATTTAGTGGCTAAACACCCAGAAATTATCGAGACAATTGATAGGTTTTTATTTCCAGCTACCCCAGTTAATAAAGCGGGAGGGAAGATAACTATTAATGTCAAAGCTTATCGTAATACTGTCCGTAATGAACTGCGGCAATCCCTGCGAGCGATCGAAGAAGATTACTACGAAGAAGACCCAATTTCTAATGAAATTTATGCCCTAGTGGATGAGTCCCAAGATTATTATCAAAAGGGAGAACCAGATAATGCGATCGCTATTTTAGAAGCAATTATTAGCGCCTGTATCGAGGAATGGGATAATTTAGAAGATTACGGTGCTGTTAATGATGATTTAAGTGCCAGAATCGATCGAGTTCTAACCGCAGCAATTTTAAGTAAAGAATTTAATCCCCAAGAAAAGCAAGATTTAAAGGAAAAGATCGAGCAATGGCAGCATGAATGGAGTGCTGATTTTGAGATGAGTTTAGCAGCCTTACAACAGGGATGGGACGATCCAGTTTTAGAGAAGATTTTACGAGGAGAATCGGCTAATTTTTCAGAAATGTGGTCAGGGAATATCCCCGATTATGCCCAAACATTAACTTCTATTCGCTTAGAAATTTTCGAGCAACAGGAAAAAGATCAGGAGTATTTGAATCTAGCTTTAGCTTCAGGACAAGTGGTAGAATACCTAACTAAGTTAGTCTATCTTGATCGCATTGATGAAGCGATGGCAGCGGCAAAAAACATGATAACTAAAAACGATGAAGCCTTCTTTTTTGCCAAAGCTTTACGCGATGAATCCGCACCAGAATCCGCTCTCATAATTGCCAGGGGGGGTCTAAATTTCCCAGGAAATTCTTATTATCAATTAGCTCTCTGGACAAGTGAACTAGCGCAATCTTTAGGGGATATAGATACAGCTTTGGCTGCTAGAATTAAGGCATTTCAAGACCAACCTTCCTTTTCCCATTACCAAAAAATTGAGTCTTTAGCGGGGGAAGATTGGCCCGATTTAAAACTAGACTTGTTAGATTACTTGCGCGAGTTTAGCGGTGGACGTTCCACAGAGGCTAAAATCGATATATTTCTCCACGAAAATTTAGTTAGAGATGCAATTAAAGTCGTTTCTGATAATTCCTATGTGCAGTCTCACCTAATTTGGCGGATAATGGATGCGGCTGCTACCGTAGATCCTAACTGGGTGATCGATCACGCGCGTCCTCCTGCGGAAAAGATACTCGACGAAAAAAAGGCTGATCGCTACGAAGAAGCGATTAAATGGCTGAAAAAAGCTCGTAATGCCTTTTATATGTCAGGAAGACGGGAAGAATGGCAAACTTATCGGGAAAGTTTGATTAAGGAACACGGACGCAAATCGAAATTTATGGGGTTATTTAAACATCAGGATTTACAATAATTTAAGCTTCTAGCCGTCAGTTATCGGCTAAAATCAGGCTGTTTTTAGCTTCTAGAGCGGGAATTGTCCTAATCTTAGACCTATTGATATTTTGGGGCAAAGTAGAGTATAATAGAAGATTGGTCTAAACTTATCTCCAGACTACTTATACTGAATATTCATTGTCAAAAAATATGACTGAAACTATTCGCTTTTTGATGTGTTCTCCCGATCATTACGATGTGGATTATGTGATTAATCCTTGGATGGAGGGCAACATTCACAAATCTTCCCAGGAAAAAGCTAGGCAACAATGGCAGCAGCTTTATCATATTCTCAAAGATCGGGCGCTCGTGGATTTAGTCACACCAGAAAAAGGCTGGCCCGACATGGTTTTTACCGCTAATGCAGGTTTAGTTCTGGAAAAAACTGTCGTTTTAAGTCGCTTTTTACACAAAGAAAGACAGGGAGAAGAACCCTATTTTAAACAGTGGTTTGAAGATAACGGTTTTACGGTTCATGAACTGCCAAAAGATTTACCCTTTGAAGGTGCAGGAGACGCATTATTAGATCGGGAAGGACGTTGGTTATGGGCAGGATATGGCTTCAGAACCGAGTTAGATTCCCACCCTTTAATCGCTAAATGGCTCGATATCGAGGTTTTGTCCCTACGTTTAATCGATGAACGTTTCTATCACCTTGATACCTGTTTTTGTCCCCTTAGTGGCGGTTATCTACTCTACTATCCCGATGCTTTTGATGCCTATTCTAATCGGTTAATTGAGTTAAAAATTCCTGAAGAAAAACGCATTATCGTTGAAGAAGCAGATGCAGTTAACTTTGCTTGTAATGCTGTGAATATCGGTCAAGTAATCGTCATGAATAAAATTAGTGACGATTTACAACATAAGTTAGCAGCAAAAAGCTTTGAAGTGGTACAAACTCCCCTGACGGAGTTCTTAAAAGCAGGAGGTGCAGCCAAATGTTTAACCCTGCGTACCACGGAACCCTTAATTCCAGACCATCACGCTAATGTCACCATTGAAAGTCGCATTCTCCAGTTAGAAGGTCATCTTCTCGATGCGGGAATTATGAATAAAGCTCTCGATGTTGTGGTAGGAAATGGGGGCAGCTTCAAGGTTTTAAACTTCACTTTGGGGATTGAGCGCCAAAGTACCTCCTCAGCAGAAGTGCGCGTTTCTGCACCCTCCCACGAGGTAATGGAGGAGATCATGGTACAATTGATCGACCTCGGTGCAGCCGCTCGTCCCCAAGAAATCTGTGATGTCAATACCGCAGTGGTGACACAAGATGGGGTTGCTCCCGATGATTTTTATGTCAGCACCATCTATCCCACGGAAGTGCGGGTTAGCTGTGAATGGGTGCGGGTGGAAAATCAACGCATGGATGCAGCCATCGTCGTCACTGAAGGTGCGGAAGGCAAAACGGCCAAATGTACTCTGCTACGGGATTTAAAAGCTGGCGATCGCGTTATGGTGGGAGTTGAGGGCATCCGTACTATCCGACAGGCGGAATCCCGGGAACAACGCAACAGCACCCAGGAATTTACCTTTATGGGTGCGGGGGTTTCCAGCGAGCGCCGAGTCGAGTTAACCGTGGAGCAGATTGCCTGGGAAATGCGTAAAATTCGCGACCAAGGCGGTAAAGTGGTGGTAACGGCAGGTCCAGTGGTCATTCACACCGGAGGAGCGCAACATCTCTCCCGTTTAATCCGCGATGGTTACGTTCACGCTTTACTGGGGGGAAATGCGATCGCAGTTCACGACATGGAACAGGCGATCATGGGTACTTCTTTAGGGGTAGATATGCAGAAAGGCATCCCGGTGCGCGGTGGCCATCGTCACCACCTCAAGATTATCAACCTCATCCGTCGTCACGGCAGCATCGCCAAAGCTGTATCGGCCGGGGTATTGACAAAAGGCGTAATGTATGAATGCGTCAAGAATAATATCCCCTTCAGTTTGGCCGGTTCAATTCGCGATGATGGTCCGCTTCCGGATACGGAGATGGATTTAATTAAAGCACAGGAAGAATATTCCCGCTTAATTCAAGGTGCAGACATGATTCTCATGCTCTCTAGTATGCTCCATTCCATCGGTGTGGGCAATATGACACCGGCAGGGGTAAAAATGGTCTGTGTCGATATTAACCCGGCCGTGGTGACAAAATTAAGCGATCGAGGTTCCGTAGAATCGGTGGGTATTGTCACCGATGTGGGTTTATTCCTGAGTTTGTTAACCCAACAGTTGGATAAATTAACCCGTCCCTTGGTAGAAACGGTTTAAAACCCAAAATAGATATCGGGTGGGTTACGCTTTGCTAACTCACCTATTTTTGTCGGTATTTTCAACCAATTATCAGAGAAAATTTGCCCACTAGAGTCGCCCTAGCTTGCTTTCTTTTTGTATAATACTAAATCTGGTTATTAAGTAGCTGGTTATAATTAAATTAAAAATGGGTTTTAGGTTCGATCCCCCCTTAGTCCTAGGGTTGATTCATAGTAGGGTTGATTCATAGTAGGGTTGATTCATAGTAGGGTTGATTCATAGTAGGGTTGATTCATAGTAGGGTTGATTCATGAATCAACCCTACCCTTAGTCCCTCCTTGATAAGGGTTGTGTCTGATAATTTTTAACGCCTACCTACTTAAAGACTGATTATTTATTCCCCTTTTTGCCTTTTACATGAGCAGAAAACGGGTTTCTCCGAGAAACCCGTTTTCTGTGCGTTACTCAACGGATTTAGTATAATAGGGATTAATCTTCCCATACTTGTCAAACGGCTATGAGTCTCTGTCTCAATCCCGATTGTTCGCACAAAAACACCCCCACGGATAAATTCTGTCATAAGTGCGGTTCTCAATTACTGCTCAGAGAACGTTATCGAGCGCTAAAATTAATCGGTCAAGGGGGTTTTGGTAAGACATTTCAAGCGATAGATGAGGATAAACCCTCAAAACCCTACTGCGTCATTAAACAATTTTTCCCATCCGCGCAGGGAACAGGAACTTTACAAAAAGCAGCAGAATTATTTAAAGAAGAAGCGATTCGTTTAGATAGTTTGGGAAGATACCCACAAATCCCCGAACTTTACGCCTATTTTACCGCTAATGATGGGCGACAATACCTCGTACAGGAATATATCGAAGGACAAAATCTCGAACAAGAATTAAAACAGGAAGGAGTATTTAACGAAGCCAAAATTAAACATCTTTTATCAGAGATTTTACCGATTCTAGAATTTATTCATAGTAAACAAGTAATTCATCGCGACATTAAACCCGAAAATATTATTCGCAGAAAAAGCGATAATAAATTGATTTTAGTCGATTTTGGGGCGGCAAAATTTGTCAGTCCTTTAAATCGTTCCATGACAGGAACAATTATCGGTTCTGCGGAATACGTCGCACCAGAACAGGGGAACGGGAAAGCAGTTAATGCCAGTGATTTGTATAGTTTGGGTGTAACTGGCATTTATTTATTAACAGGAATATCTCCCTTTGATTTATTCGATGGGGGAGAACACCAATGGGTATGGCGACAGTCGTTAGTTAATAATCCTGTTAGTAATGAGTTAGGGAATATTTTCGATAAATTAATCGAGTTTGGCACGAAAAAACGCTATCAATCAGCGTCAGAAGTATTGCAAGCTTTGCAGATAAAAACATCAGTATTTATTCCCCAGACAACTATTCAAAAGCCTGTTAATCCCGTTATTTCCGTTCCCCAAACTCCCCCATCTATCCAGCTTAAAAGTGCCAAAGGAATCGATTATCGGAAATTAGAAGATTTATTAAAACGGCAGCAATGGAAGCAAGCGGACATAATAACTTTTGAAACTATGCTGAGAATTTGTAACAGACATAAATTTTTAAGAGTTGAAGATATAGATATTTTCCCTTGTGAAGACTTACAAATAATTGATCAACTATGGTTAAAATATAGCCAAGAAAAGTTTGGCTTTTCGATTCAAAAACAAATATTTGATCGGCTTGATAATGGTCAACAATATAATGATAAGCTCTGGGATGACTTCGGTTTGATTATAGGATGGCGAAAGGGGAATAAAAACATTAGATACGACAGGGCTATTTTCGATATCAATGCACCTAGAGGACATCTACCATGCCGAATCTTTGATTTGTGGAATTGGGGAGGAGTTGGTGGCGGAACTGGGTCTCTATTTTATTCTCTCGCGTCGAGACTTGTAAAATGTAACATATAAAGGTAACAGCCAATTTTTAAGAATTGTATCGGGTTGATTTTCCACGAAGCCATGCGGGTTCTGGGATAATAAAGCTGGCACAATTCTAGGAGAAGATATTTGCCGACTCAAAAACAGAAAGATACCGCTATCTTTATTTGTCAGTTGCTTATCTTTTTTCTACCAACCGATATACCTATTCCGCTATGATAGCCGACTCAAAATTATTTATATTTTAGCGGGAACCAATGAAGACATCAGCATTTTAATCGATGAACAGGGAAATTGGAACTTTGAATTATGAAAAAATCACCTTCGGAAATGACTAACGCAGAACTCCGTCAGTATCTTTCGGAACATCGAAATGAAGAAGCTATTTTTAGGGAAGCACTAGAAGTATTATTAAGCGGAAAAAAAGACGGTTTTAAATATCCCGCACCTCAAATGATGTCCTATAAAGAAATAGAAACGATTTTCAAGGAAAAATTAAATCAAATAATTGAGGAATAGAAATCGTGCGTTATGCGATTATTATCGAAAAAATTGATAGGGTTTCGATTCCTGTTACAGGTTGGCGATATAATATTGGTTGGATAAATGAAAGAAGTTCGATTTAGTGAGCATTCTAGAATCAAATTGAATTTGCTATCCGCTCGTGGAATTTTTATCACTCCTGAATTTATCCTCGAAACCGTACAATTTCCTGACAAAATAGAAATCTCTGAAGACAACAAGCGAATCGCACAAAAAAAGTTCAATGATAATTTAGTGATTCGAGTAGTTTATCGAGAATTCAGTGCTTTTTTCTTAATCATCACCCTTTACCCCGGTAGGATATCCCGATATGAAAAAGATACACTATAGCCCAGATGTGGATGCTTTATTAATTGAGTTAAACAATAATCCAATTGCTTACGCAGAGGAGGAAGGGAAAACAATATTACATTATTCCGAGGACGATCAGTTAGTTTTGATCGAGATTCTAGATTTTGGTTGTTCTCTATCGGAAGATGCTAGACAAGAACTTGCAAAATCCATATCTTCTCGTGCATCGATTCAAATATAGTTATCGATTAATGTCCATCTCACAACAATTTCAATTATGAAAGGTATTCAGTATATTGTCGATGAAACAGGGGAAAAAACGGCAGTTGTTAATGAGTTTTATCAAAATTTACTCGATCGCTCTCCCGTAAACGAAGACTGGATAAATCGATCGCCTTTTCGAGAAAAATTAGATCAAGCTCTGACATGGAATGCTAATCATCCACCGCAGTTATCAGATCTAGAATCCCTAGAGAGCAAACTCGAAAATCATGAGTAAGGTTTTACTTGATCTGAACAACCCGATTTTTGAGCGAGATTTATTCAATTTACCCAAAAGTGAAGCATCATCCGCTCTGAAAACTTTCAGGAAAATTTCTCAATTAACTTGGGAGCAGTTATATCAAGATCAAGGATTAAAATTGATTGTTTGACGGAAATTATCGAGAAAATCACCCCAAAGAATCTAGTTTTGCCAGTAATTCCAGACCCCGATCAGGGTTGCCATTAGCAGCAATCGCTTGAAAGCGAGTATAAGCGTCGTTTTCAGCGAGGGCGATCATTGATAATTCCTCGATTAGTTTATTGATGCTGATACCCCGGCTGCGGGCAATTTCTTTGAGTCGATCGTGTTTGTCGTCGGGAAGTCGGATTGTGAGAGTAACCATAGATTAACTCTGGATTAGGTTTTCTGGTTTGAGGATCGATAGTTCGGGAAAAAGTAATTCGGTATTGTGAAAATCTCTGATGTTATTGGTGACGATAATTCCAGCACTACCAGCGATCGCTAACTCGACCAAATGGTTATCGGCCTCATCCTTTAGATTGGGTCGCCACAAATAATAAATATAAACCCACTCACAGACGGCGATAAAGGCTGCGTGTAATTCTCGCAGATCTTGTTCGCTTAGGGGACATTTAGCCTTGATTTCCTCGCGCTCGATCACCGATTCGTATTCGGTAAATAGTGCGTTTCCCATCAAAGGACGGTAATCACCTTGCAAACACCGTCGGATAACTTCTCTCGCAGGCCCCCTCGATCCGATTAAGGCACTGATGAAAACGCTCGTATCGACCACGATTTTAGGTTTCATTCGATCATGATAGCATCTACCTTATCTCCTGCGAGGGCGATCGAAGGATGGGTTAGCGAAGCGTAACCTACCGTAAATTTAGGTCACTCTAGATTGACATCCTCGCCGCCGTAAAACGGACGGCGATTCCTCACCACGCCACTTTTTTAGGGTGGTCGCGTCAACGGGGTTGACGCAGATAGCGAAAAACGCTTAATTGCTTAAGTCTGACACTTTCGACCCGTCCGTTTTCAGTGTCCGAATGCCCTCCGGCCACCTTGAACAAGTCGAAAAAATCTCATGTTCAACCTTATTTCCTAGAAAGTTTTACTCGTTCAAGGCCGAATTTGAAGTCTTTTCTGAACGAAACCCCTTACTATCTGTTGTCAAGGTTCAGTTTTTAGCTTGGTTATCGCTTTTTCCATTGTAGCTTAAAGCCGTCCTAAAAGGACGGGGTTTTAACCCAAATTTTCTATAATAAAGAGAACCATTGCCGAAAAACGAGAACGCTATGCCAGAAGAAACTATTTGGATTATCACCGCAGAAGATACCCCCGTCAGCGTCGATAAAGATGCGAAAGGAAACGACACCTATGACAATCCCTGGGACAAAAGGAAAACTATCACCGAAGCGGCGACTCGCGGCGTAAAAGTGAGCATAGAGAAGCTAGAGACAGAACTTTCCCATTTTCTCCAGCTTATCGGCAAAGTCTTCAATCAAGCACAGAAACAGGTCAACCAACAAACCGGTTTTAAACTCGATGAAGTAGAGCTTTGCGTAGAGATTACCGGAGAAGGTGAGGTAAAATTATTAGGGACGGGGATTAAGACCGGCACCAAAGGCGGATTAACCCTAAAATTTAAGCGAGACGAGAAAAATACACCGACTGCGGACTAATGGCGAATCATGGGTTAATTATCGGGATAAATCAATATCAGCGCTTGAAACCGCTCAAATGTGCCAAGCAGGACGCGGTAGAGATGGCGCGTTATTGTCGTGACGAGATTAATTTCGAGG
Organism: Microcystis aeruginosa FD4; assembly: GCF_009792235.1. Lineage (NCBI taxonomy): Bacteria > Bacillati > Cyanobacteriota > Cyanophyceae > Chroococcales > Microcystaceae > Microcystis > Microcystis aeruginosa. Next base: position 4,407,002 of record NZ_CP046973.1, read on the forward strand.
AAGTTTTCCTGTTTACCGATGAGTCTGACCCAATAACCGCGCCGAATGGTTCCCAACAGGAGACGAAACCGACGTACACAAATCTAATGGCTTTCCTGCACGACTTTTTCGAGTCGCAACGCTTGGAAACCGGCGATAACTTCTGGTTTTTCTTCAGTGGTCACGGATTACGCCATCAGGGACAGGATTACCTCGTTCCCAGCGAGGGACACCCGACCTTAATCGAACAGACGACCATTTCCCTCAATTACGTTACCCAACGTTTACGGAGATGCGGCGCGGACAATATCATTCTCTTTCTCGATGCCTGTCGCAACGAGAACGACTTTAGCAATAAATCCGTAGGCTGGCAAAAGCAACAGGGAGTGATAACCATCGCTTCCTGTAGTCCGACGGGGGAATCCTACGAAATTCCCGAAATGCAACAGGGTTCGTTTACATTTGCCCTTTTAGAAGCGCTACGAATCCAAGGGGAAAATAACTGCGCTACGGTAGAAAGACTCTGTAATCGTCTCCGCGAAAGGATTCCAGAAATCAACCGACAACACAACAAACCCCCGCAAACTCTCCATTCTATTGTCGAACCGCATTATAAAAATCATCTGATTCTGTTACCGAAACAGGCAATCATCGCCGATATAGAGTTATTGCGAGTGGAAGCTTTAGAGTTGGAAGTGGAGGGAAAGCTAGAGGAAGCGCGACAGTTGATGAGACGAGTTCTGGCTTTGGATACAACCAGACCTAAATACTGGCAAGATTACGACAGAATTAATCGAAAATTAGCACAACAACCCATCCCACCGTCCCCTAAAACGGAACCGACAAATGGCGAGTCGGCGAAAACGATAACAGAAACCCCGAAACCCGCGTCACCGCCAGAAATCGAACTCAAAAGTGCCAAAGGAATCGATTATCGGAAATTAGAAGATTTATTAAAACGGCAGCAATGGAAGCAAGCGGACGAGGAAACCGCCAACGTGATGCTACAGGCTGCCAACCGCACAGAAGACAGATGGCTACGGGAAGAGGATATCGATAATTTTCCCTGCGAGGATTTGCGAACCATTGACCAATTATGGGTTAAATATAGTGGCGGTCGCTTTGGTTTTTCCGTGCAGGCGAAAATCTACCGCGAACTTGGTGGGACGCGGCTAGAGAATGAAAGAGTTTGGCAAGCTTTCGGAGATGGGGTAGGCTGGCGAGTGAATAAAAGCTGGATATACTACAAAGATGTTACTTTTGACCTAAAAGCACCCCTAGGACACCTCCCTCGTGGTATAAGGGAATTAAAGGGTTGGGTGTCTCTCTTCTCTCGCGTCGAGACTTGTAAAATGTAACATATAAAGGTAACAGCCAATTTTTAAGAATTGTATCAGGTTGGTTTTCCACGAAGCCATGCGGGTTCTGGGTTTTCGATACCTGTCACCCAGGCCCCGCGTCCTGTCCGCGACATGATTGTAGTATGTCCCCGGCGACGCGGGGGTTGTAGGCGTTGGCAAAAACGAACTGATCCGCCACCGCGAGAATTTCTGGGGTGACTTCCTCCCACTCCTCCCAGAGAGACAATTGGCCTGGAGAGGATTTTTTAGACCTTTTCTTCGGCTTTATCCCCGCGAGTAGCTTACTTCCCCAGTGGTTGCGGGTTTCCGGCTTCGGTCGCGGCCGGTATTTCTTGCAGAATCCGCGATATTTGGCCGCGCATTCCTCTAGGGTTTCCCCCAGACTCAAAAACGCAGGATGCCAAGTGGTTAAGCCATCGTCTCCGAGTCGGTCATAGACCCCGTAATCGCTAAAATCGTAGAAGAATCCGACTTGGACTCCCGCAGCCTTCGGATTGGCGTGAATATAGCGTAGGGTATTCAGCGCTCGCTTGGTATCTGTGGTGGGAAAGCCGCTACTGTGATAGCGTTTCTCCCAGAAGTGACCAGTTCGATTCAGCATTCGGTTAAAACACATGGCGGTGTACCAGTTCAACCAGTGCATGATTTTGGGCAAGTCTTCTGCGTCTTTCGGTTCGATGAGATAGTGAATATGGTTACTCATCACACAGAGCGCGTAGAGTTTGAATCCGTACTTCTCGATCGCTTTTTTGATAGCGTAGAGTAACACCTGTCGGCATTCTAGACGGGTGAGGCGAAATTCTCGGTTATTACAGCGAATGGTTATATGATAGGAATAACCTGGGATTAGTTCTCGTTTTGCTCGTGACATTTTGCGTATTTTTCCCCGCGAGGACTTGTAGAATATAACACCTAACAGAAAGATACCGCTATCTTTATTTGTCAGTTGCTTATCTTTTTTCTACCAACCGATATACCTATTCCGCTATGATAGCCGACTCAAAATTATTTATATTTTAGCGGGAACCAATGAAGACATCAGCATTTTAATCGATGAACAGGGAAATTGGGACTTTGAATTATGAAAAAATCACCTTCGGAAATGACTAACGCAGAACTCCGTCAGTATCTTTCGGAACATCGAAATGAAGAAGCTATTTTTAGTGAAGCACTAGAAGTATTATTAAGCCGAAAAAAAGACAGTTTTAAATATCCCGCACCTCAAACGATGTCCTATAAAGAAATAGAAACGATTTTCAAGGAAAAATTAAATCAAATAATTGAGGAATAGAAATCGTGCGTTATGCGATTATTATCGAAAAAGTGCGATGCCGAAGGCACTGCGTAGCAGCACGCCGATTTTGTAGGGTGCGTTAACGCGCGTGTAACGCACCGCTAATGTTTGGGATAAAATGGAGAAGTTTCAATGGGATCAAGTGCGATCGCTCTGAGAAATGATCGAGGTCAAGCATGACAGTGCAATAACTTCGTTACAGAGATAGGATAGTAGAATAGAGGGGGCTACCATACGGCTGCTTCAGGCTTTAATTTAGTCTTGTCGATCAGTTATTATCATGAAAGAAAAAGTGTACTTGGATTCCACGGTTCCGAGTTATTACTTTGATGAGCGTGAAAATCTAAAAGCTTTTACCGAAATCACAAGGAAGTGGTGGTCGGAGATGTCCAGTTATTATGATTTATATATTTCGGATGCCGTGCTTCAAGAACTAACCAACGGAAACTATCCGCGTAAAGCTGAAATTATTCATTTGGTTTCGACGATTCCTTTACTACCGCCGACTTCTGCTCTTGAACAAGTTGTCGAGTTTTATCTTGCCAACTATGTCATGCCAAGGTCTCTTGTGGGCGACGCTCTACATCTTGCCTATGCCAGCTATTTCGACATTCAATATCTCGTTACTTGGAATTGCAACCACCTAGCGAATGCTAACAAACGGAAGCATATTCGCGTTATCAATGCCCGCCTTGGTTTGTCAACACCTGAAATTGTCACACCACTTGAACTATTCAAAGAGGAGAATAACTTATGATCCGCTCAGAGATTTTGCAAGAAAAAGATAAAACTCAAACAAGATTATCGGAGGAATGCACGTCTATCCATGACTATTTAGTTAAGTCTCGCATTGCTGCGGAAAAGGCTGCGGAATCCTACGGGTTTACTCTCAAGTATGCTGAAGAAATTCATAAAATTCGAGAAGAACACGGCAAAGCTTTCAACGCCAACACAACAGCCTCGTAGGTTGGGTGGAACGAAACAATACTGGCTCGAAAATGGCTCAGTTATGAGAAATTTGCACGGTGAATAGATAACTTTATGAGAAAATGGAAAGGTAATGCAATCCTCTAAGCCAGATGACTATAGCAGAGCTATTTCCTACTTTGAGAAGTCTGCCTCGTGCAGACAAGTTGAAGGTGATGCAATTTCTGATCGCAGAACTAAGTAAGGACGAGGAGCCAAGCCTACAGCCAGGAGCAACATATTTACTCTCGTCGCCGCTTAATTCACACGCAGCGGCGCAGCAACTTGCTCAACTGCTAGATTCGGATCAAGCAACGCACAATGGGTAATGCCCAACGATTTAACTTTACCGAAGGATTCGATGGGTTTGGTGTCCCCGATGCCTTGCCTCAACTACCTATATCTCTCACATACCAAGATAGATCCGTAGAGTTTTCAGCACTGTTAGACACGGGTGCAAGTGTCAATGTCTTACCGTACAGCCAAAGCTGATTCAAAGTGCGGCGTTGGCGTACAGAATTAGTAACTATATCGAGACTTAAAAGTTAAGGCAATTTACTATTATAGTTGGTTATCAGAGCGAACGGTGATATGATAGGAATAGGCTGCGGTTAGTTCTAATTTTTTTTTGTGACATTTTCGGGTTTTATAGAATATCCATCTCGCTGGGATTTCAATTATGAAAGGTATTCAGTATATTGTCGATGAAACAGGAGAAAAAACAGCAGTTGTTAATGAGTTTTATCAAAATTTACTCGATCGCTCTCCCGTAAACGAAGACTGGATAAATCGATCGCCTTTTCGAGAAAAATTAGATCAAGCTCTCCCATGGAATGCTAATCATCCACCGCAGTTATCAGATCTAGAATCCCTAGAGAGCAAACTCGAAAATAATGAGTGCTGAAGAAAAGGCTAGAAAACTAAGTAGATTGAGCGATGCAAATTCCATCTAAAGCAATTATTCCAGAGGATAAACTTACTCGTTATCTTCTCGTATTCAGAGACAAAGATGACAAATCAAAATTTTTAGCACAAGCAGGATTTACTCTCGATAATGCGGCCAGTTTGCAAAAAGCGATTATTCAGCTAATTACCGTAGAAGATGCGATCAAAGATGGTAAAAATGAATACGGTATCTTTTATCGAGTTGAAGGAATGCTAGAAGGAGTTAACGGAATCAATTTAGCAGTGGTTACAATATGGATACTGCGATACATTGACGACTGTTTTCAGTTTGTTACTCTCAAGCCCCGAAAGGATAGATAATTATGGATGTTAGATTATACGATCATGTGGTTCTTTGTCTTGATGTTCCCGAAGACAATCTAAAATCGGGAGATGTGGCAGTATTAGTGGATTTAATCCCCCATCCTAGCAATGGCGAAATGGGAGCAATTTTAGAAGTTTTTAACGCTCTCGGTGAGTCAATTTCAGTAGTTACTGTGCCAATTTCGGCGATTAAACCCCTACAAGCAAATGAAATATTTACCGTCCGCTCTTTGGTGAAAGTTGAATAAGTTAAAATCAAAGAGAATATCCCTATCGCTACAATCTCAACTATCGATGAATCTCCTGAAAGATAGTAAAAAAATTCGTTTTATTGACCTCTTTTGTGGTTTAGGAGGGTTTCGAGTCGCGATTGAACAAGTTTGTCGCCAAAAAAACTTAGCATCTGATTGTGTCTTTTCCTGTGATATAGATAAAGATGCTCAGGCAATTTATCACGCTAATTTTGGCGACCAACCCCAGGGAGATATTACCGAAATTGCTGCCCTAGATATTCCCAATCACGATATTTTAATGGCAGGTTTTCCCTGTCAACCCTTTAGTATTTGTGGTGATTTAAAGGGATTTGAAGATACCAGAGGCACGCTATTTTTTGAGATTGCCCGTATTTTAAAAGCCAAACAACCCGCAGCATTTATTCTGGAAAATGTCAAGCAATTGCAAGGACATCAACAGGGAAAAACCTTGCAAGTTATTCTCGATACTCTGCAAGATTTAGATTACTATACCGATTATCGGGTTTTGAATGCTCTTAATTTTGGCCTACCGCAAAAAACGGAATCCATCAGGCCATTGGGTTTGAGCATTATAAATAATATCCGTGAGGATGGTATTTTGGAGATTAGCCAGACGCAAATCGGCGCTGCTTAAATCCGCTTGTTGCAAATTGGTTCCTAACAAACTAGCTTGACGGAGAATTGCACCGCCAAGATTGCATTGGCTAAGATTGGCAGTGCCGAGGTTGGCCCCACTAAGGTTAGCTTGACTAAAGTTCGCTTTTGCCGCTTGCACAGACCACAAAATCGCTTTGCTTAAATTGGCACCCCGGAAGTTAACTGATTCTAGATTGGCATAGCTAAAGTCAAATTCACTGAGATTCAGACCAGATAAATCCAAACCTTGTAAATTTTCACCGTTTAAGCCGATCTTTAAGCCAGCATTGATCGCGCTCTCCAGTTGTTGACGGGTGACGCTAGACATTGTGTAGCAAGGAAAAAGTAAAAAAGCCTGTCAAGACGGGCAAGCTCCCCGTCTTGACATGATTAAAACTGGATTCGATCGCAGTTAACCAAACAAGGGTACAGTAACCCAATAACGTTTACGATAACCATTGCCAAAGTTAACTTCGATCGCTTTGCGGGCGATCAAAATCGCCTCATCGCCGTCAATATCGTAGCCAATCTCGGTGGAATTGGGTACAGTGGTGAATTCTAGAGGCATTCCACCGCCACCGCGAGCAGACAGGGAAGCCAATTGTCGGCTAAACTCTGCCGCTAGTAACTGCTCATAGTTGCTAGGTTCGGGTGCTAAGACAGGGGCGATATCACCCTGGGGAGGCGGCGCACTGGCAGAGCGTACAGGACGACTACTTAACTGTTCGAGCGAGCGGACTGATGAATGCACATCGGTGACAGTACCATCGTTATCCAGGGCAATTCGCACCGTACCCGCCCCCGGGGTAATCACTGGGACACCATTAATCAACTGTCGGAATTGGACAATCACACCGGTGGTAAACGGTCCGTCCAATTGTCCCGAACCGTTAGCCGTACCGCCGGCTTCCGAAGATAAGATAATTCGATCGAACACCACTGGGACTTCTTGGTCAAGACCGTAACGCCAGACGGCCTCCTGGGCTAGGGTTTGGGCGCTGTCCATAGCCAAGGGGTTGTAATTATAACGGTTAGGAGTTGCCAAACGAACATCAATTGACCCATCACTACCGTAGGCGATGCTTTGTTCCCCCGTCACCAGGCGATAGGAGCCATTTCTGGTACTAGCAACTTCTGAGGGGATTTCCAGGTCAAGACCAAATCGTGCCGCTAGGCTGTGGGCAGCCGGTCGAGTAGCGTCTAGGGGTTGCAAACGACCGACGAGGAGATGCTGGGGTAAGACCAGTTGTGGTTGGCTACTGCGAGCCACATTGTACCATCGCCACCAATACCAAGCATTACTGACCCGTTCGCGAGAAAAATAGCGTTCATTAAAGAGACGATTTTTCGCCTCATCGGCACTGGCGCCACAGGCCACCACCGAGGGGGCCTGGTCGTGGGCAATGCGCCAACTAGCATCTAACCAAGCGGTACTAAAAGACTTATTCTTGTTCCATTCTTCCCAGAAAAACTTACCGTAATTGGGATTATCCCAACTAACAGTTTCATAGCCGAAGAGCATTCGCCAACCGCGATTACTAGGATTCCAAGTCCGAATCGGGTTGTGACCACCCAGAACCCGCAGGGAAAGACAGGTAGACAGAAAAATGTATCTGACCCGCTCGTTACCCCAAACTAACTTATCACTGCTAGAGACGATCGTACAACCTTCGTTACCCCACGGTTTGCTCATCGGTAGATAAAACACGCCATTGGCATCCATCCCGCCATGACCAGAGTGATAGAAGGCCATGACCGCATCTACCCCGTAGGTATCTTGCCAATCATCGTAGGGTTCGTAGTAAAGCCAGGGTTGTACGCCACAATCCTGATACCAAAAGTTTAAGGGGGCAAACTTTTTCACATAGTCTAACCAGCCTTGGGCATCTTCATGGGTATAGCGCAGGGTGCCAAAGGAGCAACCACAGCCCACTTCAATACTACAGCCGCCATAGAGATTCGCTCCGCCACGCAGGCCATCTTTGCTATCCTGACCGAGGGGGTTTTCGGCAAAGAGAGGAACGGAGGGAATTTCTGGTGTTTCGGACTGAGGAACGTTAGCTGCGGGGGGAATTTGAGTCGGTTGTGCTAATGTCATGGTATTTTCCTCGTTAAATCTTGAAAAAGTTTTAAAAAACGTAAATTTCCTGAATCACGTCGTTTTCCAGACGCAGATCGACGGGAAATTTTCTTTCCTTAGCGGCGGACAGCAGGGTAAGCATCCCCAAGAAAACACTGTCACTCTCGCTGGCAATCTTGCGCCAGCCGAGGCCCTCCACATAGGCGGCCGCATTGCGTTCTTGGTTAATCATCCACAAACCGGTAATCTGCTTTTTCTTTAGCCAAGCACTGCCGGGGACAGTGAAGGTCATCGTGGCACCAATAGCAGAAATCTGGGCGATTTTTAAGCCAGAGTTGCTACCATCCCACCATTTACTGCTCGGACTGGTGCTATCGGAAAACTCGGTTTTATAGGAGGCTCGAAATAGGTCGGCGTTATCACCAGCATTCACGTCTTTCTCCAAATCGAAGCGATTATCGGCCTGTTCTAAGGAACATTCGTAGTGTTGGCTAGGAGTCATCTGTTCCTCCTCGTTACCATCCTTCTGTTCGTCCACGTGCCAGATGGCTAGGCCCGCATCGGGGAGGAATGTATCCCGGCCAGTTTTCTGCCGGTTTTCGATCAGGAAGTACTCGTTAGCGTTCTTACTGTAGAGGTAAAACTCATTCTTGGCCGCAGGAAGACTGGCGGTAAGACCTGGAGTTATCGCTGTCACTTTGCTGGCCCAACCGGCTTCATTTTTGAGGTAGGCACAGACTTGTACGGGATTTTTATCATTGCCCCCGTAACACATCAGACAATAATTACCCACTCCTGCCGATTGACCGCCATAATCGTAGAGATCGGGAAAATCGCAAATCATGTGACCATTTTCATGACAGAAGGTACGCAAGGTCAGTTCACTACCCATATTGGTAATTTGGTAGTCGTATAACTTCTTGCCCCCCCCGACATCGTAGGGTGAAGCTAAACTCCAGGAATGAGGCCATAGTCCTTCGGCCCAATTGTTGACCCGCGGTCCGACATAGAAGACATTTAAGGCATAAATTAAGCCGTTACTATCACTACTCAACTGACTAAAGTTAAAGCCTTGGGATTTCAAATAATTGAGGGCTTCTAGAATCAGTTCTCGGGCGCGAGTACCATAGTCGATCGCTGGATCGGTATAATAGGAGCGATTATGGGCGGCGGTGTAATATTGGGTGACAACATTGGTATAGGTTAATTTTCCCTGGGAGTTGTCGTAGAAATAATCCCGTACTGACCCTTTATTGCCAAATCCGGCGTAACCAGGTAGGTTACAGAAGTTGCTGACTTCCTGTTGGGAAATGCTGGGGGCAACGTCGGGAAACTGAATCAAGATACATAATCCCACATAGTTGCCCACAGTTACTGTTGAAGCTGGTCTGGCATCAGCACTGGTCGTCGCACTGATTCCCTGCAGCTGAGTTTTTTTTTGCTGACGACGGACTCGCCATTGACTGAACCCGTCCTGTAGCATCGGTGCGCTCTGAGCTTGTTGTTTGGCACTCTCGGTCTGGATGCGTAGATGGGGCTGGATGCCGAGGCTTTGGGGTGCTACTTGGCCGACTATCCCATCGGTCGCTATCAGTTGGCTTTTGTCTTCGGAAAGCTGGGCGTAGGTGTAAAAACCATTGTCAGGGTTTTTGACCACGGTATAGCCATCTAGGGTTTCAAAAACAGCGTAATATTGGTTTCCCGATCCCCTGACCCGGATAGTGCTGCCGTCGGGATTGGTGAAGGTAAATTCCTCATTCACAAAGGGTGTAGGCATAGATTTGATTCTCCTTGCCAAAGAAATTTTGGCTTTCTCGATAAGAAGCTCTGTTCAAGAAAGGCTTCAGGACAATGCACAATTTCAATAATCATCAAATTTTTCTGGGTTAACAATACGATGATCCGCGTAGGGAATTATGAAGATATCGCTGCAATCTGCCCTTTCAGTAGCCCCAACTTTTCGAGGGCAACTATAACCGCTGCCGTCCGAGTTTGTACCCCTAGTTTCCCGTGAATATGTTCTAGATGTTTTCGCACGGTTCCTTCGCTACATCCGATCACTTTTGCTATGGCGGCATTACTTTTATCTCGGGCAATCCAAAATAGCACTTCTGCTTCCCTTTTAGTCAGTCCCAACAATTCTAAGGCCGCAATCGAAAAACAGGGCAGTTCTTGTTCTTCTAAGAGTAGGAGAAACTGTTCTCCGATCAGAGTGGGAATCAGAAAAATGATTAACTGTCGTCCCTCTTGTTCTAGGCGTAAGGGTGAGCAGGAAAAGGCTTGGTCATCCTTGGCCAGGAGTCGGGCAATCTGATGTTTAAACCACTTTTGCAAGGGTTCTGGTAAGGTATTCGGGGTATGAGAGAGGGAATACTGGTACAGCAATTGTTCAGATCGTTCCGTAAGTATTTGCACGCTTCCAGCTATATCCATGACTATTAAACCTATCTGCTGGCAAAATTGGGGTAATCGTGGCGTTATTGCTTTTATTTGATTATGTTTGTCCTTATTGTTTTCTGGCTCTCTCTGTGGGCTAGATAGCAAAGCTGCGAGACAGCGATCGCAACTTACCGAGAGCTTTGGCATCAATCCCATAAATTTCTCCGCTATTCAAATAATTATCACAAAATCCATCTTTCTGCCTTGGTGGTGACGGTCTTATCTCAAGGCCTAGTGCTTGCTCAGAATGTCTGTACTTTTAGAAAGCAGCAAATAGGCAACAGAAAATTAGGAAACAAACAAGAACCTATCTATGTCATGGCCAATTCAAGTCTGAATTGCATTACTGTCTGATCTATCTTCATAGAATACCTAATTCCGGTTACGAAAGTCAAGACATTTTCGAGGACAATTGTTAATCAAGTTTACGGCTCTTTCTACCTCCTCAAACTTGGCAAAAAATACCTCTAAAGTTCGATTGATTTTTTGATGTAGCTGTGCTATAACACGATGAATTATCCCCATTAAGTTAGGATATTATCGAGGTCTTGCCAGGGATGTGATCGATGAATTTACTTAAAGATAAGCAGAAAATTCGTTTTATTGACCTCTTTTGTGGTTTAGGAGGGTTTCGAGTCGCAATTGAACAAGTTTGTCGCCAAAAAAACTTAGAATATGATTGTGTCTTTTCCTGTGATATAGATAAAGATGCTCAGGCAATTTATCACACTAATTTTGGCGACCAACCCCAGGGAGATATTACCGAAATTGCTGCCCTAGATATTGCTAATCACGATATTTTAATGGCAGGTTTTCCCTGTCAACCCTTTAGTATTTGTGGTGATTTAAAGGGATTTGAAGATACCAGAGGCACGCTATTTTTTGAGATTGCCCGTATTTTAAAAGCCAAACAACCCGCAGCATTTATTCTAGAAAATGTCAAGCAATTGCAGGTACATCAACAGGGAAAAACCTTGCAAGTTATTCTCGATACTCTGCAAAATTTAGATTACTATACCGATTATCGGGTTTTGAATGCGCTTAATTTTGGTTTACCGCAAAAACGGGAACGTATTTTTATCGTTGGTTTCCGAGAAGCGAGAGATTTTATCTGGCCAAAACCAGCTTTATCTAGAACAAGTTTAACGGAAATATTAGAGGAAAATGTCTCGGATTTTTATTATGCCTCCGAAAGAATTCAAAAAAGTCGCCTTCTGAAAAGAGAGGGAAAAAAACCTTATAGTGAACCGACTATCTGGCACGAAAATAAAGGAGGTAATGTCAGTGCTTATCCCTATTCCTGTGCCTTGCGAGCGGGAGCATCCTATAATTATTTATTAGTGGATGGTCAAAGACGCTTAACAGCAAGGGAAATGCTACGTTTACAAGGTTTTCCCGATGATTATCAAATTGTCGGCAGTTATCAAACTATGCGAAAATTAACGGGTAATAGTGTAGCGATTTCCTGTGTGGCTGCTGTGGTTAATTCTGTGATCGAGTCTTTGTTAGATGTTGAGCAAGCATCAACTAATTCATTCTCGTTCAATCGAACAACTCAATTAAGTTTATTTTCGACTCAGGAGTTTTAGATAATGGCAAATATTCAAGACGCTAAAATGAGACTTGATAGCATTATTGCTAAAGCTAGAATTGACTTGTATAAGCCAATTCAAATTGCCGAAGTTCTCAGAAAATCTCGGTCAGAAAAAAATATCAAAATTTTAGATTTAAAGACTTATCAAAATCAATCTATTCGTTGGCGAGATGAAGTAATACTAAATGGCTCTATCGAACCTGTCATGTAAAACTATCAATAACTTATGCTTGTAAAGCTTATATACTAAGGCTTTGAGTTTTTGTTAAATTGATATTTATCAACTTTAGAGACTTGCTGGGCAGAGGGGGAGCTTGAGGAATTTTCTACAGTGTAAGTTCGGAAGAACCTACTAAATCCTGTTTAAAAGGTATAGGTGAGCAGCGGAGCGGGGAGCGCCGGAGCAGCGGAGAAGGGAGTGGGGAGAAACAATCCATAACTTGTGAGTTAATCACACTATTAAAAACGGATTTGGTATAACAATAAGATTGCTTAATAAAGTTTCTACATCTTCTGCTAGATATCAACATGATCTATGGAGTACCACAGCAATGTCTCCTGAGTTACTGGAAATTCTTGATAGAGAAAATAAGCGAACAGGGAGAGGTGTAGAACGTTATATTTATTTAAAATTTAGTGAAAGACAAGCTACTGTATCAAGTTTGATTGCCTATATAGACAGTCAAAATGAGAAAAGTTTTGATTTAAAATATTTATTAGATGAGTTTAGTGCTAAAGCAGGAATCCGCAGAAGTATAGACAAAGCATACGAGATTATAGCTGATAGTTTATTTGAAACCATTGTAGTATCTCTGGAGGCAGAGATCACAATCTCTATACCTTTAATAAAACAAGATTTATGGTTCTTCTGTACTTGTTATGCAATCACAAATACCGGACTTGACGAATAAGGTTTTCAGGATAAGCAAAGAGTCCCTAGACCTACCGAAGAACCGAAAATCTACCATTTACCTTTTTCTCTATCTCTCTATCTCTGTATCCACTGGAACAATGACCTTGTAATCAAAACTTCATGTCTGCGTCACAGTAAGTTCATGTCCCCTGCCTAGATTAGAGATAGTCAGTCCTCAGCCGTTTTCCGAAACACTCCTCTCACACCCACGATTATTAGGACTGACTTTCATTCCCTTCTCAGAATGGTTAAACAGTAAAAACTATGACTCACAATATTTTTAACGATAATATTTCCCCGATCAACGAAGGTAATCCCAAACGCTCCAAATCTTCTGTGATGAAAAAACTTTTTGCCTATTCCTCCTTAATGGTTTTGGGTGCTGGGTTAGGCATCGGTGCCACCTACGCCTACAGCCAAAATCCTCTAGAATTAGCCCAAAATATTGCCACCGCTGCCAATAATCCTCGCCCCTCCACACCAGCGGCTGCCGCTCCCTCGTCTCTGGTTATTCCTACCAATTTTGTCGCTTCTGTGGTGCAAGAAGTGGGGCCGGCGGTGGTAAGAATTAATGCTTCTAGGGAAGTCAATGGAGGCGGTGATTTTTCTGAATTTGCTAACGATCCTGTTTTCCGTCGCTTCTTTGGTTCTCAAATACCAGAGGGAGGAGAAAAACAAGTTCAAAGAGGTACAGGTTCGGGGTTTATTATCAGTAATGACGGTAAAATTATCACCAATGCTCACGTTGTCGAGGGAGCAGATAAGGTGACTGTCACCCTCAAAGATGGTCGCACTATCGATGGTAAAGTTTTAGGTAGTGATCCTTTAACTGATGTGGCAGTGGTACAGGTAGAAACGAGCAATTTACCCACGGTTAAATTAGGTAATTCTGATAGTTTACAGGTGGGAGAATGGGCGATCGCTATTGGTAATCCTTTGGGATTAGATAACACTGTCACCACGGGAATTATTAGTGCCAAGGAACGCAATAGCTCCCAAATTGGCGCTAGTGATAAACTGGTAGATTTCCTGCAAACCGATGCGGCAATTAACCCCGGAAATTCCGGCGGACCTTTGTTAAATGCTCGGGGAGAAGTCATCGGAGTTAACACTGCTATCATTCAAAATGCCCAGGGTTTAGGTTTTGCTATTCCGATTAAGACTGCCCAAAGAATCGCCGAACAATTAATCGCTACGGGTAAGGTGGAACATCCCTATCTCGGTGTTCAAATGGTACAGTTAACTTCGGAGGTAAAAGAACAATTAGCCGATAGTCCCATGGCTGATAATTGGACTATCCCCGATGATTCTGGTGTCTTGTTAGTGCGGGTGATGAGAGATTCTCCTGCCGCAGCAGCGGGATTGCGATCGGGTGATGTGTTAAAGTCTGTAGGTGGTAAGAATGTCACCGATCCCGATGCGGTTCAGAAAATTGTTGCTAATACTCAAATCGGCGATAATTTGCCCATAGAAATTAGCCGGCAAGGACAAAAAATTAATCTGAATATTCAAGTGGGTAGCTTGAATACTGCTAACAGATCCTAGTCTGGAAGATAAGTGGTAAAAGACCTAAACTTTATAGAGAGCTTACTAACAAGCTCTCTATATTTCTGGTTTTACTTTTGGCTCTTGAATCGAATAATTATGCTGTAATAGTCTTTCCTGTGGTTACTCTGGGGAGGGAAAAGTCAGAGACAATCAGGGCAAAATGATAAGTATTTTATATATAAATAGCTTCAATGCTTAAAAATATTTAAATTTACAATCGGTAATATTTATTTTTACTTAAGAATTTATTGAGAATAATTTTTATTTATTTACGAGGTTGCAATACTTCCAGCGATTCAGGTATAATTTTGCATTATGCTATGATGGGTTTTGTTGTAATTTTTAGGTTTTTAATGGTCTGGGTTGTCTTAAAACCCTTGCTAAATCTAGATTTTTCCCTTGAGCAAAACCAAACACTTTCGCCAATTGTCCCTTTTTTCCCGAACAACGTTGATCTAATTTTTGTGTAGTTTTGTTGCAAAGTCAAATTTTTTTTGACAAAATGGCTAAATTGTGCTACGGAGATAGATTGTTAATAGGTGGCAATTCAAACCGAGGCAATCAATAATTAGGACTTGCTAAAAAAGTTTGTTGGTGGGGTTAGGAGTCGGTGGTCGGGAGGGGAAGTGAGAAGATCAGACAGAATATGAAGAATGAATGGCGACACAAGGAAAGCCCTGCTCTCAAAGCGTTTTCAATGCTGCTCCGATACGCAATCATCTTCAAACTTGACAACGCCGCCGATCGCGCATCAACCTTGAATCGACTCTGGTTTGACATCCTCGCCGCCGTAAAACGGACGGCGATTCCCAAACCTCACGATTTGGGTTTCTGCTTCTGTCCCGAAGGATTTTTCGCACCTGCCGCCCCAGTTTTACTCTGTTCTGGTCTTATGGTCGCTCTACAGACTGACACCGCAAGTCCTGCGGCCAAAATGTTTTTACTAGCGTTAATATCTCGGTCATGGTGAGTCCCGCAGTCTGGACAATCCCATTCTCGAATATTTAACGGCATTTTCTCAGCAATATGCCCGCAATTACTACACCGCTTAGAACTAGGAAACCATCTATCTATTTCGAGGTAATTTTTCCCGTACCAACGGCATTTATAGGCTAATTGTCGGGTGATTTCTCCCCAGCTTACATCAGATATTGCCTGAGATAATTTCGGGTTTTTGACCAGATTCTTGACGGCTAAATTCTCAACCACAATCGTTTGGTTTTCACGAACTAATTGAGTGGTTAGCTTGTGTAAATGGTCTTTTCTACTATCGGTGATTTGAGCGTGAATTTTGGCTACTTTGATTCTCGCTTTTTCTCGATTTTTTGAGCCTTTCTGTTTTCGAGAAAGGCTTTTCGATGCTCTTCGCAGTCTCTGATAATGCTTTTTAAAATGCTTAGGATTAGATACTTTGTCACCATCGCTGGTAATTACTAGGCTACTAATTCCTAAGTCAATTCCGATGGCTTTATCGGTTGGGGGTAAGGGTTTAATTGTTGGGTCATCAAATCTTATTGAGATATGCCAACGCCCAGAGGGATGCAATCTGACTGTTACTGTACTTGGTTCACAGCTTTCTGGGATTTGTCTTGACCATCGAATAGGTAAAGGTTCTGTGCATTTGGCTAAATAAATTTGTTTGTCTTTAAATTTAAAAGCTGACTTAGTAAATTCGGCACTTCCTCCCTGATGTTTTTTCTTAAAGTTAGGATACTTAGTACGACCAGCAAAGAAGTTAGTAAAAGCTGTTTGTAGGTGTCTTAACCCTTGTGGTAAAGGTCCACAACTAACTTCGTTTAAAAAGTCTAATTCTTCTTGCTTTTTCCAATCAGTTAGCATTGAAGACGTTTCAGTATATCCTACTCTTTCTTGCTTTTCGTACCATGCTTGTGTTCTGAGATGGAGAGCTTTATTGTAAACCAATCTTACACAGCCCAAAGTGCGCCGCAATAGCGACTCTTGTTCGGGTGTGGGGTAAAATCGAAACGAATAGGCTTTTTCCATGTCTCACATTTTAGCATATATTTGGTAAACGATGCTCATATTTAACGGTAAAGCCGTCGTAGAACGACGGGGTTTCAGACCCAAATTTTCGATGAGTGGAAATCGATATACTAGAATTATTATGGTCAAGATGTCCAACTTAAGATCAATGACAAAAATCCTCTCGACAGCCGAAGTGAAAGCGCGTCTTTCCGAATCGATCGATCTTGCTCTCCAAGAGGGCTACGTTGTCATCACCCGCTACGGCAAACCCGTGGCTGCCCTAGTGAGTTACGAAGATATCCGACAATTGCAACGACTGAGAAGCGCTCGTCAGAGGGGAGGGTTAGCGAATTTAAGCGAAAATTGGGAAGATTCAGAAGAATTAGCCGAAGAACTGCATAATATCTTGGACGAGAGAACCTGATGGCTTATCTCTTTGATACCGATGCTATTTCAGAGATGTTACGCAAGCGCCCGCTACTGGACTATCTGCAATGGTTACGATCGCTCGATCGAGAAAATCAATATACTAGCAGTATCACGATCGCCGAACTATATAAAGGTGCGTTCCGTTCCCCCAAGCGCAATCATTTTCTGGAAAAAATCGAAACGAGAATTATCCCCGAATTCACGATCCTGCCATTTGATCGCTTGACAGCGAAAATTTACGGAGAAATTCAAGCGCAACTAGAACAACAGGGAAATATTCTCGCCCATGCCGATTTACAGATCGCATCCACGGCGATTCAATCTAATCTAGAACTGGTTACGGGTAATATTCAACATTTCGCCCGTGTAGAAGCTTTACGGATTAATTACACTCTCGTCCACGCCAGGGCATCTTCAGAAAATGTTCAGAGTTGAGGCAACTTCGGCATCAACCATGGCAGCTGGATCGCAAATATAGGATAACTTTCCCAAAAATCAGCGATAAAAACCTTTTTTACCGATCTAGCCCGGCTCTAACGCCTGGGAAGGGAAAAATCCTCAATTGAGCCGAAATTAGCTTAATCAAAAAATATGCTATAATCAGAATGTAAGCACAAGGGGCCGTAACGGTTTCGACAGGTTAGCGAAAGCTCCCCCGTGATACAGGTCGAGAGTGAGTCTCCTCTCGTAAATCAAAGGCTCAAACAAAAAGTAAATGCGAACAACATCGTTCCTTTCGCTCGTAAAGCCGCTCCTGTAGCTGCCTAATAGTCTCTAATCGACTCGAGCATTCATAGTTTGACTCCGTTAAGGACTATGGATCAACCCCCAACGGATGCCACGTTTAACTTTCTCTAGTTAGTTAACCGTGTAAGCTTTAACTAGAGCATCCCACTGTCCGGGATAAGTGACAGTCCCCGTTTCGAGGGTAATCGAAACTAAACCTGTGAATGAACGGACAGTCAATACCTAATTTGGACAGCAGTTCGACTCTGCTCGGCTCCATTGATTACTTGAATGAGGAACCTTCTCTCCCGCATGGACGGGGTACAAACGCCGATTATTCCCGTAGTCGGTCAGTTAATTAAAGCGAACCCTGGCACTATTTCCCTAGGTCAAGGGATTGTTTCCTATGATCCACCCCGGGAGGCGATCGAATCTCTATCTTTATTCTTAGCCAATCCCAAAAATCATCAATATCAATCTGTGGCGGGAATTCCCCCCTTATTAACGGTAATTAGGGAAAAACTAGCCGAAGATAATCGGGTAGAAATCAGCGATAAACAGGCAATTTTTGTGACGGCGGGCAGTAATATGGCTTTTATGAATGCCATTTTAGCCATTACTTCCCCGGGGGATGAAATTATTCTCAACACTCCCTTTTATTTCAATCATGAAATGGCCATAAAAATGGCTAATTGTCAAGGGATTTTGGTCGCCACAGACAAAAATTATCAATTGCGTCCAGCCGCCATTGAAGAGGCAATCACGGAAAAAACTAAGGCAGTGGTGACGATTTCTCCTAATAACCCTACGGGAGTAGTTTATCCAGAAAATACCCTAAGAGAAGTCAATCGAATTTGTCAAAAAAAGGGCATCTATCACATTCACGATGAGGCTTATGAGTATTTTACCTATAACCATGTCCGCCACTTTTCCCCAGCGGCAATTGTTGGTAGTGAATCCTGGACTATTTCCCTGTTTAGTCTCTCAAAAGCCTACGGTTTTGCCAGTTGGCGCATTGGTTATATGGTAGTACCAGAACATTTATCTGAGGCGATTAATAAGATTCAGGATACTATTTTAATCTGTCCGCCGGTGGTTTCGCAATACGCAGCCCTAGGGGCGTTGCAGGTGGGTAAAAGCTATCCTTTAGAACAGTTAAAAACCATCAGTAAAGTTAGAGAAATTTGCCTGAATGCTCTAGAATCGATTAGGGATATTTGTGATGTTGCTACTGCGGAAGGGGCTTTTTATTTCTTCCTGAAAATTAACACAGACAAGAATGATTTTCAGTTAGTTAAAAGCTTAATTGAGCAGCAGCGGGTGGCGGTGTTACCCGGTTCAACTTTTGGGATAACAGAAGGCTGTTATTTGCGTCTTGCCTACGGTGCTTTATCTCCAGAAACGGCTTTAACGGCAGTGGAAAGATTGGTAAAGGGACTGCGTTATTTTAGTCAGTGATTTTTAATAATAAATACTGGCTTTCTTTCTTGGTTTTTACTTTAAGCTCATACTAAATCCAGTTATTAAAAACTGATTATTTCTTATCCCTTTTGCCTGTTGCCTTTTGCCTCGTCTCAACAAGTAATTTAAATTACGAACAGCTTAAGTAGGTAGGTGTTAAAAATTATCAGATACCCCCCTTATCAAGGGGGGCAGGGGGGATCGAACCTAAAATCCATTTTTAATTTAAATTAAGAACAGCTTATCTTTTGGGCTATTCTTAGTTTAGCCGAACGAGAACGAGGATTTTTAGCCTGTTCTTCTCGGCTGGGAATAATCGGCTTTTTCGTGATAATTTTCAAGGAATTATCTTCGCGAAAGCCATACTTGATCAGACGATCTTCTAGACTATGAAAACTGATCATAGCGATAATTCCCCCGGATTTTAGCCAGTGGGGGGCTTGATTTAACAATTTTTGCAGAGAATCTAATTCTTGATTAACAGCGATGCGTAGGGACTGAAAAACCCGCGTTGCTGGATGAATACGTCCATAACGGTAACTAGCGGGGACAGAACTAGCGATGACAGATGCTAATTCAGTGGTGGTAGTAAAGGGACGTTTTTGGACGATCGAACGGGCAATCGGACGAGATAAACGTTCTTCTCCGTATTGATAAAAAAGATCGGCTAATTCTTTTTCCTGCCAATGGTTGATAATATCAGCTGCCGTTAGGGATTGACAGCGATCCATCCGCATATCTAAGGCTGCCGTGTGGCGAAAACTAAAGCCGCGCTCGCTCTGGTCGAATTGGGGAGAACTGACCCCTAAATCGGCGATAATGCCATCAAAACTGCTATTTTGTCCATTATAATCGGCGAAGTTCCCCCACCAGAGAGTTAAACGGCTATCTAGATAGGGAGCGAGACTAATTTTAGCCGCTTCTAGGGCGCTTTGATCGCGATCGATGGCGGTTACTATTGTTTCGGGATGGGTTTCTAAAATCAAGCGGCTGTGTCCACCACCCCCTAGGGTAAGATCGAGATAATGCCCCCCGGGTTGAATATTTAAACCAGCGATTAATTCTTGACTCAAAACGGAAATATGGGGAAAATCTTGATTCATCTGCTGATAACTTCCTGAAAATGGCGATTTAACCTAGGGTTTGCGGCAAAAAGTTTGTTAGTGGGGGCAGGGTGTGGGGTGTGGGGTGTAGGGTGTAGGGTTTTACCGATTTTGAGGTAGTCAGTTACCTAATTTTCAGGGAAAAAGTGCCTGAATTTTACCCCCGATCACTCCAATGGTCAGCACTTTTTGAGGGGAAAAAAGTCTAAAAGCCTTATCCAACAAGGTTTTTAGATTTATTCAGCCAACCCTAACCTAAAAATAACTGATAGGCCCGATTTTGGCTTTCATCCCAATAGCGATAACCGAGAGTATCGAGAAAAGCTTGCCATTGATTCATTTCATCGGGGGGGACCTGTATGCCCACGACGATGCGCCCATAATCGGCCCCGTTATTGCGATAATGGAAAACGCTGATATTCCAGTGGGGACTCAGGGAGGCGACAAATTTCATTAAAGCCCCCGGTCGTTCGGGAAACTCGAAGCGATAAAATAATTCATGATCAGCTAAATGCGATCGCCCTCCCACCATGTGGCGCAGATGCAATTTAGTCAATTCATCATCGCTAATATCGAGGGTTTTAAAGCCGCAAGCTTCAAAACTCTCGGCTAATTTCTTGGCATCGCTGCGATTTTCGATCTGGGCGCCGACAAAAATATGCGCTTCTTTTTCATCGGCAATGCGATAACTAAATTCGGTTAAATTGCGTTTGCCGACACATTCGCAAAAACGCCGTAAACTGCCCGGTTGTTCGGGAATAGTCACAGCATACAACGCCTCGCGCCGTTCCCCTAATTCCGCCCTTTCCGCCACAAACCGCAGACGATCAAAGTTCATATTCGCCCCACAAGCTACGGCAACGAGGGTTTTATCCTCAATTCCTTCTCTTTCTAGATAAGCTTTCGCTCCTGCTACCGCTAACGCCCCCGCAGGTTCTAAAATCGACCGTGTATCTTGAAAAACATCCTTAATCGCCGCACAAATATCATCCGTATCCACGAGGATAATCTCATCCACATACTGCTGACAGAGACGAAAAGTCTCCTCTCCCACCTCCCGCACCGCCACCCCGTCGGCAAATAATCCCACTTGAGACAAACGCACCCGATAACCGGCTTTTAGGGATTGATTCATCGCGTCTGAATCCACAGGTTCCACCCCGATAATTTTAATTTCTGGGCGTAAACGTTTGACATAGGCTGCAATACCTGATATTAGCCCACCGCCACCAATAGCGACAAAAATGGCCTCGATCGGTTGCTGATATTGTCGTAAAATTTCCATACCGATCGTACCCTGGCCAGCGATTACCTCCGGGTCATCGAAGGGATGGATAAAAGTTAAGCCTTTTTCCGCTTCTAACTGCCGCGCGTAAGTGTAGGCATCATCATAGGTGTCACCGTGCAGGACGACAATTCCGCCCCGGGCTTTTACTGCGTCGATTTTGACTTGCGGAGTGGTGACAGGCATAACGATAATCGCTTGGGTTCCCAATTGCCGCGCCCCCAAAGCGACTCCCTGGGCATGATTTCCCGCCGAAGCAGCAATTACACCTTTTTGTAACAAATCCCTTGACAAATGCGCCATTTTATTGTAAGCGCCGCGCAGTTTAAAAGAGAAAACCGACTGCATATCCTCGCGCTTGAGTAAAAGCTGATTGTGCAAGCGTTGGGAGAGATTGGGGGCAAGTTCCAAGGGGGTTTCTTGGGCGACATCGTAAACGCGTGCGGTGAGGATTTGAACCAGGTAATCGCAGTACATTATTCTTTTTTGACGGTGGGGATTGGCGAGTCAGGCTAGGATCCAGAATAGATCATCGTCGGTCGGGTTAGCAATAAAGAGCTATCAGCCTTTTAGCTATCAGCCATCAGCTTTTTGCTCCCTGCTCCCTGCTCCTCACTTCCTAATTCATAATTTCTTGAAGCTGAATGAAGATTTAACAAAGAATTGATTGCGGAATTAACCACAGCAGCCACGCGGGGAATTGCCACACTATTACCAGTTAGGGTCTGCTGAAAAAGTTTTCCCTGGGGGCAGGGTGTGGGGTGTGGGGTGTGGGGTGTAGGGTTTTACCGATTTTCAGGTGGTCAACTACCTAATTTTCAGGGACAAAGTACCTGAATTTTCCCCCCGATCACCCCTAGCTAAGGCACTTTTTGATGGGAAAAAAGTCTAAAAGTATTATCCAACAAGGTTTTTAGATTTATTCAGCAGACCCCAGTTAATTTTCGCATAGTTTGATAAGCTGCCCGCGCATTTTACTTTTGCCTCTTGCATGAGTGCCTCATCTCAACAAGCAATTTAAATGCGCGGGCAGCTTACGTCTGGAATAATAGCTCGCTAAATCGCCACTAAGTTTCTCATAAACAGGATAAGATTGATACGGATTTGACTTAAGAATATTTAATAACTCGTTAGCTTGTTTTGCCAACCCAGTACGAGCCAGCTTTTCGGCCTCTTTTTTTGCTTGTTTGGTAAAAACCAACTGCCAATTATCCATTTAAAATTGCTCTGATACCCGCCTCATCCACACAATCTTCAATAGAAGTGTTGCCACCTTCAATAATTGAATCTACCATACCAGGAATAGAATACAAATAAAGGGTTTCTTGAATAGAGTTCCAATCTTCCTCAGCAATTAAAATAGCATTCTTTTTCGTACCAGATAACAAAATCAGTTGATGATTATCATTGGTATCATTCACTAATTCATCAATTTGTTCTTTGGCCTCAGTAACAGTAACAATTTTCATGTAACTATCCCTTAAATTAACAACAAGACTGCAGCCGATTTTAACACAAGTCAAGTATTATTCAGCATAATAGAACCTTTTCTAAGTATTTGTCAAATTTATTTTTACTTATTCTCGTTGCCAATTCTTGATAAGTTGCCTCGCTCTAAAGAATAGTACATTGTTTGTGCTGTCTCGGTGTGAGAGGAGGAGGCAGATTTTGCTGCCGTTTCCTCCTAATGGCTAAGATAGGATCAGTTTTTGCGGTAAAAAACCTTACTGCCTTGGTCACTGACAAAATGACAATTGCGGTAGGAGCGCCAGAGAGATTTGAAAATTGGTTCTTGCGAGACGCGATAATAGTCTCCTAAGACGGGACGGATGGCCTCGGTTGCTTCTTGGAGATGATAGTGGGGAATAGTGATAAAAATATGATGGGCGACGTGAGTACCAATTTGGTGATGGATGGGATTAAAGATGCCATAATCGCGATCGATGGTAGAAAGCGCCCCTTTGAGAAAGTACCAATCTTGACCGCGATACCAAGGAATATCATCTTCGGTGTGGTGTAGGAATGTCACCAAGTCCAACCAAACCACAAAGACGATATAGGGCATGATGTAGTAGTTAAACAGAAACCAAAAGCCGTAGCTAATACCCACCCCGATTAATAGACCTAACATAAAGGTACAGCAAACGGTGCTAGTAATTACCTGCCACCGTTCCGAGGGGCGAAAGAGGGGGCTTTCGGGCATAAAATGGGACCCCTGTTTATTAGGGGAACGACGGAAAAGATAAAGGGGGTAAACAAATAAAATTAGCTGAAAACGAGCTAATTTTTCGTACCAAGCCATATTGTTATACTGGGTTTCCGTGACGGGATACCAACTTTCATCGGTGTCGATATTGCCGGTATTAGCGTGATGGGTGCGATGACTGATGCGCCAACCGTGGAAAGGTACGAGAATGGGAGTATGACTGAGATGACCGATTAAGTTATTTAACCAACGATAACGGGAAAAGGAACCGTGACCGCAATCATGACCGACGACAAATAGGGCCCAAAACATGGTTCCCTGCATAAACCAAAAAAGGGGGAAGAACCATGCTTGATTAATCTGGTAAGTTATCCAGTAAAGTAGGGCAATAATGCCAATATCAAAAAAAAAGTAGGCTAAAGAGCGAAAAACGCTTGATTGGAAGCAACGGGCCGGGATAGCTAGACGGACATCCTGTAGGGTAAAGGGCAAAAATTCTCTTTTTAGGGTGGGTTTAGGTAGGGTTTGGGACACTAGGTTATAACTCAAGGTAGATGACAAGGGCAGTATTGACGAAAGCTGGAGTAGCTCAATTTTTCTGTTTCTCGATGCGCTATCTTTTCTCTATCTCAGCTAGGAGCGGATAAGACCGAGCGATCGAGCGAATTTCGTCTAACTCACTGGAATTTTATTGTAGGGCTTAATGTAACTTAACAAAAGCCCCTAGGGAAAGTTAATCACATTCTCCCCCTGTCTGTCCCCTTGGGTATCTAGTACAATAATATCTGAGAAAATAGATAAGACTCTCGGTTATTCAATCAATATTATGAACCAGTTACCTATTCGTCCAGCTAACAAAAATTTTACCCATAGTTGCTTGACTTTTGCCGATTTTTATGCGGGAATTGGTGGCTTTCGTCTCGGTCTTGAACAAATCGGTTGGCAATCAATGTGTTTTTAGCAACGAAAATAACCCAGATTGTCTGAAAACCTACAATCACAATTTTCATGAATCGATAAAACCGCAAGATGTTGAAGCTTTAATTCCTAGCTTACTTCCCGATTTTGAGGTTTTTTGTGGGGGATTTCCCTGTCAGCCATTTTCCAGAGCAGGACAAAAAAAAGGGTTTCAAGACAGTCGCGGACTAGCTATTCAGGAAATTATCAGAATTTGCCATGAAAAAAAGCCTAAAGTGATCTTTCTTGAAAATGTTAGTAATATCCTGCGCTTAAATCAAGGGCAGATATTAAAAGATATATTAATCCAGTTAAAAGAAATAAATTATCTGGCTTTTTATGCAGTTATCGATAGTAAATATTTCCAAATTCCTCAATCAAGACCTCGCTTTTTTTTATTGGCTTTCCGCAAGGATTTAGGAATTAAAAACTTTCAATTTCCCCAACCTTGCCATGCAGAAGTGGGTATTGAAAAAATTATTGTTCCGGGGGATTATTCAATTCCCATATCGGAAAAATGGCAGCAGTATATTGATTATTACGCGGGCAGAATTACTGCCGAACAATTATCTTTTCAACTGCCAAAAACAAGAATAAGTATTGAAAGGTCAAGTGTTAATGTAGATTATGATAATTGTATTTATCAAATGAGATCTAGTGGCATCCGAGCAATTTCTATCCAAAAACCCTTTCCTACTTTTGCGGTTAGTGTTAGCGGTGGTGGCGCCATGATTCCAGTGTATAGCAAGGAAAGAAGACATTTAAGTCTCTTAGAAATAAAAAGATTAATGGGATTTCCCGATGATTATTATTTTCCTGTTTCTCGCACTGCTGCTATTAAACAACTTTCTAACGCTGTCTGTCCCCCAGTCATTAAACATATTGGTATAAATATTACTAAATCACTTAATTAGCTCGATTTAGCCGGTCTTCAATATTTTCTTGAGTGGGGAAAATAATCTTAGTTACTTCAGGAAAAGCTAAGACGCATTCTGAACATTTATCAGGAGCATAGTTACAAAGATTACAGATTTGCCATTTGCATTTATTACAATAGAAGCAGAGAGCTTTAAAATTGTCATCGGCACTATTTCCACCTTTTTCTACGGGAATCCGATGATCCCAAACTAAACGCACTCGATCCCTAGCATAGGTATTTTGATTGATATTTTCTTTCTTTTTAAGAATTGAGCCACAAAAATTACATTTATTTTTTTGTTGTTCTAATATATTTCTCTGAATTAGAGATGAGGGAGGTGTTCTAATCGGTGGTTTAGCAGTGGTAAAAAGTCGTTGATGATCGGAACTATCTAAAATATATTTTTGACTGCCTAATCTTTTTTGTCCTGGGGGAGCATAAATAAAATTAAATCCTTCTTCATTCCAAAGTTCGCTAAAGGGTTTATTAGCATCAGCATAGGAATCTTGAATTAAATTTTCAGGAATTTTACCCTTGAGTATAGTTTTTGTCTCTTGTAAATTATTGGTCGCATTAGTTAGATCGCTCTCACAACCTTCTCCATACCTAATCAGAGTTAGCAAAGCAGCAATAGTTCTTTTTTTATATAAAATAATTACTCTGTTATCATTAAAAATAATTAAATATCCTTTTCCTTGAAGATTCTTGGTAATTTCCCTAATATCTTCTAACTTGATCCCACTCATCTTAATACCTCTAGAGATTACAGATAATTGGCTGTTAAAACCCAAAAAAAGGGTGAACAAAATTCACCCTAACAGACACAGCAATCATCCTACAAAGTACCGATAAACTTATCAAGGCGATCAAATCCTTTTTCAATCGTCTTCAGGTCTGTAGCATAGGAAAGACGAATACAATCATCAGCACCAAAAGCAATACCGGGGATAGCGGCTACTTTTTGGCTTTCGAGGAGTTTCTGACAAAAATCCCGGGATTTTAAACCAGTTTGACTAATATCGATAAACACATAAAAAGCACCGTTGGGAGTAGGACAATCGAGTCCTGGAATTGCTCGCACTCGTTCTAAAACATACTGTCGGCGCTCGCTAAAAGCTTTGACCATTTCCTCGATGCAATCTTGGGGACTCGCCAAAGCAGCGATCGCACCGTACTGAGCAAAAGTGCAGACATTGGAGGTACTATGACTTTGGATCTTAGTCATAGCCTTGACAATTTCCACCGGTCCTGCTATGTAACCGACGCGCCACCCCGTCATCGAGAAAGCTTTAGCAAAACCATTACTAATAATACTGCGCTGAAAGATTTCTGGACCAAAAGAAGCGATACTGCGGTGAATTGCGCCATCATAGAGGATTTTCTCGTAAATTTCATCAGAAACCACTAAAATATCCTTTTCAACCACAATTTTTGCTAAAGCGGCGATTTCTTCGGGAGTATAGACAATGCCGGTGGGATTAGAGGGAGAATTGAAAACAAATAACTTAGTTTTCGGTGTAATTGCCGCTTCTAGCTGTTCGGGAGTGATTTTATACTGATTCTCTAGGCTAGTGTTCACTATAACCGATTTTCCCCCCGCTAATGTCACCATTTCAGGATAACTCAACCAGTAGGGTGCGGGAATAATTACTTCGTCCCCCGCTTCAATTAACGCCATGATTAGATTATAGAGAGACTGTTTACCCCCATTGGTAACGATGACATTATCAGCATTGTATGCTAGTTGATTATCCCGCAGCAATTTCTCGGCGATGGCTTTTCTTAACCCCAGTTCTCCGGCAGCCGGTCCGTAGCGAGTTTTTCCCTCATCGAGGGCCTTTTTTGCGGCAGCCTTGATGTGAGTGGGTGTGTCGAAATCTGGCTCCCCGGCGCTAAAACTACAGACATCTTCGCCGTTTTTTTTCATTTCCTTGGCCAGAGAGTCGATAGCTAGGGTAAGGGAGGGGGTGACTTGATTGACTCGTGACGCTAGTTTCATAGTATTTTACCCTGAAAGGGCTTTTCTGATGACCTACACAACCTTTAGTATTGTCCATCACCTCGATTGTTCTGGGTGTTTTTTTATATAATCTCCGGAATTGCCTAGATTGGGGATGCGGATGGGGTGTGGGGTGTGGGGTGATGGGGTGTGGGGTGTGGGGTGTGGGGTGTGGGGTGTGGGGTGATGGGGAAGTGGGGTGTGGGGTGTGGGGTGTGGGGTGTGGGGTGATGGGGAAGTGGGGAGGGGGGTGATGGGGTGATGGGGAAGTGGGGTGATGGGGTGATGGGGAAGTGGGGTGATGGGGAAGTGGGGAAATTGAACTAAAACCCCAAAACCCCAAAACCCCAAAACCTGTCTCCTGTCTCCTGTCTTCGTTATTGAGGATTTTTTCTTTTCGTGGTTTTTTGTTTGCTGGTAGAGAGTAGGGGAGCGGTTAATTTTTCATAGAGTTCAAAGAGGTATTCAATACGGTTTAATTCACTGGTGAAAGGTTGGGGACGATAACACAAATCAACGGCTTTATCGAGTTTTTGGTGAGCTTTGAGCAGGTCGGGAGGCATGGTTAAAGGATCGTATAAATCCGCAAGGCTACTATCAGGATATTTTGCCCTCGTATCTAGCACAGCTTGAGCGCAAGTTTCAACGGTTTGTTTTTGTTTGTCGGTGATATTTTCTGGAAAAGGAAAATTATTATAAACAATATCTTTTGAGTAACGATAATCACTTTTTAATCTTCCACACACATATTTAACCCATGCCATGTGCATTTCTGAAGTAAGAATACCAAATAAATATAGATTGGCATTAGGAATTAATAAAACTTGATCATTACCAATCACATTTTTATTCATAAAACCTATTGGAATATATTTTCTTCTTTCAGATGAAACACGGGGAACAAGTAAATAATTCGTTTCGGGTTGTGCTATTTGACAGAATAGAGTAGGTGTCGCCGCAAATTTACGAGTAGAAGCAGCTTTACTTTTTAATCTAAAATTTTTAACCTTATCTACTCTTTTTATAACTTCTGGTAATGTCTTTAATTCATTGGGAGAAATATCAACTAACCAGAGACAGTAGCGACTATAACCATTAATAAATTCTTGCGCTCCTGTATAAGGTTTAATCCATTTTTCTGCCTTCGGCTCTAATTTTAAAAATTCTTCTTTTTCTGGTTCTGTAAAAATAAAATTACCACCATCTCTTGGCATACTACCAAAACGCATTAATGGAACATTAGATAAAGGAAAACTCCGGTTATAAATAATGATATCACTTCCATCAACCAAATAGGGATTAATATTATTAGACTGAACAACTAATGATTCACCTTGAATATCTTCATAATCAAATAGGATTTTATTTGTTATATTAAAACTTGCAAAGCCAATAATAACACAATGAACTGCGGCGTTTCCTTTTGCTTCATTACTCCATTTAAAAGTACGATGGGCAAAATGAATTTTTAACTGATATTTTTGAAAAAAAATATTCCAAAGTAAGGCAACTTGCTCACCTTGAGATATAGAATTTGTGGAAACAAAAGAAACCCTGATTCTATTGCCTTGAATTATTTTAGCAGCTTTAATATACCATGCACACACATAATCTAAAACGCCTATTCCTTTCTCACCGTCGAAAACATAAGCCATATCATTCCTTTGCTCATCGTTCATAATCATCGCACCAACAAAAGGAGGATTTCCTAAAATAAAATTGAGCTTCTCTTTTGATATAAGTTCCTCCCAATCAATCCGTAAGGCATTTCCATGAACAATCTTTGCCGATTTTTTTAATGGTAAACGCACAAAATATTGACCAAAAGTATTACTAACTTTAATATTCATCTGATGATCAATTAACCACATTGCCACCTCTGCCACCCTCACTGCAAACTCATCGTATTCAATACCCGCAAACTGATTAACATCTACCTGAATAATGGTACTAATATCTGTTACTAACTGCCCCGTTTTATCTAACTCCTGTAATACCAAAATCTCTAAATCTCGTAACTCCCGATAGGTAATAATTAAAAAATTGCCGCAACCACAGGCAGGATCAAGAAAATATAAATTAGCAATCTTTTTCTGAAATTCTAGTAATTTATTGCGATTGCCTTTAATCTTCTCAAATTCTCTGGATAAATCATCTAAAAATAACGGTTTAATCACCTTTTGAATGTTCTTCTCGGAGGTATAATGCGCCCCTAAATTGCGTCGTTCTTTTGGATTCATTACCGCTTGAAACATAGAGCCAAAAATAGCAGGGGAAATTTTTCCCCAATCAAAAGCACAAGCTTCTAATAACATGACTCGCATCTTGCTATCAAAAGCCGCTAAAGGTAACGACTCCTCAAATAACTTGCCATTTATGTAGGGAAATTGAGTTAAATTCTCATCGAGATTTTTTAATCTTTTTTCTTCTGGTGTATTCAAAACCTGAAAAATAGAGGCAATGTGCATCGCCAAATCACTGCCATCTTCTTTGGTATGTAGATCAATATATTCCCAGAAAATTCCCTTATTAAAAATACCCGTATCATCGGCAAATAAACAAAATAATAAACGCACCAGATAAACTTCTAAATCATGCCCCATATAACCAATTTCTTTCAGGCAATCATGAAGTTTTCCCATTAACTCGGCTGCTTGAAGATTGACAGCATCTTCGTCTTTATAAACTCGCTTTTCGTAACCAGCAATAAAATCAAATAAATGAACATTATCAACAAAATTACTTAATTCAAATTCCCATTGATTACCCGCATCTAAATCATATAAGTTAAACCGTTGAAAATCCGATACTAAAATATAACGCGGTAACTCATGTTCCTTTAAATTGGGGAAATAATCCTTAGCCTGTTCTGTGGCTTTTTCTAAATCTTTCCCTTTCGATTTATGCTCAACTAAAATCGTTCCTTTCCATAGCAAATCTATAAAACCCTGCTTATTATCTGCTTTTTTGATCGGTTGCTCAAAACTGGCTACCCTACGCCGTGAAATGCCAAAGACATGAAAAAAATCATTCCAAAAAAATTGAGATTCTGCCTTTTCTGAAGTCTCCCCTTGCCACTCTTTTTGAAAAGCGATGGCGCGATTTTTAATTTCATTCCAACTTAAAGGCATAGTTTTAACTCCTTATCTTTCGCCGGTTTGCTCAAAGATAGTAGAAAATGATGTAGGGAGCCATAGGCAGTCAGCAAGGGATACAGATATTTTCCATTTTAGGTGATTTTTTGGTAAACTACAAGGGAAGCTAGAAATTAGCAACGCCTTGAGAATTGTATCCGCTTAGTTATCCGTGCAGTTATTGACACGAACGAACAACTTATCACTATGTCCAAGACTCTCTACGAACAAGATTTTCAATTGTGGCTCGCAACAACAATTAATCACCTACAGAAGCGGGAATTTGCTGCGCTGGATACTGATAACTTAATTGAGGAGTTAACCGAGTTGGGAAAATCGGAAAAAAGAACTTTAGAAAGTAATTTGATGATTCTTTTGGCTCACTTGCTCAAATTAAAAGTACAGCACGACGCACCGCCATCAATGAAGGATAGCTGGTATTGTTCTATTATTGAGCATCGTCAGCGCATTCAGAAAAACTTACGCGATACTCCTTCCCTTAAATCCTATCTAGAAACTGCTATCGAGGAAGCTTATCCAGATGCTCGTCAAGTGGCAATTAAGGAAGGGAAACTCGCTCAATTTGGTGTTCGGATTCCCCCAGAAAATGATTATCCTCAAATTTGTCCTTTCTTGCCAGAGCAAATCTTAGATGAGAACTTCTATGGCAATTGACTAGAGGAAATAGTTAAGAAAAAAGTTAAATTTCAATTTTTGCATTACTCATGACTCGACTAACTCCAATCCAAATTGACAAAAACACTCTAATTTATATAGAGTCCACCGATAACCTAGAAATTCCTGCCGAGACATTAGGAACAGAGGTAAGAATTGCTAAAGGGGTAATTTCTATACCAGATGATTTAAAATCATCACAATAATTATTGAGAAAAGTGGAACCTACAGAAGAACAGTATCTTGTCTTAAATGCCCTTGAAACTTTGGGACTCCTGCTCTTTAGAGTCTATGATGAAGATAATGGAGCTTGGCTAATCATTACTTCTAGTCTAACATTGCCCAGATCATACTTATTGCCTAATGGCGAAATTATTCCCCTAGAATGGATGCTTTAACCATGAAAAAACCGACAGAACTTCAACAGCAAGAATACGAAAGAATTGGCGAAATTGCAGCCAAAGGAAGACAGCGTTATCTAGAAGCAGGAGG
Source organism: Microcystis aeruginosa FD4 (assembly GCF_009792235.1). Lineage (NCBI taxonomy): Bacteria > Bacillati > Cyanobacteriota > Cyanophyceae > Chroococcales > Microcystaceae > Microcystis > Microcystis aeruginosa. Next base: position 4,438,707 of record NZ_CP046973.1, read on the forward strand.
CGACCAAAAAATCTGCCCTAGCGGAAGAAAAGGGAATGATTATTTAACCGATGAAGAACGTAAAGAAATTTTACAATTAGCCCGTCAGGTTTTTGGCGTTCAGATTAGAGATGACCAAGTTTACTGTCAAGGACGGACTTGGAAAATATCCGATAAAAAAGTCTCAAAAGATACCGAAAAATGAACTATATATTGCTAGTGTAGAACGTAGGTTGGGTTGAAGCATGAAACCCAACGCCCCCATGGGTTACGAAGTGCGCTAACCCATCCTACAAACAAATAATTCTGCCTCCCTACTTAAATGCGCGGGCAGCTTAGAACTTACCTGAATAAAAGCCCCCAGAAAACATCACTTTCTAGGGGTTTAATTATAATTGACGGAAAACAAACTTATGGGGAGGTTAACCTCCAGCTACCGCAGGAACGATACTGACTTCATCGCCATCTTTTAAGGGGGTTTTTGTCCCATCGAGGAAGCGAATATCTTCACTGTTGACGTAGAAATTTAAAAAGCGCCGGGGTGCGCCATCTTCATCGCATAAGCGGGCCTTAATACCGGGGAAACTTGCTTCTAAGGATTCGATTAAATCACCGACACTACTAGCACTACACTCGATGGTAGCGTTATTTTCTGTAAATTTTTGCAGGGGAGTAGGAATGAGAACTTTTACAGCCATAGATATCAAGGAAAAAGTGGAAAGGACAGTAAGCTGTCCGCGAATTTAAATTGCTTGTGGAGATGAGGCAAGAGGATAATCACCCAATCATCCCCGAACATCAATTCTAGACGAGAACCTGTTGCCATTCGAGGCGTTCGAGGGTGCGGGAACGCTCCAGGGCCCGTTCAAAGCTGTCTAATTTCGGTTCGATTAACAGGGGTTCACCGATATAACCCTGTACCGCTTCTTGGGTTTTTAGACCATTACCGGTGATATAAACGACCGTGGTTTCTTCGGGGTCGATTTTACCCGCTTCTACTAATTTTTTCAAGACAGCGATAGTCGTACCGCCCGCGGTTTCTGTGAAAATGCCTTCCGTTTCTGCCAAAAGTTTAATACCTTCGATAATTTCGGCATCGGTAACGGATTCAATATTACCGCCGGTTTTACGGGCAATATCAAGGGCATAAACACCATCGGCGGGATTACCAATAGCGATCGATTTGGCGATAGTATTGGGTTTAACTGGGGCGACAAAATCCCGTCCTTCCTTGAAAGCTTGGGCAATGGGGGAACAACCCTCCGCTTGAGCGCCACTAAAACGCACTGCTTTATCTGCTACCAAACCGACTTTGACGAATTCTTGGAAGCCTTTATAAATCTTGGTAAAGAGGGAACCACTGGCTAAAGGTGCGACAATATGGTCGGGTAGTTTCCAGCCTAATTGTTCAGCCACTTCAAAGCCTAAGGTTTTGGAACCTTCGGAATAGTAGGGACGCAGATTGATGTTGACAAAACCCCAACCGTAGGTATTGCCCACTTCTGAACAGAGACGGTTAACCTGATCGTAATTGCCTTTGACTGCCATGACCGTGGGATTATAGATTAGGGTGCCGAGAATTTTACCCGCTTCTAAATCAGAGGGAATGAAAACACAACAGTCTAAACCGGCGTGAGCGGCAATAGCGGCGGTGGAATTGGCCAGATTTCCCGTACTAGCACAGGAAACGGTGGTAAAACCTAATTCTTTGGCCCGGGTAAGGGCGACGGATACCACTCTATCTTTGAAGCTGAGAGTGGGCATATTGACGGCATCATTTTTAATGTAGAGGTTTTTTAGACCCAAGCGCCGGGCTAAACGGTGGGATTTAACTAGGGGAGTCATACCCGTACCCACATCGATAGGATTTTCACTTTCCACCGGCAAAAAGGAACGATAGCGCCAGATGGAATTGGGACCTGCTTGAATGCTTTCTCTGGTAACGGTGCGACGGATGAGGTCGTAATCGTAGTCCACTTCTAGGGGGGCAAAGGTTTCTTCGCAGATATTCAGCGCTTTCAGGGGGTAGGAAGTCCCTCCTTCCTTAGAAACCAAGCGGGTAAAGGTGGGGATGAATTTTGAGGTTTCGATGTTTGTCGCTAGGGTCATGATTTTCCTGTCTTGCCGTCAACTGATGTACAAGCATCCTATCACTGGCAAAATCTTGGTGTCAAATATACCCGATAAAAATAGTCGGGTATAAATTTATACAAAAACTAGGGGATAAACTGGGGAGAAGGAACGTTTAAGTGGAGATGATTAAGCTGCCTTGTCAGGAAACTTCGGTGTAGTTTTAGGTCAAAAAAAGGACTAGGAGAAGGGATTTAAGTTTTTGAGGATGCTATAACCTATTTACTGCCAGTTTTATCGAAATAAGTCATAATTTTCGTTTAAATAGCTTAAACAGGGGGCGATTAACTGCGGTTGCCAGAAAGTTTCTCGGTGTTGCTCAGGATGATTGTCAAGAAAAGTGACAAATTATGTGATTTTGTTGAGAAATAATAATTTTTCCAGACTGCCCAATAAAATTGACCATTTTCGGCAGGAGTCAGTAGCCGGTCGTCAGGAGTTAGGAGATTGCTTTTATTTATTCTCCCCCCACACCCCACACCCCACACCCTACACCCTCTTTCAAGTCAGTGGTCAGGAGATAACTGCTTTTTGATAAAAAGTTAACGTAGTATTGCCGTAGCGTTTCTGACGACAAATGGTTAAACCTTCTAGATTAATTGCTTGCCAAGATTTGGGATTATGTTCCACGGCAATTTCCCCCAGAGAATCTAATAAATTAGATTGAGAGATGGCAGTTAATACCGGTAAATATAACCCGCTTTCGTAGGGAGGGTCAAAATAAATTAAATCAAAACTTTTCCCCGCTAAAGTGGCTAACTTTGTTACCACATCTCCCCGAATTACTTGGAATTGCTGGTGAGAAGTGGCTAAATTGCGCCAATTTTCCTTGATAATTTCGCCAGCGCGTCCTGATTGTTCAATTCCGATTACTAGACTCGCACCTCGACATAAAGCTTCGGCACCCATGGAACCATTACCCGCACAAAGATCCAACCAACGACAGCTGGATAATTTCTGTTGCCAGATATTAAATAAAGCTTCTCGCACCCTTGCTGTCGTCGGACGGGTTAATTGTCCTGCTAGGGTTTTTATGGGACGATTGCCGTAAATTCTCATCGGTTAAAAGGCAAATTCAGTTAATCTTTTTTGTAATAAATCAGGAAAAAGAGCATAGTATCTTTGATTGAGAGGAGAGGGATGGGGGAGAGGCAATAAAGTCACTTTTTTTTGCTGTTTTAATCCATCTTCATCGGTAGCGGTAAGGGTAACTAGGAGTTTTTTGGTAAAGCGTTCTTTATCAAGATAGAATTTATCTACTTCTTTGGGTTTACCGTAGGGTTCAAACCATTTAAAAGCTTCCGTGCCAAGGGTAATGATATGATCACCTTGCCAATAAAAAACGAGCAGTTTTTCTATAAATGGACGAAAACGATCTTTCACTTCCCCAGAATAAGCTTTATTACCCGGGGGTTTGTAGGGAACTGTATTAGTTAGGAAAATTCGATCGCACACCGATAATAACTCTTGACGATCATGGGATTTTCTCCCCTGCCAAGCTTGAAAAAATCCCTCTCTTACCATTCTACCGGCAGCCCCGATCAAAGGTTGTCCCACATACACTTCATCTCGTCCTAAATCCCGGCCAAAAAAGCATAACTGACTAGCAAGATTACCAGCATACAAAACCGGTTCAAAAGGGTCTTTTTTTGCCTCTTGGTAAATTAGGATATCGATGGGAAAATCCTCTTTTTTTGCCTCTTGGTGTACCTGTTTAATTAGGGTTTTAATATCGGTCATTTCAGTTATCAGTTATCAGTTATCAGTTATCAGATGTGAGTTTTCAGTTATCAGATGTGAGTTTTCAGTTCACTGATTACTGTTTACTGATCACTGAAAAAAGCTTCTCCCCACACCCTACACCCTACACCCTACACCCTACACCCTACACCCCACACCCTACACCCCACACCCCACACCCCACACCCCACACCCCACACCCCGATTCACTCCTCGGTGCGATAGCCAAATTCTGCTAAAAGTGAGCGAGATTGTCGCCATTTCGGTTCTACCTTCACAAATAATTTTAAATATACCTCCCCAGCGATTAACTTTTGAATAGCCGATCGAGCGGAAGAGCCGATCGCTTTTAACATACTGCCATTTTTACCGATGACGATCCCTTTTTGGGAAGCTCGTTCCACGTTAATGGCGGCAAAAACCTTGGTTAAAGCGGGAGTTTCCTCGACGCGTTCAATCACCACCGCCACAGAATGGGGAATTTCCTGACGGGTTTGCAGTAAAATCTGTTCACGGATTAATTCGCCCATAATAAACCTTTCCGGTTGATCGGTGACTAAATCGGGGGGATAGTAATAGGGACCGACTTCGAGGGAATCAATTAACAGATTTTGCAATGCTTCGATTCCCGTCCCCTCCAGTGCCGAAAATTTGAGCAGAGACCAGTTATTTTCCGCCGCCAAGGTACGATAACTATCGTCGAGAGGTTGCAGGTCTTCCGGTTGCTGATCGGCTTTATTTAGCCCTAAAATCGTGGGAGTTTGGTTTTTAGTCAGTAAATCGGCAATATAGCGATCGCCACTGCCCAAAAAATTGCTACTATCGACAACAAATAAAACTAAATCTACAGAATTTATGGCGTTTTCAGCATTTTTAACTAAAACTTTGCCTAATTCGTGATGGGGCTTGTGAATGCCGGGGGTATCGACAAAAATCATCTGGGAGCACTCGCTGGTGACAATGCCGCGTAAACGGTTGCGGGTAGTTTGAGCGATGGGAGAAGTAATGGCGATTTTTTGTCCCACTAATTGATTCATCAGGGTAGATTTGCCCACATTAGGACGACCAATAATGCCAATAAAACCCGATTTAAAACCAGTCGGTGCGATGGGAATTACTGCCGAATCCAGATTAACGGCTTGAGAGTTGATAAAATCGTTCATAACTAAAGAATATTACTTAAAAAATATTTTTACCCATGCAATGGATAATTTTGTTCTTGTTAGTATTGATTCTCGGCTGTAGTAACCATTTGTAATTATCTATAGCAGGAAATTTAAGCGATCGCTTAACTAATTAGGGTCTGCTGAATAAATCTAAAAACCTTGTTGGATAGGACTTTTAGACTTTTTTACCCTCAAAAAGTGCCAGCCATTGCGGGGATCGGGGGGAAAATTCAGGGACTTTTTCTCTGAAAATTAGGTAATTGACCAGATGAAAATTGGTAAAACCCTACACCCTACACCCCACACCCCACACCCTACCCCCACGAGAAACTTTTTGCCGCATACCCTAATTATCCTCCCCGGATGACTAAACCGGTGGTTAGTTTTGCCGGCAGAGATTTAGTTTATCCCGATTGGATGGTGGGCAACTGGACCGTCACCATGACCCTAATCGATTTAACCGCTCCTCTTGCCCCCCAGATTACCACACCGGGCTTTGAAAGTAACCGTCGTTACCTAGAAAAATCGAGCGAGTTTCCGGTGAGATTCATCGAGAAAGCTATGTCGAGAGCGATAAATTCTGCCTTTTTATCCACCACTATCAGTAAACCATCAATTGTGGGTACTGATTTTATTGTAGTGATGGAGGCTTAATGCTTTGCTTTCTTGGGCATTGTAGTCATGGATAAAATACCAAAGTAGCCTATACTCAACGGATTTAGTATCAATTAATTGTTTGGTATCGGGAGAGATAGTTTTATTAGTGGGATTGATCACAAACGGTTGACCACAATCTTGACATTAACGTTTGGGTTTACCATTATCAATAGAACCATTCTTGATAGTATCGACAAGCGACTCACCTCGCTCGAAACCCGTTTAGAAGACTGGAAACCCTTGGTTCGCTCGCCACTCGCTCGAACCTTAGAAACTCCTAACAATCTTTTGGTAAACTCAAACAAAATGAAGTAATTAATCATCTACCTGAAAATTATCGGAGCTTTCTTTTCACTGATTACTGATTACTTAAAAGTATCTCTAATCTTTAGATAAATTGCGAGAAACATACCAAGTAAAACCACCGCCGATAACTGCCATAACTGCTAAAGCTAATAATACCGGTCGGAGTCCGAATTGAGTTTCGGCGATACCCGCGACAGCTAGGGGTAAAGAGAGGGCAATATTAACGGCATTATTTTCTAAACCAAAGACTTTACCGCGCATTTCGGGGGGTGTATCTGCCTGTAGGGTAGTTTGCATGGGAACCCCGACTAAAGCGGCAAAAATCCCTAATAAAGCGGTCATAGCGAAGGCTAAAATTAAACTCTTTGTTGCTAGAGATAAACCGATTAAAGCTGCCGCCATACCCAGGGAACCCCAGAGACTTAATTGGGTGTGGGAGAATTTTTGACCCCAATAACCCAAGGTAATCGCACTAACTGCCATTCCTGCACCACAGGAGGCTAATAAAAAGCCGAATTGAGAAGCTTTTAACCCGGGTAGTTTTTCCGCCATACTGACGGCTAATACCGATAGAGCAGCAAAAATACAGAATAAGATGACTAATTGAATCAGGGCGTTACGAACTTTATAATTTTTGTTGAGGTAACGAATGCCGTCGCGGATATCCTCCCAAACATGGGGCTGTTCTGCGGTAGGGATAACATATTTTTCGCTAGTTCGCAAGATAATTAGAATTAAACCGGCAATTATATAAAAACTACCGACAATCATCACTTTGCCAATATCAAATTGTCCGGCTCTCGTGCCGAAAATGCTATCAGCAAAAGCTAATAGAGGTTCACCGATGGCAAAACCGATAATTAATACTGCCATGGTGGTTAAAGTGTTGAGGGAATTTGCGGGCAGAAGATGACGACGTTTTACCACCAATGGCAGGGTAGATTGTTCGGCAGGGGCAAAAAATTGGGTTAAGGTGGAGACAAGAAAAGTAATGACTAACAATAGGAAAAAACCGAAGGGTAAGTTAAATTCTCCCTGTAGCCGGTAATGCCAATTTCTTAAACCGTCAGGCAACCAACCGAGGGGAACGGCTAAAGTTTGCTCGCGCACTAACCATAATAATAGAGGAATGACGAGGACAAAAGCCCCGCGTAAAAGGTTAGAAATAACTAAAACTTGTTTTTTTAACCATCTATCAACATATACACCCGCCACCGAACCCACTAACACCGCCGGAATTGTATTAGCAATCATTATCGCCGATACCCAGCCGCTAATCGATTGATCGGCTTCTTGGTAATGGGTGGCAATTAGGGAGATCATCAGGACTAAATAGAATTTATCCGCTAATTGGGAAAAAATTCCCCCCGCCCAGAGAATGAGAAAGCGCGGGTTTTTTAGCACTGGGGTAAAACCCTGACTAGGATTGGATTTGGGCGCACGTTTAGGCAAGCGGTTCATGGTTTCTGTGTCGGATTGCCTCGGTGAGGAATCGGAAGAATTAAAAACAGGAGTGGGGGAGGCACTAGACGTAGCGTCGCTAGTTTCTGAGTCAAACAGTTGCATTTTGACATCCTCGCCGCCCTAAAAGTGCGGCGATTCCTAAACCTCACGATTTAAGTTTCTGCTTCAACCACCGTTGCATACCACGGTTAAAAAACCATGTACTGTCTTACACAAAGTCCACAGACTTTCGCTCCCTTTCAGAAGCCCGATTCCGTGTGTCCCACGGTACGATTCTGACTAAACGCTTCTTGTACTTGTTGCGCGCGACTTTTTACCCGGACAAGCTTTTCTGAACGGAACCCCCTAAGCCGAGTTTTCAAGGTGCTGTCCGCCCACTTGGTTTTCGAGACGGTCTTTTTAATTCTAACGTAAAGCCAACCTAGAACGGCGGGGTTTCCCACCCAAAATTTTCGATGATGATTTTTGCTATCTGTTTAAAATTCTAAGGGAGATAAACCCTCAACTAATGCCGAGGAGCGAAAAGTTTTTCCCAGATGATATTGAGTATAGCGGCGCAGCAGGCGATCGAGGTTAATCCAAGCTAGTTCTGAGGTAAGGTGTTCTTCTGGGGGAAAATCGGTTTTTCCTAGGCATTGCAGTAATTGCATTTCTTGCAACGTCAGTTTACTATCGATTTTGGGCGGGTTGATTGTTTCTGTTAGGGCAGCTAGATCTATTATTCCCCCTGCCTCGAAACTAAATCCTAGGCAATTGTCCCCAATTAAAGCTTTTCCCGTCAACAGGCAGTTATGGACTTGCGGCACTAAGCCGGCAATTATTAAGAAATGAAAAATTGCTTGACAAAGGTAGGGAAGTATGTATTCATTCTCGTCGAGGACTTCAATTCTGGCCAGATGGCTGCAGATTAATTCGTATAATTCCCTCTGGGGTTGTTCGCTCAGGGCGATCGCCAAAACCAGTTCACAGAGGTATTGACTAACGGTGAGTTTGGCGAGATTTTGACTTAATTTGGGGTAAGATTCGATAGTTTCAGCTTGAACGACCTTATCTAGGGATTTTCCTGCGACTATCAATAGATTATTGACCACAAATAGTTCACTTCTCCCCCGGAGGGAAGATTTATACTTGCGCGCACCGGGAGCGATGGCTCTAATTAAACCATATTCGGCGGTCAAAATAGTTAAGAGGCGATCGGCCTCTCCGAAGGCCATTCCTTGCAGATTGATTCCAGTAGCTTGATAGGTACGAGACATCATTTAATAATTAACTAGCTAATTGTTTCCCCAAGAAGACTGGAGCTAATCACCAAGCAAAGGGGAAACTATGGAGGTTAGCGGACTCGAACCGCTGACATCCTGCTTGCAAAGCAGGCGCTCTACCAACTGAGCTAAACCCCCGATCTGGTTTTTAAGACACTCTCGTTATTATAACCTATAGTGAAAAATATTACAAGTAAATTTTCCCTTTCCCTGCCATGTCTTATCTAGTCGCCACTTTTTACCAGTTTGTGGCTTTGTCAGATTATCGTCAAAAACAGCCAGAAATACAAAAATACTGCCAAGAAAGAGGAATTAAAGGAACTATTCTTCTGGCAGCCGAGGGGATTAACGCAACGATCGCCGGAAACCGTCAAGCGATCGCAGAGGTGATTAGTTGGTTAAAAACCGATACTCGTTTAGCGAATCTAGAGGTGAAAGAGTCTGTTTGCGATTATTTGCCCTTTCAACGCTTAAAAATTCGCTTAAAACAGGAAATTGTGACTTTTGGTCAACCCAAGGCTAATCCTCTCGAAAAAACAGGAATTCATCTCAAAGCTGAACAGTGGAATCAATTGCTGAAAGAGCCGGATGTGGTAGTTATCGATACTCGTAATAATTATGAAGTGGCGATCGGTACTTTTGCGGGAGCGCTTAACCCGGAAATCCAGCATTTTCGCCAATTTCCTGAGTATATTCACGACAATTTTGATAGTATTAACGATAAAAAAATAGCTCTTTTTTGTACGGGGGGAATTCGCTGTGAAAAGGCGGCAGCTTTTTTATTAAATCAAGGCTTTTCTCAAGTTTATCAGCTAGAGGGAGGTATTTTGAAATACTTAGAAGAAGTTAGTCCAGATCAGAGTCTTTGGCAAGGAGAATGTTTCGTTTTCGATCAAAGAGTGGCAATAACAGCTAATTTAGAGGTAGGACATTATGAAATGTGTCCCGCTTGCGGTCATCCCATCGATGAAAAAGATAAACAGTCCCCCAATTACCGAGCAGGAATATCTTGTCCCTATTGTAGTTAATTTTATCCTATCGTCCCGCTCCCATCTCCCTACTTTTCTAGGTTATGGTTACTGTTTCTTGCGGATTTGTGTACCAGAAATCATGTCATGAAGGGCGCGTTTTTTCTTTGTCCATGCTGCCAGTAAAAAGCCCAAATATAAGGGAGCAGTGGAGAGAAATTTTAGTAAGTAGCGGCGATTGGCTCTTGCAAAAGATATGCGTCTTCCTTCGCTATCGGTGACAGATAAATCAAAAAACATTTTACCAATGGTGGCTTTAAAAATATATTCTAAGAAAACATAATATAACCATTTAATAACTATTCCTAAACCAAGAGCAGTCAGGATAGCAATATGTTCGTGAGTAAAGTTAAGTTTGGCTTGAATATTATAGATAATTGCCGCTATAAATAAAGCAAAACCGATAATTGTTGTTCCAGCTGCACTTAATGCTGCCGCATAGTAAACCCAGATTTCTTTGGCTATATAAAAGTTAAGATTTAAATCTTGAAAAGTTGACCATTGTTGTAAGCGAAAACAGATATAACCACCTAATAAAGCGGCGATAATAAGAACGATAAAAGAATCAATTAAAGAAGCTTTGAAACGGAGCCAAAACCCAGCATAACTGGGAGAAATTGCAGCGAGTAAAGAAATAAGTGCAGGGTTGGGAATAGGAATAACTTTAGTTTTTTCAGGAGAAGAATTTTTAGTGTTTTTAGTCTGATGGGGATTAGCTTTAATATCAGTAATAATTTTGAGCAAAGTTTTAGTATTTTTAGGTCGATCAATTGGTTTTTCTGCCATTAAATTATCGATAAAATCTGCTAATCGAGCAGGGATATTTGGCGCATATTTACGCCAATTAAATTCATTGTTATTAATATTATAAATTTTCGGATCACTGGGTTCTTTACCAGTTAACAAAAAGACGAAAGTTTTGCCCAAAGCATAAAAGTCTGATTGGGGGACTGAGTGACCAAGAGATTGTTCAGGAGGAGCATATCCTGGGGTATAAATTCCCGTATTTTTACCTCCTGCAAGGACGGTTTGAGTGACTTGTCGCGCTGCCCCAAAATCAATTAAAACTAATTGACCATCGGGTTTTAAGATAATATTAGAGGGTTTGATATCGCGATGATAGAATTTATGTTTATGAACTTCGTGGAGAATATTAGCTAACTGAGTTAACCAATCCAAAGCGAGATGATAATCAATCGGTTTAAATCCTCTTTGTTTTTGGTATTCTTCTAAGTCAATACCAGCAATTTTCTCCATAACTAAACAGTGTAAAGCAGTTTGACTCTCCCGGGGATGATAAATAAAATAGTTTTCTCCTTTGGGAATACCGGGGTAATTTAATTGTTTTAAAAGATTAGCTTCCTGTTGAAATAAATCAACAGCTTTGCTGGAATCGTAGGTAAGAACTTTTAATACTTTGGGTATTTTATGTTCATCTATCACTTCATAGGTATTACCAAATCCACCTTTGGCACTCAATAAATTTGTGACTCGATATTTACCATTTAAAAGCAAGTCGGAACCACAGGATTGACAGTAACGACTCTCCGTGATACTTTTCGGTTTAGGACAATGAGGATTAATACAAAAACTCATGGATTTTATTGGTAGATTACAAAATAAACTTGATGATTAAAATATTCACCGATATATTTAAGGTTTGTTGCCAAGAAAAAAGCCGCGCAATCCCAAAGTTACCACGGCACTTAAAAAAGCCACAACCATGGGGATGATCAGAGATTTAAACCCTTTCAAGTCCGCAATATCTTTAACTAGGATTGCATAACTATCTTCGACTTTTTCCAGTCGTTTATCCATTGTTTCAAATTTCTGATCAAGAGTTTTAATATCTCCTTTGATTTCTGTGACTTCCACCTTTAAATCATTAACATCTTTTTGGAGACTGTCAAATTTTTGATCCATATCTCTTTGGAGACTGTCAAATTTTTGATTAACATCTCTTTGGAGACTGTCAAATTTTTGATTAACATCTCTTTGGAGAGAGTCAATTTTCTGATTAACCTCTTTAATGCTATCTTTAATTTCTTTGAGGACGGATTCAAGGGAATAGGTAACGGTTTCGCTAGTTTGTGTCATAATTAAAACCCTCTGGTCGATATAGCCAAATATAATTAGGTTATGCTAAAAAAGTTTTTCGTTGGTGTGGGGTGTGGGGTTTTAGCCATTTTCAGGGGAAAAGTCCCTGAACTTTCCCTCTGACCCCTCCAATGGCCGGCACTGTTTGATTTCAAAAAAGCCTAAAGATATTATCCAACAAAGTTTTTAGATTTATTCAGCCAGCCCTAATTATTCCCCTATTGCCTATTGCTAGGGACTAAGGACGATTATGCTACCGAAAAAATTCCATTGTGGCCAGAGAGCGGTTATGGTAATTTAAGAAAGCGATCGGGGAACTCTCACAGGGAAGATCCCGACCCTAGCGAGGGAGTGCCTGTTTAACCGTCTGTCCTATGTACAAGTCTATTACTGTTTTAACGCTGCTGACGGGAATTATCGCCGTTGATGTGGTTTTTGCTCAATCCACTGTTCATCTTCCCATCACAGTTAAACAGGGAGAATCCTACGAAGGATTATTGACTAGAGCATCGCAATTAGCAGAGAAAACTATCATCAGTCGTTTTAATCAACAACAGGGTCTTAATAAAATTGATTTATTAATAACGGCCGAAAAATCAGGGGCGATCGCACCTCTCCTGGCGGTGAAGGTGTCCCGTCAAGATTGGTTTGGCAACCCTAATATTCAACGCTGGACGAATGTTTTTCCCTTTGGCAAAGATATCCTCGGTTTTAGCTCTCCCACACCTGTCGTCACCCCGAAAAGTCCCCCCGCTGCCGTTAATCCCAGTCCATCTCCAGCACCATCTCCGGGTGCTACCACTCCTCCTCCTCCCCCTGCTTTACTCTTCGAGGATGAGCCGAATAATGCTCCCCAAATTCCTATTCCTAACCAAAGATTAACCAGTCCAGCTAATCGTTAATTGATAGGAAAAGGATCGGCTTTCGGCAGATATATTGACTTTTAAGTGGCAAAACGGGGCTGAAACCAGTCTAGGGGAAAAATATCATCTTCTTCGACGATTTCTGTCCAACCAGTGACGCTCTCAAAACAAGTCCCCGTCAAGTTAGCACCCCTCAAGTCCGCTCCCTGTAGATTTACCTCTTGTAACCGCGCTCCCGCTAGATTAGCGCCCGCTAAATTGGCCCCGCGTAAATCACTACCCGTCAGACGTGCCTCGCTAAAATTAGCCCTTTCTAAATTGGCCCCCTGAAAGTCCACCTCTTTCAGAAAAGAGCCGCTAAAATTGGCTTCCCTTGCGGAAATCTGACGACATTTAGCCCCACTTAACCGCGCTTCCTGCAAATTAGCCCAATTGAGATTGACTTTATCTAGGGTTGCCTCCAAGAGATTAACTAAGTATAAATTCGCCCCGCATAAATTCGCCCCGCATAAATTCGCTCCCCGGAGATTAGCATGGGAAAGATCCGCCCCACTTAAGTGCGAGTTACGCAGGTTTGCCTGTACCATAAAGGCCCCAGTGAGATTGGCTTTGGTTAAGTCCGCTTCCACTAATTGCGCTTGACTTAATTTGGCATAGGTTAAATTCGCCCAATTCAAACTCGCTCCCCGCAGATTTGATTTAGTCAGAAAAGAGCGACTCAAATTAGTTCCGCGCAAATTGGCCGCAGCAAAATTGACAGCAATCAGAGTCACTTGTTGTAGGTCTAGACTCATCAAGTCAATGGCTAAAAAATCCCGCTCTCCTTGTTCGTAGAGTCTTAGTAACTGATTAACTTTCATCTCCCTTCTTCTACTTTAAGATGGTGGTTAAGAAGTAATCAAAGCACCCAAAAACTTCGTCTGATAACTAACTCAGCTTTTAGATGAGTTAGTTATCAGGCTCTCTTTTGAGTTTATGTAAAGTTTTTTATCGATTTTTTAAGGGAAGATAACCCGAACAGCAAGTTAATTTTAATCATAGTTAAATAGCTTGGCTAAAACAGTTTGACTGGTTTTTCCAATTCTACCCCAGTCCATCGGGTAATCAGTATCTGAAACTACTCTTGTTAAAAAACTTATCTATTGTTCAAACTCGATTATATTTAACCCAGCCAATTCTCCCTATTTTCTCGGATCAGGGCGGTGGAGCCGAGAGGACTTTCAGGGTATTTTTACCCAAATCAATAGAGACGTTGCTAGGCAACGTCTCTACAAAAGTGGTATTGTAAAGTTTTGTCAAAAATGTGTGCAAATAACAGCAAACAACTGCTACTGTGGTTAGTGCCAGTTTGCCTTACAGTTGAAATTATCAGATTATGCCAAGAAAAAGGGGATCAGTTATGACACTACTTGGAGGATGTGGAATCGATGGCAGTTACAAGGAAAACGTCTGTATTCAATAAGACGAAGAACAAGAAAAACCGAATGTTTAATTAAGTGCTTCGAGGAAGAGCATGAAATTAGTTCAAAGACATCTAATCAAATTTAATAAAAATGAATTTTTAGTATTTGATAAGTTGGCATTTTTATCAAAGAATCTTTATAATTGTGCTGTCTATTTAAACCGTCAAGCCTTCTTTTCACATCAGCCATTTCTAACCCTAACCATGACTGAATTACACCATGCTTTGAAAACAAGCGCAGATTATCAAGCATTACCAGCTAAAGTAAGCCAGTTAGTATTAAAGCAAGTAGAAAAAACCTTTAAATCCTCTCAAAAAGCACAAGAACAATTCAAAAAATCGCCCAATAAATTTACAGGAGAGCCGAAATTACCCCGCTATAAAGATAAGAAAAAAGGTAGAAACGTTTTAACTTATAACTTTATAACTATCAAGCCATCTCTAAAAAAGCCTTGAAGCAGGGTTTAATTAAGCTCTCAGGAACTAATTTAGAGTTGAAAACCAATTTAAAAGAAGTCTTAGAGGTGCGAATTTTCCTAAAACGGGCGCTTATTGTCTAGAGATTGTTTATGAACAACCCTCCTCAGCAAGTCAAGAGGGAGAAAGATATGCTTTTGTTGATTTAGGTTTAAATAACCTAGCATCTGTCACCTCTAATATTCCCGAATTTCAGCCAACTTTACTATGTGGGAAAGCCTTAAAATCATGCCATCAAAAATACAACAAGACACTAGCTAAACTCAAATCGGAATTACCTAGTTTACAGAAGACCAGTAAAAGAATACAAGGTTTAACTTTAAAGCGTAACTGCAAGGTGGATTATTACCTCCACACCGCTAGTAAATATATTATTGATCAATTACTAGCTCATCAAATTAACCTGTTAGTTATTGGTCAGAATCAAGGCGGGAAACAAAACCTTAATATTGGGGATAGAAATAATCAGGCATTTGTGAATATTCCTCACTCAAGATTTATTGAACAACTAACTTACAAAGCAATTTTAGTCGGAATAAAAGTCATGACGACTAATGAAAGCTATACGTCTAAATGTAGTTTCTTAGATTGGGAACCAATTGGCAAACAAGAAAAATATTTGGGCAAGAGAGTTAAAAGGGGATTGTTTAGAAGTTCGTCAGGTTATCTCTATGGAGCAGATATTAATGGTTCGTTAAATAGGGTTTGCTGAATAATGGTAAAACCCTTTTAAAATAAGGCTTTTGACCTGTTAAAATCCGATGTTCATGCCGCGAAAATAGGATTGGGACTTTCAAAAACCTTGCATTATCCTTTTTATAGTACAAGCTTAGTACAAAAAAACAAGGGCAACAAAGCCTGAAACGACCGGCTACTGACGACTGGCTACTGACGACTGACTCCTACCCCCACCGAAAAACTTTTTGCCGCAAACCCTATTTAATCAAGCTACTCAGAAACAGACAGAGGGGAAACCTTTTGGGCTTGAGCGAGATAGTACCATCCCGACGGGACAAATACCAGTGCGCTTAGGGTGGTTCCCATTACCCCGATGGAAATACAGAGAGCGAGGGGTTCCCAAAAAGCGCCGCCGTAGAGGAATAATGGCACAAATCCCGTCACGGTGGTTAATACCATTTTTCAAAAAGTATGTCATACTTGGTAAAGGTATAGTTTGTGTGGTAAAAAGGCAATGAGTGGAGTCCCTAATATTAATGTTGCTGAGTCAGTAGAAGACTTAAAATCCTTGTTGAAGCAACAAGTAACCTCTTTAAACTTTGCTAAAGTACAATCCCTGTATCTACTAAAAATTAAGGAGGTAGAAACGGTTCGTCATCTCGCCGTGTTAATAGGACGCTCAGAAAGAACTATTCATCGCTGGTTAAGTTGTTATCGAGAAGGAGGAATAGAAAATCTCTTGTCAGAACCAGAAAAACTGGGAAGACCCAAAAAGATTTCAGTGGAAGAAGCCGCTCTAATTCAGAATGAATTAAAAGACCCAGAAGGATTTCAAAGTTATAAAGAAATTCATTTTTGGGTATCAATTATTTTAGAAATACCCACCAGTTATAGAACTGTTTACCGTCTCGTAAGAAATGAATTACAAGCTAAATTAAAAGTGGCTCGACCTCAAAATTTAAAACAATTACCAGGAGAAGTAAAAATATTCCAAAATAATCTATCTGAACAGCTACAAGCTTTACTAGAAAAGGAATCTGAAAAAGTTAGTCAATATTTAAAAGTCCGCTTCTGTTGTCCAGATGAAAGTCGCTTCGGCTGTCCTACCATTGTCAGAAATAAAATAACAATTAAAGGCATAAAGCCCCTTGGTAATTTTCAGTATAATTTTCAATATCTCTGGCTCTATGGTTTAATAGAACCTCGAACAGGTAGCAGTTTTTTTTATGAATCTCTCATTTAGATAGGGAATGTTTTAATCAATATTTAACGCTTTTTTCTCAAGCTTTTTCTGAGGAATTACATATTATTCAATTAGATAATGCTCCCGCACATACGGCGACCGACCTAGAAATACCTGATAATATTATCCTATTTTATCAACCTCCCTATTGTCCAGAAGTAAATCCAATTGAGAGAGTTTGGCTATATTTGAAAAACCTATTGGCCTGGGGCAATTTTAACTCCCTTGATAACTTAAGAAGTAAACTTTACCATCTTTTAAATTCTCTATCCAATGACACGCTCGGGTATTTGACGGGATGGTCTTGGATTTTAGAAGCTCTATGTCTGTCAGGAATTTAGAAAAATGGTATAAGACTTTTTCAACGGTTTAACCTAAAAAACTTTCGGGAATGGCCGGTCCCCATTGATAGAGAATATCTAGCCCCCCCGCATGAAGTTCTGGCTCGGTGGTTTGCTCGAAAAGGTCTCCATCGGTAAAATGTTCAATGAGGCTACCGAAAGGATCTTGCCAATAGTCAAACACTTGACTTCCCAACAAATGGCGACCAATACTTTACAATACCAGTGATAGCTTTCCTCAAAGTCTTTGACATCAATAGCTAGATGACCTAGACGTAAAATAGGTGCGGGTTCTTTTTTCGGCCTTTGGGTGCGACCTAAACGGGTTTTCTGACTAGCGTGATTCCATTGCAAGGGTTCAGGAATCGGCAAAGGTTCCACTTCCTCGATACCATAGACCAATTCTAGGTTAAAACCGTTGGGGTCAATAATTTTGATGCGCTGACCACCACCAGGGGTGAACAGGGTTTCCACGGTCGAAGCGGAGGCTAAAGTGGCTAGTTCATGTAAAACGGATTCTGATGTCGCTTCTAGGGCAAAACTGACAAATTTAGCTTCTTTTCCCCATTCTACGATATAGACAAACTGTTTTTTGCCTCTACCTCGCATATACAAGGCTGTATCGGTTTTAACCGCGGTAATCAGGCCAAAATCCGTCAAAAAACGTTCACACAGGTCTAAATCCGGATGTTGATAGGTAACGTAGGCAATATCAGCAATTTTAGTCATACTCGGTCATCCAGTGGAGTTGTCTAATTCGGCACAAAACAGCCAGGCAGATAGCGGTCAAAGTGCTGCCATAGCAAGGGTGAAAAGACTATTAAGAAAATCTGAACCTTGTTGTGGTTGATTATGGCATTGTGAGTACACCCACAGTCAAAGGCTAATTTTTCTTGCCCTCAATTGCTATCCCAGACTGGAGTTTGAGTAACTTGGGGGTGGAGAAAAACCTTGGGGAACTTCGGGGTTTTGCGGAAAATTTTTTTGAGAGATGTGGTCAAGGTTGTCTAGAGTACCTCGATAAATTGGACTTATTGAGAAAATATTCACACTAATTGAGAATAAACAAATGTCTAGAAAAGTTACCTATGGGGATATTCCCAGACAAAGAACCAAATATCTGCTTAATGCTCTGTTAAAGTTTGCTAACTACGAGGTGGATAATTGTGAAAATATGGCTATTAAATTTAGCTGGATTAATGAGAAAAATTTGAAAATTCAAGCCGAACTTAATGCTTTAGAAATGCTGACTGAAAAATGTGGTCAAAGGCTGGATTCATGGCAAATTCGGGATGCTTTGACGGAATATCTTAACGAAAAATTTTTAGGTATTTTGGAAGATCATCGTCTCAATAATCAAGGAAAAATTCGTACTTTTCAAATTACTTTTTGGCAACGGGGTCATGATATTTTAACTAACCTAAGGAGCTTTGATTCAAGAGTGGGCAAACAAAAGTAAACATCAATCTCCCGCAATTGCTGCTATTCTCTCCTCTTTAGATGAGGAAAAACAACAGGATTACCAGACCTATATTAAGGATTATAGTTATTTCAAATAAGAACGAGACACTAGGCGACACAATAAGTACGAATAATTTCATCAAGGGGTGTCCCCACAGGAGCATACATTCTGGCTCTCTTTAATGCACTAAAATCATGTTCGATATCATTTAAATCAGGAGAGTATTTTGGCAAAAACACTACCTGATGACCTGCTTCTTCTACCAGTTGTTTAATGACTGTCTTCCGATGAATTGGTGCATTATCCATAATTAATACTGATGTTATGGTTAGAGAGGGCAATAAATATAAAGATAACCACCCTTCAAAACCTTCGGCATTCAGGCTTCTCGTAAATACCATCGGGGCAATAAAGTCTTTTTTTCCCTTTCTTCTCCCGGCGACAAGGTTTTCTCTTTTTCCTCGTTTTCCTTGTCTATCTCCCAATACTTTCTTCCCTTTTTTTGACCAGGCATAAAGGCAGGCTTGAAATTCTTCAAACCCTGACTCATCAATGAATACAAGGCTTTCACTTCCATATGTTTTAATCAATTCTCTCAGCACTCTGTAGTATTTCATTCTTTCTTCTCGGTTTCTTTCTCTATAACGAAGTTCCTTCTTTTTTCTGGTAATTTTCATTTTTTTTAAGGCATAGCAAATGGCACTTGGTCTCACTCCAAACTTCTCGGCTCTGTCTCTTAATCTTGCCTCGGGATTTTCTTGGACATCTTTTGACAATGCTTTCCAGTCTAGCTTTCTTTGACGGTGTTTTACCTTTGTCGCTTCCAGTTTTTCCCTACCTAGCCATCTATATATTGTGGCTCTTCCTATATTAAATAGAGCGGCGGCTTTGGTTATGCTTCCCCCATTCTCTACATAATCAATTACTTTTTTTCTCAAGTCTAGGCTATAAGACATTTTTCTGTATGGGTTGCTCGTTTCTCTTTATTTTACCTTATTTTTCCCTCGTCTCACACTTATTTGAAATGACTATATGTGAAACGTCCACCTCTGGAGGAAAATTGTCTCAAAGTTCTTCAGCAAGAACAATCGTTGCTAAGAATTCGCGCACCTCATAATAGTGGCAAAACCCGTTTAGTTAATTGGTTAGTCCATCATCTCAAACAAGATAATTATCAACCAGTTATCATTGATTGTGAGGAGGAAAAAGCCACTATTGACCTTAGTTGTGAAGACTTGCTGCTGTCGATTTGTCGTACCATTACCCAAGAATTAAAGATTAACGAATCTCTTCTCGATAAATTTTGGTCTCGTCCCGGAACTCCTGCCCAGAAAACTCGACGATATTTAGAGGAATATGTTCTCCAACCCAGTGCTAATCCTCTGGTTTTTGTCTTTGAAAAATTTGATACAGTTTTAGAAACTGAAACCCTCGGTAATGAAATTTGTGGGATTCTCAGAAGTTGGCATGAAAGACGTTCCCCACCTTGGCGGAAACTGCGCTTAATTATTATTCATTCAACGGAATTTTATAGCAACTATGATTTTTATGCCTCTCCCTTAATTGGTGTAGGTTATGTGGCTAGTTTATCGGATTTTAATGCGGAACAAGTTCTCACTTTCGCTCAAGTTAATGGCATTAATTGGACGTTATCAGATGTTCACAAGGTTATGAACTTAGTGGGAGGTAATCCTTATCTAATTAAGTTAATCTTGGTAAAATTGCAAGAAGGAAATTCTCTAGAAAAGGTTCTAGATGATGCCTTACAGGGACGAGAGCCATTTCAAAGTCATTTTTTCCTACTGATGAGATATCTGAAAAGTAATGCTAACCTACGGAATATTTTTAGGCAAATTCTTCAGAAAAAAGCTCTGACTCCGGCTCAAATGAAAGGAGAATCTGTCCAATTTTTGGAACGATTGGGACTGATCGACAAAAATCATGATACCCTAGAGGTGCGTTGCAATTTGTATCAAGTATATTTTGACGACTTGCTTGATTAGTCTCGTTGAGATTCCCAGTGAAACTGAATTGAGTTTTCAAGTTTTTCTTCTAACTTACTCTCAACCCTCACAGTAATTGGTTCTCGATTAGATTCGGATTCATTATCTACAAATATGAGAGAATTGCCTGAGGTCAAATCAGCCGAAAGATTGAGGTTTTCTAAATATTCTTGTATCAACTCTGAGGAAATTTTATTCTGGGATTGCAAGGCTCTAATAGCAGCTATAAATGATTGGGCCGCATCATAACTGGTAGCGGTTCGCCAACTAATATCTTCTTTCCATAAAGCTTGAGTATCTCTGACAAAATTTTGGGACTTAATTAGATGGGAAAACCAAGGCACAGCCAAAACTAAATTATCAATAAATTTACCGCTATCAGCCAACATTTCATGTTCATACATGGAATGACTCCCTAAAAGAACTAGCTTATTTTTCAGATCTAGAGTGGTGCTGGTATTCAACTGTTCAAGAGTATGGGATAATTCTACTACAAAAGAAGCTGATTCCAAACTGGGAAATAAGACAATTCCTCTAATTTGATCTTGGGAGAATGCTTTTAAAACTTCTGCGTCAATATCTAGGGAAGATGATAAATCAATTACTTTAGTGATTTTACCGCCTTTTTTTGGGAAAGCTTGACGAAACTCTTGAGTAAGTTCTTGGCTATCAATCTGGTTAGAATTATTTAAAATAATTACCTTATCTAGATCATGTTGGCTGGCATAATTAGCTAAAGTTTCACCAATTTTTTCATTGGTGATAACGGTTCTAAAAAAGTATTCACTCTCAATTACATCCGAGGAACTTGTAGAAGAAATTAAAGTAATTTTGGCTCTTTCATAGATAGGTAAAGCCGCTAAGGTGGCTTCACTAGAATAATGTCCAATTACTCCAATAACTTTGGGGTCTTTAACGATTTCCTTAGCGACTATCTTAGCAACTTTTTCATCATTATTATCATTGGCAATAACGATATTTAAAAATAAATTATTCGCATTTGTCGGTAATTGGCTATTAAATAAATATTGTGCTTGAGCAATACCTTTAAGGATTTCTTGGGAAATTTCATTTTTTTTGCCCCTGGGAATAACCACCGCCAAAGTCACATAATTATTACTTAAATAATCGATAGCATTATTATAATAAATCAATGTTTCTGCATCTTCAGGATTAGCAAGATAGGCTTTTTTGAATAACTGTTTAGCTGCCAAATAATTAGCATTTTGAAAAGCAAAAATGCCCCGATCTTTATAAAAATTTTCCTGTTTAATAAATAGCTTTTTTTCGCCTTGGCTAAATAGTTGAGGCTCCTTAGTATAGGGGATTTTATAAAAGTAAGGTAGCAGCCATGACTGGTAGAATCCCAACCCAAGTAAACCTGTAACAATGCTAGTAAATATTCCCGCTGTCACCATAAATAAACGAGATTGTTTTTGACGAGTAATCAGGGTAAGAGCATCTCAATCAGACTTGACAGAAAGCGTTGAGAACAGTCACCATCTGGTTATTGTTCTCAACGCTTTTTTCCTTTTTTTGGCTTCCCCTTGCTAGGGAGCCTGCTGGAGTCTCCTATCCCCTAATTCCCTACTCTAAAGCGTAGATACGACCATCCATGAGCAGACGGGTGATCCCTTTCGCTTCCAGTTGAGCGTGAGCTTTTTCGATCAGGCGACCGTCAGGAACTTTAATCACTTTTTCCTTGCGCTTGGAGAAACGACGAGCGATGCGATGACTTTCAAAGATGGGGAGGGTGCGCTGCTGGATTTCCTGAGGGGGAACCTTACCCAATTCGGCAAAATCCTTGAGGGGACGGGTGATTAATTCGGCAGCGCGATCAATGACCAAGTAACAGGTTTTGGGAAAAGCCGCCGCCGAGAGGGGTAATATCTGTAATTGGGCTGTTTTAACGATAGTCGGGCCTAAATAGCTCCCCGCTAGTTCCTCCTCCTCCTCATCCTCCTCCTCATCTTCATCTTCATCCTCCTCTTCATCCCAATCCTCATCAAGCTCCTCTTCCTCCTCGTCTTCCTCGAGGTCTTCGACGAAAAAATCGGTTAAATTAGGATTTTCTAGGGTTTTATCGCCATTAATTTCTGTATCTTCCAGATTATCTGGTTCTAGCGGGTAAGAGGTATCCATTAACAGGGTTAATTGTTGCACAGAAGCGATCGGTTGCTCAAAAGCCTGCTCATCCTTAGCCTCGATGTGGGCTGCCCGAAAACCAATCACCTCGATCGCTTTTTCTGGTAAATCGGCTGCTGTTTCCTCCTCCTCGAGGCCACGACCATTGCGGGCCAAGCGTTTTTTCTGGATTAACTGCTCGTATTCCTCGCCAGAAAAAGAATTTTTGAGAAAACGACTGACCGTAGAACTACTCACGCCATAACGCTCGGCTAAGGTGGAAGTGGTGGCCTCCGTTTCCCGATAAAGCTTAAGAATTTCTTTTTTCGTGGCATCAGTCAGTTTTCTTGGACTCATATTATTTATATAGTTATTTTTTAAGCGATAGGATCTTGCCGATGGCTAGTCAGGGGAAGCTGTTGTCCTTGAGCGGACGTACTCTTAATCATAAAACGCTCTAGCCAATTAAAACTAAGCAATTCGTTTTCTAGTCCCTGTTCTAGTCTATCCTTGACTTCTGTTTCTCACCACTACTCAAGATTAAAAAATTGACAATGATATCAAGTGCTGCTAGTCAAAAAGCCTTATTAGTTCTGGCCGATGGTACGGTCTACGAGGGTTATTCCTTCGGGTCCAAGGGAACCACCGTCGGCGAAGTTGTCTTTAACACGGGGATGACTGGTTATCAGGAAGTCCTCACCGATCCCAGTTATGCTGGTCAAATCGTCACTTTTACCTATCCGGAATTGGGGAATACGGGGGTTAATCCCGAGGATGAGGAGTCAATTCGTCCCCAGGTGAAAGGAGCGATCGCCAAAAATATCTGCCACCGGCCCAGTAATTGGCGTTCTACCCAATCCCTACCGGATTATCTGGCCGCTCATCATGTTATTGGCATCTATGGCATCGATACCCGGTCTTTGACCCGCAAAATTCGCTCGTTTGGGGCGATGAATGGGGCAATTTCTACGGAAATACTCGATTATCACGATTTACTGCGGCTGGTGCAGGCAGCCCCCAGTATGGCGGGGTTAAATCTCGTCAAAGAAGTAACCACCAAGGAAGTGTACGAATGGACGACTCCCACCCCGTCCGCCTGGGAATTTGCGCCAATTGATAGTGATCAAGAACCGTTAACGGTGGTGGCGATCGATTTTGGCATCAAACGCAATATTCTCCGGCGTTTAGCTAGCTACGGTTGTCGGGTGATCGTGGTTCCCGCTGACACTCCCCCGGAAAAAATCGCCGCCTATAATCCCGATGGTATTTTCTTTTCTAACGGACCGGGAGATCCGGCGGCTGTCACCGAAGGTATTGCCCTAGCCAAGCAACTTTTGCAAGGAGAAAAACCCACTTTTGGCATCTGTATGGGTCATCAAATTTTAGGCCTATCCCTAGGAGCAGAAACCTTTAAACTGAAATTTGGTCATCGCGGGTTAAATCAACCCTGTGGACTGCGGCAACAGGTGGAAATTACCAGTCAGAATCACGGTTTTGCCGTGCAGGAGGCATCTTTAAATCCGCAAGTGGAGATTACCCATCTCAACCTCAATGATC
The DNA here is from genome assembly GCF_009792235.1 of Microcystis aeruginosa FD4. NCBI lineage: Bacteria > Bacillati > Cyanobacteriota > Cyanophyceae > Chroococcales > Microcystaceae > Microcystis > Microcystis aeruginosa. The sequence goes on from NZ_CP046973.1 coordinate 4,462,746, forward strand.
GCACCGTAGCGGGTTTAAAACACAAGTCTTTGCCCTTTTTCTCGGTACAATACCACCCCGAAGCCAGTCCCGGCCCCCACGATGCCGATTATCTGTTCGCCAAATTTGTTGATTTAATGCGGGAAGCAAAAAAGGGTCGGTCGTAAATTTTTAGGGTATACTAGGGTTTTGATTTTTACGGCTCTAGAGCTAGGAGGCGATTATTCCAGAAGCAATTAACTTGACCGTCAGCTTGCGAGGCACGCGTGAGGTCAGAGATAAGTACCAAATTTTCCGTTTGACGGGTCTTTTAGATGCCTTTTCCGAACCGACTTTTTGTAAGGTGATCGAAGGCTATGTGGAGCAAGGTCCCAAGGATGTGATTATTAGCCTCGCTCAGATTGATTTTATCGATAGCTCCGGTTTAGGGGCCTTAGTAAAATTGGTGAAAAAGGCCAAAACCGCAGGGGGCAGTTTACAAATTGTTACCAATCCCCGGGTAACTCAAACTGTAAAACTGGTGCGATTGGAGAAGTTTTTTTCCCTGCAACCCACCCTAGAAGCGGCGATCGAATATCTAGAAAAAGCGTAAATCGTGGAATCTCCTCTCGAAAAAATTCGCTTACAGGTCAATGGCGAGGGTTCACCAATCCTAGAGGGTCTTGACCGATTATCGCCTGCTTCTCTGGCCTATCTGGGGGATGCTGTTTATGAATTATACATCCGCACCTATTATTTACTGCCGCCCCAGCGTCTGGGAGACTATCACGCTCAGGTGGTAGGCAAAGTCAGGGCCGAACAACAGGCTTTAGATTTAGCACAACTGCAGCCCTATCTGACAGACCAAGAAAAAGAAATTCTGCGCCGGGGACGCAATGCGGTCACGGGAAAACGCCGTCGTCTGACAGCCCAAGTCTATCAGCAGGCCAGCAGTTTAGAAACCCTGTTCGGATATCTTTATCTACAAGACCCCTCAAGATTACATCAACTATTAGAAAAACTAGAATTATAGCCCTCTACTATTAATCCATCCAATCATGAGCGATCGACCATTTCGTGACAAGTCCGATAATCGTAATTCTCGCCGGCCCTCGCGGCCAAAAACCGGGCCAATTCTGGCTAAATCCCCGGCAGTAACTCCAGAAAACCAAGAAGCTGATGATCTGCTCTACGGTCGTCGGGTGGTTTTAACGGCCATGGAGGAGGAGCGCCAACTGAATCGGATTTGGGTGGTCAATCGACTCCGTTACGATCCCCGTTATCATACCCTTTTGGAAAAAGCCAAGGCCAACGGTACGGTAATTGATGAGGTGGACGATCTGCGTCTCGATCAGATTACCAATAAGGCCAATCATCAGGGGATTGCAGCCCAGATGTCTCCCTATGAGTATATAGAATTAGCCGATCTGATCGAAAAAGCTAAGGGCAAAAGTCGCCACCCCGTCATCGTCATCGCTGAAGGTATTACGGATCCCCATAACCTGGGGGCAATTATTCGCACCGCCGAAGCTATGGGTTGTCAGGGGGTGGTTATTCCCCAACGTCGCGCCGCCGGGGTGACATCGACGGTGATGAAAGTGGCGGCGGGGGCCTTGGAATATTTACCCGTTGCCAGAGTGGTCAATCTCAATCGTGCTTTAGAGGAATTAAAAGCAGCCGGTTTTTGGCTCTACGGCACGGCGGCAAAAACTGGTAAATCCTTACACACAATTAATTTAACGGGTGCGATAGGATTGGTGGTAGGTTCGGAGGGGGAGGGGTTGAGTCTGTTGACCCAAAAGTCCTGCGATGAGTTGGTATCTATCCCCTTGGCCGGCAAAACCCCCAGTCTCAATGCTTCGGTGGCGGCGGCTATGGCTATTTACGAAGTTTACCGTCAACGCTGGCAAAATTCCCCCGACTGAAAATCTGTATTTTTCGACACTCCCAATAGCCAAAAGGAAAAAGTATAAATAAAATAAGAAGGAAGTTTGCGAAGTGTAAACGAACGTAACAAAACCACCAGAGTAGATTTAGATGGGGAACGAGATGAAAGAATTTTTGATTAGCTTACTGGAAAGGTTCGGATTAGCCTACTGGGTCGAGATTAAAACCGACTATCCCAGATGTACTTATTATTTCGGTCCTTTTCTCGCTAAAGACGAGGCTGAAGTCGCTCAAGCTGGTTACGAAGAAGATTTGAAAACAGAAGGAGCGCAGGGGATTAAATTGCAGATAAAACGTTGTAAACCCGAAGATTTAACTATTTTTGAGGAAAAAGAAGAAAGCAAGCTCCTGAATACCCTAAAGGTATTACGCAGTCAAGCTTCTTAAAGACTTTCAGTAATCAGTAATCAGTAATCAGTGATCAGTGATCAGTGATCAGTAAACAGTAATCAGTGATCACTGATCAGTAAACAGTAAACAGTAATCAGTGAAAAGACAGCAGGAAACTGGGCTCTTCTCGACTTTGTGTGATAATTTTTGCTTATGTAAGTTTAAATGCTTACTGGGCAAGACTTTTAGGACTATTTTATGAAAAAAAACTATCAGTATAGGCCTCGTTTCCACACAGAAACCAGAAGATCCGAAACTGCCATTTGATGAGGCTCACTTAATACATACTGCTCACTTAAAACTGATAACTAATAACTGATAACTGATAACTGATAACTGGTAACTGGTAACTGGTAACTGATCACTGATAACTGATAACTGATGGCTAAATATCAATGGGAGCGATTTAAAAAACAGCTATATTCTGCTTCTGTCAGTCTTCCCGCTTCGTAGAGAGTATCGGTAATTTCTGCTAGGGTTAAAACCGAATAAGCTTGATAACCATGACTACGAAGTTTCTCTTTAACAGGGCCACCATGATCGATAAAAACCACGATATCATTAACTAATAATCCTGCCGATTTAATCTTTGCTGCTCCCTCGATCGCACTTTTGCCAGAAATTAAAATATCGTCCACCACCACCACCGTTTCCCCCACTTGAAAATTACCTTCAATTAATCTTCTTGTGCCGTGAGCTTTTACTTCTTTGCGGGGGAAAATCATCGGATGATTTAATAATAAAGATAAACCGGTAGCTGTGGGTAAAGAACCGTAGGGGATACCAGCAATGCGGTCAAATGTCAAGGTTTTTAATATTTCTCCATAGGCTTCAATTACCTGCTGAAAAATATTAGGATTAGAGATAATTTTTCTCAGATCGATATAATAGGAAAAAGTTTCTCCCGACGCTTGCACATAATCGCCAAACATCAAGCAACCAATATCAAATAATTGTAAAATTAAATCCTGATGAGGATGTTGTTTTAAAAGACAAACGTTAGCAGTCCAAGTATCATCTTGGCTAGATTCTTGCTGGTGATTTTGTTTAATTCTGTTGACTTCCTCTCGTAAATCTTTTACTTTTGCCCCCAAATCGGGTTGAGATAAAAAGTCTTGGGGGACAGGAATTAATAAACCCTCGCCATGACTATTTAAACCCACAGTAATTAACTCGGAGAATTTACTTTTGTCTTCCCAAATACTGCGTAATAAAATCAATCTTTCGGGGGCAAAATTGCGAATCTTTGTCAAAATCTCTGGTTGAGTGGTTCCCACTTCTAAAAACACCTGTTCGGGAGTTCCCCAGGTGCAAGCTTCTTTGACAACTTGCAGATAAAAAGGATTGTCGCGACTGGGAAATTCTTGCAGATTAATCGCGCCTTGATTGGAAGTATGACAGAGGATAAAAGCGCCATGCTCGGGGTAAACTAAAAAAGGAGCAACGTGATCCTGTCCGGAGTAGGGATTGAGAGTAACTGCGTCCACCTGCCAAGTTTTAAAGATAGTCTCGGCTAAAATACTGCTAGTATTAATATCGCCGTGTTTAGCATCCAAAATTACAGGGATATTATCGGGAATTGCCGTTAAAATTCGCTGTAATAATTCTAACCCCGCTGCTCCCAAAGCTTGATAAAAGCCTAAAGTTGGTTTGTAGGCACAGACAAAAGGAGCAGTTTCATCGATAATAAACTTGAGCCACTGTTCTAAATTAACGATTAATTCTCCTGGGGTGGAGGGCATCATTTCGGGGTTAGCATCTAAACCGAGGACGAGTAGAGTCTGGTTTTGACTAATGGCGTGGTTTAACTTTTGAAAAAAATTCATCGGTTCCTAATCTCAGGATTCTGGATTAGTTTCTAATTCTACACTATTTGGCCGAAAAATAGGCTGTAAAATTGTCTGGTGCAGACTTTTTCTGGTGTCAGCGTCAAGGAATTTCTTTTGTAGGGGTTGCCATTCTTGCCATTTTTGGTGACGGATATTTTGGAAAATTTCTAGTAAAGTCGGCATTTCCTTAGCAAGACAATCGGGGAAAATTTGACTAAGAAAATCCGAGATAACACAACAATCCTGCATTTCTCCGAGAATACTTTGAAGGTTTTTAATATCTTCTAGATACTCTTGATATTTGTCGCCATAAAACTGAGTGAATAACTCCATATTATAGCGGGAACGCTTGGCTTCTTTGCGGAGATCGTGCAGTAATAATCCTTCTTTTTCCAATAAGTCATCAATTTCTTGACTAGAAAACTCTCTTACTCTTCTATCTCCCTCTAAATTTACCCCAACTAACCAGCCTTCGTGCAGTAAAAAGTGACTCGCTTGGGGTAATAATAAGTCTGGTAAAACTGTGGCAATATCTAATTTTCCCATCGGTTGATAGGTGGGATTATCCAACCAACTGGCAAAATCTGCCTTAAAATTGAGAAATTTATCGGACTTTAACAGCTTTTCTACCTTAGTAAAAGCCTTCTCCCTTCGGTGTTCGAGAACTTGTAAAACTTTCTTCAGTAAATCCTGTTCTTTCGGGGGTAAAATTGGCTGATAATGACCGACAAAAGCCTCCTTTAACACATCTAAATCTCGCAATTCTCCTAAAATTCTGCCCAGATTACCCACCCGTTTTTGATCGGCATATTTCGGCATGGTTAAAGCGGCAGCAAAACCGGTTAAGGTACTGCGAAGACGGCGCATTCCCACACGAATTTGATGTAATTCTTCGGTATCCTGATCGAGTAAAACCCCAGCTTCGTGTTTAAGAACTTTATGAAAATGTTTATCAATACCGATATAAGCCCAATCGGCAACAGTTTTAGCCCGAGAATTAATTTTGTTAGTCATTTGTCTTTAGCAAGGGAATAATGTCAAGATGGTGATAGAATCTTTAAATAAAGACTGGAACTAATAGCCGCTATTCATTCTATTCAATCATGACCGAATTGGTTATCCTTCAATAGGATGAAGCAGCAGCTTTAAGAGAAGTTTATGGATAGTTTTTGGCTAGATTATGCGGGGGAAATCGCTTTTCGCACTGGAGAGCATCTTTTCTTGACGGGAATAGCCATGGCTATCGGTAGCTTAATCGGGATTCCTCTAGGTATTTTAATTAGTCGTCAAGCTATTCTCGCTCAACCGAATTATAGCGATCGTTAACACCCGACAAACTATCCCCAGTTTAGCCCTATTTGGTTTTTTAATTTCTGTGCCTTTTTTGGGAGGAATCGGCAAAATTACCGCTATTGTTGCCCTAACTCTCCATACTTTACTGCAAATTGTTTTAAATACCTAAGTAGGGTTTGCGGCAAAAAGTTTGTTGGTGGGGTTAGGAGTCTCCGAGTCTCCGAGTCTCCGAGTCGGGGGGGGAAGTCAGAATAACAGAATGACCTCGCAGGTCTGGAAGCGGAACCCTTCGAAATCGAAGAGCGAAAGTGCAAGGGTTTTGAGTCCCTCGGACAGTCGGAACGGTAAAGGGTGGCGAAGCGGTGGCGGAAAAAGACCAAGATGGAATTATTAGGGTTTGGTTGTCAGTTATCAGTGGTTCGAGCGCTCGCTGTTGCGCCGAGGGTTTTTTGTTTGGGGTATCTCCTTAACTGCGTTTCCAAGTATTCCAAGCGGCTTTAAAACCGATCAAGAGGCGACGGCTGCCACGATCGAGCTTGCTGAGACCAGCTTTAGCACTACCGAGACTGCGATCAACTCCCTGGACAACTTGGCGGGTACTTTTGACCCCTTCATCGATATTTTCGGTTAATTCGCTGATTTCCGCCCCTGTCAGGCGAATTGCTTCTAGAGTCGGGGGAAATTCCCGATGGAGGGTATCGAATAATTTTTCGGCACTGCGGGCTGCCCGGGCTAACTCTTGCAGAGCAGGTAAAGCGGCGATGAAAACCGCCGTTAAACTAACGGCGACTAGCAGTAAAGAACATCCTAGCCAGAAAATAGGTTCGGTCATTTAATGGTCATTCGAGTGATGATTATCGCCTTGGGGGGAGTCTTCTGAGTCGGGGAAAGGATTGTCCGTGGCTAGACTTTGACTAGCTTCGATTCCGGCTGTCACCGCCTCTTTTAATCTAATTAAAGTATCATCCCAATTACGCCGGGCCGATTCCGATAGGCGATCGGCCTGCAATTGCATCGTCGTCGTCAGATCTTCGGCTAATTCTGGCAAAGCCCGGGCGGATTTTTGCAGAATTCGACGGGTTTCTTTTCCAGATCTCGGTGCTACTAATAAACCCGCCACTGCCCCGATCGCACTGCCCAATAAAACCCCGACGACGAATAAGCCACCGTTACCGTTATTTTTATCTGCCATAGAATTGCCCTTGTACTTAATTCCCAATTTTACGAGCAATTTCACTGCTCTTGTGCAGTTTCTTCGGCAAAAATTTTGACCTGTTGCTCTTGGCAAGCAAAAACAGACCTAGAAGGGATAACTTGAGAAAAAACTAGCGATCGGGCAAAACCTGATTTTATGACCGACTTTGAGCCAATAAGGGAGTGAAAAAGAAGAACCTCTGGGAGTCTTGCCGTGTTTCGACCCCAAAGGTTCTTCTTATGCTGAACTTATACTCCTCACACGATATTTATATTACACACAACCCGCTGCTTTTGTCAAGAGGTTTCTGAAATTTTTTCCATAGACCTCTAGCCAAATTAATTTTCTAGGGCCGGTAGGCGCTCTTGCAGGGGACAGCTAAGTAGGGTTTGCGGCAAAAAGTTTTTCCTGGGGGCAGGGTGTGGGGTGTGGGGTGTGGGGTGTGGGGTGTGGGGTTTTATCGATTTTCAGGACAAAAGTAAAGTTAACTGTGGGGTAAGAAGAACGTAGCCCGCATGGGTTACGCTACCGCTAACCCATCCTACAAATAATTGTGCCTCCCTACTTATCAGACTAAATCCTGTTTAAAAGCCATGGCAGAGTGGGGAGAGGGAAGTAGGGGGTGGTATCAACTATTACCTTCAAGCCATGTTTTTAAATCTCGTTCCGGTTTGGCCACATTGAATAAATGTAAACCAAAATCCTCTGAAATATCTTGACAAATTTTCACTCCTCTGATGCTGTTGCCTTTTTCATCTAAAAGGGGCGAAAAAGTTCCAATTCCCAACTGATGGGGGACTACTGCCGTAATTCCACCCCCGACACCGCTTTTTGCTGGTAATCCTACCCGATAGGCCCATTCTCCCGAAGCGTCGTACATTCCACAGGTAAGCATAACACTGATCACATCTTGAACGTAGTGTTCATCGATCGCCCGTATTCCTGTGATTGGGTTGACACCTCCATTAGCCAAGGTAGCAGCCATCAGAGCTAAATCGTGAGCATGGACGAGGATGGCGCATTGTTGACAGTAAAGATCGAGGGTTTCTTCAATTTTATCGCTAACCATGCCAAAATTTAGCATCAGATAAGCCATGGCCCGATTGCGGTTGCCTGTGGATTTTTCCGAGAGAAAAACGGGGACATTAATCTCGTGATCCCTGCCGGTATAGCGTTTAAACATTTCTAAAATACGTTTTAGCCTTTCGGTGGCATTCTGTCCGGTGATTAAATCCGTGGTAGCGATCGCACCAGCATTAACCATAGGATTATAGGGACGATTGGTTTTTTCATCGAGAATAATCGAGTTAAAAGCTTCCCCCGTGGGTTCAACACCGACTTTACTGTTAACGTATTCCCGTCCGTGATCTTCTAGTGCTAATCCAAAGACAAAAGCTTTAGAAATCGATTGTACTGTAAAGGTTTGCTGACAGTCTCCCACCTCAAAAATCTGACCGTCAGTGCTAATTACAGAAATACCAAACCATTGGGGGGCTGCTAGAGCTAATTCCGGAATATAATCGGCGATATTACCCGTCTGTAAATCAGAGTATTTTTCGTGAAGACAGTTAAGATAGTTCCGAAAAGGATAGACCAACTCTTGTCCAGAATTGACGGGACTAATAAAATCTTTTGGGGAGACCATAGGGGAGTATAGCAGTTATCCTAATAATGAGTGACAAGGTTGTGGTTTTGGGTAGTCAGTCGCCAGTATTGAGGAGACGATGCCCAATGAATTTATCCTTGAGCTTGATGGGAACCCCTATAAATTATTCCATGATTTGACGAGCAAGGGACAAAATATTCAAATATTGAGATTTTGTAAAAGTGTTATAATCTAGTAAGCTATTCGTAACTGCTTGTTTCGGGTGCCGCCCCCTTTGCCATGCTTAGAGTGCTTCGGAAATTTAGATGCTGAACAGCTTAATTATACTCTGTAAGTATCTTGACAATCGAAAACGTTTTGAGATATGATAATTTAGTCATACTATATAGTGATACACGTCAATCTCCAATTAATTTTTTACTTAACTAAGCAAATATGGCGGATTCAGGACTGGTCTGGTACATTCTCCACGCCGAAAGGCTTATCCAATAAGGGGTTGTCTGTGCCAGATGGACAGAGGAACCGCCGTAGCTGTTGTATCATACATTCAATAGTTCTTATATTATTGTGAACTGACATTTTCTCCTTGATTAATATGCAATTTGAAGTATCTCAGATAACGCAAGAGCAGTTAAACAAAATTCTCCAGATAAAAGAAGGCCACTTTCTAGATTTAAAGTCAATAGATATTAAACCAGCTAAATTAAGTAGATCTATATCTGCATTTGCCAATGCTAGTGCAGGAGATATTTACATTGGAATTGACGAAGATGATAATAGACAAGGCAATAAAATCAGAAATTGGCGTGGTTTTGATGATCCAGAAGCCGCCAATGCACACTTACAGCTTTTACATGAGATTTTTCCTGATCGTAATGGTTATGATTGTATATTTCTGGAATCTCAAGAAGTCTCTGGCTTAGTTTTACAATTCACGATTCATAAATCACGAGAAATTGTTTATGCTTCTGATGGAAAGCCGTATATTAGGCAAGGCGCACAAAATTTACCTGTAAACGATCCTCAAGGTCTAGATAGATTACGACTAGATAAAGGTATAAACTCCTATGAAACACAAACCATAGATGTAGAATCAGATGTTATTGTTGAATCAGAAACAATAAAAAAGTTTATTACTTCTGTTATTCCAAATTCCATGCCAGAGACATGGGTAAAAAAACAACAATTACTAAAATATGGTAAGCCGACAATAGCAGGTGTTCTTCTGTTTTCTGATGAGCCTCAAGCAATTATACCGAAGCGTTGTGGTATAAAAATATATCGTTATAAGACAAAAGAATTAGAGGGTACAAGAGAAACTCTAGCTTTCGATCCAATTACAATCGAGGGGTGTTTGTACGTTCAAATACAAAGTTCTGTATCTAAAATTATTGAAGTAGTACAAGAAGTTTCTAAGATGGGAAAAGAGGGACTAGAATCAATAAAATATCCTCAAGATGCTATTCATGAAATTGTTACAAATGCAGTATTACACAGAGACTATAGCATAGTATCAGATGTACAAGTCCGTATTTTTGACAATAGAATTGAGATTGAAAGTCCAGGCAAATTACCAGGACATATTACTGTGGAAAACATTTTAAAAGAGCAATTTGCAAGAAATGGAGCTATAGTTAGGATTATTAATAAGTTTCCTGATCCTCCCAATAAAGATGTGGGAGAGGGATTAAATACAGCTTTCCAGGCAATGGCTAAATTGCGATTAAAACCACCAGAAATATGCGAAAGAGAGAATTCTGTGATCGTCTCTATTAAACATGAACCCCTAGCTTCTCCAGAAACAACTATAATGGATTATTTGAATGACCATCAAGAAATTACCAATAAGAAGGCTCGACAAATAACTGGTATTACTTCAGAAGGAACCATCAAAGGCGTGTTTTATAGATTGCACAGAACAGGATTAATTGAACTGATTCCAGGAAGACCAAAGTGTAAGGCTTCTTGGTGTAAAACTGGAACTTTTAAAAATCAAGACGAAAATACCAAACCAATGGAGGATTTATATCCTGAGTACGAAAAAAAAATCCTTGAATATCTAGCCGATAATGAAGAAATAAATAATCGTCAAGCACGGGAAATACTCGGAATTGATGCCAGTAAAGCCAAAAATGTTTTCAATAGATTGCGAAAGAAAAGCCTTCTTGAAATTGTTCCTGGCAAACCTCGCAATAAGTCAACATGGCGCAGACTCAAATGATTCTGATGGGAATAAACTCAAAGGCCGTAGTAACGTCATGATAAGTAGGTGGGTGGAATTAAATATAAGATGAACGTAGGTTGGGTTGAAGCATGAAACCCAACCCCCGCATGGGTTATGCTACCGCTAACCCATCCTACAAATAATTGTGCTAATATTGAGTGACAAAGTTGTGTTTTTTGGTAGTCAGTCCCTAGTGTTCAGTTGTCTCTATTGGAGCATTATTGTAAGCTGTTGACTATCTAAATTACTGGTTAAGATTGCCACCGATAATTGTATGTTTAATTGCCACTCTAGAGACGGTAATAAGCACATCTCTAGAGAATTTCTGTAATCCCTAATTAACTTCTCGAACCGCGATAAATGCGATCAGCTTGGGAGGGTTCTAAATAATTATAGCCTGGTTTTTGGGTTGAGGAGCCATTCTTTTTCGCCACAGTATTAACCGCAGCAGTCGCTTTTTGTACGTCCGCATGAGTCCTGATATAATCCTCAGAAATCTTGAAGGGATGACTATTAGGAAGGTGACGACTGGGGGGTAAATTTTCTTCCGGTTCGGGATGGGTAATTTTACTATGGGGAGCGACAAAATCGTGTAGGATGGGATCGTAGGCTAAAATTTCCCCGGTTTCAATCCGAAAAATCCAACCGTGTAGAGACAATTTACCTTGATGTAATCGGGAACGAATAATTGGATAGCTTTGCAAATTACTTAACTGATTGAGAACATTTTCTGCTACTGTCACCTCGATCAGTTCTTCTCCTTCTAGTTCCTTGTAATTATCCTTAACTAAACGTCGAGTAGCTTCTGCTTGCTTTAACCAATCGTAAACTAAAGGCATTTCATCGGCCAGACTCTGCAATTTTAACAAACCTTTCATCGCTCCACAATGGGAGTGACCGCAGATAATCACTTGCTCGATGCCGAGAGCGTTGATAGCATATTCTATAGATGCACCTTCACCACCATTGGTTGCTCCGTAGGGAGGAATTATATTTCCCGCATTACGAATTACGAATAATTCCCCCACCTCCGCTTGGGTAATTAGGTTAGGATCGATACGGGAATCGGAACAGGTAATAAACAGGATTCTCGGTTTTTGTCCGTGGGAGAGTTGCTCAAATAATTGCCGATGTTCATCAAAATAACCACTCTGGAACTTTTCTAGTCCCTGTAGGAGTTTCTTCATAATAATTCTTCTGGTTTAGTTCGATCGCTATTTAGTCGATCCTTTCAGCATTATCGGGCATGAGATAACAGCAATGCAACAGGCCAGATTAGAGATCGCTATCGGCGGCGAGATCGGTTATATCCTGTTAAGATAGTACAGGCTCTATCTAAACAAATTTTATTTTATGGAAACTGCAACAATTTTGGGTATTTCGATCGCTGCCGCTTTGGTGGGGATTACCGCTTTAGCTCTTTATACCGCTTTTGGACCGCCAGCAGCAGAATTAAGCGATCCTTTTGAAGATCACGAAGATTAATTCTTTAATAACCATGTAGCTATCTGCCAAGGAGAAATTTGATCAATAGGATCGATCGCTCTTTCTAAACCGTCGATCGATTCTTTTATTGTTAATTGTAATTGATTTTGCCAATCAATAACAGCGTTTTCTCCCTGACATTCATAGACGCGCATTACCCAACTCTGAGGGGATGTTTCACTTTGTTTGAAACTCATTAAAATTAAGTTATCGTCCGAGAATTTTAACCATTGTGCCACGGGTGGCAATCGGGTTGATCGAGAAGAATTAGTAATAAAAATAACGGTGACAGGTGAGTTTAACTGCCAAGCGTGATGGACAGTTTTCGCCGTTTTCCAATCCCCTTGATGGGGATATATTGCATAGGTAAATTCTTGTTTCCCCAAATCTGCCTCGGTATCGGGCCATCGGGGACTTCTCAAGAGAGTTAATCGCAGTTGCTGGTTAGTAGCATCATAGCCATATTTATTATTATTTAAAAGACTCACCCCGTAGGTTGCCTCTGTATCGGTTAAATCCGCCCATTTATGCGCGTAAACTTCCCATTTTGGCGATTCTGGTTGGTGGGAACGCTCGATCGCACCACAGGCAATTTCATAGGTGATAAAATTGCTGTTTATGGCAAGAGGAAAAGCGGTTTTTACTAAAGTATGTTCCTGCTGCCAATTAACAATAGTTTTAATCTGGAGAATAGGGGAATATTTTTCTAAGATATAATCTTGACAAAATTCCGAATCACCTAAACTTCTGATCACACGAATCTGCCAGCGCAAGGGGCCATATTCTAAGCATTCGATCGATTTTAATACTGTTTTAGGTAAGGGATATTGTTGATAATTCGGATCGATATTCCAAGCGTCCCAATATTGTCCTTGATCTTTAAATGCCTGTAATTGATTACCGGCAGCTTGCAGGATTTCTTTTTGATTAATTATATCAAATATACTATCTATATCCCCCGTTTCTGAGTTAATAGTAACTTTAAGTAAGCCATTATCTAAAATAAATTGGCAGTTAGTTAAATTTTTCTCCGTTGCTTGCTGATTGGGAACTACCCAAAATAACTTATAACCCACAGAAGGAATATTTTCAGCGATAAATAATAGTTGATTGTCGTGGGATAATTGCGAAGGACAGAGACAATTATTTAAGTCATAAACCGAAGAATTGTCAGATTCTATAGCTAAAGAGATAACCTGGGTTCTTTCCCAGTTAAGAGAATTAAAAACTAGAAAAGGTTTTGCTTGGGGATGGGGGGGATTAGGTAAATTAATTTGATTAGCAATTGCCTGTAAAGCTTGCTCTAAAATTGCTTCACCTGTGCTGATAACTTGCCGCCATAACTGATTAGCATCCCTAAACACTTCGGGGATAGAAGTACCGGGCAGTATATCATGAAACTGATTTAATAAAACCTTTTTCCAGGCGGATTCTATCTCGACTTTCGGATAGGGAATATCTAGTAAAATATTAGCCAGAGAAGACCATAATTCTCCTTGATACAAGAGGATTTCACAGTAACGATTATAGGCTTTTTGATCAGCGTGAGTGGTATAACAACCACGATGGAATTCTAGATATAATTCATCATCCCAGATAGGAAGATTACTTGTCTCCAGACTGTCCAGATAAGTTGTTGCTTGGCTAAATTTTAGCTGGGGGAAAAAAGGAGATTTTTGCCAACGTTGCGCCACTTCTAACATATCACGAGTCGGACCGCCGCCATGGTCGCCAACACCGGGCAACCAAAAAATCTCTTTTAATCCGGTTTGCTGTTCCCAATTGAGAGCATGATCGGTCATAATAATTGGATTAGTATCCATAACTCCAGCAACATTGGGAGGAGACATTAGGGAAAGAATTTTACTGCCATCGGGAGATTGCCACCAGAAAAAACCGTGGGGAAATTTAGTCGTATCATTCCAATGTAGTTTCCCAGTTACAAAATATTTGATGCCAAAGGATTTAAGAATTTGCGGCAATTGGTAGGGAAACCCAAAGGTATCTGGCAGCCAAGCAGTTTTAGTGATTTGTCCAAATTTTTCTTGAAAATATTGTTGTCCATAAAGCAGTTGTCGAAATAGGGATTCCCCGGAGATTAAATTGACTTCTGGTTCTACCCACATCCCGCCCAAAAGTTCCCAAGATTGCCCTTTATATGCCTCTAGAATTGCTTGAAATAGGTCAGTATGATGTTTTTCTATCCAGTCGTAAATTAGGGGACTAGAATGACCAAATATGAGGGCAGGAAAATCTTTTTGCAGGTTTAAAACCGAGATAAAAGTATTTTTTGCCACTTGCCAAGTTTCTGCCAACGGCCACAACCAAGCCAGATCTAAATGTGCGTGGCCGAGAAGATGAAAACTGCGTTCTTTGAGAGGTTTAGCGAGAGGTAGCAGGGATTGACGAATTGATTCTAGGGATTGATTAAATTTATCTTTGTTGGTGACATTATCCCAGTCAATATTGTCGATAGTAGCGGTAAAAGCTGCTAAGTTTTCAGGATAAAAAGTTTGCAGATAATTATGGAGAATGGTTAATTCATCAGCAACAAAACTAGGCTCGATCGCTTGGCTATATTCATAGATTAACTCTGATTTCATCAAACCACCAATATCATGATTGGGACTGACTAAACGGAGAGTAACAAGAATTTCTTGACCAGTAGAGACCGAGTTAGAAAGTAAAATGCGAGGGGAAGAATCAAAGAGGTCTCCCGCTTGGATAAATTGATTATTAACATAAATTTTGACATCTTCCGCCCACCAAGTTAAGATTAATCTCAGTTCCATTCCCTCTAAAGGATAACCAGCCAAATGTTCGGGGACAATAATTTTTTGAGTTAGATATTGAATTTGTCTACCAGCCGGCCAAATAATGTATTGTTTTTCATTGAGGGTGACGGGTTGAATTGGTTTTCCCGCTGCTGTAGCGATCCACCAATTTTTCTGAACATCTCTGCGGGTGAGGTGAGACAGTTTAGCGATGTTGTCGAGGGGAGACATGAGCAAACAAATAAGTTAATTTTGGTAGAGAAGAGTGGGGAGCTTTTTTCAGTGATCAGTAAACAGTAAACAGTGAACTAAAAACTCAAATCTGATAACTGATCACTGAATCACTGATTCAAGGACGACAAGACTGCACCGGAGTAGGGAGATGCGGAGGGTAAGTCGAGCATTTGTACTAAAATTTTCCCCGACGCAGTTTAAATGCAGTACAGCTTATTATAGAAAAGGTTAATCAATCAGGGGGGCAATATGGCGCAATTTTCTCGCAAAACTCTACTAACCTTTTTTGCTAGTATATTAGTATTATTATCGTCCTTGGCTCCGGCCCACGCGCTAAGTTATAATAACCGCAATTTGACCGATAACGACTTTGCGGGGCAGGATTTGCGCGATTCCACCTTCGATCACTCCAATCTGCGCGGTAGTAACTTCAGTCATGCCAATCTGGAAGGAGTGCGCTTTTTTTCTGCCAACCTGGAGGGGGCCAACTTTAGCGATGCCAATATGAGAAATGTGGATTTAGAATCGGCCCGTTTAACCAAAGCCAACTTTACCAATGCCGTTCTCGAAGGAGCTTTTGCCACTAACATTTTAATCAAAGGTGCAATTATCGACGGGGCCGATTTTACCGATGCAATTATTCGCTCCGACGTAGAAAAATATCTTTGTGAGAGAGCGACGGGAACTAACCCAGTAACTGGCAGAAATACCCGTGATACCCTGTTTTGTCCCTGATATCTAACTATGCTGCCTCTAATCGCGCTGTCATGACCGATCGAAACTAGAGCCAGATCGGCCACAATTCCTGTAAGCTAGTATTCAATTTTTTAACAAAACCTTTAGAATAGACTTTCAAGCCAGTTTAATCGATCAGTCCCCTCTTGGAAAAAGGAAATTGTAACCATCGTGTCCACCAGTACCCTCGGCAATCAAGATAAAGAGCAGAAACCCAGTAGTGACTCGGATAGCTTTTTCCAAGGAGTCTCTAGAGTCGCAGGAGGAACTGTTCTCGGCCTGTTGATGGTATCCACGGCCGTGGTGACGGGGGCTGTGGTAGGATTGGCGATTAGTTACCGCAATCTACCCGATGTGAGGATTTTACAGGGCTATGTCCCCACGGAAACCAGTTATATCTACGATGTTAAAGGCAGACCTCTGACCAGCTTACACGGAGAAGCGAATCGGGAAGTGGTGGAACTCGATCAAATTTCTCCCAATCTGAAACGCGCAGTGATGGCGATCGAAGATAGCCATTTTTATCACCATCGTGGTATTAATCCTAATAGTATCGGCCGGGCAGTAGTCGCTAACTGGAAAAGTGGCGGTGTGGTGGAAGGTGCATCTACCATCACCATGCAGTTAGTCAAAAATATCTTTCTTTCCCATCAGCGCACCGTTAGCCGTAAATTAGCTGAAGCAGTCTTGGCAGTACGAGTAGAACAGGTTTTTAGCAAAAATGACATTCTGGAAATGTACCTCAATAATATCTATTGGGGTCATAATAATTACGGAGTCCAAACCGCCGCTAAAAGTTATTTTAATAAACCCGCTGCCCAGTTAAATTTAGCAGAATCGGCGATGATGGCCGGATTAATCCAAGCACCGGAAGTTTATAGTCCTTTTAATAATTATAAAACCGCCAAGGAAAGACAGGCACTGGTTCTCAGTCGGATGCGTAGCTTAGGTTGGATTACCCCCGCACAGGAAGAGGCCGCTTTCAAGGAACCTCTGAAACTGGGTAAACCCACCGCTTGGCAAGAAAGTAAATTACCCTACGTTACCGATGCAGTGGTGGCAGAATTGCGGCAAAAATTTGGCAAGGAAACCCTCACTAAAGGGGGAATGCGGATTCAAACCACGATCGATCTCGACTTTCAAAACATGGCCGAATCTACCATTCAAAAGGCCTATAATAGCTTGCGTGGTCGCGGTATTCGCACCAAAGACCTACAAATTTCTCTAGTTGCGGTGGATCCCCGCACCCATTTCGTCAAGGCTCTCGTCGGTGGCGTTGATTACAATAAAAGTCAATTAAACCGCGCTATTCAATCCCGTCGTCAACCGGGGTCAGCTTTTAAACCTTTCGTCTATTATACTGCCTTCGCTAGTGGTCGTTTTACCCCCGAAACGGTGGTTAATGATGCTCCCATCCGTTTTCGCGAGGCCGGCGGCTTCTATAGCCCAAAAAACTACGGTGGCGGCTTTTCTGGTCCGGTTTCCCTGCGTAGCGCTCTTATGAAATCTCTTAACATCCCCGCAGTTATTCTCGGTCGTCGCGTCGGGTTGAATAAAGTCATTGAAGTCTGTCGTCTGTTGGGTTTCGAGAGTCCTTTAATTGCCGTCACATCTTTACCTTTAGGTTCCGTGGATGTGACTCCTCTGGAAATGGCGGGAGCTTACGCTACTTTTGCCAGTAATGGCTGGCATTCTGAGCCTACCTTTATCATGCGTGTTACTGATAGTCGCGGTAACGTCATGCTCGATAATACACCCAAACCGAAGCTAGTTTTAGACCCCTGGGCCACCGCTTCTCTTAATTCTGTGTTACAGGGTGTAATACAAGGTGGTACAGCAACCTCAGCCCAAATCGGTCGTCCGGCAGCGGGAAAAACTGGTACTACCGATAACGAGAAAAATGTCTGGTTTGTCGGTTATGTTCCCCAATTAGCCACCGCAGTGTGGATTGGAGATGACCGAAACCGCACTTTAGGTAAAGGTATCACCGGTGGTGGTTTTGCCGCTCCCATTTGGCGCGATTTCATGGCACAAGCTCTGAAAAATGAACGAGTAGAATATTTTCCTTCTCCTTCTAAATTCCGCAAACCAACGGTTAAGTAGATAGTTAATCTAATTGGTTTGAGCGTAATTTATCGATCGAGTAAAGGTGGCTATGTTAAAAATGAAACCCACGCTTTGAGCCTTCAGGTTTCCTACGATTAATAGGTAAGTTACCATGAGTACCATTCAAGTTCAAATTCCCGACTCATTACAGAAAAGTTTAGATGATCTAGCGGCTCGTGAGGGAATTTCGATCGATCAATTTATCTCTACTGCGATCGCTGAGAAACTTTCAGCGTTGATGACAGAAAATTACCTAATAGAAAAGGCCAAAAAGGGAAGTCGAGAAAAGTATGAGGCAATCTTAACAAAAGTTCCCGATGTTGAGCCAGAAGCCTATGACCGGCTGCCGACTGTCTGACATATCACTGCACCCGACTTTCTGCTAGACTTTGACAAGGCGGGTGAGTTCAACCTTTAGGCCGTCTTTTAATCTAATTAATTTGATCGTAATTTCATAATATGAGCGAAGTCTTGAATTTGACTGGATTTATAAGAGATGTAAAATATACAGCCTGTCTAACAGAATCTTTAGACAGAGTATGTTTGGAACAATTTGATGTTAATGAATCCAGAGCTTATGGAATTATAGAGGCACAAAATACAGAAGTCGCTTATTCCAAGTGGGTTTCCCCTAAGCGAACCAGAAGTTATCCATTTGCCAGAATTTATAACACATATAATGCGTCAAAAATATTGACAATAATACCGATTATTAAAGATGAGGGAAGAGATGGAGACTTAGATAAGCTTCAATATTCTACAGTTTCATGGATGAATTTACTCAATATATATATAGTTCTTGGATACTATGAAAATGCGGAGAAAAGTCAAAAAACGAAACAGGAAAATAAACACAAACTTACCAAACAAAAGTTTAATAATGAATTTATTAAGAATCAAATAAAAGAAATTTTAAATTACAAGCAAAGTGCTTTACATTGGAATAAAAGTTTATTAGAAGAAAAGTTTACTTCGACTTTTCAACAGGCTCTTAATTCTTATAAAAATATCTCTGACAATACTGGTGTTTTTACTCATTCTCAAGCTAGTATGGGACAATATCTAAAAGCAGTTATGCTTGATTTTGAAGAATTCAAAAATATATCTCTAAAAGGCTCTAAAATGGCAAGTGAAAGGGAATCAGTTACAGTACATAAACATGAATATTTAGTCGATGGAAGGAAAGCAAACTTCTGTATTGAAAACTATTTGGGAGGAACTTATTATCTAGCACCAGACGAAATTTTATATATAAAAGATCAATATTACATTCAGGAGTCTAAAAATTCTACAAGGAAGGGGCTGCCAGATTTAACTGATATACAAGATGGTCTTTTTAAATTAATTCTGTATTCCAATATAGACTCCATTAATTTAAATAATCAACCCATAAATTTTGTGTCAAAGTTAAAACTTACAGGTAAAGGTATTAAAGACAAAATTACTTTACCTTGTCAATTGGAAAATCTAGAAAAATTTCTTGTGTTAAACTCGGATAATCTGAAGGAGAGAGAGCAGGAAATAATTAGAAAGCTTTTAGTTGAAGTTCAAACCAATAAAAAGCTCGAAATCGAGATAGGATCTAATTAGTAAATAAAATGTCAAAAATTAAAAGTCCCTTGCGTTATCCGGGGGGGAAATCCCGGGCAATTAAGCAAATTCTGCCGCAAATTCCTGTGAATATTAGGGAATATCGAGAACCTTTTTTTGGTGGTGGTTCTGTGTTTTTTGCTGTTAAGCAACTCTTTGGACAGCAAATAAAAACCTATTGGATTAATGACTTAAATTATGATTTATATTGTTTCTGGCAATGCGCTCAAGAAAATATTGAGTTATTGGTAGCAAAAATAACAGAAATTAAACAGAAATATGATAGCGGACGAGAATTATTTCAAGATTTGACAAGGGAAGATTTAAAGTTAACCGACTTTGAGAAAGCGGTGCGTTTTTTTATCTTAAATCGGATTACTTTTTCGGGAACAGTGGATTCGGGGGGGTATTCTCAAGCAGCTTTTACCAGTAGATTTACTGATTCATCGATAGCCAGATTAACTCAAATTGCGCCGTTATTAGCATCGGTAACAATTACTAACCAAGACTACGAAGAATTATTATTTGCTGAGGGAAAAGACGTTTTTATCTTTCTCGATCCCCCCTACTATAGTGCCACAAAATCCCGTTTGTACGGTGTAAGAGGGAATTTACATACCAGCTTCGATCATCAACGTTTTGCCGATAATATGCGTCAATGTCAGGCTAAATGGTTAATTACCTACGATGATTGTCCAGAGATACGAAAACTATTTAATTTTGCCCATATTATCGAGTGGAATCTTCAGTATGGCATGAATAATTATAAACAAGGACAGGCAGCAGCGGGGAGAGAATTAATGATCAAAAATTATTAGTGCCATGCCGAAGGCACTGAGTAGCAGTAAGCTAATTTTATAGGTTGGGTTGACAACTGTTACCCAACACCCTCGAAAGCAAGAGGCTCTTCTAGGTTTTGTGTGAGCATGGTATAATGGTAATACAGAACAGGAGGTGGGTTATGTGGATAAATTTTGATCAACTCCTCGATTTACCAAATGTAACAGTGGTCAATTATCAAAAAATTGCTCAGACAATTTCCCTAAAGCTTGCTCTTTTAAATGAAACAATTGAATGTCCGAATTGCCATCAAATCTTGGACAGAATCAATCAGACAGAGTATAATCTAGTCAGAGATTTATAATCAAGTCACAAAAAAAACCTTTGCTTGAACCGATGACGACTTCCTTGACTCAGGGTATCACCCTTGAAGATTTCCTCAAATTGCCATATTTGGAGGATTCTCCAGCATGGGAATACTTGCATGGAGTCGCAATTCAGAAACCGATGCCTAAGACTCGACACTCTATCCTACAAAAACGTCTTTTAGCTGAGGTTGACAGCCACACTGTTGATTATACAGCTTTACCTGAGTTGCGATGTACCTTCGGCGGGCGTTCGATCGTTCCTGATGTTGCGGTAATTGCATGGAATCGAATTAACCTCAATCAAGCAGGTGAACCGGAGGACGACTTTAGGGAAGCACCTGATTGGACTATCGAAATTCTTTCACCGGATCAAAAGGTAAACCGTGTAATTGACAACATTCTACATTGTTTAAAACATGGCAGTAAATTAGGATGGATGCTTGATCCAGATGATTATTCTGTTTTAATGTTTACGGACCAACAAGAGCCAGAAGTTTGCAGAGGGGATCACCAGCTTAAGGTAATTGCAGGGGTTCAGTTGACACTGACTCCACAACAAATCTTTGCATGGCTAAAAGTTGGTCAAGCTAGACAAAGTAAGTAAAAGTCTGGGGAGAAGCACGAGGACTAATATGAATTGATGGGAAATTAAATTTATGTGGGAAGATGAAATTCTTGAAGAATTACACAGAATACGGGAAGAACACGCCAAATCTTTTAATTATGATTTCAAGGCTATATTTGCTGAGGCGTTAGATTAGAGCCTGCCCTGAGCCAAGTCGAAGGGGTGGTACAGCAGTCCCTAAGTCTGGTTAATCTTCCAGTTCGATCGCATATTGTTCGATCCAATCGGTCAATCTGGCGAAACCCTCCTCATAGGTTTCGAGAGCGCCCGCAAGACCGCGAAAGAAAGTGACCGTTTCTGCTTCACTGGCGTTCAAGCGATAGCCGTTCTTTCGCAAAAAAATTGAAACGGTGGCCAGAGCTATACGTTTATTGCCATCGCAGAAGCAATGATTTTTGATAAAACCGTAGCCATAGGCCGCCGCTAACTTAAAAATCGATGATTCAGGTTCGTACTGAAAAAAGAATTTTGGCTTATTGACAGTGGATTCCAACAGGGTTGGGTTTAAAACTCCTGGAGTCCCTCCGGTTCGAGCGATTAAAGTTTCCTGAATCACCTGAACCGCATCACTCGATAACCATTTCGGTTCCTCGATCATTATTTGGCGAGTTCCTTAAAGGCGTTGCGGTACTGAGAGTAAGTATCTTCAAAAGCTTTCATGGTTTCTTCAAAATCGGGATCAAAGCCAGAAATTCTGTATCCATCTGGCGATTCCGTGATATAAATCTGATCTCCTTCCTCTACGTTCAGTCGGGATAAAACCTCTTTCGGTAAGATCACACCTATGGAATTGCCGATTTTTCGGAGCGTTAGACTTGTCATAACCTATGACCTTCCGTAATTATGTTATGACAAATGTTATAACATAACTAACTGCCCAAACGGAATTTTTTTAGAGAAAGACGTTGCCCTCTTATTGACGAGTAGAACAAAAGTATCGTGAAAGTTAACGGTAACGGACAGGCCAAGATGCCGAACCGGCTGTGCCGTTACACGCGAGAGGAACAGGAAAAAATATTAGACACCCATCCCTTCTTTACTGGCATCTGTCCCGATTGTAAACATATCTTTACCACCAGTCCGGCCCCGCGAGAGCCTTGGCAATGCCCGGAATGCGGCTGGAGAGAGAAAGATTAGTCGAAGTAAGAAGATTTAACCCGAACTTCGGTGCGAAAGAGAATGATCGAGTCCATTAAGATAAATATTAGCAAAAAACTGACTGGTTAAATTACCGATGGGCAGACCTCTTTTTCGTTCTAAAGGAGTCAGCAAGTCATCGCTGGGGAAGTAATCGATGACAGTTTCCTGTTCGTTGCTATTATCGATAATAGTATCGATCAACCAGAGGGTATCGGGACATTTAATTTTGCGCCGTATCAGTCCCTTAAGGATTTCATGGTCGAGGGAAGGAAAGTATTTCTTGATGTCGCACTGAAGGATATAAGAGCTAGAGCGGGCAAAGCGGATGAATCGCCTCAAAGCTCTATGAGTTCCAAATCCAACCCGATTGGCATAGGAATCATGAATAAAAGTGCGCTCGAAAATAGGAGCAATGATATTACATAGAGCGTGATGGACTACTCTATCCCGATAAGGTGCGGCCGATATCAGGCGACTTTTGGGGTCTATGATGTGGAAGGTTCGATAGGCTCCAGGATGATAATTTTTATCCTTTAGCTCCCTTTGCAATTGCATCAGTTCCCTTTCCAGATTAAAATTAAAATCTAGAACGTTATCCCTAAAACGCTTGCCCGATTGTGCTTTACGAGCGGCAAGAAATAGATTATCAAATTCGATAATTTGGGAATAGAGATTACCGTAACGCTTCATTTAAATTTCCGATGATAACAATAAATTAATCTGGTTTCGCTTCTCGTTCACGTTGGGTTTTAATCCAGTTGCCTAATTCTCCTCCCAATTCATCAATTAACTGACTGACGTATTCATAGCGTTTCAGATCGATCAACTTAAAATCTAATAACAGTCGGTTCTGATGTCTGAGAACAGCTAATTCGGTATTGATATATTCAAGTTTGGCAAGCTTACTTTTGGCAAATTTAGCCCTGATTAAATTCTCTAATATGTTATAAAGTTGGTTGATTACCCTGTCCCCTATCGTGAACTTGTGAACCCTGGGAAAACGCTCTATAATCGGAACGTACCACTTTACCAAATCATAACACTTTTGAATCACCGATAATTCTTTCATTGCCTTAATAACTGAACTTCCCCCGTATAAACATACTAGCTATGGCTAAAAGTCTTACAGAGCCTGAGTTAAAGCAATATAATACTAATGGACTACTGGACACAAAATCCTGAAGTCCTTACGCAGATAGGGTTTGAGGCAAAATTTTTCAAATTTGACCTTTCGACCATTATAGCTTGTTTCGGGGCAGAAAACCAGCAAAAACATGGCTACAGAGCGAATCCCTTACTCTAGAGATTAATGACACTATCTGTTAAAATCAGGTTAGCGATCACTATACAGCCAACTCTAGGTCATCGCTCTACTCCAGATACAGTCAACGGTACAGCCATTTTCAAGCGAAAAATGTACCCAGTAGCCCCTTTTCAATTTTTTCTGAGAAGCGACCTGCGGTAAGGGTTTTGTTAATTTTTTAGTATTTCTGTATGGGGGAAGTCCAGTAATAAAATTTAACATTAACGCCAATTTTCCGCAAAAAATCGACCCGCCGTGAGGCGGGAAAGAAAAGAAAAGAGAAAAAATAGGGAATGAGGGTAAAAAGGGAAAAAAGAGAAAAAGGGTTACAGAGTCCTCCCGGCACCGCACACCACGCGAAAACTGACGGTGTTGTCGTAGGCGCGGCGGTAGTTGTAGAATCGGTAAGCGGAACGGCAGTAATAGGGATTGAGGTACCAAGAACCGCCCCGCAGAGGAGAACAATTATCATTCCCATTTTCTATCCAGACACTGCCATCCGTCGGCGCACCATCATAATTATCATGCCAGTCATCAGCGCACCATTCCCAAACATTGCCGTGCATATCGTACAAACCGAAGGCATTGGGGGGAAATTGTCCCACGGGAGTCGTTTCTTCTCGATCTTCTCCTTTGGGTTCATCTGCATAAGTTTTAGTAGCATTATAATTAGCTAAATCTCCCGTGATAGTTTCCCCAAAGTGAAAGGCTGTTGTTGTCCCCGCTCTACAGGCATATTCCCATTCTGCTTCGCTCGGTAGCCGGTATTCCCTTCCCGTCAACTTGGATAATCTCCCACAGAACTCGATCGCATCGTACCAGTTGACTTTTTCCACGGGACGGCGATCGCTATCGGGACGGTCTTTAAAATAGGCTGGGTTAGATTCAAGGTCTTGTTTAACTTTTAAATCGGCACGGGAGGCGATCGCTTGCCACTGCGCTTGGGTAATGGGATATTTACCCATGTAGAAAGAGGGAAGGGTAACTTGATGTTGATGTTTTTCCCGGCTAAAGTACTGCCAATCAAATTTCTTCACCAGTCTTTCGATTTCCTCGTCTTCTGTTCCCATCATAAATTCGCCACCTGGGATGGCAACCAGATCGAGAATAACTTCGCCAGAGAGAGTTTCAGTGAAATATTGCGCTTGTTTAAGCTCTTGTTTGATTTCTTTGCCCCTACTGTTGATGGTAATAGTTTCAAACTCAAATTGATCTTCACTTCCTTGTGCCAAAGATTGAACAGTTCTAAATGATCCTCTAGAAGCCAAAGCTGCAATGGCATTTCTCACTAAATCTTCTCCCTCTCGATCTTGATTTCTTTGGGCGGCTGAAGCAGCCAAGCGCAATCTAACTAAAGGGTCTTGATTCGCTTCAATCCAGCGCCAATAAGGACTTAATGAAGCTGTCATCCTCGCACTGCGACAGATTTGCTCTGAACTCAATTCACTCTCATAGCCCCATTGAAGAAACAAGATTAAATTTGAATTTTCTTGCAGAAGTAATTGCTGTCCCTTTTTATCATCTTTATTATCAAAAAGCCTGAGAACTATGTCACAGAAATTGCTATAATAAAAATCTAAAACAAGAGGCGCAAGATCGTCAATTCCTCTTCCTTGCTGCAATTTACTTTTTGCGTAAGTGCGGGCAGGTTCGGGTAAAGTTAATCTCCAGTCAGAAGCAGTAAGAGACTTTTCTGCCATTGAAAACTTAAGCAACTCCCCCAAAGCTTTCTGACCACTTCTTCCCCCAATAGCTCTAGCCAAATCACGACTCAAGCCACTCGGAAAGAAAGCCAATAAAGGAAATATATCTTGACCCTCTACCGATAACACTTCAAAAGAACGCTCTAAAGTTATTCGCAAGCTTCTTTCTTTTCTTTCTTCCGAAGAATAAGAATCAAGAATTTCCATCGGTTCAATGTTTAATTCTTCACACAATATCTTGAGAGTAAATTGATTTTCTCTCATATAAGATGCCGCTAGTTTTATAGGTAAGGGATAACCATCAAGAAACTTGATTAAAAGATTAAAATCTTCCTCCAAATCTTCATTATCTCCCCATTGAGCTTGTGAGGGAGCATACTTTCTAAATATTTTTATTGTTTCTGATACTCCCATACTGCAAACTTCTTCTTGATGGCAATAAAGAATGTCCCTGACTAGAGAATCACGGGAAGTCAGCAGCAATCTTAAATTAGGACATTGTTCTAATAGCAAGTTCAAAAGGTCAATTAGTTCATTGGATTCTTTCTCAATCAATCTATCCAAATCATCGAGAATCAAAAAAATCCTACTATTTCTTAATTCTCTCTCTAAAACAAAACTCTTTAATCCAAGACTCTGTTGAACTTTAGTAATTAGCGTTCCTACAGAATCAGTATCGCGCAAACTAATAAACCAAACTCCATCACGATAGCGTTCTCGTTCATGTAACCACCTACCAATGGCATAAGCTAAGGCTGTTTTGCCTATTCCTCCCATACCATGCAGGGCAAGACAGCGTTGTTCTTTTTCTACCAGAACTTTAATTACTTGATGTATTTCTTGTCTGCGTCCGACAAAGTTGGGATCGTCACGGGAAATATTAGTATTTGACCACTGGGGATAGATAACACTGCGAGAATTGGCTGGTTCTATGATCAGTGATTTATTGTGGGAAGATTGGGGTAATAATCGAAATTTAAAAGCTTCATCGAAATTAACTCCTAGCTCAAAAGTTTCAGCGTTAAAGATTGTTTTTAATTTATCATCAAGTTTAACTGCATTGCGACTCACTAAAAAAGCATTAACAATCTCATCTTGATTGAATAATGCTTGATAAAGTCGTTGCGAGAAGCATCGGGCCGCTACATCGAGAATTTTATCCTCAGCGTCAATTCCTATCACATGAGGCACTCCAGCTTTAACAAAAGCTAGGGCTAGTTTTTCTGAATGACAGGCATTTAATAAAGCTAATTGACAAGGTGGTTGCTTCTGATTTGATAAAGCAATTTCTAGTTCTTTTTCAGTAAAAGAACGAGTAATTCCCACCTCATCTTCTAACACTAGGGCTGTACTATCCACCTCTCTCATTCCATGACCAATGAAATGAATAATTAGTGGTTTGACCCGACTGGAAAAGGCATCTTGCAGCGTCTTGGATGTGGCTACTTTAACTACTATCTCCACTGCTATAGGATGAGATATATCCTCTAATACTGAAGCGATCGCTTCAATTTCTGGCTGAATTGCTAAATTCTCTACTGGTTCTAAGTCTTCTTTGAGTAGAGGGGCTGAAAATAAGATGAGAATTTGATTACTGAAGGAATTATCTTGTCGAGTAACTTTTTCTTCCCCTGTAATAACAGGATATAAGGAATTATCTTGTCGAGTAACTTTTTCTTCCCCTGTAATAACAGGATATTTTGTGACTACTTGCGAGACAACCATTCTACTATCTCCTCATCGGTAGCTTTACTAATATCTAGGGGAGGACGTTGGGGATGTTCTAGCCTCCCCTTTGGTTCTATTCCTTTTAAGCGCAGTTCTCGTCGCCAATTATTAATCGTCTTAGCGAATTTGATGCTGTATTCTATCAAATTGGCAGTAGCTGCTAACCCTCCAACTACTGTAGCTACAAAAGCTACGTCATCTGCACCTAACACGCGACTTGGAAATTTCTGTGCCTTAATTGAATTGATCAGTAAAGATGTTTCTAAAGAGTCTATTTCATCGGGAGGAAGTTGGGATGAAATCGTTACGCTACACAGGGGAATTTCACTCATTTGCACCTCCAATAAATCTAGCTTTGAGCAATACTTGTAGTTCTTTAACTTTAGTTTCCAACTCAGCTACTCGCTGACTCAACGGCACAGTCTCGGCACAGCCTAGGTATTGAGAGATCGCACTGACGATCACATCCGTCTTGGACGTGCCAACCCGCTCGACGTACTGGTTGAGTTCGGCGAGGAGGGGTGGGGGAATTCGGACGGCGATTTGTGGTCTGCCCACAACAACCACATTTCCCACCCCGCCATGCTACCAAACGTATGGCCAAATGTCACCCCCCCATTCATTTTTTTTAACGAACGGTCGGACAACGAGCCACTATCGAGTGCCATCCTACAGTTATTCGCTAGAAACAATGCAGGACAAAAGTTACAGCAAATTTTAAAAACCTTTCCTTAAAAAATTAAACGGTGGTGATTCGGTAGTAGTGATGGCGGCTTAATCCTTTGCTTTGCTGTGCATTGTAGTCATGGATAAAATACCAAAGGGTTCCCCAACGTGATTCTCCATTTTTTTAGAGAAAGATAGACTCTCTCTCACCAGCCGAGAAATCCTTTGTCGAAAGGTATTATTTAATCTTTCAATAGGATTAGTTTGACCAGTTTCTTTCCCGACCGGTCGATGACGTTTACTGGGAATTACTGTCTTATAGGACTCCCAAAAGTCTGTGTAAGCAACCGCACATTGTCGGTAAACGCCTGGTAAACTGGCCCCAAAGTTTTTTGGCTGATTGACGACTCCTATATCCGCGCATAGCAGCCAATAATTTCCCTTGTTTTTCTATCAATTAACCGCCAAATATAAACTTTTATTGTCTTAGAAAAAACAAAAGACCACATCTCATCACATTCTCTAACCAATTTACCTTTTGGTTTGTCCGAAACCTTTATTTGACGGGGGACAGCCGCCAGTTTATTGTTGACATAGTTTTGTAACCATGACCAACTTACCCCTGTTACTCTAGCAATTCCTCGTAAAGAAATTCGTTCGAGTAAGAGTTTGTCAATTAATTTTTTGGTTTCGTCAGATACAGTTTTATTAGTGGGATTGATCACAAACGGTTGACCACATTCTTTACATTGACGTTTGGGTTTTCCCTTATGAATAGAACCATTCTTGATCCTATGGTGAGAACCACAACGCTTGACAGGGGAATAGAGGTGAACTAGGGGGGGGGACTTGGTTCGGTGCTAGACTGATGTTTCAGTAAGCCAGACAGGAGCCAGAAAAAGATATTTATCAGAAAAGTCATGAGCAAGCTAGAGGTTTAAAGACTGAGCGGGTTCCAATTATTTTTATTAATAAATATTTTACACAATTCATACCAGGTAAGCAAGAGAGCTACGCCACTACTACCGAATCATTACCACAAATATGACCAATAGTGTATTTACTGATGCTAATGGAGCATTAACTGGCAATCAGGCTTTAGGGGTAAATAGTGCAGCTTTAGTCAATGTCACAACTGCCAGTATTGCGGGAACTTATTTAGTCATTAATGATAGTGTGGCTGGTTTCCAATCTAGCAATGACCTATTAGTGAATATCACAGGATACAGTGGTACATTACCAGCTTTCGGTAGTATTCCTGTTAGTAGCTTCTTTATCTAAGGGCGATCGCATCGCCTTGTCAGCTGCCCGCGAATTTAAATTGCTGGTTGAGATTCAGCTAATCTAAGGATAGGCGGTTAAAATGCGTCTTAGCTTAGGCATTGAACCCCCTCAATTGCCACTCCCTGCACTTTCCACTCCGCTACGCTAAGAGTGGGGTGGGGAGTGGGTTCGTTCAATTGAGGATAAAAAAGAGGTAACTAGCGCAATTCAGCGTTAAACTCGTTAAAAGAGCGTCTTTTTAACTCTACCGATTCTGATCGAGGCAAAAGCTCAAAAACCTTTCTTAAGACATCATCCACATCTTCATATTTAACATTGCCCAAACCATCATAAACCACTTTACCTTGTTGGTCTAAAACCACCGTTTGGGGAACCCCACCGCGATAATAGTAACCCGGTTCATCGGGACGATAGGAAGACTTTAAGGGGATAGAATCGACAGTAACGGGGATAATACTGGCGGCGCGACCGTAAAACTCTTGAAAACGGGAGACAATCGCCGCAAATTGCTTACAATCACTACTATCATCCAGATAATAGACAATAATAGCTGGAATTTTCCGTTGAAAAGTTTCCGCTAAATTTAGACGCGGTGGTACGAGGGAACCATTACCCGCATAGACCACAAAAATATTACCATCGAGGCGATCGTCATCGATCCCCGCATAGGCGCTAGAGGTTAGCCAAGGAGACAAACTCGTCAGGGCCATAATAAGAAAGACAAGACAGATCCGAAGACGCAGCCGATAACGAGATTTCATGATCAACAGGGTTAAAATATTAAGACAATTTTCAGTTTAAAAAATCTTGTGACCTTCGAGCGCGATAATTCCCAAACCACCTCGCGAGTCATTGCCGCTAACTCGCGCTTTGCCAATACCTATTATGCCATTCTAGGACTACATCCGAGCGCCTCGGTGATCGAAGTGCGACGCGCCTATCGGGAACTAAGCAAACGATACCATCCCGATACTACCGAACTCAGCCCCGAAGTGGCAACGGTTCAATTCCAGCGTCTTAACGAAGCTTATGCCACCCTGAGTAATCCCGATCGCCGTTCCCTGTATGATTTACAAATAGGTTACTCGCGCTGGAATGTCATCCAAACCATCCCCGATAGCGATGAACCCATAGCTAATCGTAGCGCCTATCTCGATCCGACCGATCGCCCCCTATCTTCGGGAGAAATTTTTGCTTTGTTTATCTTGGCACTCACCCTGCTCGGCTGCTTGTTACTAGCGGTGATTATTGCTATGCTTCGAGGAGAGAATGCTGTGACTGTAGCCCAATTATTTTTGATTTAGATGCCATGAAGATTCCTACTGCCGATACTCCCCTCTATAATCATCCCTTACCGGCGATCGAAGCATGGCTAGTTAAATTAGGTTGTCGGAAAAATAGAGAGAATAGCCACTGTTGGATCGTCGAAAAACCGACATGGAAAGCGGAAATCTGCCTCGATATTGAAGAAATCACCGTTCGTTACTTTCGAGCAGCCAATGACGGCAGTGATATCAATCGCGCTTTTAAATACTCCCTTAGTCGCCAAGATATCGAATCGGCAGTTTTTTCCGGTCCCTAATCATTAGCCAAACTTTTGACTATTTCCAGTACAGATGTTCAGCTTGAAAGCAAAGCTCCTCCACAACTGGAACCGCTGCCGGCAGTGCAACCGTAGCAATAGGAAGCGGTTTGTACCTCTGCAATTACATCTAAACTATCCGCTGGTAATAAATCTGCCAGGGTTAATTTTTGGCCTTGACTGGTGCAAGCAGCCAGAGCCTCCATCTGATTAAAATCGCAGTCATAGATATTACCCAAATAATCAATGGAAAGCTGATTACGACACATCAAATGTTCGACAGTATCGCCATTAAAATGGTCTTTGAGGAATTGAAGATAGGGTTGATAGAGTTGCCGGTGTTCCAGATGGAAGCGCGTCCTTCCGATGGGTAGGTTAGTGATGGTAAACAGATTATTAAAAGAAATATTAAAATGTTCTTGCAAGAACTTTTTGTAATCCCGTGTTAGGGATACCTGATCCGGTGTCAGAGAAAAATTCTCTGACTTAGGAATCTGGGGATTATAGACTAAATCCACAATCAAATTCGGCTCTTGAGCGTAGCCGAGACGGTTCAACCATTGTAAAGCAGCGATTGATCGATCATAGACTCCTTCCCCGCGCATTTTATCCACATTATCGGCAAGATAACAGGGTAAAGAAGCCACCACCCGCAGCTGATGTCCAGCGCAATATTCAGGAATATCAGTAAATCCTTTCTCGAAATAAATAGTTAAATTCGAGCGCACAATTACCTCTTTCCCCGCTTTTCTAGAGGTTTCCACAATTGGCTTAAAACCGTAGAGCATTTCCGGAGCGCCGCCCGTCAGATCGACGGTTTTAATTTGGGGAAATCTTTCGATCAGTTCGATAATTTGTTCGCACACTTCTGGAGTCATTTCTTCGTAGCGACTTGGACTAGCTTCCACATGACAATGGCTACAGGCAAGGTTACATTTTTTCCCCAAATTAATTTGCAGAACCGAGATTTTTTGCTTAGTTAAAGGAGTTTTTAGTTTCTCAACAAAAGGAGTCATAGGAGAGTAAACAGTAAACAGTGATCAGTAATCAGTAATCAGTAATCAGTAAATAGTAAATAGTAAATAGTAATCAGTGACCAATAACTAATCAATGATAACTGATAACTCACATCTGATAACTGATAACTGATAACTGGTAACTGATAACTGGTAACTGATAACTGATAACTGATAACTGATAACTGACCGATCGCACTTGCCTCGACCGTGCTTTTTTAACAGCAACCGCCCCCATTATAGTGCCAAGTGGACTCGGTGATGAGGAGATCTTGGGCAGAGAAGCGAGCTAAGTTGCCCGCAGTTTTATCACAGACGGCCACCGGCAATCCTTTGGCTAAAATATGCCCAGCACCATCATCGAAAATTGCCTCCGTACCAGTATAAATAGCAGTTTTGCCGGTAAAAATACAAGCCCCATCTTCGGGAATAGCTACTTTAAAAGCAACGGAATCCAAACTTTCTAATAGGAGCGGCTCGGCTAAATTATAACTCTGACAGTCCAGTAAACGATAGGGACGACGGGCCCGAATTTCTACCTGACCAAAACCAGCAGCGATCAACTGTTTAATATAATCCTCGTAGGTCAAGGCCCCCGATAGACACATAGCGCGTAAACGCTGATCTTCTTGCAAATGTTCGGGAATTGGACGAGTGGCGATCGGATCGCTCATCAGTAAACGTCCTCCCGGTTTTAAGACGCGAAAAGCTTCTCGTAAAGCTAACTGTAAATCGGCTGGTTTAAAGATATTAAAAAGACAATTCTGCGCCACCACATCGACGGAGGCATCCTCCACCGGCAATTCAAAGGCGGAACCATCTTTAATTTCCACAAAATCGAGACTAAACCAGGGATTTTCCAGCAGTGCTTCGCCGAGATTTCTTTGGGCTGCCCAACGCATTTCTGGCACTGGATCCACCGCAATCACTCCCCCCGGACGACGGGAAAAATAGGCGAATTGCAGTGCTTCTAAACCACCACCCACACCCACATACAAAACCTTGGGAGAATTGCCCAATTCATTAACCTGCACCGTCGTGCCACAACCATAGTTCATCTCCTGCATAATGGCGGGGATTTTTAACCCCGGCAGTTGCAAAGGACTGCTTTGGACACAACATAGCCCCACTTCGGGAGTTTGGGCTACTTCGCTGTAAAATTTGGCAGTAGCTTCCAGATAAGTCATTTTCATCTTTTAAACTCCTTTTCTCTGATCAATTCAAGGACTGACTTCCCATCCTCGCCCAACGCTATCTTAGCATTTGTACTGACCCACAACCCCTAACTGATCACCTTTAGATAGGCAAGTTCATCGGCGATCAAATCCCAGAAACAGGTTACACTGTCTTTAAAGTTCGCCTCAAAAACAGCGATATTCACAAGGGCAAAAGTAGCGGCTATCGTGTTATCTATCAACTTAAAGATAATAGTTGTGTTTGAATGCTCCTCATCTAGGCTAAATCTGCCCAAACAGAGATGACAGTGCCGCAAATTCAAGACATTATGAATAAGTTTGACAATTCCTAGAGGTATTAATAGATGCCCAAAAATACCCCCTCAACTGACTAAATGAAGGAGGTTATGATATTATTCCAATAGGAATGGATAGATAGGGTTATAGCCATGAGTATTGAGATCTCCGATGAAATTCTCAGTGCCACACGCATGACTGAAGCTGAGATGAGGCAGGAAATTGCGGTCATGCTCTTTCAAAAAGAGAAGCTAACCCTTGCTCAAGCGAGTCGATTTGCCCGAATGAATCCTATTGCTTTTCAACACCTACTGGCAAGTCGTCAAATTCCAGTACACTACGATGTCGAAGATTTTGAACAGGATATTAAGAACTTGCGGGAGATGGGCAGATTGTGATTATTGTAAGTGATACATCGCCTATCAACAATCTTGCAGCTATTAATCAACTTTGTCTGCTACAACAACTTGACGAAATAGTTTTTATTCCCGAAGCAGTTTATCGAGAATTAACTGAGCCTGATTTTCCAGTAGCAGGTTCAATAGAGGTACAAACCTTAGATTGGATTCAAACTCGAACGGTAACTAACCGCACAGTGATTGAAGCTCTTGAGTCGTGAACTAGATAAGGGAGAAGCTGAGGCTATTGCTTTAGCACTTGAGTTAAGAGCAGATCAAGTTTTGATTGATGAGCGTCGTGGTCGTAGGATTGCTGCTAGACTTAATCTTCGATACACAGGAATTCTGGGCATTTTGGTTGAGGCTAAAAATCGAGGGTTAATCTCTGAGGTGAAACCCTTGCTAGACGCTTTGATCAATCAAGCAGGATTTTGGGTGGCTGCACCTTTATACAGCAGTGTTTTACAGATTGTTGATGAAGGAAAAAATAATCCCCTTCAAAGGAGTAAATGAAGGAGCATTTATGGTATTTTTAGAGGCAATTTAGCCTACTTTTATGGTTTCTTTTTCGGTTAATTTAGATGATTTCAGTGGCTCTTCGTTACTCTTTATGCTAAATCAACATACAAGATGCCAAGACAACATACTTCTAACCCAAAAATTCCGAAAGTTTCTCAAGCGATAGCCTCTTCGTTTTATTAGTTTGGCGGGACCTGCCGAAAGATTTCCCGACCTACTCCACCGTGTTCTGGCATGATAAACAGTGGAGAAGTCAGGGAATCATCCAAAAAATAAGGGAAGAATTACATCGCAGATTACGACAACAAAAAAAACTTGTGGACGACTCTAATTAGGGTCTGCTGAATAAATCTAAAAACCTTGTTGGATAGGACTTTTAGACTTTTTTACCCTCAAAAAGTGCCAGCCATTGCGGGGATCGGGGGGAAAATTCAGGGACTTTTTCTCTGAAAATTAGGTAATTGACCAGATGAAAATTGGTAAAACCCTACACCCTACACCCCACACCCCACACCCTACCCCCACGAGAAACTTTTTGCCGCATACCCTAATTATGATTGATTCTCAAGCCGTCAAAAATACCTGTAATGCGAGTGTGGAGACGAAAGGATTTTGTTTCTACAAGTGCACCAATGGAATTAAACGTCATCTAGCGACGGATAGTCTTGGGTTTCCCTTTTTCGCTCATTGTACTCCCGCCAACCTATCTGATGACCAAGGATTGATTGAGTTGTTAACTTGAGGTATTGACTATTTCAAGTTAAAACCGTCGGAACTGCCTAAGACGACTATTCTTGTAGATAATGGTTATCATCCTGACAAAATAGAGAAGGAGTTGGTTAAGGTCTATCCAGAGATAATGACTAAAATTCAGTTTGAACTGTCTCCAAAACCGTCAAAAACCGAAAAAGCGGAGAAGGGTTGCTCAGGATTCGTACCTGTAATACCATTTTTCTTTATTCGCGTCACAACGAATGCAGGCTTGGCAAGCATTCGAGCGTGGATGTCTGTCATGGATTTAGAAATTTGGTATAAAAACTCGATGGGTAATTGAAAGAAGTAATTCTTGGATGGAACGCTGCAAATCTTTAGTCAAAAATTTTGAGCGCACTTTATACCACTCCACTACCAAAATTCATCTCTGTTTTCTTCGACTTCTACTACAACGATTAGCTGTATCCTAAGATACCAAATGGATTCTATAGCAACTATTGGCATAGGAATCACCGCCACCACTGACTCACTTCCCTTCCTTGAAATGGGAGGCTTGTTACCTCTTGTTCTTGGTCAAGATTGGCAGGCGTTAACACTTGAGTTACAAGTAGCGATCGCTGAAAGAAATTGAACATAGTCAGCAATGAGTTACAATGTCACTATTAAAAAACGTGCTTCTAAGGCTTTAGCAAATCTCCCAAAAGATTATTATCCAAGATCGCCTTTGAGGTTTTAATAAGATTGAGGTTGAAAATTATCAGGAATATCGAGTTCAAATACTTGGTCATGAATCCGAGCCACATAAAACCCTTCTTGCAGAATTTTTTCCCGTAATTCTGGAGATACATGAACCGCCGCTAGTATGCCATAGAGTTTTTTATCTTTGTGTTCAGGGAAAAAGCTGCGAAAACGTTGCAAAATACTTTTTAATTGTGTAATAGATTCCTCTTTGGCATGGCTTTTAACCTCGACGATATAGGCAGTATTTAGCTCACCATTGGTATAGGCAAGAACATCAATTTCTAGGTGTTGTCCATCTTTACTGACTCGCACACTAGGACTAACAACTTCCATACCAAAGCGTTGTCTGAGAATCTTTTCCATTGAAGGAAGGGCAAGTCCTTCGGTAAAGCTGCCAAATTTGGCTCCGAGTCCGCCAATTTGCTGACCTAATTCTTTGAGTTGTTTGTCAGTTTTCTTCTGTTGTTGGGCGTTTTCCTTCTGTTGTTGACTAACTTCCTTCAATAGTAGGTCAGTCTCCTTCAGTTGTTTGTCAGTTTCTTTTTGAGCGGCAGTTAATTCGGCCTGAGCGGCAGTTAATTCAGCTTGAGCAGTCGCTAATTCGGCTAAGATTCGCCATACGTCTTCGGATGTAGTTGCCATAGATAATTTTTTCCTGATGTCACCTATTCACTATGTTATCGGATTTCTGTGCTTGCCGAAGGCACTGGGGAGCAGACTGCCGATTAAATTGGGTAAGGTGGAGGCTAATTCATAGAACAAGAATCACCGCCACCAGCGACTAACATCCCTAATACTTTGATACACTTCTCTTAAAGCGACCTCCTCCCAAAAATGAAGGATTAAAAGCAGGTTAGAAATAGTTTTAGAGTAATTATAAGAATTATTCGATAGTTAAACCCGCTTCTTTAACAATCCCTGCCATTGTATGAGCATTAACCGGATTTGCCTGTGGAATAGTGATAGTCTGTTCTCCATTTGTCATAGTAATATGTTTTCTCTGTCTAGTGATGCGGAATCCTGCTTTTTCAAAGACATTAACAGCGCGTAGATGATTAATTCTAGGCAATTTTGGCATACTTACCCTACTTCTACATAACGCACTTCAGCATCTTTGTTTAATTCTTCAATTGTCTCTAAATAGTCTTGTATCGCTTCTTTGATATTTTCTATAGCTTCTGCTTCAGTGTCTCCCTGTGAACAACATCCGGGTAAACTAGGACACCAAATTGCATAACCTTCTTCGCTTTGTTTGAGTCGAACTTGATAGCGCATAAATAGTGACTGTTATAGTTGCATTATCAGTTGATCGTAGCACTTCTAATTGATTTATGAGAATCACCGCCACCAGCGACTAACATCCTTAATGCCTTGATACACTTCTCTCAAGGCGACCAATCCACCAAAATGAAGGATTAAAGGCGCTAAATTGGGAATAGAATTAACAATTATCTTCATTCTCTTTGATTTTTTGACTAATTCATGACTGGTTCGCTGAACGCTGGAAAATGCTAACGTTGATGGGTTATTCATTTGA
Organism: Microcystis aeruginosa FD4; assembly: GCF_009792235.1. Taxonomy (NCBI): domain Bacteria; kingdom Bacillati; phylum Cyanobacteriota; class Cyanophyceae; order Chroococcales; family Microcystaceae; genus Microcystis; species Microcystis aeruginosa. The sequence goes on from NZ_CP046973.1 coordinate 4,499,688, forward strand.
CAGATCATAGAGTTCTAAGCCTTGAATAAAACAAAAATCTCTCAAATTCAATGTATATAGCTTAATATTCTGCACTAATGCTGTTGAGGCAATGATAGCGTCAGGGATGTTGAGTTTGTGACTGAGGGAGTAGGTTTCCATTAAGTTAATAAATTGATTGGATATTGCGACATCTACAGGAAAGGTATGTAGCAATCCGAGATGTCTTTTGATTTTGTTGAGTTCATTTTTATTGATTGCTCCATAATATAATTCGGCTTGAGTAATGGAACTAATGGCTAGTTGATTTAGTCCAATATGGCGAAGCTCTTCGATAATCCTATGATTATTTTTATAGAATTCAATGAGGATATTGGTGTCACATAAAATCATCGGTTTTCTTCTCGCCATGCTGCTTCACGGATAGATTTAGGGGTAATATCCCTGTCTTCCCACAATCCTGCTAGGGCAAAGAAGTCTTGCTCGTTATCAGATAATGTTGTTTGATCTTCGATGATTTCTACAGAGTCAACAAAATCTAAAGCAGTTAAAATTTTAGAGAGTGTTTCTGCTTTTTCTTGGTCACGAATGTGTACGATTAGTTGTTTCATGGTAGTTTATTTTGTATTGATTTGGTATTAATGATCATTGTCTAATTCTGTTTTTAGCCAATTAATCATCGGAGAACTAATACGAATTCCATAATCAACTAACTGTTGTGATAAATCTAAAATTTCTTGTTTAGATAGATAACCTGCATAAAAACCAACCAAGAGAATTCCTAATGTTCCTTTGACGGGTAATTCCATAGCTTTGGCAACTCTTCTTGCTAATTTCTCATCTATAATTACCCAGTCTGGTTTGATTGAAATTGCCAAGAGAATAACTTCTAATTCTCCTCGATCTAATCCTAGTAATAGCGGTTCAAGAGGAGATGATGATGCAACTTCTTGAACTTGAATCCAATTGGCATTTTTGAGTTCTTTTGCCCCCGGTTTATTATCTCCAGCGATGACAATTTCTTGATAAACTGCCCAAGGAATAATCACTTCATTAAATAGCTGATTAAGAAGATCTAATTGATTAATCAAAGATAAGGCGATGATCGGTGTAGAATTAACAATTATCTTCATTCTCTTTGATTTTTTGGGCTAATTTACGGCTGGTTTGTATTTCTGATTCCCATTCTTCTGCTGTGTAATCAATAATGGAAAAACCATACTCAGAGAGAAGTGTATAAAATGTATATTTATCGCATCCTAATACTTGTGCGCCGATTCCTGCTGAAATTTTTCCTTCTTGATAAAGATGTCCTAATGTATAAATTATGACTTTACGAGAGAATGCTTCTTTTTCTTCTCTGGCAGCAATGAGGAGTTCTTCGGGAAATGTTACATTAATGCTCATGAGTGTTTAAAAATAATTTGTTTTTCTTGATTTTAGCAGGAATAATATCGCTAATTAATTGATGGTTGATAATTAAGATTCTCTATATTGTTCTCTTTAGTTGTTTATAAATTTCATCATCGTTTCGTTTGTCAATCAGCAAGATTTCTAGTGTTTGCTCCTCAACACGATAAACGATTCGATATTCACCAATATCGGCTCTATGATAAGAGTATCCTTTTAACTTTAGAGAATCTTGGGGATAGGGATTTGTTCTCAGTTCGGTTATTTTTGTGGCTACTTGTTTGGCGTGTTTATCTGGCAGTTTTTTTAAGCGTTTAGTTGCCTGTCGAGATAGGTTAATCTTAAGCATTTAAAATTTCTGACAGTAAAGCCTCACTTTCTGTTGTTCCGATAAAACCTTCTTGATGAGCTTTTTCTGCCTGTAAAGCCAAAAGTTGATTTTCTAACTCGGAAAATCTCTCAAATTCCTCGATTGACAGCACGACTGCAACATTACGTCCCTTTTTTGCTATCTTTACTGGTTCTCTTCGAGCCAAGTCTAACAGTTCGCCAAAGCGATTTTTTGCTTCTGAGGCTCCTAATGTTTTCATAACTAACCTTTATAGAAACTAGCCATTATGACCATTTTAGCTATTATAGCAATTATTGACAGGGCAATCACTTCCACCAGCGGCTGACTTCTCTAATTGCTTGATGGACTTCTCTTAAGGCGACCACTCCCCCAAAATGAAGGATTAAAGGGACTAAGTTGGGAATATTTTGAAGGAAATAAGAACGAGTGAGAGTTCCCAAAGCATGAAGGGTTTTTTCCCATAAGGATTGGTCAATATTGGCAGGCGTTAACACCTCAGTCAATGCTTGTAATGCCTCTGCACGGTCGGATTCACCGCCAATTGCTCTGGCAACTTCTAAGGCTTCGGGTAACACTTCAGGTAAATGGGGAGCTAACCCTGTCAATGCCTCTGCACGGTATCTTTCATCCCTAATGGCTCTGGCAACTGCTAAGGCTTCGGGTAACACTTCAGGTAAATAGGGAGCTAACCCGGTCAATGCCCTTGCACGGTCGGATTCACCGCCAATTGCTCTGGCAACTTCTAAGGCTTCGGGTAACACTTCAGGTAAATAGGAAGCTAACCAGGTCAATGCCTTTGCACGATCGGATTCAGACCAAATAGCTCTGGCAACTTCTAAGGCTTCGGGTAACACTTCAGGGAAATGGGGAGCTAACCCTCTCAATGCCCAAGCACGGTATCTTTCATCCCTATCCCTAATGGCTCTGGCAACTGCTAAGGCTTCGGGTAACAAACTTTCCGGTAAATAGGGAGCTAACTCTGTCAATGCCTTTGCACGATCGGATTCAGACCAAATAGCTCTGGCAACTTCTAAGGCTTCGGGTAACACTTCAGGGAAATGGGGAGCTAACCCTGTCAATGCCTTTGCACGATTGGATTCACCGCCAATTGCTCTGACAACTTCTAAGGCTTCGGGTAACACTTCAGGGAAATGGGGAGCTAACCCTGTCAATGCCTTTGCACGATTGGATTCACCGCCAATTGCTCTGACAACTTCTAAGGCTTCGGGTAAGAGATTTTCAGGTAAATGGGGAGCTAACTCTGTCAATGCCTTTGCACGATCGGATTCAGACCAAATAGCTCTGGCAACTTCTAAGGCTTCGGGTAACACTTCAGGGAAATGGGGAGCTAACCCTGTCAATGCCTTTGCACGATTGGATTCACCCCTAATGGCTGAGATAACTTCCAAGGCTTTGGGTAACAAACTTTCTGGTAAATGGGGAGCTAACTCTGTCAATGCCCTTGCACGATTGGATTCACCCCTAATGGCTGAGATAACTTCCAAGGCTTTGGGTAACAAACTTTCTGGTAAATGGGGAGCTAACCCTCTCCATTCCTTTGGACGGTATCTTTCATCCGCAACCACTTTGGCAGCTTCTAAGGCTTCGGGTAGCACTTCGGGTAAATGGGGAGCTAACCTTATCAATGCTTCTGCACAATAGGATTTATCCCCAATCGTTCTAAAAACCGCTAAGGCTTTGGATAACATTTCAGATAAATGGGGAGATAACCCTGTCAATGCCTCTGCACGTTTGTCTTCATTCCCAATTGCTCTGGCAACTTCTAAGGCTTCGGGTAACACTTCAGGTAAATGGGGAGATAACCCTCTCAATGCCTCTGCACGGTATCTTTCATCCCCAATGGCTCTAGCAACCTCTAAGGCTTCGGGTAACAAACTTTCAGGTAAATAGGGAGCTAACCCAGTCAATGCCCTTGTACGGGAGTATTCATCCCCAATGGCTCTAGCAACTTCTAAGGCTTCGGGTAACACTTCCGGTAAAAGGGGCGCTAACCCGGTCAATGCCCTTGTACGGGAGTATTCATTCCCAATCCCTCTGGCAACTTCTAAGGCTTCGGGTAACAAACTTTCAGGTAAATAGGGAGCTAACCCTGTCAATGCCTCTGCACGGTTGTATTCATGCCAAATCCCTCTGGCAACTGCTAAGGCTTCGGGTAACACTTCCGGTAAAAGGGGCGCTAACCCGGTCAATGCCTTTGCACGGGAGTATTCATTCCCAATCCCTCTGGCAACTTCTAAGGCTTCGGTTAACACTTCAGGGAAATGGGGAGCTAACCCTGTCAATGCTTTAGCACGGGAGTATTCATCCCCAATGGCTCTAGCAACTTCTAAGGCTTCGGGTAATAAAGTAGGGGGAAGATAGGGACTAATTGCCTTTAATCTTTCTGCTCGCTTCTCATCATCTTGATTTTGCCTCACATAAGCTAATCCCTGCGCTGGTGTCCAGATTTCATACTTAATCAGTTCGGCAATTAATTCCAGTGGAATATTCCCCGCCAAACTATTCAGAGAAGTGGTTATCAACCCATAACGCACCTGTAACCCCATAGACTGACTAGGATTATTCGCAAAATCAGCTTCCGCCAGTTGCCACGCCCTAGAAACATCCTTAATAAAAGTCGCCGTTTTCCCTTCTTTCTCACATTTGCTATACCAACCATTGTTTCCTTCTGCCGTTTCTTCCCTCAGCAATTGATGAATCTCTCCTATCTTTTTCGCCTTTTCCAAATGCCAAATCAATTGATTATAAATGTAGCCATCATCCTCTAAACTGTGCCATAAACCATTTTTAGTCTGTTTTTGATACCTGCTTAAAAGTTGCCGATTAGCTTCAGAAATCGATAAACCCAAGCCCGGTAATTGATAATCTCTTTCAGGATGGGGAGAGGCTTGTAAAAGATTACGGGCTAAATCATGTAAGAGGTCATGGACACGATAATTAGCCGTTTGTTCACTAGAAACCCCTGTTAATAATAACGCTTTACTGCGTAAATATCTGAGGGTTTTCCTCGCTTCCGTTAACCGACAATTCCATAAAGTCGTTGCCATCTTTTCCGTAATCGTCACATCATCCGGTAAAACCCCTAACCAAATAAATTGTTGTAATCTTTGGATCGATAAGCGTTTTAAACTGAGATTAAAAGAGGCAATTAAACTATAATGTTTGCGCTTTTCTTGATTGGCAGTATCTTCAGCTTCCAATCGATCTAATATTTCTAAATGAGCTATTTCTGCCTGTAAATCTTCTAGTAACTCATTCCAAGAAATGCCGTCTTCAATTTGTGCCGCTCCCAATTCCAAAGCTAGGGGTAAATACCCCACAATCTTCGCTAAACTTTTCCTTTGCTCTCGTTCTTTTGGATTTAACTTACTTCTTAAATAACCCGTTAATAAGGCTAAAGACTGAGTTTCTGTCATCACATCTAAATCATAACGAATTGCCCCTTTAACGGGAGCTTCCCTCGTTGTTACCAACAATTTACAGCCAGCCCCCGCAACTCGAAACGGTTCAACATCCTCCGCATTCCACAGATCATCTACTACTAATAAGGCTTTTTTATCTGCTAATAATGTTCTTAATTGTAACGATGCCGCATCAACACCCGTCGGCTTAAAATCATAATCCCCTAATGACTGTATCCAACCATGAAGGAAGGATAAAATATCCGGTTGTTGCCCTAAAGTTGCCCAGAAAATCCCATCAGGAAAATAAGCTTGAACCTCTTTGTCCCATGCCAACGTCGCCGCTAAAGTTGATTTACCAATACCTCCTAATCCATAAATCGCACTAATAACTAAAGTTCCTGTATTATCCTTTGCTTCTGATAACAAAAGTTTCTTTAAATCAATACTCACCTCTGGGCGTTCCACGAAATAAGTCGGTTTAGAAGGGGCTTGATTGCGATAGGAACGAGCCTTAAGATTAACTGAAATAACGGGTTTAGGTTCAGGATCAATATCATGGCTTTCTAATATCTCACGCCATTCGGGATTGTCATAAACCCTAGCCAAAGATTCAGCCTCTAAAGATGCCGGACGATCTCTAATTGGCTGTTTAGATTGTACCCCAATCACTAACCCATGACAAACAATTGCTGATCCCGATGTTCCTTGCCAAGGTGACTGATCTTCTGCTAATCTTTCTAACTGTTCATCGGTGGGTTGTATGTCTTGACTATCTTTAATATTTAATAACAAACGGTTATGAGGAACACGATTAGCCACATTAATAGTTCCCTCAATATGTAACCCCGTGGCGTAGTTTTTATCATCTTCAGCATATCGTAAAAATTGAGGGAAACCCAAAAAGTCAAACTTAACTTTTTCTGCACTGTTAGCATCAGGTAACTGCCCAAAGCTTACAGGATCACAAATTTCGATAGTTTCTGGTAATTCAACTAAAGCTATATCGATATTATCCGGTGCTTTCCAAATTACTTTAGCGTCTATATCCTGCTTATCAGAATAGTTTGATGCTGATCTAAATCGTACTTTACAGTTGTTACTATTATCAAATAGATGCCGACAAGTCAAGAGTAAACGTCCCCCAATTCGATAGGCAGTGCCATACTTAGGGGCAACAATTTCTAAAGCGCGATCGGGTTGGAATTGGGCCATAACTTATCGGATTGATGTAACGTATTATTCTGGGATGGCGATGGGTTACGCTTCGCTAACCCATCCTACAAATTAACTGCTTTGGGGGCAAGCATTGCGTCCCTAGTGGTATAAAATTCTAATCGGGAATATCATCACTTCCTGTCAATACAGGTTTTCCATCTTTCCAAATGGGTTTAAGGGGAATTTTAATTCTATGGGTTATCGTATCCTTATTGGTGACACCCCCACCCATTTCTACTACCCAAAATTTCAGCCCACCTTTGCCTTCTTTCGACTGCTCAACCACAAATTGAACCTCTAATTCAATTTCACCCACTTCAAAGCGAATCTGCTCACCCTCAGCGGCTAAGATAGATTTACTCAGTTCAACCCGCAATGCTTCTAAGGTTTCTCGAAGTCCAACTTTATTGATGGCCATATTAATTCTCTAGTTATTTTTGAAAGATGCAAACAAAAACCCTTTCAACTCTATCGTTTTTCTGAAACATTAGGGCAGAGGGATTGCCTTTCCCAAATTGAGATAATAGCCCAATCCGATCGCTAAGGGAAGCGCAGGTTGGGAAAAGACATCGCCATTCGGAGCCATTACCGACCTGAACAAGGAAATTACAGATTTTTTCAAGCTAGGATCAAAGATTTTGTATCGAAAAATACAAAACCTGCGAAAGTGACTGTTTAGGATGGTTTTTTTGAGAAGCTTAAGAACCGATCCATACATCAAAGGAGTTTTCCATGCCCGAAACGCCACAAGAAGTCTTGAAAATGATTCAGGACAACAATATTAAGATTATTGACCTGAAATTTATTGATATGCCCGGTATCTGGCAACATTGCTCGTTCTACTACGACCAAATCGATGAAAGCTCTTTCAGCGATGGTGTGGCCTTCGATGGTTCCAGTATTCGCGGTTGGAAAGCAATTAACGAGTCCGATATGGCCATGGTTCCCGATCCTACCACTGCTTGGATCGATCCCTTCTACAAGGAACCTACCCTCAGCATGATCTGTAGCATTAAAGAACCGAGAACCGGTGAATGGTATAGCCGCGATCCTCGCTCTATTGCTCAGAAAGCGATCGATTATCTTAGCAGTACCGGTTTAGGTGATACCGTATATTTTGGACCGGAAGCAGAATTTTTCCTCTTTGATAGCGCTCGTTTTGACCAAACCGCCAACTCCGGCTATTACTACATGGATAGTGTCGAAGGTCGTTGGAATAGCGGTAAAGACGAAAAAGACGGAAATCTTGCCTATAAACCCGCCTACAAACAGGGTTATTTCCCCGTTAGTCCCACCGATACCTCTCAAGATATTCGCACGGAAATGCTCTTAACCATGGCCGACTGCGGAGTTCCCATTGAAAAACATCACCATGAAGTCGCTACTGGTGGTCAAAACGAGCTAGGGATTAAATTCTCTACCCTAGTACGGGCCGCCGACTACTTGATGACCTACAAATACTGCATCAAGAACGTGGCTAAGAAATACGGTAAAACCGTCACCTTTATGCCCAAACCCATCTTTGGTGATAACGGTTCTGGGATGCACGTTCACCAGTCTATCTGGAAAGATGGTCAACCCCTGTTCGCCGGGGATAAGTACGCTGGACTTAGCCAAATGGCACTGCACTACATCGGTGGTTTGCTTAGACACGCTCCCGCACTCTTAGCTTTAACTAATCCCACCACCAACTCCTACAAGCGTCTCGTCCCCGGTTTTGAGGCCCCTGTAAACCTGGCCTACTCCCAAGGTAATCGCTCCGCTTCGATTCGGATTCCTTTATCGGGAAGCAACCCAAAAGCCAAACGTTTAGAATTCCGTTGTCCTGATGCGACTTCTAACCCCTACCTCGCTTTTGCAGCTATGCTCTGTGCCGGTATTGATGGGATTAAAAATCAAATTGAACCGGGAGAACCTCTCGATGTGGATATCTACGAACTCAGTCCCGAAGAATTGTCAAAAATACCCTCTACCCCCGGTTCTTTAGAAGCAGCACTAGAAAGTCTCGAAAAAGATCACGCTTTCTTGACCGATTCTGGTGTCTTTACCGAAGACTTTATCCAAAACTGGATCACCTACAAACTCGATAACGAAGTTAACCCGATGCGCTTACGTCCCCACCCCTACGAGTTCTCTCTCTACTACGATGTCTAAGGTTTGATTGACTAATCATTAATCCTAGGGTGGGCCTTTGCCTGCCCTTTTTTTTGAATCAGCAGGGAAGTGGGGAGTTTTTTGCCGTGAACAGTAAACAGTAATCATACTAAATCCAGTTATTAAAAACTGATTATTTATTCTCCGTTTTGCATGAGTGCATGAGTAGAAAACGGGTTTCTCGGAGAAACCCGTTTTCTGTGCGTTACTCAACGGATTTAGTATTACTTCCCAATCAAACAACAATCTTAAGCTTGATCTCCTCAGTCGTCAACAGTGATACAATTGCCGTCATAGCTAGGGGTGTCTGAGGCAATCAGGCTGAGAAAGACCCTTAGAACCTGAGACTGGGTAATTCCAGCGTAGGGAAGCTGTTTACAGAGGAAATAAAATTATGAGACAAGAATGGGTTGCCCCCCGGCGCGGACAAGCAAATGTATCGCAAATGCACTACGCCCGTCAGGGGATAATTACCGAAGAGATGACGTATGTGGCAAAACGGGAAAATCTCTCTCCCGAATTGATTCGCAGCGAAATCGCCCGAGGAAGACTGATTATTCCCGCTAATATCAATCACCTCAATCTCGAACCTATGGCGATCGGTATTGCTTCTAAGTGTAAAGTTAATGCTAATATCGGGGCTTCACCCAACTCCTCGAATATTAACGAAGAACTGGAAAAATTACACCTAGCAGTCAAATACGGCGCGGATACGGTGATGGATCTTTCCACTGGTGGCGGTAATTTGGACGAAATTCGCACCGCGATTATCAATGCTTCTCCTGTCCCCATCGGTACTGTACCCATCTATCAAGCGGTGGAAAGTGTTCACGGCAATATTGAAAAACTCACCCCCGAAGATTTCCTCCATATTATCGAAAAACACGCCCAGCAAGGGGTAGATTACATGACGATTCACGCGGGAATCCTCATCGAACACCTACCTTTAGTCAAAACCCGTCTGACCGGGATTGTCTCCCGGGGGGGTGGTATTATTGCTAAGTGGATGTTACACCACCACAAGCAAAATCCTCTCTACACCCATTTCGACGAAATTATCGAGATTTTCAGGCGTTATGACGTTTCTTTTAGTCTCGGTGACTCCCTGCGTCCCGGTTGTACCCACGATGCTTCTGATGCAGCCCAATTAGCGGAATTGAAAACCCTCGGCCAACTGACGCGTCGCGCTTGGGAACACGATGTACAGGTGATGGTGGAAGGACCGGGCCATGTTCCCATGGACCAAATTGAATTTAATGTGAAAAAACAAATGGAGGAGTGTAGCGAAGCACCTTTCTATGTTCTTGGTCCCCTTGTCACCGATATTGCCCCAGGCTACGATCATATCACTTCGGCGATCGGGGCTGCTCTGGCGGGTTGGTACGGGACGGCGATGTTATGTTATGTCACTCCGAAAGAACATCTCGGTTTACCCAACGCTGAAGATGTGCGAAATGGCTTAATTGCCTACAAAATAGCGGCTCATGCGGCAGATATCGCCCGTCATCGTCCCGGGGCGCGCGATCGTGATGACGAACTCTCCATAGCTCGTTATAATTTCGATTGGAATCGTCAATTTCAGTTATCCTTGGATCCCGATCGCGCTAAGGAATACCACGATGAGACTTTACCCGCAGATATCTATAAGACTGCGGAGTTTTGTTCGATGTGTGGACCGAAATTCTGTCCGATGCAAACTAAGGTCGATGCCGATGCGATTACGGAATTAGAGAAGTTTCTCGCTAGTCAGAATCAAGACAATTTAACCCCAGTTTAAAGGGAAGTTATGGGAAGGGCTGATTTGATTTCAGCCCTATTCCTAGGATAAAAGTCAAAATTATGGGAATAGCCGCCATTTTTTTGACTAATTGACCCGTTTTTCTAGATATTGACCGATCATCAATTCTTGACCGGCGCGAGAGATAATAGTTTGTCGGGTGCGATATTGTTGACCGATGAGTTTAATTTCTTCTTCAAAGACAGAACCGGCGTATTCTGTTCTCAGACAGAGAGTAGAGGGGTTAGGAAAGGTATAAATGGCACTAACGGGTTTATCCGTCGCAAATCCCCGATCGCGATAGAGAATATTATCTAAAATACCGAATATAGTCGAACCGTTGGAGGGTTTTTTACTCTGGGGACGGAGATAATTACTTTGCCAAGTCACTTCCGTACCACCTAATAAAGTTGTATCTTCCAGATTATGTAAACGGGCCAGTTGAATTAATGGTTCGCTGCCTTGGGGTAAATATTTAATCTCGATGGCGCTGATAACTTCTTGGGGTTCCGTTTCTTGGGTGAGGGTGTAATAACGTCTCTGGGATTGCCAGCGTCCTTCTGTCTGCTTAAAAAAGGCTAAAGCCGAAGTTTCTAGCGATAATTGGGCGGTTTGAATTAATGTCATAGAAATAAAACCTTTCCTGTTTTTTGGTAGATCAGATTTGTTATCCTTTGTCAAGAGTTTGCCAGAGAATTGTTACATATCTTAATACAATTATAAGCTGTTAAGTATTTAAATTGCCAGTTGAGATGAGGCAAGAGGCAAGAGGCAAGAGGAGATAGGGTGATAGGGTTTTGGGGTTTTGGGGTTTTGGGGTTTTAGTTGAAATTCCCCCACTTCCCCCCGCAACGGCTCGACTGAGCTTCGCGGCTCGACTGAGCTTCGCCGAACGTCCGAACGTCGCGCACGAAGTGGTCTCCCCAATTCATAATTCATAATTCATAATTCCCACTTCCCCACTTCCCCACTTCCCCATCTCCCAACCCACTTTTTACTTGTTACTTGTCAACCGATCTGCCCGGTCTTGCTATTGTTAAAAATATAGAACCTCCGAACAAGGTCTCAACTCTGTGCAGTTAAAACAAGTAATCATTGCCCATAAGGCCAACCATCCCCAAAGTAAAGCATGGGCGGAAAAATGCGCTAAACAGTTAGAAGCCCGTCAGTGTAAAGTTTTAATGGGACCCAGTGGCTTTAAAGATAATCCCTATCCAGTATTTTTAGCCTCAGCATCGGAAAAAATCGACCTTGCCATCGTTTTGGGGGGAGATGGAACCATTTTAGCCGCCGCTCGCTATTTAGCTCAGGAAGACATTCCAATTTTAGCGGTGAATGTCGGCGGCCATCTGGGATTTTTAACGGAACCTTTGGAGATTTTTCAAGATACCGAGACGGTCTGGGAGCGTTTACAATCCGATCGCTATGCGGTACAACAACGGATGATGTTAACGGCCAGAATCTATGAAGGGGATAAAAGAAACCCGCAGCCAGTGAGCGAGGCATTTTATGCCCTAAATGAGATGTGTGTGAAACCCGCTAGTATCGATAGGATGCCCACCTCGATCCTCGAAATCGAAGTGGACGGGGAGATAGTAGATCAGTACCAAGGGGACGGTTTATTAGTGGCTACTCCCACGGGATCCACCTGTTACACCGCTTCCGCTAATGGCCCGATTATACACCCCGGCATGGAAGCGATCGCCGTCACCCCGATTTGTCCCTTGAGTCTCTCCAGTCGGCCGATTGTCATTCCCCCAGCATCTCTGGTCAGTATTTGGCCCCTGGGAGACTACGAATTAAATACTAAACTTTGGATGGATGGTGCTTTAGCCACTTCCATTTGGCCCGGGCAATGGGTGGGAGTTACCAAAGCCGAAAAATTCGCCCAATTTATTATCCTGCGGGAAAGCTATTCTTTTTATCAGACTCTACAGGAAAAATTACAATGGGCCGGGGCGAGAATTCATTATGATGGCAATCGTCATAATTAGGGCTTGCTGAATAAATGTGAAATGTAGGCAAGGTAAGGTTTTTGTGGCTTTTCTGGCGAAACAGGTGCAAGATTTTGAGAGAATCGCGCTTCAACACCTTGCGTCTTCATCGGCCCGCGTCCTGTAGGGGCGAAGCATTCGGGCAATAAGGGACTTGCGCTTTGATAATGTACCTTTTGGGCGAACGCAGTTCGCCCCTACATTGTGGACAAAATCCGTTACTGTAGGGGCGCAATGCTTGCGCCCTCCGATCGCTCAGGTTTGCTGATCACCCTAAGTAGGGGGAGAGCCTTCGAGATGTTAGGGACTTGCGCTTTGATCATGTGCCATCTGGCTGGTCTGGTTCTTCTACAGAGCGATTTTCAAAGCTGGGATATTATTCCTACGCAAGTCCCTAACCTATCGGTGAAACCGGAGATTTTCTATCCGAATGCTTCGCCCGTACTTTTTCAGCAAACCCTAATTAGAGTTTGCTGAAAAAGATTTTCTGGGGAAAGTGCCTGATTTTCTTGGTTTTCCCCATGATAGTGACTATGATCGAGTTTTCAAATTCTCCCAAGTGGATTGATAGGTGTTGCCTAAATCTGCCTTGCGACGATTAAAAATCGAATAGAGAGCCAATTTGACTCGATCGATAATCAATAACCAGACTAGGGCATAGAGCCAGCTTTTTGCCACTCCCACAAAACCGATCGGGGCGATCAGGATTCCGAACAACGAGAGCAGCGAAGATATAATGACCGAGATGCCAGTAGCGATCGCTAGAGGTTTAGCGGGGGCCCAGGACCAAAAGGGACCTTTTACCCGCACCGAATAGAGAGTCATCATCCCTAAGAGGGCAATATTGAGGAAAATATAGGTTTGCACCCGGTCGGGAGTCATTTGCCATACCCGGCCCGCTAGATAGTACAGCAGGAAAGTGGCAATGACGTTGACCACTCCCAAAACCGAAGCAATGGTGAGAACTTTCGGCATATCCCAAGCTTGGGGTACTTTCGAGATCTTGGCATTATCGTAGGCGATCGTCATGATCGCTCCATCGTTAAGAATTGCTAAGAAAACGATCATAATTGCCGTAATCGGGTAGGAATTAAAGAACAGAATCGCCAAAGTGGTAAAAACGAGAATCTGAATTGTGGCGATGATCCGATAGAGAACATAACTGGTCATCCGTTCAAAAATCTGACGACTTAACCTAATTGCATCGACGATTACCGATAAACCGGGGGTAAGGAGAACTATATCGGCCGCTGCCCGGGCTGCATCGGTTGCCCCGGAAACCGCAATCCCCGCATCGGCTTTTTTCAGCGCCGGCGCATCATTGACCCCATCCCCAGTCATACCGACAATGTGATCGGTTTTCTGCAAGACATCGACAATATGATATTTGTCCTCTGGGAAGACTTGACCGAAACCATCGGCGCCGAGAATCTGTTCATCGAGGGTTCCTAACTGATTGGGGGGGACTTCCCGAAAAATTTTGGCATCGAGGATATTGTTACCTAAACCCAATTGTCGAGCGGTTTCCTTAGCGATTAACACCTGATCTCCCGTGATCATCTTGACGGGAACCCCTAATTTTAGGGCGGTTTGTAGGGTTAATTGGGAATCAACCCGTGGTGGATCAAATAGGGAGATAATGCCCAAGAATTGCCATTGACCTTGGGGGTTGGTTTTGGCCACTCCTAGGGCGCGATAGCCTTTTTTGGCGTAATCTTCGATGATTTGATTGACTGGCCCCTCGATTTCCTCTTTATTGTAGGCTAGATCGAGCATTACCTGCGGTGCGCCCTTACTGGTTTTAAAAGTCTGACCATCGGGGGTGGTAATATCGGCTTCGGTGCGTTTAGCGACGGGATCGAAGGGGGTAAAGTGGGTGACTTGATAGCGATCGAGTACCGTGGCATCTTTTAAACCGGCGAGAATAGTTTTATCGATCGGATCATCATCGCTAGTTTGGGAAGCGAGGGAAGCGGTGAGGATCAGATCGTCGGCACTGATCCCCGGCAGGGTGTAGGGATCGCCTAAACTAAGCTGATTAAGGGTGAGAGTGCCGGTTTTATCGGAACAGAGCATATTCATGCCCGCTAGTTCCTCGATCGCCGCCAAGCGTGTCACCACGGCGTTTTTATCCGCTAGTGCCTTCGCCCCCACCGACATACTGACAGAAAGAACTGTGGGCAAGGCGACGGGAACAGAAGCAATGGTGAGAACGAGACAGAATTTCAGCAAGCGGATCACTTCTACGCCCTGTTTATCGACAATACCGTTATAGAGACGGTAAACAACGATAATAGCGATTAAAATCAGGGCAATGACGATGAGAAAGTCACCGATTTTGAGGACTGATTTCTGGAAATGGCTGACGTTTTCGGTACTGGCTACCAGTTTAGCGGTACGACCGAAAAAGGTATTACTGCCGGTCCCGTTAACTATGGCCTCAGCTTGACCTTTTTTCACCCCTGAACCTGAGTACACTTGTTCACCAGAACTGCGATCCACGGGTAAGGATTCCCCCGTTAGGGCAGCCTGGTCGATTTTGACGGGATCCCCCGGCAGCAGTCGAGCATCGGCTGGCAGCACATCGCCGATCTTGATCCGGATCACGTCTCCTGGTACTAATTCCCTAGCGGGAACGGAGATAAATTTGCCGTCTCTTTTGGCGTCGGCATTGAGGGCGAGTTGCGCTTTCAGGGCAGCCACCGCATCCCCGGCGGTTTTTTCCTCGAAGTAACCGATCAAACCGTTAGCCACCAATAGAATGGCGATAATCACGAAGTCCACCCAATCACCGACGATAGCGGAAAAAATTACCGCCGCTTCGATCATCCAGGAAAAGGGATTCCAAAAGTAGGAAAGGAATTTGAGCAGGGGGCTGACTTTTTTCTCGGCAATCTCGTTATAACCGTCGCTATCGAGGCGATTTTTTGCTTCACTGGTGGTGAGACCGTCGGGAGATGTTTTCAGTTGGATCATTAAATCTCGCATGGAGATTTTTGAGAGATCGTTTGTCGGTTTATCGGTAGTAGTGGTCATCTCTAGTTAATTTTTAAGCAATGTACAGCAGTTGCTCGGTTTTTTCAACGCTTTCATTCTAGAGCAGCTTGGGAAAATGATCCCTATGAAACAATAGATTGAGAATCAAACTAATAAATGATACAGGGGGATAAATCCCCTTGTTCCCGATGGCGACCATCCGTTTTAAGGGATGGCTAACCTTAGCTCACGATTTCTTGGTTTTTTGAGCGAAATTCCCTCGCTGATGGCAGTCCCCTAGTTGACATCCGCACCGCCCTAAAAGGGACGGTGCAGTACAATTTATCCGCGATCAGTATGGCTTGATTGTCTAGCATAAAACCGATTTATTGGCAAGAATATTTACAAAAATTAAGGTTAACCAGAGAAAAATTACAGGTGGGAGATGCGATCGAGGTGTCTAATGGATTATGGGAATGGATTCCCGCAGACGCTCCCGATAGTTGCGACTGGTTTCCCTGGGAGGTAATGGAAGCAAATGAAATTGAGGATGATTCTCGCCCTGTTATTTGCAGTATTTGCTCTCAAAATGCTTAAAAATAGCAAATAAAAACAATATATCAGTGCAATCAACTCAATTGGCGTTTTCTGACCTGAAGGAAGATCACTGCTCGGTTATCGGCTAAAATTAAGAACTGTAAAGAAAGCAGATAAATTTTATGGCCGCTAAAGTAGAGATCTATACTTGGAGTTCCTGTCCTTTCTGTATCCGCGCTAAAGCATTACTCAACAAAAAAGGGGTGGAGTTTACCGAATATTGTATCGATGGTGATGAAGAAGCGCGAGCCAAAATGTCCGATCGAGCCAATGGTCGCACAAGTGTACCACAGATTTTTATAAACGATCAACACATCGGGGGCTGCGATGACATCTATGCTTTAGATAGAAGTGGTGGTTTAGCTCCCCTGTTGCAGAATTAAGGATAAAAACTATTAATGAAACTAGCCTTTATTATCGATCCGATCGAGTATTTAGATCCGGGCCATGATACCAGTGTAGCTATCATGGAAGCGTCCCAATTATTAGGCCATGAAGTCTGGATGACTTCCATCACTGCTCTCAGTGCGATTGCGGGAAAAGCTTGGGCAAAACTAACTAAAATTGAACTGGTTCCCGTGGAGTTAAAAGATAATCATTGGGAGGCTGTATCTCAATGGTATCAAAGACAAGATACAGTTTTTACCTGTCTAGAAAACTTCGATTTTGTCTGGATGCGAAAAGATCCACCCGTGACAATTGCCTATCTTTATGCCACCTATTTATTAGACCTGATCGACCCCAAAAAAACCAAAGTAATTAACTCAACTAGGGGTTTACGCCATGCCAACGAAAAGTTATATACTATTCACTTTGCTCAGGTAATGCCCGCCACAATTGTTTCCCAAGATAAAGCGACAATTAGGGAATTTGTCAACCAAAAAGGGGCGGCAGTTATGAAACCTTTAGGGGGCAAAGCAGGGGAGGGAATTTTATTTCTTAGTCCCGAAGATCGCAATCTCAATTCAATGATTGAAATTAGCACAAAATGGGGACAAGAACCGGTAATGATTCAAGATTATTTACCAGCTGCCCAAGAAGGAGATAAACGCATTATTGTCCTCAATGGTGAACCGATCGGGGCAGTTAATCGCATTCCCACCGGTTCGGAATTTCGCGGTAATATGGCCGTGGGTGGACGGGTGGCAAAAACAGAAATCACCGCTCGAGAATTAGAAATCTGTGCCACTTTAGCTCCAAAATTACGAGAAGATGGCCTATATTTTGTCGGATTAGATGTGATTGGTGGCTATCTCACGGAAGTTAATGTCACCAGTCCCACCGGCATTCGCGAGATCGATCGATTAAACAATGTTAGTTTAGGTCAACAGGTGATTAAATGGCTAGAAAATCATTTGGGCAGCAGAGATTAGGGAAATGGGGAGATGGGGAGATGGGGTAATGGGGAGATGGGGGAATTCAACTAAAACCCCAACACCCTAACACCCTAACACCCTAACACCTATTTTTAACTTTTAACTTTTTTCTTTGCCAATGAATGCTTTATCAATACCGACGTGGATAGTTCATGTATCGAGTGTCGTAGAATGGGTAGCAGCGATCTGGTTAGTCTGGACCTATGGCGACATCAGTAGCGATCGATCGTGGCGAATGTTATCTTGGGGAATGTTACCCGCTTTAATTGGGGCAATGTGTGCCTGTACATGGCATTTTTTTGATAATATCAGTGCCTTATCCTGGTTAGTCACCCTACAGGCAGCCATGACGGTCTTAGGAAATTTTACCCTCTGTGCTGCCGGTTGGTGGCTGTGGCGTTCCAGTAAAATTAGCGTTAACAATGAATAAAGAGAGTTTATTTGCCATTTCCCTGTTTCCCTATCTGGGGTTTCTGTGGTTAATCACTCGTTCGGGGAAAATGCCCCGTTTAGCCTTAATTGGCTTTTATGTGCTGTTAATCTTCGTTTTTATCACCATTCCTGCCGGTATCTACGCCAAAATCCACTATGGTCAAGAATTAGCTAACGTCGATTGGTTACACGGCAGCGCCGAATTTTTCCTCACCCTCTCCAATATTCTCGTCGTCTTAGGTTTTCGTCAGGCAATTTTAGCCAAAAAGCAAACAGAGAACAGGGAACAGTGAACAGGGAGCAGTGAACAGTGAACTGACAACTCACATCTGATAACTGATAACTGATAACTGATAACTGAATTGTGGTACAATCGCCCCAAAACGTCCCCGCGTCAGTCAACTATGTCCCCGATTACACCGTCCATCAGTGTCAACGAACCAAACCCGCAGGCTGCTATCCAGACTTTATCGGTAGTGGTTCCCATTTATAACGAAGTGGACAGTATCCCCCATCTCGTGGAGAGTATCGCCACGATTTTGCGTTCTTATCAAATTAACTACGAGATAATCTGTGTTGACGACGGTTCTAAGGACGGTTCCACCGAGGTTTTAACTAATTTAGCCAAAAATCGCGATGATCTCAAGGCGGTAATATTGCGACGCAACTACGGACAAACCCCCGCTATGGCTGCCGGATTTAATTATGCCACGGGACAGGTCATCGTTACCCTCGACGGCGATTTACAGAACGATCCCAATGATATACCCCTATTATTGGCCAAATTGGAGGAAGGTTATGACCTCGTGAGTGGCTGGCGCAAAAATCGCCAAGATGACAAGGTAAAACGGCTTTTACCCTCAAAAATAGCTAATTGGCTAATAGCAAAGGTAACAGGGGTCAAATTACACGACTACGGTTGTTCTTTGAAAGCCTATCGAGCCGAATTAGTCGCCGATATGAATCTCTACGGGGAATTACATCGCTTTTTACCCGCATTAGCTTTTATTGAAGGGGCAAAAATAACCGAAATTCCCGTTAATCACCACGCTAGACGGTTCGGACAGAGTAAATATGGTTTAGGTCGCACAATTCGCGTGATTATGGACTTATTTACTGTCTTTTTCATGAAAAAGTTCCTCACCCGTCCGATGCACATTTTTGGATTCTACGGACTGTTATCGATGGTAGTGGGGATTATTTTAGGCGCTTATCTGACTATTCTCAAACTCGGTTTCGGACAAGACATCGGCGATCGACCTTTGTTAATCCTAGCTGTGTTATTCTTTTTAACTGGGGTACAATTACTCTGTTTTGGTCTTTTAGCAGAAATTTTGATGCGAACTTACCATGAATCCCAAAAACGTCCTATCTACCGCGTTCGTACTGTTGTCGGGGATAGGGAATTTTTCAGTAATCAGTGAACAGTAATCAGTGAGCAGTAATCAGTGAGCAGTAATCAGTAATCAGTGAGCAGTAAACAGTAATCAGTAAACAGTAATCAGTAAACAGTAATCAGTAAACAGTAATCAGTAATCACTGAAAAGAAATCTCGGAACTTGCCACTTAATATTGTTCACTGAAAACTCAAATCTGATGACTGATAGCTGATAACTGAAAACTCAAATCTGATAACTGATACCTGATAACTGATAACTGATAACTGATAACTGAAAAAAATATGACTATTTGGGAACTTGATTTTTATTCGCGGCCGGTGGTGGATGAAAATAATAAAAAAAGATGGGAAGTATTAATCTGTGAAACTCCAGCAACAATCGATCGCTCCTCCGATACAATATTTAAATATGCTAGTTATTGTCCTAATACAACGGTTAATTCCCAATGGTTAGGAGAAGCAATTACTGCAGCTATCAAGGAAGCGGGGGTAACTCCCAAAAAAATTCGCTTTTTCCGTCGTCAGATGAATAACATGATTAGCAAAGCTTGCGAGGATATCGGTATTCCCGGTTCCCCTAGTCGTCGCACTCATGCTTTAACTAGATGGATAGAAGAAAGAATGGTTAATTTCTACCCTCAAGAAGTTGGTTATGATCAAAATTTAACTAAAACTGCTTCCGTTAATTATCCCCCTTTAAATGCTGTTCCCCTTCCCGATGCTGTCCGGGGAGATAAGGCAGATAAATGGGCTTTTGTCACGCTAGAATTGTCTTCTTTTCATGATTTAAAAGATTGGGATATTAGCTTCGGAGAAAATTTGCCTATACTAGAGATGGGATTAGATGAAAATCTCAAAATACCCGGTTTAGTTATTTTTTCCCCCCGCGCTTTACCCCTAGCTGGTTGGATGTCAGGGTTAGAAATGGCCTATTTAAAGTTAGAAACTGGTTCCCGTCCTCTGCTACGTTTAGAAACGGGTGCTAGTGATAGCTGGATTCTCGTCAATGTCACTAATACCGAGACTTTAAAGGAAGCCAAAAACTTTGAAGAAGCTAAACAAAAAGCAAATAATCTGCATTTTTTAGCCATTCAATCTAACCCTGAATCGGAATCCTTCGCCGGTTTTTGGCTATTACAAGAAGGATATCAAGAGAAAGTTTAGTAAAGGTGGGTTTTCAATCCACCCTCACAGAATTAACTTAAAAACATTGTCTAGTCCAACTACCGTGTAACCCGTGGGGAATATGATGTTTAAGATGGATAATCGCTAGGGAATTAGTGATATCTTTAGCATCTAAGATTACCATATTCGATCGATGATTGGCCGCATCGTAAGTGACTACCAATAACCACCCATCATCTTCAGCAATTCCATCGGGTTTAGGCACAAAAATTGGCTCACCTGCAAATCCCCGGGGAGCAAAAGAATGTAATTGTTTTTCTCCCGTTAATAAGTCCAGTTTTAAGATTGCTTGCAAAGGAGCATTACCGGTGGCATGATGAGTGGCAGCGATGTATAAATAACGGTAATCTTGACCAACTTTTGCAGGATTAATGCTGGGAAACTCACAACAATGCTCTAGAATACATTCTCTTGTAACGGTATTTTCTGATAAATTTAGTGTAAATCGCCACAGATGTCCGGGAGCTAAACTATCAAAATCTACCGATTGAAAATTGCTATTTGAATCCAGTTGTGGTAAGGATTGATAACAAATAGAATCGATATAAATTTTCTCCCCTTGTTCAAAAGCATTGCTATGATGAAACACAAAACCCGATGGAGTTTCTAAAACTTTCACTTCTCCTTTGTTAGGATCCCGGGGGATAATAATAATCTTAGTTAACTTGTCCAGTTGATTGATAACGCATTCTCCCGCACCTTTTAACCCAAAAAGAAAAGGAAAAGGATTATAACTAACTGGGTTTTGGAAAAAGATAGCGTAGTGGGGAGTAATAACAAAATCGTGGATAAAACAGAAGCCCGGTATACTGTGGGTATGACGACGTAATAACTTACCCGTGGGACTAATTTCGTAGAGAGTAATGGCACTCGACAAACCCGTTTTAATGGCAAAATTTACCAGACAAGGTTGATGATTATCGAAGATACAAGCGGGATCGATGCGAGGATGAGCGGCAAAAGAATCGCCTTTTTCCAAGATACCATCGAGATAGTCTAAACCAATAGTATCAAGGGTTTTAGCATCGAGGCGATGGGGTTCGGCCGCTTCCCAAAGTGCCAGTAATTTATTACCCCAGTAGATAACATTAGTATTGGCAATATTTTTCAGACGCAAATCAAAAGCATTGCCGAAAATTCCCCCCGGTTTTTTCGTGCCGAAAACACCGCGATAAAGGGGTTTTCCCGCTTTCTGTTCCTGGAGATAACCCTCAGTTTTCACAAAACGATTACGATAATGTACGCGCCCATGATTGAAGCTAATCGCGCTGATCATACCATCCCCATCGAAGGGATGAGCGATCGCAGTGCCAGCGATATCGAGTAAACCGGGGCCATTTTTAAAGACTGTACCCTGTAAATCGGGGGGAATTTGCCCCTCGATGTCTTCTACCTCGTAATCGTACTCGTTAGGTTGGGATTGATAGCCTTTTTGCCAATCCTGACGATTATAGGATTTTTCGCCAATTGTCGGAGTTAATACCATAGTAGTTTTAGGTTTATATTGACTTTTCTTAACATAACTTAAAACTACCAGAGCTAAAAAGAAGGGGGTGCTGAATCATTTTTTCAGCTATTCACCCCCTCCTTGCGGTCGTGTTATTTAACAAACAACATTTCTTGATAGGTAGGTAAGGGCCAGAAATTGTCAGCTACTTCCCCTTCCAGTGTGTCAGCATATTCGCGCACCTGATCCATCAAGGGACGGATCGTTTGAGCAGAATACTGCATATGTTCCTCGATCGAGTCAAAATCGTGTTTAGCCATGGCCGCACTCAGTTTGCTAACGCCATCCATCAGTAATTTAATTAGATTAGAGACAGTTTGGGCGCTTTCCTTATCCATCTCGATACCGATCGCAGCTGCGTTGGCGATCGCTGAGGACAATTCCGACAAGTAGCGAACGGCAGCGGGATAAATAATCGTTTTAGCCATACTTACCACCAGTTTTGCCTCCACCTCGATGGCCAGCAAATACTGTTCCGCATAGACATCAAAACGACTTTCCAGTTCAACGGGACTAAACACACCCATGCGGGTAAAAAGTTCTTCGATATAATCGGCCTTCAGCACGGGTAAAGCATCGGCAGTGGTGCGGAGATTAGCCAAACCGCGCTCTTCTACCGCCATTTTGTGCCATTCCGGGGAATATCCGTTACCTCCGAAGATCACATTTCTGTGTTTGTCCATGATCTCCTTGAGAACACCTTGGGCCGCAGTATTGAGGTCTTCTCCGGCCTTCATCCGGCTTTCTAACTTATCCGCCACCCAAGTCAGGGAATCCGCTAGAATCGTGTTCATCGCCACCAGCGGCCCGGAAACTGACTGATTAGAACCCACAGCGCGGAATTCAAAGCGATTGCCCGTAAAAGCAAAAGGAGAGGTACGATTGCGATCGCCAGGGTCCTTGGGGAACACCGGCAGGGTATCGACACCCAGATCCATCAACCCTGGGGCATCAGAACCCTCAATTTGTCCTTGGCTAATTTGGTCGAATACCTTTTCTAACTGGCTGCCCAAATATACCGAAATAATGGCGGGAGGAGCTTCATTTGCCCCCAAACGGTGATCATTGCTGGCGGTAGCCACCACTGCGCGTAAAAGCGGTCCGTACTTGTGAACACCACGGATAACTGCCCCACAGAACAACAAAAACTGCATATTAGCGTGGGGAGTATCGCCCGGATCCAGCAGATTGCCCTGGGTGGCGTTGCCGACAGACCAGTTAACGTGTTTTCCCGAACCATTAATTCCCGCAAAGGGTTTTTCGTGCAGTAGGCAAACAAAACCGTGTTTTTTAGCCGTACTTTTCAGCAAAGTCATAATTAACTGCTGATGGTCACTGGCCACGTTAGCAGCCTCGAAAAAGGGGGCAATCTCGAACTGTCCGGGAGCGACTTCATTATGGCGGGTTTTGGCCGGAATGCCGAGGCGATACATTCTTTCCTCCACTTCCTGCATAAACACCTGAACCCGTTCGGGAATCGCGCCAAAATAATGATCGTCGAACTGTTGACCTTTGGCGGCGGGTTTACCGAATAGGGTGCGACCGGTGAGCAGTAAATCGGGGCGACTATGGGCAAAATGAGCATCGACGAGGAAATATTCCTGTTCAGCACCGCAGCTGGAGTTCACGGGGGCGACTTCCGTATGTCCTAAGAGCTTTAGCACCCTGGTGGCGGCTTTACTCATCGATGAAATCGAGCGTAAAAGCGGCGTTTTTTTGTCGAGGGCCTCTCCTGTCCAAGAGATGAACACCGTCGGGATACACAGGGTTACACCATTATCCGTCTCCATGACGTAGGCTGGACTGGTGACATCCCAAGCGGTGTAACCCCGCGCTTCAAAGGTGGAGCGAAGTCCGCCGTTAGGAAAGGAGGAGCCGTCCGGTTCACCCTGTACTAAGACTTTGCCCGTAAATTCTGTGATCACCGAACCGTCGCTCTGCACGGAGATAAAACCATCGTGTTTTTCGGCGGTGGCGTTGGTCATTGGATAGAAGACGTGGGCATAGTACAGCGCCCCTTTGGACGTGGCCCAATCCTTCATCGCTGCCGCTACCGCACCAGCGATGGAAACGTCTAATTTTCCCCCGGTTAAAATCGTGTTTTTGACCGATTTGAATACGTCTTTGGGAAGACTGGCCTGCATTTTGCTCAGGGTAAAGACATCGGTTGCCCACAGGGCCTCTAAACGTTGCGGAATTTTGCTCGGTAGGGGTTTACGCTCCGTTACTTGAGAGATAGCTTGAACACGCGTTCCATAACTCATAAGTATTTTTCCTATTTGGCTCTGTCGTGGATAAAGGGTTACTTTACTTAGGCGATGACAAGTTTCCTACTAATTTTGCTGTTGAATTGGGGTCAGAGGTTATTCTCTGCTTAATAATTTTGATCCCACGGCACAAGCTTCTGTGCGGTTTTTATCTGCTTGCGCCGGCCTCTTTTCCGATCAATTAGCAGCATTAGCCTTCATCTTAAGAACAGATGATCGAGAGATTTGTATCAAAGATTACAAATATTTCAAACCCTATCTTCCCCAAGCGATCGCACTGAGAAAACGGGTTTCTTCCAGAAACCCGTTTTCTAGACTTACATACTTGACAAAATGGGGGGGGGTAGTAGAATCTTGGAGGATTTTGCCCAAAATTGTTCATGAATACTACAACTACCTTCAAATCTCTGTCTCTGGCTGGTGTTGTCTTCGCCGGCACAGTTAGCGCGATCGCTAGTTTGACCGTCCTCCCCGTCCAAGCGCTGCCGATCATCTACAATCCGACTCCAACCTTAACGCTTAATGCAGGCACTGCTACTCTCACCGTTGGAGCCTTAGTCAACACTGCCAACGGCAATGGGTTGACTGGACCTGGAAACGCTTTGCAGCAACAGCACGTCGGAGGTAGCAATGGAGCTAATTTCTGGGGAGTACGTTTAGAAAGCGGGACGACTCCTGCTGATGTCAATCTTGATTTTGATTTTGGCAGTTCTGTGTTCTTAGATACCTTGGCTTTGTGGAATTACAACGCTTTTAATACCACAGCTACTGATCGCGGAATCAAGGATTTCACACTAATTCTCTCCAATAACTCCGACTTTAGCAGTCCAGTTTATGTATCAGGAACCCTAACACTACCTGAAGGTACGGCAACTAACATACCAGCGACAATCTTTTCCTTTCCTTTAATTCAAGCCCAATATGCTAGAATTGATGTAGCAAACAATTGGTTCGTTGGTTGGACAGCACCAGGGCCTATTGGTCTCTCTGAAGTTCGCTTTGCCCAGACTGTTCCTGTTCCTGAATCAAGTTCTGGCCTGGGTTTGCTGGCCTTAGGCTTGCTGGGGGCGGGAGCGGCACTTAAGCGCCATTGGAACTGAGAAGAGAAAACGGGTTTCTTTGAGAAACCCGTTTTCTGAATCAGAGAAAACGGGTTTCTTTGAGAAACCCGTTTTCTGAATCAGCTTTTTTATCTGTTTTATACCACCATCTTAAATCTTCTCGAAATTGGTGATCAAAGACAATTGCCCTACTCTTGGCGTTCAATTCCTAACTCCTGACAAAGTTCTGTAACTGTCTGTCCCGGTATTGTTTGAACGTCCCGCTCCATTGAACGTTCCAGTGCTGCCAATAACTTTCTAGCATTCGCAGGCGATCGCAAAAGATAAACGGTTTCTAATAAGCCAGTTAATTCTTCTGCGCTCAATAGTGCCATATCTTTATGACCAGGGCGCGTAATAATCGCCATACTATTCTCGCTTTCCAGTCGATCCAGAAGGCTCCCTAAATTTTCTTGAGCTTGAGTGTAGGTAGTTTGGATAGAAAATATAAGGCGAGGACAACGAGTTGATTTGATTTTAGCTTATTTCATCAACTTAGAAAACGGGTTTTTTAAAGAAACCCGTTTTCTGGACTTAGGGCGATCGCTAGGGATTGCTAACTCGCACTAGACTGGATTAAAATAATTAATTAACTCCCAATCATTTGTTTAATCATGAGTCAAGCTGCTCCTGCAATCAATACTAAACTAATTGATTCTCTTGCTCAAATTATCCTTTCCTTAACTGACGAAGAACAACAGCTTCTGCTACAAAAAATCCAGCATCCAGCCTTATCTGATGTCGATTTTCATCAAGGTTTTCCCTTTGATGTTCAAATTCCTAATACAGAAACGCTCGCCACCATTGAAGAAGTAGAAAAACATCCTGAGCGTCTTAACCGTTATAGTAGCGTCGGGCAGATGTTCGAGGATTGGAACAAAGATACAGGGGAATGTTAACGCCACAGGAAAGCGCCCGCTTTCGACGCGATTTGAGGCGGATGAAAAAACGGGGTAAAGACTTGGAAAAGTTAAAAACTGTGGTGGAACTACTGGTGCAAGAACAAATACTACCAGAGCGATACCGAGATCATAATCTCGTTGGAGATTGGTCGGGTTATGGTGAGTGCCATATCGAGCCGGATTGGTTGTTACTCTACAAGATTGAGCGAGATGAGGAAAGCTTAACACTCGTTCGGACTGGGACTCATTCGGATCTGTTTAAATAGTCTTCTAGTAGGGTGGGAATTGCTAACTTATGCTAGACTAGATTAAAATAATTAAGTAAGTGGTTATATAATTTTTAACGCCTACCTACTTAATTAAATCCCAATAAATGGATTTTGTTCCTCAGCTTCCCTGGGATTCTGATCAACTTAAAGAAACTTTGGCAAAAGCACACCGCAATTGTCAAGAGATGGAATTAGTTGGATTACAATTAGAAGAAGCGATTAGTCGCTTAGAAGCGGAAAATCGTCAAAGACGAAGACAGCAGCTAGAAAGAACCTGACAAAAAATGCAAAACCCCTTAGAAAACGGGTTTTCTGGAACAATCAATTCAAAGCAAGGACAAAC
Organism: Microcystis aeruginosa FD4; assembly: GCF_009792235.1. Classification (NCBI taxonomy): domain Bacteria; kingdom Bacillati; phylum Cyanobacteriota; class Cyanophyceae; order Chroococcales; family Microcystaceae; genus Microcystis; species Microcystis aeruginosa. Next base: position 4,526,347 of record NZ_CP046973.1, read on the forward strand.
CCATGAAATATCGCGTCTTAATTGAGCAGGATGTTCATAGCTTGATTCAGCAACGCCACAATTATCAGCTTTGATAGGTATTGCGGTGCTAATTGAGAACCTTCTAAGCTATAGCCTCCCGACTTAAAATCTCGAAACATCTCCTCAATATCAAATCTTTATTGATAGGCCATTATTGCCGTCTCTAAATCTCCCAAGTTAGTCAGAATATACCAAGGCTCTTTTGTTTGAAAACCCCGATAGGTTTTTTTCCACTTACCAGCTAAGTTAAACGGGCCAAATCCCCGCTCTTTTGTAATATTTACATCCTTCAAAAATAGTTGACTTCCTGGACTTAAACCTAACTCTCTCATTTCTTGATAAATTCCTTCTTTTGTCTTCACATTTGGACTTTGTTTTTGTCTTAAACAAAAGTATACACTCTCTCTGCTTCTGAAGCCACTTTCAAAGACTGACCGAGCAAAATTCTCTATCTCCTAACACCACTATTTTATGACCTGATAAAACCGTCAATATTTTCCCCAATACTCGCTGCTGTTCTTCGAGATTACTACTTCCTTTTTTATCTAATATCTCCCAATATATTGGCATGGCTCTCTTGTCATAAATTAGACTCACCATCAAGATATTTATTGCTCCCCAACTCGTCCGGTCTATGGCAATGTATACTAATCCTTTTATTGTGAATCTCTCCTGCTGTTTTAACATCTCTTTTAGGCAGGGAAACCAGATTTTTTCAATCTTCAGAATTTCCAGCTTTAAAAATCTTTTTAGTTTTTTTCTCCGACTCTCAAACAGGATTGGTATGGGTAGTGCTTCTGCTAACATCTCTAACTTGGCTTGCTTCAATATTTGTAAGGTTCCAACTATCATTAACAACAGTAGATATCTGGCTCGCCCCAGTTCATTCTCTAAGACTTTCTGATATAGTTCACTTATCATTTTCGTTATTTAGGTCATATCTACTATATATGACTTATCTTTTTTGGGAGTATGTATATGTATTCCATGCTACATAAGCTTTTCAGCTTGCTTGTCCCCCTGTCAGAGCAGAAACCTAAATCGTGAGGTTTGGGAATCGCCGTCCGTTTACGGCGGTGAGGATGTCAAAATAGCTACAGAAACTGCGCGATTAGATACCAAAGTCCCTCACAGATAGAAGATAATCAATATTTATCAGTATTGGAAGCCTTCAGCATGGTTCATTTAACGCCCAATCCTAGCTATAGTTTAAGTCTCAAGATAGAAATCCCCAATCAAGCGGGAACCTTCGCTTCTGTCCTCAATGCGATCGCCGATGTCGGGGGGAATTTAGGGCAAATTTCTCTGATCGAACGCAATTTAAAGATTAGCACCCGCGAGATTATGGTTGATGCCGCTAGTACCGACCAAGCGGAACAGATTATCGCCGCGGTTAAAGCTCTACCGGATGTTAAACTCCTGAAAGTTTCCGATCGCACCTTCGATCTCCATCGTCGGGGTAAAATCTCCATTGAAAGTCGTATTTCCCTCGCCTCCCAAGACGACCTGGCCATGGCCTACACCCCTGGAGTTGGTCGCATCTGCACCGCTATCGCTCATCAACCCGAACAAGTGTACTCATTAACCATCAAGGGCAACACCGTCGCTGTAGTTACCGATGGTAGTGCGGTATTAGGATTAGGAAATCTCGGGCCGGAGGCTGCCCTACCAGTAATGGAAGGGAAAGCGATGCTATTCAAGGAATTCGCAGGAATTGATGCTTTTCCCATCTGTTTAGCCACCCAAGACCCCGAAGAAATCATCGCAACCGTCAAAAGAATCGCCCCGGTTTTTGGTGGCATTAACCTAGAGGATATCGGCGCGCCACGCTGTTTTGAAATCGAGAAACGTCTGCGAGAGGAGTTAAATATTCCCGTTTTCCACGATGATCAACACGGTACGGCGATCGTTTCCCTGGCGGCCCTGATTAATGCCCTCAAATTGGTTAAAAAATCGCTTGATACAGCCAAAATCGTCATTAATGGTGCGGGTGCGGCGGGAATCGCCATCGCTACTCTCTTTAAAACCGCAGGAGCTACAGATATAACCCTCTGTGATTCCCATGGTATCCTCTCCCAAAACCGGGACGATTTAACCCCAGAAAAACAAGCTTGGGCCGTGACTGCCAGTGGTAAGCTAGGGGATGCTCTTAAAGGCGCTGATGTCTTCTTGGGGGTGAGTGTACCGGGGGTATTGACTCCTGAAATGGTCAAGGGAATGGCTAAAGATGCGATCGTCTTTGCCATGGCTAATCCGATTCCCGAAATTCAACCGGAATTAATCAATGATTTAGTGGCCGTGGTGGCTACCGGACGCAGCGATTATCCCAATCAGATTAATAATGTCCTCGCTTTCCCCGGATTATTTCGCGGGGCCTTGGACTGTCGCGCTAGGGCCATCACCGATAATATGTATCTGGAAGCGGCCAAAGCGATCGCTTCTTTGATCACTCCTGCTAATCTCGATCGAGAGAATATTATTCCCTCGGTTTTTGATAGTCGTGTAGTTACGGCTGTGGCCGCCGCCGTTCAACACGCTGCTCGTCAAGATGGAGTGGCCGGGGAATAATGTAATTATCGTGCAGGAGGGTAAGTGAACCGTGAAACCGATCGATGATATTCCCGAAGCTTTGCGGGACAGCCAGTACAGAAAAACTACTAATCCTAATGGTCTTATAACGATCGCAAGCGGTTTACTTGCTCTGGTGGGAACCGGCCTAATTGCCATAGCAGTCTTGAATCGTCCCCCTGCTTCCGTAAAAAAACCGGTTATTAACCCATCCCCCCTGATTAAAGCCACTCCTAGCCCCATTGAGAACATTCTAGGTCATTTACCCTATCAACAGGCTCCAGAGACGGAATTAGACCCCATTACTGGGGATGGTGGTATGCGTTTAAGGAAGGCAGCAGCCAAGGCTTTTATCCAGATGCAAAGTGACGCAAGAAGGTCGGGGGTGATTTTAATGCCGATTTCCGCATTTCGAGCGAAAGCAACCCAAGAAAAGCTCTTTTTTGAAGTGAAAAAACAACGCAATCAGCCAACCCGCAAACGAGCAGAAGTGAGCGCACCTCCGGGTTACAGCGAACATCATACCGGTTATGCGATCGATATTGGCGATGGTCGCACCCCAGCCACAAATTTAAGCACCAGTTTTGCTAATACTGCCGCTTTTCGTTGGTTGCAAAATAACGCCGCTCAGTATAGTTTCGAGTTATCTTTCCCCGAAAATAATCCCCAGGGTATTAATTATGAGCCTTGGCACTGGCGTTTTGTCGGTGATAGTCACAGTTTAGAAACTTTTTATAAAGCCCAACAATTAGGAAAACAAAAATAAACGTAGGGTGCGTTAGGCAATCCATTGTTTTTAGGGAAAAAATCAAGGTCTAAATATTGCCGTAACGCACCAACTTTTTAGAAAACCTAACAATTAGGAAAACAAAAAGAGGATAACCTTATCGGCGATCAAGGGCATTTTCTGGAATTAATTACTAAAATAGGATTATATTGTATTGTGAGTGTTTCTAATATGTCCAAGCCAGTAGAATACTTAACAAATGAGCAAGGGGAACGAGTTGGGGTTTTATTAGACTGGAACACCTATTCTCGATTTGCCAATTCATTAGGACTCGATGAAGATTGTTTGATTGGTTTGAGTGTGGATGAATTAAAAGCGCTGGCAAGTTGTCAATTGTCCCTCGTAGAGCAAACCCGTTTAGATGATTTAGTGACGAGAAATGCAGAATCTTTACTCTGCGCTGATGAAGTAGCTGAGTTAGATGAGTTGTTGGCAAAAACAGATCAGTTAACAATTCTTAAAACTCGTGCCAGATATACGCTAAAGTGCTTGGAACAAGGTACGACGGCAGCGTGAGTGTTTATATTCGGATGGGGTTTTCTCTGTCTGACAGGAGAGGGATGCAGAAACTCCGATTCTATCTTGTAAGTCATGACCAAATCTTCTTAGCCTACAATTAAAAATAAGCTAAGACGCATTTTAACCGCTTATTCTTAGATTAGCAGAATCTCCCTCGCCCCCCCTGCTAGTAGGGTTGATTCAAGGTAGGGTTGATTCAAGGTAAGGTTGATTCAAGGTAGGGTTGATTCATGAATCAACCCTACCCCTGCTAGGGGTTGGGGGGTTGCCTTTTTCCTCGTCTCAACAGGTAATTTAAATACTTAACAGCATCAATGATTGACTGGACTCCCTATCTCAAATCAATCTCGGAAAAGTACGCCCAGTGGGAGACATTTTACACCTTCACGGACGTAGAGGGAAAAACACGCCCGTCGAAAACTGCACCTTTGCTAAGGGATTTGTGGGTGCAGACGATTGAAAAAGAACGGGAAAACCCGCAGGAAAGACCAGAAAAAGCATAAAAAAAGGAAAGATTCACAGTTTTAGAAGGTTTACGCAAGTATGCGACTAATCACGTTCTTTTAAAAGGTCGTCCCGGTTCAGGAAAATCGACCGCTTTAGCCAGATTATTATTAGAAGAATCCGTAGGGGCGCAAAGCTTGCGCCCAAATCAACAAAATCAGGCTAAAATCATTCAAATTCCCATTCTCATCGAATTACGCTTGTATGAAACCTCAATTCTTGATTTAATTTTACAATTCCTGAAACGCCATCAATTAATTATTGATAGTAATACCCTAGAAAGTTGGCTGTTAGAAAATCAGAATTTTATCCCATTATTATTATTTGATGGTATCAATGAATTGCCATCAGATACTGCACGACAGAAATTAAAAAACTTTCGCCAGCAGTATGCAGAAATCCCGATGATTTTCACGACAAGGGATTTAGGCAGCGACGACTTAAACATTGAAAAAAAGCTGGAAATGCTCCCCCTGACCGAACCACAGATGCGGGATTTTGTCAAGGCCTATTTGCCCGAAAAAGGCGAAGAAATGCTTAAACAGTTAGGAAATCGTCTCAAGGAATTGGGAGAAACTCCCCTACTTTTGTGGATGTTATGTGAAGTTTTTAATGAGAAAAGCCAAATTCCTGCTAATTTGGGCTTAGTTTTTCGACATTTTACCGAAACAGTTTATGATCACAAATTAAAGGCAGATGTTCCTACTTACCAAGAATCCCGGGATTGGTGGCGAGAATTGCTGCAAGTGTTAGCTTGGAAAATGACACAAGGGGAGTCAAAAACCGAGATTCAGGTGGCTATTTCCCGAACAGAAGCAGAAGAAGAATTAAGCAAATTTATAAAAAATCAAGGATTTCCAGAATATTACAGTAAGCAGTGGTTAAAGGATTTATTGAAATATCATCTAATTCACCTAGAAGGTAATGATAAAATTGCTTTTCGCCATCAACTGATTCAAGAATATTATACGGCTGAGGAATTAAAGAAAAAGTTACCCCATCTCAGGGATGAGCAGTTACAGTGGGACTATTTAAATTATCTCAAATGGACGGAACCTATGGCGTTGCTGTTAGGGTTATTGGATAATGAAACCCAAGCAATAGGACAAGTCAAGGTGGAAGATAAGTAAACATGAAATTACGGCGATTGCTGCTTTACTAGAATTATTAGATATCTCAGGCGCAATTATCACCATTGATGGGATGGGAACTCAAACTGAGATTGTTCGACAAATTTGCCCAAAAAAAATGGTTAAAAGGGTTCGCCACCTCTGGAATAAAACTACTCACGAAGTCCAATTCTGCGACAAAAAAGTAAGCGAGCAGCGATGGACAATGACTATATGGTTGCTGTGCTGAGTTCCTTTTGTCAAGCGTGATTGAGATGCTCTTACCCTAATTTTTTAATCGCCTCTAAAATAGCCATCACATGACCATGAGGAAGACTTCTAATCACTTCAAAATGATTGGGAATGCCTTCAGTCATTGACAGTGTTGCCTCTTTGAGAGCCAGTTTCAAATTGTCGATAATATCATCGGGTAATTTTGAGAGGGCGTTCGGCGATCTCAGCCGAGCCGTTGGCTAGGGTTCTTTTTTTGACTTGATCTCCTTCTCGGTAAGAATCAGGTCGAAGGACAGCCGGAGGGGAATTACGGTTATATAAGTATCTAAGCACAATTAATTACACATCTAAGCCACTACTCCGTCAGACTGCTGCTGTGATCAGTAAACAGTGAACTGAAAACTCAAATCCGATCCCTAATAGCTGTCTTGTGAGTCTCGGAGTCTCGGAGTCTCGGAGTCTTGTGAGTCTCGGAGTCTCGACTAGGAAATTAATTTTGCACGACTACTTATACCATTTTTCAAAAGTAATGACAGAGTATGGTTATGCCTGGTGCATCTCAATTTTGTCGAAATATCCAGATGACATTTTGGGCGCACGCGGTGCGCCCCTACCATTGGCGAAATAATATTATTGTAGGGGCGAATTGCCTTCGCCCTCTTTGAACAACTTCTGCTGCTCACCTTAAGTGAGAGAAAATCACCAATAGGATACCATTTTTCTTTATTCGCGTCACAACGAATGCAGGCTTGGCAAGCATTCGAGCGTGGATGTCTGTCATGGATTTAGAAATTTGGTATTACATGGCCATCATTCTAGCAAATTGAGAGAATTCTTGTTCATTAAGAAATGTTACAAATTACATGGGTACATTAAGAAAAGTCAATGAGTGTATCCATTGATGGATAAGGGTTTTCGGCTATTGTAGTAGATATGTATGGGGGAAGTTCAGCTATATTACTCTCAAATAGAGCGATCGCAAGAGACTTTCCCAATAACATGACAATAAACCTGTTATGCCGATTGGGGATGAGGGAATCGGGGGATAGGGAAGTGGGGGAAGGGGGAAGTGGGGGAATTTCAACTGGGACAAAACCCCAACACCCCACCACCCCAACACCCCAACACCCAAAATCTAAACCTCAACAGCCAACCCCTAACAGCTAACGCACCGATCGAGCGATCAATTATCATAGAGACAGTAACAAATATTTATGAAACTTCATGCTTATTAATCGCCTTGGCATCGATCGCGGGAAAAAATTCCTTAAAGAGAGTATCTTGTTCGGAAATGACCCTAATCCCGAATTAATTGGCATTTTAGGGGTTTATTTCGTGCAGGGCATTCTCGGACTCTCCCGATTAGCGGTTAGCTTTTTTTTAAAAGACGATTTGGCCTTGAGTCCCTCCCAGATGGGGGCATTAATCGGAGTGGCGGCGATTCCTTGGGTGATTAAACCAGCTTTTGGCTTTCTTTCGGATGGTTTGCCTATTTTCGGCTATCGTCGTCGGCCATACCTAATTTTATCGGGAATTCTCGGGGTTTTAGCTTGGTTGGCCCTAGCGACTGTGGTGGAGAATGCTTGGCAAGCGACGGCCGCGATCCTGCTTGGTTCCCTTTCTGTCACCATTAGTGATGTCATCGTCGATTCTTTGGTAGTAGAAAGAGCGCGCAAAGAGTCCTTCACTCAATCCGGTTCTCTACAGTCCTTAACTTGGGGAATATCGGCGCTAGGCGGCTTAATTACGGCTTATCTGGGGGGTTGGTTACTGGCACACCTCGGTACTCGTCCTGTCTTCGCTCTCACCGCTATTTTTCCCCTGATTGCCTCAGCCATGGCGTTTTTAATTACAGAGGAAAAAATCAAGAATAACAATGATGAAGCACAATCCACGCCGAAAGTCAAAGAGCAAATCGGGCAATTATGGTCAGCAATTAGACAAAAATCAATTTTATTACCCACTGCCTTTATTTTTCTCTGGCAGGCTACTCCTAGCGCCGATTCGGCCTTTTTTTACTTCACCACCAACGAGTTAGGATTTGAACCGGAATTTTTAGGACGAGTGCGCTTAGTCACCAGTTTAGCCTCGATCCTGGGGATCTGGGTATATCAACGGTTTTTAAAAGCGATTTCCTTTCGTTTAATTTTGGGTTGGAGTACGGTGATTTCTGCGCTTTTAGGGATGACCACCCTACTCTTAGTTACCCATACTAATCGAGCGCTCGGTATTGACGATCATTGGTTTAGTTTGGGGGATAGTCTCATCCTCACCGTCATGGGACAAATTGCCTTTTTACCCGTCTTAATTTTATCGGCCCGTCTTTGTCCCGTGGGTATTGAAGCATCTCTATTCGCTTTATTAATGTCTATCTGGAATATGTCAGGATTAGTTTCCCAAGAAATCGGCGCTTTATTAACCCATTGGTTGGGAGTCACCGAAACTAATTTTGATAACCTTTGGTTATTGGTGGTGATTACTAATCTCTCTACTCTCCTACCTTTACCCCTAATTAAATGGCTACCTTCTACGGAGCCGCAATCTCAAGAAGTCAAGAAAACTTTTCCCCCCGCAGAAGTCTTTGAACATCATGTTACCGGTTCTTTAGCTGAACCCGGTTTTATTCCCGAACTTGTCCCCGAATTAATCGAGACAAGAGATTGACAGTACAGAAAACGGGTTTCTTTGAGAAACCCGTTTTCTATGTAAAATTTTAGCCAGCAAGCTTTTACTGATATCTCTTTGGTGTGGATTAGGAATCCAGATTTTTAACTTTCCCTGCACCATATATTGATGATTTACTCCTACCAGAGTACCAGAAAATCCCAGCTTTCTCAACTGGTGAATTAACTCTTTCCTTTTGATGAGGGCAAAAGATGGCATCAGGCGATTTTTTGTTGAGGGGTTAGATTGATACCGTCAATAATCGGTAACTGATGCTGTAAGCGTAGTCCTAAAATAACCCAGCCTTCCAAAACTTCCTGTAACTGTTCCTTAGTAGCTTCGAGAGTTGTACCATTAGCATATATAGTGCGCCTAAATGAATTGTGAAAAGGCATCGTATTTCTTAAGGTTAGGAAAATTAAATAATTGAAATTTGGCAAAAAACTCGAACAAGCGTTTAACCACCCGAAAATTTTTGGCCAACCAATAAAATCTTCTCAAAAGATTTTTTAACTGTAGCCAAATTGCTTCTACTGGATTTTCTTCGGGAGCGTATCGAGCAAATTTATGACAGGTAATCTGCCAATCTTTTGGGGATAAACCCTGATTTTGTTCAGTAAGGAATTTGCTCATCTCTTCTCCCGCATGATAGGAAGCTCCATCCCAAATAATCAGTATTTTTCGCTCAGGGTTGCTTTGAATTAGTTTTTTCAAGAAATCTACTGTATTCTCGACCTTCCCTGCCTTGTAGGGAGCTAAAATAAATTCTTTGCCCTCTAAATTTAAAGCTCCATAATAAGTTTGTCTCTCTTTTTCATTCTCAATTTTTACCAAAGTTCTTTCGAGTAACTCTGAGGGATTTTCACCTTCTTTTAGTCTTTCTTTAATAAAGTTCCAGAGATGGCCTAGAACATCTTTCCACCAGCTTTCCCGACCGAATCTCCTCTTTTTTGCTCTCCAATAATTGACTGATTTCTTCATTCTTTTTTTTGACCTCTTCTGGAGCTTTTTTCGGGTTTATACTAAATCTGGTTATTAAAGACTGATTATTCATTCCCCTTTTTGCATGAGTGCATGAGTAGAAAACGGGTTTCTCGGAGAAACCCGTTTTCTGTGCGTTACTCAACGGATTTAGTCTTACTTGTTCCGCCTTTGGCCAGCTAATTCTCGCTTCTTTTAGCAATTGGTAGTAGCTCTGTCTCGATTTAAACACAACCTCATAAGTTTCTAGTACATAAGTTTCTAGCTCCCCAATATCCCAGTGACTCTGGTTGATAATCCATTGAATTAATTCTTGTTTTTCCTCGGCATTTAGATAGGGTCTCGAACCTTTATACTTCAAGATAATCCCCTCAATTCCTGCTGAAATAAATTCCTTTTTCCATTTAGCAATGAATCCGGGGGTCACTCCAATAATTTCTTGAATTGCTCTATAAGCGTATCCCGACAAAGCCAGCTTAACCCCTAAGGCTCTTTTCAGTTATCGGGAGTCGGGATTAGTTTTGATGAACTCTTCGAGAATTTGAAGTTCTGCTTCCATTTGATTCTCCAAACACTTATATTTGTCGTCCTTTTATTCTAAAATATTTCGGGATTGTTGTCGGCATTCTAGTTTACCTATCATTTAGGCGCACTATATATAAACTTACCTAAATCATTAAAATCGATTAGGTAGAGTTTATTGACAATATAAGTTACAAATTCTTTTTCATTGTTTTTTCTCTCCTCAGCTTTCTTTTTGAAATCTTGAGGAGCTTCTGTTTCCCAGAAATTCACTCCTATCTTGGTTGTCATGAATTTCGTTATGTAGGCTCTTAAATAGGTTTCCACACGATAAACATAGGGATAAATTTGAACAGCAATCTGTTCAGAAATTTCGTCTTTTACTATATACAGTTTTTCTAATTTTTGGTCTTTGAAAAATTTTAAAATTGGAATACGTTGAGGTTCTAAAAAATCATATTTTTCCTTTACAACAATTGAAAAAACTGTAATACATTCATCTTGATCAAATGTAATTTGATTTACTGTAATTTCTATAGAATCATCCTTGATTTGGCGATTGTTACAATCTATTTGTGGTGTTCCATTCCAAAATGAATCATTCGAGGCGAGAAGATAGAGTAAATTATCAGGAGTTTTGATATGAGATTTATTAGAAGTGTCAAATGCAAAGATTTCAAAGGTTAGAAAATTGTCTTGTGTGTCTATTGGAATGAGAGGAGTTAGGTCTATAAACAACATCTACCCTCTATTTTAACTTGTCTATTCAAAAAAAAGGGGGCTGAATAAGCCCCCATTAAACCCTAACTACCGCCAATCCTTGCCACATCGCGGGCGTTGGCTTCAAAAGCCGCATCGAGGGCAGAATCGCCAGTTAAACCGGAATCTAACGCCTCTTTAATACACTGCAACATCCGCTTATAATCCTTGGGCATTACTTTAACAAACTTGGGCAACATTTCCGACCAATTTGCTAAAACCAGGGCTGCTTTTTGACTATGGGTGTAATCAGCATGGCGTTGAATTAACTCGCGTAAATCGTCGATTTCTTCCCCTTCTAGCGCCTCTAAAGCTACCATTTGGGTATTGCAACGAGTGGCGAAATCCCCCGACTCATCGAGGACGTAGGCGACACCACCACTCATCCCAGCGGCGAAATTGCGACCAGTGGGCCCTAAAACAACGACTTTACCCCCCGTCATATACTCGCAAGCGTGGTCGCCAACGGCCTCAACTACGGTATTAACCCCAGAATTGCGGACACAGAAACGTTCCCCGGCAACCCCAGAAATATACACCTCACCACTGGTTGCACCGTATAAAGCCACGTTACCGATGATAATATTCTCCTCGGCCGCAAAAGTGGAACCTTTGGGCGGATAAACGATGATTTTGCCACCGCTTAAACCCTTACCCACATAATCATTAGCATCCCCCTCTAACTCCAGTGTCACCCCTTTGGGAACAAAAGCACCGAAACTCTGCCCCGCGCTGCCCTGAAAATGGAGATGTACGGTATCTTCCGGTAAACCCTCCCAGTGACGTTTAGTGATTTCGTTGCCTAAAATCGTCCCCACCACGCGGTTAATATTTTTAATCGGTAGTGTCGCTTTGACTTTTTCGCCTTTTTCAATGGCATCTTTGCATAAATCCAGTAAAACGGTTATATCCAACGACTTATCTAAACCGTGGTCCTGGGGAATCTGACAATAACGTCCTACCTCTGCATCTACCTCCGGTTGATAGAGAATCGGAGTTAGGTCAATTCCTTTCGCTTTCCAATGTTCTACAGCCTGTTTCGGCTCTAATACATCAGTTCGCCCCACCATTTCATTCAAGGTGCGGAATCCCAATTCGGCCATAATTTCCCGCACTTCCTGGGCGATAAATTTCATGAAATTCACCGTATATTCAGGCTCCCCGATGAAATTCTGCCGTAATAACGGATCCTGAGTCGCTACCCCCGCCGGACAGGTATTAAGATGACAAACCCGCATCATAATACAGCCCAACGTCACCAGTGGCGCAGTGGAAAAACCGAATTCTTCGGCCCCCAATAGCGTCGCCACCACCACATCGCGGCCGGTTTTCATCTGGCCATCGGTTTCCACCGCAATGCGACTGCGAAGATTATTTAACACCAATGTTTGATGGGTTTCTGCTAGTCCCAACTCCCAAGGTAAACCCGCGTGTTTAATCGAGGTTTGGGGTGAGGCTCCAGTTCCACCATCGAAACCAGAGATTAAAACCACGTCGGCGTGAGCTTTAGCGACTCCGGCGGCGATTGTGCCAACTCCCACCTCAGAAACCAGTTTTACGCTCACTCTCGCCGCACGATTGGCATTTTTTAGGTCATGAATCAACTCCGCTAGGTCTTCAATCGAGTAGATATCGTGGTGGGGTGGGGGAGAAATTAACCCGACTCCGGGGGTGGAGTGACGGACTTTGGCAATCCAAGGATAGACTTTTTTACCCGGTAATTGACCGCCTTCGCCCGGTTTTGCCCCTTGAGCCATTTTTATCTGCAATTCTCGCGCTTGGGAGAGGTAAAGACTGGTGACACCAAAACGGCCGGAAGCCACCTGTTTAATGGCACTATTTTTCGAGTCTCCCCGTTCATTTGTCCAAGTGTAGCGCTCGGAATCTTCCCCCCCTTCCCCGGTGTTCGACTTGCCACCGATACGATTCATGGCAATAGCGAGGGATTCGTGGGCCTCTTTGGAAATGGAACCGTAACTCATGGCCCCGGTTTTAAAGCGTTTCATAATCGCTTCAATCGGTTCCACTTCTTCGATGGGGATACTTTCCCGGTTTTTAAAGGTTAATAGTCCCCGCAGGGTGAAGAATTTTTGATTTTGTTGGTTGACCAGTTGGGAATACTTCTTAAAGAGGTCGTATTTGCCCAATTTTACCGCTTGTTGCAGGGTATGAATGGTTTCTGGGCTAAAGAGGTGCGCTTCCCCGTCCTTACGCCATTGATATTCACCGCCAATATCGAGGGTATGCACATTAACGTCCCGGTCGGGGAAAGCGTGGCCATGTCTGAGTAGGGATTCTTTGGCAATAATTTCTAAATCGGCCCCTTCAATGCGGGAAGCTGTCCAAGTAAAATAGCGATCGACTACCGATCGATTTAAGCCGATAGCCTCGAATATTTGCGCCCCACGGTAGCTTTGCAGGGTAGAAATGCCAATTTTAGAGGCCACTTTAATTACGCCCTTGGTGGCGGCTTTTATGTAGTTTTTACAGGCGGTCTGGTGGTCAACTCCTACCAATAATCCTTCCTCGATCATACTGCCGAGGGTGGCAAAGGCTAGATAGGGATTAATCGCACCGCAACCATAACCGAGTAAAAGGGCGTAGTGATGCACTTCCCGGGGTTCGCCGGATTCCAGGACAAGACCGACTCTGGTACGGGTTCCCTGCCGGATGAGGTGGTGGTGTAAACCGGCAACGGCCAGCAGTGAGGGAATCGGGGCGTGATTTTTATCGATACCTCGATCGCTTAAAATAATAATGCTCGCGCCCGCTAAAATTGCCTCGTCCACCTCTTGACAAATTGCCTCAATTGTGCTACGCATTCCCTCGACTCCCGAAGTGGGATCGAAGAGAATGGCAATAGTAACGGTTTTAAATTCGCTATTGCCCTGTAAACGCGCTAATTGGGCGTTAGTGAGGATGGGAGAGTTAAGTTTAATCAGGTGACAGCTTTCCGGCTGCGGATCCAAGAGATTTCTTTCCGCACCGATAGTGGTGATGGGAGAGGTGATAATTTCCTCGCGAATCGAGTCAATCGGGGGGTTAGTGACTTGAGCGAATAACTGCTGAAAGTAATCATAAAGCAGTTTTGGCCGATCGGACAAGACGGCTAGGGGTGTATCGGAACCCATGGAACCCACTGCTTCCACTCCATCCCGGCCCATGGGGGCTAATAAAAGACGTAATTCCTCAAAAGTGTAACCGAAAGCGGTTTGCTGTTGAATTAGGGAAACAGGAGTTTCAGGTGGGGCAGTTTCCACCGCCGGTAAATCGTCTAAATTGACTAAATTTTCGTTTAACCACTGGCGATAGGGATGAGCTTTGGCAATACCTTCTTTTATCTCCTCATCGGCCACGATACGACCTTCTTTCATATCCACAAGGAACATCCGGCCGGGTTGCAGACGACCTTTAAAAGCGACGCGTTCCGGTTCAATCGGTAAAACTCCCGCTTCCGATGCCATAATTACTAGGTCATCTTTGGTGACGTAGTAACGGGAAGGACGTAAACCATTGCGGTCTAACACTGCTCCCATCATCGTACCATCGGTAAAAGCGATCGAGGCCGGACCATCCCAGGGTTCCATCAAACAGGAATGGTATTCATAAAAAGCTTTTTTCTCATCACTCATCGATTCGTGGGCTGCCCAGGGTTCAGGAATCATCATCATGACAGCGTGAGGAAGAGAACGTCCCGATAAAACCATTAATTCTAGGGCATTATCAAAAATTAAGGAGTCACTACCCTCGATATTAATAACCGGCTGGATTTTTTTGATGTCTTCCCCGAACAAGGGTGAGGCAAACATCGACTGACGGGCGTGCATCCAGTTAATATTACCTCGCAGGGTATTAATTTCGCCATTATGGGCAATATAACGGTAAGGGTGGGCGCGTTCCCAACTGGGGAAGGTATTGGTACTAAAACGAGAATGGACTAATCCTAAAGCGCTTTCAAAGTCGGGGTCGTGTAAATCGGGAAAATAGTCCCCCACCTGTACCGGCATTAATTGCCCTTTATAGACAATGGTACGACTAGAAATACTGCAAGGATACCAGTAACGATTAAAGGATTGACGACTGAGGTGGGAACGTTTGCGAATAACGTATAATTTGCGTTCAAAGGCCAGATCATCGCTTAAATTAGCATTGCGTTCGATGAAAACCTGTTCGATAAAAGGTTCGGTAGATCTGGCCGAATTGCCCAAACTGGAGTTATCCGTGGGAACATCACGCCAACCGAGAACTTTTAACCCCTCTTCGGCGGCGATTTTCTCGAATTCCTGGCGACTTTTCTGGCGAATTTCGGCATCAGGGGCAGTGTAGAGCATTCCTACCCCGTATTGTCCCGCTGCTGGTAAGGTAAAACCTAGATTACTGGTCACTTTCCGGAAAAATAGGTCAGGGATTTGACACAAAATACCCGCTCCATCTCCGGTATTTTTTTCCGCACCGCACGCGCCACGGTGATCGAGGTTTAGTAAAATTGTTAAGGCCTGTTCAACAATATCGTGGGACTTTTTACCCGTTTTATGAACGATAAAACCGACACCACAAGCATCATGTTCGAATCGGGGATCGTATAGTCCTTGTTTCCGTGGAGTTTGATTGTTATTCATCTTGTCTAATAGCCTAGCAGTCTGGAAGGGAAGGGCCTAGAGGGTGAGCCAGAGTAGCGATTCTAGGTATATCAATTCTGTATCCAGACTCGACCTTCGGTCTTATATCTTAAGGAAATGTTTCGATGTGACCAGGGTTCCTTGATGCCGAAGAGATTATTCACGAATTTTTTAGCAGCGGATCGATTAAGTCGTCGGGAACGCGGTTATGCTCGATATAAGCGTTAATTTCCTCTAGATGGTCGCTGTAATAGGTCAACGCAATGAAAATCTGACTTAACGTCAGATGGGGCATTCCTAGGGGAATTTCTTCGGGAGCGACCCCCATACGCCAAGTTTCGACGATGGCGCGGACGGGTGTACGCGTTCCTTTGATAATTGGTTCCCCGTGTAAAATCTCGTCGTCTCGAACGATGTAGAGATATTCGGTCGCTTGAACCATCGCGGTTTTCTGGAGTGGCTATCGTTTA
The DNA here is from genome assembly GCF_009792235.1 of Microcystis aeruginosa FD4. Taxonomy (NCBI): domain Bacteria; kingdom Bacillati; phylum Cyanobacteriota; class Cyanophyceae; order Chroococcales; family Microcystaceae; genus Microcystis; species Microcystis aeruginosa. Next base: position 4,542,104 of record NZ_CP046973.1, read on the forward strand.
GTTTATCGTATCGATCGAACTCCTGACTATTCCCAATAAATATCGGTTCGGTTACTTCAGCCACCCGCTCTCACTTGCGGCGATTGTTTCGCTCTCTCTCTCCATTTTTTAGAATTTTCTGTAATTACCTCGCCCATTGATCGGGCTTTTTCCGCCGCATCCCGCGCCATTTCCAGAATTTACCCTAGTTCCCGTTCATTTAGTCCTGTTTCTTTCTCTTCCATCACCGTAAACCCTCCAAGCGATTTTTAACTCGAATAGAAGCGATCGATCACACATAGATAGCCTCTCGATCGATCCGCGCCTTGAGGTAAGGATTCAGGGAATCCCGATAGCGGATCACGTCCACTTCCCGTCCGAATAGTTTCTCTAGTTCGGCTTTCAGTCTGACTCTTTTAAGCAGATCGGGGGGCATATATACCACTATATCTATATCGCTCGTCGGTCGGTTTTCCTCCCTGGCTACCGAGCCGAAAATACCGATTCGATCGAGCGCATATCTTTCCTCCAGTTCGGGTTTCAGGGTTCGTAAACGTTCCAATATCTCGTTGGCAGTGATTTTATCTACCATCCAATTTATAGCCTACTGATTTAGCGATCAACAATCTTCAGTTTAGCGCGATCGGCAACAGAAGCCACTAGGGTAGTCGAAGGAAAGTCTTCCCATAGCTACTTAGTAATTGTGTTCGCATTAACTATACGGAAATTATTAGAAGTAGTAACGGTATCATTATCAGCCTATTGTGTCAATCCTTGAAATATTTGTATTATTTATATCCTGTCGCTCTTTCAATTACCTGATTCGAGGTTCGGGATCGCTCCTATAATCGAAGAAATACTCGATCGCTATCTCGATCCCCTTCGATTGATTCTTTCTGCTCTCTCCCGCCATTTTTTTGAATTTTCCGTAATTACCTCGCCCATTGATCGGGCTTTTTCCGCCGCATCCCGTGCCATTTCCAGAATTTCCTTCCCGTTCATTTAGTCCTGTTTCTTTTTCGTCCATCACCTTAAGTCCTCCAAGCGATTTTTAACCTTATTCTAGTTTCTAAAATACGTCCGAGCTATGATCGCTTAACTCTAGAGCTAAAGTAGAGATAGGGTTTAATTGGAGCCATGTATGGAAGCGATCGAATTTAGGACGGTTATTTATAACGGTCAAGTGAGCGTTCCCCCCCGATATTCTTCTCGATGGGAAGGTAAGATGATGCGAGTGATTGTTTTGGATGACTCGGAAATCGTCCCCGAACCGAGCCAGAAAACTGAAAAAACGATGTTCGAGGCGATTTCTTTAAATACACGGGTATTTACATTCGATCGGGACGAGGCTAATGCCCGATAAAGTTTTTATCGATACTAATGTCTTAATTTACGGGTATTCTGAGGATGAGCCAGATAAACGACAGCAAGCGATTGATTGTGTTCGATCAGGTGAGGCTTGGATTAGCACACAGGTTTTAAATGAAACGATAAATGTATTAAAACGGAAATTTTCTCTAAGCTATTCGCAAATTCGAGAAGCTGTACAAGAGCTTTCCGAGGGATTCCCAATCGTCCTCGTTTCTGTTAATACGATAGAGATGGCATTGAATCTAGCGGAACGTTATCAATATAGTTACTTTGATAGTTTAATACTGGCCAGCGCTCTGGAAGCGGGCTGTCAAATTCTCTACAGTGAAGATTTACAAGATGGTCAGCGAATCGAGAATCAATTGACGATCATTAATCCCTTTAGTTAAGTAGGTAGGTGTTAAAAGTTGTCAGACACCCCCCTTGATAAGTAGGGTTGATTCATGAATCAACCCTACTATGAATCAACCCTACTATGAATTAACCCTACTATGAATCAACCCTACTATGAATCAACCCTACCTTGATAAGGAGGGCAGGGGGGATCAGTCGGTCAAAATTACTTTTCTAGTTTCTGGCGTTTGCACAATAAACCCACCCCGGCAACAGAGAGTAAACCCAGAACCGTCGCTGGTTCGGGAACGGTGGTCAGGGAATAATTGGCGAGGATGAAGGGTTCAAAAGTTAATTGACCGTAGGCGGGACCGGAATTTAAAAAGGCAACCGGAGCTATAACGCCAGGGGGTAAAAAGCCGAATCCATCACCACAAACCGTGTTGTCACAAGCGGCAAAATCCAGTCCCGATCCGTCTAAGGATAGCACCGCCTGACCCGTCGGTACACCAGCAGCCAAAATGCTATCGAGAAAAGAACCTATCAAGGGAAGAGCAGGAGCGGGAGAGCCGTTAAAGGTGGGATTACTGATAGAACTGACGAACACCGTGTTGTTATCCGGTTGCAGGGTTCCGTCCACCGTTGCGGTAATTGTTCCGGCGCTGGAGGTGTAGGACAAGTTAAAAGTTGCGGCACTGGCAACTGGTGCAAGGGTGGCGGTGGCTACCGTGGCGAGGGCGACGGAATAGCAAAAGGAACTTTTGAGTGGCATAGAAGACATTGTTTAGCTAAATTACCCCGAATTTTAATTTTACCCCCCCCCCGATTTTGTCAAGGTTGTCTCTATTTATATTTCTTATGCTTTATCTAGCTATTGATTACTCGATTGGGGATTCGGGGCGATGCGCTTTTCTGGGGTGCGGGGGGTTATGTATCATCAAAGAAATACTCTAGCCGCCGATCGCTCTTTTCATTGGCCAAAGACAAACAAAATAACTAGCATTAAAATAGTTATAGTCTCCGTTTCGGTGTTCCCGTTATCCCAGTTCCCCTGATAGGATTTAATCGCTCCCTTGACTCTAGAGCTAAAGTAGAGATAGGGTTTAATTGGAGCCATGTATGGAAGCGATCGAATTTAGGACGGTTATTCATAACGGTCAAGAATTTAACCATTGGCGCAAATCTTCCAAATCCGAAAATTCCAATAAAGCAAGAGCTAAATTATCCAATTGATTAGGATTTAACTGTTTAATTTTTTGTTCTATCTTTAAAGGAATAGAACCTAGTTTTAAATTTAGCTGACGCAAAATTAGGCTTTTTTTAGCGGATAATTCTCCTTCCTCTCTACCTTCCTCTAAAGCTTCTTGATAGACTTTAGTTTCTCTTAAATCACTTAAACTAAACATAGCTTCTATCTCCTTACGATTCATTTTCGGCAATTTATAAATGAGAATTGTCTCAATTAATTCTAGAATGTCCCGTCTTTTTAAAGACTCCTGGAATTGTTGTCTAACTTGTTGAATCAGTTCTTTTCCTTGTGCTAAGGTGTTTGGTTCCGATTCGACAATTAATTGTAACACTTTTACCCCTAGAGAATCCCCCTCATCTAACTGATTCAGATAATAACAGTTAACCCGACCTGACGCAAAGAATTCTTGATAACGAGATTTGGGACTGTTTTCAATTTCTGGATAAGGGTAAATAATCACCCCTTGCCAATTGTTATTACTCTCACTCTGATGAAAATAGAGAAATATTTCACTAAAAAAGCGCGAGTAAAACCGTTCATCTTTTTGAAATTGTACCTCAACAAAGTAAATCGGTTCATTCAGGTTATCGGGAAGAAAGACCCCATCTAAACGAAAAGCTAGTTGTTTAACTTCTAGGGAGGAAAATTGATAATGATTGACGGTTTCGGGGGGAAGATTCAGCAAATCAAAGAAACTTTCAGGAAAAGTCTGAAAGAGACGATAGAAAATACTGTCCGTTTTCACTCAATTTTGTCCCTCAATGACTTCTTGTACTTGTTCAATTTCTAAGTCTAAAGCTTGGGCAATTTGTTCTACACTTAGTCCTAAGACCGATAAACGGGGAATAGAGTTTAATTTAGCGGATAATTCTCCTTCTTCTCTACCTTCCTCTAAAGCTTCTTGATAGACTTTAGTTTCTCTTAAATCACTTAAACTAAACATGGCTTCTATCTCCTTACGGTTTAATTTTGGCAATTTATAAATGAGAATTGTCTCGATTAATTCTAGAATGTCCCGTCTTTTTAAAGACTCCTGGAATTGTTGTCTAACCTGTTGAATCAGTTCTTTTCCTTGGTTTAAGGCGTTTGCTTCCGATTCGACAATTAATTGTAACACTTTTACCCCCAGAGAATCCCCCTCATCTAACTGATTCAGATAATAACAGTTAACCCGGCCTGACTGAAAGAATTCTTGATAACGAGATTTGGGACTGTTTTCAATTTCTGGATGAGGATAAATTATCACCCCTTGCCAATTGTTATTACTCTCACTCTGATGAAAATAGAGAAATATTTCACTAAAAAAGCGCGAGTAAAACCGTTCATCTTTTTGAAATTGTACCTCGACAAAGTAAATCGGGTCATTCAGGTTATCGGGAAGAAAGACCCCATCTAAACGAAAAGCTAGTTGTTTAACTTCTAGGGAGGAAAATTGATAATGATTGACGGTTTCGGGGGAAGATTGAGCAAATCAAAGAAACTTTCAGGAAAAGTCTGAAAGAGACGATAGAAAATACTGTCCGTTTTCACTCAATTTTGTCCCTCAATGACTTGTTGTACTTGTTCAATTTCTAAGTCTAAAGCTTGGGCAATTTGTTCTACACTTAGTCCTAAGACCGATAAACGGGGAATGGAGTTTAATTTAGCGGATAATTCTCCCTCTTGTCGGCCTCGTTCAATACCTCGTTCAATACCTCGTTCAATACCTCGTTCAATACCTTGTTCAATACCTTCCTCTAAAGCTTCTTGATAGACTTTAGTTTCTCTTAAATCACTTAAACTAAACATAGCTTCTATCTCCTTACGATTCATTTTCGGCAATTTATAAATGAGAATTGTCTCAATTAATTCTAGAATGTCCCGTCTTTTTAAAGACTCCTGGAATTGTTGTCTAACTTGTTGAATCAGTTCTTTTCCTTGTGCTAAGGTGTTTGGTTCCGATTCGACAATTAATTGTAACACTTTTACCCCTAGAGAATCCCCCTCATCTAACTGATTCAGATAATAACAGTTAACCCGACCTGACGCAAAGAATTCTTGATAACGAGATTTGGGACTGTTTTCAATTTCTGGATAAGGGTAAATAATCACCCCTTGCCAATTGTTATTACTCTCACTCTGATGAAAATAGAGAAATATTTCACTAAAAAAGCGCGAGTAAAACCGTTCATCTTTTTGAAATTGTACCTCAACAAAGTAAATCGGTTCATTCAGGTTATCGGGAAGAAAGACCCCATCTAAACGAAAAGCGAGTTGTTTAACTTCTAGGGAGGAAAATTGATAATGATTGACGGTTTCCGGGGGAAGATTCAGCAAATCAAAGAAACTTTCCGGAAAAGTCTGAAAGAGACGATAGAAAATACTGTCCGTTTTCACTCAATTTTGTCCCTCAATGACTTGTTGTACTTGTTCAATTTCTAAGTCTAAAGCTTGGGCAATTTGTTCTACACTTAGTCCTAAGACCGATAAACGGGGAATGGAGTTTAATTTAGCGGATAATTCTCCTTCTTCTCTACCTTCCTCTCTACCTTCCTCTAAAGCTTCTTGATAGACTTTAGTTTCTCTTAAATCACTTAAACTAAACATAGCTTCTATCTCCTTACGATTCATTTTCGGCAATTTATAAATGAGAATTGTCTCGATTAATTCTAGAATGTCCCGTCTTTTTAAAGACTCCTGGAATTGTTGTCTAACCTGTTGAATCAGTTCTTTTCCTTGTGCTAAGGTGTTTGGTTCCGATTCGACAATTAATTGTAACACTTTTACCCCCAGAGAATCCCCCTCATCTAACTGATTCAGATAATAACAGTTAACCCGACCTGACGCAAAGAATTCTTGATAACGAGATTTGGGACTGTTTTCAATTTCTGGATAAGGATAAATGATTACCCCTTGCCAATTGTTATTACTCTCACTCTGATGAAAATAGAGAAATATTTCACTAAAAAAGCGCGAGTAAAACCGTTCATCTTTTTGAAATTGTACCTCGACAAAGTAAATCGGGTCATTCAGGTTATCGGGAAGAAAGACCCCATCTAAACGAAAAGCTAGTTGTTTAACTTCTAGGGAGGAAAATTGATAATGATTGACGGTTTCGGGGGGAAGATTCAGCAAATCAAAGAAACTTTCAGGAAAAGTCTGAAAGAGACGATAGAAAATACTGTCCGTTTTCACTCAATTTTGTCCCTCAATGACTTCTTGTACTTGTTCAATTTCTAAGTCTAAAGCTTGGGCAATTTGTTCTACACTTAGTCCTAAGACCGATAAACGGGGAATAGAGTTTAATTTAGCGGATAATTCTCCTTCTTCTCTACCTTCCTCTCTACCTTCCTCTCTACCTTCCTCTAAAGCTTCTTGATAGACTTTAGTTTCTCTTAAATCACTTAAACTAAACATAGCTTCTATCTCCTGACGATTCATTTTCGGCAATTTATAAATGAGAATTGTCTCGATTAATTCTAGAATGTCCCGTCTTTTTAAAGACTCCTGGAATTGTTGTCTAACCTGTTGAATCAGTTCTTTTCCTTGTGCTAAGGTGTTTGGTTCCGATTCGACAATTAATTGTAACACTTTTACCCCCAGAGAATCCCCCTCATCTAACTGATTCAGATAATAACAGTTAACCCGACCTGACGCAAAGAATTCTTGATAACGAGATTTGGGACTGTTTTCAATTTCTGGATAAGGATAAATGATTACCCCTTGCCAATTGTTATTACTCTCACTCTGATGAAAATAGAGAAATATTTCACTAAAAAAGCGCGAGTAAAACCGTTCATCTTTTTGAAATTGTACCTCGACAAAGTAAATCGGGTCATTCAGGTTATCGGGAAGAAAGACCCCATCTAAACGAAAAGCTAGTTGTTTAACTTCTAGGGAGGAAAATTGATAATGATTGACGGTTTCTGGGGGAAGATTTAGCAAATCAAAGAAACTTTCAGGAAAAGTCTGAAAGAGACGATAGAAAATACTGTCCGTTTTCACTCAATTTTGTCCCTCAATGACTTGTTGTACTTGTTCAATTTCTAAGTCTAAAGCTTGGGCAATTTGTTCTACACTTAGTCCTAAGACCGATAAACGGGGAATGGAGTTTAATTTAGCGGATAATTCCCCTTGCTCTCTGCCTTCCTCTCTGCCTTCCTCTAAAATATCTTGATAGATGACGGATTCTCTCATAATGTCACTCCGAAGGATTTTTTTAATCGTCTCTCGATTGTAATTCCTCGATCGCGTCGGGGGATAAATCGGTAAATCGGGCGATTTCTGGGATAGAAAAACCAGCAGATAGCATTTTTAGGGCAATTTGTCGAGCTTTTTCTTCTTTACCTTCTTGCAATCCTTTTTGTAGTCCTTTTTCCTCGCCTTCCTCTAAAATATCTTGATAGATGACGGATTCTCTCATAATGTCACTCCGAAGAATTTTTTTAATCGTCTCTCGATTTAATACTAACCCGGCGAGAATACTGGTGGCGGCAGCGAGATTGCTTTGTACCTGTTTTTGGGAGATAGTTTCTAGAGAACGGGACAGAGGACAGCAAAGGGTAATAAACTGGGATGATGGAAAAATTGTGGTGTCTTTTCTTCCCAAAGACGGATGACTTGGAAGGAATGAAAGGTTTCCCCCAGACGGAAGGTATTTTCTTTCACTAGGGGAGAATCACTGCGTCGCAGATAAATTACCACTTGACGCATTTGTTTTTGGGGATGACGACGATAGACGCGAATGCGATAATCAAGCATTCGGAAAGGAATCTGGGAGTTAGGGTCGGTTTGAAATTCGGTATGGAGAATTAATTGCTCTGACTGCAACAAAATCAGAGAATCAGCGCGAATGGGGTCTAATTGTAATTCCGTCGGGTCAAGGACGGTTAAGGAGAGGGGAGAACCTAATAACCAAGTGGCTAAATCATCGGAGAAGTTTTCGGCAATAAATTTACAAATATTATCAAACATCTTCAGAGATTACTTTCCGTTTCTCCTAGGATACCCTCGATCGCTGGTGTTCACATCCTCCGTAACTATTGCCGAAGAGAATCGTAGCGCAGAATACATTATCGGCAAATTTATCACATCTTAACCAGAAATTTCTTGACAATTACTAGAGGAAGGGGTAGCTTACAATGAGTTAAATTGTATGAAGTTTTATGTCATTAGCCAAACTTATCAATCATGGGGGGGGGGAGAAGCAGAGCTTATCAAAGGCTCTGCTGAAATCCTTTTCTTTAGTCACGGCCACTGCGATCGGATGTATTAGTATCGCCACCAGTGCCACTGCAGCCACAGCCACTTTTTCCTTCGCTTTCGGTAGCAACGGTACGGGGAACGGTCAGTTCGCTAACCCCAGAGGTATCGCCGTCGGTAGCGGTGGTAATATCTATGTGGCTGATGCTGGCAACAGTCGCGTACAGATATTCAACTCCAGTGGTGTCTTCCAGTCCACTTTCGGTAGCAACGGTACGGGGGACGGTCAGTTCGCTAGCCCCCTCGGTATCGCCGTCGGTAGCGGTGGTAATATCTATGTGGCTGATACGTTCAACAGTCGCGTACAGGTATTCAACCCTAGTGGTGTCTTCCAGTCCGCTTTCGGTAGCTTCGGTACGGGGAACGGTCAGTTCAGCTCCCCCTTCGGTATCGCCGTCGGTAGCGGTGGTAATATCTATGTGGCTGATACGTTCAACAGTCGCGTACAGGTATTCAACTCCAGTGGTGTCTTCCAGTCCGCTTTCGGTAGCAACGGTACGGGGAACGGTCAGTTCAGGTTCCCCAACGGTATCGCTGTCGATGGCGGTGGTAATATCTATGTAACTGATACTAACAACAATCGCGTACAGATATTCAACTCCAGTGGTGTCTTCCAGTCCACTTTCGGTAGCAACGGTTTGGGGGACGGTGAGTTCTTTAGCCCCGTCGGTATTGCCGTCGATGGCGGTGGTAATATCTATGTGGCTGATGCTGGCAACGATCGGGTACAGGTATTCAACTCCAGTGGTGTCTTCCAGTCCACTTTCGGTAGCTTCGGTTTGGGGGACGGTCAGTTCGCTAGCCCCGTCGGTATTGCCGTCGATGGCGGTGGTAATATCTATGTGGCTGATACGAACAACGGTCGCGTACAGGTATTCAGCCAAAGTCAGCCGCCGGTGTCCACTCCCGAACCTTCTGGTATTATCGGATTAGGGGTACTAGGGGGTGGTTTAGTGGTGCGTCGCCTCGCTAAACGTCGTTAATCGCGCTTGGGGTGGGGAGATGGTCGGAAATTTACCTAATTCCCCACCCTTTGCGGTTAAAAGCTTTAATTGTGCTGCTGTCTTTGTAATTCCTTGATAGTTGCGGGGGATAAATCGGTAAATCGGGCGATTGCGATCGCAACTGGTGCGAGGGTGAGGGGTTGGTCAAGGGATTGTTTAAGGGGCATATTCTGAATTGAATTTGCTGACAATACCTGTCATTTTGTCAAGGATTTTGTTATTTATATTTCTTATACTTCATCTAGCTATTGATTACTCGATACGGTCAGGTGAGCGTTCCCCCCGATATTCTTCTCGATAGGAAGGTAAGATGATACGGGTGACTGTTTTGGATGACTCGGAAATCGTCCCCGAACCGAGCGAGAAACCTGAAAAAACGATGTTCGAGGCGATTTCTTTAAATACACGGGGATTTACATTCGAGCGGTTAGCTAAGATTTGTTACTGATTGAGTCGGGGCAGAAGATTAGAGCTATAAATGATGATGGAAACGTTTGTTGTTGGTGCTGAATACTTGACTCAAAGGAGTCTGCTTAGAGTAAGCCAATCGGCATCATAGTCAAGAGGTAATTTAATGATGAGTGAAGACCAAAATTTGCCACTTTGGGTACAAGATCGCGAAGAAGTTATTAACAAGGCTGATGAAATTCAATGGCGCTATGGAGATCGTCCAGATTATTCGCACACCAATAGATATCTGGAAAAGGAACGAAAATTTAATCACGCCGAAAAATCTCTAAATCAGATCGCACATAATCTGGTGAAAACTTTTGAAATGGAGGCAACATTTAAGACTAATCCTCAACAGTGGCTTTCTGTGGTGGAAGGTAAATTCCGCATGAGTACTAATGGAGGCAAAGAATATACTGCTGAAGATATTGTAGAGCAAGGAACATATAACCTATTTCTTGGAGATTCAGATCAATACAGTTCTTCTAATGAAACCTTTGAATCTTCTTACAATCTCTTCCACGCTGCTTTCCCAGATGGTTTTCACTGGGAGTTGATCGAAGTTGTGGCAGGTCCTCCCAACGTCGTCTTTAAATGGAGACATTGGGGAACTTTTAAGGGTAACTATCAAACACATCAACCCACGGGAGAAACAGTTGAAATTGTTGGACTTAGCCTGGCAAAAGTCACAGAGGAGTTGAAACTTGAGTCTGTCGAGCATTATTTTGATACTCATCAATTTTTGATGAAGTTAACCAGTAGAATGCCCAATCCTATGTGATTGGGGTTGCTGACAATCCCAATCATTTTGTCAAGGATTTTGTTATTTGTATTTCTTATACTTCATCTAGCTATTGATTACTTGATTGGGGATTCAGGGCGATGCGCTTTTCTGGGGTTCGATTTAATAACTCGCAAGAATACGAGCGATTTTTAAGCATAATTGAAGGGATGATGTCACGGGAGTTAATCAATGACGAAGGACTATTATTCGATTTACTGGTGTTATTAGTGGAAGAATACGAGCGCAAACATTATCCGATCGCCCGAACAAATCCTACCGCTACGTTAGAATCTTTACTGCATGAATTCGATAGGGAGTGTCTTATCGATATTTTCGGCGATCGGGATAGGGTAGAATCGGTGATGCTGGGGAAACAGGCGATCGCCCCCTCTCAAGCCGAGTCTCTAGCCGAATTTTTTAATCGTTTAAGTGCGAAACTGGCGTTAAGCGCCCGTGATTTTCTCTTGTAGCCTCGCTTTTCCTTCGGGAACCATATAACAAATCCTTACTTTCTTCAGAGCTTAGATTAATTAAGATAATGTTACAAAACTTTATGAAAAAGGCGTAGTATGATAATTTACGCCAGTAAAGCGAACACAATAAGGAGCAACACCCATAATGCAGTCGGCCGAGATGTTGCTGACAGTCCCCAAAGAGTATTTAAAAGCACCGGGGGGCTTCAACCCAAACGTTACCATGTTTTTCAGTGCCTTGAGCCTAATAACCCTATCTACCTGTGGCTATTGGCTATGGTCCTGGCCCGACTGGATTTGTTTTAGTGCTAATGTCCTCGCTTTACATTTATCGGGGACAGTTATCCACGATGCCTCTCATAATTCTGCCCATAGGAATCGGGTATTTAATGCTATTTTAGGTCATGGCAGTGCTTTAATGCTCGGTTTTGCCTTTCCGGTCTTCACTAGAGTCCATTTACAGCACCACGCTCACGTTAACGATCCCGAAAATGATCCGGATCATTTTGTCTCTACTGGTGGACCGTTGTGGATGATTGCGGCCAGATTTTTTTATCACGAAATCTTCTTTTTTAAGCGGCAACTCTGGCGAAAATACGAACTGCTGGAATGGTTCCTCAGTCGTCTTTTTGTGGCTACCATAGTCGTCGTCGCCTGTCAATACGGTTTTATCAGCTATGTGATGAATTTTTGGTTTGTTCCCGCTTTAGTGGTGGGAATTGCCCTCGGTTTATTTTTTGATTATCTCCCCCATCGTCCTTTCCAAGAGCGTAATCGTTGGAAAAATGCCCGCGTTTACCCCAGTACCCTCTTAAACCTGCTGATTTTAGGGCAGAATTATCATCTCGTGCATCATCTCTGGCCGTCGATTCCCTGGTACAAATACCAACCAGCATACTATGCCACTAAACCGCTTTTAGACGCAAAAGATTGTGAACAGTCTTTAGGCCTACTGCAAGGTAAGAATTTCTGGAGTTTCCTCTACGATGTCTTCTTGGGGATTCGCTTTCACTCCCATTCTTCTAAAACTTCTTGATCTCATTTATCGTAATGGTGAGGTACAAAGTTTTCATTTTGGGGAGTCGGTATCTGTACTGGTTTTGTTGTCAACCTGATTTTTTGAAGGAGGATTTTATGGGTCAACATTGGGGAAAAGCCTTAATTTTAACAACAACTTTCTTGACAATTAACATCAATTATGCTAGGTCTTTAACCTTTGGTGAGGCCGTTGGTATTGGAGCGGGGGCCCTGTTAATCAACCGGGTGGTACAGGATAATAGACAACGTTATCGATTTGTACCACCAGAGCAAGAATTTCAGCGCGGACTAGAGGACGGGTTTAACTTTGCTCGCTATGATAATCCGCGCAATTCCAGGGACTACGATGACGGTTTTATCGAGGGACGGAGACGCCGGGAGTCGGGTTGGGCCAGTCCCAACCGGAGAAACTAATTATTTTTTTGGTCTGCGTCCCACTTCGGCGGTTTCTTGAATGGAAAATATCCTCAATTTGCCGTCGATGGGAGCTACTTTAGCCACCGCTGTCGATGCCACTATATAGTTATCACCCTCGGTGTTGGTAATATTGACTACCCGCTCGCGAGTGATTATCGCCATCTCGTCATTAGCAAGAATATCCACATCCCAATTCTCAGAAAGAACCTCCATACTTTTAATATTTTTGTAGGATTCCTCTAAAAATCTTTTATGTTCCGTGATGCCATCTAACTCAAAAATTTCGGTACTAGCATTGGTTTTAATGGTCAATTGCGAGGAAATAAATGGGGCATAGTGTTTGAGTATTAGGGCGATATTTTTATCTTTAATAGCGGTTTTAATGTCTTCAATCATTGCTTTAATTTCCGCTTCGCTGATTTTTTGTCCCCAATCGCTACTACTCGATTGTTTCACTGGCACTATCGAGGGATTAGCATGGACAAAAGCGGGGGAGATGCTGGGGAGAAGGGATAAACCGAGCAATAGAACAATTAATTGGGGAGAACGCATAATTAATAAACTTGGTAAATTCAACCCGAATCATAGCATTTTCTCGTTACCGAATAAATCCTCAAGCTGAAAGGGCTGCATCTCATATTGGTGACTTTCTCTCACCTATAGGTGAGCAGCAGCAGTTATTAAAAGAGGGCGTGCAATTCGCCCCTACAATAATATTATTGCGCCCATGGTAGGGGCGCATCGCGTGCGCCCAAAATGTAATATAGATATTTCTACAAAATTGAGATACACCCAGGTGAAAGTCCCTAGTTAGGGAAGCTAAGAGAGGAAAATTCTGGCTGTGCAAAGTCTAGGTTGATACTTTAGCTATTTTTGCTTGATATTTCCAGAATAACAGGGGTATGATCGCTAGGTTTTTCTTGTTTTCTGGGTTCTCGATCGATCAGACAATTAACGGCTTTTTCGTATAGCTGAGGAGTTAAATAAAGATGATCGATTCGCCAACCTCGGTTACGAGCAAAACCACCGCTGCGATAATCCCACCAACTATAATGTCCTGCTGCCGAGGTGAATTTTCTAAAGGCATCTTGTAAACCAATTTCTAAGACCTTTTCTAAAGCTTCTCTTTCTTTAGCTGAAGACATAATATGATTTTCTTTGCCTTTGGGATCATAAATATCTTTATCTTCTAAGGCAATATTAAAATCCCCACAGATACATAATTCTTGGGGTTGAGAATTAATTATTTTATCTAGATATTTCCTGAGAGTTTCTAACCATTTAAGCTTATAAATATACTTGTCACTTTCTAGAGAAGAACCATTAGGAACGTAGAGATTAATAATCCGAATATCTCCGATTACTCCAGTAATTAACCGTTTCTGTTCGTCCAGTTCTCCCGTTAAATTTTCGCCGATAATTGGACTAAATCCCACGGTGATATCGTCCATGGGTTTCTGGCTAAAAATCGCTACACCATTATAGGCTTTTTGTCCAGAAATATAGAGATGATAACCCAAAGATTCAAAAGCTTCTCTGGGAAAATCTCGATCGATTACCTTGGTTTCTTGCAAGCATAAAACCTCAACGGGATTGAGTTGTAACCAATTAATTACCTGCTCTTGTCGGCTGCGAATCGAGTTGACATTCCATGTGGCGATTTTCATAGCTAAAAACCAAGAATTTTTCTCACACTTCCTCGGCAAAACTGGCGCGACGCACAAACTCAAAGGGACCAGCGATCGAACCCCAGACTAATTGATCGGTTTCGGTATCTAAACCGCGATCAACGCTAATTAATCCCTGTTCACTAATTTCAAAACTATTATCTAAATAAGTCATTTTATCTTTGCGAAAGACTAAACATTGTTTCCCCGGTTTCACCACCCCTTTAAAACTGTTACCCGTCCAAGTTACATTCATATCACAACCCGGCATCGGTTCTAATAGTTCTAAGCTGAGATTTTTGAGACGCTGGGGTTCTCTAGAGGCACCAAAAAAGTTAGCTTCCTCTTTAACTTTAAAGTTTTCTAGTTCAATATGGTCATCGACTACCGATAATTTAAATACTCGCAAACGATAGGGGGTATTGAGCATAAAATCGTAGGCCTGCTCTAAAAATAAACTGGTTCCCTTCAGTAATTCATCGGGCAAAGGACGCATACACACGCGAATATGGGCAAAAAAAGGCGGATTAGCAAAAGCTTGTTCTTGATTACTAAAATCCGCCGCCATCCAGCGCGCTAGGGTTTTTATGTCCGTGGAATGAGTCATAATTTTTGAGATGTGAATGGCTATTAGCTATCAGCCATCAGCTAGTTAATCGCTCTGATAAATTTTCACTGATTACTGATAACTATGCCCCGACAATTGTTATTGTGCAATTACTTTAATTTCGATATCGGCACTAACTTCGGGATGGAGTTTGACTTGTACTTTATAGACTCCCAATTGACCGATATCGGGGACGGTAATACCACGGCGATCGATTTCTAATTTAGCATTTTCTAGAATAACCGTAGCCACATCTTGACTGGTGACAGTACCGAAAATGGCCTCGTTTTCACCCACCTGTTTAGGGATGCTGTAGGGACTGAGTTTTTCGATCGCAGTTTTTCTGGTTTCCGCTTCTTGTTTTTCGGCCAGGAGACGTTGACGCTCTTTTTCTTTCCTAAATTCTGCCTGTTTCATCGCACCCTTGGTGGCTAAAACGGCCACACCTTGGGGGATAAGGTAATTGCGCGCATAACCGGGGGCCACTTCCACCACATCGCCATTTTCACCTAATTTGCTGACTTTTTGATTGAGGATAACCTGCATTCGTTTCGCCATGAGCTTGACCTAAAACAATAGTTCCAAAACCTTTATCATACCATGTAATCGTCAAGTCTTGATCACAAGTTAG
Organism: Microcystis aeruginosa FD4; assembly: GCF_009792235.1. Taxonomy (NCBI): domain Bacteria; kingdom Bacillati; phylum Cyanobacteriota; class Cyanophyceae; order Chroococcales; family Microcystaceae; genus Microcystis; species Microcystis aeruginosa. Next base: position 4,557,348 of record NZ_CP046973.1, read on the forward strand.
TTATTGCCAGCGGCGATTATTTGGGTTAATAGGGGACCGATTGCCTGAAAGGCCGAGGGTAAAACCGCTACGGTGGCGGCTGCGATAATAATTGTCGTGGCTAATCTCAGCACTTTCTCGGAGGCTTTTTCGTAGGTGTCAAATTTATAGTCGAGCTTGTCTAATCTTTGGTCTATTTCCTGAAAGCGTTGCCCCATAGCATCAAAACGTTGGTCTATTTCCTCAAAACGTCGGTCTATCGCCTCAAAACGTCGGTCTATCGCCTCAAAACGTCGGTCTATCGCCTCAAAACGTTGATTTACTGCTGTTTGGAAGCTTTTCAATTCGTTGAGAACATCGGTTAGGGTGGGTTCTTGAGTGGACATGGTGACACCTTGGGGAATTTGATCGCCTAGCACAATTATAACCTTAAGTCAAGCTTTTTTGATAAAAATTAACTTTTTTGTCGGTAATATTTTGACCTTGTTCTGGTATTGGAGACAACCAGTATTTCTATTCTAATAAGGTCTCTTTAATTGTTGTTAAGACTTTGCTATCTTTGACCATCCAAGCATGAAGCAATACGGGAATGGAAATTTCTTTGCCCACCGATAAACGGGAACTATGGGCAGGAAATATCATTAAATCGTAGGGAGTCCAGATAATTGTGGTTTTAATTTTATTTAAAATTTGTTGGCAATCTTGATTTAAATCCTCGAGAAATTGACTCCCTGGCTGCATTTGTCTAATCCCATCTAAGGGTAAACTGTACGCGGTTAAAGTGCCTCGATTCGGGGCAGAAATATTTAGGTAACGTTGCACTCTTGCCACTCCTCCCAATCTTTGCAGGTAGTAGCGGGTAATTAGTCCTCCCATACTAAAACCAATCAGATCTACTTTCTGCTCTTTAGCAAAGTTTTTCTCGATATAATTGTCCACCTGACCCGCTAAAACTTCTAACTTTTCGTAACCATGATTGGGAATTAGGTTAAAACTATGCACCTGCCAACCATGATGATTTAAATACTTGCTCATCGGTTTAAAAACAGCCGTAGTGTCCAGAAAACCATGCACCAAAACAACGGGATTCATAGATGAGGTTTTATCCTTAAATTCTGAGTCTATTCTAACGGATGATCGGGGTAATGAGCGAAAAATTTTTTGGAAGAGCCTATCTACTAGGTGCGGCTACCAGCAACTTCTAAGGAGTAACCGTTCAGGGGGGGGTGTCAAGCAGCCAGTGGTATTGACCCTGTAGAAGTACTCTCCTGGGGTAGCAGAGAAGGAGAAGCACTACCTTTCCTAGAGGCTCGAACAGCGTCGGTCATGAATTCCAAGACATTGCGGTTCTGAGAACGCAGACTGGTGACTACCGTCAGCATCCGCGCCACAAAAATACTACCCGCCTCACTTTGAGAGCCAAAGCTAGTGCGCCGCCAGAGGACAGCCTGGCGAATGGCTCTCTCAGCCGCATTGTTCGTTGGCTCTAACCCCTCCACCGTGACGAACAGCCATAGGGCGGACTCCACCTTCAGCAGTTGCCGGCAGGTGCGAACGGTTTTAGCCAAAGGAGTCTTCTCCCTGGAGCCAATCTGATAATCCGCTCCTGAAGAGAGTAAACTTCTGACTCGTTCTCGAATTGGCGACACTAATGACTGAAACTGAGTCCGGCTCAAAGTCCCATCTCGGACTCGATGCCAGAGGCGAAACAACTTTTTCTGTTGGGCGAGCAAATCTCGTCCTAGTTGACGGGAGACTCCACTGCGTTCAGAGATTTTGGTGAACTCTCGCTTGAGATGTGCCCAACACAGTTGTCTTCGGTCAACATCGACCCAATTGTAGGCCTTATAGCGATCGCTGTTGAGAATCCCCTCGAAGTTCTCTCCCAATAACCCTTGAGCCGCCGCCGTCGAGCGCGACAACTCCACACAAAAGAAGCTGACCAAGGGAGTGACGGCCACCCACAACCAGGCTCTCTTGGACTGAGGATTTTCCCCATCGGCATTTCCTTGTCCGAAACCTGTCTCATCGGCTCCCACTATCGGCGCAGCTTGAATTTAGGCTTTGACCTCCTCTACTGAGGCTGAGACCGCCTCACTGGCTTCTTTTCTCAGACGATTGACTGTCCCCAGAGAGATTTTCACCCCAAACAAGTCCGACATCGCCGAAACCACCATCCTTACTGAATGACGGTACATCCCGCTCAGCACTGAGACGATGGCTACCACTGTTTCGCCGTAGCCACTGGCTTCTACCTCTTCTGGTAGAGTGGCTCTGCTTGTCTGGCCGCAGCGAGTGCAAGTTAGTTGGTGTAGGCGATGCTCCGCGATTTGGAGCTTAATCGGGGGAATTTCTACTACTTGATGGCGGTAGGGGCTGGGGTCAACTCCTTGTAGGGGTTCGCCACAACAGGGGCAAGTTTTAGGATAGTGGTTGGTGACGCTATCACACGCTTCCACTGGATACAGGGAACGACTATGACCTGGGTGTCCGGGTTGCCCCCCTCGCTTTTTTCCTGTTGGTTTTTTTTTCTTGGTCTTCTCGACGTTGGGAGAGTCTGAGGCAGGAGAGCTATGGGAGTTCTGTGAGTTTCGATTGACTTTCTCTTCTAGCCCCTCTTTTGAGTCTTGTAATTCTTTGAGGTGTTGCTCTAGTTGCTCTATCTTCAAGCCTAACTGCACTACTAGCCGTCTGACGCTGGCTGGGGTCTGCTCCCAATCCTCTGCGTCTATTCCTGACATCTCTAGTAGCTGCTTCTCATCCATGTCTCTCAGATTACCAGATTTCGTACCCCCCCTGAACGGTTACTCTAAGGATTAGGGAAAAAACCAAAAAGTTTAGCAGCACCTCCTAAAATAGCGACTACCAATGCTATCAGAATCCCTCGATTGGTGAATTCCTGATAGGCAACCCTTGCAGTTAATCCCTCGATTTTTGTGCTTAGTCGTTCATCCAGAGCTTTGATTTCTCCCTTGAGTTCGGCCTGTCCTATTTCTACTTTAGTTAACCGGTCTTCTATCTTGTCAAATCTCTCATCAATACGTTTTTCAAGGGAGTCTATTTTCTCGTCAAGGCGTTTTTCCAGAGAGTCGATTTTCCCCTCAATCCTTGTCAGGACAGCTTCTAGGGAAGAAGTGACAGTTTCGTTAGACATTTTGAGCAACTCCTAACAGATTGAATAGGCACAATAAAGCAGTTATCTTAATGGTGAGATAGGAAGTTTTCCTTTTGGGGAGTCGGTCGCCGGTCGCCAGTCGTCAATACCACATTAGGTTATACTTCATGTCTAGGAGAAAGGCTGTAAAAGAGGTCTAATAGGGGTAAATTCTGGAGGCTATATCTTACCGAAAAATCAGGAGTCTATAGGCGGACACGGATTCCCATTGTCAGAACAATATAAGTCAACACTTGAGTTTTTGTCAAGCTTTTTTTGACGGCAATCAATGGCAAGAATTTCGGGGAAGTATTTAGCCACCGATTCCTAACCGTCCCGCTAAACTGGGGCTTAAAGGAATCAGAGTTGCTAACATTAAAAAGAGCAGTAATAAACCCCAACTGGCACGGGTGTCATCGGGTTCAGTTAACTCGTTTAAATTAGGTCTTTCCAACTCTCTTTGTAAAAAAGCGACTAAAATTGTCCAATAGAGAGGAATGGGATTACTGGGATTAACTAAGGAAATAATGCCCAAAATTACCAAAGTGGCCACAGTGGTACGACGGGCAATTTTGCGACCATAAATAGCCTGAACAATTCTGCCACCATCTAACTGTCCGGCGGGCAGTAAATTAAGGGCAGTAATCACCAATCCTAACCAACCGATAACAGTTAAAGGATGCACGGAGATAACCGCATTTTGTAACTCGTCACCCAAAACTATCCGCGCTAAAAAACTCACTAAAATTGAACTTTGGAAAAAGGTACTAGGGATTTGAAAAAGGCTGGCAGAATTAGATAAAGTCAGTCCAACAATTAACAAGATTAAAGAAACCAAACCTCCCAAAGCAGGACCAGCAAAAGCTATATCAAATAGGACGATGCGGTTAGGCAATAAAGATTCAAAACGAGTAATCGCCCCAAAAGAACCAATCTGCCAAGTGGGAAGAAAATAGGGTAAACTGAGACGAACATTATGGCGTTTAGCGATAATTAGATGACCGATTTCGTGGGCAATTAATACCGACCATAAACCCAAACTCAGGGGAATTGCTTCTCGATATCTCTGCCAATTACTAAACAAATCAAAACCCAATAAAATTCCAGCTGCTTCTAAGCTCGTGACAATGGTAGCTACTAACAAAACTAAAGAGAGATTTTTTTGAGCAAGAGTAGCAGGACTAGGATCATTAGTTTTGGGGAGGATAATTACCACCGGTTTTTCCTCGGTTCCTTCCACCAAAAATAAACGATATTTATCGCCAAAATGATCACTTAATTTCTGGGTTAAGCGAGAGTGAACGATATCCGGTTCTCCCCGTAAATTGCCTTTAAAAATTGCTCCTTCCTGAAAAGAGATAGTCTCGGTGGCAAAAAAAGTATCTATCCCAAAAATACTCTGAATAACTTTTAAATCCTCTTCGGGAATTGGAATCACATCCGGCACAATTGCTGTCACCGCTGCCGTGGTTTCTAGAGGAGTAACGGACTCGCTAACTGCTGGGTTAACTTTTGGTTCAATTATCTGATTGGTTTTCAGTAAGCGTAAACGCTTGCCTAAATAAATATAGATAATTGTGGAGGCAACCAGTAAAAAGAGAATTACTGCTAGATTGAGATAAATTCCTGCCGCAAATAGCCCGAAAAAAATTAACCAAGGAGCTATTAGTACCAAGGATTGTAACCAAGCTAAAATTCCCAGTTGGCCGTAGGGTTTAGACCGATAAAAACTCCAAGTCAAGATACCGGCAGCGACGAGGAAAATAATAGCGATCGCAGCGATTTCCGAAGAAATATTAACCATAGGAAAGTCGAAATCAATAGGTTTTTATCAATCAATTTGATTGTAGGCTTGCAGAGCGGCGCGTAATTGACCCCGATGCTTTTGTAACAATTCTTGTCCTGCCGCCGCCGAAAGTCCCGTTTTCTGCATTAACAAAGCTAGTTTAACCCGGCGGCCACTTTTTTCCAGTAAAATAGCCGCTTCCTCGCGACTAACATCGCTAAGGTTGCAGATAATCCGCAGGGCGCGGTCGTGGAGTTTATGATTAGTAACTGCCACATCGACCATCTGGTTGCCGTAAACCTTGCCTAACATTACCATTGTCCCTGTGGAAAGAATATTTAAAGCCATTTTCGTCACTGTTCCCGCTTTCAGGCGGGTGGAGCCGGCCAAAAGTTCTGGTCCGGTCAATAAGCGGATATCCACATCCACGGCGATATCCACTTGTTCGGCGGGGACACAACTAATGGCAATCGTCGTCGCACCTCGCTGTTTTGCCGCCTGTAAAGCCCCATGAACGTAGGGGGTTGTACCCCCAGCGGTAATCCCCACTACCACGTCTAATTCGTCAATTTCTCGCAGGGCAATAATCGCCGCCCCATCTTCCGCTTTATCCTCCAAATCTTCGGAACTACGCACCAATGCCGCTGCCCCACCGGCAATAATTCCCTGTACCAATTCTGGGGGAGTGCAGAAAGTGGGAGGACATTCGGCCGCGTCCAAAACCCCCAGCCGGCCACTGGTTCCCGCCCCAATGTAAAAGAGTCTACCACCTTTAGCCAGAGCTTGACTGGTCAGGGAGATCGCTAGGGCCAATTCTTGCTGGGCCATAGCGATCGCTTTTAGGGTTTGGGCATCCTCCTGATTGAAGAGAGCCACCAATTCGAGCGGGTTTAATTGGTCTAAATTTAGGCTGTTTGGGTTAATTTGTTCGGTTAACAGGTGTCCTCTGCTTTCCCACTGTTCCATAACGGTTTAATTGAGTTTTTCGTAAGATTATTTTCAGTATATAGCCAATCGGTGGGTAAAAAGCTTGACAATTGCCCCCCGGATATTAGATGATAGTAAATCGTGTCAATTCCTGCTCGGATCAGGTGAAGACATTAGCACAAAAGCTGGAATTTTTTTCAGCTACCTGTACGGCAAAACGAGCGCAGAAAATTCATGAGTTACGCAATTATTGAGACCGGTGGCAAACAGATTCGGGTAGAACCCGGTCGCTATTACGATATCGAACTTCTTCCCGTCGATGAACAAAGTACCCATACCATCGACAAAGTGCTATTAATCCATGATGAGGATGATATTAGCATCGGCCAGCCCTTTATCGAAGGGGCTACCGTGGCAGGGACTGTCATGCAACATCGTCGGGGCAAAAAAGTTATTGTCTATAAAATGCGCCCGAAAAAGAAAACCCGTAAAAAACGCGGTCATCGTCAAGAAATTACCCGTTTTATGATTGATTCAATCAATTATAACGGTAAGACCCTAACTGCTGCCGCTGCTACCTCCGGCGCTGAAGTTGTAGAAGATAGTAGCGACGAAGAAGAATAACTTTTACGATCAAAAAAGCATTTGGAGAGAAATTATGGCTCATAAGAAAGGTACGGGTAGTACCCGCAACGGACGCGATTCTCGTTCCCAGAGACTAGGCGTTAAGCGCTACGGTGGTCAAGTGGTAAAAGCGGGAAATATTCTCATCCGTCAACGGGGTACTAAAGTTCACCCGGGTAAAAATGTTGGTCGTGGTGGCGATGATACTTTATTCGCTTTAATTGATGGTGTGGTCAAATTTGAATACAAGGATAAAAGTCGCCGTCAAGTTAGCGTTTATCCTGCTGAAGTTAGTGCTAGTTAATCCCATCAACCCTGAGGATTTTTTTGACTGTAACCTCCTAATTAATACTAGGAGGTTTTTTCAGATAATTTATATCGTCTAGAACTCATGAATGCAAGTGTGGATGTATTTTAGATCGAGATGAAAACGCCGCTATCAACATCCTTAAAAAAGGGTTAAGTACCGTAGGGCATAGGGGAACTTTCGCGGCTCGACCCGATAAACGCTTGGGGAGAGAATACCTCTACTTTTTCAGAAGTAATTCTGTCTAAGCAAGTAATCTCTTTGAACCAAGAATCCCCGTCGCTTTAGCGCGGGGAGTGTCAATAGAGCTTAGTCACCAATTTTCCGAAAGTGACAGAAAAGGGATAATCTTCCACTCAATTGCCCAAAATAAAGACTAGAATCGAGATATAGTATCGATCGCTAGAGATTTTTGATGAATTACAAAAAATTTTGCTTGGCTTTTTTGCTGTCCCTTATCCTCATCAACACCGGATTAGTTATGCCTAGTTACGCAAACGCAAGAGAATTGAGGACAATTACCGTGACGGGAGAGGGAATAGAAAATATCGCCACTTCTAAGGCAATAGTGCGCTTAGGGGTAGAAGTTCAAGGCAAAGAAGCGGGTAAGGTGCAGCGGGAAACCGCCAATCGTAGCGATGCGGTGGTTAAATTTCTCCGTTCCCGTCAAGTGGAAAAATTGGAAACCACCGGCATTAGTTTACAGCCCAATTACGATTACAGCAACAACCAAAGACGTTTAATCAGTTATATCGGGGCTAATTTGATTAGTTTTCAGGTTGATATAGCCCAAGCGGGGAGTTTAATCGATGAAGCGGTGAAAGTCGGGGCAACACGCATCGATGGGGTGAGTTTTACTGCTGGAGAATCAGCGATCGCAGCTGCCCAAAGAACCGCTCTCATCAAAGCCACGGAACAAGCTAGAGAACAGGCGACAATCGTGTTACAAGCCCTCGGTTTAGTGCCGAAAGAAACGGTCTCTATCCAAGTGGGTAATGCCAGTAATCCCGTGCCAATAGCCCGCTCAGAAGCGGTTTTTCGGAGTGCCGATGCTGCCAGTAGCCCGGTTATCGGAGGGGAACAAACCCTGCGCGCTGCCGTCACCCTCGAAATTAGCTATTAGTATCTGTAGCTAGAGACAATAGACCTCTTGCAAAAATCAAAAATTGTTGTTAGGGTTAGGAGTCAGTAGTCAGTAGTCAGGAGAATTAAGAATGAATAATAATCAATTAAATGGTCTATTTAAGGATTTTATGCAATTTAATCCTTATTTTTACCGTTTTTGAACCCTCAAAAATTAATTATGCAAGAGGTTTAATTAGGGTTTGCGGCAAAAAGTTTGTTGGTGGGGTTAGGAGTCGGTCGTCTCCGAGTCGGTCGTCTCCGAGTCGGTCGTTTCAGGCTTTTTGTACCAGTTTATCTACTACAGAAAGAATAATGCTAGGTTTTTGAATGTCCCAATCCTATATTCGCAGCATGAACATCGGATTTTAACAGGTCAAAAGCCTTATTTTAAAAGGGTTTTACCATTATTCAGCCAGCCCTAATTAACTACACATATCTAAACACCTCTTGCCTCTTGCCCCTTGCCTGTTGCCTCATCAAACTTTCGCCCTCATCCGTGAATTATCCTAACTTTTTACCCACTGTTAGCGAGGGATTGAGCGAAGATACCTCCCTTGCTCTCCTCGAAAATATCCAACAAATTGCCATCGATAGCCCCATCTATCCTCGATCGATTCTAACTACCTATAGTCAACAAGGGCAAGGTCAACCGCCTTTTCTCCTCCTGCACGGTTTTGATAGTTCCCTGCTGGAATTTCGGCGTTTACTACCTTTCCTCTGCCAAAATAGGGAAACTTGGGCGATAGATCTACTCGGCTTCGGTTTTACAGAGCGATACCCAGATTTGGAAGTATCTCCCACAACTATTAACAGCCATCTTTACCATTTCTGGCAAACTGCGATCGCCGAACCGATAATTTTAGTCGGTGCTTCCATGGGGGGTGCAGTGGCCCTCGATTTTGCCCTCTCCTACCCGGAAATAGTGACGAAATTAGTTCTAATTGACAGCGCAGGACTAGCTAATCCCCCGGTCTTGGGTAAATTGATGTTTTCTCCCCTCGATAAGTGGGCAACTAATTTTTTAGCCAATCCCCGCGTGCGTCAAAATATCAGTCGTACTGCCTATTTCGATCCAACTTTGGCCACTGTTGATGCTTGCACCTGTGCTAATCTGCACCTGAATTGTCCCCACTGGAGTGAGGCTTTAATCTCCTTTACCAAAAGTGGCGGTTATGGGGGATTTTTGCCGAAATTAAGCCAAATAAACCGAGAAACGCTGATTATTTGGGGAGAAAACGATCGAATTTTAGGCACAGAAGACGCAAAGAAATTTCAGCAGGCCTTACCCAATAATCAACTGGTCTGGATTCCTCGCTGTGGTCATGTTCCCCATCTCGAAAAACCAGAACTTACCGCAGCCGCGATAGTTAAATTTGCGAGCTAAAAACTTATAATGGGATTATTTGACGCTATAGTGCCAACTTTTATGAAATTTTTGCCGATCGCTCTGGCTGCATTCAGCCTTCTGGGTTTATCTGTCAATATTCCTGCTACCGTAGCCACACAACAGCTTTTTTGTCAAGGCCGCATGAATAACGGTTGGTCCTATTCGGCAGAATTTCTTAATGGACGTTTTGAGCGCATTCGCTGGACGCGTTCCGGTCAACCCCCCCAAGTGTCTAGCCTTAGTTTTAAAAATACTAACAACAAAGGACAACCGATTTATCGTGGCAGTTTATTCGCCGCAGTCAGTGTGACTCTGATAGACTTATCGAAAGGAGATGTCCGTCCCGGTTCGCAAATTTCCGTGGGAGTGGAAGAATGGGGTTGGTCGCGGGGAAACTGCGGTCTTTCTAACCGATAATTCTGGTAACTATCGTCATTTCAGTAATCGGTTAGCGGACAGTCATCACCACAACCAGCACAACGGACAGAATGGAATGTGCGAGATAGTTCAGCAACTTTAATCTTTATTTGTGAGCGATCCCAACAATTTCCAGCCAGAACAAAATTAACCTATGATCTGGCTCTTCAGTGGCATAAATCAGTGCTGAAAGTGGATATTGATCGAGACAATTTATTCAAGCTGCCCAGAGAATGGAGCGGCAGTTTAGGTGATTTTGTTTTGAATGTGGCTGGTTTCAGAGAAAGTGAATGTCCCGGAATATATTCGGCCACCAAAAAAATTTTACCAGAACTACTAAACCAGTTTTATGATCAAAATCTAAGTACCTAAGCAAAATTAATTACACATCTAAGCCGCTACTCCGTCAGCTTTTTGCTGTAATCAGTAAACAGTAATCAGTGATCAGTAAAAAGTAATCAGTAATCAGTAATCAGTGAAAAGACAGGAGGAAACTTCTATTTAATACTGCACACTTAAAACTCAAATCTGATAACTGATAACTTACCCACTGATAACTGATAGCTGTCTCGGAGTCTCCCGTCTCCCGTCTCGACTAGGAAATTAATTTTGCACGACTATCTCCCATCTTCTGACTAAAGACTGAATTGATTCTTCTTGGACGAATGCAATTCGCCCCTAAATTGCCCCACATTAGTTGTTCTGTAGAGGCTGATGGGATAGTCTTGCCAATTATAACCCCAAACGCTCCTTTTGGCGGGCTTTATAAGAAGCTAACAGCCAGATAGAGCCAGAAATCAAAGAAGGAGCAAGGACGAAAAAACTGGCCATGGTCACGGGATGTTCCCGGGCCGACACCGAATAGATCATCACGGTAAAAATTAAGCCACAGTAAGCTAGTCCTAGGAAGGGGATGCCAATGACCAAAACGGCGAATCGAGTATCTTTATCCATAAAATATCCGGATTGCAGCGAAAATTTAGCTGATGGGTTCCGTTTGCCCCTATGTTTACTTATAATCTTCCTTCTGCAATTGCTTGGGGAAAAATAAGGTATTTTTTAGAATTAGGCGGTGATTATGGCAGTTATCTTAATGATGAGGTACGTTTCGTTTTGGGGAGTCAGTAGTCAGGAGTCAGCTTTTTAGCCGTCAGCCGCTACTCTGTCAGCTTTTTTCTCGCTTCTCCCCACTCCCCTACTCCCCCACACCCTAGGGCTGTTTCATTCTCCCATCAGAATATCAAAAGTAAAAGCGATCACTGTCTTTGTAAAATGAGAAGTGACCGCCAACTTTTTAAATATATGTTGAGCTTAATAGAAAAACTAAAACAAGTCAATGACTTTCGGAAAGATAAAGGAAAAAGACACCATTTATGGATAGTATTATTAGTAATAATACTGGGAACAATGCTAGGATACTCAGGTTAGAGAGAGCTAGGAGAGTTGGCTAAAAATAATCGGCACAGGCTCAGTCAAGAATTTAACATAATTCCAGAAAGAGTCCCATCCTCTTCAACAATTAGAAGGGTAATGATGGGAGTTCAATGGCAGAGTTCGTTAAGAGTATTTAATGAATGGGCATTACAAGAATATGGACGAAAAGATGACATAAATTGGCTAAAAATAGCTGGAAAAAGTCTCAAAAACACCCTAGAGAATCCTAACAATGAACAACAAAATTTTATCATGTTTGTCTCATTGTTTAGTCAAGAAACTGGCTAAGTATTACACTTAAAAAGAATCGAAAACAAAAAAGTATCTGAAATCGATGAAAGTCAAACTATAATTGAGGATTGCTCTCTCCAAAATAAAGTTTTTACTGGCGATGCTTTACAATGTCAGAAAAAAACAATCAGCTTAATAATCAAGAGTAAAAATGATTATGTTATCACCGTTAAAGGAAATCAGAAAAATCTTGATCAGCGAATACAAGACCTGAGTAATTCCTCAAAGGCAGAAAGTTGCCTTCTCGAACAAGATAATAGTCATGGTCGAAAAATATCAAGAAAAATAGAAGTTTTTAAAGTGAGGAAAAATGAAAGACAAGGGTTGGAAAATTTGCGAAGACTTATTAAATTAGAAAGAAAGGGTAGTCGCGGGGATAAAACTTATGAAGAAACAGCTTACTATATCAGTAGCCTAACCGAATCCGCCCAAGTATTTGCTGAAATTATTCGAGGACATTGGAAAATAGAAAATCAGTTACATTGGGTAAAAGATGTAATTTTTGAGGAAGATAAAAGCCAGATCAGTGATTTTCAAGCGGCCAGCAATTGGTCAATTCTCACAACTATAGGATTGAATCTTTTCCTTTGGGGTTTCTCTCAATAACAGAGGGACAGAGGTAGTTAGCTGAACGTTGGAAAAAACTGATAGTTTTATCGACGTAAGAAGCAGAAAAATTAGCTAAATTAACAGGATTTAATCTCAGACAATTTCAAGAGAGATAGGCTTTTAGTGGCTTGGGAAGAAGCTTTATCAATCTCTTCATAATAAATATTGGCAGAAGATTAAAGATTAGTTATTATGAATAACTCTTTTGATTAGAAAAAGATAAACTTGAGAATCTTCGGTAAAATTTATTGACTCAAAATCAGCTGTACTTAATTTAAATGAAACAGCCCTAGATTTTGAGGGGGTCAATTACCTAATTTTCAGGGAAAAAGTCCCTGAATTTTCCCCTTGATCACTCCTATATCCGGTACTTTTTGATTGGCAAAAGGTCTAAAAGTCTTACCCAACAAGGTTTTTAGATTTTTTCAGCAAGCCCTATTTAAGCTCTTATTTAACGGTGGTGGGCAATGTCCATCCCGGGAAAAACTACGGGGTGAGCGATATCGGTCTTCGGGCATTTAAACGAATCCCGCACGGCCTGTCGCTCCAGGAGCGTGCGAGCCGGTAATCGGTAGAGCGCCCCGTGGTTTTGTCCTTAACGGTGAAAGTGATCGAGCCATCTGACGACTGTTCGATACTGGCCGGTCCCTCTAGAAAAGTCCCCTCTGGAACGGTAGCGACCGGTTTGAAAGCACCTTGTATTTCCACAAAAAGAACCTGACGGGTAATTCCCCACAACGGCTCTTTATCAACTTTTTGAAACAAACTCAACCAACTTCTGGCGAGTGTCTTCGGAACAGAGATACCTATCACCAGTGGCCCTGCTTTGATTTCCCTCAGAAAAGGATCGCGGAAACCACCAGCGTTAGTTACGAAAGTTCTCCCGGAATCAGTGCTGTGGATGTACCACCCAGTTATAACGTTCCGACTCCGCGCACTTTCTCCTGAAAGTATGGTGGTGACAGTAATCCCATCGTAAAAGAACAACTCATCTTTTATGCCTCTGAGCAAAATACCTCGTAATTGCGGGACATCGTAAACGGGGTGAACAAGACTAGCACCCCGTGCGATCGACCCCATCTCTTTCGCTTCTCCAGCAATGATCTCGAAGGTGGTAAGGGATGATCGTCCCCAAAATGTAGCGCGATGACCAGTGATAAATACGCGCTCCAACGCACGGCTGTAAACTCCCTGAGCGAGGATACAGTTACCCCAGAAACGATGCCAAAACGAGCAGGGTCGCTCGTAGAGTTCGGGAAGTGCCTTCGGTGTGCCAAGGGTAGGGGGATTGGCTTTCAGATCGAGCCGGGCTATATAATCGATTTGTCCTCCATCGATCCAGAGCCAACCATCTTGTGTCGAAACCAGAGCCTCAATCTGGCCGTAATCGTATTGCGGGGCCCTCACCGATACAAGAGGTGTGGTCGCGCCACTCCGCTTCAGTAGCAGGGTATCGACACCGGAGACGACTACCTCCAACGATTGGCCCCGCGTTGGGATTGTTACTCGTGCCGGTTTATTCGGGGATAATGTTAATCTCGTCTCTGGTTTTCGCTCTACCGGTGAGAGGCAATATTTATCTAAAGGTTCGGCTATAACTCGCGGAACGTTAGCGACGAAAATTAAAAAAAACAATCGAAAAATAGGTCGCCACCAATTCCGATAATCATCCTGACCACCCCAAGAATGGCTAAATAACATAAGCGGTTTCTCCCGACGCTGATTGTCAGCCTTCTCGACTTGTCCTTAACCTACAGTACCACTACCGGCAATCCCGAAGTTGAGCAACCGACCACACATCATCAGGTAAATTAAATCAAGTTTGTTGTGCTTAATTAGTAAAACTTATGCAAAAAAATAAGGATAACTTAGGCTCTTCGTTACCCTTTATGCTAAATCAACAGACAAGATGCCAAGACAACATACTTCTAACCCAAAAATTCCGAAAGTTTCTAAAGCCATAGGCTCTCCGTTTTATTAGTTTAAGTTTATTGTTGATTCCCTCGACCACCCCATTCGTTGTCCTTTGCTCGAAATAACTAATGATTTCTCCAAACCAGTTTCGGATTGTTTGACAACTCTTGGTAAAAACACTGGAGGATTTTGCCAACCATTCCGAGATGGATAGCATTCCCTCTGTCGGATTCTCTGAGGTTTCATAAATCTTTCTAAATTCTTCCTTTAACTCGTGCATCTTTTTTAAATTTGGCAAATTTTCTTTGATAGCTTCTAGTTTGAGTTTTTGGGGTTCCGTTAAATTTTCTTCATTTTTTAACCGACTATATTTACTTCGCTTTAAAACTTCTAGTTTTGCTTCTTTTTCCGCTTTTTTTTTATTTTTCTGCGCTTCTACGGCTCTTTTTTCTGCTCTTCTCTGTTCATCTAACTCTTGATTAATTTGTTTCATGACATGGAATCTATCGGCGACTACCTCGGCCGATGGCGGGAGCATCTCACTTATGCAATGAGTATTAATACTTATAGCCGTCAAAAACTAGAAAATCTTCAACTTGAGCACAAAGAGAAATGAGATTATAATAGTTATAACTCACAATTCAGAATATAGCTCGATGGGAGGAACAATCCAATGTTATCAGAAAATGAAAAAAGAATTCAAGATTTATCCCGAGAGTTGGGAGCTTGTCTCTATGAGCAATCCCAAATTAAGAAATTTAATAACTTGGGAGAGATAGAGGAGACAGTCAGAGATTTAATGATTCATTATGTTAACCCAGAAATCGGTATTTTTTTATCAAAACAACTACAGAAGAAACCGCCAGTCGGACGAGAAAAGTGAAAAGTATTTTGGGGGAATTACCAATTACAGAAAAACAAGCGAAAAAATTAGAAATAAAGTCTCGGACTCAGATGAGTCCAATGTTAGAGAAGAACTGTTTGCTATTAAGTGGCGATGAATCCTATGAGAAATCAGCCCAGAAAATCAAATCATTGACAGGAATTGCTGTTTCTCACAGTACCCAACAACGCCTCGTACATCGCTATCATTTTGAAGAATTACCGTCTAACCTAGAAGTCGAAGTCGAAGAAATGAGCCTAGATGGCGGTAAGGTACGACTAAGAACTGCCAAGGGAAAAGCCTTAATTTGGCGTGATTATAAAGCAGTGAGTTTTCATCAACTGGGGGTAGCGGCTTTTTTTCAAGATAACTCAGCTTTATTAGATTTGGTTAATTCTCAAGTTTTGGCCAAGCCTTTAATTTGTTTAGGAGATGGACATGATGGTATCTGGAATTTATTTCGTGAGATAGGAGAGAAACAGGAAAGAATTGAAATTTTGGACTGGTATCATTTAATCGAAAACCTCTATAAAGTTGGCGGTTCATTCCAGCGAATTGAGGAGGTAAAATGTTTTCTATGGAAGGGGGACGTGGACGCCGCTATCTCTTGTTGTGAAGGATGGTCAGAGCCGCAAGTTGAGAATTTTATTACTTATTTGAACAAGCATAAACATCGAATTGTCAATTATGGTTATTTGCAGGCAGAGGGTATTTCCATTGGCTCTGGCTCTGTTGAATCAAAAATTAAACAAATTGCTCCGAGTCTCAAAATTACTGGTGCAAGTTGGGAATCTGGTAATGTACCGCAAGTCCTTCGTCATCGCTGTGCTTATCTAAATGGTTGCCTTTTTTAACTTTTTTATTGATCTCATTAAGCATTTCTACTTATTGCAAAGGTGAGATGCTCCCGCCGATGGCATCAATTCTTTCACCAAATTTTTATAGGGCAACCAAAGGTCTATGCTGACTTCTTCAATTTGCTCTAACACCTCTTTTCCCCATCCCGTAAGCGTTTCCCTCAATTCAAGAGTGTGTTCGCTTCTCTAGAATAGCTATTAGTTTTCCCGTATCTAAATTTACTAAAACCGCACAATAATTTTTTTGTCCTTTGACTAGAGCGATTTCGTCAATTCCTAGTCTTTTTAATTTCGATAGGTCTGTCTCTGTAATTTCTTCAGCTATGTCCTCTATCATTCTTTGAATCTCTTCTTCCGTTACGTCATTTCTTCGGCTAAAATTTAAAATATCTCCTTCTTTTAATTGTTCGAGTATATTCTCGGCTAGTCTTTTCGTATAGGTTCGTTTCTTGGCGACAAAATCTAACTCTTCGCTCAAGGGTTTTCGACAATTATCGCACTTAAATTGACGACGATTAACTTGTAGGTACACTGGTTGTCCTGAGATTGGTAAATCTTTGACTAAATGTCGATGATTTTGGTGTAGTTTATCGCTCTCTAACCCACAATGAGGACAGGTTGCTTTTTGATTTTTCGATTCGATTCGGCAAACTATACCGATATTTTCTAGGTGTAGATAGCCTTGAATAGACGTTCCTTTTAGGTTCAAAAATTTGTGGCTCTTCGTTACCCTTTATGCTAAATCAACAGACAAGATGCCAAGACAACATACTTCTAACCCAAAAATTCCGAAAGTTTCTAAAGCCATAGGCTCTCCGTTTTATTAGTTTAAGTTTATTGTTGATTCCCTCGACCACCCCATTCGTTGTCCTTTGCTCGAAATAACTAATGATTTCTCCAAACCCAGAAATGTTGAATCTCGTAACAAAACTTTACATTTAAGAACATGACAACCCCAGAACGCCATTTTTCAGATTGAATAGACAATTTTCCTAAACCAGTGTACATAGCTGATATGTTGACACATAAAACTCTGTAAATAGCGCAATTTATCTAATAAGCTTTTGCCAAATACTTCTTCAATATCTATTAGCTGCAAAATTAAATAAGCGATGATACAGCTATAAATTTGTATCCGAATTCCTCTCTCGTTTTTTGTGATTAAACGGTCAAGCTTTAGGTGCATTTTTAAGAACTTCCAAAGAAGTTCTATTTGCCATCTTTGTCGATACATTTCGGCAATTTCCTCATTACTTACCCCCCCTTCTCCTTCTAAGGGTAAGTCCGTCGCTATCCGAAATTCACTTTTACTTTCTAGATCACAAAACTCAACGATTCTTACCTCTACTTCTCTTTTTTCTGCTCCTAGCTTGCTCTGACCATTTTCCAGCATTTCTAGCTTCATATCATTTTTTACCCTTAAAACAAAGTGCTTGTCTTTTTTCTCTAATAATTTTCTGATTCTTTCATTAGAAGAAAAGCCTCTGTCCATTACCCCAACTCCATTTACAGGAATTTCTTCTATAGTTTTTTTCCCTTATGAGCGAGTCATGTCCTTGACCAAAATTGATCACAATCCCCCCCACTTCTGTGGTGATACTATTTATTCCACAAAATAATTTTACTTGATGCCATCCTTTTGTCCACAACAGTTTACTTGTCAGTGAGATTATTGTCGAGTCAATTGGAAATAAAGCTTGAGCTGCTTCTTTTCCTTTTTTGTTTACTAAACTTTTATTTAATTTATTGATGATTTTCTCAAATGGTTCTGTCTCTCGGATTTTACTCGCCTTAGAAAACGTTGACGTATTGACATTAATTCCTTGCATTTTCAGGCGTGCGCTTAAGTCTCTCATGCTGACGATACTTTTATCCAGCGCAAAACCTATCCAACAGGACACAAAAGTAAATGTACTTAATGCGGGATAGTCATTTTTGGGGAGTGGCTTGAGAAGCTCTTTCATTAGTTTTGGGAAAATTGTTAGCATGGCTTATTCACATTTATTGGTGTACATTTACTTTGTTTTCTTATCTATAATATCAAATTTTGTACGACTTTTTTCCACGTTCAACACTTCTGGTATTAATCTATTTGTGCCTTAAGTTTTTTCCTGTATGAATTTCAGCTACTTTTGAGCGTAGTTGCTCTCATCGAATTTTATTTTAAGTTAATTATTTGCATAACAATTCCCGAAGAGCCATAACTTATATGTATTGACGATACAAAAAAATGCTCTTAGGATAGTGGCAGGGATTAATTAAAGAGTTGACGGTCTCCGATGGAGATCATTTACAATCCTCTGAATAAATAATAAGAACAAAGTAAATTGTGGGCGATGCTCACTCTACAAAATCTTCTGAGCAAATAAAATCAAAATAATTAAACTATGTACGATCCCATTGAAATCACTAAACTTTTCGTATTCGGAACAAACAGTCCATCACCGGATGACTACAATCAACACATTAGGCCGACAGGGGCTACCCCCGCATCGATTCCCTACAGCATGAGTGATTATATGACGGGCGGCGGCGGGCGTTTCGCCTATCCGTCACTGTTCGGTGCCGTAGAAAAGTTTTTCACTACAGCTATTCCTGATGGTACCTATTCTTACAGTCAGATAGCCACCCTTCTCGGTCTGTCCGCGAGCGATCTAACAGTTGGAATCTCTCAGTACGGGACAGGCATCGGTAGTGCCGATCATGCAGAGCGTTCATACATTTTCGGTAGCACCAGTTTTAAACTTGACACGTCGGGAACCACCTTCGAGGTTGTTGGCGGTGTCAAGACTATCAAAAACATGGAGGTGCGTGCTTTTGATGACAATTTTGACTTTACGGCAGGTAATCAACTCGCCCAATTAATTAACAATCTTTTTCTTGAGCCGACTTTAGATCCCTATGGATTGGGACGCGGGCCGGTCGATATTGTTTTTAGTGGGTCGGGAAAAACTTACGCTAGTTACAGTCAGACCAATTTTGCGACCGATGAAGGACGTGAGGGCGAGGTGAGCGTTATCGGTAGCTTGTCACGTCCTTTCAAAGATGCCGCCGGGATTCTCAGTCTCCCAAGCTCTTACCTATCGAACATCGCCTCAGATTCGTTCCTGTCTTTTAAGCGCGGCGATTTAAAAGTAATTTACGGAACTCCTGGAAACGATAATCTTAACTCATTTGATGCGGAGTTGAGCTTGGATGTTTATTTCGGGTTTCTAATGGTCGGAGGCGCTGGAAACGATACACTGAACGGCGACCCATTTGCCGATGAGCTTCAAGGAGGCGAGGGCAGTGACGTTTTGAATGGCGCTCTCGGAAACGATACTCTGATTGGCGGCGTGGATAACGACACCCTGAACGGCGGTCTCGGAGACGATCTCTTCATAGGTGGCACAGGCGATGACAGTATAGACGGCGGCTCGTTCCTATTCGGACTTTTCGCGGGAAACGACCGCTCTCAATATATAGGTACTTTGGCTGACTACGATGTCGAGTTTCTGCCCGACGATACCGTCCGAATCCAGGACAAGGTAAGCGGCCGCGACGGTACTGACATCCTTAAAGGTGTTGAGGTCGCGGTCTTCTCCGATAAATCGATCAATCTCCGGCCCGGACAGGATATCGCCTTCGTGATCGACACGACCGGGAGTATGTTCGACGACATCGACGCGGTGAAGTCGAGCTCCAGCCAGATTATCAACGCAATTTTTGACGGTGAAGGCGGCTTTTTAGATTCTCGGATCGCCGTAGTAGGTTATAACGATCCGGGGACAAACACTTTTCTGAACTTTACTGACCAACCGAAGATAGATGACAGAAAGACAGCGGCCATCAATGCCATTAATAGCATTTCAGTGGGGGGCGGCGGTGACTTTCCTGAATTAGTCAACTCGGGATTGCTCCGTGCCTTGTCTGGTGGTGCTGGCGAATGGAACAAAGAAGCGGTTTCTCGTTCGATCATCCTGTTCGGCGATGCGCCACCCAAAGATACTGAACTTCGTGCCCAAGTGCTTCAGCTTGCTGCCAATATTGGTGTCTCAATTCCTAGCACACTCACGTCAATGTCTATCGTCGGTGACATCGAAACCAGCAGCGTTACAACAGGTCTCACCGCAACGCGCTTTTTTGTCTCAACAGTGGACACAGAAGGAACTGAGGAAACATTTCCTGTTCAAATCTTCACGATCTTGATCGGCAACGACCCGACAACAGCCGCTGATTTTAACAGTCTCGCCACCGAAACAGGCGGGAAGGCTTTTACCGCAGCGGACGCGGGAGAAATTGTTACCAAAATCTTAGAAGTGATCGACGAAGTTACCACAATTGTCACCTTAGCTGTCTCTCCCAGCAGTGTGAATGAAGATGGGACAACTAACTTAGTCTATACCTTCACTCGCACCGGAGCCACAACTGATGCTTTAACCGTCAACTATACAGTTGGGGGGACAGCAACTTTTGACACAGATTACACCCAAACTGGTGCAGCAAGTTTCACAAGTACAACCGGGACAGTTACTTTCGCTGCTGGTTCATCAACTGCGACTGTCACAATAGACCCCACTGCTGATACAACTGTTGAAGACGATGAAACCGTAACTTTAACCCTTGCTTCTGGAACAGGTTATGCCATAGGTACGACTGACGCAGTTGTGGGAATCATTACTAATACTGATACTGATACTGAAACTCCTAGTAATCAAGCTCCAACAAATTTAGCATTAAGTGCCACTACAGTAAATGAAAATGTTCCTGTTAACACAGTGATAGGAACATTTTCCAGCACAGACCCCGATACCGGTAATACCCTTACCTATAGCTTAGTTGCAGGAACAGGAGATACAGATAACTCAGCCTTCTCGATTGTAGGGAATCAATTACAGATTAATAATTCCCCCGATTTTGAAACCAAGAATAGTTACAGTATTCGGGTAAAAACCACCGACCAAGGGGGACTAAGTTTTGAGAAAACCTTGACAATTACTGTCAATGATGTTAATGAAACTCCCGGTAATCAAGCTCCAACAAATTTAGCATTAAGTGCGACCACAGTAAATGAAAATGTTGCTCCCAATACGGTGATAGGAACATTTTCTAGCACAGACCCCGATACTGGCAATAGCTTTATCTATAGTTTGATAGCAGGAACAGGAGATACAGATAACTCAGCCTTCTCGATTGTGGGGAATCAATTACAGATTAATAATTCTCCCGATTTTGAAACTAAGAATAGTTACAGTATTCGAGTTAAAACAACTGACCAAGGAGGACTAGGTTTTGAGAAAGTCCTGGTCATTACTGTTAATGACCTCAATGAAACTCCTGGGAATCAAGCTCCAACAAATTTAGCATTAAGTGCCACTACAGTAAATGAAAATGTTCCTGTTAACACAGTAATTGGAACATTTTCTACCACAGACCCCGATACTGGGAATAGCTTTATCTATAGTTTGATAGCAGGAACAGGAGATACAGATAATACAGCATTCTCGATTGTAGGAAATCAATTACAGATTAATAATTCCCCTGATTTTGAAACCAGGAATAGTTACAGCATTCGAGTAAAAACCACCGACCAAGGGGGACTAGGTTTTGAAAAAGTCTTGGTCATTACTGTTAATAATGTCAATGAAACTCCTGGTAATCTTGCTCCTACAGCCCTAATTTTCCAAAATGCTGTCACCGAGTTAGCTGAAAATGTCGATGTCACCCCAGAATTTAAAGTCGCCGACCTCCTGATTGAAGATGATGGTTTAGGAACCAATAATCTCTCCCTCACGGGACGGGATAGGGAACTCTTCTTAATTCGGAATTCGGCTCTTTTCTATGTCGGTTTTGCTCCTAATTTTGAAGCTCAAAACAGTTACGAAGTCACTGTGAATGTGGATGATCCAACCGTTGGTGTCACCCCCGATCTCACCCAAACCTTGACTTTAAACATCACCGATGTCAATGAAGCTCCCACAGCCCTAATTCTTGCCAATAGCACCAAGGCGATCGCTGAAAACAGCGATACCAGTCAAGGTGTAAAAGTTGCCGATATTCAGATCACTGATGATGCCCTGGGAACAAATAGCCTTTCTTTGCTGGGGAACGATCAGAGCAGTTTCCAGATTCGTGGCCGGGAATTATTCTTCATCGGTAAGGCCGATTTTGAAGCCCAATCCCTCTATAATCTGACGGTGGCGGTGACGGATACCACCCTCAAACCGGCTCCCAACGCCACGCCAGACGCAACGGTTAATTTCACCCTAGAAATTACCAATCTACCCGACCAAGCCGTTAATCCCCAAACCCTCCAATTTAACAATAGGGGTGATGGACAAGGTTCTCTGGTTTTCAACTTTAGTGACTTGCCCGGTAGCATACAGGTCAAAGCGATTGAGGAAGGACTTCAACAGACGGGAGCTTTCTTCAATAACGTTGTCGGTCTCTATCCAGTGGCCGATGATAACGGAGCCGTTTTTGACAGCCTCGATTTAGATGGAGATGGCAACGCAACAGAGTTAATTCAACCCAGTCAAGCGGGTTATGCGCGTACCGCCTTAAGTCAAGCGGTGAATAACTTCATTTTACGGGCCAGTGGGGAAGGGGCAAACCAAAGCACCACCGCCGCTGAATTTGGGGATGTGTTGTTGGAAGGGGGGCGACGCTACGCACCCTTTGTGATTGCCAATGGGGGCAATCTGGGAGGAAGTCTGCAAGGGAGTATCCAAGCATTTTTATCCAAAAATCCCGATAACGTGGCGGCTACCCTAGAAAACTATATGACCCATGAGGTGGCCTACTTCTCCTTTGGGGCGGCAAATCCCGATGGGGCGGAACATTTACGGTCAAGGGGGAATAGTATCTTTGGCTTTGAGGATTTACCGGGTAACTTACCCAATATCAGCGATAACGACTTTAATGATGGGATTTTGGCGTTTAATTTTATTGCTTAATCGTCTTTTGTTGGTCTGACAAACCTTTTCCTCTGGGAGTTGCGGGTGGTTGTCTTTTTCTAACTGCGAATCGCCGTCATTTGTCGCCCCACAGGACTCATTGCCGTTTTCTGATTAATGATAGCACTGCGGGCTTCCAATCCAGCAATGATTTATTAATAAATATCACTGGATTTACTGGCACTTTACCAGCTTTAGGGAGCATTACAGTGGGTAATTTCTTTGTTTAATTAATACCATTTTTCTAAAGTAATGGCAGAGATGGTTAATTACCCTCACCCACAACCCCTCTCCCTTTTTGGGAGAGGACAGTAAGATTTCTGCTACAAATAAAGAAAAATGTATAACCTTACCTATCAAAACTTTGCCGTCACAATTTAGGACAACAATGGTATGCCATGGACCTCTACTCTTCTTCATCTTCTTGACTTGACAAAGGCTTTTGTGCAACGTGGCGCACGAAAAGAATCTGCACAATATCGCCAGTGATGGTAAAGAGAATTCTGTAGGCACTACGTCCCTTACCATAAATAAGTTGTCGGATTTCTTCCTCGAAGAAATTATTTTCAAAAGCAAGTGAACAACGGTAAGGCATTTGCTCTAGTGACAGAATTGCTTTGTACAATCCTTCTAGCCACAACCTCGCTTTTCGAGGAGAATCTTTACTGAACCACAGATAGGCTTTTTCAATTCCCTGTTGTGCTTGCTGGTTGTATGACCACTTGATACTTTTGGCTCATGGAGAACTGTCCAGTTTATCGAACAATTCAGAGAAGAATTCCTCTGCCTTCTTACCTTTGCCTTGCTTCATCTCTTCAAGACCACGCTTGACTCCTTTAAGCGTCTCAACCAATTCTGCAGCTTCAAGAAGTGTCTGATAGGATTCCGCATCCTGCACGACGAGTGCTGCTTTCCCATCAACCGTAAGCACCAAAGGGTCTTTGGTTTGTTTGAGATGCTCTATGAACTGGGTCGTGTTTCGTTTAAACTCAGTTAGAGAATGAATGTCTTTTGAAAGGTTGAGCATTATCCTAGCAGACAAAACGCATTTAACTATATGCTACCTTAAATTAAGTCCCCTGTGACAAATACCCGCTCCTCTCACTGCTGGCTTCCAATCCAGCAATGATTTATTAATAAATATCACCGGATTTACCGGCACTTTACCAGCTTTAGGGAGCATTCCGGTGGGTAATTTCTTTATCTAAGTGTCTAAGCTCTCCTTCTAAGTCACCTAGAAAACGGGTTTCTCCGAGAAACCCGTTTTCTGTGTTACAACAACTATGGTATAACTTCTCAATAACTTGATATTATTATTACAATAGTCTCAAAAACAATGATCGAATTAAGTCCCGCTGCCGCTAGAGAAATTGAACGTTGGAGTCAAAGCCGTCGCCTGGGGGGGTCTTATCTGCGTTTGGCCGTAAAAAACGGTGGTTGTTCGGGACTTCACTACCATCTCGAATTAACCGATATTGCGGCAGAAAACGATCGCTTTTATCAAAGTCAGGGTATTAATATTTTAGTCGATCCTGACAGCGATCGCTACCTACAAATTTTTAAATTAGACTATTCAGAAGATCTCATGGGTGGTGGTTTCCGTTTTACCAATGCCAACGCCCAAAATATCTGCGGTTGTGGTCTTTCCTTTAGTGCCTAATTAACTACTCCAAATAGCCAAGGCAACTAAAACCGCATTAACCAGATAAAATGCTCCCACAATCCTGGTTTCCGTCCAACCACTTAATTCTAAATGATGATGAAAAGGAGCCATTTTTAACAATCTTTTCCCCTTGCCATCGGGTTCTTTTGTGGCTTTATAATAGCTAACCTGAGCGATTACCGAAAGAGATTCCAGAAAGAACAGACCACTAATTAAAAATAATCCCCAGAGATGTCCAGTAATTAAACCCACCGCAGCTAAAGCACCTCCCAAAGCGAGGGAACCCGTATCACCCATGAACACTTTAGCAGGGTTGCGGTTATGAAAAATGAAGCCTAGACAAGCACCACTAAAACAAGTGCAGAAAATCGCTAAATCCGGATGACTAGGAGCGATAATAATACCTAAACCCAGAAAAGCGATCGCACCTGTTCCCCCCGCTAATCCATCCACCCCATCGGTGAGATTAGTGGCGTTACTTTCAGCCACAAGGACAAATCCCGCCAAAATCCAGAAGAAAAAGCCCAAAGGAATCACTAATCGACCCCAAAGGGTGATATCGGTACTCACCTGATTGACCAACATCCAGAGGCAAAAAAGCACCGCCCCCGTTATCTGTAAAATTAACTTCATCTGGGGAGATAGGCCTTTATTCGACTTATAACGCAGAATTTGCCAATCGTCTAACCAACCGATACCCATGTAAACAAAGGTCAGCAAAGCAACCGCTACCACATTAGGAGTGAATTTAGACCAGATTAAAGCGAAAATAAGGGCTACTGGCACAAAAAAGCTGCCTCCCATTGTCGGGGTTCCTGCTTTCTTTAAATGAGCTTGGGGGCCATCTTCGCGCATAATCTGACCCATTTTCAAGCGCCGCAGCATCGGCACTACCCAGCAACCAAGACCACCACTGATTAATGTTGTGGCCATCAGGGGGGGTAAAAGGGAATTAGTGGACTGAAAAAAAACTACTAACAGAAATAGTAATCCCGTTAGTAGAATCAGGAGATGGGTTCCAGTGGGTTTTTTAAGAATGGAAGCGGAAAAAAAGTTAGCGTTCACGACTAAAGCGCCAGATAAGGGGAAAATTTGCCAAAGAAGACGGGATTAATCTTCATCTAAGACTAATTCATCCTCGTCGTCATCATAACCGATATCATCGACATCCATCAGTTCAGATAGTTCCACATCTTCTTCGAGAGTGAGATACGGTTCGGCAATTTTATCCCGGGGAATCATGCGATTATTTTTTTCTAACCACTCGACAATGGAAGCGTCTTTTTTTAGGGGAATAACCGCGGCCGGTTCGTAGCGGGGTTCTTGACGAATAGAAGGATTAAGCATAATCACTCGACGATTAACAGCAATCATTTCGAGTTTACCATGTCTTTTAAGGCTCTGATAATCTCTTGATTGGCCGCGGGGAAAGTGTAATTATCTAGTTCCTGGATAGTTACCCAGCGGATTTCTTCACATTCGATCGCTCTCGCTTGGCCGGTTAGATAACGACAGTTATATACTTGTAGATTAACCCGAAAATGACTATAGGTGTGATCGATAGTGATTAAATGACTATCAACCGCGATTTCAATGCCAATTTCTTCTAATATCTCCCGTTTAATACATTCTTGTACCGTTTCATTGCCTTCGATTTTGCCACCGGGGAATTCCCAAAAACCGCCCAAGAGTCCCTTGGCCAGACGGCGATCGATTAAAATTAAATCTCGATCATCTCTAATTACGGCCACACCGATTTGTTTACGGGGTAAAGAGTCTGTTTCTGGAATCATAGCGGTTATTAGCGAAAAAATCGGAAAAAATGGTTAAAAACTGACTTCGTAAAATTGACTCAAAAGATGATACAATGGAGAATTGTACGATTAACGATTAACAATGACAGTCAGTTCCGAATCAAAGTTTATTTTAAAAGTATTGTGGTTAGATCAAAACCTAGCGATCGCTGTGGATCAGGTGGTCGGCAAAGGAACTAGCCCCCTGACCGCTTATTTTTTCTGGCCGCGTCATGATGCTTGGCAACAACTGCAAGAGGAGTTAGAAGCAAAACACTGGATTGATGAGTCCGATCGCGTTGATGTTCTCAACAAAGCCACAGAAGTAATTAATTTTTGGCAAGAATTACGCAATCAAGGCCGACAAATCACCATGGCCGATGCACAGTTAAAATTCCCCGAAGTTGTTTTTAGTGGTAGCAATTAATTTCTAGCAGTTATCTTAATGGGGAGCGACAAAATCTCCAGTTTTAGGCAACGGAAAACAGGAAACGTTTTCACTGATCACCGATCAGGAGGAGAACAGCGACTTCTTAATAACACTATTCACTGAAACCTCAAATCTGATCACTGATCACTGATAAGGGACTTGCGCTTTGATAATGTACCTTTTGGGCGAACGCAGTTCGCCCCTACATTGTGGGCAAAGTCCGTTACTGTAGGGGCGCAAGGAACCTGCGCCCTCCGATTCGCTCAGGTTTGCCGATCACTCTAAGTAAGGGGAGAGCCTTCGAGAGTCCCCTTCCAATAAGGGACTTGCGCTTTGATAATGTGCCATCTGGCTGGTCTGATTCTTCTACAGAGCGATTTTCAAAGCTGGGATATTATTCCCACGCAAGTCCCTAACCGATCACTGATAACTGAAAAAGAATCGGGTAGGTTTATATAAACCCGCCCGATTTTGCTTTAATTTAATTTGATTTGGTTGGGTTTAAACCGATACTAAACCGCCGGCGGCCTGGTATCTAGCGCGAGCTTTGCGCCATGATTGTTGCGCTTGGATAGTTTTGCGACGGTCATCCCCTTTGCTGGCTTCATCGAGACGAGTTTGGGCCTGTTCGTATTCGGCGCGAGCTTTTTCCTTATCGATTTTTGAGCCTAATTCCGCCCCATTAACGAGGACTTTGATCTCATTATTTTCGACTTCGGCAAAACCGCCCAAAACTGCGATATTTTCCCAGTCTTTCCCCGGTCGAATTCGCATTACGCCAATATTCAGGGCAGTTAATAAAGGAGCGTGACCGCTAAGAATACCTAATTGTCCTGTGGAACTGGGTAGGATTACTTCTTCGGCCACGTTATCCCAGACAATGCGATCGGGTGTAATAACCCGTACTGTAATGCTCATGGGTGATAATAACGATAATTTTGGCAGATTTCTGGGTTTAGTAACCGCGTTTAGCGGTTACTACTGACTTTTAATTAGCCTTTTTTGAGTTTTTCGCCTTTAGCGATCGCTTCATCGATACTGCCAACCATATAGAACGCTTGTTCGGGTAAGCGATCGAGTTCACCTTTGAGGATCATCTGGAAGCCTTTGATCGTATCAGCGAGGGTAACGTATTTACCAGGAGAACCGGTGAACACTTCGGCCACGAAGAAAGGTTGCGAGAGAAAACGCTCAATTTTGCGAGCGCGGTCAACGGTGAGACGATCTTCTTCCGATAATTCGTCTAAACCGAGAATAGCGATGATGTCCTGTAACTCTTTATAGCGTTGCAGGGTAGATTGGACGGCGCGAGCGGTGCCGTAGTGTTCATCACCGACGATATCAGCTTGGAGCATGGTGCTGGTGGAACCGAGGGGATCTACCGCCGGATAGATACCTTTGGAAGCCAGACCACGGGATAGTACAGTGGTTCCGTCCAAGTGAGCGAAGGTAGTAGCAGGAGCGGGGTCAGTCAAGTCATCTGCGGGTACATAGACCGCTTGGATAGAAGTGATCGATCCTTCTTTGGTAGAGGTGATCCGCTCTTGCAGGTCGCCTACGTCAGTGCCGAGGGTGGGTTGGTATCCTACCGCAGAAGGCATCCGACCGAGGAGCGCCGATACTTCCGAACCAGCTTGCACGAAACGGAAGATATTATCAACAAATAAGAGTACGTCTTGCTTGTTGACATCGCGGAAATATTCGGCCATGGTCAAAGCGGAGAGACCGACGCGCATTCTCGCTCCGGGGGGTTCGTTCATCTGACCGTAAACGAGGGCGATTTTCGATTCTTCGGGGTTATCAGCGTTGATTACCTTCGATTCGATCATCTCGTTGTAGAGGTCGTTTCCTTCGCGGGTTCTTTCCCCCACACCGCCAAAAACCGAGACACCACCGTGTTGAATGGCGATATTGTTGATTAATTCCATCATAATGACGGTTTTGCCCACACCAGCACCCCCAAAGAGGCCGATTTTGCCACCTTGACGGTAGGGGGTGAGCAGGTCAATTACCTTGATACCAGTTTCAAAAACCGTCGGTGTTACTTCAAGATCGACTAATTTGGGAGCGGGACGGTGAATAGGAGAGGTTTCAGTGACGTTAACCGGTCCTTTTTCGTCCACGGGTTCACCAAGAACGTTAAAAATCCGACCGAGGGTGCATTTACCCACGGGAACGCTAATCGCTGCGCCGGTGTCCACGATATCCATACCGCGCACTAGACCATCGGTGGTACTCATGGCAACGGCGCGCACTTGGTTGTCACCGAGTAACTGTTGTACTTCACAAGTAACGGATAAATTTTGACCGGCGGAGTTAGTTCCTTTTACGGTTAAGGCATTATAAATACGGGGCAGGTTGCCACTGGGAAATTCGGCATCGATGACAGGACCGATGATCTGGACGATTTTACCAACGTTAGTTTCTGTTGTCGCTACCATTGTTTATGTCTACTCTGGGTTTTAGCTGATAACTCCCACAAGGGGAAAGTCTTAATTTTTTGTAAAATTAGCCAATACTCAGCTTATCACGCTAGGGGATCAGATCAGTTATCAGCGATCAGTTACCAGTGATCAGATTTGAGGTTTCCGTGGACAGTCTGAGCGGTGATCGCTATTCAATGGCAATTTTCTGCTTACTGGTTACTGATCACTGATAAAAAGTAAGGCAGGCCTTAGCCTACCTTAAAACAAAGCGAGGTTGATCAACTTTGGGGATACCGATGCAGTGGATGGAATTGGTCTATTACCATATATTGTCGATTATAGCAAGGGTTTTGCTGGTTGTATAGATTCAATTAACAAATAATTGTTAGCTTGACCATAGAGTTTAGTCTATATGTCGAGCCGCAAGAACTATCTCCTGTCAAATTTTGAAGGGACAACTTTAGAGCCGACATTCCGCACATCTTCATATACTTTTATATATTTTTACATTCCCCAAGATGTTTTGACAAAAAACCTTCATTGTAGAAACTACTATTGAGAACATTTTCAATCATTGATTTTTTCTGAGAAAGAAATTTACAATTCTTCACCTTGATAAAAATCCCTGATTGTAGCTATAATCGTTACTGGCAAAGAGTTGTCAGCAATATATTAGTAAAAATTATCAATTGAATGTTAAGAAGTGCGGAAAGTGGGTCGACATTCCCCCAGAGGATAACAGCGGTCGATAGAACTCTAGCTTATTTGCCCACATCTACTGCTTTTTGGTCTTCATCTCTAAATCCAGTCAAAAACCCTCTCTTCGGGGAGAGGGTGAATTAGATTTAGGAATTTTCCTCTAATCCAAAAACGCGATTAAAAGCTTTCAAAACTTTATAACCAGAATCGATCGATTCTAAGGGATCTTTCCGCAAACGGTGACGTAAACAGAGAACAATTACCCGACGGATATCATCTACCGTCACAGTTGTCCGTCCTTCCAAAGCGGCCAGAGCTTTAGCGGCGCGATTGGTAACGATATCGCCGCGCAATCCATCCACGTCTAACTCGGAACAAACCTCGGAAATTTTCACCCGCAGATCGTAATCAAGCTCAACGGACGGCAAAAGATTTTGGGCCTCCACTAGCTTTCTTTGCAGTTCTTCCTGTTCTAAGTTGTATTTATCTAAAAACGAGATCGGATTGCCATCAAATTCCGCACGCTGTTCCACGATTTTGACCCGTAGAGGTGGTTCTTTGACGGTGTGAATCTCCGCGTGCATTCCGAAGCGATCGAGCAGTTGTGGGCGCAATTCTCCTTCTTCTGGGTTGCCCGATCCCACCAAAACAAACCGGGCCGGGTGACGGATGGAAATTCCTTCCCGTTCCACCGTATTCCAACCACTAGCGGCCGAATCCAATAGCACATCGACGAGGTGATCGTCAAGTAAATTGACTTCATCCACATAAAGAATGCCGCGGTTAGCTTTGGCCAGCAAACCCGGTTCAAAAGCTTTTACCCCTTCTGACAGGGCCTTTTCGATGTCAATCGTGCCACAGACCCGATCCTCCGTCGCACCGAGGGGCAGATCTACCATAGTGACTTTTTTCTTGGCAATGGTCAAGGGAATGGCTTCATCCACCTTTTGCCGCACCTCATCGCTCATTAAATCGGGATCATTGGGGTCAGAATTAAAGGGATCGTTAGCAACTACGTCAATTTCTGGTAAAAGGTCAGCTAAAGCCCTAATTGTGGTCGATTTTCCCGTACCTCGATCCCCCATAATCATCACCCCGCCAATTTTGGGGTCGATGACGTTGAGCATTAGGGATAATTTCATTTCTTCCTGGCCGACAATAGCGGTGAAGGGAAAAACCACGCGGCGAGTTTTCGGAGGAGCTTGGGGAGTCACGGTCATAAGTGGATTCAAATGTCAATATTTGTTGAGTAAAGAATTATATCTAGTGGGGATTCTAGCCGTCAGCTTTCAGCAAAGCTCTATCATTGTAAATCTTTTTTCCTGCTTTTTAATATCCAGCGCCCGAGGGGATGACCCGGCCCTTTGGCCTGAATTTTCTGCACCTGTTGCTCTAAGCGCAGTTTTTCTCTGGGGGAAAGTCCTAAAATAATGTTGCGACTTTGCCAGACTAATACTGCTCCTGTAATAGCAACACAAAAGGCTAGACCGAGAGAAGCCCAGTAATTGAAAGCTAAAGCGTATCTCACGGCTGTCCAAGTAAAATATTGCCGCATTAAAGCTATATCATCCCATAAAACCCATAAACTAACCGAACCAATCCCTAACCAACAACCCAACACGAATAACCAACGACCCCATACCGTCAGTCGATGTAATCTTTGGACTTGTTGCTGTAGTTCAGAATCGGCCATTTCAGTTATCAGTGAGCAGTAAACAGTAATCAGTAAACAGTGAGCAGTAAACAGTAAACAGTAAACTGATAACCGATAACCGATAACTGAATTATCCCTTGACAATTGCCCCAAAATCTGCTAGGACTCGGGCGTGATTTCGCAATAAACCCAAGAGATTTAAACGATTGCGACGGACAGATTCTTTTTCGGCCATGACTAACACACTATTTTCGCCATCAAAAAAGTCAGCCACCACGGGAGAAATTGCCGTTAAAGCAGTGACAAGACGCTGATAATCTCTTTGCTCTCTTGCGCTGATAGTTTCGGGAATTAGGGCAATTAAAGCGTCATAAAATGCTTGTTCTGAGGATTGTTCAAATAACTCTGTATTGATGATTGCCTTGGTTTCTAAGGTAGTTGTATCTAAATCTCCTTTTTGTGCCAAACGGGTCGAGCGATTGACGGTTTCATAGATGTTGGCTAACTGACCATCCTGACGAATTTGGCATAAAAAGCGAGCGCGTTCACGGGTATCTAATAAATTTTCCAAAGCGCGAGACTTATACTCCGGATCGTTTTCCCCCAAAACTGCATTAACGAGATCATAATCTATCCTCAAATCATCAATTAAGAGAGTTTGCAGACGTTGTAAAAAGAAATCTTTAATCAGATTGATGGGGTTCTGTTTATCGGGATGACAGGTAACAAAATCCTGAGCTATTTGCTCAATTAATGCCAAAAGATTGATATTAAAATCTGCCGACCAGATAATACTAATTATTGCATTGGCAGCCCGACGGAGAGCGAAGGGATCTGAGGAACCAGTGGGCAGCATTCCCAGTCCAAAAATACCGACTAAAGTATCTAATCGATCGGCAATTCCCACCACTTGACCGGTGATTGTTTCCGGGAGTATATCCCCAGCATTGCGAGGCAGATAATGTTCAAAAATGCCCCGGGCAACTATAGCCGATTCACCGCTAATTAAAGCATATTTTTCGGCCATTACTCCCTGTAATTCGGGAAATTCATAGACCATTTGGGTAACTAAATCCGCTTTACAAAGCATGGCAGTGGACTCTATATCACTGCGACTTTGTTCATCGAGATTTAACTGTTCGACGATCATCTGGGCAATTTCCATAATCCGATCGACTTTATCGCGCATGGTTCCCAATTCTTCTTGGAAAGTGACGGTTTCCAGTTGGGGAAGGAAACTATCTAAGGGTTCATCACAATCGGCAGTATAGAAAAATCTGGCATCCGCTAACCGCGCGCGGATAACCCGTTCATTTCCCGCAGAGATCATCTCAGATTTCTGGGGATCGCCATTGGAAATAGTAATAAAATAGGGTGACAAACCCTGTTGAATTTTCACGGGAAAATAACGCTGGTGTGTCACCATCACGGTAATAATTACTTCTGGGGGTAATTCGAGAAATTCATCGTCAAATTTGCCGACAATTGCCGTGGGATATTCGACTAAGTTAGTCACTTCTGCTAATAAATCTGCCGGAATTTCTGCCACTCCCTTGAGTTTTTTTGCCAGGGTGGTAATCTGAGCGGTAATTATCTGTTGACGCGCTTGCGGATCCGCTTCCACAAAAATCGATCGCAAACTGGTTAAATATGCTTGGGGATGACTAATGGCTAAAGATTGCGGGTGTAGAATGCGATGACCAAAAGTTAAGCGATCGCTGGTTAAAGTGGTAGAGCCATTAATTAATTCTAGGGGTAAAACTTCCCCATCCACTAAAGTTAATAACCAACGAATTGGCCGGGGAAATCTTAAATCTCCATCTCCCCAACGCATAAAACGTCTTCCTTCCAAACGGGTAATCCATTGGGGAATTAATTCAGTTAAAATCTCGGCTGTTGGACGACCTGGAATCGTTTTTTCAATATAGACAAATTCTCCTTTGTCCGTGGCACGAATGGAGAAAGCAGCGGTGCTAACTCCCTGTTTTCGAGCAAAACCCTCACCAGCGGGGGTAATTTGACCATTTTTGTAGGCGGCACTAACTGGCGGTCCTTTTATCTCCTCGCTGCGAGCTTCTTGCTCCGTCGGTAATCCTGTGATTAACACGGCCAAACGGCGCGGGGTTCCGTAAACTTGAATAGCAGTAGCACTCAGAGATTCCGTCTCTAAACTCTTGCTAACTCTTTCCTGCAATTGTGCGATCGCGCTATCGACAAAATCTGCGGGTAGTTCTTCTGTACCGACTTCCAGTAAAAAATCCATCTGATTGATTGGCCGTGTTTATGCTTCACCGATCATCTAGGCTATCACAGAAGCCGTGTCCTTAGTTTTTGATCAGCTTTTACGCATTTAAGTTACATTGACAGCATCTCTTCCCGAATAATTAACTATATAGTGATATAATTGCCTTAGCTTGGCTAAAGGGACAAAGTTGCTATCATATTTTATCTATTATGTCAATAAAGTTATGAAACGATTTCTCTTATTATTTTGTCTTCTCGTGAGTTTTTTGCTGTTTATCAGCTTTGAAATTGATTTTTCCTTGTCTGCACTAGCTCTAACTCGACAACAGCTAGAAGGGCCAGGGCAGCTGTTGTCTCAATCCCGTCATAGTTTGCGCGATGATACTGGTAGTCCTTGGCAGGTGGTGTTATTCAAACGAGTTAAAGATGGGGAAACTGTAGAAATTAGTTTGCGCTTGGTGGGATTTCCTGAAGGGATTGAGTTTCTCCATGGAGAAAGATTGACGATAACCACGACTAAAGGCGAAATTTTAACGGCTAAGGATGCTTTTGGCGAAAAATCACCAGGAGCTAACGTCGGTCAATACGAGATGCAGGATATCTTACCGCAGCTACCCGTTACCGAAGCGATCGAACTTTCCCTACCCCTAGACAATCCCCGTCATCTTCATATCCCGATACCCGTACTTTTAGAATGGCAAAGTCTGCTTTTTTCGGCAGATGTTCGACTTTTTGGGTTAGGGTGAAAGATGCAGCAAATTGGAATCAGCGACGATGGGAAAGATTAATTTATTGGTCACTGCTACCTCTGAGGATTGGATAGAACAGGCAATTAATAATTTAGGGATTATTCTGCTCGATCATTCCCATTGTGAGCGAAAAGCAGCAGGAGTGGCCTTAAATCTCATGTTTCGTTATCCTTCCTACGCTTCCCTCGTGCGGAAATTAACAGCGATCGCACAAGAGGAATTAGAACATTTTGAACAGGTAAATCAATGGTTAGATAAATGGGGAATTCCCCTCGCTCCCTTGAATTCTCCCCCTTATGGTGCTAAATTAAAGGCGCAGATTCGTCACCAAGAACCCGATCGCCTTTTGGATTCGCTGCTAATATCAGCTTTAATCGAGGCGCGTTCCCACGAAAGATTGGGTTTATTGGGAGAATATTGTCCCGATCCCGATTTAGGCAAATTTTATCGCAGTCTCATGGCTTCCGAAGCGCGTCATTATGGTATTTATTGGCTCTTAGCAGCGGATTATTTTGAACGGACAGTGATCGAGCAACGTTTAGAAACCCTAGGGGCGATCGAAAGTGAAATTCTCATTACTCTGCACCCAGAACCTCGTATTCATAGTTGATTGCACTAATAGAGACAAACCCTATCTAAATTACTCGTTCAACTCAATTTCTCTCTTAGAAAAGGGTAAATCTTGATTAATTGCCTCAATTTCTTCCTGTTCCATTTGATTAATTTCTTGGATATAATTGCGGAGAATTTGAGTCATTTTAGGGTGATAGAAACGGTGTAAACTGTGATTAGCAGTGGCAGGAAAACCCCGTCTTTTTTTATGTTGTCCTCCCGCACCGGGGTCAAACATGGTAATATTTTGACTAATTGCCCAATCGATCGGTTGATAGTAACAAGCTTCAAAATGTAAACAGTCGTACTCTTGAAAACTGCCCCAGTAACGACCATAAAGATTAGTATCTTTGCGAATACAAAAAGATAAACCCACGGGTTTAGTATCCTTTTCATTCTGATAGGCAGTAATCAAAACCACTCGCTGACGATAATTCGGATATAATTGTTCAAAAAATTTGTGTGTCAGGTATTTACTTCCCCAGTAAAATTTATCACAGGTACTGCTATAAAACCGATAAATTAACGGGAACAAATGATGGGGAATTTCTTCGGCAGCCAGAGTTTTAATAATTAACCCCGCATTAGTCACAGCTTTCCGTTCCCGTTTAATATTGCGGCGTTGATTAGCATTAAAAGCTGTCAGATAATCTTCAAAACTTTGAAAACCTTTGTTATTCCAGATATAACTATGGTGTAACCAAGGAGTAAAGCCAAAATTTTCCATGAAAATTCGCCATTGGGGATCGACAAAAAGAAAATGACAACCCGACAGATTATTTTGATCACAAAAATGATCAATCGCCGCTATCATTAAAGCAGTAATCTCCAGTTCATTTTCCCCCGGAGCAATTAAAAAACGATAACCCACCGCAGGAGTAAAAGGGGTCATTCCTAACAGTTTCGGATAGTATCTAATCCCCAAACGATGGGAAAGATCTGCCCATTGGTGGTCAAAGACAAATTCACCATAACTATGACTTTTAATATACAAAGGAGCGGCGGCAATTAACTCAGCACCGCACCAAACTGTTAGATGAGCAGGTTGCCACCCGGTGCGTCCCGTGGCGCTGCCAGAAGTTTCGATATTATGTAACCATTCCCACTCTAGAAAGGGAGTAGTTAGGGGTTGAGCGAGAGCATCCCATTTTTGTTGGGGAATCTCACTCATTTTATCAATCCAAGCGACAGAATATTGGGGTTTAAGCTGTTCTACCATGGGACAAGATAAGTCAACCTTTTTATTTAAGGTAATCTAGTTTTGAGATTTATGGGACTGCCGTTGAAGGGAATAATGTAAGAAAATTTCTTCTTCCAGGGTTTCCACGCTCAAAAGTCGTAATTTTCTGGCAGAATCAGCCATAAATCCAGTCCCTCCCAGGGGAGTTGCCGCTTTATTGCCTCCTAACAGCAACGGACAAATAGTTAGATAGATTTCATCGATTAAATCTTCAGCTAAAAGAGAGGCAATTAATTCACCTCCTCCCAGAATCGCCAGCTTTTTGATACCTAAAAGGGTAAATTGACTAAAAATAGCCTTCCAATCACCGCAAACTAAGACAAGCTCAAATAAATCCCGATTTTCCCATGCTGCCACTTTTTCCGCTGCCGTGATTAACCAGCGAGGGAAAGGCTGCTGAAAAAATTTCATCCGGGGATCAAGCTGGCCTGAATGAGAACAAACGATCTGTATCGGCTGCGGAGATAATCCCCGTTGTTGACGGTATGCGAGAAAATCGGGATGACGGATAGGAAGACTGGTGTGATAAGCGCGCAGGGTGTTAGCACCGAATAAAGCGGCATCCATGCGCGATAAATGTTGTTCTAGACGCATTTTATCGGTAGCAGAAGCAAATCTGGCCGCTGACTGGTATGCGTCGGCAATTTTACCATCGGCACTCATGGCTAAAATAACGGTGGTGTGAGGACGATTCATGGCAAATGATGAGGGATATCACCCAGTCCGATTGGTTAATAGGCTAGTATAGTCTGGAGTTTGATAGCAAGAATCAAACTAATTTCCGCCTATGCCTATCGGTCAATCCTCCTTTCGTCGTATTCTGCTCTCTCGCTTACTCTTGGTTAGTGTTCCTGTACTACTGATAGGGGTTTATATCACCTATCGTAAGGCGCGATCGGCTTTTTTGGAAACGGCCCGTCAAAATCTCACCGAAAGTGCCATCAGAAAAGCAGACAATATTGACCAATCAATTCAATTTTTGCTGGCCAATCTGATCACTGCGGGGGAAAGTCTGGTTTTAAAACAGGGAAACTTAGCCGAAAAAAAAGCTTTTTTACAACAATTCACAGCGCCGCTTCCTTATCAGATTAACTGTGTGGAATTAATTGATATTAAGACCAAGAAATCTTTATTAAATCAAGCCTGTGAACCAGAAATTATCAAAGCTTTGCCTCTAGAAAGATGGACAGAAAAACGGACTAGCTTTGCTGGTAATATCGAAAATATTTTAGTTAGAAGTTTACCCCGACAATTTCTAACCAAGTCTCCCAATAATAATCGTCAATTAGAATTAGTTTTTGCCGTTCCCATCTACGATAATCAAGGACAATTACAATCTAGTCTGATTCTGCAAACTTCTCTACTTTACCGTGAGAAGGTTTTACCCGGTTCTTTGTCAGGTTATCCTGTGGTTATTTCTGAAAATGGCATTATTCTCGCTCATCCCTATTTTGATCGCATTGGTAGCCATATCAGTCAAGAAGCTGATGCGGACCGCCTCAATCTGATCATCAGTAATGCTGTTAGAGGTCAACAGAGATTTCTCCATTTATTTTCTTTCGAGAAATATGGCAAAGAATTAGTCGCAGGTTATAGTTCCCTCCCCAGTCCAGTTACGGGAGAATCATCGCAAAAATGGATAGTTTTAGCCATTAGTCCCCTCTCCCAAGCTCTCGCTCCTCTACAACAAATTTGGGAGGCAATTTTTTATCTGATTTCTGGTTTATTATTAGCTTATTTAGTAGCTATTGTACTGATTGCCAGGGATTTAGCTATACCTTTAGAAAAACTGCGAGATTATGCCTTAAATATTCAGAAAGTTCCTTCGCAAAATATTACACCACAAAACTTTAATATTCGAGAAATTAATCAGTTAGCCTCAGCCCTAGAGGAAATGCTCGAACGTTTACGCCTTTGGGGAGAGGAAATAGTTAAGAGTTGGCAAGAAGCAGAAAATGCTAATCAATTAAAAAACCAATTTTTGGCGAATACCTCCCACGAATTACGCACCCCTCTCAATGGTATTATTGGCTCAATTCGTTGTGTTATCGATGGATTTTGTAATAGTGAGGAGGAGGAAAAAGAATATCTGCAACAAGCGGATAATTCAGCCGTACATCTTTTAGGAATTATTGATGATATCCTCAGTATTGCTAAAATAGAAGCGGGCAAACTTTCCGTTAATCCTGAACCAGTAGATTTACACCAAATTATCAATGAAGTTATTAATTTACAAACAGCATCGCTGCAACGTAAGCACTTAAAATTAAATCTACTTTTGTGTCCAGAAATTTCTATAGTCTATGCTGATCCCCCTAAATTAAAACAAGTAATTTTGAATGTTATTTCTAACTCAATTAAATTTACTGATACAGGCACAATTTCTTTGATAACTCACCTAGAACAGCCACAGGCTATTATTACTATAATCGATACAGGAATCGGTATAGACCCCCAGCAGCAATCAAAATTATTCCGACCTTTTGTGATGATTGATGGTTCCACAACTAGAAAATTTAGCGGTACGGGTTTAGGATTAGCTATTTCTAAGAATTTGATGAAAATGATGGGGGGAGATATTACTATCTCTAGTCAAGGTCAAGGTTTAGGAACAACTGTGGAAATTATTCTTCCTCTAGTGGGGGAAAAAAAGCTTGATTTTACCCCACTAGAGGAAAACTCATCTTTGCCGATTATTCCCGCTCTTAAAAGCTAAAATATCTCTATTTAACTCCTGTAATTTCTGGGGAATTTAGTTTATAATTCCTCTAAACTTTCTACAGGTAAATTAACCACCTGATAAGCACCAAAAACCTCGATCGCATCGGTATAATTGGTTAATTCTTCTAAAGTTTCCGCGATTAAGTGCTGTTGATCCAGATTAATTTCTAGATCGATAAAAAATATGTATTCCCCTAAAGATCGTTTAGTTGGTCGCGATTCGATTCGAGATAAATTAAGCTGACGTTTGGCAAAAACTTCTAAGGGTTTCACTAAAGCACCGGGTTGATCTAAAACTTGAAAAGCGAGGGACATTCGCTCACCTTGGGGATGGGAAGTTAAAGCCATTACCCAAAAACGGGTACAATTATCGGGATAATCATTAATTGGTTG
Source organism: Microcystis aeruginosa FD4 (assembly GCF_009792235.1). NCBI lineage: Bacteria > Bacillati > Cyanobacteriota > Cyanophyceae > Chroococcales > Microcystaceae > Microcystis > Microcystis aeruginosa. The sequence continues at coordinate 4,596,601 of NZ_CP046973.1, forward strand.
TATTAATATTGGTACATGATAGAGTTTTGCCGCCCGGGGAGAAGCAATAGCGGCCGAATTAGCCTCTCGATCGAGAATTTGAATCGCTTCTGTGGTAGAATTGGTGGGAGTAATCGGCACGGTAGGTAAATTGTTTTCTAGCCATTTTTGACATTGGGCTAAAGCTTGGGGATGGGAATAAACAGTTTTAATTTCTGTTAGCGATTGCTTAGGAGATAGAAGTGCATGGGAAATCGGTAAAACTAATTCTTGTTGAATCTGTAACCCGGGTAATTGCCATAAAGCATCAAGAGTCATTACCACACTTCCTTCGGTGGAATTTTCCACCGGAACCACTGCTAAATCGGCCTGATTTTGGACAACTGATCGCAAGGCCAGGGCAATGCTAGGATAGGGTATTAATTGACGAGGCTGGGGTGGTAAACTATTAGCATAGGCTAAAGCGGCTGTTTCTGAATAGGTTCCCACTGGCCCCAGATAAGCGATCTTTACAGTCATTTAGATTATCCCCGCAAGCAATTTTTTCTAGCTATTACAGCCTTTTTCATAAATATCAAGTATAACCTAATTTGGTATTGACTCCTATTCTGCTATAATCATGTCAAGTCAGCTTCACTTTGTTTGATGGTCAATTGACTGATTTTTTGGCGAGTTTCCTCGATGGTTAACCCTTGGGCTAAATCCCCCAATTCTTTGAGAAGATCATTAGTTAAGGAGAGAGATATTTGGCTATCCTGACCCGATAAATAGACAACTTTGGCTAATTCGGCCAGTTTAACTTTTTTGCTGGTGCGATTTTGGTAACTGACCGAAAACCCGTTAATCTCCGCAGACTCTTGCTGGATAATTGCCGACTTTAAACGTTCCTTGAGATGTTCCATCTCTGTATCTAAAATCCTCCATTGCTGGTAAATTTCCCAATAACGATTAGTTAATCTTTCCAGATTCTCACCCGCGGGATCGGGAGTAATTAAATGGGAAAGCTGCAAAAGACGATGATGGATTTGGGCCGTATATACGGGGTCTTTTTGTGCATATTCTAGCTGGGCCGCGGTTAAAGGTCTTTTGCCCCAATTCCCCCCCTGTTCACTTTTATCAATAGCGGGAAAATGACAAAGACATTCAGCCACGGTTTTTAGTTGATAATTGGGTAAAGGAGCAATATAGTAGGGAACCTTTTTAGCTAACTCTAGGGTACAAGTAATTTTTTTAACTTTGCTTTTACCGCCCAAAAATTTACAATCATAACTAGCATTGTGAAAAACCTTTTCTATCCGGTCAACCAGCATGATTTTAGTGATAAAATAGTCCCTAAGATCCGGTCGATCAAGAACATCCAAAATTGTCACCCGCTCCCCCGTTAAGTCCGTGGAATCAGCCAGAATTTGAATCAGAGACAAACGGGGAGTCTTGCTATTGTAATCGGCCACTTCCGTATCTAACCAAAGAATGGGAAAATGAGAAAAGTGATCGATCGCATTCCTAATAGCGTCGGATTCCGTTAAATAAGACATGGTTGCAGAGGCTGAAAAATGTATCAAAAAATCTTGATAGCAGTAGATTTATCAGAGATGGGAGACAGTGTTTTTAAGGAGGCTGTATCCTTAGCTAGTAAGTACGAAGCTAACCTTCTACTACTGCACGTCCTTTCCCCTGAAGAAGATTATAGCCCTTTACCGATTCCACCCAATTTAGCCGATATTTACCCCGCCCAGGGTAATGATCTCACTCTCGATTTTTGGCGGCAACAATGGGAAGAATTCGAGCAGAAAGGGGTGGCCATGTTGCAAAAAAGAGCTAATCAGGCGGGAGAAATGGGTGTAAAGGGAGAATACCGGCAAATTTACGGTCATGCCGCTAAAACTATCTGTAAAGTGGCGCGAGAGGAAAATATTGATTTAATTGTTATCGGCCGGCGTGGGCGATCGGGTCTAGGAGAGTTATTCTTAGGTAGTGTGAGTAATTATGTTCTCCATCATGCCCCCTGTTCTGTGTTAATTGTTCAACATCATCAGGACTAAAAATTTCTGTTAGCGATTCCCCCCTAAAATCCCCAAACGATTAAAAGGAAAAAAGCGAAAAACCGCCCTACCAATCACGTTATTTTCCGGTAAAAACCCCCAGATATGGGAGTCATTGCTATTATTGCGATTATCTCCCATGACAAATAAGTTATTTTCCGGCACGAGCAAAGGCATTAAATTATATTGAGGGGGTTCGAGAATATAATCCTCTGACAAGGGTTGATTATTCAGATAAATTTTGCCCTCCTTGACAGCAATCACATCCCCTGCGGTGGCAATCACTCTTTTAATAAAAGCTTGGTCTTTTTGGTATCCCTGTAATTGTAATTGTGCCGGCGGTTCAAAGACGACGATATCCCCCCGTCGAGGAGGATGGAAATCGTAGGAAAGTTTTTCCACTACTAAGCGATCGCCCTGTGCTAAAGTGGGTAACATAGAATCAGAGGGGATAAAACGAGGTTCAGCCACAAAAGTGCGGATCAGTAGGGCTAAAACTAAAGCTATAGTGATAATTTGCAGATTTTCTCGAATAGAAGCCCAAAAACTATTGGATTTGTCCTTATTAATTTCTTGCTCTTGCATTATTGCCCAGATGATGGTTGATGTAACTTAGCTTTCGCTTGCTGCCAGAAAACTGTTAATTCCTCTAGTGTATAGTCATGGAGAGGCTTTTCCGCCACAGATTCCACTAGGGAAAAACGTTGAATAAAACGCAGATTAGTCTCTTGTAAAGCGATACTGGGGTCTAAATCATACCAGCGAGCAAGATTGACAATAGTAAAGAGTAAATCGCCTAATTCTGCCTGTTGATGCTCTTTATCGCCCGATTCTAGGGACTCTTGCCATTCTGCCAACTCTTCGCCAAATTTTTCCCAGACTCCTGCGATATTTTCCCACTCAAAACCGACCCGCGCCGCTTGCCGAGAAATTTTCATCGCCCCGATCAAGGGTGGTAAAGTTTGGGCATAACGGGTTAATTTGCCGCTAATAGTCGGGTCATTTTTTTCCTCAGCTTTGATTTTCTCCCAATTTTGACGCACCTGTTCGGGATTTTCTAGGGATAGATCTGCGAAAACGTGGGGATGACGACGGATTAATTTATCAGTGATGCCTCTAGCCACTTCTTCTAGGCTAAAATTACCCTTATCACTGGCAATTTGGGCTTGTAAAACCACCTGTAGCAGTAAATCGCCTAATTCCTCAGCAATGGCAGTTTTATCACCGCTTTTAATCGCCGCTACCACCTCATAAGCTTCCTCGATAACGTAGGGAATCAGGGTTTCCGGGGTTTGGGCTAAATCCCAAGGACAGCCGCTTTCTGGGTCTCTTAAACGGGCAACAACGGTGATTAAATGGTTTAATGCCTCTAAGATGGCCTTGTAGCTGGGATTGTCGGTTTCTGGAAGGCTAGACATCGATTTTTTCCGGTTTTCTCCCCCAGTATACCGGTCAGTTATCAGTGATCAGTGATCAGTTATCAGATGTGAGTTTTCAGTTAACTGTTTAGCGATCACAGCAAAAAATCTCTTAAGTAGGGAGGTACAATTATTTGTAGGATGGGTTAGCGCACTTCGTAACCCATGCGGGCGTTGGGTTTCATGCTTCAACCCAACCTACAACTTCGTACCTCACCATTCAGATAACTGCTTTAGCTCAATAACGATGAAAAAACCCGGTGAAACCGGGTTGCACTAGCTTGGAATGTGTATAGTCAACTGATCAAGCAGTTGAAAACTTAAATAAATCTAAATAGAAAAAAGGTAAGCAATTGTAAGAAAATCAAATTTAATGAACCACCCCGCAAGTTAAGGGGCAAGAAGCATAAACAGCTTGATGAGAGGTTTTTACCTCACCGTGTAACCAGTGCAACCAGCTAACTTCATGGGGATGAACACCTTTTGCTGCTAATAAAGCGGCACTAATTAGGATAGCCAAAATATTGATGCCGATAATCATTCCCGCCACTAAAAGCACGGAACTAATCGGTAAAACTGACTGTAAGATAATCGCCGACAATGCTCCCACTGTCATCATTAATACTACTAAAGGAAATCCCACTACTAATAAACAGACAGTTAGGACAAAATTCCAGAGAAGAAAGCTTTTTAGCATTGCTAAAGAAACGTAGCCCCAGTTATTTCTTGCGGTTAATTGCATCTTCCTGACCTCTTACAAACTTGGTGGTCTAACTTTTCTGCACGTCGGCTCAAAGTTGATGAAAACCAGTATAGGGAAAACACCGAAGAAGATGAGCTATTCGCAATATAAATTTACAATCATCGCTGATCATCCATGTTATATGTATCGAACTATTACAAGAATCGGCGAGAGGTATCGAAAACTTTACAATCAGTTTATCTTGATCCCCAATCAAATTTCCTACTGAAATCCTTGATCCCCGTCGATAATCCTTTCTTGTCTCCCTGCCGTCAGATTTTTCCTCGTCTCCTTGTAACAAATATTTACAAGTACCTCTAGAATTCTCAGGAAATAGGTGGACGGGAGTGCTGGAGCAGGGAGAGGGGAGAACAAATAAAAATAATCTCCTGAATAAGCTAAGACGCATTTTAACGGCCTATCCTTAGATTAGCTGAATCTCCCGCAATCCCTTTACTGTTGCAAGAGTGCAAGAGTGCCTCATCTCAACAAGCAATTTAGATGTGCGGGCAGCTTATGAGCGGCTTTTCTTTGTCACAGAATTGACATCCGGCTGTTATAGTCCTGACAAATGAGAGTTATATGCTGAAGTTAATCCAGCAAAGGAATAAATCATTTCCCCTAGCCTAGCTTTCCTCAAGCTTTCCATACAGGCTCTAGGGGAAGTTTATTTTTCTGTAGATTTTACCCGTTCTTTGCTCACAACATCGTCAGAATAAATCCCCGTCCCCGTGCCTTTAAGCCGTACTGCATTTAAACTGCATCTGGGAAATTTTAGTACAAATGCTCACCACCCCTCTCCCGGCTCCCGGCTCCCTTTTCCCCTGCAATCTTAACGAGTAATTTAGATAGTCAACAGTTTACCTCCCATGAGGAAAACCCCTACCCGGCCGGAAAAGGCAATTTTTCTAGAAGTTGACAAGCCTTGACAGCAGGGAAGACAGTCAGGCAGACTAACCTAAAAAGGTTTTTGGGGCGAAAAATGGTTTCTTCCCCTTCTGTCTCCCTAAAGACAGTCTTAGCTCTGATGGCGAGCATAATCATCCTGAAAACGCACTATATCATCCTCTCCTAAATATTCCCCATTTTGCACTTCAATTAACACCAATTTGATCACCCCGGGGTTTTCCAGACGGTGAGCGGTACACTGCGGCACATAAGTGGACTGATTGGCTCCGAGAATTTCCTCGTTATCTCCACAGGTGACTTTTGCAGTCCCCGAAACGACAATCCAGTGTTCACTGCGATGGTAGTGCATCTGTAAACTGAGACGATGACCCGGATTCACTTCAATTCGCTTGATTTTATAACCAGGACCCTCTTCTAGGGTGGTGAAAGAACCCCAGGGCCTAAATTCTGTTGCTGCCGATTCTATGCTCGAAATAAGCTGAAATGGTGCCACATCTTGGGATGCGATCATTATATATGTCTCCATTGCTAGGTCTGATCTTAGTCCAAGATAGCAGCAAAAACCCTAGATGGCATCTAAGTCAGTGATCAGTAAACAGTAAACAGTGATCAGTGAACTGAAAACTGACATCTGATCACTGATCACTGATTTAGTCTTCGTCGGTGTTGAGAATGCGGGGAACGCGGAAATAATCCCCTTCCGGGGCCGGCGATTCTTGCACTAAGACCTCGTGATCGGGATAAAGTCTATTACTATCGGCGCGAGTAATATTTTGAATTTCGATCGCTCGCATGGTGGGTGGCACATTTTCCGTATCTAATTCCGTTAACTGCTCGAAATAATCAAGGATTCCGCTTAATTGCCCCGCAAATTGTTCTTCTTCGCTGCTATTAATCTCTAAACGGGCTAAATGGGCGATTTTTTCAACTGTAGCTCGATCGATCATGGGAGAAATGGGGAATTATGAATTATGAATTGGGGAGTGGGGGAGTGGGGAGCAGGGAGCAGGGAGAACGGAGCAGGGGAGCAGGGAGAAAAAACTGATTACTGATAACAAGGGCCGAATCTAAAACCTAATTGGTTAAGCTAAAAGCTTTGATGTGCTTAGTTTCTAACCTTCTTTTTAGGTAGGAGAATTGCCAGATTCTGTCTTTTGCACGAGTGCCTGTTGCCTCTTACCTTCAGAAGCTGATTACTGTCTCCTGACTCCTAACTCCTGACGACCGACGACCGGCTTCTCAATTTAGAAGAAAACATCAATTTCCGATCGCCCGGTGATTTTCAGCCAGTTTTGGGCTTCAATGTAGTTATTGGGGGCTAATCGGATGGCTTGTTTCCAGTATTCTGCCGCTTTGTCGTAGAGTGCTTCTGCTTCGGCCTGTTGACCGTCTTCTCTGGCTTTTTCCCCTTGAAAATGGTAAATAACGGCGATATTATTCAAGGCGGAGGGCATTCTGGGATTGAGTTGGATAGCTTCTTCGTAGTATTCCAGAGCCTTTTCATGCTCGCCGTTACTAGCGTGGATAATGCCAATATTGTAGAGGATATAACTGCGATCGTTAGGATCCTCTTCTAATGTTAAAGCTTCATAGTAATTATCGAGGGCCTCGGCGTATTCACCGTCAGCTTGGGCAGACATCCCATCGCGATAATAAACAAAGGCTTCCTTGGCTTTTTTATTGGCGGGGAGTATCTTTAAAATGATATCCGCCATGACGGTAAAAGATTTATCAATAAAATTATCGTTACGTTGAGTGCGTGGCATAGTTAGGACGAGTAGGCGAGCGAAATGACTATTTACCTTTATAGCACTCGCAAGAAACCCTAGGGCTGTTTTTCTAATTTTTCTGGCCACGGTTTCCATTTAGAGGGTCTTTGCTGGTCCGGCAGCGAACAATCAACATCCCTACTCAGAAGCGGTTCCACTGGCAGCCACTCCCCAGCCAGCGGTAACTACAGGGACTACTAATCTTCATCCTTTGCGTCCCGATTGGGAAAATGTCAAAGAGGAAATCATGTATCGGGGTGTATTCAGAAAGTTGACAACTCCAGGCGATATTCGCCAAATTCGGCGTTGTCAGATGTAAAGATGAATCTAGCAAAAGTGTAGGGAACTGGAACATCCTTAAACTTAAGGTAATGAACTAGAAGCGGTAGGGAATTTTCTAACATTTTGACACATTTTGAAGAGCAGAGAGTCTGATGATGAAGACGCGCGGTTGTAATGACGTAATCTTGTATTTTCTCCCTCTACCCTTGTCCGATAACTTTTGCTAACAATCTGATCCCCGTCAGGGATAAATATTGGATACACTGGATTTCCATCACTTACCCAAAAATAACATTGCCAAAATGAGATAGGTTGCCATAAACGTTGAAATGTCTCTCCACTATGTTGCCGAAGGCACTCGCCTTGCCAGACCACCAATTACCCATCCAAGAATTCCCTCTCGAAAGTGGTCAACAGCCGTCCAGAGCCAGATTTTGTGCTTTTTTTGACCAACAAAGGTCTCTAATTCATCTAGTTCTCCCACTTCTGGAATCGTTTCTGGATTATAGGAATCAGGCAGCAGTTTTCCCACTTGTTTGACCCAATCCATAATGGTTGTTCGTGAGACTCCCGTCACTCTCTCAATGCCTCGAAATCCCAGGCCATTTACCTACATTTTCAGACAGGTGCGCTTAACATCATCGCTATAGCCCTTGGTTTCATAGCTAGGGATGAACTGACGACCACAGTTTACACATATATAGTTTTGTTTTTGACCACGATGACCATTTTTATTGATGTGGTCACTTTGACATTCTGGACATTTCTTCCTTCTTTTTCCTTGATTGAGTTTCTATCTATTTTGCCTTCTCATCTCTTTATCTGACAACGCCGTATGACTTGCATTAGGGAACGCACCCTAGGGCGATGGCGTACTGCTACGCAGTGCCTTCAGCATCGCACTTGGACTCACGACTTCAATCAATCTGCATGGTGCGTTCCCAAAAATCTGTTGGTGGGGCAGTAGGAGCCACCTTAGAGAACGCACCCTACAAGATCGGCGATCGCACTGAAAAGCCATGTCACTTGAATCGGTTTTGGAAGATCAGCAAACATCTCCCGAAAACGAGCAGTGGTACAAGACTTCACAACGTTTCCTGGTCTAATTCTTGAGTCTTGCCCGATCGATGTTCTGCCATTGCTTCGGCTGCTAGTTTAGCCAGTAAGTTTGGTGAGCGGGCAAAGGAGTCATCCCATCGCTGCTCTTCCTCGAGTTCTGCCAAAATTAGGTTTGCGATCGCGTCCTGTTGATCGGTTGACAAGGTTTTTAATTGGGCGATCGCCTGCTCAAGTCGTTCAGTCATGTTCTTTAAAGCCTCGGTTCTTTTCTAGGAAGACGGGAGCGAGACAAAATTTCGCAATTTGCTTATCCCTCTTGATATGTTAAAATTATAGTGATTAGGCTTATCAACTCCACTTATGGATGAAAGCTTTGAATGGGATGAAGATAAAAATCGTTTAAACCAACAGAAACACGATGTTTCCTTTGAATTAGCCCAATACGCATTTTTTGACCCCAACAGAGTTATCGTACAAGATCTGGCTCACAGTCAAGAAGAAAATCGATTTTACTGTATGGGGCAAGTTAATGAAGGAATTATCACAGTACGCTTTACTTACCGGGAAGGAAAAGTTAGAATTTTTGGAGCTGGTTATTGGCGAAGAGGACGTAAACTATATGAACAGCAAAATAACTTATACTGATGAACCAATGGAACTGGGACAAGTCGTTAAAGATTTTTTACCGCCCCCAGACCAGTTAGTTCCTAAAGGTAAAACCAAAACTAATCAAGTAACATTAGAATTAACAGAAGAAAGTGTAAGCTTCTTTAAATCTCAAGCAGATCGAAAACAAATTCCTTAGGAAAAAATAATCGAATTACTGGTTGAACAATATGCTCATAAGAGCATTGTCTAACCAACATTATAGCTAACTTGAAAAAGGTGCGTTACATGCGCGTTTCCGCACCCTACAAGAGCGGCATCGCACTTAGACTCACATCTTTAATCAATGCATGGTGCGTTCCCCAGAATCTACTGGTGGAGCAGCAGGAGCCACCTTAGGGAACGCACCCTAAGGCCGAAAACGGAGATTTTGAAGAGATCGCACTTGAGCAATGGTTTCAAAATCACGGTCGTTGTGAATCAGAAGCAGATCATTTTCTAGTGCCGCTTGAGCAATACAGCAATCAATCGGGCTGCGAACAGTCAATCCTTGACGACGCAGGTCATAGTAAATACGTGCAGCCGCTTGCCAGGAAGAAGGCGTGAGTTCAACATAATCTTGCACTTCGAGGTAAGTAGAGAGGATTGTCCACTCTTGCTCGTTTAAGCTCCCTTGAAGCAGTTCAAGCTGAGTAAAGCGGGTGAGTAAAATCTCACGATTTGCAATTAACGTTTCCAGTTGCTGGCGAACTTGACCACTGCGACTGCGGAAGACGCTGATCCACACAGATGTGTCAATCAGCAACATGACCGGTTTCACGTAGGGCTTTATAATCAAAATCTGGAGCAAATTGAATTTGTCCCGCAAGGTCGAGAAGGTTTTTCTTACGGCGGGATCTTACGAATTCTTGTAGAGCAAGATTCATTAGTTCCTCTTGGGTGGTGAGGTTAGTCAGTTGAAAGGCTTCCTTGAGAAGCGATTCATCAAGGTTGAGGGTAATTTGCATAGGATGGATATTAGATTGAAGTATGGGTGATTATTCTCTTTACATTTTAATCCGATAGATGACTAACCCACCTCTGGGCATATCTTTGTTAGTTGGCCCTCAAGCCTTAAGCTACATACGGCAATGGCGTACTGCTACGTAGTGCCTTCAGCATCGCACTTAGACTCACAGTTTCAATCCATGTGCAGGGTGCGTTCCCCAAAATCGATCGGTGGAAGGGAACGCACCCGACAAGATCGGCGATCGCGCTACGGCTGCGACTAAAGCTCAGATTCCGTTTCAGTAAAAAAACTTGTTGAAGGATTCGATGAAGAAACTTTGTCATCAGGTTTAACAATTGAGATCTTATCAACAGTTTCTAAATTATCTTTATTCTTATCTTGATTTAATGCTTGAAGATGAGTTTGGCGAGGAGATAGTGATCTAGCATCGTTATATTCTTCAATTAACCGACAAAGCTCTTCATTTTTTGCGATTAGAAAGCTGATAATAATTTCGTCTGTATACTTGTTATCAAGTTCGTCAGAAAAACTCGAGATCGCTAGAAGCTCTAACTCAAAATTCTGCTCAAACCTGTAAAATTGATTATTATATCTAGCAGCGGTATCATAACTTTCAGCAGGACGAACGATATTGTTTATAACTCCTAAAAGGATAGTGATTAAGCCAACTAAATATATAATTCTTGATACTACTGCTTCAGAAGCAGATGATGTTTTTGCTTCAGAAGCAGAAGTTGTTGTGTCAGTCTGACGAGAGACTGCTTCCGATGAGAAAAACAAGGCGAGTTGCTCTCTTGAGCTTGCAATGCTCCCAAGTACTACTAAGAAAATTGGTACAGAGTACTGCAACGTAAAAAATACAACCAAAAGAAAAGTTGCAAAGTTTTGCTGAAACTGACATCGGCTCTTAATTTTCTGATATGCCCGAGTATATGGGGGCTTACTTGGGTTGCGGTTAGGTTCTATTTTTTCAGGTTCATTCATTTTTCAGCAAATGGTGATTAGAGAATATTTGAGAAGTTAAAAATGCTATTCAGTAACATTGAAATGGCAGGCTAACTATATATTATAGGTCAACTTTCTGCACAACACTCTCTAGAGTAACGATATAGGTTAACTTCCCCTATATTACGCCCAAAAGCGTGTTAGCCAGATTAGTTTGCAGCAAACAATCTCCTTTAAGGAGACTTATCACAGAAGCCTTCTGGGGTTCTAGCAAAGATTCTTAGATATGATTGCACTTTGTCACAAAATTTTACTATTATTTTGACACTCTTAATGGTTAGAAGGGAAACATTGATCGCCAAGTCTGGTCAATTTTTGTCCAACGCATTTCAGGAAATGACCTGAATAAGTAGCTAGACATAATAGACCTCTTGTAAAAATCAAAAATTGTTGTTAGGGTGAGGAGTCAGTAGCCAGTAGTCAGTAGTCAGGAGAATTAAGAATGAATAATAATTAATTAAATGGTATATTTACAGATTTTATGCCATTTAATCCTTATTCTTGTCGTTTTTAAACCCTCAAAAATTAATTATGCAAGAGGTTTAATTAATTACACATATCTAACCACCTCTTGCCTCTCCTAACCAAGAACCTATTACTTAATTACTGTTTATTTTGTAATTTTATCACTAATTCTTGGAAAGGTTGCCAATCATCTTCATAGGTAATTGCTTCCCAAACCGATTCGATGAGAGGTCTAAGTAAAGCGGTTTTAGGATTATAATGCGTTAAGGTATCGCCAATTTGAGACAAGGAATCTGGGGGTAATTGATTTAAGACCAAACTATATAATTCTCGCCAACGTTGCCAATCAGCTTTTGGTAAATCCAGATTTTCAAGAATTAGAGAACTATTTTCTCGCCAACCGTAATTAAATTGTTCACTTAATTGATAGAAAAAGTCGTGATAACCGAGGCCAGTTTCTTGGAGAACCTCCACAGTTTTGCTGACCAGTAAAGCAGATTCGGGAGTAAAAATATCCTCAAAACCTAACTTTTTGAGCATCATTGTTTGATAATAAAAATTGTAATGCTGGTCATAGTTAGCCAAAGCCATATCTAACTCTAACAAGGAGACAACCATGGCCAGGGGAGATTGCAGTAACTCTAGATTTAAACGACAGATAAAAGGCTGATTGCCATAACTATAACGGCCACCGTAGTCGAAATAGGCCGCCGTAAATTGGGGGTTATAGGAAGGAATAAAAGCGTAGGGACCATAATCGAAACTTTCCCCAGTAATTGACATATTATCGGTATTGAGAACTCCATGACAAAAACCTGCGGCCATCCATTGGGCCGCTAATTTAGCGGTTCTTTCAATCAAAGCGGCGTAAAATTGTAAATAGCGATCGCTATCTTGGGGATTGATTTCAGGATAATAATAAATAATCACATGATCGAGGAGTCTTTTAATTAAATCACTACGTTTAATATGAAATAAACGCTCAAAAGTCCCGAAACGAATATGAGAATTACTAACTCGAATCATCACCGAAGATCGCGTTGGGGAAGGTTCATCACCGCGCCAGAGATTTTCCCCCGTTTCCACCAAACTCAGACAGCGAGAGGTATTCACCCCTAAACTGCGTAAAGCTTCCCCAGCTAAGACTTCTCTAACTCCACCCTTGAGAGTTAACCTACCGTCCGCATGACGGGAATAGGGAGTCCGTCCCGATCCTTTCGTACCAAAATCGTATAATTTGCCATCAATACCCCTAACTTGACCGTAGAGAAAACCGCGACCATCCCCTAAAAAAGGATTATACTCGCCAAATTGATAACCGTGGTAACGCAGGGACAAAAAAGGGGTCAGGGATTGAAATTTACCAAAAGCCTCGATAAAATGCTCGTCTAAGGTTAATTCTGGCTGAATTCCCACCAAAGGTAATAAAGCATCATTGCGAAAACGAAGGATATGACGGGGAAAATCTGCGGCTGCGACTTGATCATAGTAGTGGTCTCCCAAGTCCTGCATGACGCTTTCGTAAGGGAGACTGAGAAAGGGATTGGTGAGATGGTCTGTCATAGTGGTGGTGTCGATCGAGCTTTGAGGCGTTAAAGTGGTAAAGATAGCCAAAAAATTTTCCTACTGAGACTATCAAACAGCGATGCCCGATTCTATTATGTATCAAGGGGACTATTTTCTTGTCCTTGAGGCCGATCAACCTGAACAATTCCAGACTCCCGACCAGTTGCGGGATAAGTTAAAAGATTTAATCACTGCAAAACCGGAGATTTGTCCCCGACAATTGGCAAAATTCTCTAGTTTTGAGGAAAAAGCTCTCTATCTGCGCGATAATTACTGCGAGTTAGACTTGGGTGGGGAGGGTTATCTACAATGGTATGTGGTCCGTTTGGAAAAATAAGGAAACCCGCTTTTTAACTTTTTACTTTCTAACTTGATAATTATGGGAGAAATAGAAGATTTACTGGCACAAATGAAGGCAGAATACCAGAAACGGGATCAGGAAAAACCGATACCGTCACCTTCTTCTGGCCAAGAAAAAGATCGTTCCCCGTCCGAATTTAAGGTTAATTATGCCGGCGATTCTTCTACCGATGCGGTTTTAAAAGCTTTAGCCTTAGAAAACCAAGAAAGGCAACAACAAGAGGCAGCGGAAAAAGAAAAATCGGTGGCATTAAAACAGCAGCGCAAGCGAGAAGCTTTAACTAGAAAGGCGAAGCAATGGTTAGATAAATTGGATGCCAAATCGGAGGAAGGACGCTGGTTTGAGGAGTTTTCCTATAGCTACGATTCTCCGTTAGAAGCTGCGATTACCTATCTAGAAGCTTTGGGAGAAGTGGACATTTCTAACTGATCAGGTCTAATTTAAAGTTGTGGGTAAATTGGCCGCATCAAAAACTCGATTATGCCACCAAATATTATCACCAGCTATAATATTTGTGCCGTAACGAGGGACGATACCATAAACAGTGCCGGGGTCATAATCCAAAGCTTGACTGATGAGATTGTAGAGACGTTGTAGATCAAAACCCCGGGGGTCACAATGGGGATATTTTCCTTGATTAATCAAAAAACTATCGACGGCAAAATGGCTGACAATTTGCGGTAATTGTCCCGTTTGTAAGGCTGCGAGGAGATAATATTTCGCCGTTTGTTGGTATTGAAAATCGCTGTAACCGGGGAGGGGTTGCAAGCGTCCTTTGGTCAAACAGTGGGAGCCTGGCGCCTGTACCAGTTCAATGTTAACACTGGAGATAACCCGACGATTTCTTTCGGCAAAAACTGGTCGCAAGCGATCGCAATTAGGGTGAGATAGCTGCTGACAAATCGCTTCTGTTGCCCATAATGCGGTAGTTTTTGCCCCATCAAAGTAATTTATGGGATATTGCTTGACTAAACGCCTAAAGACGGCTTCTGAAGGCGTATTTAACCAAATTCTCGCCCTTTTTTCTAACTCAGTCGCCGATCGCGTACTCAAAGGAACACCCTCTAAAGCAAGTGCAAAACCCTTGACGCGGATAGTTTCTGGGGTAAGTTGCCACAGTTGACGCACTAATTGATCCCTGGTGTCTGCGGGCAGCATTTCGGCTGCTTGTTCGTAAAAAGTGGCCGTGGGACGGTGACGTTCAAAAAAAGGCCTGGCGATCGAGTCTAAAATATCTCTATCCCTGGAATTCGCTTTGCGGGGGATGTAAACATTGGGACCCAATTTCATCGGACCGCGAGCATATTTTTTCTGTTCTTCGATGTTACCCGCAGTCATACTCCAAGCTGTATCGTGGAGAATAAACAAAGGAGTGCGATCGAGGGTTAATTCGGTTTCTGGCGGGTTAATTTGCAAAAATTCGGCGATTTTCTGCTTTTCTAACTCACCTAGACTCTTACCGGCTAAATTCTCCCCGACAGTGGAGGGATTAAAAATATTTATGGTTGCAGTGGAGAGACTAGAGCTATTCAGTTTTAAAATCAGTAGGGACAAGACCAAACTAATCATCAAAGAAGTCACTCCCGATCGCCATTGTTCCGGGGGAAAGATAGAATATCTGGGGAGAGAAAATTGTCTTGATTTTTGCCGTCTTTGTCGATTCATCGGGCCCTTTTAACTCGCTTTCCACCCATTGTATTCACTTTCTCGAAAAAGGGAATTAATACTAAATCCGTTGAGTATATGCTACATATCAGGATAGGCACTCTTGCAATAGGCAGCTTTATTCTCCCCACTTCCCCACTTCCCCACTTCCCCACTTCCCCACACCCCACACCCCACACCCCACACCCTACACCCCACACCCCACACCCCACACCCTACACATAATTACTGAGGAACCATTGGGTATTAAAAGCTCGATCGCAGGATATTTCTAGTAATCTTATGCCTGATTCCGGTAAAACTGCAATTTTTTGCTGAAAATCAGTCCAATCACTGATTAAATGGTAATCGATACCGTAGGTGCGACAGAGTTGGCAAAAGTCGATATTTTGGGGAGTGGCAAAAAATTCTTCAAAGGGAGGGTCAAATTTGGCGATCGGCAACATCTGGAAAATGCCTCCCCCCTTGTTATTGATTAAAATTATGGTCAATGAGCCAACAAAATATTTTTTGATCAAAAAACCATTTGTGTCGTGTAATAGGGCTAAATCTCCCGTTAATAGCAGACTAGGGACATTTTTATAAGCCATTCCTATCGCAGTGGAGAGGTTGCCGTCGATGCCATTGGCCCCGCGATTAAAATAGGGACGAATTTGGCGATCGCTCGGCGGGGTAAAAAATTCGGCATAGCGAACAGGCATACTATTAGAGATAAAGATCGGGGTGCGGGGGGGGAGGTGTTGGGAGAGCAGCCAAGGGATTTTCCCTTCAATCAGTTTAGTCTCTGCTGCCAAAAGGCGATCGATAGTTAATCTAGCTTGCTGGTCGAATTTTTGCCATAATTGCCGATATTCTTGGTTATTATCGGTTTTATGTGGGAATAGATGCCCTAATTGCTCGATATTTCCCCTGAGATGTCCGGTTTTTCCCTGTAGAGGATCGTAATTATCGGGATGGGGATCGATAATCCAGCGCGGACAGTCGATTTCTTCTAACCATGTCCTTAATTCTTTGCTGGTGGGTAATTCCCCAATTTGCAGGACAACATCGGGGGTTAATTGGGTTCTAAGGGCAGGATTCCGCAATAATAAATCATAGGTGGTGATGAGATGGGGATTTAATCTCGCATAGTTTCGCAGAGGAGATAAAGCTTCTGCTAAGACGGGATATTGTTGCGATCGGGCTAAATTAGCGATCGCCTGACAGTAACTTTCGGGGTTTTGCGGGGAAGCTAATCCCGCGATGATAATTCCTTGGGGGGGGTAAAGAAGGAATTTCGAGAATTGAGTGGTTAATGGGGATATTTTGCCGAGATATATGGCTAAAAAAAGCCTCTTGGTCAAAATTAGCCTCTAAATTGTTAATTTCTAGATCGGGAGTTGGTGCGAGGGGATCCCGAAATGGTAAGTTCAGATGCACCACTCCGGGGACAGGATCGAGACAGCGCAACCACGCGTGGATGATAGTTTGACGGAGATAGCGTAAACGCTCGATATTGGCACTAGGACAGCTAATTTCCGCTTGCCAGTTGGGATAATTACCGTAGAGTTTGATTTGATCGATAGTCTGACCGGCGTGAGCATGACGCAATTCTGGGGGGCGATCGGCGGTTAGAATTAATAAAGGGAGATGACTTTCTTTTGCTTCAATGACTGCGGGATAAAAATTAGCCGTGGCAGTGCCAGAAGTGCAGACTAAAACCACTGGTTGATATAATTGTTTGGCTAATCCCAAGGCAAAAAAGGCAGCCGAGCGCTCGTCTAAGATGGGAATAGCTTCAATCTGGGGATGTCTTGTCAAGGCTACCGTTAAAGGAGTCGAGCGCGATCCGGGAGAAACCACCCCTATCTTCAATCCCAAACGGGCCAATGTTTCAACTAAAATGGAACCCCAAAGTGTATTAAGATTGCGAAAATCGATCGACATTTATCAGTTCAGTGGCAAAGGTTAGGGGACAATAAGTTAAAGAGTCTATTAATCAATTTAACACTGGCCGGAACTGGCCAAGAATAAGTTATTCCTGAGTCAGCGATCCTAGTTAGGTTTACTCTCGATTCCCAGGCCAATTTATCCCTTTTCAGGTTCCCTTCTCACCAAGTTTTAACCAGAAAACTTATAGGTTAATACCACATTGATATTAGCTGCCAGCAGGGCCAAGAAGAGCAGGAAAGTAAAGCGATCAATCCAGAATTTTTTAAAGAGACCAAAGATATCCTTGAGATAGAATACTCCCAGAATTGCCGCCGTACCGATCATAAAATAATAGCGACCGTAGGGAGAGGCTAAAATCCAGGCTGTCAGATTGAGATGAATCGACCAAACTCCCAGAAAGATAAAAATAATTGAGGCAGTTAATCCGTCCGTTTCTTGGCGAAAATCATCGAGAAAGATGCCTAGAATAATAAACATAAACGGATAAAAAGGAATCATATACCAAGTAAAAAAGTGACTTTGCGCTCCCGTGGCAACTAAAATTAAGGTGTAGAGGATTACCGGTAAAGCGAGTAATCTAACTTGGGGACTAGCGGGATTCTTCCTGAGAAAGGGTAAGAGGGTTAACCAGCTAAAAATTAACCAACCATCCTCGAAAAATACCGTGGGAGTGATTAGATATTTGACAAAGTTAAAGTCCTCGAATCGCAGGGATTGTTCTTGAAATATCTTACGAAAGAAATCGTAATCGTAGATAGCACCATAGAGAAAATAGAGAGAGAAAAATAAAGCACCGATCACAGTCACATAAATCGCTTCTCGTCCTTGTTTTTCGTAAATCAAGAGGACAATTAATAATACTACTAAATAAATAGCTGTTACTTTGACTAAACAGGCTAAACCAGCTAAACAAGCGGCGATGTAGAGATATTTTTTCTGCTTAGTTTGATAGTATTGCCAATAAAGTAAGACAACCAATAAGCACAAAACAATCATTAAATTTTCACTAATAGCTAACCGAGAGAGAAAAACTGTATTGGGATTGGTGGCATAAATTAAACTAGCGATAATAGCGATCGATAGATTACTCAACTTGAGAGCGAGTAAATAGACCAAAACTATAGAAGCAATACCTAAGAGTAAAGAAGGGACTCTAATAATAGTTAAACTGCAATCAAAAAAAGTCTTTGCTCCTCCTAAAAGGGCAAATAAACCCACCAATAAACCAAATAAAGGAGGATGATCAAACCAGGGAGTCACCAATCGATAACGGAGATTTTTCGCTTCCCAAACCACCGTAGGAAAATTATCCGTGGGACTCAACCATGACCAACTGGTGGGGATACCCGTTTGTAATAAACTCATGCCACTCCAAGCAAAAGCATATTCGTCAGAAGTCCAATTATCTGGAGGCAAAGAATCATAATTATAGATTCGCAAAAAAGCACCTAAGCAGGTGATAATTGCTCCAATAAACCAATGTTTATGGACAGTCAAAAAGCTGGGCATCGATTATTAAGGATAAGTGGCAGTGACCAAACAAGAGTCAGAATTTCATGGTATACTAGATGGGGTGATAATGACAGAAAAATCGGGATGATTAAAGTAAACAGACGTAAATTTGGCCAGTGGATCAGTCTGATCGGTGCAGGAGTCGGCCTGGCAGCGATTCTAGATAGAAAAAATATTTTTTCCCCCTCCAGCGCTACGGCAATCATCCCCCCGCAACCCCCCCAAAATTCCTCTTTCCCCCCCCGACAAAGCTTTTCCTTTGAAACCGTTACTCTCGATCCTAGCGGTTTCGTGATCGAGCGCAATTCCCGTAGTGCCGAATACTACAGGGAAACCCTTGCGGGATTAGAGATGATTGCTATCCCTGCTGGCACTTTTATCATGGGGACACCGGACGGAGAAAAAGGAGACTTTACCGGTAGTGATAAACCCCAGCGCTCAGTCAAGGTAAACAGTTTTTACCTGAGTAAATACCCGATAACCCAAAAACAATGGCAAATTGTCGCTAATATGCCCAAAATTAACCGCGATTTAACCCCTAATCCCTCTCACTTTCAAGGGGATAACTTACCCGTCGATAGCATCTCTTGGTATGATGCGATCGAGTTTTGCGAGCGACTTTCCAGGGCC
Source organism: Microcystis aeruginosa FD4 (assembly GCF_009792235.1). Lineage (NCBI taxonomy): Bacteria > Bacillati > Cyanobacteriota > Cyanophyceae > Chroococcales > Microcystaceae > Microcystis > Microcystis aeruginosa. The sequence continues at coordinate 4,615,552 of NZ_CP046973.1, forward strand.
ACCGGCAGAAACTATCGACTCCCAAGCGAGGCACAATGGGAATATGCTTGTCGTGCCGGCACTACCACACCCTTCTACTTTGGTGCCACCCTTACCAGTGAATTCGCTAACTACTATGCCATTAAATTTCCCTACGCAGTGGAAAGAGAGAGCGAATTTCGAGCTAAAACCACCCCTGTAGGCAGTTTTCCCCCAAATGCCTTCGGATTGTACGATTTACACGGTGGTTTATACGAATGGTGTGCCGATCCTTGGCATCGCAATTATAACAATGCTCCCAGCGATGACCAAGTATGGCCGGCCGATCCTAATAGCACCGGCAATCGTTATCGCGTCCTGCGCGGGGGTGGTTGGGGGACAGAATTGAGGGAATGTCGCTCCGCTAGTCGGGGCCAATTTAGCCCCGATCATCGCTATAGTGTATTAGGATTCCGCATCGCCAGTAGTTAGCTAAAAATTCTGGTTTCAACAACTTTGCCGGTAAATTGTGCGTCTCTAAACCTGTCTTAGTCTGTGAGTGTAAGCGAGTGACCAACTCCCCACCCTATCCCTTTTTAACCACCCCCGTCGGCTCTTTGCAAATTCCTTTTTTAGAGCAAATTGAAGGAATTATTCGCAATAATAGTTATATTCTCAAGGATAAACCCCAGTTACTCAAATTATCTCTAGTCATTCCCACCTATAACGAGCGAGATAACGTTATTCCCCTAGTCGAGAATCTCAGTCAATTACTCGATCAAAAAATTCCCGATCAGTATGAACTAATTATCGTCGATGATGACAGTCCCGATCGCACTTGGGAATTAGCCAGCAAATTAACCCCAGATTACCCGCAACTACGGGTGATGCGTCGTCAGGGAGAAAAAGGATTAGCGTCGGCAGTGGTGCGGGGTTGGCAAGGGTCAAGGGGTGAGATACTAGGAGTAATCGATGGAGATTTGCAACATCCCCCCGAAATTCTCTATAATCTCCTCGAAACTATCGAAAAAGGAGCCGATTTAGCTCTTGCTAGTCGTCACGTCGAAGGGGGAGGAGTGAGCGAGTGGAGTCTGCTGCGAAGATTTCTCTCCCGCGGCGCCCAAATTCTTGGTTTAATTCTACTGCCAGAGGTGGTCGGTCGCGTCTCCGATCCCATGAGCGGTTACTTTATGGTCCGCCGTCAAGCGATCGCTGGTTTGATTCTCAATCCCACCGGTTACAAAATTTTACTAGAAGTCATCGGCAAAGGCCGCATCGAAACTATCGGAGAAGTGGGTTATGTCTTCCAAGAGCGGCAAGAGGGGGAAAGTAAGGTAACTTGGAAACAATGGCTAGAATATATCTTCCATCTGCTGCGTTTGCGCTCTCAAAAGCCTCTCAGATTTTTAGATGCAATTGTCAATCTACCTTTAGATAGATTTATTCGCTTCGGTTTAGTGGGATTAACCGGGGTTTTTGTCGATATGGCCTTTCTCTATCTTCTCAGTGATCCCGCCGCTTTGGGTTGGGGATTAACCCGCAGTAAAATCATCGCCGCCGAATTAGCAATTATTAATAATTTTATCTGGAATGATCGCTGGACTTTTGGCGATTTATCCGCTCGTCAACGGGGTTGGAATAAACGCTGGAAAAGATTTTTCAAGTTCAATTTGATCTGTTTAGCCGGTTTAATTTTAAACGTGCTGCTGCTCAACCTTCTCTTTAATGGTTTAGGAATCAATCGTTATCTAGCTAACTTTATTGCGATTGCCATCGTTACGGTTTGGAACTTTTGGGTTAATCTTAAACTCAGTTGGCGGGTGACAAAATAGCCAGCTAGAAGCAAAAAAATGGTTAATTAGGGTTGGCTGAATAAATCTAAAAACCTTGTTGGATAAAACTTTTAGACTTTTTTAAAATCCAAAAGTGCCAGACATGGGAGTGATCAGGGGGAAAATTCAGGTACTTGACCCCCTGAAAATCGGTAAAACCCTACACCCTACACCCACTCTACGATTTCAGAAGTTTAATAAATCTCAGATTATGAACGTCTAAAGTATAGGTGGTGCGTTACGAGGCATTGTTAGCTTGAAGTTAAAGCGGAAATTTTGGCCGTCTAACGCACCCTACATTATCTGGATGTTGTTAAATTTTCTCTTGACAAAGGCGACTTGACATGATACTATATTCACAATGGAAAATCCTTGCGTATGCAGACCCTCTTTTCCAACGCTCTTAACTATGATTGATGTGATTATTGGATTGACTATGATTGGTTCATTCAATCAATCTTCATCTCTAATCCACTCTTAACTAGGTTCCTAATCACAGTTCATCATTCAATCATTCCAATCACTGTCCCTGGTGGTGGGTTACGAGGGGACTTGCGCTTTGATAATGTACCTTTTGGGCGAACGCAGTTCGCCCCTACATTGTGGACAAAATCCGTTACTGTAGGGGCGCAATGCTTGCGCCCTCCGCGCGGAGGGGGTTTGCTGATCACCCTAAGTAGGGGGAGAGCCTTCGAGATGTTAGGGACTTGCGCTTTGATCATGTGCCATCTGGCTGGTCTGGTTCTTCTACAGAGCGATTTTCAAAGCTGGGATATTATTCCTACGCAAGTCCCTAGGTTTTACTAAATCTGGATTTTGTCAAATTTTCTCTTGACAAAGGCGACTTGACATGATATTATATTCATAATGGAAAATCCTTGCGTATGCAGACCCTCTTTTCCAACGGTCTTAACTATGATTGATGTGATTATTGGATTGACTATGATTGGTTCATTCAATCAATCTTCATCTCTAATCCACTAGGGTTAGGCATTTACTTTTCAGAAACTCTTAACTAGGTCCCTAACCATAGTCCATCACACCAACCACAGTCGATGGTGCTGCGTTACTAGGTTTTACTAAATCCTGATTTGAAAAAATTTTCTCTTGACAAAGGCCCCTTGACATGATATTATATTCATAATGGAAAATCCGTGCGTATGCAGACGCTATTTTCAAGAGTCAAATACTCCCCATTGAAGTTTCCTTAGAAACCCAATCTCCTCAGTAACCACCGCAAGCCTAACCAGAGGCTATAAAAGGGTAGAATTAACAATATCAGAACCCCTTGTAGCAATCTTCCTAATAGCTGTTTTCCGGGATGAGGGGGTTTTGGTTTCAACATCTCCACCACCTCCTCAGGAAACCGTTGTCTTAATTCTGCTTCGGGTAATTGGGATAACATCATCAGATAATTCCGATAAAAGGTTTGGGTATGGGGATGATTGTCTCCCAAGAGTTGTTTTTTCAAATCTAATGCTTCTAGATAGGGCTGGCTGAATAAATGTGAAATGTAGGCAAGGTAAGGGTTTTGTGGCTTTTCTCGTGAAACAGGTGCCAGATTTTGAGAGAATCGTGCTTCAAAACCTTGCCTCTTCATCAGCCCGCGTCCTGTAGGGGCGAAGCATTCGGATAGAAAATCTACGGTTTCACCGATAGGTTATTGCCCGAATGCTTCGCCCGTACTTTTTCAGCAAACCCTAGATAGAGAGGTTCTGCTTCTGAGTATCTACCTTGGGAATCGTACAAGAGTGCTAAATTGTTGAGGGAACTTGCCACATAGGGAGGATTTTCCCCTAATAGTCGTTGATACAATTCTAAAGCTTGTAAATAGAGGGGTTCTGACTTCTGACTTCCGCTATATGTACCTTCCTTGAGATGAGTATAATTCTGCTAAATTGTTGAGGAAAGTTGCTACATATTACTGTAACATTAGGGTTTTTGGCTCTCTTGGGTTTGGTGGGTAAAATGTATTCTAAGATACAGTCCTGCTGGCGCGGGAGTGGAAGAAACCACACCAGACACAGAGGACACAAAGATCGATCCTCTGTAAGTTAAACTGATCACACAGAACCTAGAAGATTTCGAGAAAAAGCTAAACCTACCAAACCTGGGGCGTAAACTCCGCATCGTTTAAAATTATTACATTTTCCCCTGACTGCACCAACACAAATAAACCCTGACGACAAGCGTAACTCGCCACCTCATCGGGAACAATCATCGCTGCCACCGCTCCCAAGGCCTTTACGTCTCGAAAACGAGGCATTAACCGCTTAAACTTAGCCAAACGTTGTAAATGCTCATCCACATCCCTTTGAGTTAACTTACTTTTGACCTCCACTAAAATGGCATCCGTATCATTCACTACCAATAGATCAATCTCTAAACCCTCATTATCCCGTTTTACCGAAATGCCAGGGTGAAACTCATGGACATCAATACCCCGCTCCTGAAACAGACGCACCACCGCAGGACGCACTTGCCACTCGACAAACTCTCCTAAACGATTACCCAACTTCCCAATCTGCTGACTAACCCTGTTAATTTGTTTATCCGTTTCTTTTTGAGCTTGGGATAACTCTTGTTGGGATTGGGATAACTCTTGTTGGGATTGAGCTAATTGCTTTAGTATTGCCCGAATGTCTTCAATAGTGGCTGTCATAATGAATTTTCTCAAGTTAAAGTGATGTAGCCTGTACTCAAGGGATTTAGTATAATTTTAGCGTTGATTATTGGCAGGAGTGGAATCGGCTCTCTTGGGTTTGGTGGGTAAAATGTATTCTAAGATACAGTCCTGCTGGCGCGGGAGTGGAAGAAACCACACCAGACACAGAGGACACAAAGATCGATCCTCTGTAAGTTAAACTGATCACACAGAACCTAGAAGATTTCGAGAAAAAGCTAAACCTACCAAACCTGGGGCGTAAACTCCGCATCGTTTAAAATTATTACATTTTCCCCTGACTGCACCAACACAAATAAACCCTGACGACAAGCGTAACTCGCCACCTCATCGGGAACAATCATCGCTGCCACCGCTCCCAAGGCCTTTACGTCTCGAAAACGAGGCATTAACCGCTTAAACTTAGCCAAACGTTGTAAATGCTCATCCACATCCCTTTGAGTTAACTTACTTTTGACCTCCACTAAAATGGCATCCGTATCATTCACTACCAATAGATCAATCTCTAAACCCTCATTATCCCGTTTTACCGAAATGCCAGGGTGAAACTCATGGACATCAATACCCCGCTCCTGAAACAGACGCACCACCGCAGGACGCACTTGCCACTCGACAAACTCTCCTAAACGATTACCCAACTTCCCAATCTGCTGACTAACCCTGTTAATTTGTTTATCCGTTTCTTTTTGAGCTTGGGATAACTCTTGTTGGGATTGAGCTAATTCCTTTAGTATTGCCCGAATGTCTTCAATAGTGGCTGTCATAATGAATTTTCTCAAGTTAAAGTGAAATTTTCTCTATTATAGCCCGATCGCTTTTTCTCCCTTGAAGTAACCGTTCAGGGGGGGACAAAATCTAGTAATCTAAGGGGCATGGATGAGAAGCGCCTACGGCAATCCCATAATAAGTCTAAACTGTGATTTAAATCATTGAATGAATACTATGATTGTGCTGTATTTAGCAAGTCTTCATCAATAATCAATCATAGTCCATCCCATAATCCCATCAATCACAGTTAAGACGATGATTGTTGATGTTGTCGCATCATTTGTAAACTTTTCCGAATTTGAACAATAGTAGAGTGATTTTTCCTAATAGTCGTTGACTCCATTTTATAGTAGTTCTATTTTTTGAAAAAGAATAATAAAACCTTCTTGGGTAAAGTGCTTGTCATGGGTAAGCACTTCAAAAATATCCATTTGTTGCATAATTACCATTGATATGCAGTCTGTAATGCTATAACCTTTGTCTGACCGTTGTTTATATAATTCAAAACCTAATTGACGTAATTCTGGTGTATAGGAAATAACTTTTATTGTTTTTTCCCGTAGCATTTGCGTACACATCAAGAGTGCTTTCTGTCTCATAATGGTTCCTCTAGATGAAGCATAGTTCAGTATCTCATCAATAATGCCATCTGTTGTTATTAGCTGATCATTGATACAATTATGAGCATAATTAAGCGCGATTTGATGCCAGTCATCTTTGGGGTTGAGTAAAGCGATCCAATAAAAGGTGTCGGCAAAAATTTGCTTCATGGTTAATGTTTAGGAGTACCGTAAATATAATGATCATGTTGTTCTGCACTATCAGTTGGTAAGGTATCTAAAACTTCTTGAGGAATATCAGCAGTGAGTTCTTCTATAAATTGTGCGAAAGGTTTAGATTGTTCTTGCGATCGATGATGTTTGATTTTGGCTAATAATAAAAAGTCAAAAACTTCTTCTATTACCTCATCGGATACTGTTTCAATTTCATGAATTAGTTGTTCTTTAATAGTCATAATTTTACCTTTGTAAGTTCTTCAAATATAGCCTATATCAGTTATCAGTCATTAATTCAATTATAGTCCATCACACAATCATTACAACCACAGTCGATGATAGGTCGTGGGTTACTACGTTTTACTAAATCCTGATTTGAAAAAATTTTCTCTTGACAAAGGCGGCTTGACATGATATTATATTCATAATGGAAAATCCGTGCGTATGCAGACCCTCTTTTCCAATGGTCTTAACTATGATTGATGTGATTATTGGATTGACTATGATTGGTTCATTCAATCAATCTTCATCTCTAATCCACTCTTAACTAGGTTCCTAATCACAGTCCATCAGATGATTACATCAACCACTGTCGATGGTGCTGCGTTACTACGTTTTACTAAATCCTGATTTGAAAAAATTTTCTCTTGACAAAGGCGGCTTGACATGATATTATATTCATAATGGAAAATCCGTGCGTATGCAGACCCTCTTTTCCAATGGTCTTAACTATGATTGATGTGATTATTGGATTGACTATGATTGGTTCATTCAATCAATCTTCATCTCTAATCCACTCTTAACTAGGTTCCTAATCACAGTCCATCATTCAATCATTCCAATCACTGTCGATGGTGGTGGGTTACGAGGGATTGTTAGCTTGAACCCACATTCCGCACCCTAGGTTTTACTTATCACAGAAATAAATCCTCGTCAGCGATATATTGCGGATATTCCCCGACAGATGCTTGCAGATGGAGAAGGAAAGGTTTAAATTCTTCAACGATTTCTACAGTCGTATCCTGTGGCATTTCTGCCGATTTTTTGGCCATAATCGCACAATAACGGCGTTTTGCTGGTTCTGCGTGGGGTGATGCTTCTAACTTATCCCGAAAATAGCGACGCAACAGGGGATGAATTTCATAGCAACCCTCACCCTTATCCTGAACTAAACTCAGATGGACTAAACTATCGGTTAACCATTCCTCCACTGTATCCCCATCCTCATCGGGAAATAAATCCAGAATCATCCCCTTGGGAAAGGGCGCAAGAGCGAATAAACTGAGGTAAAGTGCCAAAATTTGGGCATTTGGTTCGCTATTCAACTCCTCCCAACTGAGATTAAAGGCAGCTTTCAACCCTCTTTCCGCAGTCATTTCCCCATGAAACTTGGGATTTTTGTCTAAACTTGGCTCCTCTAAGCCGTTTTCTGCTAATTTCTGCCGTATTTTGCTAATTTTCCAATCCTGTCGTCGTACCAGCAACCTTGCCACCAATTCTAACCCTAAGGGTAAATAACCCAAATCCTGACACAATAATTTAGCTTCCTCAATTTGTGTGTCAATTCTGTTATCTCCGAGGTAGGAACGCAATAAATCAAGTGCATCTTCTTCTTTTAAGACTTCTACCCGAAAAGTCGCAATTGTCGCTGATAAATATTCCTTGCGAGTGGTAATTAAAACCTGAAAGCGTTTCTCCTCTTGCGGTGGTAAATAATCCCTAATTTGCTGATAATCTCGCACATCATCAAAAATAATTAAGACATTTCCCGCTAACCAGTTTTGCCAACAATAACGAATTTTTATGTCTAATTCTCCCTCATCTGGTAAAGTTAATTTCAGATGTACTCGCGCAAAATCTAAAATATCAGTACCAATATCAACGGATTGACGAGTTGCCACATTTAACCAACATATACCCCCTGGATAGGCTTTTTCCCGCCATTGTTGCCAACCAAATTGTCTGGCTAATTCGGTTTTACCTATGCCTCCCATTCCTGTTAAGGTAGATATAGCAAGCTTTTGAGATTGTTGTAATTGAGTTTTTAAGTCAATTAATTCCTTATCCCTACCAACAAATTTAGGGATATTACTATTAGATAAATTGTGAGGATTGGGTTGAGGAGGCTCTTGGCTAGGCGGATAATTATAAATATTTTGATTGTCAATATTGATATCGCCTTGACCATAATTGGCTATTTTTTGATCCATATTGGTAACATAATGCTGTGATAAAAAAATATTTACTTATAAAATATTAACACATCAAAAGGGGAAGGGCGAACGCGATTCGCCCCTACAATCACATTTTTTTCCGTTCCGTAGGGGTGCGTTGCACGCGCCCAAGATATTATATTAAAAGGGGAAGGGCGAACGCAATTCGCCCCTACAATCACATTTTTTTCCGTTCCGTCGGGGTGCATTGCACGCACCCAAGACATTACATTGTGATATTTTGTTCATTGATATTAATGTCCCTTTGAGAAAAATTAACAATTTTTTCAATGGTTTTGATATAGGTTTTTTGTCCAGAGGATTGAGATTGCAAAGCCTTAGCAATATCGTTAAGAATATCCTTTAAATTAGGTAAAGGTTCGGCTTCTACAATGTCAACCAACTCGGTCATAATTTGGCTTAATTCGGGACTGGTTTTAGCAACAGATTCCACCTCCAGAATTGCCTGTCCATAATCTAAAGGTTGTTCGGGTGCTTTTTCAATTGCGGTGACAGTATCGGGAGAAACTTGTTTCAGGGAAGTAAGAAATTTTTCTGTTTGTTCCCAAACCTTTTCTGCCACTTTTTCACCTGTTTTCTCTAACGCTTTAGTAGCGATAATTAACTGCGAGCGCTGCTCCTGTGAGAGGGTCCATAGATAAAATCGGGGTGATGAGGGTTGACTTTATTATATTATCGGGCTTTGATTTTTTCCCACAATATAGGGATTTTAGAGATTGCTTCAGTGGTTAACTTGTGGTTAAGGGATCATTTATGATTTAGTCCTCATTTTAGCTTTCATAATTTTATTCTGCCCTATTTTCCTTAATCAGTAAACAGTGATCACTTCAATCACAGTCCATGACACAATCACAGCAATCACAGTCAAGACGGCATGGGAGAGGAAAGACCAGTAATGATCCGTGTTATCGTAAAAATGGGGATAGATGGGGGGTTTGGTCTTGCAAAATCGGCAAATAGGGATAAAATCAAAACAAGTTAATTTTTCGGCGACCATATCATGTTAACCCCATCGGATAGTAAATTATCTAAGCAGCAGCAGATTCCCTCGGCTGTTTCCGAAGAGGAACAGCTTCTTAAACAGCAACGGATTCAGGAAGTGCTATTGTTAATAGATAGTTTATTCCAAAGAGAGGAAACGACTTTTAGAATTATCATCGACTGTCTTTACGATGTGGGTTCGTTAAATTTAATTAATAAAAAGTTTCCTCGTCGTAACTTAAATTTTATTATGAAAGCGATCGCTCGTTTTTCTAAGCCTATATTCAGAATTTATGCTCTCTATTGGGTGAAAAAAAATAGCCCCAAATTAATCACTAATTGGTTGGCTAGTAAGGTTAAATTCTAGCCAAGGATAAACTCCAGAGACAGTAAACAGTGATCAGTGATCAGTAAACAGTAAACAGTGACCAATAACTAACCACTGATAACTCATATAGCGTTTCTCATAAAGATGAAGTATAGGCTAATCTGAGCCTGTCTCCTGACTCCCCAAAACGAAGACTTCGTACCTCACTATTAAGATATAGGGACTAAATTTGCACCTGTCTGAGATGACGACGGGGATCGGTGGTACGCTGAGATTTAATTTTCTCGTATAATTCCCGTTCGATCGCCGTTAATTCTTTGGGAGTATCGATGACAATTTTGACTAATTGATCGCCGCGTTGTCCTTTATTATCGATCCAACCTTTGCCGCGTAAGCGCAGGGATTGACCGGAACGAATACCAGCGGGAACTTTTACCGTCACCATGCCATCGGGGGTAGGAACTTCGATCGCTGTGCCTAAAACCGCCTCATCGGGAGTAATCGGGACTTCACAGGTTAAATTATCGCCTTCAAAAGCAAAGAAAGGATGGGGTTCTAATTCCACATCGAGAAATAGATCTCCTCGTTGTTTACTCAAGGGATCGATTAGTCCTTTACCCCGTACCCGGAGACGATTACCAGTTTTGGTTCCTGGGGGGATTTTGATATCGATCATTTCTCCGGCTAAATTAACCCGTTTTTGTACTCCTCGTAAAGCTTCCGCAAAACTCAGACGCAGTTTAGCGGTGGAGATACCAGAAGTGACAGCTTGTGGTGCAGTACGAGCGCCAGCAAAGTCGTTAAAATTGCTAAAATCGCCAAATCCTCCCCCCGGAGTACCGTAGGAATGGGAACGGGGGCGAGTACCGCCGGGGCGACCCATGCGACCGAGCAGTTCATTGATAAAATCATCAAAGGTGCTGTACTGGCTAAAGTCAAAACCGTCCGAACCAAAGTCAACCCCCCCCATTGCCACCCGGCCAATTCGATCGCCCGGCCTGTTGCCAATATTGTCCAAATTGATCGTATTTTTGGCGTTTTTCGCTATCGGAGAGGACTTCGTAAGCTTCACTAATTTCTTTAAAACGTTCTTCGGCGCTTTTATTGTTAGGATTGCGATCGGGGTGATATTTGACGGCTAATTTGCGAAAAGCTTTTTTAATTTCTTCAGCGCTGGCAGTTTTACCTACTCCCAGAACGGCATAATAATCTTTATAATCTGCGGCAGGCATCGATACGCTATCTCCTTAGCAATGAGCATTCAGTCGGGATATTCCTAATCTAACTTAATTTTATCGTTGTCAGGCTTGAATCAGTGATCGGTGATCAGTGAACAGTAACCAGTAACCGGTGATCAGTGAAAATAAAGTGCCGAAGTTTTCACTTAACACTATCTACTGAAAACTCCAATCTGATAACTGATAACTGATAACTGATAACTGATCACTGAAAGGGAAATTGCCGACGACGACGATACCAAGTTCCCACACCTACTAACAGAGCAATGAGGGTAAAAGCCACCATCAGGGGCAATATATCGCCTTTTCCTAAAGATTTTAAACCCGCACCCATCATGACAAAGGGTAAAATTCCGGGGACAGTGCCTAATAAAGTCCCGATGAAATAATCGCGAAAACGGATAGAAGTTAATCCCGCAACAAAGTTAACGATACCGTAGGGAATAATCGGTAATAGACGGATAGCAAACATATAAAATAGTCCTCCTTGCTGCATTTCTGCATCGATCGCTTGCCATTTTCCCTGAAATTTTTTGGCGGTATATTCCCGGCCGATAGTACGGGTAAAAGCAAAGGCAACTATAGCGGCCACCAAAGCGGCGATCGTTGTCCAAACTGTTCCCATAACCACCCCAAAGATAGCCCCACCACTGAGGTTTAAGGGGGTAGAAGGCAGAATTAAAATTGTCCCGATCGTATAGAGAATAATATACAAAATGGGGGCCATAATTCCCATTTGTTTTAACCATATCTGTAATTGTTGGGAGTCGATACCACCGATCAGATAAACTCCGATCGCCGTGGCGATAAGACAAATTATGGTTAGGATAATAACACTACTTTTAGTTTTAGACATTTAACGGCAATTTTGGGCTAAGTGCGGGTTGCAAAACATAAGATGCAGCCGGGGTTTATATTTCCCCGTTGCCAAAAATATAGCAGAAATCGGCTGAGGATCGATCTCGATCTCAATACCAGTGAGCTGCCCTATCTGTTCCCAAATTACCCCCGATATCGCTGTGGGTAGTTTAGTTAACCTCCTCGAGAACCACGATCGAAAAACCATTGACTTTATAGCTATCGGCAACTACTGTCCCTTGATCCACAGACCAACAATTATAATCGGTTTCGGCCCAAGCTGCCGTGTCAATAATTCTCACCCAACGATAATTATTGGATGGGGAGGGAAGACGAAAATCCACTGGCAGATAATACATATTAATTAACAGCAAAAAATCGTGATCACCGACGGCACTACCATCAATTAAAAACCAAATACAGCGATCATCAGCAGTTAAATCGCTAACACCATCGTTTTTTTTAAATAAATAGGTGACATCATTGCCCGCATCGAGAACCATGTCACCGTAGCGGCGCTGTTTGAGTGCTATATGATTCTGTCTTAAGTGAGCAATATAAGCGGCAAAAATAAATAAAGGATTGCGTTCTTCTTGATTAGTTCCCGTGCCAAAATTATTATGATAACCTTGCCGATAACCCGTGGGCAGTAGATGGGGTGAACGGGTGGCAATCATATCATAATTATTCCAAGTGGCCACACTATCAATATTGTAGGGATTATTATTACCATTTTGAGTGCGGCCAAATTCATCGCCCCAGACAGTCATGGGAACACCGCGAGATAAAAATTGAATCGTCCAAAAGTTGCGTAATCTTTGGCGACGTAAGGCCTGATTACCCCCAGAATCCCAAGAATCGTTATTATTATTGCCGCCATCGGCAGGACCAAAGGGCCAGGGAGTGAGGTTATTTTTATTGTTATAACTGACCAAATCCATCAGGGTAAAACCATCGTGGGCAACAATAAAATCGAGCGATTTTTGTGGTCCGCCTTGGTCGTTAAAATTGTGATAATCTCCGTTCACCTGTTCGATGAATTGAAAAGTATTACTATCTCCCTTGAAAAAACGCCGGATTGCATCGCGATAACGGCCATTCCATTCTCCCCAACCCGTTGGGAAATTCCCCACTTCGTAACCCCAGCTATCCCAAGCTTCGGCGATCATTTCGGCATCGTATTTATTGCCTAATTTCTCGATCTTTTCTAACAAAGGATGTTTAGGAAAGAATTGTTTTTGTTGGCCGCCATCTTCTCGGCCAAAGACGGTGGCCAGATCAAAACGAAAACCATCGACTCCCATTTCTTCCAACCAATAGGTGAGGGAATCGAGGACAAGATTACAGGTGACAGTATGGGAAAAGTTTAATTGATTTCCGCAGCCGGTGGCCCCATCGACTAGATAATGTTCATCGGTGAGTTGATAGTATTCCACCACATCAAAACCACCAAAACTAACAAATCGGGTGACATCGTTGCTGCCGCAATTGCCCCCTTCTCCGGTGTGATTATAGACCACATCGAGATAAACTTCCATACCTTGGTCGTGAAAAGCTTTGACCATGGCTTTAAATTCTCTGGTCGGTCCACCGGGGGAGCGATCATAAGCATAACGGCGATCGGGGGCGAAATAACCAAAGGTCATGTAACCCCAATAATTACCGCCAGGGCGATCGTCGGGGTTATTATCGTTAGCGGTTTCTTGGACAGGTAAGAGTTCGATCGTGGTAAATCCTAGTGCTTTCAGGTATTTGGCCATATAGCCGGCTCCCGCATAAGTTCCTCTGTACTGGTCAGGAACGTTGGCCACTTCCTCAAAACCGGTAATTCCCTTGAGGATATCTTCTAAACGACTAGCGGAGGGGTGATTGCTTAAACCGCGCACATGGGCCTCATAAATGATCGCTTTTTCGGCACCCAGACGGGGACGAATCCCGGTAGAAGTCCCATCCGGCGCGATAACAATGCCTTTGGGCGACCATTTGCCCGTATCGTATTCGCGCTGGATCACTCCTTTGTAGTCCCCTTCTCCCGTGGCATACATTCCAGCATTTTCTCCGGCCGCGATCATGGCCGGGGTTTCAAGGTCGTGGGAAAGTTCTCGCGTGTAGGGATCGAAGAGGACTTTATTGGGGTTAAAACGATGGCCGAAATCGTCCACATCTGCCTGAAAACCGGCGTTACTGTGGCCTCTTTGCCATTTTTGATCAAATTGCCAATTGGGACCCCAACAGCGAAAAGCGTAGTAACTGCCGTGGGGAATACCGGCGATTTTTGCCCGCCATATATCATCATTTGGTTTTTTTGTCAACCAGTAATCATACTTAGCGTTTTCTCCCGTCGGGCGATCGTAGATTTCCAGAAGAATCTGACTGGCATTTTTAGAATAGACAGCAAAGGTGACACTATCGCCTTGATAATGCGCTCCGAGGGGATAGGTGGCATCGGCCCAAAGATGGCTATCTAGGGGGGCATAATCACCAGATTGGGGATGATTTTGACCGATCTCACTCTCCGATTTCATCGAAAATTTTGGGTCTGAAACCCCGTCGTAGAACGACGGCTTTACAGTTAAATACTAGCGCATTTACCAAATATATGCTAAAATGTGAGACATGGAAAAAGCCTATTGGTTTCGATTTTACCCAACACCAGAACAAGAGTCGCTATTGCGGCGCACTTTGGGCTGTGTAAGATTGGTTTACAATAAAGCTCTCCATCTCAGAACACAAGCATGGTACGAAAGACAAGAAAGAGTAGGCTACGCTCAAACTTCTTCAATGTTGACCGATTGGAAAAAGCAAGAAGAATTAGACTTTCTCAATGAAGTAAGCTGTGTACCTTTACAACAAGGGTTAAGACACCTACAAACAGCAGGGTAATCGCATGTTGATAGAGTTCTCAAATTCCGAGGAGTTAGGTCTAAAATTCGATGGGCAACTCAGGCTTTGACCTGCACAAGGCGACCGAATCTCTGGTTTTGCCAGTCATTATGGCCTAACAAACCCCGAACTGAGCTTATCTACTCAGTTCCTTAAATTCCCAAAACTCCTGATCAACTACAAGATTAACATCTACCTCCCCTCTCTGTCAACGGCACTGGCGGCTAAGATTTTCACCATGAAATCATTGTTCATGCCTGCCTTATACCGTTTCATCTTTAGGCTCATTTTTGAGGGTTCTCGCTTTAACAGATTCACACTTAAACGGCGCAACAGACCTAGGTTTTCCGCTCCATAGCCTAGACGAATCCGACTGGCATCTTCATTAAAGGTAACATCGAGTACCCAATGGAGACTATTTTCGATACTCCAATGCCTGCGAATCACCTCGGCCTGTTTTTGGGCATCGGCTGCTAAACTACTGATGAAGAAGCGAATTTCTGTCGTAGTTTTATTCCATAATTGGCGGACACTGCGAACCATGACTAGGGTGGTTAGGCCAGGCCAGAGACTCTGCCGATGCAGGGGCGGTAATTGAGACACTGGCACTACCCAAATTTGACGGGTTTCGAGCCGGTGATGCCCCGACTCCACCTTTTCGTGGTAGCTGTATTCAATCCCTTGCCAATCCCCGGCTATAGCTTGGTCAAACCAGCCTTCTACTTGTTGAAAGAGCTTGCCCTGATTGCCTTTGAGGGCTAAGACGTCATCTCCAGCCCCAGACTTGATTTGTTGGGCAATTTCAGTCTGGGTTCCCATGGCATCCAAGGTGACTATCGCTCCCTTGAGATTGAGCAATTGCAGCAGGTGCGGCACGGCGGTAATTTCATTGGATTTACTGTCCACTTTTTCTTGGGCTAAGACTAACCCATGTTCGCTACTCCAAGCACTGACGGTGTGCAAAGCTTTCAGATTTTCCTCCCGGTCATAAGAATTTCTGGCCGTTTTCCCATCTATGTGGATTAGTTCTATGTTCAATTTCTCGGTGATTTCCTCTATCACCCGCGAGGAATCCTGACTCTAATTGCTTGGGTTCTAGCATCCCTAGCACTCTGCCAAAGGTATCGTGGGAAGGTATGCCATTCGGTAGGTCTAAAAATGTTTCCAACCAAGATTGCTTGGCTTGTCCGTAGGCTTCTATGGCGACAAACCCATCGGCACCAGCTAATACCGCCAAGATAGCTATGGTAATTATCGAGACTAGGCTATGATTGCGCCCCCTGTCCGCCCTCGGGTCTTCTAGATGCTGAAAATGTTTCAAGACACTGTTTCTTAAAACCTTTGCCTCTCGCTCTTGCTTGGGGTTTAAAACTAGGAGACCAAAACCGGATGCCATGCTCAACTGCTACACCATGTAACTTTTTGCTTCCTCTCAGATTAACTCCTCTCAGTTCGTCCTGCTAGGCATGACATTCAGTCACCTCTGTCTGTTACGTTTTCTACAAAACGACGTGCGATTACCCTGCCCCCTCATTCCTTTTTTTATTGGTTTCTTTAAACCATTAATTGGTCTAATTTTCGGTATTTTTATCTTTAGTTTAATTAGCTCAGATACGTTGATTAAAATTGATTTTATGATTACCCAAGATAAAAATTCTTCTAGTTTAATAACCAACAAAGCTCGTCAGGATTTATTTATATTTTCCTGTGCTTTTTTAGTGGGATTTAGTGAAAGATTTGCCTCAGATTTACTTAAAAAAACTGAATCTGAATTAACTGAAAAATAATTTTAAAAGAAAAATGGTATAAGAGAATTATACATAATTTTCCTCTCTAAAGCCAGAATTGACAATCATCTTCTAATAAACTAGGATAAATTCCTTGTAAGCGTCGATAAGCAATAATGTCCGCTCCATACAAAGGGATAGGTAAACGGGGTTCTTTGAGAGAACCATAGTGAAGTAAAGTGAGTTTTAACGTAGTGTCAACTAACTGTTTTAAATCTACTGGCTCTCCTAATTCATGAACTTTTAAGCGTAAGGGACGAGGAACACCTATTTGTTCAGAAACTTGGGACGTTATCAGGATAACTTCCCGCTTTGATAAAGCAAAAGCTAATCCTTTTGAGGGAGCATTTATCTGTTTTTGCTTAAGATTATTTTGCTCAAGATTATTTTGCTCAAGATTATTTTGCTCAAGATTATTTTGCTCAAGATTATAAAGTCTAGGAATGCCAGTCTTATAACATTCTACGAGAATCAATTTAGCATTAATTGCCCTAGCTCTTGCTAGTAAATTGTCAACCTCCTTTCCTTGAAATTTACCATCTCTGTAAATGAGAACTTTCTGATTTTTTAGTTCAGCTTGCGGTAAAAATTTTTCCAGCATACGTTGAGGAATTTCTTCTCCCTCGGTTAAACTATCTTCTACCCGACAGCGAACAAATTCTCCCTGTTTTCCATATAGTCGCACACTGGCACAAACATTGAGACTCCCCGGAAGATTTTTTTTAGGAATCCTTCCCACATCTAAACCAATAAAATAATCGGCAATTTCTAGAGGTTCAGCAAGGACATAGGGTAAATTTCCTAATTTGGCTAGGATTCCGGGGACAACTTGATTGAGAATATTGTTATAGTTGCTCTTATCATTTAAAGTCTTTTCATAAATCATTTGAGTTATAACTCCACGATCCAGAAACTTTCTTTTAATCCACGAATATAAACTTCCTTCTTCAGTATTATCAGCATTGCGATCCTCTTGGGGAAGAAAGACTAAAGCAATATCTACAGGAATTTCTCCTCCAATTAATTGATCAACTGCTTCTTCCAGTCTAGCTCTTTTTTCAAATCCTACACCTTCGACAGAGAAATTTATTTGATTCTCTGGTGGCAAAATGGTATTAAATTTATAACGGTCTAATCGATTTTGTAATTGTTCTCTAAAATCTCCCACTTTTAAATTAGCTGGTTTGAGAATAGCTAAACGAATCTTACGAGCAGGATCCTCATATTCTCGATGACGTTTATAGACACCCCCCCTCGATAATCCTTTGATAATGTCTCCTTTTTCTCCCCTTTCTCCCTTACCAAATAAGATAGGAGTTTGCTTAAGAGAAAGAGAAGGAGTCCAAAAGAATTGGGGGTCTTTTTTACTGTTAATGCTTGTTTCTCTTAACTGAACCCCAAAGTTATTTAAAGTCTTTTGTGCTTCCTGTTTATATAATTGTAATAGTTTTTGTCGTTCAACATAGGGAATTTTTGTTGCTTTTAATAACTCTCCGTAATTGACTTGAAATAAACTCTCATCTTTATCTGTCATACAGGGTTTTAAAGCTGCCAATGGATAAATATACTCCTGGGGATTTTTGCCAAATTTTACCGCTACCACTGGTTGCCCCAGATCAGCTTCTTCTAATTTTCTTCGACTAATTGAACCCGTGGCTTTTGTTAATAACTCCTCTCTTTTTTCCTCAATTGTACCCGCTATTTTAATGATTTTAGCCGTTCCATTGGTTTCTATAGCTTTAACCTTTAAACCTACTAATAATTTAGCAGCATCTTGTCTATAGGGATGATTTTCATAAAACTGTTCTAAATCTCCACTATGGACAATACTACTTTCAACAGTTAAACAAATAGCTGGATAAGTGTCATTGATGATTTCTGCCCAAAAATTAACTTCTCTCCTTACCTGTACTTGATTTTCAGTTGTCTTACTATCTTTCGGAAAAACTATTGGATAGGAAAATTTACCAAATATTTTCAGAATTCTAATTGCTAATTGTGCTTTAACTAAAGCTGTTATCTGAAAGTCTTTTAGCCAATGAATAGAATAATAGTGATCGCCAATATCTTCTCGTAAAACCTCTTGAATATCTGATAAAGCTTCTTTCCACTGTTGTGGAGAGGGAAGAGATTTTTCATCTTTAGCTAATAACCAAAAACAATTATCTTCAAAAATAACCACCACATCAGGAAACTTATGACTGAATTGCCAACTAAAACGATTACCTATTTTTCTAGTAACTTGATGATTGAGCTTAAAACAATTCCAACAACTATTATTGAGAGTTAAGCAAGTAATTTCACTCAAAAACAGCGAAGTATTGGCTGTCTTAGCTACTGTGTAATTCATAATCTAAACCTCCTTATTTGCATAATCACAAATCGATGTAAAAGGACAATGACGACAGGCATAGCCACTTTGCGGCGTAAAGATATAATAAAAATCTTCGGGGTGATCTTTATATTTTTGTAGTTGTTGCTGATGTTTTCTGGACAGGGAAGCTAGTTCGATTTTAACTGCTTCTATTGCCTCTGAAGACAGGGTTATCTTTTCGGATATTGTTTGGGTTTCTAAATTGTAAAAAGAAGCGACAATTTTTTTATGAGGATAAAGGTAACTAGCTGCCAGTAAATAAACATGAGCCTGACGACGATCAAAATTAGATTGACCAGTTTTCAAATCTAAAATATGTATGGTGTGATCAGCTTCTCTAAAAATACAATCAAAGGCAGCGGACAAATTAAACCGATAGTTACCTTGCTCGATAACAATAGGTTCTGGATAACCTTCATCGCCTCTAGATAAATTAATAATCTCTTGATTCAATAAAATTGGTTGTTGATAGTAATTGTTTAAAATCACTAAAATCTTAGCTTGAATTTCTGGCGATTCTTGATTTAATTGCAGGATTTCTGCTACTTGTTCCACCCCATGAGGATCAGATAATCTCACCGGCTCTTGATGAAACTCAAAAACTCCTCTTTGTGCCAACTTACCAATTTTTTGCGGTTGATTATCTTGTGATAGCAACCTTTTAACTTCTGGTTCTTTGTTTCGCGCTTTTTCAAACCCCCGTTTTGTCTGACAATGCCAATTCTCATAGCCAATCGCTGGTTTTAGCGATCGCCAAAGACTATAGCTCATCGGAGGATACCAACGCTTTTGGGGAAACTGGGAGGACACGATTTTTTCCCTAGTGTTTACTTTTGTGTTGACTAAAATAATCAACGCCGATGAACTAACTTTAGCCTAGGTTAATTTAAATAGTCAACCCTTGATATAATTTTTTTGAGCGGTTGGGAGAAAAGCAGTGTCAGAAACATTTGGACAGGTTATCCGCAAAGCTCGTCGAGAGGAAGAATATAGCCAGAGAGAACTAGCTCAGTTGATTGGGGTGGACTATACCTATCTATCGAAGCTAGAAAATGATCATGCGGGTTATCCTCCTAGTCAGCAGGTTATTGAGTCCTTAGCGACTCATTTAAAATTAAATGCTCAAAAATTAGGAGAATTGGCGGGACGACTGAGTTCAGATGATCAAAAAGTCTTCAAAGAGTTAGTTCAAAAATACCAACAAATGCCGATTTTATTGCGTCGCATGAAAGACAATCCCAATTTTGCCCAAAAAATTATTTCTGAGGCGACAAAATTAGCAACAGAGGAGTAAATATCTTGGATATTATTAAACCCTATAGTTTTATTCCCAAAGCAGAGATTGAAGCTCAGGCAGACAATATTCTGAAGAAAGTAAAAGCTAATCGTCGTCGTCCCTTAAAAAATTGCGATATTGCGGAAGCAGCGGCTGATTATTTTGATTTAGCTATTGAATGGACGGATATAAAGCCAGATCAAGAGGGAGAAATCGCCGCCATGATTATTCCCACAGAAAAGAAAATTATTCTTAATGAAGATGTAAAATTCTTAAAAGATTCTCAAAATTCATCCCTAGCAAAAGAAGGTTTTAAAAATTCGAGTTTAGCTCATGAAATTGGTCATTTTGTCCTTCATATTAATCAAACGGCCGTCTCTAACTTTTTGGATCGAATCAATCAGGGAGATTCCTTAGAGACAATTCAACCTTTTCTGTGTCGGAGAGTTGATTCTAGCCAAAGAATTGAATGGCAAGCTCAATATTTTGCCAGTTGTTTACTAATGCCAATGAGTGAGTTAGAGAAAGTCATCAAGGGCCGTGACTTGACAAAATGGGGACATTTGTATGCGATCGCCGACGAGTTGGGAGTAACTATTACTAATCTTAGAAGTCGTTTAGAAAGTCTCCATTGGATTAAAGTCGATAAAAAAGTAATTTATCGGGGCAGTAATTTTCCCAAGAGATAGCTTAAATGTATCAACTTATTTACTCATAATTTCGGCGGGTTGCGAGTTAGGAATTGGTTCAAAGTTGTGGTCGTCAGCCAAATATTCGGGATAGGTGGAGAATTGGGGTAGTATTTCTAGGGTAAAAGCCTCGGCAGCTTTTGAGCGATAGCGATTCGGGTTAATAATTACCGACAAAGTGCGTCGTACTTCCACATCTTTAATTCTGGTCGCGTGGATAACTCCCATTTGTAGTTCTTTTTCGATCGCTGTCACCGAGACAAAAGCCGCCCCTAAACCGGATTGTACGGCATTTTTAATCGCCTCGATCGAGTTAAGTTCCATCTCCACTTTTAAGCGTTTGGTATCGATATCGCAACGAGTTAAAACCTTGTCGATAACTTTGCGAATCGTCGATTGGGAATCGAGGGTGATAAATTTTAGTCGATATAAATCCTCTTTTTGAATCATTTCTACCTTAGACAGAGGATGAAAAATCGGCAGGACTAAAGCCAGTTCATCGTCTGCGTAGGGGATAATCCGCAGGGTTTCTTGTAATTCGGCGGGAACTTCTCCCCCGATAATGGCCAAATCCACTTGACCGTTAGCAACGCTCCAAGAGGTGCGACGGGTGGAATGAACTTGTAGCTGTACGGATACTTCTGGGTATTTTTGCCGAAAAATCCCGATCATGCGGGGAAGAAGATAGGTTCCCGTGGTTTGGGAAGCGCCGACGATTAGGGTTCCCCCTTGCAGATTTTGTAGATCTTCGATCGCCCGACAGGTTTCTTGACAGAGAGTGATAATTTTTTCGCCGTAGCTTAAGAGTAGGTGTCCCGCTTCCGTTAATTGGGCTTTCCGACCGCCCCGGTCAAATAACGGCACATTTAGCTGTTTTTCGAGGTTTTGTACCTGAAGACTGACCGCCGGTTGGGAGACATACAGGGTATCTGCCGCCCGTTTAAAGCTTCCTTCGGCAGCGATCGCTTTGAGAATTCTCAGTTGGTCTAGGGTGAAAGGAATGTCGGTCATAGAAAGCCTCAAAAACAGCGACAGGAGAAGGGGAGGACAATAGCGACAAATCTTAAGCCAGTGCCGATAAATACACTGAATTGACAGTACCACACCACGGGGATCAATGCTTCAGGTAGTTCCAGTTATCAGTTATCAGTTATCAGTTATCAGTTATCAGATGTGAGTTTTCAGTTCACTGATTACTGTTTACTGTTTACTGATCACTGAAAAAAGCTTCTCCCTACACCCCACACCCTACACCCCACACCCTACACCCTACACCCTACACCCCACACCCTACACCCCACACCCGACGCCGTGTACCACTTAATCGTTCTTAACCAAGAATCTTAATGATATTTTAAGATTCTTTAAAAAACTGCCCCTAGCCGAGATGAACGTATATTCTATAGGGGAGCGAGTATAGATTCTTATTCCCGTTCGATCGCCCCCTAGTTCTCTGGAGATCAGCATCCATGCTTACTTTGCTCCGTTCCCTGCTATTTTCCACCCTATTAAGTTTTGTTGCCCCCGTCCTCTTAGTGGGTTCTATTTTAGCTGCTTTATTCGCCACCAGTCACGTCCCCGGCTTTACTTGGGTTTCTCGGACTGGTTTTAGCCAAATCCTGCAATTTTTAACCATTTTCGGCGGCGGTTATCCCCTACAAGGAATGTTAACCATCGCTGTCACCTTTGCTTTTGTTGGCAGTTTATTCGATTTATTTAACTTTTACGTCTATCAAACCAATCGGGGACAGTAGCAGACAGAGGGTGATAGGGACTGTCTAGAATGGGAATGAGGTTTTTATGCGATCGAATCGTCTATGCGCCCTATTTTCTCCCGTTTTTGGCTATTAACAATCATTTCTGTGCTGCTCACCCTGAGTATCGGGATTGTCAATCCCCAACCCAGTTTCGGGCGCTCGTGGATGGATTTACTCTTTCGCGGTGTGCAAGTTATTCAACTCGCCACTATTTCTCCTCAGCAGGAAGTCGCCCTCGGTAGGCAGATCAATCAGGGTTTATTAGAATCAGGTAAGATACAACTGTCCAAAGATGCCAGAATTAACCAATATGTCCAAGAAATCGGGCAGCGATTAGCGGCAACTAGCGATCGCCCTGACCTTCCCTACACTTTTCAAGTGGTGCGCGACAATAGCATTAACGCCTTCGCTACTATGGGCGGATTTGTCTATTTACACACGGGATTGATTAAAACGGCTGATAATGAGGCAGAATTAGCCAGTGTTATTGCCCATGAAATCGGCCATATCGTCGGTCGTCATTCTATCACCCAATTACGCAATACTGCCCTCGCCCAAGGACTTCTCAGCGCGGCGGGATTAGACACAAAAACTTGGGTACAATTGGGAGTCAATCTCGCCTATAATCTGCCCAATAGTCGCAAGGATGAATTAGAAGCGGACCGACTGGGTTTAAACAATCTAGCTGAGGCTGGTTATGCAGCCACGGCGATGATCTCCTTTATGGGAAAATTAGCACAACAGGGGGGTTCTACCCCCGCAATTCTCAGCACCCATCCTGCTACAGGCGATCGCATTTTGTCCCTGCAAAAACAGCTTAATTCGGTTAATAACAAGCAGAATCAAGGTTTAGACGAGAATTATTACCAATTGCAGATACGTTCTCTCCAGTAATCTAGAGATAAAATCATTGTACTATCATTACTCCCAGGGATTTTACCAAAATGTCTAACGAAACCGTTACTTATAGTCTTGAATCCGTCCTCAAGGAAATCAAAGACAGCATCAAGGAAGTTAACCAAAAAATCGATACCTTGCAACAAGATGTTAACCAGAAATTTGATAGCCTACAGAAGGATTTTAACCAGAAATTTGATAGCCTACAGAAGGATTTTAACCAGAAATTTGATAGCCTACAGAAGGATGTTAATCAGAAATTTGACAGCCTACAGAAGGATCTTAACCAGAAATTTGAGAAAATCGACGAACGGTTAACTAAGCTAGAGGTAGGACAGGCAAAACTAACTGAGAAAGTCGATGGGATGGATAGAAGACTAGAAAAGGTGGAAGGAACCCAAAAAAATCAAGTTTGGACGTTAATTATTCTTTTAGGAGGAGCGATCGGAACAGCAGCCTGGCGCTCTTTCTTTTCTGGCAATCCTTAGAAATATTGTCATAATACTAAATCCTAGGCAATAGGTAATCAGTCTTTAATAACCAGATTTAGGATTAAAATAAAATTATTGTACTATCATTACTCCCAGGGATTTTACCAAAATGTCTAACGAAACCGTTACTTATAGTCTTGAATCTGTCCTCAAGGAAATTAAAGACAGCATCAAGGAAGTTAACCAAAAAATCGACACCCTACAAAGAGATGTCACCCAAAAAATCGATACCTTGCAACAGGATGTTAACCAGAAATTTGACAGCCTACAGAAGGAAGTTAACCAAAAAATCGATACCTTGCAACAAGATGTTAACCAGAAATTTGATAGCCTACAGAGGGATTTTAACCAGAAATTTGATAGCCTACAGAAGGATTTTAACCAGAAATTTGATAGCCTACAGAAGGATTTTAACCAGAAATTTGATAAAATCGACGAACGGTTAACTAAGCTAGAGGTAGGACAAGCAAAACTAACTGAGAAAGTCGATGGGATGGATAGAAGACTAGAAAAGCTGGAAGGAACCCAAAAAAATCAAGTTTGGACGTTAATTATCCTTTTAGGAGGAGCCATCGGCACGGCAGCGTGGCGCTCTTTCTTTTCTGGTAATCCTTAGAAATATTGCCATAATTTCTCACTTTAGGGTAGTTATGAGGGGAAATTAGCAGATGTCAAACTCAGGTTAAAAATAAGAGATTCCTAACCCATTCTACCCATAATTATGCTTTCCTCAACCATCTTTTTAACAATCGCCACAATGCCACTATTATCCCCCCAATTAAAACGAAAGGAAACTTAATCACCCCCAGAAAGAAAGCAACGATTAAGGGATATTTTCGGGTTTCTAATTGCCGAATTGCCTGATCGCAATCTTGAACATCCGCTGCTAACCCCAATGCTTGATATAATTCCCGCGACTGAAGATATGCTTCTTTCGCTTCCGCTATACGATCGAGTTTATAGTAGGTAAGTCCCAGATTAAACCAAGAAGACGCTTCACCCCCCCGATCACCGATTTCCCGTTTGATTGCTAAGGACTGTTGATAAAACTCGATCGCTTTTTGGTATTCTCCTAGGGAATAGTAAACATTGCCTAAACCCATGTAGGAATTCCCTTCACCCCCCCGATCACCGATTTCCCGTGTGATTGCTAAGGACTGTTGATAAAACTCGATCGCTTTTTGGTATTCTCCTAGGGATTTGTAAACATTGCCTAAATTATTGTAGGAACTCCCTTCACCCCCCCGATCACCGATTTCCCGTGTGATTGCTAAGGACTGTTGATAAAACTCGATCGCTTTTTGGTATTCTCCTAGGGAATTGTAAACAGCGCCTAAATTATTGTAGGAACTCCCTTCACCCCCCCGATCACCGATTTCCCGTTTGATTGCTAAGGACTGTTGATGAAACTCGATCGCTTTTTGGTATTCTCCTAGGGAATTGTAAACATTGCCTAAATTATTGTAGGATTTCCCTTCACCCCCCCGATCACCGATTTCCCGTGTGATTGCTAAGGACTGTTGATGAAACTCGATCGCTTTTTGGTATTCTCCTAGGGAATCGTAAACATTGCCTAAACCCATGTAGGATTTCCCTTCACCCCCCCGATCACCGATTTCCCGTTTGATTGCTAAGGACTGTTGATGAAACTCGATCGCTTTTTGGTATTCTCCTAGGGAATAGTAAACATTGCCTAAACCCATGTAGGAATTCGCTTCACACCCCCGATCACCGATTTCCCGTGTGATTGCTAAGGACTGTTGATGAAACTCGATCGCTTTTTGGTATTCTCCTAGGGAATCGTAAACATTGCCTAAATTACCGTAGGATTTCCCTTCACCCCCCCGATCACCGATTTCCCGTTTGATTGCTAAGGACTGTTGATGAAACTCGATCGCTTTTTGGTATTCTCCTAGGGAATAGTAAACATTGCCTAAACTGGTCAGGGATGCGGTATATTTCCAGTGGGTTTGATCTTCCTGTTGTTGGTAAACAGTGACTAATTGCAGGTAATAATCGGCTAAGATCTGATAATAGCCTCCCCGGGTAAGAAAATCATGGATAGGACGGAGAATATCAAAAGCATTGTCGTAGTCGGTTAACTGATAGCGATGATAGAAAATTTCTAGGTAAGGTTGCACATCGTTGAGGGTTTCCCACGAGTCGGGTTTAGCAATAGAAAGATAATAGGCGATCGCTTTTTGGTGTAATTCCCTTTGATCGCCGGCTTTGTATTGTGCATATTCCCAAACTAAAGGCTGAAAACTAAAAATTCGCTGGCGATTTTCCTCTTTTTCTTCTAATAATGATCGTCGCTGCAATTCTCGTAAATCTGCCGTGATCTCGGACAGTGCGATCTCCGGGTAATTATCCATCACTGCTTTGGCTGCCGGAGAATCAAATTCTCGACGATAAATGCTGGTTTTAGTGAATAATTCCTGCTGTCTTTGGCTAAGTCGCTGAAAACTAGCATCTAAAACCAAAGCAATTCCCACTGTCTCTTGACGATGGCTACCCATCACCTGCGGATCGCTCAAAAGTTGTGATAAATTTCCTAATCCCAAATCCGCTAACCTTTCTAAACTGGGGTTTTGCGGAAATTCTGCTAAGAGCAAATCCGCCACCAATCGCAATAGTAATGGATGCCCATCCACCCGTCGAGAAAAGTTCTCTATATCCCCTGTTATTTGCGATTCCGCTAACAATTGCGCCCCTTCAGGTGGTTTCAAACCTTTTAGCTCGATCCAATGGTTAAAACCCCTAGTTTTTGGCTTTTCTCTGGTGGTGACTATAATTTTGCTGGTGTCACCTTTTTCTATCCAAGCGGTGAAAAACTGCTGATAAAATTCATTATTCCAAGAACCATCTTCCCCTAATAAACTCTCTAGATTATCGATAATAATTAGGTGGCGATGCCGTTGCAATTGCCTGATTAAAGCTTCCTGTAATTGTGTTTCTTTTTCGGGGACGGGATAACCAAATTCCCTCAGGACTTGGCGAGCTAAACCACTAAATCCGCCCGGATTTCCCGCTTCCCACCAAAAGCGTTTTGGGAATAAATCTTCATCGTCCTCTAGGGAAGGAGCGAGGGTAATTTTCTCCTCAAAAATTTTACTAGCTAGGGTAGATTTTCCAATTCCCCCAACTCCTTTGATGCCAATTATCGCAACATTTTTATTATTAAACCACTGCTTAATTTGGGTGATTTCCTCCTCTCTTCCCTGCCAATGGACGAGCCTTTTTCGAGCATCTCCTCCCTTGAAAATACCCCTTTGACTACTGCGATTATTTTCTATTGCGTCTGCTTTTGGGTGCAGATCCGCCAGTCATTCAGTAGGGATTCCTAGATTTAAATCACCCTTAACTTCTTGAATGTTCAATTGTTGTTTAATATCTTTGTTAATTTGCGTACCAATTTGAGTTTTCGTTTCTGTTTGATTCTGATTAATTGTAATAATTTGTTGTGCTAGGGTTTGGATTTCTTGGGCAAAATTGGGGTCTTTGAGCATTTCTACCTGTAAAAAAGGAACCACTTGTTGTTCAATCATTGCCTCGGATTTGGTTTGTTCGGCTGCCGCTAAAACCTCGGCTGCGGTGGGTTCCTTTTGTAACTTTTGCTTAATTTTTTGCCACAATTCTACACCTTTATCCATTGCTCCTTCCGTTAATTTACCGATAACAGCTTCAAAGGCGATTTTAGCGATTTCGGCGGCGGCTAATTCTGCTAACATAATCATCAATTGCGAGAATTTTTCGCCATTCTAGCACAACTATTTTTTTTAGGGTAAAATTGGTTCTCCTCCCATAGGGCTCTTCTCGACTTTGTGTGATAATTTTTGCTTATGGAATCGTGAAATGCTTATCGGGCAAGACTTTTAGGGCTATTTTGCGGATATTCTATCAGTATAGACCTCGTTTCCACACATAAACCAGAAGAGCCCCCATAGTTGTCTCGTTATAAGTTTATAGGTGAGTGGGTGGAATTAAATATAAGATGAAGGTAGGTTGGGTTGAAGCATGAAACCCAACCTTGTATATTGAGAGAAGTGGTAGACCGTCCTACAAATAATTGTGCCTACCTACTTAACCTGTACTGCATTTAAACTGCATCTTGGAAATTTTAGTACAAATGCTCAAACTTCCTCTCCCTGCTTCCATGCAGTCTTAAGCAGTAATTTAGATAGTCAACAGGTTTAATTGTTAGTATTCTATAATACCAATTCTTAGAAAACTATAAAGAAAATCTCAAGATTTAGGGAATCCCTTACCAAGAAACGCTATAAGAAAATAAAATGCGTAATTTTTTCTACAAAATTGTTATGACAGTTACCAATAGACAAGAGCTAGAAGAACTGATTCAACAGGTGAAAAAAGCTCAACAACAATTTGCCAACTATAGCCAAGAACAAGTGGATTTCATCTTCAAAAAAGCGGCGTTAGCAGCCAATAGCGCTCGCATTCCCCTAGCTAAAATGGCCGTACAAGAGACAGAGATGGGAGTAATAGAGGATAAAGTGATTAAAAACCATTTTGCCTCAGAAATCATTTATAACAAGTACAAACAGGAAAAAACCTGCGGCATTATCGAAGAAGATAAATCCTTTGGTTTGCAAAAAATCGCCGAACCCGTGGGCATTTTAGCGGGGATCGTACCCACCACAAATCCCACCTCCACAGCCATTTTTAAAGCCCTAATTGCCCTGAAAACCCGCAACGGCATCATTTTTTCCCCCCATCCACGAGCCAAAGACTGCACCATCGCGGCGGCCAAAATTGTCTTGGAAGCGGCCGTGAAAGCGGGAGCGCCGGCCGGTATTATTGGTTGGATCGATCAGCCATCGGTGGAACTTTCCCAAGCATTAATGCAACATCCCTGCATTAATTTAATCCTCGCTACCGGCGGCCCCAGTATGGTAAAAGCGGCCTATTCTTCGGGAAGACCTTCCTTAGGAGTCGGCGCTGGCAATACCCCCGCTTTAATTGACGAAACCGCTCACATAAAAATGGCCGTTTCCTCGATTATTCTCAGTAAAACCTTCGATAACGGCATGATTTGCGCCTCCGAACAATCGGTGATCGTTGTCGATAGCATCTATGAGGAAGTTCGACAGGAATTTATTGATCGCGGGGCCTATCTTCTTTCCCCCGAAGAAAGGGAAAAAGTCGTCGGGATTCTCCTAAAAGATGGTCATATTAACCCCGATATCGTCGGGCAACCGGTGGAAAAATTAGCCGCCATGGCCGGAATTTCCGTTCCCGAAGATACCCGATTACTAATCGCAGAAGTAGAAAATATCGGTTTAGAAGAACCATTTTCCTACGAAAAACTCTCGCCAATTTTAGCTATGTACCGAGCTAAAGACTTTGAAGATGGGATAAAAAAAGCCGAAAAACTGGTCTTATTTGCCGGTCGAGGTCATACGGCCGTGCTTTATACCGCACCCTCCAATCGGGAAAATATTAAGCGCTTTGAAGACAACGTAGAAACGGCCCGGGTATTAATCAATACCCCTTCCTCCCAAGGTGCGATTGGTGATATCTATAACTTCCGTCTCGATCCTAGTTTAACCCTCGGTTGTGGCACTTGGGGCGGTAATTCCATCAGCGAAAACGTCGAACCTACCCACCTATTAAATATTAAAACCGTAGCCGAGCGCCGGGAAAATATGCTTTGGTTCCGAGTACCACCAAAAGTATATTTTAAATACGGAGCATTACCGATCGCTATTCGGGAATTAGCCGGCAAAAAACGGGCCTTTATTGTCACCGATAAACCTCTTTTTGACCTAGGAGTTACCGCAGCTTTAGAGGAAGTTTTAGAAGAAATCGGCATCACGGTTAATATCTTTTATGATGTGGAACCCGATCCTTCCCTAGAAACCGTCGAACGGGGGTTAAATGTGATTAATACCTTCAATCCCGATGTGATTATCGCTATCGGTGGCGGTTCCCCGATGGATGCAGCCAAAATCATCTGGCTACTCTACGAGCATCCAGAGATAGAATTCGAGAGCTTGGCCATGCGTTTTATGGATATCCGCAAACGAGTCTATGAATTGCCCCCTTTAGGTGAAAAAGCTCTGATGGTTTGCATTCCCACCACTTCGGGAACAGGATCGGAAGTGACTCCCTTCGCTGTCGTGACCGATCGCCGTAATAATATTAAGTATCCTCTGGCAGATTATGCCCTAACTCCCAGCATGGCCATCGTCGATCCGGAATTAGTGCTGAATATGCCGAAAAAATTAACAGCCTACGGCGGAATTGACGCTTTAACTCACGCTCTTGAGTCCTACGTCTCGGTTTTAGCCTCAGAGTACACCAATGCTCTTGCTCAAGATGCCATCCGACTGCTGTTTAAATACCTGCCCAGTTCCTATCATAACGGAGCTAAAGACCCGAAAGCGCGGGAAAAAGTCCATTATGCGGCGACAATGGCAGGAATGGCCTTCGCTAATGGCTTTTTAGGCATCTGTCACTCCATGGCCCACCAATTGGGGGCAATTTTCCATATTCCCCACGGTCTCGCCAATGCCTTGATGATTTCCCACGTCATCCTCTATAATGCCACCGATGCCCCCTTTAAACAGGCCACCTTCTCTCAGTACAAATATCCTAACGTAAAATGGCGCTATGCCAGGATCGCCCATTCCCTGGGATTGGGAGGAGAAAGCGAGACCGAAAGTGTGGAAAGATTGGTATTAGCGATCGAATGTTTAAAACGGGAAATCGGTATTCCGGCCAGTATTAAAGAGGTAATTCCCGAAAGTGAAGCCGAATTTATGGCCAAATTAGACCATTTAGCTGAACAAGCTTTCGATGATCAGTGTACCGGAGCCAATCCCCGTTATCCCCTGATCGAGGACTTAAAAAACCTGTTAATCCAAGCTTATCACGGCAATTTGCCCCTAGAGGTGGCGGTAAATGGTCACGGTGATGTCAGTCTTGCCGATTTGAAGTTAGATCCGCAACCCTTGAGCTTGTAATCTGATCCGATAACGCGATCGATCCTGAGAATACAGGATCGATCGTTTTTTTGACGCGGCCACTGCTAAAAATTATCTTTTTTCCCCCGCAGGCGTGCAAACACTTGTACTGGTTCGCTGCTATCCATGGTCATGGCCAAAGCGGGACTATCCCAGCGCAAAAAAGGATTAGTCAGCTTTTCCGTCCCCAAAATTGCCGGAATCGTGGGAATATCTTCAGCGCGATTTTTCGCCACTTCCCGATAACGCTGCTGCAGAGCAGCATTATTAGGGTCAACTGTCAAGGCAAACTTTAAATTATTTAACGTATATTCGTGAGCGCACCAAACCCTGGTCTGGTCAGGCAGCGATCGCAATTTAGTTAAAGAAGCCACCATTTGCCCCGGGGTTCCCTCAAATAAACGACCACAACCCCCAGAAAACAGGGTATCACCACAGAATAACTCGCCGTAATCTCCGGGGTTAACCGGGGGAAAATAATAGGCAATATGAGCGCGAGTGTGGCCGGGGACAAAGAAAACCTCGGCCCGGCGACCGGCAAATTCCACCCGGTCCCCCTCCTCTAAAAACAGCTGCTGGCCCGGAATGCGACCGCGATCCTCCTTTCCCCCATAAACACAAAGATGGGGATAACGATTAATTAAAGCCTGATTAGCCCCCACATGGTCGCCGTGGTGATGGGTATTGAAAATAGCGACTAAATCCACCTGTAAAGCCTCTAATCGCCTGAAAACGGGTTCAGGTTCGGCTGGATCCACCACGGCTGCGATTTTTTGCGCGCGATCGTAGAGGAGGAAAATATAATTATCGGAAAGGGCGTTAAGACGTTCGATCTCCATGCTAGACTCTTGGGCTAAGGTTTAACTCGATCATATAGTGCTAACCTAACTCCCCGCAGGACAGGAATCGGCGAAAATTACGCAGGGAATCCCCACATGACTAATGGGAACAATATAGGTTTCTGTGGGGGGAAATAAAGCGACAACGTGGGGAACGGGACGGGGAGTATAATGCACTTGCGATTGACCTTGATAAGCGAGGGAGGTACTTGCTCCCGAATCCAACATCACTGCCTCCCGAAAACCTGCCTGTACTAATAATTCTCCCAAAGCCATGGAATCGATCGGGTCTCTGGAAACCCCGATTACTGGCTGTCCTGCCTGATTAATTCCCCAAAAAGCCCGGTGACGCAGGGCATCAAAACCGTAAAGTGTACCAAAGGATTCTCGCGATTGTGGTTGTCCATCTTTGACTAACCAAGCGGCCGCGACAAAAGCATCCGTAACCTTGAGATCATTTCTGGCCTCCGCTGCAATTCCTTCTAGGGTATTATGACGGGCAGGATCAAAGGGAAGATAACGCACCCATCGATCGGTAATGATTACTAAAGGACGACCCTCTAACTTGCCGATTTC
Organism: Microcystis aeruginosa FD4; assembly: GCF_009792235.1. Taxonomy (NCBI): domain Bacteria; kingdom Bacillati; phylum Cyanobacteriota; class Cyanophyceae; order Chroococcales; family Microcystaceae; genus Microcystis; species Microcystis aeruginosa. The sequence goes on from NZ_CP046973.1 coordinate 4,647,763, forward strand.
TCCCTCATATCCCGGGATAAAGCCGCCATTTTGGCTTAAAACCGGCCCGATCATCTGATTTGAGTCCAATTCCTTGAGAGAGAAAAAACCGCCATCCACGGCTGCGATCGCTTCTGTACCAGCGATAATTTCCTCCACTTGATAGCGACTATCAGCGTGGATGGTTTTGGGAATCCCGCCACTGATTAGAACAAGTGTATTAGTTGAAAATTCCACTTCCCGTTTTTGGATGGTGGTGGCAAAGTTAAAACCGCCATCCCTACGCGGTAAGGGATCACCACCCCAAGCTTGCGGTACAACTTCTCGCGTGCGCGATTGCCCAAAGCGTCCAATCGTGAGTAAATCGGGGGATTGTCCCGCAAAATGCTCATCTAGGTCATTCATCGATAAAGCCGCCCGATAACCCGCTTTTTTGACGAATTCCTTCACTCGATCGTCCGCCTTCCCTTCCGGATAGGTGAAATAATTAATGGCAATGCCCAATTCTTTTTCTAAGATTTGTTTCGATTGCTTGACTTCCTGCTCCAAATCTGCATCGGACAATAATCTTAAATCCCGGGGATGACTAACACTATGGGAGACAATTTGGACTAGAGGATCGGCGGCCATTTCCTGGAGTTGTTGCCAAGTGACACTGGTTCTGCCAGTTTTTTGAGTCATTTTATTGATATAAATCGAGAAAACGGCAGGATAGTTATATTTTCTCAATAAAGGATAGACATACTGGTAATGTCCCCCATAACCATCATCAAAAGTCAATAAAACCGGTTTAGCGGGAAGGGGGATACCTGTCCGCAGATGGGAAATTAACCAATCGATACTGATCGGAGTTGCCCCGATTTCCTGCAAAAATTGAAAATGTGCCTCTAATTCGGCGGGAGTAACATCAAAAAATACCTCTTTTTCCGGTAAAATGTCGTGATACATTAAAATCGGCACTTTTGTCCCTTGAGCGCGGGGATGAATTTCTGGCCAGGGAGCCAATTCGATCGCTGTTGCCGAGTTATTTGGCCAATTATCGAGACTAATATCGTTTTTTTGGAGAGATAGGGGTAGAATCACTCGATCGGAGAGGTTTTTATAGGTTTTACAATCAAAAACTCTCGATATATCCTTAAAAGAACCATTTTCTAGGACATAATCCGCGCATTCCGGTTGAAACTCCCTAAAAGGTGCGGGGAGAGAATCACCCCCCACCAGAGCATTAGAACGAGGATAGAGAGAAATTGCCCAAATAATCAGACAAGTGACAATAAATGCCAAAAATCCGTATAGGGGAAGGGAAGGAAACGAAGATTTTTGCCGAGCTTGCCAACGCATAAGATCAAGTAATAAAGTAAAAAGTAGAAAAGAAAAACTAAAAAAGCAGATAAGCCCTGAGTTACCGAAAAAAACTGCCTTTTATCTAAATTTTTGGCTTTTGTTTTCTCGTCAGCAAAGCCCACCGATTACAAGCTGAGTTTCCCTGCAATCCGTTCCCTTGTCAAGTTTTCTAGAACACCCTCATCAGTTATCAGTTATCAGTTATCAGTCATCAGTGAGCAGATTTGAGTTTTCAGTGGACAGTGCTAATCAGTGAGCAGTTGTCAATAGACTACCTTTATTGATTCTCCCCATTTCCCCATTTCCCCACTTCCCCACACCCCACACCCTACACCCCACACCCCACACCCTACACCCCACACCCTACACCCCACACCCCACACCCCACACCCTACACCCTAACACCCTACACCCTAACACCCCACACCCCACACCCCGCTATGTTCACGGGGACTAAGTTGGTAAAGGGTGACACAAAACTGCTAGAGTTACCAAGGACGAGTGTATAAACTTTACAGATATTGTATGAGAGTTTTGGTTATTGGCGGAGACGGCTATTGTGGTTGGGCAACGGCACTCCATCTATCAAATATAGGTTACGAAGTAGGCATACTTGATAGTTTAGTTCGTCGCTATTGGGACTTACAATTAGGCTGCGATACCTTAACACCGATCGCACCCATATCTCATCGGATTCAACGCTGGCAAGATCTAACGGGAAAATCGATCGATCTTTTTGTCGGGGATATTAATGACTACGACTTTCTGATTCAATCCCTGCGACAGTTTCAACCAGACACCATTGTTCACTTCGGAGAACAGAGATCTGCACCCTTCTCCATGATCGATCGCGAACACGCAGTTTTAACCCAAGTTAACAACGTGGTTGGCAATTTAAACATCCTCTACGCGATGAAAGAGGAATTTCCCGAAGCGCACCTAGTGAAACTGGGAACCATGGGTGAGTATGGCACACCGAATATAGATATTGAAGAAGGCTACATCACGATCGAACATAACGGTCGTAAGGATACTTTACCCTATCCCAAACAGCCCGGCAGTATGTACCATCTCAGCAAAGTCCACGATAGCCATAATATCCATTTTGCCTGTCGAATGTGGGGTTTAAAAGCCACAGATCTCAATCAAGGGGTGGTTTATGGAGTCCTCACCGAAGAAACGGGAATGGATGAGATGTTAATTAACCGTCTCGATTACGATGGGGTTTTTGGTACTGCTTTAAACCGTTTTTGTATTCAAGCGGCGATCGGTCATCCCCTAACAGTGTACGGTAAAGGTGGTCAAACGCGAGGATTTTTAGATATCCGCGATACCGTGCGTTGTTTGGAATTAGCGATCGCTAATCCCGCTCAATCGGGGGAATTTCGCGTTTTTAACCAATTTACCGAACTGTTTAGCGTCGGTGACTTGGCACTGATGGTGAAAAAAGCTGGTTCTGCATTAGGGTTAAATGTGGAGATTAACAATCTTGACAACCCGCGCATCGAGTTAGAGGAACATTATTTTAACGCTAAAAACACGAAATTACTCGACCTAGGCCTACAACCTCACTATCTCTCCGATTCTCTCCTCGATTCCCTCCTAAACTTCGCCACCAAGTATAAAAATCGGGTAGAGATGAATCATATCCTACCAAAAGTCACTTGGAAACGATAATTTATTCGTCAATGATAAGTTAAGGATGGGTTACTTGCCCATCCTTTCTGTTTTTCTCCAGAAATCGAGCATTGCAGTTGTCACCCGATTTTGCTCGTGTTAGGACACACTGGGGCAAGATTAATGTGTAGCCTAGATATAACTGGACTTCCCCCATACAGAAATACTAAAAAATCAACAAAACCCTTACTGCATGGGGCTTCTCAGAAAAAGTTGACAAGCCGCTACTGGGTACATTTTCCCTTGAAAATGGCTGTACCGTTGACTGTATCTGGAGTAGAGCGATGACCTAGAGTTGGCTGTATAGTGATCGCTAACCTTATTGTAACAGATGGTGTCATTAATCTCTAGAGTCAGCGATTCCCTCTGTAGCCATGTTTTTGATGGTTTTCTGCCCCGAAACAAGCTATAATGGTCGAAAGGTCAAATTTGAAAATTTTTGCCTCAAACCCTATCTGCGTAAGGACTTCAGGATTTTGTCTCCAGTAGTCCATTAGTATTATATTGCTTTAACTCAGGCTCTGTAAGACTTTTAGCCATAGCTAGTATGTTTATACGGGGGAAGTCCAGATATAACCTTAATTTGGCAAATTCAAGTCTGAATTGGCCTATGTCTAAGATGTGGACGGCTCATTTTTGGGTCTGATTTGTTTTTGTTAATGATCAGACAGTACCTGATGAGCCTTTCTTTGTCAACTCTTGAGGTTGATGCGTTTCATTTTTGAATTGGCGACTTCTCAATCCCTCCTTTGGTCTTAAGATTATTTGCCTATGGCTAATCAATCGCTTCTAAAAACCTATTTTGTAACTTGCATTTTTCTAATCACCATCGCAAATCGTCAAAAAATATGAGAAAACTAGCTTGGCAAAAACTGGCTCCCTTGTTACTTTGTGGTTTAATTGCTACGGGTTGTGATCAAGACAAAAATTCTTTAACGGAACCAATCAATTGGCAATCCATATTATCGGAAAGTTTGGCAGATTTAGACATAGAAAATATTTCCATTGATCAGCTTTTAGGAATTTTAAATAGTCTCTCACTTTTTTCTGACGATATCATAGGAATTGACGAAAACTGTCTGGCCGAGAGCGGAGATATCGGCAGCTCCCTAGTCAGCAACAGAAGCCTTACCTGTCAATTACAATTGAGTAATGGCGAATGGGTAAGTATTGTTGTTAACCGAGATTTATTCGGCCTTGACAATATCCCTAATAATAACCTTCAATCAGGTCCCTCATTTACTTTTGACCCCCCGGGAGAAACAACCACAAATCCCGACCCAGAAATTAGAAATCCTGTGGGCGAAAATTGGCTTTCAGTAGAAACAATGACGGGTAATTGGGGTTCAATCGATAATTGGGGTTCAGCAGGAGTAACGGTTAATTGGGGTTCAGCAGGAGTAATGGGTTCAATCTATAATTGGGGTTCAGCAGGAGTAATCACGGGTAATTGGGGTTCAATCGATAATTGGGGTAATTGGGGTTCAGCAGGAGTCATCGATTATTCGGGTATTTCCACTTCTCCGATTCCGTTCGATCCTTTTAATACCGGGCAGCCGGTTAATGTATCGGAATCAAACTCGATCGCCAGCTTAGGATTTTTCAGTATTTTACTGTTCGGACAAAGAACATTCCAATATTTTCGCCGACAATATCAGGCCAAGAAAATGAAAAAATAGGCAGCAGTCCCTTAATCCGCACTGATGGGAATTATTGGGGAGCATCTCACTTTTGTAACCCCTAAATCAGGTTTTTATGTCAAGCTATTTTGAAAGCCTTGCTAGAAACCAGTTTTATGGATAAATATAATTACGGTTCTTCCGAACTTACACTGTAGAAAATTCCTCAAGCTCCCCCTCTGCCCAGCAAGTCTCTAAAGTTGATAAATATCAATTTAACAAAAACTCAAAGCCTTAGTATATAAGCTTTACAAGCATAAGTTATTGATAGTTTTACATGACAGGTTCGATAGAGCCATAATTACTCACTTGCATAAATGAGATGCTCCCGAATTATTGTCGTCCGCGGTTGCGGGAATTAGGGCGACGTTCCTGCATTAATTGGGAAAATTCCGTTCTTTGAGCGGGAGTCAACACTTGACGAATTTCCAAAAAACTCTCAAATTGCAGGTTACTCATTTCTTGGCGATTCCGAGAGATTTGCTGATGTTTAGAGCGGATATCTCGATCGGAGGCATTATTCGATAATAAACTATTTAATTCTTGTTCGTTGCTTCTCAGGGTTTCTCGCAACTTTTTGGTTTTTTCCTGATATTTCTGACGAATAGCGGCAACTTTTGACTTTTGCTCATCGGTAAGGTTCAATTGTTCGATTAGTCCTTCTCTAGAATTATCCACCCGACGGGGACGACTCTCAGGACGCTGGGGAGAGCTAGTTTGAGCAATAAATAGACGATCTTGGGGATAGGATAGCACAGTGGCACTTGGGACTAGGTTAACGGCCAGAGTTAAAGCCATGGTTGTGCCGAGAATCGAGAGAGTAGAAAGGGACATAATTGACCTCCACAAAGAAATTAAGGATTATAGATAGAATAGGTGAGTTGAGGCTCGTTTAAGCTCATCCAAGGGGAACTATAAACGCTAGGAGCAGCAATCGGTGGAGCGATGCTATGGTTCCAACTCTCCACTAAAAAACCTTCTAACTCTTCGTCGGAAATTTGGCTCAGTTGTGGATGAGGATGAGACCAACGATAGGAAGCAAAAATCAGCGCCGATAAGGCAGTAATACCAGTGATCAACCCCAATAAAGACGGCAATTTTGGAGAAGTTACTGGTTTTTCTAGCCTAATCATTTGCATTAACTGTTCTTCTTCATCTATCGGTCGCGGTGGCAGCGATGGACGATAGCGACGCAGAAAATTAACGACTTTGTCATCTTCTGGGGACATTAGAGAACTCCTTGTTTTTGCAAAAATTGACCCATGGTTTTACGCGCATAATGAAGGCGTGATTTCACCGTACCGAGGGGAATTTCTAAGATTTGGGCGATTTCCTTTTGGGGTAAGTCTTCTAGATCGTGAAGGACAAGGACAGCGCGATGTTCTAAACTGAGAATTTCTAACCCTTGTCGGACTACTTCCTCATAATGCAATTGCATCAAATCAGGACTATCTTGGGGACGGGATTCGCTATCAAGGGAGTTTTCCTCATCAGTGCTTTTGGCGATCCTCATTTGTCTTTTGGCTAATTGTCGCCGACCATCGATCGCCACATTCCAAGTGATCCGATAAACCCAAGTGGAAAAGTATTCGGGTGAACGCAATTTCGGCAACCCGTGCCACACTCTTAAAAATACCTCCTGGACAAAATCCTCTAGGAATTCCTGTCCACAGAGTTGATAGAGAGTAGAGCGGATTTTTGGTTGATAAAGACGGTAAAGGTGACGAAAAGCACCCCGATCACCCCTTTGACATTTTAAAATTAACTCTCGATCGCTCACAATTGTTTGCTTATCGGTTATCACCTCGATCATTCCCCTCACCCCTAGCTGCTTGTCCGTTTAGACTAGGGGGTGTCAAGAATGGTTCATAACCAGTTATCAGTTATCAGTTATCAGTTATCAGTTATCAGTTATCAGTGATCAGTTGTCAGTTATCAGTTATCAGCTTTTTTCTCCCCACACCCCACACCCCACTTCCATCACCGATGTCGGGGGGGTTGGGGGGGTCACACCCCACACCCCACACCCCACTTCCATCACCGAGGGAGTAATTGTTGATAGAAATCCAATTGTTTTTGAGCGAGGGCTTTATTAGTATAATTGGTCATTACTCTCTGATAACCCCTCTGGCCTAATTCTTGAGCGCAGCTGGGATTATCTAAGAGAGTTTGTATAGATTTAGCCAGTGCTTCCCCATCTTTTTCGGGAAAAATTAAACCCGTATCAGCAATAACAAAGGGAATTTCTCCTGAATCAGAACCAATAACAGGAACCTGACAGGCCATAGCTTCAATTAAGACATGACCGAATTGTTCTTTCCAACCGACGGCCGTTAAGGTTTTGACCTGATAGGTGATTTCTGAAGGCAAAACTAAAGTGTTCATCAGGTTAATATAATTAACTACTTGATCGTGGGGAACACTTTCCACTATCATCAAGCGATCGCTTATTCCTGCGGCTGTAGCTTCGCTGACTATTTTATCTTTCAGGATGCCCCGACCTAACAATAATAACTTCCACTTACCTGTTAATTTAGTTACAGCTTTAATCAGCGTTAGAATGCCTTTCTCTTCCACAAAACGACCGACAAAACCAATCACAAATTCATCGCTTTCAATGCCTAAAGAGCGGGCTAAATCGGGTTGCTTGCTGGGGGAAAAAAGAACTTCATCCACTCCTAATTGTGGTAAAACGGTGTATTTACCCCTGTAACCCCGTTCTTTTAAAACATCTACCCCGTCCTGATTACCAGCGATTAAACCATCGGTATTTTTCAGGTTATAAGCTTCTAACCAAGAGATGGGAAATTTAGGAGTATAGGGAAGATTCCACCAAGTAAAAAATACATTTTTAGCCCGGAGATTTAAGAGACGATTCAGAGTAATAAATTGTGCATAACCGAGAGATTTAGAACCCTGTTCCACCTGAATAATATCGGGTCTAAATTTTTGCAATAAAGGAATTATATCATTGCCAAAAGTTAATAAAGCTTGGTTATTCTGGCTAAAATTAGAGATAGGAATAACTCGGAAATTGTCGGCTATTTTCGGTTGACTTTCAATGATTTTATTTTGGACTCCTCCCGGTTGCCAACGTTGGGGAACAACAATAGTAACTTCAATATTGGGATTTAATCTTGTCAGGGCGCGCAGTTTCTCACAGTTGAGATCAACGACATAGGTATGACTAGCGACTAAAATTCTCATAGATTATCTAGTTTTGTATAAATTTGGCCATCATTCCAGAGGGACTTAACTTGAGTTTTCAGAGCATCCAGAAAACCTAAACTATAAAAAATTCCCCTAGAGAGGATTTTAATCGGGGAACCACCTTTATTACAGGGAGGATTGCCAAGAACGTGACAATCAAATAATTTAGCATAGAGTCGCAATTGTTGAGTGGGAGTGAGATTTTTCAGGGCCATCAGAAAGTGATTATGATAAAAGGTCGTCTGATAACTCAAAGAACGAGTGCTAATATCATGACAGCCGCCGGTTTCTTCCCCTAAATGAACCAGATAAGCGGTGGGATCGTACCAGACATGATAGGGAGTCTGGCGTAACCTTAAGCAAAAATCCGATTCCTCGCGCACGGCACTGCCACGAAAGCGTTCATCGAACCAAATGCCGTATTTAGTAAATATATCCTTACGGAAAGACATATTACAGCCCCGGGCTGAGATTACCTGCTGGGGTTTAGTGGTGTGGACAAGATCGATGTAATACCAAGCAATGCCCGGATCCATGGCTTGGGGGGGTAAAAAGTCGATTTCGTAGGGTTTGCTGGTATCTGTCACCATTTTTTGGGAGTCACCCAATTTCATGCGATCGAATACCCGACCGGCCACTACACCTATCTCAGGGTTCTTGACAAAATTCTCACTATGTGCTTTGAGATAATTATCCGGTAGCCGCACATCATCATCGATAAAAAGAACGATATCGCCCTGGGCGCGACGGACTCCATAATTTCTCGCACCGGGTAAACTCGCCCAATCCAGCCGATACCAGCTAATTTTGTGCTGATTAGCCAGATTTTCTAGATAGGATTGTAGGGCGGGGCTGTGGGTAGCGGTCTGGTCGATAACTAATACCTCAAAATCGGGATAATCCTGTTTGAGTAGGTCATCGAGGGTATCTTTAAGAGGCTCTTCGCGTCGATAGGTGGGTATGATGACAGAAATCGAGGGAAAATTCATAGCAGTAATCAGTAATCAGTAATCAGTGATCGGTAAACAGTGGCTCTCTTGGACATTGGGTGAAAAATGTTCGTAATGTTACATTATGGGCGCAAGCAGTTCGATCAACTCACTGACCACGTTGCGTCCCTACCGCTGCGCGGTGATTGGTAGGGGCGTATAGCGTACGCCCTTTCTTCGCTCAGATCAGCTTAGGGACTTGCGTGGGAATAATATCCCAGCTTTGAAAATCGCTCTGTAGAAGAATCAGACCAGCCAGATGGCACAGGATCAAAGCGCAAGTCCCTTATTGGAAGGTGGCTCTCGAAGGCTCTCGCCCTACTTAGGGTGATCAGCAAACCCCCGCAGCGCGGAGGGCGCAAGCCTTGCGCCCCTACAGTAACGGATTTTGTCCACAATGTAGGGGCGAACTGCGTTCGCCCAAAAGGTACATTATCAAAGCGCAAGTCCCTTATCACCATAACTCCAAGAGAGCCTAAACAGTAAACAGTAAACAGTAAACAGTAAAAAGACAGTAGGAAACTTCTATTTAATACTGCACAGTTAAAAACTCAAATCTGATAACTGATAACTGATAACTGAAATCCCTAACACCCAACACCCATATTTCAAGCTAAAGAAATACCTTTGCGTTTAAATTTTAAGCCCTTTTTGGAGGATTTTGTGGCGGTTTCCCCCGCCAGGATTTTGGCTTCTTGTTCCTGTTTTTCGATAACGGGTAATCTAAAAATTACGCCCGCGAATATCCAGTAATAAACGCCGACAGGATCCGTATCGAGGGCATACCAATAGGGAAGATAGGCAACAAAGAGCAGCAAAACCCAATAACTACCGGCAAAACCTCGCAGAGTCGGATCTTTGAGGGAACGATAGGTGCGAAAGGCCAGATAAACTAGATGGGTCATAAATATCATGTACAAGGTAAAACCAATGTATCCCAACTCGAATAAAACTTTACTGTGATAGGTTTCCACAAAAGAAATATCACCGAAAACCCTAGCAGAAGCTGTGGCCACACCAAGTCCACGACCTAAAATACCGCCCTGATTACGGATCGCAAAATCCAACTGTTCTTGAATAAAAGCGGTGGGGGGACTCTGTTGCCAACGGCCGATGGCACTATCGTAGCGTTGTTGGACAAAATCGGGGTTAAGGAAAGAAAAACCGATAGCTAGAAGTAAAGTGGCGGCAAAAATGATCGGCAAAAATCTTTTTAAGTTAGCGATTTGTCCCGTAAGAATCGTCATCAGACCAATAATCATCGGTACGGCAAAGAAAGCTAATCTTTGCCCAGAGATCACTGCATTAATAAAAACTAGGGTTAAACCCACCAGGGCTGCTAGTCGCCATTTTTGGGAAGTTTCACTAAAGGCACTGGCATAACAAATTACGGCACTAGAGACCAAAAACCAGGCCCAGTGCCAGGGGGAAACAAAGGTACCCGGTAGACGGATCATATTCACTTCCGGGCTATAAACTAATGCCCCGCCGACCAAACACCTTGCCTCTAAGGTGGCTTTGTATAGTAAATCACCCGCGTAGCCTCTAGTTCCTACACAACGACCGGTTTTCAGCATCCAGTATTGCATTAGTCCTAGGACACAACAAATAATCGCTACAGTCACTAAGAGACGACCAAAAAATAATAGGGTGGGTTTGTCTTTGATTAAGTAATAAGTGCAGAAGATCAAGGGGACATAACCTAGCAAAACTTTAAATCCTAATAGTCCTTGCAGAAAAGTCTCACTTGGCCGACAGGGAATTGCGCTCAAACGGCCATCCCTAAACACACTCATCCCAGCCACGGAGTCGCAGGTGGGCAAAAATTGTCTCTGTAAATTGACGGCTAATAGACAGACTACACAGAAAACAAAGATTAATAATAGGGTTGTACCTAATTGTTTCGGGACAATAATCGGTAATCGCTTTTTTCGACATTCTAAAACTAAGGCGATTAAAGCGGGTAGATAAAAGATATCTTTACTTAGCTGGAGGATTTGACCACCCCCCAACCAATAGATGATAGTGCCATTGAAGGGGAGATAGATAATAAATGCCCAAAGAGCCGTGCGAGGATAGCTAAAGGAGAAAACTCCTAAAATTAAGGCTAAACTTACGGCAGCTCCTATCTTGGCATCAAATAATAAGCTGAGGGGTAATCCGAGCAAAATTGCCACACAAATGGCAAAAATAATCAACCCCGTTAACTTTTGTTTCTTTTGCCTTTCTTCTTTTTTGAGGGCAAATTTCTCTTTGATGTTAAGCGGGGGACTATCAGCTTTTGTTTGGCCTTGTTTATTCTTTTTTTTCTGGCGATCGATACTTAGTCCAGTCATAATTATCCCTTGCTAGGCTAGGCTAAGGGCATTATAATCCCTGTCCCCCTCGATCGACTACAAAAGATAGCTTCGCACCGCTTCCACTAGCCTTTCTGTCCAAAAATTGGCTAATTCTAGGGTTTCCGCTTCCACCATCACCCGAATTAGTGGTTCTGTCCCAGAAGCGCGCACCAAAATTCGGCCTTTTTCTGCCATGGCTGTCTCAGCTTTGCGGATTTCTCGCCGCAAAGGTTCACATTGCTGCCAATTACGTCGCACTTCTCTATCTTCCACCCGCACATTGCGTAAAATCTGCGGATAGGTGACAAAGCTATGATCGACTAAATTAGCCAGGGAAGATCCAGATTTCTGCAATAAAGCCGCTAAATGTAGGGCGGTTTGCATTCCATCCCCAGAAACGCCGTAATGATGGCAGAGAATATGACCAGATTGTTCACCCCCTAGCATGGCTCCAGTTTCCCACATTTGCGCCTGAACGTGCTGATCGCCCACGGCAGTCCGCAAGAATTGACCCCCCAGTTTTTGCCAAGCGCGTTCAAAGCCTAAATTAGCCATCACCGTTGCTACTAATAACCCATCCGGTAGCTGTCCAGCTTCTAAGAGGGAACGACCCCAAAAATAGAGGATATAATCGCCATCTACTACTCTACCCTGACTATCCACGGCCAGGACTCGATCGGCATCGCCATCGAAGGCAAACCCTAAATCCGCTTGCTGATTAATCACCGCCGCCTGTAAGCTTTCTAAATGGGTAGAACCACAATTAACGTTAATGCGATCGCCGTCGGCTCGATCATGTAAGCAGATAACTTCCGCCCCCAGAGTTTGGAATACTAAAGGTGCTAGGTTAACGGCTGCCCCCCAAGCTAGATCCAAAACTATTTTTAATCCCGATAGGTTAATATCCGTCCCGACGGAAGCAATCACAGCTTGATAATATTTTTGGATTAATTCGGGACAAAAAGTCGCTTTTCCCCAATTTACTGGTTTATCCGCTAATTCTAAATTGCCCCTTAAACCCGCTTCTATCTGTGCGGCTAAACTGCCAGATAATTTTAAACCGCTGCTGTCAAAAAATTTAATGCCGTTATCTTCAGGAGGATTATGACTGGCAGAAATCATGATCCCCCCCATCGCTTCGCTTTCTCTGGTTAAATAGGCGACGCAGGGAGTGGGACATAATCCCAGTTGCCAGACTTCTATTCCCGCCCAAGTTAAACCCGCAGTGATAGCATTGGCTAACATATCACTGGAATTACGCGAATCTTGACCGATAATTACCGGTTTGGTGACACCAGCTTGATTTTTTAATACCTGTCCTGCCCAAAATCCGATTTGTAGCGCTAGGGGGGCAGTTAATAATTCTCCCACTTGGCCGCGGATTCCGTCCGTGCCAAACAGGGGTGATGGCGGTAATTCAATCAAACCTGCTAAGGATAACAGGGGATGCGATCGAGCTTTTTGCCCATTTTGATACGATAGAGAAGCTACCATGGCCGATTCCTTTCCTCACACGACACATTCAGAGAATAACATGATCACCGATTTTTTCAAATCAATGTTCCCAGTTGACCTTAATCCTCCTTTCAGGGTTCCTTACATCTGGTGTGGGGTGTGGGGTGTGGGGTGTGGGGTGTAGGGTGTGGGGTGTAGGGTGTGGGGTGTGGGGTGTGGGAATTATAAATTATAAATTATGAATTGGGGTGTGGGGTGATGGGGAAGTGGGGAAGTGGGGAAGTGGGGAAGTGGGGTGATGGGGAAGTGGGGAAGTGGGGAAGTGGGGTGATGGGGAAGTGGGGAAGTGGGGAAGTGGGGAAGTGGGGAAGTGGGGAAGCTGTCTCATCACCCTATCATCCCAAAACCCTATCACCCCAAAACCCTATCACCCCAAAACCCTATCACCCCAAAACCCTAAAACCCCAAAACCCTAAAACCCCAAAACCCTATCACCCTATCTCCTGTCTCCTGAATCCTGCTTCCTGAATGAAGATTGTTGATTTTTGCGGGAGGTCTAATCAAGGAACCTAGGTTATTTGGTAAGCTGAAACGGTAATCTTGACCCCCGAATGCGCGTGCTGATCAGTGTTGTCATCCCTACCTACAATCGCCAAGCAATCTTAAAAAAATGTTTACTCGCCCTAGAAAATCAGCGTTTAACCGATAATAAGGTGGAAAACTACGAAATAGTCCTGGTCGATGATGGTTCTACCGATGGGACGATCGCTTGGCTAGAAAGTCACAAAGCTAATTTACCCCATCTGCAACTGTGGCAACAGGACCACGGCGGACCAGCGATCGCTAGGAATCTGGGGGTAGAAAAAGCTAGTGGTGATACGATTATTTTTATCGATAGCGATCTGGTAGTGACAGAAAATTTTTTGCAAGCCCACGCCGATGCTTTAACCGCCGGGGCAGCAAGTCTCGGCAGTGATCGCTTATTTACCTACGGCACTGTCATTAATACCTGTAACTTTGACCATCCCACCAGTGAACCCTATAAAATCACCGATTTCTCCGCTGCCTATTTTGCCACGGGCAACGTAGCGATCGCTAAAAAATGGTTATTAGCAGCGGGATTATTTGATACCCAGTTTCAACTCTACGGTTGGGAAGATTTAGAATTAGGGATGAGATTGAAGCAATTAGGACTAAAATTAATCAAATGTCCAGAAGCCGTTGGTTATCATTGGCATCCCCCCTTTAATCTCGCTCAAATTCCCAATCTCATCGATAAGGAAATTCAACGGGGACGAATGGGAGTGCTTTTTTATCAAAAACATCCCACCTGGGAAGTGCGGATGATGATTCAAATGACTTGGATTCATCGACTGTTGTGGGGTTTACTTTCCCTAGGAGGAACCCTGAATGAACGCAGCCTCTCCCCGCTGTTGCAATGGTTAATCGATCGAGGTAAACCGCAATTAGCCCTAGAAATTGCCCGCATTTTTCTCAATTGGTACAACGTGCGCGGCGTTTATCAAGCTTATCGGGAAATGCAGCTTCAGTGAAATGTCTTACCGAACACCGCTGACAGCGTTTCTCATAAAGATGAGGTATGACTGGATTTGGCATCGACCATCGACTCCCTAAAACCAGAGACTTTGTACCTCACCGTCGAGATAACTGCGATAAAGATCAACATTGGCCGAGAAAAAACAGAATATTTTCTTTCTTTTTCTGATAATTGCTGCCACAATCAAAAGCAATCGGCATAGAGAGCAGCGGTTTCGAGGCTCGATTGCCGAAAATACTGACCAAGTTTGCCCCTTGTTAATTATCGTCTGAGATTGGGCATATTAGAAGTAAATTTTCTTATAGGAGGAATCCCACAATGAGTATCGTCGATATTTTAATCGGTTTTGTCGGTGGAGGTGCGATCGGGGGTGGGGCTTTATATACCCTCCAACAGGGAAAAATCAGGGAAGCACTGCAAAAATATGAGAAAATTCGGGCGGCTTTAGGTGAAACCGAAGCGGAGTTAAAAGATACCAAAGGACAGTTAAAAATACTCGATCTCTCCGAAGAACGGATTCGCAATATCGAAGCCACCTATAGAGAAGAAGTGGCTAAATTGCAGAAAGAGTTAGAAGATAGCCAAGGGCGTTTACCAGAGGCAGCCAGCGCAAATCCCGCTCAAGCCGTGGAAGTTGCCTATAAAACCCAAATTCAGGAACTTCAACAGGAATACGAAGCTAAAATCGAGGAATTGCGCCAAAGCTATCAAAGTCAAATTCAAGAGATGATAGACGGGAAGCAAGGGGAAATGGAGTCCCTGCGTCAAAGTCAACAGACGCAGATTCTAGAATTAGAAAATGGCTATCAGTCGCAAATTCAACAACGAGAACAGGGTTATCAAAGCCAACTGTTAGAACCAGAAAACGCCCGCCAAGCAGTAGTGGCGGAACTGCCCATTCAAGAAGATGATCAAATCACTGAAATCGTCGAACCCTGGGATGATTTCCCCGATAGTCCCAGTGCCGAAGAAATGAATCCTTTTGATGGTTTTGTCACTGAAGAAACCCTAGGATTAGAACCAGAATTTGCTCCTGAAGCGCTGGTAGAAACGCCCATTTCTGAATCAGAGTTCGCCAGTGAAGTGAATCCTTTTGATGGTTTCGTCACTGAAGAAACCCTAGATTCGGCAGCAGAATTAACTCCTGAGATGGAGATGTTTGGCGGCTTTGAAAGCCTAGAAGGAAATCTGGAAATAGAACCAGAATTCGCCCCAGCAATGGAGACATTTGACGGTTTAAACGGCAGGGAAGAAACCTTAGTTTCTCCAGAAGAAATGACTATGGTTGAAGATTTTCCCGTCATGGAAGAACAAGCAATATCTGACTGGGAGATGTCCGCTGCTGAGATAGAATTTCTCAAGGCTCTACAATTAGAGGAAGAAACTAGAACGATCAGTAACCTAGAAGAATTATCAGGTAATTACAATCAGAGCTTCAGTCAAGAAACCGTTATCAGTGACACCAGTTTCTCTGATTTATTACTCACCGACGCAGAAAAATTCGCTGATGATCAAAATTTTCTAGATGAGTTATTTGCCGATACTGCTGACAGCAATAGCTCCGAATTATTCGATCCTTTTGCTGAAGAAACCCCTAAAGTTGAAGCTAACGACAAAAAAGGTTCTTCTGTTCTGAGTAACCAAGAAGAACTAGATTTCTTCAGTATGTTGGATAATGAAGAAACGGGAAATCTAGAATCCCTGCCTTCTGAGGAAGAACTGTCCCTTGATGATCTATTTAGCGATGATTTATTCTCGGATGGGGACAATAGCAAAACCACGACGCTAGAATCTCATCAGTAGGCAGATTGCCCGCTATGAAGGCAGAAGACAGAATTTCTTCCCCGCCCGATTTCTGGCTTCTGACTTTCTTGCCTCAAAGTGACGACCGACTCCCCAAAACGAAAACCTCATAAGCTGTTGACTATCTAAATTACTCGTTAAGATTGCAGGGGAGCGCTGGAGCTGCGGAGCGGGGAGAAGTAGTTTGAGCATTTGTACTAAAATTTCCAATACGCAGTTTAAATTCAGTACAGCTTACCTCACCATTAATACTAAATCCTGTTTAAAAGGTATAGGGGAGCGGGGAGTGGGGAGTGGGGAGTGGGGAGTGGGGAGAAACAATCGATAACTTGGGAGTTAATCACACTATTAAAAACAAATTTGCTATCAAAATCTAGCATCTGTAGGGATTTTCTCCCATCTATGGCAGTTATCTTAATGATGAGGTAGGAAGTTTTCCTTTTAGGGGAGTCAGTCCTCGGTCGTCGATGGCAAATTAGGTTAGACTTCATCTTGATGGGAAAGGCTGTAAATATTCCACATTTGTTGATAAGCAGTTTCTAAATCTCTGGTAAATTGTTTAGCATTCCAGAGGGGAGATGTATGACGAGACTTTCGGAGTTTACAACGGACTTCTTCTCTTAAATTTTTATCCAATCCTAACTTAATTCCCCACTGCACATATTCTTCATCACTCCAAGCTATACCCTCGGTTATTCCCGCATTCATCATTAAAGTATAACCGTTGCGTGATGACCATTGTTGCCCCACTTTAACCACCAGAGGAATTCCCATCCAGAGGGTTTCTAGGGTGGTTGTACCACCATTAAAGGGATAGGTATCCAAAACCACATCAGCGATGGCTAAATTTGCCCTGTAGGTTTCCGTATTATAGAGAGGAACCATCTTAATTCGATTAGTTTCTACCCCAACTTCTGCAGCAATTTGACAGCATAAATCCCAGAGGGAATTAGCATCAGCAACTCCCTGAATCAGGAAATAACTATTAGGTACGGATTTGATGATTTGCATTTGTAAGCGAATCATCGCCGGATTACGCTTAATTGCTGTTTGAGAACTTAGATAAATAACCGCATCGTTATTAATACCTAAATTTTCTCTTCGCAGGGTAGGAACTGCAATTTCAAACCCATCCACAGCGACGAAAGCATCAGGTAAACGCCAGATTTTTTCTTGATAATATTCTTGGGCATTTTCTGGCAATACATAAGGGTCTGCTAAAAGATAATCTACTGAGGGTAAACCGGAACCATCAAAACCTAACCAGTTAACTTGAATAGGGGCAGGTTTAAGGGCAATAACTTGGGCGACAATTGCTCCAGTACCACTATCTAAATCTATCAGAATATCGATGTTATCTTCTTTAATTTTGCGGTAGGTTGCTAAGGAATCAGCAGTAGCATGATAGATTTTATCTGCGGGATTAGAAAACCATTTTTTAGTTATTTCATCCACAGGTTGACTCACCAGATAAAGGTGAATATCAAACTGCTCACGATTGTGATAACTAATAGTCCAACGACTCAATAAACCCACGGGATGACGTTTTAAGCTTTGGGCAATGTAACCAATTTTAATTTTTTTATTTGCATTATCTTCTCTAGGTTTGTCAAAACTTTCCTCCTGAAAACCTAGCATTGCTTTGTAGGTTTCTTGAAAAAAACTGCCAATCTGATTTAAAATTAGTCGATTCTCTTTCGGGTTATCTTCATAGTAAGAAATCGGATTCATAACTGTTAGTAACGCTTCCCGCACTAAGGGATGTATATCTTGAGGTTTTTCTTGTAAGAATTGTCTAATTAAATGTTTATACTCTTGACAAATACTAGGAATGTCATTCCATTTTGAGGATCGCAAAGAAGCATTAAAGAGAAGAGATTGACTAAACATTTTTAAATCAATGGTTTGACTTTTATCTTGCAACTTATTGACTAAATTTATGGCTTTTTCATAGTCAGGTAAAGAGATATAAAACCAAAACAGATTAACCGCTAAGTACCAACTTTCGGGATAAAGGGGAAGAAAAGCTTCCGCTAAGTCAACGGAATAAATAGGTTGATATTTCTCAAAAGCAAAGCTTCCGGTAATAGTTATGACGTGATTAAGTAATTCTAGAGAATTGTCAAGATAGGGTAAACTTAACCGAACTAATTCTATGGTATATTCATGAGCGTAAGGTATGACGGCAATTACTACCCTTTCCAATAATTGAGAGTTAACTGAACCCTGAGTAATTAATTCTAGTATTTGCCATTCTTGCAGTTGTTGAGGATGAAATCTATTTAATTTAATTTCAACGAGAGTTAAATGCAGTAAATTATCGAGATAACTGGGATTAATTTCCTGTAGATGTTTACGAATTAACCAACTGATTTCTAGATTTTCTAACTCTAATTGTCGGTTAGCTTCGGCTGCTAAAATATTGCTTAATTCTAGCATCCATGAATCAGTTTCCTGTTCTTCTACTTGAGTGAAAACAAATAACCAAGTAGCTTGTGCTTCTTCTTCCCTAGCTTCCAAAAGATAGGATAATCCTAAATACCAATAATGACTAATTTCTAGGGGTTCTCTTTCTATCAGTTCTTGATAAAACTGGCTAACAATATCGTATTGATTGTTTTCTAAAGCGGTTTTAACTTCATTGTGCCAAGACATGATTTAATTCTCCCTGATTAACTTTCACAATAGATTTGCCACATTTGACGATAGGCATTTTCCACATCTTTAGTAAACTGACGTGCATTCCAAAGCGGTGCTGTTTGACGAGAAGCTTGCAATTGCAAGGCTATTTTTTTTCTTAATTCCTCATCCATTCCCAATTTTATTCCCCACTGAATATACTCCTCATCACTCCAAGCAATACCCTCGCTAATTCCCGCATAAGTCATAAAAGTATAACTGTTACGACTGGCCCATTGTTGTCCAACTTTTGTCACTACAGGAATACCCATCCAAAGAGTTTCTAGAGTAGTGGTTGCACCACTATAGGGATAGGTATCGAGTACCACATCGGCAATTTGGAGATTAGCGCGATGAATTTCTTCCTTAGCAACTCCTGAGAGAAAGCGCAATCTATTTTCATCGATTCCTTCCTCTTTAGCAATGCTGATAAATAAATCTTTGATAAGCTTTTCACTTCCTGCACCTTTGATTAATAAATAACTTTTGGGTACTGCTTTAATAATCTGCATTTGTAAGCGAATTGTGGCAGGATTTCTTTTTAATCCCACTTGCAAAGTTAAATAAGTAATTGCCTCTGCCGGTATGTTTAAATCCTGTCGGGTTAGCGTTGGTGTTCCGATTTCAAATCCATCCACGGACAGATAACAGTTAGGTAAGCGCCAAAGCTTCTCTTGATAAAACTCTTGGGCATTTTTTTCTAGAACTAAATCATCCACAATAAAGTAATCAATCGCAGGTATTCCCGCGGCATCTAGTCCTAACCATGTCACCTGAATTGGTGCGGGTTTAAGGGCCATAACTCGACAGGTGTTATCATTAGTGATGCTATCTAAATCTACTAAAATATCGATGTTATCTTGATTAATTTTTTCGGCAATAATTTGGGGATTGGCTGGTAAATTATCATACTTATACACTTTATTTTTAAACCATTGTTCCGTAATATCGTCCTCGACTTGATTGACTAGGTAGAGATGAATATTAAAGTCGTCTCGTTGATGATAATGAATTAACCAGCGACTTAAAAACCCAACGGAATGTCGGCGTAAAGTATTGGCAATATAGCCAATATTTAGCTTTTTATTGACATCTTTAGGTCTCTGGGAATCGATAGTAACCTGATTAAATCTTTTTCTAACTGCCTCTTGAAACAGTTTAGCTAACTGATTAGTTAACCAGCGATTACCCACTAAGTCATCTTTTAAATAAGCTAAGGGAGAAGTGATAAAAATAACCTCAGCTTGATTTCTAATTGGACATTGATGCTGTTCTAAATTATTTTGAATTGCTTGATAATATTCTTGGATTTGATTGTCAATATTTAACCAATTACCTGCTAAAAGTTCCGTATAGAGTAGCAGATAAACACTATCCAGTTTTGATCCTTTATCACTGGCTAAATTCCTGATTTTATTGACAGTTTTCATGGCCAACTCAAAGTTACCAGTATCGAAATAGTATTGATGAATTTTATACAAAAGTGGTAAGTGATCGGGTATAATATCTAGACAGCTAAGAGTCAAAATAAAAGCATTAGTTTTATCGCTATAATAAATCTTTTCAATATGTTGTTCGATAATTTCCAATATTGCCGATTGTTGTGACTCTATTTTTAAAAGGGTTATGATGATATCTAAAACTTCTTGCGCTGGCCAATCTAGAAGTTTATAGATTGTGTGTAGGAGTAAATTTGTATCGAAAGTTTCTAACTTGTCCGAATTAATTAAATCAACTATTTGCCAATCTTTAAGTTTTTGAGGATAAAAATATTCTAGCTTAATTTCTAACAGGACTAGATATAATAAATTTTCTAGGTTATCTGGATTTATCTGGTAGATATGCTGACGAATTACCCAGCTTAATTGCCAATTTTTTAGCGTCACTTGTCTTCGCGCTTCCCCATCTAAAATATTGACTAAATCTGCTGTCCACCCCATCACTTCCTCTTCATCCCCTTGACTGAGGACGAATAACCATATCGTTTGTGCTTCTTCTTCTCTTCCTTGCAAAAGATAGGACAATCCTAAATACCAATAATAACTAATTTCTAAGGGGTCTCTTTCTATCAGTTCTTCATAAAACTGACTAACAATATCGTATTGATTGTTTTCTAAAGCGGTTTTAACTTCATTTTGCCAAGACATGGTTTAATTCTCCCTGATTAACTTTCACAATAGATTTGCCACATTTGACGATAGGCGCTTTCCACATTTTTAGTAAACTGACGTGCATTCCAAATCGGTGAAGTTTTTCTAGATTCATCTAATTTAGCGATAACTTTGCGTCTCAATTGTTCATCCTTACCCAACTTAATTCCCCAATCGATATACTCCTCATCACTCCAAGCAATACCCTCACTAATTCCCGCATTAACCATTAAAGTATAACTATTTCTCGATGACCATTGTTGACCAACTTTTGTAACCAAAGGTATCCCCATCCACAGTACATCTAAAGTCGTCATTCCTCCCGTAAAAGGATAGGTATCTAAAACCACATCAGCTATCCTTAAATTTGCTCGATAAATTCCTGTGGGATAGAGGGGGAAGATTTTTAATCTCTCATAATTAATTCCTTCTTCCTCGGCAACTTTGAAAAATAATTTTTCTACTGATTTAGCATCACTTAACCCTTGAATACTCAAATAACTATTAGGAACTGCCTTTAAAACTTGTAGCTGAAGTCGAATAGTTTCAGGGTTACGTTTAACCCCCGTTTGTACGGTTAAGTAATTAATTGCATCCTCTGGAATCCCTAAATCATCCCTTCGGAGAGAGGGAGAAGCAACCTCGACACCATCCACACAAATATAGGAATTAGGTAAGCGCCAAATTTTTTCTCGGTAATATTCCTGTGCAGCTGCTGGTAAAACGTAATTATCAGCAAGATAGTAATCAATTGCTGGAATTCCTGACGCGTCAAAACCTAACCAAGTCACTTGTATTGGTGCGGGTTTTAGTGCCATGACTTGACAAGTTGTGTTATTAGTGATGCTGTCTAAATCTACTAAAATATCAATGTTATCTTGACTAATTTTTTCAGCAATTAGCGGCGGATTAAAAGGTAAATTATAGCAGGCATTTACCCGATTTTTAAAATCATTTTCAGTGATAAGGTCTTCTTTTTGAGATACTAGGTATAAAGATACATGAAACTGGTTATAGTCATGATACTTCATTAACCATCTAGAGATTAATCCGATAGAATGATTATATAAAGTATGGGCAATATAGCCAATTTTAAGAACTTTTTTGGTATCTTTAATAGTCGATTTTTGCCAGGGATGACAGTTATACTTATTGCGAACATATTCCTGAAAAAGTTGACCAACACAATTATTAATATAACGGGTTTTTCTTGGGTTATCTTCTAGATAAACTAGAGGGGATAAAATTGTTAGGGATGGTTTATCCAATAATCTTGGACATTCTCGATTAGTGATACTTTTTTGCAAGGATTCTGTATATTCTTCAATATCTGCCTTAATATCGACCCAATTACCACTAAATAATTTAACATAAAGAGCAATAAAATCAGCGACAGCTTGAGAAGGCAACCCTTGACAACTTGTTTTTAATTGATTAGCTACTTGGATAGCAGCGGGAAAATCTCGATTATCAAAATAACATTGATAAAGTTCAGCTAACAGATAAATTTGCTCTGGTTCCACTGCTAAACAAGTATTAATAATATCAATAGCCAATGGTTTATTATTAATGGCTAGAGAAGTTACTTTAGCTTCTACTACTTTGATAAAAGTTTGTCGCTGACAGTTAGATTGAAATATTGCCTCTAAGTAAGGGACGGTTTCTGGTATCTGAGAATCGAGAAATTTTTCTAAAACTTCTTCCAATAAACTTAACTCTAGACTCTGGAAATCATTTGTTTTTAACACATCAACAAATAACCAAGTTTTTAACTGCTCTTGATCAAAATAATTCAAATCAATTGCTAATAAAATAAACCGCAGTAAATTATCAATATTATCGGGACTAATCTCGCGAATATGTCCTCGAATTAACCAACTGGTTTCTAAATTGCCTAACTCTAATTGTCTTCGCGCTTCCCCATCTAAAATATTGACTAAATCTGCTGTCCACGCAGTCATTTCCTGTTCATCCCCTTGACTGAGGACGAATAACCAAGTAGTTTGTGCTTCTTCTTCCCTAGCTTCCAAAAGATAGGCTAATCCTAAATACCAATAATGACTAATTTCTAGGGGTTCTCTTTCTATCAGTTCTTGATAAAACTGGCTAACTTGCCAGAAATCTCCTTGGATAATTGCCGGTTCAACTTGGGAATGCCAAGACATAAGTATTTATCGTTAAGTGTCTCTACTAGCGTACCCAAATAGAAGCAAAATTTTTCTATATAAGTAAAATTTATCAGTCGCTCAGGGGTTTGGTTTTGGGGTGGTTACTGCGTGCGCGTTGCGGGGGGTGTTGGGGTGTTAGGGTGTTAGGGTGTTAGGGTTTTGGGGTGTTGGGGTTTTAGTTGAAATTCCCCACTCCCCCACTTCCCCACTCCCCCACTTCCCCACTCCCCCACTTCCCCACTTCCCCACTTCCCCATCACCCCACACCCCAATTCATAATTTATAATTTATAATTCCCACACCCCACACCCTACACCCCACACCCTACACCCCACACCCCACACCCTACACCCCACACCCTACACCCCATACCCCACACCCTAAACCCTACACCCTCTTTCAAGTCAGTTTTTTGAAAGATTTTCTAAATAAACCAATAAATCGGCCATAGCTTGAGAATCGGGCTGAAATTTGGGCATTGGTGGGGTTTTACCGCTAATTACCTGTTCAATCAGACTAATTCTCGATTTGCGATGGGAAACGTCCTCTAAACTTGGTCCGACGATGCCATCAGCAAACTGACCGTGACAAGCAGCACAGTTAATCTGAAAGATTTCGTAACCGCGACTGACATTACCTTGTCGGGATAACACCTCTTTAATGTAGGGATCCGACATCTTAGCCAGATGAAAAGCAATTAAAAAGGTGCTAATCAGCAATAAAACCACGATTATAACCATTAAGAATCGATAAAGCCCGAATTTTGGTTTAAATAACTGACTATTCACGAAAGCTGCCGAAGAAAAGATGAGTTCCTCTTTACATTTTGCAACTTTTTGTCCGAAAATTCCACCGCCGCTGCTAGAGATAGGCAAATGGAGAATAATATAAGACAAAACTGCATCTTTTTCTAACCCTCTAGCAATGAACCTATTAACCAGACTGGAAGATTGGCCCTATATTATCTTACCTATCACCATCATCCTCAGTTTCCTGCTGTTGGGATGGCTCGTAGAAAAGCGCGTTGTCAGTCAACTTTTATCGATTGCCAGAGAAAAAAACCTGCGTTTCTCGGAAGGGGTTTTACGCTCCCTGCGTGGATTAAGCATACTTTGGTTCGGACTTTTGGGGTTAAATATTGCCCTCTCCCTTCCCAATCTTCCCCTCTTTCCCTCCCTCATTCTCCTGAGCAAAACATTTCTGCTAGTGGCTTTTTTAGCTTCAGCTACTTGGGTTGTTGCTCAATTATCCGTGGAAATATTACGAGTTTATACCACGGGAGATGATGGCATTTCTTCCCTCACTTCCCTATTTGAATTTCTCGCCAAAGTTATAATTTTTAGCTGCGGTTTTTTGCTTATTCTAAGCTCGATTGGCATTTCGATAACTCCCCTGCTTACTGCCTTTGGTATTGGGGGTGTTTCCCTCGGTTTAGCTCTCCAAAATACCTTAGCTAATTTAATGTCAGGGATTAATATTATCACTTCTAAAAAAGTTAGACCGGGAGATTATATTGAACTGAGAACGGGAGAAGCTGGTTATGTGCGAGATGTGGATTTAAGATGCACAGTCATCGAAGAAATTACCAATAATCTTTTGGTCATTCCCAATGCTCAGATCATTTCTTCTAGTTTCCGTAACTATAGTTTACCGGATAACTCCCTACTGGTTCCCGTGGAAGTGGGCATTAGTTACGATAGTGACTTAGAAAAAGTCGAAAAAGTTACCCTAGAAGTTATGCAAGAAATCGCTCAGTTATTGCAACCTCACCTCGGTAACTATAAACCCTTGATCCTTTATCGTAAATTCGATTACTATAGCATTGTGCTAACAGTTTATCTCAAGGTGGTAGAAGAAGAATTTTTTCAACATCTCACCATTAAACACGAATTTATTAAACTCCTACACCGACGCTATCAGCAAGAAGGAATTAAAATTCCCTATCCAATTCTTTTTCCCTATCCCCCCAGTAATCCCCCTAGTTAACTTCAATTCGCTATCGCAACAAACCATTGAAATGCGCGGACAACTTACAATTGATAATTCTCCTTAAAAAACTTACGAGTCATCGGTTGGACAACTTCAATACCGTGGCCTTCTCCTAATAATTCTAGGGGTTTTCCTTCCACTTGAATCCAGACTTTGGCATTGGGATCCTCGCTAGTAGTAGTATAGATGATTTGTGCCAAACGACCGATCAGCATATCAGGACCATCATCATTACCAAACTCGCGCGAGAGATTAATCTTAATTCCCGTTTTATCTACTTTTAAATCAAGTAATTTAGTCCCGGGGGGAATAGTAGTCATATCCTGAGGATTACTTGGACCAGCTAATAGTATCTTCAATACTGCTGTTAACTCTCGGTCGTCGCTATCTGCTTTTTGAACGGTAATTTCTTGGGTGACTAATTGATTACCCGTATCAGTCACTTTTAACCAATAAACCTGTCGATTTTCCCTAACAGGAATAGCTGCCGGAGTTGCTGTCGGACTTGTCTCCACTGGACCTGGAGAAACCGGTTTAACAATTGGCGATTCAATTATCGGCACTGGACTGGGAGATTCAATCGGGTTTTCGCTAGTTTTCTGGGGGGAAGATAGGTGATGGACGGCAAACCAAGCAGTGGCCCCACCAGCAGTAAATAAAGCGAGACCGATACCAATTATCCAAGGCAAAGAGATTTTATCACTAGAGCGAGAACTAGGCATAATTCAGTTATCAGTTATCAGTTATCAGTTATCAGTTATCAGTTATCAGTTATCAGTTATCAGTTATCAGTTATCAGTTATCAGTTATCAGTTATCAGTTATCAGTTATCAGTTATCAGTTATCAGTCGAACGCTTTTATTCTCCCCATCTCCCCATCTCCCCACCACCCCACTTCATAATTCATAATTCATAATTCATAATTCCGATCTCATCTTTTCTGACCGTTAAATTTAGTTGGGGTTCCCCGATCGAGGTTCAATTCTGCCAAAGACGGCTATACTCAGCTTATCATCGTCGATCTGCAATTGTAGAAGGCGGGCGATAATTCCTTGTTTCTCGAAGTTTTTTAAATCTAACTGGGTGGATATACCCTCGGCAAACCCCTTGAGAAGGCGCGAGGAGATGCGACGACCATTAAGAGTGGCTGTGGGTTCAATAAGCTCGATTTTTCGCCCCTGCACTAGCTTAAATCCCACTTCTAAGCTCAGATTGAGGCTGGCTGCTGGTTCGTCTGGCCTTTGGGTCTCTAGCTGCAGGCTGAGGGTGACTCGATTATTATTAAGAAAATTAAAATTTGCTTGACTAAGTTGATATTTTGTGCTACCAAATTCTCCCCTAGAGGGAATCAGATGATTAATCAGGGTCTGAATTTGCTCTTTGACCGCTGCCGATTGTAAAGCTTGATTAACATTAGTTTCCGTGAGGACAAGATGCAATGCTCCCGCAGCCGGTCGGCGCAGTGCGGCGGCTAAACTGCCGTTTTTTTGCTGTAATTGCCGCAAATCGAGGCTAATTGGCTCAGTTTCTAGCTCGATCTTCTCAATACGAACATCAGCAAGGGGATAAATTCCCCGTGCAGAAATGCGAACTCGAGCGATTTTGCCTTGCAGAGCCTGATAATTGGGAGTATTATCGACTCTCACGGCTAATTGTTCCACTTTTTGGACTTGGGAGCGAAGGGTATGGGCTAAAACCGTATCGATAATTGCCCCTGCGGGGGTTAACAGGGTCAAAACACTAGCGAGAGTGATTGTTAGCCATTCCATCGCTCAATTACACCCATCCAGCTAAATTTTGCCAAGCATTAGTCAAAAGCTGACTTAACCAACGTCGTTGCACTTGATCTAAAATCGGGTCTTCTGCGAGAATTTCTTCAGTCAGATCATCGAGAGATTGACCCTGAGCGCGGGCCATTCTAATAATTCCCGCAATCACGGCAGCGATCATCTCCTCATCGACGGGACGCTGTCGGAGGGCGGCAATTTCTTCGGGGGTAGTCGGGATGGGATAATTCATAATCAGATGGGGTAGGCTGTGTATTAATCTAGGTGTGTAAAGTTTTTTAAACTTTTTTCAGAAAACTTTTTGTGTAGTCTAGCGTAATCAGACGATTTTTGGGTTTAACAACTAAATCAAGATGAAAGAAATACTTTACAGAGAAATTCCGACTCCTGACTCGATCGCCGTTTGTCAGTGGTTACAATCCGATTGGCAACCCGGAAGCGGTGTCAAGACAAATACACCTAACGGGGTGAGATTGCGCTTATCGGAGGCGATCGAATTGTCGATTTTTGTCTGGACGCTGCAACGGACTACTTATTTAAAAGTTTTCCGCTGGGGTGAGCGATCGCATGACCGAGAAACATCCCTGACTCAGCAGCTCGATCGAGCTTTACAAAAGCGTTTTCCGCCGCAGTATAACACGATACCAAATATCGATCAAAAAAATCACTCAATTTTTACAGCTTTAGAAGCGGACTACCCCCTAACGGTTCATTACTTCCGCAAAATGCCGCAAGGGGAGGCGGACTTAGAACGCTTGTACTGGTGGGAAAAACGTTGGCGCGACAGTGCCAAAAATCCCCAACAACCGCAGCCAGTAATTTTCTCTAGCAGTGAGGAAAATGATCATCCCATCGCCTACGACTTAATTTATATTGGTGGTGCCTTGGGGGCAATTCATGCGGCACAGATGGCCAAATTAGGTTATCGAGTCCTCTTAGTAGAAAGACTACCTTTCGGACGGATGAATCGGGAATGGAATATCTCTCGATCGGAGTTTCAAAGTTTAATTAATTTAGGCCTATTTACTGCCGAAGAATTCGAGGAATTAATCTTCCAAGAATACATCGATGGCTTTAATAAGTTTTTTGATGGCAATAATCCCCCCCATCTGAAAGCCAAAATTCTCCATACTCCCACGGTTTTAAATATCGCCATTAATTCCGATAAATTGCTGCAATCCTGCGGTAAAAAAATACAGGATCATGGCGGTACAATTCTCGATCAAACGGAATTTATCAAGGCTGATATTACCGCCAATAGTGTTACTGTCACCCTTAATCATGGTGGAGAAATTCAACAGATAAAAGGCCGTTTATTGATTGATGCCATGGGTTCCGCTTCTGCCATTGCTTGGCAATTAAACGGAGTGCGCGCCTTTGATAGTGTCTGTCCGACGGTGGGGGCAGTAGTAGAAGGATTCGAGCCGGTGGTGTGGGATTCTCACTATGGCGATGTCTTAAATTCCCATGGCGATATTTCTAAAGGTAGGCAATTAATTTGGGAATTATTTCCGGGGGAAGGAAAAGAATTAACCTTCTATCTATTTCACTATCATCAAGTCCATCCCGATAACCCTGGTTCTCTGTTGGAAATGTACGAAGATTTCTTTACTATTTTGCCAGAATATCGACAGTGTGACCCAGAAAAATTAACTTGGAAAAAACCCACTTTTGGTTATATACCGGGGCATTTTAGCACAGGCAAAAAAGATAGAATTGTCTCCTTTAATCGCATTTTAGCTATTGGGGATGCCGCCTCCCTGCAATCACCGTTAATCTTTACTGGATTCGGTTCTTTGGTGCGTAATTTAGAGCGCTTAACCCATCTTTTGGATACGGCCTTAAAACACGATTTACTAACAGCTAAAGACCTAGAAAACGTGCGGGCCTATCAAAGTAATGTGGCGGTAACTTGGTTATTTTCTAAAGGAATGATGGTTCCTACGGGAAAAACCCTACCCCCCCAAAGAATTAACGCCATGCTAAACACATTTTTCGGTTTATTGGCCGACGAACCGCAGGAGGTTTCTGAAACTTTTATTAAAGATAAAACCGATTGGTTGACCTTTAGCCGTTTAGCAATTAAAGCGGCCAGAAAAAACCCCGCTTTACTGGTATGGATAGCAGAAATGGCTGGCAGTCAGGATTTAATTCGCTGGTTGGGTTCCTATCTCGATTTTAGCCTTGATGGAGTCAAAAATTTGCTTTTTGGTTCCTGGTTTCCCCAATGGTTAAAAAACTCCCAAAGCTGGCTAGAAAAAGACAATCCTCGCCTATGGTTAAAGTTATTGAGTTTTAATTATGGCCTAAGAAATTAGGGGATATTTATCAGGTAAACTTTCATATAAAGGAAAGTGAGAACTGAGAAGTTGGTTTTTAAAGTTCGATTGGAAGTTAATCACACTAAACGGGGAGATATTCGGTAGCAGTTAAATAATCATAATAAAAACCACTCCACACACAGAGGACACAGTAGCGGCTCTTGTCGGGTGCGTTAGTGATAGCATAACGCAGCAATTTTCTTAAGATGGTACGTTACGGCGCGATCATAATTTAATTATTAACAAATTTCCTTTAAATACGCGCAAACACGCACCCTACAAGCTGATTTAAGAGAAGTAGAATCTTTTATTTAGTCAATAGTTAACATATAATTGAGTTAAGGTGTTCTCATTCAACGATTTTCCCTATGGCACAAGCTCAGGAACCGAACGATAAAAATTATGAAGTGGAGCCTCAATTGAGGAGTCTTAATCGGCGCCTGGAGCGTCTGGAAGATACCCAAGTGACAGGAAGAGAGCTAAACCGGAGTTTTGATCGGATCTATGAGGAAATTGATCATCTTGAAGATAAAGTTGATCGGCTTCAATCTAATTTTGAAGAGTTTCGTGATGAGATTAACCAAAAATTAGATACGATTTTACAACATATTACGGGCATCAATTAAATTGCGATCGCCTGATTGACAGGGATCATCAATAAAGTCTTATCCTAGGTTGGGTTGAACGTGCTTTGAAACCCAACACTTTTAAATAATTGAGTTGGGGTTCCTTACGTCAACCCAATCTACAGATTACTAAAAATTGTTGATAAGTAACAATTTTAGTTATTCCAAATTGTTGCAAAATTAATAAATCTTGATCGCCTGTAATTAAAAAGTCAGCTTGACTATCTTTGGCTAAGGCTAAAAGGTAGTTATCTTTAGCGTCTCTACAGATATTAATTTTTGATTTAGTCTCAATACATAACCCAATTATGCTTAAAAGTTCAAGTAACTCTTGAACTTTACTTTGGGGAAAATGCTTTTGTAATTTTGGTCTTTTGGTAACAAGGTTAATTTCATTAAGTAGCTGTGGAGAAAAAATCGGCACAAGAGTTTTTTCAATCAGTAGATATTTTAAACTGGCTAACTGTTTACCAATAAGAAAGCTAATCCAAAGGTTAGTATCAATAATAACTTTAATCGGTGGCTTGTTGTCCATAAATTTCAGCCCTAACTTCCTCCACTTCTTCGGTAATTGTCTCTAGGGAAAGCTCATCAGTTTTAAAGGTTTCTAAAAGTTGGGTTAATTTTTGATTTAAAGTTTCTTTTTCGAGTTCTTTACTGAGTTGTATTTTGTCACTTTCTGGGAGTTGTTTAACCAAATCTAAAATCTGGTCAAAGTTTAAGGTTAGTTGGTAAGTTTTTTGGTTCATTTTCTCAAATTATTGTTTATTGATAAAGCGAGGTATTAGGTATCAAGTGCCTGAAAAGCTCATGTTTACGGGAGCAAAACCACTAAAATTAGACTTGATAAAAAACCTGAGATTGTTATATTCTACAGGTTACAAGTTTTTGCACGAGAGAGCCACGCCCCACCCACCAATTATATCATTCATTCTGCCTGAATATCAAACAGGAACTAGAAACCTGTTACTAGGGAGAGATTGCTACGGGGGGATATTCGGTAGCAGTTAAATAATCATAATAAAAACCACTCCACACACAGAGGACACAGTAGCGGCTCTTGTCGGGTGCGTTAGTCATAGCATAACGCAGCAATTTTCTTAAGATGGTGCGTTACGGCGCGATCATAATTTAATTATTAACAAATTTCCTTTAAATACGCGCAAACACGCACCCTACAAGCTATCAAAAGAGTCAGGCTTATCCAAAGAATGGACGATTTTATGGATTGGATTAGGGAAAAAATCTATAAACTTCTCTTCTGTGTAAGAATCGACTAAAGATCAGTTCATCGTTAATAATTGCAACACCAATGCGATAATCTCCTATTTTGATACGATAAAAACCCTGATAACCTTTAAGCTTTTTGAGGTTTTTTATATCATCCAGTGTTTGAGCTAATTTGCATTCATTGACAACAGTTTTGATCTCAGATAATAGTTTTTGATCTTTAATTTTTCTTAAGTCTTTGGAGAATTTAGCTACAAATTTAATTTTCATTCAGCTTCTCCATTGAGAATAGCAAAAACTTCTTCTTCTGGAACAAATTCACCATTTAATCCTTCCGTAATAGCATTAGCTAAACCAATATCTTCTAAGGCTTCGATAACAATTTCATAAAATAGTTCCCGTTTGTTTTGCATCATTTCAATGAGGATTTCGGTTAGGATTTCTTTGGTTTTTTCTTCGGTAATGATCGATGACATTGCGGTTAGTCCTTTGAATTATGAATTATGAATTATGAATTATGAATTATAAATTATGAATGGGGAGCGAGGGAACAGGTAACAAGCCAGAAAATCGGCGTACTTCATGACTTTGAATACCGCTATATGTATTATAGGTTACTGTAACCCACTATGTCAAATTGGCTGGTGTGTTACATTAACATTAACGCACCTTACGAGATCGGTGATCGCTGCTTGTTTGAGTTGATCGATGAGAGCATTATCATTCACAGATTCACTATGTAATAAAACTAGGTTCGTTGTCGAGGCTCTAGCCCGATTTTCCCCAGAAGTTGGCGAATTCAGCGCAACTACGAACCTTAACTTAACCTACAGATTACTACCTCAATTTTTTCCCAAAAAATCGACCCGCCGCTAGGCGGGAAAAAGAGAAAAATTGAAAAAAGTAAAAAAGGGTAAAAAGGGAAAAAAAGGGGAAAAGGGTTACAGAGTCCTCCCAGCACCGCACACCACCCGAAAACTGAAGTCGTAGTTGTTGTCGCGGCGGTTGAGGTAGTATCGGAAAGCGGAACGGCAGAGATAAGGATCGTCGCACCAAGAACCGCCCCGCAGTGTTCGATCATCATTATCATTTGTCAGCCAAGCACTGCCATCCCTTGGTGCATTCTCATAGTTATAGTGCCAATTGTCTTCGCACCACTCCCAAACATTGCCACTCATGTCATAAAGCCCCCAAGCATTTGGCTTTTTCTGACCAACAGGATGAGTTGTATACTGAGAATTTCCGTCATACCAAGCATAATCTCCTAACTGATTAGCATCATCACCGAAATAAAAGCGAGTGGTTGTCCCTGCACGACAGGCATATTCCCATTCCGCTTCTGTGGGGAGGCGATAGGTTTTCCCGGTTATTTGACTCAATTTTTTACAAAAGGCTTGAGCATCGTTCCAATAAACCCATTCTACCGGATTTTGCGGATTGTTTTTATAATTAGAGGGATTTGTTCCCATTACTGCTTGATATTGTGCCTGAGTCACCGGATATTTGCCAATCGCAAAACTGTTTACTTTAACTAGATGTTGAGGCTTTTCAGACTTGTCAGTATCGGGATCACTGTCAGGAGATCCCATGAGAAATTGACCTGCTGGTAAGCCTACCATCTCCAGTGTTACTCCCTTGGGTAGTTTCTCTGTAAATGGAGTTAGATTTATCGGTTGAGGACGAAATTGAGTAATAGACTGACATGAAGAAACAACACTAGCGACACTCCCGGCTGTAACTAACCCCAACTGTTTTAAAACTTTACGGCGCGACCATCTTTTTGACATTTTTTCAAGCCTCCTAAATTTTTGAAGTAGGTGAACTATGGGAATCTTAAGAATTAGTAAAGTGTAGGGTGGATTAGTCGGTTACAAATCCGGTCAAAAAAACAAAATTAACAATCCGCCGTAACGCACCAATTCTATCATTAATTCTACCTGAATATCAAACAGTAACTAGAAGCCTGTTCCACGGCATGGGAGTTAGGGGTTGTTAACAGGGGGAACAGTGATGACAAAGCGGATGACAGTTCCGATAACTGCTGTTGCCAAGATGGTGATTAATGCCCAAATTTGTGCTTTCTGGGAGCCTTTAATCTCTTTTAAATCACCTTGTAAGGTGTTGACTTCTCCCTGTAATACCTTGAGGTCTCCCTTGACTTCGGCCTCGAATCTGACTTGAACAATCCTGATCTCTGTGACATCTTTCTGGAGCGCGTCTAGCTTCTGATTGGTATCTTTAAGATTCTGATTAATCTGGTCTAGGATTTTTCCTAAATCGGTTTCGATGGTGCGGCCGCTCATGGGTTAGACTCCTAATTAATCGGTGCGCTCACCAATGATTGTAGATTGTAGAGTGCGTGTTTGCGGTTAGTAATTCGGTCAAAAAAATAAAATTAACAATCCACGCTCTAGATACTAATTATATCACTAATTGTCCCTGAATATCAAACAGGAACTAGAAGCCTGTTCCACGGGAACTTTAAAAACCCACTTGCGACTCTCCTATACTTTTAAACAGGATTTAGTATCACTCCCTCATAATGACATTCGATAAACTACATGGCATAGCAACTTTTTTCGGAAGTATCAAAGTGAGTAAGCGTAATTTTTTGGGCGAGGATAGAAGTTTTTTGCGGCAAAAAAACAGAACGTTGCCGGAAATATTCGCCAAAATATTGACGGTAGAGAGGACAACTCACTCGGCAAAATTTACCTTGTCGGTGAATCAGTCCGAGACTTTCTAGGTGAAAAGCTGCCATTAAATCAATTTCTATGTCTTTTTCTGCCATCACCACCTTAGCAAAGATAGCCGCTAAATTGCCTTTTAAGTATTGCAGATGCGAAAGTAAACGTTTAAGATGATCTGCAAAAATATTACTTTCCTCCTCGATCGAAGTAGCTAAAATGGTTTCTAGGGTACAATTACCCCGAGCAATATGATAGCAAGCAAGACGAATTAAATAGGGATTACCCCCTAGAAATATTCGTAATTTTTCGGAGTCAAAATTCTGATCTAATCCCTGTCTTTGACTTAATTCTCGTACTTGTGCGCTGGTAAAATTAGGCAATTTGATCGGTAGGCCAAGACTAAAAGGAGATTGATAGATATCTGAAGGTTGATAAACCTCTTGTGCATGGGAATAGGCGACAATTAAACGTAATTTTTGCCAGAGGGGTTTGTTTTTGCCTTCCTCGTGCCAGAGGTGCAGAATACTAAAAAATTCTTCCCTTAGCTGTGGATAGGATAAAAGATATTCAAGATCATCAAAGGCAATCACTAAAGGGCGATCGAGATGGGAGAAAATATGCTTTTCTAGATAGATTTTACAGTTAATTTTACCCCCTAAGAATTCATCCCAATCCTGTAGGAGATGATTTTCTAAATCTAACTGGCGACTAATACTAACACAAAGCCAACGCAGCCAGTGATTTAAATCTTGAAAAATTGAGCTTTCTGCTAACCGAAAACTGAAATAAAGCGTATGGTATTGCTGTTGTTGTGCATAATTAATAATTCTAGTCATCAGGGAAGTTTTTCCCATTTTTCTGGCCGCGTTAATCCGGATAAGACTACCCCCGCGCAATATCTCTTGATAACAAGTCTGTTCTAGATTGTTTCTGTTGATATAAAAGGGGGAATCGAGGGGGACTTGCCCCTCTGGTAACTCAGGCAATAGTTGAGGATTAATAGTATCAGTTTCTGGCAAGCTAGGACGATAATAATCGCTATTTTCTAGAGTTAAATTAAAAGCTTGAAAACAATGTTTCAGGGTTTGTTTATCCACTCCCGATTCACAAGCAAATACCTTCATCAGAGTATCTACCCCTAAAAGAGTTTTCTCGCTGAGAACTTCTAGGGTGAAACGATGACCGCGATTATCCTTATATTCCGCTTCTTGTTTGGCAGTAAGTAATTTTTCTAGTCCGGTGGGGGTGAGGATAACCCCGCGTCTGCGGCGCTGTTTTTCTGGTTTTTCCATGATAGTTTTTCCCTGTCCTGAACTCAAACTCTTCACCTCTAGAGGTTTTGAGTTTCCTATAGACTTCTCCTCAACAGGGACACAATCAATTCCGTAATTTTACCGGTTTAGCCATCGAGAAGCTAGGGAAAATAACTAGACCACTTATTTTCTTCGGCTCTATCGAACCTGTCATGTAAAACTATCAATAACTTATGCTTGTAAAGCTTATATACTAAGGCTTTGAGTTTTTGTTAAATTGATATTTATCAACTTTAGAGACTTGCTGGGCAGAGGGGGAGCTTGAGGAATTTTCTACAGTGTAAGTTCGGAAGAACCTTTTCTTCTCCGTCTGAGTTATTTCTGGGATAGGGATAAATCTTAGCCCACTTGCTGACGATAGCTATTCATTTCTAGACTATCTTCCCCATAAAGATCCTCAATGTGTTGATGACAGCAATCGATCGCAAATTGCTCAAATTCTCTCGGTTCGATTTGATACATTTTGGCAAAAATATCCGGTTGAACACGACAAAATTCCGGTCTCTGGTCATAAATGGTACAGAGACGGGTTTGGCGATCGAAGTTTATACACCAACCATCTTCCCCCACCATGCTGAGATATTGACTTAATTGTGCGGGAGTCAGATATTCTTCTAAGTCAGGACGCTCATCGGGATTTAGTTGACAACAAGCTCCACAATTTTTAATACATTTCCAATTGCCCATATAACCGGTGTGCCACGATGAGTTAATCCTAGTACCTATTGACTAGCTTACTAGCAATTAGTCCCAATTTTGCCTGCCAGCAGCAATTCCCCTCAATAGTTTTAATTTCAACCTGCGATCGGTAGTGAAAGAAATGGGCGTTGTAAGGGTCGAACTTACGGCATCCTGCTTGTAAGGCAGGCGCTCTACCACTGAGCTAAACGCCCGAATCAATTTCGCACTTTCTCACTATAACATATATTTTTAAAAAAGGATATTATTTTTTTGAGCAAGTTGATTTTTTTCCGATGCCCTCTGGCCGAACTCACGATCGCATTACCCTAATTCTGTTGCCACCGATTGCGGGGGCGAGTTTTTTGGTCAGTGGCAGTGGTAAATTAACCCTGTTACTCTTGGCCAGTTATTTGTTTAGCGGATTCCTGTTTGGACCGGATCTTGACATCCACTCGGTACAATACAAACGTTGGGGTTATCTGCGCTGGTTGTGGCTACCCTATCGTTCCATGATCCGTCATCGCGGTTGGTTATCCCACGGTTTCTTGATCGGCACAATTTTTCGGTTATTTTACTTCGGTAGTTTTCTTTTACTAGCGGCGATCGTCATCATTCCGATCCTGCAAAGTTTCTGGGGTGTAAACTGGGATTGGCGACTGTGGCCGCAGCAAGCGATCGCATTATGGCAACAGTATCCCCGGGTAGCGATCGCTATTTTCCTGGGTTTAGAATTAGGAGCGATGAGTCATAGTTGTAGTGATTGGATCGGATCGGCCTATAAAAGTTCTCGAAAAGTGGCTCAAAAACCGGTAAAAAAGAAAAAACGTTAATAATCCCTGTCCACAATTTCTAATTAGAGTTTGCTGAATAAATATGAAATGTAGGCTAGGTAAGGACTTTGGGGCTTTTCTCGCAAAACAGGTGCAAGGTTTTGAGAGAATCGTGGTTCAAAACCTTGCCTCTTCATCAGCGATCGCATCCTGTAGGGGCGAAGCATTCGGATAGGAAATCTACGGTTTCAGCGATAGGTTATTGCCCGAATGCTTCGCCCGTACTTTTTCAGCAGACCCTAATTAGCCTTACTTTGATATTCTTGCCAAGTTTTCGGACTGATAAAGAGAGTTCCTTTTTCTGGCTCTTCGGTAATTGTTATGCAAATAATTAACTTAAAATAAAATTCGATAAGAGTACCTACGCTCAAAAATAGCTCAAACCCAAACAGGGAAAGATTTTAGGCACAAACAGGTTAATACCAAAAGATAGACAATTGAGTTAAGATTTGATATAATAGCCAAAAACGAGATTATTTTACTTATGATGCTTGACAAATTTTTGAACCTAAAAGGAACGTCTATTCAAGGCTATCTACACCTAGAAAATATCGGTATAGTTTGCCGAATCGAATCGAAAAATCAAAAAGCAACCTGTCCTCATTGTGGGTTAGAGAGCGATAAACTACACCAAAATCATCGACATTTAGTCAAAGATTTACCAATCTCAGGACAACCAGTGTACCTACAAGTTAATCGTCGTCAATTTAAGTGCAATAATTGTCGAAAACCCTTTAGTGAAGAGTTAGATTTTGTCGCCAAGAAACGAACCTATACGAAAAGACTAGCCGAGAATATACTCGAACAATTAAAAGAAGGAGATATTTTAAATGTTAGCCGAAGAAATGACGTAACGGAAGAAGAGATTCAAAGAATGATAGAGGACATAGCTGAAGAAATTACAGAGACAGACCTATCGAAATTAAAAAGACTAGGAATTGACGAAATCGCTCTAGTCAAAGGACAAAAAAATTATTGTGCGGTTTTAGTAAATTTAGATACGGGAAAACTAATAGCTATTCTAGAGAAGCGAACACACTCTTGAATTGAGGGAAACGCTTACGGGATGGGGAAAAGAGGTGTTAGAGCAAATTGAAGAAGTCAGCATAGACCTTTGGTTGCCCTATAAAAATTTGGTGAAAGAATTGATGCCATCGGCCGAGGTAGTCGCCGATAGATTCCATGTCATGAAACAAATTAATCAAGAGTTAGATGAACAGAGAAGAGCAGAAAAAAGAGCCGTAGAAGCGCAGAAAAATAAAAAACAGAAAGCGGAAAAAGAAGCAAAACTAGAAGTTTTAAAGCGAAGTAAATATAGTCGGTTAAAAAATGAAGAAAATTTAACGGAACCCCAAAAACTCAAACTAGAAGCTATCAAAGAAAATTTGCCAAATTTGAAAAAGATGCACGAGTTAAAGGAAGAATTTAGAAAGATTTATGAAACCTCAGAGAATCCGACAGAGGGAATGCTATCCATCTCAGAATGGTTGGCAAAATCCTCCAGTGTTTTTACCAAGAGTTGTCAAACAATCCGAAACTGGTTTGGAGAAATTATTAGTTATTTCGAGCAAAGGACAACGAATGGGGTGGTCGAGGGAATCAATAATAAACTTAAACTAATAAAACGGAGAGGCTATGGCTTTAGAAACTTTCGGAATTTTTGGGTTAGAAGTATGTTATCTTGGCATCTTGTATGTTGATTTAGCATAAAGAGTAACGAAGAGCCCTTTTTCTTGCTGGTCGGGGAACTGGATATAATTTTTCTCTAAATAATTCTTGAGTTTTGGTGATTGCAGAAATTGCTTTTCAAATCGATAGAGAAAAACCAAATCGGGCTGTCTTTTTTCGATAACTTCTAGGATAAAATCCCCATCAAGATTCTGATTGATAAATCTCTTTCTGGTAATGACGGCAGTTTCTGGAGGTGTTTTCAAGAAATATTGATATATATAGTGAGGATTGTCGGTTAACAGAAGTTTATCGGAGTTTTTAAATTTTTCAAACACAGCTTCTGCTAAAAGAGGTTTATACCTTTTATTAGATTGAACGTAGGCATTAATTGAGGGATCACGATTGGTGATTATTCTTAAGGTGTTAAAGAGAAATTGACCAGACAGGGGTAGAAAAATCAGCATTTTGAGAACTAATTTCCTAGTTATTTTTCGATTTTGCCTAAATTCTGCGAGACTATCAGTAATTTTTAACTGTTCGACAAATAAGGCAATTATCCAAACGGCAGGAATAATTAAATGGATATAATAATAAGGCCAAATTGGCGCAACTGTAGCAAATCTGAATAGATTAGAACCTAACCAGACCAACGGCGGTAAAAGTGGTATTATATTGCGAGTAAAAACCATCGCTATAATAGCGATCGCTGTTACGATTAGATAAATTGGTTCGTGCTGTAGGGTGCTTTGTAAGAGAGTCCATAAGGTGAGATTTTCTTTACCGAAACTAGCGGCAACACTGACATGAGATTTAATAATATTTTCGTAGGAAAAAGGAAAAATAGTCAGGGAACCCAAGACAAAGACTAAAACGACAGCGACTGACCAAATAACAATATCAATAATTCTTTTAATAAAACTATTCTGTTGATTGAGAAAAATAATTAAAGCTACAGTTGGGATAATAGTAATGCCTGAAAGTTTAATTTGCAGGGAAAAAACAAAAGCAATGGCACTGAGTAAATACAGCCCATACTTAAGCTTACCCGTGGATTGAAGGGCTTTAAAGATAATAAAAATACTTAAGATTGTAAAAAAAAGTGAAGGTAACTCCCGCAACATTATCGTTGACAGAGTAATATAAACTAGACAAGTTGAGAGAATAAATACCGATAAACAAGAGGCCAATATTCCGCAATTAACTCTCAGAATTAGATAAAAAATTCCTAACATAATTGTGGACAAAGAAAGCACCATAATGCGCGCCGCATGGATAGTAAATCCTGTCAAGCTTAACCAACTATTTAGTAAAAGAGATAAACCCGATAAATGATCGTGCCAAACTTGTTCGTAGAGACGATAACCTTGTTTGGTGACGTAGGCAAGTACCATGGCCACCGCTTCATCATAATTAAGGATATAGGGATAATGAAGCGGGACTTTCCAGAAAACAATCCCCAGAAAAAAAACTGCAATGGCAATTAATGCCATTAAATCAAAACGATCAGATTTCTTATTCATACACTTTTTCTGGACAAGAATTGCTGCGTATCTTATCACAGATCGAGACATCAGTTATGGGTTAAAAAAGATACAAAGATTACTTTTCGGAACTACGCCCTAAATCTTTAGATCTATGATAGGCCGCCACTACTGCCTCGATAATTGTCGATCGAAAAGAGCCTTTTTCTAATTGTCTCATCCCGGCAATCGTAGTTCCCCCGGGGCTAGTGACGCGATCCTTTAATTCTCCAGGGTGTATGGCCGATTCTTTTAATAGGGTTGCCGTCCCTAAAACCGTTTCTAAGGCCAATTGAGACGCGATCGCTCGCGGTAATCCAGCCGCCACACCACCATCGCTTAAAGCTTCCACCATCAAGGCCACAAATGCCGGGCCCGATCCCGATAATCCTGTTACCGCGTCCATCAAAGCTTCGGGAACTTCCACCACCGAACCGACCGCGGCAAAAATATCTCTGGCTACGGCCAGATGTTCCGGTTCCGCATGACGACCAGGTGCGATCGCTGTCACCCCTTGTCCCACCGTGGCCGGGGTATTGGGCATCGTCCGGATCACGGGGCGATCGGGAAAGCCCATTTCTAAGCGATTGAGGGTAACTCCCGCTAAAATCGAGATAATTAGGGGTTTTTCGGGTATTCCTAGCAAACTATTCACTACTTGCTCTAAAATCTGCGGTTTTATCGCTAAGATTAACACCTCAGTTGCTCTAGCTGCTTCCCGGTTATCCTCACTGACTTGCACTCCGTAGGTGTTCACCCAAAAGTTGCGCCGTTGAGACTGGGGTTCACCGACTAACACCGTTTCGGGGCTATAAATATTTTTTTTTAATAAACGGCTGAGAATGGCCTCGGCCATCACTCCACCGCCAATAATTCCTAAACGAATAGACACAGTATTATTGAAAGTAAAAAGTAAAAAAGGCAGATTTAGAGGTCTTATCCAGAAAAAAGGCATCCTCTCGAGCCATCGATCGACTTCTAGCTTCTACAAACTTGACGAGAGGACTATGGAAGGATTCATTGAGCTAATCGACTGCTTTCGGCGCCCCAAGCAGCTGCGGGGGAAACGGGACGAGCCATTTTCGGGTTGTCAGCGATATCGTGAATAGTTCCGGAAAGGGTGCTAACTTTAACGCAGCTGGGGGTAAATAGGAAAATACTCTCTCCGATGCGTTCTTGATGACCATCAATCGCGTAAGTGCCACCGGCGACAAAATCCACGGCTCTTTGTGCTTCTTCGGGATCCATGACGTTGAGGTTTAAAACCACCGATTTGCGTTCTCTCAGGGTTTGAATAACTTGGGGCATTTCCTCGAAGGAATGGGGCTCGATCACGACTACTTCTGCATTATTGTTGTTAATACCTGGCATACCGATCACGTTGCTTCTGTTGAGTCCCATAGATGTGGCTGTATTGAGATTTAAAGGTTCGCGTTGACGACGATTAAGGGGTTCTTCTTCTTCGTTTTGATCCTTCTCTTGGGGGGAAAACTGTTCCCAGTTCATTTCTTCGTAGTCGGTTTCGTCTTCGTCTTCTGGTTGTTCGGAGATACCGACAAAATCTTTGAGCTTGGTAAAAATGTTGTTCACAGTCTAATGTCCTTCAAAAGATTTTTTTGGGTGGTCTTGTCTAGAGTCGGGGTTATTTATTGGCCTTTAACAATTCTTGCTCTCATTTGGTACAGGGGAACTATTTTGTTAAGGCTTCGTCATTTTAGTCGTCTGGAGACAGCGGTTAGTTCCCTCTTTTCAGTTATCAGTTATCAGGGGATAGTTTTCAGGGATTGGGAAAAAGTCAATTCCTCATTTCTAACCACCAGTTTCTAGATTGGGCGCTGCAATTTTAATATATATTATCACCGATCATTAAATCTTCTAGGGGTTTTTTCTGTAAATTTACGGAGATGGTTCACTAAATCCGCTCGCCAAAGATGCCGGTTCCCACCCGGATCAAAGTGGCTCCGGCCCTGATGGCCAGAGGATAATCGTCAGACATCCCCATTGATAGATGAGGCAGGCGTAAACTAGAGCTATTCTCGATTATTTGGGCTAAATCGCCAGTTTTTTCAAAGGCGGCTAACTTTTCCCCCGCAGATAATCCTCGAGGCAGAATTGTCATCAAACCCTGAATTTTTAGCTGTCTACAGTTGACTAAAGCGGGAAGAGCTGCTAGTAATTCGTCCGTGTCCCAACCGAACTTATCGGGATCGGGGACAACTTTCACCTGTAGCAAAACTTGGGGATTAATCTCTAATTCCCCAGCTAGGCGATCGAGTCTTTGGGCTAATTTTAAACTATCGAGGGAATGGATTAAATCAAAGGATTCTAGAACTTTGCGGGCTTTATTTGCCTGTAGATGCCCGATAAAGTGCCAAGAAATATCTGGCAGGTCTTTTAGTTCTTGCTGCTTCGAGATTGCTTCCTGTAGCTTACTTTCAGCAAAATCTCTCACTCCTGCTTGGTAAGCTTGACGGATATAATCGCTCGATACCTGTTTACTGACGGCAATCAGGCGCGTGGAGGGGGGTAGGGTAAGACGGATTGACTCGATACGACTAGCGATCGTCATGAACTAGACTGAAAAGGTTTGTTGATAAGTTTGGTTGAGACTGTTAAATTCTTGCACATTACCGCGCCGTCGCAAATTCCGCAGCCGGTTTTCCAGTAAAAGACGAGCATCGGAACGACTAATCGGATCGAACGAGACTTTTTTCGGCCCCACCGTCACCAGAAAAAAAAGACGTTGGGCATAAAGAGTGGTAAATAATTCCTGATGTTCTTCTAATAGACACACTCTGTACAATAGACCGAAAGTGGGATGATTGAGATAGGTTTCGTTACTCATTCAAGCGATCGCTAAAGGAAAAGGGTTGAGCGAACTAGAAAATTTTTCCACAACAAAATCAAGCGGATGGCTCAAAAACAATTGATTTTTCGGGAGTTTCCCTAGCCTGATTCTACCAGAATCCTTCAACGACAACTAACAGTCCCGGTCTATGTCATGATTTCCTGAGTTTTCCCTTTTTCCCTGTTAACTTGGATACATCTCGGTGACAACTTGTCAACATCAGAAATTAGCTCGGCTGCAAAAATCAAAGATTTTCCCTTTGCAGAGGAGACTCCGAGACAGGAGGATAAAAAAGACAAGAGACAACTAAACTAACGATAAAAACTAAGATTATCTCAAATTTATCTGGGTTTTTAGATATTTTAACCCAATAGCGGCGATCAATGCCCTAAAAACTCACACCTGATCACTGATCACTGATAACTGATCACTGAATCGCTGATCAAATGCCCTAAGCTTGTATTAAGCCTTTTTTAACTTCAAATTCCTTTAACCTCAATCAATATGGATTTTTCTAGTCTTGTTGCCAGTCAGCTAAACGCCGGCGTTATCTGGCCCGAAGGAATCCTGATTATTACCCTGATGGTGATTTTAATCGGCGATTTAATCGTGGGACGAAGTGCCAGAAGTTGGCTGCCCTACGTTGCGATCGCTGGTCTGCTCGCTGCTGTGGTTGCTCTCTACTTTACCTGGGACAATCCGAAACCATTGGCTTTTTTAGGGGCTTTTGAGGGGGATAATCTCAGTATCGTCTTTAGGGGGATTATTGCCCTTTCTACCGCCTCCACAGTGCT
Organism: Microcystis aeruginosa FD4; assembly: GCF_009792235.1. Classification (NCBI taxonomy): domain Bacteria; kingdom Bacillati; phylum Cyanobacteriota; class Cyanophyceae; order Chroococcales; family Microcystaceae; genus Microcystis; species Microcystis aeruginosa. Next base: position 4,691,093 of record NZ_CP046973.1, read on the forward strand.
GATGTCTGTGCGTTATGTGGAACAAGCGGGAACCTCCCTAGCGGAATTTTTAGCCATTATGCTCACCGCGACTATCGGGGGAATGTTCCTATCCGGCTCTAGTGAATTGGTGATGATCTTCATCTCCCTAGAAATGCTCAGTATTTCCTCCTATCTAATGACTGGTTACATGAAGCGGGATCCTCGCTCGAACGAGGCCGCCTTAAAATACCTGTTAATTGGAGCTTCTAGTTCGGCGATTTTCCTCTACGGTGTTTCCCTTCTCTACGGTTTATCCGGAGGTGAAACCAGTTTAAGCGCCATTGCTCAAAAATTAACCGCTGTTAACGGTGGTCAGTCCCTAGCCTTGGCGATCGCATTAGTTTTTGTGATTGCCGGTATCGCTTTCAAAATTTCGGCGGTTCCCTTTCACCAGTGGACTCCTGATGTGTACGAAGGTTCACCCACTCCCGTGGTCGCTTTCCTCTCGGTGGGTTCCAAAGCGGCGGGTTTTGCCCTGGCAATTCGCCTATTAGTGACGGTTTTCGGTCTAGTCAGCGAACAATGGCGGTTTATCTTTATTGCCCTAGCCATTTTGAGCATGATCCTGGGCAACGTGGTAGCCTTAGCCCAAACTAGCATGAAACGGATGTTAGCCTATTCCTCGATCGGTCAGGCGGGTTTTGTCATGATTGGTTTAACCGCCGGTACTGATGCGGGTTACTCTAGCATGATTTTCTATCTGTTAATTTACCTGTTCATGAACCTAGGGGCTTTTGCCTGCGTGATTCTCTTTGCTCTGAGAACCGGAACCGATCAGATCGCTGAGTATTCGGGACTCTACCAGAAAGATCCGCTCCTAACCCTCTGTTTAAGCATCTGTCTGCTTTCTTTAGGGGGAATTCCGCCTCTAGCGGGCTTCTTTGGCAAGATTTATCTATTCTGGGCCGGTTGGCAAGCGGGACTTTATGCTCTCGTCCTCGTTGGTTTAGTCACCAGTGTGGCCTCGATTTACTACTATATCCGTGTGGTCAAAATGATGGTGGTCAAGGAACCCCAAGAGATGTCCGATGCGGTGAAAAATTACCCCGTTATCAATTGGACCCTTACCGGGATGCGTCCCCTACAGGTGGGTATTGTCCTCTCCCTAGTGGCCACTTCCCTGGCCGGTATCCTCTCCAATCCTCTCTTTACCCTAGCGACGGATTCCGTCACCACTACCCCCATCCTGCAATCGGCAGCCCTGGTGACGCACATTTCCCGAGCGAATTGAGAATCCCTGTTGATTTATCAGCGTTGTCAGATCAGAATAACAACGCCTATTGTAGGGCTAATTCCGGAATTAGCCCTACACCTAATCCGTTTTTAATAATGTGATTAACTCTCATCTTGTTCTAAAATAGAGGCTAAAATATCTGGAGTGAATCCGTTAGCTTCTGCTTCATCACTAGCTTGATCCATAATTGTTGATAATCTCGCCGCTGCTTTTTGACGATATTTTTCTAATTCTAATTGAATAGTTTCAGTTAATTTGTTTTCTATGTTCGCTCGGTCATTGGGTTTAATTTTAGCGTAATATCTAGCAATTTCTAAAGGAACTTGAATAGTGATTTCTGTCTTGCTATTCATGGTAATTGATTGTTTTTTTTACTTTTAATAGACCTCTATTGTAGCACAAAATCACCATACTCATTCAATTTGACAATATTGATGTAAAAGTTGCCATTGGATCAAAAAAATCAATGAATAGAAACATGGACTAAAAATAAACCCCCCTCAACTGGCTAATTGAAGGGGCATTTATTGTATTTTTGATGAGCAATTTAGCCAACTTTTGTGGTTTCTTTTTCGATGGATTGGGATGGCTTTAGTTTGCGCTTGAGGGTTGAAGCTGCGCCGAGAGTGCTAAGGACTCCAAGACCAAAGAGGGAGGCGGGTTCAGGTACTTGTTGTACTTGTTGTACTGTCCCAAAAGTTACGGGGAAAGCTACTGAAGCCAAAACACTTGGACTTGGGGATGTATTGCTGGCGATTTCAAAACCAGGAATACTATCAAAACCAATTACATAAAGTGGACCACCTAAACCCGTGGACGAGTTCACAAACGCTAAATCAGCTGGGTTACTCCCATTAGCATTAGCTGTATTAAAAGTTAACGTTGAAGATGTGGCATTAACCAAAAATTGCCCTGTTCCGAAAACAAGAGAAGTGTTCGCAGCATTTAAAACAGGAAAAGGATTACCATTAACTGTCAGGATAAGGTTAACGTTGGTAAAGGGATTAGGAGTACCATTCTGGATAGTATAGCTGCCTACCGGCACATCTACGGTTCCCACTAAGGAAGCGTTATTACCTGATTCACTCCAACTGCGGTTAACAGTAAAAGTAACGGCCGTTGCTGCCACAGGAGTGAGCATAGCAGCGAGAGAAGTTGCGCCAGCTAAAGCTAGGGTAGGAATTAATCGGTTTTTAATCATCTTGATTGAGCAAACGGGTGACTGGATGCAACTATCGTCTTCCTCGCAGTCAGGTTAAGCAACAGCCCAACCCAAGAGAAAAACAAGACAACGATAGCATACACATCCCCCCCCACAACTGTATCAAAAGCTACAATTTAATAAATCTTTACATTCTTCTCCCTAACTAGCGACTCATAGGCAATAGGCAAAAGGGTGAATAAATAATCAGTTTTTAATAACCGGATTTAGTATTAAGACTTGTTCTAAGCTTAACCTGCTTTTTGCTTTACTCAAATTGGCCAAGTAGAAGACTCATTTGGTTAACAACATTCTCACTTGCTTTTAACGCTTCTTTTCTAATTGCTTGAATTTCAGCCATACTTTTTGCTATTCTCTGCTGTTCAGATTGGGGTGGAATAGGCACTAAAACTTTTGACAAATCATCTACTAAAATAGTAGGAATAGCATGACCTGTCATGTACCTTTTAATCTGACGCAAAAAAAAGTCTGTTCGCATATATACTAATAAAAACAAAGGCTCGACTCCCTGAATATTTCTTAATACTGAAAATCCATTTGAGCAAATTGCTCCGTCTTCATCTTCTGTGATTAGGGCTGTTGCTTGGCGTGGTGTTCCTGTACTTGCTCCTGAAATTGCTGTAATAATATCACCTTTGTACAATCTATAAGTTGCACGAGATGGGGCCTCGTGTGCCTTAATTATTTGTTGGGAAACAACTTGCATTGTACGATAATCAACATCGGAAATAGCGATATATCTAATTTCACTGTCCCTAGCTAAACGAAAATCAGCCGCATCTCTCAAAATATCGGCAATTTCACCTAAAGGTTTCGCCCCAATAGATTTTAGATGTTCTAATAATTTTTGGTCATTGGGTAAATAATGTTCGGCATCCAGTCTCGAATTGAGCAGGGTATTCTTAACTGTATAAATACAATCGCTGTTTTGTGCAAATTCCCCATTGATAAATGACCTAAAAGATTGAGAAATATCATCTATATCATCGTCAACTATTGGCAAACCTGATTTTGTTCGGGCTATAACTCCCGACTCGTTGCGCTTATATATTGTTTGTCCTTTAACGTCATAGCCTATTTTTTTGATTTGTGCCATAAAACAAGAATCATTGTTTGCTGGTAATTTTTGAACCACCAAAAGTGATGTCTTGATTCCAGTGCCGTAGGGTACAAAGGCTTCCGGCGGGATGGAAACAACACCTAATATTTTTGTTTGGGAGCGCAACCAATGCCGAATCGGTCCATTAGAGATATTTTGTAATAAACCATCGGGCAGAATAATCGCCATGCGTCCACCTGCCCGCAATAATTTTATAGATTTCTCAATAAATAAAATATCGGGCGACTGACCCGCTAAAACGGTTGGGGAAACTTCCCAACTATTGGACGCTGATTTATGCCATTTCCGGGCGAGAAGATATGATTTAAGAATTTTCTGGTCTTCTACTTTGCCTTTATTTCCGAAAGGAGGATTGGTCAAGATAACATCAAAAGAATTATTTAATTTTTCATCTTCGATAAGCGCATTAGTGCAGATAATTTCTGAACCTGTGCCACCTTCAAAAACTAAACGAATCATTCCCGAAAGGGCGACATCGGGATTAAATTCAATTCCTGTAATACTTTCTTGCACAAAACTTGCTATATCGAACTCTGGATTATTTTGTCGAACATGGTTGATTGCTTGAATTAAAAAACCACCACTTCCGCAAGCAGGATCTATAATTTTTTCGTTTGGTTTGGGGTCTATCATTTCAACCGCAAGGCGTACAATTGGGTGAGGGGTAAAAAATTCTCCCCTATCTCCACGCTGGTGTCTATTTACAAAAGTCTGGAAGGCTTCCCCTTTTATATCGCCAGATGTTTTAGTTAAATTAATGTACTGTAACCTGCCTACAATATAAGCAAGAGTCAAAGGTTTTAACTTGAATTTGTCATCGGTGAAAAATCCCCGATAATGATTCTTGATGGAGGTAAATAATTGACTGAGACGCGACATAAATTCATCGGACTTATTGGCGACGATGGCTTTATATTCACTTGCTGTAACGCCAAAATTTACCGATTGCTTGGCAGATTTTTCATCATGAAGTTTGATGATGATTAGTTTAACCATCTCGTGAAAAATCTTGTCTTTGAGCATTCCTTCGTTGGCATAAATATAATTATGGCACTCTTCAAAAACTGCCGAAAGATTGTTAGAAGGTCGTAATTCCTGAATTTGGGGGAGTTTTTCAGGTAACAGGCTGTCTTCAGAAAATAACAATCCTTGCTCTTTCATTTTTCGAGTTTGCTGCTGTGTTCTGTCCATTTGTTACAACTCTCCATTTGCTTCTTCTGTAATTAAATATCTATTATCAACCTGCATTTCGTCTTCTTTGACACTATCTTTCTCCTTCAATGTCTGGTAAACATCATTTAGATTTTCATACCAGTCATCAGTGATACTTAATCTTGCGTTGCCAGATTCATCAGTAAACACAAATCCCATGATGTAATTTTGCTGTAAGTGATTTTCATCGTCACCAGATGATTCTAGGTGTTGGGGGTTGGCAAAAAGAAATTTATGCTCTGAATACCGAAGAAAAATGTCAATCGAAATAACGTTAAATTCATCTTTTCGAGGCGTTGCTTGAGTTCTGTTGCTTGAAGCAGATTTGCCAGAAACAAAGTGAGTTTCCAAGACCCGAATCTTTGACATAACATAATTGAGGCGGCTGTCAAATAACGCATTTACTTCTTCTCTTGAAAGATGCTTCAATGCCTTTACTGCGCGTGATTTGGCCGTTTCTCGTTGTGGGTTGTAGTTTTGAATTTCTTCATATTCATAAATGGTTGTTGAAAATTCATCTTGAAACTTTGGCAATTCTCGATGTATCCATTCGATAACTTGTTCTTCGATGTTGCCATTCTGGTCAATCCAATCAATTTTTCCAGAATGTGCAATGAGAAAAATTTTTAATTTCTCGAAGTTGTACAATTTATGCCACTTTTCAGAATTTGACTTTACACCTTTAGATTCCACAACATACCAAAGATTAGATTCTGGTTTGCGAAAATAAAAATCTCCATGGTGATTTGGGTGCTTCCTACCTTCCCATTTTTCACGAATTCGTTTAACTTCAAATCCATATTCTTCTTCAAGTTTCTTTTTTAGTAACAACTCCGTGATTGAACCACTGACATATCCCTGTGCATTAGGGCTGTGCTTCAATGCTTCAAGAAAAATTTCTAAATTAGTCTTAAATACTCGGTGAACAAAATTAGTCAATCGTTCAAAAATGGTCATATTTTCGTCTTGTATTGTTGAGAAAAACCTTCCCAGAGTTGAATAGATAGAATATTTTTAGCCTTGACTCCTAGCAAACCAGTCTTTTAGTGGACAGAGATAATCGCCATCTTGATTAAACAAGAACTTGCCCCTATACCTAATTATAGAATCTAAATTAGAGTATGTCAAGAGATAAAAAATTAAGTTTAATGTTAACCAAAGTGAGTGAAAAAAGCTGAGAGATTGTTGATGACAGAAATTCGGAGCATCTTTCAATTTGATAACGCCAATTATTCAGCCTTTTGATCAGGTGGGTGGCACTCACCTGATTTATTTTTAGTTAAACATTAAAACGGAATAGTAAGACATCACCCTCTTGAACAATGTATTCCTTGCCTTCACTTCTGACTAAACCTTTTTCTTTGGCTGCGCTCATCGTGCCACTATTAACTAAATCCTGATAAGACACAGTTTCCGCACGAATAAAACCCCGTTCAAAATCCGAGTGAATAACTCCGGCTGCCTGGGGTGCTTTCATACCGGAAATAATCGTCCATGCGCGGGTTTCTTGGGGACCGGTGGTGAGATAGGTACGCAGTCCTAATAACTCGTAGGTAGCTTTAATTAAAGATTTTAATCCCCCTTCTTCTACCCCTAAAGAACCAAGAAAATCTTTTCTTTCTTCCTCCGACAATTCCACTAATTCCGATTCCACTTGAGCAGAAACGATCACAACTTTTGCCTGTTCCTGTTGGGCAATTTGACGGACACTTTCCACCCAATCATTACCCGTGGCCAGATCATCTTCGCTAACATTAGCCGCATAAATAATCGGTTTCCGACTCAATAAACCGAGATTTTTAATTAATTCTTCTTCCTCTTTGCTTAAATCCACTTTTCGCGCCGAAATACCGTCATTAAGACAAATTAGGATTTTTTCAAGGATAACCAATTCTTCGGCGGCTTCCTTGCTATTTTTCGCCTGTTTGCGTAAACGTTCCACTCGCTTCTCCACCTGTCCCAAATCCGCCAGAGCTAACTCTAGATTAATCACCTCGATATCCCGGGACGGATCCACAGAACCGGAAACATGAATAATATCATCATTATCAAAACAGCGCACCACATGAACGATCGCGTCCACTTCCCGAATATTAGCCAAAAATTGATTACCCAATCCTTCCCCGCGACTCGCACCCTTGACTAATCCGGCAATATCGACAAATTCAATCCGCGTCGGCACGATTTTCTCGGAATTAGAGATTTTAGCCAAAACCTCCAGACGTTCATCGGGGACGGATACCACACCCACATTCGGTTCAATGGTACAAAAGGGAAAATTAGCGGCCTCGGCCTTGGCATTAGCCACCAGAGCGTTAAATAGGGTCGATTTCCCCACATTTGGCAGTCCCACGATTCCAGCTTTTAACATAAAAATTGCTTGATAAACATCATCCCGACCTCTCACTATATCAGGCAGCCTCTCGTTTTTGTAAATCCAGTTGAGGAGAAAGACTGTGGATAGTTAAAAGCTTTAGTTAACATTTATTTAACTTCCTTAACTAAAAGTAGGCAAGACTTTACAAGAGATTGCGAGAATGGGATGTAATGCTTGAGACTGAGTTAGGGTGAAGAGTAAGAAAGAATACACCTGTAGCACTGGGCAAAATTATGGCAAGACAGGCCTTTCACTTCTAAATGCGTCCTGAGAGTAATTTTTAGTGCTATGACAGTATATTTCCTAGGGCGATCGAGTGTAAATATCGTCCCATCGCCACAACTAATCACTAAATCATTGTTGGGGGTATCTGTATGAATCAAAGTATCGGAGCAAACACGCGTAATGTGGCCCTTGTCGGCCCTTACTCCAGTGGAAAAACCTCCTTACTGGAAAGTTTACTTTTCGTAACAGGAGCGATCACCAGAAAAGGTAAAATCAGCGATCGCAATACCGTTGGTGATAGTTCCACCCAAGCGCGGGATCGACAGATGAGTGTAGAAGTTTCCGTTGCCCATAGTCAATACCAAGACCTAAATTTTACCTTTCTCGATTGTCCCGGTTCGATCGAATTTGCCAGTGAAACCTATAATGCCCTAGTCGGGGCCGGTGCTGCTATTATCGTTTGTGAACCGGTGGTCGATCGAGTTCTCACCCTAGCTCCCTTGCTAAAATTCCTCGATGATTGGGAAATTCCGCATCTAATCTTCATCAACAAGATGGATCGCTGTAATAGTCACTTTAACGAAGTCCTACAAGCTCTCAAATCCGTTTCTAGTCGTCCCCTCGTTCCCCAGCAATATCCCATCCGGCAGAACAACGAAATTATCGGATTTATCGATTTAATCAACGAACAGGCTTATCATTACCATGCTAACAGTCCCGCCGACCCTGTAGCTTTACCCGACCACCTCAAGGAAGAAGAACAGAGCGCTCGACAGGAAATGCTAGAAACGATCGCCGAATTTGACGATCATCTTTTAGAAGAACTCCTCGAAGATATTAACCCCTCCCGGGAAGAAATTCTCCAAGACTTAAAACAAGAACTGGGAGCCGATCAGATAGTACCCGTGTTCTTTGGTATGGCGGAACGGGACTATGGTGTGCGTCATCTCCTCACCGCTTTAGTGGAAGAAGCACCGGCCCCGACAATTACCGCCAACCGTCGCGGTCTCGATCCCAGTGCGGATGGAGATGCAGTGGTACAAATCCTCAAAACCTATTTTACTCCCCAAGGCGGTCGCCTGTCCCTAGCGCGAATTTGGCAGGGAACCCTTAACGATGGCATGGCCTTGAACGGTGTGCGGATTGGTGGTATCTATCGTCTCATGGGACAACAACAACAACCCTTACAGCAGGCCCAAGCGGGGGAAATTGTCGCTCTCGGTCGTTTGGAGGGAATCGCCACCGGGGACGTGGTTAGCAGCGGCAGTCAAAAACCCGATCTTCCCAAAGGATTACAGCTTAAACCCGTCTTTGCTCTCGCTATTGCCGCTGCCAATCGCAAGGATGAAGTGAAATTAAGTTCCGCTTTGACGAAACTGATCGAAGAAGATCCTGCCCTCTACTGGGAACAACACGGCGATACTAAAGAAGTAATTCTCTGGGGACAGGGAGAAATTCATCTGCAAGTGGCCCTCGATCGCCTAGCACGCAAGTATAATCTACCGATGACCACCCATTTACCCCAAGTTCCCTACAAGGAAACGATCAAAACCAGCACCAAATCCCACGGACGTTATAAACATCAAACCGGCGGCCACGGTGCTTTTGGCGATGTTTACCTCGATATTAAACCCCTGGCCCGGGGGGAAGGTTTCCACTTCCATGAAACCATTGTCGGTGGTGTCGTCCCCAAACAGTATATTCCGGGGGTGGAAACTGGAGTGCGGGAATATCTCGGTCATGGTCCGTTGGGTTTCCCCGTGGTGGATATCGATGTTACTCTCACCGATGGTTCCTATCACAGTGTCGATAGTTCCGAACAAGCTTTTAAACAAGCAGCCCGTCTAGCGATGACGGAGGGACTGCCTAAATGTCATCCGGTCTTATTAGAACCAATTCTATCGGTGACGGTTCTCGCTCCCTCAGAATACACCGCCAAGGTTTTACAGTTAATCAGTGGTAAACGCGGTCAAATTCAGGGTTTTGAAGCTTCTGCGGAGTGGAAAGGTTGGGATCAGGTAACGGCCCATCTCCCCCAAGCGGAAATGCACGATTTTATCGTTGAATTGCGTTCTTTGACTATGGGGGTCGGTTTCTTCCAGTGGGATGAGGATCACCTGCAAGAAGTGCCGGATAAACTGCGCGATGCGGTTTTAGCTATGCAGGGTAACGGTAACAAGTAAAGTCTTCTCGGCTATCACTGGAGTAGAGGGATAAATTAGCAAGAGATGGGCTTTTATTGGCTCATCTCTCCCTAAGGCAAAAGCTTTATCGAAATGTGTAATTAGGGTTTGCAGCAAAAAGTTTTCCCTGGGGGCAGGGTGTGGGGTGTGGGGTGTGGGGTGTAGGGTTTTACCGATTTTCAGGTGGTCAACTACCTAATTTTCAGGGAAAAAGTCCCTGAATTTTCCCCCTGATCACTCCAAGGGTCGGCACTTTTTGAGGGAAAAAAAGTCTAAAAACCTTGTTGGATAAGGTTTTTAGATTTATTCAGCAAACCCTAAATAGTTAGATGTTAAAAACTGTCAAAAACCCCCCTTATTAAGGGGGGATTAAGGGGGGATCAAAGGCAAAATCTATCTTCAATTTAATTATAACTAGCGACTTAGTTCGAGGTTATCTCAAAATAATCTGGAGGACGAGCTTTTCCCTCATGTCTGATGTTTATCTAATTGCTGGCTCCAATGGTTCCGGGAAAACCACCGTCGCTAAAAAAATTTTACCCAACTTTTTAGGCGTTATCGACTACGTTAACGCCGATGAGATTGCCGCCGGACTCTCACCTTTTAATCCTGAGTCGGTTGCTATCCAAGCAGGACGCTTGATGTTAGAAAGGTTGGTGACACTGAAGTGCCAAGGAATAGATTTTGCCTTTGAAAGCACCCTGGCAGCCCGACATTTTGCCCGTTTTTTGAGAGACTGTCAAAGTTCTGGCTATAGGCTCAATCTTATTTATTTTTGGCTACAAAGTCCAGAATTAGCTTTAGAGAGAGTTCACAGAAGGGTAGCCAGTGGCGGTCATAATATTCCTGAAGATGTGGTTCGTCGTCGTTATGAGCGGGGACGCATTAACCTCATGCAGTTGTATTTACCTTTGTGCGATACTTGGGTCATCTATGATAATTCTGGGGATGAGCCACACTTAGTTGCTGAACGTCCCTTCAATCAACAAGTCATTATCTATGACTCCTCTATCTGGCAACAAATAACCGAGGTAGCTCATGACTGAATCAATTCCTGATAAATTATCGGAGCGAATCGATGCAGGTGTTAGATTGGCAATCGCAGAAGCAATTGAAAAACACCGTCTTTTAGGAGAATCTATCAGCATTTTCAAAGATGGCCAAATCGTCACCTTAACAGCCGCGCAAATTCCGCCAAAATCCGACTTAGGGTCTAAGTTAAAATAAATAGAAGAACTTTGAAACAGATTCTAGCCAATGACAGTATGACGACCTCTCTAAAGTAAAGAAGAATTTGCCCAACGAGGTGATTATATCTATGGAACTCATATAAAACCTCAAGTTGAGGCTGGGAATGACGGTAAAATCGTTGCTCGATATTGAAACAGGAGCTTTTGAATTGGCTGATACGCCGATGGTAGCAGTCGATCGTTTTTATGACCGTTTACCGGATGCACAGCCTTGAGTAATCCTAATTGGACACCGAGCAGTTTTCCGTTTTGGCACCCACGCTCAAAATATTTGTTTACTTTTGTTACAAACGAGAATTTATTTTTGACAAATAGAACAGATTATGGCACGTTGCAAATTCATAGCTCCTGAAGTTATAATTACAACATCATGGGGGTGGTTGGTGCTTAAGCCTTCCCAAAGTCTTGGTGATAAGGGTGCTTCTGGAAGCACTTAAGGGCTGCTCAACAGTGCATGAATGGTCTCCGTTCTTGATGAACATTAAGGAGGGGCTTATGATTGCACCCGTTGTCTACACGACGGTCGGTTCATGCGGGGTGGCGATGCTGCGGAGGTCTGGCGACTACCCAAATGTGCTGGGAGCAGTGTAAGTTGTAGAAAGAGTTCCTTTCCAAGAGCAACGCTTAGGGGTTCGATTCCCCTACCCCGCACTTTTGTAAGTTAAACCCCGATTTTTTACCCAAGAACATCGCGCCAAATATTTGTTTACTTTTGTTACCAACGAGAATTTATTCTTGACAAAAAGCACAAACTATGATGCGGAATAAATCTCTAATTCTTGTCTGGTTTAACTATTCAACGATAATTGTCTTCTAGCTTCGTAGAGGATGACAGCAGTAGCGATCGCAACATTTAAAGATTCCACACCACCAAAGAGGGGAATTTTCACCGTTTCATCGGCTAAAGTCGCTAATTGGGGCGATAAACCGGCTCCTTCATTGCCTAATAATATTAAAGTCGGACGGGTAAAATCAATCTCCCAATGGTTTTTGGTGGCTGTGGGTAAAGTTGCGATCGCTTTTACCCCCTGTGCTTGATATTTTTTCACTAAAGCCGATAAATCCGATTCTACCACTAGGGGCGATCGAAACCATTCCCCGGCGGAACTGCGGATCACTTTGGGGTTATCGATTTCGACGCTATCGAGACTTAACCAGATACCCTGTACTTCCGTAGCCACGGCAGTGCGAATAATAGTACCGAGATTGCCAGGATCCTGCAATCTTTCCAAAACTAAGCCCAATTGTAGCGGATTTTGGGGAGTTGGATGAATGTGAGTACGGGAAATAGTGGCAATCACACCATCGGGATTAACCGTTGTTGCTAGGGAAGCGAGGACTTCCGGGGAAACTATCTCGACTCGTTTCGCTTGATTTTGAAGTTTCTCTGCTAATTCTCTCTGTCTTTGCTGCCACTTTTCAGTATAAAAAACTGTCTCTAGGGAACAATTCACCGCTAAAGCCGTCTCTAGTAAGTGGGTTCCCTCAATTAAGGACAAATTCTGCTCCTGTCGCTCTCTAGTGCGGTGTAGCTTGCGAATTTGCTTAATTAAAGGGTTTTGAACACTGCTAATCATAGCCAATCGGATTTTTCACCCTGCTAGGGCTACCCTAAACAACTGCCTCTTGAGGGAGATAATGCGGAACTCGGGACTTGAACCCGAAAGTCTTTGCAGACACTAGAACCTGAATCTAGCGCGTCTACCAATTCCGCCAGTTCCGCATTTTTCTTTCACAATCTTCTATTATACTATCGGACAATCCATAAGTCAAGATAGTTGAGATAATTAAGACAAAAATCGCTTTTCGGGGTAGAATCACCAATAATTTCCTCAAAAATCTGATACAGTGCAGTCTAATTTTGCTGAAGCTTTCCTTAGCCAAGACTCCCAACCAAGATAAATGAATCATCCTATGACCATCGATACCGAGCATCCCTATTTAGAAATTCAAGGTCGTCACTCTCTCAAGGGTGAAGTCAAGATCAGTGGTGCCAAAAATGCCGCTCTAGTCATCATGGCGGGGGCTTTACTCTGCTCCGACCAGTGCCAGATTAGTAATGTACCTGCCCTGGCCGATATCGAGCGGATGAGTCAAATTCTCTCGGCCTTGGGCGTGCAAGTCCGTCGCACCGGAGATAGACTAGAGATTGATGGCAGAGACCTTCAACAAGCTCAAGCACCCTACGATCTCGTCTCCCAGTTGCGGGCTAGTTTTTTCGCCATCGGACCGATTTTAGCCCGTTTAGGAGAAGCAAAAGTTCCCCTCCCCGGTGGCTGCGCCATTGGGGCCAGACCAGTGGATCTGCACGTTAGGGGCTTACAGTCAATGGGTGCAGATGTATTAATCGATGGCGGCATGGTACACGCCCGCGTTAAAGGTAATGGTCGTCTGAAAGGGGCGAATATTTATCTGGATTATCCCAGTGTGGGAGCGACGGAAACCCTAATGATGGCGGCGACTTTAGCGGAAGGGGAAACCATTCTCGGTAATGCGGCCCAAGAGCCGGAGGTGATTGATTTAGCCAATTTTTGTGTTTCCATGGGGGCAAAAATTCGCGGTGCCGGGACCAATACAATTGTCATCGAGGGAGTTTCCCGTCTGCACAGTACCGATTACAATATCATTCCCGATCGCATTGAAGCCGGGACTTTACTGATAGCTGGGGCGATTACCCGCTCAGAAATTAGTCTTTATCCCGTGATTCCCTGCCATTTAGCTTCGGTAATTGCCAAACTGCACGAAATCGGTCCGGAAGTGGTGGAAGATGGTCCTAATCGTCTGCGGATTATCCCTAGGGACTTAAAAGCCACCGATATCGAAACCCTGCCCTATCCCGGTTTTCCCACGGATATGCAGGCCCAATTTATGGCTCTATTAACTTTAGCCGAGGGCAGTAGTGTGGTTAATGAAACGGTTTTTGAAAACCGTCTGCGTCATGTGGCCGAATTAAAGCGTCTGGGAGCAGCTATCAAGGTCAAAGGAAATGTGGCTTTAGTGCGCGGTGTGCCTTTCCTATCTGGGGCGCCGGTGATGGCCACGGATCTACGCGCTTCGGCAGCTTTGGTGGTAGCGGGATTGGCAGCCCGGGGGACTACTATTGTGCAGGGACTCCATCACCTCGATCGAGGTTACGATAATTTAGAGGGTAAATTAAGAGCATTAGGGGCAAATTTACGCCGGGTTGATCCTTTAGCCTTAGAATTGGCTACCCTGTCCCCATCTTCATAGGATGATTAGTTATCCGTGGGCAACAATATAGAACAGTTTTAATCGTGCTTGGCTGTTCTATATTGACGGAATCTTTCATCAGCGATCGCATTCACCAAATCTTAGCCATTACTAATACAAACCCCGGCAATTCTGGATCACCACTAATGGTTTCAGGAGCATTTAAAATTTCTGGTTCTCGATGGGGACGATAAATATAGACTTGGCGATTTTGGCGATCGATTAACCAACCCAATAAAGTACCATTGGCAATATATTCCGCCATCTTTTTCTGCAAACTGGATACTCTATCACTAGCAGAACGTAATTCAATGACAAAATCGGGACAGATGGGGGCAAAAGAGGCTTTTTGTTTTTCTGTTAAAGCATTCCAGCGTTCTAATTTAATCCAAGCAGCATCGGGTGAACGAATTGCACCATTGGGCAGCGTAAAACCCGCACTAGAATCAAACCCCAGTCCCGTTCCATCTAGTTCTGACCAACTCCCCAGTTGCACAGCTATATTAAGATTGCGATTACCCGTATCCGAAAAAGCAGGGGGCATAACGATCACTTCTCCACTGGCACTGCGTTCAATGCGTAAATCTCGATTGGCTAAACAAAATTCATAAAACTGCTCCTCCGTCATCGGCATAATCCAAGGAAGATCAATCATCAAAGGAGCCGAGGTCGCTTGTACAAGTATTGTCGTCATGAATTACACGAATTAACAACTGAATGCCCTTCAATGTTAACTTAGCTCTTGTCATCGGCATTGTTGACTACTGGAGATAGAATGCGATCGCTATTCATAAAACTGCTCCTCCGTCATCGGCATAATCCAAGGAAGATCAATCATCAAAGGAGCCGAGGTCGCTTGTACAAGTATTGTCGTCATGAATTACACGAATTAACAACTGAATGCCCTTCAATGTTAACTTAGCTCTTGTCATCGGCATTGTTGACTACTGGAGATAGAATGCGATCGCTCTTAACCTGGCCCAAGAAGCCTGACGGAGAGGAATGTAAATATTTATAAAAATGTAGCTTAGGATACAGTTGTGGGGGGGGAATATGTATTGTTTTGTTATTCGCCTTTGGCGTTGGGTTGGGTTGTTACTTCACCTAGTACGAGAGTGGCGATCGCACGTTTAATTGGAGTTAACCTAAAATGGAAAATAACCTGACTAAAATACTGGCTACTACAACAATCTTAACCATAGGAGTTTCTCCTAACTGTCTTGCATCAAATTTAGTTTCTTGGACAATATCAGGACCTGGAATAACTAATGCACAACAATTAGCAGTAAATGAATGGCAATTAGATTATAGTCTTGATCCAGCTGGGTTTTCGACCCGAACTTGGACGGTTCAAGCAATCGCTCCTGCTGATGGTGACTATACATTTGACTGGGACTATAACGGTTTCCATGCTTTCTTTCGGGTAACTGCTTTTCTAAATACCTTTAATCCAAGTACTACTTTGTATAGTGCTGGACATCAAAACTTTTGTACTACTCCGTCCGATGGATTTGATCAATCTGGTAGATTTACATTTAGCAATATTTCTGCTGGCGGAACATTTGGCTTTACCATGGGAGGCAGTAACTTTGATGTCTCCAATATTCTTCAGGGAACTTTAACTTTAAATCAAGTAACAGTCCCCGAACCCACCTCAACCCTCAGCCTCCTCGCCCTAGGTACTCTAGGCGCAGCCTCAACCCTCAAGCGCCAATTAAAGGCCTCCAAATCCTCAGAAAAAGAAACCACAAAAGTCTCCTAATACCATCAATAAAATCCGACAATTCCCCTTCATTAATTGGAGGGGTTTTTGAGTAACGCACAGAAAACGGGTTTCTCGGAGAAACCCGTTTTCTATTTTGATAGCTTAGGGGGATTGAAAGTTTAATTTTCCCTGAATCTTTCTAACAGTTCTGAGCGAGATAAATTAGCCAGAGAAAGAAGTAACTCGGTGCGTTCGGAGACGGGAAGTTGGGCAATCTGTTCCACCAGACCAGATAATTCTGCATCTAGGCTGCCAAAGCGTCCTTCCAGAAGACTGGTTATCAGCGATAGTTGTCCTTCTAAACAACCTCGTTGTATCCCTTCTTGTATCCCTTCTTGTATCCCTTCTTGTTTCCACTCTTGTTTCCACTCTTCCCGTTGTTTTAGATAAGCTGGTGATAGGTTCATAATCTCCTCCTGTTCTTCGGTACTTAAATTATCTCTTAATTCCAAACTAGCAGCGCCAGTTGGCCAGAATTTCCAGTAAATTCTCTTGGAAAGGATTACCTTCAGGTAATTGCACTAATTCTTCTACTGCTCGTTTCTGTGTCCCCCCTTTCCCTAGTACCCTCAACCATAAAGTCTCGTTATTGACTGGTAATTGATGGATGGCGACAATTCCTGTTTTGAAGAGGCTAGGGGAAAAATAAACTCCTTTTCCCCACTCCTCTTTCATCCCCTCTTCTGGTAGGAATGAAGGGGGGATTCCCACGACTTCTTCAATCATTCTCGCTGAAAAAGTAGGCGTTAAAATCCAGAGAACTGGTAGTTCAGCTTCTGTTAGAGTTTTGCTTGTCCGTTTCGCCTTCCTCTGAAGGAAAAAAAGGAGACAATAGCGGTTTATGTCCTCGTTCAACTTTTTCAAAATCCCAGGGCAATTGCTGACTAATTGGATTCTCTTTACCCAGGGAACAAAGCGATAAAGCCGCTATCCCCAAAGAAGCTTTAACTTCTACGGTGGTATAGTCGGCCTAATTAGGTCTTGCTGAATAATGGTAAAACCCTTTTAAAATAAGGCTTTTGACCTGCTAAAATCCGATGTTCATGCTGCGAAAATAGGATTAAGACCTTCAAAAACCTTGTATTATCCTTCTTTAAGTACACAAACTGGTACAAAAAAAAAGAGGACAACAAAGCCTGAAACGACTGGCTCCTGATACCAAATTTCTAAATCCATGACAGACATCCACGCTCGAATGCTTGCCAAGCCTGCATTCGTTGTGACGCGAATAAAGAAAAATGGTATCCTATTGGTGATTTTCTCTCACTTAAGGTGAGCAGCAGAAGTTGTTCAAAGAGGGCGAAGGCAATTCGCCCCTACAATAATATTATTTCGCCAATGGTAGGGGCGCACCGCGTGCGCCCAAAATGTCATCTGGATATTTCGACAAAATTGAGATGCACCAGGCATAACCATCTCTGTCATTACTTTTGAAAAATGGTATCAGAAAGCTTCATGGTCATCGGGTTTAATTTCTAAAGCGCGATCCCAGGATGCGATCGCTTCTTCATACCTTCCTAAATTACCTAACGCAATCCCTCGGTTGTACCAAGCTTCATGGAAATCGGGTTTAATTTCTAAAGCTTTGTCGTAGGAGGCGATCGCGCCGATCAAATCCCAATTCATGTATTTCTGGTTTCCTTGCTCAAACCAAAATTCGGCATCCTGAACCACTTCCGTTAAATCCGTCTCCGGTTGATCCCAGATTTTCCCCCTCCACACTGGAAACATCCCTCACCGCGTCGCGTAACTGGAGACTAATCCGTTGGCACACTTCCCCCAGATTTCCCGTCATCACCTTGCCTAAAGCCGCCAGATCCCGCCCTAAAGTTTGATAATCTTCCGGATACTGTAGCCATTCCTCGCTTTTGTCCTCTAATACCATTTTTCTTTATTCGCGTCACAACAAATGCAGGCTTGGCAAGCATTCGAGCGTGGATGTCTGTCATGGATTTAGAAATTTGGTATAAAGTAAAGGTTAAGAGGATTTTACGCAACTTTATCCCCCTAAATCCCCCTTGAAAAGGGGTACTTTGATGGGTTCCCCACCCTATTAAGAGGTGCTAGGGGGGATCCTATTTTCCTTACTAAATAGACTCTGAAAGTTTAGATAATAACAACGACAACACCCCAAATCCTTGACTAGCAATCGAGGGTTAATGCTTATCAGCCTGAGAAATTTTCAATATCGTTAACCAATATCACAATAAAAACAATATGTCAATAGATTAAATATTAATTTTTGTAAAGAAAGGCCTGAGCATTTACTCAAAAAGCTCTTTACCATCTGTTACAAAATATGGCAAGATATTTATCGAATTGTGTCAAAACCCAGAGTAAATGCTCATTTGGGTGACATTTTCTGATACAAAACAGAAACATATATATCTAAATACCTTAAACAAAGGGCGATCGTCATCTGATGACGAAAATCACTTCATACCAGACTCAGCAATCCTAAGGAGAACCATCATATATGTTCACTCACGTCAAGTCCACCATTCGTCATATAGTTCCCGACGCGTTGAATGGTCGATCGCTGGTCAAGGTGGTCTATGTCGTGCTAGAACCTCAGTACCAAAGTGCGCTGAGTAGTGCCGTCAGGGAAATCAACGCTAACAACCCGAAACTAGCGATCGAAATTAGTGGTTATCTAATCGAAGAACTGCGCGATGGGGAAAATTATCGCAATTTTCAAGAGGATGTAGCCAAAGCTAATATTTTCATTGCTTCTCTCATCTTTATCGAAGATTTAGCCGATAAAGTTGTGGCCGCTGTCAGTCCCCATCGGGATAAATTAGACGCAGCGATCGTCTTTCCCTCCATGCCCCAGGTAATGCGCTTAAATAAATTAGGCAGCTTTTCCATGGCCCAATTGGGACAGTCCAAGAGTGTCATCGCTAACTTTATGAAAAAGCGCAGGTCAAACTCCGGCGCTGGTTTCCAAGATGCGATGTTAAAGTTATTGCGAACCTTACCGCAAGTACTGAAATACCTCCCCATGGAAAAAGCTCAGGACGCACGCAACTTTATGTTAAGTTTCCAGTATTGGCTAGGAGGTTCCGCAGAAAATTTAGAGAACTTCCTGTTAATGTTGGCCGATAAGTACGTCTTCGATAACAAGGATGACAGCGTAGTTTACCAAGAACCGGTAGTTTATCCCGATCTGGGGATTTGGCATCCTTTATCCATGAAAATGTTCGAGGATGTCAAGGAATACTTCGCTTGGTACAATAACCGAGGTGATATTGCCGATGACCTAAAAGACCCCTTGGCTCCCTGTATTGGCTTGATTTTACAGAGAACTCACCTCGTTACTGGTGATGACGCTCATTATGTCGCTCTCGTGCAGGAATTCGAGTCTATGGGTGCGCGAGTCCTTCCCGTTTTTGCTGGGGGATTAGACTTTTCTAAACCCGTAGAAGAATATTTCTGGGATAAAAGCTTAAAAGGAGTAGAAGCGGTTCCCATCGTCGATACGGTAATTTCCCTGACAGGATTTGCTTTAGTGGGAGGTCCAGCGCGACAAGATCACCCGAAAGCGATAGAATCCTTAAAACGTCTCAATCGTCCCTATATGTGCGCTTTACCGCTAGTTTTCCAAACCACCCAGGAATGGGAGGAAAGCGATTTAGGGTTACACCCGATTCAAGTGGCGCTACAGATTGCTATTCCGGAATTAGACGGTGCGATCGAACCTATTATATTATCGGGCCGGGATGGGGCCACGGGTAAAGCGATCGCTTTACAGGATCGGGTGGAAGCGATCGCTCAACGGGCGCTAAAATGGGCTACTCTAAGAAAGAAACCGAAACTAAACAAAAAAGTCGCCATCACCGTCTTTAGTTTCCCTCCCGATAAAGGGAATGTGGGAACGGCAGCCTATCTAGATGTGTTCGGTTCCATCTACGAAGTGATGCAAGCGTTACAAAATAACGGTTATGACTTGCAGGATCTACCCGCATCTCCCCAAGAACTGATGGAAGCGGTAATCCATGATGCTCAAGCACAGTACCATAGTCCGGAGCTAAATATCGCCTATCGGATGTCCGTACCCGAATACGAACGCTTAACCCCCTATTCCGTCCGTTTAGAGGAAAATTGGGGACCACCACCGGGACATCTCAACAGTGATGGACAAAATCTTTTAATCTACGGGAAAGAATTCGGTAACGTCTTTATTGGGGTTCAACCCACCTTCGGTTATGAAGGGGATCCCATGCGTCTGCTATTTTCTCGTTCTGCTAGTCCCCACCACGGTTTTGCAGCCTACTATACCTATCTCAATCAAGTCTGGAAAGCAGACGCGGTTCTCCATTTTGGCACCCACGGATCCTTAGAATTTATGCCGGGGAAACAGATGGGAATGTCTGGAGAATGCTACCCCGATAACCTCATCGGGATGATTCCCAACCTCTACTATTATGCCGCTAATAACCCCAGCGAAGCGACGATCGCTAAACGTCGCAGTTATGCGGAAACTATCTCCTATCTCACTCCCCCCGCAGAAAATGCCGGACTCTACAAAGGGTTAAAAGAACTAAGCGAGTTGATCGGTTCTTACCAAACCCTGAAAGATAGTGGGCGTGGGGTGCAAATTGTCAATACCATTGTCGATAAATGTTTTTTAGTCAATCTCGACAAAGATATAAGTTTACCTGATGGTGACACCGCCCATCTCAGTCAAGAGGAACGGGATAATATCGTCGGTTCTGTCTATCGCAAACTGATGGAAATTGAATCGCGCTTACTTCCCTGCGGACTTCACGTTATCGGGAAACCCCCCTCGGCGCTCGAAGCGATCGCAACTTTGGTCAATATTGCTAGTTTAGACCGGGAAGAGGACGATTTACTCTCCTTCCCCCGGATTATTGCCAACAGCATCGGCCGGGATATAGAGGAAGTTTATCGCAATAGCGATCGAGGGGTGTTAGAGGATGTGGAATTACTGCAAAACATCACCCTCGCGACTCGCGCTGCCGTTTCCGCTTTAGTCAAATCCCAAACCGACGCAGAAGGTCGGGTATCGATGCTTTCTAAGCTGAATTTCTTGAATATAGGCAAGAAATCGCCTTGGATCGAAACTTTACAGGAAATGGGTTATCCAAAAGTTGATCCGGTCGCGTTAAAACCCCTGTTTGAATACCTAGAATTCTGTTTAGAACAGGTTTGTGCTGATAATGAATTAGGGGCCCTATTAAAAGCATTGGAAGGAGAATACGTTCTTCCAGGTCCCGGTGGCGACCCCATCCGTAACCCCGGAGTTTTACCCACGGGTAAAAATATCCACGCTTTAGATCCCCAGTCTATCCCGACCCTAGCGGCGGTAAAATCGGCTAAAATCGTGGTAGATCGTCTGTTAGAACGGCAAAAACTGGATAATGGCGGTAAATATCCCGAAACCATCGCTTGTGTTCTCTGGGGAACCGATAACATCAAAACCTATGGGGAATCCCTCGCACAAATTCTCTGGATGGTGGGAGTTCGTCCTCTTCCCGATGCTTTGGGACGGGTGAATAAACTGGAATTAATTCCCCTAGAGGAGTTGGGAAGACCGCGCATTGATGTGGTGGTCAACTGTTCCGGTGTCTTCCGGGATTTATTTATCAATCAGATGAACTTGCTTGACCAAGGTGTAAAAATGGCCGCGGAAGCAAACGAACCGATGGAGATGAATTATGTCCGCAAACACGCTATGGAACAAGCAAAAGAAATGGGTTTAACGGTTCGACAGGCAGCCACCCGCATCTTTTCTAATGCTTCTGGTTCTTATTCTTCTAATATCAATCTCGCGGTGGAAAATAGCAGTTGGGAAGACGAAAAAGAGTTACAGAATATGTATCTCAACCGCAAGGGTTTTGCTTTCGATTCCGATAATCCGGGGATGATGGCCGATAATCGTCAGTTGTTTGAAGCATCCTTAAAAACTGCGGAAGCGACTTTCCAAAACTTGGATTCTAGCGAGATTAGTTTAACCGATGTTTCCCACTATTTCGACTCGGATCCCACCAAAGTTGTCGCTAGTTTACGCGATGATGGCAAAAAACCGGCAGCCTATATTGCCGATACTACCACCGCTAATGCTCAAGTGCGTACTTTATCGGAAACCGTCCGTTTAGATACCCGCACCAAGTTACTCAATCCCAAATGGTACGAGGGAATGTTAAGTCACGGTTACGAAGGAGTCCGAGAATTATCGAAGCGTTTGGTTAATACGATGGGATGGTCGGCAACTGCTGATGCGGTGGATAATTGGGTTTATGAAGATGTGAACACCACTTTTATTCAAGATGAGGAAATGTGTCAGCGTCTAATGAATCTCAATCCTAATTCTTTCCGCAAGATGGTGGGAACCCTGCTAGAAGTTAATGGTCGCGGTTACTGGGAAACTTCTCAGGAAAATTTAGACCGCTTACAGGAACTTTATCAAGAAGTGGAGGACCGTATCGAAGGAATCGAGTAGAATAGATAGATAAGACTTGAGGGACTGGCTAATCACCGGTCTCTTGAGTTTTCAAAAAAGATGAAAAATAACTTTTGGGGGTTAATTTGGTCTAGTTTTAACGAAATTCAAGGGGTTTTACTCGGTCTTCTTGGATTTTTAGGAGGTATTGCTTTAATTCGTTATCCCTTCAATACTTCTATCCCTCTAGATCTAGTAATTATTGTCAGTTTCTTCACCTTGTTGTTAATCGCTACTTTGTTAAGCGCCGTTAACACGCTTCTTAGACAGAAGCAAAAATTAGAGGCAGAAGTTAAGCAACTTCAGGAGGAGAACCAAAATTTAGAAAATATTATTAAACAGGGAATTACTCCCAGGATTTTGAGGTCTCAAAAGCAAGGAAATAATAATATTTTATGCCTTCTTGATTCCTCTAGTCTGTTTACGATCGAGTTACTTGTCTCTTTTTATTATACCGATGAAGATGGGTTTGAAAGATTAATAGGAGAGGGTTTTGTTGAATATATTAATCCAAAGGATGGCAAGATACACGCGATCATTGACAAACCTCAAACAATCTATCAGGTAATTCTAGATCGATTGGCGAGTAACGATTTAAAAATTATTCAAGAAACCAGAGTCAGACCTGGCGTTCTTAGAAAACATAGTTCACCATAGAGGAAAATATGGAAAATGTAACCGAAAAACCTATTTTATCTCCTAAAGGAACCTTTCCCGCCAAAGTTGTCAAAGTTATTGACGACTATAAATTAGTGATCAATAGAGGTGAAATTAGTGGAATTCGAGAAGGTCAAAGAATGTTAGTTTACAATACCAGCGAAGAGGAAATAAAAGATCCTCAGACTGGTGAGTCTTTAGGCTATCTTGACTTAGTGAGAGGGACGGGGACAATTACTTTTGTTCAAGAAAAAATATCGATTTTACAATCGGATAGAAGCAATAATAAAGGATCTAGATTGCTGGAGTTATTGCTTAAAGAACAAGAAACCCCGTCCGATTTGATAGGAAAATTCTTAAAAAGAGCCGTAGGAGCGAATTCTAAGAACGATAAAAAGCCAATATCCGAGCTAATAAATCGTGAATTGTTAAATAAACTGCTAGTACGGGAATTATCCGAAACGTTACCTTTTGAAAACCCTCAAATTGGCGACTCAGTTAGACCTATTTAGACCTATTGATGGAACAACCAATATGAGAATACTTTTTATCTCTTAAATATCCGATTTCAATTTATCCCGAAGAAGAAGACGGATACACGGCACTAATTCCCGATTTACCCGGATGTATGAGTCAGGGTGAAACTTTAGAGGAAGTGATTATTAATATTGAAGAAGCGAGCGAATTTGGATAGAGACAGTTTATTTTAGTAGCTCTTTTTGGGTAGGTTGGGTTGAAGGAAGTGAAACCCAACAACTGAGAGTTTCTAATTCTTTCCGCAAGATGGTGGGAACCCTGCTAGAAGTTAATGGTCGCGGTTACTGGGAAACTTCTCAAGAGAATTTAGACCGCTTACAGGAACTTTATCAAGAAGTGGAGGACCGTATCGAAGGAATCGAGTAATTAATCTAGTAAAATACCTCAAGGTAGAGAGGCAAAATATCGCTTCTCTACCATTTTTGTCTAGGAAAAACTTACAGTATTTGAATCACTTGTCTTGATCATCTTGTTCGGACTGAATTCTTCTCTCTTTATCCCCTTTAACAAAAACCGTCACCAAACCTGTTAAAGTACCCGCACCCATAATTCCAGATGCCCAAACTTTATCATTAATCCCCAGATAAATAGAGCCACCTAAACCAACTATCGCAATCGTAAAACCGGCAATTTGTCCAAGATAAGAGCGGATATTATCGTTTTTTACCAGTTCTGTTTCTATCTTTCTTCGATGTTCACCTTCTTTCTCCGTCATAGACAAAATCCTATCAGCACTGCCGGGCAAAACTTCTTCATATCCTTTTAGAATTGTTGGATGAGGAATCGGTCCATAGAAGGCGGCTATGCTGCCGCTTATTTGTCCCTGGAGAATCGGGGTTATAGTTGACTGATCAATAGTGTCATCTTTTAATATTTCACCTGTGGAATCTAAAGGTCTTTCGACTAGCTCACTATTATCCTGGTCTTCTGACTTTTTACTTTCGTCGGACATTTTGAGACAACTTTCCCCCATATTCACAAATTGCATTGTCAATATCTAATCCCGTCTTCATCCAATCGGACTGAATTGCGGCAGCATCTGGATTCAAATGTACTTTTTTGCCCACACGAACACGACAACGATAATCTAGATTGGTACGATAAGTCCCTCCTATATCTAGAACTGAGACCAGACCATCCATAAAGTACCGTCTAGGAATAGAGTAATTTTGGGAAGAAATGTCACGATAGTATTTTTTTACCATAACACCCTCGTTTAAGTTATGTCTACCCCCCGATTCTAGCATTGTATCATACCAATTTTTTGAATTTATAAGATCCATTTTTTGCAGTTACAATACATCGCTCCTACATTGGTACTATTAATGATCAAGGCAATTGACCGACCTTATCATTAAATCTTGACAAATATAAGTTTAAATTATAGCTATTGCGCCCTAAGAGCGATAATATTTAATATTAACCAGATTTATACCAAAGATAAATCATTATGGAAAACGTCACAGAAACTCCCCTTTTATCCCCTAAAGGAACTTTTCCTGCCAAAGTTGTCAAAGTTATTGACAACTATAAATTAGTAATGAATAGAGGTGAACAGAACGGAATTCGAGAAGGTCAAAGAATGATGGTTTATCATATTAGCAATGAAGATATCAAAGATCCCAATACTGGGGAATCTTTAGGGTTTCTCGAATTAGTAAAAGGTACGGGAAGAGTAATTTTCGTTCAAGATAAAATATCTATAATTGAAACCGATCAGAAAAAAACTTATAGAAAAAGAATAGAAAATCCTTCTTTGGGATTGAGGAGTTATAAATCTGAAGTGGTAGAATCCGATGAATTAAAACCTTTTGAAAACCCTCAAATTGGCGACTCGGTTAGACCTATTTAGACCTATCGATGGAACCACCAATATTAGAATACTTTTTATCTCTTAAATATCCGATTTCAATTTATACTGAAGAAGAAGGCGGATACACGGCACTAATTCCAGATTTACCCGGATGTAGGTGATGATTAATATTGAAGAAGCGAGAAAGTTATGGATAGAGACGGTTTATTTTAGTAGCTCTTTTTGCGTAGGTTGGGTCGAAGGAAGTTAAACCCAACAACTGAGGGTTTCGGTCGGGTTTCGTAGCCTCAACCCGACCTAGGAACTTCAAACATTACTGTCCGCAATCACCGAGAACCATTGGCTATTGAGCAGTTATGATTTTCAGGGTTTTCATTTGCAGTTGATTCAATTTCGACAGGAGACGACGACGCAAAAAGAACTGTTTTTGTTGCCAGAGAGAAAGGGAACACCATTGATTATAGGCAGGAACACATTCATTCAAGATAAACTGATGCCAACAGTGAACAAGATAGCTAATAGTCACGGTTTTCGACCTTTCTTGATAATGAGACTTTATTTGCTGCCTTAAATAACTGTTGTCCCGCAATTGTTTGAGATAATAAATAACATCATTCTCATTATTAGCAGTAAAGAAATCTAGTTCATTTTTGTACTCTGCTTGAAAAGCGGATTCATTTCCTAAAATGGCAGGAACACCTGCTAACCAGGCATTGTACAGCTTAGTGGGGGGTTTCCAAGGATAAGTCTCCTTGGAGTCGAAACGACGAATAGCGACGATTGCATCTGCTTGACGATAATCATGCCAAAACTCATCATTAGTTTGAATGCACCAGTTTAAACCTAAATGCTCTAGCTGCTGTTGCCATTCTGGTTTGCGTAAGGGGGGAGCTAAATTGTAGCTAATACCAAGATAAACTACATTTTCAAACCGATCGCCCCGTTGGGGATCGCGAGGAATCAGGCCTGGTTGAGTCCAATGGGGTAAAAAGTATCGCTTACCTGGTAAAAGATATTGATCTTCGGATATTGATTGTATATAAAGTTGAGAAGCAGTTAATTCCTGTCGATTCTGGACGATATGAATTTGAGCGTAGGGTTGAGGATTTCGATCCCCTTTAACACAAGCCAGTAATAACTTGGGATAGGGTTGAAAATCATAAGCTAACGATTCTCGATGACCAATTACAATACCTTCTTTAGGGATAGTATCTACTAATTCACAGGGAAAGTTCGATTCGCGTAATCGCAAATAAGTTTGTAAAATCCAAGCCAATGAACCTCGACCCGTTCTTAATTGATCGGCGTGATCGGGCAAAGGGTCGGGTCGATGGGAAGCGGGAAGATGAAAATAAATAGGAGGTAAGTAGTCATGCAAAATTAATTACCCAAATAAAAAATTAAGAAGTATAATACATAAAAAAACGAAGCAGCAGGAAAATACAATGAGATTGATTAGAGACCTAAACCCCGAGAGCCAGAAAATGCTAGAGAGAATTTATCGAGCTAGTAAACATCATCAAGTAAGAGAGCGAGCGAAATGTATACTCTTAAGTTTTCAGGGAACCACGATAGAAGAATTGAGCAGAATATTTGGAGTTACGAGAAAGACCATCTATAATTGGTTGACGGCCTGGGAAGATAGAAAACTAATTGGTTTTTATAATCGTCGAGGAAGAGGGAGAAAACCTAAATTGACAGAAGCACAAGGTCAACAAGTTATTGACTGGGTAAAAGAAGAACCGAAAAGCTTAAAAAAAATCCAGATAAAAATTGTAGAAGAATGGAAATTAACCGTAAGCAAAGACACGATAAAAAGACTCATAAAAAAAATCAACATGAGGTGGAAAAGGGTGAGAAGAGGGGTCGCCAAAACCCCTGATGAGTGGGAGCTTGAGGTCAAACTACCTATTTTAGAAGAACTAAAAAAACAGGAAAAAAGAGGAGAGATTGAGATAGGATATTTGGATGAAATGGGATGGGATTCAAAGCCTTGTATTCCTTACGCTTGGCAAGAAGAAAAAACCACGATAAAGTTACCACCAATTGAAGGTAAAAGACTAAATATTTTAGGAATAATGAAACGAGATAATCAATTATTTTATGAGACACAGGTCGGAACGGTTACTAGCGAGATAGTTATTAATTTTCTGGATAAATATTGCCAAAATATACAGAAAAAAACCGTCATAATAATTGACCAAGCTTCCATTCATACCAGCGAGGCATTTATGGAGAAACTTGAGGAATGGGAAAAGAAAAACTTGAAAATATTTTGGTTGCCCACTTATTCACCTCATTTAAATTTAATTGAAATATTAGGTCGATTTTTAAAATATGAATGGATTGAATTTAGCGCCTATAAAGACCGAAAGAGCCTCCTCGCTTACGTTAAAAAAGTGCTGGACAATTTTGGAGGCGAGTATGTAATTAATTTTGCCTAGGTACTTATTTGCTCGGTCATAGAATTAATTCTGAAGCGTGCTTGTAGAATACTTGAGCGGGTGTTTGATAGTCAAGGGATTTTCGGCGTTGCTGATTTGAGACCTGAATCTTATTTTGTGGGATTTTTAAAACCTAGACCCAAACTAACTTTTGGATACGATGCACGGTTAGCATTCATACCTTGATTCAGCAACGCCCCTGCCGGAATTGCGGGATAACTTTCCCCGATCCCCAAGCCAGAGGAGACAAAACTGGTTTATGCTAGAAAGGGTTACTCTTAACGTAACTTTACAAAGTCATCGATCGCCCACATTTATGGATTGCATCATCAATCGTCGAGCGCGGTTTTCAGCCAGCCATCGCTATTATCTGCCAGAATGGGACGAAGCCGAAAATCAAAGACTTTTTGGTCTTGGTAGCCGTTTTCCCGGTCATGGTCACAATTACGAATTATACGTCTCCCTATACAAAGAACTCAATCTTTATGGCATGGTGGAAAATCTCTCCACCGTGAAACAGGTAATTAAACGAGAGATAACCAGTCAATTAGACTACTCCTATCTCAACCAAGTCTGGCCGGAATTTCAGCAAACCCTACCCACCACAGAAAATATCGCTAGAGTTATCTGGCAAAGATTAGCACCCTATTTACCATTGGTCAAAATTCAACTATTTGAACACCCCGAATTGTGGGCAGAATATCAAGGAAAAGATATGGAAGCAACTTTAACTATCAAAACCCATTTTAGTGCCGCTCATCGTTTGGCTTTACCGCAATTAACCCTCGAACAAAACTCGGAAATCTACGGCAAATGCGCCAGGGTAAACGGTCATGGTCATAATTATCACCTAGAAGTATCCGTGGCGGGAGAAATCGATCCCCGCACCGGTATGATTGTAGATCTAGGGGATTTACAAAAAGCGATCGATGAATTGGTAGTGGAACCCTTCGATCATGCTTTTTTAAATAAGGATATTCCCTACTTTGCCGAAGTGGTTCCCACCGCGGAAAATATTGCCCTACATATCGCTCAACTATTAGAGGAACGGATCCGCCAATTAGGGGCCCAATTAGATAAAGTTAAACTGATTGAAAGTCCCAATAATTCTGCGGAAATCCACTGTCGTGGTTCGGTTCAAACTCCCCGACAACTTCTAGAAAAAACCCTGACAGCCGTTTAATTGCCTGTTAGTTAAGGTCATTAGGGTGAGCCACGCTCACCCTGATGGATTTAATTAAACCCTAGTTAAACACTTCTCGCCATCCGCGCTTTCCTTTGCTTTGACGTAAGGGAGAGGCTAAATCGACAATTTTCTCGAGCAGTTTCGGGGCCAATTTTTGACACCAAAGAGCTAGATGACTTTGCCAACCGACGACAATTTCCGTTTTTTGCCTATTTAACCCGGTAATTAGAGTTTGGGCGACTTCTTCGGCGCTCATCGGCTTTAACCATCGAAATAACTGCAATTCTCGCACCATATCCGTATCGGTTAAAGAGGGTAAGAGGGTGACAACTTTGATGTTGTGTTCCCGTAATTCCGACCTGAGAGCTTGACTAAAACCCAAAATGGCAAATTTGGTGGCCGAGTAGGTAGCGAAGCTAGGAGCGGCAATTTTACCCATCATGCTGGAAACATTGACGATGGTTCCCTGTCCCCGAATTGCCATCCGGCGGGCAATTAAGCGAGTAACCGTGTACATGGCCATCAGATTTAAAGATATTTCTGCTTGCACTTGCGAGAATTGCGATCGCAGAAAGGGGGTTTGATGGGCAATACCGGCACAGTTAACGAGGATATCAATGCCAAGGCATTCTTGCCAAACGCGGATAATTGAAGCACTAACAAGGTCATTTTCCGTTAAATCTAGGGCTAAAGGTGTGGCAATGACCCCTAGGGACTCAATTTCTTTGGCTAGTTTTTCTAATCGCTCTTGATCTCTGGCAACAATCACAATTCTGCTTAAACCTTGTCGGGCCAATTCTAAGGCGATCGCTCGTCCGATACCCCGGGATGCCCCCGTGACTAGGGCAGTTTTTCCCTGTAATTTCATGATCAAACTCCTGTTTTAAGCAACAGTACGGGAATTTATTGGTTTTGCTTCTGAAATCTTTGATTTGTGCATCTATGCCCTACATAAGTAGCGAAGCAATCGAGGGATAGATGGATAGGTTAGGGTGCATGGGATTTTTCCTCCTTTAAAGCGCACTCTTGAACCCACGGTAACAGTTGTCTTTACAAACAGCAATCTTTTTTAACACTTTTCCCGAAAATCACTCGATCGGATGAACGCTCAGGGTGATCCTCAATCCTATGGAAGGGGAGAAGGGAGAAGGGAGAGGTAGGGTTGATTCATGAATCAACCCTACTATGAATCAACCCTACTATGAATCAACTCTAGGGGAGAGGAGAGAGGGGCAGCAGAAAAAAAAATTGTGGTTCCACCCTATTGTGCATCTCAATTTAGGTGTTCAATGTCGGTAATAATCGGTAGAATCACCGTGATCTTTGTGCCTTTTCCTTCCTCACTTTCCAGGTAAATTTGTCCTTTGTGCGCTTCCACACAGCGTCCGACAATGGCTAATCCTAATCCCGTTCCTTGAATATTATCGACATTGCTACCGCGATAAAAAGGTTTAAATAAATGTTCTTGATCTTTGCTAGGAATACCAATCCCTCGATCGATAATTTTAAAGACTACCTGCTCGGATTCGACAATAATCTTAAATTCTACGGGGTTTCCCTGTGGTGAATATTTGAGAGCATTTCCTAGTAAATTTGTCAAGATATGTTTAATTAAATTAACATCCCAAAGTCCTCTTTCTAAGCTGCCCTCAATTTGGAAAATAATTGCTGATTGGTGCTCTGGCTTAACAATAAAAGATTCTACCAATTTTTGACAATAATCGAGCAAATCCACCGGATCAAATTGACAGTATAATCTTCCGGAATCGGCCCGGCCAATTAATAACACTTCTGTGAGCAATTGATCCATGTCTTTAATGGCCGATCGAATCATGCGAAAATAGCTAACTTGCTGATCTTTTGTCAACCGATCGCGACTTTCTTCTAATAATCCAGCCGAGAGTAAAATTTTATTTAAAGGATTGCGAAAATCGTGGGATAACATGGAAACAAATTCGGTTTTTAACTGATTTAATTCCTGCGCTTTTTCCAGTTGATTAGTGCGTTCAATCACGCTCATTTTTAAAGCTTCGTTGGATTCTCGTAAAGCTTCCTCCATCTGTTTTCGCTCGATCGCATAACATAGCGATCGAGTTAAAATTTCTAAACTTACTTCTCTTTTAATTAAATAATCCTGCGCTCCCTGACGTAGTGCTGCCAAAGCTAAATTATCATCATTAGTATTAGTTAAAACCACGATCGGCAATTTCGGAGCCGTAATCAAAAGGGGAGCTAAGGATTCCAAACCCTGACTATCTGGTAAAGTTAGATCTAATAAAATTACATCAAAATTTGTTTGTTTTAAAAGAGAAATTGCCTCCGATAATCTTGACACATTAACCAGATGAAATTCTTTTTTTTCATTACCCTTAAGAATTTCCTTTAATAATCGAGCTTCGGCTAAATTATCCTCGATTAAAAGAACTTTTATATCCTGCGAGAGTCCCATTTTTTAATCAAAAGTTAAAGAGATTTGGGAAGTTAGGAAGTGGGAAGATTTTTCAGTGATCAGTAATCAGTAATCAGTAATCAGTGAAAAGAAAGCTCAGAACTTGCCCCTTGATAAGCCATTAAGCAACTCTTGCAACAGTAAAGGGATTAGGGGAGATGTAGCTCATCTAAGGATAGGCGATTAAGATGCGTCTTAGCTTACTATTAACTGAAAACTCAAACCTGATAACTGATAACTGATAACTGATAACTGATAACTGATAATGATTCACTCCCCGGGTAAAGTAGCGGTTTCTAACCAAAAAGCCTCGATATTTTTGACAATTTTGAACAAATCGTTGAGATTGCGCGACTTGGTTATATAACAATTAACGTGCAGTTCATAGCTATAAAAAATATCCTCCTCGTTGCGAGAAGTGGTTAAAACCACCACAGGAATTCTTTTTAAACTGGGATCGTTTTTTATTTCCGCTAATACCTCCCGTCCGTCTTTTCTTGGTAAATTCAGATCGAGAAGAATAAGATTAGGACGGGGAGAATCGAGATACTCCCCTTCTCGACGCAGATAATCCATGGCGTTGACACCATCCCTAACGATAACTAATTCGTGCGGGACGGTGCTAGTTTTTAATGCCTCTTGGATGAGGCGAATATCAGCTTTACTGTCCTCCACTAATAAGATAATTTTGTGTGGCACGTCCTCGCCAGCGCTCACGCTCGTCACCTCCTAGGGGAATTGTAAAACAGAAAACCGCTCCTTTACCTAATTGGGATTCTACCCAAATTCGTCCGCGATGACACTCGATAATTTTCTTACAAATCGCTAAACCCATACCTGTGCCGGGGTACTCGTCGCGGGTGTGCAGTCGTTGGAAAATCACGAAAATGCGTTCGGAAAATCGGGGATCGATACCAATTCCATTATCGGTGACAGAGAACAGCCATTCCTCTTCTTGACGTTGGGCAGCAATATGAATAGTGGGAGTTGCTTTTCCTCGGAATTTAATCGCATTACCGATGAGATTTTGGAACAATTGCATTAACTGGGTTTTATCTGCCATGACAATTGGCAAAGGATCAACGGTGATCAGAGCTTGACTTTCCTGAATTCTCCCTTTCAGGTTAGCGAGAGCTTTTTCCAGTGCCAGATTAGCATCGATGGTATTAAACTCTGCCGCCTGCATATCCACTTTCGAGTAAGCCAGCACATCATCTATTAATGTTTGCATCAAACTGACACCTTCGACGGCAAAAGTAATAAATTCTTTAGCATCTTCGTCCAGTTCTTCGGTGTAGCGCATTTCTAGCAACTGCACATAGTTGGCGACTTGATTGAGGGGTTCCTGTAAATCGTGGGAAGCGACGTAGGCGAATTTTTTTAATTCGGCGTTTGATAGTTCCAAATCCCGCGCCAAACGTGCCAATTCATCGGCTTGTTTTAAGATGATATTGACGATCGCTTTTCGTAATTCTAGTGCGGCGTTAATTTCTACTGCTTTCCAGGGTAAAGATTTGAGACGAACGGTTTCTTTCCAGAGGGAGAAGGATTTACGCGGACAGAGACGAATATCACCATCTATGGCAGTCGTTTCGATCGCTTTACCCGGATCACCACCCCAGTTGACGGTTTGAATTACTTCCGGACGAAACCAGAGGAGATAATTACGTTTAGAAATGGGAATTGCTAGTAGGCCACTGGCAATATCTTTAAACTTACCCGCATCGGCATAAATTCGCGGTAAGGAATTGGTATAGTAAACATCTTCAAGGACGTTTTTTTCTAGCCAAGTAATCAGATAATTTAGTTCTTCTTCGCTCGGTGTTACTCCAATTAAGGTATAATTGCCGCCTAAACAAATAGCGGCTCCTGTGGCTTTAGTTAGATCAAGCAGATTCGGTTTATGGGCAATTAATCCATCGATAAAGTTATTAGCTTCAGCCATATAATCGATTAATTGCGATTGGACAAAGTTTAATTTCACTCGATAGTCATAATCCTCGGTTTCTTCCCGTGCCGATATTTCCGAGAAAATTACTCTTCCTAAGAACTCACAAGCTTTACGGAGTTCGTAGGGTACATATTTAGGGGTGCGGTGATGACAGGCAATAATACCCCAAAGACGTTTATTTTCAATCAGAGAAATGGTTAGAGATGCTCCCACTCCCATATTATGCAGGTATTCTAAATGACAGGGAGAAGCACTTCTAAGACTGGACAGGGTTAAATTTAAGGGTTGTTGAGTTTCGGGATGAAGACTAGGCACTAGATCGACGGGTTCAGAGGTAGCATCGGGAATCTGTCGAATCCAATTAGCACTTAATAAATTTCGTGCTGGGAGAGGGATATCGGAAGCGGGATAACGTAAACCGAGATAGGGTTCTAGTTGCTCTATTTTGTCTTCTGCTATCACATCACCGTTATCTTCTTCGTCGAATTTGTATAACATAACTCGATCGAATCCTGTCATTTTTCGCACTTCTTTAACGATGATATTACAGAAATCTTTCAGGCTACGGGTGGCTTCAAGTTTATCGATCGAAGTTTTGGCTAGGTGATAGAAACTCAGGAAAGGAATGTTTTCATAGGAAATAGCAGGTTCTAACTCTAAAATCAGCATTTGTTCGGCGTTGCGGTGAAAAATAGCATCAAAGACTGCAAAATCATCCCCTTTAACCCGCACCCAAATTTTGGAGGGATTGATAGCATCAAAATCGTTATTTTCTATGGCTGATTTGAGAGGATCGATCTGAAAGGGATCGAAGATTTCCTCTAGGGTTTTACCGATAATTTCCCCCGGAGAAATTCCCAATAAACTGCGGCTATTACTGCTAGTTTGGCTGACTTTTAGCTCCGGTTCGCTGAGAACTAAAAGCACTCCGTGCGGTTGAATTCGGTTATAGAGATGGATCGGTTCCCGTTCGATCGAAGTTGGGTTAATTGTCTCGGTTAGAACTTCCATGTGTATTGCCCCCAGAGGATTTTTGCCAAGTTGAAAACTCTTTGTTTATTAAAACTATTTCTTCTCACTTTCAGGGAGCGATCAAGAATAAATTTACTTCTCTTAATCCTAGTCCATCAAAAGTAATAAAACTTTAATTAATCAGTTATCGATCGAGCAGTTCTGTTCAGTTCCCTTTATTATAATCAGTTTTTCTGTTGAGAATCTATGGTCATTTGTTAAGAATTAAGAGTTAATGTTACAAGGTACAGATAATTCTTAATAAAAATATACAGTAGGGGGTTTCAGACCCAAAAATTTCCAGGAACGCACGCTAGAAAAGTAGGCGATATTGCACTGTAATTATACAATTGATAAGCAAGAACAAATTAAAGAGATAAATTAGTAAAC
Source organism: Microcystis aeruginosa FD4 (assembly GCF_009792235.1). NCBI lineage: Bacteria > Bacillati > Cyanobacteriota > Cyanophyceae > Chroococcales > Microcystaceae > Microcystis > Microcystis aeruginosa. Next base: position 4,725,834 of record NZ_CP046973.1, read on the forward strand.
TTGATCGTGTTTTCCAATATCAACTATAACAATTAAAGTTTCTCCTGAATCAGTATCTTGACGAAAAGTAAAAATAATACGGCAATCGTAACTAACAGAACATGACCAATAACCTTCTAATCTACCTGTCAGCTTATGAGATTTTAAAGAAGGGGTGAAGGGGTTATCTTCTAACAAATGTAGAACCTCTGATACCTTGCTTTGTAGTTGAGGATTTTTGCTGATTAAGCGTTGAAAAGCTCTTTTAAAGCTTTTGTCAGCAACTAATTTCATTCTTCTTCATCCTCTAACAAATAAGCCATTATCTCTTCAGCACTGCCTTTTTTTGCTGTTCCCATTGCTAAAGACTTTAAGGTTTCTTCGCCATTTTTAGCCATCTCATCGCGGCGTTTCTCAATGCGTCTTTTACGAATTAGCTCAAACAAATAATCTTGGTCTTCAATGGATAGACTCTCTACCGATTCGATCAGATCTTGAAAAAATGCGATACTCATTAAAGTTTACTCCTGTTAGTTAACTTTTTTTCCCGATATGTTATCACAATATAGTCAAGTAGGGTGCGTTAGGCAATCCCTTGTTCCCAGAGAAAAAATCAAGAGCTAAATATCGCCGTAACGCACCACAAAGAAAAGTTTTTGGCTACTTTTATAATCCGCTATGACGGAGGAGAGGTTCGGTACTAGGTTCGCGACCGCGGAAAGCTTTAAAAACATTCATAGGATGGGAACTTCCCCCCATAGCTAAGACAGTATCACGAAAACGGCGACCGATCGCTTTCACTGCTTCTTCGTTATCTAATCCCACTTCCTCGAAAGCGGCAAAAGCATCGGCGCTGAGGACTTCTGCCCATTTATAACTATAGTAACCCGCCGCATAACCGCCAGCGAAAATATGTCCAAAAGAACATAAGAAAGCATCTTCCGGTAGAGGAGGAATTATCGTCGTCGTCGCTGCTAAACGCTGTCTGACTTGTTTAGGAGTTTCGCTGCCATTCGGTTGATAACGATGGTGTAATTCCAAATCTACTAAAGACAAATGTAACTGACGCAACATGGCCGAACCGCTCATATAATTCTTAGCTAGAAGCAGTTTTTGGTAGTAATGTTCGGGGAGAGTTTCACCGGTTTCGTAGTGTTTGGCCATACTCATTAAAGTAGGGCGATCATAACACCAATTTTCCATAAATTGACTGGGCAATTCCACCGCATCCCACTCAACGTTATTAATACCCGCTGCGCCAGAATAATCCACAGTGGTTAACATATGCTGTAAACCGTGGCCAAATTCGTGAAAGAGGGTAGTTACCTCCTCAAAGGTCATTAAACTGGGTTTTCCATCTACTGGAGGCGTTTGATTGCAGATTAAATAAGCCACAGGTAAACGCACCTCGGCGCCAGTTTTGGCCCGACCGATACAGACATCCATCCAAGCGCCGCCGCGTTTTTCGGCGGGACGACTGTAGGCATCGAGGTAGAAATAGGCGATTTTTTCGCCCTTTTCGTCGTTAATCTGGAAATAACGCACATCGGGATGCCAGATAGATGCCTGACCGTCGGCAGCGATAATTTCTACCCCAAAAATCCGTTTAGCGAGGCTAAATATGCCTTCTAAAACCCGTGGTAGGGGGAAATAGGGGCGCAATTCCTCGGCACTAAAGTTAAACTTGGCCTGACGCTGTTTTTCTGACCAATAGGCTATATCCCAATGCTTGAGATCGTCGGTTCCCGCAAAAGTTTTTAAGGCCTCTAAATCCTGTTTTGCCGCTTCATAGCTTACTTGGCGCAAATTGTCAAGCAATTTCTCGATTTCATCCACAGAATTGGCCATTTTCCGGGCAAGACTAACCTCGGCGTAGGTACTATAACCTAGAAGATGGGCCTGTTCCTGACGTAGTTGCAAAATGCGATCAATTAAGGGATTATTATCCAATTCTCCCAGATCGGCCCGACTAACGTAGGCTTTATAGAGTTTTTCTCGCAATTCCCGATTATCGCTGTACTTCATAAAGGGGAAATAACTGGGAAAATCGAGGGTAATCACCCAAGGACCAGTTTCGGTGCTGGCGTTAGTTTCTCCTTGGGCGCGGGCGGTTTGGGCGGCTAAACTAAGGAGACTAGGGGGTAAACCGGCGATATCTTCTGGGGTTGTTAGTTTCAGTTGAAAAGCTTTGGTGGCATCGAGGATGTTATTAGAAAATTTCGTGGTGATTTCCGCTAATTCCAGTTGAATCGCGTTAAATCTGTCTTTTTTCTCCCCTGCTAATCCCACCCCGGCTAATTGGGCATCCCGCAGGGAAGCTTCGACAATGCGCTGTTGTGCCTCGTCTAATTGCCCCCAGCTTTCCCCTTGACGCAGGCACAAAAATGCCTCATAAATGGGTTTACTTTGGCTTAAACGGCTAATAAACTCGACTACCTGCGGTTGTACGGTTTCGTAAGCTTGACGCAATTCTGGGCTATTTTTTACCCCCATCAGATGACCGATAATCCCCCAACTCCAGCTTAAACGTTCTTCGATCCGGGTGAGGGGTTCGACCAATTTTTCCCAGGTGGGGGCAATCTGCGCTTCTAGATTGGTTAATTCTCTGGCCAGTTCCTGCAAAAGTTGCGTCATCCCAGGGACAATCAGGCCGGGTTGGATTTGGTCAAAAGCCGGTAATCCTTGACCGGCAAGCAGCGGGTTACTGGTATTCGTCATAATTTTTGGTCTGCAAGGGTGAGTAATTTGTATCTTTTACTACCGCTCAACTAAACTTGCTCAAACTTACTTAAAAGTCTGAAAGCTTAGTCATTCGTAGTGGGTCAAGCACTACAGGATTAAACGGCAAACCCTTTATTCCCTGGTCAACGACATCTAAAGTAGGAAGTGGGAAGTGGGAAGTGGGGAGAGGCTGACAGGTGTACTTATTTTACAACTAAGAGGAAGGGGAGTAGTAAAAAACATCAACTGGGCTGGGAAACCATCCAGGGTAAGCGCAAGAAAAAAAATGACATAATATGCTAGAGGAAAAAAGACGTATTCTCCACGAACAGATTATTATGTCAAAAGGTGTTGATTCCCTTTCAAGAGAAGAAAAGGAAACCAAGCGCAAGAGCAAAAGGCTCAAACCCTCTGTTGATGCACAATCCGTTCAACAACAATGGCTTTCTCAATTCTCGAAACTGAATGACCCAAGAGGTCGGCAAGGTTGTGAACACGCTTTTCTGAGCATTGTACTAATTGCCATTCTAGCAACTATTGGCGGTGCTGGGGGATGGGAGGATATCGAAGTATACGCAGAAAGTCACCAAGCTTGGTTGGAAACCTTTTTAGATTTAAAAAATGGTGTTCCTAAAGCAGACACCTATAGAAGAGTATTCGAGAGAATTAATCCAGATGAACTACAAGAAGGTTTTTTGGGTTGGGTCAAACAAATTGTCGAAGCTACAGGCGCTCAAGTCATTCCTATTGATGGTAAAACCCTGAAAGGTTCTTATGACCGGAATAAAAAGCAATCATCCTTGCATCTGGTGAGTGCTTGGGCTACGGAAAATCGGTTAATGTTAGGTCAAGTTAAAGTAGAGTCTAAAAGCAATGAGATTAAGGCAATTCCAGCTTTATTGAACTTACTTGAGATCACAGGATGTATCATTACCATTGACGCGATGGGAACACAAACGGCGATTTCTCAACAGATTATCGCTCGAGGAGCAGATTATGTTCTCTGTCTCAAAGCCAACCATCCAACTCTCTATAATCAGGTAAAAACTTGGTTTGAAAATGCTATGGCTCAAGGTTTTCAAGGAATTGAACACAGTTATGAGCAACAGGTAGAAGCGGGAGATCATAGAAGAGAAAATCGCCAAGTTTTTGCGGTGTCATTGCCTGAAATCGGTCAATTATACCAATCAGAACAATGGGCGGGACTGAAAACACTGGTCATGGTTATTAGAGTCAGAAATCTTGGGAACAAAGTAACTCGTCAAATTACCTTCTATCTGAGTTCCCTGGCTGCTGATGCCGCCCATATTGGTCGGGCTATCCGCAGGCATTGGGGTATTGAAAATCAACTCCACTGGGTTCTCGATGTGACGTTTGCTGAGGATAATTCTCGTATTCGTAATCTTAATGGTCCTGAGAATTTCTCTTTATTGCGGCGGATGGCGATAAGTTTGCTTAATCAAGAAACTTCGACCAAACGTAGTCTTAGGCAGAAAATGAAGCGAGCATCCATGAATACAAATTATCTGCTTGAGGTGCTGGCAGTGACGCTACCCCACTAGCACATTATGAGCAAAAATTTCTTGCGCTTGCCCTGACTTCTCTACAACAATCATGCGTTAGATTTATTCGGAGTTTCCTTAATTTGTACCCAGTAACGGGGCATGGTAAATTCTCTTAATCCCTCCTACAGTATAAGTTATCGCCTTTTGTCAACGGGGAATTCCAGGTATTCAGGAGATAGGGTGATAGGGTTTTGGGGTGATAGGGTGATGAGACAACTTCCCCATCTCCCCACTCCCCCACTTGCCACTCCCCCCCGCAACGCGCACGAAGTGGTCTCCCCACTTCCCCACCTCCCACTTCATAATTCATAGATTCATAATTTATAATTCCCACTCCCGCAACCCCCAACCCCTATCTCCCCACTTGATAATTCATAATCTATAATTCCCTCTCCCTGATTAATAACGGATGCGAGGATCAATGTAAGCATTGATTAGATCGCTCAAAATACTGGCAAAAACCACTATTGTCGCCAAAAAAGCCATTAATCCCTGCACTGTTGGGTAATCCCGCCGAGAAATCGCTCGATATAACTGATTTCCCAAACCTGGCCAAGAAAAAGTAACTTCCGTCAAGACTGCACCACCTAAAAGAGCCGCAAAAGTTAATCCTAAGACAGTAATTACAGGAATTAGAGCATTTTTCAGCGCATGGGCAACCATAATCGTTTTTTCTGGTATTCCTCTCGCTTTTGCCGCATCTACATAGTCCGCTTGCCAAGTTTGTTTCAGATTAACTCGCACCATCCGTTCAAAAATCCCACTCAAAAGAATGCCGAGAGTAAAACTAGGTAAGGCTAGATAATACAATGCCGTAGGCAACTTATCTAGTTGTAGAGTCATCAGACTATCAAAGGTGTATAAACCCGTAATTGTTTGGGGTGGAGTCTCACTCAAAGGAAAACGAGTCCCCAAAGGAAACCAGCGCAACTGTACCGCAAAAATTAGCTGTAAGAGCATTCCCACCCAAAAAATCGGCAAGGAATAGGTTATCAGTCCAAATAAACGCCCCCCCGCGTCCAAGGGAGTATTCGGACGAGAAGCAGTGATAATTCCTAATCCGACTCCCACTATCACCGCAATTAGCATCCCATAAAAAGTTAGTTCCACCGTCGCTGGAAAATGTTTAGCAATAATCTCCCATACCGTCACCCCCTTACTGGTTAAAGAGTCTCCTAAGTTGAGACGCATTAGATTGAAAATATAGTCTAGGTACTGGAAAAATAGGGGTTTATTCAGTCCTAACTGTTCTCTTAGGGCATTTTTGGCACTTTCAGGAGCGCGGTTGCCTAAAATCGCATCCGTGGGATCACCTGGAGCAACACGCATCAGCAGAAAAACCACCGTCACAATCGTCCATAACATCAAGGGAGCTAGGAGTAAACGCACCAGTAAATAGGATTGTAAAGCAGCGCGGCGAGACATGAGAGCTTTCCTTTCAGAAAATACATTCTCAAGGAACCATACCCCAAAATCGACCCAGCGATCGAGAGGTACTGAAGAAAAAATTAAATTGAGGAAAATATTTAGTACAAGTAAACTAAAGTGTCCGCACCAATAGTTCTGAGCCAAGGACTACCAAAAAACCCTAAAAGCTGAAAGGCTTACGTAGCAAGGGATAGAAAAAAGATCAAAAAATTTTGCCAAAAGGGGTTGACAAACATGGGGAAGTTAGATACATTGGTAAATGCGCGGTTGAAGCCAAGCGAAAGCGAAGCGAAACAAACGACGCTCGAACCTAGACAAAACAATAGTTTGAAAGCCAAGCAAAAAAAGCCTCGTTTAGAAGCAATTCTATAACAAAGAAGTCAAACCCGCAAGGGGGAGACGAAAAAAAGTCAAAAGAATCAAACGATTCATCATGGAGAGTTTGATCCTGGCTCAGGATGAACGCTGGCGGCGTGCCTAACACATGCAAGTCGAACGGGAATCTTCGGATTCTAGTGGCGGACGGGTGAGTAACGCGTAAGAATCTAACTTCAGGACGGGGACAACAGTTGGAAACGACTGCTAATACCCGATGTGCCGCGAGGTGAAACCTAATTGGCCTGAAGAAGAGCTTGCGTCTGATTAGCTAGTTGGTGGGGTAAGAGCCTACCAAGGCGACGATCAGTAGCTGGTCTGAGAGGATGAGCAGCCACACTGGGACTGAGACACGGCCCAGACTCCTACGGGAGGCAGCAGTGGGGAATTTTCCGCAATGGGCGAAAGCCTGACGGAGCAACGCCGCGTGAGGGAGGAAGGTCTTTGGATTGTAAACCTCTTTTCTCAAGGAAGAAGTTCTGACGGTACTTGAGGAATCAGCCTCGGCTAACTCCGTGCCAGCAGCCGCGGTAATACGGGGGAGGCAAGCGTTATCCGGAATTATTGGGCGTAAAGCGTCCGCAGGTGGTCAGCCAAGTCTGCTGTCAAATCAGGTTGCTTAACGACCTAAAGGCGGTGGAAACTGGCAGACTAGAGAGCAGTAGGGGTAGCAGGAATTCCCAGTGTAGCGGTGAAATGCGTAGAGATTGGGAAGAACATCGGTGGCGAAAGCGTGCTACTGGGCTGTATCTGACACTCAGGGACGAAAGCTAGGGGAGCGAAAGGGATTAGATACCCCTGTAGTCCTAGCCGTAAACGATGGATACTAGGCGTGGCTTGTATCGACCCGAGCCGTGCCGAAGCTAACGCGTTAAGTATCCCGCCTGGGGAGTACGCACGCAAGTGTGAAACTCAAAGGAATTGACGGGGGCCCGCACAAGCGGTGGAGTATGTGGTTTAATTCGATGCAACGCGAAGAACCTTACCAAGACTTGACATGTCGCGAACCCTGGTGAAAGCTGGGGGTGCCTTCGGGAGCGCGAACACAGGTGGTGCATGGCTGTCGTCAGCTCGTGTCGTGAGATGTTGGGTTAAGTCCCGCAACGAGCGCAACCCTCGTTCTTAGTTGCCAGCATTAAGTTGGGGACTCTAAGGAGACTGCCGGTGACAAACCGGAGGAAGGTGGGGATGACGTCAAGTCAGCATGCCCCTTACGTCTTGGGCGACACACGTACTACAATGGTCGGGACAAAGGGCAGCGAACTCGCGAGAGCCAGCGAATCCCAGCAAACCCGGCCTCAGTTCAGATTGCAGGCTGCAACTCGCCTGCATGAAGGAGGAATCGCTAGTAATCGCCGGTCAGCATACGGCGGTGAATTCGTTCCCGGGCCTTGTACACACCGCCCGTCACACCATGGAAGCTGGTCACGCCCGAAGTCATTACCTCAACCGCAAGGAGGGGGATGCCTAAGGCAGGGCTAGTGACTGGGGTGAAGTCGTAACAAGGTAGCCGTACCGGAAGGTGTGGCTGGATCACCTCCTTAAAGGGAGACCTAATTCCGGTAGGAGACGAAAAAAAAGTAGTCCCTACCAAGAATCAATCCCAAAAGGTCGGAGCGAGGCGAAATTGGCTTTCAAACTAGGTTCTGGGTTCACACAAGACCTGAATCAGGAACAAGGGCTATTAGCTCAGGTGGTTAGAGCGCACCCCTGATAAGGGTGAGGTCCCTGGTTCGAGTCCAGGATGGCCCACCTGTACAGGTGGAAGAAAGAAAAGAAGCTCCGAATCAGCACCTTATCTTACTTATATAGTAAGAGAGAATGCTGGCTCTGAGTTCAGAGTCCAGAGGAACCTTGAAAACTGCATAGAGCTAGGTGAAAAAGCCAAAAAAGAAGACCGCCAGGTCAAGCTAATAAGGGCTAACGGTGGATACCTAGGCACACGGAAGCGAAGAAGGACGTAGTTACCGACGAAACGCTTCGGGGAGCGGGAAGCAAGCATTGATCCGAAGATATCCGAATGGGGCAACCCTAAACACGACCACCTGAATCCATAGGGTGGAGCGAGCAAACCTGGTGAACTGAAACATCTTAGTAGCCAGAGGAAAAGAAAGCAACAGCGATTCCCCCAGTAGCGGCGAGCGAAAAGGGAACAGCCTAAACCAAGTTCTTCGGAACTTGGGGTCGTGGGACAGTAACAAAAGACTGGGAAATTTAGACGAAGCGGCTGAAAACCGCACCAGAGAAGGTGAAAGTCCTGTAGTCGAAAAAGGAACCAGCTTAACTGCATCCCGAGTAGCATGGGGCACGTGAAATCCCGTGTGAATCTGCCTCGACCACGAGGTAAGGCTAAATATTCCCGTGTGACCGATAGAGAAACAGTACCGCGAGGGAAAGGTGAAAAGAACCCCGACAAGGGGAGTGAAATAGAACATGAAACCGTTAGCCTACAAGCAATGGGAGGACGATTGAACGTCTGACCGTGTGCCTGTTGAAGAATGAGCCGGCGACTTACAGGTTATGGCAGGTGAAGGGGGAAGACCCCACAGCCCCAGCGAAAGCGAGTCTGAATAGGGCGAAGCGTCATAATTTGTAGACCCGAACCCGGGTGATCTAACCATGGCCAGGATGAAGCTTGGGTAAAACCAAGTGGAGGTCCGAACCGACTAATGTTGAAAAATTAGCGGATGAGCTGTGGTTAGGGGTGAAATGCCAATCGAACTCGGAGCTAGCTGGTTCTCCCCGAAATGTGTTGAGGCGCAGCGGTAGTGGAAGTTTAGTCGGGGTAAAGCACTGTTTCGCCGCGGGCTGGGAGACCGGTACCAAGGCGAGGCAAACTCTGAATACGGCTAAAAAAACTACCAGTGAGACGGTGGGGGATAAGCTTCATCGTCAAGAGGGAAACAGCCCAGACCACCAGCTAAGGTCCCCAAATGATAACTAAGTGAGAAAGGAGGTGGGAGTGCATGGACAACCAGGAGGTTTGCCTAGAAGCAGCAATCCTTAAAAGAGTGCGTAATAGCTCACTGGTCAAGCGCTCCTGCGCCGAAAATGAACGGGGCTAAGTTATCTACCGAAGCTGTGGACTACATTGTAGTGGTAGGGGAGCGTTCTATAGGGGGTGAAGCAGTAGCGGCAAGCAGCTGTGGACTCTATAGAAGTGAGAATGTCGGCTTAAGTAGCGAAAATGTGGGTGAGAATCCCACACCCCGAAACCCCAAGGTTTCCTCCGCAAGGCTCGTCCGCGGAGGGTCAGTCAGGACCTAAGGCGAGGCTGAAAAGCGTAGTCGATGGACAACGGGTTAACATTCCCGTACCGATTAATGATTGTGCCGGAGAACGGAGAAGGTCAACGTCAGCTGGATGTTGGTTACCAGTGCAAGCAGTCGAGGCGATGAGAGGTGGCGAAAACACCAGGAGCTAAGACGCGAGTCCCACCTCCCACGGGAGGGAAGTGGCGTTGATCAGGCTTCCTAGAAAAGCCCGAACCACGTTAATCATTAATTGCCTGTACCCGAAACCGACACAGGTGGGGAAGTAGAGAATACTAAGGGGCGCGAGATAACTCTCTCTAAGGAACTCGGCAAAATGACCCCGTAACTTCGGGAGAAGGGGTACCCTCGCAAGAGGGTCGCAGTGAATAGGCCCAGGCGACTGTTTACCAAAAACACAGGTCTCCGCCAAGTCGTAAGACGCAGTATGGAGGCTGACGCCTGCCCAGTGCCGGAAGGTTAAGGAAGTTGGTCAGGAGTAATCTGAAGCTGACGACCGAAGCCCCGGTGAACGGCGGCCGTAACTATAACGGTCCTAAGGTAGCGAAATTCCTTGTCGGGTAAGTTCCGACCCGCACGAAAGGCGTAACGATCTGGGCACTGTCTCGGAGAGAGACTCGGCGAAATAGGATTGTCTGTGAAGATACGGACTACCTGCACCTGGACAGAAAGACCCTATGAAGCTTTACTGTAGCCTGGAATTGGCTTCGGGCTTCGCTTGCGCAGGATAGGTGGGAAGCGTTGAAACTCTCCTCGTGGGGAGGGTGGAGCTAACGGTGAGATACCACTCTGGCGAGGCTAGAATTCTAACCCTGACCCCTAATCGGGGCGGGAGACAGTTTCAGGTGGGCAGTTTGACTGGGGCGGTCGCCTCCTAAAAGGTAACGGAGGCGCGCAAAGGTTCCCTCGGTCCCGTTGGAAATGGGACGATAGAGTGCAAAAGCAGAAGGGAGCTTGACTGTGAGACCCACAAGTCGAACAGGGACGAAAGTCGGCTTTAGTGATCCGACGGCACCGCGTGGAAGGGCCGTCGCTCAACGGATAAAAGTTACTCTAGGGATAACAGGCTGATCTCCCCCAAGAGTTCACATCGACGGGGAGGTTTGGCACCTCGATGTCGGCTCATCGCAACCTGGGGCTGAAGTCGGTCCCAAGGGTTGGGCTGTTCGCCCATTAAAGCGGTACGTGAGCTGGGTTCAGAACGTCGTGAGACAGTTCGGTCCATATCCGGTGTAGGCGTAAGAGCATTGCGAGGAGCCTTCCTTAGTACGAGAGGACCGGGAAGGACGCACCGCTGGTGTACCTGTTATCGTGCCAACGGTAAACGCAGGGTAGCCATGTGCGGAGCGGATAACCGCTGAAAGCATCTAAGTGGGAAGCCCACCTCCAGATGATTGCTCTCATGGCATTAAGCCAGTAAGGTCTCGGGTAGACTACCCGTTGATAGGCTCTAGATGGAAGCTCGGTAACGAGTGCAGTCGAGGAGTACTAACCGACCGAGGGCTTGACCTGATTCTTCTTTCACCACTTTTTCCCTAGCTTTTGCAGTCTTGAGGGTTCTACCCTTCCTGGTGTCTTTAACGTGATGGCACCACTCCGATTCCATCCCGAACTCGGTTGTGAAACTTCACCGTGGCCAAGATACTTGTCGGGTTGCCGACCGGGACAATAGCTCGATGCCAGGATTATTCTTTCCTACCCCTCAATCTCACAAGATTGGGGGGTTTGGTTTTTAGGAGAAATCAGAGGATTTTAAATCTAAACCTCGCTCAAATATTGTATCTATGGCTAACATTTCTCCGTCGCTAGTCATAAATTTATGATCTTTGGTGGCTTGGATAGTTTGCCCATTTTCTAGGGTGTATTCAAAGACTTCTTGTAAACCTCGCTCGTGCCATTGAGAGATTGGTTGACTATAAACAAAACCATTTTGGTCAACAGTATAAACAGTGCAGTTAATTTCTTCGCTAACAATTTTACCAATTGGTAATAATCCGTATTCCTCAGTTAAAATTAACGTCTCACCTCCTAGACAATATTCGGCAAAATTTACCATCTGTTCAAAGAGATTTTCAGCGATTCTTTTTTCCACACCATTTTTAGCGGCACCATCGATAAACATCTCCCTTTGTTTCTGCATTTCGGCGGCTTTTTTCTTACCCATTGCTCGACGCAATAGATCCGCTTCTCCTAGGGAATAACCCGCTAAATCCTGCGCCATTTTCATAATCTGTTCTTGATAGACTAAAACTGCGTAGGTTTCCCTAAGAATTGGTTCCAATAAAGGATGATCATAACGAATGGGTTCTCTACCGTGTTTTCTGCCAATAAAGAGAGGAATTAATCCCGCATCTAAAGGACCGGGGCGATAGAGTGCTAGGATTGAAGATATGTCCTCAATACCCGATGGTTTTAACTCTTTAACGATCTGTTTCATCCCCGATGATTCTAACTGGAAAATACCTTCTAAATCCCCTTCTTCTAGTAATCCGTGGGTTTTGAGAATATCGGGAGGTAGTTTTTTATGTTCCCCTTTAGCCCGAATTTGCAGGGCTTTTCTTTCATCTAAAGGCAATTGATCAAGATCGATATCTATGCCCTGATTTTGTTTAATTAAATCGGCGGTTTTTTTCAAAGTGGTTAAATTTCTTAACCCTAAAAAGTCCATTTTTAACAATCCCAATGATTCTAAATCCTCCATAAAATATTGGGTAATTACCGCCCCATCATTATTTTTCTGGAGGGGAACCACTTCATCTAAAGGTTGGGAAGAAATGACGACTCCCGCAGCATGAACTCCGAAAGTTTTGTTAGTACCTTCGATACGAATTGCCATATCTAACCAATGACGCACATGGGGTTCCGTATCGTATCTTTCCTTAAATGCTGGTTCGGGAGTTTCATCGGAAATCATCACTTTTAAAGGTGTGGGTTTACCGCGAGAAACGGGAATCATTTTCGCCATTTTATCCGATTCAGCGTAGGGAATATCTAACACCCGCGCCACATCTTTTAGGACAGCTTTTGATGTCATGCGGTTAAAAGTAATGATTTGGGCAACATTAGCCTCCCCGTATTTTTCCGTGACGTATTGGATCATTTCATCCCGTCTCTCGATACAGAAATCCGTATCAATATCAGGCATAGATTTCCGTTCAGGATTGAGAAAACGCTCAAATAATAAACCGTGATGAACGGGATCAATATTGGTTATTTTTAAAGAATATGCTACCAAAGAACCCGCCGCAGAACCGCGTCCTGGACCGACGGGAATATCATGATCTCTAGCATACTTTATATAGTCCCAAACGACAAGAAAATAGGTAGAAAATCCCATTTTCTGTAACATTTTTAATTCGTATTCCAGCCTTTCTTTGTAAATAGTTTCAATCTCGTGACGAGAAGGACATTTTAATCTTTCTAGTAATCCTAACCAAGCAATTTCTTCTACATAACTATCAGCAGTATGTCCCGCAGGAACTTCATAATTAGGGAGTCTCGGTTCATTAAATATGTTATAAGGTTCGACTTTTTCTGCTACTTCTAAGGTGTTATTAATCGCTTCTTCAATCACATCTTCAGGCAGATGATCACGGAAAAGTAAGCGCATTTCATCAGCAGATTTCAAGTATTCTGTCCCACTATAACGGAGGCGTTTGTCTTCAGTAATTAACTTGCCAGTTTGAATACAAAGCAAGGCATCGTGTGCCTCTACATCGTAACAGGAAATAAAGTGAGAATCGTTAGTAGCAACTACTTTGATTCCTAATTCTTTAGCAATTTTAACTATTTCTACATTAACAATCCGATCTTCTTTAGAACCGTGGTCTTGAATTTCTAAGTAAAAATCATCACCAAAAAGTTTTTTATACCATTTAGCGGTTTCCTTAGCCAGTTTCCTGTTATTAGCTAAGATCGCTTGGGGAATCTCTCCACCCAAGCAAGCACTGGTAACTATCAATCCTTCATGGTATTGTTGGAGTAACTCTTTATTGATACAAGGACGAGCAAAAATGCCTTTACCTTGAATACCTTTCAGATTAGAAATAGTAGTTAATTTAACCAGATTTTTATAGCCTTGGGTGTTTTTGGCTAAAACAACTTGATGATATTTTCGGTGGCGAAGATTGACTTCAATATCGCCATTAACTACATACATTTCGTTGCCAATAATTGGTTTTATTCCCTGATTACGGCAGGTTTTAATTAATTCGATCGCACCATACATGACTCCATGATCGGTTAAAGCGATCGCTGGTTGTCCTAATTTGATCGCTCGATCAATTAGTGCTGGTAATTGGGAAGCACCATCAAGTAAGCTATAATCACTGTGAATATGTAAACCGACAAAAGACATAGTTTTTCAGGAAAAAGTGACAAGGAAAAAGTAAAAAAAAGAGAATTTACTTACTTTTAATTTTCAGCAATCACAGTCTATTTTTAGGGTTGACTGAGAATCCTATAGGGGAAAGAACTTTCTTCTAAATTAAACCATTGTTCTCGCAGTTTCTGGTTATCATAGCTGCCGACGACAGTATCAACAAATTTTTTCCATTCGGGAGCGTTTTTGGGTAAAATACAGCCATAAAGTTCGGTGGTAATCGGTTGACGGGGTAGTAGCACAAATTGTCGCGGATCCTGTCCTTGTTTAACGATTTCCCCCAGTAGAAGAATTCCATCACTAACCACTGCTTTAACTTCTCCCCTTTGTAATTTTGCCACTGCTTCACTTCGATCGCTGACAGCTTGCCAATTAGCCAGAGGATAGATATAACGAATAATACTATCGGTGGTGGTGTGGGAAATGTAGGCGATCGCAACTGCCGCTAAAGTGTTATTAATATCTATTTTATCAACATTTTCCCTTTTAGTTAAAAATTGCGCTCCTGTCATAAAATAGGGAATAGAAAAATTAACCTTTTCTAGTCTTTCTTCCGTGATTGTTGCCGCATTACAGGATAAATCTACTTGGCCCTGTTCCACTTGCTGAAAACGATTATTAGTCGTCTCTTCTGTAAAGTTTATTGTAACTGGTTTACCTAATTCTTGTTCTAATCGACGTTGGACTAAGCGCATTAATTCCACTCCGTAACCTGTCCATTGTCCCGTTTTCTCATCGATATAACTAAAGGGAATAGCGTCTTTTCTGGCTGCCGCTTTTAATTCTCCCGTGCGAGCAATTCTTTGTAAAACTGTTTCTGCCAAGGCTGATAAATGTAGGTTATTTATCAGTAAAAGACCGAGAAAAATAAAGCAAAAGTTTTTAGACATATCAAGAAAGCAAGAAGGAGATAGGGAGAAAAAAGCTAACCACCGACGCACGATTAGCAAATGCTGCTATATTTTAACTACGATCTTCGAATAATCCACTCAAACGTTCTACTTCTGTTTGTGCTGTGTACATAGGAGTTCCGGCCAGAATTCCGGTAACATTGCGGAAAGGTTGACCAATGTGCATACCTTGATGATCGATCGAAAACTCACGAATATCCTTATCGTGCATAGAACCGCGCATTTTTAAAACAGTGATACCGCGGCGCATTTCTCCATACATTTCCACATAACGCAGCAGAATAATTGAATCGGTAATTGTAGAAATATGCGCTTCTGTAATCGAGGAACCTCCTAATAAAGTGGGAGTGGTGGAAGTAAATAATCCTCCCACCTCTTTTTGCTTAATAAAAGAAGTCAAACCGATAATAAATTCCCGAAATCCTTTCAGATTAGAAACCCTTTCTAAAGCAGATAAACTATCTACTGCCACTCGATTCGGTTGAAACTCCTCGATAATTTCCTTCATCATAATTAAATGATTTTCTAAACCCGTAGTTTCGGGATAACGACAGACTACCTTTAATTTACCTTCCTTTTCCATGCGGTCATAATCCACCCCCCAACCAGTAGCATTTCTAAATAACTGTTCGCGACTTTCCTCGAAGGCAAAAATCAAACATCTTTCCCCATTGGTTACTCCCCCGGCCATAAATTCTGTCACCATCAGGGTTTTTCCTGTTCCCGTGGCTCCCGAAACCAAAATAACCGAATCGCGGAAGAAACCACCCCCACACATTCTATCGAGTTCGAGGCTGCCGGAAGTAATACGAATATTAGAGGATTTTTGTTCTAGTTCAATAGCTGATAAAGGAATAATCACGGCCCCTTTGTTGGGAATAATTGTAAAAGGAAATTCTCCCTTTTGGTGATCGGTTCCGCGATATTTTAAAATTTCGATTGTCCTTCTTCTTTTCTCATCGGTTAAAACGTTGCGTAAAATCACCACATTATCGGCCACAAACTCCTCCACCCCATAACGACTGATTTCGCCGTATTCTTGGGTTCTTTCTGCGGTCATAATCGCTGTTACTTCCAATTCTCGCAAAGCGGTTGCTAGACGAAAAAGATCACTTCTCACTTGAGCGCTATCACTCAAATGGCTAAAAATTGCGCCTAAAGAATCCATAGACACCCGTTTGGCTTTATTTTTGCGGATAGCAAACTCAATGCGAGCGATTAATGCGCCTAGGTCGTATTCTCCCGTCACCATCGGCTTTTCTTCCGGTTGGGGGGAAGCATCAACAAAGGCCCATTGGCGATTTTCCTCCCACTGCCGGATATTCCAACCAAAACCACCCATATTTTTTCTGAGTGCGTGGGGTGGCTCCTCAAAGGTGACAAAAACGCCATTTTCTCCATTTTTGATGCCTTCTGCCAGAAATTGACAGGCAAAGACCGTTTTAGCACTTCCTGCTGTTCCCGCTATCAATGTTGCTCTTCCTTTCGGCAATCCCCCTTCCGAAAGAAAATCAAAGCCGGGGATTCCTGTTTCTAACTTCTCAATCAACTCTAGGGGATTATTTTGCGTCATTTAATTTCTCTATGAAAACGAGCTAATGTTTATTGTACCTATTTCAGTGACCAGTGATACCAGAAATTCATCCCTAGTTTGAGAGTTTGAGCATTGGTAATAAAATTTCCAAGACATAGTTTAAATGCAGCACAGATTCACCCAAGAATAAATGGAAACTAGATAATACTAAATCCGTTGAGTAACGCACAGAAAACGGGTTTCTCCGAGAAACCCGTTTTCTACTCATGCACTCATGCAAAACGGAGAATAAATAATCAGTTTTTAATAACTGGATTTAGTATAAGCAGGTAAATCTCCGCCACAATTAACACAGGAAGGAATCAAACCGAAAAATAGATAAATTCTGTTTATTTCAGGGTTAGTTCAGATGCGCCATCATTTGACGCATCCACTGGGAAAATCAAGTTAATTTCTCTAACTACAAAGGAACTTTAGTAATCCAATCTTGATACTTTGGTTCCTGATTGAGAACAATAGAACTTAACTTGGCTTTTAACTGATAAGTAATCGGTTTATCGACGGGTAAAGAAAAAGTTTCAATCTTTTTAATCGGAGTAATTTTCGCCGCAGTGCCACTTAAAAACACCTCATCAGCGATAAATAACTCCGTCTTATCTACAGGTCTTTCAATAACCGGAATACCCAAATCCCGCGCAATAGTTAAAACACTATCTCTAGTAATCCCTTCTAGAATATCTTGGTCAAAACTAGGAGTAATTAGCTGACCATTTCTGATGATAAAAATATTCATTCCCGTCGCTTCACAGACTTTACCCTGAGAATTCATTAAAATTGCCTCATCAAACCCCGATTCTACCGCTTCCGTTTTTGCTAAAGCAGAAGTGATATAAGCGGCGCTAATTTTACCTCGCAACGGGAAACTTCTATCCTCTTGACGATACCAAGAACTAATCCGACAGTTAACCCCATCGGCTGCTAAATAATCATCCATTTCCAGACCATAGACTAGAAAATCCTTCTCGATACCATGCAATCGCGGGGCAATTCCCAACCCGGAACTATAGACAAGGGGACGAATATAAAAAGGTCGATGACACTGATTATTTTTGACAAAATCGATAATTATTTGATAGATTTTATCGGCAGGAATCTCGTAATTAAGAAACTTAGCACTTTGACTTAAACGCTGAGAATGACGTTCTAATCTAAATAATAATATCTGTCCTGGATTGCTAGGGTCAGGAGTACCTCGTAAACCCCCAAAAGCGGCAGTTCCGTAGTGTAGTGCGTGGGTAGCAACGGATAATTTTGCCTCACTAAAAGGGATAAATTTATTCTCAAAATAGGCGAGAGGAAGGAAAGGAATTTCGGCGGTAATAGACATTTTTTTGTTGATTTAACCAAGAACTAAACGGGATTTACCCATGCAGAAAAATTTTGTTTCTGGCTATTAGAAGGATTTTCTACCCTGATAATTTCATAGCGAATCGTCTGCGGGGTGGCCAGTGGAACAGCAAGGGTTCGCAATTCATCGAGATGAAAGACTGTTATCTGAATAATATCACCTGCGCGGTAGTCTTTTAATCTTTCGTTTAACTGTTCCGCCGTCACCCGCAATCCATCGATGGCTAATAACTCATCATCAGCATTAATTCCCGCTTTTTGGCAAGGGGAACCCATCTCGACAAATTTAATCATTTCTTTACCCGCTTCACTCTGTACCCGCATTCCCAGATAAGGTATCGTCTCCCCATTGCCAACACCCCGCAGATAGAGTCCAAAAGGTTCAAGATATTGATTAAAGGGTAATTCTTCTAAACCGTCGATATAACGCTGGTAGAAGTCGCTTAAATCCACTCCCGAGGCAGATTCGAGAATTGCTTGCAATTCCCCATCGGTATAACCAATCTCCTCTTTACCGAAATGTTGCCACATCGAGCGTAAAACATCATCGAGGGAACGACGGTTATCAGTGTGGGTGCGAATTAGTAAATCGAGAAGCAGCGACAATAATTCCCCCTTGAGATAGTAGGAAATTTGACTATTATCGCTATTGCTATCCCGTCGATAGAGTTTAATCCAAGCATCGAAACTGGATTCGCCTAGCGGTTGGACAAGACGACCGGGTATATTGAGATAACGAGTAATTTCCTTGCTTAAAAGCTCTAAAAAAGTCTTACTATCGTATATTCCCGCCCGTAGAGGGATTATCATATCGTAATAACTGGTGGTTCCTTCGGCAAACCAGAGGGAAGAAGTATAATTCTCTGCGTCATAATCGAAGCTTTCTAAAGCTTTTGGGCGAATACGCTTGATATTCCAGAGATGAAAGAACTCATGGGCAACTAATTGCAGAAAACGATGATATTTATCCTTATCTCGCAATCCTAAACGCATATAGTTAAGGGTACAGGAATTTTTATGTTCTAGTCCCCCGTAACCAGCCGCCGAAAGATGTAGCAAAAAGAGATAATTATCATAAGGGAGTCCACCGAACATAGCGGACTCGGTTTGAATAATTTTAGTGGTATCGGCGATAATTTGACTAGGATTGGCGTTTCCCCGTCCCCAGATAGCTAATTGATGGGGTTTTCCCTCGACGACAAAATCGTATAACTGATGAATACCCACTTCCACAGGACTGTCCACCAGGGTATCAAAATCGGGAACGTGAAAGCTGTTTTTCTGTCCGGGTAAAGATTTTAAGGCAGTGGTAATGCGCCAATCGCCATGGGGGGGGATAATTGTCAGGGTGAGGGGATGTTTTTGATAATCGGGGATATAGAAAAATAAAGCAGCCCCGTTGAAGTAACCGTGAGTATCATCAAGATGGTTGGTTCTGACGGTTAAATCGTGGGCAAAAACGCGATATTTGACCGTTATTTCGGAACTGTTACCATTGTCAATCTGCCAGTGATTTTTAGCAACTTTGCGACTGTTGAGGTTAATAGCTTGAAAATCTTGGACTAAACGGGAGTATTCCCGCACTAGATAGGAACCGGGAGTCCAAACCGGCATTTTTAGGTTTAAAATCGGAGCTTGCCAACCGGTAATCTCTAGAGTGACTTCAAAGAGGTGCGAAGTCGGTTCCGACATAGCAACTTGATAGCTGAGACTTAAACGGGTTGAGGAGATGGTAGTGGGGGAAATAAGACTGGTCATCGGCGTTAAACAAGCTTTTAAGTTATTATAGCGGCAAGCTTTCGGCTAAATTCCCCAGTTTCGCCGCCAAAAATCCGTCAGCGTCTTTCTGCCGGGGGTGCAGGAGGAGTCACATCGGGGGGAGGAGTTACCTGTAGGGGAACCGAACGAGTTTCGGGAGCTGCCACAGTGACGGGAACGGTAATCGGTTCGGCTGCCGCGGGGGCCGTATTTTCAGGACTAGGAACAGCGGCGCTGGTAGGAGCGGTGCTAGTACGCCGACGACTAGAACGGCGTTGGCTGGGTTCGCTAGTATTAGAACGGACGATAGTTTGCTCACGACTGACCCGAACCCGTCGCCGTCTGCGGATGGGTCCTTCGGTGGGGGAACCCTCATCGCTGCTGGCTAAACGATTGTTAGTAGTTTGGGTAAAGTAGGTACGTCGGGGTTTAATTGGTTCCGCTTTTACTGTCACTGGACGTTTGCCTAAATTCGGTTCTGGGAAACCTTGATAGGGAATATCCTTAATTGCTTCTAACATAAATTGTCGCCACATCCAAGCGGACATGGTACTGGCTCCATTGGTGGGTTTATTATTGTCATTACCGAGCCAAATTCCCGTGACTAATTGGGGAATATAACCGACAAACCAAAGGTCGCGAGCCTTGTCAGAAGTGCCGGTTTTTCCTGCCACCGGACGACCAATTTGTGCGGGGGTTCCCGTTCCCGAATTAACCACATCCTGTAGCATCCAAGTCATCGTCGCTGCCGTGTTTTTATTGAGAGCAGTTTTCGGTTTAAAATTGGCTTGATAAATTACCTTACCATGGCGATCGAGTACCTGATTAATACCGTAAACCGGTTGATGCACACCATTATTAGCAAAAGTTCCGTAGGCGCTGGTCAATTCTAAAAGATTGACTTCCGAAGCACCCAAAGCCAAAGAATAAGTGGGTAAAAGTTTCGACTGGATGCCCAGAGCTTGAGCTAATTTAATCACCGGATTCCAACCCACAGCCACTAACACCTGAACTGCCACCACATTCAGGGAAGAAGTCAAAGCATCGCGCATGGACACCTCGCGGCCGCTATACCTATCGCCGTAGTTTTCTGGTTTATAACCATCCACCACATACTGAGCATCTTTATAACTAGAATAGGGGGATTTCCCCGCCGCAATCGCCGCCGCATAGACAAAAGGTTTAAAAGTAGATCCCGGCTGACGTTTTGCCTGTGTCACCCGATTGAATTGATTCTTCTCGTGGTCAATTCCCCCGACCATGGCCTTAATTTGCCCATTTTTGGGGTCAATTGCCACTAAAGCCGCCTGTTGGAAGTTCTGCCACTGGCCATAACGAGAAACCGCTCTTTCTACCACTTCCTCCGCTTCGCTTTGCCAACGAGGATTAAGGGTGGTTTTTACCACCAATCCCCCCGCTTCTAGGGTTTGAGCGGGAACCAGTTGCGGCAGTTCTTTTTCCACATAATCGGTAAAATAGGCCGCTTGCCGTTGCAGACGTTTGAGGGGACTGGTTTTAAGGCCTAGGGGAGATGCGATCGCCAGTTCCGCTTGAGCGTTAGTAATAAATCCCACCTCGGCCATAGTTTTGAGGACGATATTACGCCGTTCTAGGGCAGATTTAGGGTTTTCGAGGGGAGAATAGAGACTAGGAGCGGGAACAATGCCAGCCAGGGTGGCAGCTTCGGCTAGAGTTAATTTATCGACGGGTTTACTGAAATATAACCAAGCGGCATCGGCAAGACCGTAGGCCCCGGAACCGAGATAAACTAGGTGAAAATAACGCTCTAAAATCTGGTCTTTTGTATATTTATCTTCGATTTTCTGAGCGATACGCATTTCCCGTAATTTGCGATCAAAGCTCTTTTCTTGGGATAAAAAGACAATCCGGCCCAATTGTTGGGTGATGGTGCTGCCTCCTTCCACCACTCCCCCGGCTCTCAGGTTAGAAAAGAGAGCGCGAGCAATACCTTGACCATCAACTCCCCCGTGTTCACGAAAACGACGGTCTTCACTAGCGATAAAGGCCTCCTGTACCAGTTGGGGAACCTGAGCAATCTTCACGGTTTCGTAAGTGCTAGGTCCATTTTGTTTGAGGATTTCCCCATTAGCGGCTTGAATGGTTAGGGTGCCGGGACGAGTATATGTTTGTATATCGGCGATATTTTGCGGTAAAGAGGTTTCAAGGCGATAAATGCCCCAACCTACCCCCAAAATGCCCCCTGTCACCCCTAATCCTACTCCCAAGTACAACCCAAAGCGGGGATGTTGTCGCCATTGCGGTAAGGGGGAATTGTCGATCAGGGTAGTAAATTTGTTTTTTAAGGGTTTAAATGTCTCTAGAGCCTTACTACTGGCTTGGGAGACTAAATTAACCTTTTTTTCTTCAGAAGCGGCTTCTACTGGCTTTTCCTCTGGAACTGGCGCAGATTTGGAGTCGATAGGATCGACTTTAGGGGGTTGCTCGGAATTCTCTAATTTATTAGCGAGATTATGAAAAAATTGACTAAGTTTTTGTTTGTATTTCATGTTAATTGAGCGGGTGAGGGAGTGGGGAAGTGGGAAGTGGGGAAGTGGGGAAGTGGGGAGGTGGGGTGTGGGGTGTAGGGTGTGGGGTGTGGGGAAGTGGGGAAGTGGGGAATTTAGCTGAAATTTCCCCATCCCCTAACCCCTATCCCCTATCCCCTAAAGATCACTAAATTGTCGCCACCATTGCTGGAGGGGATAATAGACGAGGGGAGTCCAGAGACTACTAAGCAGAGCAGAAGTGAGGCCAATGCGTTGATAATCGAGCCAAAGATCAGCGAGATTTTTACCTCCTTGTAGATAGTATTGAAAAGCGATCGCACCATCGGCAATTAAAGTCATAACAAAGACAATTAAGACCACAGCGATTAATTCTTCTTTAACATAACGTTGTCGGTGTAAACGGGAAGTGAGGAAACCGATCAGACCAAAAACCATGATATGGGAAGGATAATTAGAGGTAAGACTATCTTGAATAGTGCCGATCGCTAATCCAGCCACCACACTATCGAGACAAGAGCGATTGAGACTCCAACTAACCAACCAAATCAGTAACCAATTGGGAGCGATGCCTAAAATCTCCATACCGGGCAGCCGCATTAAGGAAAGAAAGGCACAGAGAAGCAGCGAAGCGATAGTGACTAAAATATTCAGGATAAAACGAGAACGGGCTGATAAACGGCTTAATTTCAGCATAATTCCCCCTCTCACTGCTGGGGTTGCGGGTGAACGAACACCCATTCGAGATTGTCCACGGTGGCGGTAAATTCAATTTTGGCGGTGGGGGCGGGATTTTCCGGTAAATTAAGGGAAATTATGCGACCGATGGCCAACCCCGGCGAAAAAAGACTACTAAAAGCCGAAGTTGTCACCACATCTCCCGGTTTGACATCGGGAGCTTTTTCAAAAAAGCGCAGGGTGGCGACTTGGGAATTCTGACCTTGAATTAAACCCATGGCCCGACTGCGATTCACCGTTGCTCCGATGCGACTTTGGGAATTACTGACCAATAAAACTTTGCTGGTGTGGGGGGTAACTTCCGTAATCCGTCCCACTAAACCGCCAATTCCCGTCACCGAAGCACCCACTTGCACACCATCGGCGCTACCCCGACCGATAATTACCTGTTGCCACCAATCATCGGCGCTGCGGCCAATAATTGGGGCAGAAATCAGGGGTTTTTTCTGGGTTTGATAATAACCAAGCTGTTTTTTTAATTGTTGATTTTGATATTCGACTTCACTTAAACGATTTTGTAATTCTCGCACCCGTTGATCGGCCAGAAGTTGCTCTTGCAGATTAGTTTCCTCTCCCTGAAAAGGACGAGTTAATAAACCATACAATTCTAAAATCGCCCCACTTTGATAGGTGCGAATGTACCAAGCTCCCCCCAGAGTGGCAGCGAGCAGAAACAGTCGCCATCCCTGCTGTGTCCATTTTCGTCGTGCTGAATACATGAGCGATTTAAAACCTCTTGGCTGTGTAGAGTGAGAATCGGTCCATTTTTCCGCTGCTGATAGCTAACGGCTAACCGATCCTAGTGACCTTTAGACATTGCGAGTTGTTTCATTAACGATCCGCTCAAAGAGTTTCTGATTTTTTAACACTTCTCCCGTGCCTTTGACAACACAGCGCAGGGGATCTTCAGCGATATGAGTAACGATACCGGTTTCGTGACTGACTAGGCGATCGAGTCCCCGTAATAAAGCACCTCCTCCCGCTAACATGATGCCGCGATCAATAATATCGGCGGCCAATTCGGGGGGAGTCTTTTCTAGGGTACGTTTGATCGCATCAACGATCACGGAAAGTGGTTCATCCATACTTTCCCGCACTTCTTCCGCTTTTATCGTCACGGTGCGGGGTAAACCGGACATGAGATGCAATCCCCGCACTTCCAGAGGAGGAAATTCATCTCCGGGGGAGGGATAAGCTGAAGCAAGGCGAATTTTAATATCTTCGGCCGTACGTTCGCCGATAATCAGGTTATGGACTTTTTTCAGATAGGCGATAATTGCTTCCGTGAGTTCATCCCCGGCGACGCGCACCGATTCGCTGATCACCGTCCCATCGAGACTGAGAATCGCCACTTCCGTCGTGCCACCACCGATATCGATGATCATATTTCCCGTCGCTTCCGAGACGGGTAAACCGGCACCCAAGGCCGCCGCAACCGGTTCATCAATTAACCCCACTTCTCGCGATCCAGCATTTTTGGCCGCATCCACCACCGCACGTCTTTCTACTCCAGTAATCCCACTGGGAACACCGATTACCATGCGGGGATTGCCAATCGTGCCATCGAGCGCTCGTTTGATGAATTCCGCTAACATGATCTCGCAACTGTAAAAATCGGCGATTACGCCATCGCGCAGGGGTCGCAGCGCGGTGACATGGCCCGGAGTCCGACCGAGCATTTTTTTGGCCTCCTCCCCGACAGCGACCGGGTTACGATCTTGATCGATCGCCACTACCGATGGTTCCTCTAAAACAATACCTTTCCCTGACACATAAACGAGGGTGTTTGCCGTCCCCAAGTCTATACCTATGTCTCTTGATAAGGTTAGACCTCTAAAAAAACCCACTTGTTTTCACTCCTGTTCTGATAACAACGTTGCTTGCTATAGCTAGACTTTCGATCGAATCGACTTGGATTCTATTACGTTTTGTTTCTCAAGTCTAGTTAATTATCGCTTCTTTCTCTCCAGATTTACGCAGGTCTTCGGCCTAATTTTCTGGCTGCCCACCGGTCAAGTCCAAGGTTTCGGGCTAAAATAAACATACTATTGTACTAAATTGAGGATTTAAGACCATGAGTTTAAATCTGGTTCATTTGGTGGGACGAGCGGGGAGAGACCCGGAAACCAAGTATTTCGAGTCGGGTAAGGTTTTATGTACTTTCACTTTAGCGGTTAATCGTCGCTCTAAAAATAGCGATCAGCCGGATTGGTTCGATCTGGAAATTTGGGGCAAAACGGCGGAAGTGGCCGCTAATTATGTGAAAAAAGGCGGTTTAATCGGGATTAAAGGTTCTTTGAAAATGGATACCTGGAATGATAAAAACACGGGATTAGCTCGTTCTAAACCAGTGATTCTCGTCGATCAATTAGATTTACTCGGTTCTAAGCGCGATAGTGAGGCTAATTCCGAGCGAGAATTTTAAAGCTTGAGCGGCATTATTTCCAGATTTTGGGTGTGTTAGCCTCTAGTAACACATCCTTATTTAGGGTTTGCGGCAAAAAGTTTTTCGTGGGGGTAGGGTGTGGGGTGTGGGGTGTAGGGTTTTACCCATTTTCAGGTGGTAAATTACCTAATTTTCAGGGAAAAAGTCCCTGAATTTTCCCCCCAATCACTCCCATGGTCGGCACTTTTTGAGGAAAAAAAAGTCTAAAAACCTTGTTGGATAAGGTTTTTAGATTTATTCAGCAAACCTTATTTATTCTCTAATTGACTGGAAAAATATTGCTGTAAATCTGGTAAAACTTGCCGATAAATGGCTGTATTTATCTCTAGATCACAGCCAAGAATAGAATTAAAAGGGATAATTTCGACCAAGGAATTACTATAGGCGATCGCTTGTAAAGTCCTGACAAATTCAGGAGTCCAGAGATTTTCTTCTAGGGAAATATTTTGTTTTTTTAACCAGCCGATCAAAGCCGAGCGCCCAATCCCGGGTAAAATATCAGCAGTCAGCAGGGGACTGTACCAGCAATTATCTTTCCATCCCCATAAATTGCCCGTGCTAGTTTCTAACCAATGACCGACTCGATCGACTAATATCGCCTCTTTTGCCCCTTTTTTTTGAGCAGTTTGTGACGCTAACCAAGGGGTTAAATAATTACCAGTTTTATGTTCTCCTAAAACCCGTTGCCAAGCGGGATTATCTATTACCCAGCCAATAATTCCCTGCTCTTGTCTAAGGTTTAAATCTTCGGGTAAAAATCTGCCTTTAATCCACTCCCTGCCATCGGGAAAAATTGTGATTCTCAGGACAGGATACAATAGGGATAATTTTTCGGCTCCTTGGCGAATTCGCTGCCAATCGGGAGCGGGCCAGTGGAAAACTTGTAAACTAGAGTGCAGACGTTGGAGATGCTCTTGCCAATGGGTTAGGGGATGATCTAAGCTTTGTTGATAGATACGCAGGGTAGTAAATATTGTCGCTCCATAAAGCAGCCCAATATCATTAATATCCAGACTTATGCGCTCATTCTCGATTAATTCGCCATTATACCAATACATAATCAGTTATCAGTTATCAGTTATCAGTTATCAGTTATCAGTTATCAGTTATCAGTTATCAGTTATCAGTTATCAGTTATCAGTTATCAGTTATCAGATGTGAGTTTTCAGTTCATTAGACATATCCAAAAATTATAACTCAATCAGAGCTTGCTTTGCTGCCTTGTACTAATAAGTAGTTCGATGTTGAAATATATAAGTAGGTGGGTGGAATTAAATATAAGATGAACGTAGGTTGGGTTGAAGCATGAAACCCAACGCCCGCATGGGTTACGAAGTGCGCTAACCCATCCCACAAATAATTGTGCCTCCCTACTTATCTGTCGTTGCTAATTCAATTTAACTGAAAAAATATGGGAACATTAAAATCATTTTTATTTGGGTAAGTTTCTTGTCTAGACAAAATTTTATTCTTGAGATAATATTAGGGATAAGTCCACTGATTACTGTTTACTGATAACTGATAACTGACCTAGCTTATGAACCGTCAAAAATTTACTTGGGGATATTCTAGCTATAAATTGCGTCAGAGAGAAAATTTTAAAGAATTTCTGTGTTTACTGGGATTATTAATAGCGGCCTTAATTATCTATCTAGTGGGATTAGGTAATTTACCCTTGCGGGATTGGGATGAAGCGACCATTGCTCAGGTGGCCAAGGAAATTAGCCAAACCCCACTGGAACAATTGCGCTGGTTATTTCCTAGTCTTTGGGGTGATCCCTACCTGAATAAACCGCCATTGATTCATAGTTTAATTGGTCTAACCTACCATTTCTGGGGCATCAATGAGGCCAATACTAGATTAATTCCCGCTTTTTTTACAGCTTTATCGGTGCCGCTTCTCTATCTTCTCGGTCGAGAAATTTTTCCCGCTCGTTTGCCAGCTTTACTGTCGGCCTTGATCTATTTAACTCTTTTGCCGGTGGTGCGTCATGGCCGTTTAGCCATGTTGGATGGAGCGGTATTGTGTTTTGAAATCCTGATGTTTGTTAGTTTACTGCGCTCACGGCGCGATTTACGCTGGTCTCTGGGGGCGGGGTTAGGATTTGCCCTCCTTTGTCTGACGAAGGGGATTATGGGGCTATTATTGGCGGGTATCGGCTTTATTTTTCTGCTCTGGGATACCCCCCGGTTATTAACTTCTGCCTATTTTTGGTCGGGTTGGTTATTGGGAGCAACCCCCGCTTTTGCTTGGTATGCCGCCCAATTTTGGCACTACGAGCGGGAGTTTCTCGATTCCCTTTTTGTTCAACAGTTAAAGCGAGTTAGTGACGATCTGGACAATCATCGCGGACCGTTTTGGTATTATCTGCTGGAAATTCTTAAATATAGTTGGCCCTGGTTAATTTTCTCGGTTTGGGGTTTACGTTTAGCCCGTCAGGAATATCTCTACAGTTGGGCGAAGTTACTGTTAGTTTGGACGGGTGTTTATCTGTCCGTAGTTTCGGTAATGGCGACTAAGTTGCCTTGGTATATTCTGCCGATCTATCCGGCCTTGGCTTTAGCGGCCGGTTATGCCTTAGCGCAGGTGGGTAATCTTCCTATCGATCGCCCCTATAATCCAATCTGGTCAATTATTTTGGGTATTATCGGCGTTGGGGCGGGTTTATTAGCTTTAATGGCCTATTTTCCTGGTAATTTTGCCGCTATTGAACCTCTCCATCCCTTAATTCTTTTAACCTTATTGTCACTGTCCCTGACCATGGTGACAACGGCAATTTTGTTAGCTCGGCGCTCGCAACAATTCAGCGTGGTTTTACTCTGGGGAATGTTGGTTTCTTTGTTTATTTTTGTCAATTCTCCCCTGTGGATCTGGGAATTAAATGAGAATTTCCCCGTCAAACCAGTGGCGAGTTTAGTGGAGAAATATGTGCCGGCCGATCACCCCGTTTATATTGCTTTTGCCTACGAGCGCCCCTCGTTAAATTTTTATAGTGGTCGTCGAGTTTTTCCCCTTGCTGCTGAAGAATTAATCAATCACTGGCAAAGTCACAAGCAACCTTACCTAATTATCGATCGTCAAACTAAAGAAGCTACTGATTTAGAAGGATTAAAGGCGATCGGATCTACGGATTCCGGTTGGTTTTTGGTGACGAAGCAGTAGTGAAGTTAATTTTGTGAATACTTTCGATCTTAGGTTTGGTGGCTAAAATATATTCTAAGATACAGTCCTGCTGGCGAGCGAGTGGAAGGAACCCGACCGACACAGAGGACACAAAGATTGATCGCTTCTATAGTAAGTTAAACTGATCACACAAAGAATAAGAGAGCCAAATTTTACCAGTTGCGTTAAAATCACCCCTAGCGATGAAACGCAGCACTTTTGTAATTGTTGAAACCGAGATTAATATGCTAAATAGGTCAATTACGGCCGAGAAAACCGAGGAATTCGCTCCTGCTGACCTGCAAGACCTGCTAGACTGTACCGATAGCTTTGTTAACCGTCATATTGGACCGACGGAGACGGAAATCGAGAAAATGCTGGCGGTTTTGGGTGTTGCTACCGTTGAGGAGTTAATCGCTAAAACTGTCCCGTCAGGAATTCGTTTACAAACAAGCCTTAATCTAGCACCTGCCTTGAGTGAATACGCTGCTCTTGCCCAATTAAAAGCTATTGCCTCCAAAAATCAGGTATTTCGCTCCTTTATTGGCATGGGCTACCATGACTGTATCACCCCGCCGGTAATTCTTCGCAACATCTTAGAAAATCCGGGTTGGTACACCGCCTATACTCCCTATCAAGCGGAAATCGCCCAAGGACGCTTAGAAGCTCTCTTAAACTTCCAAACTCTCATCACTAGCTTAACCGGTCTGGAAATTGCTAACGCTTCCCTCCTCGATGAAGGAACAGCAGCCGCAGAAGCGATGAGTATGAGTTACGGACTGTGTAAAACTAAAGCCAATGCTTTCTTTATCTCTAGTAGTTGCCATCCCCAAACGATTGAAGTTGTTAAAACCAGAGCGATTCCTTTAGGCATTGACATTATTATCGATGATCATCGTCTCTTTGACTTCCAAACGCCGATTTTTGGCGCATTATTACAATATCCAGCCACCGATGGCGTAATTTATGACTATCGGGAATTTATCAGCAAAGCGCAGGAAAATGGGGCTTTAGTCACCGTTGCCGCCGATATTCTCAGTTTAGCCCTGTTGACTCCCCCCGGCGAATTGGGGGCTGATATTGCCGTGGGTAGCAGTCAACGCTTTGGGGTTCCCTTGGGTTATGGGGGTCCCCATGCCGCCTATTTTGCCACCAAAGATGTCTATAAACGCAGCATTCCGGGGCGCATTGTCGGGGTATCGAAGGATAGTCAGGGTAAACCTGCACTGCGTTTAGCTTTGCAAACCCGCGAACAACATATCCGCCGGGATAAAGCCACCAGTAATATTTGTACCGCACAGGTGTTACTAGCGGTGATTGCTTCCATGTACGCGGTGTATCATGGACCGGAAGGAATCAAGAAAATCGCCCAAAGAGTGCAGAAATTAACCGCTTTGTTGGCAAATGGCTTAAAACAGTTGGGTTATGAGGTGGGGAAAGAACCGCACTTCGATACGCTCAAAGTGACGCTATGCACGGGAGTTAAGTATCTCCTCGCGAAGGCAAAAACCCAGAAGATTAATCTGCGTTATTTTGATGACAATAATCTAGGAATTAGTCTCGATGAAACCACCACTCTCAGGGATGTGTGGGATTTATGGCAAATTTTCGCCGCAACCGAGGAATTACCCTTTACCACGGCGGAATTAGTCGAGAAAATTAGTCTAGAATTACCCGCTAATTTAACCCGTACCAGTGCCTATCTTACCGAGCCGGTGTTCAATCGTTACCACTCGGAAACGGAATTACTCAGATATCTGCACCGTCTGGAAACAAAGGATCTAGCCTTAAATACTTCCATGATTCCCCTCGGTTCCTGTACGATGAAACTGAATGCCGTAGCGGAGATGATTCCAGTAACTTGGGCAGAATTCGGCAAATTACACCCTTTTGCTCCGATTGACCAAGCAGAAGGCTATCAACTGCTCTTTCAAGAGTTAGAAACTTGGTTAGGGGAAATTACCGGGTTTGATGGCATTTCCCTACAACCAAACGCCGGTTCTCAGGGAGAGTATGCCGGTTTACAGGTAATCCGAGCCTACCATGAAAGTCGCGGTCAAGGTCATCGTCAGATTTGCTTAATTCCTGAGTCCGCTCACGGGACTAATCCTGCCAGCGCCGTTATGTGTGGTATGAAAGTAGTGGCGGTTAATTGCGATTCTCAGGGCAATATTGATATTAATGACCTGAAAACTAAGGTCCGGAAGCATCAGGATAATCTAGCGGCTTTGATGGTGACGTATCCTTCCACTCACGGCGTTTTTGAACAGGGAATTAGCGAAATTTGTGCCTTGATTCATCAATACGGTGGTCAAGTCTATATGGATGGCGCGAATATGAATGCTCAGGTGGGTTTATGTCGTCCAGCGGATTTTGGTGCTGATGTCTGTCACTTGAATCTCCATAAAACTTTCTGTATTCCCCACGGTGGTGGCGGACCGGGTATGGGACCAATCGGAGTAAAATCCCATTTAGTGCCTTTTCTGCCCGATGTTTCCCTGGTTTCGGCGAAATTATCCCCAGAAACCGCTAACGGTAAGCATCAGGACTCGATTGGGGCAATTTCGGCCGCACCTTGGGGTAGTGCCAGCATTTTGGTGATTTCTTGGATGTATATCGCTATGATGGGGGCAGCAGGCTTGAAAAAAGCGACGGAAGTGGCGATTTTGAACGCTAATTATCTGGCTTTTCGTCTAGAGTCGGCCTATCCAGTGTTATTTAAGGGTAGCGCAGGAACAGTCGCCCACGAGTGTGTGATTGATTTACGTCCCCTGAAAAAACAGGCCGGCATCGAGGTGGAAGATGTGGCAAAACGCTTGATGGATTTCGGTTTCCACGCGCCGACGGTTTCTTGGCCCGTGGCGGGTACAATGATGGTGGAACCCACGGAAAGCGAATCTTTGGGGGAATTAGACCGTTTTTGTGAAGCTTTGTTAACTATCTATCAAGAGGTACAAGCGATCGCTAATGGTAGCATGGATCCCCACGATAATCCCTTGAAAAATGCCCCCCACACAGCCGCAGTTTTAACTGCCGATGATTGGAGTCGTCCCTATTCCCGTCAACAGGCAGCTTACCCGCTTTCTTGGCTAAAAGATTATAAATTCTGGCCAGTAGTGGGACGGGTTGATAATGCTTACGGGGACAGAAATCTGGTTTGTTCCTGTGAGGGTATGGACGCTTATAAGTAGGATTTGCGGCAAAGAGTTTTTCGTGGGGGTAGGGTGTGGGGTGTGGGGTGTGGGGTGATGGGGAAGTGGGGAGAATAAATAAAAATAATCTCCTGTCTCCTGTCTCCTATCTCCTATCTCCTATCTCCTGAATCCTGACGACCGGCTCCTAACCCTAACAAAGGCCTATTTTAAACACTTCTTGCGCCACTCGATCGCAACTACCTACTGTTCCTAAACCGGCTGTGGTTTCTGCGTATTCATCTAACATTTTTTGCCGACGTTGCTGATTTAATAATAAATCTAGACATTCCTGCATAATTCTCTCTGGGTTAGCTTCCTCTTGTAATAATTCGGGAACAATTTCTCGCATTAAAACTAAATTTACCGGTGAGACAAATGGTACAGAAAACTTCATAATATTGCGGGCAATCCAAGCAGTAACTGCACTTAAACGGTAAACCACCACCTGCGGCACATTTAACAAAGCAATTTCGAGATTAACTGTACCAGACTTAGCCACAGCCAGATCGGCCGCAGCAATCGCTTCTAAAGTCTGATCTCGTTCCATAATCACCGCATTTAATCCATATTTCTCTACTAATTCTCGCATTTTGGGTTCGTATAAAGCTAAGGGAACGGGAATTAAAAACTTAATATCGGGAATTTTTTCCTGTAATTTTTGGGCAGCAGCGCACACCGTCGGCACGAGATATTTAAACTCCTGTTGACGGGAAGCGGGTAACAAAGCGACCACCGTTTCTTCGGGTTTTATTGCCCATTTTTGCCGCATTTCTTGGCGATTGGGAGCATTTGCCATACGATCAACTAAAGGATGTCCCACCCAAGTTACCGGTAAACCTTTTGTTTCAAAAAAACGAGCTTCGGCAGGAAAAATTGCCAATAATTTATCGGTGACTGCGATTAATTTTTCCGTATTAAATAACTTTTCTGCTGTGGCCCTGAGTTTAGCTGAGGGGATATTTTCTTCTGACCAAATCCACACCTGTGGGGCAATATAATAAATAATTGGCACCTGGGGAATAATTTTTTTAGCCGACTGACCGATCGCTACATTTGCCCCCACATAATCAATTAAAATAATCAGATCAGGGGGATGATCTCTAAAAAACTCTTTTGCTCGTTTTTGTAGTTGTAAAGTTGGCCAAATAAAGGGGATAGATTCAATTAATCCCATGGCAGCCAGTCGAGTGGTTTTACCCAACATTTTTGCTCCGGCTAACTCCATGCGATCGCCGCCTAGGGCAAAAATTTCTAACTCAATTGCCTGGGTTTTAGCTAGTTGAAAAAGGGATTCAATCAGCATCGCTGCCTGTAAATCACCCGATACCTCACCTGTGCTAATAAATATACGCATTTGGATAATTATTTAATATAGGCAATGGGGAAATTCTGAGAACGGTGGGTTACGGCGAATAGTAAAGTTATTGGTGAATTATATCAGTTATTGTCGCCTAACCCACCCTACCTTGGGATTATTTCCCCGGAATTAAACCGCGACGTTTTTCTCCCGTGGTAGAGGATTGTAAAAATTGACAGAGATGTTGAACATGGGGGTTATCGGTTAAGAGAGAAACTTGTTCTAAAGCCTGCTGAAGATTTATATTAGAACGATAGATAATCCGAAAAGCTTTTTTCAGTAAAGCTAGATCTTCATCGGTAAAACCGGCCCTTTGTAAACCGACTAAATTAAGAGTTCGCACGCGACAGGGATTGCCTTCCACTAAAGTAAAAGGGGGAACATCGCGATCAATACGACTCATTCCTCCTAACATGGCCATTTTGCCAATATGAACAAATTGATGTACTCCTAAAACCCCCCCGATAACTGCTTTTGATTCGATCTGGACATGACCGGCCAAGGCGACACTATTAGCGATAATAATGTTATCTTGCAAAATACAATTATGGGCAACGTGAACATAGGCCATTAATAAATTATTATTGCCAATTTGGGTAACTTCTCCCGTATCTGTGGCGCGATTAATTGTGACAAACTCGCGAATTTGGTTATAATCACCAATTTCTACCCTACTTTCGCCACCTTTATATTTTAAATCCTGTGGTTCATTACCAATAACAGCCCCGGAAAAAATATGATTACCCTTGCCAATTTTGGTCGGACCTTCAATGACCACATGGGCATCAATAATTGTATCAGTTTCAATTTCCACATGGGCCCCGATCACAGCATAGGGGCCGACTTTAACCTTGGCAGCAAGTTTTGCCGACGGATGGATAACCGCAGTGGGGTGAATTAACGTATTCAAAGGGAAGTCTCCCGCGCTCAACTTCGTCACTGTATGAATCATGGTATAGCTTATCCTATATTGGACAGATTGTGATCAAGATTGATAGCGGTTGCTTAGTCCGGGGACGACTTTAATGGGGAACCAGAACCCGATAAACTATTAACCAGATTCTCTTGGTTCCTTCGTCCCTCCCATCCTGATAAAAAATATATGAGCAATAATAGACCTAAAATTATAGTCTTAGATGATGACCCGACAGGTTCCCAAACAGTCCATAGTTGTCTGTTATTGATGCGGTGGGATGAAGATACTCTCCGCTTGGGATTGGCAGATAATGCGCCAATTTTCTTTGTTTTGACGAATACTCGCGCTTTAACCCCCGAAAAAGCCGAGTCTGTCACCAGAGAAGTCTGTCATAACCTGAAAACTGCCCTAACTAAAGAGGGAATCGAGGATTTTTTGGTGGTTAGTCGTTCCGATTCTACCCTGCGCGGGCATTATCCGATCGAAACTGATGTTATTGCCGAAGAATTGGGCGGTTTTGATGCACATTTCCTGATTCCAGCCTTTTTTGAGGGGGGTAGAATCACTCGCGATAGTATTCACTATTTAATCATCGATGGCGTTCCCACTCCCGTCCACGAGACGGAATTCGCTCGCGATTCGGTTTTTGCCTACCACTACAGTTATCTGCCGGATTATGTGGAGGAGAAAACGAAAGGGAAAATTAAAGCAGATGATGTAGAGAGATTTTTATTGGCAGATATCCGTCAAGGTAGTTTAGAACGACTGCAAAAGCTCAAAAATAATCAATGTGGGGTGGTAGACGGGGAAACTCAAGCGGATCTCGATCGCTTTGCTGAAGATATTTTAACCGCCGCAGGGCAAGGAAAAAAATTTTTATTCCGTAGTGCCGCCAGTATTTTAACTTCTTTGGCTAATTTGGGAACTCAACCGATCGCTCCCGAATCTATGGGTAAGTATAAGCCCACGGGGGCAGCCGGGGCAATTATCGTCGGTTCCCACGTCAAAAAAACTAGCCAACAATTACATCAACTGCTTCAACAACCCAATACCGTCGGAGTCGAAATCGATGTGACGGCATTGCGCGATCGTCCCGACCAACGAGATCAACTCCTATCACAAGTTCTAGAAAAAGTCAAGCTTATTCACAAAAATAAACAAACCCCCGTGATCTATACCAGTCGGCAAGAGTTAACCTTTGCCTCTGTGCAGAAACGTCTTGATTTTGGGGTTGCCGTTTCCACCCTATTAATGGACATTGTTAAGGGTTTACCCAGTGACATCAGTTTTTTAATCAGTAAAGGCGGAATTACCTCTAATGATGTCTTAAGTACGGGTTTAAGCCTACGATCAGCCCGTTTACTCGGTCAGATTCTCCCCGGTGTCTCCATGGTCCGCACAGCAGCCGAGCATCCCCTCTTTCCTAATTTACCTGTGGTTCTTTTCCCGGGTAACGTCGGTGATGTCCAAGCTTTGGCCACAGTTTATCAACGTTTGTGTCAATAGGAGGCAATCAGTTATCAGTTATCAGTTATCAGTGAGCAGATGTGAGTTTTCAGTTCACTGATGACTGTTTACTGTTGACTGATCACTGAAAAAGCTCCCCAATTCATAATTTATAATTCATAATTCATAATTTCCACGGCTGCTGGCTGCTCAAGGTTCATAATTAAAGAAACATCTATACTGATAGCCGGTTAATTTTTATGAAAACTGTTGCCGATACGGACTTGCAAAGGCTAGAAGACTTAATTATCAACGGACAAAAAGTGATCGAGACTCGTTTCACGGCGCTCGAAACTCGTTTCACGGTGATCGAGACTCGTTTCACGGCGATCGAGAATAGTATCGTCGAAATTAAAGCTGATATTGGCGAAATTAAAGCAGATATCAAGGAAATCAAGCAAGATGTTAAATCCCTAGAGATAGGACAGGCAAAATTAACCGAAAGAGTCGAAGGGATGGATAATCGCCTCAAAATAGTCGAGGGCAGTCAAAAAAATCAAATTTGGGCATTGATAACCATTTTAGGCGGTTCACTGATTACCGCTTCCGTCGGTTTGCTGATCGCTATTTTGCGCTTTGTCTTGTTTAAGTAAAAAATTATCTTTATGGATGAAACTAAAACCGAAATAAATCAAGAAATCGACCTAGAACCCGAAAAAATTGAGCCATCAGCCTCGGTAAGGTCAAGATACGCCCAAATCCATCTAAAAAGTGAGGGCGAGAAATTGGTGCTAATTTTGCCCAAAACCAGTGCCAGGGAGACAAGTCAGGATTGGACAGATATCTTGACAGGATTGAAATATTATCTCCGTAATAGCGGTCAAAACTGCCCCGCTAGAACACCTGTACACCTACA
The DNA here is from genome assembly GCF_009792235.1 of Microcystis aeruginosa FD4. NCBI lineage: Bacteria > Bacillati > Cyanobacteriota > Cyanophyceae > Chroococcales > Microcystaceae > Microcystis > Microcystis aeruginosa. The sequence goes on from NZ_CP046973.1 coordinate 4,761,866, forward strand.
GGCAAGCGATCGCCTGATGGATACGCGGCAACTACAAGCGATCGCCACAATTTTAGACAGCGCCGAATTATCCCTGCATACCATCCAAACCCAAAGAAGACAAACCGCAGTGGCAGCGGCAACCATGGGTTACAACGTCGAACAAATGCGATCGAATCCCACGGTTTTCGGGGACGAGCAACCGCTGCCATCTCTCCTCGCCGAACCTTTGTACTTAAAAACCACCCTGCGATCGGGTGTAGAAATCCGTCACCCGGGTACAGTTATAGTCATGGGCGATATCAACCCCGGCGGCTCGATCGTCGCTGATGGCGATATATTAGTTTGGGGGAGTTTACGCGGTGTGGCCCATGCTGGATTCCGCGGCGATCGAGCGGCGGTAATTATGGCCTTGCGAATCGACTTAACTCAACTGAGGATCGCCAAATTAGTGGCACGCGCCCCGGCTTTAAAAAGCGATCGCCTGGAACCAGAAATCGCCTGTATCAGCGAAGGAGGAATCCGCATCATTGGGGCTTATAATTTTTCCAGAACCTACACCTTTAAAGATAAAGTGGGATGGGTCGAAAAAAAGTGATCAGTGACTGGTAAACAGTGATCAGTAAAGGGTGATTCAGTGACCAGTAAAAATAGGGATTAACTGCGTTGAGATGAAAAACTCTATCAAACCGATAACTGATAGCTGATAACTGATAACTGATAACTGATAACTGATAACTGATAACTGATAGCTGATAGCTGATAACTGATAACTGATAACTGATAACTGATATAAATTATGGCTCGTGTAATTGTGGTGACATCGGGAAAGGGAGGAGTCGGTAAAACGACAGTAACGGCGAACTTAGGTTCAGCTTTATCTCAATTAGGCTGTCGAGTCGCCCTTGTCGATGCCGATTTCGGACTGAGAAATCTCGATTTATTGTTAGGATTAGAACAGCGTATAGTTTATACTGCCCTCGATGTGGTGGCGGGAGATTGTAGCCTTGATAAAGCTTTAGTTAAGGATAAAAGACAGGAAAATCTGGTCTTATTACCAGCAGCACAAAACCGCACCAAAGAGGCAATTACTGCCGCTCAAATGAAGGATTTAGTCGCCCAATTGTCAAAAAGTTACGACTATGTATTGATTGATTGCCCGGCAGGAATTGAAATGGGTTTCCGCAATGCGATCGCAGCTGCTCAAGAGGCGATCATAGTTACTACCCCAGAAATGTCGGCGGTGAGAGATGCCGATCGCGTGGTGGGATTACTAGAAAGCGAAGATATTAAAAGTATCCGTCTGATTGTCAACCGGCTGCGGCCAGAAATGATCCAACTTAACCAGATGATCAGCGTCGAGGATATTCTTGACTTATTGGTAATTCCCCTTTTGGGGATTATTCCCGACGATCAAAGAATTATTATTTCCACTAATAAAGGGGAACCATTAGTATTAGAGGAGAAGACCTCTCTCCCCTCCATGGCCTTTAGAAATATTGCCCAACGTTTACAGGGTCGCGATGTGCCATTTCTAGATTTAATGGCCGGTCAGGAAGGTTTTCTTACCCGTCTGCGTCGTCGCTTGTTTGGTCCCTAAACTCTCTCATCTCAACCCCTTAACCTACTATGAATGACCTGATCGATAAACTTCTAGCATGGCGCGGTTCGGGCAAAAGTGGCGACCAAGCTAAAAAACGCTTAAAACTTATTCTGGCCCATGATCGGGCCGATCTTAGTCCCGAGCTTCTCAATATGATGCGTCAAGAAATCTTAGAAGTGGTCAGTCGTTATCTTGATATCGACACCGAGGAAACCGAGTTACTCCTAGAAAGTGACCAACGAACTACAGCCCTGATTGCTAATTTTCCGATTCGTCGGATCAAACGCCGTCCTTTAACCTAAAAATTGCCATGAAAACTCAACCGATCGAGCTTTGGCTTAGTCTAGCGGTCAGTCCCTTTCTTCTCTCCTATCTGGCCTTGCGTTCCCTCAATCATTGGTTAATTGAATTGGGCCAAGAAAGTGAGGAATTGTTTCGTGGCGATCGCTTGCCCCTTCTCAATATTCCCGAGCAGTTACCGGTCAACAGTGACCAATAATTTTTTCTGGAAAAAGCTCCCAGGAAGAAAACCCTTTTGCCCTCTGAAAAGAAGCAAGAATAGTGAAATTTTTGTTAAAAATAGGAAAAAATGTGGTTCTTTAGGATACAATCTCATTTTTGACAAACCGTAAAGAACTAATCCCGATATATCAGTTATCAGTGATCAGTGATCAGTTATCAATGATCAGATTTGAGTTTTCAGTGAATAGTATTAAGTGGCAAGTTCTGAGCTTTCTTTTCACTGATTACTGATTACTGATTACTGATTACTGATTACTGATTACTGATTACTGTTTACTGTTTACTGTTTACTGTTTACTGATTACTGATTACTGAAATTATGAGCGTCCTTGTCCCCTCAACCGAAACCGAACAGGATATTTTCAGCACTTCCAACCTGTTTCTGCAGCAAAGACTGAAATTAATCGAAGATTTATGGAAAGAAGTCTTGGTCTCCGAATGTGGTCAAGAATTAGTCGATTTACTGGAATTACTGCGCCATCTCTGTTCTGAGGAAGGACAAGTGACCGATGATAGTCCGGAAGCAATGATCGCCAAAATGATCGAAGACTTGGAACTAGGGGAAGCGATCAAAGTTACCCGCGCTTTTGCCCTCTATTTTCAGTTAATCAATATCATCGAACAACACTACGAACAAAGGGATCAGCAACTACTGCGACGGACGGTGATCGGGGAAGAAAACGAAAGTCCCAAGACAGACCCACCGCAAAAAAGTATTTTAGCCACCATTGTCGGGGCCGATTGGCTAGAAAAAACCCTGAACGAGTCCGATCACTCCGGCCCAAAATCGGGACTATTTCACTGGTTATTTCCCTATCTCAAACAGGTTAACGTCCCCCCCCAAGAAATTCAGCGTCTTCTCGATCAGTTAGATATTCGTCTGGTTTTCACGGCCCATCCCACGGAAATTGTCCGTCATACCATTCGCATTAAACAGCGCCGCATCTCGGGCATTCTCGAAAAACTCGACCAAGCAGAAGAAATCTTTCGCAGTATGGGGTTAACCAACTCCAGAGAAGCACAAACAGTCACCAAACAGTTAAAAGAAGAAATACGTTTTTGGTGGCGAACAGATGAACTACACCAATTTAAACCCACCGTCGTCGATGAAGTGGATTATGCCCTGCACTACTTTGATGAAGTTCTCTTTGATTCCCTACCCCAGTTAACCCTGCGTCTGCAGCAAAGTCTAGAATCCTCCTTTCCCCGTTTACAAGCGCCGAAAAATAACTTCTGTCGCTTCGGTTCTTGGGTCGGGGGAGATCGGGATGGCAATCCCTCCGTTACCCCCGAAGTCACCTGGAAAACCTGCTGTTATCAGCGCAATCTGGTGATTAAAAAATATCTCGATGCTATTCGCGACCTGACCAGTATTTTAAGTGCCTCCCTGCACTGGTGTCACGTCTTGCCGGAGTTGCTGGACTCCCTGGACAGAGATAAACAGCAAATGCCCGAAATCTATAGCCAGTTAGCAATTCGCTACCGTCAGGAACCCTATCGCCTCAAATTGGCCTTTATTCAAAAACGTCTGGAAAATACGCGTGATCGCAATGATCGCCTCAATGACCCGGAAGAACGACAATTATTAACTAAACTCAACGAAACCAACATCTATCGCTCCGGTTCCGAGTTTTTAGCCGAATTACAGCTATTACAGCGCAGTCTCTTGCAAACTGGTCTTTCTTGTCAAGAACTCGATCGACTGATCGCCCAAGTGGAGATTTTTGGCTTTGTCCTGACTCAGTTAGATTTTCGGCAAGAATCCACCCGTCACGCCGAATGTATCGAAGAAATTGCTGCATATCTCGGAGTTTTACCCAAACCCTACGGTCAATTAAGCGAATCAGAAAAAATCGCCTGGTTAGTGGGGGAATTAAAAACCCGTCGGCCCTTAATTCCCCGGGAAATGCCCTTCTCGGAAAGAACCTGCGAAACCATTGAAACCCTGCGAGTTTTAAGAAGTCTGCAAGGGGAATTTGGTCTGGAAATCTGCCAAACCTACATTATCAGCATGACCAACGAGGCCAGCGATGTGCTAGAAGTGCTGTTATTAGCCCAAGAAGCCGGTTTATACGACCCCGCCACTAGCCGCAGTTCCCTCCGCATTGTTCCCCTCTTTGAAACCGTCGATGACCTCAAACACGCCCCCGGCATCATGGAGACTTTGTTTGAATTGCCCCTCTATCGGGCAGCCCTAGCCGGCGGTTACGACCATTTAGCGACTTTAAACGGGGAGGACGTGACCCCGGAACCGGCCATCCTCGAACCGGGTAATTTACAGGAGATTATGGTGGGTTACTCCGATAGTAACAAGGATTCCGGCTTTTTAAGCAGTAATTGGGAAATTCATAAGGCCCAGAAGGCTTTACAAAAAACCGCTAAACAATGCGGCGTGAATCTACGTCTTTTTCATGGTCGCGGCGGTTCCGTCGGCCGGGGTGGGGGTCCGGCCTACGCCGCTATCCTCGCCCAACCCCGGGGAACGATCAACGGTCGCATTAAAATCACCGAACAAGGCGAGGTTTTAGCCTCGAAATACTCTTTACCAGAATTGGCCTTGTATAACCTCGAAACGGCTGTAACGGCAGTCATACAGGCAAGTTTACTGGGCAGTGGTTTTGATGATCTCGAACCCTGGAATCGCATCATGGAGGAGTTGGCCACCCGTTCACGGCAAACCTATCGCAGTTTGATTTATGAAGAACCGGACTTTTTAGATTTCTTCCTGTCTGTAACTCCCATTCCTGAAATTAGTCTTTTACAGATTAGTTCCCGACCGGCGCGCCGGAAAAGTGGTCAACAGGATTTAAGTACCCTGCGGGCAATTCCCTGGGTATTTAGTTGGACGCAAACCCGTTTTCTTTTACCGGCTTGGTATGGTTTAGGGACAGCTTTACAGATGTTTCTCGATGATTCTCCTAGCAGAAATTTGGAATTGTTACGCCATTTTTATCACAAGTGGCCGTTCTTCCAGATGGTGATTTCTAAGGCAGAAATGACTCTATCGAAGGTGGACCTACAGATGGCCTATCACTACGTCAGTGAACTTTCTAAACAGGAAGATCGAGAACGTTTTCAACGTCTGTTTGAAAGGATCAAAGAGGAATATAAGCGCACTAGCGAGATTGTTCTCCAGATCACCGGCGAGAAACATTTATTAGATAATGATCCGAATTTACAGCGCTCGGTGCAGTTACGCAACGGTTCGATCGTTCCCCTCGGTTTCCTACAGGTGTCTCTCCTGAAGCGTTTACGTCAATACAATAGTCAAGCTCAATCCGGTGTGATTCATTTCCGCTATTCTAAAGAGGAGTTATTAAGGGGTGCTTTAATGACGATTAATGGTATTGCCGCAGGGATGAGAAATACCGGTTGATTACAGATAATTAATGGTAGTTTTCGGGGGGTTATCTTGAAGGTAATCCACCCAACTTTTTGTAGAGAAAACGGGTTTCTCGGAGAAACCCGTTTTCTCCTCATGCACTCATGCAAAAAGGGGAATAAATAATCAGTCTTTAATAACCAGATTTAGTATTACTTGCGATTTTATCACTCAATCCCAGCTTTTGGGGGGTTCTATTGGCTAATATTACTATCACTTATTGACTAAAAATGAAGAGCTTACCGCTAACAGTTGACAATTGACGATCGACCCCGAAGAGAAGCAATTAAGCTCACCGGTGTGTCGGAAGATTAGAGATTGTGCCAAAATGGAGAAAGTGACCCAATGATTACAGGTAAATTGTTAAAGAAAGGATCGAGTAACCGTGACTGATACGAACTTAGATATACTATCCCTGACCGATCCAGCGATCGCAGGAATGCTGCAAAAAGAACTACAACGTCAAAGAGATCACCTAGAATTAATCGCTAGTGAAAACTTTACCTCGGCTGCCGTCATGGCCGCTCAAGGTTCGGTTTTAACCAACAAATACGCGGAAGGACTGCCAAAAAAACGCTACTATGGCGGTTGCGAATACGTTGACGAAGCGGAACAATTAGCGATTGATCGGGTTAAACGACTATTTGGGGCAAACCACGCTAACGTACAACCCCACTCCGGGGCCCAAGCTAATTTCGCCGTTTTCCTGACCCTCTTGCAGCCCGGGGATACGATTATGGGCATGGATCTCTCCCACGGTGGTCATCTTACCCACGGTTCCCCCGTTAACGTTTCCGGGAAATGGTTCCGAGTAGTACAGTACGGAGTCAGTCCCGAAAGCGAACTCCTTGACTACGATCTCATCCTTGACATCGCCCGCCAAGAAAAACCCAAACTAATTATCTGCGGTTATTCTGCCTACTCGCGCCAGATTGATTTCGAGAAATTCCGCGCCATCGCTGACGCAGTGGGGGCCTACCTAATGGCAGATATCGCCCATATTGCTGGTTTAGTGGCCACCGGTCATCATCCTAACCCCCTACCCCACTGTGATGTGGTAACTACCACCACTCACAAAACCCTGCGCGGTCCTAGGGGGGGGTTAATTATGACCAAAGACGAGGAATTAGGCAAAAAATTCGATAAATCCGTCTTCCCCGGTACCCAAGGCGGACCCCTAGAACACGTGATTGCGGCGAAAGCGGTGGCTTTTGGGGAAGCATTGAAACCGGAGTTTAAAATCTATTCAGGCCAAGTAATCGCTAATGCCCAAGCTTTAGCCGGTCAGTTGAAAGCCAGAGGCATTAAAATTGTCACTGATGGGACGGATAATCACTTGATGTTACTCGATTTAAGATCCGTGGGCATGACCGGGAAAGAAGCCGATCGCTTGGTCAGTACCATCAATATTACCGCTAATAAAAACACTGTTCCCTTCGATCCCGAATCTCCCTTTGTCACCAGTGGTCTGCGCTTGGGTTCCCCAGCTATGACCACCAGAGGACTGGGAGAAACGGAATTTATCGAGATTGGCAACATTATCGCCGATATTCTCCTTAATCCCGGTGATGAAGCCCTGAGAACTGCTTGCCGTCAACGGGTGGCGAAACTCTGTGAAAGCTTCCCCCTCTATCCCCATCTCCATATTTCCGTCCCCGCCTTGGCCTAAAACGAGAGATAATAAAAATTCATAATTGCTGATTGCCTGTCAGTTGCCAATTGTGAATTAAATCGCCCCCCCAATTCCCATGTCCGGAGATTTATACTATTTAATTGCTTTTCTGATCGCCCATACCGTGGTACTTTGGAGTACCCCCCTCGTCAGAACCGTCGGTCTGAAAAGCGGTTACGTCGATAAACCCAACGAAAGGAAAGTCCATGAAAAGCCTATGGTTCGACTGGGGGGAGTTTCGATTTTTGTCGGCGCTTTAACTGCCCTCCTGATCGTTTGGTGGTTAGGAGGGTTTGCCGGTTTAAAAAGCGATCGAGAATGGGAAGTGTGGGGCGTAACCCTAGGCGGTTTGGGCTTTTTCCTCATCGGTCTAGCGGACGATCTTTTTAATCTTTCGCCGCTCAATCGTCTGGTAATGCAGTTTAGCGTCGCTTTTCTAGCTTGGCAAGCCGGCGTTAGGATCGATTTCCTCTCTATTCCCTTCGGCGATTTATTACAAATTCATTGGCTAAGTTTACCGATTACTCTCCTCTGGTTAGTGGGGATGGCTAACGCTATTAACTGGATTGACGGTTTAGATGGATTAGCGGCGGGAGTTTCGGGTATATCTGCCGTGGTGATTTTGATTGTAACTTTGGTGATGGGACAACCGGCCGCCGCTATTATCGCCGCCGCTTTAGCGGGTGGGGCCTTGGGTTTTCTGCGTTACAATTTTAACCCCGCCCAAATTTTTATGGGGGATGGTGGGGCCTATTTTATGGGTTTTACCCTCGCGGGTGTGGCGGTGATTGGATTGGCTAAAACCACTGCTGTGACTACTGTTGCCGTTACCGCCGTCCTATTACCCTATCTCATCCTCGCGGTTCCTCTCCTCGATATGTCCACGGTGATTATTTCCCGTCTCAAACGCGGAAAATCCCCTTTTGTGGCTGATAAACGTCATTTACACCATCGTTTACTCAAAGCTGGCATCTCTCACCGTCTGACAGTATTATTTATCTACGCCCTAACTCTCTGGGTGGGCAGTTTAGCCCTCGGTTTCTCCAATGTTCCCAGTGGTTGGGGTTTTGCCTTTGGTGCGACTCTCCTCCTCGGTTACGTCGGTTGGCAAGTCTGGCGCAACCGTGGCAGTGAACCTTGACACTCCCACCGTTAATTGCTGACGCAATGTAACGGGGGATTCTTGCTTCACAGACACTTAACTAGGGACTGGCGTAGGAATAATATCCCAGCTTTGAAAATCGCTCTGTAGAAGAATCAGACCAGCCAGATGGCACATTATCAAAGCGCAAGTCCCTGACTAGAGATTTTCATCGAGCGCTCAGCCTGAAAATAGGCATTTGGGCGCAGGTTCCTGGCAGCCAAAATGTCTAGCGCTACGCGCCAGTCAAAAGTCAAAAGTACAACCTGAGAGGGTTTCGGAGATTGTCAATGTCCTAACCGCCGATTCGGTTGCGATAACATCTCGAAGGCTCTCCCCCTACTTAGGGTCTGCTGAAAAAGTTTTTCGTGGGGACAGGGTGTGGGGTGTGGGGTGTAGGGTTTTACCGATTTTGGGTCAATTACCTAATTTTCAGGAAAAAAGTAACTGAATTTTACCCCCGATCACTCCAAGGGTTGGCACTTTTTGAGGTCAAAAAAGTCTAAAAGTCTTACCCAACAAGGTTTTTAGATTTATTCAGCCAACCCTACTGAGGGTGATCAGCAAACCCCCTCCGCGCGGAGGGCGCAGGTTCCTTGCACCCCTACAGTAACGGATTTTGTCCACAATGTAGGGGCGCACTGCGTTCGCCCAAAAGGTACATTATCAAAGCGCAAGTCCCCTATTTTGAAAGCCTTACCAGAAGCAAGTTTTAGCGACAAGTATAATTACTCACTTGCATAAGTGAGATGCTCCCTTTTATTTGTTCAACTTTGACCAAAAAAGCTTGGGTGTATTTGTCAATTTTTGGGTGATTATCTCCTAGAAAAACTGGCATAAAATGGACAAAAAAATGTATAGATATGACGGAAAATGATTTTCTATTGCGTTTTTTACAAAGATGAAATATGATGAGATTTAGCATCGTTTCTCGACGACTGGCTACTGTTCCAGCGTTCCCTAAAACCAGAGAATTATAGCGGTTTTCACAGAAGTGAGTCCGGATTGAAACGCTGAAACGCCTGTCTATCAAGGGATTTACTATACCTTATTAGACTGAAAACCGCTATACGACCTTATCATTAAGATAAATTATAGGAAAGGTTAGGATGTTCCTATCGATAAATATTAAGTTTGATTACAAAAATTAAAATTTCTGGGAAAACACTTGTTTTGTTTTTGAAGGTCTCGGTATACTTCAGTTAAGTCAAAAAAAAGTTATCAGCAAAACTTAATGTTTTTTTAACTTTTTTGTGACGTTCATAGTTCACCAATTAACGCTGGATAATTCAGTTATGATGACAACAAATAAACTAACCAAAACCTTTGCTTCCGGCTCTCTAGCCATCGGGGTTCTCGCTGGCTCGGTGTTTACCGCTACCAGTGCCAGTGCCGCGGTCATTTCGAAAACATGGGATCAGTTCAAAGAAGTAGGAGGTTTTCTTGAACTCGGCGACAAAAAAGTTGAGTACGTCTCGAACATAAATGACGTTAATATACGGTCCACCGACACAATTGAATTTATGGAGATGGGTGGCGTGTATCAGGTTACACTCATTCCAGACAAAAACATAGCAGCATTCAATTTTAATGCGGCTCTGTCTTACAAAATCACGATCACAGATCCCAATTTTCATTTTGCAGGGATTCAATTAGATTCGGACGTAAGTCCCGACCCGTGGGAGATAGAGAAGACAGTGGCTGAGATACCTTCGCTTCTCTTAACTTCAATTGACGGCGGTTCTGATCCTTCTGGTAGTTTCTTTGATATTCAGTCGGGTGGTTATACATCGCTCACGGTCACGGATACAATTATGCCTGGAACCCCCGGTGCTTCGGGCAGCTACCTGAATTTCTTATCGAATAAATTCACACAAGGCACAAAAGTACCAGAACCGGGTACTATCCTCGGACTTCTGGCAGTGGGTGGTTTAGGATTGGTTTCCCGCTTCGGGAAGCAAAAATAACAGTTACCAATGTGTGCAAGACATTGATAACTGTGAGGTCGAAACAGCTAAAGGTTGGATGCCCTGGGAGGGTTTCTAGCTTTTAGCTTTTTCTTAGGCATTGATTCTAACACAGCCTAGGACATAATTTTTGTTTTTATTGAACGGGTCGTTAGAGGGTTTTGGGGTTTTGGAGTGATCAGGGGGAAAATTCAGGGACTTTTTCCCTGAAAATAGGTAAAACCCTACACCCCGAACCGCCGAACGTCCGAAGCCTGCCCCCACGAAAAACTTTTTGCCGCAAACCCTATATAATTAAGGGACTTGCGTGGGAATAATATCCCAATCGATCGGAGGGCGCAAGCTTTGCGCCCCTACAGTAACGGATTTTGTCCACAATGTAGGGGCGAACTGCGTTCGCCCAAAAGGTACATTATCAAAGCGCAAGTCCCTAAGCTTTGGGTAGTTTAACCCACCATATTTCTTGACCGCGAAAAACTGATGTCTTCTTTACTCTCTGCTATTCCCCTCGACGCGATCGCTTATAATCCCCAGGGTTTAGTACCAGCGATCGCTCAAGACTATCTTGATGCTACAGTGTTAATGATGGCCTGGATGAATCGGGAATCCCTCGAAAAAACCCTCACCACTGGGGAAGCATGGTATTGGAGTCGTTCTCGTCAAGAATTGTGGCACAAGGGTGCTACTTCTGGCCATATCCAAAAAGTGCGTCAAATTCGCTACGATTGCGATAGTGATGCGATATTGCTGACTATTGAGCAAATCGGTGATATCGCCTGTCATACCGGCGAAAGAAGCTGTTTTCACCAAGTAAATTGGCAAAAATCACCGCCAGCGGCCGATACTCTCTCGGAATTGTTTAAGGTAATTTGCGATCGCAGAGACGATCCTCATCCGGAATCCTACACCTGTAAACTCTTGGCCGGAGGAGATAACAAAATTCTCAAGAAAATCGGCGAAGAATCGGCAGAAGTGGTCATGGCCTGCAAAGATAATGATGGCGATGCTATTGCCGCAGAAGTGGCCGATCTTTTTTATCATACCCTCGTCGCTCTCGCCTATCATCAAGTCCCCCTGCGAGATGTCTATAAAAAACTGCAAGACCGGCGCCGGTAATCAGTTATCAGTTATCAGTTATCAGTTATCAGTTATCAGATTTGAGTTTTAAGTGTTAAGTTTCCGATTCCTGAATTCCGACTCCTGATTCCTGACTCCTGACTTGAAAGAGGGTGTAGGGTGTAGGGTGTGGGGTGTGGGGGAATGGGGAAATGGGGAGACCACTTCGTGCGCGTTGCGGGGGGAAGTGGGGAAGTGGGGGAATTTCAACTAAAACCCTTAAACCCTAACACCCTAACACCCTAACACCCTAACACCCCAAAACCCCCAACACCTTTTTTGACTTTTGACTTTTGACTTTAAATTTGTGGTTGACGACTTAGTAATTATTGGTGCCACTCCTGCGGGGATAGAAGCGGCTTTGTTGGCTGTTCACCTCAAAAAAAGGGTGGCCTTAGTGCAACAGCCTTCTAGCGGAAATTTAAAGGTGTCTGAGGACATTTTTAGCAAGGGGTACAGCCAAATTTTCCATCTCTATAAACTGCTGAATCATTGGCAAGAAACGGCCATTTATCCCCAATGGCAACAGTTGCGGCAATGGTTAGAGGAAGTAGATAAAAGCATTAATAAACATCATTCTTTGGCGAGATTAGCCACGGAAGGAATAGATGTTATCTTGGGTGGGGGGGGAATTTGTCCGGCTGCCGCGTTTAGGATTCGTGGTTAACGGTCGGCAATTGTTGGCTAAACACTATCTTATCGCTACTGGTTTTTATCCGCAAGTCCCGAAAATTTTCGGCTTAGATGAGGTTAATTATTTTACTGCTCAGACCCTTTGGCAAGAGCCAAATTTAGATAAGTTGGGACAACATTTAGCGATTATTGGCAACAGCAGCATGGCTGTTAGTTTGGCTCAAATTCTCCGACGTTTAGGCAAAGAAATTAGCTTAATTATCGAGGATAATTATCTACTGCCAGATATTGATCGGGAAATCTCCCATTTAGTTACTGCCATTTTAGAAGCGGAAGGAATTAAGATTTTATACGGCTATTGTCCTAGTCAAGTGAAAGCGATCGAGGGTCAAAAATGGTTACAATTAGGCAATCGTGTCATGGAAGTTGATGATCTCATTTTTGCTGGTAATTATCAAGTCAATGAACAGGGATTAAATTTGGCCGGGGTGGGAGTTAAATTAGAGCAAGGATTAATTAGGGTTAATCGGCAATTACAAACCGATAATTCCCGCATTTATGCCCTAAATTTGCTCAGAAATAATTATCCCGATCCTACTTTAAATCACCGGGCTGCTTTTGGGTTAGTCAAGCATCTGCTCACGGGAGAAAAATTTAACTTTAATCCGGAGCAAATTCCCTCATTTATTGCTTTCGATCCTGCTATTGCTTGGGTGGGTTTAACTGGAAAAGCAGCCTGGGAGAGCTATGGTGAGGAGGTAAAGATGATCAACTATCCCATCAAACATATAGTCCCACAGCAAATCTGGGGGGAAACCACGGGATTTTGTCAATTAATCTACCGACAAGATGGTAAAATACTGGGAGCGCAAATAGTCGGTAATCAGGCAGCAGAAATAATTAGTATCATCAGTTTAGCTTTACAAGAAAATTTAACCATACAATCCCTCAATAAAAATATTTATGCTTGGGGAAGTATGGGAGAGATTATCGGAGAAATGACGCAATTAATCCCCCAGAAAAAATCTTGGTTAACTTGGCTAAAACAATTATTCAGATAATGAGAGCGAGAAAGAAGATTAAATTATGAAACCGAAATTTATTGTCTTTGAAGGTATTGATGGTTCTGGAACAAGTACCCAAGCAAAACTCTTACAAGAATATTTTTTCAAGCGAGGAGAAAAAGCAGTTTTAAGTCCGGAACCTTCCGAGGGAGTCATCGGTAGTTTGATTCGAGAAATAATGCAAACTAATCTTATTTCTATCAAAGATCAAAATAAATTTGACCGACAAATGGCCTATCTGTTTGCAGCTGATCGCCATTATCATTTATATAATGATCACGATGGCGTTTTTAAACTTATTCACCAAGAACAAACCCATGTGATCACTACTCGTTATTATTTTTCTTCTTTGGCCTACAATTGCAATAATCCCGAAGAATTGGCTTTTGTTCAGCAGTTAAATCAACATTTTCCCAATCCAGATTTAGTCATTTATATCGATGTTATTCCTGATATTTCTCTAGCAAGAATTAAAAACAGAGCCATCACAGAAGTGTACGAAAAACAAGAAAAATTAATGAAAGTTCGTCAGATGTTTATCGAGATATTTAAAGAATATAAAGATAATTGTTTACAACTGGATGGCACTGATACAATAGAACAGCTTCACCAAAATATTATTAATTATCTTGAACAATTAATTTAAATCCATGCTTAGTACAGAAACCACCCCTAAATTGACCTACCAACCCCACTATAAACCCAATCAATTAATCTGCGGTCACGGCCAAACGGCAATTATCACGGGATGGACAGTAAAACAGTCCCTTGCTAAACATTTAAATCCCGACCAATACGCAGTAATTGGTAATCTTTATAGTCCCACTAGAGGAATTAGTCCCCTGCTGAGAAACTTAATCGCAAATCCCCACGTTAGATATTTAGTTATTCTCAACGCTACTAAGGAAGATAAAAACTCCGGTAGCTGTCAGTGTTTGCTAGACTTTTTTAGTCAAGGATTTCAGTTAGGGAAAAGTGACACAGGTAGAGAATGTTGGCTAATTAATTCTTCTATCACGGGATATATTGACAAGGAAATTGACCGAGAGACCCTCGAAAAATTACGTCAATCAATTCAATATCAACTGGTTAAATCCATCCCAGAAGCGATTGAAACTGTCAAAAATTATGCAGAACAATCTCCCCTACCAACTTGGGGAGAACCCTTAATCTTTCCTCTCTTAGAAAATCTTCCTTCTCTGCTACCCGGTACAAGATACGGTCATCGCATTGAAGGAAAAACTATTGCCGAAACTTGGGTAAAAATTCTCCAAAAGATTAAAACCACCGGGACAATTAGACCCACAGGATATGATGGTAAATGGCAAGAATTAATTGACCTAATGGCTGTTGTCACCGATGAACCTCCAGACTTTTATTTTCCCAAACCTAATTATTTGCCTATAGATAGAGCTTTTCTCACCGAATATATCGGACAAATTCTCGATGATTCCCCTATACACCAAGGAGTTAAATACACTTATGGTCAAAGATTACGCTCTTGGTTTGGACGAGACCAAATCGCACAGGTTATTAATAAATTAATCTCAGAAATTGACGCAGCTAGTGCAGTCATGTCCCTCTGGGATGTAAAAGACCACGAAAAGGGAGGTAGTCCCTGTTTAAATCATATTTGGGTGCGAGTGGTGGAAAATGAATTATCTCTCACCGCAATATTTAGAAGTAATGATATGTTTGCTGCTTGGCCGGCAAATGCCATGGGATTGCGTGCTTTACAGCAACATATTAGGGATGAGATTAGCAAGCACTCTGACTACAATTTATCAATGGGTCCATTGATTACTATTAGTCAATCGGCCCATATATACGATGATACTTGGGAGAATGTCGAACGATTAATCGCCACCCAGTACGATAAGATTGTCAATCAGCGCGATTTTTTTGACCCTAGCGGTAACTTTTTGATTTCTGTGGAAGAAGAACAAATTCTTGTCCAACAAACTACCCCCGGCAGCGGGGAAATTGTCGCTTGTTATCGAGGCAAAAATCCCCTCAAATTAATCCGCGAGCTTGCAACAACTAATCCCGCAATTATTCCCGAACATATTGGTTATCTGGGAATCGAATTACAAAAGGCATACAACTGTCTCAAGAATAATCAGCCTTATATTCAAGACCAGTAGGAATTGGGAAGTTTCAGTGAACAGTGAACAGTAAACAGTAATCAGTGGGGTGCATCTCGATAATATTATTGTCGGGGCGAATTGCCTTCGTCCTCTTTTAATAACTTCTGCTGCTCACCTATATGTGAGAGAAAATCACAAATATAAGATGCACCCAATCAGTGAACTTAAAACTCAAATCTGAAAACTGAAAACTGATTACTGAAAACTGATTACCGAAAACTGATTACTGATTACTGATTACTGCTCCTTGTTTGCTGAACCGGCGCCGCGATATTTGAGAGATGAGGAGCGAATTGGGTTAGCCACCGTGGGATTATTGGTGATTTTAACCTCCGCACCGCGATATTTACCCCCTCGTTCCTTGACAGGAGCTTCGGTGACTGTTGGCTCCCTATAGGTGGCCCCACGGTACTTTTTCTCGCGGGCGGTTTCTGGAGTGGGGACGGGGACATTCTTTTGCTCTTCTCGTCCTTGCCATAAAAAGGTGACGACAATCACAACTGTCAAGAGAATTAATAGCTGAATCTGCCAAGGAGCTAAAACCAGACTCAACACTAAACTAATTACCGTGGCGGCACTGGCCAGATAAGCGATTTCATCGCTGGACTTCTGCCAGAAATAGGCAGCCAAGGCAGCGGTGAATAGTGGCAATAAAAACGAATAGGACATTCTGGGTACACCTTGTCACGCTAGTGAACCAATCTCTCTATTATTACCTCCCTCGCTTCGATCGGCGAAAAATATTAACTTAGCTTATGGTACTTATAAGTTTTATTTTGTCAATCCTTCTTTACAATTCGTAAAAATATTGTTACATTTATTTACATGAACTAAAAGTTAAAGCAAAACAGCCAAGACAGCAAGCCAGTTCAGATTGTCTCGAGGAGCATCAGACAGCTTATGATTCGTCTAGCTCCAGACAACGGCAAAAAACTGGGCCTACTAGCTTAAAAAAGTTTTCGGGGTTTGGGTTTACCCCATTGACAGATTTGCTTGAGTTCTCCTACATAACTTAGCGCTACCTCGGCTGGACACCGAGGTTTTTTATTTTGTGACAGCGTTTTCGACCTAAGTAAAACGTAGATAGATTATTGCTATCTAACAATTAATTGAGATTACCTACTTAATTAAAAATTAACTTCATTTTGATGTACGGAATCCAAATAAAACTTGATTACATCTTCCGATGTACCCTGACATTGCAACTGGCCTTTATTTAGCCAAATTGCTTGGTCACAGGACTCTTGAATTAAAGTCAAATCGTGGGAAACTACTAAAATAGTAGCGTTGGAATTCCAGAATTTTTTTAAACGTCGTTTACACTTATTTTTAAAACTTTCATCCCCGACGGAAAGGACTTCATCAAGAATAAGAATATCGGGGTGAACCTCCGTGGCGATCGCAAATCCTAAACGAGCCACCATACCAGAAGAAAGAGATTTCACCGGCGCTCCCATATATTCTTCTAACTCAGCAAAGTCGAGGATATCTTTGGTTTTTTCCTTCATTTCCTGACGAGAAAATCCCAGCATTACCCCATAGAGAATAATATTATCT
This sequence comes from Microcystis aeruginosa FD4, assembly GCF_009792235.1. Classification (NCBI taxonomy): domain Bacteria; kingdom Bacillati; phylum Cyanobacteriota; class Cyanophyceae; order Chroococcales; family Microcystaceae; genus Microcystis; species Microcystis aeruginosa. Next base: position 4,778,649 of record NZ_CP046973.1, read on the forward strand.
TTTACCGGTAAATCTGGATCAAAACCCGCTCCTAATTCAATTAGAGAGGCAATTTGTCCCCTAACTCTCACCTGTCCCTTTGTCGGTTCCAGAATACCACAAATAACTTTTAAGAGAGTAGATTTTCCTGCGCCATTAGCTCCAATGATACCTAATTTCGCTCCAGAATTAATGACTAAATCTATATCATCTAGAACTAATTTTTTGGCTGGTTGACGATATTTACCTTCAAGAAGAGAGAAGATTGTCCTTTTTAGATCGTAGGAAAATTCTTCTTGAGTGCGTCTTTCGAGAGACACTTGATCGAGTCGAATTACTTCTGTCATTTATAATAAATCCATAAATAAATGTCGCCAGAGTCGGAAGCAAGTCCAACCAATTCCTAAGATGATGATCCCACCAAGTAGAGATTGAAAAATCAAACTAAAATCCGGTAATCCGGGGGAAAGGGACAATTGGCGAATACTTTCAATTACCGGTAATAATGGGTTTAATAGGAGGAATGGTTGTACGGAAGGAGGAATAATTTCTGGGGGATAGAAAATCGGGCTGCTAATCCAAGCGACAAAACAAACAATTTCGTAAAAATAGGGTAAGTCTCTGAAGAAAACGTAGAGGGTACTGACAAAAAAAACCCACTCCCGTGCAAACCAGAGAAAGAGCGATCACGGGAAAAATCAGAGCAATTACATTAATTAAACTTTGAGATTTCCAGAGAGTTACTATAGCCAAAAGGGGAAAGATACTAATAGCAAATTGAAAAATATTTGCCACTACCATCGAAACGGGAAAGATGCTAACCGGCAGACGAATTTTATTTAGAATACTGCCATTACCAACAATACTAGGTAAAGCTTGGTTAGTGGAAGCATTAAAGAAATTTATTACTACTAAACCGGTGAAAGCCGCTAGGACATAGTTAACTATAGAATTATCAAAATAAGAGGCGAAAACCGTACCGAAAATTGCCGTGTATAGTGCAGTCATAATCACGGGATTTAACAAGGACCAGTAAACCCCCAGAAAAGAACCCCGATAGCGTCCCTTGAGATTACGTTCCACTAAAACACTAAGCAATTCGTAATATCGCCGCGCTGTTGACCATCTAGTTTTTGTCTGGAGATCGGTCATAGGGATAATTGTCATCTCGTCAGTATTCAGTGCTTTATTCTAAACGATTACCGTCAATTTTGTCTATCGATCGAGAGGGGACTCTAGTTTTTATCCAGTTCCCGACGACTCTCCCTCTCGGGAAAAAGTTCCCTTCCTAGGCCATTTATCTGGCTCAAAAAGCTTAAAACCCGCTAAAAGCCTCTTTTTTTAGGGTTAAACTCGGTTTTTAGGGACAGCCTCAGCTAATTGACCTAGACTCTAGCAGGTTTGCCAATAAAATAGACATCAGATAAAAGCCAAGAAATGCCGATTTAAACAGAGCTAATCTCAGAAAAACCGGAGTCAAAAACCGATAACTGAACAACTTCCTAACAGCCAAACCAAGAATTTAATCTAATTGATGTCCCGTCAGTTCCACAAAGATATCTTCGAGGTTGGAAGGGCGACACATTACTCCAGTTTTATCGCTCAAACTGTCGAGATAAGAATTAGCATCAGCCACGGTGGGGAAGAATTTATAATCGATTTTATCGCCAACTTGTTTGATAACTAACCCTTCGCCATACTTAGTGCGAAAATCCGTTAGAGTTCCTAATTCGATTAATTTGCCCGCGTCCATAATGCCAATTCTGCCCGTTTTTCCCGTGGCGTTATCCTGACAGAGAAATTCCACTTCTTCCATGTAGTGAGTGGTTAACAAAATTGTCATTCCTTGCCGGTTTAAATCGCGAATTACTTCCCACAAACGACGACGATTTTGGGGGTCTAAACCGACAGTTGGTTCATCGAGAAAGAGGATTTTTGGTTCGTGAAGAAGAGCGCGAGCAATCTGTAAACGTCGTTTCATCCCTCCGGAAAGAGTTTTGGCAAGGGCAGATTTTCGATCGCTTAAACTGACATAATCTAAATAGCGATCGATTAATTCCTGTCTCTGGGGATTGGGGATATGGTGCATCCGGCCGTGAAATTCCAGATTTTCCCAGACGGTTAATTCCCCATCAACGCTAATCTGTTGCAAGACTACCCCAATATTTTTCTTCACCTGATCGCGGTATTTTTTCACATCATACCCCGCCACTGCGATTTCTCCTTGACTTGCTTCGGTGAGGGTGATAATCATGCGGATTGTCGTCGATTTTCCCGCACCATTGGGACCGAGTAAACCAAAGATTTCCCCTTTTTCGATGGTAAAGGAAAGCTCGTTAACTACCGGGAGATTGTTATAGATTTTAGAAACGCGATCGAGAGCAATAGCGGCGGTCATAGTTACAAAAGTTAATATTCCAGCTATGGATTAGTGTAGCCCAGATAAACTCGAATATTTTCCACCCACGATCTTTTATTTTTTCCCCTTCTCCTGATTTGGTGGTGGTTTCACATTGGAACCACCCGTGGGAGGTTTACCAGGGGGTCTATCAATTTTAGCTTGATAGCCACGTTCGTTTTGCTCAACCCGTCGTTCTTGTTTTTCTGACATTTAAGTTACCTCTGTTTGATCCTGCCAAAATTCAATATAACGAATTTCCTCTGCATTAATCAAAATTCCTGCGCTTCTGGGGACTGGTTGCCAAGCATCATCTTCTAATTTATACACCAGTTCTAGATAAATATCTCGTTCTGATGATTCTGACGAAGCTAAAGAGTTTTTTCCGAACCAACCCGCTATCTGACTGCCATCTTTGAGAGTAATTAACATCCAGACAGGTTCCTCAATGCGACTAAAGGAATAATCCCAAGCAGAAGGGAATCCTGTAATTGTTTTAAACCCTAAACCAGATAATCCTCGTTCTAATAACTGTTTTTGGTTAGCATAGCCTAAAATTAATCCTACAATTATTGGACTAATAAAAATAATGATAATAAAAGCAAAGGCTAAAAAACTAGGGTTGGCTAAAATACTGCGATCCCACAGCAGCAGATAAACAAATATCCAGGGAATATAGTTGAGACAACTGAAGGTGAGAAACCTTAATAAAATTAGAGTAACCTGCTCAGATTTCTTATAAAAAAATCTTGATAATGTTAGGTCAATTACAAAACCTGGCACTAAAAAGCAAACTGTATAAATAACAGCATTAAAGGTGTTAAATGTCAAACCAGAAGAGGATTGAGCGATAATCGGAAAAAACATAAAAATGATTGAAAGGTTAAAAAAGTTTAGCGATCGCTGTCTTAATCCTAGCGGAATTTAATCACCTTAATAAAATCCGATGCGGCGATCTCGCTCCCTTGATCGGTCTTTCTCACAGTATAAGACCGCAGTTCCCTTTGGGTTGTCCCATCAGGATAGACATAAGTATTCTCTCCCCGTAAATTAATCATCGCATCAGTACGGGAGGTAATCTGCAAGTTCTCTACCGTTACCCTTTCAAACTGATTAAAAAACTTGGGATTGAATTGATTGGCCAATTGGGGAGAGAATAGTTGAACTGCTTGGTCATACTGCCGATTAGAAACGAGATAGTAGAGATTTTCAACGGTGGAGATAGCATCAGCTTGATCAAGATAGGGTGAAGTTGAGGGTTCTGGTTCAATTCTAGAGGGTGTGGGGGTGGGCGTTGGCGATAATTCCACTGGAGATGGTTGGGGACTTGGCAGATAGGGGGATGGAACCCTCACCGTCGGCGCGTTTTCAGGACTCGCCTCTGGCGCGTTTTCAGGACTCGCCTCTGGTGCGCTTTCAGGACTCGCTGGAGGGGAGGGTTGAGGGGAGGGCGATCCCGGAGGTGACTGCCGTTGTAGCTGGTTGAGCCTTTCTTCAAATGCTTTTTGTTGTTGATCTTGAAGATAGACAAATCCGGCCAAGAGAACCAATCCCATCACCCCACCGACAATCCCGAATTTTAACCAATCTCCCCCCCTAGATTGAGGTGCGGGGGGGTGAACTGCCGTTGATGGGGGCGACGGGGGAAGAAGAACGGTACTTCGAGAAGAAGAAGGGGCCAAGGCTTCCTGCATAGCTTGGGCCGTAGGAAAGCGCTCCTGATAATGGGACTTGATGGCTTTATCTAACACTAGGGCCAAGCTTGGACTAACTCCGGGGGCATGATCTCGCCACTGGATTTCCCCGGTCAGAGGATCCGTGGCCAATTCTTGGGGGACTTTTCCCGTGAGAAGATAAATGGCGGTCAATCCCAAAGCATAAAGGTCGGTGGCGTACACAGGCCGCCCTATACTCTGCTCCGAGGGCATAAAACCAGGTGTACCGATGACAATGGAGCTAGTAGGGTTGCCCGCTGCTGTCATCACCGTCCCCATGGTTTCCTTAACCGCACCGAAATCAATCAGCACGGGCAGCTCATCTCCCCGCCGCAGAATAATGTTGTCTGGCTTGATATCCCGATGCACAATCCGGTGATCATGAACATAAACCAAGACGGCTAAGAGTTTTAGCAAGATATCCCGAACCGCCGCATCCCCCAGCACGCCACGATTGCCCACCTTTGTCGAGAGGGTTTCCCCATCGATATATTCTTGCACTAGATAGAATTGCCCCTGCTCTTCACCATAAGCATAGAGTTGGGGTATCTGCTCATTTTTCTGCCCCAAGTCCTCCAAGATGGCAGCCTCTCTCTGAAACCGCTCCCCAATGAGTTGATATATTCGAGGATCGTGAGCGAGGGGCTTCAGTTGCTTGATCACGCAGCGACGACGGGAAGGCATTTGGGTGTCTTCTGCCAGATAGGTTGTCCCGAATCCCCCCTCCCCTAGCTTTTTGAGAATTTGATAGCGATTATTGACCAGTTGTGAGTCCATTCACCCTTACACCCAACAAGAGGGTTAAAAACCTGAAGACTTTTCCGAAATACAGAAAAAGTGAGTTAAGGCCAAGAAAAAAACCTTAATTTCACTTTTCTTGACATTTTACTTTATTCAGGCTCGAATGTCAGCTTTTTTCGGAAATCCATTATAGCTCTAGGAGCATCAATAGGCTAAACTAACAACTAAAATAAGGACAAATTAATCAAATTATTAACTTAAAGCAGAGCGTCTAATTAATTTAAGAATACCCAGAGGGGTTACAATGTCGCTAACCTAGCCTACAAATAATTGTGCTTTCCCACTTATAAAATTATTTTTTGATTACCTAAAAATGCAGACAATTACCGATGGGAAGTGGCCAACAAGATTTATGTTAGGGACTTCTCCTAGCTTGTTTTATCTAGCCTATGGAACTTATTATCGGCTTAATAGCAGCCAATTAAGTGATTCTGGGGAATTTACCGATGAAAAAAGGCGAATAGTTCCACAGTTGGCCATTTTCAAACCTTATCAACTCTTGATCGCCACAGCTTTTGATCTCTATCAAACCTATTCAATCTTAGAGTCACAAAACCATCGAAATCTTGTCCCACAGGTCTAAAAAGCAGCAATCAGATTAGAATACAGATAAAAATTTTTGACTTTGCTGGTGTCAGATGCGAGTTTTTGTGGCGATTCTCTGTTTATATCTAGGAATAGGGGAATTTTTCCTCCATCCCCCGATTAGTCTGGGCAATTCCCGTACCGCAGCCACGGCAGCCCGAACGGAAACCCGGTTGCTGCTGAATTTGAAAAAAAGACGAGTTTTTGTTTACCAAGGACAGAAAATAATTGCTTCTTACCCAGTGGCGATCGGTCGTCGGGGTTGGGAAACCCCCACGGGAGAATTTAGGGTGATTCAGATGGTGCGGGAACCAGTCTGGGAACATCCTTTCACCGGGCAACTGGTGCCATCGGGAAAAAACAACCCTTTAGGGGCGCGTTGGATCGGATTTTGGACGGATGGCCAGAATTTTGTCGGTTTTCACGGTACACCCCAAGAAAATCTCGTCGGCCAGGCCGTCTCCCACGGTTGCGTCAGGATGCGCAATCGAGATATAAAGGCTTTATTTGAAAAGGTACAAATCGGCACTTCGGTGATAGTAATCGCTCAATAAGTAGGGTCTGCTGAAAAAGTTTCTTGGTCAGGTTAGGAGTCGGTCGTCGGTCGTCAGGAGTAATTTATACTAAATCCGTTGAGTATAGGCTACATATCAGGAAAGGCAAAAGGCAAGAGGCAAAAGGCAAAGGGTAGAATAAATAATCAGTTTTTAATAACTGGATTTAGTATTAGATAGTCAACAGTTTAAAATGAGAGAAACTGAGCAAAGAGGATAATCGGTGAATATTATTGAACTAATCGGGATCGTGGCGGGAATATTAACCACTGTCTCCTTTTTACCCCAAGTGATTAAAACTTGGCGTTATCGTTCGGCTAAGGACTTGTCCCTAACTATGTTTATTTGCTTTTGTCTGGGGGTTTTTCTTTGGCTCATCTACGGGATTTATATGAGCAGTAAACCGATTATTATCGCTAATTTTGTTACTTTTATCTTAGCGGGGACAATTCTCTATTTTAAGATTAAATATGATTAAATTGACAATCCCTTGCGGCCCTATTGGCTCACGTCATGACAATTCTACAATTTATCCCCACATCTAGGGGCGAGGATAGGATTTTTAGGTTAATTTATTGTTAAGATGATCATTTTTGACCATTTAGACTACATTTGGGGTCAAGAAACATGAGCGATCGCATCGAGTGGATTAATGCCCTATCAACCCGTCCCTCCCTAGAAGCGGCGGTGACGGAGGTAGTGGAAAAAGTGACAGATAAGTTAGTTGGATCGGCAGATCTAGCCATAATTTTTATTTCTTCTGCCTATGCCAGCGACTATCCCCGTTTAGTTCCCTTAATCTTGGATAAACTCCCCGTTCCTGTCCTGATCGGCTGCGGTGGGGCGGGGATTGTCGGCATGGGTGACAGGGAAAAAGCGCGAGAAATCGAAGCGAGTCCGGCTTTAAGTCTCACCGTCGCCCATTTGCCTAATGTGGAAGTGCAGCCCTTCTATATCGAAGCGGCGGAAATGCCCGATCTCGACAGTTCCCCCTCTAGTTGGACAGAATTATTAGGGGTAGAAGCGGCCAAAAATCCCCAATTTATCCTTTTAGCCGCTCCTTTTTCCGGTCGCATCAATGATCTGTTAGAGGGTTTAGATTTTGCCTACCCCGGTTCGGCCAAAATCGGCGGTTTAGTCAGTGGTGGCATGATCGAACGTTCTGGGGGTCTATTCTACCACGATCAACAAAAACCCCGTAATAGCTATCTCTATCGTCAGGGAACCGTAGGAATCGCCCTTTCTGGCAATATTATCGTCGAAACTATCGTCGCCCAGGGTTGTCGTCCCATCGGACCGATTTATCAGGTGAGTGAGGGAGAACGCAATATTATCATCTCCATGACCAGTAAAGAGGCCGATGCTACCCCGCAACCACCTTTAAATCTACTGCGGGATTTAATTGCCTCCTTGAGGGAAAAAGACCGAGAATTAGCGCAACACTCGCTTTTTATCGGTATTGCTAGGGATGAGTTTAAAATGCAGTTGCGGCCCGGGGATTTCTTAATTCGCAATCTTTTGGGAGTAGATCCTCGCCAAGGTGCGATCGCAATTGGCGATCAAGTTCGTCCGGGGCAGCGGGTACAATTTCACCTGCGCGATGCCGAGACTTCCGCCCTAGATTTAGAATTACTTTTGCAAGCTTTTCCCCAAGAAAAACCCGCTAGTTCAGATATACTAGGCGCTTTGCTCTTTTCCTGTCTCGGTCGCGGGGAAAATCTCTACGAAAAACCGGACTTTGATTCGGGTCTTTTTCAGCGTTATTTCGCCAATGTTCCCCTCGCTGGTTTCTTTGGCAACGGAGAAATCGGGCCGGTGGCGGGGCGCACTTTTTTACACGGTTATACTTCGGCTTTTGCCCTCTTTCGTCAGGGAATTTATCCTATACTAAATGATTAGTACGCTAGGGAGTAGAACGATGGTAAAGGCGATATCTTTCTCTGAGTCGGAGATTATCTATCCCGATAGTGATGGTAAACCGATGGCCGATAATACCAAACAGTTTCGCTGGATCGTGACGATCAAGGAAAATCTCGGCTCTTCTGGTTTTTGTGTGGAAGGAAGAAGAATAGGGATAATTTGGGTGCATCTCAATTTGGTCGAAATATCTAGAGGACATTTTGGGCGCACGCAGTGCGCCCCTACCATTGGCGCAATCATATTATTGTAGGGGCGAATTGCCTTCGCCCTCTTTGAATAACTGCTGCTGCTCACCTATAGGTGAGGGAAAGTCTCAAAATTGAGATGCAGCCGATAATTTTCGGGAAATATAGTCTTTAAAGCCTTGTCTGGCAAGACTCCTACGAAGGATAAGCACTGATACACAAAGTCGAGGAGAGCCAAATCTCGAATGTTTATTCGCAGAAAATGACAATGTGTTTATCGCCGGCGATCTGTTGTGGTATCCGGTCGAGGGGGATATTGACATCCTCACCGCCGGGGCCGGACGGTGATGACCGGCAATTCAAAACAAACTTAATTGAATGAATTTCGGATGGGTTGACGCTTCACGGGATGCCGCTTCTTTAACAGAAGTCTGACGCTTTCCTCCACGCCCATTTTGAGTGTCCGAATGCCCGACGGCCACTTTCATATTAATTGCTGCATTCACATCTCTATCGTGGAAAGTACCACAAAAAAGGCATTCCCATTCACGGACATTTAACGCTTTTTTGCCTCCAATATTCCCACAACAGGAGCATCGCTGACTGGTTGGCTCCCAACGGGAAATTAGTCGAAAATCACGCCCATATTTATCGGACTTCGCTGATAGCATATCTCGAAAAGACCGCCCTCCTAAATCTGATATAGCACGGGACAATTTTCGATTTTTAACCATTCCCGATGTGTTTAAATCTTCTAGGACTATCGTTTGATTCTCACGGACAATTCTAGTAGATAGTTTCTGCAAGAAATCAGTCCGAGTATCTTTAATCTTTGCCTGGATTTTAGCTACTCGTTTTCTGGCTTTCTCTCTTCTTTTACTTCCTTTCTGTTTTCTAGAAAGGTTTCTCTGTGCTTTTTTAAGCCGTTTTAATCGTCTTTTTAAAGGTTTTGGTGCATCTATTTTTTCTCCTGTGTCTAATGTGGCAAAAGTAGCAATCCCTAAATCGATTCCTACAGCTTGCTCGTTATCTGGCAAAGTTTCGGGTTGAATCTCAACAACAAAGCTGAGAAAATATCGCTCGGCTGCGTCTTTAATCACGGTGACGCTAGATGGTTTAGAGGGTAATGGACGGCTCCAAACCACTTTTAAATCAACAATTTTTGCTAAAGTAACGCTGTGTTGATTAACCATCCGTTGTCAGTAAACCTTGCTGATTGTTTAGATTTACGCTTTTTAAACTTAGGAGGCTTAACTTTTCTGCCTTTTCTTTTTCCTTTACAGGATGCAAAAAAGTTAGAATAAGCAGTTTCTAAGTCTCTTAAAGACTGTTGCAAAGGAATAGAAGAAACCTCAGTCAGCCAGACTTTTTCTGTTGTCTTTTTAATTTGAGTTAGTCTTTTGGACAACTCTGTATATTTCAGCTTTTTCTCTCCTTGTCGATAGAGTTCTTGGCAGTAAGCTAAGGTATCGTTCCAGACGACACGCACACACCCAAACAATTGAGACAAAAGCCTCTTTTGTTGGTCGGTTGGATAAATCCGGTATTGATACCTTGCTTTCATTGGGTTAGAATGGGTGTGTCTGTACTTTATTTTAACTAGGTCTGCCAATAATCTCAAAGAGATTTAAATTCATTTTCGTCTTGACATCCTCATCCTCACCGCTCCGGCATAAGCAATGGTTAGAAAACCAGATTGCGCCGCAGGTAGTCTTTGAAATTCTCTCTCCGGGCAACAATAAAGCGGAAATGCGCCGAAAATGGCAATTTTATCAGCGTTTTGGCGTAGAAGAATATTATCTCTATGATCCCGATGCTAATTATCTACAGGGTTGGTGGCGAAGGGGTGATCAATTGGAGATGATTCCCGCAATTGATAATTGGCAGAGTCCGCTTCTACAGATTCGTTTTCAACTGGAGAGTCCCCAGTTAGCTATTTTTTATCCCGATGGCTCGCGGTTTTTGACCACCCTAGAAATCAAGCAAAAAGCTGAATTAGCCGAACAACGAGCAGACGCTGCCGAACAGCAAGCCCCACAGGAACGTCAACGGGCCCGGGAAGCTGAGGCAAAATTAGCCCGCATAGAGGCGCAATTACGGGCAATGGGGATTAATCTAGAGGAAAGCTAACGAGAGACTGGAAGGACGGGATTTAACCAGTGGAGAATCTCATCTTTGAGACGGGAATTATCCCGGGCAAGTCCCTGTTTTAACCATTGGCCGATCGCGTCGAGGGGAGTAAATACTTCTCCGGTTTGCCAACTGACATCTTGACTCAAGGGAGTGAGATGATTGCCCGGGAGAGTTCGCAGGGCAATTAAATCATTAAAGCGTTTTTTTAGCAGGGGATTTAATACCAGAGATTGATCGATCGTGTCGTCTTGAAAACGGATTAAAAGATTGCGACGAATGGCATAATCTTGGAAAATTAACTCGTTTGTTTCTTCGGGAGAAGGGGTAAATTCGAGGTTAAAAGTGGTGTCAATTTGCAAAGGTTCAATAAAGGGAATAGCCCGACGAATGGGATAATTATTGAAGGAAATGAGGATATTTCCCTCCCGTTCCACTTCGTAGAGACTACCGATTAATAAATGTAGTTTACACCCCATACTGTGACCCAATCCGTAGATGGGGAGATAACCTTGGGGCAGACTATGATTCCAGCGCAGACGTTCAATAATATTATCAAAACGGTTTAAAACTGTGCGGGCGATCGATTTGTGATCGAGGGTATTAACAAAGGGAGTCGCAACAATAGCGTATCCTGAATTCCCAAGACTTTCTAATAACCAACGATAGGTGATATTCGGGGCTGTCGCCACAAATGCCCCCCCTAAAAAGTGAATGATACCCCGGGGGCGACGGGGGAGAAAAACCCAATTACCTGCTATTTCTTGCCAATTCATAATTAGTTATCAGTTAATTAATAACTTAGTCACTGACCAAATAAATATCACTTCATATTATACTAAATCCTGTTGAAAAGGGATAGGAGATTAGCCAGAGATTGGCACCGCCGGATAACGATAACTGCTTGCCCAAATCATCAAAGATCGGGATGAATAGTTCTAGGCCAGTTTTTTCTTAATAAAAGCCACTAATTGAGACATTTGTTTCTTGATACTTTCCATTTCTGTTTGCATTTGGGCAATTTGGGACTGGAGAGTCTGAATATCGGTGCTATAATCCCCGGTGAGTTCCTCTGGTTTCGGGCTAGAAACTGTTGGTTTGGGAGAATATTGTGAATATTGTTTGGCCTTGGTCATCGCTTCTTTAATCGCTTGTACCAATTGTTTTTGGTCGAAAGGCTTCTCAATAAAGGCAAAATGCTGGAAAGGTTCGGGGATTTTCTCTACTACCTCCTCTTTCCGTCCCGACATTAACACTAGGGGAATACTTTTGAGATTATCTTCTCTTTGGATTTCCTGAAACAGATCCCAACCGCTCATTTTCGGCAGCAGGAAGTCCAAAATAATCAAATTCGGGTTTTCGGTACGGATGAGATTATAGCCCTCTAATCCGTCTTTAGCTTCGAGGACTTCAAAGTTACCCTCTGGTAACATATCGCGAACGTGCATCCTGATCACTTTACTGTCATCGATAACGAGAATTTTATGATTTGACACAATATACACCTTAGAAAAGAGATAATAGATAAGCTCGATGATTCGAGGGGGTATTGAGGGAAACTGTCGGGATAGGGATTGAGGATTCCCAAAAACCCCTTAGAAACTAACATACACCTTGACACTCCCTTCGCACTAAGCGCTTCGGGATTCTTGGTTCCGCTGAGTTTCCTTAACCTGACAGGACCTATCCAATCAAGTCAGAGGGAATCTCTCCCCAAGTGTATCAGTTTCTGTGTGTCCCACCGTACTTAGTCCCCTTTTCAGAATGTTGATAGCGGCGTTAATATCTCTATCTTCTGCATAGCCACAGTGAGGACAAATAGGGGTTCTTGTGGATAGAGATTTAGGGACTTTTTGACCACAATTAGAGCAATTTTGACTCGTGTTATGGGATGGTATGGCTACGGTAGCCTTACCATATTTAAAGCCAAAATATTCTAACCGTTGTCGAAAAGTTAACACTGAGCTTTGTCGAAGTGTTGACCAAGCCACATCATTAATAGATTTAGCTAGTTTAGAGTTTTTTACCATGCCTTGAATATTTAAGTTGACCTGAGCGATGAAATCGTTAGATTTAATGACGCGCCATGCCTCTTTTGAGGGCATTGCCTCTACGTTGCCTACTTATTCTTAAATGTTTTCTAGCAGCTCTCTTTCTGTCCCTTTGGTAGTTGTTTGATTGGGGTTGACCTTTTCTAAACTTTTGGGATTTCTTCCGATTCAAACGGCTTAATCTTTTTTCCGCCTGGCGATAGTATTGCCGTATTTCTACTGTTTCCCCATCACTATTAGCGTAGAAAACTTTTAAACCTACATCCAATCCTACACATCTTTTAGTTGGTTCTAGGGGTTTAGCATATTCCCGAATATCAACGCTTAGACAGAATTGGACATAATAACCATCTGCTCGTTTAACAATCCTAACTCGTTTAATTTGGTCTAGAGGGTAAAAGTTTAGGTCTCTAGTTCCTTTTAGTTTAACCGTGCCAATGTTTTTCTTATCTGTGAAAGTAATTTTTTTTCTATCCTCCGATAGTTGACCTCCACAGTTTTTATATTCCACAGAACGATTATTTTTCTGAAATTTGGGATAACCTTTTTTACCTTTTATTTTTTTTCTTACAATTATCATAGAAACGAGCAATAGCTGACCAGTCACGTTCTGCTGATGCTTGTCTAGCCATAGAATTTAAAGCATCGACAAACTTAAACTGAATGGCCGCGAACTGCACAATATTTATTGAGAGAATATTTATCGATTTTGTCTTCTCTCTTGGCATCCATCCAAAGCCTTAATGCTTTGTTTCTGATGAATTGTACTGTACGAATAGCCTCATCGATGGCAGAACACTGACTTGGTTTGACCACGGCTTTCATTTCTAAGACAATCATTGCTTATCGACCTCAAACAACTTATTTTAAGTTAACCTGTAGAGCATCGGATTGTCAAGATTTTAGCGTCCACTGAGCCTTTACATTGAGCCTTTACATTGAGCCTGTCGAAATCTGTCGAAATGTGTCGAAGTGTGGCCAGCGAAGCTCTGTCGAAGTGTCGTGCTTCGTGTCACTGAGCCTGTCGAAGTGCTGTTTTATATTGGTCGGGGTTTCATCCCGTCGCTAAATGCGAGGGTCTTCACCCCGACATTTGAGATAAAGAAAAAACCTCGGTTAATGTCCGAGGCTGCTGTTGTAGGAGAACTCAAGGCAAAACAAAAGGAAGATACCAAAACCAAAGAGGTTTTGAGCGGTAAATCACCTTTGTTGTCCCATTGTAACCCCTGTTTAAGCGTATCGGGAGGAAGTAGCACTTTTTAGGGCTAAATAACCTAAACCGAGACATAAAAGCGCATTTACGCCCAAAAATGCCTGAGCGATCGTACCAGAACCTAACCAGATCAGAGTAGGATGGATAACAGCACTGATACCTAAAGTCACCGCCATAGCTAAAGATGCCCCCACCGCTAACCATTTTGCTTGGGGATGACCCAAAAGCAGGGCAATCAGGACAAAGGGCAGGATAACACTGGCAAAAAGCGGATTGAGGGCAGAACTTCCCTGAATAACGCCTCCTAGGTCGGAAAGAGAACTACCCAGCACTCGGAAAGGCCATTGGGGTAAATCGAAGATATAAAGACCTCTGAGGAAAAATAAGCCAGAACTGCCAAAAATTAGACCAGCATTCAAAAATACGTTCCAAGAGAAGGGAAAATAATTTCTCAGTAGCCAAGCGAGGAGATAAGAACCCAAAACCATCGCCATTTTGGGTAAAACCGCCACCGCGCCGCCATCAATCCAGAAACGGGGATTGAGATAACCGTTATCGCGCAACCAACGCCAAAAATCCCGGAAAGTAATCTGTCCTTTTAGGGCTAATTGTACGGCACTGCCCGCGTCTAATTGTCCGGCCCCAAAATGATTAAAGGGATCATCATTGATCTTACGGGCCGACTGTTGCAAAACCTCTAAAACTGCATTGGGTTCTTTAATTCCCGCGGCCTTGATTAAAGCTACCACCCCGGCAACGTGAGGGGCTGCCATGCTGGTTCCCTGAAAACCGAGGAACGCTGGTTCCCCCCCTTTAGCGGGATCGATGGTTTCTTGGATAATTTTACCCGTATCGGAGCCGCCGGGGGCAGCAATATCGATTCCGGCCCCGAAATTAGAATAGGGGGCTTTATTTCCGGAGGCATCTACCGCAGAAACGCCGATAACGTGGGGAAAACGGGCAGGATAGGCGGCGGAATTATCATCGGCATTACCGGCAGCGGCGACGATTACCACACCTTTACTATAGGCATATTCGATCGCCTCTTTCATTACTTGGGTTTCGCCTCCACCCCCTAAACTCATATTGATGACATCGGCTTTATTGTCGACGGCAAAACGAATCGCTTCGGCAATATCTCCCACGCTTCCCCCACCCGTCCCGGAAAGTACCTTGAGGGGCATAATTTTGGCTTTGTAGGCGATGCCGGCTACCCCGTAGTTATTATTGGTCGATTGGGCAATTGTTCCCGCTACATGGGTTCCGTGACCGTTATCGTCTTCGGCATTGCTGCGATCATTGACGAAGTCGTAGCCTTCGACAAACTCGGTTTCTCGCAGATCGGGAACCATTGATACACCTGTATCAATAACGGCGACGGTGATCCCTTCACCGTGATTTTCTTCCCAAGCGCGTTCGATGTTAATTCCCCGCAGGTTCCACTGTTTGCTATAGTCGGGGTCGTTGGGGGCGATAAAAGCATGATAAATATAATCGGGTTCGATCGATTCGGTGTATTTTTTTACGTCGGAATTGCGGAGAGTTTTCAGGAGTTGGCTATCTCCATCGACAGTGTAAAGATGTTCCTCGATGGAAAAGATACTATTTAAACTGGTGGTTTTTCCCGCTTTTTTGTTGATAGCATTTAACTGCTCATCGAGGACGCTGACGGGTATATCGTCTTTAAAGTCGATTAAAATTGATTGATATTCGCCCCGATTTGCTAATCCGGTAAAGTTAAAGAGAGCAAATCCTAGACCGATAATGAATAGGGTTAACAATAAAATTTTTTTCATAGATTTCCTAAGAATTTATCATTACAAGCCAAGGTTTTTAGTTTTGATGAGAAAATCTGAGCGAAGTTCCCCTATTTTTGTCTCGGTTAAAGATAGAACTAACTGGTTACAAAAAAGTCACCTGTGGTTTATTTTAAGCTCGATCGCCGATCGCTGTTAATTGCCGACTGGCAAAAATAGCTTCGTAGTGGCGATAATGTTTAAATTCGAGGAGATTATAGAAAGGATCCTCCAGAAAAAAGGTTTTATGTTCGGTTATCTCCCCAGCAAAGCGAGTTTTTGGTTCTAGATAAAATTTTAGTTGATTGACTCGTGCTTGTGCGAGAAGATTGTCCCAATCGCTGGCATCCGGCAGAATTAGACCAAAATGGCGAGGATAAATGCTATTTTGGGGAGTAAGAGGCGTTTCGGTGACGTGAGCGACCACCTGATGACCATAGAAATTTAAGATTATCGCTTTCTCGGTTTCCCTTCCCGCTAAACAACCTAAACCATCACAGTAAAAGCTTTTAGCGGTGGACACATCGGTAATCGGAATAGCGAGATGAAAAATTGCAGGTTGATTCATGGCGATCGAGTTTATCGGCATTCTACTAGGTTCCATTGTAGCGATCGAGGGGCGACTGTTACAGGAATTTTTTCTTGAAATTGGCCATTACCTAGGATTGGCCGAATAAATCTAAAAACCTTGTTGGATAATATCTTTAGGCTTTTTTGACATCAAAAAGTGCCGACTCTTAGAGTAATCGCAGGGAAATTTTCGGCACTTTTTCCCTGAAAATCGATAAAACCCCACCTAAAGACTTTGTGCGATTCTAAAACCAGCGTGTTGATAAAAATTCCGGCGAAACCAATTGCGATAGTAGGGGAGGATTTCTGTGCCGTTAGTCACCCAAGCTCCTCCTAACATCATTTTATGTTGACTATTAAAGAAAGGAGTGGAATTGTCAGCATAGAGGTAATGGGGTTGAAAGTCAGTTAAGGGATTAAAATCATCTTCTAGCCATTCCCAGACGTTACCGCGTAAATCATAAATTTCTGAGTTATTGCCCGTATTTTTTAACATTCCCACGGGAGTGGGAGAACAGAATTTTAAATTGAGGTTATAGTCCTCAAAGTTATCGTTTTCTAGGGTATAACATCGATTTTTTTGACTGCCATAGGTGACTAAATTCCACTCAGCTTCCGTCATTAAACGTATTCCTTGACCTTGAAAACGACAGTAGGCGATCGCTTCATAATAGTTCACTTCTACTGGCCAATCGAGAGGTAAATCGAAAACATCAAACATGGCTCGATATTGATAATTTCCGCGCTCATCTACCAGCCAAAATTTAGGATATTTGACTCGATAATGATTTTTCCATTGCCAAGCTTCCTCATCCCAATAACTGGGATTTTCGTAGCCACCATCATCGACAAATTCTTTAAATTCTCCGTTGGTAATCATATATTTACTCACCAGAAAATTGTTAACTTGAACTTGACGATAACCATACTCATTATCCCAACCATAAATAGGAGAATCTTGGGGTTTACCAATTTCTACTATTCCCCCAGAAACCTCCACCATTTGATTAGGATAAACTGGACCCAAAGCAGGAGCATAATGCCAACCTTGAGGACGTTGCAGACAATCTAGAGGCAGTTGTCTGAGTAACATTGAAGATGTTTCAAAGTGAACACGCTGATGCTCAATTCCCATCATTAATGACCAGAGATAATGCTGAGGATGAATGGGAAGATTAAGGGGGATATTTTTAATTATTTCGACCACAATTTCAGAGACTTGTTGCCGATATTCCCAAACTTTAGCCACCCCGGGCCATTGAATATGAGCGATAGCAGAGTTTAATTCTGCGGGAGTTGCTGGATCTACTCCCACTCCAAACAATAATTCATAGTCAGGATTAGGGCTTTTTTTTAATAGGTTAACCATCTGCAATTTATTCAGATAAAAAGCGGCAGCATGACCTAAATAAAAGATGAGGGGATTTCTTAAATCATCAGGGTTACAATAAAAAGCTTCTTCTTTGATGATGCTTTTTAACAGCATATCTTCTAATTGCCAAGCATTGTCAAAATAGTCCAGTATATTTTCTCGACTACAGTTTTTTAGAGAGATAGGAGCCTGTGCTTGAATCTTTTCCATGTTTTTATGCCTCTATTACTGATAAAAATGTTTTCATTATTTACGGTGATAATTGACAGAGAATTAAACCGAATAAATTTTCAGGATCGGTGAAACCCTTAAGCGGTTTTAATCCCTTTGATTCTAGGTCTTTTTGCATAGTTTCTAGGTTGAATTTACGGGATATTTCTGTTAAAATACTCTCCGATGCTTGAAAATTAACCGTTAAATCGAGTTTTTTAAGATGGACAGGGTGAGTTTTTTGACAAATTAAATACATTTCAATTTGAGATTGCTCTTGATTATAGATAGCTTGATGACTAAATAAATCTAGGTTAAAATCAGCTTGAAAACGCCAATTTAAATGGGAAAGCATATTTAAATTAAAAGCGGCTGTCACCCCTTGTGCATCATTATAAGCTGCTTCTAAAATTGCCGATGGTTTTTGGAGATCAATCCCTAATAAAAAATAATCTCCAGCTTTGAGGACAGTGGCAATTTTTTCTAAAAATTTATCACATTCAGCCGCAGAAAAATTACCGATCGAACTTCCCAAGAAAAAAATCATTCTGGTATTATCGGAAGCGTTTTGATAATAGGCTAAGGCCTGTTCATAGGTTCCAATTAACCCCTGAATAAGTAAATTAGGATATTCTTTTTGTAATTCTATGGCACTAGCTTGGAGAATAGTTTTCACTAACATCAATAGGTACATATTTAGAGGATTTTTGCTGGTGATAATAAGCGTCCAATAACAGACGAGTTTTAGTGGAACTACCACTGCCTAATTCGATCAATTCGCAGGCTCCTGTATAGGCGACAATTTCTGGGGCATATTCTTGAAGAATAGCCGCTTCTGTCCTAGTGGGATAGTATTCTGGCAATTGACAGATTTCTTCAAAAAGTTGGGAACCTTGCCGATCATAAAAATATTTAGATGGTAAACTTTTGGGGGTTTGAGTTAATCCTTCAATCACATCTTTTCCCTCATCTTTAACTATATTTTGACCAGTAGCGGAAGTAACTAGATACTCAATTTGTAATAGTTCTTGGTTAGATGGGTTAAGCTGCATAGATTCTCCGATTATTCTCAATTTTTTTGATTGTTCTCGATCGATACCGAGGATGAAATCCACTTTGACAGCTTGAATGCTGGCAGAGATTATCGTTCCCCGGTAATTTTACCATAAAACGCCGCAAAATTTACCTCTTGTCTAGATAGACAAAGTTTGTGGATCGTAAATAAAAGCTGTTAAATCGATCGAGATGGGTGCTGATGTTATCCAAGCAAAATTATCGGTTCAATTAATCAGTAAAGACTGCATTTCCTCTAAAGTAAGATTTTCTTGAATGTAGCGAGGTTTAAGGGGATGATAGGGACTAGCAAGACGATCTATCCTAATAATTGTCGCCGTTTCAGGAATGAGCGGAATATCTGGATCGTAGGGGGTGCTGCGGGTAAGGGAACTAGAAAAACCTTTAAAAATAGAGATTTCTTCCTCCTCCCCATCCACAGCAATAGTCACCAATAAAACCTCTTGGGGATTTTTAAGGGTGTATTGTTCGAGTTGTTGACCAATATTCATAGAAAAATGGCTAATCATCGATAGCTAAAAACTTACTGTTGTAAAGCTGAACGTCCCTGTTTGCCAAGGCGAATAAGAAGAAAATGGGCAAAATAGAGAGTATAAAAAGAGAGACCAACTAAACCAAAAAAGCCCAAAACATTAGCGGTAGCTTCTGAATGAAAAATCTCGCGAAACTGCCATGGTGCTTCCTGCCAAACCTGACAATAGGGAGAATTTAGCAATTCCCCTGACATAGCACAGGAGAGAAAAGGTAAGGTAGAAATTGCGCCCAAAGGACAATAAATCGTAACTGCCCAACGCCAAGCAGTGGTGACAAATTTAATCGGACTGGCGGGTAAATCTTTAATTTCATCGTTAATATCCACCCAAAACCAGAGGGAAATCGGGATTAAAATCTTAGCTAAAAAACTGGTAACAAAACCAATCGGCCAGGAAGCAATCATTAAATATACGGTAATTAACAAAAGACTAGCCACTCGCCAATAGATAATCAACAATTTTTGTAATGATTCGATTTTTGCAAATAAAGACCAAATCAACAAAATTGCCGGAATAATCACCGTAAATAGGACGGCTAAACGATAATCTATCCAAACGAGAGGACGAAACCAAAGTTGATTCATAAACTATTCAGACATAATTACACTGTCAACATTTTACTGTCTTCGGACGCAGGAGCCAAAATCGGTCACAGCTTGACCAACAAACAAAAAAACGAGAGGCGATCTCTTTATAGTTGAGATCGCCCTAAAGCTAGGATTCTACTGTGAGGAGAGAAAAAACTGCTGCCTGACTGGATTAATCTTCATAAAGGCGACACTCGGCGGCATCGGGATTATCAGCACAATACTTTTCAAAGTAGGTTTTTTGGGGATGGTCTTGACGTTGGTGGGCTGCTTCTGCTTGTAATTCTTCCACCGCATCCCAAGCGGCGGCACATTCACCAGAGGTGGCACCTTCCGTACTACAGACGGCTCTGGCATTTTCTAGCTCTTCTTGAATTTTATCTTGGATATTGCTCATGATTCCTCTGGAATTGATCTATTGATACTCTAACAATTATACAGCCACCTTCTCAAACCACAGGATCGGTTATCCCACTCGATCGCCTTTCCTGTTCTATTAAGCCGATCCTAGCGCAATTTTTGGGGAATTTAAGATCAAGATTTCCTGACCAGGCCAATTTTTAGCCCAGATTTCCCAGAAATCCCTCTGGCATTTCTCCCCAGGATAGACAGCGAGCAGAACCATATACCGACTTATTTAGGCCGTCTTACCAGTCTCGATGCTCCCTTAGACGCGGTGGCGCAGATCGAATAAGTTATTCTAGGGACTAGGGGAAAAAGACTGTTTTACTGGCAATAGTCAGCATTCCTGTCACCAAAATGCCGACAATGCTAAGGAATCCAATGGTGGTAATGTTGACTCGTGCGTTGAGATCGTCAACCCGCTTTTCTAGTCCCGTAACTTTGGCATCTAAGGCCTTAATATCCCCTTTAATTTCTCCTAAACTGTTTTCGATCGCCTTCTGTCCATTTTCTAGGTTTGTCAGTCGGGACTCGATCGCTGTCAGTCGGGATTCGATCGCTTTCTGTCCGCTAACGATTAAATCTTCTAACCTTTTCAGATCATTCTCGGTAACTGCTGTCATCAGTGACAATCCTCTTAAAGTTGAATTTTTCCCAGTCTCCTATCAATACTCTATCAATATTTTCTCGGTCGAGCATTTCTACTCTAGAATAAAAGATGTTGCAATCCCTTTTAGGGAATTTCTTAGAAACTTGAGGTATATAAGTGTGACATAATCACCGTTTCGCATTTAACCTTCATAACCTGAAATATGAATATCATTGACGCTTTAAATCTCAAAAACCCCCAAGATTACCCCTCTAGAGAAGCTTATCAGCAAGATGTTCCCAAAGCGGTACAGGTCTTAATGCGTTTAGGTATTATGGACAATCCCTCGGCCGATTTAACCGCTTCCCTAGACTCTATCCTTGAGAAATTACAAGAGGATGAACTGGCTATCTACGGTAGAAAACGCAGTAAACAAGAAATTATCGCCGATTTAAAGCAAGTTAATAGTGAAATTGTCGAACTCGATCGAGAAATAGCCGACTTAGAATGGCAAATTGCGCTCAAAAAAGCCGAAATATCCGTTAATGAGGCATCTTAGGTTTTTTACCTTGATTCCGGTTCGGTTTCTGCAAACTGAGCGCAATAATCATCCGCACTAATAAACTTCATCGTGAGTCCCAATTGACTCTAAAAGAATTGCCTGTTTCTGCTCATATTCAACGAATTTAAAGACAATTCTTAAATCATAGCCCACACTACAAGCATAAGAGTCTTTAAGCTCCCCTTTTAATTTGTGTGTTCTTAATCGAGGTTGAAATGGATCCACGGATAATAAAGCTAAAGTTTCTTGGATATTTTGAACTAAAAAAGCCTGTTTTTTCACAATTTTTCGAGCATTTCTAATAAATATATTCGAGCGTAATAAAACAAAATTCACGAAAGGATTTCCTCCATGATTTGTTCAGGTGTCATGGGTTGACATTGACCTTGTGCAAATTCTTGTTGAGCTTCTTGAACATCTCTAAGCAACTCTGTTCTTTTTTGATCTCGAAGACGATTCTGTAAAATATGAATAAGATTTTCTTGATCTTCAAGGGGAAGTTGCTCGGCTGCTTCTAGAATCTCTGCAAAGGTTGTTTGTATTGCCATTTTCTTAAGGGGCGATCGCTTAAACTATCTAGAATTATACAATCAAGGATAAAAATAGCGAGAGTTACCGCATAAACATTCATTATATCGACATTTTTTGTCTAGTCAACCCAGAGGACAAAAAACAGAAACTTGACCTATATTCACCGGGTAGAGAATGTTATCTAGAAACATTCCCGACATTTCCGAGAATGGGCAAGGGTTGCTGATTTTTTTCTTAACCACAAAGAGACAAAGGACACAAAGAGAGGGAGTAAGGGATTTTCACTACTCTAAGAGCGCCAAGAGAGCCGTATCATCTAAGGACTAAGATGAATTTGACTGAGAATATAACGCAAGCGATCATAATCATCTTTAAGTAAAACACTTAACTGTCTGCCCACATTAACTAACCATTGTCGATCGGCTTGACGCAATTGATACATCTGACGGATAGAAGCGGCTGCCAAAGCTTCTACGGGAGTATTTTTGACCTGTAATAAAATTCGTAAAAAGTCTAATTGTTCACTAAAATAAACCACTTCCAGCGACTCACATTGATAAACCGCCTGATGAATTTGTGGGGGTCGGGGAGGAATATATTGATAGATATAACCTCGCCCAGCACCATTGCCATTAAATTGTCCAGGCAGGGTTTCAAAACCGACAATAGTTGCCCGAAATTCCGTTTTTAACATAGCGAAAATCTGCGGCTGTTGTTCCCGCAATTCAGCCAAGGACAACCCCAAAGCTCTAGCGCGATGTACCGAATCGATGGGGGCAGTGGTGGCAAAGGTGACAATCCCAAAAATTTTATTACCCGTTTCTTCATCGTAGGCTTTTACCCAACTACCAAAAGCGGGCATAAAAGGAAAGTTTAACTCCTCTGGTTCCAAACATTGCGCTAAAAACTCGGTCGTCGTCGTCTCGATAACTTCGGCGATATGATCGGGATGGCGGTTATCCGTAGCCAATTGCGGTAAGGGTGGACGCATGGTTATTTTTTGCCTTTAGCGGGGGCAATAATTACTTCTTCTAATTCCGAGAGATTAAAGGTGACTAACTTATCCCAGTTACCCCCCTCAAAAAGAACGGCCACTTTCCCATCGCTTAAACGCTGGGCTAAACCTTCAAATTTATAGTAGGTATCATCGGGATTGGTGACTCGAACGGTACTACCTGGTAAAATCATAGGATTGACGACGAAATTATAATTAACTGTCTCTTAGCTTATCAAAATTTAGTTATCAGGGAGTCGGCTGGCAAATAAGATCAAGTATGACGGGATTTGCTATCCTCCCCAGAGGACAGGCTACTGTTCCCCGCAAATAGCCTTAACAGTGCTGTCTTTTCACTGTTTACCGATCACAGCAAAAAAGCTCACCACTTCCCCAACACTCAATAATAGGGTTGACAATTGTTGTACTGCTGAAAGAAGCTGTTCTAAAGTTAAGGGAATGGTTCTCATCGATTTTGCTTTAAGTTTTCTGTCAGAGATTATCGCTACAAATACGCAGCCTACAATATCAGGCGATCGCAAGATGCTGCGCTCACACTCAACTTAATATCAGCATACTTTCTGTTTCACTATTGTAAAATTTAATAATAATTAAAAAATGACCTCTTAAAATTTCGATAATCTTGGAAGTGGGGCTATTGCCAATACGAAGATAGATAAATTTGGGTGGATGACCATATAATAAACTGCGCTGATGAAAATCGGCATCTTTAGAGACAATTACAAAATTGTTGAATTTGGCAAATTCCCAAATAAGTGCATCATCAGTATTTATCAGTCCTAAAGTCTTGACGTGCTGAGAATCAGAATATAAATCAATTATTTTATCAATAATCCGATCTGACAAATTTTCATCTAATAACAGTTTCAGAAAGAGGTGATAAATAATTTTTTCTCTCGATCAGCAGCAAAAGCCAAACAAGCCTTGATATCCTGAGAAGTTAATTCTGAAAAATCCTCAAGAATTTCTGCTTCTGTCATTCCTCCCGCTAAATATTCTAGAATATCGTACACAGTTATACGCAGCCCTCGAATGCAGGGTTTTCCGCTTCGTTTTCCAGGTTCAATGGTAATAATGTTTTGGTAACTCATAATGCTTTAACTATTTTCAGCTTCTCAATTATATCTTATTCGGTAACACAGAATCATAAAGTTGGTGCGCGGGGCGCGGATTGTTAATTTGGTTTTTTTACAGAATTGGTAGCCGCAAACACGCACCCTACAATATCGGCGGTCGCACTACGCAGTGCCTTCGGCATCGCACTACGCAGTGCCTTCGGCATCGCACTATCAACAAAGACAATCGCACCCAACCCCACCGACAAGAACGATCGCACTCAATAAGTCATTGGCCGGACAAATTTAATATTTTTCCTTGGGTTGACTCTAAAATTGAATCTCGGATAAAAGAACTAGCATTAGTAATCTCTAGGCCAATTAATTCTCCTAAATCATTAAGTTCAGCGGTAATATTTGGATTAATTTCTACACTGTTAGCTTCTGATTCATCAGAAATAGTTAAATGAAGAATGTCTTCTTGTTCAAAGTATCTCATTTTAGGGTTACTCATGGATAGTATATCTCCCAGTTGTTAGGCGAAATCGAATTTGTTGGCGTGTTGTCGCATGAATGGTGACAGGAGTTATAAAATTATCATCGTATTCATAAGGAATAATTACTAAACGATTATCATGCTTGCCTACGGCAATGAGACGACCCGTTTCAGTATCGTAGTACCTTTCTCCAGAGTATTTGAGAATCTCTTCTATTTTAGCAAGTTCAAGTCCTCTCAGTTTGGCTCGATATTGTAAGTAATCCGACCAGATAATATTCGGCATTATGAGCAGACTTTGCTAATTATCTGTTATCTATTTTAATCTAAATTTTCCTTCCCAAACCCCCAACACCGTAATCCACCGAATATTCCGTGTTTGCTGGTGCGTTCCCCATCATCAAACGAATGGAGTAACAAGGGTTGCATCAGGGAACGCACCCTACCAGATCGGCGATCGCACCACAAGATCGGGTGATCGCACTATTGGGCATTCAGGTTTCTGAGAATTTTTTGTGCTAAAAATTCTTTGATGTCTGTATGTCTTGGTACAGCTTCAATGACCCCAGTTTGAGGGTTAATCCAAAGAGAATGAGAAGCACCCTCTCGCTTAAGATAACAACCAGCTTTCCGCAACTTTTTTGCTAATTCTTTACGTTTCATGGAATGGAAATTGTCTCCTCGATCGCCTCTTTCGGTAGTCCTCGACGAATATCAGCCAAACGATCTTCAAAAATTAGTTGAATAGCACTTTTTAAGCTTTCTTTGGCTTCTTCAATGGTTTCTCCTTGACCATTTGCACCTAGGACTTCAGGACAAATCGCCCAGTATCCCCCTTCTGTTGCTGCTTCAATGATGGCGGTGAATTCTCCTTTCATGACAATCTCCTTTGATAATTTATGAATTAGCGTGCTGCTACCCAGTGCCTTCAACATCGCACTCTCAATCAAAATATCACAAGATCACGACACAAGATTAGAGCATCCTGGGGATGATGTTGGGTTGAGTACCGATCACCCAACCTACAAGAGCGGCGATCGCAATACAGTGTTTAAGATTAATTGAATATCAATTTTTCTGCTTTATCTTCTGATATTGATTGAGAAGAAATAACAATAAATTGTTCAGGAGATAAAATTACATTTTCATAAGTAAAACCACCAATGACTTTAGGATTAGAAATCATTAAATCAATAGCGTATGCTTCAGGATTAGGATAGCATTCAACTATTGCACCAAGTGTTCCTTTAGGAATAATTAAATCTGAAAAATCGGCGGTTATATCTATTAAAGTTTGAATCAAATCATTAATTTTTGCTTTCATTATGTTTTGCTCCTTTAGCTGTCAACTTCTAACCAGTTTGTAATTAATCTAGGAATAATTTTGCCTTGATCTATTTGCCAGATTGTGATTAAATTTCCTTGCCCTCCATTCAAACCTTTGATCCTAATTGTAACTTTTAATCTCATACCATAGGGATTATTTTTGCTTTTATAGGCTGGTGCATAAGGTAAAATTTGACGAATTTGTTGAATTATATCTTGAGTTGCAATTTGACGGCCTTCTTGAGTTTCAACAGAATAACCTATCATGGCAAATCCCATCCATTTTCCTTGATTTTGAGGGTTGTTAGGTTGCAATGAGTAATCGGTAAACTTTCGCAAGTCTATTTCGGCTTGATCTGCATTTGGTAAGGGATCTCCTTCTTTCCAGCTAATACTCATATTACAATCTTACAAATGCTCTGAATCAAGCTCTGGGATTAGAGTATGATAATTTCAGAGCATAGGGTTAAGATTCCTGATTATATGAGCAAAGATAATAAAAATCATTCGCAGTTTGAGCTAAACGAAGTGCCACCCAACCCATAACATGAAGAATAATCGGGGGATGATGTTGGGTTTCCGTTGTCAACCCAACCTACAAGATCAGGCTTATTTTTCAGGGATAGCGGATAAGATAGCTCGCAGTGCTTTGTTTACATCTTCAGAATTTTTGAAAACTTTAGCGACATCTGGTTCTAAGGTGACAGTTATTTTTATTTCATTTACCTGAGAAGCAAAACGATTAGGATGAGCCTTAGTATAATCAAAGTTATATTCAGGAAGTAGGTCATCTTGTAAATTTTGTTTGGTTTCAGAATCCTGTGTATTTTTCATAGTCTTGTCGTTCTTTTTTGGTTGTTAAACGTGCGCTGATAATACGAATCATTTGATTTCTTTCAGTAAAACAAACTACTAAAAGACGATTCTTGTCATCGTGTCCGATAATAATTTCTCGTTTTTCACCGACCGAATGCCACTCATCATCAAAAATGTAGGCTAAAGGATCTCGAAAAACAGCCTTGGCTTCTTCAAAATTGATGCCATGCTTTTTGAGATTAAGTTTTGCCTTGGGGTTATCCCACTCAAATTGTAAGTTCATAAACTCAATTCTAGTTCAATCTCCCCCTAAACAGCGCACTCTCAAATTTTGTCGTTGTCATACTCCCAAGGGATCATAGCTAGAATGTAGAATGTAGGGTGTGTTAGCGAAAGCGTAACGCACCAATTTGATGATGAAGTTGGTGCGTGGGGCGCGGATTGTTAATTTAGGTTTTTTATCAGAGATTATCACCGCCTAACGCACCCTACAAGATCGGCGATCGCGCTAACGCACCCTACAAGATCAGCGATCGCCCTATAGTTCTTAGTCGAGGAAGTTCTTTGAGAAAGTCAAAATCTCCATCCAAAATTTTAGTTGAGTTAGTTAACCCTAGATACTCAAGATTGGTACATGATTTTAATGGTTTTAGAGAAGTAATATCATTAAGGTTTTCAAGCAATAATGTTTTCAAATTAATCAACGTACTCAGAGCCTCAATATCATTTATCTTTTTACATGAATTAATTTCGAGATGTGTAAGTTGGCTTAGGGTAGACAAAGGGGAAATACAAGAAAGTTGATACAAATAGGATAATTCTAGTTGTGTTAGTAAACAAAGTTCCTCAATTCCATTTATATTGTCAATTCTTCTACTTGGTATAACATGGAGTTCTTGTAGATTTTTTAACCTAAAAACTGTTTCCAAAGTTTGACAAGGGTAATCATATAAAAAAAGCCTTTCTAAGGACTGGCAACAAGATAAATTCCTAGAACCTTTGAGCCAGTGAAAGCTACACTTGCTTAATTCAGAAAAATTAGAAAAATCAATTGAAGCTTTAGATTTACTACTTACATCTAGTGAAAGATATCTTAAATTATATAGTTGATTGATTACTTCTAGATTTTCAATTTCGTGTGCAATTATTTTAAGTTTTTTGAGATGACCTAAACTTTCAAGAAAACTCACATTATCATCTTGCCATCCTAAAGCGTAATTAAGATAAAGTGAATCAACTTCATTCTTCAAGATAAATACCTCAATATCTTCATTCCAGTGACCAGATATAATCAAGAATTTTTCTCCGCCCACAATAGATTCTTTGCCAAAATAAGCATTAGTATTCATTTTTCTTACCGGCGATTAATTAACATAGATCGAACAATTTTCCAGCATTCTTGAACTTCGAGCGTCTTGCGGAATTTACGGGATTTCTGATATTTTCAAAGTTATCTATAACTGCCTCAACGTCAAGCGGTTGCTGACTGCATCGTAGGTATAGCTGGGAGATTGGGATTATTTCAATATATAAGCTACCTCTTCTATTTTAAGGTTGTAATTTCGTCGGTTTAAGAAGCTAAGTCTTTTAAGATAGGGAAGAGATAAAAGACATCGGATATCCCCATCTTCAATTTTTGTACTCTCCCAAAGTAAGACAGTATTTAAGTTATTTAATTTTAATAAATGTTTGACACTCTTAATCTTTGGACAATTCACTAAAGCAAGACTGCGTAGCTGACATAATAATTCTATTGGGCTGATATCCTTAAGGATCGGACATGACTCTAAATGTAATTTTTCAAGATGAGAAAGATTTTTGAGATGATGCAAATCCTCAAGTTTTGAGAACAAAGAAAGATTTAATTCCTTTAAATTAGTACATCTTTCTAAAAAAGATAAATTCTGGTATTGAGATCGGTTAATCGTTAAAGTTTGTAAATGCGATAATAAATTTATTGAATGTAAACTATCAACAGTAATACCATTAAGCTCTAAGTCTTGTAAGTATTGATAATTCGCTAGGGGGGAGAAAGATTTGATTTTGCTATTTGCTAGTTTGAGAATTTTCAGTTGAGTGCAATTTTCTAGTTCTCTAGGTAGTTCTTTTAATTTATTTAAATAGCATTCTCTAAGATTTGAAAAAAGAGAAAAATTTATTTCACTTGAAACGTGACTTAAAGATAACTCTTCTAAGTTGGTTAAGCTATTAATAATAAAAGCTGGAGTGTCTCGATCCTCAACATACAGCGAGGTAATAAATTCATTAAGATGAGATAGACTATTACTTGTCCATTCCTGATAGCGTCTAATAACTAGCCGAGTAACTCCATAATTAGCCATGTTTTTGACTAGCTCTGGAGTAATAGGCTCTCTTAAAAAAAATGCTTTTGCTCCACTAGGATAACTAATTACTTCCATTTTATCTCTTTGTTCGTCACTGTTATTTGAAGATGTTAACATAAGTTAATTGTATTCCTTAAAAACTCTCGCGCTCTTTGATTAAGTGGATTAATTCTATTTGATACACCTGAACCATCTCTTCTTAGTGCCTCTTGTCCAAGCTCAAGAGCATCCCGTACTCGATCTAAAATATATTGTTCAATCCTGCGTAAATCTTGAGGATCGGGGGAGATAATCTTGATTTTAGCTAGTTGTTTCACAATGCGATCGCCATGCTCTCTCAGCCGTCGTTCAATATCAACTGATTGACCAACATATGTACCAATATCATCAATGAAAATGTAGACTCCCTGTGTAACAGCTTCTTCGACGGCAAACTCGAAGAGATAGCAACCTGTTTCTTTGAGAGTGACTCGAATTGCCTGTGATGAAGTAGTGTTTCTGAGAATTCCCTGAATATGTTGAACAATCGCAAATTCTGTCAAGCTAGATATGAATCCACTGGGATCTATATAATTAACAGGATTGCCATTAGCATATAAGTATTTATGCAGAGCTACAGGCGTTTGGATAAACCCTTCAAAGCTATCCCGACTGGAAAACCTTCCAGTTTTTGTATCGTAATATCTGGCACGTAGATAATCTAATTCTAAATTAAAGTCATGCTGTTCCCCTGCAAAAAGATAGACATTTTGACTAGTGCCTACCTGATTGAGAATTCTGCCAAACGCTTCATAAATATAGCGATCAATCACCGCACCGCTTAGATCCGTCAACGCTCGCGTACTACCCAACCCATCGACATGATAGAAGGAACGCTGATTATCACGGACTTGGGAGATTAAATCATTCCCATAAACATAAGCAGCCTTGATAATCTTACTCGGTGTATATTCTTCTAAAACTTGAGCGTAATCGCGGTTTTTATCCACCAAGAAACTGGTTTCTTCCCCATTAACCGTTTGAGCAACTCGAATCCCATCTCGATCATAACGATTGACAATATTATTAGTGCCGTCACCATCTGTATCGACTCCAACTAAGCGATTTTCCGCATTCCATTGATAGTTAACTTTATCCGTTCCAGTAGTCTTAGATAAGGTGTTACCATTATTGTCATAAGTGTAATTAGTTGTTACTCCATTCGTCACTTCTTTCAACAAGCGATCATTCTTATCATACTGATATGTTGTATTACCTTCTACTGAATCATTGCGGGTTAAACGGTTGCTCACTGCATCGTAAGTGTAGCTAATCGTGCGGGTTGTTCCATCAATCACTTCCTCTTCCAAGAGACGATAAATATCATCATATTCGCAGTTAACTTTCCGTCCATCTTGTTCAACAACTGTCAGACGATTACCCACCTTATCTAGGGTATAACGGAAACTGTTAATAATGCTGGTGCTATTACTGTTTTGGAGATACAGCAGACGATTTAACAAATCATATTCACGGGTTTCTATTGTTCCATTGGGTAGGGTAGTTTTGATCAGATTTCCCGCTAAATCATAAGTATAGGTTGTTACCCCATTACTGAAGTCTGTGACTGTTTTCAGGCGATTTTGTTCATCAAAAGTATAGCTAGTTTTACCAGAAGGAATGTTAACAGAAGTGCGGTTTCCTGCTGCATCATAGGTGTATTCAATTTTCACCCCATCAGGATCGAGGCGAGATAACAGGCGATTGCGGCTATCATATTGATAGGTTATTGTCCCATTACCATCGGTTTCTGTGGCTCGTTGACCTGTCAAGGTATAAGTATAGATAACTTGTTCATTATTGGGTAAAGCTTTCTTGATTAGTCGGTTGCGTTCATCGTAGATAAATGTGATAATTTCACCGTTAAAATCAGTGGTACTAACAATATTACCTACTTGGTCATATTGGGTGGTAGAATGCTGATTTAGGGGCAATTGGGTAGCAATTCGGCGACCTATACCATCATATTCATACTTAGTAATATTAGCCTTGGCATCTTTTTGAGTAATGAGATTCTCTAATTCATCATAACCGTATTCAGTGCGATTATTTAGCGCATCAATTACTGCTGTTAATTGTCCTAAAGCGTTATACTCATATTTAGTTTTGTTACCTTCTTGATCGATTTTGGCAATCACTCGACCTGCTTGGTCGAAAGTAGAAGAAATACTGGTATTGTCAGCGAAGATTTGACCTGTAGGACGACCTAAATTATCATAGACAAATTGGGTTTTACGTCCCAAGGGATCGGTTTGACTAATTTGACGACCTAAAGCATCATAGGTAACAAGTATTCTGGGGTTATCTGTATCATCATTAGGGGTACTATCAGGAAGAATAGTTTCTGTTCTTCGTCCTGCATCATCATAAGTATAACGAGTAATATTACCCCGTTCATCGACTTCTGCAATAACACGTCCAGCTTTATCATAACGGGTTTCTTTGCGCGGATTGTCGGTGTTATCATTGGGGGTTAAGTCAGGATAAATAGTATAAATTAAACGTCCTAACGCATCATATTGGTATTGAGTAGGTCTTCCTAATTCGTCAATGTCTGCTGTTACTCGATTCGCTGCATCATATTCCTTGCGAGTCCGAGGATTATCACTATCATTATGCGGTGTTGCATCAGGATAAATTGTTTCTAATAGTTGTCCTCCCTCACTATAGACATACTTAGTAACCCGACCTAAAGCATCAATCTCTTTGATTTTTTGTCCAGCAGCATCATAAATTGTTTGGCTAATATTCCCTTCCGCATCGGTAACTTTAATGATATTACCTTTGCTATCATATTCAGTCTTGGTAACAAGGGTACGAATACCGTTAGCAGTGGTTAATTTACGGGTTTCTGTTAAGCGATTACCATTCCCATCATAAGTATAGGTAATTTCGTGGCCGAGTGGATTAATTTCTTTGGTAACATTCCCTCGGAAATCATATTCATATTTGGTTGTTCCTTCACCAGGGGTTAACTGAGTTAATAATCCATTATTGTTGTAATTAAGCGTGATAGTACCATTACTTAATCCAGTAATAGAGAGTAAATTGCCTCGACTATCATAAGTGTTTGTGACAACGTTTCCTAGCGCATCAGTTGTCGTTAAAAGGTCATTTTTGCTATTATAAGTATGGCGAGTGACATTACCTAAAGCATCGGTTTCGCTTAATTTATTGCCCTTACTATCATAAGTGTAGGAGAGTTTTTCTCCTTCGGGATTGGTTTCACTAAGAAGATTATTACTGTCATCATAAGTGCGTTTAATAATGCCACCATTAGCATCGATTTCCGTGATAATATTACCCCTTGCATCCGATTCGTAAGTGGTAGAATTGCCTAAAGGATCTTTAACACTATAAACAAAATTATCAGGATTGTATTCGAGTTGAACTGCTTTACCTTCCCCATTAAAAACTTTCGTTAAGCGTCCATTTTGATCATATTCATTTTTAATACCAGTTCGTCCCAAGGGATCGATAATTTGATCCAGATAATGAGGGTTAGCATTATTATACTTAAACTGAGTGGTATTATTTTCTCGGTCAGTAACTTTAATTAAATCTCCTTTACTATCATATTCATATTTAATCTGTTTACCCATCGGATCGGTTACGGTAGTGATGCGACCTTGAGTATCTCTGCCAAAGGTTACTTTTAGTCCATTACTGCTGGTAATTCCCGCATCAGTAAAGTTTAGTTTATCGCTATTGCGATTGGTAATACTATTAATATCTCCGGTGGTAGCATCAATATTATAAACAATGCCTTCTTTGGTGGTTAATTGATAGTAGTTACCCCAATCTTGCGGATGGTAATGAGCAAAAGCAGAACCTCCACTAAAGGGAACGACTTGGCCATTTTGTCCTCGAATTAAGACGACTCCTGCTGTTTCCACACTTAAGGTACTGGTAGAACCTTTATCCGCGACAAATTTAGGAACAAATAATGCACGGTTTCCCATCAAGGCTGTTAGAGGAATCCCCATTACTTTGATCGCTTCTAACTTAAAGGTAAACCTTTCCCGCTTCCCGCCGGGGAGGGTAATATAAACAGCATCACCTTCTTTAAAACCAACACTACGGAAACCATATTCTTCATAAAGTTCATCTTTCGGTAAACTCGTCCGCACATCTGCATCTCGAAATTCCATGCGCCAACCATAACCAAAATCGTCTTTATTATTACTATTTAAGGTGTTATATGTACGGGTTAAAGTAATGGGAATACCACCAACAGGAATCTCTAAATCGGTAAAGGAGAGTTGGAAGTTTCCTAATTTTAAATCACCACTGACATCTAGTAATTCTGCTACCCCATTACCCTTACCATTGACATCGTAGGCAACTAGACGAACCTGATAGGTATCATTAGGTAACAAAGTAGGATCTAATACCCCTAATACCCCATTTGTAACCGGAGTTGTCCCTCGGAACATTTCTTTGAAAGGTGCGCTACCATCAGCCGGAGCAACTTCTAGGGCATAGTAAGCTAGGTTAGTATCGTTGACACTCCCTTTAATTGGTGTAGGTGCAGTAATTTCATAATTAGCAATTCCTGATAAGTCTAAACTAACACTAGGTGCTTCTGTATCGGTGGGATCGAGGACATTAACATTAGTGGTAGCTTCAGCTTTGTTTCCAGCAGCATCAGAGGCGAAAGCTTTAGCGGTAATAATTCCTGGATTTGTCGGTGTGAAAGTAGCGACTCCATTGCTATCAATTACGACGGGAGTATTATTAATTAGTAATTGTAGGTTAGCAATACCGACATTATCCGTTGCACTCACCTGGAAAGAAACTGCTTCCCCTTTATTGGTAAAGTTCTTATTACGATTAATAATAACTTTCGGTGCAGTAGTATCGGGTGCAACGGTGAGATTAAAGCTTTGAGTAACTTTGCCTCCTGCTGCATCTGTAATGGTTAAAGTAATAGCATGGATTCCCGTTTGAGAGTTAGAAGGAGTCCAGCTTAAACGTCCGCTTTCGTCTAGGGTTATACCTTTAGCTTGAGAAGCCGGATCTAAACTATAGGTGAGAATACCACCATCAGGATCGGTTGCTTGAATATCATAGCGATAGGGTACTCCTGGAACTGCGCCTGTAGGCGGTGTAGTGGAACGAATTACAGGGAGACTATTGACTTTAGCGGTTAAATTGTAGCCTTGAGTTACTCCCAATCCTAGAGAATCAAAAGCGGCAACGACTACTTTATAATTACCCGTAATTGGTGTGTTCCATTGTACTAAGCCAGTGTTAGTATTAATGGTCATGCCTTGGGGTGATTCTATTAGTTGATAGGTTAATGATTGTCCATCGGGATCACTCGCTTGGATTTGGTATTGATAGGGATTGCCTACATTAGCTATAAATAAGGGTGTTGAGGTAATATTCGGGGCTTGATTAATGATTTGTGTTCCTACCACTAACTGATAGTTTTGGGTGGTAGTTGCGCCTTGATTATCAGTTACTAAAACATCAATGTCATAGTTGCCTATTTGAGTCGGTGTCCATTGAATTTTACCCGTGCGATCGATGGTCATACCGTTGGGTTTACGCCCTAAATTGTAGGTTAAAATTCCATTTTCAGGATCTTTGGCAACAACAGTATAGGTATAGGGTTGGTTCGTAACTGTTCGGGTCAGAGGAACAGAGGTAATACTAGGAGGAAGATTAACCCCATTAACAGCCAGAGTAAATCGTTGAGTGGTGGTAGCACCTTGGGTATCGATCGCTTGAATGACTACCTCATGAAGTCCAATTTGATCTAATTTTGGTTGCCAACGAATTGTTCCTTTGTTGACATCAACAGACATTCCCTCTGGACGGGTTTCTAACGACCAGAAAATGGGGTCGCCATCAGGATCATTCCCTACTAAATTATATTGATAAACTTGGTTAATATTGGCTTTTAGGGAAGGAGTCGAGAGAATTTGTGGGGCTTGATTGTTGCTGCGTTGACTAACAACAGCGATCGCCCATTCTTGTTCAGCAAATCCACCCCGTCCATCACTGACTTGGACTTTTACGGTATGATTGCCTAATTGATTCGCTTCGGGAGTCCAAGTGATTAACCCTTGTTTATTTAGAGTCATCCCTGTGGGGGAAGTTTGCAGATTGATGGTGAGGGGATCGCCATCGGGATCTGAGGTATTTAAGGCGTAGAAGTATGATGTTCCTAAAGCAACGCTATTACGGGGTGTAGAGGTAATTTCTGGGGTATGATTCGGTGCAAAAGCCAGTACATTGAGATTATAAGTTTGACGGGTTTCTGCGCCTTGGCTATCTTTGACAATGATAGTAACGGGAATTTGACCAATTTGCGTATCATTTGCCGTCCAATTTAATAATCCAGTATCGGTATCGATGGTCATCCCATTCGGTGCGTTTTCCAAGCGATAGCTTAAGGAATCTCCATCAGCATCTTGTGCTTCAATTTGATACTGATAAGGAAGATTAGCAATGGCTTCTAAATCTGGGTTAGAAGTAATAATTGGGGCATTATTAAGACTATTTACTGTAATTTGGAAAGATTGAAGGGTTAAACCTCCATAACCGTCTCTAATTCGTATTACAAGATCATGAGTTCCTGCTTGTTCTCTTGTCGGTTGCCAAATAATTTCCCTCGTTGCTTCATTTAAGGTCATTCCGTCGGGTTTTAAGGGTAAATCAACCGTTAAGAGGTCTCCATTGCCATCATTAGCTACAATTTGATAACGATATACTCCTCCTTCCTGAATTTGAGTGAGGGGAAGACTGGAAATTTGGGGTTCTTGGTTGTTTAAATCGGGTGTTACGGTTAAATTAAGGGTTTGTGTGGTTTCTCCTCCACGTCCGTCCAGTACCCGAATTTTTACGGTTTGATTCCCTAACTGGGGTTGGGTAGGAGTCCAAGTTAAGCGGCCGGTTTGACGGTCAAGAGTCACGCCTTCTGGGGCTTCGCTAAGATAGTAAGCAAGGATATCTTCATCTGGATCAGTGGCTTGAATTTCGTAGAGATAAGGACGACCAATCGCTGCTTGATTAGGGGCAATGGAGGTAATCATAGGGGCATTATTAGGACTCCCCACATTCACTGTGACAGTGTAATCTTGAGTGGTGCGTCCTCCGAGTCCATCATCGACTTGGATAGTAAATTGATGATTTCCTCCCTGTTTGGGTTGCCACTGAATTTGTCCACTTTGGGGGTTAATCGTCGCTCCTGTGGGTGCTTTGAGAAGGCTATAGGTTAGAGTATCATTATCAGGATCAACGGCTTGAGTTAAGTACAAATAATTGTTATTAATGGTGACAGGAATTGAACCTAAAATCGTACTGCTACCCAGCCTTACAAACAATAAATCAAAACTACGAACTATTCCATCTCCCTTTAATTCAAAATCAAAGGATGCTGTTTCTCCATTACCAATACCCGAAATAATTCCAGTTAAATTCTTAAAAGATACGTTAGGATCTGATGAAATCAAGGTTAGGGGTAATTGTTCAACAATTTCTTGAGCTTTAACATCTACAAATGCTTTGGTAAAAGAAGTCCCTACTAACCCACCATTTCTCAGTTGATTGAGATCCCACGCTGCGCCTTCTGTCGCTAACGCCAAGTCAATATAATCTCTTTTAGTCGTTGCACTACCACTCACTGTCCCAATATTAGTAATTAGATAATTTCCATTATTATCAGCTTTATAACCCTGATTTTCAGAATCAACTCCCAGAATAACTTGATTATTACTATCTCTAAAGTTTCCATCAACAACAACATTCAGAAGGGCATTTTTATTACTCAGACTGTTCAAAATGCTACTAAAGCTTAGACTAGAATTAGCCACATCTCTATCTTCATCTGTCACCAAAATAATATTAATAGCTGCACCTTGACGGAATGAGAGATTAGTTAGTGCTTCATCAATTCCATCATAGCCATCTTCTCTCCCTCCATTTATTTGTAACTGGTTAATAGCGGATGATAACTGGTTAGCATTGCCAAAAGGAGAATTACTCCCTACATTTAAGATCCGTCCATATACCCCAGAGTTCCCAAACCCAATTAAACCATAACGATTAGAAGTAATTCCTTTTCCGATTAAGGTTGATTCTAAAGTTGATACCATATCTCTAATCCATGCTTGATAACCTGACATAGAACCCGATTCATCAACCACAAAAACAATATCTGCTGATCCCGTAGAACTGTCTCCCGTCGGTAAAGTTAAAGCGACATTTTGACGAAAAGTTTCATCAGGTAATAAGGTTAAATCTAAACCTTGAAGATTAACATTACCACTGGGATTATTACTTAAATTAGGTAAATTAAATTGAGTCAGAGGAACACTCACAAAAACAGGAGTTTGATTCCCAATTTCTGGTTGTACTAAAATTTGATATTTCTGTTCAGCAATTCCTCCCTTTCCATCACTGACTTTTACCGTGATATCCTGTAATCCTATTTGATTAGCAGTTGGCAACCAGCGAATAATGCCAGTCTCTGGTTCAATCCACATTCCTGTGGGAGATTTTACTAATTCATAGGTGAGAATATCTGAGTCTGGATCAAGTGCTTCAACATCATAAATATAAGCATTTTGGGCTTGGAAATTAGGATCATAAACAGCATAAAGTCCTTGTCCATTATTACTCTTCGCAATTAAGATGCCTTGATTGTCATTGGAATTTAGATCAATAATTGTTTGACCATTAGCTTGATATAACTTATCTATTCCTACAAAAATTGGATGTGGCGAAGGATTAATAGGAATATTGCCGTAAATCTCATTCCACTGATTTGCTAATGACAACCCAAAGTTATTCAAGAAATCTTTCCAAGCATTAGCTTCGTTACCAGGTTGAATAAAAGTTCCCGTAGTACCTGTTCCTGCTAAAAGATAAACATTTCCTCCTTGATTAACATAATCAATTAAAACCTGATTTTTAGCAGGAAATCCACCAACAAAAACTCCATCATATTGTTGTAAAGTTTCTAATGTAAAAGATAAGTTAGTATTAACTGTCCATTGATGTCCATCGCTAGTCAAAGCCTCCGCTAATTTAGATGCTGTCAAACCAAAATTATTAGAATATCCCAGAAATGATCCTTTTTCTCCACCTGTAAAATAGTCGGCAATATTTTGAGCAAATAATTTGGCATCTTCGGGAGCATTACTAAATCCAAAATCACTCAATGTCCACTCATCATTAGCAACAATAATTTTACCAGATTTATTTTGACTAACTCTCGCATCAACAACAGGAATAGACGTAATAATCGGGGGACGATTAGGCGGTGGCGCAATCACAGACAGGGTATAATCTTGTTGATCTATCCCACCTCTACCATCTTTTACTTGCACAGAAATACTGTAATTACCAACAGTATTTGTCCCAGGAGTCCAGCTAATTTTGCCAGTATCACTCTCAATAGTCATCCCATTAGGAGCAGTCAAGAGAGAATAAGTTAGGGTATCTCCCTCTAAATCTGTAGCATCAGCATCATAGATATAAGGTTTATTAATTAACCCTTCAATATCAGGATCGCTGATAAAATTCGGTGCAGTGTTTAACTTGCCTAAAAAGACTAATTCATAGGTAAATTGAAACTCTTGTGGATTCAAGAAAGCCAGAGTTTTATCTTGGGTGATTTCATCAGGATCTAAGGTATTACTATTAACTAAATTACTCAGATTATAGTAAGGCAATCCTTCAGGAGTTAGGCCATTTGCTCCCACTACCTGAACGGTAGGCTCGCTAATTGATTTAATCGCCACGACTAGAGGCGAATCAACGACATATTCTCCCTGATTTAGCACCACAAAATCTGCGTATAGGGTTTTATTATCTTGATTAAAAGAAGTCCTTAAATAGTCGGCATTTAGGCTGCTGCTTACATCTGACAATTGACTAAAATCAATGGGTTTACTAATGGCAGTAGGCTCAATTTCTGGGGTGACAGTAGGCGCAATTGTTCCATCTCCTGCTAACAGTTGAATATTCTTAATACGGACTGAAGTTTGCGTGTCACTATCATTATTAACTAACCGAAAGATTAAAGTAGCGTCTCCTGGAGTTACTCCCGTTAAATTCACCTTAACTGTCATTCCCGCAATGCTGACTCCAGAAGCAAATGCGGAGGGTTGGTTTTCTGTAATATTAAAGAAAGCATCTCGATTAGGTTGAATTGTATGGATTAAAGAATTGCCTTGAGCATCAACTAAAGCGACTTCAAAAGCATCATTAATACTATCAGGATCAGTAGTATCAAAGTTCAGATCGTTATAGGTAAAACTGAGTAAGGAAGAATCAACAGGAACACTAATAGTTTGCTGGTATTGCTTGCTAAAAATGTTATCTTCTCTCAGAAGAATACTATTGTCGCTGACTGCAATAAGAACAAAACTAATTGTTTGACTATCATTCCCT
The DNA here is from genome assembly GCF_009792235.1 of Microcystis aeruginosa FD4. Classification (NCBI taxonomy): domain Bacteria; kingdom Bacillati; phylum Cyanobacteriota; class Cyanophyceae; order Chroococcales; family Microcystaceae; genus Microcystis; species Microcystis aeruginosa. The sequence goes on from NZ_CP046973.1 coordinate 4,817,905, forward strand.
CCTTTACCATCACTCACAGTATAAACAAAATTGCCACCATTACCATTAACGTCCGCTAGAGGGGTGTAAAGCAAAGAAGTTAGAGAATTAATCGAAATCTCATCACCCACATTAATAACTGTACCATTACCTAAAGTTATTTTTCCTTTAGTATTATCTGGTAATTGAGTGACAGTAACAGTTAAATTATCCCCATCAATATCTGTAGGTGGATTAATATTTAAGGGGATAGGTTGACTATCTTCTGGTAAAGTAATAGTTTTATCTGCATCGGTGACAGGAGGATTATTACCAGAAGTATTCTCAGGGGTAATAATAAAACTAATTGTTTGACTATCATTCCCTCCTTTACCATCACTCACAGTATAAACAAAATTGCCACCATTACCATTAACATCTGCTAGAGGTGTGTAAAGCAAAGAAGTTAGAGAATTAATTGAAATCTCATCACCCACATTAATAACTGTGCCATCAGCTAAAGTGATTCTTCCTTTGCTGTTATCTGGTAATTGAGTGACAGAAACCGTTAAAGTATCCCCATCAATATCTGTAGGTGGATTAATATTTAAGGGGATAGGTTGACTATCTTCTGGTAAAGTAATAGTCTTATCTGCATCGGTGACAGGAGGGTTATTATCAGAAGTATTCTCAGGGGTAATAATAAAACTAATTGTTTGACTATCACTACCGCCTTTACCATCACTCACAGTATAAACAAAATTGCCACCATTACCATTAACATCTGCTAAAGGTCTGTAAAGCAAAGAAGTTAGAGAATTAATCGAAATCTCATCACCCACATTAATAACTGTGCCATCAGCTAAAGTGATTCTTCCTTTGCTGTTATCTGGTAATTGAGTGACAGAAACCGTTAAAGTATCCCCATCAATATCTGTAGGTGGATTAATATTTAAGGGGATAGGTTGACTATCTTCTGGTAAAGTAATAGTTTTATCTGCATCGGTGACAGGAGGGTTATTAACAGGTGGATTCAGCGAATTATCATTATCCAGAATCGTGCCAATTCCCTCACCTTGAATCAGGATAGCATTGGTCACTCCTGTTAAATTCACCGTGAAGGTTTCCGTAGGCTCGCTAATTGTATCGCCCTTCACAGCAACTGCGATCTTTTTCTCCACTTCTCCCGGTGCAAACGTCAAAATTCCCGTTGAGGATTCATAATCTTTCCCCGCTTGAGCGGTTCCATCCGTCGTCGTAAATTGAGCCGTTACTGTTGTGTTTGTAGGGGCTGATAAACGAACTGTAAAATTAGCAGATTGAGTTCCTGTATTGCCCTCCGTCACTGTGGTATTTTCAATGCTCAAAGACGGTAACTGAATCGGTTCTCCAATTGGTTCCCCAAAACTGAACCGAAACACTAAATCATTAAAATCGCGATCGCCGCCGCCCCAAAAATCTTCCCAAGTCCAAGTCTGACTATCCTGTTGAGCATGGACATGATTCAAACCATCCTCATTCGCCGCCGCATAGGAAAAGAAAACCGGCGGGGCATTTTCCCCCTTGGCGATCGCCTGCTCTGTCGTCCCGTTAGCGACTAGATACCATCCCAGATATTTCCCAGAAGGGACGTTAAACGTTTTACTATCAAACGCTTTCCCAGAGGCAAAAATTACCTGGTGGCGATCGCCTGACAAGGCCGCAGCTAAATAACCCTGATCCCCTGGTTTAATCCCATTAATCTCGCCATCTGGGGTATCAACCAAATAATAACCCATCTCGCTTTGAAAATCAGCGTCCTGACTGACAGCCTCCACTGTTAGGGGAACCGGTTGCCCTTTGTCTCCGGCTAAGACAATTCCTGCTTGAGCAATATTAAAAACAACATCGTTAAAATCTTGATCTCCCCCACCCGTCAAATCTTCCCAGTTAAGCCGCCAGATCCCGCGGCCAAGATGACTACTTTGGGAATGATCAAAATTATCAGGATTAGCTCCTTTCAGGGAGAAAAAAGCTAACCCCGATTGACCCTGATTTTGTCGATTATTTTCTAACCAATTAGCGCTGGTATTATTCTGAATCACATAAAACCCTAGACGACTACCCCCCGCAACGGTGAATTCCCGCCAATTTCCCGCTTGATTACCCGAATTAAAGAGAGTTTGTCGGCTGGGACTGCTTAAAGCGGCTTCGGCGAATCCTTCTTCACCGGGGGCGATACCTTCTACCCCACCTAAAGCATCCACCAGAAAGAATCCCACTTCATTATTAAAAGCTGCTTCTCGCAATGTCCACTGGACAACCATATTCACCCTTTCTGAGGGATTACCCGGAACGACTAAAACCTCGCCTAAATCATCTAGCTGAGTGATTTGAGGGGTTCCTAGCCAAGAAGTATCTTGGTCTGAAAAGGAGAAATTAGCAGCCTCTGGATTAACTAATAATGGGGTTGATAGCAGAGAATCACTTTGATTAGCTAAGTTATCGCTCGCCGCCGCGCTCACGGGAGCAAGAAAATTGCTAGGAGAAGATAGGGTGAGAGGCGTGACTTGAGGAGCCACCTCTGGCGTTGTCGGAGCCAGCATAGATGGCGCTGTCGCCATCAAGGTCTGATCTACTCCCAAAAGACTTGAGCCATCTTCTAGAAGTATTGGGGGAAGTATTGGAAAATCCACTTATGTCTTCTGATTGGATGTCTAGCTTGATTCATTAAATTAATCTTTGTTGGCATCTTAAGGGCGTTTCTTTTTACTGTCAATATATATAAATTATTTGCATATATATATATATATATATCATTAGTTTTGCTAATTATATTAAATCCGTTTTTAATAATATGATTAGAGTTCTTGCATAATTAATTTTCGAGAGTTCATATTAAATCTGGTTATTAAAAACTGATTATTTATTCCCCCTTTTGCATGAGTGCCTCTTGCCGTTCGGCTGTCCTGATATGTAGCCTATACTCAACGGATTTAGTTTTTTTTCAGAGATTATCGCCACAAACAGAAACATAAATCGTAGGGTGCGTTAGCCAAAGCGTAACGCACCAATTTAATAATCAAGTCGGTGCGTGGGGCGCGGATTATTAATTTGTTTTTTTGTCAGAGATTATCGCCGCAAACACGCACCCTACCAGATCTATACTCAACGGATTGGCTCTTCTGGTTTTTGTGTGAAAGGAAGAAGAATAGGGATAATTTGGGTGCATCTCAATTTTGTCGAAATATCTAGAGGACATTTTGGGCGCACGCGGTGCGCCCCTACCATTGGCGCAATCATATTATTGTAGGGGCGAATTGCATTCGCCCTCTTTGAATAACTGCTGCTGCTCACCATAGGTGAGGGAAAGTCATAAATAGGAGATGCAGCCGATAATTTTCGGGAAATATAGTCTTTAAAGCCTTGTCTGGCAAGACTCCTACGAATGATAAGCACCGATTATCACACAAAGTCGAGGAGAGCCACGGATTTAGAATAATAGGTTCCAATCTCAGTGATCTGTGCTACCATTCGGGGTAAATTCAAGCGATCTCCAGACACCTATGAGCAAGGTTCTCGTGTTGAATGCCTCCTACGAACCGCTAAATATAACCAGTTGGCGGCGCGCGATCGTTTTGTTGTTGAAAGGAAAAGCTGAATCCCTAGAACATAACGGAAAAGTGGTTTGTCGTGACTTACCCCTACCTTCTGTTATCCGTCTTAGGCAATACGTCCGTGTTCCCTACAAGGAAATTCCTTTAACCCGTCGTAATATTCTCGAACGAGACCATCATACCTGTCAATACTGTCTCTACCGAGGTGAACAATTAACCATCGATCATGTGATTCCCCGTTCTCGCGGAGGGGGTGATACCTGGGAAAATTTAGTGGCGGCTTGTGTACGTTGTAATGTGCATAAGGGCAATCGTACACCGAAAGAGGCCAATATGTCCCTACGCGCCCAGCCACGTCGTCCCTACAGCAGTCTCCACTTTGAGCTATTAAAGCACACCAGGGGGAATCACAATCACGAATGGCGTAAATATGTCATCGGTATTTAGGGTGAAAAAGGCATGGTGAAACCAAGACCAAAATTGATTCCCATGCCATTATTATTAGTCTGGGTGCGAGGATTGGCAACTCCCGTGCCTAGATAAACCGCACAACCGCGACAGGGGGTATTGACTCGGTAGCGCACCGCCATGGGATCATTGGGATCGGTGATAGTTACTCCCTGATGGTTTAAATCTTTAATTAGATTGGTGACGGGTTTGAAGAAATCGGCGCTGGGGGGTTGACTTGGTTGCAGTTCTAGGGTTTGTTCTTGAGAAGCAAGAACGATTTCCGAAGCGATAATTAGCAGTAGAGAGGTGGTTAAGCCAAATAAACCCAGATTATTTTTGATTTTCATCTTTTTTATTACCGAGAGATTGTTAAATTTTTCTCTGAAAATTCTAGCGTTTCCTCGCGGGAAAGGAAACTAATCAGTAAAAAAATTTACCGATGTCTGCCATACTTATAATAAGCGGCACAAGCACCTTCACTAGAAACCATACAAGTACCGATGGGATGTTCGGGAGTACAAGCAGTAGCAAATACTTTACATTCCCAGGGTTTTAAAACACCTTTAAGAATTTCGCCACACTGACAAGCTTTGTGATCTTTAACACGCTGATTGGGTAAAGTAAATTTCTTCTCCGCATCAAAATTACTGTACTCATCTCGCATTTTTAACCCTCCTTGAGCAATTTCTCCTAAACCTCGCCATTCAAACTGATCTCGCAGTTCAAAAACTTGCTGGATTGCCGATAAAGCGACTCTATTTCCTTGATTTTGTACCACTCGATCGTACTGATTTTCGATCTCACATCTCTGCTCATCTAATTGTTTTAATACCATCCAAATTGATTGGAGAATATCCAAGGGTTCAAACCCAGAAACTACCACAGGTTTGTGATATTCTTGGGCAATAACTTGATAGGGTTCTGTGCCAATTACCATGCTAACATGACCAGGCCCAACAAAACCGTCTAACTGTAAATCTGGGTTATCTAACAAAGCTTTCAGCGCGGGAATAATCACCACATGATTGGAAAATAAACTAAAATTAGTGATACCATCTCTTTGGGCTTCTAAAACAGTTAAAGCGGTGCTAGGAACGGTTGTTTCAAAACCTAATGCTAAAAATATTACTTCTTTATCGAGATTTTCTCTGGCAATTTTTAAGGCATCGCGAGGAGAATAAACCATGCGAATATCACAACCTTTTGCTCGTGCTTGCAGCAGACTTAAATGGGAACCGGGGACACGCATAGTATCACCAAAAGTTGTCAGAATTACGTTCGGTTGTTGTGCGAGAAAAATGGCATCATCTAAACGACCTCGCGGCATCACACAAACGGGACATCCAGGACCATGAATTAATTCGATAGTTTCCGGAAGTATTGCCTCGATACCGTATCTGAAAATCGAGTGGGTATGACCTCCACAAACCTCCATAATTTTAGTAACTTTTTCCCGCTTTTCAGAGATTCTTATCGATAATTGTTCAATTTGTTGAATTAATCCTGCCGCTTTAACTGGATCACGAAATTCATCAACGTATTTCATAGTTTATCTCCTTTAATTATAATTTTTAGTTGTCGGTTGTCAGTAATAATTGCCGTAATTTACCTTTCTTAGAGATAGACAATATAATTAATTTAGTATGGGACTACTTAAGAACATTAATTATGATTAAATTCTGCCTCTAATTCCACTAATTGTGTTAATAAATTCAAGGTTTCTTGCGCCTCATCTTCATCGATTCGATTCATAGCAAAACCCACATGAACTAATACCCAATCCCCTACACAAGTATTAGCGGGATGGTCTTCATCAACAATGCAAGCGATATTTACTTCTCTTTTTACACCCCCGACATCGACGAGAGCGAGATGATGGTTTTCATCAATAATTGCTGTAATTTGTCCCGGTATGCCTAAACACATAGTTTTTACCTTGAAAAATCTAGTTTTTGCTAATTATGGGCTGATTTTTTGGGTAGAGATTGCAGTAACATCCACTGAGAATCAGAGCATACTTCATCCCTAGGTTATCCTTTTTACTTTTTCCTTTCCCCTTTTTACTTGGTCTTAGCTGCCATTCTGGACTATTGCCCTCAAGAACAGCTTTTTTTCCCGTATCTTTTTTAAGATTTCCCCTGTCCCGCACCGTGGACGCTATCCCAGCAGGGGTAAAACTTTTGTATTAGGGACTACATTAATGATAAGAAATTATTCAATCAATCGATCGGGTGACATTCTAGGCTATGATTTCCCTGACTATAGTTATTTCTCTACATTAAGGAAAATCTACGATGACAACCTTTCCCATCGATTTGAGTGCCTATAAACCCATCAGTCTCGACCCCAGTAACCCCACCCTCACCGACGAGCAAAGAAGCGCCGTAAAAGCCAATATTCAACTTTGTCGCGATGCTATCATCTTTTTTACTGCCACGGGTGCGGCCCGGGGTGTGGGTGGACACACCGGCGGCCCCTACGATACCGTCCCGGAAGTGGTGATTCTCGATGCTCTTTTCCGCAGTCAACCTAGTCAATTTGTACCAATCTTCTTCGATGAAGCGGGACACCGCGTCGGTACTCAATATCTCATGTCTGCGTTAGAAGGTTCTTTACCCCCGGAACAATTAATGCACTACCGCGAGGCCAATTCTCAACTCCCCGGACACCCGGAATTAGGATTAACCCCCGGTGTCAAATTTAGTTCTGGCCGTTTAGGACATATGTGGCCCTACGTTAACGGTGTCGCTTTAGCTAACCCCGGAAAAACCGTTTTTTGTTTAGGTTCCGATGGTTCTCAACAGGAAGGCAATGACGCGGAAGCTGCCCGTTTAGCCGTAGCTCAACACATCAATGTTAAGCTGATTATTGATGATAATGATGTGACGATTGCCGGTAATCCTTCCAAATATTTACCCGGTTATGATGTGGCTAAAACTCTCACCGGCCATGGACTAAAAGTGTTAGTGGGAGATGGGGAAGATATCGATAGTTTGTATCGCAATATCTGTGAAGCAATTAATACTCCTGGCCCGATTGCGATTATTAATAAACGTCCCATGTGTCCCGGTATTGAAGGTTTAGAAGGTTCTAACCACGGTCATGATGTTATTTCTGTACCCTTGGCTTTGAAATATTTAGAGGCAAAAGGACACAGCGCCGCCGTGGAATATCTCAACAGTATTAAGAAGCCTTCTAATGACTATAAATTCCTCGGTTCTGGGGATAAATGGGGTTCCAACCGCAACGTTTTCGGCGAAGCAGTAGTCAGTCTTTTAGGCAAAATGAGCGAGGAAGAACGCAAGGCTAAGGTATTAGTAGTAGATAGCGATTTAGAGGGTTCCTGCGGTCTGAAAATTATCCACGATAAACATCCCGAAGTGTTTATTCCTTCCGGTATTATGGAACGGGGCAATCTTTCGGCAGCCGCCGGTTTTGGGATGGAAAAAGGTAAACAGGGAATTTTCGCCACCTTTGCCGCTTTTCTAGAAATGTGTATTTCTGAAATCACCATGGCCCGCTTGAATTATTCTAATCTTTTATGTCATTTTTCCCATTCTGGTATCGATGACATGGCCGATAATACCTGTCACTTTGGTTTGAATAATTTCTTTGCCGATAATGGACTTGATGACGGTTACGAAACCCGTCTTTATTTTCCGGCCGATGCGGCACAAATGACCGCTTGTGTCGAGGCAACTTTCCATCAACCCGGTTTACGTTTTATCTTCTCGACTCGTTCTAAAACTCCCAATATTCTTGATACTAACGGTAATAATTTCTTTGGCGATGGTTACACCTTTGTCCCCGGAAAAGATGAAGTGATTCGGGAAGGCACTGCTGGTTATATCATCAGCTTTGGAGATGGTTTATACCGCGCTTTAGATGCAGTGGAACGCCTAAAACAAGAGGGTATTGACGTGGGTTTAATTAATAAACCGACTCTCAATGTGGTGGATGAAGAAATTATCGCTAAAGTTGGTAATTCTCCCTTTGTTTTAGTAGTAGAAGCATTTAACCGTCGTACGGGTTTAGGTAGCCGTTATGGTTCTTGGTTACTCGAACGCGGTTTAACTCCTAAATACGCCTACATCGGTACTCACCACGAAGGTTGTGGCGGTTTATGGGAACAATTTCCCCACCAAGGTATTGACCCAGTTGGTATCATTAGTAAAGTTAAATCTTTAATCGCTTAGAGAGTATTTTAGGGTGAGCGTTAATCAGTAATCAGTAATCAGTCATCAGTAATCAGTCATCAGTGAACAGTAATCAGTGAGTAGTAATCATACCAAATCCGTTGAGTAACTCACAGAAAACGGGTTTCTTTGAGAAACCCGTTTTCTACTCATGCAAAAGGCAAAACGGAGAATAAATAATCAGTTTTTAATAACTGGATTTAGGATCAGTCATCAGTGAACAGTAATCAGTAATCAGTAATCAGTGGACATCTTTAATAATTAAGATTTTAGCTTGGTTGAGAGTTTGACCATTTGTACTAAAATTTCCAAGACGCAGTTTAAATCCCTGACAGCTTATAAACTGTGAACTTTAGCCTCTTAAATCGCACCATTGAGGGGAAATCCCCCTTAACTAGGTACGGTAAGCCCCTAGGAGCCAACACACCGGTCAATCTAGAATAGTCTCTAGGGTATAAAAGTAATCTCTTATAGAAAATGCAGCCAACCAATCCACAACAATTTACGGAAAAAGCTTGGGAGGCAATCGTCAAAACGCCGGACATTGCCAAACAGAACAGCCAGCAACAAATCGAAAGCGAACATCTAATGAAAGCCCTTCTTGAACAGGAGGGATTAGCGGGCAGTGTCTTTAGTAAAGCTAATATTAGTCTAGCCCGTTTGCGGGATCGAACCGATGACTTTATCCGTCGTCAACCGAAAATATCTAACCCCGGCGACTCGATTTATTTAGGTCGTAGTTTAGATAGTTTACTCGATCGAGCGGAAAATTATCGCCGAGAATTTGGAGATGACTTTATCTCGATCGAGCATTTGATTTTAGGTTACGCTAAAGATGATCGCTTCGGTAAAAATATTTTTCAAGAATTCGGACTTACCGAAAGCAAACTCAAGGAAATTATTCAACAAGTTAGAGGTAGTCAAAAAGTGACCGATCAGAATCCAGAAGGCAAATATGAGGCCCTAGAAAAATACGGACGGGATCTGACCCAATTGGCACGGGAAGGAAAATTAGACCCCGTAATTGGACGGGATGACGAAATCCGTCGCACGATTCAGATTCTCTCGCGTCGGACTAAAAATAACCCGGTTTTAATCGGGGAACCGGGAGTAGGAAAAACGGCCATTGTCGAAGGATTAGCCCAGCGGATTATTAACCGTGATGTGCCAGAATCTTTGTTAGATCGTACTCTCATTTCTCTCGATTTAGGCGGCTTAATTGCGGGAGCAAAATATCGCGGAGAATTTGAGGAAAGATTAAAAGCTGTCCTCAAGGAAGTCACCGATTCCCAAGGCAATATCATCATGTTTATTGATGAAATACATACCGTTGTCGGTGCGGGAGCCACTCAAGGGGCAATGGATGCGGGCAATTTATTAAAACCGATGTTAGCCCGGGGTGAATTGCGTTGTATTGGGGCTACTACCCTCGATGAATACCGCAAATATATCGAAAAAGATGCGGCGTTAGAAAGACGCTTCCAAGAGGTTTTAGTGGATGAACCGAATGTGGTCGATACTATTTCGATTCTTCGCGGTCTTAAAGAACGTTATGAGGTGCATCATGGGGTGAAAATTGCCGATAATGCTTTAGTGGCAGCGGCACTGCTTTCTAATCGTTATATTAGCGATCGCTTTTTGCCCGATAAGGCCATTGATTTAGTTGATGAAGCGGCGGCCAAATTGAAGATGGAAATCACCTCTAAACCAGAAGAACTCGATGAAATTGATCGCAAAATTCTCCAGTTAGAAATGGAAAAACTTTCTCTACAACGGGAATATGATCCAGCTTCGCGAGAACGGTTAGAAAAGTTAGAAAAAGAACTGGCTAACCTCAAGGAAGAACAATCGGGATTAAATGCCCAATGGCAAGGGGAAAAAGAGATTATCGATAAAGTTCGTGGGGTTAAAGAAGCGATCGAACAAGTTAATCTGGAAATCCAACAGGCCGAACGAGATTATGATTATAATCGCGCTGCGGAATTAAAGTTCGGAAAATTAACCGATCTGCAGCGGCAAATGTCCGCCCTAGAAACCCAATTAGCCGACAAACAAACCACTGGCAAAAGTTTATTAAGGGAAGAAGTTCTCGAATCGGATATCGCCGAAATTATCTCGAAATGGACGGGAATTCCTCTCAATAAATTAATCGAATCGGAAAAGGAAAAACTCCTCAATCTGGAAGACGAATTACACGAAAGTGTCATCGGTCAAGAGGAAGCGGTCACAGCCGTAGCCGAAGCGATTCAACGTTCCCGCGCTGGTTTATCGGATCCCAACCGTCCCACGGCCAGTTTTATTTTCCTGGGTCCCACGGGTGTTGGTAAGACAGAATTGGCGAAAGCTTTAGCGCGCAATCTCTTTGACACGGAAGAGGCTCTAGTTCGCATCGATATGTCGGAATACATGGAAAAACACAGCGTTTCCCGTCTCATGGGCGCGCCTCCGGGATACGTCGGCTACGATGAAGGGGGACAATTAACCGAGGCAATCCGGCGTCGTCCCTACTCTGTCATCCTCTTTGATGAGATTGAAAAAGCCCATCCCGACGTTTTTAACGTTATGTTACAAATCCTTGACGATGGGCGCTTAACCGACTCTCAAGGTCATCTGGTTGATTTCAAAAATACAATCATTATTATGACCAGTAATATCGGTTCTCAATACATTTTAGACGTGGCTGGTGATGAGTCTCGTTACGAAGAAATGCAGGCGCGGGTAATGGAAGCAATGCGGAATAGTTTCCGTCCCGAATTCCTCAATCGTATCGATGAAACGATCATTTTCCATAGTTTACAAAAAGCGCAACTGCGATCGATTGTCAAACTACAGGTAGCCAATCTCAGTGAGCGCTTGATGGAACAAAAATTAGCCCTGAAACTTGCCGATATTGCCCTGGATTATCTAGCAGAAATTGGTTACGATCCAGTCTACGGTGCGCGACCCCTGAAACGGGCAGTGCAAAGATATGTGGAAACTCCGATCGCTAAGGCAATTCTGCGCGGCGAATTCAAAGGGGGAGACACGATTTTTGTCGATGTGGCCGATGAAAGATTGACCTTTAAACGGTTAGCTTCCCAGGTAGTAACTGCTTAATTAGCAAGGGTGGGCCATGCTCACCCTTTGATTATTTAGGGCTGGCTGAATAATGGTAAAACCCTTTGAAAATAAGGCTTTTGACCTATTAAAATCCGATGTTAGTGCTGCGAAAATAGGATTGGGACTTTCAAAAACCTGGCATTATCCTTCTTGTAGTACATAGCTTGGTACAAAAAACCAGGGCAACAAAGCCTGAAACGACCGGCTACTGACGACCGGCTACTGACGACCGACTCCTACCCCCACCAACAAACTTTTTCAGCAGACCCTAAGTACGTTAGGACATAGCGGAACTCACCCTTGGGGAGGGATTCCCTCTGGTGAATGTTGGATACGTCCTGCCAGATTAAGGAATCTCGATGAACCAAGAATCCCGAAGCGCTTACTGCGATGGGAGTGTCAATTTCCCCTCTCTACGAACAATCGGGCAACCTGAGTCCAAATTTAATTGGTTGAGTACGGAGAGGGTGGGATTTGAACCCACGAACCATTGCTGGTTACTCGATTTCAAGTCGAGCGCAATCGACCACTCTGCCACCTCTCCAAGGCAGCCATACCTATATCTTATCATTAGATCTCTTGCATAAATCAAAAAATTTTCCGCCAATGTAGAGAAAAGGGTTATTATAGCCCACTTTCCGCCCTTTATGATTAAGTCGCAATAACCCCACCGAGAAAAACTGATTGAACCGACAAAATTTGTTGAGATTAGAGAATTTTTACATCCGACTTCACTAAGAATAATTTGAGAGAAGCAAGAGTCGCTTAAGTTAGACATGGTTAAACTAAAGTGACCTAATTTATCGGACACTTTTCGAGGAAAAAGTTTTTTCTTGGATTGGCTTAAACTGAATTTTCTAAATTTGATGTCTCAACTTACTCGATAGTAATTTTGGCAATATATTGAAAAATATTGAAGAATATCAAGGCTCTCCTCAGTTAAGTTACTGATATAGCGCACTTCGTAACATTGGCGGACGTTGGGTTTCATGCTTCAACCGTTCGGCAAAAGCTCACGGCCGAAGCCCAACCTACGTTCATCTTATATTTAATTCCACCCACCTACTTAGGGTTAAAAGCCTTGCTAGAAAAGGGTTTAGGGATTTTTTGGTCAAGAAAAGTGCCAGAAACAAACGTTATAGGAACTCAAAACCCTTGCACTTTCGCTCTTTGATCTCGAAGGGTTCCGCTTCCAGACGTGCGAGGTCATTCTGTGATTCTGACTTCCCCTCCCGACGACCGACGACAAGCTACTGACTCCTAACCCCACCAACAAACTTTTTCAGCAAACCCTAATTAAATCTTGATCTGACCACTAGCAGTGTACCAAAAGCAATCAGTCCCAAGCTCAAGTTAGGTTCGGGGACGGTAGTTGGGGGATTTGATGCAGCTGTAACAGAACCACTGACGATATCACCATTAAAATCACTGACAACATCATTGAAAGTAACTGTCCCTCCTGCTGTCGTTAAAAAGGGAGAGTTAAAAACTAGAGAGTATTAGAGCCATTAACCCAATCAATAGATTCTATACCACTCCCAGTAGGATTAGCTAAACTAATGTTAACTAAGTCAGCCTTCGTGAAATTGAGAAGGCCAATTATAATGTTACTAAAAGTAAGACTAGGAGTTGCACTATTTTCATTGTCGATGGTGAAACTACCAGTAATCGGATTAGTTCCCGCCAGAGAACCATTATTAATAGTCCAAGTCAGTGCTTGAACTGGTATGGCGGTTGAGAAGCTACTAACAAGTAGGGTTGTTGTAGCAGCTAAGAGCAAGTTGGGTCGGTTGATTTTCATATTATTTATCTGCGCTAAATTTGGATTATTTGGTGAGTAATTAGAGAGAAACAAACCATTCAGGATGAGTGTTAAATGCCGTGAGGGAATTACCGAGATTGTCAGTAACATAAGCTAAGACTTCAGTTCCCAAAAGAATTTGGTTGCTGTTAAAGCTTAACTGTCCGAAGTTGATTCCACTGAGAGCCAATTTATCGCCTTGAGCAGAGTTGAAATCAAGAATGCGATCGCTACCATTTCCTGACTTGAGAACGAAGCTATCAGCACCCGCACCGCCATAGAGGAAATCTGAACCTAAGCCACCATCAAGTAGATCATCTCCTTCGTCTCCGTAGAGTTTATCTGTATTTCCCTCACCATAGAGACTGTCATTACCACTTCCACCGTTGAGAACATCTCGTTGGTTGGAACCGATTAACAAGTCATCACCAGCACCACTTTCTAAGCGGTAAGTACCGGATTTACCCAAAGCATCGATGCGATCATTTGTTGGGGTTCCTTGAATCACACTACTACCAGAGGGAACTAATATTGGGTGAAACACTTGTAGGGTGAAGTTTGTACTAACACTTGCTCCCGGTTTATCAGTTACAGTTACCTTCAAATTCAGATTACCAACATCTTGGTAAGCAGGAGTTCCACTGAAAGTTTGGGTTGTTGGGTTAAAGCTTAACCAACTGGGTAAAGCATCGCCGTTACTGAGGGTAGCTGAATAAGTCAGGATATCGTTGAGATCAGGATCAAAAAAGGTATTATCAGAAATTTGTAAGTTGAAGGGGATATCTTCTATGACGGTTTGATCGGCGATCGGATTTTGGACACTTGGTGCAGTATTATTTAGGGGAGTAAAGTTAATTCCCTGTTGAATCCAGACCTCAATGGCGGTATTTGTAATGCCATAAATTTCATAAACTGCTCCATCATGGGTATCAGAGCCTAATTTTGTCCAAGGTACAGTGGAAGGATCGGAGTAATAAGCACTTGAAGGAGAAGCACCATTAATGAATAGCTTTTTATTGCCATCGAGCATTTGCAGCAGGCTAGACTGATTAAATTGAACGGAATTATTGTAGCCAATATCAACAGCTTCAATATTAAACAGATGACCAGCATTAGCATCTAAATAAAGCCTGGTTTGTTGGCCGACTGTTTGGGGAATGAAGATAGTATCAAAACCACCACCGCCATCAATATTACCGATAGTTTTACTATCAGTTCCGTACTCACCACCTAAGCCAATTTGATCATCTCCTTCCCCACCAAAGGCATAAATTTGTGAGGTATTAGCGGTGGGAATTAACATAAAGTCATCGCCATTTTGTCCACGCAAAACTATCTTAGGAGTGGTAACATTGTCGGGAATAGTAAAGACATCATTGCCATTCGTTCCGTCAAAAAAGGTAAAGGTTTGATTGCTACTATTTTGCTCATCTACTGTTAACCAATCTTGACCATAAACGACATAAGTTAAGTCATAATTGCTCGTATCAGTAATCAAAATATCCTGATAACCATCACCATTGACATCCCCACCCGTATTAGTTTGATAAGATAGTGACCGATTAGGTAAGCCTTGAATGGGAATCTGATTTGGACTAGCACCCAGAACAAGATTATTAATATTAGGACTGGTATTGGGGGGGGGTTGTAGGCGTAGAGGGTGTAATCTCTGTTGAGCCTAATTGGATGTAACCTTGATGATAACCATCGTACTGATCAAAAAGAATATCGTCAAAACCGTCAGCATTCATATCTCCCACTGCAACAGCAGGAGAAAGAGGGTACATGGAGGGAGCGGGATACGGGATAAAATAATCAAAGTTTGTTTGAAACTGTCCAAAGTTGCTAGTTTTGCCCGTACCATACAAAATGGTAGAATGGGCGATGGGATAGGATTGTTCTCCATAGCCTCGGTTTGACCAAGAAGTTTGAACAAAAGACACTAATGTATCCTCAATACTGTCTCCATTAAAGTCACCAGACGTAATAGAAGAGTTGATAAACCCTGCATTAAAGTCAACCTCATCCTCAAACCAACTACTCTCATCTGTCCAAGGCTGTGTGAGAAAACTCAAGGATATCTCAGAAAGTGGCTGCTGAGTGCTGTTATTGAACTGATAAGCCTTAACCTGTGTTTGCAGTTCTACAGATGGTTGTAGTTCGCTACCTGAGGGAGTAAGCGTGTAATTAATGGTGAGAATTTCTGAGATTCCATCGCCGTTAATATCCGCTAATCCAATTCCAGGCGGTGTCACCTGAGAGGACGCAGACAAATAACCAGGATCATAAGTCTGGAATTGGGAACTCAACCCATTCGCTGAACCCAAGAAATAATGAATTTGATAATCGTAATCGTTATGTGGATTAGGTCCGTCAGGATTAAGCTGGTTTAGTATTACTAAGTCATCATAACCATCACCATTAATATCTCCTGCACAGGTTTGATAAATGGAATTGGATAAAAAACCTTCAGGGATAGTAAAAGAATTCAACAACTGGCCCGCAATCACATTACTTGTGATGCTATTGCCCATATTGACCAGCAATTCTGTTGTTTGACCATTTGTGTTATTAATACTACCTTGAGCAATATCTTCATAACCATCCGCGTTAAAATCCCCATGAGCAATTAAAGCAGTGCTAGGAGAGGAGATTACATTAGTAGAAGGTAAATTATTGTCATTAGCAGTAAGGGTGTAGGTTCGTGGAGTGCTAACATTTGTTAGGGTGCTGGCTCCTATAGTCAGTTGATTTCCCTGCGACGATGACCCACTATTGACAAAATCATCAAAACCATCTCCATTAACATCCCCCACAGAAACACCGGGATATTTATTGACTAAAATAAAGCCATTATCACTACGCAGGTCATTGACATTTAAAGATAGTCCGCCCTGTAACCAAGGATGGCCAATCGCCACATAAGCTTCACCATGACCATTACCATCATTACTACTAGGCGCGCCTAAAATAATGTCATCTCCTCCTGTAGCCGAGCCGTAATCCCCATTAATATCACCAATCCCATTAAGAGTTTGACCGACATTACCCGAATTAGAAGGATTACTATTATTAAGAGGATTAGCCACTCCTTGATATTGGAAAACGCGAGAATCCGTCAGATTAGGATCGAGATAAATTGCACCGCCCGCACTAAAGGCATTTTTACTCCCAAAGACAATATAGGCACTACCAGCATTACCATAAGCAAAGGGCGCACCGATGAGTAAGTCATTAATATTATCTTGGTTAACATCTCCCCCATTAGCAACAGCCCAACCTGCTTGTCCCGAAGTGAGTACCCCTTCAAAAGTGACACCTTGACCGGCTTGAATAGAGGCTAAACTGGAAGGTAAAGAACTTTTTCCCCCGAATATTACATAAACTTTACCTAGATTAGAAGTTGGACTACTCCCACTCCCAACCGCAGCATTAGGCGCACCAATTACCAAATCTAAATGACCATCTCCATTAGACCTCTTGCGTAATTTTTTTATGGTATAATGGAGGGTTTTGCTTTTTTCTCGATTTTTAGATGGAAGTTGAAAAAAGAATAAAATGTGATCTTAGGTCAGGAAATCATCTATACTTTTGCTATATTTATTAGCAAAAATATGGATGATCAAAACTTATCAGCTGAACAGTTCAAACGCCGTTTCGGTGTGTATAAACAAACATATAGAAAGATGGTAGAATCAGTAAAAAGTGTTGAAGCCGACTCTAATTCACCATCTAAAAGGGGACCGAAACCTAAACTATCTATAGAAGAACAAGTTTTAGTAACGTTAGAATATTGGCGAGAATATAGAACATATTTTCACATTGGTACAAGCTGGGAACTATCAGAATCAACTATATGTCGGATTGTAAATAAGACGGAAAAAATGCTTTTACAATCGGGAAACTTCCGTTTAAAAGGAAAAAAAGCTTTACTAAATCAAGCCGAGATACCGGTCGTAACGGTAATGGATGTAACGGAAACTCCCATTGAACGCCCCCAAAAGAAACAGAAAGATTTTTTGGGGGTAAAAGAGGTTATCATACTTGAAAATCCCAATTAGTAGCTGCTCAAAATACCGAGGAAATTATCTGTGTCTTTTGTGGGAAAGGTAGAGGTCATGATTTTAGTTTATTTAAAAAAAGTCGAGTTCGTTTTCATCCTTTAACTACCAGCATAGAAGACAGTGGTTATCAGGGAATAGCTGCATACCATAGTAATAGTTATACACCGAAAAAGAAATCGAAAAATAGAAAATTAACAGAGTTATAAAAAGAGTATAACAAGGCTTTAGCCAAAGAAAGGATTATCATTGAACCTATAAATAGGAAACTCAAAACCTTGAAAATCTTATCCTGTAAATATCGGAATCGTCGTCGAAGATATAGTTTAAGAGTTAACCTGTTGGCGGCTATTTATAACTGTGAGTTAGGGATAGGTATAGCAGCTTCTTAAAAGTTGCCTAAAGATTAATCAAGTCAAGGAGAATTTATTCTCAATTTTTATAATTGAGATAGTTTGTGCCGCTTAAATAAAGAGGTTTTGATAACCAAATTAAAGCAGCTCTAAAGAGTTTTGAGTTAAAAGTTAAACTTCAAGTTTTCATTCAGGACGAATGTACTGGTTAACTAATTTTCCCCAAAAAATTAGTTAACCCATCATTATAACATATAATTAATTTGCAAGAGTTCTATTCTTCAAAGCCTTGCCTAGCAAGACTACTAGGAATAATCAGCACTGATTATCACACAAAGTCGAGAAGAGCCCTGGCAGATGTCAATACTGTCTCAATCAGAAATGTTTAATTTTGCAACAAATTTTTACATTTAACAACATAACAACATAACAACATAACAACCCCAAAACGCCATTTTTCAAATTGAATAGACAATTTTACTAAATCAGTATACATAGCTGATATGTTGACACATAAAACATAAAACCATAAAACTCTGTAAATAGCGGAGTTTATCTAATAAGCTTTTTTCAAAATATTCCGCAATATCAATTAATTGTAAAATTAGGTAGGCGATAATATAGCTATAGATTTGTATCCGAATTCCCTTTTCATTTTTGGTGATGAGGTTGTCAAGTTTAAGCTGTATTTTCAAGAACTTCCACAGAGTTCTATCTGCCATCTTTGTCGGTACATTTCCCCGACTTCTTCAGATGTTTGATGTTTTTTCCTAAAGTTAGGATACTTAGTACGACCAGCAAAGAAGTTAGTAAAAGCTGTTTGTAAATGTCTTAACCCTTGTGGTAAAGGTACACAACTAACTTCGTTTAAAAAGTCTAATTCTTCTTGCTTTTTCCAATCGGTTAGCATTGAAGAAGTTTCAGTATATCCTACTCTTTCTTGTCTTTCGTACCATGCTTGTGTTCTGGTATGGAGAGCTTTATTGTCAACTAATCTTACACAGCCCAAAGTGCGCCGCAATAGGGACTCTTGTTCTGGTGTGGGGTAAAATCGGTAAGAATAGGCTTTTTCCATGTCTCACATTTTAGCGTATATTTCGTAAATGTGTTAATATTTAACAGTAAAGCCGTCGTTCTACGACGGGGTTTCAGACCAAAATTTTCGATGAGTTCAATTATTGAAATCGGCGACCAAAAAATTAGCGAGTCAGAGGTCTTGCCTCTTTTGGCAAAATATGGTATGTTGCCGCAGTTAATCCGGGAAGTAATTGTCGAGCAAGCGATCGCCAATATCACCTGCAATCCCGAAGAAAGAAACGCCGCCTATTCCCGTTTCTATCAAAATAATCAAATTGCCAACGAGGAACAAATGAAATCTTGGTTACAACAAAACGGGATGGATTCCGAGCAACTAGAATATCTAATTCTTCGGGACATTAAATTGGAAAAATTTAAACAGGAGACTTGGGATAACAAAGTAGAATCCTACTTCTTGCAAGTCAAAAATCAATTGGATAAGGTGGTTTATTCGCTGATTCGGACAAAAAATATCGGCATTGCCCAAGAACTATTTTTCCGGATACAGGATCGAGAAAATAGCTTCGCTGAACTAGCCAAAAAATACTCCCAAGGATCAGAAGCGGAAACCGGAGGACTAATCGGACCGGTGGAACTGAGCTCCCCCCATCCCCAGATTGGGCAAATTCTCAAAGCCAGTAAACCGGGGCAACTGTGGCCACCGACGCAAGTGGGAGAATGGGTCGTGATTGTCCGGTTAGAAAAATATTTATCCTCTGAACTGGATCCTCCCACCCGTCAACGCTTACGCAATGATTTATTCCAACAATGGTTAATGACTCAAATGCAAACAGTCAAATTGATCTCCGAATCAACCCCAGTCAATAGCGCGGAGGTATCGGTTATATAGCATTCCTTGGAAAACCAGGGTACCCGGTCTTTTCGCCCAATTATTTGCCAACTTAGTCAATTTTCACCTAGCTAATGAGTTATACCACTTTAGATTTTACCGCCTTTCTGGAGACTGTACAGCCCTTTGATTGCCTGCCCGTCGAGGTTAGACGTTCCCTCGGTCAGAAATTACAACCCTTTCGCTATGAGATGGGCAATGCCATCCTCAAGTGCGACCGCTTACCCTCTCACCTCGTCCTTCTCTACGAGGGAGAGGCCAGACTTTTGGGTTACGATGCTAGGGTTAACAATCCGCTGCCGGTCACTTTGGCTAAATTGCAGCCGGGGGATTTATTCGGGTGGATCAGTCTCCTGCGCGCTACCCCCTGTGAAACGGTGATTGCTTCTTCGGAATTCACTATCTGTTTAACCTTAAAAGAAGAGGATTTTTGGTCTTTAATCAATAATTACCAAGAATTTAAGCAGTATTTCTTTGAACAAACTTCGATCGCCGAAGTTTATGCCCTCCTAGGCTCCTATCTTAATCAACAGGCCTGGGGTGGGGGGGACCTGAAAGAAATTGCTCAGGCTCTTTTAAACAAAGCTTGTGTGTCCTACGACCAGATTAACGATGATTATCTCTGGTTAGTCAGCGAAAATACTGATAATTATCCTATCGGCACAGTTATCACCCAGAATAATCTGACTAACACCCGCTTATTAGGTCTTTCCTCCGCTCAGTTAGACGAATTCTTGACAGTTGCAACCGAAGCGGCCGCGGAAACAGAAATGGATGATATCTGGGAAACCCAAGTTATTAAGGGAAATAAACCCACCCAAGTCATCGATATCCCCCAGGGAAAAATAAGCGACATCACCAGCGATCTCCCCGTTGAAAAAACTGTCCAGAAAAACCGCAAGTCATATCCGTTTTTCGGGGGAAAAACGGAATTAGAGGCGGTGAGTGCCTGTTTTCAGATGCTCTGCAAACATTTTAATATCCCCTTTCGCAAGGACGTGATCCAACGCATCCTAGCCGATCAATTGCAAAGAACCGGCAGCCTTTCCCTGCCCCTGTGTGGGGCTGTGGCCGAGGTAGTGGGACTCCATAGCCAATTAGTGCCTTTACCTGCTTCTTCCTTGCCCAATATCAACCCTCCTGCCCTAATTCGCTGGCAAGACAGCATCGTTATCCTCTACGAAATTAATCAACGGGAAACCACGATCGCTGTTCCCCAAAGGGGGATAATTAAACGCAAAACCAGCGAATTTCTGGAATCTTGGGGCGAAAAAGGGGAAGTGATTCTGCTCAAACCCACCAAACACACCCAGCAACAGCGTTTTGGCCTATCATGGTTTTGGCCTTCTGTCAAGAAACATAAACGAGTCTTAACAGAAGTTTTTATTGCTTCTTTCTTCGTGCAGTTATTTGCCCTGGCCAATCCCTTGATGATTCAGGTGATCATCGATAAAGTGATCGTGCAGAATAGCCCGGAAACCCTGAACACCCTAGGGGTTTTCCTGTTAGTAATTGCCGTTTTTGAGGGAATTTTAACCTTTTTGAGGACTTCCCTCTTTGTCGATACCACTAACCGCATCGACATGACCCTCGGTTCAGAAATTATCGATCACCTGCTGCGCTTACCCCTGAAATACTTTGAACGGCGACCCGTGGGGGAAATTTCGACAAGAATCAACGAATTAGAGAATATTCGGCAATTTTTAACGGGTACAGCCCTAACGGTGGTGTTAGATGCCATTTTCTCGGTTATCTACATCGTGGTTATGTTGATCTATAGCCCGATTCTAACCTTCTGGGCCCTGGGAGTCGTGCCGATTTTAGTTCTCTCCACAGCCATTTTCGCACCGATCGTGCGGCGACAACTGCGAGCAAAAGCCGAACGAAACGCCGAAACCCAATCCTATCTAGTGGAGGTGATGACGGGAATTCAAACAGTAAAAGCACAGAATATCGAATTGCGTTCCCGTTGGCAGTGGCAAGAACGTTATGCACGCTATGTGGCCGAAGGTTTTCAAACGGTAATGACCTCAACTTTGGCCGGTTCCTTTAGTCACTTCTTCAACCAATTATCAGGTTTATTGGTGCTGTGGGTGGGAGCAGCCCTAGTTTTAGACGGAAAACTCACTCTTGGTCAATTAATCGCCTTCCGGATTATCGCTTCCTACGTTACCTCGCCGATTCTGCGTTTGACCCAACTCTGGCAAAACTTCCAAGAAACCGGCTTATCGCTGGAAAGATTGGCCGATATCGTCGATACTCCCCAAGAAGCGGAACTCGATCGCCAAAACATCCCCATGCCCTTAATTAAAGGTAATGTCACCTACGAAAACCTCGCTTTCCGCTTCAATCCCCACGGCCCCCTGCAACTATACAACGTCAACTTAGAATTCCCCGCCGGTACTTTTGTCGCTTTGGTGGGAGAAAGTGGCGCGGGGAAAAGTACCATTACTAAACTATTAGCCCGTCTCTATGAACCAGAATCGGGACGGATTCTCATCGATGGCTATGATATCAACAAAGTGGAACTCTATTCCCTGCGTCGTCAAATCGGCATGGTTCCCCAAGAAACCCTATTATTTGACGGTACGGTACAGGAAAATATCGCCCTGACTAACCCCGATGCGACTGTGGAGGAAATTGTCTCGGCAGCGAAAGCAGCCGCGGCCCACGAATTTATTATGACCCTACCCAATGGCTATAATACCCGCGTCGGTGAACGGGGGGCATCCCTATCGGGGGGACAAAGACAACGGGTTGCGATCGCTCGTTCCGTCCTGCAAAGACCGCAAATTCTCATTCTTGATGAGGCCACCAGCGCCCTCGACTATAACACCGAACGGGAAGTGTGCATCAATCTCAAACAAGCTTTTAAGGATCATACGGTCTTCTTTATTACCCATCGTTTAGCTTCGATCAAATCCGCCGATATTATTGTCATGATGGATAAAGGGACAGTAGCGGAGGAAGGCACCCACGAGGAATTAATGGCCAAAAAAGGCCTTTACTATACTCTCTATAAACAACAGGATTCGCAAATCTAGTCAGTCAGGGAACAGGGATTAGGGGATAGGGGATAGGGAAATGGGGAAATGGGGAAATGGGGAAGTTTCAACTAATACCCCAAAACCCCAACACCCCACACCCCACACCCCACACCCCACACCCTACACCCACGAAAAACTTTTTCAGCAAACCCTAAATATAGGAGAATCTCCATGAACGGTAATTCTAACAACGGTCAAAAGGGCAACGGCAATGGTAAAAGCGATGAACTGACCCAAGCGGGTAAAAACGTGGCTACTACCACGAAAAATAAAAGTATTACCCCTTCTTTACCCACTTTCAGCCCACCAGAACAATCGGTGATCCTGAAACAATCGCCCATTTGGTCGCGGACGATTATCTGGACATTAATGAGTGTCACCACTGCCGCTTTAATTTGGTCAGCGCTCGCCAAAATCGAGCAGGTGGTCGGCGCTCAAGGACAACTTAAACCCCAGGGGAAAGTGCAAGAAGTACAAGCACCGGTGAATGGGGTAGTACAGGAAGTTAAAGTTAAAGACGGCGATCGAGTTAACAAAGATGATGTACTGGTTTTAATGGATTCTAGTGCCTCGCAAGTGCAGTTAGAATCCTTGAAAAAAATTCGCGCCACTGCCGAGAAGGAAAATCAATTCTATCGTCTCTTAATGGCGCAGGATCTGACACCGGCACAAGTGGAGAGTTCGATCGCTCAATTAAAATTACCGAGCGAAATCGCCGATTTAGCCCGTAATCGTGCCGCTTTGGTGGCAGAAAATCAACTTTATCAAGCACAGGTCAGTGAAGGTGCTTCTAGCTCTGCTTTAGAAGGGGAGCAATTAGCCCGTTTAGAGGCTGCCCGACGGGAGGCCAATTCTCGACAAGCGGCCGCTAGATTGGAAATGGAACAATTAGAAAAACAATTGAACCAAACCAAGGTACAGTTGGCCGATGCCCGCTCGCAATTAATCAAAGATCGCTTAGTCTTAGAAGAAATTAAAACTCGTAATGCCAATTCGATGAAGCAGGGCCAAGAAAGCTTGGATATCGAGCGTAATATTCTTAACGATATTGAACCCTTGGGAGAAGAAGGAGCGATCGCCCGTTATCAGATTAATAAACAAAAACAATCGGTAACTGATCGCCAGAAGGAACTGCAGCAGCAAGAGGCTAACGGCAAAATCGATCGAGAAAAACAGGAGAAAGAAGTACAAACCCGCATCGCCGAAATTTCCCGTTTGGAACAGGAAGAAAAGCGTTATTCGGTGTTGATCTCCCAAGCGGGAGAAAAGCTGATTAATACCACAGTAATCACCGAAAAAGATGTGCGCGATAAAATGGCGGACAATCAGAAACGGATCGCTGAAATCGATAGTCAGATCAGTCGTATTATCATTGATAATAACAAGCGCATTGCCGAACTAGACAGTCAAATTAGTCAAGCACAACAGACGATTAAATATCAAAAAATTACCGCCCCGATTGATGGTGTGGTCTTTGATCTCAAGGCGCGGCCCGGATTTGTTCCCCAACCGAGTCAAGCGGAAGCATTATTAAAAATTGTTCCCGATGGCTGTCCCACCCAGGTCAAAGATGCTGCTAAAGGTTGTTTAGTGGCCGAGGTGGACGTGACTAACCAAGACATCGGTTTTGTGCGCGTGGGACAAAAGGCCGATATTCGCATTGATTCCTTTTCCTACAGTGAATACGGCGATATCAAGGGAGAAGTAATCTCGATCGGTTCCGATGCTTTACCCCCCGACGAAACTCACCGTTTTTATCGGTTCCCCGTCCGGGTAAGCTTGAACAGTCAAGAGTTAGTTTTGAAAGATAAATCCACTCTGCCGCTGCAATCGGGGATGTCTGTGAGTGTTAACATCAAAGTCAATGAAAATCGCACTGTTTTGAGCTTATTTACCGATATGTTCAATAAACAGGTGGATACTCTCAAACAAGTCCGTTAAGCGAAAAAATTCGGGGGTAGATCCTGCCAACGGCCTGATCCGATCGCACTAATCGCTTCCGAGAGGTTAACTGCACCGGTATAAAGAGCGCGGCCCACGATTACTCCCGTTACTCCCAAAGGTTCCAAAGACAATAAACTCAGTAAGTCCGTCAGGGAACTAATACCCCCGGAGGCGATCACGGGAATTTCGACGGATTCGGCTAATTCTCGCAAAGCCGCCAGATTAGGGCCAGAAAGCGTGCCATCTCGATGAATATCAGTGTAGATAATCGTGCTGGCTCCTCTTTTTGCCATATCTTGTCCGAGTGCGATCGCATCTACTGCGGAAGTTTCTAACCAACCCCTGGTGGCAACTTTGCCATCGCGAGCATCAATACCGACAATTATTTGCCCCGGAAAGCTTTGACAAAGTTCGCTGACTAATTTGGGCTTTTCTACGGCTACTGTCCCTACAATCGCCTTTTCTACCCCGATTTTTAGGAGATTACTCACCGTTTCTACATCCCGCAGTCCACCCCCCACCTGTACGGGAATGGCAATATCATTAAGAATTGTTTCAATAGTTGACAAATTAACCGATTTACCCTCTTTGGCTCCATCCAAATCAACTAAATGTAATCTGGTTGCCCCCTGATTGACCCATTCTCGCGCCACTATTGCGGGATTATCGTTAAAAACCTGCGATTGTTGGTAATCTCCCTGATAAAGTCGCACACATTTGCCATCGAGAATATCAATAGCGGGAATAACTTCCATGTTTTTCTCAATATCTAACTAAAGAGCGTTTTTTATTATATAGTACCAGCCTTGTCAGTTATCAGTTATCAGTTATCAGTTATCAGTTATCAGTTTTGAGTCTGAGAGGGGAACAATCCCTCTCAACGCATTGTCCACAAAGGTTTTAAAGTGCCAGCCATTGCGGGGAGCGGGGGGAAAATCCCTGGACTTTTTCCCTGAAAATTAGGTAGTTGACCACCTGAAAATCGATAAAACCCCACACCCCACACCCCACACCCGGCCCCCAGGAAAAGCTTTTTGCCGCAAACCCTATGGATTAAGTGTGCATCATCAAATGGCAGTAACAGTGCTGTCTTTTCACTGATTACTGTTTATTGATCACTGATTACTGATTATCGATTCCTAGGAGAAAAAATTCTTCTAGAATGATAAGTACATATACGAGAGGAATTATACTCATGTCTGCTGGGAAGTTTCAAACAGCCGCTTCATTATCCGATCGAGAGCTAGAAATACTCGATTTAGTGGCTAATGGTTTAACCAATCAAGAAATCTCGGAAAAGCTAGAGATTAGTAAGCGTACCGTTGATAATCATATTAGTAATATCTTGACAAAAACAAAAACCGATAATCGGGTGGAATTGGTGCGTTGGGCATTGCATTGGGGTAAAGTTTGTCTTGATGATATTAATTGTTGTATCCTTCCTTCCCCGGTGCCGACCGATGATCAGGTTTCCTAAACTTCTGGGACTTTTGCTTGCGGTTAATATCATCAGTCTGGGGGGATGTAGTGATGCGGGTTTTGTCACCCCTCCCCAACAGCTTTTAGGAAATACTTTAAATACCCCTTCCTCGGAAGATAATCCCCGTTTTAACTACGATGGTCGTTATCTGGTTTTTGCCTCCGATCGCAGGGGTCAACGAACGATTTATTTATTCGATCGAGTGGCTAATCGTTTAGTTCCCCTACCGGGGTTAAATCAAGCAAAAACCTATCAAGATCAACCGGATATTAGTGCCGATGGTCGTTATATTGTTTATGTGTCGGAACAGTCCGGTAAACCCGATATATATATTTATGATCGACAAACTCTGCAAGCAAAAAATCTCACCGAAAATATTTTAGGAGAAGTGCGTCGTCCGACGATTAGTGGGAACGGTCGTTTTATTGCTTTTGAAAGTAATCGTTTTGGTCAATGGAATCTGGAAATATTCGATCGAGGTGGCGAAATTTCTCCTTCTTTACCCCCGCTCAATTCTTCCCCGTCCCGATAGTATTGGGGGAGAAGGGAGAAGGGTCTGGGGAGACCACTTCGTGCGCGTTGCGGGGGAGATGGGAGAGGAGAATAAATAAAAATAATCTCCTGAATGAAGGAGGGGCCGCTTTTATGGCTGACGGTTATGCCAGAGCGAGGCAAGGATTTGGAGTTTGTATTGGACTGGGTGGGCCAGGTGTGACCAATAGGGTGACGGCGATCGCATCCGTACTGACCGATACCGACTAGGGGGCGAAATTACAACCACAAGGCACATCCCTGGCAATAAGGTGTATAAGTTCATTTTGCTCACAACTATAGGATAATTAGCAAGAAAAAGGGCTCTTCGGTTTGCGTTATGCAATGGACAGGGGTTATAAGCGATGGAACCCTTATATAGAAAGGCATTTAGCGATTTTTTCCAATTGTTTTTGCTCTAGAGCGAACTAATCAATTAAATATCTTGCCAAATAAGGATTTAGTCCATTTATGCCCCCCTATCGAACCATACCAAGTAACGAAGAACCAGAAAAAGTTGCGGACATAGATAATGTCCCAGAATGAGTCCAGTCATTTCATTATTTAATGCCTCTGGCTATTTGATACCCCCTACAAGTTTACTTTGGAGAAATTTTATGAAAGGAAAAAAAGTTCTCACGGTCGTTTTTGAAACTACGAAGCATATCCCTGCCAACGAGGTTACTGTTTCTTGTGAAGAATCGTTGTCTTCAAAGAGACCAATCAGGGGGGAGTATACTAACCATGAATGGCAGTACCGCATTTCTTTACCTTCGGATGCGGATAAGGCTACTCTTTGCTTCCATGTTAATGAGGATATTACGATGGAGCAGAATCCGATTGTCGTTTCTTACGATAATTCGCGAAAAGTCAAGTTTACGGAGCAAAATATTTCATTTCCCAGCTATAAAAAGAGGTATCTCCACGCTGTCGAAAACTTACTGAATGAAGAAACCGACTTTTCCCGTCGATATGTGCCTAGCAATTTAGATACCAATCAGGAATATGATGTCATCGTCATTGGTTCTGGGATGGGGGGTGGAATCGTTGCCGATCAACTATCGGATTTTGGCTTGTCAGTCCTCGTATTAGAAGCTGGATCAGTTCATTTACCTTCTCATATTGGCAATACACCTATTCCCGCTTCGGAGGTGGATGTCAGAAAATCGGTAGCATACGACAACGCACCAGGATCAGTACTGAAAAAAGATGTACACCTGAACTTGGGAGGGCGATCGATATATTGGTCAGCTCTGATTCCCCGGATGAACAAATGGGACTTTGAACAGTGGGATAAAGAGATTGTTGACTACCTAAAACTGGGTGGATATATAAAAGCGGAAAGGCTTTTCCGAAAGAGAACTGAATACAACAACTACGAAAAAGTCTTTCGGGCTCGTCTGGAAGAGGAACTGCCAGATTATGATGTGCAGCACCTACCTCGAAGTTTCCATCAAGAAATGTCATGGATTACAAAGCGTCAAGGTAATCCAGATGAGCGCCCAAGGGGTTACTTCTCCACCGCAGCTCTATTACTCAACTCTGTCAGTTATCCAAAGATGAAGACTGGCGGAGAAAATATTACCATCAATCTCAATCACTTAGTTACCCACCTTGAATGGGAAGGACACAGGGTAACTAAGGTATGTTGTGAAGATCTCATCAATCACTGCAAACGAAGCTATCGAGGAAAGGTCATTGTTTTAGCGGCTGGAGCCACAGAAAGTCCCTGTATTGCTCTTAGAAGTGATCTGTCCGATAAAAGCGGAAAAATCGGTATTGGTCTTACTGATCACCAGGCAGCAGAACAATCTTTTGTCATCCCACAGATGGGAATGAAGACATTGATCACTGCAAAAGACCAAGTTAAAATTCTTATTCTGCCCAACCATGACTTAGAAAAGGAAAATAATCATTTTAGTTGTGAGCTTGCGATTAACCCTCGGATTTGGGAGCCTCGCTATGAGGATGATGATTTATTCCGAGAGGAGTTTGAAAATGATGATCGCATTACTGCTAAAATCAAGTTTCTTTTTCCCAGAAAGCTGAACGATTCTAACTGGGTCAAGCTTGGTGATATTCGCCCCAAGGTCTATGTAGCACCGATGGAGGATCGTCCCCTAGAAGTGGAAGCAAATGCCTTGAAGAAAAAAGTGTTTGAATTTTTGGGCGTTGATCTCTCTGAGGTAGAAAAGCCTCTTCAATATCGAGAAGAATCCGAGACTTATCACACTGGTGGCTCTCTGAGAATAGGCGAACATGGCACAGGTGTTGTTGATAAGCACCTAAAATTTCACGAGTATGATAATCTGTACTGCTGTGATCTGTCGGTCTTCCCGCACATTCCCACAGCAAATCCTTCGCTTACGTTGGGTGCTCTAGCCCTCAGACTGGCCGAGCATATCAATGAAGTGCATAAGTCAAAATAGCTTACAACTATTTAGAATCAGCAAGGTTAGCCTAATCATAGATATCCTGTTGCTAAAAATAGATAAGGAACAATATTCATCAATCTTGAGGTAATTCCTAATGAAATTTGCCGATCAGAATCTAGCCAAACCGCGACCAGGTAGTCTAAACGATTTTTCTTTACCTCGCCGTGAGAGTTATTACCCTTCCTCTGCGGATTGGAGAAATGAAGTGCTTTATTTTCTCTTGCCTGATCGTTTTAGTGATGGGAAAGAAAACACACGTCCTCTGCTGAATCGTCAACAACTGAATCAGTCTCGACCTAATCTGCCAAATGGACAGTCTTGGCGATTTGATAAATGGGCAGAGTCAGGCGGCGATCGCTGGCAGGGAGGAACGCTTAAAGGATTAGAGTCGAAGCTAGATTATCTAAACCAACTAGGGGTAACAACAATCTGGATAGGACCCATCTTTCAGCAACGGGGTCACTTGAATACCTATCACGGTTATGGTATTCAGGATTTTTTAGAGGTTGATCCTCGCTTTGGGACTCGCCAGGAGCTGGTTGGTCTGGTCAATCAAGCCCACAAGAAGGGATTACGCATTATCCTCGATATCATTTTTAACCATTCCGGATATAACTGGGACTATGCTCCGGGTACTCCTGGGGGAGAACAGGAACCTCCCTATACGTCGAGTTGGTATCAGTTTGGCTCATGGCTAGGTGATCAGGGACAAATCATTGCAGGGAAGCCTCGAACTAACGCGGACGGGGTTTGGCCGAGCGAACTCCAGGAAGCAGATTGCTATACTCGGGCCGGCTATAGCGAGGGAGGCCTGGGGCGGGGAGATTTGGAGGATCCCAATGCCGAATTCCGGCGTTCAGATTTTATTAATTTGCGTGATTTCCAGTTAGACTATCCTCATCTTTTAGACAACTTAGCCCGGTGTTACAAATACTGGATCGCGTTGACAGACTGCGATGGCTTTCGGATTGATACGCTCAAGCATGTGACCTATGATCAAGCTCGAAATTTTTGTGGAACGATTAAGGAGTTTGCGGCTAATTTGGGCAAGAGTGACTTCTTTTTAGTGGGAGAAATAGCAGGCGGAGACTATAACCAAGACCGCTATCTAGATGTAGTAGGGCAAAACTTAAATGCTGCCTTGGATATTGGCGAGATGCGGGGGAATCTTAATCAGGTTGCCAAAGGGCTGATAGATCCAAGAGCTTACTTTAACGGGTTTGATCCAGGGAATGCGGTAATGGGATCACACCGGAACCTCGGACGGCGGCATGTTTCAATTTTGGACGATCACGATCATGTATTTGGTGAAAAAATCCGCTTTTCCAGCGAAGCTGCATCAGATCATCAGGTCGTTGCTGGGGTGGCATTGCAACTGTTCACATTGGGGATTCCCTGCATTTACGCTGGAACAGAGCAGGCATTGGCAGGGCCAGAAACGGCTGAACGGAAGTGGTTATCCGACTGGAAGAAATCCGATCGCTATTTGCGAGAGGCCATGTTTGGTCCTGAGCATCCCCGGCAATTCGGCGTGGCGGGCCTGCAATCCGTTGATCAAAACTTACCTGGCTTTGGGCCATTTGGGACAGCAGGTGCTCATTGTTTTGATTCCAATCATCCAGCCTATGTCCGGATTGGAGCTATGGCGGCAATCCGTAAACAGTTTCCAGTGCTGCGCTTAGGACGGCAATATTTACGACCAACCGCCATCCCTTTTCTGAACTTACCCTTTGGCGATCACGGACGGAGTGGAGAAATTATCGGTTGGTCACGGGTTTTAGATGACGAAGAAGCACTTTGTGCGCTAAACAGTCATGGAACGGATAATCGAGGAGCGAAAGTGTTGGTGGATGCCAATCTCAACCCAATCGGAAGCACTATGACAGTGGTTTTGAATACGGCTGAAGCGGCGGTTCCGGGTTACACGGGTCCTCATAAAGTGGGATCAACAGTCCCGGTACAACGACAAGATAAAATTGCCTACGTTGAAATTCAACCGATTCCAGCATCGGAATTTTTGATTTTGATAAATCAACCATAGTTCCTGTACTCATTAAACCCAGGTCTATTTGGCACGCCCAGTTATAATACTGGATCACGGGTTTCAGGGTTGTCATTTCAGAAAGGTTTAATGGCTAGGGCGATCGCTTTGAGGCTGAGTGATTCAATCACAAAGATGGCGCTCGCTTTCATTCACGTTGGGATTCGTTTTCAAATAATCATGCACCCAATTGCAACCGTACATCAAGGGATTAAGCGTAAGAACCTGCTCCTTATTCCACAAAATGACTGTCTTGTCTTCATTTGCCGAGGCAATGGTTTGACCATCGTGACTGAAGGCGATGCCCCAAAAGCGATCGCTATAGCCATTCAGAGTCGTCAACAAAGTACCATCCGGTTTCCAAAGCTTGATCGTCTTGTCCCAGCTTGCTGAGGCAATGGTCTGACCATCGGGACTGAAAGCGACTGAATAAACGACAGCACTATGACCTTTGAGAGTCGTCAATAAAGTGCCATCCGGTTTCCAAAGCTCGATCGTGTTATCTGCACTTGCCGAGGCAATCGTCTGACCATCAGGACTAAATGCTACTGAGTAAATCTGAGCAGTATGTCCTGTAAGTGTCCTCAGTAAAACAGGCATCTGCGCTGGCTTCACTCTCCAGAGTTTAACGGTATTGTCTGCGCTTGCGGAAGCTAGGGTTTTGCTGTCAGGGCTAAATGCCACTCCAAAAATTGCCGCTTGATGTCCTCTCAAGGTGGCGAGGAGTTGGGGCGTTCCTTGCCCTAAGTTCCAGAGCTTGACAGTATTATCCCAGCTTGCAGACGCAAGCATCTGTCCATCAGAACTAAAGGCTACTCCCCAAACCACTGCTTGATGTCCCATTAGGGTTGCAAGTAATCGAGGCTTCCCTCGCCCTAGCTTCCAGAGCTTGACGGTATTATCTGCACTTGCGGAGGCCAACCTCTGACCATCGGGACTGAAGGCGACTCCATAAACCTGAGCGGTATGTCCGCTGAGAGTTGCGAACAGAGTG
Source organism: Microcystis aeruginosa FD4 (assembly GCF_009792235.1). Taxonomy (NCBI): domain Bacteria; kingdom Bacillati; phylum Cyanobacteriota; class Cyanophyceae; order Chroococcales; family Microcystaceae; genus Microcystis; species Microcystis aeruginosa. Next base: position 4,849,818 of record NZ_CP046973.1, read on the forward strand.
CCATCTCGCTGCCAAAGCTTGACCGTTTTGTCATCACTGGTCGAAGCAATGGTCTTACCATCGGGGCTGAAGGCCACTCCAATTACGACCGCAGTATGTCCTGCCAACCTTGTCATCAAGGGGCTTTTCAGCTGCCAAAGCTTGACTGTTTTGTCACCACTGGCTGAAGCAAGATTTTCCCCATCGGAACTGAAAGCTACTCCCCAAACGCGATCGCTATGTCCGTTGAGAGTCGTGATCGGAGTGCCGTCTCGTTTCCAGAGCTTAACAGTCTTGTCCCAACTACCTGAAGCGAGAGTCTGACTGTCAGGGCTGAAGGCCACTCCATAAACCACTTCACTATCTCCTGTGAGGGTTGCCAGTAGAGTCGGCATTTTTCCTGTTTCTAGTTTCCAGAGTTTTATCGTTTTGTCCCAACTGGCTGAAGCTAGGAGCTGCCCATCGGGGCTGAACGCTACTCCGTTCACAATATCAGTGTGACCTGTGAGAGTTGTAATCAAGGTGCCATCCCGCTTCCAGAGTTTTACCGTCTCATCATCACTGGCTGAAGCCAGCATTTGACCATCAGGGCTGAACGCTACTCCGTTCACGATAGCAGTGTGACCTGCTAGAGTTGCAATTAAAGTGCCATCCCGCTTCCAGAGTTTTACTGTCTTATCGTCACTGGCTGAAGCCAGCATTTGACCATCGGGACTGAATGCCACTCCCCTCACATCATGATGATGTCCAACAAGGGTCCTTATTAGAATAGGTATTTTGCCTGCTTCTATCCTCCAAAGTTTGATGGTTTTATCTTTGCTAGCGGACGCGATTGTCTGACCATCGGGACTGAACACAGCTTGCCAAATTTTATCGCTGTGTCCGTTGAGGGTGGCGATTAGAGTACCATCTTGCTTCCAGAGCTTGATAGTTTTATCGCCAGCAGCCGAGGCGATCGTGTTACCATCGGGGCTGAAGGCGACGCTTTTAACTTCGTCCCGATGTCCTGATAAACGATTGTATTCAAGAACACCATAATCTGCCTGCCGTAAGACGGAATCTACCTTAGTTTTAGTTTCATTGTCTACTCCGCCTGTCCAGTCTAATTTTTTTCTTGCCCGAATGGCCTCAATCAACGCATCTAACTTATTGTTAGATACAAAAAGTGCTTCTGAGGACGCAGTGATGGCTTGGCTCTCGCTACGCACTGAATTCTGCCATTGCCCCCAAGCGACTCCTGCTAAGATTAAGGCCCCTAGCAAGCCACCTGTGAGTCCTGAGATCGTTAACTTTCGCCTGCGCTTTTGGGATTTCAGTTCGCAATCGCGCAGTGCCACACTTTGCTCAATCAATTCGCGATCGCCCGAACTCAGTTGATCAGGGCGATTCAGATACCAATATTCTGCATCGGTCAGAGGTTTACCCCGCAACAATGCCCCTTCATCCTGATGGCTGCGCTCCCACTGGTAGCGGTTTGCCCGCAGTTGCTCTTGCCAGAGGCGAAACTCTCGATCGAGCTGCATCCAATTCCTGAGCCGTTTCCAGCCGCCAATTAATGCCTCGTGAACAATTTCTACGGTTTCTTCTCCTGTAGATTCGTTGCGGTTGGTCACCACTAAGCGAGAGGAGGCTAAACGCGCCACCAAGTCCCAGTTTTCCGGCTGCACGTCATCCCGTGTAGCAGAACGCCGGCTATCGTCTGTCCCGGCGCCAGGCTGCACTAATTGGATAAATACCCGTTGCGATCGCTGTCGCTCCTCTTCGTTCAGTTGAGCGTACACGAATTCTGCGTGATTGGCCAGTGATGCTTCTACGCCGCCAATCTGGTCATAAGCCTGATTGGTTAGCCATCCATCTCGCTGGTTTGACCACAATTGCGTGAGGGCAAATTCCAACAGGGGCAAACGCCCTGGCTGCTCGTTCATGGCATGGATCAGCTTCTGGATTAACCCATCCTCTAACCTCACTTGCATTTGGGCGGCGGGCTTGGCGATCGCGGCTTGCAACTCTTCCGGGTTCATCGGCCCCAAAATCTGAATTGCACCTTGCAAAGCATCACTCAAGGGGCGGTAAGCTAGGGCATAGCCACAAAAGTCTGCTCTTAGGGTCAGAATCAGGGTGAACGCTGGAGCGGAGTTCACGGCATTTAGTACAGTATCCAAAAAACTCTGTCGCTCTGCCTCTGGACAAAGGGTATAGAGTTCTTCAAATTGATCGGCGATCAAAATCAGGCGCATCCCTAAATTCTGCTGTTTAACCCACCCGATGAGGTTGGATAATCCCTGGTCGTCTTGCCGCAAGAGCCGCTCTAGTTCTACTGCGTTAGCGAAGCTGTCGCTTTGACCTTCTGGGAGAGCATCGCCACACCCCTGTTGGGGCTGATGTAGAGAGACAAATTTAGCGATCGCAGGACAAGGCGCCAACCCAGTTGCTAACGCTTCAAACGGATTATTTCCTGGACGAAACGAGACAATCTGTACAGACGGCGAGCCTTGTTCCTTCATGCCGCTACTGCCTAATTCCTGACGCAAGCGCGGCACTAATCCCGCAAAGACGACGGATGATTTGCCACTGCCAGAAGCACCAATCACCGCCACCAATGGCTTTTGTTTGACCGCAGCCAGCAGTGCCTGAGTTACCTGCTCCCGCCCAAAGAAGAACCGAGCATCTTCCTCCCGAAAGGCAAATAGACCGCGATAGGGACAGGTTGGCGTTCCTCCCAACTGAATCCAAGTGGGAGGTTCAACGGCTAGATTTTGGCAAATCACGGGCAACCAAGACGCTGCTGGAAAATCATCTTCTAATCCTTGCAGCTTTCGACGCGCTTGCTGAACGGCAAGATAGAGCGGCAATTGCTCGAGCGCAAATGCTGTCAGAAACTGCTGAAAAAATTCTTGTGCCACCCGATTGGGAATCGGTTCGCGCATGACAATCACCGTGGGAATGTGTAGTTTCTCCAGTGCTTGTGCCAAGCCTAAACCATCGCAAGAATTAAAAATAGCCAGCGTTAACCCCTTCTCGATCGCGGTTTTCAGTGCCTCTTCTAACTGTGGAATCGTCAAACTATTGTGGGTTGAATTCTCATTAATATATATTCGACCCGTTTGTCCCCGGGTTTGACTGTGACCGGCAAAAAACAGGATATCCCACCCTTCAGGCTGCCATAATTGAGTATTGAACTCCTGGCGTGAGGGGTTGGCCAGGAACTTAACTGACCCATCCTGCAACCGCTGAAGTAAGCGGGTTTCTGTGGCTAAATCAATGGCAGAGCTATTGCCTAAGACGGCTAAAATCCTGACTTTCTGGTCAGTTTTTGCTGACTTCAGAACATTTCGATACTGGTACTCTGGTTGACTCAACGCCATTTCCGCTTGGGGATAATCCTCGAAGAAATGCCAGCGATGCCAGGGAAGAGAGCGCAATTCCAGATCGTTAGTTTCAATCATGACTCGGATGGGAGCGGATGAGTCGAGTCGCGATCGCAGTTGCAGTTCAATGGGGAGAAACCCCTCCGATTTCAGCCAAGTATTGATGCTTGCCTGTAGCTGCTGGCACAACTCATCAAAACTGACCTGAGAAATATTGGTAATGCCTACTTCACTGATTTCTAGTTCACCAGCGTCTGCGAGAGAAGATGAGGATAGATGTCCTGGTTGGGATATTATGGGATGACGTTGTCCGCCCGTAAGGCGTTCAGCTTCGCTGCGCCCAAGGCGATCGCATAGCCCCCGATAAACAAGCTGCCAATTTCGATACAGTTCCCCTAAAGCAGGTGCGGCGGGCAACGTGCCGATAAATTGCTCTGGCCGCGGATTGCCGTCCGTCCACAACTGAACGGTAACTCGCCGAAATCCCTGATACAAGTCCCCACTGCCTAGATTAATAATCACTGACTTGTTCATTTCAGCCGCACCCGTATTTGACAGTCAAACTTTCATCGTTAATGCTACAACCTTTCACCTTATCTTTACAGAAACGCTACTGCGTTAATTTTTTGACCGAATTTAGGCTCTCCCGAGTACAAACGTTTAGTGTGATTATCAGCTAAAAAGTGGTCAAAAAAATGTGAACTTAGTGTCAGCATTCGTCCCGAAGCGCTAAGCGCTTCGGGACGGGGCTTTTAAAGGGGCGAAGTAATTCGCCCCAGGGTTCCCCTCATGAATGCTGACTTTGCATATAGACAATTCTCAAAGACCGATGCTATGGTAAATATATCTTGACCACTATTCCTTAAGCGATAACCGAGCTTCGGCGGGTCGTGTTTCCAGAAAAAGTATGGGTCTTAGGAACTAGGACGGATGCCTGTAGAGGGAAGGTAAGACTTGCTATCTTTCGAGGTGGAAAGCGCATCCCATTGAAGCAGGAAGCTCTCAACGACCTTGAGAGTAGTTCACTTAGACTCTTTATCGTCAAAGAGGTGCGTTAGACTTGGTTAACGCACGCTAGAAGAGCTAAATATTAGCGTGCTGCTTCGCAGTGCCTCAGCTTCGCGCGTCTCCGAAGGTGGCATCCCACAGTTGCGCTTGTTATCGCTGCTGGGTCATTGCGATTACAGTTTCCACAGTCAGGTCAGAGATATTGCCAAGGGTAGGGAGTATATCGGTGACCGCATAGACCAGTGGCAGTTCTTGGTTCTCCCAAACCCAGATTTGCTGTCGCTGAATATCGATCAGCCAGGCGAGCTGAGTTCCGTTGCTCAAGCAGTGCAGAATTTTATTCTGTAGATCTAACGTACTTTGGTCGGGGGAGCGAATTTCAATTAACCAGTCCGGTGGACCTTGCAGCGGTCCATCCACCTCTGAGAGGCGATCGCTTTTAACAACGGCAATGTCAGGCACGGGAGACAGCGGGGGCACGATGCAACGGAGTTCTTGGATTGCCTCGTATGCTTTGGTTTGGTTGTTGATCGCGTTAACAAGATTGCGCTGGAGGCGGCAATGAAACAGCGTTGGCATGGGCTTTTGCTGGGCCTGTCCATGGATGAATTCCCAGGCAGGAGAGGCTTCAATGTTGGCTTGCTGGAGAAAAGCGTCTAAGGGGCTAGTGATTGTAGGAGATTGCATAGTTGCCTGAGAAGCACCCAGGAAGGCGCAACGAAATAGATATCAGCCATTTTAGCTTATACAGGAAAGCGGAAGAAAACTGGAGAATGCTTTAAATTTGGGAAGGGGGGGATGCGATACGCCCTGACAGCAAGGCTTTTCAGCTATCAGGAGAGTAAAGCTTTTCTCGAAATGTATCATATAAGATACATTTTGTCCACAAAACCCAAGAGAGCCATCCAGAATTTAGAACCGTAAGTGTATAGGTTGATTTTGCTCACAACTACTAACGAGTGTAACGGTTCGCAGTCGTATGAGGTACATGAGCACGGACTACAAACCAGTCTAAGCAAAGCTTTGCCTGTATCTCACTCAATTGCGTATCGCTATAACTGAATCGAGAGCTAACAAAAGGAGAAATTACATGGCAGAATTAAGTTTGACCGCCCTTGAAGATACCGTGATCAAGCGATTTACTATCGATAGCACGGATATTGACAATCCAGGAGAAAAGTTTGATTTAGAAAAAGGCGAAAAAATTGGTATCAACTGGTATCGACCAGCTTCCAAGAATCATTGGGAATTTGAACTCAAATCTCCCCACGGAGGCTTTTTCAATTGGTACGTTTTCCAGCCGCACGTTCAGATTAACGATCCCACACCTGCACATACTGAAGCTTCAGGAAGCAAACAAGTCATGGCTTTCTTAGATGCCATTGCTTGGCCAGAAGGGACAGATAAGAGCGTTGGAGATGGTGTAAGGACAGGATACAATATCATGTTCACTGGCAAGACATTTTCTAGTTTTGCCGATCATCCTCGTCGTGTTATATGTTCAGGCAGCTTATGCTCGGATGCAGCAGGGCGATATCAATTCCTGAGCAAAACTTGGGATGGAGTTGCCAAAAAACTAGGCTTGAAAGATTTTTCTCCTAGCAATCAAGACAAAGCCGCCATTCAACTCATTAAACAACGAGGTGCATTAGACGAAATAGAAAAAGGTAAAATCAGGGCGGCCTGTGACATCCTAAGCTGGGAGTGGGCTTCTTTACCACCAGGTCGTTATGGTCAGCCCACAGTTACCTACGAGAAAATGGAGCAACTGTTTAAACAGGCGGGGGGAGTACTAGGGTAGTAAAACTTAGTGCGATCACCTCTTTCTAAGTGGATTGATACGGCTAATTTAGTGTATTTAATTGGGTGGGCAATGCCCATCAAATCTCGAACATCTAATACCTCATTTTATTCGTGTCAATCAACTACAAAATTCTACTTGTGATGATCGACAAAATTGATCACACGAGAAACAAGAGGGCAGGGTAAATTTAGTATACTTCCTATTGTCTAAGGCTATTATCTAAGGGGCTGAATGGTATTTTCCCGTAAGCATGATCCGTGATTGGTGAATCCATCCTATTTGCTCTTTTCCGCAGGCAATAGTTGAATACCAGCCATTTATTGGACTACCTAGCCCATTCACACTATTTGTAAAGTGATACACAGAAATTGTGACTTTTTTGGTAATGCGACAGACAATTTTTCCATTAGGTTGAGATCGAACATTAGAAGGGATTTTCTGGACTATTGCGTATTCTGCCATGACAGTTGAAGCAGATAATGGTTGATTGAATGTCAATCCCAGATTCATTAAAGTAAGAAACGTGATTTTCAAAAAGAAGTAAGTATTCATGAGGTGTTGTCGAGTAAAGATTAATTATAACTTGAGCGTTGTTCAGTTACGATCAAAAGCCCAAACTGACTCATAGCGGAAACAGCGAGCATGGCCAATAAACACCATACAGCTTACCTCAAGATGTCGGGAGAGCCAGTCACTACGATCGCCAATCTGGTAGGTTGGGTTGACGTGAGGAAACCCAACAACCAATTAAAAGTTATCTTGTAGTATCAAAAATACTAATCTTGATCGATAAAGTTATCGATCATCATTGCGATCGCTGCTCTTGTAGGGTGCATTAACGAAGTGTAATGTGCCTTAATTTATGGCAAAAACCCGTCATCTTCTGTCAAATAAATTGAAGATAGGATTTTTCTTCGCCTATCATAAATCCATCCCCTAAAATAACCATAAGGAGACCATCTCACTCAATCTAAACTACTTACAGGAGAAGGAAAAGTTGGGACATACGACGACTTGTTAAAATTGGGTCGTAGAGGAGATAACTTAACACCTCATCATGTACCATCCAACGCTTACATGAAAGCTAAAATCAAAGACTACACAACTAATCAAGGAATAGCTATCATGATGGAACATTTATCCCCCGGAAAAGGAGGTCGTCATCGTCAAACCTTATCTTATGGTAAAAGTCCAGACTTAACTCTTTCCCCTCGACAAACCTTAGGGCAAGAAGTTTGGGATATTCGCTCTATTTATCTGCCAGCGAAACAGTCTCGAAGGTCTGTAGGTTATCGCGGATCAAGTTTTGGGCGACGGCAGGAGAGATTTTGGTTTTGGGAATGCGCGTTAGAACAGAATAGAGTTCTGCTAGGGTATGCGTGGCCATAAGTCCCTGAATTTGCTGGGATTGGGCTTGAAGGAGAAAGGGCAAGCAGGCCGAATGATGAGTGTGCCCAGTCAATAGGGCAGCGATGAGAACAGAGGTATCAAAGAGACATTTCATGGGGGAAATTGGCTTTGAATGCGTTCCTCGCGGAGGTCATCAATAAGGGTATCGAGATTGCCGAGGGGCGGGGTTTCTAGCACTAAGGCACTGCCTTGACGTTGGACTTTAGCTTCTTGGTCCAAGGGTTGTAGGATGATGCAGCCTTGTCTAACCTCAAGATTGAGGGATTGGGCTGTGGTTATGCCGAGTTGTTGACGGATTTCTAGAGGAATTTCTAGTTTTCCGGTGTCATCGATCGCAATTGCCGTCATGGGGAACGCTCCTAGGGATAGAACGAAAGTTTGGCTCTTTCAATAACGCTATAAATTCTATCCCCTGTAAGGTAGTTTTGCCTGCGTAGAAAACGCCCATGACACCCCAAGGCCTAGAGTTCAAAATTCTCGCAGAGGCAGCTGTCACCGAGACTAACCACAATACTAAAGGGGATACCAGAGCGCCCTTTAAAAGATTTCAGTTGAATATAGTTATCTTGCGTTCTGGAGCGGACTTCTTGAAGCTTTTTACCTGCCTGAGAAAGCAACGTTAACTTGATCTGGGGTGGCAGATATCGCTCCTCACCGGCCGGATGTAACTGAACCAGTACAGATAGCTGATTATCGGCTTCTTCTGTAACATTCACCAACAAGACCACTCTCTGTCCTTGCAACTCCATCCCCAAGTCAATAAGCTTGCCGCGTTTTGCACCCTCTCTCTGATTGCGAGGACTCCAAGCAAGATGGACTTCTGAACTAAACAGATCGTCGAGCGCTTGCCATCCTGCTGCAAAGACCCCCTGTATCCACTGTCCTAACTGGATAGGAGTTTCTTGAGATGCGGTTAATGGGGTTTCAGAGATTGCTTCAGGCGTTGCGGTATGCTCCGTTGAAATGACGGGCAATAGTATTGAGGCAGGTTCTAGAAAATCACAGTAGAACAATAAATGATTGGGTTCAGGATCGAAAACAGATAGGGGAATTTGATAATAATCGTTTTGTAAACCATTACTGACCCGATGGCAATAATTCCTGAGTCGGTCAGAGCGCAAAAAGCCTCGAATCATTAACCGCTGCTGCTCTTCACAGACCTCAAGCAGGACATAGAAATGAGCGACAAGAGCCGGCTGTTCGATCGCTTCTCTGGGGATTTCCGCTACTTCATCCAGCACCTGCTCTTTGACAATTAAATTTAGCTTAAATTCATCAATTTTCAGGTTGTAAACAGCCCCAATCTGATTGATACATTGAGTTCGATCGATGCAGTGTGATGGAGCGCGTTTCTCTAGCCATTGCTCAAAACCCAATAGTGCCAGGGCATTCAGATAGAGTTGCCACTGACCCGCTTCATTGACTGAGGGACTGGCTAGGGGATTGACTAGCGCCTGCTCAAACTGTTCTGGTTCAAGCCCAATGGCTTCAGGTCGCCTAGGATTTAAATCTGGTGGGATCGCTGAAAAACTAAACATTACGTAACTCCTTGTGAAACCTTGGTACACTAGACCTCTTGCGTAAGTGCGGTTTGATCCCCCTGAATCCCCCTTAAAAAGGGGGACTTTTTGGACTTTGGCAAGAGAGCTACTCTTCTAAGTAAAAGCAAAGCTGTTGAGCATATACACTTTTCATCAGACGATTCTTTCCCGCTTGAATTTCTTCAAACGCTTCCTGAAATATTTCTGCATCTGCCAGCGCCTCGATTTGCTTGGCTAAATTTTCTAAATAATCGGGTTGAGGAGGAAGAGCAGTCAGTCCTTTCTCTTCAGCTTTCTTCAGCATTTGTTCAAGCACTTGGCGAATTGTCAACGTCCGAACAGTGTTAATTAACTCTCCCGGATTCAACACCCGTCTTGCTTGCGCCCAACCAGACATTTTTAATAAATCAGCAATCTCTTTCAGGGCGATGCCCTGAGAATAATAGAGGTGTAATCCTGGAATAAATCGATCGGCGAAGGCAGCATATCCTTTGCTTTTTTTTAAATAAGTAATGCGATCGCTAATTGCCTGCTTAATGGAATGAACTAAGGCAAGTTGAAGCTGTTTGTGGAAGAATTCCAACATTTCTTGTTGCTCTTGCTGCTCCACATTATATTCACTGGCAATATCCTGCGGCAGCTCTGAGCGAATCAGGCGATCGCCTGTCTCGGGATCTTCAACTTCTAACGGTTCTCGATGGCTCCAAAGGTCAAATTGTCTAAGTTGTAGTGCCACTCTTCGCAGTTCTGCGATCAATTGGTTGGGCTGAATTGTGATATTTCCTGCTTTTAAATAAGTCACCATCTCTTGAAGTTGTACTGATGTGGGGTCTAGACAGGGTTTCGTACCCCGGTGTTGCTGATGCCTGTCTCGACGATAGACGGCGTGGAAGGCGGCAATTAAGTGGCGATCGCGTTCTGCCAGTTGTTGCAATTGTTTCGAGCGAGTGCGATTGAGTAGCGCCCAGTCGCTCAATTGTTTGAAGCCAAACTCAGATAAAAAATTCTTTAATTCTGGATTTTGTTTGGTTTGTAAATAAGTCCAGTTATCTAAGCTCATACTGGATTGAGCGTTGGGCTTAAAGGTTCGCAGAATTTGCAGTGAGAAACATTGATAAGCCGTTGTTTGAGGCTTGCCAGTGGGGTCTAAGGTGAGATAGTTTTTGCCATCTGAGTCTAAAACCATCAGCGTTTTCCCGTCGTCATTGAGGACAAACGGCAGCAAATCTCGATAAGTAAAGGCTCGATCGTCTCCGAACAAGCGATCGATTTTGCGGCAGGCGTTGAGAATCGGCTCCGAAACGTAACAGCGCAGGCATAGTCCCGCCTGCGCTCTTTCTGTGGTATCAACTGCTGGAGCTTGAAAGCGGGATAGCAAATTAGCCTGGAGATTTCTCTGTTGGGAGCGATCGCCCCTATCCTCCTCTGCCTCACTTAACCCTTGGCTTTGAAAAAAATCATTTGCCAACGGGAGGAAACAACGCTTGTAGCCAGTGCGATCGCTGGCAGGGTCAATGCGCCAAAGGTGGCAGTATCTTGATGCAGCAGTCATACTCTACGCTCTCCTCAAGTCCGTTGAGCTTGCGATTAGCTCACCTGATCAATAGATGTCAGCCATTTTAGCTTATACAGGAAATCGGAAAAAAACCGGGGAGATCTAGATTTAGACAAGATGGCTCAGTTCCAGATTTTCCAGAACTGATCATCCCTTGCCAGACCTAAGAATTTCTAGAATTTAACCTTCAAGTGTATAGGTCGGTTTAGCTAACAACTACTAACGGGTAGAAGGAAAGCAAATGAGTCGAACCCGATGTTCAATAAAACTCAGTTCTTCAAATTTAATTACAACCAGCTACTTAGGAGATTCATTTCCAATGTCATGTCCCCAAGAAAAGAAAATAACAAGAAAAGACGATGGCACTGATGTGTATGAATACACTAATGCTATTGGAGAGAGAAAATCTTTCGAGGTTCCTCCGGGACATATTTACCGATGCCTAAATGGAGAATGGGTGGTTATAAAAGTTCCTAACCCTCCCCCTGGCTTACAGACAAGCTAACATAACAAACCCACAACCAACTAATGGGCATATAAGCAAGGGACAGATTGGTTATGAAATCTAAGCTCTTGAGGCAAGGGGTTTAAGCCCCTTATTAAAATCCTAAGCACGATGGCTACTGCTATATTTGTCTCTCTCAATATGCCCTAACTACAAAACTGATTGCTATAAACTTTACGAATCATTAGTTCAATGACTAAACATAATTGCTTGTCGCTTTTTCCTTTCACCCGCATTGCTCTTCCTTCCTTGAAATGTTTCCTTTTGCCCTTTAGCATTCCTCTTGGCTTAGGTATTATTTTTTCATATCCAAGTGACGCTCAAGTCGCTAACTATGGAAGAAGTCCCAGTCTTAACATATTAACAACCCCTGGTGGTACAGGTGCTTCATCATATTCGTTTGCCCCATCGAATGGATGGACTTGTCCAACTCCTGGCCTTTCTATTGGTGCCTATGGAGGGGGCGGTAATGATTGGTCAAATGATTTTACAACCCATAATTCGGCTGGTTCAGGTATAAACAACTATGGTATCGCCGCAGGAATCACAGTTCCTTTTGGAGGAGATTTCTCAAAGTACTGCAATGATTATGCAAAATCAGTTGCGGAAAGGACACGCATGGAAATGGAAGCAGTTCGCAGAAACAATCAACTAACACTTTTAACACAGTGCTATTGGTTATTCCAGAACAGAATTAATACAGATCAACCTGCATTTAAAGATAAAGACGGAGCATTTTCATCTTTAAGTGCTTGCGATAGTTACGATCCTCAATCTATTCAAGGTGGAGAGAACACTTCAACACCTCAACGACTGGAAAGCCCAAAGCCACCAGTAACCGAAATAATACCACAGCCTGCTTCTAACTTAATTATCCAGCAGAAATAGTTTCTTAATGGGACTTAGGCATTTTCGGGCAGCAAAAAAGGCTCAAACCATTACGGGACAAAGGGTTAACCTCGATTTATGATTTTCCTTGATATATCTGGGTTTCAGCGATTTTGGGCTTCTCGAAGTAAATCCCAAGCAGGGATTGGGGTTGAGGCTTTTCTCGATTTGTTTTTTGTCTAAGTCCCATTAGTTTTTTCGTTCCACGCCAGCAACCGTTAACCTAAAGTGAGAATCTTTGGTAACATAAACTACCCGTTCGCCACCGATGTTATGCTGTCTCTTTGCTTGGCCTACTTCGGATCTTGATAGCTTTCATGTTAGTTCTCATTCTCGTAAAGCGTCAAGACCCTGTAAAGGTGTTCAGTTTAGTGAACATTCTCACTGTGACAACGCTTGTATCCAGTGCGCTCTCTCTGTGGTATCAACTGCTGGAGCTTGAAAGCAGGATAGCAAATCAGTCTGGAGCTTTCTCTTTTGGGAGCGATCGCCCCTATCCTCCTCTGCCTCACTTAACCCTTGGCTTTGAAAAAAATCATTTGCCAACGGGAGGAAACAACGCTTATATCCAGTGCGATCGCCGGCGGGATCGACTCGCCAAAGGTGGCAGTATCTTGATGCAGCACTCATACTCTACACTCTCTTGAAGTCCGTTGAGCTTGCGATTAGCTCACCTGATAAATAGATGTCAGCCATTTTAGCTTATACAGGAAAGTGGCAAAAAACAGGGGATAGATAGATTTAGACAAGATGCCTCAGTTCCAGATTTTCCCTGACTTACAGTATCCCCTGCCAGACCTAAGAGTTTCTAGAATTTAACCTTCAAGTGTATAGGTCGGTTTGGCTGACAACTACTAACGAGCAGAAGGAAAGCAAATGAGCTTAACTTCCCAAACAAACTCAATTTTTTACAGGAGAAAATCATGTTCACTTTCACTCTGTCAATCATCTCTATCGCCTAGTTAACACTTTGAAAATAGGACAAAATCATGAACACTACGAATTCAAAACAGAAACTAAACTACATTCGACAGATCATCATCGGCATCGGCATCGGCATAATTGCGATCGCTGTAGTGGTTTGGTGGCACATTCCTGATTCTTTCTGGAAATATCTTTTTTTCTTGCGTGCGCCTATTCTCTGGGGTTTACTGCTGGTGACACTCCCTCTGGTGGCCACCTTATGGCTGCCAGCCATGCTGAGAAATTTATTTGTTCTTCGTGGTCCGGGGCAACTTATCTCTGTAATTGTCAGTGCAAACATGGCGGCAATAGGGGTCATTATTAATGCCTATATGCTTCTCAAAGGTGCGCCAGATCGTTTTGGACTATCACCATGGCTCGAAATTTCTGACATCTGGCAATATGGGTCGGCGATCGCTTTGAGTTTACCGATCTGCGTCACCGCTTATAAGCTTTCAAAAGAGGAAATTAAAGAAAAGAATCCCATCCAAGGAGTGATTTTCAGCGTGTTCTTGAGTTTGGTGCTGTTGTTTGCAGTGATTCAGACGAAAACCTGGATATTTACTAACTTTGCTCACAATAAGTTACTCATTAGTTTCGTTGAATTCATTACCAGACATAAAACTGAAGGCTATATTCTAGGAACACAGCCAAAACCACAGCAATTCCTTGAAGGTCATCTGAGTAACATCGCCTTTTTTATAGTTGCCTTCATCGTCTATGGCATCATTGGTTTGAAATTTCAGCCGCAATCTCAACCATCCGATCAGAAAAAAGAAGCGGCTGCCCTAATGTATGTGATGCTAATCCTCATGATGATAGCACCCTTGTCTGGAAGCCTAACCTTCTATTTCGATTACTATCGCGTTCCTGTCTTTCTGCTCTTTGTGGTTATTGTTGCTTTGATGTATGCGCTGTTTAAGGTGGATCACTTTTTTGAATTAAACTTAAATGAGGCAAACAATCATGATCCCAATGATTTTAAAACAGCAATAGAAAAACGACTCGAATATCAAGGAAAAGAAAAGGAAAAGACTTTAGTTGTTGTCTGTGCGAGTGGGGGCGGCATTCAAGCCGCAGGCTGGACAGTTCAAGTTCTGACGGGATTACAAGAAATGTTAGGTGAGTCGTTTACCAAGACAATTGGTTTTATTAGCTCTGTTTCAGGTGGTTCAGTTGGAACGATGTATTATCTCGATCGCTTCGATCCCAACAAAACATATCCTGATCGTAATGAGTTTGAAAATATCTTTAAGAGTGCTACTGAAGATAGTTTGGATGCGGTAGGTTGGGGATTAGCTTATCCTGATTTGTGGCGCATTGTTGGGCTTCCTTTTTTCGCTCCCAAAACGTGCGATCGGGGAGCAGCAATGGTGACAGATTGGCAAGGAGAGTTAAAAAATCCCAATAGCAAACAATTTTTATCTACTTGGGGCGAACAAATTTTAAATGGTAAAATTCCCATCCCTATTTTCAATGCGACTCTGGTTGAAGATGGTCGTCGATTTCTAATTTCACCGATGACTTTTGGTCATATCAACAAATCAGTGGATTTTAATACCCTTTATGCGGGATATGACATTGATGTTGTCACAGCCGCAAGACTCTCAGCAACTTTTTCTTATGTCTCGCCTATTTCTCGCTATGTTGGTGAAAATCCACAAGGGAATTATCATATTGCCGATGGTGGCTATTTCGATAATTCTGGTGTGGTGACGATGGTGGAATGGCTCAATGAATGGCTAGACCCCCAGAAAGGACTTAACATTAAACGAGTTCTTTTGTTACAGATCAATGCTTTTCCTGAATCTACTCCCTCGAAATCTAATATTGAGGGAGGCTGGTTTCAGGCGATAATAGGTCCCTTACTGACCTTATTCAGCGTCCGTGATACCACCCAGTTGTCTCGAGTTTCTACTGAAGTAGAACTTCTTCAACAGCGATGGGAAAATCAGGTAAAGATCGCATATTGTCCTATCTTTTTTCCAAAGAATGGTAAAAATGGTGAATATAAACCACCTCTGTCTTGGACACTAACGAAAAAGCAAAAACAAAATATTAAAACCGGATGGTGCGGAATTAAGGAGGAAATTGGCAAGCAAATTGGGGAGCAAATTGGGGAGGAGTGGAAAAAATGGGGATTTGAAGACCCATCTCAAAAATCAACCAATGAGAAATAGCCAGCTTCCTACGGTTGCGCTTTATCCCCAATAATTTAAAGTGCGATCGCTTTTTTTTGACCTTCAACTGATCCGCGATCACTTTTTGAGGTTTTTATAACTGCGATCTCTCCTCAACCGGGCAAATAACCAAGTCACTATCAATGCTATCGATACCGGGAGCGGAGCGCTGGCGAAGCCAGATCGCTTCGGTCGTACCGTGGCAGAGGTGTACGCCAACGGTCAGCTAGTTCAACTTCAGCAGGTTAAGGACGGTATGGTTTGGGCTTACGATCGATTCAAGGGCAACTGTCCAAGCTGGAATGAAATCGAAAGGGCTTTTAAAGAAACTCGCTCGAACCGGAAGGGAATTTTCGGGGGAAATCCGATGCCACCCTGGGAATGGCGACAACGGAATCGGTAGTTTTTTATCTGTAGAGATAGAGAAATTCGGAGAGGGAAACTATGAACAGAGATATCATTACTGGAATGGACGGCGAGATTTATGCCAGACGCGATCTAAGTCGGGAATGGGGCGGGGCGATCGATCTGGGAACCGCAAAGACCGGAAAAAGCTTTGGTGTTAACGGTCATTTAGGGGAAACTAATTGCCTCGGCGTTTGGGATAGTGTGGACAGACTCAAATTCAGGACTTCGCGTAACCTTCGTTTGGAACTCGCCACCGACCCCAACGTGATCACCGAGCTAGTGCGATTCGATAGTAAGGGTGTCGCCACCGTCGTCGGTTCGGTTGAATACGGCGACCGACTGTCTCTCAATTTAACACCGGGTCGCTACGGCCTCAGCTTCTTTGTCGAGGGAGATTTGATCTCCTATCAGGTTAATGCCAGTTTCATTTAGGGCGTTGACTAAAAATCAAGGATAGCGACCGCCGACATCAGCAAAGACCGTTCAATTTTCCCAAAACAGCCTGATGTTTCTGCCGCACTGACCTTTCCTCGGTCGATGTGCGCTGGTTGCCGATAGTCGATAGGTCGATTTCGATGGCGAGCCTTCTTTGCTGAACGTAATCCCGCCAATTCTTTCGCTCGATAGCATCGAGTTCTTGGCATATTTCGGCAGTCAGCCGATAATCGACACTAGGAGCCAAAACTTCCCCGTCAAAGTGACCGCCGGCAGTGCAGCCTGGATTATGACAGCGTGGCAGTTTATCCCGGTTGTAGTCATAACCATCGATGACAAGGGCAGCGAGGTGATGGTGAACGATCCCCCTGTCATGACAGCAGAAGCAATTCCAGCGGGGCTGCCAGATTTCTACCTCCGCTCCTGGTTCCTTGTCTGGACGCATCGGCTCCCTGGGGAGTTTTTTCAAGATTTGTTCCCCCAAACTAAATTGTTGGTAATCGCCCAGTCCGCAAAAGCTTTTCTTGTCTCCCACTCTTCTGGTGGTCCTCCTTGGGCTACAAAACGACCTTTTCCTTGCCGTATTTCAGCAATCCACTCCTCTCGTTTGGAATGGTTCTCCCAATCCCTTTCTTGTAATTCAGATTGAAACATCTCGTAATACACGCGGGAACGTTCTTTACCCACGCCGTTCTTGCTGGCCAGCCATGCTTCGATGTCGTGGATGGGTGGGTTGAAGTCTTTCACCTTCTCCCTGACAAAATTGAAAAATTTCTCTCTCGCCGTATCTGAGAGAGATTTATTGACACTCCCGTCGCTAAAAGCGAGGGATTCTTGGTTCACTGAGTTTCCTTAATCTGACAGGACGTATCCAACCAAACCAGAGGGAATCTCTCCCCAAGCGTGAGTTCCGGTATGCCCTACCGTACTTAGTCCCTTTTTGAGAATATTGATAGCGGCGTTAATATCTCTATCTTCTACATAGCCACAGTGGGGACAAATATGGGTTCTCGTAGATAGAGATTTAGGTACTTTTTGATCACAATTAGAACAGTTTTGACTCGTGTTATGGGGGGCTACTGCTACCGTGGCCTTACCGTATTTAAAGCCAAAATACTCTAACCATTGTCGAAAAGTTGACCAAGCCACATCACTAATAGATTTAGCAAGTTTAGAGTTTTTTACCATGCCTTTAACATTTAAATCGACCTGAGCAATAAAATCGTTAGATTTAATGACGCGCAATGCCTCTTTTGAGGCAAAGCCTTTACGTTGCCTACTTACTCTTAAATGCTTTCTAGCATATCTCTTTCTAGCTTTTTGGTAGTTGTTTGATTGGGGTTGACCTTTTCTAAACTTTTTAGATTTCTTCCGATTCAGACGATTTAATCTTTTTTCTGCCTTGCGATAGTATTGCGGTATTTCTACCGTTTCTCCATCACTGTTAGCGTAGAAAACTTTTAAACCTACATCCAACCCTACACATTTTTTAGTAGGTTCAAGAGGTTTTGCATATTCCCGAACATCTAAATTAATACAGAATTGGACATAATAACCGTCAGCACGTTTGACAATCCTAACTCGTTTAATTTGGTCTATAGGGTAAAAGTTTAGGTCTCTGGTTCCTTTCAGTTTAACCGTGCCGATGTTTTTCTTGTCGGTAAAAGTAATTTTCTTTCTATCCTCCGATAGTTTCCATCCGGAGTGTTTATATTCTACAGAACGATTATTCTTCTGAAACTTAGGATAACCTTTCTGTCCCTTCACACCTTTTTTACAATTGTCATAGAAACGAGAAATAGCAGACCAAGCCCGTTCTGCTGATGCTTGTCTAGCTGTAGAGTTAAGGTCATCCGCAAACTTAAACTGTTTGGCAAGAACCGCACAATATTTATTGAGAGAATATTTATCTACTTGATCCTCTCGCTTAGAATCCATCCAAAGTCTTAATGCTTTGTTTCTGATGAATTGTACTGTACGAATAGCCTCATCAATGGCAGAACACTGACTTGGTTTAACCACGGCTTTCATTTCTAAGACAATCATTGTTTATCGACCTCAAACAACTTATTTTATACTAACATATCCAGCACAAAACTGTCAAGGATTTAGTGGTGCTTCGCTGTTCTATATTGGTCGGGTTTCATCCCGTCAGTGAAACTGAGGGTCTTCACCCGACATTTAAGATAAAAATCTGATAAGAATCTGGAGGAACGACGGAAGCTTTGACTGGTAAGGTTTTTGATGGGGTCAAAGTCTCCGATTTGTCCAACGAAGTCTCCGATTTGTCCAACGAAGTCTCCGATTTGTCCAATGAGTCTCTATTTTGTCCAACAGTCTCCGATTTGTCCAATGAGTCTCCATTTTGTCCAAGAATCACTACGACACCGTTAGGGGCTTCCCAGTCGATTAGTTTCTTGTCTTTGAGTCTCTGAATCCCTTTGTAAAAAGCTGCTTTGCTGATTCCAAGCTGTTGGCTAATCTCTCTTTGGTGTAGAGTTATTTTCCAGCCAGGAGCTAGGCGAATCCTCAAGTAACAGTAGAGTAGGGCTGTTGAAGAAATCAGACCGCACTGGTGAAGGGCGATCGCCTCCTCTAAGATCATTCGATAGTGTTGCTGTTTCATCATCTTGGGTAGGTAACGTTTCTCTCCCCGTAGTCTGCTTACTACTTACATCATTACCTCAATATATCAATATGTCAATATCTAAAGGGATAAATGTCTGAAGTGCTATACTGGTTAAAAGTTATTGAGGTAAACAGATATGGGGTTTCCTGCGGTCATAGACAAAAGAGCGGAACGAGAAAAATATGGTGAAACCAAGAAGCAGAAGCAGTTTATGCTGACTGAATCTGCCAGCCACATCCTGGACAGGCTTGCCTTTGATCGCCGCGTGACTCGTTCTGAAGCAATTGAGCAACTGATTAGAGAAGAAGCCGAGCGAAGGGAGCTTTCAGAGGATTGGAAGCAGGAATCAGTATGATTTGGGAAACCGGCGAAGCGGAAGAATGGATCGATAAGGAGAAGGAGCTTTACTTCTACAGCAACCTAGAGGCGTTAATGGCTGAAAAAGGCTTAAGCATCGCCGAACTGTCGGGGCGGACAGGTGTAGCCCAATCCACCATCAGAAGTCTGATCAGGGGCAGACTTAAAAGGCTCGACAGTATCAGCACTGGCAAACTAGCCCAGTTTTTTGAGTGCAAACTGGACGAGCTTTATGTGATGAAGTGGGAGTAGGGAACGGGCGACCACCTAACCAATACCCGTTGGAGTATTGTGGAGTTGGAGAGGCGATCGCTGTTCTTAGGGAGCAGTATGTGGTGGGGACGGTGACGGCTAAGATTGTTCAGCCAAAGCCTGATGAACTAAAAATATTTCCCTGATTTTAAAGGCTTATTTTGCTATAATAGGAAAGTAAAAATCCTGAAAAATTTAGAGTTAAATAGGAGAGATAAAATGGTTAATGAAATCAGTATTATTATCTCCAAAAATCCCGATGGATATTCGGTAAAATTTCCCGAATTAGAACTAATTAATCACCAAGATAGCTCTCTAGAAAATGTTTTAAATCGACTAAAAGCGGTTCTAGAAACTCATCTAATTTCTTCGGATATATTCCCTGAAGAAAAACTATCTCAGCTTCCGTCTGAAGGTAAGGAAATTATCAAGTTTGCGGGGATTTGGGAAGATATTCCTGAAGAAGATTTTAGAAATTTTTGTGAGGAAGTAGAACAGCGTCGTCAAAATTCTTTATCGCGGAGATTCGAGATTTGAAATCTTGTTTACTTGATACTGATATTCTTTCTTTGTTTTTCCGCAATCATCCCCAGGTCGTTCATTCTTGTAATTTATATCTCCAAGAATACAGACAATTAAGTTTTAGCTTGATTACTCATTATGAAATCTTGAGCGGTTTAAAACATCGAGATGCCCAGAAACAGCTTGACAAGTTTTTGGAATTTTCCCGACTGAATCAAATTTTACTTTTAACAGAAGAATCGGTGACAACATCAGCTAAAATTTATGCCGACTTAAGGAAAAAAGGGACTCCTCTTGACGACATCGATCTCTTAATTGCAGGAGTAGCTATAGCGAATAATTTAGTATTAATTACCCATAATCAAAAGCATTTCAGTAAAATTGAAGGGTTAGAATTAGAAGATTGGACACTATAACTATTCTGGAAAGATTTGGCAGCTTAAGTAGTTTGGGCAAAACAATAATCCTCGTTGTCTAAAACTAGAGACTTCGTACCTCACCATTAAGATAACTGATACAATTATGATAAAATGTTAATAAATGAGCAGTAAAAATGAAATAAAATTAAGGGAAAAAATTAATTATGCAACTAGAAGATTATTTCTTATTTATCTCCGAAGATGATATTAGAATCAAAGGTCATCGCCTCGGAATTGACAACGTACTCTTTTATTTCTTGGAAGGCTATACCCCAGAGGAAATCCAGGCTATCTATCCCGATCTAAGTTGAGAAAAAATCTACGCTACTATTACTTATTATCTCCAGAATCAGCAAAAAATTGATGCCTATTTATTGCGCCTCCAGAATTGGCGAGAGACTCGCTATCAAGAATCCTTAAAAAATCCTTCACCTCAACGAGAAAAGATGAGAAGAATTAAATAGCAAAGGCAAGATTCTGTCAGGGTATGAAAATCAAGAATACACCCCCATTAGGAACTCTTGACCCTGATGTTTTACAGTATTTAGGATTATCTCAATGACTCTTGGTGACAGATAATCGTACCAGTATGCCTGAACATTTAGAGGAATATTGGCAAAAAAATCAACAAATCTGGGGACTGTTTTGGATACTTCCCACAACAATAATGGGAAAACTAGCCGAAGAATTAATTATGATTTGGGAAACTACCGAAGCAGAAGAATGGATCGATATTGTCGATTGGATTCCTTTTTAATTAATGATATAATAAGATTATTGCCGTCCTTTTTATGCTTGATTATTAATTTGAATGACTCGCCAAATCTATGAACAATTTGCCAAGGAATATCTGGAGGAATTACTTACCCCTCTAGGGACGATTAGAAAGAGATTCGCAGTTGTTTGTCAAAGTTATATGCCGTTCATGGGGATGTCTTGAGAAAAGCGAAACGGTCAAACAAAACTCTGACTGAAACACAATTGCCTTTCTTATGGATTCTAACGCCCACCTTTTCAGCTAGAATGATTGAAGATTTCGGGACTAACAGCGATGAGAGTAATTGGTTAACAGGGGTTTACTTTTTAGCTAAGTCTCTCAAATCGGGCATCATTGTCATTCATCAATTACCAGTAAATGAAGACACCTTATGGTTGAGAGTATTAGGTAAAGGAGGAACTCAAAAACGAGCCGTAGAAGAGTTAGTTGAACTGCCAGAACGCAATCCTTTTCGAGAGAATTTACTAGAAATTCTGGCCAACTGGCGCAAGAATTTAGAATTGAGAGATAATTTAAGTACAGAGGAACAGGAGGACATCATGAACTTATCACCAGCTTATCTAAAGCAACGAGAAGAGTGGAAATTAGAAGGAAAGCAAGAAGGTACTTTAGAGGGACAACTTTCGCTGATAGCCAGTCTTCTGGAAGGGCGGTTTGGCAGCCTAGATTCGGAATTATCCAGTCTAGTAGAAAAGATTGCCCAACTTCCCATCTCGGAACGCACCGGGTTACTTCTTTCTTTGGCGAATTTATCCCGCTCAGAACTGTTAGAAAGATTTTGACGCTCCCATCGCACTCAAGCGAAGGATTCCCTGTTCATCCAGTTACCTTATCTATCTCAAGGTCGCGAGAGGACTCCCGTTAAACCGCGTAGCGGTTAACGGGAGATGAATCACGACCAGAATGAAACTAACGCAGTAGCGTTTCCACTTTCGGGGAGTTTTGGTTCTCGACGTATTTTTTTAGTTGTTCGACGGTAACGCCACCACAACTGGCCACGAAATAAGCTCCCGTCCAAAAATAGGGTTTGTTGTCGAAATACTTTGCCGCTAAGTAGGGAAATTCTTTTCTAATTAAGCGACTACTAACTGTTTTAAGGTTAGCGATTAGTTTGGATAAAGCGATGTCAGGCTTGTAATCAATAATCAGGTGAACGTGATCCGATTCACCGTTGAAATCAAGCAATGCGCTTTCCCATTTCGTCAGCGTTGATGCGAAGATATCCTTAAGTCGGGCTAAGATTTCATTGTTAATAGCTTTTTGCCGGTATTTGATGACAAAGACGACATGAGCAGTAAGTCTATAAACAGAGCGAAATCCATGATGGTAATCAGTTGACATATTGGGCAGTAAGTGTTACAATCTAACTATATACCACGCTCGCAAACAACAGTGATAACGCTGACCTACCAGTACAAACTAAAGGTAAACAAGAGACAAGAGCGAGAGATCGTCCACATTCTCGATGTTGGCAAGAACGTTGACAATTACGCGCTCTCGGAACGGAAAGATTGGTTGAACTCTCGAAAGTGTCTTGCGGATCGCTGTTCGCTAGTTTCCGAGTACATAATTCCTGCGGATGAACCCTATCCTAATTACTTTGTTCAAGCCAAAAATCTAACGGAAGCTAAAAAAGTTTACCCGATATTAAAGACGGTTAACGCTCAAGTCTTACAGCAAGTCTTAAAAACTTTAGATAAGGCGTTTGACCAGATGAAATCGAAAAGTTTTGGCTTTCCTAGATTTAAGAAAAAGATGCGGAGTTTTGTTTTTCCTGCGCTGTCAAAAAACTTTCTAGGTGACGAATACTTAAGTTTTCCACAATTGGGAAAAATTCGGATTAGGAAATCTAGGGAGTACCCGTCTGGGTTTGAGCCTAAACAAGCTCGAATTATCCAAAAAGCATCGGGATTTTACGTTTCGGTTTCTTTCCAATCTACGAAATTAGTTCCCGATCTGACAGTTGGGAAAACCTGTTTAGGAATTGACGCAGGAATTGAAAGTTTTGTCGCTACTTCACGGGGAGATTTAATCAAAGCCCCTCGATTTTTGTTGAAAGTACAGAGTCAGCTTAAATTGCTACAAAGACGCTTGAAACATAGAGTCAAAGGCTCGAACAATTGGTTAAAACTTCAGGAGAAGATAGCAAGATTACACGAGAAAGTGTCTAATATTCGTAGAGATTGGCACTTTAAACTAAGTCATTACCTTTGTGATATTGCCGATAATATCTTCAACGAAGATATTAACTTTGTTTCCTGGTCTAAAGGGATCGTTAGAAAACAATCTCTGGATTCAGGCATTGGTAGTTTTATTAATGAGATACTACCGTTTGTTGTTTGGAAACGGGGGAAATATTATCTTAAGGTCGATAAAAACGGAACTTCGCAAGAGTGTCCTAATTGTGGCGCGTTCACTGGTAAAAAGTCGTTATCGGAAAGAGTTCACCGGTGTGATTCTTGCGGCCACATTGAACCGAGAGATACGGCATCAGCGAAGGTAATCGAGAACCGAGGAAAAAACGCGGTCGGGCTGACCGTGTTAGAAAACGCTTGCGGAGGCGGTCTGACGGGGGTCGTTCAGTTAAACCTGTTTGATCTAGTCAAGAGCCTATGAACCAAGAATCCCCCGCTACACCGCGCGAGCGGTTAGCGGGGAAGAGTCAAAAAGTAGGTTTATTGAAGAAGTGGAGGGAATCATCATCCTATGGCGATAATGACAAAATCATTTAGACAAAGACTGGCAGAGATTTTCGGGTTTGACCTGCGATCGCTGGCTTTATTTCGCATTGCCTTGGCGTTAGTGGTTTTAGTAGATTTATCGGTTCGTTTTAGCCAAGTAACTGCCCATTACAGCGAATTAGGGGTTTTACCCCTAGGAAGCTTATCGAAAGTCTCTGCTAGTCCTTTTTACTGGTCGATTTTTGCTCTCAGTGACTCGGTGCTGGTGCAGAGTATCCTGTTTATTGTCGCTATAGCGATCGCATTATTGCTTTTAATTGGCTATCATACCCGTTTAGCCACGATCGCCACTTGGGCGCTAATCGTCTCTTTACATCATCGCAACCCCCTGTTACTATTTGCCGCCGATGACGTAATCCGGGCAGTATTATTCTGGGCGATGTTTTTACCCCTCGGTGCCTGTTATTCCGTGGAAAGTGCCTTAAACACCAATCCCAACCCCTTACCCAAGCGTGTGGTTTCGGCTGCCACGGTGGCTTTTATGATACAGGTGTGTTACATCTATATGTGGTCAGTGGTCTTTAAACTCAAAAGTGAGACTTGGTGGCCCGACGGTACAGCCGTTTATTACTCTCTTAGTTACGATCAATACGCTACCGCTTTGGGGAGTTTTTTACTGACTTTACCGCAGCAATTCCTCAAATTTCTAACAATTTCAGCCCTAGGCTTTGAATGGTTCGGTCCGCTATTGATGTTTGTTCCCTTTCGCAATAGTTTATTTAAAATAATCGCCGTAGTTTCCTTTATTTTCTTGCATACGGTTTTTGCGCTGATTCTACATTTAGGGGTTTTCCCTTTCTTGAGTGTTACCCATTGGTTGCCGATCATCCCCAGCTTAGTCTGGGATTGGGGACAAAAACGAATAATAAACCCAGAAAGGGAAGGTTTAAGGATTAATTATGATCGAGACTGTGGATTTTGCAAGAAAGTTGTTCATCTTCTCCGCACTTTTCTCATTTTACCCGGCACTCCCCTGTTAGTCGCTCAGGATAACCCCTCAATATACGAGGATATGGTGGCCCAAAATTCTTGGGTAGTGGAAGATTGGCAGGGAAAACGTCGGTTTAAATGGTCAGCATTGGTTTATATTGTCAGTCTTTCGCCGATTTTCTGGTTTTTAGCGCCAATTTTGCGTTTACCGCCCCTCATGACCCTAGGAACGAGAATTTATGAGTGGATTGCCTCCCATCGTCGTTTTATGGGCAATTTCACCAAACCTCTCAAGTTTCGTCCCCTGACGATTAAATCCTCTTTACCTTTAAATATTTTGGTAATTTTCTTCTTCTTGTTGACCAGTATCTGGAATTTACGCAGTTTTGTCCGGCAATCGGCCATTAGAGGCGATTTAAATACACCTTTAATTCAATCCCTCGATCGCTTGCTCACCCGTCGTACTTTTAATACAATTGATATTCTGGCAAGAATAACTCGTTTAGACCAATATTGGACTATTTTCTCCCCTAGTCCGCCCCGGGATGATGCTTGGTTTGTGGCAGTCAGTAAATTAGCCGATGGTTCCACGGTAGATATATTTAGAGAAGGACAGCCGGTAATTTGGGATAAACCCACGGATAGCGATCGCAATCGTTTGTATAAAACCATGCAGTGGCGGGTATATTTTATTAATCTTAATCGAGCTATCGGTCGGTCAGTTTACGGAGAGTTTGGTCAGTATCTCTGTCAAAACTGGAATCAGCAGCACGGTAGTGATCAACAGATTAAATCCCTGCGACTTTATATTATGCGGGAAAGGACTGTCCCCCCCGGAGAAAAACAGGGAATCGAAAAAGAACTACTCTGGCAGCAAAATTGTCTTTAATCAGTTATCAGTTATCAGTTATCAGTTATCAGTTATTATAGCGTTTCCTAAGCTAGTGAGGTACACCTATTTTTCTTCCCTTTTGCCTCTTGCCTTTTGCCTTTTGCCTAAAACCCATAACTTTTGTACCTCAGCAGACTGCATACCGCTATATAGTCAGATCAAAGTTATATTGTTATCTTTGTCAGAAAAATGGCTAATTAATGCAACAAAAAATAACTAAAATTGGACAACTGATAACTGATTACTGATTACTGATTGCCTCTTTTTCCCTTTCCACATAAATACCGCTCAACTTTAAACATCGCTAGAACCGCTCTGGAGACTAGCGAGGGATTTTTCAAAATTCATTCTCTGTTCAGCATTGCGGAGAAAGTAACCACTCATCATTGCCGAGGCCAATAACCGGCCCAGATGTTCGCGACTGGTACTGATAGTGACCCCGAAATGTTCAGGGGGAAGGTTGCCCAAAAGTCCGATAATGTTGCGTTCCATCACTTGGAAAACCTCTTGGGACTCCGGTTTCGAGAGTTGGGCGATTGTTTCTGGACTTAAGGTCTGGACATACTGCCACAAACTCTCGGAAAATTCACTATCGGTACCGAATAAATTGTGAGGGCGATCGTTTTCTCTATACACCTTTGATCTCCTTAACTCAATTTTTTTATAAACTATCCTTTTGGTTCTTCCAATTTAACAGTTTTTTGAGATAGTGGGGGTCGGCAGAACCGAACCTGAAGGGAATGGTAATTCCAAGGAGAAAATCCATCTCCGGCAAAAATCAAAAACTGCCCCGAGAAGCAGATAACCGATCACTGTTCACTGATAACTTTTATTTACCCATACCTAACTGCTGGGCCTTTTGATAGACTTTACCCTCCGTCAGCAGCGAGGGAGCAATCACCACTTCCACCTGTTGCATTTCCTTTAAGTTCTTAGCACCCAAAGTTCCCATGCTGGTTTTCAGCGCCCCCAAGAGGTTATGAGTACCATCATCTAATTTTGCCGGTCCAACGAGGATTTCGGCAATAGTTCCCGTACTGCCCACACTAATCCGGGTTCCCCGGGGTAGAACCGGGCTAGGTGTGGCCATACCCCAGTGAAAACCGCGGCCAGGGGCCTCCACGGACCGGGCAATGGGAGAACCAATCATCACCGCATCGGCGCCACAGGCGATACATTTGCAGATATCACCGCCGGTAATAATGCCGCCATCGGCAATAACGGGGACGTATTTACCGGTTTCTTGGAAAAAATCGTCCCTAGCGGCGGCACAATCGGCCACGGCAGTTGCTTGGGGAACTCCCACCCCTAAAACGCCGCGAGAAGTACAGGCAGCCCCGGGACCAATACCGACCAAAACCCCGACTGCCCCGGTTTTCATCAGGTTAAGGGCGACTTCGTAGGTGACGCAGTTACCCAAAACCACGGGAATGGGCATTTCTTGGCACAGTTGCACTAAATCGAGGGGGGTGATAGCTTCTGGGGATAAATGGGCAGTGGAAACAACGGTTGCTTGGACAAAAAGAATATCGGCCGCTGCTTGGGCAACGATGGCACCGTATTTGACGGCACCGGCAGGGGTGAGGCTAACTGCCGCAATACCGCCTTTTTCTTGAATTTCTTGGATACGAAGCTCGATTAGTTGCGGTTTAATCGGTTCTGCGTAGAGTTCCTGCATTAAACCGACGAATTCTGCTTTGCCGACTGCGGTAATGCGATCAAGAATCGGGTTAGGATCCTCATAACGGGTTTGAATACCTTCGAGGTTTAGTACCCCTAGCGCCCCCAACTCGGAGAGAAGGACGGCCATTTTAGTATCGACCACCCCATCCATAGCGCTGGCGATAATCGGGATTTCCCGCTCGATATTGCCGAGAGACCAACGGGTATCGGCTAAACTAGGATCGAGGGTTCGCACTCTGGGTACAAGTGCGATTTCATCGATACCGTAAGCTCTACGGGCTGTTTTGCCCCGACCAATAATTGTATCCACGTTTCTATATTATTTCAGACCTATTTAGCCTAGACTAGCAAATTTCGCACCATCTCGAAAAACTTTTCGGTATTATGGCTGACTAGGCCCTGGGAAAATAATCGCCGCAGTTGATCGCTTGTTCGGTGTTGGCGCTCTTGGGTTGTACACTACATTTGAGGCGATAATCGTTGGTAAAGTAGCGGCAGTGGCAGCAAGGGATGGAGTGCATCCGTCGGGCAACTTGCCAACTATCCCGCACAACACTGGCTAAAGACCAGCAAACTAGAGCGATAATGGCAGCGGCGATTGAAAAACGTAAAATAATCCAGATTTCCATGGCGAGCAACTAAAATTACTTGATTTGGATGGGAATCAACCGAGGCAATCGGCAAGAGGGCGAATAATTAGGGTTAGATACTGAACAGTGGTAGTGGATTTGGCTCTTCTCGACTTTGTGTGATAATTTTTGCTTATGTAGGGCTTGCTGAAAAACTGTGTTGGTGGGGTTAGGAGTCAGTAGCCGGTCGTCAGTAGCCGGTCGTTTCAGGCTTTGTTGCCCTGCTTTTTTTGTACTAGCTTTTGTGCTATAGAAAGGATAATGCCAGGTTTTTGAAGGTCCCAATCCTATTTTCGCAGCACTAACATCGGATTTTAACAGGTCAAAAGCCTTATTTTAAAAGGGTTTTACCATTATTCAGCCAGCCCTATGTAATCCTGAAGTGCTTATTTGGCAAGACTTTTAGGACTATTTTGCTGAAGAAACTATCAGTATAGACCTCGTTTGGCTCTTCTGGTTTTCGTGTGTTAATTTTTGTTATGAATTAAAGCAAGCAAACAGCTTAAGTCAGATGTTCAAAATTGGTAAATCCATAACTTATTCTTTTAATAAGCTTTATTTTGGTATTCATTCCCTCAATTAATCCGTTGGTTGTCTGATTTTTAAAGTAATTACAGATATCCGACAAATGCTTCTGGATCATACTGGCACTACTTTGATATAAGTAGGTGGGTGGAATTAAATATAAGATGAACGTAGGTTGGGCTTCGGCCGTGAGCTTTTGCCGAACGGTTGAAGCATGAAACCCAACACTTCCCGATCATACTGGCACTACTTTGATCTAATATCCCGCCTATTCTGATCCATTTTTCCAATTTTCTCTCAGCACTTTGAACGTCCTACTACTTTGATAAATTTGTCTAATTTCTTCTTTCATTTCCCAGGCCATTCCTAAGCAGGGATGTTCTTTCAGGATAACTTCTAGTTGTTGTTTTTGCTCGTCCTTTAAGTCCTCTTTATTCTTCCATAATAAATGAGGTAATCCTTTTTCATGCACCCCCATTAACTTTCTCAATTTATTAAGCTCGTCATTGATGATAGCCATTACATGAAAACGGTCATAGATGATTTTAGCATTGGGAAATAATTCCTTGATCACTGCTGTAAATCCTGACCACATATCGACGCTCACCTCCTTCACCTTCTCTCGAACCGCCTGGAGGCTATGCTTTTAAGGCTTCCATTAATTCTTCTTGCTTATGTCCTTTAATCACATCTAGTAAAATTTTCTTGTCCAGATCTACGACCGTTGTTATGAAATCTTTCTGTCCTTTTAAGTTACTAAATTCATCTAAGCTTATTCGTTCTGGTGCTTGCCACTCTTCCTTTTCTAGTTCTTTAGCACAGTGATTAAATATTAACTCAACTTCTTCCCATCCTCACCCTTCTTCTCGACTTATTTCTTCGATACTACAATTTTTTACTCTCTCATAAATCATCGATTCATAGCGGATTGTCTGAGGCTGTCTTAATCTCATAAAACTCAACCTTTCGCTAATATATTTTTGGCACTTTTGACAATGAAACTGGCGGCGTGGCACTTCTAAATATAATATACCCGACTGCCTAATCTTGATAAATCTCTGACTAGATTATACTCTGTCTGATTGATTCTGTCCAAGATTTGATGGCAATTCGGACATTCAATTGTTTCATTTAAAAGAGCGAGCTTTAGGAAAATTGTCTGAGCAATTTTTTGATAATTGACCACTGTTACATTTGGTAAATCGAGGAGTTGCTCAAAATTTATCCACATAACCCACCTCCTGTTCTGTGTTACCATTATACCATCCTCACACAGAACCTAGAAGAGCCTATTCTTCTTCCTTGCACTCTAATTTCACTGAAAGATTAATTTAACCTTGATCGGTCGGGATTGATTTCTTAACCTTTTAATAAATTGATTTTTTCCCCAGTCAGGCTAGAATCAGTAGGATTAGCATCCAAGATAATTTGGGTAACTTTGGTTAATCTGAGGCAATATAGCCTAAAAAACGACAAAAATAGTCAAATTTAGGCTGAAGTGGCTTGTTTCTAACTGTTTAATCTATTATTTGGATATTAGACTCTATGGCTAAAGCGTCTACCGTAACTTCCGAAATCGATCTTAAAGATTCGCAATATTACTTTAACCGAGAATTAAGCTGGTTAGAATTTAATCATCGCGTGCTTTATGAGGCACTTGATCCTCGGACTCCCCTACTAGAAAGATTAAAATTTACCGCCATTTTTTCTGCCAATCTCGACGAATTTTTTATGGTACGGGTGGCAGTTCTTAAACAACAGGTAGAGGCAAATGTAGCCGTTTTAAGTGCCGATGGTAGGACTCCCTCAGAACAGCTAACCGAGATAAGTAAGTGTCTGCGTCCCCTTGTCCAGCAACAGGATCATCTTTTTGAACACACCCTGAAAAACCTGTTAGTAGAACAGGGAATTCATCTGATTAACTATGTGGATTTACATCAAGAACAGCGCAATTATCTGCATAATTACTTTGAACAAAATATTTTCCCCGTTTTAACTCCCCTCGCGGTCGATCCTAGTCATCCCTTTCCCTATATTTCTAATCTTAGTCTCAATTTAGCCGTAGTCGTTCGCGATCCCGACACCGATAAGGAACTGTTTGCCAGGGTGAAAGTACCACAGGTTTTCCCCCGTTTTCTGGCATTACCCAAGGAATTACGCCACCAAGACGGAAAAGCTTCGATTTGGACGGGAGTACCGCTCGAACAGGTGGTAATGCACAATTTAGAGGCACTTTTCCCCGGCATGATCATTCAAGAATGTTATCCTTTTCGGGTGACACGCAACGCTGATATCTCCGTCGAAGAAGATGAGGCCGATGATTTATTATTAGCGATCGAGGAAGAAGTACGCAAGCGCCGCATCGGTAAATCGGCAGTACGTCTAGAAATTCACAGTTCTACCCCTAGCAATATTAAAGACCGGATCATGCGCGATCTGGGACTTGAGGAGATCGATGTTTACGATGTGGATGGACTGCTGGGACACAAGGATTTATTTTATTTTCTGTCTTTACCCTGTCCCGAACTGAAAGATTCGCCTTGGAATTCCGTCACCCCAGCGGTTTTACAGGGATTGCGGGAAATAGTTGACGGTAACGAAGACGGAATCCTAGAACAGGATGGCGAAGATATTTTTACTTTAATTCGCAATAACGATATTCTCGTTCATCACCCTTACCATTCCTTTAGTGCCTCAGTACAACAGTTTATCGCCCAGGCTGCCCATGATGCCCATGTTTTAGCGATTAAAATGACTTTGTATCGTACTTCCGGAGATTCCCCGATTGTCAATTCCCTGATTGCAGCGGCCGAAAATGGTAAACAGGTAGCGGCGTTAGTAGAACTAAAAGCTCGCTTTGATGAGGAAAATAACATTACTTGGGCGAAAAAGCTGGAACAAGCCGGAGTTCACGTTGTTTATGGCTTAGTTGGTCTCAAAACC
Organism: Microcystis aeruginosa FD4; assembly: GCF_009792235.1. Classification (NCBI taxonomy): domain Bacteria; kingdom Bacillati; phylum Cyanobacteriota; class Cyanophyceae; order Chroococcales; family Microcystaceae; genus Microcystis; species Microcystis aeruginosa. The sequence continues at coordinate 4,881,162 of NZ_CP046973.1, forward strand.
CATACGAAAGTGGTTCTCGTGGTCAGAAAAGAAGGGGATAAAATCCGTCGTTATTTCCATATTGGCACGGGTAATTATAACCCAAAAACGGCTAAATTATACACTGATTTGGGTTTACTTAGCTGTCGCGAGGATTTGGGGGCAGATATCACCGATTTATTTAACTTTCTGACTGGATACTCCCGTCAGCAATCCTATCGCCAACTTTTAGTTGCTCCGGTGAGTTTGCGAAAACGGATGTTGGCAATGATCGATCGCGAGGCCAAAAACTGTAAAAATGGCGGTACGGGGCGCATTGTCGCAAAAATGAACGCTCTTGTCGATAAACCGATTATAGAAGCCTTATACGCCGCTTCTCGTGCCGGTGTGCAGATTGACTTAATTATTCGCGGGATCTGTTGTTTACGGCCCGGATTGCCAGAAGTGAGCGATAATATCCGAGTAATTAGCATTATCGGCCGCTTTTTGGAACATTCCCGCATTTTTTACTTCTACAATGGTGGTCAGGAGGAGGTGTATATTGGTAGCGCCGATTGGATGACGCGGAACCTGACTCGTCGCGTGGAAGCAGTGACACCCATCGCTGAACCAGCGATCGCCAAGGAACTGGAAGAAATTCTCGGCATCATGTTGTCAGATAACCGACAAGCATGGGAATTACAATCCGATGGCAGTTATATTCAGCGTCGTCCTGACAATGAGGGACAGGAAAGCAGTACCCATGTAATTTTAATGGAAAAAGCCCTTAAATCTGCGGGTATTAGTCAATAGGAACAGTGATCAGTGATCAGTTATCAGTTATCAGTGGGTAAGTAATCAGTGATCAGATGTGATACTAAATCCGGTTATTAAAAACTGATTATTTATTCTCCGTTTTGCATGAGTGCCTCTTGCATGAGTGCCTCTCCTGATATGTAGCCTATACTCAACGGATTTAGTATGAGTTTTCGGTTCACTGATTACTGTTCACTGTTTACTGATCACTGGAAAAAGCTGACTAACTGGTTGAGAGGTTAAACAATCTCAAAAGCTGAGAGCAAGCATCTTGATCTGTATTTTCTCAACCAGTCAAATCAAGCAAGAATCCTAATAATAATTACCGACTTTGCGATGGTGAACGGCCGTTAAACTATCAGGTTTAGAAACGCGACCATCGGTGACTTTATTGTAAACAATCCAGTGGTCAGCACATTCCATGCGACTAACTACCTCACATTCTAAATAAGCGAGAGCATCAGCTAAAATTGGGGAACCATTATTAGCAATGCGAGTATTGACTCCTGCAAAACGATCTTCCCCCGGGCCGAAACGTTTTAAAAAGTGTTTCATCAGGGTTTGATAATTGCCTTCTTCCAGAATATTTAAAATGAATTGATCCCCCACTTGCAGTAAAGACTCGATCGCCCGATCTTTGGCCACAGCAACGGTAAAACCAGGAGGATCAAAACTTGCTTGAGTTACCCAAGAAGCGACCATTGCCCCGCTTCTATCTCCTTTCTTGGTGGTAATAATATATAAACCACCGCTAATCCGTCCGATGGCTTTATCAAGGTCAGTATCGAGGGATTTTCTTTGTTTAACCTTTACCTCTTGGGTTAATAGTTGTCCCATATCTGTACCCGCTTCTTCACAGCGTTGATAGAGACTCTCGTTAGGAGTTTCTGTGCTACGAATGGGATCGAAAGCTTTGGTTAAACCAACTTCACGAAACTTATTAAATAGAGGTAAAATTGATTCATCATCACCCCCTTGAGATTCAAACATTCCGAGGTATTGTTTGGGGTTAACCGAGGCGAGAATTGTGCCTAAATTACCCGTAATTTCTTGGGCATTAATACCAGAAACGGGGGGAGTACCGATGACGATTCCCACCGCAGAAGAAGCTAATTCTTTTACCTCTTGGGGATCGGCGGATTTCAGGTCTAGAGTTTCTACCGCCACACCAGTTTTAGTAATACCTTTGGCAATCGATTGACAGAGGCGATCGCTATAACCATAATCGGAAATATAGAAAACAGCAATGGTTTTTTCTGCCTTAGTTTGTGCCTGACTCCAATCACGATAACGGGTCAATAATTCAGTAACATTATGTTTTAATACTGGTCCATGACCATTAGCCACGAGATTAATATTACCTAGGGGTTCCATCCGTTTCATCGCCGCTAGTACCGAACGAGCATTAGGAGCCATTAAACATTCATAATAGAAGCGATAATCTGGTTCAATAGCACTTAATTGCTCATCGTAAAGATCATCGGAACAATAGTGCATTCCGAAGGCATCACAGGTAAATAAAATTCCCGAACCGTGATCGTAGGTAAAAATAGTATCGGGCCAGTGTAAATTAGGAGCATTAACAAATTCGAGAATGTGACCATTGCCTAGGTCTAACTGATCACCATTTTTGACCAGTTGACGTTGAAAGGGATGATGAACTAAATTCTCTAAAAACTGAATTGCTACTTTCGACCCAACGACGGTAATATTGGGAGCGAGTTGTAGCATATCTCTGACTAACCCACTGTGATCGGGTTCGGTATGACTGATAATTAAATAATCGATTTCTTGGGGGTTAATTAATCCGTTGAGGCTATCAAAATATAGTTGACGGAATTTTTCGTGAGAGGTATCCACAAGGGCGATTTTTTCCCCACGAATCAGATAGGAGTTATAAGTCGTACCGTTTTGTAATCCGAATTCAATATCGAAGCGATCGCGATCCCAATCGAGGGAACGAATAGCGGTGGTGTCTGTGGTGAGATTGGCCACCTGCACGGTGAGACGTTTTGTTTTGACTGGTGTGGCAACCATCGAACCCCTCCTTATTGTTAAGTTTTTTATACTTTGTCTCTATTGTGCCACGAGGAAATTAAGTATGGAGATACCCCAAACAAAAAAATGATCGCCACAACAGTGAGCGATCGAACGACTGACAACTGACAAACAACCCTAATAATTCCATCTTGCTCCTTTTTCGCCACTGCTTTGCCACCCCTTCCCGTTCCGAGCGTCGAGATGAACGAAACCGCGCCGCGCCCCATACCCTAACGCCCCGAACCAGTGCAGATGCAGCCAAGCTTGAAACTTAGCCAAAGAAGCGGGATTACTCGGGCGAATATCGGCCGCGCGACCCTAAAGGTGGTGAGAGTTAGACGCGCCCCCGACGGCGCGATTAACGATAGCGGTATTCGCTTGAGTGAGATACAGACCATCGTCTTGCCTAGACTGACTTATAGCTTGTTGCAGTATACCTCATTCGACTGCATACCGCTATATGTTATTCCCCAACAATCTGCTTTGTTGTTAGGATTCATTGATAGCCAAGGCAATTTTACCTTGAATGTCGGATTGAAGGCTCTCGGTTTTACCTCGGAGATGAAAATCCGACCAATATTAAGACAGCGAAGCACAGCTAATATTCGCTCTTAGTCTTGGTTTTCAACGAGATTAAACGTAGCCCTGTGAGTTTTAACGTAAACAGCTTTCAGGCTCTTGACAGTCTGTGGACTGAAGGTGATATACTGTTAATATAAACCATTGAGAGGTCGGTTCAATGGGAGTCATAGAGTTTAAGCTAAAAGTCTCACAACAGCAACAGGTAGCCAGCTCTGAGGCTATAAGAATTGGGCAATTTGTTAGAAATAAATGTCTAAGGTTCTGGATGGACTCTACTAAAGAAGACCAAGTAAATTATGCTTCTTTGTGTCGTTACGTTACCGAATTAAGCAAGAACTCTGATTTCCCTTTTCTGGTCAATCTCAACTCTATGGCTCGTTAAGCCAGTGGCGAAAGAGCGTGGTTTGCCATCTCCCGTTTCTACCACAATTGTCAAAAAGGTTTAGCCAAGAAAGGCTATCCTAAATTCAAAAAGTATTCTCGGTCGGTCGAGTACAAATCTTCTGGCTGGAAAATCACAGAAGATAAAAAGTTTATCCAGATCACGGATAAAACAGGGATAGGTAAATTAAAGCTGCTCGGCAGTTTTAACCGTGACATTCTTGATAAATCTTCCATCAAAAGAGTTAGGCCCCTTAAAAGAGCAGACGGGTTCTATTGTCAATTTGTCTTAGACATTGAGCGGATAGAACCTCTTGAATCTACAGGAAAAGAAGTGGGGATTGACTTAGGACTAAACCATTTCTTGACTGATTCCAATGGAGATAAAGTTGATAACCCTCGGTTTCTTCGTCAAGCAGAAAAACGCTTGAGGAAAGCTCAACGCCAGCTTTCTAAAAAGAAAAAGGGAAGTCAAAAACGTCAACAACAAAAATCTCAAGTAGGTCGCCTTCATTTAAAAGTTTCTCGACAACGTAAAGATTTTGCCGTTAAGACAGCAAAAGCGTTAATCCAATCTAACGATTTGGTAGTCTATGAAGACTTGAAGGTTTCTCCTATGGTGAAAAATAGAAAGCTTGCTAAGTCTATTAGTGATGCAAGTTGGTCTATGTTCACCAATTGGTTGGACTACTTTGGACAAATACACGGGAAGTTCGTTATAGCGGTCAATCCACAATATACAAGTCAAGAATGTTCTAATTGTGGTTCCATTGTCAAGAAAACATTGTCTGTTAGAACTCATATTTGTTCTTGTGGATGTGTTTTAGACAGAGATGAAAACGCTGCTATAAACATCCTCGCACGCGCAAATACTGTCGGGCGGACAGAAATTCAAGCCCGACTACAGACTACCCACTGTCTATTAAGCTTTCGCTTAATAGATAAGGTAACTGGATGAACAGGGAATCCCTCCCATGAGTGCGATGGGAGCGTCAATGATTGTCTATCTATTTCGCGAGAGCATCAAAAAAATCGCCGGACCAGAAACGGGCATTTTTATGCTCGTGGTTTTAGTAATCGGGGGTTTAAATTGGATGTCGGTGGCGCGATTGGTGCGGGGAAATTTTTTAAAATTACGGGAGATGGAGTTTATCTCAGCCGCGATTGCTTTGGGGGCCACTCCTTTGCGTTTAATCCTGGTGCATTTATTACCTAATGTTTTGGGACTGATGATCGTGGCCGCCACTTTAGCCGTGGGTAATGGGATTATTACCGAGTCCACGCTGAGTTTTTTGGGTTTGGGTTTCCCCCCCGATGTACCGACTTGGGGACAAATGTTATTTAAAGCTAAAGATTACTTGACAACTGCTCCTCACTTGGTCATTTTTCCCGCCCTAGCTATTGTGATCACGGTGTTAAGTATTAATTTTATCGGTGACGGTTTGCGGGATGTCTTCGATCCTAAAAGTTTTAGTTAGGGGTTGGGTGTTGAGCGGTGATGGTGATATCCCTCTTCTATCACTCTAGGGAACGGGAAGACAGAAATGACAGGGAAAAACGGATTCTAACAGAGAATTTATCAGTCGAAAAGAAAAGTAATCAATTAATCGAGGAGTAAAAAAACACAGAGCCAAGCTTTTAAGGCTCTACCGAACCTGTCATGTAAAACTATCAATAACTCATGCTTGTAAAGCTTGTATACTAAGACTTTGAGTTTTTGTTAGATTGATATTTATTAACTTTAGAGCATTGCTAGGCCGAGAGTAGGGTCGTTTCATTCTCTCAAATGTCATTCTCTCCAATCTTTATCTGGCAACGTTTTTAGTCGATTTCTCGGAATAAATATCTGAAAAATTTTTTTTAAACGTCGTGCTTTGCTTACCTCATAAGCGATTAAAGGTAGCAAAAAAAAGAATTAGATTCGGAGAATGAATCAGCCCTACCCTGACAGAAGAGGGATGTATATTTGATCAAAAGCTATCTGCTTGCTACTGAATTTTTGATGCGTCAGGGAGGCATCCCACCGCCAAATATCGCCAATTTCCCCCTAGGCTTTAGGTTTTAAATAAACCAGAGACTGTTGCCAAATTAAAGTGGGTTTATCGTAGTGATCAACCAGGTATAGACAGTTAACATCTTGCCAAAGGATGCGACCAACGAGGAGATCATCGGTGCTCAACTTAATTTCTACTTCCTGTTTCTCTTGAATATAGCTCTGTACTTGTCTAATACTCGGTAGACCGGGATCGAATTGAGACATAATGAGTTTATCGATGAGGTGTTCATCCTCTATTATTATTCCTGTTGAGCAGCTTTTATTGACCATGAAAATCCCCTTCACCAAATATCAAGGCCTGGGCAATGATTTTATTTTGATAGATAACCGTCACAGTCCCGAACCCCTGATCAGAGCGGAAATGGCCGTGGCTATGTGCGATCGACATTTTGGGGTCGGTGCTGATGGCGTGATTTTTGTGCTTCCCGGCCAAGCAGAAACCGACTACACCATGAGAATTTTCAACTCTGATGGTTCGGAACCGGAAATGTGTGGTAACGGTATTCGCTGTCTAGCCCAATTTATTAGCCGTTTAGAGGCTAACAACAGTATTGGGCAAACCTATCGCATTCATACTCTAGCAGGAACGATGATTCCCCGTTTAGAAGCCAACGAACAGGTGACGGTCGATATGGGGCCGCCGCAACTGCTAGGCAGTGAAATCCCCACCACCTTGGTCAACTGGACCGAAAAAACCCTCGCTGTTCCCCTAGAGGTGGAGGGCAAAGATTGGTTAATTACTTGCGTTAGTATGGGTAATCCCCACTGTGTCACTTTTGTCGATGATCTGGCCTCTATTCCCCTAGAAACTATCGGGCCAAAATTTGAGCATCATCCAGTTTTTCCCCAACGGACTAATGTGGAGTTCGTAGAAGTAATCGCGCCGGATTATATGAAGATGCGTGTCTGGGAAAGAGGAGCGGGAATTACTCTCGCTTGCGGTACTGGTGCTTGTGCTGTGGTGGTGGCGGCCGTGTTAACGGCAAAATGCGATCGCTGTTGTACCGTGGAACTACCCGGTGGTTGTCTTCAGATTCACTGGTGCGAAACTGATAACCGGGTTTACATGACCGGTTCAGCTAAGGCTGTTTTTGAGGGCATTTACCCCATCTGAATCACCCCTCCCGAGCGGGGACTGAACTCCCCGCTCGGCGCGACGGGATTGTCGATTCTTAGAGACTGGTAATCCAAGCAATGATTCCTTTACCGGTTAACACTTCAATGGCCAAAAGAGAGACAAAGCCAATCATAGCTAGTCTGCCATTCAATTTTTCAGCGTTTTTGGTAAAACCAAGACTGCTAGAACTATCAACGTACATTTTCGGTTCGACAGCAAAATTATTCAGTCTTCCTTGTTCTTCGGTGGTGTAGCCGCGGGCAGTCATGAGGAGGCTCCTTTTGTATGCTTATGTTAAATATCGTAACACATTGTTAAGTTATGTTGCAAATTTTAACAAAAAATTTCTTGAGACTCAGAAAACCTCGATGGGGTAGTCAGTCAACGGCAAGGTTCTCAGCTGTCAGGGTAAGCTGCCCGCACATTTAAATTGCTTGTTGAGATGAGGCAAAAGGCAAGGGGGACGGGGGAGATTCAGCTAATCTAAGGATAGGCGATTGTCAATCTATACAGATAAAGATTGGCTCTCTTGGAGTTATGGTGATCAGCTTATCTGAGCGAAGAAAGGGCGTACGCTATACTCCCCTACCAATCACACCACGCGCGGCCGTAGGGGCGCAACGTGGTCAGTGAGTTGATCGAACTGCTTGCGCCCATAATGTGACATGGTGAACATTTTTCAGCCAATGTCCAAGAGAGCCTCAAGATTTTAGGTATTGTCAGCTTTCCAAACCCAATATTTTTGCAAAACTGAGATGCACCCTGGGAAGTTGTGTCATCTCATCATCATCAATTACGATTGAGGTGGGTGTGGTTGATTCTTTGCTGACGAGTAGCGGTTGACTATAAGCTATCCGAGGAAAACAATTAAAAACCGCTAAAGTTCCTGGCTCTTCGTTGCTCTTTATGCTAAATCAACAGACAAGATGCCAAGACAACATACTTCTAACCCAAAAATTCCGAAAGTTTCTCAAGCCATAGCCTCTTCGTTTTATTAGTTTAAGTTTATTGTTGATTCCCTCGACCACCCCATTCGTTTCCTTCGCTCGAAATAACTAATGATTTCTCCAAACCAGTTTCGGATTGTTTGATAACTCTTGGTAAAAATACTGGAGGATTTTGCCAACCATTCCGAGATGGATAGCAGTCCTTCTGTCGGATTCTCTGAGGTTTCATAAATCTTTCTGAATTCTTCCTTTAATTCCTGCATCTTTTTCAAATTTGGTCAATTTTCTTTGATAGCTTCTAGTTTGATTTTTTGGGTTTCCGTTAAATCTTCTTCATTTTTTAACCGGCTATATTTACTTCGCTTTAAAACTTCTAGCTTCGCTTCTTTTTCCGCTTTCTGTTTTTTATTTTTCTGCGCTGACCCGGCTCTTTTTTCTGCGGCTCGACTGAGCATCGCCGAACGTCTCTTCTCTGTTCGTCTAACTCTTGATTAATTTGTTTCATTACATGGAATCTATCGGCGACTACCTCGGCCGATGGCATCAATTCTTTCACTAAATTTTTATAGGTTAGCCAAAGGTCTATGCTCACTTCTTCAATTGGCCCTAACACCTCTTTCCCCCAGCCTGTAAGCGTTTTTCTCAACTCATGTTGTGTTCGCTTCTCTATAATAGCATTAGTTTTCCCGTATCTAAATCTACTAAAACTGCTTTTTAGCAGTCAGCTTTTTTATTTCTGCTCTCCACTTCCCCTGCTCCCCTGCTCCCTGCTCCCCACTTCCCATCGTTTACTGGCGACAAAATCTAACTTCTCACTAAAGGGTTTCTGACAATTATCGCCCTTAAATTGACGACGATTAACTTGTAGTTATACTGGTTGTCCTGAGAGCGGTAAATCTTTGACTAAATGTCGATGATTTTGGTGTAGTTTATCGCTCTCTAATCCACAACGAGGACAGGTCGCTTTTTGATTTTTCGATTCGATTCGTCAGACTATACCGATATTTTCTAGGTGTCGATAGCCTTGAATAGAGGTTCCTTCTAGGTTCAAAAATTTGTCAAGTATCATCAGTAAAATACTCTGGTTTTTGAGTAAGATATCAAATCTTAACTCGATTGTCTATCTTTTGGTGTTAACCTGCTTGCGCCTTAAGTCCTTCCCCCTATGGATTTCAGCTACTTTTAGGCGTAGGCAATCTCATCGAATTTTATTTTTAGTTAATTATTTGCATAACAAATCCCGAAGAGCTCTCCTATTGGTGACTTTCCCTCACCTATGGTGAGCAGCAGCAGTTAAGTAGGTGGGTGGAATTAAATATAAGATGAACGTAGGTTGAGCTTCGGCCGTGAGCTTTTGCCGAACGGTTGAGGCATGAAACCCAACGCCCGCATCGGTTACGCTACTGCTAACCCATACTACAAATAATTGTGCCTCCCTACTTATTCAAAGAGGGCGAATGCAATTCGCCCCTACAATAATATTATTGCGCCAATCGTAGGGGCGCACCGTGGTCAGTGAGTTGATCGAACTGCGTGCGCCCAAAATATCATCTAGATATTTCGACAAAATTGAGATGCAGCCTCAACTATTATCTCATGGAGAGAGCGAAATAGTGATAAGTAATGGGACAAAATCAACGGATGATTAAAATTTACACGGAAGTCGAACGGGGGCAAAATTGGTTACAGCGCCATCAAAAATCTTGTCCGATATTTGCCCTAGTTTTAGGCTTTACCGAGACAGGATTAATCCCCGGAATCTCCACCGCCGGTGCTACCCCGGAAGATAGAAAATATACAGCGATCGCCGATGCCGAATTTATCGTTAAAGGAGTTTCACCCCATCCCCGTTATCCCTTGCCTCCCCTAACGGTGGGAGCCTCCCCTGCCTATATTACCCGCGCCGTAGTGGAAAAATTAGCTATTCCTGTCCGGGTTTTTAACGCCGGTTTACCCTTGCCCCCGGCCGTCGATTATATCGAACTGGGGGGACAACCGGCCCGTTGTCTCTCCACCGGCCGCGCCCTAGATCTCCCCATAGTAAAACACCTGTTCGCCCAAGGATTAGCTTGGGGAGAAAAATTAGCCCGCCAGTCTGGTTATCTAATTATCGGCGAGTGTGTGGTCGGTGGCACCACCACCGCCCTCGCCATCCTAACTGGATTGGGTTATCGAGCCAAGGGCAAAGTGAATAGCAGCCATCCCCAGTGCAATCATGCCCAGAAACAGGCAATAGTTGAGCAGGGATTAGCCCGAAAAGAAATTTTTGATCCTTTTGAGGTAATCGCCGCACTAGGCGATCCTCAGCAGATTTTCGTTGCTGGCATGGCGATCGCCGCCAGTGGGCAGGGTGGGGTACTCCTCGCCGGAGGAACCCAAATGTTAGCCGTTTCTGCCCTAATTCAAGCTCTAGTGGCTAAATATGCCTATCCCGTTAACTGGGAAAATATCCTCGTCGGCACAACTCGCTGGGTAGCGGAAGATAAAACGGGGGATACGGTGGGATTAGCCCGCCTGATCGGAAAATTGCCCCTATTAGCCACACAATTAAACTTTTCCGCCTCTAAATACCCGGTTTTGCAAGCTTATGAACAAGGTTTCGTCAAGGAAGGAGTCGGTGCGGGGGGATGTGCGATCGCTGCTTGTCTGTACCAGAATTGGACTAATCAAGATTTGGTCAAAGCGATCGAAAATTTAATCGGGTTTCAACTAAACTGTTGACTATCTATTTGGGCATCACCTATCGCTGAAACCCTAGATTTTCTATTCTGATAATCTCTCGATTATAGTCTTCATTCAAGCATAATCTTAACAATCATACTCCTCATTTTTGATTGTTTGATTGACTATGGTTATTTTTGGCCATTATCCTTGGGATATAATTATGATAATCTCCCCACCAGATAGGCAATGGTAGCAGTAGCGCAATGCTTAGGTGATGTTATGATAATAATAGTTTTGCCAAAATTTTTATTAAGGACGGGATGATCTTAAAAATATGCAATATCAAGTCAATCTCAAGCAATCAGAAGAGGGATATGCCGTTTGGTGTCCTAGTTTACCTGGTTGTGCTTCTCAAGGGACAACTAAAGAAGAAGCACTCAATAATATTCAAGATGCAATTCAGTCTTATTTAGAAGTGGCTGAGGAATTAAATCAAGGGATCGAATCTTATTATGTAGAAGTTGAATTAAATCATGCCTAGTCTTGCTGGAATTAATCATCAACGAGCAATTAAAGCGTTTGAAAAAGCAGGATTTCAGATTGTTCGACCGGGAAAACATATTACCATAACTGATGGACAACATATTCTCACTATTCCAAGGTCTAATCCAATCAATGCTTATACAATGGGAACAATTATTAAAGGTTCTGGATTAACTATTGAAGAATTTAAAAAACTTTTATAAAAAAATCAACCCATGAACGAACAACGCACCCAATTCTGTCTAAATTATGATTTTTTTGATTGTTGGATTGACTAGGATTTTTTTCGGCTATCATCCCTGTGATACAATTCTGATAATCTCCCCATTTAATCCCTGTACGGGCGAAGCATTCGTGCAATAACTTATCACTAAAATCCTAAATTTTTTATCCGAATGTTTCGCCCCTACCCCAGACAATAACCTTCGCCTATTATCCCTGTGATACAATCACGATAATCTCCCCATTAAATCACTGTACGGGCGAAGCATTTGGGCAATAACTTATCACTAAAATCCTAAATTTTTTATCCGAATGCTTCGCCCCTACCCATCAATTCCCCATCTACCACGCCATGAATGAACTGAAAAAATATCGACAATCTATTCGCTTGAAAGGCTATGATTATAGACTTAATGGAGCTTATTATATAACAATTTGTTCTTATCAAAAGCAGTATTTATTTGGTGAAATTGTTGAAGGAAATATGAAGCAAAATTTACTTGGTGATACTATTGAAACAGTATGGTACAGACTACCTCTAAATTTTAAATTTATTGAACTAGATGCTTTTATTGTTATGCCCAATCATATTCATGGAATTATATTAATACAAAATCAAGCTCTGGAAAAGACCGAATACTATTCTCAATATCCTCGCGGTACAATGCCAGAATCTTTGGGGGCTATTGTGCAGAATTTTAAATCAATCTCTACTCGTAAAATCAATCGTTTATGTAGCGATCGCCTGAAAGTTTGGCATCGCAATTATTATGAACATATCATTCGCAATGAAGATTCTTATCAAAAAATCCGGCAATACATTCTTGACAATCCGCGAAATTGGCAACAAGACGAAAACAATCTTAATAAATTCAAACCAATGTAGGGGCAAATAATCTGTACGGGCGAAGCATTCGGGCAATAACCTATCGCTGAAACCCTAGATTTTCTATCCGAATGTTTCGCCCCTACCCCAGACAATAACCTTCGCCTATTATCCCTGTGATACAATCACGATAATCTCCCCATTAAATCACTGTACGGGCGAAGCATTTGGGCAATAACTTATCACTAAAATCCTAAATTTTTTATCCGAATGCTTCGCCCCTACCCATCAATTCCCCATCTACCACGCTATGAACGAACAACGCACCCAAACATACCTAAACCTCATTAATCAGCTATTATCTTGCAATAATAGCGATGAACCCCGAATCTTACAGGAAAATCAGGAATTGCTGGATGAGGTTGGTACAGGTAATGGTAGCCGTAGCGCAACAATTCGGGAATGCAGGAAGGGAAAATGAGGCGCGATGGTTGCTGAATATGGCACAACAGTTAGCAGCAGCATTAGGGTTATTGGGGGATGAAACCACGGCAACCGCCAACACCCCGCAAAACTATCTCAATTTCTTAATGGAGACATTACGAAAAGTCCAAGAGAATCCTAATCCTCAAGTTATTTATCCCTTCTGGGCGCAAAATCTGGATAAATTGGATGAAAATTTGATATATATTCTTGATAGTTGGGCAAATGATAAACTAGCATCCGTTGATACAAAAGAAGCCTATTTTATTGCTGGAAATATTTGGTACTTCAGTGAATTAGTACAAAAATTCACACTAGGTAGTATTGCCGCTAATAAGGAAATTGCCATTGCTGGTTATGAAATAACCTTAAGAGTTTATACTAAAGGAGCTTTTCCCCGAGATTGGGCAGTTACCAAGCTAAATCTCGCTGTTACTTACTCTGAAAGAATTAGAGGCAATAAAGCTGACAATTTAGAAAAATCAATTACTGGTTTTACTGAAGCCTTGAGAGTTTATACTGAAAAAGCTTTTCCCCAGAGTTGGGCCTTAACACAATATAATCTTGCTCTTATTTACTATGACAGAATCAGAGGCGACAAAGTCGAGAATTTAGAAAAGTCAATTGTCGCTAATCAGGAAGCCTTAAAAGTTTATACCTGGGAAGCTTCTCCCCAAGATTGGGCTCTTCTGGTTTCTGTGTGGAAGGAAGAAGGATAGGGATAATTTTCCAGAAACATAGTCTTCAAAGCTTTGCCTAGCAAGACTCCTACGAATGATAAGCACTGATTATCACACAAAGTCGAGAAGAGCCAAGATTGGGCAATTACCAATTATAATCTGGCCGCTGTTTACCTGAAGAGAATCAAAGAAGATAAGGCTAAGAATTTAGAAATGGCAATTTCTGCTTTTACTAATGCATTGAAAGTCTGGACTTTGGAATCTTCTCCCAAAAATTGGGGTAATACGCAGGATGGTCTTGCTAATGCTTACCTGAATAGGATCAGAGGCGATAAAGCTGAAAATTTGGAGATGGCAATTGAGGCTGCTAATAAAGCCCTGAAAGTGAGAACTTTGGCAGCTTTTCCCCAAGAATGGGCAGCCACGCAAAATAATCTTGCTCTTGCTTACCGTAACAGAATTAGGGATGATAAAGCTGAGAATATTGAAAAAGCGATCGCCTATTATCAAGAAGTCTTGAAAGTTTATACTTTTGAGGCATTTCCTCAAGATTGGGCAACCACACAGAATAATCTCGCGGCTGCTTACACAGAAAGAATTAGAGGAGATAAAGCGGAGAATATAGAAAAAGCAATCGCAGCTTGCCAAGAAGCTCTAAAAGTTGGCGTTGCATAATAGGCGTTGCTGATTTGAGATATGAATCTTCTTGTGTGGGATTTTTAAGGCGTTGCTGATTTGAGATATGAATCTTCTTTTGTGGGATTTTTAAAACCTAGACCCAAACTAACTTTTGGATGGGTGCAGGGTTGTCATTCATACCTTGATTCAGCAACGCCTTAAATCAGGCGCTAAACCTTCCTTAAACTTTGCATCACAAACTACCTGACGCGCTTGCTTTAACGCAGATTCCCAAGTGATTCCCGCTCTCACATCTTCAATGTCGGCTCGACGCGCTAAGATACGAGCAGCTTGTTCTAAATCCCCTTCACAACGTTCAATCACGTCAATATCTCCTAATGCTTTAGAATCCTCTGCCAATTCAGCGCGAAACTGGGCAATTTCTTCAGCAGTAACTTTAGTTGATTCAATATCCATAGGTTGTTCTTATTTACAGACAATACTAATTGTATAGTTTCTATTTTGCCATCTATCGATAGTTTTTAATAGACAGTGTTAAGTGGTAAATTTCTCTTCTCTGATCCAGGTTAAGAGCATCTTAACAATCCTTGACAAAATGAACTTTATGTGGGTTTCTTACCCAGAAACAAACTTTTTCAGCAAACTCTATGTAGTCCTAAAGTTTTATTTATCCTCTCCTGCTACAGATTGATAAAATCTTTCTAGACTTTCTACACAGGTTCGATCATTAAATACTGTATCGATATTCATTTTAGTATAATCTTTGATTGTTTGCCGCCATTGATTATCTAAACCTAAACGGATAGCAATTTCAATATAGTGATTTTTATCCGTAGCAATTGTCTCGGTTATGCCTAATTTTTTTAGGATAGCATAGGAATGTCTTCCGCGCATAAATTCCCCCGGACAGGTAACAACTGGAAGCTGACAGGCAATTGCTTCTAAGGTGGTATTTCCTCCCGACCAACTTAAGTTATCTAAATAGATGTCTGCTAATAAGTTAAGCTGAAAATAATCATTTTGTTCTAATTGTGGCATCATTCCCCCGTAATCTTGCCAATTGAGTCCATACTTATTAAAAGCTTGACTTAATCTCCACTGAAAGCAATGGGTCACAAATTCGCTACGATGGCAGATAAAAATAAATTGACTGTTGGGAACTTGTCGGGCAATTCTAGGAAAAATATCGTCATTTTCTGGCAGATATTTAAATAAACTCTGACAGTTTAAATAGATGATTTTATCCTCAGCTAATCCCATCTCTAAACGAGTTTTTCTCTGGGGAGGAAGGGAAGGTTTGGGATAGGCAATACCTAAATCAGATAAGCGAATTAATTTTTCACTGTAGTGATTATCTCCCTCCGTGGGTTCCATTAATTCACTGGAGATAAAATAATCAATGGTTGGTAATCCTGAGGTGATGGGATGGCCCCAAGTTACACATTGTACTGGAGCTAAACGCAATCCTGCTAGTTGGGTAGTGCGAGGATCCATACCAATATCTAAATAAACGAGAATATGTAACTGATTATCTAAAATATGTTGAGCAATTTTTTCCGCATTGACTAGATTATCAAACTGATAAAAATAATCACTTTGCTCTTGGTATTGTTTGGTAAAATTATCGCAGGTGTTATTAATATCTATTCCATAACAATAAATTTCAAATTGCTCTCGATTTCGCCACTGCAACCATCCTTGAAAGAGTTTCGCTACCGTGTGATGACGCAAGTGAGCAGAAATATAGCCAAGGCGAATTTTTCCCGTAGGTATGGTTAGGTTTTTCACCCAATCAGGAAAGTTAGCTGAGGTAATTTTATAAACTAATTCCCCATATTTTTTTTGTAGTTTTAAATCATTTTGACCTTGATATTGAAGATAAAAATTAGTTCTTAAACCAATACTTTTCCACGCCTCCTGTTGTTGATGAGTAGTGGTTAAATCAAGATTATACAAGATATTATCTAACCGTTTCTCGTAGTTTGATCGATATAGCATAATATCTGCTTGATTTGTGTAAACTATCGGCATTAACCGCATTAATTCTAATTTCAAAGATAGGTGATCGGTAAGATACTCTAAAGCCGATTTAGTTGCTTGAATTGCCACCTCGATCGGATAATTATTTTGTAATAACCAAATTAGGCGCAAATGTAAATCAATATTTTTTGGATGATAGCTAATGCCTTTTTTATACACTTCCAAAGCTTGTTTTTCTTCTTTGAGAATGAGATAGCAATGGGCGCAATTTAAATAAAAATTGCTGTCCTCTATTTTAATTGCTAATAATTTTTGATAATAGTTTAGTGCTAATTGATAGAGTTTTCTTTGATAAAAATAATCACCTGAGTAAAGATCGGCTCTTTTTTGGTCAGCTTGCAGGTTTTCCCAAAGGGAGAGATTTTGACTAATTTCTCGTCTATCTCCTGCCAGTTGTTGGGCAGTTTTATAAGCATTTTTTGCTTCTGTCCAAGCTTGTTTAACTAAATAGACATTGCCTAAATTGATATAAAAAGGATAAAAATCCGCTTGGCTATTAATTCCCTGCTGATAGAATTTTTCGGCTGACTCTAGCTGACCTAATTGATAAAATAAATTACCCAGTTTATTATAAGCATCGACAAAATTAGCATTGAGATCGATCGCTTTCTGATAAGCTGATAAAGCTATATCTAAACGGGATTGTTTTTCTAGCACCCTAGCCATGGTATAATGATATAAGGCTTGATTTTCCTCTAATTCTATGGCTCTTGCTAAACAGTTAAAAGATTCTGTTAGTCGGTTAATTATATAGTATAAGTATCCTAAATCGTGCCAGACATAAGCTAATTGTTCACGCCAAGATAAAATTCTTAAGTAAAAGTCCTCAGCTAAAGTATATTCTCGTCGATTAATTGCCTCTTGCACCTCTTGAAGACAGGAGTTTATCACCGTCAGGGCATAATTTTCTATTTCTTCATCCCCTTCTATTTCTTCTAATTCTAGCCACTGGAGATAGATTAATTTAGCTTTGGCAAACTGCCAGCAATCGAGATTTCTAATTATCTCTTTTTTGAGGAGCATAATTAAATCTTGACTAGACTCTGATTGTAATAGCCAAAATAACCAAATTTCTTGCGCTGTTGCTTGCTGCTCTAGCAGCAGATAAGCTAATCCCAGATAGGGATAATAATCAGTCACTTCTGGATGAACCGCCAGCGCTTGTTGACAAAATAACAATAATTGATTATAGTCTCCCGATGCTAACATTAACTCGATCGCTTGTTGGTGATTACTGTTGATCATTATCTTTGACTCTCGTTGCTCTCATTCCACAATACCCTCGATCGAGCTTCGGGTAACATCTTGGACTTATTGAACTTAACTAGCGATAGATTCGAGGATTTATTGGCTCTATTAAGGCAGAAAATCCTTATTCTACCCTGATTTTCCACTATCTACCGCCCTAGCCGGACAAATAATTTCTCGTGCAGATAAGAATTATTCTCAATAGCTGTATAATGGGAAAAGACAAGCCAAGAATCTAGCAATGAACGATAAAATAACTCGGAGAGTCTTTCTAGGCGCGGGAACAGCCACCTTAGCGGTAGCAGTGGGTCAATTAGGGAAAATAAACGAAGTTTCCGCCCAAACTAAACAATTAAACCTCTATTCCTCCCGTCATTACAACACCGACCGACGATTGTACGACAACTTCACCCGACAAACGGGAATAAAAATTAACCTCGTCGAAGGGGAAGCAGACCCATTAATCGAACGAATCAAAAGCGAAGGCCGCAATAGTCCTGCCGATATACTCCTAACGGTAGATGCGGGGAGACTATGGCGCGCCGACCAACAGGGAATTTTTGCCCCCGTCAATTCCCGCATTCTTACCCAAAGAATTCCCGCTCATTTGCGTCACCCCAAAGGTCACTGGTTCGGGTTTAGTAAACGCTTGCGGGTAATCATGTACAACAAAGACAGAGTTAACCCCAGAGAAATCGATTCCTATGCAGATTTAACCAATCCCAAATGGAAAGGAAAAGTCGTCACCCGGTCATCTAGTAACATCTATAGTCAATCTTTTACTGCTTGGTTAATCGACATCCAAGGGGAAGCGGCCGCAGAAAAATGGTGTCGGGGATTAGTGGCTAATTTTGCCCGTTCACCCCAGGGAAATGATAAGGCACAAATCGAAGCTGTCGCCGCCGGAATTGCCGATTTAGCCCTAGCTAACACCTATTACTTAGCTGGGTATGCCGAAGAAAAAGACCCAGCTAAACGGGCAATTTATGACCAAGTAGGCGTAATTTTCCCCGACCAAACAGGCCGCGGCGCTCACGTTAATATTAGCGGTGGTGGTTTAATTAAAACCGCTCCCAATCGAGAATCGGCGATTAAATTTTTAGAGTATCTTTCTAGCAATGAAGCACAGAACTTTTTTGCTAAGGGTAATCGCGAATATCCCGTCGTTCCAGGGGTTGCTTTAGACCCTTTCCTAGCAAAACTCGGACGCGGTAAAGAAGATACCGTTAGTGTGGCTAATTATGGACCTAATTTAGCCAAAGCAGTCCAGGTAATGAATCGCGCCGGTTGGAAATAAGTTATCAGTTATCAGTTATCAGTTATCAGTGGGAAGTGGGAAGTGGGGAGCTTTTTTCAGTGATCAGTAAACAGTAATCAGTGAACTGAAAAATCACATCTGATAAAAAAGGTCGAATCTAAAACTTAATTGGTTAAGCTAAAAGCTTTGATGTACTTAGTTTATAAACTTCTTTTTAGGTAGGAGAATTGCCAGATTCTTTCTTTTGCCTATTGCCTTTTGCCTTTAGAAGCTGATTACTGATTACTGTTCACTGATAATTGCTATGTTAAGGCAAATAAAACCGAGAGATTATTAGCTGGCATAGGAATTACTTCTAACAATTGTAAACCTCGATCGCTCGCTGCTTGCACCACATCTTCTAAATTCCTAACTCCCCAAGCAGAGTTTTGAGAACGGAGAGAAAAATCAAAGCTTTCGTTACTAGGAGAAGTATGTTTTCCCTGTCGTTTATAGGGACCATAAAGATAGAGAATTCCCCCCGGACTGAGAATACGACTTGCTCCTGCCATTAAAGCTAAACAAGCTGACCAGGGGGCGATATGAATCATATTAATATTAACAATCGCATTAATGACGATATTTTCCTTTTCTACCGCCCAAACTGACTGATGAACATCGATAAATAGGGGGCGATCGAGATTAGAACTAGGATAATAATCACACCAACTGCGAATACTATCTAGAGCCAGAGGGTTACAATCCGAGGGAATCCAACGACAAGGAGCAAGACGAGGGGCAAAAAAAACAGCGTGTTCACCCGTGCCGCTAGATATTTCTAGGATATTCCCAGTCTTCGGTAAAAATTGCCTGAGAACTTCTAAAATCGGCTGACGATTGCGTTCTGTTGCTGGAGCGTATTGACGTAAATCAGACATAATTAGGGCTTGCTGAAAAAGTTTCTCGTGGGGTCAGGGTGTAGGGTTTTACCCATTTTTATCTGGTAAATTACCTAATTTTCGTTGAGTATAGGCTACATATCAGGACAGGCAAAAGGGGGAATAAATAATCATTTTTTAATAACAGGATTTAGTGTTGATCATAAAGGTGAAGCGTAACCTAGATCGGTAATCAGTGTCAGCTTTTTTCTCCCCTCTCCCTGCTCCCCAACTCCTACTCTGCAATAACTACTGGCAGCCAGAAATACGTTGGATTCATATCATACTTTGTGCCTTTTGTCAAAAAAACTTTTTTTTTGCAATAAAACTACACAAAAAAAAGATCATCGTTGTGGGTGAAATTGACTAATTTACCCGTCTTAATTAGGATAACCTTCTAGGTGTGGCAAGGGTTTCAACCATTGCTGCCTAAAAAAGCCAAGAATGCCCGACTATGAAATTCTATCAAATCGCTGTTA
This sequence comes from Microcystis aeruginosa FD4, assembly GCF_009792235.1. Taxonomy (NCBI): domain Bacteria; kingdom Bacillati; phylum Cyanobacteriota; class Cyanophyceae; order Chroococcales; family Microcystaceae; genus Microcystis; species Microcystis aeruginosa. Next base: position 4,901,058 of record NZ_CP046973.1, read on the forward strand.
CCACTGCAACATCGTTGTTAAATAAAAATCTTTCTCAATTAATTTTTAAGAATTTATAAATATTGCGAAATGTTAATTTAAATATTCTCAAGTGTTTGGAGTCAGTAGATAATTTTTGCTTATCTTTGGCGAACATTGGGTTAGGAGTCAGTCATCAGTTATCAGTGTCAGCTTTTTTCTCCCTTCTCCCTGATCCAGAAAAATATTAAGTTTTATTAAGAAGTTAGTGACAAAAGACCAGCTTTAATCTCTATTATCGTAGTAAGTCGCTTTTGACTGGAATCAAGCCAGTCAAGATAAATAGTAACTTTTGCCCATCATCAAACAACGATTGTCAGTCTAACTAAAACAGTCGCTGTGGCCATGCCCTCGTGATCAATTCCTATGTCAACCCTGGTTATTGTCGAATCCCCCACCAAAGCTCGGACGATCAGTAATTATCTGCCTAGCGGCTATCGAGTCCAAGCCTCCATGGGCCACATCCGCGATCTGCCCGCCTCTGCCGAAGAAATTCCCCCCGCCCACAAAGACAAATCCTGGGCCAATTTGGGCGTGGATGTGGAGAACGATTTCGACCCCCTCTACGTCGTCCCCAAAACCAAAAGTAAAGTCGTCAAAGAATTAAAAGAGGCCCTCAAAGGCGTAAATGAATTGATCCTCGCCACCGACGAAGATCGGGAAGGGGAAAGCATCAGTTGGCATCTCTTGCAGGTACTCAACCCGAAAGTCCCCACCAAAAGGATGGTATTTCATGAAATCACCAAAGAAGCAATCCAAGCGGCCTTAAAAAATTGTCGCTCGATCGACGAAAATTTAGTTCACGCCCAAGAAACCCGCCGCATACTCGATCGCCTCTACGGTTATACCCTCTCCCCCCTACTCTGGAAAAAAATCTCCAAAGGTTTATCCGCCGGCCGGGTGCAATCCGTGGCGGTGCGTCTGCTCGTGCAGCGGGAACGGGAACGACGGGCTTTTAAAACCGCCAATTATTGGGACCTGAAAGCGACTTTAGAAAAGGACAAAAATCAATTCGACTCGAAATTAGTCACCTTAAACGGTCAAAAAGTGGCAAATGGGAGCGATTTCGATGCCGACACCGGCAGACTGCTCCCCGGTCGCCACGTCACCCTCTTGGATCAAGCAGCGGCAGCAGCCTTAAAAGAACGCATCGAGGGCAAAATCTGGCGGGTTAGCCACACAGAAGAAAAACCCACCACTCGCAAACCTTCCCCCCCCTTCACCACCTCCACCCTACAGCAAGAAGCCAACCGGAAACTCGGCATATCTGCCCGCGACACCATGCGAATCGCCCAAAATCTCTACGAACAGGGCTACATCACCTATATGCGGACAGATTCCGTCCATCTTTCCGATCAGGCCATCACCGCCGCGCGCCATTGTGTAGAACAAATGTACGGAAAAAATTATCTCAGTCCCCAACCCCGGCAGTACACCACCAAAAGCAAAGGCGCACAGGAGGCCCACGAAGCCATCCGGCCCGCCGGTAGCAGCTTTCGCCTCCCCCGGGAAACCGGCCTGAGCGGACTAGAATTCGCCCTCTACGACCTAATCTGGAAACGTACCGTCGCCTCTCAGATGGCCGATGCCCGTATTACCCAGATCGCCGTTAATATTCAGGTAGAAAATGCCGGATTTCGCTCCTCTGGTAAAAGAATCGACTTCCCCGGCTTTTTCCGCGCCTATGTGGAAGGTTCCGACGATCCAGAAGCTGCGATCGACGACCAAGAAATAATCTTACCCCCCCTCAACGTTGGTGATACCCCCAATTGTCGGAAACTAGAGGCGATTAGCCACGATACCCAACCTCCCGCCCGTTATAGCGAAGCCTCCCTCGTAAAAATGCTCGAAAGTGAGGGAATCGGGCGACCCAGCACCTACGCCACCATTATCGGCACGATTATCGATCGCGGTTATGCCCAAATGCGGAATAAAACCCTCATTCCCACCTTCACCGCTTTTGCCGTCGTCGGTTTATTAGAAAATCATTTCCCCGACCTGGTAGATCCCAAATTTACCTCGAAAATGGAAGAAACCCTCGACGATATCGCCACCGGTTCCGCTCAGTGGTTGCCCTATCTCGATCGCTTCTATCGCGGCGAAAAAGGGCTAGAAAGCCAAGTCAAAGAGCGCGAGAGTCAAATTAACTCTAGCACCGCCAAATCGGTGATTTTAGAAGATTTACAGGCAACTATCAAGATCGGCAAATACGGTCCCTATCTGGAAGTCCCCCGAGGCGATGAAATCCTCACCGCTTCCATCCCGGCCGATTTAACCCCAGCGGATCTGAACCCGGAACAGGTGGAAACCCTGCTGCGACAAAAAACCGAAGGTCCGGATAAAATCGGTCTTCATCCCGACACCGGAGAGCCGATTTATCTGCTCGTGGGTAGTTACGGTCCCTACGTCCAGTTAGGAGATGTCAGCGATGACAATCCCAAACCGAAACGCGCCTCCCTACCCAAAGGAGTCAAACCAGAGGACATCACCCTCGAACAAGCGGTGGGTTTATTGGCACTGCCGCGACTGCTGGGAACCCATCCCCTCACCGGAGGCAAAATTAAAGCCAGTTTAGGTCGTTTTGGCCCCTATATAGTTCAGGAAGAGGGCAAAGAAAAAGAATATCGTTCCCTGAAAGCCGGCGATGATGTCTTAACTATAACCCTCGATCGAGCTTTGGCCTTATTAGCCGAACCGAAAAAAGCTCGCGGCGCTCGTGGTTCTACCAAACCACCCTTAAAAGAATTGGGTAAACATCCCGACGACGGCGAATCCGTGGGATTGTACGAAGGTCCCTACGGAATTTATATCAAGCACGGTAAGACTAACGCCAAGATTCCGGAGGGAGAGACGGCCGAAACCCTGACCCTAGAACAAGCTTTAGCGGCACTAGCGGCCAAGACAACTACTGCCAAGAAAACCACCACTAAAAAAACTACTTCCCCGGGCAGTAAAACTGGCAAAAGTAAGACGGTTTAGCAGTTAGTGGTGGGGCGATTTTCTCCATGGTCAATTCCTCACCTGATGCAAAGGACAAATCCAGTTAGCTCTTTTGTCCTCTGCACTACTTTGACTAGGCTGCTCCCATACCCCAAATTCCCTACTGTAAAGCAATCGCCATCGCTTCTTGGGGAATTTGCCGGTAAATTGGCTTGAAAAATTGTTCTATGGCATCCGATTCGGGGGCAGCGAGGGGAAAATTGCCTAAAATGTCGAGGATGGTTTGATTTTCATTCCCCGGCGTAATCACAACTAGGGAGGGGTCTAGCTCTTCATCGTACTGCCAAAAGCGATCGATAGGGCGGTCGGGGGCAGTTTTTTCAACTACTGTGGGGGTTTCACTGACTGCTAAAGGTTGATTATCCGAGGAATAGGAGCGTTTTTCTCGTAAAGCTTCCAGAATTTGGCTTTTGGTTCGGCCGCGCAGTTGCAAAAGCAGGAAGGGATCGACAATAAAACGATCGCCCAATTGATAGTATACTGCTCCTATATGTTTGCAGGGGTTGGCTTGATCGGGACAGGTGCAACGAGAGCGAATATCAGCCAAGGAAAAGGGAAATAAATTCACTCCACTATCGATAAAAACACGCTCAATATTATCGGGCATTTGTCCGGTGAGCAATTGAGCGGAATAAATGGCCTTTTTGGAGAGAAGCTTAATAATATAGTCCCATTCTTCATCACTAAAAGCCGCTAGGGATAAATCCACTATATAAGGCTCTGGTTCACTGCCTTGTACTCTAGCAATAACTTGCGAGTCTTCAAAGTCAATACTTAAAACATTGCCCTCTCTAGCGTAGAGTCTAGCTCGTTCTAAGCGTTTTTTAAAGCGATAGGAATCGAGTAGTTCTAGCCATTTTTGTACCCACCAAGCTTGTTCTGTCATTTTTTATTTCGTCCTCGCAAATGCCTTGACTATCGTACCCCAAATCAGGTATTCTAGGAAGATAGCTCAAAAAGTGATACAATTCAGACTTGAATTGGCGTATTATAGATGTCGAATTGGCTACGCCTAAAAGTCCTTATTGAAGAAGCTTTCACAAGATGTACACAAAACAGAGGATTTTAGGCATGAGGACTGATCACAAAAATCCGAAATTAAATTGTCAGAAATTAGCCGAAGTATTTTTATCAAATCCTTTGATTGAAGATTGCTATTTTATGGTACGAGAGGGGGAATTAGTCGCCTATATCGTTTCCTCTGGAGCTTGGAATTCTGAACAATTGTCCTCCGATTTAGAGTCTCAGTTACCGGATAATCTTATACCTAATATCTATGTACAGATTTCGAGTTTACCCTTAACCGAGAGCGGTGATGTCGATGAAGTTGCCTTAAAAAATATCGAAATTATCGATGACAACCAAGTTCAGGAGACAGAAGAAAAACTACGCTCTTTGCCAGATATTGATCAAGTTGCCGCCGTCATTAATTCCAAAAAAATTAAAATTTTACCCCTACATATATCCGATTTATTGCCCTTAAAACCAGAGAAAAAAAATGATCATCAAAAATCTGAAACCCTGATTCATCTGGGGATTCACACTTCTAACACTCAAGCTGGAATCAGTCACGGACAGCTTTTAGAAGAATCTGAACTGCAGCCTAAAACTTTGGCAGAAATCCTCCAAAAAGCGGCTGAAAATCATTCAAATAAAGGGATTATTTATATTCAATCTAATGGCTTAGAAGTTTTTCAATCCTATCAACAATTATGGGAAGACGCTCAACAAATACAAGCCGGATTACAAAACCAGGGTTTACAATCTCAAGATAAAGTGATTCTTCAGCTATCGGAAAACTATGATATCATTTCTGTGTTTTGGGGGTGTATTTTAGGGGGATTTATTCCCGTTATTATTTCAGTGCCACCCAGCTATAAAGATTTTAATAATGAAATTCATAAAATATGTCAAGTTTGGGAGTTGTTAGATGAACCAATTATTATCACAAATAAATCCCGTCAGCAAGAGATAAAACATTTAGAGCAATGGTTGCCTAATCAAACCTTAAGCTTGAGTTTTATTGAAGAATTAAAAACTTATTCTCCCCATCAACCTCCTATTAGTCAACCAGATGATATCGCGTTCTTTAATCTAACATCAGGCAGTACAGGAATACCGAAATGTATTGCATTAACCCATAAAAATGTGATCTCTCGTGCGCGAGGAACAAACATAATTTGTGAACATCAAAACGACGATGTTATTCTTAATTGGCTTCCTTTTGATCATATTGGCAGTATTTCAGACTGGAATATTCGCTGTGTCGAGTTAGGATGCCAAATGGTTTATGTTCAAACTGAATATATATTAGGTCGTCCTTTGAATTGGTTAGATTTAATTGCTAAATATCGAATCACCCACAGTTGGGCTCCTAATTTTGCTTATAATTTGATCAATGAAGCTTTAAAAAAAGAACCCGATCAAAATTGGAATTTAGATTGTGTCAAATTCTTTTTGGCAGCGGGTGAAGCTGTTTCTGGTCAAGCAGTTGGAGAATTTATTAATACCCTTCATCTTCAACATAATCTGAAAAAAACGGCGATGCGTCCTGCTTTTGGGATGGCAGAAATGGGGTCAGGAATTACCTATTATCAACCTACAGAACAACAGCCATTACTTTTTCATACGGTTGATAAATCCTCCTTGAATTCTTCCTTAAAACGAGTCCATCCTGAACATCCCAATGGTGCAACCTTTACGGATTTAGGATTACCCATTCCGGGGGTATCCATTAGAATTGTTAATACTGATAATTCCCTGCTACCAGAAGAAACTATTGGTCATTTACAAGTTAAAGGAGATGCAGTTTCACCGGGGTATTATAAAAACCCAGAAGCGAATCAAGACGCTTTCTTAAAAGATGGCTGGTTTAAGACAGGAGATTTAGCATTTATTAGTAACGGTCATTTAGTCATTACTGGAAGAAGTAAAGAAACCATTATTATTAATGGAGTGAATTATTATAGCCATGAAATTGAAACTGTGGTTGAAACCATTGACGAAGTAGAAGCTTCTTATACTGCCGCTTGTGGGGTTCATGATCCTAGGAATAGTACCGATCAATTAGCTTTATTTTTTAGTGCAGAAACCTTTGATCAACAGCATCTAGCAGAACTACTGAAAAAAATTAGACGAAAAGTAATTAACAGTTTTGGGGTTAATCCTGAATATTTAATCCCCTTAAATAAAACTGAAATTCCTAAAACTTCCATTGGCAAAATTCAGCGATCGCAATTAACAAAACGGTTTGCGAACGGAGAATTCAATTCTATTTTAAAAGAAATCGATATTCTATTAGAAAATGCTAATACCCTTCCTGATTGGTTTTATCGGAAAGTTTGGAAAGCTCGCTCTCCAGTGAACTTAAACTCAGAGCTTTCCAACCATTCGACTTTAATTTTTCTGGATGCCTTGGGTTTAGGAGTATCTTTAGCAGAAAAAATTCAAGGGAAAAACTTACCCTGTATCACCGTTTTAGCAGCAGAAGAATTTTCTCAAATTAGTCAAAATTGCTATACCCTTAAACCAGGGAACGCTAACCATTATCAACAGTTAATGGCATCTTTGTCCGAGCGAAAAATTATCCTTGGCAATATTATTCATCTGGGTACTTATCAAGACTATCAGGGAGAAATTTCAACAATTGAACAGTTAGAAAAAGCACAAGAAAAAGGAACCTGTGATTTATTATTCCTAGTTCAATCTCTGGCTAAAATTCATGACCTGAACTCAAAAATTCAATTGCTATTTGTTTCTAGTTATAGTCAATTTGTCATAGAAACCGATAAAATTGCCTATGAAAAATCTCCAGTTTTAGGACTGATAAAAACCCTAGCTCAAGAACTTGCTTGGTTAAATACTCGTCATCTGGATTTACCCCTAGATAACCCTGAAATTAATTCTCGTTATCTGCTGCAAGAACTATCGGTTTTATCCAAGGAAAGAGAAATTGCCTATCGCAACGGGAAACGTTTAATTGCTGGTTTGGAAAAAGTCAATTTACTCCAACACACCCAACAGGAATTACCCTTTAAATCAGGGGGAATTTATCTGATTACCGGTGGACTAGGAGGAATTGGCAGACAAATTGCTCAGTATTTGCTCAAAAATTATCAAGCTCGTTTACTGTTAATTGGAAAAACACCTTTACCAGAAAAACATCTCTGGAGTGAGTACCTCAAAGTCGAAGATAAATTATCCTTAAAAATCAAAAATCTTCAAGCTTTAGAAAACCTTGGGGGACAAGTAATTTATCAAGCGGTAGATGTGGCTAATTTCACTGAAGTTAAACAGGCTGTAGAACAGGTGAAAAAACAATGGCAAGGAGAACTTAATGGGGTGATTCATCTGGCTGGAATCTACAAAGATTGTTTACTTCTGGAGGAAACTCAAGACGGTTTATCAACAATTCTTCGACCTAAAGTAATAGGAACTTGGGTTTTACATCAACTCCTCAAAGAATCTCAGGGAATTTTTATTAGTTTTTCTTCCTTAGCTAGTTTTTTTGGAGGAGCGGCTTTGGGTTCCTATGCGGCGGCTAATAGTTTCCTAGAATCTCTGAATAGCTATCAAAAATCTAAGAATTTGTTCCCCAGTTATTGTTATAGTTGGACAACTTGGCAAGAAACCGGGATTAGCCAGGGTTATCAGATGCAATATATAACCCGTTCTCAAGGGTATTATGATATGACAGTGCGGCAAGGTTTAGACTCATTTCTAACGAGTTTATATCACAACCAAGGACAATTAATGATCGGTTTAGATGGGAGTAATAGCAAGATCAACCGTTTTACCTCTTTGTCTGAAGGATGCCAAAAGTTAACCGCTTATTACACCCGTAAACCCACAGTTCAATCGGTCAATCTATCTAATCATGTTAGCCTAAAAGATCGATTTGGAACGTCCTATCAATGTCCCCTGGTTCAGCGACAATCTCTCCCTATCAAGGACAATGGAGACATTGATAAGCGACAATTAATCAAGGAACTCCAAGGCAAAGAAAATAGCGAATTGATAGCACCCAGAACGGAAACGGAACGTCAAGTTGCTAACATTTGGCAAAAGGTGTTAAATCTATCTCAAATTGGAGTTAATGACAATTTCTTTGAACTAGGAGGACATTCTTTGCTGGCAAGTCAAGTAATCTCTCGTTTACGGGATGTTTTCTCGGTAGAATTGTCGTTGCACAGTTTATTAGAATACCCAACCGTTGCCAGTTTAGCTCAAACGATTGAGGTGCTTAATGTCGCCAAAAATACCCAAACTGTATCCAAAAGTGGTACAGTCATGACAACAGCCTCAGAAGATTATGAAGAAGGAGAATTATGAAAATAGCTTAACTAAAATTTAAGCTTTTCAGAACCCTTTTGGGAAAAAATGTTAAAAAAAGTAGCCATCATAAAAAATTTATCCAGAATATGATATAAGTAATTTCAGGTTGAAACAGTCTTTTTGTGGAGTATGTAAGCGGTTGCTCCCATAGCAACTGACTTTAACAATAGCCACTAACTCCTCGCCATTGATAACCTTTATTTCTGCAATAGTTTTTCGTCTTTGAGGACAATTAAGTTTATGAGAACCGTTGAATTTTTATCGCATCTGAATCATTTAGGCATCACAATTTGGATGGAAGGGGATAAGCTGCGCTATCGTTCTCCCCAAGGCGTTATGACTCCCGATTTACTCGAACAATTGAAAGAGTATAAAGAAGAACTCATCGTCTTATTGCGTGAACAAGCTGACAATTTCAGTTCAGAAACTGACTATGATGTGGCAATTTGTGGCGGTGGATTAGCAGGTTTAACCTTAGCGAGACAGTTAAAACTAAAACAACCTCATCTTTCGGTTGTTGTTCTTGATAAAATGGCTCGTCCTTTACCAGAAGCTGGTTTTAAAGTGGGAGAATCAACCGTTGAAGTTGGGGCTTTTTATTTAGCAAATACACTTCAGTTAACCAGTTATTTTGATAATCAACATTTGTCAAAACTGGGATTACGTTATTTTTTCAAACCTCAAGAAACTGAATTTCATAAAAGACCTGAACTGGGATTATCAGAGTTTCATGCTCCTAAATCTTATCAAATTGATCGGGGTAAATTAGAAAATGATTTACGCCAATTTAATATTGAAGCAGGAATTGACCTTAAAGAAAATTGTTCGGTTAAAGACATCGAGTTAGCTGAAGGACTACAGCAACATCATAAAATTATTTACACTCAAGGCAGTGGAGCGAATCAAAAAACTCATTGTATTAAATCCCGATGGGTTGTCGATGCGATGGGTCGCCGTCGATTTATACAGAAAAAACTAGGTTTAGCGAAACCTAATCATAATAATTACAGTGCGGTTTGGTTCCGAGTTGAGGGTCGTTTTGATGTCAGCAATTTTGTTCCAACCAGTGAAGAAAAATGGCATCAGCGTGTTCCTAATAACAACCGTTATTATTCTACAAATCATTTATGCGGTGAAGGATACTGGGTTTGGTTAATTCCTTTATCCACAGGTTATACCAGTATTGGCATTGTGACTCGTCAAGATATTCACCCGTTAAAAAATTATCATAACTATGAATTAGCCTTGCAGTGGTTAAGGGAAAATGAACCCGTTTTAGCGGCTCATTTAGAAGGTAAATCCCCTGAAGACTTTAGAAAGATGCCGAAATATAGTTACTCCTCCAAACAAGTCTTTTCCTGTAATCGTTGGACTTGTGTTGGTGAAGCAGGTTTATTTCCCGATCCTTTTTATTCCCCCGGTTCAGATAGTATTGGTTTTGGCAATTCTTTAACCACCCAAATGATTGAACTTGACCTTAAAGGTCAACTAACTCCCGAAAGAGTTGACGATGCCAATCATTTTTATTTAACCTATCACGATGGGTTAACCTTTAATATTCAAAATTCCTACAACTGTATGGGAAATGGGATAGTGCTGTCAACAAAATTCATCTGGGATACTTTAGCTGGATGGACATTCAGTGGCTTAATGATGTTTAATTCCATCTTCCTTGACCTGGAACTTAAGATGAAAGTTCAACAGATTAATGCAGAATTTTTCTCTCTTTCCTATCGAATGCAACAACTATTCCGAGATTGGGCAAATCAATCCCTGGGTCGGGTTAGCTTTGAATTTATTGATTATTTAGCAATCCCCTTTGTGAATGAACTGCGAACTCGGAATTTACAATCTAATAAAACTGAAGCTGAAATTATTGCAGCTTATCGAGCCAGCTTAGAATTATTTGAAGAATTTGCCCAAGTCATTTTTCAAATTGCCTTAGAAGATACCAGGCCCGAACTCTTACCTAAAATTAACGAACACCCCTGGTTAAATGCCTGGGCGATTAGTCTGGATGCGAGTAAATGGGAGGCTGATGGTCTATTCTCTCCTAAGAGCGAACCTCGGGACTTAGAGGTTATTAAACAACAATTCCGGGGAGCCATGAGCCGACAATAAACAAATAGAGTTGCTCAGATATGCAACAGTAGCTCAATTTAGAGCTACTGAACTCAGCCAAAAATCGCCCCCATTCGATAAATACCAGAACATTAATTAAGGAAAAGGATACTATTAATGAAAGTCGCAGAATTTTTATCTTACTTAAATAGTTTAGAAATCAAGCTTTGGCTTGAGGAAGAAAAGTTAAAATATCAAGCTCCCCAGGGAGCAATGACACCGGAAATCAAGCAAGAAATCGGCACAAGAAAACCAGAAATTATTGCCTTTTTAAGAAGTGCAATACCCCCGTCTAAGACGGTTGAATCTGTTATATCTCCCGTTGCCAGAACTGAAGCGTTACCCCTATCTTTTGCTCAACAGAGAATGTGGTTTCTCTATCAGATGGATCAGCAAAATTCGGCTTATAATGAAGCTCTAACCATCCGTTTAACGGGACGCTTAAACATTGACATTTTAGAGCAAACGATTAATGCTATTATTCAACGCCATGAGAGCTTACGGACAACCTTTCCAATGGTTGAAGGAAAACCTATTCAAAAAATTGCTCCATCTCTAAAGATTAAATTATTAGTTGTTAATTTAAAAGATATACCCCAAGGGCAAATTGACAAACTGATTATTGAAGAACTACAAAAACCCTTTGATTTAACTCAATCTCCCCTATTACGATGTACTCTTTTTGATTTGGGATATGAAAATTATATTTTAGTCAACGTTTTCCATCATATTATTATCGATGGTTGGTCAAAAGGCATTTTATTTAAAGAATTATCTGAATTTTATCAAGCATTTTTATCTAATTCCACCGTTTCTTTACCCGAATTAACCATACAATATGCCGATTTTGCGGTATGGCAAAGACAATGGTTACAAGGTGAAATCTTAGAAAACCAATTAAATTATTGGAAAAAACAATTAACGGCTGCTCCTCTTTTATTAGAACTTCCCACTGATAAACCTCGTCCAGCTAATCCCAATTTTCGAGGTCATAGTATCTCGTTTCAAATTAACTCAGAACTCACCGAAAAACTAAAACTTCTGAGTCAAAAGTCAGGGGCGACTTTATTTATGACCTTACTGGCTGCTTTAAACACTTTACTCTTTCGTTATAGTGGTCAGGATGATATTTTAATCGGGACACCCACGGCCAACCGAAATCGACAAGAAATTGAACCTTTGATTGGTTTTTTCGTCAATACTTTAGTGCTGCGGAATTCCTTAGAAGGAAATCCGACTTTTTCAGCCTTATTACAGCAAGCTCGCAATGTTGTTTTAGAAGCTTATGCTAATCAAGATGTCCCCTTTGAGCAAGTGGTTGATGGGTTAGAAATCGAACGAAGTTTAAGTTATAATCCCTTATTTCAGGTCATGTTTGCGTTGCAAAATGCCCCCCTCAATGATTTAGAATTACCCCATTTAAAAGCTCAATATCTAGCCGTTGAAAACCAGAGAATTAAATTTGATCTCAGCTTAATTTTAGAGGAAATCGATACAGAACAAGGGTCTTATTTAGAAGGTTTTTGGGAATATGATAGCGACCTATTTACCGACGAAAGAATTACCCGCATGGTGGGTCATTTCCAAACCTTATTAAAGGGAATTGTAGCCAATCCTCAACAAACCGTCAGGGAATTACCCTTACTGACTGAATCGGAAAAACAGCAATTATTAGTAGAATGGAATCAGACTCAAACCTCTTATCCTCGGAATTCCTGTATTCATCAGTTATTTGAACAACAGGTTGTTAAAACACCTGATGCTATAGCGGTCATCGATGGAGAAAAATCTCTCACCTATGAACAGTTAAATCAAAAAGCCAATCAACTCGCCCATTATTTACAAAAGTTAGGGGTTCAACAGGATCAATTAATCGGAATTTGTGTCGAGCGTTCGCCCTTAATGATTATTGGATTTTTAGGAATCTTAAAAGCTGGAGGAGCTTATGTACCACTGGACACAAGCTATCCCGAAGAACGACTTGAATCTATCATAAATGATGCTGAAATCAAAATTTTATTAACGCAACAGCACCTCATCAAAAAACTACCAACAACAGTCAATCAATTGATTTGTTTAGACCGAGATGAAGACAAAATTAAACAACAAAGTCAACAGAATCCTCTCACTCATGTTAACGCTGAACATTTAGCCTACGTCATCTATACTTCAGGTTCTACAGGTAAACCTAAAGGAGTTGCTATTCCCCATCGAGGAGTGACTCGTTTAGTCTGTAATACTGACTATATAGATTTAAACTCAACCGATAAAATTGCTCAAGTTTCTAATGCTTCCTTTGATGCCGCTACTTTTGAAATTTGGGGGGCGCTGATACATGGCGCACAGTTAATAGGAGTAGATAAAGATACAGTTCTTTCTCCTGAAAAATTTGTTCATTTTCTCCAAAAATCTCAAATTACTATTTTATTCTTAACGACAGCTTTATTTAATCAGTTAGTCCAGACTATTCCCCATGCTTTTCAAAGCTTAAGATATTTACTTTTTGGTGGCGAAGCAGTTGATCCTCAATGGGTCAAAGAATCCCTTAATAAAGGAACGGCTCAAAATTTACTTCATGTTTATGGGCCAACAGAAAGCACAACTTTTACCTCTTGGTATTTAATTAAAAATATTCCTCCAGAAGCTACAACTATTCCAATTGGTCGTCCTTTAGCCAATACAGAAATTTATATTCTTGATCCCTATTTGCAACCTGTTCCTATTGGTGTTAAAGGCGAATTGCATATTGGTGGTGATGGTTTAGCCCGTTGTTATCTCAATCGTCCTGACTTAACTGAACAAAAATTTATTCCCCATCCTTTTAGCGAATATTCATCAGCACGCCTGTATAAAACAGGTGATATAGTACGCTATTTAGCCGATGGGAATATTGAATTTATTGGACGTATTGATCATCAGGTAAAAATCAGAGGTTTTAGAATTGAATTAGGCGAAATAGAAGCCGTTTTATTTCAGCATCCTCAAGTCAAAGATGGAATTGTTATCGCCAGAGAAGATCAACTTGGAATCAAGCGTTTGTATGCTTATGTTGTTCCGAAAGATAAGCAACTCACTCAGCCAAAATTACGAATTTTTCTTCAAGAAAAGCTGCCCAATTATATGATTCCTGCTTTCTTGATTTTCTTAGATGCTTTTCCTCTTAATCAGAATGGAAAAATTGATCGCAGCGTTTTACCTATACCAGAAATTGATGTTAATGAATTAGAAAATTATCTTTTTCCTAGTACCGATAAAGAAACAATTCTAGCCCAAATTTGGCAGGAAGTTTTGGGACGGAATCAAATTAGTATTAATGATAATTTCTTTGAGTTAGGAGGCGATTCAATTATCGCTATTCAAATTGTCGCTAAAGCGAATCAAGCGGGATTAGAAATTACTCCTAAACAACTATTCGGCTATCAGACAATCGCTCAATTAGCACTCGTAGCGGAGACGACTGCTACCAATGAAATTGACCAAGGATTAGTCACAGGTGAAGTTCCCTTAACTCCGATTCAACAGTGGTTTTTTGAACAACACTGGCCCGAACGTCATCATTTTAATCAATCTATCTTGTTAGAGGTTCCCAATAATCTACAACCAGATTTATTAAAACAAACTATTTCTAAATTACTCTATCACCATGATGCTTTGCGGTTACGCTTTGTTCAACAAGGGGAAAAATGGCAACAAAATCACAGCGACGATTGCAATAGTTTTGCCTTTGAATTGGTGGATTTATCTCATCTGTCTTGCGATGAACAAGTAACCACCCTAGCTGAAATTTCAGAAGTTCAACAACGGACACTCAACCTAGAGCAAGGTCCCTTAATGGCGGTGGTTTTCTTCAAATTGGGTGAGAATGGACGATTGTTAATTGTGATTCATCATTTAGCAGTAGATGGAATTTCTTGGCGGATTATTTTGGAAGATTTAGCCACGATTTACCAACAATTAGAAAGCCAAGATTCTCGGCAACTTCCCCCCAAAACCAGTTCCTTTAAAACTTGGGCTGAAGAGTTGCAAAACTATGCTCAAACCCCAGAATTTAACACGCAATTTAAGTATTGGCTAAACCGTGATTTACCCTCGGTTTTTCCCCTTCCTTTGGACTATCAAGGTGAGGCTAAGTCCAACATTGTTGCCCATGCAAAAACGGTTTCTTTCACCTTAAATGAAGAACAAACCCGCTTACTGTTACAGGAGGTTCCCCAAGCTTATAACACCCAGATTAACGATATTTTATTGACCGCTTTAGTCCAAGCTTTTGGTCGTTGGACAGGTTATTCTCAGCTTTTACTTGACATGGAAGGTCATGGAAGAGAGAATGTAATTGAGTCCGTGAATTTATCTCGAACTGTGGGTTGGTTTACCAGTATTTATCCCGTCTTTTTGACCTTAGAAAATCTTGACCATCTGGGGGAATGCCTCAAGTCCATCAAAGAGCAATTGCGACAAATTCCGAATCGGGGATTTGATTATGGAATTGGATATTATCTCAACTCAGATTTAACGATTCAATCCCAGTTAAAAAATCATCCAAAAGCTCAAGTTAGCTTTAATTATTTAGGTCAATTTACAAGTCATCAAATCGGCGAGATAGGCTGGAAATTATCTCAAGAGTCCAGTGGTTCCATTCATAGTCCTTTGGGACAACGTTCCCATTTAATTGCGATTCATGGAATTGTGGTTGATGGGCAACTTGACATGGAATGGCAGTATAGCGAAAATTTTCATCATCAAACAACGATCAAAAATTTAGCTGCTGCTTATCGAGATTCTTTAGAAAGCCTGATTAACCATTGTTTATCAGCAGAAGGAGGCTATACTCCCTCGGATTTTCCCGATGCGGCTCTTAATCAAGCAGAACTAGATGAACTGCTCTTGGAACTCGATTTTTAAACTCAATTTAATGTTCAACCCTCATGCTTGATAACAACTATGTCACCGCCTAATCTTCCCAGTGAAATTGAAAATCGTAAAAGCGAACATCTACGAGTTTGTATCGAAGAAGATGTGGAATTTCAACAACTTACAAGCGGTTTAGAAAAATATCGTTTTACCCATTGTTGTCTTCCTGAACTTGACCGTAGTGAGATTGAATTGGGGACAACCTTTTTGGGGAAATCTCTAAAAGCTCCAATTCTCATCTCTTCCATGACTGGAGGAACAGAATTAGCCCATTTAGTCAATACTCGATTGGCAATGGTCGCTCAACGTTATGGTTTAGCAATGGGAGTGGGTTCTCAACGCATTGCACTCGAACAACCGGAATTAGCGCCGACCTTTGCAGTCCGTTCTCTGGCGCCAGATATTCTCCTGTTAGCGAATTTAGGGGCTGTACAGTTAAATTACGGCTGCGGTTTAGAGGAATGTTTAAAATTGGTGCAATTATTAGAAGCTGATGCCTTAATTCTCCATCTCAATCCTTTACAAGAATGGGTACAATCGGGAGGCGATTCTAATTTTAAAGGTTTACTCGCTAAAATCGAGCAAATTTGCGCTCAATTGCCCGTTCCCGTCATCGCCAAAGAAGTCGGAAATGGCATCTCTGCGGTGATGGCCAAACAATTAATTGAAGCAGGAGTCGCCGCGATTGATGTGGCGGGAGCCGGAGGCACGTCCTGGGCCAAAGTTGAAAGTCAAAGGGCCAAAGACAACAGACAACGGCATCTCGGACAAGTTTTTGCCGATTGGGGTTTACCTACGGCTGAATGTATTACCGCCATTCGGTCTGTGAATTCAACCATTCCTTTAATTGCTTCTGGAGGCTTAAAAAATGGCTTAGATCTTGCCAAATCTATCGCTCTAGGAGCCGATTTAGGAGGGTTGGCTCGTCCGTTTCTCGTAGCAGCGATTGAATCAGAAGCCGCCGTTGATGAGTTGGTAAAATTTTTAATTGCTGAACTTGAAATTGTTTTATTTTGTACTGGAAATCCTAATTTATCCACCCTTAAAACTTCAGGAGCCTTAAAACCATGTTAAAGTTTTCAATGGAATTGTGTTATCCTCAGCCCGATGTCAAAACTTTAAGCGTTGGCACTTTGGGTCCAAAAGAAACCAGTAGTGAACAAACCTTAAATTATCTAATTTCTCAATGGAAATTACAACAGATTTCGGTTAATAGTCATTTATTTGATAGCTTTACAGATTTAAAGGAATCTTTACTGCAATATCAGATAGATTTGGCGTTAGTTCCCCATGCCTATGAAAGAATTAATGATTTCTATATGGAACCGAGGTTTAAACTAGGTTTTATCTTCACCTATCCCACACCCGTTTACGGATTAGCCAAGCGAAAAAATGAAGAAATCGTTTTAGAAAATTGTACCCTAGTTACTCATCCCGCTCCTCTTCCTTTACTTCCTTATTTATTACCTGGCGACCTGAATCAAAACAAGATTAAAATCAAATTTGTGAATTCTACCAGTGTTGCCGCTATTCACCTTAAACAAGGGTTGGCAGATTTAGCCATTACCAATGAAAATGCCCTCCGAGAACATGATTTAGAATTTATTTCACAATATGGTAAAATTGATATGAGTTGGTCTTTATTTCACAAAAAGGAAAACACCATGATTCAAGATATTTATCTACCCTGACCTACTTAAAAAAGCTACCTATCCGCTCAGAATAGTTGCCTTCATCACATAAAAATAATTGAGAGGTTAAATCTCAATTTCATTTTGAACCTGCACCCTGAAATCATGTCTGAATTTTTCCCAATTTCCAAGCCTCTTAAACTCAATCCTCATGTAGAATTAGAGGTTTTTCAATGCCAAGATACCATTTTTCAATTATCTGTTATATCTCCTAATGCTAAACTTGAATCCCACCAACATCCTGAAAGTCAAATTGGCATGGTACTCTCAGGAGAACTGGAACTGTATATTAAAGATGTGATTAAACCCTTAAGAGCTTTGCAAGATGTTCATGTCGCCGATGCTAATATTTTTCATGGTTTTGTTAATCCCTTATCCGAAGCGATGATTGGATTTGATCTTAAACGGATTACCTCTTCTTTACCTTCCCAAGATGTTGTATTAACATTATCAAAAAACCAAGATAAAATTACTCATTTACCTTGTCAATCTGTTAAGGGTTCTTGGTTTGAAATTGTCATGACGACAATTCCTTCTGGTTACTCCATTCCCCTAAATCAAGGTGAGCAAGAAGAAATCGGATTTATTTTGAATGGAAAATTAGAAATCTCCATAGAAAATGAAGAACAGTGTTTAGAATATGGTCAAATTTATTATGCTCCTTCAACGGTTTTGAAAAAAGGTTATAATTCATCGAATCAAGATATTCATTTGATTAAAATTTTAATTTAGTTCGTTTTAAAGTTCTAATACTAAATCCGTTGAGTATAGGTAACATATTAGGATAGGCACTCATGCAAGAGGCAAGAGGCAAAAGGGGGAATAGATAATCAGTTTTTAATAACTGGATTTAGTATAATTTTAACCGCAAAATGCTAGGACAAAGTTTATGGATTTAGGATTAAAAGATAAAGTTGCTTTGATTACGGGAAGTAGTGCGGGAATTGGGTTGACCATTGCTGAAAAATTAGCAGAAGAAGGCTGTCACTTAATTATTTGCGGTCGCAATTTTCAACGCTTAGAACAAGCTTATCAATCTCTGGCTCAAGCTTATCCTGCCCAACAAATTCTGAGTTTAGTGGCTGATGTTCATCAAGCTCAAGATTCTGAACAATTAATACAGGACTCTTTAAATCAATATGGCAAAATTGACATTTTAGTTAATAATTCTGAAGGAGCTAACTTTGCTGAGAATTTAATTGAAAACCTTTCCGATGACGATTGGTCAAATGTTTTTCAGGGAAAATTAATGGGTTATATTCGCTTAACCAATTTAGTGTTACCGATTATGAAAAAACAACATTGGGGAAGAATCGTTAATATCGTTGGGACATCGGGAAAAGAGCCATCCCCTCGTTTAGTTAAATCGGGTGTTGTCAATGCAGCTTTAATGAATTTTACCAAATCAGTAGCTAGACAAACCGCCCCCTATAATGTTTTAATTAATAGTATTAACCCCGGCGTTATTGACACCCCTAGACATCGAGAATATTTAGAAATTTATGCCAAAAAGGAAGGAACAACCCCAGATTTAATCCGAGAAGGAATTCTTAAAACAATTCCTATGAATCGGATTGGTACCACTGAAGAATTTGCTAATCTCGTTGTATTTTTAGCTTCTGAATGCGCGAGTTATATAACGGGAATTACTATTCCCCTCGATGGTGGTTTATCCTCGTCAGCATTTTAAATTCAACCCTCCAACATCATCAACAAGCATCATGAACACACAAACTAAACTCTCAAACCAAGCTCTTAACTATTATCCCATCGCAGATAAACAGGTTTTTACCGTGTATTCCTATATTAGTAATAGGATTAATATGTGGAAGACAGAAAGACAATTAAAACAAGAACTTCTCAATAATTCTTCAGTCATCTTTGTTTATCAAATGGGTAAAGTCGGTTCAATGAGTACCTATTTGACCCTAAAAAAACATCTCCAAAATCAAGCTATTTATCATATCCATAATCTGAATTCAGAACATTTTTCAAAAATTTGGGCAACAATGCAACTGGAGAAAACTTATCATGCTTTTACCTTTGGGCATTCCTGTATGACCAAATATTTAAGCGAACATATTGAAGAAATCAAAGGTCAAAAAAGCATTAAAATTATTACCGGAGTCCGAGAACCCATCGCCCGTAATATTTCTTGGTTTTTTCAAATCATTCATTGTGCGTGTGTTTTTCCTGAATTTTTCATAAAATATGAGAAGGGATTAATCACAATGGATGATATTATTAAGAAATTCTGGTCTCAAAATTTTGTCTATGGAAAACAGTATGACTGGTTTGAGGAAGAATTAGAGGCTGTTTTTGGCATTGATATTGCTTCCATGGATTTTCCCAAAGAAAAAGGTTATGCGATTGCGAATTTCCCAGACCGTAATATTGAATTATTAGTCTTAAAGTTAGAGAAACTTGATTCTTGCTTAAAAGAAGCCTTAGAAACTTTTTTGGGAGTTGAAAATTTAGATTGTGAACGACTTGACCGAGCAGACTTTTTAGACGAGAATGACTATCTCATCTATGAGAATTTAAGAAAGAGTCTCACCTTTAGTGATGAATATTTAGAAGAAATTTATGATCAACCATTAGTGCGTCATTTTTACACCGATGAAGAAATTAACAAATTTAAACTCAAGTGGTCTAGTCAACGTTAAAGGTAATTCGTTCTAAGTTTATCGGGTTTCTTGAATAAATTTTATTCAAGAAATTCACGCCTATTTTGATTCAATCTATTGGGAAAAAACAATGGTAACACCTCACAAATCAAACGTTAGTAAAAAAGATATTGAATCCATTTATCCCCTTTCTCCCATGCAGCAGGGGATGCTTTTTCATTCTTTATATAATCCAGAATCAAAGACGTATTTATCACAAATTCAAATCACCTTACAAGGCAATTTAGATATTAATGCGTTCCAACAAGCTTGGCAAAAAGTAGTAGATAGACATAGTATTTTACGGACTTGTTTTGCATGGAAAAAAACCAAACAGCCTTTGCAAGTGGTTAGAAAAAATGTCAGCTTGCCTTGGTTTAATTATGATTGGCGATCCCATTCTCCCTCCGAACAAGAAACTAAATTTCAGGAATTGTTAACCTCTGATAAAGAGCAATATTTTGAATTAGATAAAGTCCCCTTACTTCGATGTCATTTAATTCAAGTCGAAGATAATAAATATGAATTCATCCATACCGGACATCATATTTTATTAGATGGTTGGGCAACAGCAATTCTGTTGAAAGAAGTTTTCGAGTTTTACGCTGGACTTATCAACCATCGACCCGTTAATTTACCCACACCTCGCCCTTATCAAGATTATATCAATTGGGTACAACAGCAAGATCAAACCCAAGCCGAACTCTTTTGGCGACAAAATCTTCAAGGCTTTACCTCTCCAACTCCATTAGTCGTTGATAAACCGTTAAATCCTCTTGTTACTCAAAGTAAAAATTATCTTCATCAAAAATCAAAACTTTCTCCAGAAATTACCAGTCGTCTGAAATTACTCGCCCAAGAATATCGCCTTACTCTTTCTACCCTAATTCAAGGAGCTTGGGCTTTATTATTACATCATTATAGCAGTGAATCAGACATTGTATTTGGGGCAACCGTTTCGGGACGACCGCCCAATTTTACAGGGATTGAATCGATGGTGGGGATGTTTTTAAATACCTTACCCGTTCGCATCCAAATTGAGCCTCAACTTGAATTATTAACTTGGTTTAAACAATTACAACAAGACCATTTAGAACGAGAGCAATATAGTTATAGTTCTCTAATTGATATTCAAAAATGGAGTGAAATTCCCTCCCCTCATTCAGTTTTTGAAAGTTTTGTTGTCTTTGAAAATTTACCCTTTAGCGAAAATGATAGTGATAATTTAGGGGGTTTACAAGTCGGGGAAATGCAAGATTATGGTAATGCTGATTATCCCTTAACGGTTATTGTCACCCCTGGGGAAGCCTTAAGTATTAAAATTATTTATCCTCAAGAACGATTTGAAAATGACACCATTAAACGAATGTTAGGTCATTTCCAGACCTTATTAGCAGGAATCGCCATTAATACCCATCGTCGGATTCAAGACTTACCGTTATTAACGGAAGCAGAACGTCAATTATTATTAGTTGAATGGAATCAAACGATACGAGAAAATCCCCTAAAACAGTGCGTTCATGAATTATTTGAGCAACAAACTCTCAAAACTCCTTCAGCCATTGCCGTTGTTTTTCAAGAGCAACAATTAACCTACAAAGAACTGAATGAATCTGCTAATCAACTGGCTCATTATTTACAAAAACTTGGGGTGAGTTCTCAATCTTTAGTGGGGATTTGTTTAGAACGGTCTGTCAATATGGTGATTGCCGTTTTAGCAGTGTTAAAAGTAGGCGGTGCCTGTGTTCCCCTAGACCCAACCTATCCTCAAGAAAGACTTTCTTACATCCTGCAAGACACCCAAATCAAAACCTTATTAACCCAAAAAGATTGTCAATCTCTTTTAAACAGTGCAACCATTTCTCAACGGATTTTATTGGATGAACAAGGGTCAGAAATTGCCTTAGAAACCAAGACTAATCTTGACAACCCCGTGAGTTTAAAGGATTTGGCTTATATTATTTATAGTTCAGGCTCTACGGGTGTACCCAAAGGTATTATGATCCTACATCAATCCTTAACGAATATTATTGAGCATCATCAAGTAAAAATGTCACCAGAGAGAAATTTTTTGCAATTTGCTCCCTTTAATTTTGATGTCAGCTATCACGAAATCTTTGCGGCCTTGTGTTTAGGAGGAAGCTTATTTATTGTTCCAGAAGATTCTCGTTTAGATCTTGCTAAATTAAGTCAATTGTTGGCAAATAACCCCATTCATAAAGCGATTTTGCCCGTTACTTTGTTACAACAATTAATGGAAACCTATAGTGAGGAAACCTACTTATTTGCTAACTTGCGTGAAATTATTTCAGCTGGAGAGCAATTACAAATTACTCCAAGGATGATTTCTGTATTCAAGAAACTCGAACATTGTACCCTTTACAATTATTATGGCCCCACAGAAGCAGACATCGTTACCAGTTATAGCTTTGACCCTAATCCTGAGCTTTGGCCGAAGTATATTCCCATTGGTAAACCCGCTATTAATGTGCAAGTTTATATTTTAAATTCCTATCTTCAACCCGTACCCATCGGAGTTACTGGGGAGTTATATGTTGCGGGTGGCGGTTTAGCGCGAGGTTATTTCAACAATCCCCAATTAACCCAAGAAAAATTTATTGCTAATCCCTTTAGCGATAATTCATTGCTGTATAAAACTGGGGATTTAGCGCGTTATTTACCCAATGGAGATATCGAGTATTTAGGAAGAATTGATGATGGGGTGAAAGTTAGAGGTTACAGAATTGAATTAGGGGAAGTGGAAACTATTTTAAATCAACATCCTCAAATTGCCCAAGCTGTTGCTACAGTTCAGGGAGAAACCGCCAGAGAAAAATATTTAGCCGCTTATTTTATTCCCCGTCCAGGTGAAACCATAAACCAAGTTGAATTACGTCATTTCCTCGAAAACTGGCTACCCGACTATATGATTCCCTCTGCTTTTGTTATGATGGAATCTTTTCAACTCAGTCCTAATGGTAAAGTTGATCGAAAAGTCTTACCAATACCCGATAAAAACCCCTTATCGTTAACTCAAAATTATGTTGCTCCTCGAACTGCAATTGAAGAAGTTTTAGCAGGAATTTGGGCAGAAATTTTAGAAGTCGAACGAGTTGGGATTGAAGACGATTTCTTTCTGTTAGGTGGGCATTCTTTAAAAGCGATTCAACTGATTAGTAAAATTCGTCAAACCTTAGAAATTGAAATTTCTGTGCGTCAACTTTTCAATCACTCAACCATCAGCCAATTAATTCAAGTCATGATTGAATTAGTGGGGAATGAAGAGTTACTGAATGAAATTGCCGTAACAGTTCAAGAAATTTCCCAACTTTCACCAGAAGAAGTTCAAGCTTTATTATCTCAAAGCTGAACCTAAATGACTTAAACTTTCTCTAATGGACATTGATTTAAACTTAAGGAAAAAAAATGACAAATCATCTCTTTGATTTAACAGATAAAGTTGCAATTATCACGGGTGCTGCCCGAGGAATTGGTCGGGTATTAGCCCAAGGATTAGCACAAGCTGGAGCTAAGGTGGTAATTGGTGATATTAATCAAGTTGGTGCTGAACAAACGGTTCAACTCATTCAAGAAGCAGGAGGCCAGGCCATCGCAATTGAGACGGATGTTCGTCAACGTCCAGCTTGTCAGAATTTAATTGAACAGGCCGTTGCTCATTATGGTCAACTCGATATTATGGTTTGTAATGCCGGGGTTGAAATTCTCAAAAACACTCACGAATTAGAGGAATTGGAATGGGATGAGGTTATTAATGTTGATTTAAAAGGTTATTTTAATTGCGCTCAACTCGCAACCAAACAAATGCTGAAACAAGGTACAGGAGGTTCAATTATTATGAATTCTTCTATCTGTGCCTTCGTTGCTGTTCCCAAATCTTCAGGAGCATATAGCGCCGCCAAAGGTGGTGTTAATCAATTAGTAAAATCCCTAGCGGTCGAATTAGCTAGTCACAAAATTCGAGTCAATGCTTTTGCACCAGGGTATATGAATAATATGATGGAAGGAACAGAAGGTTTACGTTCAACTTCCGATGAAATGGACGAATTATATACTAGAATTCCCATGAAACGAACCGGAGATTTACAAGAGTTAATTGGTCCCGTCGTATTTTTAGCATCCGAAGCTTCCTCTTATGTAACCGGAGCAATTTTAATGGTAGATGGAGGTTATACCGCTATTTAGCATCAATAATTAAACAATTTTTAGGTTGATTTGTATCCATCAAACCAACCTAAAATCACTAGATTAAAACCTATTTAACCCAGGGTAAAAATGAATCATAACTCTCAAGACAAACAAAAATTACTCAAGCTGTTACTACAAAAAAAAGGAATCGGTGTCAAAACAAATACGATACCGCCTAGAGATAAATCTCAACTTGTACCGCTTTCTTTTTCTCAAGAAAGACTTTGGTTTTTGTACCAATTGGAAGCTCAAGGCTATACCTATAATATGCCGTTTCGCTTTCAAATTGACGGCAATTTAGATATTGATATCTTTAGGAAAGCTTTGGAAACTATTATGCAACGTCATGAATTGTTGCGAACTTGTTTTCAAGAAGTTGACGAAATTCCCCGACAAATTATTAACCCGAAAATTCAGTTAAATTTGCCTTTGTTGGATTTACAGTCTTTATCTTCTGCGGAACAAACCCAAGAATTAGAGAGATTAACCGAACAAGAAATTTATACTCCCTTTGACTTAACCCAAGCTCCCTTAATGCGGACTTTTTTGGTTAAATTAACAGCTGATTCTTATCTTTTATTTTTAAGTGTACACCATTCTATTTTTGATGGCTGGTCAATGAAAGTTTTACTCCAAGAACTTTCTCGTTTATATCAAGCTTTTTTACAAAAACAATCTAATCCTTTACCCGATTTACCTATTCAATATGGTGATTTTGCCGTTTGGCAAAGACAACAGTTACAAGGAGATAAACTCACCCAGGAAGTTAATTATTGGCAGCAACAATTAACCGGAATTCCACCCTTATTAGAAATTCCCACTGATTATCTTCGTCCTCCCCTACAAACGTTTAAAGGCAATAATTGTACATTTAAACTAAGTCCAGAATTAAGCCAACACCTGAAAAATATTAGCCAAACGTCAACCGCTACCTTGAATATGACGCTGTTAACGGCTTTTAATGTTTTATTATATCGTTATAGCCGTCAAGAAGATATTGTGATTGGGATTCCCAGTGGTAATCGACAATTTCCTGAGATTGACCCCTTAATTGGTTGCTTTATTAATACCTTACCCATTCGCACTCAGTTTCAAGAAAATCTCTCATTCAAAGCTTTATTAAATCAAGTTAAACAAGTCGTTTTAGAAGCTTATGAACATCAAGATTTACCCTTAGAGAAGGTAGTAGAAACGGTAAATCCTGAACGAAATATAAGTTATAGTCCTTTATTCCAAGTGATGTTTTCTTGGGAAGATATGCTGCACATTGATCATTTTTCGATGGCGGATTTACAATTAACTCCTGTCACGACGAATGCTTTAATTGCTCAATTTGATTTAACCTTAGCCATGCAAGAAACGACTGAGGGTTTAGTTGGATCATTTGATTATAATTGCGCTTTGTTTAATCAAGACACGATTGAACGCATGATTACCCACTTTAAAACGTTATTAGAAGGAATTGCCGTTAATCCTGAACAATCGATTGAATTATTACCTATTTTACCTTTATCAGAACAAAAGTTATTAGCTCAATGGAATCAGACTAATATTGCTGAAAATCCAAAGGTTTGTATTCATGAATTATTTGAACATCAAGTTTTAAAAAAACTAAATGCGATCGCAGTAGAATGGGGAAATGAACAAATAACCTATCAAGACTTAAATCATCGTGCCAATCAATTAGCTCATTATCTCCAATCTAAGGGGGTTAAATTTGAATCTTTAGTGGGTATTTGTTTAGAACATTCTGTATTTATTATTATCAGTTTATTGGCAATTCTTAAAGCGGGTGCTGCTTATCTTGTTTTAGCTCCCAATTATCCCCAAGATCGTTTAAACTTTATCTTAAATGATGCTCAAGTCTCGGTATTAATTACTCAACAGACTTTGGTTAATTTATTCCGTGATTATCAAGCAGAAGTAGTTTGTCTGGATAGTGAAGAAAACTTAATTGCTAGTCAAAGCCAAAACAATTTAGTTAACCCTATTCGTCCAAATAATTTAGCTTATATTATTTATACCTCTGGTTCCACAGGCACTCCGAAAGGGGTTATGATTGAACACCAAAGTTTAGTCAACCATAGCTTAGGAATCATTAAAGCTTATGATTTAACAAGTCATGACCGAATTTTACAATTTGCTTCTTTTGCCTTTGATGTAGCTGCTGAAGAAATTTATCCAACCTTTTTAACGGGTGCAACTTTAGTCATGCGTCCTGCATCAATGTTCCCTTCTTTAGCCGATTTTACTCAATTTATTCAGCAAAATTGTTTAACGGTCATTAATCTTCCGGCTACTTATTGGCATGAATGGGTATTAGAGTTATCTCAAACTTCAATAACTTTACCTGAAACCCTACGCTTAGTGATTACAGGAAGTGAAGAAGTATTAGCAGAGCGATTAATATTATGGCAAAAAATAGTATCAAATAGTCAACGAGAAGATATCACTTGGTTGAATGCCTATGGACCGACAGAAGCGACGATAACCACCACGGTTTTTAATCCCAATTTGAGTCATAAAATTGCTCAAATTCATTCTGTTGCCATTGGTAAACCGATTACAAATACACAGGTTTATATTTGTGATCACTATTTGCAACAACTCCCCATTGGAATACCAGGAGAACTGTTAATTGGAGGTTTAGGTTTGGCCAAAGGTTATCTCAATCGCGATGATTTAACCCGTGAAAAATTTATTACTCATGCTTTTAATTCATCAGAATATCAACGTTTCTATAAAACTGGAGATTTAGCTCGTTATTTACCCGATGGAAATATAGAGTTTTTAGGAAGGATTGATAATCAAGTCAAAATTCGAGGGTTTCGTATTGAAATTGGCGAAATTGAAGCCGTATTAACTGAATACCCAGATGTCCGAGCTACGGCGGTAATTGTTCAAGAAGATCAAACAAATAATAAACAATTGGTAGCTTATATTGTACCAAAATTTCAATCCATTGATATTGCAAAATTGCGGATTTTTCTGAAACAAAAAATACCAGATTATATGATTCCAGCATTCTTTGTACAGCTGCAAGAATTGCCGTTAATGAGTAGTGGTAAAATTGATCGTAACGCTTTACCCGCACCCACCGAAAGTCAGGATCAAAAAACGGTAATTGTACCCCGAACAGCTACAGAAAAAATTGTTGCTGAGATTTGGCAAGATGTTTTAGGGTTAAAGCAAATTAGTATTTTCGATAATTTCTTTGACTTAGGAGGTCATTCCTTAAAAGCTGCTCAAGTCATTTCTCGACTGCGAGAACAATTAGCGATTAATATTCCTTTAAACTATCTTTTTTCAGAACCGACGGTAGCAGGTTTATCCTCTAATTTAGACCCAAATTTATCTGATAAAATTGAGAGTGATCAAATCCCAGATTGGCAAGTTGAAATCACCTTAGATGCTACCATTCAACCGCCGAATATTCTGACTTTCTTTCCTCAAAAACCTGATCATATTTTGCTAACAGGAGCTACGGGTTTTCTCGGAATTCATTTATTAGCTGAATTATTAGATAAAACAGAAGCTAATATTCATTGTTTAATTCGAGACAAAAATTTAGAACAAGCTCAAGCCAAAATTTACCAGAAATTAAAAACCTTTCAATTATGGGATGAACAGAAAAGCTCTCGTATTATTCCTGTCATTGGTGATCTATCCCAAAAACGTTTAGGAATGTGTGAACCTGATTTTCTCGACTTAGCGAATCAAATGGATGTGATTTATCACAATGGAGCTTGGGTTAATGCCATTTATCCCTATTCAATATTGAAACCAACTAATGTTTTAGGAACAGAAGAAATCTTGAGATTAGCGTGCTTAATTAAAACCAAACCTGTCCATTTTGTCTCGACGATTTCTGTTTTTTCTCCCAATTATGCTCAAGGAAACTTAATTCAAGAATCTGATCCCCTGGGTATAAATCATGGACTCAACGCTGGTTATACTCAAAGTAAATGGGTTGCCGAAAAGTTAATCATGGCAGCTCGAAAACGGGGACTTCCGATTACAATTTTTAGAGCATCTCGAATTATTGGACATAGTAAAACCGGAATTTGTAATAGAGAAGATTTGTTTTGTCGTATGATTAAAGGGTGTATTCAATTAGGAATGATTCCTGATTTTGGTGATAGTACAGAAGATCTCACTCCTGTGGATTATGTGAGTGGTGCAATTGTACATTTAGCCAGTCAAGAAAGCTCCTTAGGGAAAGCATTTCATTTGTTGAATTCTCACCCAACCTTAAATCGTGACTTATTTAATTGTGTTCGGGAAATGGGTTATCCGTTGCAGTTGGTTTCCTTTGAAAAATGGCGATCGCATTTAAGAGAACAATGTAAAATCAATACAGATAATGCTTTATCTCCGGTCTTAGATAATTTTTCAGATGAAAATTTATCAGCAGGTTATCCCCCCCAGTTTGATTCTCAAAATACGGTAATGGGGTTAAAAGGGACAGCGTTTAATTTTCCCCCGATTGATCACAAATTGTTAAAAACTTATTTTGAATATTTTACTAAAAGTGGTTTTTTAACACAATAAATGTCGATTTAATCAAACACGACAGCTAAATTAAACCAACTTATGTGATCACTTTATTGATTTCAGTAGGACAATATTATGTTTAATCTAAGACATCAATTATATTTATTGATTTCAAAATTTTTAGAAGAACAAGAACGAATCGAAAAACGTAAACAACTTTCCGAAAATGCCACGGTTCACAGTTCCGTAAAATTTATCGGAAAGTGTGAAAATTATAGGGGAGATAAAAGTTTAATTACTATCGGAGAAAATACCGTAATATTAGGTGAATTGTTTTTATTTACTCATGGTGGAAAAATAGAAATAGGTAAAAATTGTTATATTGGTGAGAAAACTCGAATTAGATCAGCCAATTCTATCAAAATTGGAAACGAAGTTATAATTTCCGATGATGTCAATATTTATGATACGGATGCTCATTCATTAAATTATATTTTAAGACAGAAAGAATTTGTGGAAGTCGTCATTTTAAATAATCTGATTAAGGATGCTAAGGATGTTGATATACAATCTGCACCCGTGGTGATAGAAGATCATGTTTGGATTGGATTTAATGTGGCAATTCTTAAAGGAGTTACGATTGGGAAAGGAGCAATTATCGGAGCCGGTTCGGTAGTGACAAAAGATGTAGAACCTTTTACAATAGTTGCTGGGAATCCTGCCAAAATTATCAAACAATTATGAATCTGATCCAATGCCTAAACAATAGATTAATATTGATTCCTGATAGGTAAAAAATTCAGAAAATAGCAATAATATAATTTGTGATAATAATGGAGATTTTTATGGTATGCTGAATTAATGTCTAACTTAAGAGATAGACATTCAAAGTTCTAATGTCCCCATTTTAGCGCAAGGAGAATCCTATGAATGTTGCCGAAAAAAACTCAGACAGCATGAATCTCAAGGAAGAGACTCGAACTTTCAATCAATCTCTTCAAGAATTTTTAAGATTTATTCAAGTTTATTGGTATCCTAAAGAACACCAGGATAGAGCTTTTTCACAGATTATTCGTTCCTGGGGAATGCTCGTTTTATTGTTTTTTTTATTAGTGGGAGTAGTAGGTCTTAATGCGTTTAATAGTTTCGTTTTTAGAGACTTAATTAGCGTCACAGAAGCTAGGGATGCAGAAAAATTAACTCATTTTGTCATTATTTATGGGATTACCCTAGGCAGTATGACGTTTTTCACAGGATTGTCTAGGTTTCTTAAAAAACTAATTGCGCTGGATTGGTATCAATGGATCAATAGTAGTATCTTGCAAAAATATTTCAAAAATCGTGCTTATTATCGAATCAATTTTAAAGGCGATATAGAAAATCCAGATCAACGTTTATCCCAAGAAATTCAACCCATCGCCAGAACAACGATGGACTTTTTAACAACCTGTGTTGAAAAAGTTATGGAGATGCTGGTTTTTATTGCCATTCTTTGGTCAATTTCTAAAACCATTTCTATGGTGCTTTTCGTTTATACGATTATTGGAAATATTCTTGCTACCTATATTACTCAACAATTAAATAAAGTCAATAAACAACAATTAGAAATAGAGGGAACCTATAAATACGCCATCACTCATGTTCGGACACACGCCGAATCAATTGCATTTTTTAGAGGGGAAGAAAAAGAGTTAAATATTATTCAAAGAAAGTTCAATCAGGTGATTAAAATCATGATTGAAAGAATTAATTGGGAAAGAACCCAGGAATTTTTTAACCGCGGCTATCAATCCATTGTTCAAATCTTCCCCTTCTTAATTGTTTCCCCATTATATATTAGTGGTGAAATTGAGTTTGGACAAGTTAATCAAGCCAGCTATTGTTGCTATTTCTTTTCCACAGCTTTATCCGTGTTAGTTGATGAATTTGGACGCTCCGGTGAGTTTATTAATTATATTGAACGTTTAGAAGATTTTTCCCAAGCGTTAGAGGATGTAAGCGAACAAAAAAAACCAGTTAATACCATTAAAGTCATTGAAGATAACAATCTAACTTTTGAGGATGTCACCTTACAAACTCCCGATGCCGCTAAAGTGATTGTTGAACATTTATCCCTGTCCGTTGAACCTGGGGAAGGTTTATTAATTGTTGGTCCGAGCGGTCGAGGAAAAAGTTCTCTTTTACGCGCTATTTCTGGGTTATGGAATACAGGTACAGGTCATTTGATGCGACCTCCCCTCGACGATTTATTATTTTTACCCCAACGTCCTTACATCATTTTAGGAACCCTGCGCGAACAGCTAATTTATCCTCAAACGACAACGGAGATGAGTGAATCCCAATTAAAAGAAATCTTACAAGAAGTTAACCTACAAGATGTTCTTAATCGCATCAAAAATTTTGATGAGGAAGTGGATTGGGAAAATATTTTATCCTTAGGAGAACAACAACGT
Source organism: Microcystis aeruginosa FD4 (assembly GCF_009792235.1). Taxonomy (NCBI): domain Bacteria; kingdom Bacillati; phylum Cyanobacteriota; class Cyanophyceae; order Chroococcales; family Microcystaceae; genus Microcystis; species Microcystis aeruginosa. The sequence goes on from NZ_CP046973.1 coordinate 4,931,952, forward strand.
CTAGCCTTTGCGCGACTATTCGTTAATCAGCCAGATTTTGTGATTTTAGATGAAGCCACCAGTGCTTTAGATTTAAAAAATGAAGATCATTTATATAAACAGTTACAACAAACTGGCAAGACCTTTATTAGTGTCGGACATCGAGAAAGTTTGTTTAACTATCATCAAAGGGTTTTGGAACTTTCCGAGGATTCTACTTGGCGATTAATGAGAATGGAAGACTATCATCCATCAGCAGCGATTGCCACTCATTCTAACAATGCCAAAACCGTTGATGAAACCATAGAAATTGTCTCTGAAATTAACAATCAAGACAATTTTACCCATCAAGAAATGCAAAAACTGACCAACTATAGCTTAAGTACCATCAAAAATAAAGCCAGTCGAGGTCAAACGATTATTGCCAATGATGGCATGAGCTATAGTTATGACAAAACCCTTGATATTGCAAAATGGGTGAGAGTTTAGCTTCTCAGGGAGCTTCGCTCGAACTTAAAAAGGCATCTTGCCGCAGTTCGGGAACCTTCAAAGAAGATTCTCGACCCATTACATTGTTCGCCAATTCCGAGTTAAATTGGCGAATTAAAAGCCGCCTGGACTTAAATAACTGGGATTTTCCTGTAGGGAAGTATCGAAGGGATTGGGTAAATCTTGGGTGCGAATTAAGGGACCAGACTGTTGCTGTTGCATGACATCATAGTATAAAGTTTCGGTTAATTTGGCATCCCGGGTAATCATATTATCGAAATAGGAACCTTGGGGAAAAGTACGCCAACCAAAAAGAGAGTTGAACTGTCCTAAAATGTTGGTGTAGTCGTAGAAACGACCCGTATTGTTATTAACAGCGCGGTTAAACAAACCGGGGATATTATTAAATCCCACCGCCGTATCGGGAGAGGGGACAAGTTGCAGTTGTTGGGTTTTTACCGGTGCAGGATTGCTGGCGGGTGAATTTTGGGCGATCGCATTAGACGAACTCAACCAGACTAAACCGGTTAAACAAAACAGGGAAGGAAGTAAAAATTGAGCGCGCATGGGTAAAAATCTCCTCACAGGGGTAGGGTTAATTAAAAAATTGCTTCAATGGGATGAGAAAGAAATCAATACTAGCGATCGAGTCAATATATAATGACTTTTGGCTCAATTGTAACCGAAATTTTGGAGTCAGTCAGGCTCCCAATCCTGAAAATATGGCTAATTCCTCGGTAGCGACTCTCGATACTGCTTCCCTGCGTCAATTTCTCCTCGATGCTCTTGTCCGTCTTGCCTATCGAGAGGGGGATTTCACCCTGTCCTCAGGACAAAAAAGCAGCTACTATATCAACGGTAAACAAGTTACCCTCACTGCGGAGGGAGCTTTAGCCGTGGGGCGTTTATTGCTGTCCCTACTGCCTCCAGATACCCAGGCGGTGGCAGGATTAACCCTAGGGGCGGATCCGATTGTCAGCGCCGTTATTGTGGTATCTGCCTACGAAAATCGCCCGATTCCAGCCTTAATCGTCCGTAAAGAGGCAAAAGGTCACGGAACCATGGCTTATATCGAGGGGCCGACTTTAAACCCCGGTGCCGCGGTGGTTGTCCTCGAAGATGTGGTGACAACGGGGAAAAGTGCCATGGTAGCGGTAGAAAGATTACGGGATGCCGGTTATCAAGTAGATTTAATCATTGCTTTGGTGGATAGAGAGCAAGGAGGGGCGGAATTTTACCAATCTCAGGGAATAAAGTTTCAAGCTTTGTTTTCGATTCGAGACCTACAGGCGGCTTATCAGAAAAAATAGGGTTTGCGGCAAAAAGTTTTTCCTGGTGGCAGGGTGTGGGGTGTGGGGTGTGGGGTGTGGGGTTTTACCAGTTTTGAGGTGGCCAATTACCTAATTTTCAGGGAAAAAGTCCAGGAATTTTCCCCCTGATCACTCCCATGCCTGGTACTTTTTGATTGACAAAAAGTCTAAAAGTCTTACCCAACAAAGTTTTTAGATTTTTTCAGCCTACCCTAAATAGCGGCGATTGGCGATAAACGCTCGATAACTGGGTTTTAAAAGTCGGTAAAACTTATCGGATGTTGCCTTGAGAAAATGGCTGTATTTTTTTCCTGTGAATAATTGGTCACTAGCCGAGGTTTTCGGCGCTAAGAAACAGCTGGGAACATTGATAGATTCAGAGTCTAACTATTGACTAATAGCTATTCTCGGCGGGGGAATCAAGATTCCTTGACTCTCTTGGCCGCTAAGAATTGAAGCCTTTTTCACTTTCTGATAACCCTCAGACCGACTAACTGTATACTAGGCTATAAGATTTGCTTAAAAATCTTCGGACCATGCCGAACTATCGACAGTACAGCGATCGCCAAATATGAATCAAGGCATAGATTTACAAGAAAGTTTCATTAAATCCCTAACAGACTTGGGATTAAGTGGAGGACTGGCTAAAGCGATTTGGATGCCTTTACCCATGTTCCTGATGATTATAGCCGCCACGGTGGGGGTTTTAGTCTGCGTCTGGTTAGAAAGGAAAATTTCCGCCGCTGTCCAACAGCGTATCGGGCCGGAATACGCAGGCCCCTTGGGCGTTTTACAACCGGTCGCCGACGGTCTGAAATTAGTCTTTAAAGAAGATGTCGTCCCCGCTAAGGCCGACCCTTGGTTATTCCTCTTTGGGCCAATTTTGGTGGTGATGCCAGTGTTTGTCTCCTATCTCATCGTTCCCTTCGGTCAAAATCTGCTGATTACTGACCTAAACGTGGGTATCTTTTTATGGATTTCCTTGTCCAGTATTGCCCCCATTGGCTTATTAATGGCGGGTTATGCCTCCAATAATAAGTATTCCTTACTGGGAGGCCTGCGGGCGGCGGCGCAATCGATTAGTTATGAAATTCCCTTGGCTTTATCGGTATTAGCGATCGCGATGATGTCTAATAGTCTCAGTACCATTGATATTGTCGAACAACAATCCGGTTATGGCATTTTAGGCTGGAATATCTGGCGCCAACCGGTGGGTTTTCTGATTTTCTGGATTGCCGCTTTAGCTGAGTGTGAACGTCTGCCTTTCGATTTACCGGAAGCGGAGGAGGAATTGGTCGCCGGTTATCAAACCGAATACGCGGGGATGAAATTCGCTCTCTTTTATGTGGGTTCCTACGTTAACCTCGTGCTATCGGCCCTAGTGTTCGCCGTCCTCTATCTTGGTGGTTGGGAATTTCCTATCCCCGTCAATGCTTTGGCCGGCTGGTTGGGAGTTAGTGAAACCAATCCTTGGCTACAAATTATCACCGCTTCCCTAGGGATTACGATGACAGTATTAAAAGCCTATTTCCTCATCTTCATCGCTATTCTCTTGCGTTGGACAGTACCCCGGGTTCGCATTGACCAATTACTCGATTTAGGCTGGAAATTCCTCTTACCAGTATCTTTAGTTAATTTACTACTTACCGCCGCCCTAAAACTAGCTTTTCCCTTTGCTTTTGGCGGTTAATTTCCTTTTTTGCCCTGTTAACCTACTATCCCCCTGACCATCATGTTTAACATCCTCAAACAAGTCAGCGATTACGCCAAAGGTAGCATTCAAGCGGCGAAATACATCGGCGAAGGTTTATCCGTTACCTTTGATCATATGCGTCGTCGTCCGATTACCGTCCAATATCCCTACGAAAAGTTAATTCCCTCGGAACGTTATCGGGGTAGAATTCACTTTGAGTTCGATAAATGTATCGCTTGTGAAGTTTGTGTGCGAGTTTGTCCGATTAATTTACCAGTAGTAGATTGGACTTTTAACAAGGAAATTAAAAAGAAAGAACTCAAACACTACAGTATCGATTTTGGGGTCTGTATTTTCTGCGGCAATTGTGTGGAATACTGTCCGACTAATTGTTTGTCCATGACCGAAGAATACGAACTAGCGACCTATGATCGTCATGAATTAAACTATGATAACGTCGCCCTAGGCCGTTTACCCTACAAAGTCACCCAAGACCCGATGGTAACACCTCTGAGGGAATTAGGTTATCTACCTAAAGGTGTCATCGAACCCCACGATTTACCCGCCGGTAGTCAACGCGCCGGTAAACGTCCAGAAGAAATTACTAATTAATTAGCAGTTAGCTATCAGCCGTCAGCGTTTTTAGGTAGGAGAATTGCCAGATTCTGTCTTTTGCCTCTTGCCTCTTGCCCCTTGCCTTCAGAAGCTGATAACTAATAACTAATAACTCTCAAACATAAAAGGAGATGAAACTACTGTGAATTTAGCCGAGGGCGTTCAAATAGTATCTTTTGGCATTTTAGCGGCCCTAGTAATCGGGACAGCTTTAGGCGTGGTACTATTATCTAATATCGTTTATTCCGCCTTTTTATTGGGCGGTGTTTTTATCAGCATTTCGGGTTTATATCTCTTACTAAATGCTGATTTTGTAGCGGCGGCACAAATTCTAATTTATGTGGGCGCAATTAACGTTTTAATTCTCTTTGCCATTATGCTTGTTAACAAGCAAGAGGACTTTTCTGATATTCCTAAACGTTGGATCCGTCGGGCATCTACTGCTTTAGTTTGTCTGGGTTTATTTGTGCTGTTATCGACCATGGTTTTAATCACACCTTGGTCAATTTCTAGCACTTCTCCCGCCGTAGTGACTAATACTTTAGTAGAAATCGGTAAGCATTTCTTTAGTGATTTCTTGCTACCCTTTGAATTAGCTTCCGTGCTATTATTAATGGCCATGGTCGGAGCAATTATTTTAGCCCGTCGTGACCTTATCCCCACCCTGAAAGCTGAAGAACCTACGGCCACAGCCTTAACCTTACCCGAACGACCCAGAGAATTAACTGCCCCTAAATAAGACCAAAGAAAGAGGTATCATGCAGATTCAGTTAGAGTATTATTTGTTATTAGCGGCGGCTTTATTTTGTATCGGAATTTACGGTTTAGTCACCAGTCGCAATGCTGTCCGGGTTTTAATGTCGATCGAATTGATGCTCAATTCTGTTAACATTAACTTGATGGGTTTTTCCAACTATCTTGACCCCGCTAATATCAGAGGCCAAATTTTTACCATTTTCGTGATTACCGTAGCGGCAGCCGAAGCAGCCGTGGGTTTAGCGATTATCCTTACCATCTATCGTAACCGCGACACCATCGATATGGAACAGTTTAACCTGCTCAAATGGTAAGGTGGTGAACTACCTCGACCCGCTATGCGCAATTGAACTCACGGGGGAATGCCTGAAGATAGAATACCTAGGCTCACCTTTTGGACGTACTTCCCCTCCTTGAGCAGTATTAATTTTTGTGATAGCACCCTTGAAAAATTGGGTATTGTTTGCACAAAATAGTCGCAGTAATCTTTCTAGGTCAGCGTCATGACTTCTACTCTAATTGGCAAGAGTTCTAATCTCATCAGGTGGTGAACACTACGAGAAACTGAGAAAACGGGTTTCTTCGAGAAACCCGTTTTCTGGACTGCCAAGGGGTAAGATTGCTTTGCAGGGGGTTTTAGCTGAAAGAGAAAGGTTAACGCGGAAATTATCCCCCTCGCCATCACCCGCTAAAATTTTCATGGAGAGGAAGTAATTCAGAGATAAGGGACTGTGGAGTTGTTGGGTTTCGTTCCGAGGGACTAACCTACGAAACTCACCCCATCACCAGTCAATTGACTTTTTCAGCAAGCTGACTCCTAACCCCACCAACAAACTTTTTCGGCAAACCCTAATTAATCCGAAAGGGACTAGGAGAGGGTCTAAATCCCCCATAGGCGTTAATTGTAGCCGAAAAATCGATTGTAAAGCCTTTTATTGATCTCGTATACTAGCCAAATAATTAAAAAACAGACAGAGATGAATATCAAAGGTTTTTTAGTCAGTAAATTCTGCAAACTCCAGAAGAATTCCTGCGGTTGAGTGACTAGATACCAACTATTCAGTCGGAGAAACCTTCCTAAATAGATACCGATCGCACTTAAAAATGGAGAGTTATTTCTAGGGGTAAAACTGCTGAATTTAGCTGACTTTGCTGACAATAACTTTTTAAATTAAGTAAGGAGAGAACGTATAGCTGAAAGCCAAGGAAAATAAAGATACTATACTGGGGAATTAAAACTAAAAAAATTAAACTTTTGGCGTAATCCTGCTGAACATAAGAGATTAAATGAATGCTATCGGTGAGAATATAAGGAGCATTGGGTAAAAAAAGCAGGAAAAATAAGAGAATTAACCACCAGAGTAGGGAACGAGAAAAAGCGATCCGAAATAACCAAAAGCTGAGGATAAAGGGGATAAACGCCAGAAAAGAATTCCAGATAATCCTCCCGGTGCTAAGGTGAAATAATTGCCAAGCATTGTGCCACCAATCCCTAGTTAAAATCATTGTTAAATCTGCCCAAATCATCCCTTAAATACCAGTCTCCTCTAGGGTTGATAAATATCCTAACCAATTTTTTAAAGATTCCGGGAAAGGGATTCTTTGTCTAGCGGTGGGAGCGATGCACACATGGTGGGTTTTCGCTTTTCCGACCATGATTTCAGCCAAATAAATTTTATACTGCAATTCAAACTCGTTTTCGCTTAGGGATCGGGCAGTGAAATTAATCTGTATTTGATCGCCACAAACAAGGGGACGAAAAAACTGGATTTCCGCTTGAGTAATCGGTAGAGCAACCGGAGAATCTTTCAAAAAATCCTTGATATTGATGCCAAATTGTGCTAAAGAAAACTCGTAGGCTTCATGACAGATCGAGAGAAGATGGGCAAAATAAACCACACCGGCCGCATCGGTATCGGACAGATAAATTAGGCGCTCGTAGGACATAAAAGGCTTATTGTCTTTCTAGAAAGGTTAAACTATCTTGTAGTTGTCTTAACTCGTCTCGATGGGCTTTGACAGTTAATTCCGTTTGCTGAGATTTGCTTTCTACTTTAAAAGCCACTTCCTCTAAACGGCCGACTTTTTGCCAATAGAAAACACCCGCGAGGGGAGATAAACCCACAAGAGCAAAAATATAGGGATTAGTATCAGGAAATAACAGCGATAACACCAGTGAGAAGCAAAATAAACCCAAGGCCGCCAAAATTGTCAAAAATATCGATAGAAAGGGGCTAGGCGGCACAAAACCCTGTAATCTGACAATATTCTGTTCAGGTTCGATCGCCTTGACTTGATAGGAACGTCGGTCAAAATAATCTCGCAGTTGTTCTAATAGTTGGTCGTCACTGGTACTGGTAAGATAGACACGCTGTTCGATACGCTCTTTGACGGAACCGCGAATAAAAAAGAATAATCCCACCATGAGCAGGAGAGTCAGAAAAAAAGTTGAGGAAAGAACGGGGGTATCCATGGCGGCAGTTAGGAGCGAAAAAACTTACAATTAATCCTAATTATCCTAACCTATCTTCTCCCCCGATTCAGAAGATAGTCCCTAGGAGCAAAACCTCGATCGAGAATCAGAAAAATTTAACCCCAAGGCAGATTCATGGGCAACAATCTATTAACAGGATTAATCGAACCCTTACAGTATAGTTTCATGCAGAGATCCCTAATTGAAGCTATCATCGTCGGCATCATTTGTGCCGTGGTGGGAACCTACCTGATGGTACAACGTTTGGCTCTCTTGGGGGATGCCATCAGTCACTCGGTCTTACCTGGACTAGCGATCGCTTTTATTGGTAATTTTAATCTTCTCCTGGGTGCTTTACTAGCCTCAATGGTCAGTACCCTACTGATTAACTTGATCCGTAATCGTTCCCCAATCAAAGAAGATGCGGCCATGGGTATTGTTTTCTCGGCTTTTTTTGCCCTTGGCATCACCCTGATCACTCTCATCCAAAAAAACAACAAAATTGACCTTAATCACTTTCTCTTCGGCAATATTCTCGGTGTTACTGCTGCCGACATCCGCGATACCCTAATTATTGCCATTATCGTTTTATTAACCGTTTTGCTCCTGTATAAAGAACTATTATTCTACACTTTCGACAAAATCGGGGCGCAAGCGGCAGGTTTACCAGTAAATTTATTAGATTTAGGCTTAATGCTCCTGATTGGTCTGACAATCGTTGCTAGTCTGCAAGCGGTGGGAGTAATCCTCGTTTTGTCCCTTTTAATTACCCCCGCGGCCACTGCCTATCTTTTAGTTACCCGTCTCCATCAAGTCATGGGTTTAGGTGTGGGTGTGGGTATTATCTCTAGTATCAGTGGGATGTATTTAAGTTATTACTGGAATTTACCCTCTGGACCGGCGATCGTGCTTGTCGCTTTTACCCTATTTATGTTGGCCTTTTTATTCAGTCCCCGTCAAGGAATTTTCAATCATCCCTCTAGTCTAGGTAGTCAACTTTCTATCTGGGTAGAGATGAAAAATTTGTTGAGAAGACGTTAGTTTGCAGGAGAAGGTGGTATTGAGCAAAAAAAGCCAACGGCCGAGATAACTGCGATAATTTGCTAGACTTTTAGAGGCTCTTGCCCTGATATTGTATTAATTTTATCGTTTCATATTGTACTTAAGCGACATACCAGACCACAGCATTAGGTTAATTCTTCCCCACAAGAATCTGATATTGGAGAATAGTCATTTGACCTCTTGTATTGGGTAGCTCTTGGATTCATTAGCCTGTACAGCTAGTTTCCGCTAATTTCTACCAATGTCTCACCAGCAGCTAAAAGTTCTAAAGCCCTGGACAAAGTCTCACTCAAGATTTCACGCAACCGGGCATTAGAGGTGTTGCCACAAGTCAGCCAAATAATTTGTGGGGGCGAACCAAGTCGCTCAACTAAATCTACAAAATCGCTATCTTTGGTCATTAGGATAGCTCTTCGAGCTTTTGCAACCTGAAAGATTTCAGTATCTTCAGCATCTCTGAGTCCAAGATCACGCAAAGCCACAGCTTCAATCTCAAGTGTAGTGCTAATCCAGGTGGCAATTGCGGGAGACAAATGTGCGTCAACCCAAATTGTCATGCCACTAAAACCGGGTGATTAAGCTTCCGCGAGGCATATAAAAGCGCTGCTTTCAAATCATCTGCCTCAAGATCAGGCATTTCATCTAGAATTTCTCCCGCGCTTAAACCTGCCGCGAATAGATCTAACACATCTGATACCCGGATTCTCATTCCTCGAATACAGGCACGACCACCGCACTGCCGAGGATTAACTGTAATTCTTGAAAGCAATTCCGCCATTATAAGGTAGCTCTTACGATCTTTACCTTTATTGTGAACTAGAGTGCTAAAAGTTTCAACAAAACAGGGTAGGCATAGTTCACCTTGTCAATAATGAAAATTATAACCAAGGTGGTGGACATCTATCCCCATTTCTGTTGAAACTTCTTGTAGAAATAGTCCAAAGTTTCTCCAAAATCCTCTTGTCAATAGCTTTTGAGATGCTCTCACCCTGTTATAACATATAATTAATTTGCAAGAGTTCTAGTTAACTTGGTTAGGGCTATGGATTTATTAAAAAATCGCTTTGTGCAGTCGTTAGGAGTCGGGGCGTTGTTTTACCTCCTAATGCTTTCCTTAAATTGGGTGGTGTTGTTCACCCTGAGAATTCTTGAATCTTTTTCTAGTTGGTATCGATACCGCGCCGCTCCCTATTCCTTCCAAATCAGTATCGGGGTGACGCTGGCCTATTTGCTGATCACGGCCGTCTTGAGTAGTCGGCATGATTAGTAGTAAAACGTAGGGTGCGTTAGACGGCAAAAATTGCTGATTTGACTCGAAGGTGACAATCCGTCGTAACGCACCACCTATGATCAACATTTACTCATACCGGCGGTTACGTTTGCGGATAATCCAGAGGATAAACCAGATAACGAGGGCAAGTAAAGCGATTTTTGAGACGGGAGCCAGATATTCTTCCACAAGGGGGTAATTCTTCCCTAAAAAGTAACCTGCTGCCGTTAAAAAAATGACCCAGAGGGTCGTGCCGATGGTGGAGTAAACTAAAAAGGGAATCATCGCCATGTGATTCATCCCGGCAGGTAGGGAAATCAAAGTTCGTACTCCAGGAACCAAACGACAGAGTAAAACCGCTTTACTACCGTGACGGTTAAACCATTGATTGGCTTTTTGAATATCTTTAGCGGAAACGGTAATCCATTTGCCGTATTTATCGGCTAGTTTTTCGATTTTTTCCTCATCCACAACCCGACCCAGATAATACCAAGGTAGCGCTCCGATGACTGTACCAAAAATCCCCGCTACCACTGCCGGAATAAATTCCATTTGTCCCTCATGGACGGTAAAACCCGCTAGGGGCATAATTAATTCCGAGGGAATGGGAGGAAAAAGATTCTCTAAAAACATTAATAGGGCTATGCCTAAATAGCCCATAGAAGTCATTGTATTTGTAATCCATTCAGTCATAATTTTTTAGGATTTAGAAAACAGTTTTAAAGTAAAGTATTTTCAGTGAACAGTAATCAGTGAACTGAAAACTGAAAACTCACACCTGATAACTGATAACTGATAACTCACACCTGAAAACTCACACCTGATAACTGATAACTGATAACTGATATTAGGTTCCGGAAGTCCAGGAGTTGATATATTCTAATTGGGCTTCAGTGAGGGTATCGATTTCAATCCCCATGGCTTGCAGTTTCAAGCGGGCGATTTCTTGGTCTAATTCGTAGGGAATCGAGTAGATGCCGGGGGCCAATTTACCTTGATTTTTAACCAAGTATTCTACACCGATCGCCTGGTTAGCGAAACTCATATCCATAACGGCGCTAGGATGACCTTCGGCGGCTGCCAGGTTAACTAGGCGACCTTCCCCGATAACAACGACGGATTTACCGCTTTTTAGGCTATATTGTTGGGTAAAGTTGCGAACTTCCTTAACATTATCGGCTTTTGCGCCTAAAGCTTGCAGGTCGATTTCAATATCAAAGTGACCGGAGTTGGAAACAATCGCCCCATCTTTCATCAGGTCGAAATGTTCGGCCCGGATAACGTGCTTGTTACCAGTTACGGTGATGAAGATATCGCCTTCTTTAGCGGCTTCATCCATGGGCATAACCCGGAAACCGTCCATCGCTGCTTCAATGGCACGCACGGCGTTAATTTCGGTGACAATTACATTAGAGCCTAAACCTTTGGCCCGCATAGCCACACCTTTACCACACCAACCATAACCAGCCACAACCACGGTTTTACCGGCAAGGAGGATATTGGTGGCGCGAATGATACCATCAAGGGTAGATTGACCTGTACCGTAGCGATTATCAAAGAAATGCTTGGTTTCTGCGTCGTTAACGTTCATTGCGGGGAAGGATAACACCCCGGCTTTGAGCATGGCTTGCAAACGGACGATGCCGGTGGTAGTTTCTTCGGTAGTACCGATAATGTCGGGTAATTGGTGACTTCTTTCTTTAACTAGGGTGGCCACTACATCACAACCATCATCGATGATAATCTGGGGTTTGTGATCGAGGGCGATTTGAACGTGACGGTGATAGGTGTCGTTATCTTCCCCTTTGATTGCATAAACGGGGATGCCGTAATTAGCGACCAAACAAGCGGCCACATCATCTTGGGTGGAAAGGGGATTACTGGCAATTAGTAACGCATCAGCGCCACCGGCTTTTAGTGCGATCGCCAAATTAGCGGTTTCGGTGGTAACGTGACAGCAAGCGACTAAACGCAGTCCAGCAAAGGGTTTTTCGATAGCGTAACGTTCGGCTAATTGACGCAAAACGGGCATTTCCCGTCCGGCCCATTCGATGCGTTGTTTGCCGATGGGGGCTAAACTAATATCTTTAATGTCGTATTTCTGTTGAACTGGTGTTGCTACCATAAGGGGTTTTCCTTAAATACAAGCCTCGGCTATTGGTTAATTTAACTTAACATTGTCTGGGGATTTTGGCTAATGTCAAGCTTTTCACTGGGTTTTTATATAGGAAAAAGTTATCAATCAGATTTCCACTGGGTTACGCATTTTTTAATAACCATGTTCAGCCAGAAATTCTAGGCTAATCTCGGTAGGAGGGTGATAAGAGCGCATTCTTAGCAATTTTTCCACATATTTGCCTAAAATATCCCCTTCTAGATTCACCCAATCGCCTAATTTTAAATGGGAAAGATTGGTTTCGGCGTAGGTGTGGGGGATGACTGCCACTTTAAACCAGCTGCCGGAGGCATCGCAATCGGCCACGGTTAAGCTAATGCCATTAACAGCTATACTGCCCTTACCGACGATATAACGAGCTATATGGGCATTCCACTGGTCTTCTAGGGAACTAGGGGCAGAAAAGGTCATTTCCCAAGAATTAGCCACAATTATCGATTCGAATAAACAGCCAATTCCGTCCACATGACCGGTGACAAAATGACCGCCGATTTTACTACCCACCCGCAAAGAGGTTTCTAGGTTAACGTTGGTTTTTGTTTGAATCCTTCGTCCCAAAGTAGTGCGCTGTAGGGTTTCCGGGGAAGCGGTGGCCAAAAAACCCTCTGGGAGAATTTGCTCAACTGTCAAACAAACCCCATCCACAGCCACACTATCACCAATCATTAAATCTTGGAGAATTGTATTAGAGGATACAGACAAATATAGTCTATCAGTATCCACGACCCGAATCGTTCCCAAGGCTTGAATTAATCCTGTAAACATCTGCTTTTTTCTCGACTATAAATCTTTGTGAGTGAAAGATTGGGCATTTTCCCCAGAATAATCGGCGACAATATGACCATCTCCGGCTAATTGATATTTGTAGGTCACTAATCCCTCTAATCCCACCGGACCGCGGGGAGGCATTTTTTGGGTGCTGATACCCACTTCGGCCCCGAAACCGTAACGGAAACCATCGGCAAATCGCGTGGAACAATTATGAAAAACTCCGGCGGCATCGACTTGATCGCTAAAGGTCTTGGCTGTGTTAAGATTTTCGCTGACAATGGCTTCCGTGTGTCGAGAACCGTAATAATTAATATGTTCGATTGCTGATTCTAGACTATCAACAATTTTAATTGACAGAATTAAATCACTATATTCGGTTTGCCAGTCTTCTTCTGTGGCCGATAGCACGTTAATAATCTGACGAGTTGCTTCATCTCCCAATAATTTAACCTTTTTTTCCTCTAATAATTGTGCCACTGCGGGCAAAAGTTGTCTAGCGATGTCTTGATGAACCAATAAAGTTTCAATGGTATTACAAGCGGCAGGATATTGGGTTTTGCTATCGACGGTAATCCTGATGGCTTTGCTTAAATCTGCTTCTTTGTCGATGTAGAGATGACAGATACCATCGGCATGACCGAGGACGGGAATGCGGGTATTATTTTGGATATAACGAACAAATTCGTTAGAACCTCTAGGAATAATTAAATCGATGTATTGATCAAGTTTTAAGAGTTCCTGAATTTCTTCTCTTGTTGTTAACAATTGCACCGCCGCCGAATTAACTTTAGTTTCACTCAATGCCCGATGAATAATTGTTACTAAAGCTTGACAAGAACGGATCGCCTCTTTCCCCCCTTTTAAAATAACGCTATTACCGGATTTAATCGCTAAACTGGTAATTTGAATTAAAGCATCGGGACGAGCCTCAAAAATAACACCTAAAACCCCTAAAGGACAGGTCATTCTCCGAAGAATTAAACCTTGATCTAATTCCCGATTAATTTGCATAGTAGCTAAAGGATCTGCTAATTTAGCCACATCTCGCACCCCGGCAATAGCGGCTTTTAATTTGCTGGGACTTAACTCTAACCGCGCACATAAAGCCGGAGATAATTCCATCGCCTTGGCTGTTTGAACATCGGCGATATTAGCTTCTAGTATCTGAGCAGCATTGGCAGTTAAAGCCTCAGCAATAGCCTCTAAAGCTTTATTCCTTTCTTCGTTAGTCAGGATAGCCAGTTGACGACTCGCTTGACGGGTTTCTCTGGCGATTTCGGGGAGGGATAGAGAAGTTGTAACCATAGAAAATTAAAAGTAATAACCGCTATCTTGTTTATCTTATCTTATTTTTGAGAAAGTTTCAGGGTCATTAGACCTCTAGTCAGGAGAATTAAGAATGAATCATAATCAATTAAATGATCTATTTACAGATTTTAGGCAATTTAATCCTTATTTTTGCTGGTTTTGAACCCTCAAAAATTAATTAGGCAAGAGGTTTATTGAAGGTTATCAACTCTTGTCATGATCATCATAAATCTAGTTAACTAGAAAAAATAGCCGAAATTAGTGATTTTTCTATCCTATATCTGTAGAGACATTATAGTTAACATCCCTACAGCATCTAGACTATCTAGACCGGATTGGCAATCAGACAGTTAGATACCTCTTGACGCGCCCAATTATCGGCGGCTAAAATGTCATCTAGGCTAGGGGTAGAACTGTTATGAATTGTGAAGCGATCGCAGACTTTTTCAATCACCCGGGGAATATCTAAGAAGCTAATCTTTTCTTCTAAAAATAATGCTACCGCTTGTTCATTGGCCGCGTTTAATACTGCTGGCATTGCCCCACCCGCACGCCCGGCTGCGTAGGCTAATCCCATACAGGGATATTTTTGATGATCGGGTTCTTTGAAGGTTAAACTGCCGGCTTTAACTAAATTTAAAGGTTCCCAATCGGTATAAATTCTTTCAGGCCAAGACAAGGCATATAACAGGGGTAAACGCATATCAGGCCAGCCTAATTGGGCTAAAACTGAGGTATCCTGTAACTCAATTAAAGAGTGAATAATACTTTGGGGATGAATAACAATATCGATCGCATTGTAATCGACACCAAATAAATAATGAGCTTCGATAACTTCTAGACCTTTATTCATTAAAGTAGCCGAATCGATGGTGATTTTTCTGCCCATCGACCAGTTAGGATGTTTGAGGGCATCAGCTACGGTTACTTGCGGCAATTTTTCCACCGGCAAATCGCGAAAAGCTCCCCCAGAAGCGGTGAGAATAATCTTTTTTAATCCCCCAGTAGGAACTCCCTGTAAACATTGAAAAATAGCTGAATGTTCCGAATCGGCGGGTAATAATTTAACTCGGTGTTTTTCCACTAAAGGCAGCACCACCGGACCGCCAGCAATCAGGGTTTCTTTATTAGCGAGGGCGATATCTTTACCGGCAGTAATAGCGGCAATTGTCGGCAGCAATCCCGCGCAACCGACAATTCCCGTGACGACGCTTTCGGAATCGCCATAACGGGCCACTTCGATGACTCCTTCCTTTCCTGCTAGGATAATCGGGGTGTAGTCAAGGTCAGAAATTAGGCTTTTCAGGTCTTCTAGTTGACTTTCGTTATTAATCGCCACGATTTGCGGGCGAAATTGCCGAATTTGCTCCGATAGTAGTTGAATATTATTACCCGTGGCTAATCCCACCACTTGAAACTTATCGGGATGATCGGTGACAATATCGAGAGTTTGAGTACCGATCGAGCCAGTAGAGCCTAAAATCGAGATTTTTTTCATTAGAAACTTAATATAATTTGGGGATTAGCTTTAAATATACGTTCTCTGGGGTCCTTCTGGCACGTCAGCGTAAATATTAAACATTTGTTAAAAAAGTTGATAGGTTGACTTTTTTATGCTATGGGTTAGAAAGGGTCGGCGATAGAGATGGTGAGAGAATCGAATAGAAAAGCCAATGGATTAGGCTGTCTAGCGGGGGGTCTGGTTTTTTGCCTCTTATTTCCCCTGTGTGTTTACGTTTTTGGTTGGTTATCCTTCGCTCTTGGGATGAGTTCGGTAGGGGGATCAATCATGATGGGGATTCTGTCCTTAACTCTTTTATTTGGGGGAGGATTCGCATTACCTATATTCCTCAGTTGTGCCGTGGGAAAAGCTGTTATACCATTTTTCAAAAGTAATGACAGAGATGGTTATGCCTGGTACATCTCAATTTTGTCGAAATATCTAGATGACATTTTGGGCGCACGCGGTGCGCCCCTACCATTGGCGCAATGATATGATTGTAGGGGCGAATTGCCTTCGCCCTCTTTGAACAACTTCTGCTGCTCACCTATAGGTGAGAGAAAATCACCAACAGGAGATGCACCCGGTTATGCCTGCTACGAATAAAGAAAAATGGTATAACACAGTCATCACCACCGCCAGCAGTCCCCAACTGTCAACAGGAAAACGAGCGATCGCTGTCCGGTTAGTGGATGTGTTCGGCAATGATGCCAGTGCCACAGCTGAGGTGAGATAAAGTTTTTGGGAAGGGGGAAACCGGAACCGCAGACATCTCACCTTAAGATTTATCTCGCAATCAAAGAACAAGGGATCCGCCACAGCCTCCCCCGCCCCGGCATCCCCTCCCCCCCCAGCCCTTGGGGAGGGGGGGAGCCAGAGACTAAAACACAAAAGAATACCAAATTCCAAACTAATCGGACTACCGGCAAAGCTTCGATCGCTCGGGCCAGAAAAACCAGCTTGGCCAAAATTATCGGACTACCGGCAAAAATCTAGAAAGCTGATTTTGCTGGAACCTTCGCTCTACCCGGAGCCACGCCAAACTAATCGGACTACCGGCAAAGAACGACCCTCGATAACCAGCCGAGCGGCGAACTTCGATTAATCCCACGGCTAAAGCTTATCCTCGCCGCTCCGCTTGCCTGTAGTTTAGACTAACTGTAGTTTAGACTAAAAAATTCGCCTAAAAATAATCCAGCCTTATGAAAATAGCTGAAATCAAAAATCTTTAAGCAAAAAGTAGAGTTAGGATGCTTTTGTTGCCGATTTTTTAGGGGTTGAATGTCGTTTTTTCACAGTAGGATAGGTCTTTCTTTTACTGCGAGTCTTCCCTTTTTCCCAGCCGGGAGACTTTCCTCTAGTTTTAGGTGGTTGAGCGGGCGAACCAATCTCTATCAAAAGGGAAAACAGAGACTGTGCTACCCTTTCAGGAGTTAATAGGGTTTGCGGTTTTTGCCAAGGAAGATGATAATCTGCTACCAAATCTTTGGCTAACCATAATTGCCAAGTCATCAACGGCATTAAATCACTCCATCTCTCACATTGAACAGGTGTACTTAAAGAAGGTAAAGTCCAATGTAATCTTTGCGAGCGCAAAGCGATACCAATGGTCAACTCCAAAACGACGTGCATATTGTGACCAAACTTTTTCTAAGGATAAAAATGCCTCTCCTACCCAAATTAACCATAAGGGGCGATGTGCCTCTCCCGTTTTTTTAGGATTCAACCTTTCCACTTTAATTAGACTTAATTTCTGCTGAGAAGCTGTTTTAAAATGTAACTGTTGCCATTGACTCACTCGGATTAATCCGAGTTTCGGATCATTGATTTCCACTGTTGCGTCGGTTGGCCACCATGTGGATTCGTCATTGATTTTAAATTGTCTGCCATGTTTTTTTGGTCTTCCCTTACCCCCATAAGCTTCTGGTTCGCCATATAGACAACAATTAAAGCGGATTCTCATCAGTTTACTTGCTTGGATATCTGCTGTTTGATTTACCCATGAACTATTGCCGTATTCACAATCTAATACTACCAAAACTTTTTGTTGAATTGTTTTGCCGACTTCTTGGAGTTGCCATTTGGCTTTAGCTATCGGTGTTTCAAAGGATGTGATTCTTTCATGTCTTAAGGGTAATGCCCAACTTCTTTCCCCTTCGGGTAGCCAGACAATGGTGCTATAGCCTTGTCCTAATACTGTTCCATTTTTTGATGCCGCGCTATGTTGATAGCCTCTATCTTTCATCGTTTTAGCATCCTTCAATTCCCATGCTGTATGATCTATTGCTAACAAAACATACTCCAGTTCTGGTATTTCCTGAACATATCTTTTCATTAACTGGTTTCGGTTGGGACGACAATCTTCAAGAGATTCGTATGTACTATGCCATTTCCTTCTGAAGAAAGGGGACAGTGACAAGTCTCCCAAGCAATAGGCATTTCTGGTGGTCATGATGCTATCCATTAAGTCAAAGGTGGCATCTTTGGCATTACCTAACAGTTGGTAGGTATCTTGGCGAAATCTGGTATATCTGTTATATTTGGTCCTAGAGAGAGGATAAATTCTTGAACATCTTTTATTTTCTCTCTATTTTGCTTGATTCTTCCTCTTTTTTCTTTTTAGGTTTCTCATTTAGTCTAAACTACAGATATGAAGCAATTAAAATAATTTTTATTTGGATAGATTCTTTAAATAAAAAAACTTTTACTCTTGAAATAATATTAAGTGGAAGCTAATAAATACTTAATTAAAAAACAAAGAGAAATTGCGGGTTTCGCGGGCGGGGGGATTCTCCTTCTTACCCATGCTTACCGGTGAAGTATGCCCCCGCACCTTGTCCCCCGCGCCGGCCACCCACCCCACCACCCCACCCGCCGCCCCGTCCTGATCACAAAACGGAAAAAGAAGGGCTAACAGGGGTGGCGGTTTTTTGGAGCTTATCGGTGGGGTGGGACCCCTCTGGTCGCTTGCGTCTTTCGCTCGCCTTTGGGGTCTTGAACTTCGCTGACGGCGGGCTGGTGGGGGGGCGAGCGAGCCGCCAGCTTCCCGCCGGGGTCCTTGAGCTTTTTTCCTTGACTGGCGCGCGCTGCGCGCCAGATATATTTATTTTTCCTTGAAACTATGCTATAATGATAATAGTTTCTGGGGATTTGACCTATGCTTTCTCTTTTTTCTGCCTGGTCGGTTGGTTTTTCTGGCTCTCGCTCTCCTTCTCTGGCTGCTGCGGCTGCTCTAAGCGACTTGCTCCCTCTTATATCTCCTTGCTCTCGGATTTCGGTGGGCTGCGCCGACGGTATCGATCGCTTGGTCCGGGACTTCTTTTCTGGGTCCCCCTCCCTGCTGGTCTTCTCGGTGGCCTCTGGGCGCTTTGGTTCTGGGCGCTCGGCCTTTGCCCGCCGGTCGATCGCTTGCGTCCGATCGGTTGCCCGCGGCGATCGAGGCTTGCTGGTGGTCCTGCCTTCCTCTCCGATCTGCCCGGCGGTCGTCTTCCCGGCGCGGCGATTCTTTGGGGGCGGCTCCGGTTCTTGGGGGTCCGCGGCCTTTGCTCTCGGCTCCGGGCGGCGAGTCCTTTTCTGGCTGCCCGGCCCTTCGGCTCCCCCTGCTTGGGCCGGGATCGAATGGGAGCGCTGGAATTCTTCCTGGTGGCTGGGGCTTCCCCTTCCCCCCCCAGCTCAGTTATCTCTCTTTTAGTTTTTTTGTACTATACTTGGCTTTTTAGCCCGGGCATTTTCTTGATTATTCCTTGAAACCGTGCTATAATAAAAGAATGAAACTCAATAGGAGCAAGGCTTTATGACCTACCGATGCCCTCGAATTAATCCCTATCCAGAAGAAACTCCGATCACCGACAGACAGGGCTACTACCTAAAAGCGAATAGCGCCAAAGAAGCGATCGAATGGATGGGGCGCAGATTCCCTGGAGAAGAATTCATAATCGAAATTTGGCAATAATCCCAGAGCGGGGAGCTTCTCCCCGCTATTTTCCCAATCCACAAGAAAAATAGCGATCAAAAATGGCAATCATAATAATGCAAAAAATGCCGCCATCAGAGAGAAAAATTTTGATCGGCGAACTAGGCAAAATAATCGAGGAAGCCCCCCTATTTACCCCGCAAATGCCCAAATCAGGGGCAAATTTTCACTATCAGATGAGCAATTGCGGGCAGCTTGGATGGATCAGCGATCGATCAGGCTATCGATACACCACTAATCACCCAATCACCGGGAAGCCTTGGCCGCCTTTGGCTCTTCTAGGTTCTGTGTGAGCATGGTATAATAGTAACACAGAACGGGAGGTGGGTTATGTGGATAAATTTTGAACAACTCCTCGATTTACCAAATGTAACAGTGGTCAATTATCAAAAAATTGAGCAGACAATTTTCCTAAAGCTCGCTCTTTTAAATGAAACAATTGAATGTCCGAATTGCCATCAAATCTTGGACAGAATCAATCAGACAGAGTATAATCTAGTCAGAGATTTGTCAAGATTAGGCAATCGAGTATATTTAGAAGTACCACGCCGCCAGTTTCATTGTCAAAAGTGCCAAAAGTATATCAGCGAAAGACTGAGTTTTATGAGATTAAGACAGCCTCAGACAATTCGCTATGAATCGATGATTTATGAGAGAGTAAAAAATTGTAGCATCGAAGAAATAAGTCGAGAAGAAGGGTGAGGATGGGAAGAAGTTGAGTTAATATTTAATCACTGTGCTAAAGAACTAGAAAAGGAAGAGTGGGAAGCACCAGAACGAATAAGCTTGGATGAATTTAGTAACTTAAAAGGACAGAAAGATTTCATAACAACGGTCGTAGCTCTGGACAAGAAAATTTTACTAGATGTGATTAAAGGACATAAGCAGGAAGAATTAATGGAAGCCTTAAAAGCACAGCCAGACGCAGTTCGGGAGAAGGTGAAAGAAGTGAGCGTCGATATGTGGTCAGGATTTACAGCAGTGATCAAGGAATTATTTCCCAATGCTAAAATCATCTATGACCGTTTTCATGTAATGGCTATCATCAATGACGAGCTTAATAAATTGAGAAAGTTAATGGGGGTGCATGAAAAAGGATTACCTCATTTATTATGGAAGAATAAAGAGGACTTAAAGGACGAGCAAAAACAACAACTAGAAGTTATCCTGAAAGAACATCCATGCTTAGGAATGGCCTGGGAAATGAAAGAAGAAATTAGACAAATTTATCAAAGTTGTAGAACCTTCAGAGGTGCTGAGAGAAAATTGGAAAAATGGATAAGAATAGGTGGGATATTATATCAAAGTAGTGCCAGCATGATCCAGAAGCATTTGCCGGGTATTTGTAATTACTTTGAAAATCAGACAACCAACGGATTAATTGAGGGAATGAATACCAAAATAAAGCTTATTAAAAGAATGAGTTATGGATTTACCAATTTTCAACATCTTCGACTTAAGCTGTTTGCTTGCTTTAATTCATAACAAAAATTAACACACGAAAACCAGAAGAGCCCGCCTTTTCCCCCTAGCCTCGATAAAATTATTAAAATTCTTAAGCAAAAAGAAGCAATACCAAATAATTATCGGCCAGAAACTTGCCTAATTAATAAATATTTAGAAAATAGCAGATTGGGCCTGCACCAAGATAATACCGAGAAAAATCTAAAAGCTCCGATTATCTCTATCTCCCTAGGGGCCACAGGAATTTTTCAGATAGGAGGATTTACTCGGAGCGATCCGATTAAAGAAATAAATCTCGAATCGGGAACTATCCTAATCCTATCAGGAGAAGATCGAATGAGATTTCATGGATTAAAAAAAATCACCAACGGACAAAAAAGAATTAATTTAACAATCCGACAAATTTATTTCTAATTTACTCCGCATCTTTAAAATCTTTTAAAAATCCATCAAAAGCTTTAATGGTGGGCGATCGATTAGAAGATGAAAAAGCCGCAAAAAATGCAGGGATCGACTTCTTAAGTGCCGATATTTGGAGATTTAGCCCAACCGATCGCGAATTTTAAGAAGAAAAAATCTCGCAAGTCCCCACTGCTCACGGTGGGGATTTTTGCTAGGGATTAGTGGACAAATAAAGAGCAATCGCCTCATCAAGAATAGCCGCAATGCTTTTTCCTTCTCTCTCGGCCTTAGCCCGGATAAGCGGATCATGCTCCTTGAGAAGCCGCAGGGCGATCATCTTACTCGATCGAAGCCCAGGATATTGATTAACCCCCTTCGGATTATTTACCGTACCTTTTGGCGCTCCTTTGCCAGCCATTACTTCACCTAAAAACTTTAATCTAATCCATGATAACACGGTTTAAAAAAAATTATTATTCCCCGTTAGCATGGCATAATAATTATAGAACCTATTTGGTATCTCTCTTGTGACGCTTCACGGGTAAGAATTACAGGCATTTTGGCTAATTCGCTCTAATTCATACTGGGCAAGGATTTTGGGAAAGATACCAAATGGACTCTATAGACCGTGACCAGGGGAATACCATTAGCGATCGCTGTCTCTTTGTCGGCGGCATTGAGAATTTTCCCTACTTTCCCCATCTCTTTATTATTTAATCTCTAGTCTGTCCTAACAGATAAAAGTTTTTTATCTTCAATAATTGATATTTTATCATTAATTGGAGAAAGACCAGATCGAGCGAATTAGTTCGCAAGGGAAGATCACAGAAAGAGAAGCGTCCAAAGAAAAAAAGCTAAAGCCCCCCGTGTAGCTTCCATGATTCGGATAAGACTTTTATTTTTCGCAGTTGTCGGGATGCTCTAACTCTTGCAAAAAAGAGGCGATCACCTCTCTAACTTTTTCCTGCCAGTTATCGATCTTTTTCAGCTTGGCATATTGAGAGGGCGGCAGCCTTAACGTTAACTTGGCCGTGCAAGGCTCGTCCCTATCGGTAGAGAACCTATGTTCTACTAAATCGGGGTTGCCCCCTGGTCTTCCTCTCATCTTCTTTTTTACTATTCTCGGCCTTAGTCTAACATGACGACACGCTATAAAGTTTTGTAAACTTTAGGCAAAAGTCTTACTTATAGCATGACGACACGCTATAATAGAATTATCGAGTTAAGAAACTCGAATCAAACGGGGGAGGACAACGGCGAAATTGCATCCCCCGACGCTCACCAAATTGAGGTAATGACATGATAGCAGAAGAGATCAAGAGTTCACCCAATGGTAATTTCAAACTTTACCAACTTTGCAAAAATGTGGTGATCTGCCAGACCGCCACAGACCCGCACGGCTGGGGCAATGCCACGGAGGACGAGCCAGCCTTTATGGTCTATCTAGGTTGCAAAAAAGAGGAAGTCGAGGGTCACATCCGAACTTTCAATATTTTTTATCGCTGCTACTGGTGCGAAGTCCGCAAACCGAAATATTTAAAAGAATTTGAAGCCGAGATCAAGATTCGGGGAATGCAGCGCTATATCGATTCCCACGCTTTCGGACTCGATTACTTAGTCGAATCTCAAGCTGGCAAGCACGGCCAGATCATCCATTTCGATGAAATAGATTTCGATGAGTACAACTATCACACAACGGGCTATATGCCCAAGTGGTAAAACTTATTCCCCCACTTTGGGGGATTCTCAAACAATTTTAGTTCAAAGAAATGCAAGGAGAAAATCATCATGGCTACTAAGAAATCTCATCAATTTTCCGTCTTCGGCACGCGACCCGATAATGCTATTTGTTTACCCGATATCCCCTACTCGGTGCGGATCAATTGCAAAGATGGCGGGCTTTTTATCGGCGGATCGGAAGCGCAGCATCGCAAAACTAACCCCGACCAAAAGATAGATATCGGCATCATCAAAGTTTCCAAATTCTTCGGCAGTTTGGGCAAGATCGAAAATGTCCCCTGGATTCAATTATTCTACATCCCGGCCCCGAACGTTTCCCCCGAAATTCTGCCTAAAAATACGGTCTGTGTTTCCTACATTAAAAAGCAGTCGATTTCCAACCTTTTTAACAAGGTTCAGGAAGCGATGAACCACGGCGAACCAGGTATGGGCATCTTTACGATTGGCTTCAATCGGGAAGTAGCAGACAAAGGACCCTACTACAGCGTTAGTTTCGACTGGCGCGAACGGCAATCGGAAGAAGAAAAACAGCAACTAGGACTTATTAGCGACTTCGTGATCGCTTGCGGCAATCAGCTGATTGACTTAGAAGCAGCAACCGGCTCTTCTAGGTGTAATCATCCCTACCTAAGGGTACGCGCACCTAAAACGCTATTGACAATTAGCCAATTTTGTGAGGCATTTCAAGTGACGAAGGTTTTTGTTGATACGGCAGCTTGGTTCGTTAAGTGAGGGGAGAATCACTCGGACTAATGTAGCCCCTCTA
This sequence comes from Microcystis aeruginosa FD4, assembly GCF_009792235.1. Lineage (NCBI taxonomy): Bacteria > Bacillati > Cyanobacteriota > Cyanophyceae > Chroococcales > Microcystaceae > Microcystis > Microcystis aeruginosa. The sequence continues at coordinate 4,955,700 of NZ_CP046973.1, forward strand.
AATGAAGAAAATCAAGAGCCTGTCCTACTGGATTACTACGGCAAACCTCCTGAACAGCAGGTCGATAAATATGAAGAAAATTATTGAATTTTATTTTATTTTGCTATTATGAAATGCTTTTGATGTCAACTCTTATCAGGGAATTTCTCTGTGAGAGTTTTGCCAAAATAATATTGACACCAAAACTCGGCAATTTCTGCGACTAAAGGAGCGGATTCAGAAGTTAGTCCACTGCCACAACTTGAGTTATAGCGTTCAGCATAATCTCTCGCCATTTGGTAACTCCAATAAGCATAATCTGAACTTGTCATACAGCGCAGGGCATCTTCAATTATTAAGGCATATTTGTTATTGATGACACGAATTGGTGTTGAAAATCTTATGTGTCTTTCCCAACCTTGAATTTGTTCTAGTTGGGTTAACAATTTATACAAATCTTGCCGTTTATCTGGAGTTGACTCTTCTAGGTAATCTTCCATTTTTTCAACAGCATGGTTAATTAGTTGGCAGTGTTCTGTCCAAGCTTCTTCTCCAAGAAAAGACCTGGTAGTTTGATTAGATTCCATCTGTTTGATTACCAATTTAGCTAGGTACAGCGCAAAATTAGCGGCGGCTTCCTCTTCTTGGCAAAGACTTTTGAGACTGGTGAGCCTTGTGACATTGAGGGCATATTTGGTTTGGTATAGTTCCCTCGCTGTCTCAGCCAATTTGCGAATTTTAGGAGTAATATTCTTATTAGTTTTAGTATCCATTATTCGTTTCTCATTATTTTTATCATACCTTCTTAACGGTTCTTCGTTACTTGGTATAGTTCGATCAGGGGGCATAAATCGACTAAATCCTTATCTGGCAAGAGATTTAATTGATTAGTTCGCTCTAGATAAAAAACAATTGACAAAAATCTCCAAATGCCTTTTTCTATAAGGGATGGAACCCTTATAACTCCCCTCCATTGCATAACACAAACTGAAGAACCTGTTACATTTGGTAAATCGAGGAGTTGATTAAAATTTATCCACATAACCCACCTCCTGTTCTGTATTAATATTATACCATCCTCACACACAACCTAGAAGAGCCGATTTTAAGGGTTTAGTGATTGAAAATTGGTTTCTCTAATCTGTAATTGTTCCGTGTTTCACCTTTCCCACCCCACAATGCTCCCCCAGAAAGATGATCGCCACGTCATCGATCGCTGCCTAACGATAAGATATTGTCCACTCCCCTCACTTAACGATTCGTTAAGTGAGAAATTCGTTAAGTAAGCAGCTCAAACTGGGTTAAGGTTCCGTTAGGGTGGGCAGTTCTCGATACTTTCTAACATTCGTTTGATGGCTCCATCGATGGTTGCCGTACCGACGCGATTTCGGTATCGTAGCAGCCGCTCCCAAGTAGCCTGTTCTAACCTGACATACCACTCACAGCCATTACCAGCCCTGTAATTCAGCCCTTCCCTGACCTGAAATTTAGCGGCCACATCGATGGTTTTTGGAGAAAGGAAGTCCGAAACTAACATTTCCCTGTTCCCATCCTCAAAAAGGATGATGGCCGCGTAGGGATTGGGCAACGCGGTTATCTCCCCCGTCTGTCCTTTTCTGGGATGCTCACCGGCAACGGTGACAAAATTTCCCACGGTCAACCGAGTAGATTTAACCGACCCATCCTCACTTAACGAATTTTCCGTTAACGTCCCGTCTTCAGGGGATATTTCACTTAACGATTTTCGATGCCGACCGATGTTAGTGGTGTCCATGGTCGAGATAGTCCCGTGTTTGGTCTGATAAATTCTTTGTCTCTCACTTAACGATTCGTTAAGTGAGAGACGTAAACGATTGACCAGATCGGCGGAAACAAAACATAATTTGGCAATATGGTTGTTACTGTAGCGTGACCATTCCCCGTCCCGCAAGAGCATCAACACGAAAAAAGACGGGAGCTTGGTAGCCCCGTCGTTTCAACACGGGGCGGAAAAGCGACGCGAGCGGATTTATCCGCCGTCCTAATGTCTGTCATGATGTGGGTCATTAATATAAGCCATTACTTTTGCTGTACTAACTTTACCAGAAGTGTCATAAAAATAGCTTTTTGTCCAAAGAGAGGGTAGTTTTGTTAATTCTGGAAATTCTTCTCTTAGCATTCTTGAACTTCTTCCTTTAAAAGCCTTGACCACTTCAGATATAGCTGTTTTCTCATCATATTCTACTAACAAGTGAACATGATCTGGGGCTATCTCTTTAGCCTTAATAATCCAACCTTTATCAGATGCAACCGATTCCAAGATTGTTGCTAATCTTAGTTTAATGTCGCCCCTTAGCACTGGCTTACGACGTTTGGGAATCCAAACTAAGTGAATAGTTGCAAGCCCTACCGAATGGTTGTTGTGTCTAGAGCCAAACGAATCTTTTCTCATATATACTGGTTGATAGCTTGACAGTAGACAACCAATAGGTTAACATGAATATTATTCCGTTAGCAGGAGTAAATTAAATTGTTTGGATGCCAGCAGGTTTTAATTAAAGCAGACAAAGAGACAAGATCAATTATTGAATATCTAGGTCGTGAGTCGAATAGTTTATACAATTGTTCTGTTTATTATGCTCGTCAAATTTGGTTGAAGACGGGTAAGATTGTTACTGGATTTGCTCTGACAAAAGAAATGAAGTTTAATCCTCACTTTAAGGCTGGATATGCTTCGTCAATGCAGCAAACTTGCTTAAATGTTGGTGAATCCTTTAAATCTTTTAAGAAACTTTTAAAAAAGTCTATTAAAGGAGAGTTAAATCAAAAGCCTAATGTGCCGAAGTATCGTAAAAGCGGAGGATTGTTTACGGTTACTTATCCTAAAAAATGGTTAAAGTTAATCGAGGGCAAAATAAGGTTCCCTCTAGGAGAGCAAGTTAGAGCGTGGTTTGGATTAACAGAATTTTTTCTGCCTTTTCCTGTTAATTTAAAATGGGAATTAATTAAAGAAGTCAGAATAGTTCCTAGAAATACTTGTCTTTATGCAGAATTTGTTGATCAACAAATACATTGTGAACTCAAAGAGGGGCGAAGCCTACCGACGCATCTTGACTCAACCAAGGTACTAGGGATAGATCACGGATTAAATAATTGGTTAACTTGTGTTTCTAATATTGAAACCAGCTTTATTATTGATGGAAAACATCTTAAATCGGTTAACCAATGGTACAACAAACAAATAGCGACATTGAAAGAAGGAAAACCTAAAGGATTTTGGTCAAGAACTTTAGCTCATGTCACCGAAAAACGTAATCAACAAATGAGAGATGCCGTTAATAAAGCAGCCAGAATAGTAATCAATCATTGTTTTATCCATGGTATTGGTACTATTGTTTTTGGCTGGAATCAAGGTCAGAAAAACGAGTCAAATATGGGGGCGAAAAATAATCAAAAGTTTGTACAAATTCCCACAGCTAAACTTAAGGAAAGAATTGTTCAACTTGGCGAACAATACGACATTAAGTTTGTTGAGACGGAAGAAAGTTATACCTCAAAAGCTTCTTTTTTGGACAATGATGAGCTACCTAAATATGGTGAAAAACCCGACGGGTGGCAGTCTTCAGGAAAACGAATTAAGCGCGGTTTATATCGTACTGCTGATAATTGGTTAGTCAATGCCGATTGTAACGGCGGCGCAAATATTCTAAGAAAAGTAAAGACAATGCTTAAATTAGATTTGAGCAGAGTTACTAGAGGCATCTTGACAATGCCCATCAGAATTAGATTTTGGTCTAATTCTGTGCTAGAATCTGCGTCGCTTTAGCGCGCAGAGTGTCAACTCCGAGATTTCCCCTAAGAAAAAAACGGTCAACCCCGTCACATCTTCAGAAATTTTCTTAGGGGAAAATTTGGGACAGAACGATCGCATCTCTGAAATTTCTCCTAAGAAAAATCCGAGTGGTTCCCTATATGCCTTCATCCAAGACAAGAAGGATCGATACGGTAACGTGAAAGCTTATCCAAAAGTTGAGGGCGAGCGTTCGACTGTCAATCCCGATCATTGGTTTTGGGCTTACTGTTGGGACGAGAAGGTTAACGGTAAATGGAAAACCTTCAAACGGTCAGTCCCCCGTGAGAAGCTGTCAAAGGTGCGAATGGCGATCGATGCTAATCAACCCGTTTCAGAAATCCTGAAAATTATTGGTTAAGGTTCCGCACAACGACCGCCAGTCCCCGCATCCTCTACCTTGATTCTCTCTAAAATACCTTTACTAGGGGATACAGATGTATCTTCAACCAGTACAAAATTATCCCCTGGTAAAGAGGATGTCGAGAACAAACGTCCGCGCCGTCGTAGGGGGGAGGGTTCGGGTTATTTCATCACCACTTATTCTCAAAAGGCGAAGTACGGGCGCAAATATCTCCAGATTTTCTATCAAGTCGAATTCGGTAAGCGCAAGCGATCGATCTACCTTGCACCTGAAAAGGTAGATCGGATTCGAGAACTCGATCGCATGGGCAGACCGATCGAGGAAATTCTAGAAGCGATCGATTTCCCCAAAGCGCGGGAGGTTTTAGAGGAATACCAGCAGTTTTTACGAAACAAATCGGTAATCAATCCAAGTAATAGGAGCTTATAAGATGACAGAAGTTTCTCAGCGAGATTTTATCAAGAAGATCAACCAACTTACCCGCAAATCTAGTTTTTATTAACGTTTCAACGAATGCCGCTATAGCCATGTCAAGGGCTACATCGACCACGACGACGTTATTTTCTCTATGGCTCGTTTGCTGACGAGTTATCAGTGTTATGATGCCGATATTTTCGAGATGGATTTCACTCACCGCACTTCTTTGATTATTCTCGATCGAGCTTATCAAAAAGGTTTCGGTTCCTATTGGTTGAGCGAGTCTCTTTTTGATGCTTTCTGCAATAGTCAACTACCCAATACGGTCGGGCAGCTCAAACAGGTAATACCATTTTTCAAAAAGTATGTCATACTTGGTAAAGGTATAGTTTGTGTGGTAAAAAGGCAATGAGTGGAGTCCCTAATATTAATGTTGCTGAGTCAGTAGAAGAATTAAAATCCTTGTTGAAGCAACAAGTAACCTCTTTAAACTTTGCTAAAGTACAATCCCTGTATCTACTAAAAATTAAGGAGGTAGAAACGGTTCGTCATCTCGCCGTGTTAATAGGACGCTCAGAAAGAACTATTCATCGCTGGTTAAGTTGTTATCGAGAAGGAGGAATAGAAAATCTCTTGTCAGAACCAGAAAAACTGGGAAGACCCAAAAAGATTTCAGTGGAAGAAGCCGCTCTAATTCAGAATGAATTAAAAGACCCAGAAGGATTTCAAAGTTATAAAGAAATTCATTTTTGGGTATCAATTATTTTAGAAATACCCACCAGTTATAGAACTGTTTACCGTCTCGTAAGAAATGAATTACAAGCTAAATTAAAAGTGGCTCGACCTCAAAATTTAAAACAATTACCAGGAGAAGTAAAAATATTCCAAAATAATCTATATGAACAGCTACAAGCTTTACTAGAAAAGGAATCTGAAAAAGTTAGTCAATATTTAAAAGTCCGCTTCTGCTGTCCAGATGAAAGTCGCTTTGGCTGTCCTACCATGGTCAGAAATAAAATAACAATTAAAGGCATAAAGCCCCTTGGTAATTTTCAGTATAATTTTCAATATCTCTGGCTCTATGGTTTAATAGAACCTCGAACAGGTAGCAGTTTTTTTTATGAATTCTCTCATTTAGATGGGGAATGTTTTAATCAATATTTAACGCTTTTTTCTCAAGCTTTTTCTGAGGAATTACATATTATTCAATTAGATAATGCTCCCGCACATACGGCGACCGACCTAGAAATACCTGATAATATTATCCTATTTTATCAACCTCCCTATTGTCCAGAAGTAAATCCAATTGAGAGAGTTTGGCTATATTTGAAAAACCTATTGGCCTGGGGCAATTTTAACTCCCTTGATAACTTAAGAAGTAAACTTTACCATCTTTTAAATTCTCTATCCAATGACACGCTCGGGTATTTGACGGGATGGTCTTGGATTTTAGAAGCTCTATGTCTGTCAGGAATTTAGAAAAATGGTATAAGGTTTGGGTGGGTACATTGACCAAGGTTTGACCGATACCGGCCCCAGCCCACAAGAGCAGTAATCCCTGGAGATTGACCATTGGGACGGGTAAAATTGTAAGGCTCATTAGCACAGCCCCAACCGTCGTTAAATGGGTTCGTTTTCCCTGTTGCTGAGTGTTGCCCAAACCGAGGGAAGCTACCGTCGCTCCCAACCCAAAAGCCGCCATTGGCCAACCATACTCCAGCTTACCCAGGTGTAAAACGCCTTGGACATAACCCACGGTATTCACTAAAATCCCTGCGCCCGCTAAGGAAACTACCAACTGCATTGCTAGGGCGTAACGAATCAGACGATCGCCGAAAAGACATTGGGTTCCTGTGCCGATGTCCCGTCGAATTTGGGCCAAGTTACGGACAGGCTGAGAGGTTGAATTAGCTAACAGTTTTCCTGGCAAGGTAAAAATCAAACCAGCGGCGAGCAAAAAAGTCAGAGCATCGCCCCAAAAGATCGTTTTTGTTCCCACCCAAGCGGCGAGACTCCCAGCTAATCCTGGCCCCAACACCCCCAACAGTTGATAGGTGGCACTAGAGAGGGCGATCGCCTGGGGATATTCATCATCCTTTGTCACCAGGGGAATGGTTGCGGTATAGGTTGGGGTAAAAAAGGCATTAAAGATATTGAGTCCCAGAACCAGTCCATAGATTTGCCAAGCCTGCGTGACCCCAGGAAATAAACAGACAATTCCCAGTCGTGCCAGATGGGTCATCACCATCATTTGCTTGCGGTCATAACGGTCGGCGATCGCCCCAGCAATGGGGGACAACAAGACAAACACCGTTACCCTCAAGGTTAAGGCCCCCGCCAGGATGCTCCCTGCCCCTTGACCCGCCAATTCAAAGGCTAATAGGGCCAATCCGACCCAAGTGAGTGCATCCCCCAGCAGATTAATGGTCTGGGCTAGGTATAACTGGGCAAATCGAGGGTTTCGCAAACAGTAAAAGATTGGTGGCAGTTTACCCATAGTGCTGATTGGGTTCACAAAATTAATTTCTATTTTATGCCCCCAGGGGGGATAAAGATCTAAGAAAAGGTTTTAGTAACAAAAGTTGCTTTTTAAAGCAACTTTTGTTACACTAAATTTCAGATTTCTGAGTTCCATCTTGAATTGGCTTGTTTTTACTTACTCCCTGTCATCCCAGTCGTCCTCCAGTCCACGAGTAACGCTGTGGCGAAGGTTGCGGCGGCTTGGGGCCATTCCCTTAAGTGGCGTACAGGTCTTACCCGATCACATTAATTGTCTCGAATCATTACAATGGCTGGCTCAAGAAGTACGAGAAGCCAAAGGAGAAGCTGTAATCATGCAGGTAGAACAGTTTGATGGCATCAGTCAGGAAAGCCTGATCAATAAATTTCGAGAAATTCGCCGAGAAGACTATGCCGAACTGGCTAGAAAAATTAGTGAATTAGAAAACAATATTAGTGTCAAAGACTTAAATCAGGATTATTCTTCCATTCGTGAAACCCTAGAAAAACTCTACAAACAATATGGTGAAATTCAAGGAATTGACTTTTTTGATTGTCCTGAGCAGGAACAAGTTTCTCTGCGCCTCAAGCAAGTAAGCCAAACTTTGCTCTCTTCAAGTCCGATGGTTTCTATTACTCCTCAAGATATTAATACTTATCGAAATGTCCAATGGGTTACTCGTCCACAACCGCACGTAGATCGTTTAGCTTGTGTTTGGCTTATCCGGCGATTTATTAATTCAGAGGCAACTATTAAATACAGTAAAAAAGCAAAAGTAGATGAAATTCCCTTTGACATGAACGTTGGCTATTTCCAACATCAAGGCAATCTTTGTACTTTTGAAGTAATGGTAAAATCCTTTGGAATCACGGAAGATACTGGTTTACAGAAGTTGGGAGAAATTGTCCATGAAATTGATCTCCGTGATGGATTATATTTACACCCACAAATCCCAGGAATTGATACTTTATTGCGGGGTTGGTTACTCGCTGGTTGGACTGATACTGTTTTAGAAAACTGTGGTCTCGCCCTCTTTGATGGTCTATATGCCGCTTGTCGTTGACCAATGGCTTGCTCAATTAATCATTAATTACCTTGATTTTCTCTCTCTATGGAAACACTTAAAACTTTAGAAACTGAGACCCGCCCCTATTCCCTCAAGCAATTAATGTATTACTTTTTGAAGTTAGGGACATTCGGTTTTGGTGGCCCCATTGCCTTAGTTGGCTATATGCACCGGGATCTAGTAGAAGAGAAACAATCTATTTCCGAAGCAAACTATCAGGAAGGATTAACTTTGGCCCAGGTCGCGCCTGGCCCCCTCGCCGCTCAATTAGGCTTTTACATGGGCTATGTTGATTACGGTATTCTAGGTTCTGCTTTAGTGGGACTTACTTTTGTTTTACCGTCATTTTTAATGGTGGTGATTTTAGGTTAGTTATACACCCTTTATGGTAGCTTGAGTTGGATGCAGGCGGTCTTTTATGGGGTGGGAGCGTCAGTCATCGGCATTATTGCCATTAGTGCCTATAAATTAACCAAAAAAACGGTGGGGAAAGACTGGCTACTCTGGGTCATCTATGGGGTCAATGCCGTAGTGACTATTATTACTAAATCGGAGAAAGTAGAACTCATTTTAGGTGCAGGCTTCTTAGTTTGGTTGATACAATCACCTCCAAAAAACTGGTTTAAGTCCAATAAAATGAATAGTTTTGCTGGCCTTTATATCTTGCCATTCTTAAACACGACTTCCGCCATCAATCCTGGATTACTAGGACAAATTTTTATCTTCTTTGCCACAGCCGGTTCTTTCGTTTTTGGTAGCGGTTTAGCAATTATTCCTTTTTTGTATGGTGGAGTCGTTAAGGATTTTCAATGGCTATACTTTAGACGTTCATAATCTGAGATTTATTAAAATTCTGAAATCGTAGAGTCAGCAAGGAATCCAGTTCTTTTTTATGTTTCAGATGGGCATCATTCAGACATTCATAAATAGCTGAAGAAAAGTCAGAAAAGTTTTCATAATATTTACCATATAAACCAGAAACGTTGAATCTCGTAACAAAACTTTACATTTAAGAACATAACAACCCCAAAACGCCATTTTTCAAATTGAATAGACAATTTTCCTAAACCAGTGTACATAGCTGATATGTTGACACATAAAACTCTGTAAATAGCGTAGTTTATCTAATAAGCTTTTTCCAAAATCTTCCGCAATATCAATTAATTGCAAAATTAGGTAGGCGATAATACAGCTATAGATTTGTATCCGAATTCCATTTTCATTTTTGGTGATGAGATTGTCGAGTTTCAGGTGCATTTTCAAGAACTTCCATAGGAGTTCTATCTGCCATCTTTGTCGATACATTTCCCCGATTTCTTCATTACTTACCGCTCCTTTCCCTTCTAAAGGTAAATCCGTTGCTATCCGAAATTCAGTCCGACTTTCTAGGTCACAGAAAGCTACTACTCTTACCTCTACTTGCCTTTTTCCTTTTCCCAGTTTACACCGTCCATTTTCCAGCATTTCTAGAGTCATATTATTTTTAACTCTTAGAATAAAGTGTTTGTCTTTTTCTTCTAATAATTTTAGAATTCTCAGACGAGAAGCAAACCCTCGAGCCATCGCCCCCACTCCATTTACGGGGATCGCTGCTACCGTTTTCTCTCCTTATGAGCGAGTCATGACCTTGCCCGAAATGGCTCACGATTCCCTCTACGGTTGTCGTGATACTATTAAGACCCGAAAACAGCTGGACTTGATGCCATCCTTCCTCCCACAATAATTTACTCGTTAAGGTGATTATTGTTGAGTCAATGGGAAACATCGCTCGTGCGTCCGCCTTTCCTTTTTTGGCGATTAATCGTTTCGTTAACTCTTCGATTATTTTCTCGAATGGTTCACTTTCTCGGATTTTACTGGCTTTAGAAAATGTGGAGAGATTAAGGTTGATTCCTTGAAGAGTCATCCGCGTACATAAATCTCTCATACTGACGAGGCTTTTATCTAGAGCGAAACCTATCCAACTGGACACGAAGGTAAATGTACTAATCGCCCTCGTAGTCATTTTTGGGCAGTGGATTGAGAAGATCTTTTATGAGTTTTGAAAAATTTGTCATCAGGGCAAACTCACTATTGTGAGGGTAATAAGTTGTCTAGATTCTATCTATAATAGCATTTTTTGTCTCGCTTTTCTCAACGTTCAACACTTCTGCATTCAGACATTCATAAATAGCTGAAGAAAAGTCAGAAAAGTTCTCATAATATTTACCATATAAACATTTCTGTTTTGACAAATTTCCACAGCCTTTCAATTAAATTTAGATTAGGCGAATAAGACTGGCTTGTGGCTTCATCAGCTTCATCCAATTCCGCTCAAGAAACACGGTCGTCGTGCTAAGAGTCTTTTTCGCTTAGGTTTTAACCATCTTCGTCATCTGATTCTTAACCCTTCTTTGCCCAATTATCGCGATTTTCTTCATTCCCTACAATTTTTGTCCTGTACTTAGCCTTAAATAGGTTGCCTAACGGCTGAACGCATCGGCGGCAAACAAACTCGGCAATACCACTGCGACTCTCGACCGTCCGCTGCCGTGACGTGTTAGCTTGAGATCGCTAACATTAAGTGCCAATGAACTCTAAGGAAAGTTTTGTAGCATCTTATTTACATTAGACCTGGTGGAGCAAGCAGGATAGTCCGGTAAGCAATTGAAACAGTAATTCCATTAGCAAATACTAGACACCCAAAAGTTTTTGCTGTCCATCTGATCTTAAATATCCAAATTAGGCTCATCATCTCAATGGCTGCATTCAGCAGCGCAGCCAGAATGCAACTCACTATCCAAGTAACTGGATTGAATGTCCCCCAGTGAAATAGTGGATGGATCGTTATAGTTGCAATCAACTCCCAAGCAATGCCAGATAAAGGGATGCCAATAATACCTACGGCTGTAGAAATAAGGTTCATCACAAGAGTCATCAACCCTACTTTCCATATTTTTTCTTGAGTCAGCCATATTAAGCAGAGAAACTCGATCAGGAGACTAATTCCAACAATCCACCATGTGTTTATACGTTCAACCAGATACAAAGATGGCCAAATGACGTTTGCGAGAATCATCATTTCTATAGTTAACAGCTTGGCTCAATATTAATAATTATGCTTATAGCGTAATTCTTGGCCAAAAATTCATAGATGACCTCGAAGCACTGTCCCCACCAAAAGTATAGCAGCAAGCTAACTATATAATATACGGAAACGTGCGAAACGTTTAGGCATGAAACAAGGCTGAAATGCCCGAAATAACCGCCTAGTAAGGTCTTCAGTCCCCTGACTGAATCTAATAGGTCAACCTCGACCAACCTTATAACTGTTTATATGTCCCAACGTTTAGTATCACCCGATACCAAACTAGGCAAGGGAACTCAAGGTCAATACACTTTGTAACAATTATTTACAATTGCTACAAAGGTGAGAGTAACGGCGATAGCCACCCCCAGATTCAGAAGTCACGACTCTGAGACTGAAGCGGGGAACGGAAGGCTCCTAGATGTAACCTAACATCCGAACCGAGACCACTGCCAACCATCCATGATTAGGCGTGAGCCAAATGTCTGACCTGAACCATCGTAAATATTAAGCAGTGAAACAGGTTGACACACTGCGTTCAAAAGAATAAGGGGAATAGTAAGGAACTCTTACAATCACTTACACAGACCTTTAAAAGTACCCCGATGGAGAGGACAAATCTAAAGATGGAACGCCCATATAAACGGAACGTGATAAATCCTTTTAGGCTCTGAGTATCGGTCGAAATACTCAGTAGTGACAAGTGTAAGCGCAAGCCTTTAAGGGTGTGAGATGTAACCAAAAGCCAACGCCTGACAGTAATAGTCAGGATATGCTAACAGCAGCAATTCTCATTTTGAAAACAAAAGAAGATAAAGTTCTCTATGTGAACAAGAGAACTTCTGTCTAATTATCATTTTTTTTCAAGATAATCATCATAATTAGCTTCAAGAGACAGTTTTAAAATATCTGCCCATAAAAAACTTATCTCAACTCATAAATTTAGCTGAAATTCTGACCTAATTTGTGGTTTTTTCAATGAATAAAATAATCTTTCCTTCTCTCGAAAAATTGACATTTTTAACTAGAATTTATTTTTTTGAGCGGGACATATTCGGTAAGAATAAACAAGAAAAACTCTGACCAATTCTTAAACCAAAAATATTTTAATAAAGTACGAATATCATTAAAAAAACTGGTGCGAGTAACTAATAACTCACGAATCTTTTGATAAGTATGATTAACTAAATCTAAAACGGTATGAAATAAAAAAGCTAGTAAATTTAAAGACAACAAGAACTCGCATAAATGACTTTGACCATGACCAAAATTATGTTCTAAATTATAACCGTGATTTTTAAGAACGTTATTTCCTTCATTCTCAACTTTCCATCTGCTGCGTCCAGCTTTGACAATTTTTTCAACATTATTTTCAGTAATTTGATGATTGGTAATCCAATTATTTTGATAGATAATTTTCTGTGTTTTTTCATTAATGACCGTGACTTCACACCAATTAACTTCGAGACTTGACTCGACCTCTCTCAGAGGAACTTTAGAAACATAACGATAACGATAAATGAGATTCTTTCGTCCATCCCATTGTTTCTTTTCTACGGTTTTAACTTCTCCACTTTTTTCTAAAAATTCTAGCCATTCATATAAGGTTTTATGAGAAGTTTCAAGACAAACAAAAATAAAATTATAACCTTGTTTTAGAGCTAACTCACAGATAGGTTGGCGAGAGTATAAGTCATCTCCTAACAGGGTTACAGGATAACCATACTTCTTTTGATGATTCTTATCTAACCATCTTTTAACAGCCGCATTTTCACAATCTTGTTTTTGCTGCCCATCTTGTTTTTTAATAAATTCTGGTTCTAAATTAATCACTTGTTTTTGCTCAGGAGAAACCACAATTGGCGTGACGCAACCATGAAAATAAGTTGTCGTTCCATTACGATGATTGCGGCAATTACAATGGGGACAACTAATTTTCTTTGAAGAAAAATATTCCGTACCATCTAAAGCTATTAAAATTTCCTCATCTAAGTAGAAAATTTTTTTAATAACTCCCGGTTTTTTTAACCATTGATAGACTTGTTGAAAAGAGCCAAATATTGTGGCAGCTGGGATAGGATCTAACAGGTTTCTGATTTGATGATCACAAGGTATTTTTTTGATACCAAATAAACTTGAAGCATTATCTTTTCCCTTACTACTTTTCATCAAACGTTGATGCTCTAAAAAAGAAGGTGACTGAGTAAAAAAAACCGAAAAAGCCGCCTTAACTGCATCTTCTACCTGATATTTGGTATTGTTTCCTGGTTTTCTGTCATCGGGTAAGTCATGGAATTCTTGAACTAAAAATTGTATTAATTCAGGAATTTCTAAAGTCACAGCCTTTTTCGTCATCGCAGAACAGTTTGATTAATTAATATTTCCAACTTAATAATTTTACCTCAACAGACAACAATCATCAATTTTTATTTGGTTCTCTTTCTGATGTAGAGAACTTTTGTTCTAGATTTCTCCCATCTTTCAAATATTTTGAGTATAAATACTCTATATACTCACTTCTCTGCGATGCAGTCGCACTCGCGGGAGCGCATTTTGTAGCTTGCTTAAAGCTTTGTTTCTGTCTGTATCACTTGTTACTTTTTAAAATGAGAATTGCTGTGCTAACAGGTTAGGGTTTGTCTGTAAGGATAGAGTCTAGTAGGAGTCTATAGGACGAAAGCGAGAGAAGGTAAAGGATTCGGGAAACCGAAAACCACTAAGACTACGAATGTATGGAAGGCTATCCACTGGGCGAAAATCCAAAGATATGTTTTCAAGCTCCAAAAGAGAATATACCAAGCGGCTAAATCGGGACAGGATGCAAAGGTTAGAAAGTTGCAACGTCTATTAGTGAAATCATACTACGCTCGTCTATTAGCAGTACGCAAAGTAACCCAAGATAATCAAGGAAAGAAAACAGCAGGAGTCGATGGAGTGATAGCAGTATCCCCAGAACAAAGGCTAAATCTAACCGAAGAAATCAAGGGAACACTGAAAGCAAAACCGTTAAGAAGGGTGTGGATTCCTAAACCCGGTAGGGATGAAAAACGTCCACTAGGAATACCAACCACCAAAGATAGAGCTAGACAAGCGTTGGTTAAGTTGGCGCTTGAACCAGAATGGGAGTCAAAAATGGAAGGAACCAGCTATGGTTTCCGACCCGGAAGGTCTGCCCATGACGCAATATCAAGGATATACACCACCATTAATACAGGTAGCTACTTTGTATTAGATGCCGATATTGCCAAGTGTTTTGACCGAATTAATCACGACTTTTTACTGTCTAAAATTCACTGTCCAAGTTCCCTGAAAAGAGACATTAAACAATGGCTCAAAGCAGGAGTATTGGATAACGGCGCATTTGAAGAAACAGATACAGGGACACCCCAAGGAGGGGTAATAAGTCCACTACTAGCCAACATCGCACTGGATGGAATGGCAAGATTGACCGAAACACAATTCCCTAAAAGGAAGAATAGAAATCAAGCTGTTCTAATAAGATACGCCGATGATTTTGTAGTGATTTCACCATCACTAGAAATTATTGAACAGTGCCAAACTGCCATTTCCGAATGGTTAAAACCGATAGGATTAGAACTCAAACCAGAAAAAACCAGAGTGTGTCACACACTTAACCCCATTGAGTACAAGGGGAAAATAGAAGAACCCGGTTTTGATTTCTTAGGATTCAATATCAGACAATACCCAGCCGGAAAATACAAAGCAGGTAAAATAACGAAAGGAATACCTAAAACATTCCTAACCCACATTAAACCTAGCCAAAAAGCAGTTAAAGCCCACACAGAAGCGATTAAAGGTGTAATCAAGAAATACAAAACAACACCTCAATCAGCCCTGATTAGTCACTTAAACCCAATCATTAGAGGTTGGGCTAACTACTACTCAGGAGTAGTATCTATGGATACCTTCAATAAACTAGATTACACAATCTGGTTAATGTTAAGGGCATGGACAGTATCAAGATGCGGTAAAGCGAACTACAAAAAGCTGAGTAATTATTTTAGACCGGGAACAGTCAAACTCAGCGATGGGAAAGAAAGACACGAATCCTGGTTATTTCAAACCAAAGACGGGTTTCAATTATGGAAGCATAACTGGACTCCAATTGTCAGACATACCTTAGTACGCACCGACGCTTCACCTTACGACGGAAATTGGACTTACTGGGCGACCAGAAGAGGACAAGCAATCGACACACCTACAAGAGTAGCCAAACTACTTAAGAAGCAACAAGGCAAGTGTAGCCGATGTGGACAATACTTTACCCCCTCAGATTTAATTGAAGTTGACCACATTCACCCTATCAGCTTAGGCGGAAAGGATGAATACAAAAACCTTCAATTACTACACCGCCACTGTCACGATGATAAATCGGCAACTGATGGAAGCCTTAAATCATCTACATTAACATCATCAGAAGTTAGTGTAGATAATACAAGGTCAACCAAAAGAAGTCAAGTTGTATCCTTAACAAGGGAACAGTTAAACTAGGAGCCGTGTGAGGTGAAAGTCTCATGCACGGTTCTGAATGGGAGGGGAGGTCGGTGACGACCTTCTCGACCCCTAATTTTCCTTATATTACGCTAAATACGCACTTTTTCAAGAATCTTTCCGTATATTACAATCAAATGGAATGATCGCAGGAAGGTTTTCGTATATCACGCCCAAAAGCGTGTTAGCCAGATTAGCGTACTGTAAACAGCACTAATTGTTGTCTTTTTTTAGGGGTGATCGGCAACATTACTGTCAATTTACCCCTAGTTTTCTCTCTTGGCTTAGTCTGTAACCAATCTTTACAAAGCTGTAACTTGATCCCAGGGAATAAGTTAATCTAGCATTAGGCGATCGCTCCTCAGCAATTGAGAAAGTTTTCACAACGTCCAACGGTAGCAAGCAATTATTGTCCAGATCAGCGATCGCTGAATAATTGCCTCACGATTAGCATTGACGTTACCCCATCAAACCGACTCTATAGAGGCAGTGGGATTGATTTAGCGATCACTATCGAATATCCAAGAAAAAAAACACCTCACCTTAAGGGTGGTGAAGACGGGATCAATAATCAAAGCGGCTAGGCAATATACCATTAAAGAATCATCTCCCCGCAGTAAACACCATGCCAGTTAAAGGCCAAGCCAAGACAATAGGAATGCTAATTCCCACCCTTTTACAGGGGGATGTAGAGGGGTGGAAAAATACGGGCTGGGCCGGCGTTACCTCAACCACGGAGGAACTGCTCCGCTACTGGTTTGAAGAGGAACGGGAAGGTGCTAACTTTCACCCCTGCCAGCAACAGGCGATCGAAACGATCATCTACTGTCACGAAATTCTCGGCATCCAAAACCCCTACCAACTCTATCAAGAGTTCGCACCTGGACATCCCCGTGTGGCAGAAGCGGCACGATCAAAGACTTTACAGGATGAACTCGCTCCTATTACCTTCCCTAAATACTGTCTCAAAATGGCGACGGGAAGCGGTAAGACTTGGGTGCTTAATGCCCTGCTAGTGTGGCACTATTTCAACGCGCTCAACGATGAACGTCCCGGATTATTTACCCATCGCTTTCTCATCGTCACGCCGGGCAAAGAAGTCCAGAAAAGAATCCTAGATGCTGTCAAATTGGGCGGCGAAGCTGACATCAATAAACCCCTATTCATGCCCCCCGGTGTGCGCTGGCGCGATCGCTTCTATTTTGAGCTTTATGAACCGAGCGACTTCCGAGAAAACCTCACTCTCACCGATGACTCGTTTGTAGTGGTGACGAACTGGCAGCAGTTTCGCTTCGCTAAGGATGACCCGTCTCTCTGGGAAGATTTATTAGGGGAACGAGAAGAAACTCCCAAAGCGGAAATCATCGCCGACCTGCTCACCAAATATCCCGATATTTGTATCCTCAACGATGAAGCCCACCACGTCCATGCTGCCAAACGCCCCAATAAAGAGACGGGCAAAGATGAAGAGTTGATCTGGCGGCGATTCATGACATTTCTCCATCAACAACAGTCAGAACGCCATGCAGATAAGGATTATCGGGTATTTCAGCAGATAGATTTCAGTGCTACTCCCTTTTTCGGCAGCGGCGAGAATAAAGACTATTTTCCCCATATCGTCTATGACTATAACCTTGCCCAAGCTAGTGCCGATATGCTGGTTAAACAATTGTTCCTAGAACAGCGCCAGGGATATAATACCATTTTTCAAAAGTAATGACAGAGATGGTTATGCCTGGTGCATCTCAATTTTGTCGAAATATCCAGATGACATTTTGGGCGCACGCGGTGCGCCCCTACCATTGGCGAAATAATATTATTGTAGGGGCGAATTGCATTCGCCCTCTTTAGATCTCTTGCAAAAGTAATCAAGATATATCCTTTTGTCGGTAACGAAGTTCGTAATTGTAGATACCAGCAATCAAATTCAATCTCAGACCAAATCGCCGTCTGCGATTTCTGTATCTTGATGAAAGTATCCGAAATATTTTGAGACGACGATGAATATGTTCTATAACTATGCGCCGTTGTGATAACTGACGATTGGCTTTTTTTGGCTCTTTACTTAGTTTTTTTTTCTTTTTTTTATGAGGAATTTGACTGTTTTGATGGATTTTCTGAATTCCTTGATAGCCTTTATCCCCTAATATTTCTATTTCCTTATTTAACCTTATTTTGCTCTCTTTCCACAGTCGAAAATCATGGACTCTTCCTTTCTCACAACGGACACAGATTACCTGCTCGCTTTTTTGATCGGCAACGACTTGCGACTTTAATGTGTGGTATCCCTGCTTGCCACTATAGTATGATTTCTGTTTTTTTTTGGGTCTTTCTATCTCCTGTTCTGACACATCCACCACTATTATTTATATTTCACTATTACTTTCTAATAGGGCTTTTTTTCCGGGTAGATTAAACAGACCTGATTTGATGAGAATATTCTCTACTTTCCTAACAATTCTATACGCCGTTGATTCGTTAACACCCCAACTATTTCCCCGATGAAAATAGGTGCGATATTCTCGCCAATATTCTAATGTTATTAGTAGTTGGTCTTCCGTACTCAATTTGCTAGGCCTACCTGTCTTTTTTTGCCAAACTTTTTCTGCCTTTAGGACTGTTACCATATCCTTAAATGTATCTGGATACACGCCACACAAGCGTTTGAACTCTGTTGGCTTTAAAGTTTTTACTTGTTCGTAAGTCATCTTTCAATCTTAACTCTTGGACTATTTTATCCTATTTTGTCTAGACTTATGCAAGAGATCTTTTGAACAACTTCTGCTGCTCACCTTAAGTGAGAGAAAATCACCAATAGGATACCATTTTTCTTTATTCGCGTCACAACGAATGCAGGCTTGGCAAGCATTCGAGCGTGGATGTCTGTCATGGATTTAGAAATTTGGTATTAGATTTGGGTTAAGTCGCAGAAAAAATAACCGAACTTAAACTTAAGTTCGGCTAGATTTAATTTAACTACTGGACAAAACTAACTTTCTGTCGCCGTTGCCGTGGTGGGAGGCAACTTAATATTAGTAGCTAATCCCAGAATTTGCAGCAGACGAATGGTCATCCAAGTCAGATCAACCTCCCACCATTGTAGGCCATGACGGGCCGAATACTGATAGGCATGGTGATTATTGTGCCAACCTTCACCGAAAGTTAAGAGAGCAACCCACCAACAATTTTTAGAATTATCGTGGGATTCATGGCTAACATAACCGAATTTGTGGGTGGCGCTGTTGACAAACCAAGTGGAGTGGAAAACTAAGACCAAGCGAACAAAAATTCCCCAAATTACAAAGGGCCAACCACCCATAGCATAGAGAATTAAGCCTAAAACAATTTGGATAGGAACAAAATAATTTTGACAGAATTTATAGAAAGGATCGTCGGCGATATCTTGGGTAAAACGGGCAATTTCTTCGTCGGCAGGAATTTCGTGCAGCATCCAACCCATGTGACTCCACCAGAAACCTTTATTAGAATCGTGGGGATCGGGGGCAGTATCAGAATATTTATGATGAATACGATGTAAACCTATCCATGCGATCGCACCTCCCTGACAAGCGAGGGTCCCGCACAAAACCAGAAAGTATTCTAACCATTTGGGAGTCTTAAAACTCCGATGGGAAACCAAACGATGAAAACCGAGGGTAATTCCTAAACCCCCAGTAATCCAATAGAGAATCAATGTTACTCCCACAGCACCCCAGCTAAAATTGCCAGGCAAGAAGGCTAAAAGAGCCACTAAGTGGATAAAAGCCATGTAGAGGAGAGTCACCCAGTCAATGGGAAGTTTTTCGGAAGTCGCAACAGTCATTGAATAACCCAAAGGGAAACAACAGGAGACAGAGCATCATTGTCTTATCTGTCTCGATTTGACACAGGGGGAACTTTGACGCTCAATAAATAGTAACAAATATCACAGTCTATTGTTTTATGGATATCCCCTCTCTACTCCACAGGGCAGAAAAGGCCTTACTCCCCATCTTTTCGGAAATTGACGCACAGGTCAAGGAAAATCTCCGTCAAGTCCTCTGTGCTTTTCGTGAAAACCGCGTCGGGGTGCATCATTTTGCTAGTGTTAGTGGTTATGGTCATGATGACTTGGGACGGGATACTCTAGATCAAGTGTTCGCTCAAGTCCTGGGGGCCGAAAAGGCGGCGGTGCGGGTACAATTTGTTTCAGGAACCCATGCGATCGCCTGTGCCTTGTATGGGGTTCTCCGACCGGGGGATGAGATGTTAGCGGTAGCCGGTGCGCCCTACGATACCCTAGAGGAAGTAATTGGAATTAGGGGCAGTGGTCAAGGCTCTTTAAAGGATTTTGGCGTTAGTTATCGCCA
The DNA here is from genome assembly GCF_009792235.1 of Microcystis aeruginosa FD4. NCBI lineage: Bacteria > Bacillati > Cyanobacteriota > Cyanophyceae > Chroococcales > Microcystaceae > Microcystis > Microcystis aeruginosa. The sequence continues at coordinate 4,975,783 of NZ_CP046973.1, forward strand.
ATTAGAGCTAGATTCTACTGGTGCGATCGATTGGTTGGCTTTAGCAACGGCAGTTAAACCCCAAACCCGTTTAGTACATATTCAAAGGTCTTGCGGTTATTCGTGGCGATCGAGTTTGTCTATTGACGAAATCGAGAGAATTGTTCATATAGTTAAACAACAAAACCCGAATACGGTCTGTTTTGTCGATAATTGCTATGGAGAATTTATCAACACCCAAGAACCCACCGACGTGGGAGCAGATCTAATGGCCGGTTCTCTAATTAAAAATCCCGGAGGTACAATTGTCACGGCCGGGGGATACATAGCAGGTAAAGCGGAATTAGTGGAAATGGCCTGCTATCGTCTGACAGCACCTGGAATCGGTAGCGAGGGAGGGGCAACTTTTGACCAAAATCGTCTTCTTTATCAGGGATTGTTTCTAGCGCCGCAAATGGTGGGAGAAGCGATGAAAGGCAGTCATTTAATTGCCTATGTGGGGGATAAGTTGGGTTATCCAGTCAATCCCGCTCCTTTTGTGCCTCGACGCGATATCATTCAAGCGATTAAACTCGGTTCCCCCGATAAGCTGATTGCCTTCTGTAAAGCCATTCAAGCCTATTCTCCCATCGGTTCCTACTTGGATCCCATTCCTGCCCAAATGCCGGGCTATGAGAGCCAAGTAGTGATGGCTGGTGGCACGTTTATCGATGGTAGCACCTCGGAATTCTCCGCCGATGGACCCCTACGGGAACCCTATATCGTTTTTTGTCAGGGGGGAACCCATTGGACTCATATTTCCCTGGCCCTAGAACAAGCGATCGCTGCTTTATCTTGAATGGTTCCTCTCACCCTCCTTCTCTCCCTTAGTTAAAGTCGTCAGTCGTCAGTCGTCAGGGGAGCATCTCATTTATGTAAGTGAGTAATTATACTTAGGGTATGCTGAAAAAGTTTCTCGTGGGGGTAGGGTGTGGGGTGTGGGGTGTAGGGTGTAGGGTTTTACCAATTTTCATCTGGTCAATTACCTAATTTTCAGAGAAAAAGTCCCTGAATTTTCCCCCCGATCCCCGCAATGGCTGGCACTTTTTGAGGGTAAAAAAGTCTAAAAGTCCTATCCAACAAGGTTTTTAGATTTATTCAGCAGACCCTACTTATCCCTAAAACTGCTTTTTAGCAAGGCTTTCAAAATAGCTTGACATAAAAACCTGATTTAGGGGTTACAAAGGTGAGATGCTCCCAGTCGTCAGTCGTCAAGTCGTCAAGTCGTCATACCTTCTTTAAAAACTCAGTTATGGATTGTTTCTCCCCACCCTATACTTTTTAAACAGGATTTATACCAAATTTCTAAATCCATGACAGACATCCACGCTCGAATGCTTGCCAAGCCTGCATTCGTTGTGACGCGAATAAAGAAAAATGGTATCCTATTGGTGATTTTCTCTCACTTAAGGTGAGCAGCAGAAGTTGTTCAAAGAGGGCGAAGGCAATTCGCCCCTACAATAATATTATTTCGCCAATGGTAGGGGCGCACCGCGTGCGCCCAAAATGTCATCTGGATATTTCGACAAAATTGAGATGCACCAGGCATAACCATCTCTGTCATTACTTTTGAAAAATGGTATTAGTATAAGAACAGTGCTACGATAAAACTGATCAAATATCTAAGAAGTTGTCATGAATTACAATCGCCATATAATACCATTAATGGCCGGGGGAATTTTGATATTAGCCATTACTACCATACTGCGCCCTTTTGTCATTATTGATACGGGCGAACGCGGCGTTGTCATGTACTTTGGCAAAGTGCAAAAACAAATCCTCGATGAAGGAATTCCTCCTGTTATACCGATTGTTACCAAGATCAAGCCCCTCAACGTTCGAGTACAAACAACGGAAGTAAAGGCAAAAGGAGCTTCTAAGGATTTGCAAGATGTGGAAACAACTATTATCGTTAACTGGCACATCGACCCCGACAAAGTTAATCAGATTTATCAACAAGTTGGGGATATAAATGTGATTGTCTCTGGTATTATCAACCCAGCAGTATCGGAAATTGTCAAAGCGGCAACAGCACAACGTCCCGTACAAAATATCTTGCAAGAGCGGGGAGAACTCAAACGTGAAATTGACACTTCCCTCGCCGAAAGATTAAGACGTTATGGGATAATTATCAATGATGTATCTCTCGTTAATTTTGGTTTTTCTGAAGAGTTTAACGCGGCGATTGAAGCCAAACAAGTAGCGGAACAAAAGGCAGAAGAAGCTGCTTTTCGCGCACAACAAGCAGAACAGGAAGCGAAAGGGGAAATCAACCGCGCGAAGGGACAGGCGGAAGCTCAAAAACTATTGCGCCAAAACCTAACAGCAGAAATTTTACAACAACGAGCAATCGAAAAGTGGGATGGACGTTTTCCTGTCGTCATGGGGGGTTCAGGCTTCCTTCCCCTGATCAACATCGATTCCAATTTGTTATCATCTCAAAAAAAGTAAATAACTTTAGTTCGCGTTAAAGAGATTTTGCCATGACTTCCACGAAAGAATAGGGCCAGCTACGGTAAAATTTCCAACAAGAACGAGCATCGTAGATCGACAAAAATGAGATGCACCCAGTTTTCCAACTTGTTTAACTCGATGCTGGATGGGAAAATCATCACAAATCTAACTATACTCATTACAATATAAATATCAACGACCACGATTAAAAACTCTTATGCGGGTAACTCTAAAATCGGCCTTGAGTGATAGTAATATCGATGCTAATCAAAGCAGCAGCCAACGTCAACTGATGCTCTCGATCGCCGCCACCAGTGAGCAGATTAACACAAATTTACCGATTAATCTTTGTTTAGTTCTTGATCATAGCGGTTCTATGCAGGGAAAACCCCTAGAAACGGTCAAAAAAGCAGCCTTCAGTTTAATAGAATCCCTCGGAGTTAACGATCGTCTCTCGGTGATAGCTTTCGATCATCGCGCCAAAGTTATTCTTCCCTCCCAATCGCGACAGGATGATCTGACCTTAATTCGCTCAAAAATTCAACAATTACAAGCGGGGGGAGGTACGGCGATCGATGAAGGGATAAAATTAGGTATTCAAGAAAGTTCTACCGACAGCAAAGGTTATGTATCTCATATTTTTCTGCTTACCGATGGTGAAAATGAACACGGAGATAATCGACGCTGTTTAAAATTAGCCGAAGTGGCGGCTGAGTACGGTATCACCTTAAATACCTTAGGTTTTGGCGATCGTTGGAATCAAGATATCCTAGAAAAAATTGCCGATATCGCCGGTGGAAGTTTATCCTATATCGAAAGACCTGAACAAGCTTTAATTGAATTTACTCGTCTATTTAACCGTCTGCAATCTGTGCGGTTAACTAACGCTTTCCTGCAATTAGAATTAGCTCCCCAGACTCATTTAGCCGACTTAAAACCCATTGCCCAAGTTGCCCCAGAAACTATAGAAATGAGCCTACAAAAAGAGGGAAATTTTTACATCACCCGTTTGGGGGATTTAATGATAGATGAAGAAAAAATTCTCCTCCTCAATCTCTATATTGACCAAATTCCTCCCGGTACTCACACCATAGCTAAAGTGAAGATTCGCTACGATGATCCCGCTTCCGGTCAAAAAGGGCTAGAAACTGCGACTTTTAACCTTGATATCACCTCCCAAGCTCTCTATCAATCCCAATTAGACGAGCAAGTTCAGAAATCAATTCTCACTTTAGCCAAATATCGTCAAACCCAAATCGCCGAAGAAAAATTAAAACAGGGCGATCGAGCGGCCGCCGCCACCATGCTACAAACCGCAGCCAAAACCGCTCTACAATTGGGAGAAAAAAACGCCGCCACTGTCCTTCAAACTAATGCCACCCGTTTACAGGTGGGAGAAGAATTGAGCGAGGGCGATTTAAAGAAAACCCGCATTATTGCTAAAACAAGACTACAAACCGATGAATAAACCACTTATTGAAACAAAATCCCAATTCCTAGCAAAGCAATCATCACCCCGAAAATCGCCCGCAAGTTAATCCGATCCCCCATCATGGCTGCGATCGGTAAGACAAATAAAGGACTGGTAGCGGTGAGAGTTTGGGCAATACCCACAGGAGAGAATTTTAAAGCAGTCTGCTGTAACCAAATTCCCAAAAACGTACTGCCGAAAGCGGTGACAATAATAATAGCAATCAGACGCAATGACCAGTTAATCGGTGGTGATGATTCCTGACGGCGAAAAAACATCAGAATTAACACTATTCCCGTCCCCGCTAACAGACGAAGAAGGGTACTCTGCAAAGAAGACATTCCCGACTCCACCAGCGCCTGACGAGATAAAACCGCCCCCACCGCTTGGGAAATCGCCGCCATTAAAGCCCAGGCAATTCCTTGCCGCCAAGGACGTTGACTATTGATTTCGAGAGTTTTTTCGGAAATAACCCAAGCAACCCCGAAGATGGTCAAAATAATGCCAATATAAGCCGATATTTTCAGGGATTCCCCCAAAAAAGTCGCCGCTAGAATCGCCCCCAAGGGAGGCGAAAGGGTTTCTAACAGGAGGGTTTTTCGCGGTCCCAAATAATTAAGGGCGGTAAAATAGGCCGTGTCACCGATTCCTATACCAATTGCGCCACTTGTCAAGAGTATAAATACGGAACTTTGCTGATTAATATCGCGCCATTGTCCAGAAAGGGGCAGCGTCAGGGCAATTAAAGCGATTGCGACTACTCCTTTCAGAAAATTAAGCAATAAAGGCGGGATTTTCTGGCCTAATAGACTATAAATCGCCGCAGAAACCGCCCAAAGTGCCGCCGCACTCAAAGCCGCTATCTCTCCTGTTAAATTTTCACCGAGACTAAATCCGTTGAGCATTATGATATTTGTCAGGAGACAGGAGACAGTTATCAGCTTCTGAAGGCAATAGGCAATAGGCAATAGGCAGCTTTGTTCTCCCCACACCCTACACCCCACACCCCACACCCCATCTCCCCACTTCCCCGAACATTTGTCAAGACTGCGGGCAAAAAATCCGCGTTTGTTCACACAGCTTAATTAAGAGTTGTAACTTTTAATGAACAGGAAGGGAGTCTAGGGCTGAGAGCTTGCTATAGTGAATCCTAGCCGTTTTTTCACGGTTCGTCATTATCATCTCAGAGCCTTTACTCGTCCTAATCATCATCCCAGAGTAAAATCAATAATCCCTATGGTCAGCACGATCCAAAAACCAGAATTCGAGGAAATCCGTCCGGGTATAAAAGTTCCCGCTAAAGAAACGATCCTCACTCCCCGCTTCTATACCACTGATTTTGAAGCGATGGCGGAAATGTCGATCGCCGCTAACGAGGAAGAACTGAAGGCGATTTTAGAGGAATTCCGTACCGATTATAACCGGCATCACTTCGTTCGCAATCAAGAATTCGATCGCTCTTGGGAGCATATTGATGGCGAAACTCGCCGCTTATTCGTGGAATTTCTGGAAAGATCCTGCACGGCCGAATTTTCCGGCTTTCTTCTCTACAAAGAACTCGGCAGACGTTTAAAAGACAGAAATCCCCTCCTCGCAGAATGCTTTAACCTCATGTCCCGGGACGAAGCGCGTCATGCTGGGTTCCTTAATAAGGCTTTATCGGATTTTAACCTCTCCCTTGACTTGGGATTTTTAACCAAAAGCCGTAACTACACCTTCTTTAAACCGAAATTTATCTTCTACGCCACCTATCTTTCCGAAAAAATCGGTTATTGGCGCTATATCACCATTTATCGTCATCTTGAACAACATCCCGAAGATCGGGTTTATCCGATTTTTAACTTCTTCGAGAATTGGTGTCAAGACGAAAACCGTCACGGGGACTTCTTCGATGCGATCATGCGTGCGCAGCCTGATATTCTTAATGATTGGCGCGCTCGTCTCTGGTGTCGTTTCTTCCTGCTTTCGGTCTTCGCTACGATGTACCTCAATGATACTCAGCGTTCTGGTTTCTACGCCATTCTCGGTTTGGACGCTCGCGAGTACGATAAGTATGTAATCGAGAAGACCAATGAAACCGCTGGCCGCGTCTTCCCGATTGTTCTCGATGTGGATAGTCCTGAATTTTATGATCGCCTAGAAATTTGTGTTCGCAATAACGAGGGATTACGGGCGATCGATAGCGAAAACAGTGCCGCACCGGTTAAATTCCTGAAGAAATTGCCTATCTTCGCCTCTAACGCTTGGCAATTCCTCAAATTGTACCTGATGAAACCGATTCGGGTCGATAAATTAGCCGGTAGCGTCCGTTAAAAAGTTTGTTTTCTTGAGACATGGTGAGGGTGGGTGAAACCACCCTTTTTTTGTCGATAAAATTCTTAAGAAAATCCTCTAACATTTCTATCCTCGCTAGACTGGATCCTAGGGGTGTGAACTAGGTTTTTACTTTTTACTTTTCACTGTCAAAAATATGGCTATTTATAGTGAATTACCCACAGGACAACGTCTCTATCTGGATAATCAAGGGCTGCAGACGATTGTAACCCTCGCTAGTGGTGCAGTGGGACAACAACAGCAGTCTAGCAGTAGTTTTGCTACGGGAGTTTGGACACAAGAACCCCAAATAGAGATAGTTCCCCAAGGGGCAATTATTGAAATTATCACCGAAACCGGACCCCACAGAATCCAAATTCAGGGAAGCAGTATCGGTTTTTCCTCTCCTCATACCTCTGGAGTTTCTCAGTCCTCTCAATCGACCACTACTACCAGTTTCTCCTCCCCACCGATGCAACCGATGCAACCGATGCAACCGATGCAACCGATGAAAATGGGTAATATGTCAATGAATTTTGCTCCCATGGAAATGCAAATGGGAGATATGAAAATGAGTATGGGAGACACAAAAACCGTCAGTAAAGCCCAATTTTGTAGTCAATGCGGGGCAAAAGTAGCGGCAACCGATCGCTTTTGTAGTAGCTGTGGTCATCAGTTACAGTAATAAAACCTGTTTAGCTAAATCTATAACTCCTTTTCGGGCAAAATTCTCTTTATATTAGCTGAATTGACCGGCTTCTAACCAGATTCGTCTACGGCGATCACACTTTTCGTACTAAATCGCCTTTTCAACGATGTCTAACATTCTCAACATCTGTTGACGACAATGGGGACAAGCAGAGACAGGCGATCGCCGAATTTTTCTCGGTTTAGTACATTTGTCTAAAGATTCCGAATCCTTAATCTGTTGCAATCGTTCCGCAGTATTCCCTATCTCGATTTATTTGATCTCTGGATGGACTGGGGCGGTGAGTGAGCATCTAGATGGTAATATCAAGCCGTCCTAAAAAGACGGGGTTTCAGAGCCAATTTTTTGATGAACGATCAACGAGATATTAACAAACTCAACGCTGGCTCTGTAGTGTCAGTGCGAGGAAGCATCATTGATGTGTATTTTTCCCAAAGGCTGCCAGAACTTCATAGCCAACTTCAGGCCGGAGAAGATGGCAGTGTAGCGATGGAAGTTGTGGCCCATCTTAACTCCCAACTGGTACGGGCCATTTCACTGAAGCCAACAGCCGGTTTAGCTCGCGGTTCTCCAGTCATCGATACGGGTCATCCCTTGCGAGTTCCAGTGGGCGAGAGGTTGCTCGGCAGGATGTTGAATATATTTGGGGAAACAATTGACGGACAAGAACAGATAGCTGAGGGAGAATGGCGTTCAATTTATGCAAATCCGACTCCCCTGTACGAGCGAACCACTAGCTCGGAGATTCTCAAAACCGGTATTAAAGCCATAGACGTGCTTGTCCCGTTGGAACGGGGGGGGAAAGCAGGATTATTTGGCGGAGCGGGTGTTGGTAAGACGGTTTTGATTACCGAAATGATTCATAATATCGTCAAGCAAGATCAGGGAATTAGTATCTTCTGTGGAATTGGGGAGCGATGTCGGGAAGCCCTAGATTTATACCAAGAAATGCGCGGAGCCGGGGTTTTGCAGAATACGGTGATGATCTTTGGGCAGATGGATGAACCGCCAGGGGTCAGATTTCGCGTCGGACACGCCGCACTGACGATGTCGGAATACTTTCGCGACACGGCCAAACAAGATGTCTTACTGTTAATTGACAATATCTTCCGCTTTATTCAGGCCGGTTCAGAGGTATCAGGGTTGATGGGACAATTGCCCTCGCGGGTAGGGTATCAGCCGACATTAGCAACGGAACTGGCAGAGCTAGAAGAGCGGATTTGCAGTACGGCTACGGGCGCAATCACCTCCATTCAAGCAGTCTACGTCCCGGCAGATGACTTTACAGATCCGGCGGCTGTTCATACCTTTTCCCATTTATCGGCATCAATTGTACTCTCTCGCCAGCGAGCAAGTGAGGGGTTTTATCCGGCGGTGAACTTACTGCAATCGGGATCGAAAATGTTGATGCCGCCTATTGTCAGTGAGCAACACTATCGCATCGCCCAGGCAGTGCGACAAACCCTAGCGAACTACGAAGAACTCAAGGATATTATTGCCATGCTAGGATTAGAAGAACTTTCACCGGCTGACCGCCAGATTGTAGCCAGAGCCAGACGATTAGAAAAGTTTCTCACCCAGCCTTTCTTTTCTACCGAACAGTTTACAGGAATAGCGGGTAAATTTGTCGAGCTAGAAGCGGCCTTAGCGGGATGCGATCGCATTCTCAAAGATGAATTTTCGGATTATCCAGAGAAGGCACTTTACATGATTGGCACGATTGATGAGGCTGTAAAGGTAAAGCTATGACAGGCAAGATGAAACTCCTAGTTATATTGCCCACCCGAATCCTATTAGAGACAGAAGTCATTAAAGTCACAGCAGAATCGGGAAGCGGTTGCTTTTGCCTGCTGCCACATCACATTGATTTTGTCACTGCTATCTTGCCCGGATTGCTGTCTTTCACCACTCCTCAAGGGCAGGAAAGATTTATGGCCGTGGATGAGGGCATTTTGGTCAAATCTGGTTTTGACGTGCGGGTTTCTACTCGCCATGCTGTTGAAAGTGCCGACTTAGGATGCTTAAGAGAGGCGGTAGAAAAGCAGTTTCAAATCTTAGATGAGCGGGAAAAACGCACTCGCGTGGCTCTGACAAAACTGGAAGCTAACATGATCCGGCAATTTATTGAACTAGGAGGGCAGCGAGGAGACTAGACGAGAAATAATAGAAATATGGGTAATAAAATGGCAGCAAGAAGTCATCAAAAAAATCGTTTGCGCTTTAGCCGCAAGGTAGGAGTCCAGGAAGAGCGTAAACTCAGAGCTAGAGTAGAAAAAAAGCACAGTATATGGTTTGGACTGGGGTTATTGGGATTGGTCGGCTGGTCAGTCGTTCTACCCACTCTCTTAGGTATGGCACTCGGTATCTGGATCGATCGAGAATGGCCGAGTCGCTTTTCCTGGACATTAATGTTAATGTTGGCTGGGTTGATGCTGGGCTGTCTGAATGCCTGGCAGTGGGTTAAGCGCGAACAATCCGCCATCGAGCGCGCACGCGAGCAATCGAAAAAGGAACTCAATCATGATTGAACTGCTGTATTTTCCTCTGGCATTATTGGTGGGAATGGCCTTGGGTTTGGCGCATTTTGGGGGATTGTGGCTAACGGTGCGTCAACTCCCCAGAACCCATAATCCCACGGTGTTAACTTTGATTAGTTTTTTGGGGCGTACAAGCATAATTTTACTGGGATTTTATGCGATAATGGCTGCAGTCCCCCACTTGCAAGTCCTCCACTTGCTGTTAAGCCTGGCCACCTTCTTCTGGACGAGAAATCTAATATTGCAGCAGGTACAACCTAAATTCAGAAGCAACTAAGTACAATAGCTCATGTATCTAAGTCCTGACAAGATTATTTTCTGGCAATCAGGAGCAATTGCCCTTAATGCTACTCTGTTATTTACTTGGGGGTTAATGGCGTTATTGGGCATTAGTTCCTGGCTAATCACGCGCCGACTATCGACAGATACTCGTCTGTCTCGCTGGCAAAATGTTTTGGAAGTTGTCATCGAAGAATTGCAGGGTCAAATACGAGATATTAGCGGATGCCAACCGGATATCTACTTGCCATTTATTGGTACTTTGTTTATTTTCATCGCCGCTTCCAATCTCTTAGAAATCATCCCGGGCTATCATCCGCCCACGGCCTCTCTTTCTACAACGGCAGCACTTGCTATCTGCGTTTTTTGGGCGGTGCCATTTTACGGCATACGTCAGTCAGGGTTAAAAAAATATCTCAAGCACTATCTACAACCCCATCCCTTGATGTTACCTTTTCATGTGATTGGGGAACTGTCACGCACTTTGTCCTTGGCCATCCGGCTGTTTGGCAATGTGATGAGTGATGTCATGATAGTAGCTATTCTTTTATCCATTGCCCCTCTCTTTTTCCCGATTATCATGCAGGTATTGGAGCTACTGACTGGATTAATTCAAGCGTATATTTTTGCGATTTTGGCTATGGTTTATATTGCTTCGGCAACAGAAGCACAGCAAGTGGTTAATAATTCTCATACAGGAGAAAAGGAGCAAAGAAACCATGAATAATATTGGCTTGACGGCAATGATATCAATTTTAGCGGCTGGATTAACTATGGCGATCGGTTCAATCGGGCCGGCACTGGGAGAGGGAAGAGCCATCGCTCAAGCTTTGACCGCTTTGGCGCAACAGCCAGACGAAGCCAATACGATTACTCGAACGTTATTTGTTGGTTTGGCATTTATTGAGTCAGTGGCAATTTATTGTTTTGTGATTTCGCTAATTTTAATTTTTGCCAATCCTTTTTGGGGTTATGTAGTGACTAAAGCGGGGGGATAATTCCGTGGCAGTTGATTGGTTTACCTTCTTGGCCCAAATTGTTAATTTCTTGATTTTGGTGGCTGTACTGCAAAAGTTTCTCTACCGTCCTATTATTCAGGCAATGGAACGTCGGGAAAGAACAATTAGCGATCGCCAGCAAGATGCAGAACAAAAGTGCCAATTAGCGCGAGAAGAAATCGAAAAATACCAAAAAATGCAGCAAGATTTTGCGACTGATCGCTCGACGATGTTGGCTCAAGTTAAGGCAGCAGTTGCACAGACGCAAACAGAGTTAATGCAAGGTATCCGCACTGAAGTAGAAGAAGATCGATCCCGCTGGCAAGAAATAGTTCAACGGCAAAAAGATGCCTTTTTGCAAGAGTTGCGACATCGAGCATTACAACAGATTCAGGAGACAATTCGCCAAGTTTTGGCAGCTCTAGCCGATGTCCAGCTTGAACAGCTTGTCATTCAAGTTTTCCTCAAGCGAGTTCGCAATTGGGATCGGGAAGAGAAACGAGTGCTTTGTCAAGCGATCGCCGCAACGGTCAAGACGCAGGAGGCAATCATCTCTAGCAGCTTTGAAATCTCGGAAGAATTGCGGCAGCAAATTATCTCAGTTCTGCGCCAAGAACTTGTTGGTGATCTGGATATAAAATTTGAAGTGAAACTGGCCCTTATCTGTGGCATTGAGTTAAAAACCTCTGGCCGAAGAATCGCCTGGAATGTCGAGGAATTTTTGAACGACTTTGAAGAGGATTTAGCCGTTGTCTTTACGCGAGAGACGAGAGATAATCAAAAAATACCATGAACCGAGATGAGCAAGCTTTACACCGATTGCTAGAGGATACCTTCTCTACCTGCCAACGGATTTTAGGCGAGCAGCGCCCACAACTCAAATACCGAGAAATTGGCACGGTAAACTTTATCGGTCAAGGGATTGCCCGGATTGCTGGCTTGCCAGGCGTAAAATCGGAAGAAATTGTTTGTTTCCTGGGAGATTCTCTGGGTATGGCCTTTAACTTGGATATTGATGAAGTCGGCATTATCCTCTTAGATAAAAGCGAACATTTAAAAGCAGGGGATGAGGTACGCCGGACGGGACGAGTGCTAGATGTGCCAGTGGGTGACGGACTCTTAGGGCGAGTAGTCGATCCCATGGGTCGCCCCTTGGATAACCAGGGGCCAGTGCGGGCGGCACAAAGATATTTGGCCGAGCGAAAAGCCCCAGCAATTATGGATCGCGCTCCGGTGACAGTACCGCTGCAAACGGGCTTAAAGGTGGTGGATGCTCTGATTCCCATCGGGCGAGGCCAGCGAGAATTGATTTTAGGCGATCGCCAAACAGGAAAAAGCTCGATCGCTCTTGACACGATCATCAACCAGAAAGGTGAAAAGGTAATTTGCGTTTACTGCGCGATTCGGACAGCGCAGTTCGGCGGTGGCTAAGTTCGTCGCTGACTTGCAGCAGTATGGGGCGATGGACTACTGTTTGGTCGTCTTTGCCGCTGGAGAAGAACCACCAGGCTTGCAGTTTATTGCTCCCTACGCCGCCACGGCCATGGCAGAGTATTTTATGGAGCAGGGCCATGATGTCTTGATTGTTTATGATGATTTGACCGCTCATGCTCGCTCTTATCGAGAGCTATCGCTGCTATTACGCCGTCCTCCCGGTCGAGAAGCTTTTCCTGGCGATATTTTCTACATCCATTCTCGCTTGCTCGAACGCTCTACACACCTAAATGCTGCCCGAGGAGGTGGTTCTTTAACTGCATTGCCGATTGTCGAAACCGAAGCCCAAAATATCTCTGCTTACATTCCGACCAATTTAATCTCAATTACCGACGGGCAAATCTATCTCTCTCCCGTGCTGTTTCAAAAAGGAATTTTGCCGGCGGTAGATGCGGGTAAGTCGGTGTCGCGAGTGGGGGGGAAGACTCAATTAGCTGCCTATCGTGCTGTAGCGAGTGATTTACGCCTATCTTATTCCCAGTTTGAAGAACTAGAGGTTTTCTCCCGTTTTGGCACTCGTTTAGATGAAGTCACTCGTCAAACTTTAGAACGAGGGCGGCGCGTGCGGGAAGTTTTGAAACAAAATCAGTACGAACCGATGCCGGTTCCCGAACAAATTGCTATACTCCTAGCGGTGACATCAGGAGTATTTGATCGATTGACGATTGCGGAAATCCCAGCGGCCGAAAAAGCCGTCGCTTTAGCAATACGACAGCAATTACCCGAAATATGCGTTCACCTACAATCTGGCAAAAAACTGAGCGATGGGGATTTCCAGAATTTAGTCAATATAGCCAAACAAGCAATTGCTATCCCGGAATAAATTAACTCGACTTCACGCTCAATTGTTTTACAATCAATTGCCAATCAACACACATCATGCCCGTCCTTGAATTGCTACAACGACGAATTGCTATCGCGCAAGAACTTCAATCCGTTGTCAAGACCATGAAAGTTCTTGCAGCGGCCAGCATTCATCAATATGAACGGGCAGTAGAATCCCTTATCGAGTATACTCGTACCATCGAGATGGGCTTGCAAATTGTTTTAGGATCAGCAGTATATCAGCACCATGCGATCGCCGCACCCCCCAGAAAGCTTCCGAGAAATAGTCATTTAGGTGCGATCATATTTGGTTCAGATCAGGGTATGTGCGGTCAGTTCAACGAGCAGATTGTCCGCTACGCCGTTACTCAGATTCAGCACTTGTCTATTGACTCCAGCCAACTCGCAGTCTTGGCTGTAGGTGCGCGGGTAATTCCCCCCTTAGAAAATGCGGGAGTAGTCAGCGAACGGAACTTTGCGATGCCCACTTCTCTTGCTGGCATCACGTCAATGGTTCAAGAACTTCTACTACACATCGAAATGTGGCAATCTCAAATGCCAATAGATAAAATTGCCTTGTTTTACAATAAGCCTCGCTCCAATATATCCTATCAACCTCATGCCTTACAATTATTGCCTGTGGATAACAAATGGCTACAAGACTTACAGCAAAAAAGGTGGGTAGGAGCCACTTTGCCTACTTTTACCATGGATTGGAGTCAGTTGTTTTCTGCCTTGATCGAGCAATATTTGTTTATTTGTCTGTATCGTGCTTTGGCTGAATCTTTGGCTAGTGAAAATGCGAGCCGACTGGCATCGATGCAAGCATCCGAGAAAAATATAGAAGAGCAATTAGCACAACTTCACGCTCAATTCCAACAGGAACGGCAAACTGCTATCACCGAAGAAATGTTGGAAATCGTCTCTGGTTTTGAGGCACTAATTAGGGTTGGCTGAAAAAGTTTCTCGTGGGGGCAGGGTGTGGGGTTTTACCGATTTTGAGGGGGTCAATTACCTAATTTTCAGGGAAAAAGTCCCTGAATTTTCCCCCCGCTCCGTCCAATGGCTGGCACTTTTTGATTTCCAAAAAGCCTAAAGATATTATCCAACAAGGTTTTTAAGTAGGCAGGCACAATTATTTGTAGGATGGGTTAGCGCACTTCGTAACATGAGCGGGCGTTGGGTTTCATGCTTCAACCCAAACTACGTTCATCTTATATTTAATTCCACCCACCCACTTAGATTTATTCAGCAAACCCTATGTAAAACCTGTTAGCTGGATCACAAGAACTTTTGGGGCAAAATTTTGTTTATATTGTCTAAATTGGGGGGAATATATCCCCTATCTGGTTTTAATCCGAACTGAGGTTAACCACAGCTAATTCTAATGTTTGCCCTTCCCTTTCTAGCTCCTTTTTGCTAAAACTTAAAACTTCATCCAGACAATCAATTACTACCGTATCCCCTTCCATAAAAGCTTGTTCGAGAATTTTTGTGGCCAAAGGATTCTCCAACTCCCGTTGGATAGCACGTTTTAAAGGTCGCGCACCGTAGGTAGGATCGTAACCAACAGTAACGATATGATCTTCTGCGGCCGTAGTTAATTCTAGATTGATTTTTTGTTCTCCTAATAATCTTTCCAGACGCTGTAATTGCAGACGAACAATGTAACGCAATTCTTCTTTTTTCAGGGTATGGAAAATAATTAAATCGTCGATACGATTCAAAAATTCGGGACGAAAATGACTCCGCAAAGCTGTTAAAACCCGTTTCCGCATCTCCTCATAATCGGCATCTTCGGAAACATTTAAAATGTGGTCACTGCCAATATTACTGGTCATCACGATAATCGTATTCCGAAAATCCACCACGCGCCCCTGAGAGTCGGTAATGCGCCCATCGTCAAGCACTTGTAATAAAATGTTAAAAACATCCCGATGGGCCTTCTCCACTTCATCCAATAAAACCACAGAATAGGGACGACGACGCACCGCTTCCGATAGTTGTCCCCCTTCCTCGTAACCCACATAACCCGGAGGCGCGCCGATTAACCGCGAAACCGCGTGTTTTTCCATGTATTCCGACATATCGATGCGAACCATGGCCTCCTCGGAGTCGAACAGTAACCCCGCCAAGGCCCGCGCTAACTCGGTTTTACCCACTCCGGTAGGTCCCATAAATAGGAATGAACCAATCGGACGCGAGGGATCTTTCATTCCCGCGCGCGCTCGTCGAATCGCCGCTGCTACTGCCGTGACCGCTTCATTTTGTCCGACAACTTTTTTCTGTAAATGAGACTCTAATTCTAATAATTTTTGTCGTTCTGATTCCATTAAACGATTGACAGGAATTCCTGTCCAACGGGCAACTATTTCGGCAATATCGGCATCAGTTACCTGTTGTCTTAACAGGGTAGAACCTGCCGCTTGAATAGTTTCTAGTTCTTTTTCTTTTACTTCTAATTCCCCTTGTAAAATTTCTAGCTTGCCATACTTTAATTGGGCCGCTTTATTGAGATCATAAGCCCGTTCCGCCTGTTCCACCTGTAGGCGTAATTGTTCCTCTTCCTCTCGCAATAATTTAATTTCCTCGGCGATATGTTTTTCCGTTTGCCATTGGTCAGCAAGAGGCTTTTGTTTACTTTCTAATTCCTCAATTTCTTCGATAATTCTTTCTAAACGCTCTTGAAAAGCTCGATCTTTTTTCTCCTCTTTTTCTAAGGAGAATTTTTCCATCCGTAACTGCATTAAGCGACGATCTATCATTTCCAAATCGGCGGGTTTAGTGGTACTTTCTACCTCTAATTTTGCCGCCGCTTCATCGACTAAATCGATCGCTTTATCTGGTAAAAAGCGATCGCTAATATAACGATGGGATAGGGTAGCTGCTGCCACTAGGGCCGAATCGGTAATTGTCACCCCATGATGCAGCTCATAACGTTCTTTTAAACCCCGGAGAATTGAGATAGTATCCTCCACGGAAGGTTCCTTAATATAAACCTGTTGAAAACGTCTTTCTAAAGGGGGGTCTTTTTCAATATGATTGCGATATTCATCCAAAGTTGTCGCCCCAATACAGCGCAATTCTCCCCGAGCTAACATAGGTTTTAATAGGTTGCCCGCATCCATCGATCCCCCTTCCCTAGAACCCGCACCGACAACGGTATGTAGTTCATCGATAAAGAGAATAATTCGCCCTTCTGATTGGGTAACTTCTTTCATAACTGACCGCAATCTTTCCTCGAATTCGCCTCGATATTTTGCCCCAGCGATTAAACTTCCCATATCGAGGGAAATTAACTGACGATTTTTCAAAGATTCGGGAACATCTCCGTTAACAATCCTTTGGGCCAATCCTTCCGCAATAGCGGTTTTTCCTACTCCCGGTTCACCGATTAAAACCGGGTTATTTTTCGACCGTCGCGAGAGGACTTGTACCACCCGTCGAATTTCTTCATCGCGACCGATAACCGGGTCTAATTTGCCTTCTTTGGCCGCTGCTGTTAAATCCCGTCCATATTTATCTAAAGCTTCGTATTTTTCCTCTTGATTGGGTTCAGTAACCTTTTGAGTGCCGCGAATCGCTTTGATGGCTAATTCTAAATCTTGGGGGTCAAGATTGAAGGTGCGTAAACATTTCCGGCCAACCCTTTCATCTTCGGCAAAACCGACGAGAAGATGTTCGACGGAGATAAATTTATCTTGCCAACTTTCCCGGGATGCTTCCGCTCGATCGAGCAGCAGATCAAGACCACGACCTAGGTATAATTGATCGACGATGGCCACTTTCGGCTGTCGGTTGGTGAAGACTTCTAGCTGTTGTTGCAGTCGCGGAATTTCTATATTAGCTTTTTGTAAAATCCGGGTGGCTAGACCGTTATTCTGCTCTAGGAGGGCAATAATAACGTGTTCCACCTCTAAGGTCTGATTTTTAAAGCGTCGCGCAATTTCTTGCGATTTAACAATCGAATCCCAAGCTTGTTCGGTAAATTTATTCGAGTCTGTGGGTTGCATTCTGCACCAATGAGGAAAGCCAGTGTCAGAGGTATAGTATAGCAAGGAGTCTCGATCGATCACAAAGTTCCAGGAGCCACAAAAGCTCTGACTTATTTATCGCTATTACCCAATTCCGTTAAAGCAGTCCCGGTGAGACGACAAATTTGCCACTCTTTGAAGACCTTAGCCCCCATTTTTCCATAAAAATTGATCGCCAGTTGATTCCACTCTAAGACAGTCCATTCTAAAAGTCCTGCATCCCTAGCGACGGCAATTTTAGCCACAGCCATTAGTAAAGCTTTCCCGATACCTTGACTGCGATAATCGGGTAAAACGAAGATATCTTCTAGGTAAAGCCCCGGTTTAGTGATAAAGGTGGAATAGTTAGCAAAAAATAGGGCAAAACCGACTATTTTACCCTCTACTTCCGCCACCAATGCTTCGATGTAGGGTTTTTCTCCGAATAAATGATCCCCTAAAGCTTGACTATTTCCTGTCATTAAATGGCTGAGTTCTTGATAGGCTGCTAAGGCAAGAATTAAGTCAAAAATAGCCTTGACATCGGTAGCAACGGCAGCACGGATGGAATAATTCATGATTGCTGGTCAAATCTTGATTTTAATGCTGATGATGTTTATGGGGAGATTCAGCAGGGGGAGAATTAAGATTGGAAAAATGGCCGTTATTTAATCCCATCCCAACGCTACCAATACTGAAAAGTCCCATGGACACAAAACCGGCTGCAATTGTCCCCATGGCCACGGTTCCAATGGAAACTACTCCCATAGGCACAATACCGATGGAAATAACGCCCATGGGGACAATACCAATAGAAATTATACCAGTGGGGGCAATACCGATCGACAACCATTTTCGCCCGGAATTACCACAACTATTCTCTTTTTCTTGACCTAGATTGGAATCCATGCTTTTAATCCCGAAGATGCTTTCAGCCTTCCCATCCTAGGTTAGGGGTAGAATTCTTGTCAAAAGACCGCTAGTCAAAATGAAAGTTAATTTTTTATAAAAACTATTGACTTTTCATCTCAGTTATGTATTGGCGGAATACCGGCCAGATCGAGAATTTTCGGGACTAAATCCTCTCGTTTTATTGCCATGATGTGGACACCTTGACATAACTGCTGGGCTAATTTTATTTGTTCGGCGGCGATTTTGATACCTTCTTCGAGAGGATGAGCTGCATCGGCGAGTCTTTGAATGATCTGGTCGGGAATTTGCACCCCTGGCACATTTTTATTTAAAAATACGGCATTTTTAGCCGATTTTAACAGAAAAATTCCCGCTAGAACTGGTTTATCGGCGAGGGAGGCCACCTGCTGCATGAACTTATCAAGGCACTCGAAATCCGTAACTAATTGACTTTGAAAAAACTGCGCTCCTGCTTCGATTTTACGCTCAAAACGGCGTTGAAGACCAGACCTACTTTTTGACTGCACATCGACGGCAGCCCCGGCAAAAAGTTCTAACGGTCCATCTGGTAAAGATTTATCGTTAAGGTCAAAACCTTTATTCAATTTATCGATTAATTTTAACAAACGTACCGATTCTAGGTCAAAAACTGCCCTAGCTTGGGGATGATCTCCTGCTTTGACGGGATCTCCGGTTAAAGCTAGTATATTTCTCAATCCCAAAGCATGAGCGCCCATGAGATCTGCTTGTAATCCGATCACATTGCGATCGCGACAGGCCATTTGACAGATGGGTTCAATGTCGTGTTGATAGAGAATAGCGGAGGCTGCCAGAGAGGACATTCGCACTACGGCGCGACTGCCATCGGTAATATTAGCCGCATGAACGCGATTTTTCAGCCAGAGGGCCATTTCTAACATATGACTGGTATTACCACCTTTCGGGGGAGTAATCTCGGCTGTAATCAAAAATTCTCGGTCTTGAACCGCGCGTCGTAAACGAGTAGTCATTGAGTTATCTAGGTTTTAATCATAGATTCTATAGCAGATTTAGCCCAGAAATGACTCGGAGGGAAGCAATGATCATCGGGCTGCGTGCTTTATACTGGTCAGTGTCAGTGCCTAGCTGATATCTAAGTTAGCTGGCAGGAAAAATTTTCTAATGTAGTATAATACACGGACAGTTTAACCAAATTCGTTTACAAGTGTAAAGGACAACCGATTCGATCGAGCGATCATGCAAACTCTTTCTCGTTTACCTACTAAAGACAAAGGCCTAATCATGCCCCATCCCCTCAAAATCGTCGCTTTAGGTGATAGCCTTGTGTATGGCTATGGCGACCCCGTAGGTGGCGGTTGGGCCGAGCGCTTACGTCGTTTGTGGATGGAAAGTGCTGGTCATGCCCTGTATAATTTGGGTATTCGCGGCGATCGAGTGGTACAAGTGTCCGAACGTTTAGAACAGGAATTTCGTCTCAGGGGGGAAATTCGCAATCGTCTCCCCGACCTGATTCTTCTCTCCGTCGGTGTTAATGATACAGCCCGCTTGGGCCGGCCCGATGGTCGCACCTACACCGATCACGATCTTTTTCAAACTCAAATCGAAAATTTACTCACCCGAGCCCGTTCTCTTTGCCCGGTTTTGTTTATAGGTATGATTCCCGTGGATGAGCGGAAAATGCCCTTTTTAGATTGCTTTTACTTCAACCATGGCGATCAGTATAGTTTTAAGGAAACCACTAAACAAGCTTGTCTAGAACAAAATATTCCCTATCTCGATTTATTTGATCTCTGGATGAACCGGGGTGATCTGTGGTGCCAAGAAAGATTAATGGAAGATGGACTTCATCCCAATGTGCAAGGCTATCAATCAATTTTAGAGGATATTTTAAACTGGTCGCCCCTCACCTCCTTTGTCGGTGTGGATGGTTTTATCTTAAATGTCGGGTGAAGACCCTCAGTTTCACTGACGGGATGAAACCCGACCAATATAGAACAGCGAAGCACCACTAAATCCTTGACAGTTTTGTGCTGGATATGTTAGCATAAAGAAAGTTGTTTGAGGTCGATAAACAATGATTGTCTTAGAAATGAAAGCCGTGGTTAAACCAAGTCAGTGTTCTGCCATTGATGAGGCTATTCGTACAGTACAATTCATCAGAAACAAAGCATTAAGGCTTTGGATGGATGCCAAGAGAGAAGACAAAATCGATAAATATTCTCTCAATAAATATTGTGCAGTTCTCGCCAAACAGTTCAAGTTTGCGGATGACCTTAACTCTACAGCCAGACAAGCATCAGCAGAACGGGCTTGGTCAGCTATTGCTCGTTTCTATGACAATTGTAAGAAAGGAATAAAGGGAAAGAAAGGCTATCCTAAATTCCAAAAGAATAATCGTTCCGTAGAATATAAACACTCCGGATGGAAACTATCGGAGGATAGAAAGAAAATTACTTTTACCGACAAGAAAAACATCGGCACGGTTAAACTGAAAGGAACTAGAGACCTAAATTTCTATCCCTTAGACCAAATTAAACGGGTAAGGATTGTCAAACGTGCTGACGGTTATTATGTGCAGTTCTGCATTAATTTAGATGTTCGGGAATATGCAAAACCTCTTGAACCTACTAAAAAATGTGTAGGGTTGGATGTAGGTTTAAAAGTTTTCTACGCTAACAGTGATGGGGAAACGGTAGAAATACCGCAATTCTATCGCAAGGCAGAAAAAAGATTAAATCGTCTGAATCGGAAGAAATCTAAAAAGTTTAGAAAAGGTCAACCCCAATCAAACAACTACCAAAAAGCTAGAAAGAGATATGCTAGAAAGCATTTAAGAGTAAGTAGGCAACGTAAAGGCTTTGCCTCAAAAGAGGCATTGCGCGTCATTAAATCTAACGATTTCATCGCTTACGAAAACTTAAATGTTCAAGGCATGGTAAAAAACTCTAAACTAGCTAAATCTATTAATGATGTGGCTTGGTCAACTTTTCGGCAATGGTTAGAATATTTTGGTTTTAAATATGGTAAGGCTACGGTAGCAGTAGCCCCCCATAACACGAGTCAAAACTGTTCTAATTGTGGTCAAAAAGTACCTAAATCTCTATCTACGAGAACCCATATTTGTCCCCACTGTGGCTATGTAGAAGATAGAGATATTAACGCCGCTATCAACATTCTCAAAAAGGGACTAAGTACGGTAGGGCATACCGGAACCTTTGGGCTAGACCCAATAAACGCTTGGGGAGAGATTCCCTCTGGTTTGGTTGGATACGTCCTGCCAGATTAAGGAAACTCAGTGAACCAAGAATCCCTCGCTTTTAGCGACGGGAGTGTCAATCAACCGTTTACAGGAATTGCACAAAAGTGATATCCTCTGTTCTCAGTGGCTCTAGGAGCATCAAAATCATCGGCTATCCCAACTTTTCCCGCAGCACTTCCGGGTTGAAGCGGTGGTTTCTTGGCTAACTTTACAGGACCTAATTTAACTACAGGTTCATTCTTTTTTGTGATGATAATTTCTTCACCTTTAAGTACAGCTTCCAATAACTCATTAAGTTAATTTTTTGCTGGTTTTAATTCAACTGTAGTCGTTGGTTTACCTGACTGTTCAACAATACAAACAAGCGATGGATTAAGTTATATCTATATCTTTACTTTTAATCATTATAGTTAACTTTTGAGGAGCGGTATCTTATCCGACAAAGCCCCGAACCTAAAAACCGAGGCGGGATTGTCATATGATAAATTATAGCGGTTCTCGCATCTGCGAGGCACAGTTTAACCTTTGCTGATTAAGCTTTTCAGAATCGATAATGTACCTCTTGTGAACAGGAAACGCTATATCATATAAATAATATTACCTCATCTCCCGACCCATGACCCAATCAAGCACCAAACAACGGATATCTATTACCGTCGATTCTAAATTGCTTCAAGATATTGACCAATTGACGGAGAATCGCTCTGCTGCTGTCGAAGAAGGATTGCGACTGTGGTACCGACAGCAGATAGAAAACCAGTTACGCACCTTCTACCAAACCCAAAAACCAACTGAACGGCAATTTGACCTGGACTGGGGAGAATTCGCCCAAACCCAAATGGAAGAAATCCTCGACCCGGAAGGACTCTAACATGGAAGATGACAATTATCCCCACCAAGGAGAGATTTATTTAATTCGCGCCCTTAAAACCATAGGAGACACCAAAAAACGCCCCGCTGTTGTCGTTTCTATCAATGTCAGGAATCAGCTTTCTAGCAGTGTTTTGGTTGTTCCCTTGACCAGCGATTTAACCGGTGGAGAAACCCCTACCCGTATTTTGATCGAAGCGGGAGAAGGTGGACTCTTAACAGATTCTCTGGCCTTATGCGACAATATCTCAGCGATTCGCCAAGTTTATCTCGAACAAGGTCCCTATGGCGCAATTTCGCCTCAATCCCGACAACGAATTCAACAGGGAATTAAAATTGCGATCGCTATCTTTTAATTCCCTGTTTTATTGGGAAAGATAAAAGTTAGCCAACTTAATTCCCTGGGAAAAATTTGCAGCCTGTAGGTATAATTCTAACCAAGTGCAGAAATACCATAATTGCCATAACTTAAACCCCATCCACAGGGAAAACCGTAGTTTTGCTTTTTCGGCTACGATCCTTGCATAGCAATACTTTTAAGGCTTAGTGGCTTGCCCGTGAAATTCCAGTTCTCTAGCTGGTTGCGGTTTAACTATTTATTTGTCATCCAATTACAGCGTTTCTCACAAAGGTGAAGTATATATCAAATCTTGCCGCTAAAGGATTTCAGCCTACCTCGTCTACCGGAGAAACGCTGTAACAAGTAATCACAGATTATTTTGGAGTTTGTCTAATGTCAGAAGGAATTCTTTCTAAACAAGATATTGAAGCCAAAATTGATTCAGGAGAATTGGTTTTAAATGCTGTGAAAGCTAATTTGGAAGCTTGCAGCTATGACCTAAGAATTGGAACAATTTTTAAAAATGGTCAAATCATCAATGAAAATCATCCAGATGCTAATAGGCAATTTGATATTCAACCGGGTGAAATTATAAACTTATTTACATTGGAAGAAATCAAGCTATCGTCAAAAATCATGGCGACTGTTTTTGCCAGAAATGCTGAGAGTTCATTTAAAGCTCTCCTTGTTCTGAATCCAGGTCATATAGATCCTGGCTTTCAAGGACTTATTACTATTAAGGCGATTAACCTCGGGAAAGACCCTTTAAGTATACAAAGAGGTCAAAAAATTTTGACAATAATTTTTGAGGAAATGCCAAATTTCACTACAAGTCCTTACAATAGACAGATGTCAAGAGCAGAGCAAGAACAAAAGTTTAACGATGTCCTAGTTCAGCAAAATACATATAATTTATCTCAAATTATAGTTGGAGGCTCAGATTCACCTTATTTTACTAAGCAGGAAGTAGAAGCTAAAATACTAGATCTTCGCTCAAATTTCGCAACAAAAGATGACGTTAAATCTATAATTATAAGTCATTGGGCAACTTGGCTATCTCTTATATTCACGTTTATTGCAGCCGTAGCTGGTGTTCTTGCTGTTGTGGTCAGTATGCAACCGAAATCTGAGAATAATAATCAAAATCCAATTCCCTTAGAGAGTCCAAGTCCAACACCATCTCCAAAGGGAACTCAAGGTTAGTAATAATCAAGGTAATATAAAAATGGCTAAAAGTGGTCTGATTGTATTTGATTTAGATGATACTTTGCTAAATACCAGCAATGTTTATTGGCTTGCAAGAAAGCTTTTTGTGGAAAAATTATCTGAAGAATTACAAATTAATGAAGATAAATTAATTGAAGAATTTGAAAAAATTGATTATCTTCAAATGCAAAAACTAAAGCATTCTCCTTATCGTTATACTCGGAGTATGATAGAAACTTATAAATCTGTTTCTCATAAGATAAATCATCAAATATCCCAGGAAACTTTAAAAGCTATTAAAGATTTTGGCCGTTTAATTTTAAAAAATACACCAAATACTATTAAGGGGGCTAAAGAAATTCTTGATTGGTCATCTCAAAACTATTCTCTTGCATTATTGACAAGAGGTGAAAATTCATTTCAAAAAAAGAAGTTACACAAAAATGAACTGTATAAATACTTTGATTTTATAAGAGTTGTGCCTCACAAAAATGCTGAAATTTTAAAAAAATTTATCCAAGATATAGGCTTTGATTGTCAAGATGTTTGGGTTATTGGTGATTCACTAAAATCAGATATTAATCCAGGCATTGAAATTGGAGCAAAGTGTATCTTGTACGGCTATCATCATCCACATTATCATTGGATACAAGATCATGAAAGTGTTGCATTAGGCTCTTTTTACAAAGTTGATAATTTATCAGATATTAGACAAATTCTTGAGTCAGATTCTAATTCTAATTCCGAATCGAGGTCGATGACCTGAAAAAATCCGATATTTTGCAGGACTTGCACTTGAAGCCATCGTAGGTTGGGTTGACGTAAGGAAACCCAACACACAATTAGATAACCAACTACAATAATCTATTGACAGTATGCTAAAACTGATAATTAATATCATCGTCGCAATCACTCGTGGACTGGAGACAACAACTAATTATTTTTACCCGTTATCCGGAATTGGGGAAAGTAAAAACCCGGATGATTCCAGCTTTGGCAGCCGAGGGAGCCGAAGAATTGCACCGCAAACTGGCTGAATATACTCTCGGTAAATTAGCGGGTTTAAGGAATTATCTCTCCCTAATCATTTACTACCATGGCGGCAGCGAGGAGAAAATGCGTACTTGGTTAGGTGAGCATTATTCCTATCATTCTCAACGGGGAAAAGACTTAGGAGAAAAGATGCAAAATGCTTTTGCTGATGGTTTTGCTCAAGGGATGACAGCGATCGCTATTATTGGCACAGATTGCCCAGAAATCGGGGAAAAAGAGATTTTAGCAGCCTTTGAGGCCCTAAAAACCCACGATATGGTTTTAGGGCCAGCGTTAGATGGAGGATACTACCTAATTGCTTTAAAACAGGTCTTTCCAGAGCTTTTTGATGATGTTCCCTGGGGAACGGGGGAAGTCTTGGCAAAAACCCAGACAATCGCCGCTAAACTGGCTTTAAAAACCGCTTATCTGCCTAAATTAGCCGATATTGATCGCCCGAAAGACCTGCCTATCTTAAAAAAATACCTGCCGGAATTAAGGTTGAACGATGACGGGGGTTCCCATGCGGACTAAATCAAACAACACTTTCACATCCCGATTCCGCATCCGCACACAACCATGGGAAGCGGCGCTACCGAGGGAATTTTCGGCGGGGGTTCCGTGAAAACCGATGGAATTTTTGCCGTCACTCCAAAAACCGATCCATCTTTCCCCTAGGGGACTATTGGGACCGGGGGTGCTGACTTTGCCTGTCCAGGGACTTTTCCAGACGGGATTGCGAACTAATTCTCGCACCTCAAATTTACCGGTGGGGGTTTCCCAGCCTTTTTTGCCGACGGCGACGGTAAATTGCGCTAAAACTTGCTTATCTTGATAAACGTAAACTTTTCTCTCTTTCAGTTTTAGAACCAGATGGGTAGCGAGAGTTTGATTGGCTGCCGTATTCGGGGTGACGGTGCTGATTTGGTTAGCTTGGGCCGGATATAGGGGTAAACAAGTTAATCCTAATCCGATGATTAAGAGGGTCAAATTTCGTTTGAACGCCATTGTTCCCACACTCCTCAATTGCGATAGCGATAATTTTTAAGGATAGCAAATAGGGAACTTTTTGGAAGCTCAAGCCGCTTACACTGTGCCAGTTCTAGCTTCGTACTGCCGACAACCTTCACAAGGACCCGGGGGATTAACCGCACAACGCAAATGGGGGGAATACGCATTAAAACGACAACTAAGATCACCGATAAAGGACAGTTTATTTTCTGTCCCTAGAGGGATTGACAAAAAATCACTGGCCATCACCGCACTGTATTCGTGACGATAGCGAATCCTTCTCAAACGGTTGCTTAATCTCTGTTGGGATCGGTTAATTAACCAGAGACTAACGAGAGAGGAAAAGACAGCGAGGATAAAAACAAAGGTTATCCTGATCACGATTTCAGTTTAGGCGATCGCCAGTGCTGCTAACTTATTATCGAGGCAGTCCCTAGAAATTAGGCCATAACCAGGGAAGATTTAAGGGGTTCTTCCTTTTTGCTTTCATAAACTGCCGCAGGACCGGGGAATCCTCTGGTTAGTTCCCGCACTTTAATCTCACCTGCTTGCAGGGATTTGGTCAAAATTTCCATGGCAACCACGGGTTTACCCGCACCACAGAAGAATAAATCAGCGGCGAAATAGCCGTGTTCAGGCCAGGTGTGGATCGCGATATGAGATTCAGCTAAAGTCGCCGTCGCGGTAACTCCGTGGGGACTGAACTGGTGGACACACAAATCGATCAGCGTTGCTTCTCCTGCCGTAATTCCATCGAGGATAGCGCGACGAATGCGCTCGGGATCGTTGAGGAGGTCAGCAGGTACTTGCCAAGCATCGACAATCAAATGGGTTCCCAGTTTGGTCATTTTTTTTTCAATACTCCCTATCGAAAAACCTTCACAGATTTACCAGTGTAACACAATTTTTCTAACTTGTGCAAAAAAGATCCGGTTTTTTTCGGGTACTTTCTCTAAAAACTGGGACAGAGCAGGGGAGAAGGGTGTGGGGCGAAGGCTTACGTCTGCTTGACAATAGTATCGTTAGGCGTTAGGATTTGGTCATGATCGTCAATTTCAAGTCCGAAGAGACTAAGCTCATTTTCGAGGGGTTTCAGTCTCGTCACTATCCCCCTGATATTCAATCGGTCGCTCTACGAAAACTGCTAATCCTTGCAGCGGCGGTATCGATTAATGATCTGCGTGTCCCACCGGGTAATCGGTTGGAGAAGTTGCAGGGCGATCGTCAGGGCCAGTACAGCATCCGTATTAATGACCAATGGAGAATTTGCTTCATTTGGACTGATGAAGGCAATGCTGATCAGGTAGAGATAGTGGACTACCACTAAAATTAGCTAAATGCGATGAATAACAACACTTCGACACATTTCGACAAGCTCAATGTAAAAGCTCAGTTGCACCGGTTGCCCAATATCCATCCCGGTGAAATCCTCAAGTTAGATTTTCTGGAACCGCTCAATATTACCCCCTACAGACTGAGTAAAGATTTAAGCGTAGCTCAAACTCGTATCGGTGAGATTTTAGCCGGTAAGCGTAGTATCACTGCGGATACAGCTTTGCGTCTGTCACGATATTTTGGTAACAGTCCTCAGTTTTGGCTGAATCTTCAAACAGACTACGATCTCCGTCAAGCTCAGGCAAAGAATGCCGAAGTTTATAACCACATTCCCATCACTCCATTTACAGATGTAGCTTAGGGTCCTAATTTTATCTGGGAGGGGGGACGGGATTAGTGGGGACGGTGGGACTGGGAGAAGCGGCAGGAATGGGGGGATTTTCGGGTTTACGGACTTGGGGGACGGGTAACAGATAGAAAAGTAGGGCGCAAGCGACAAGACTGCCTAATCCCGCCAAAAAAGGCACTGTTCGACTGGCCACCGATTCATTAACCTTATGGTAGCGACGGGAAACTGGCTGTAATTTCAGGGTTAGGTCGGGTAAAGTGCGAGTATCGGCAAAAAATTGGTCAATCGCTTCTATTAAATCGAATAACTGCACGGTACTGATTTCTATCTTGACCGGACTTTCTGGGATATTCAAGTCCGTTGATGGATACCAAACCAGACGATGGAGATTATGGTCAATCTTTTCTAGGTACACATGATCTGGTTCATGGACGGGATCTTGGGGATGACGAACACCACTCAAAAATTCTTGGGCATACTGACTGACCGCTTGTACTAAATTTTCCAAGAAAACCCGACCACCTTGCAGGACTTTATTGGCCCCGATTAACCGACATTCTACGTTAGTCAAAATTGAGAGTAAAGGTCGGCTATCACCGGGGTTAGCCGGGGCGAAATTATCGCCGAAACCATCGAGAATCAGGGTACAATTGGGCAAGCTATACTGTCTTCTCATTTCTACACGATCTCCCCATCAAATAAACTAATCCAAAACCGCTGCATTCCCGTCGTACCAGTACAAAATAATAACCGATCGAGGAGGGATAAAGCTAGTTCATTTAGGGCATTTTCATCAGCTAGATAAACCGATACTTTGGCCCGACGGGGGTTCATGCGACTGCGAAAATTGGAGCGAAATCTTTCTAGGTATTCTGATAAAAGAAAATTATTATCCACGGGTAAACCTTT
This sequence comes from Microcystis aeruginosa FD4, assembly GCF_009792235.1. NCBI lineage: Bacteria > Bacillati > Cyanobacteriota > Cyanophyceae > Chroococcales > Microcystaceae > Microcystis > Microcystis aeruginosa. The sequence continues at coordinate 5,004,117 of NZ_CP046973.1, forward strand.
TGATTCCATCTGTTGCCGCGCTAACAGTAATTGTCGGATGGATATAGCTAGGGGTTTGGCCCGATAACTGGCAATGATAACTAAAGCTTTTGCTTGGTCAAGGGTGAGACGGTCGAGGGTGTAGGAAATTCGCCAGGGATTAGTACAGCGTAAGCGCCAGAAAATAATCCGGTTTCTGACAATTTTATCAAGTCCTAGTTCTTTAGAGAGGGCTAACAGGGCCTCCCCGGCACCGACTTCTAAGGATTCCAACGCTAATAGCATTAAATCGATATGCTGTTGGAGATGTAGGGCGCATTGCTGACTGGCAATCGGAAAATCGGGTAAAACGCTTAAAATAACTGGTTTTTCTGGGGCTGATGTTGTAGATTCGGGCGTTAGGCTAGTAGAGGTCATGATATAGGATAACTAGAACACAAGGGCGGTCGAGTCAGGATATTGTAAATTGTATTGTATAGATAGCTGTCCCCCATTTTACGAGACACGGAAACCGAATGGATCTGAAATCACTGATTCGCGATATTCCTGACTTTCCCAAACCGGGTATTGTCTTCCGCGATATTACTACCCTACTCAATCATCCCCAAGGATTACGTTACACGATCGATACCCTAACGGCAAAGTGTCGCGATTACGGTTTATCCCCCGATTACATTGTCGGTATGGAATCGCGGGGTTTTCTCTTTGGGGTTCCCTTAGCATACCAGTTAGAAGCGGGATTTATTCCTGTCCGGAAACCGGGCAAATTACCCGCCGCCGTTCACAGTATCGAGTATGATTTGGAATACGGAAGCGATAGCCTCGAAATTCACCAAGACGCGGTGGCATCCCATCATAAAGTCTTAATTGTCGATGATTTGATTGCGACGGGAGGAACGGCGAAAGCGACGGCCGATTTATTAGAAAAAATTGGTTGCGAGGTGTTAGGATTTGCCTTTATCATCGAGTTACTCGACCTCGGGGGTCGGGAAAAGTTACCAGATTTACCGATTATTACCATCATCGATTATTAGGGTTTTTTCTATGACGGCGACTGATGATAATTATAAGGCTAAAACCGCTCGATCGAGTGCTAATGGGTTAGAATCTCTCCTAACTAGCGAAACTTTTTTATATATTGTCAAGCGTGTTCTCCAGGGTTTATTAACTCTGTTGTTGGCCTCGGCTTTGAGTTTCGCTATTATCCAATTAACCCCCGGCGGTTTTCTAGCTTTGCTTGACCTTAATCCCAAGATTAGTCAGGAAACTAAAGAACAATATATTGCTCTTTTTGGTTTAAAAGACCCGCCGATTGTCCAGTATTTTAAATGGTTGTGGCAGGTGGTAACTCAGTTTAATTTTGGTCTGAGTTTTACCTATTTTCGTCCCGTGTCTTCCCTATTATTAGAGAGAATTCCGGCGACGTTATTAATGTCTTTGACTTCCATCATTTTAACCTGGGCGATTGCGATTCCTTTGGGCATTCTCAGCGCCGTCAAACAAAACCAATTTATCGATAAATTTTTCCGAGTTATCAGTTATCTTGGTCAAGGTTTCCCCAGTTTTATCACTGCCCTTTTACTGCTAATTCTCGCCCAAAATGTCTCGCCGCTTTTACCGGTGGGTGATATGACCAGTATTAACTATTCGGAATATTCCCCTATCGGTAAAGTTTTAGATATCGCTTGGCACATGATTTTACCAACTATTGCCCTGACAGTTACCAGTTTTGCCGGATTACAAAGATTGATGCGAGGACAATTATTAGATGTTCTGCGACAGGATTATATTCAAACCGCCAGGGCGAAAGGTTTACCAGAAAATAAAGTTATCTATGTCCACGCTTTACGCAATGCTATTAATCCGCTGATAACTCTTTTGGGCTTTGAATTTTCTAGTTTGTTAAGTGGGGCATTTATCGCCGAATTTTTCTTTAACTGGCCCGGATTAGGTCGTTTAATTCTGCAAGCTGTGACGGCTAAAGATTTATATTTAGTTATGGGCAGTTTAATGATGGGTGCTACTATGTTGATTATCGGTAATCTTCTGGCTGATTTACTTCTCAAAGCTGTAGATCCTAGAATTAAATTGGAGGATTTAAAGTAGGGAGATAGGGAAATTTTATCAGTTATCAGTAAACAGTAATCAGTTATCAGTGGGGAGATGGGGAGATGGGGGAAATTTAAACTAAAACCCTAAAACCCCAAAACCCCAAAACCCAATCCCCAACCCCTTTTTCCCTTTTCACTTTTTACTTAACAAAATATGTTAGCAACTACACATTATTTACTCAGGTCAAAACAAGACGGACAATATCTAGTAGCGCGTCTGAGAAAAGGTGAAAGCGAAACTCCGGCTAGTTATCTGCTTCTGTTTAAAGAATCCTACGATGCTTTAAGTTATATCAATACCCATGCTCAGGATTTAGCCAATAATTTTTCAGTGGAAACTCTCTCAGGAACACAATTAAAGGGACTGATGCAGCGATGGGGATTTGCAGGAATTGGTTTAGTGAGTGAACCGTTGGAACCACAGGTACAGTTTTTAGCCTACGAAAAAGGATTTAATCTCTAAACTATGAAAAAGCTGTTAATCACTGGAGTTAGTGGGTTTTTAGGTTGGCATATTTACCAAAAAACTCGCTCATCTTGGGCCAGTTTCGGTACATACTTTAAGCACAATGTCAATAGTAATGACCCGAATTTAATTAAAATTAATTTAACAGACTTGGCCGCAGTTAAAGAACTTTTTCAACAGATTAAACCCGATGCGGTAATTCATGGGGCTGCCCAATCAAAACCGAATCTCTGTCAAGAATTTCCCCAAGCATCCGAGGCAATTAATCTGACAGCCTCTCTAGAAATTGCTCGTTTGTGTAGTCAATATCAAATACCCCTAGTTTTTACCTCTACCGATTTAGTTTTTGATGGTAAAAATGCCCCCTATTCCGAAAATGATACCGTTTCTCCAGTCAGTGTCTATGGTGAGCAAAAAGTAGCGGCAGAAAAGGGCATTTTAGCAGTATATCCTCGGGCAGCTATTTGTCGAATGCCTTTGATGTTTGGTTCCCCTTCTCCCAACGCTAATAGTTTTCTGCAACCCTTTTTAAAAACCCTCCAAGAGGGAAAAGAATTATCTCTATTTACTGATGAATATCGGACTGCTGTTGGGGTTAATAGTGCGGTGAATGGTTTACTTTTGGCATTAGAAAAAGTGCAAGGGATTATTCATCTGGGGGGGAAAGAAAGAGTTTCTCGTTATCAATTTGGGTTACTAATGGCGGCAGTTTTTAACCTTCCTAGGGAACAAATAAAACCCTGTTTACAGTGCGATGTTCCCATGATTGCGCCGCGTCCGCAGGATGTTTCTCTTGATAGTTCTCTCGCTTTTTCTTTGGGTTATCAACCATTAAGTAATAAAACCGAATTAGAGGCAATTAGAGATGAAATTACCTGAACAAAAGCGGACTGTATTAATTATCTTGCTCCTTTTTTTTACCGCTATTCTCATGACTAATTATTTCGAGGTAGGGATGACAGGAGTGTTAGCTTTTTTCGTTGCCTATCTTTCTAAAGGATTGCGAAAAGTTAAGTAAAAAAATTAATTTTTTCCATCAACAATCTCGAATTCTATTGACTGCTCTTGGGCAAAATTATAGGTAAAATGATCGATAATATTAGTATCGCTCAATTCGAGATTATAAAAATCGATCACCGGTTGATCAAAAAGTGGGCCAGCGTGCCAAGTTCCCACCTCTAATTTAATAAAACAGTCGCCGGGGATGCGAAAAACCCTTAATTTTTCTAAATCCGGTTGAGTCTGAGGACTAGGGGGGGCCACTCCTAAAAACCACTCTTGTCCCCCCAAAGAACCGAGACATTGGGTACATTGACTATGACGAGTAATTCGCTTAAATTTACGTCCGCGAGTCTGTAAACGCATAATATAAAAGCGTGGCACACCGTTTTTTAAATGCAGTTGTGCATCGCTTTCATCAAATATTTTCCCATCATGGCTAGGGGTTATTAATTGACCGTAGGGACGGAAACTTTCGGCGGTAATTAGTTGCGCTAACAGGGGAAGAACGGTAATCGAATTACTCATAAAAATTACTGCTGACTAACAGTTATAGCTGTACCATCTCGGAGAGAAAGAATATTATTAATAGCAATTCTTTCCCCGGCATTTACTCCAGAAATAACCTGATAAGCTTGCCCTTGAATTGTGCCAACTTGAATTGGTTTTTGTCTTACCACTAAACGCTCCTCGGCATTTTCTTGACCTTCTTTAGCCTTTTCTTTTTCGGCCACAAAAACAAAATTTTGCGCCCCGATGCTAGTCACTGCCGTGGTGGGAATTAATACCCCCGGTTTTTGATCCCAAATTACCCGCGCCCGCACATATTGGTTATTGCGAAGACTGCCATCATTAGTAAAAGAAAACTTCACTAAAACCGATTGGGTAGCTTGGGAAACAGTGGGGGAAATAAAAGTTACTTGACCGCGAACCCCCGCACTGCCATCAGGATTAATAATTTCCACGGGCAACCCGACACGCAGACGCGGTTGTAATTCCACGGGAATCTGCACATTTAGTTCCAAAATTTTATTGTTAGTCAACGAGGTTAATTCTTCACCTAGGGAGATAATATCGCCGACCTTTCTTTGATTAAAATCGCCGACAAAACCAGCAATCGGGGCGGTAATGGTGTTAAAAACTAAATTCTGACGCGTCGCCCCTAATTGCCCCTCGGCGCTGGCCACTGCCGCTTGACGACTGTTCACTGTTGCCGCTGCCGCCGCCACCTGTTGCTGTGACGCTAATTCGTTTTGAATGGCGATATTTAATGCTTCTTTGTTTGCCTGTAAGGTAGCTCTAGCCGCCGTCACCTGTTGACGGGCCGCATCACGATTTTTAGATCGGGCCTCTACTTCCGCCCTGGTGGCCTGAATGTCGCGGCGGCGATTATCTAAATCCTGTTGGGGCTGTGCGCCTTGTCTGACCAGAAATTCGGCTCTTTGTAGGTTTTTTTCCGCTAAATCTAAATTAGCTCTCGCTCTCTGTAAATCGGCTTCGGCGGCGCTCAACGTGGCGATCTGACTTTTAACATTAGCTTCGGCATTGGCCACATTTGCCCGATTCTGGGCAATTTGGGCTTTATTAGCGGATGCTTGAGCTTGTCTTTGCCGTAAATCCGCCTCAGACGCATTGAGGTTCGCTTTGGACGAATTTACTTGGCCGATGCCAGCGTTGACCTGTTGCTGTTGTTGTTCGGGATCCAATTCGGCGATTTTTTGTCCCTGAGTTACCTGATCGCCAGATTTAACGAAAATAGAGCGAATCCGACCGGTAATCTGAGGGGAGACGCTAACACGCTCTTGGGCGAGCAAAGTACCCACAAATTCGCTACTTTGCACTAATTTGTCGGTGCCGAGGGTTTGCAGTTTGACGGGAACAGCCGCCGGTCCGGTGGCCTGGGGTCCCTGGGGGGCGCAACCGGCGACAATTAGGGAAACGGCGATCGACGAACCGATCGCTCTCGATACGTTAACGGATCGTTTAATCATTGTTAAATTTAGGGGTTTTTGGCAGAAAAAGTGCTAGTAAATCGGAAAAAAAGGGAAGATGAGGAGAGAAGCTTTTCCTTAAATTTTACTCTACAGAATCGATCGCCGTGATTCTTATTTGCTTTGCCCTAAGCTCACTATATTACAGGTAACTAATCTTTGGGCGAGGGTGGTGTATTCTAGGCGACCACCGGCGATCTGATATTCGTCCCGGGGCGCCGGCAGATGACCGACAGGGGCATTGAGGGTATAGTTAAGATTTTCTTTAAAAATAATCCAATCACCATTTTTACGCCAACCGATGCGATCGCCAAAAGTTTGAAAATTTTCGATCGCCACTAAGCGCCCCGGTCGATTACCTGTCTCGATAAAAATGCGAAATTGGGTACTGAAACTAAAACGACCCCCGGAAGCTTCTTGCCAGAGTTGATCCATCTTTTGCAGATCCCAACAGGCCAATTTTTGCAGGTCTTCCATGGTAAACCAGCCCTGTAATTCCCGTCCGGTTGCTTTCAGCATTAAATTACGGGTTTCATCGTTAGCTTGTCGCCAATTTTGTTGAGCGAGGAGATTTTTCAGGCGAGTGTAATTAATGCCCGTGGTCGGTGATACCATTTCCCCAGAGGCGGCAGTCTGGGCAACGATCGCCGGTAAGGGATTGAGAAATAAAGCGATCGCAAGAGTGATCTGACACAAGGAAAAATTAATTCTCATAAACCCTATTTATTAACCTGATGCAAAGAAATCCTACAATAGCATAGACGAAATTTGCCGTTTTTACCGCCTCCTTAACTCCTATGGCTTTCACTTGGATCCGACACCACATTTTGGGATTGCAAGACTGGCAACCGGAAGAATACCAAACCCTGCTACAAACGGCCTCTAGTTTTCGTGAAGTTCTTTCCCGACGTACCAAGAAAGTGCCGGCCCTACAAGGTCAAGTGGTGACAAATCTTTTTTTTGAACCCTCCACCCGCACCCGTAGTAGTTTTGAACTAGCGGCCAAACGTCTCTCGGCCGATGTTCTCAATTTTGCCCCGGGTAGTTCCAGTTTGACTAAGGGTGAAACGATTCTCGATACCGCTTTAACCTATGTGGCCATGGGTACGGATATCTTTGTCATTCGACATCAACAGTCGGGAGTTCCCGATTTAATTGCCGCAGAAATGGATCGTTTGCAGTCGGGGGTCAGTATTCTTAATGCCGGGGACGGTCAACACGAACACCCCTCCCAGGGACTTTTAGACCTGTTTACGATCTGTTGTCTGTTAGATGAAGAAAATCCCCGTTTAGAACTGTTAGAGGGCAAAAAAATCGCTATTGTTGGGGATATACTCCATTCTCGTGTCGCTCGTTCCAATATCTGGAGTTTAACCACGGCGGGGGCGGAAGTACATTTGTCCGCACCCCCCACCCTACTGCCGAAATATTTTGGGGAATTGTGCGATCGCCTATTTCTCCACTGGGATTTAGAACCAGCTTTAGAAAAGGCCGATTTTGTCATGACCCTGCGACTGCAAAAAGAACGAATGACTGCCAATCTTTTGCCCAGTTTACGGGAATATCATCAAAGTTTTGGCATTACTCGTCCTCGTTTGCAATCCTGTCAACCGGGGGTGAAGGTACTTCATCCCGGTCCTGTGAATCGGGGAGTGGAAATTAGTTCCGATTTAATGGACGATCCCGATTTTAGTCTGATTTCCCAACAAGTTACCAGTGGTGTCGCTGTCAGAATGGCTTTGTTATACCTCATCGGTAATCTTCGCAGCGACCAGTAAAAGCTTCTCAGGGATTTGCTCTTTTAGTCTGGTTTCATTGAAACAATCCTAAAGTTTCTATCAAGGTAAATATCATACTTTCTTCCTCCCTCACACACAGCATCTTCTGCTTCAAATAGGTTAGTCTCAACATCAAATTTCATCGCTCTAGGATTCCTACAACCCTGTTTTAACAAAGCATCAGTCAACCGTGATTTTTCTTCTGCGGTCAAAGCTCGATAATCACTGCTATTAGCTTGACCTGCATAGATTGACATTCCCATAATACTAAGGGATAGTAAGCTTATGATCGATTTGGTCTTCATTTTTTCAACTTCCTGAATACAATAAAAACATCATTCCAAGGGTTTTAGACCCAAGTTTTCGGTAATTAGTTCGGCACGATTACCGATCAACTTTATCTTAGGGGAAGCATACCTAGATTGCAATAAGTATAAATACTCAAGCTATCCCTGGGGCTTTTCTAGGAACTTTGACCGATACCGAATTCCGTTCTCAAGGGAAGGGTATAATTAAACTAAGAAATCAACATTTTCAGCTAAAGCCATGCAATTAGCCTTAGAACAAATTATCGTCAATCCCGGTCAACAGTTACTTTTAAAAGAGCTTAACTGGCAAAAATTTGAGACAATATTATCAGAATTAGGAGAAAGTCGTGCTTCTCGGTTATCCTACAGTAACGGAATATTAGAAATTATGGTACCTTTACCCGAACATGAAAAAGATAAAGAAATCATTAGTTATATGGTTCAGTTTTTGTTAGAAGTACTCAATATTGATTTTGAACCGTTAGGATCAACAACATTTAAAAACGAGCGGATGAATCAAGCGGTTGAACCTGATGCCTGTTTTTATATTAAAAACTATCAAGCCGTTATTGGCAAAAATAGACTTAATTTAGAAAGTGATCCCCCCCCTGATTTAGTCCTAGAAATTGATATTACTTCCCGTACCTATTTAGATAATTATCGACAGTTAGGTGTTCCCGAACTGTGGCGTTATACTCAAAGTGGCCTACAGATTAATTTATTACAAGAAGGAGAATATATTGAGTCTTTAAGCAGTCCCAATTTTCCTCAGATTCCGATTATTGAATTAATTAATCAATTTGTTAAACAAAGTCAACAGCTGGGGAGAAGTGAAGCCATCAGAAACTTTAAAAATTGGCTGACGGAAAATATAGATAATAGTTGAAAATCCTAACATTTTTGACTTAGATAAATTTGTCCGTCGAGAGTTGTATAAACTTCTTGCGGTTCAATGATTCAGTTTGTTACTAGAATCTAGTTCACAAAAATAGATTAGATCATTGTTTTGAGCAGGGGATTTTTTAACCTCAGTGGGTGTGGATAAATCAGACAGGACAGAGGTTACAGCCGTTGGTGCTAGTTCTGAAAGTATCATGGTTATTCATTCCTCGTAGTTCGATTTTTACTTTGATAATTAATCAATTCACCGAGGCCGATTAAAATTCTAGAAACTAGCAGAATGAGAGCCTCTTGATTAAGAAAATATCCCGTAGAGGCTGTTAAAAAGTTACTGTTTTCTTGTCAGTTAAATTTTGTTAAGATAATGCCCAAAAACTACAATTTATGGTAGGAAAAGAGGTAAGTCGAAACCGAGTTTGATTTTTGCTTACTCTAAATCAGAAAGGGCATTGGGCAAGATTAGCTAACTATCCCTTTTTTGCCTCTTCCAGGTCATGATAATGCTGATAAGCGCCGATTTCGGGGTTAAAGGGGGCGATTTCTTCAGTTACAGTTAATCCCAAACCTTCTAACATTGCTTGTAGGACAGAATCGGGGGCCAGACGGAGGTAATCGGGGTTAATTTCTAAGGCCACATGACGATTACCGAGGTGATAGGCGGCTTTGAGGAGTAAATCGGTTGAAGGAGCGGTAATAGTGATAACTGGTTCTGGTTTAGCAATAATTTGAATAATTTCGCCGTTTTCCCCCCGCAGGAAATCGCGATCCTGTAGAATGGTGCCGCGGGGTAAACGAAAACAGAGGGAAAAACCTTCGGGACTGTCGAGACGATAACGGCTGCGGGTGCGTTCTTCGGCCGTAAGCAGAAGGCTAAAAACTACCGTTTCTGGGGGAGGTGGACTAGCGGTATGACGGGGGGGTAAGCGCTCGGTAAAAGTTAACATGGTAGTAGTCAATGGGAAAAAACATTCTTAATTGTAGCCCTGACTCCAGCTTGACCCGAAAAACTGAGGAACTTTTTCTATTTCTTTTGCCGCTGCAGACGAATCATCTCATTTTGCACCCGTCGTCTCAAGCTATCATCGGTACGAATCCGGTTAGTAATGGCGTTAAATTCAGCCGCGGTCAGGCCACTATCTTTGACAATCTTTTTTGAGTTATTACAATAATCGACGGCAATTCTTTGGGCATTAGCTGGAAGATTATTAAAGCTTTCCCGTTGGTTACAGGTAATTGCCGGGGGACTTTTCCCTAAAATTTGCGAAATTTCCTGATAAGCTTGTTTTCTTTGGATTTCGATCAACAAAACTGCTTTGGCATAACGTTTGATTTGGTCAGCCGTAAAATCTTGAGTATAAGCGGAAGACTGAAAACTAACCACCTCCGTCGTCCAAGAAAATTCGGGAATCAGACCGCCAAGAATGGCGATTACTGCCAAAAAAGTCACAATAAAAGAACGTCTTAAGCTTTGACCTAGATCGGCTAGGGGATAGCAGTAAATCACCATGCGAGTTTGTCGCTGAATAGATAATGATAGCAAACTTTCCAGTTAAATCCTGCTTTTTTGAATATTTTTAACGATCATAAGTTCCAATTCTAGCCAATATCTCCTGGGCCCGAACCTTAATTTTTGGGCAGAAATTGCTTTGGTAAACTTTTTTAACGTTTCTAGGGGCAAAATTAGTCAAAAATCTTGGAGAGAACCGATGAACGATTTTTGGGAAGTTAGGATGCCTATCGCTTTTAGAGAATATTTATCGGCAATTTAGCCAGCTAATCTCTTTTTATTAGCTTATATCGCTGTTAATCTCTCGCTTATTCCCTTTTGTCTCTCCCCTTGCTGGGGAATCGGGGGGAAATCTAGATAAATTAAAGGTTTCAGCGATCCCGATCGAGACAATTCCCGCTTAGAATAATGCAGTGGAATATATAGCCAATGAGGATTTGAGGCATTATTTAGTGATCTCGATCCTGGCGAGTCCTCCACAGGGGAACCATAAACTACTGACAACCACCCTAAACTCAGAAAAACCGCAAAACAAGGAGTTAGCGCATGAATAAAGGTGAATTAATCGATCAAATCGCTCTCAAAGCCTCTGTCACCAAAAAACAAGCAGATGCTGTTCTCACTGCCGCCATCGAAACCATTATCGAAGCGGTTTCTGAGGGGGACAAAGTAACCCTAGTAGGATTCGGTTCCTTCGAGGCCCGGGAACGTCAGGCCAGGGAAGGACGCAACCCGAAAACCGGCGATAAGATGGAGATTCCGGCCACTCGCGTCCCGGCTTTCTCGGCGGGTAAACTGTTTAAAGACAGAGTGGCCCCAGATAAGGAATAATTACTGTTGAGCTTGGATCGCTGTAAGTCTTTTGCCTAGACCTAAACATGGTGGTAATCTTGACTGGGCGGCCGCTATTGCCGGCTGTCCGGTTTCCTCTATTCTCGATTTTTCTGCCAGTATCAATCCCCTCGGTCCGCCAGAAAGCGCCCTAACCGCTATTAAAAGCCATTTAACCAGTCTGACTCGTTATCCTGACCCCGCGTATTGGCAGTTGCGTTCTGCCCTCGGTCAATGGCACAATATCGGACCAGATTGGATTCTCCCCGGCAATGGTGCGGCTGAGTTATTAACCTGGGCTGGTCGGGAATTGGCCTCATTTGATAGTGTTTATGTACTAACACCCGCTTTTAACGATTATGAACGGGCTTTAAAAAGTTTTGGGGGAAAAATCTGCCAACATTCCCTAGATTTAACCAGTTTAAAGCCGGTTAACCCCAAAAAACAAGGCTTATTACTTAATAATCCCCACAATCCCACGGGGAAACTCTGGACGGTGGCGGCCATTCGTCCCTATCTATCGCAATTTGGTTTGGTGGTAGTGGATGAAGCTTTTATGGATTTTTTACCCCCGCCACAACAGGAGAGTTTAATAGACTTGTTGCCGGAATATCCCAATCTGGTGATTTTGCGTTCCCTAACTAAATTTTACAGTCTCCCCGGTTTACGTCTAGGATACGTCCTCGCTCATCCCGATCGCCTGTTACAATGGCAAAGATGGCGCGATCCTTGGTCGGTGAATAACTTGGCTGTGGTTGCCGCTATTGCAGCAATTGAAGATAGGGATTTTCAACAACAAACTTGGGACTGGTTAACAGCAGCCCGTGAGGATTTATGGCAGGGATTAGCTAATTTTCCGCAATTACAGCCCCAAACCAGTGCCGCTAACTTCCTCTTAGTGCAATCTCAATCTTCCTGTTTACCCCTACAGGAAGCTTTATTAAAATATCATCGAATTTTCATCCGCGATTGTCTCAGTTTCCCCGAATTGGGCAGCAATTATTTTCGGGTCGCTGTCCGTTTACCGGCAGAAAATCAACGATTATTATCGGCTTTAGAGAGTATTTTAGCCGCGTCTGATACTAAATCCGTTGAGTAACGCACAGAAAACGGGTTTCTCGGAGAAACCCGTTTTCTACTGCCATCGAACTAACCGAAATTAGTCGAGGTCAGGCATTGCCAATGCGGGTTCAGTCTCGCGGTCAATTCCTTTCTCAAAACCGGCGGCAGCGGCGCGAGCGCGTCCAGCGTGCCAGAGGTGTCCAATCAGGAAGAAGAAGGCGAGGGTGAAGTGAGAGGTGGCCAACCAAGCGCGAGGAGACACATAGTTAAACGAGTTAACGTCAGTGATAACACCACCCACAGAGTTCAAGGAACCTAAAGGAGCGTGGGTCATGTATTCAGCCGCGCGGCGTACTTGCCAGGGTTGTACGTCATTTCTGATTTTGTCGAGGTCTAAACCGTTAGGACCGCGGAGGGGTTCTAACCAGGGACCGCGGAAATCCCAGAAACGCATGGTTTCACCACCGAAGATGATTTCGCCAGTGGGAGAACGCATCAGGTATTTACCTAGACCGGTGGGGCCTTGGGCAGAAGCGACGTTAGCACCTAAGCGTTGGTCACGCACCAAGAAGGTGAAAGCTTGAGCTTGGGAAGCTTCCATACCGGTCGGACCGTAGAATTCACTGGGATAGGCGGTGTTGTTAAACCAAACGTAAACGGCGGCGATAAAGCCCATCATGGAAAGAGCACCCAAACTGTAGGACAGATAGGCTTCTCCAGACCAGATGAAAGCGCGACGCGCCCAAGCAAAAGGTTTGGTGAGAATGTGCCAGATACCGCCAGCGATACAGATTAAGCCAATCCAGATGTGACCGCCGATGATATCTTCCATGTTGTTGACGCTGATAATCCAGCCTTCGCCACCGAAAGGAGCTTTGGTCAGATAACCAAAGATAACTGCGGGGTTGAGGGTAGGATTAGTGATGACGCGGACATCACCGCCACCGGGAGCCCAGGTATCATAGACACCGCCAAAGAACATGGCTTTAAATACCAACAACAGCGCACCACAACCCAAGAGAATCAGGTGATAACCGATGATGTTGGTCATTTGGTTTTTGTCTTTCCAGTCGTAACCGAAGAAATTAGAGTATTCCTCTAGGGTTTCCGGTCCGCGGATAGCGTGGTAGATACCACCAAAACCGAGTACAGCCGAAGAAATTAAGTGCAGAACACCAGCGACGAAGTAGGGGAAGGTATCGACTACTTCACCCCCAGGACCGACCCCAAAACCGAGGGTCGCTAAGTGGGGAAGCAGGATTAAACCCTGTTCGTACATCGGTTTTTCGGGGATAAAGTGGGCGGTTTCAAACAGGGTCATCGCCCCGGCCCAGAAAACGATTAAACCGGCGTGGGCGACGTGAGCGCCGAGCAGTTTACCGGAGAGGTTGATGAGACGAGCGTTACCAGACCACCAAGCGAAGCCGGTGGAACTTTGGTCACGACCACTAGCGGTAGGGATATTAGAGAGCGTTACCACGCGGGAGAACCTCCTCAGGGAAGATAAAGTTTTCGTGGGGTTGGTCTTGGGGAGCCATCCAAGCTCTCAGACCTTCGTTAAGCAGAATATTTTTAGTGTAGAAGGTTTCAAATTCCGGGTCTTCCGCCGCTCTCAATTCCTGAGAAACGAAGTCATAGGCCCGTAGATTAAGCGCTAACCCCACTACACCCACAGCACTCATCCATAAACCAGTCACGGGGACAAAGAGCATGAAGAAGTGTAACCAACGTTTGTTGGAGAAAGCAATGCCGAAGATTTGCGACCAGAAACGGTTGGCAGTGACCATGGAGTAGGTTTCTTCCGCTTGGGTGGGTTCAAAAGCCCGGAAAGTGTTGGAACCTTCACCGTCTTCAAACAGGGTATTTTCTACCGTCGCTCCGTGAATAGCACAGAGAAGCGCACCACCGAGGATACCAGCTACACCCATCATGTGGAAGGGGTTCAGTGTCCAGTTGTGGAAGCCTTGGAAGAAGAGAATGAAACGGAAGATACCAGCCACGCCGAAGCTAGGGGCAAAGAACCAGCTAGACTGACCGAGGGGGTACATCAGGAAGACACTGACGAACACCGCAATCGGGCCAGAGAAGGCGAGGGCGTTGTAGGGACGAATGCCGACTAAACGGGCGATTTCAAACTGACGTAGCATGAAGCCAATCAAGCCGAAAGCACCGTGGAGAGCGACAAAGGGCCATAAACCGCCGATTTGACACCAACGGGTGAAGTTTCCTTGGGCTTCCGGTCCCCAGAGAAAGAGGATGGAGTGACCGAAGGCATCGGCGGGGGTGGAGACGGCAACGGTGAGGAAGTTGCCGCCTTCCAGGTAGGAACTGGCTAACCCGTGGGTGTACCAGGAGGTGACGAAGGTGGTGCCGGTTAACCATCCACCTAGGGCCAGGAAGGCGCAGGGGAAGAGTAGTAAACCAGACCAACCGATGAAGACGAAACGGTCTCTTTTGAGCCAGTCATCGAGAGCATCAAACAGCCCTCTTTCTGGGGCGCGTCCGACAGCAATGGTCATGGGTATTTTTCCTCTTGCTTAACTGAAATCACGGGCAAGATTTCTTAACTTTTTTGAGTCTGGGATTACTCCCATTGTCTTATAAGATGGCGCGATCAATTGACTGGATTAGCTTGACTAACCTAGCTGCGATCGCTAGTTAATCCTCACAAACTGTAAAAGATTAACGTTTCTTAAACTAGCACAAGCTAGACAATAATTTCGAGTTCGGTAAGACTTTGGTTTCTTGTGGCCTCTATCTACCTTTAACCATTATTAGCAAAAAATTACAAATCTATACAACTTGACTCATAATTGATTTTTTATACACACAAAAACTTTTTTGTCAATGAGTATTTATATTCATTTTTTTAAGCGATTGCCACTCGCAATCCCCTAGGGGTTGCTCTAGCAATTGACAATCGAAGCATTCCTCGGCGGCGGTTTTCAGGGTAGCGATAATTGTCTCTAGGGTCAAATCTGGGGCTAAATTCAGCTTTTGAGGGGCGGAACTGGCGAAAACTTGCTCAAACAGCGAATTATCTTGCTCTAGCACCATCGAACCATGTTGGAGAACATAGCAACCCCGTTGCAGTTGGGCGCTTCCAATAAATTTATTTCCCCAATTATCAACTAAATCCGCACCAGTAGCTGTACCGAAACAGTTAGCAGAATGGATATATCCCCGGCCGGCAGCACCGTAGGACAATTCTAGACCGAGATTTTGCCAGCCTGTAATTAAAAATTGACAGATTTGCTGGTAAACTTCCCTAATATTCCCCTTCATCCCCGAATTTACCACCATATAAGTCAAATCCCCCTGATGTAGTACGGCTCGACCACCGGTAGGACGACGAACTAGGGAGATTTTTTGACCTTGCCAAGTCAAATTACGCCAAAAATCGGGATATTGCCGTTGATGATAGCCCAAGGAAATAGCCGGGGGCGACCATTGATAAAAACGCAGAGTCGGGGGATGATGACTGCAACGGTGTTGCTCTAGTAACCAAGAATCGATCGCCATTTGTAGCTCTGCCGATGAGATAATTGGCGGGATATAACGCCAAATTTTAGCTGCCACCAAAGGATTCTCGTAACATTTCATCATTATTATCTGCTACCGTCGCCACGAGAGTAATTGCTCGCGAAATCTCCCCGGGAGACAAATCGGCCACACTACGCTGAAAAATCACCACCACCTGATCATTCATAATGCCAAAATGAGATTCAAAGGTTTCGGCACAATTCATCGCTAATAACTTGCGAGTTAATCCCAATTCATCCTTAACGGGTAATTTGAGGACAGAAGACCACACCGTGAGAAATCATCATCGCTTTCCCCAGTTAACTGCACAAATACCTCAACGCTACCATACTGAAACTTCCACAGATAACCTTTTTCTGTATGTTGTACCATAGCAGTATCATTCTGCTGCAGAGTAGAAATAACCATTTCAATCATTTCTTTGTGACTGCTCGTACTAACCAGAAATTCATCGGTCATTGACTCTACTGCTTCTGAAGTCGCTAAACTTTCTGTGGTCATAAAAATTCCCTAAACTCGATCGATCACAATCTTATCCTAAGGGAAAAGAAAAAAAGACATTCGGGTTGGGGAAGTGGGGTTTTAGGGTTTTGGGGTTTTAGGGTTTTGGGGTTTTAGTTGAATTTCCCCACTTTCCCCACTTCCCCAATTACTCAAAATTTTATGAAGCATTTGAGTAAACACCTAACTTGATCGATGACAATGGCTCTATCCCGTTCTAGCTGTCAATAATTATGCAAAGTCTTTTTCAAAGTTCCCTAACTCAGACCAATTCTGGGGAAGAAGATACCCGTAGTCGTATTCTACAGGCCGCTTTACGTTTATTTGCCGCTAAGGGTTATGAAGGAACCACGACTAAAGACCTAGCAGGAAAGGCAAATGTGGCAGAAGGAACTTTATTTCGTTATTTTCCCAACAAAAAGGCGATTTTAATCGAAGTGGCCACTAGGGGATGGGTGGATATTCTCACCGACTTGCTGACGGAATTGAGCGAAATGGGCAGTTATAAAGCGGTAGCGCAGGTGATGCGACGTAGGGTGTTGAGAATGCGAGAAAATAGCGATTTATTGCGAGTTTGTTTTATAGAGGCGCAATTTCACCCGGAATTAAAAGACCGAATTCAATCGGAGGTAATTGCTAAAATGACCGATGTGGCCGAGGCTTTTTTTCAAACAGCGATCGATCGTGGTATCTATCGTCCCATGAATCCGAAAATTGTGGCCCAGGTTTTTCTAGGAATGTTCGCAATTGCCGGTTTTTCCACTGAAACTATTTTAGATGCCAATGCTTCCCCCTTAGCTTTACAAGAAATGGCCGAAGGTATTGCCGAAATTTTTCTGAATGGAGTGTTAGTTAAGTAGGCCTGCAAAATTAATTTCCTAGTCGAGACTCCGAGACAGCTAATCTAAGGATAGGCGGTTAAAATCCGTTTTAGCTTACTTATGATAAAATGCCTTCAAAGACAGGTAAGGGAAAACTTGCAATTATTCACCCGATAAAATAGCCGAGATGAAACCCTGTTACTGCATTAATCCCGATTGTTCTCAGCCAGATCATCCGAGTAATAATAACTCGAATACTCGTTACTGTCAAAGTTGCGGCTCTCAATTGTTGTTAAATGGTCAATATAGGGTAAGTCGGTTATTGAGTGATCCGACCGGTTTTGGGGTTGTTTATGAGGTTTTTGAGGGTTTTACAGCTAAAATCCTCAAGGTATTACAAGAAAAATGGAATAATCAACCGAAGGCAGTGGAATTATTTAAACGGGAATATGACGTTTTATTAGAGTTAAGTCGTCAAAATGTCATCGGTGTTCCTCAAGCGGATGCCTATTTTCAATATTCCACGAGAGAGGGGAAAATATTACACTGTTTAGTCATGGAAAAAGTGGAGGGGATTAATTTAGAACAGTGGCTAAAGCAGTATGATAAGTTAAGTCAAAAACGAGCTTTAAAATGGCTGAGAGAAATTACTTTAATTCTCGATAAAATTCATCAACAGAATTGGCTGCATCGTGATATTAAACCCCCTAATATCATGCTGCGGAATAGTGGCGAGTTGGTGTTAATTGATTTTGGGACGGCAAGGGAAGAAACCCAAACCTATCATCAAAAGGTAAAAGGTCAACAAGTAACAGGTATTACTTCAGCCGGATATACACCCAATGAACAACAACATGGCCAAGCAGTGATTCAATCAGATTTTTATGCTTTAGGACGAACTTTTGTGCATTTATTAACCGGAAAACATCCTTTAGAAATTTATGATGCGGTTAATGATGTTTTATCTTGGCGAGAAGAAACGGAAAATATTCACCCGTTATTGTTGGATTTTATTGACGAGTTAATGGGGAGATTGCCCAAGAATAGGCCAGCTAATGCTAGGTTTATTTTACAACGTTTAGATGAGATTGAAAAACAGTTAAATTTACCTCCTACAACTCCTAATAGACCATCTCCACCACCACAAAATCCGCAGCCTGTTGTAACTCAAAAACAACCGCCGGTTATTCCTAAGATTAATCCTTCTCCGCCGGTTTTACCTGTACCTGTACCAAAAAAACACCAGCACAACCGGTTAAAAATAATAATCTGAGAAACAGAATGATAGCTCTTGGTGGCATTTTGTTATTAGGGATAGGAATAACCCAAGGTTACGGTTATTTAAAATATGAAATATTTCCTGCTAGTCCTCAATTATTAATATCTGATTTATCTAGTCTTCGCTTTTTAGATAAAACCCTTACTGGTCATTCTAGCACGGTTGGGTCAGTAGTATATAGTCCCGATGGCCGCTATTTAGCTAGTGGGAGTAGTGACGATACTATCAAAATTTGGGAGGTAGCAACAGGTAGAGAATTGCGTACCCTTACTGGTCATTATTGGGGGGTTTACTCAGTGGTATATAGTCCCGATGGCCGCTATTTAGCTAGTGGTAGTTGGGACCAAACTATCAAAATTTGGGAGGTAGCAACGGGAAAAGAATTGCGTACCCTTACTGGTCATTCTAACAGGGTTAGGTCAGTAGTATATAGTCCCGATGGTCGCTATTTAGCTAGTGGGAGTGGTGACGATACTATCAAAATTTGGCGGGTGGGACAGTAAACTTGTGTTGGGGGTGACAGCAATAACTTTTGTCTATCAAAAATGAGCGACACTTGCGGGAAACTCAACTGCACCGATGTCTTTAAAAATGTTGGGTTTTAGCTCAAATTTTTGAATCGAGCAGTTTTCTCCTAAGTATTAAAGCGCTCAACTCAACCGAAAAGCTTGATCTCAGCTACTAGGACGATAACTGCGACTGAAGAAAACTGTAACCACGATCAAATCGGGGAATCATCCTACAGTTGAATTGATTCAGTTCTTCAACAATATCAGGACTATCAAAGTCTTTTGAGTTTCGATTCAAAAAACACGCCTGCTGTGGCTGATAACGTCGTAAATGATGAAGTACCGAGGCATAGACAAGAGCATCTTGTGGCGTTAAATCATATATCGTTTCATAAGATGCTGCTTCGATTAAAATATCAGCAGTAAGTGCCACAATTTCTCCTACCTTGAGGAGGCGTTCTCGATATTTATTAAAACGATGTCGTTCTTCTTCATTGCTTTGCACCATTAAACTAGCAATATCTTGAATACTCTTGATCCGACTTGCATAAGAAGCTGTGCGTGAAAGTTGACGTAACTCAGTATCTAGTAACTGTTGAAGTTCCCGACGACTCTTTGCTTGACGAGTCAGTTTTTCGTGAGGTTCAGCTAGACTATATGCTGGAATAATTAGTTTGGCTTGTCCTGTTTCACAAAGTTGCAGAATCTGCTCACAGCTTAGACACTGCTCTTGCTCGAAGGTTAGCTCTAAAACAAAATTTGTTTCAACATAGATATTCACGCCGCCGCCTCACGCTGAAATTTTCCTCCAGCTAAAGCAGCATACAAGCCTGAATCAATCAACCAACGCTGAGAATCATCGAGAGCTTCAGGCGGCTTTTCAGAATAAATAATCTCTCCCAACCAGGAAGCAACAATTAGTTCAAGACTTTGCCTACTAATTTGGTCATTCGTTACCCCTGCTCGTTGAAAATAAGGCTGAAGAATGGGACTTGCATCAATCATGTAACTAGGTTCACTCTGCTCCTGAAAAGCCCCAACATTACTCCATAAGTAAAATCTGTCAGGAAAGACCAGCAAAAAATAGGGAGCCTTGGCAAAAGTACCGTGTGCCAGAATATTGCGTCGGAGTTTTGCCGCCCATTCTTGGGATACGTTGGTTTTGCACTTGACCTCAACCACAAGAGCGAGTTGACCATTGCGGTTATTAACTGCTAAATCCCAGCCAGAAGCCATAAGATGAACTGATGAAACCATACACAGCACTCCGGGTAAAATTATTGATGAATGATCATACACAATTCTGTCTTTAGGTCAAGTTGCTTTACAAAACTTCAAGCAATTTCTTGGCAAAATTTAACCCTTAATGTCTCTTTTAGGAGGTGATAAGGGATTAAGTGCTTTGATTGGCGCGGGTTTTCGGCGATTAAAAGTTACATGGTCACACTAAGCCCACAGCATACCACGATCTTATCACATTACGAAATGTAACGAATCCTGCTTTTCGGCTAAATTTGGGCAAATTCGCATAAAATCTAGTTTTGTAAAGTTTTGTTGCATTGGCTTTTTATATTTAAATTTTCAATTATTTATAAATTTATAATAATTTTTATTTATATTTATTGGGAAAAATAATACAAACCACTCCAGACACAGAGTTTTTGTCTTGTGGTCAATTATTGGTATTTGAGATTAGGGAGCAATAAGACGGAAATTAAAAGCAGTAAAATACTATATAATGTGTATATTAACAATCTACTATACACAACTAGGGATAGGATGAGAACTAACATTATCATTGATGACCAACTCATGGCTGATGCACTTAAAGCTACTGGTTTAAAGACTGAACAAGAAGCTGTTGAATTGGGTCTTAAGACTTTGATTCGACTCAAACAACAGGAGAAAATTAAAGCCTTTAAAGGTAAGCTTAAATGGGAAGGAAACCTTGAGGAAATGAGGCACGATCAATGATTCTTGTTGATTCTAGTGTTTGGATTGATTATTTCAATGGTTATAATACTACGGAAACAACAGAACTTGATTTATTGCTGGGAGTTGAACCGATAGCTATTGGTGATATTATTCTCACCGAAGTTCTCCAAGGTTTTAGGAGTGATAAGGATTATCAAATAGCCTATCGCTTACTAACTTCATTAACTATTTATGATTTACTAGGTTTGAGAATGGCATTGAAAAGCGCGGACAATTATCGCCAGTTACGCAAGAAAGGGATAACTATTAGGAAAACTGCTGATGTTATTATTGCCTCCTTTTGTATTGAAAATAATCTTCCGCTCCTTTTTTCAGATAAAGATTTTATTCCTTTCGTTAAGCACTTAAAGCTAATTTCAGCTTGTCCTACTACTAATGATGAACGATGATTGAGTTGCGACTCATTTCTATTAGGGAATGTTGAGTAAATCGACTAAAAACTTCATGGTGCAATTTGGTAGATGCTTTTTACCTGAGTTAATCGAGTGGCAAACAATAACGCCGCTAGAATATCCTCCCGTTCCAAATCATCGTAGTCGGCTAAAATGTCTTCGATACTCATGCCAGAACTAAGTAATTCTAGGATAAATTCAACAGGATAACGCAATCCTCGAAGGCAAGGTTTGCCATGACAGATATTTAAATCGAGTGTGATTCGCTGCAAAAGTTGGTTTTTCTCTGGGTAATTCAGTTGCTTGTAATCGTCCAATCCTCTGCTCTTAAACCGGCAATTTGCCCAAAATCTGAGAGATTTCGCGTCAGCAGGATAGCCTGATTAACCATTGAGATAGCAGCAATCTTCACATCCATCGAACCCAAACGAGGGTAAGTTACCCGAAGTTCTTGAAAAACTTGACCTGCCTTTTCATCAAAGCCGACAATGGGAATCGTGCGATAATTAGCGAGGTGCTTTTCTAGCCTTCGATAGGCAACAACTTGGGTTTCAATCGAATTTGCCTTGGCTATGTAACTGAGCCATCCCCGCATTTGTTCTTCGTAGGTGATAATTGTGGTGGCAACTTCGCTGCTCGTAATAGCAGCCAGTTTTTTCAGCAATTGTTGTGCCGGTTGTCCCCCGCGATCGAGAATACTAATATGATCGGTATCAATGAGATACATTTCAGGATTCGGATGCTTCCTTGGCTAATGGTTTTAGGGACTGACGGTACTCTTGACCAAACTGCATTGCCTCTTCGTAAGCTGGATCGTCAGCAAAAGTGCCGACAATTTTTTCCCACCAGGTAGTTTCGCTGACAGTAGGTAGCAAACGCTTAAGCAGTGCTACTTCAGCTTCTAAAGCTGCTAGTCTGATCTCTAGATCAGTGCTTAACATGGTTGATATATCCTCCTATTCTGCTCTTGCTCGAAGGTTAGCTTTAAAACAAAATTTGTTTCAACGCCAGAAGCCATAAGATGAACTGATGAAACCATACACAGCACTCCGGGTAAAATTGTTGATGAACGATCATACACACTTCTGTCTTTAGGTCAAGTTGCTTTACAAAACTTCAAGCAATTTCTTGGCAAAATTTAACCCTTAATGTCTCTTTTAGGAGGTGATAAGGGATTAAGTGCCTTGATTGGCGCGGGTTTTCGGCGATTAAAAGTTACATGGTCACACTAAGCCCACAGCATACCACGATCGTATCACATTACGAAATGTAACGAATCCTGCTTTTCAGCTAAATTTGGGCAAATTCGCACAAAATCTAGTTTTGTAAAGTTTTGTTGCATTGGGTTTTTATATTTAAATTTCCCAATTATTTATTAGCTTAAGATAAATTTTACTTATTTATCTAGATCAAAAAAAACCAGTCTTCCCTAATTTTTCGGGAAAACTGGACAAGCTAATCTTGAGATTTTAACCAACCTTAGCGGTTTGTTTTTGGCTAAAAAATGCCGCTAAAACCTGTTCGGCAATCTGGGGACTGGTTAAACCCAAATCAGCGAAGGATTCCTCTGGTTTTGCGTGGTCCACTAATTTATCGGGAACCCCGAAACGTTTGACCGGAACTAGAATATTAGCATCCTGTAAAGCTTCCAAAACCGCAGAACCAAAACCACCCATCAAACAACCTTCTTCCAAAGTCACCACCTTACCAAGACGTTGGGCAAGAGGAAAGATAAGTTCTGTATCAAGGGGCTTGACAAAACGGGCATTAACCACTGTGGCTTCGATACCGTGTTCGCTGAGAATTTCAGCCACCTGTAGGGAAGTGTTGACCATCGTGCCGTATCCCAACAGAAGAATATCATCACCACTGCGGAGAATTTCGCCCTTACCGATGGGTAAAGCTTCCCAACCCTCTTCCATCAGGGGAACCCCTAAACCGTTGCCCCGGGGGTAACGCATGGCAATGGGGCCGCTGGTATGATTAATCCCCGTCACCACCATTCTTTGCAGTTCCGCCTCATCTTTCGGGGCCATAATGGTCATATTGGGGATACAACGCAGGTAGGCGATATCGTACATCCCCTGGTGCGTCGGTCCATCGGCCCCAACAATACCGGCCCGGTCCATGCAGAAGAAAACCGGTAGATTTTGAATGCAGATATCGTGAATAATCTGATCAAAAGCCCGCTGCAGGAAAGTAGAGTAAATAGTGACAACCGGGCGCATTCCTTCGCAAGCAAGACCACCAGCGAGAGTAACGGCGTGTTGTTCAGCAATGCCCACATCGATGTACTGTTTCGGCAGTTTTGCCTGAAATTTATCTAATCCTGTCCCGGTGGCCATGGCGGCGGTGATACCGATAATGCGCGGGTCATTTTCCGCTAATTTAGTGAGAGTATGCCCGAAAACTTTGGAATAAGCGGGAGGTTTCGGTTTACTGGAGGGAATCGGTTTACCCGTGGCTAAATTAAAGGGATTTTGGGCATGATAACCCACTTGATCTTTTTCGGCCCATTCGTAGCCTTTGCCTTTAACGGTGGCAACGTGGACGAAAACCGGTCCGTGGACCTTATGGGCCTGTTTAAAAGTGGCGATTAATTCGGGAATATTATGACCATCAATCGGGCCAAAATATTTAAAACCCAATTCCTCGATAACAGCACCGACTTTGGGAACTGCTAACCGTTTCATCCCTTCTTTGACTCGTTCCATTTCCGGAGTGAGGGAGTCCCCGAAGAAGGGTAGATTTTTCAATTGTTCCTCGAGATTATCAGCGATAAACTGAACGGGTTCGCTAAGACGAACTTTATTGAGATAGCGGGAAATTGCCCCGACGTTGGGGGAAATGGACATCTCGTTATCGTTGAGGATAACCATGATGTTGGTGTTCGGTAAATGTCCAGCATGGTTAATCGCTTCTAGGGCCATACCCCCGGTTAAAGCGCCATCCCCGATGATCGATACCACCTTGAAATCTTCCCCCTTGGCATCCCGGGCTAAAGCCATTCCTAACCCCGCAGAAATGCTCGTAGAGGCGTGTCCAGCCCCAAAATGGTCAAATTTGCTCTCGCAACGTTTTAGATAGCCCGCAACACCGTTTTTTTGGCGGAGGGTGTGAAAATCGTTATAGCGACCGGTGAGGAGTTTGTGCGGATAAGCTTGGTGTCCCACGTCCCAAAGGACTTTATCGCGATCGAGATCGAGGGTTTGGTAAAGGGCGATCGTTAGTTCTACGACTCCTAACCCCGGTCCCAAATGTCCACCGGTAGCGGCGATCGTCTGGAGGTGTTTTTCGCGAATCTGACGGGCAATATCTTCTAATTGACGGAGTGATAAACCATGTAACTGGTTGGGATGAGTAATTTCACTTAGGTGCATATCGGCTTCTTTTTCAAAGTAGTTTATCCCTATACTCACTGTATAGGATTTCCCGCCTGAGATGAAGGAAAATCTAGGCTAATCTGGCCGCCGTGCGTAAAATTTGGCCGGCTAACATGGCAGCCCCAAAACCATTATCGATATTAACCACACCGATACCGACCGCACAGGAATTGAGCATAGTTAACAAAGGAGCAATACCACCGAAACTGGTTCCGTAACCGATACTGGTGGGAACGGCGATCACCGGGCGATCAACTAATCCCGCTACCACACTTGGTAAGGCTCCTTCCATTCCCGCAACAACAATTAACACATCGGCGGCATCCAGTAGATGGCGATGATTCAAGAGGCGATGAATTCCCGCTACTCCCACATCCCAGAGACGCTGCACGGAAAAACCGCATAATTGAGCAGTAACCGCCGCCTCCTCCGCTACGGGAATATCGGCAGTTCCCGCCGTTAGGATGGAAATTATCCCTTTTGGGGGATTTTCTGGAGCGGCTGCGGCAATGGCACAGATGCGGGCCAAGGGATAATAAACTAAGTCTGTTACCTGTTCCTGTAGCTGGACTGCTATCTCTGCTTCAATGCGGGTGGCCATAACCACGGGACTATTTTGACGCAATACACCGATAATTTGGGCAATTTGAGCGGTGGTTTTACCCGGTCCCCAGATAACCTCCGGAAATCCCGTTCTTAATTGACGATGATGGTCAATTTTAGCGAAGTCTTCCACCGGTTCAAAGGCCAGATGTTTAAGTTTATCTAAGGCTGTCTCTGGGTTAATTTCTCCCCTGGCAACGGCGGTCAGCAGCGATCGCAAATCGGCAGCATGCAACATGATCAGTTATCAGTTATCAGTTATCAGTTATCAGTGGGTAAGTTATCAGTGGGTAAGTTAACAGTTATCAGATTTGAGTTTTAAGTGAGCAGTATGTGTTAAGTGAGCAGTATTAAATAGCAGTTTCTTGCCATCTTTTCACTGATTACTGCTCACTGCTCACTGATTACTGCTCACTGATTACTGCTCACTGATTACTGCTCACTGCCATTAAGAGGCCATGGTAGCTGCGGGACGGCGGCGGCGATAAGTACGATTGTCCGCTGGTTCCGTTGCCGCCGCTTGCAGGAGGAAAATCACTAGAGGTTGACTCTGTAACTCCCGTTTGATTAAACGTTGCAAAGTCGTCTCGATTTCGGCGCGTAAACCGGCCCAATCCTGAACCCCCGTGGCGGTTTTAAATTCACAAATGCGATCGCTTAAACAGCGTTCGATCGCCCGAATAATTAACTGATTCAGCAGCGGGATTTCCACTTTTGTCACCACACCGCGCAAATTAATCTCTGGAGGTGCGCTTAATTGTCCCTCAGCGTTAACGAAGGCGGCGATCGTAATCACACCATCTTCGGCTAACTGTTGTCTTTCCTGCATAATGTGTTCGTGAACCACACCCGCTTGATCGACTAACTCGATTCCCGAAGGTACTGGCGCGCCGAGGCCAATGCGATCGCCAGTTAACTCGATCGTGTCACCATTTTTGACAATCACCATATTTTCGGCGGGAATCCCCATACTTTGGGCCATCTGAGCGTGTTTGACCAGCATTCGGTGTTCTCCATGCACTGGCACAAAAAACTTCGGCCGCGTCAAAGATAGCATCAATTTATGGTCTTCTTGGGAACCATGACCAGAAACGTGAATTCCCTTATCGCGTCCGTAAACCACGTTAGCACCCTGCATCATCAGGCGATCAATTGTATTGACCACGGCGATCGTATTACCTGGAATCGGATTAGCGGAAAAGACAATTGTATCCCCCTGACGCGCACGAATATGAGGATGTTCACCCTTAGAAATCCGCGTCATGGCCGCTAAAGGTTCCCCCTGGGAGCCTGTGGTTAAAATAACGATTTTCTCATCAGCTAAATTGCGGGTCGCTTTCAGGGGTTCAAACAGATCATCGGGACATTTTATATACCCCAAATTGCGCGCATGAGCGATGACATTTAACATTGATCGACCCACTACCACCACTTTTCGGTTAAATTTCTGGGCCAATTTCAACACCAGATTAATCCGATGCACCGAGGAAGCAAAAGTAGTAATCATAATCCGTCCCGTTGCTTGGTTAAAAACCCGCTCTAAACCAGGATAAACGGAAGCTTCCGAGGGAGTATAACCGGGTACTTCCGCATTAGTGGAATCACTCAATAAACATAGCACCCCTTTCTCGCCATGTTCGGCAATTTTTTGTAGATCAAAAAATTCGCCATCCACGGGAGTATGGTCAATTTTAAAATCTCCCGTGTGAATAATTACCCCTAAAGGAGTGTGAATTGCTACACAAAAACTATCGGCGATCGAGTGGGTATTGCGGATATATTCCACCATGAAAGATTTACCTAAACGCACCATTTGCCGAGGAGCAACGGTTTCTAATTTGGTACGATTTACTAATCCTGCTTCTTCCAATTTATCCCGCAATAAAGCCATCGCTAGACGCGGACCGTAGATAATTGGTACATCAAATTGTTTGAGATGGTAGGGAATACCACCGATATGATCTTCGTGACCGTGGGTGACGATCATTCCCTTAATTTTATGGCGATTTTCCCTTAGATAAGTCATATCGGGAAGCACTACATTGACCCCGTGCATATCATCGGAAGGAAAAGCTAAACCAGCATCTAGGAGAATAATCTCATCATCGTATTCAAAAACACAGGTGTTTTTGCCGATTTCGTGTAATCCTCCTAGGGGAATGATCTTTAGTTTTGCTTGGGTTTTATCTTGACTCATTAGGTATCCTTGAATTGTAAGTTATGGTTAGTTTTCAGGTGGGTTTTGTGGACAGGAAATCTCAAAAAATGAATAGTTAGAATAAGTCGAACTAGGGAAATAAACCCTAGCTAAATTCACTTATATCAATACTTTCTCGCCGTTCTAAACTATATTTGTTTTCTAGTTAAGCTATTAACATCATAACCTATTTCTCGAAAAAATCCTAGTTTAGTGAGCGAAATTTTCTAGTATTTTTCTAGATTAAAGCCAATTCTTGCATAATTTTTGCTAATCCTTCTTCGAGATCGGGACTTAAGTAACATAAAGGAAGTCTGAGACCCCCCCACTTCCCAACCGACTAGATTTAAGGCCGCTTTAATTGGAATTGGATTAGTGGCACAGAATAAACCTTTAAACAGGGGAAATAATTTCAAGTTAATCTCGATCGCTTTGGCCGCATCTCCAGTTAATAAAGCTTGAATCATTCCTTGAATTTCTTCTCCCACTAGATGACTAGCAACACTGACCACTCCCACCGCGCCACAGGTCATCAGGGGTAAGGTGAGAAAATCATCGCCAGAATAAATAGCGAAATTTTCAGGGGTATGACAGTAAATCTTACAGGTTTGTTCTAAATTACCACTAGCTTCTTTTACCGCCACAATATTATCAACTGCTGCCAGTTTAATAATTGTTTCTGGGGTCATATTTTGACCCGTACGACCGGGGATATTATAAAGCATCACCGGCAGATCGGGACAAGCTTTGGCAATGGTCAGAAAATGCTCGTATAAACCCTCTTGGGGTGGTTTATTGTAGTAAGGAACCACTTGCAAAGAACCATCTAAACCTAGTTTAGCAGCCTGTTGGGTAGCTTCGATCGCTTCGGAAGTGCAATTAGAACCCGTCCCCGCGATCACTTTTCCCCGACCATTAACCGCTTTTTTGACAATGCTAAATAGTTCGTATTCTTCCTGCCAACTTAGAGTGGGTGATTCTCCCGTTGTTCCACAGACCACTATACCATCGCTACCGTGGGTAACTAGATAATCGGCCAATTTTTCCACCATCCCATAATTAACTTGACCCTCGACGGTGAAGGGTGTCACCATCGCCGTAATTACTCGTCCAAAATATGTTTCACTCATTGATCAGTTATTAGTTATCAGTTATCAGCTTCTGAAGGCAAGAGGCAATAGGCTCCCAAAAAAAGGTTAGAAACTAAGTACATCGAAGCTTTTAGCCTAACAAATCGAGTTATCAGTTTTTGAGCGATCAGCAATTAGCTTTCAGACTTTATTTATCCGATTAATTAGCTATTTTTCTAGTTATCATCGCCTTGGTCTAGCTGATGGCTGATAGCTTAATTATCAAACTGTTGCTAATCTTGAACCGACGAGATTTTTCTTAACTAAAAGTTCGGCAATTTGTACAGCATTTAAAGCCGCACCCTTGCGAATTTGATCGCCGCATAGCCACAATTCTAGTCCGTTAGGATGGGAGATATCTTGACGAATGCGTCCCACTAATACTTCATCGCGACCGGTGGCATCAATTGGCATGGGAAAATAATTAGCGTCCCAATCTTCCACTAATTTTACCCCCGGAGCGGACTGAAGAATTTCTCTGGCCTTCAGCACAGAAAAAGGCCGACTAAATTCTAGGTTAACCGATTCCGAATGGGCCCGCAGGACGGGAACCCTCACACAGGTGGCGCTAACCCGCAGCTCTGGACAAGCAAAAATCTTGCGTGTCTCATTCACCATTTTCATTTCTTCCTCGCAGTACCCTTGACCATTAATCGGGGTATTGTGGGGAAAAAGATTAAAAGCGAGGGGATAGGGGAAGGAATTAGTGGGAGGTTGCCGATGCTCAAGAATTGCTTGTGCTTGCTGTTTTACCTCCTCCATCGCTCGCGCTCCCGCACCACTAGCGGACTGATAAGTAGAAACTACTACTCGCTCGATCGCCTGTACTTGGTGAAGAGGCCAGATCGCCACTCCTAAAAGAATTGTCGTACAGTTGGGATTAGCGATAATGCCCCGGTGATTGTCCACACTGTCGGGATTGATTTCCGGGACAACCAGAGGCACTTCCGGATTCATGCGAAAAGCGCTGGAGTTATCGATAATTGTCGCACCGGACTCGACAATAGTTTTCGCCCAAGCTTTCGAGGTGGACCCCCCCGCAGAAGCGAGAACAATATCCACGTCCTGAAAAGAGCGCTCGTTTACCGCTTCGATTAGGAGACTTTCGCCCCGAAAATTGAGGGTTTTTCCAGCAGAACGCTCGGAAGCCAGTAATTTTAGACTAGCGAGAGGGAATTGACGACTAGCTAATAACTCTAGTAATTCCGTTCCCACGGCCCCGGTGGCCCCTAAAATAGCGACCCGTACTTTTTGACTCAAATTGTGTAACCTCCTGACGAGTTGGGTGATGATAATGATCCGAAGAAATCGTTAAAGTAAAAAATCTTTTTTGTCCACCGAGTTATCCTAAAACTTGGATTGATCGGCCTTTGATCAGCAAAATTTTCTGATTGGGCTTAACTGCCCCAAAAACGGAATAAATTAAATATACCCCATTGACCGCTAAAATAAAAAGATTGTGAGAGCTTGGGGAGCAACTGCAGCTATTCCCCTAGAATATCATGAGCGGGACGGATCCACCGCAGGCGTAAACACCGCTCACCCTATTATAAACGTTCCTTGTCGTAAGAGCTAGAAAAATCAATGAAAGTTATTCAGGAAAAGCTTCCTGCCAGTCAGATAGGTTTAGAAATTGAAATTCCCGCCGAAACCACGAAAAACACCCACGAGAAAGTGGTAAATAATTTAGCGAAGTCGGCCAATATACCTGGTTTTCGCCCCGGGAAAGTTCCCCGTCAGATTCTTCTGCAAAGATTGGGAACTAAAGCGGTAAAAGCGGCAGTAATTGAGGAATTAATCGAAAATTGCCTCGAATCTGCCCTAAAACAGGAGGGTATCGAGTCCCTGGGTAATCCCCAGCTATTGTCTCAGTTTGAGGATTTGATCGCTGCCTATGAACCGGGTAAAGCTTTGACTTTTTCAGTTTCCGTGGATGTGGCCCCGACAATTATTCTCGGAGATTACGAAAATCTGAGCGTTACTGCCGAAGAAACCGTTTATGATCCCGAATCCGTGGAAAATTGGTTTAAAGAGCGTCAAGAACAGTTAGCGACATTGGTTCCCGTGGAAGATCGCGGGGCGCAGCTGGGAGATGTGGCGATCGTTGATTATCGGGGAAAATCCGCCGAAACTGGCGAAGATATCCCGGATATTGACGGCGAAGATCTGCGGGTGGATATGGAAGCAGGACGCTTTATCGAGGGGATGGTGGAAGGAATTGTCGGCATGAAACCGGAAGAAGTCAAAGAGATGACTTTAACTTTCCCGGAAGATTATCCCAAAGAAGATGTGGCAGCAAAAGCGGTAATTTTTACCATTACGATGAAAGAGTTAAAAGCCAAGGAATTACCAGAGCTTGACGACGATTTTGCCCAAGAAGTCAGCGATCAGGAGACAATCGCCGAATTAAGAGCAAGTTTAGAGAAACGTTTCCAAGAACAAGCGGAGAAGGAAACCAAAGACAGCATTTATGACGCTTTAACCAAGGAATTAGTCAAGGGTGCGACTTTAGATTTACCGGAGACCCTGATCGAAAAGGAAGTGACGCAAATTTTGACCCAAAGCTTCATGCAGTTCCAACAAATGGGGCTAGATGTCAACCAGTTGTTTACAAAAGATAATATTCCCAAACTGCGGGAAAACGCCCGTCCCGATGCGATCGAAAGTCTGAAACAGACTCTCGTGGTGCAGGAATTGGCTAAAGTCGCAGGTATTGAAGTTAGTCCCGAAGCGGTAACGGAAAAAATCGCTAAAATCATGGCGCAATTGTCCGATCGCGACATAGATAAGCAGCGTCTAGAGGCGGTGATCACCGAAGAAATGCTGGCGGAAAACACCCTAGAATGGCTGAAGGAAAAAGCTACTATCACCCTCGTCCCCAAAGGTTCCCTAGAGGAGGAAGCAAGCGAGGAGGAGGAAACAGAAGAAACCTTAGCAGCCACCGACGTGGAAGTGTTGGCAGCAGAGGAAGAATAACCGTAAGGAGTTAGCAGTCGTGTTGGGTGTTGGGGTGTTGGGGTTTTAGGGTATTGCTTGAATTCCCCCATTCCCCCATTCCCCCATTCCCTGATCACTGATAACTGCTCACTGATAACTGATAACTGATCACTGATTCCTGCCAACCGGGGGAAACTTAGGGCATAATGGATGGACAGAAGTGCTAAAGATGCTTAACATTTGCCAATAAAAGCTCCACAGCCAAGCAAAACCCCTAAGATTGTGATAGCGGAACCGAAAAAATTATGCTCGAATCGAGATCACCTGACTACCCAATTACCAGTAATTGTCGCCCTGCTATCTACGCTAACACGGGGAGAAACTCCCTAGCTAACGTTTTACCCGTGGTCATCGAACAGTCTGGCATGGGTGAACGGGCTTTTGATATCTATTCTCGACTCTTGCGTGAGAGAATCGTCTTTTTGGGAACTCCCGTCGATGATCAGGTCGCTGATTCGATCGTTGCCCAACTTCTCTACTTGGAAGCAGAAGATCCCGAAAAAGATATCCAACTCTATATCAACTCCCCCGGCGGTTCCGTTTATGCCGGACTAGCTATCTACGACACCATGCAACAAATTCGCCCCAACGTGGTGACAATTTGTTTCGGTTTAGCCGCTAGTATGGGAGCATTCCTGCTTTGTGGTGGCGCGGCAGGTAAACGGATGTCCCTACCCAGTAGCCGGATCATGATTCACCAACCCCTCGGCGGCGCCCAAGGTCAAGCCAGCGATATCGCCATTCAGGCCAAAGAGATCCTATATATTAAACAGAGACTCAACACCATGCTGGCTCACCACACTGGTCAACCCTACGATCGCATCGCCAACGACACCGAACGGGACTTTTTCATGTCCGCCGTCGAAGCCAAAGAATATGGGTTAATCGATCAGGTGATTTCCCGTCCCGAACTGCCCGATCCTACCGTTCCCGTTACTTCCCTGTAAATAAACTATGTCTAAATACGACTCCCACCTCAAGTGTTCATTTTGCGGCAAATCCCAGGAACAAGTGCGAAAATTAATCGCCGGGCCGGGGGTCTATATTTGTGACGAGTGTGTGGAACTCTGTAACGAAATTCTCGATGAGGAATTGATGGAACCGCCCAGTCCGGTCGCCCCAGTGGAGGAACGTCCCAACAAACGGCGATCGGGCCAAAATAAAACCACTTGGGAACAAATTCCCAAACCAAGAGAGATTAAAAAATACCTCGATGACTACGTTATTGGTCAAAATGAGGCGAAAAAAGTGCTTTCTGTGGCCGTTTATAACCATTACAAACGCCTCAAAGATATCCAAACCCAAAAAGCCAGTGGCGGCAATCCGGAAGATAGCATCGAACTGCAAAAATCCAATATTCTGTTAATTGGTCCCACAGGATCGGGAAAAACCCTTCTAGCTCAAACTCTGGCTAAAATCCTCGATGTACCTTTTGCCGTCGCCGATGCCACCACTTTAACCGAGGCCGGTTATGTGGGGGAAGATGTGGAAAATATTCTCTTGCGTCTGTTACAAGTGGCAGATTTAGACGTGGAAGAGGCGCAACGGGGCATTATCTACATCGATGAAATCGATAAAATTGCCCGCAAGAGCGAAAATACCTCGATTACCCGGGATGTGTCCGGAGAAGGGGTTCAGCAAGCTTTACTGAAAATGTTAGAGGGAACGATCGCCAATGTTCCCCCCCAAGGCGGCCGCAAACACCCCTATCAGGATTGTATTCAGATTGACACCAGCAATATCCTGTTTATCTGCGGTGGGGCGTTTGTCGGTTTAGATAAGGTGATCGATCAGCGTCTCGGTAAAAAATCCATGGGCTTTATTCAACCGGGAGATAGCCAAGCTAGTAAGGATAAGGTAGCGGCAGGGTTATTAAAACAAATGACTCCCGATGATTTAGTCAAATTTGGCATGATTCCAGAGTTTGTCGGTCGGATTCCCGTCTTGGCGGCTCTTTCACCCCTGGATGAGGAAGCTTTAATCGCTATCCTGACGCAACCCCGCAACGCTTTGGTGAAACAGTATCAAAAACTGTTGAAGATGGACAATGTACAGTTAGAGTTTAAATCCGATGCCGTCCTAGCGATCGCCCAAGAGGCCTATCGTCGCAAAACTGGGGCCCGGGCCCTACGGGGTATTGTGGAAGAATTAATGCTCGATGTCATGTACGAATTGCCCTCGCGCAAAGACGTGAAACGCTGTTTAATCACCCGCGAAATGGTGGAAAAACGTTCCACGGCAGATCTATTGGTTCATCCTTCCTCTTTACCCAGTCAAGAATCCGCTTAAGGGGAAAAATCGAGGTTAACCATGCTGAACACCGTTCCCGCGATCATCAAAGAAGGCCGGATCGAACTCCTCGAATCTGTGCCGATTCCAGAGGGTACTAGGGTTTTAGTCACCCTCATCCCGGAGGAGACAAACTCGGATTTCTGGCAAAAAGTCAGCGAAACTGCTCTCGCTAAGATTTGGGATAATCTGGAAGACGACATCTATCATGAAAACTCAAATAATCGATAAAACAATCACTGTCCGCGGTGTTCCCCACTATTACGAGTGGATTCGGCAATCGGAATCTGTTCAGAAAAAGCCGGTGATGGTGTTTATTCATGGTTGGGGAGGTTCGGGACGCTATTGGCGATCAACGGCTGCGGCAATTTGCGATCGCTTTGATTGTTTGTTGTACGATATGCGCGGTTTTGGTCGGTCTAAATTACCAGAAAAATCTCTTGATCTTTCCTACGATTTAGAAGAATATGCCCTTGATCTTGCATTGTTTTTAGATAGTTTGGAAATTGAAAAAGTCTATCTCAATAGTCACTCTATGGGGGCATCGGTGGCGACTTTTTTTATTACTATGTATCCCGAAAGAGTGGTCAAAGCAATTTTAACCTGTAATGGTATTTTTGAGTATAATAAGGCGGCTTTTGCTGCCTTCCATAAATTCGGTAAGTATGTGGTACAGTTTCGTTATGATTGGTTTTTAAAAGTACCTTTTGCCGATCGATTATTTATGGCGAGATTTCTGCATCGATCGATCCCAAAATCAGAAAGAATTGCTTTTTTAGAAGATTTTTTAGCGGCAGATTACGAGGCCGCCCTAGGCACAATTTATACATCTGTGAGTAAAAAAGCAGTGGAAATTATGCCTGGTAAATTTGCTGAGATTAAGGTACCAACTCTTTTAGTATCAGGGGAAAAAGATATTATTATCCCTGCCAAAATGGGTAAAATGGCGGCGGATTTGAATAATAATATCCAGTATGTGGAGATGGCTAATACCGCTCACTTTCCCATGTTAGAAGATGCCCCTACTTATCTCAAAAAATTGCAAGATTTTTTAGAAATTAATTAGGGTTTGCTAGGGGAAATGAGTTTCTATAATGTGACTCACAAGTATATTGAGGATAAAGAGTTACGCCGAAAAGGAGGATATCGAGGAATATTGTCTCGTAAAGATTTGAAGTCAGAGATTTCATCGGCTGTTTTTGCGGCGACACCACCAGAGGTTCTTAAACCGATTGTGACTTTTAATACCATTTTTCTTTATTCGTAGCAGGCATAACCGGGTGCATCTCCTATTTGTGATTTTTTCTCACTGATGGTGAGCAGCAGAAGTTGTTCAAAGAGGGCGAATGCAATTCGCCCCTACAATAATATTATTGCGCCAATGGTAGGGGCGCACTGCGTGCGCCCAAAATGTCATCTAGATATTTCGACAAAATTGAGATGCACTAGGCATAACCATCTCTGTCATTACTTTTGAAAAATGGTATAAGGGAGTGCATTTGATTTTGGCGGGGGAGATACTTCAGCCAGAGTTAAATGATCAGTTGCGCTATCAAATTGGGTCAGAGTTGTTTTCGGGATGGCTAAAACACCAAATTGGAGAGATAGAAGATCAAACTAATTTTGAGCTAAGTAATTAAGCAGCTTTAAGTTGTTAACTTCAAAATAATGGCAAAAACGTCTTGATCAACCTAGACGTAGGTTGAGGCGTTACGAAACACCACATTCCTGGTATTGGGTTTCGTAATGCCTAAATCCAACCTATGAATTACTACCTAGTTCCTCAGAATATGAGAAATAGCAAGTCCTACCGCAACTCCAACCCAAAATAACCCACCATTGACTGTACCAAGCGTTTCCGACCCAGTCAAGTCAGTAAGGTAACTCTCAGAATCGGAGAACAAGTCTGCACCAGCAGGGCGTAACTCAGAAATAGTAATATTAGCCATTTTTACTTCCTCTTTGGAAAGGTGATAGAACTTACGGAGAGGTAATCAGATTTATGTTCTTCCTCTTTCTATTTATTGTTGCCCAACTCTCCAACAATGACAATAGGTTAAACAACTTTAAAATTAATCTAAATGACACAATTATGTTTCAATTTTACCGACTAAACACCGTAACTTTATCTAGATTATGACCGCAAATGCCCATACTCTCGTATCAACGAGCTTTGTTTTTCAAGACATAAATAACCCAATTATGTCTTTTTTATATCTCTCTGCCCAGGGTTCGGGTGGTGGCAGAGCAAAAAAATAGCCCCATGACCTAATGAGGCTAAAATCTACCGATGGGCGGAGCGCTCTTTGATTCCCAGATAGGCGACTAATATCAGTCTGCCAACTCTAATCCCTGATAAACATCCTCAGAATCAGCATTCAAATAAGGACGCTGCCAATCAATCCCCAACCCAGAAAACTGCTCAGAAATAGCAGTCATCCGACCCGCCGCAGAATTGTCCTCCTGTTGCCAAGCCATCAATAACCCATTGGCTATAATCTGACAGCGATTCATCCCAAAACTCTCCTCACTGCCAAACTTTTTGTCCGGTTCTTCCGCCAACCCCAAACCCGGCGCTAACTCCAGAGTAAACAAAGGTATTTCTGGCTTAAAAACAGACTGATTTTCTTGATAAACATGAGCCACCACCTGCCTGACCAAATCATAATCTGTTTTGCCAAAATAAAGCACCCCAGCATCATATCGTTGATAATCAACCGGATTATATAAAGCCTTAAAACTAAAAGGAATCCCCCTCTCATTTAACCTTTCAGTCAACCCAGTCATCACAGCCACTGCGCCTTCAGGAGTAACATTAAAATAGAGCCGCACCATAGCTTGCTCTCTCTGTAAACCGGCATTACCCACCGCCATATAAAAGCCATTTTGTACAAAATTCTTAGGCATCAAAATTGACACAACACCCCCCACTGCCGCCGCTTGCTCAGACTCTTGAAGATGCTTTTCCCGTTGGATATGCAGTCGCAAACCGCCCTTAGTCACAGCCAAACTGCCATCGGTTTCCTCTCTCAAAATTGACCAACCCGAATCAAAATATCCCTTCCCCTTGTTCGCTGCTTCCAACTGTAAATAAAAGTCCATAGCTACGCCAGCAAAACTATTATTCTCCAAATCTAATTGCTGACCCTTATTCTCAGAACCTAATGCTTGCGATGCTTGCATCGACCCATTATAATAAATGCCATAAAGAAAACTCCTCAACTGTAAGCTCATATATTTATCCTGTATTTCCTTCGGTAAAGCCTGAATCCGAGACAACATCTCAGCCGGCATTTCCCAGGGTTGATAGTTAGGATGACGAATCGAAAAATCAGCGGAAATTTCGAGATTTTCAACAATATCTAACAAAACTTCCTTTAACCGACCTCTAACCTCAGGGGCTAAATGATGGAATTGAGAATTAAGTAATGACATAATTTTTCAAGATACTCAACGATATTAAACTTGGCCAACAACAGAAGAATTCATCTGATTTAACTGAGTAGCAGTAGCCCCAAAAATCGTGGGTATTGATGATTCAGGACGACATAACAAAGCCTTGGCTACCTGAAGCATAGCAATTCCAGTATTATTAAAGATTTTTTGATACTGAACCATGGCCAAAATTGCAATAATTAAAGAAAAACCGGCCAACTGGACTACTTGCTTTAAGAAATCAGGACGATATTCTAAGATTTCTGGGAAAGTTTCTAAATAAGCTAAAGTTAACCCACCGATAGATGGCTGCAGTAATTCTAGGGGAGTAGTGGCTAGTCGCAGAGACTCTTCAATACTGAGAGAATTACTAATCACCAAGCTACCCAACCAAATTTGTAGATAACTAGAGATCGCCATTCCCAAATCAAAGGCTGGATCTCCCCAATCAGACCTTTCCCAATCAATCAACCGGATCCCATTGCCATTAATATCTTCCCAGTTTCGATTCAGAAGAATATTATTCAGCTTGATGTCATTGTGAGTCAGACAAACAGGAGAAATAGTTTCACTAGCTCGATGAACTGCTTCTCCTAAGCTATCATATCGTTGATAAAGTGCAAAAAATTTCAATCCATCCATCGGAGCCATGCCAAAAATTTCAGGACCGATCCTTTCCAAACTCTCTAATAATAGCGGAGATACTTTCGGTTTTCCAGCAAACTCTTCTTTGATAAAAAATTCCCGATAAATACTCTGATTCCAGGTATCACGGTGAATTGTCGCCAAACAACTGCCGATTTGAGTAGCAACCTGAGCCGGAAAGAGATTCTCTTTAGAATAAAACTCTGCTAAATCCTGATAATTATCCAGATAAGTAGAAACTAAAATTGAGTTATCAGCATCATGGAGCAGTAATTCTGGCAGAAAACTACGCCAATGGTCAATTTCAGGAAAGTTCTCTAGAAATTTGGGGATTCGCCATTCCCCAAAAAACTCGCCCACCGTTTCCTTTTCTAAATTAATAAATTGTTCTTGTTTAACCAGTAACTTTCGACCCTCTGGTAAAGTCACTAATAAGTTAAAATTTTTAGCCTGAATCTGCTCTACTCCCGGATTTTCTAGAGAGCGATCGCAGATTTTTTTGTCGATTAAATAGTCATAAACATTTTGAGAACTTAACACAAATTTCATAATTACAATTATTTTCAAATATTGCTGATCTGTTTTTATTGATTTTAATTATAATTGATGATAGCCTTATTGACAAGCTATTCATCTGCATTAAAAAGACATAATTAACACAATTATGTCTAAACTTCAGCTAATCTCGCCAGTCAAGCTACCTGTTAGATTGATTTAGGGCTAATTGCGATCGCTCCATAGACAAAGAAACCCGGTTTCTTCACAGGACAGTTTCGTTATGATTGGTTTTTAAAAGTACCTTTTGCCGATCGATTATTTATGGCGAGATTTTTGCATCGATCGATCCCAAAATCAGAAAGAATTGCTTTTTGAGAAGATTTTTTAGCGGCAGATTACGAGGCCGTCCTAGTCACAATTTATACATCTGTGAGTGAAAAAGCAGTGGAAATTATGCCTGGTAAATTTGCTGAGATTAAGATACCAACTCTTTTAGTATCAGGGGAAAAAGACATGATTATTCCTGCCAAAATGGGCAAAATGGCGGCGGATTTGAATAATAATATCGGTAATGATTCGGTAGTAGTGCCGTAGCTCTCTTGCTTACCTGGTATGAATTGTGTAAAATATTTATTAATAAAAATAATTGGAACCCGCTCAGTCTTTAAACCTCTAGCTTGCTCATGACTTTTCTGATAAATATCTTTTTCTGGCTCCTGTCTGGCTTACTCAAATATCAGTCTGTCACCGAACAAAATACCCCCCCTAGTTCACCTCTATTCCCCTGTCAAGCGTTGTGGTTCTCACCATAGGATCAAGAATGGTTCTATTCATAAGGGAAAACCCAAACGTCAATGTAAAGAATGTGGTCAACCGTTTGTGATCAATCCCACTAATAAAACCGTCTCTGACGAAACTAAACAATTAATTGACAAACTCTTACTCGAACGAATTTCCTGACGAGGAATTGCTAGAGTAACAGGGGTAAGTTGGTCATGTTTACAAAACTATGTCAACAATAAACTGGCGGCTGTCCCCCGTCAAATAAAGGTTTCGGACAAACCAAAAGGTAAATTGGTTAGAGAATGTGATGAGATGTGGTCTTTTGTTTTTTCTAAGACGATAAAGGTTTATATTTGGCGGTTAATTGATAGAAAGACAAGAGAAATTATTGGTTGCTATGCGCGGAGATAGGAGTCGTCAATCAGCCAAAAAACTTTGGGGCCAGTTTACCAGGCGTTTACCGACAATGTGCGGTTGCTTACACAGACTTTTGGGAGTCCTATAAGACAGTAATTCCTAGTAAACGTCATCGACCGGTCGGAAAAGAAACTGGTCAAACTAATCCTATTGAAAGATTAAATAATACCTTTCGACAAAGGATTTCTCGGCTGGTGAGAGAGAGTCTATCTTTCTCTAAAAAAATGGAGAATCACGTTGGGGAACCCTTTGGTATTTTATCCATGACTACAATGCACAGCAAAGCAAAGGATTAAGCCGCCATCACTACTACCGAATCACCACCGATTAAATTTAACAAACTTAATATCTGAGCCAGTACCGAGAGTATAAACGGGGGATGTTCCAGTCGTGGCAGGATATCGGGTAAGTTGGGATTAGCAATTCTCGCCGCCAGCAGCGATCGCTGTTGCCACGAGAGCATAGGGCGTAATTGCCCGAATTTTTAGCCCACAGGGACGAGGCATTTTTTGAGCATTCATTGCGAGATTTGTCAAATTATTTAAGAAATGTGAAGGAGCGCAAAGGAAAATTAAAAGAAGGGAAGATATAGATGTTGGGGAGAATACTAAGTGCTAATCTAAGGTTATCCCATCTATTCCGAGGTTAACCGTCGAACAGGAGAAACAATCACCGGATTCCCTTGCTGGCGGCCAAAATCGGTTTCTTTAAATAAAAGTTAACAGAACTTCGCACTTCTGTTAAGAGAAGGTTTAGAGAAACTTGTTAGAATAGGGGTAGATAAATCCAGTTGCAAATAGGCGCTCGACCCGATGAATTTTCCGCGCGATCCGACAAAAAAAAGAGAACGAGAACACCGACAATATCTAGACTGTGACCTCTAATTAACTTTCACTCAACCGCGCGATCGAGCAGTTTTTTGAGGATTAAATTCCTAGCATCAACACCCCTTAAAAATAGTTGATGTGGGCAGTCCATAGCAAAATTTTTAGATGGAGTAGTGAGTATGAAGCTATTGATTCAGGGCAATAATATCGCTGTCACCGAAGCTATTCATGATTATGTGGAACAAAAGCTGGAGAAAGCGGTGAAACATTTTAACGGCATAACCACAAAAGTCGATGTTCACCTCTCCGTGGAAAAGAATGCACGCATTCCCGATCGCCACAAAGCGGAAGTAACGGTTTATGCTAATGGAACAGTGATTCGCGCTCAAGAGGGAAGCGAAAATTTATACGCGAGTATTGATTTAGTTTCTGATAAAATCGCTCGTCAACTCCGCAAGTATAAAGAAAGACTGGTGGATCATCGCACCCACGCCACCGTTAAAACTAGCGAGGTGGTGCAAGAGAAACCATTAGATGATAACCTAATTGGTGATCGCACTCCCGAATTGCCTGCGGAAGTGGTGCGGATGAAATACTTTGCCATGCCACCGATGACTATTGAGGAAGCACTAACACAATTGCAATTAGTCGATCACGATTTCTATATGTTCTGCAACAAAGACACTAACGAAATCAATGTTATCTATCAACGCAATCACGGCGGTTTTGGTGTTATTCAACCCCGTCCCGTTAACCTAAATGGCAAAGAATCCCATTAACAGTTAGCGACTACAAATAAAACTAAAGACTGGAGAATTTCTCCAGTCTTTCTCTCATCTAACCAAGATTAACTTTAACCACTTTATTTTTTTCTGCCGCCGCTTTCGGGAGGGTGAGATAAAGAATACCGTCTTGATAGTTAGCGGTAACTTGGCTATTTTGCACCTCTACTGGCAGGGTAATCAAGCGACTAAATTTACCATAATAAAATTCGCTGTTTTTTACCTCGGCAGCGCATTCACGTTGCCCATTAATAGCCACCATTTGCTCGCTAACTTCCACATCGATATCTTTAATATCCATACCGGGTAATTCGATTTTTAATTCCACGGAATCCTCGTTAACGGAGATTTCCACCGGGGGACGAGACACCAATGAAGTTGTCGGTAATACTTCTTGAAAAAGTTGATCGATTTGACGTTGGACAGAATTAATTTCCAGGAAGGGAGAATAAAGAGTGAAAGCCATAGTAATAATTTCCTTGAGAGGTTTTCTCTGACTGCGATTATCTCCATAATAAGCAACTAACTTGGCTTACACAAGACGGTTTTCAGGAAATAAAAAGTCGCAATAACCGATACAGTTATCAGTTATCAGTTATCAGTTATCAGTGGCAAGTGGGGAAGTGGGGAAGTGGGGAAGTGGGGTGTGGGAAGTGGGAAGTGGGGTGTGGGGAAGTGGGGTGTGGGGTGATGGGGTGTGGGGTGTGGGGTGTGGGGTGTGGGGTGTGGGGTGCAAAAAACCGACGGCTGACGGCTAAAATCACTGTTATAACCATTGTTGTAATTCCGGCCAACCCAAACCCTGACGCACGATATCCGGTTGATCGCTGGTAAAATCAACAATTGTTGACACTTCCGAACCGGGAGCCGAACCATCTTCGATAATTAAATCAACGATATGATCGAGGGCATCGAATAATCTAGCGGTTTCTAATCCCTTGGTGGGAAAATCCCCCTCCTGATCGGGAAGATGAGCAGAACTAGAGATAATGGGATTTTCTAGGGTTTCGAGAATAGTGCGACAGATAACGTGATCGGGAACCCGGATACCGGTGGTTTTCCGCTTCGGATTCATCACCACTTTCGGCACTAATTTAGTCGCCGGTAAGAGAAAAGTGTAGGGACCGGGTATGACTCGTCGCATAATCTTATAGGCATGATCGCTGACCACTGCGTACTCGGAAATATTCGACAAAGAAGAACAGAGAAACGTCAAGGGTTTATCATTAGATAGTTGCTTGATTTGGCGAACTCGTTCGACGGCAGATTTCACATTGAGATCGCAACCGATCGCATAGACAGTATCGGTAGGATAAAGCATAATTGCCCCATTTTTCAGGGCATGACAGATTTCTTGGATAGAACGTTGTTGGGGATTTTCGGGATGGAGAGAGTAAATAGTAGCCATGATAGCAAAATCGTCGCCTATTGGGATTGTCCCACGGGAATCGCCGGGGATATGTGTTTAGGGGCATTAGTAGATTTAGGAGTCCCCCTAGAATACCTGATTGCACAACTAAAAACTTTAGGAATTGAGGATGAATATCAGTTAAGGGACGAAAAAGTGCATCGTCGCGGTCAAATTGCTACTAAGGTTCACGTCGATGTCGCTGCCGAGAAGTCCGCTGATCATCACCACCATCACCATCATACCCCCGCTCGCCATTTACCGGAGATCAAAAATTTAATTAAACAGGCAAATTTACCCCAGAAAGTCCAAGAATGGAGTTTAGCGGTTTTTCAACAACTTGCGATCGCAGAAGGAGCCGTTCACGGGATCGCGCCAGAAAAGGTGCATTTTCACGAAGTGGGGGCAATCGATGCCATTGTTGATATCGTTGGGACTTGTTTGGGTTTGGACTGGCTATCGGTGAGTGAATTATACTGTTCTTCTCTACCCACTGGCGGCGGTACAGTTCAGGCCGCCCATGGTCGTTTACCGGTTCCCGTGCCAGCAGTAGTACAATTGTTCAGCCAGCGACAAGTACCAATTTATAGTAATGGCATCGCAGCGGAGTTGGTAACACCCACAGGGGCAGCTATTGTGACAACTTTAGCTAAAAGTTTCGGTAAACCGCCAAAAATGCAGTTAGAAAAGGTCGGTTTAGGAGCAGGGACAAAAGATTTACCGATTCCCAATCTTGTCCGACTTTGGTTAGGGAAAAAAGTACCAGAAAAGCTAGATGAAATCGAAACCGTGGCGGTTTTAGAAACTCAAATTGATGACTTAAATCCGCAAGCGATCGCCTACTTAAGCGAGGCTTTATTACAAGCAGGTGCCTTGGATGTATTTAGTCAAGCAATTACTATGAAAAAATCTCGTTTGGGGATACTTTTGACAGTAATTTGTGCCTTGGATAAAATTGCTATTTGTGAAAATATGATCTTTCAGGAAACCACAACTTTAGGCATTAGAAGGACAATTCAAGAGCGATCGATCTTAAAAAGAGAGATACAATCGATCGATACTGTCTATGGCAAAATTCGGCTAAAAGTTGCCTACAAAGAGTCAATTAATCAACCGATTACCGTACAACCAGAATACGAAGATTGTGCCGCAATTGCCCGTCAGCATCATCTACCTTGGCGATTTGTTCATCAAATGGCCTTAGCTATTTGGCAAGAAAAAAATCAGTCTTGACAGCAGGGCAATTTTATCATAAAACTGCTATATCTACTGTTCAAAAGAACGTAGGTTGGGTTGAAGTATGAAACCCAACGCCCGCTCATGTTACGCTACCGTTAACCCATCCTACAAATAATTGTGCCTCCCTACTTATGAGATGCAGAGGATTTA
The DNA here is from genome assembly GCF_009792235.1 of Microcystis aeruginosa FD4. Lineage (NCBI taxonomy): Bacteria > Bacillati > Cyanobacteriota > Cyanophyceae > Chroococcales > Microcystaceae > Microcystis > Microcystis aeruginosa. Next base: position 5,047,872 of record NZ_CP046973.1, read on the forward strand.
CCATAATTTATCTAATCTATTTCTATTTCTTATTTCTTTCTCTTTTTTTTCATAAATTTAATTGTGGTACAAGTGCCAAGAACTCAGAGGAAAATGATAGTTTTCTCTGATAATTCTGACTGAATAAAGAGGATATTTTTCATATTTTGCTAGATATTTTGGTAGGCAATTTAGGAGTAAGGGACTTGCGCTTTGATAATGTACCATTTAGGGCTTGTCTGATTCTTCGACAGAGCGATTGTCCCGCTAGGATACTATTCCTACGCAAGTTCCTAAGCCTTATTTTTGGAGATTTGGTGTTGGGTTTCGCTTAAACAATCGGTTCTCCTCGACTTTGTGTGATAATCAGTGCTTATCATTGGTGGGAGTCTTGCCAGACAAGGCTTTAAAGACTATATTTCCCGAAAATTATCGGCTGCATCTCCTATATGTGACTTTCCCTCACCTATAGGTGAGCAGCAGAAGTCATTCAAAGAGGGCGAATGCAATTCGCCCCTACAATAATATGATTGCGCCAATGGTAGGGGCGCACCGCGTGCGCCCAAAATCTCCTCTAGATATTTTGACCAAATTGAGATGCACCCGAATTATCCCTATTCTTCTCCCTTTCACACAAAAACCAGAAGAGCTAACAAGGCTCTTCTGGTTTATGTGTGGAAACGAGGTCTATACTGATAGAATATCCGCAAAATAGTCCTAAAAGTTTTGTCCAGTAAGCATTTCACGATTCCATAAGCAAAAATTATCACACAAAGCCGAGAAGAGCCCTGATTTGTGCATAAAAACTAAAAATTTTAACATTAGGAAACTTGAAATGTTAGAATCAGAGCAACAGTAAATGCTTGTAATCCTAATGAGAACATGGTCAATAGTATTTTAATGATTCCTGTTCATTTGGATGCTCTCTATCTGAAAAGAGATCGCCTAGTTGTAGAGGCGATGGCAGATTTTAGCATCATTCCTTATTTTAATAGAAAAAGAGACGTAAATCCGAATATTGCTCATATCAGCGAGGAGATTGTTTCCCAACCCTTTCAAAATCAAAATCTGTACCTGAAAGCAGGAATCCATTTACATTGGGCCTTACCAGATGCTTTAACAAAAGGGATTCAAGATAGCGATAAAAAGACAGTTTTCCCATCAGTTCCTAATCGCTGGTTAGTAACACGCACTCTTAACGGAGAAAAACGTCAATGGGTAGTGGAGAGTGATTATCTTTATCGGGAAGGAGAAGGGGAGCAGTTAGGTAGTATTGCTTATCCCATTGAGATAAAGAATGGTAATGGTAATCATCAACCATTTCGCTATTTAGGTCGCAAACTGCCTATAGAAGCTTGGTTAGAAAATGATCCCGATGCTGAATATCTACCCTCATTAACTGCCGTGGGTTATGGTGAACCTACTTTTGCGGCTTTTTATCCTAATTGTCACAGTGTTTTTGGCTTTTATGATGATTATTTTCCTCAACCTACTGATAGTTTACAGTATGATGTGATTGGGTGGTATAGTGACTTAGAAAAGGATTATTTCAATCAATTCATCAAATCAAAATCTCAATTAACTACACAAGAATTAATCAAAGCGATACAAGAGGAATTCAAGTGGGACATTCCCGTTAAAAGCAATGAACAAATACCTCAAAGAATACTTTGCTATGCCCGCTTAAAGTTTGCGTCTCCAACCAATACAGAGAGAGAAATTTCGGTAGAAGTGGCTGTAGGAAATACGGGAACGGAGGCATTATCTGCTTATTTAGGTCAAAAAATTGACAACAATTCTCAATCTATTATTGAAGATCAATTAGAAGCTTTAACCCTAGCTTCTCGCTTAGAAAGTCGTCAGTTGGATCTAACGGCTAAGTTTGAGGAAGCACGTCATGAAAAAGGGTTTAATGCGATCGCATCTGGGACAATATGGACTGTTAGTTTAGAAAGTACAAACTCGACAATAGCAAATGCTGAAGATGCTCAAGCTCAGAGCGAAGTTACTTTACCCGATAATATAGCTCCTAAACTGAATCAGCTTAATCTATCTCAACAGAAATATGACTGCACTTTGGATGAAATTGAGTCCCTGCGTCGGCAACTCTTTTCTGATTGGTATAAGTATATGTTAAGTGCTTATCCACCCCAAGGTAGCACCGCTCAGTATCCTGATATTGATGAAGTTAAATATTATATTCAGGAGAAGGGAATTAAACCTTTAAAGGCAAAACTGAATGATCTAGAGAATTATGAAAAGTTATTGAATAAATCTTTAACTCAATTACAACAGGCGATTACTCAAGTAAATATTACCCAGTGTAAATTAAAAGTTAGTGATATTTTAGACTGGGAAAAATTGATTAATCAGTTACAACAAGGAACAACAGAGCCAATTAAAAGAATTAAGCAGTTAATCCCCGATTTGCCCAGTAAAATTGCAGGGAAAAACCAAGGAGAAATTATAGATGCCTTAAATTTAATTTTTACTAAAAACGAAGAAGAATTAGTCCGTTGCAATCGTCTGCTTTTAATTGCAGGGAAAAACCAAGGAGAAATTATAGATGCCTTAAATTTAATTTTTACTAAAAACGAAGAAGAATTAGTCCGTTGCAATCGTCTGCTTTTAGAAGTTTCTTTCCCTCAGCTAATCTTAAAAGCTCCACCACCTTACACCCTGAAACCTATTGCTAGTTCCCGTTATTGGCAACCAACAGAACCAGTTATCTTGATGGCGGGGGAAGGGGTAAAACCCACCATTCGCCATGGACAAGATGGAAGATTGAGGGATGATGGACTGTTAGAATGTGATATTTTACAACAGGAAGAGGACATTTCTGTTAATAGCTTTTCGTCTATTCTCGGTAAAATTGATCAGATAGAAAACAATAAAACAGGGGAATATATTGGCTTTAGCACTTGGGAAGAACAACCTTGGCATCCGTTTTTACTAGAGTGGGAGGTAGAAGTTTTTCCCCTCCAAAATGGCTGTAATCATGGCATCTATAATCATCAATATGATGCTGAGTTTATTACGGGTAATTATACCTTGAAAGAAAACGAGCCAGAGCTTTCTTTACAGTACGGAAAGGGGGCTGTTCTTAAAGCTGCTAATGTTTATAGTGGTCGGAGTATTTTAACACCCCATGCCGGAATTAAGCTTAAGGAAAAAATAGAAGTTTATTTAAAGAAACAGTTACCTGATGAGGCTAAAGAATATTACGAACTAAAACAGTCTGAACAAGGAGAAGCTTACCAAAAAAGAATCCAAGATTGGTATAAGGACAAACCAAATTCTTTGACCAACTTAGACCAACAAGAAAAGATTCAAGCCATTCAAGCTTGGTATGAGCAAAAACCCTGTTATGATCCTAGTAATCCTAATTTAATTTTCACTAATCTACTCTCGGATCAAAAAGCTAAAGACCCCATTTATACTGCCATTAGAGCTTATCAAAATCTTTTAAGCCTAAATTGTCTATCTCAAGCTTTAGGAGGGTTTAACGAGGCTTTATTGATGCACAAACAGACGTTACAGTTACCTATTGCTGATCCTTTAGGATTTAATGATTATCAGCCTTTTACAGATGAAATAAAAGAAATGGTACAACAAAGTATCCGTAGTGCGCCAGAACCTTTAAATGATTTTAACCCAATTCGCTCAGGAGTGATGAAGATTTTACGGTTGCGGTTAGTAGATACTTTTGGACGGGTGAAGGATTTAGATATTAGTAATATTATCACTCCTGAACAGATGACGACTCCCGGCAGTCCCTATCTGATATCTTTACCCCCTCGTTTGGTACAACCGGCGCGTATTAATTTCCGTTGGTTATCTGCAATTGAAGGGGAACAGGAAATGAATAGTCATCCAGCTACTACTCCTATTTGTGGCTGGATATTACCTAATAATTTAGATAATAGTCTCGCTATCTATGATAATCAGGGTAAGGCTTTGGGTTCGATTAATCAATTAGCAAAATGGCAAGCTGCGCCGGGTGAAAATACGGTTATCCCCTTTGATAAAATTGATGATCATTTACAAAAAGTGATTAACTATATTATTAAGCAGGGGGCAGAATTTTTGTCTGATTTTATTTCTGCTTTAGATAGTGGGTTAGAAAACATTGATCCCGAAAATTCGGCGCAAAATCAAGGTTTAGCACTGTTAATGGGACGACCTATTGCCCTAGTCAGAGCTTCTTTAAATTTGGAATTAGAGGGACTTGCAGCTATTAACCAAGATTGGGGGGTATTTTGGCAAGATTTAAGACGTAATTTCCGAGAAACAGATGGCTTTGAAAAGGTGAAGTTTCCGATTCGTTTAGGAGAATATAAACAGTTAAATGATGGTTTATTAGGTTATTGGTTGGAAGGGGATGATGGAAGTCTCAAGGATATATTTTATGCCTCTCAAAGTGATTTAGAGGGAATTAATCATCATGCTATTAAATTTCATAATGCTAACAATCCTTGGCATATTGATCTTAATCTAAAAGATCCTCCTACCCTGTTGACAATGCTGATAGACCCAAGAGGAAAAGTTCACGCAACTACTGGAATTTTACCGACGAAATCTATTGATATTCCCCCGGATCAATATCAGGATGCTTTAGAGAAAATAGAAATTACTTTCTTCTCTGCTCCTATCTTGACAGATTCTGCTAAAATTAATTTAGCTTTACCTGATGAAGTTGGTTATCAGTGGTCATGGTTAGAGAAAGAAAAGGAACAATGGTCAACTGCTGATAAAATAGGTCAAACTAATGTTAATGCTATCTTCTCTGGCAAGCAAGAAATTCGAGAGGGATGGTTAAAGTTAAGCCCCAAAAAAGAGCCACCAAACCCTAATAATCCTAATCCCTAACTTTATTCAAGATTCACCCGCTAATTTTTTTAATCAAGGAGTATCAATTATGAGTAACACTAATGACTTAGTTCTGCATCTAAAACTAGATACCATTATCCCCGATGCAGACAATCAAAGAGTTCGTAGTGCTTTTTTAAGTGAGAATGTTTCAGCTTTTACTGAGAGTCAATATACAATTCACGGTAATCCCCAAGTTGTGCCTGATGAACATTTTGGCAGTTGTTTGATTTTTGATGGAAGACAAGACTATATAGAAATTCCTAATTCAGATGCTATTAACTTTGCCACTAATCAAGATTTTACCGTTGCAAGCTGGATAAAAATAGCCAAAGAACAAGCATTTAAAACCAATGGTGACAACGATATTATTGAAAAATGGAATGGTAGTGGAGGTTATCCCTATGTCATCAGATATGTGCGTGATAACCAAACAATCCATGCAGCAAGATATGATGGTTCTAATAATCCCTCTGTCACCACCACAACTAAACTTAATAGTGAGCAATTCTATCACATTGCTTTTGTGAAAGAAGGGAGCAAGTTGCAGCTTTATTTAGATGGACATGAAGAAAATAGTACGGATGATACAACCCAATCTCAAACACAAAATGATTCACCTCTTTATCTAGCACGTAGAGGAGGAAGCAATGAAGCTTATGCTAACTATTTCGCGGGAACAATTGCTCATCTCCGCATCTATAATAAGGCATTATTCCCAGAAGAAATTAAACGGGATATGAATAATGATTTAACGGCGATCGCCGCTTTTAATCTTGCCTATCCTCTTAATTTTAATTTATATGAAGGAGAGGATCAAGAGTCAGTTATCTTCATTGAAAATGATACTAAAGGAGAAGAACTGGTTTTTGAAATTCAAAATGATACAGAACAGGGGATTACTTTACCGGCAAAAAGTGGAGCAGTCAGTCAAAATAATTATCATTTTGAATTAAGATTTAGACCTGATACTCTATCGCCTAAATCTTTACAGCAATTGGCTTTAAAACCCCAAAGTAATTGGAGTATGAGTTCTCCTGTTACTCAAGCAGATGGGATAGTTTCTCTCTATTTCTTAACAACTAATACTACTTTATCAGCTAATGAGGTCGTTACTTTAACCCTGCCAAACGTCAGTGCTTCAGCAGCGGGAGGGGCAAGAACAACCAGAGTTGAGTTTTTATGTCCAGAGTTTCCTTATCAAGGAGAGACTTTAACTCATTATTACCGAGAAAAAAACCTCAGTGTTATCGATCATCGGGGTAAGAAAAATATTCCGCTTCATGTCAGTTTTGTAGGCTCTAATCGGATTTTGAATGATGGCACAACGACAAATAAGTTAACTTTGCGAATTGTTAATGTATTAAAAGATAAATCTATTCCTTTGATTCCAGATAGTAAGGGGGATAATGCCTCTAAGTTTATTATCTCTTTTGATGTTCAAGAAGCAAATCAGAATAAGGATTGGGCCTTGGGAACCACAAGTCAGGTACAAGGAATAGGGATTCAAGGAAAAGATTTTCGACTGATGGCAAGACATATAGAGGAGTGGAAAATTGTTAAAGAGACTCAAGGAGAGTCGCCAACTTGGACAATAACTAATCAAAATGAAGAAAACGTTGAGTTACGACAGGAACAGGGTATTGAATTAACAATTAACAATATCATTTCTTCTCTTCCTTCCGGTCAGACCAATCTTTATATACGCTATGAAAATATTCCGGGTTATTGGGATGGAACTTTTATTTGCACCATAGAGAAAATGCCCATTTTATATAAGGAAGGTAATGTAGGGATTGGTATCAGCGACCCAGGGAAATTCAAATTAAACGTACAGGGAGGCGATCTCAATGTTAGCGGCACAATTTACCGAGGGGGAAATCCTCTGATTTATGAAAATTATGAAATTTATTTAAGAGGTTCTGCTTTTGACTCTCCCGAAGGAAATAATACGTTTTTAAAAATTGCTAATGTTGCAATTACTATGACTAATAACAGGGGATTAAATACAGTTATTCTTCGTCCTGATGGTAGTTATAAAAAAGGCACTTCTCATGATATTTTTGCCGATAAAAGTTATTGGAATGATTGGGCAAATTGGATTAATGATCAAAATAATGTTGCTAATGGTGATGTTGTTGCAGTAGCTAGTTGGGATGCTATAAATAATGCTCCTAGAGGTGGAGCGGCAGAAACTTTATTAACTTCCATTAATGCTTTAAGGGCTTTTGACTTAGTAAAAGGTGAATTTCGTGAGCGTTCTCCCTATGTTCTCTTATTTGTCAAAGGACGGGTGGGAGCAATGGAAGTCTGTCAACCCCATAGAGGCTCTAATGCTCATCTGAAAACAACTTACTATGAACTGTTGAATTATGGTAATACTTCAGTTGTTTTACGGGGAATGATTATAATGTGGTCTGGGGATGTCAATCAAATTCCTGTTGGGTGGGCTTTATGTAATGGCCAGAACGGTACACCCGATTTGCGAGATCGATTTATCGTAGGAGCAGGATCTAACTATGGAGTTAAGACTACTGGGGGTCAGGCTACTGTAACCCTAACCGAAGCACAAATGCCTCCTCACAGACATACTGGAACAGCAGAAAGTAGTCAGCACCGGCATATCATCCCAACGGATAGTGGTGGTGGTGGAGAAGGTTGGGGGCAAGAGAGAATGATACAAGCAAATGTTTATAACAATGCAAATAATTGGGCTAATGCAAACAGCTACGCCTATACATACGGAGACCCTGTGGCACAATGGACTCCTAATTCAGCACCGACTGGGGGAAAGGGGGAACATACTCATAACTTGGCTATCAATCAAAGTGGTGCTGGACAAGCACATAACAACATCCCACCCTATTATGCGTTAGCCTATATTATGAAGCTATAGCCTTTTATTTTGCTCCAAATTAGCTAAAAAATGATGGAACATAAAAAGCGATCGCACTCCATTCCACCCCCAGTTCTCAGAGGTAATAAGTCATGCAAAAGGAAAAGAGATCGCCCCCTATCCTACCATTAATTCCCTACCCATTTAGCAGGAGATCATTATATGATTTAAAGAGATGTTTATTTAGATTCCCCTTGACCTTTGAAAACCACTCGCTATTTTGATTCAGTCAGGAGTCGTCCAGATCGATTACTGATCAGAGATGAATGGATCATTTATGTAATGGAAAACCCAGAGCGCACTCAGATTCAGTCGGATGGTAGAATTAGACTATGGGGTCGAATCATAGAAGCGGAAAACAGATATCTGCGAGTAGTTCTACTTCCAGATCATGAAACAGTCCATAACGCATTTTTTGATCGAAGATTTAAGCCATGAAACTTCAATACTTCAAAGATACTGACACCTTATATCTTGAGTTCAAAAACTCCAATATTATTGACACCAGAGAACTCGATGAGAACACACTATTGGAAATCGATGACAATGGTAACATCTGCGCCATCACTCTGGAACACGCAAGTGAAAGAACGGATATTAATCACCTTACTACCGAAGGAATTGCAGTATGATCGCCCCCTAATTCACCCCCCAATTCTCAGAGGAATTTCTTATGATACAGACTTACCCTATTTCTAAAACTATCACTACTTTGGCTGTTCTGAAGCAAAAGTTTAATTTATCTGCTACAGACAACGATCAATTTTTTAGTGAATGGCAACAGGACTTACCTGAACTAACTACTCAAGAAAAAGAAACCTTAGAGCAAATCAAAAGACGATTTGAACGCCATAGAGAGAGAAGTCCTTTAGCAGAAGGAGTGATCAATCAATTACTCATTTCTCCTTTACTAACTTTGGCGGGTTTATATGATGAACCTTTCTATGTCACCACTGAAGCAAGTGTTGAAATAGAAATAGAAGAGGAGGAGGAAATCTTACGGGGGAGAATTGATACTTTAATTATTGCTCAACAACTCTGGGTGTTAATCATTGAATCTAAATCTACCATTGCTTTTCCTGTTGCATTACCGCAAATAATGACTTACATGATGGCTAATCCTAACCCTCAAATACCTGTCTATGGTTTGATAGGTAACGGTGATGAATTTATGTTTATTAAAATGCTGACATCAGGCGTTCCTCAATATGACTTTTCTAACATTTTTTCCCTGCTTTTACCCCGAAGAAATCAGTTAGAGGATATCTTGCAAATTCTCAAACAAATTGCTAAAATTATGATCATAAACAGGACGGCTTAAAAAATTAAAAAATGGTTAAATAATCGTTCTTTATTCTAGCCCTATGCTGGAAATGGAATAGCGATAATAAATTAAAGTAGGAGACTTTGTTTATGATTCAATTATCACCAAAATTAATCACCTTTGATGAGTTTATTGAATGGCTACCAGAAAATCGCCGTTATGAATTACATGAAGGAATAATTATCGAGATGCAACCCACAGGAAAACATGAGGATATTACTGGCTTTCTTACCCAAGAATTAACCTTAGAATACATGAGGATGAATTTACCCTATCGTATTCCGCCGAAAGCGTTAGTTAAGTTAAAGGATAAGGAAACGGGTTATAATCCGGATTTGTTACTAATTAATCGTCAAAATCTGATCAATGAGCCATTATGGGAGAAAAAATCAACTCTTATCAAGGGGGAATCTATTCCTTTGGTGATTGAAGTTGTTAGTAGTAATTGGCGGGATGATTATGGTTATAAATTAGTTGATTATGAGGCGATGGGGATTAAAGAATATTGGATTGTGGATTATTTAGGCATAGGTGGGGTGCGTTTTATTGGACAGCCAAAACAACCGACTCTTTCTATTTATCAACTGATCGATGGGGAGTATCAAGTACAACAATTTAGGGGAAAGGATTTAATTAATAAATCACTAATCTTTCCTGAGTTAAATTTAACGGCTGCACAAGTTTTTCAAGGTCAAAAGTAAATTTTAATTTTTATGAACAATGATGTCCTATGCTTCTAAATCAAAGTAACCAAGGATAATTAACCATGACATTAACGATTGTCAATGACTCCCTAAAAACCATTCTCGCTCGACTGAAACGAGAGCTAAAAAGACATTACGGCGATCGCCTTAAACAGTTGATCATGTTTGGTTCTCAGGCCAGGGGTGACGCGCATCCAGACTCTGATATTGATGTCTTAGTGGTTCTCAAAGGAGAAGTAAATGCAGGTGAAGAAATTGAAAAAACTGGACCCATTATAGCCAGTTTATCTTTAGAAAAAGATGCCGTAATCAGTTGTATATTTATGGATGAATACCGATTCATTCATCGTTCTGGTCCTTTGCTTAGGAATATTCGTAAAGAGGGAATAATTCTATGACAGAAGATCAGATTGAATTACTTTTAAAAGCTCGTCAACCTGCTGCCGCAGCACAAGTATTACTCGATAACAACTACCCAGATTATTACAAAATACTGGAGATTAGGGAGTCAATCATGATCTTACAAACAGAAAACAAATACTATACCCCTGAAGAATACTTGACTTTAGAGGAAAAAGCGACAGAAAAACATGAATACCGAGATGGAGAAATTGTAGTTATGCCGGGAGGAACAACAAATCATAATCAAATTGCTCTCAATTTTTGTCGCAAATTTCCTTTAACAATTCAGGAGCAAGATTATTATATTTATATCAATGATGTCCGCTTGTGGATACCTCAATATCGCGTCTTCACTTATCCTGATGTAATGGTAATAAAAGGAAAACCAATCTATGAAGGAAGCAGTAAAACAAATGTAACAAATCCTTTAATTATTGTAGAAGTTCTTTCTCGATCAACCAGAGATTATGATCGGACAGATAAATTTGAATTTTATCGTTCTATTCCAGAGTTTCAGGAATATCTTTTAATCGATCAAGATCGCTTTTATGCAACTCAATATTTTAAGCAAGGGGATGGAAAATGGATTTTTAATGATTATAAAGGAGCAGAATCCGTGTTAAAATTGGCTTCAGATGAATTTGAAATTTCCTTTCAAGATTTGTATGAAAGAGTCGATTTTGAATTAGATGAAGGGTAACATATATCTAAATGAGAGAGGTAAAAAACTATGGAAAATAAAAAGCGATCGCCCCTAATTCAACCCCTACCCTAAAAGAATGATTAAGCATGACATTAACGATTGTCAATGATACCCTAAAAACCATTCTCGCTCGACTGAAACGAGAATTAAAAAATCATTACGGCGATCGCCTTAAACAGTTGATCATGTTTGGTTCTCAAGCTAGGGGTGACGCGCATCCAGACTCTGATATTGATGTCTTAGTGGTTCTCAAAGGAGAAGTAAATGCAGGTGAAGAAATTGAAAAAACTGGACCCATTATAGCCAGTTTATCTTTAGAAAAAGATGCCGTAATCAGTTGTATATTTATGGATGAATACCGATTCATTCATCGCTCTGGTCATTTGCTGAGGAATATTCGTAAAGAGGGAAAATTCTAGGACAGAAGACTCAGACTGACTTACTTGTAAAAGCTCATCAAATTAATAAGGAAAAACCGATTATGGCTTGGCAATTAGAAATACACCATATTGATGTTGCACAGGGAGATGCCACTCTTATTGTTGTTCGTGAAGTCGCTCCTTTTCTTAATGCTGCTGCTCCCATAATCAGATCGGTATTAATAGATGGAGGAAAACTTAACAAAGGTGCGGATGTGCATCAATATCTTAACACTACAGTTAACCTTAATAACTTAGATATAATGATTGCAACCCATTATGATGGAGATCATTATAACGGACTACGATATTTACTTCAACGAAATACTCATATTTATGATAATACTATTATTTTTGACCAAGGAGAACAAGGAAATATAACCGTAAAAAGAAGAAGAGATGGAACTGATAATACTACTATTTTAAATCAAGAATCTGACTATTTGAGGTATTTAGATGCAATTCAATCTCGCGGAGCGAGAAACAGAATTACCCAACAGGTTAATTCTCAAAAAGGAGGAGCCGGAGGATGGAGAAATCCTTACTGGTTAGTCAACAAAGAAGTTTTATGGTATGGTTTTGCAGGTGGAGTTCCTGCTGGCGCTCCCATAATGACTTGTATTGCCGCTAATCAATATATTAGAAATGCGGGAGCCGCAAATCCTGTGCAAAGTGGACAGAGTGTCGATCCTAAAAACGAAAAAAGTCTGGCATTCCTCGTGCAATTCAACAATTTTAAATATTATCTTGGGGGAGATATAGAAACTACTCAAGAAGATCATATTATGACTAATTTGAATCCAAATGATGACGATGCTGGACGTATTCTTGCCATGAAAGCCAGCCATCATGGCAGCGATCGCTCAACTAGCGCAAATTTTGTTAACCGTTTAAGACCAAGTGCAGCATTTATTTCCTGTGGCTATAACAATAGTTTTGAACATCCAAGACAGGAGGTGCTTAATAATCTAGAACACTGCGTAAATCTACAATATTACTATCTAACAGAAGATCGTGATGATACTGCTTTTAATGCAAGAGTTGGTGCTGTGGGAGGTCCCGCCCCCAATATTGCTGCTGCCTACACTCCAAAAGCGTTTGTCGCTGGTTCTTGGGGTCCCCCTGACGATGCAGCCCCAAATAAACAAGGGGGAAATATAGTTTTGAGAGTGACAGAAGATCAATCCAATCAGCTACCTAATGGAGTATTACTATTAGGTCAATCTCGATTTACTGTCACTGGTTATAGTGCTGATTCAGTTGCTGCTAGCCCTTTCAATAATGCTCATACATAAACCTAATTAAGCCTAACAAAAAGATGTAAAGCCATGTCAATACTTAGCGATACGAAGACAACATTAGAAAATCACCTTAGAGAAGGAAATCTGATCTTAAATAAAGATTTGATTCCCTTTGATAACATTAAAGCTTTTTTAGAAAGCTTACCCGATCAACAATTACTCATCGCTGTTCCAAGTCCCGATAATATCAGCCTCTCTGGTCAAAATTTTCCTCAAGAACTTATTCTCAGAGGACAGCTTGCTGACTACTGGAATATCAAAGGAATTGGTGATAGAATTTTAAATATTACTCAAATAACAGTAAGTTTTAGCCAATCTAATGAATCTGCTTTAGTTGTCACAACCCTAATCATTGATGGTTTATTGAATCTCAATGCAAAACAGATTCCTGTTCAAGGCAGATTAATTGAAGGAAACCGATTAAAATTTAACTTAAATAATTCAATAACGACTGATTTTTCTCTTTCAGAGATTGCTGATTATGCTACTCATTCGGCAATGGTAGAATACTTACCTACAGGAGTAGATATTTTTAATAATGTGATAATTGCATCCCTAGATTTAGATTTTAGTTTTGACAGTTTAGTGCCCACTTTATTCAGTATAACTTGTAATCCTAGTGGTTCTGAATGGTCAATTATTAATAATTTTACCAGTCTCAAAAATTTAGGCGTAGTAATCAGCAGTAAATATTCTCCTCGGAATCAAGACCAGTTAAATTTATCTTTCGGCGGGAATATTCATGGTACTCTTCATATCGGACGTGATTATAACATTATTATTTACTTTCAGGGACGTAATTTTTGGGAACTAACTATTATTCCAGCCAATAGTAACATTTTACCCGGACTTTCAGAGTTAGCAGAATTAGCAGGGGGAGACAACCTAAAAACCACTGTGCAGAATGGACTAAATGCCATAGGATTAGGAGAAATATCTATTCAAGGTGTCAGCATAGGATTTGATCTGCAAAGCAAAAAATTGTCTTACATATCCATGAGAAGTCAAATCGCTGTTGCTGGAGTAAAAGTCAACCTTTTTACTCGTCTTCCTAATTTTGAATTTGCAGGTAGCAAGTCTCAAGATAGTTCTATTAGTCTGAAAGCTTTGATTCAACATTACTTTATCCAAGCAGAAGATTTTCCCGAATTAGATATTACAGAATTTGTTTTTACCGCTTATCCCAGTGAAAGTTCATACACCATTCATACCATCATTGAGGATGTTTGGGAATTTAAAATTGCCAGTAGTTCAATAGCAATTGCTGAACTTGAATTAGAGTTAACGAAATCAGGTAATAGTATTTCTGGTTCAATCACGGCTAGTTTGATGGTTGCTGATGTTAGTATTTTTATTTTGGCTAACTCTCCAGAAAATAGGGGTAATGGCTGGCAATTTGAAGGTAAAACAGGAACTGGAAACGAAATTTATTTAGGAACATTGATTAAAGAGTTAGCTACCAAATTTGGTACTGATCAAACCCTACCTTCATCTGTATCAGATTTAATCATCGAAAATATTGGAGTATCATTTAACACAAAAACTAAAGATTTTACTTTTACCTGTGAGTCCAAATTTCCTATTGATAATCAAGAAGTAGATATTACCTTAAATATTAATATCATCCAACAATTAGACGGCTCTTATAAAAAACACTTTGATGGACATATCACTATTGGCAGCTTAAAATTTGCCCTCATTTTCGATACAGATAAAGATAAAACCTCTACCAACTTCCTCGCTGCTTACCACGATGAAGAAACGGTAAAAATTAAAGACCTAATTGGTTATCTTGACCCCCAACTAGAAATTCCAGAAGGGTTAGAAATAAGTCTAAAAGATGCTTTATTTGTCTATTCTAAACAAGCAACAATAACTAATTTTCTCTTTGGCTTAAATATTGGTGGTGGCATTAACCTCTCTAACCTTCCCTTAGTGGGCCAAGAATTTCCCAAAGATCAAACCATCGGGGTTGATGACTTACAATTCCTGATCGCCAACAAAGACTTTGCCTCTTTAGAAATCACAGCTTTTAACAACCTGATAGGACAAGGTACTCAAATACCAATAAAAGATAGTAACACCCAAACAGCGATCGCACTCCCGAAAGGTTTAAATGTAGCCGCCAAAATGCAATTCGGTAGCCAAACCAACATTCTCGCCTTGCCAATTTCTTCCTCTACTCCTCAAACCCCTACCCCAAGTCAGCCGACTGTTATTCCCTCTACCACCACCCCCCCCTCTGATAACGCCACTTGGTTTAAAATCCAAAAAAGCTTTGGTCCCGTTCATTTTGAAAGAGTAGGAGTACAGTACAAAGACGCAGCCATCGGCTTCTTATTAGATGCTAGTCTTAACCTAGCCGGACTTTCCCTCTCCCTCGATGGACTTGCCGTTAACTCCCCCCTCAATCAATTTAACCCCCAATTTGAACTTAAAGGCATCGGCATCGACTACAAAGGAAGTGACACATTAGAAATTGGTGGCGCATTCCTCAGAACCAAAATCACCACCCAAGATGGAAAAACCTACGACGAATACAACGGGGCTGCCGTTATCAAATTTAACGTCAAAGGCAAAGCCCTCAAACTTTCCGCCATAGGGTCCTATGCTTATTTTGAAGGGCATCCCTCCCTCTTTATCTACGCCATTCTTGACTACCCCATCGGTGGCCCCTCCTTCTTCTTCGTCACCGGATTAGCCGCCGGTTTTGGTTATAACCGCGCCCTCAAAGTCCCCACCATTGACCAAGTTGCCACCTTCCCCCTTGTCGCCGAAGCCGTTAACCCTCCTCCTGCTGAGGGTTCTAACTCAGACCAAGCTGCCCGACTCACAGGAGAACTAACCAAACTCCGGGACTATATCCCCCCCGAAACCGGGCAAATATTCCTCGCCATCGGCATTAAATTCACCTCCTTTAAACTAATTGACTCTTTTCTCCTGCTTACCGTCGCTTTTGGTAATCGTTTTGAACTTAATATACTTGGTTTAGCCACCCTCATCGCCCCCCCAAATGTAGGCGCAGGAGTCCCCCCAGTTGCCCAAGTACAACTAGCCATCAAAGCCAGTTTTCTGCCCGCCGAAGGATTTATCGGCGTTATTGCCCAACTTACTCCTAACTCTTATATCCTTTCCCAAGCTTGTCATTTAACCGGGGGATTTGCCTTTTATGGCTGGTTTGCCCCTAACGTACATGAGGGAGATTTTGTTCTTACTTTAGGGGGTTATCATCCCCTCTTTAAAGTCCCTGACCATTATCCGAAAGTTCCTCCTCTTACTATTAACTGGCAAGTCAACAGTGAACTTTACATCAAAGCGGATGCTTACTTTGCCCTGACTCCTTCCGCTATTATGGCAGGGGGACATCTCCAAGCTACTTGGAATAGTGGCCCTCTGAGCGCTTGGTTTAACGCCGGGGCAGATTTTCTCATGTCTTGGAAACCCTATCACTACGATATTTCTATCTATGTTGATATGGGAGTGTCCTATACTTTTCACTTTTTTGGGACCCATCATATTACCGTTCAATTAGGGGCAGATTTACACATCTGGGGACCCGAATTTACAGGTATTGCCCATATTCATCTTCGGATTATTTCTTTTGATGTACGTTTTGGTAGCAGTGCTTCTCAATCTCCCAAAGCTATTGACTGGAATGAGTTTAAAACCTCTTTTCTCCCTGCTGCTGATGCTATTTGTAGTATTACTGTTCAAGAGGGTTTAGTCAGAAAAGTTAATCAAGATGATAAAACAGATTTAGGGATCATTAATCCTAAAGATTTCTGCTTAGTCACTAATTCAGTCATTCCTGCTAATAAAGCTGTCTATACTAAAGATATAACTCTTCAAGACGATCAAATCCAAATTGCGGCAAGTAATACCCAATTTGGCATCAGTCCAATGGAAGTCAAATCGGAGCAATTAACCTCAGATTTAACGATTAGTATAACTAGAGATGGCAAGTCTCTAAGTTCAGCAGAATTTGACGAAGATTTTGCTTGTATTCCCCTATTTAAAAAAGTTCCCATCGCACTTTGGGGCGAATCTTTAACCCCTAGTTTGAATGGTAATCAATTTATTGAAAATACCCTATCTGGATTAGAAATTAAACCTAAAAAACAACCAGAACCTGGAGCAACTCAAGCCATTAATCGCAGTGAATTACAATTTAGCACTACTCAAATTAATAATGCTTATCATTGGCAGACGATTAGCACTTTTCAGGAGGAAACCACTAAAGACATTAGTAGCACTATTGTAGATAATGCAGTCAACAACACCAGAGATAATTTACTAAAAGCACTAAATTTAAACAGTGAAGAAATTGATCTCAGTGCAACAATTGCAGACAATTTATTGGGTTCACCTAAAATTGGAGTTTTAGTTAATTAAATTAATTATTATTAAAGGAGTAAAAAATGCCAGAAACTACCACAACTGAACCCACTAAAATTGAATTTATTCAGTATCATCAGCCAGCTTTAAAAGATGGTGACTATCAGATTACTCTTACACAACAAATAACAGGAGAAAAAATTCCAGCTAATACCTCCTTTCAGATTACTAGAAAATTTTCTGTAGGTGCAGAAAGATTTGACTTAAAACCCACAGCTATTCATGCTGTATTTCCCCCTGATGGTAGCTTAGGGGAACATTCCAAGGTTTTACCCCATATTATCTTAAACCGTAGTACCTTACCTTGGGAACGTCAGGCTATTTCTAACAATAATAATATCTCTTGGTTAGCTTTATTATTATTTGAAGAAAAGGAAGCACCAGAAACCCAAATTGTTACCCTAAAAACCTTAAAAGATATTAATAGTTATCTTGCTAAATTTACTAATTTTACCCTAGAAAGTGGACAACATGAAGACGATAAAGTAATAATTATTGATGTCAAAAAAGAGTTATTAGAAAAAATTTTACCCACTAAAGAAGACTTAACTTATCTTGCTCATGTTCGTCAAGGAACAGATGAGCAAGGAAACTTAATCGGCGATGAATTAGATGTTATTATTTGTAATAGACTTCCCCAAAAAGGCGGCAGAAGTATCGTCCATCTGGTTTCTTTAGAAGGACGTTATAATAATAACGGTTTTGATTTTCAGGGAGCAGGAGATCATGATAAAATTCGTTTAGTTAGCCTAAAAAGTTGGAGTTTTTCTTGTATAGATGAAAAGCAAAGTTTTCAAGGACTTTTGACCAATCTTAACCGAGAACCTAGTACCCTAAGATTGCCACAAGTTGCTAATCCTGAAGCGGAAAAATATCTATCTATGGGTTATGTTCCTCTCCCCCATTTTTTACGACAAGGAGGTAAAACCTTCTCTTGGTATCATAGTCCTTTAATCACCGGCAACAATCCTAATAATAACATCACCTTACCCATTCGTACAGCAGATGAATTAATCATCTATAATCCTGATAATGGTATATTTGATGTTTCATACTCTGCTGCTTGGGAATTAGGAAGATTACTCACTTTACAGAGTAAAAATTTATCCGTCAGTCTCTATAATTGGAAACGCGCTCATAGACAAAGCTTACAAAATCTAGAAACTCATTTACCAGTTTATAATCAACCTAATACTGATCTACCTGAGAGTATTTATAATTGGTTTGAAGATTTAAGTCTTCTTAAAGGTGTACCTTTTAATTATCTCGTTCCCGATGAACTTATGTTACCTGTAGAATCAATTCGTTTCTTCTATATTGATTCCCTTTGGATAGAATGCTTATTAGATGGAGCATTTAGTATTGGTCGAGTAACTACATCAGATCATAAACAGGATCAAGAAAATAAAACAAATCCTGCTGTTAACAATTACCCCATAGTAACTGGTTTCTTACTCCGTTCAGATGTAGTGTCAGGTTGGCCGGGTTTACTCGTTGATGGTTATCATGAAGATGATACAAAAAAGATTGAATTACTACGGATAGAACGTCTTTCTGCTAATGTTTTAATCTGTTTATTTAAGGGAAAAATCAAAACTGTAGATATTCACCAAAAACCAGAAACCTTACATTTTGGACTAGACTGGGATGATGAGAATAAAACCTTTTACAAAAAATTAAAAAACTTAGATGGTCAGGACATTAACAAAAAGGTTGATAATATTCCTTGGAAAGATTCAGAAAAAAGAGTTATAGATATCAATTCACTTACTAACAGGATTAAAGAACAAGTGGACAATAGTAGCTCATTTACCTCTGCACAATTGGCTTTAGAGATGATTGAAGGAGTAGAAAAAGTGAGATTTATTGGTTCTTAAAAACATATTATAGCGTTTACTGTTCGCAAGCGGTACATTATCGATGTTGAAAAGCTTAATCAGCAAAGGTTTAACTGTGCCACACAGGTGTGAGAAACGCTATATGTCCAAATGGGGAAGTTCAGATATACAATCAAAAATACTAAATTTATCGTAATAAAATAAGGACGCTGCCAATTGCGTCCTCAAGGTATCGGGAAAAGGCTTTTTTCCTAGACTTTCCGAGAGTAGTATTCCACTACTAACAGTTCATTAATCGAGAGGGCAATCCATTCTCTTTCCACAACGCCATTCACTTTGCCCACGAGGGTGTTTTTGTCAAATTCCAAATGACTCGGCAGATTGGCTAAACCGGGGTATTCCATATTTCTTTTGACGAGATCCTGGGAACGCTCTTGATTTCTGACTCCAATCACATCACCCGGACGGCACTGATAACTGGCAATATCCACAACTCTACCGTTAACGGTGACGTGACCGTGATTGACTAATTGTCGCGCCCCCGGAATTGTCCCGGCCATCCCGAGACGGAAAACGGTATTATCCAGACGCATTTCTAAGAGTTGCAGCAGCACCTGACCGGTGGAACCGGTAGCCCGGCGAGCTTTGCGGACATAGCGAATTAATTGTTTTTCGCTGACACCGTAGTTAAAACGCAGTTTTTGTTTTTCTTCTAGACGAATGGCATATTCTGAACGTTTTTTCCGGGCCTGGCCATGTTGCCCCGGTGCATAGGCACGACGGGCATTTTTACGGGTTAACCCTGGTAATTCCCCTAAACGACGCACAACGCGCAAGCGCGGTCCTCTATAACGAGACATACAGACAGTCTGCTCCTATTTAAATTTATCCCAAAACTATTATCATAGCACAAATTAAGTAATTTATTTGGGTGTGGGGAGATGGGGAGATGGGGAAGTGGGGAAGTGGGGGAATTTCAACTAAAACCCTAAAACCCTAAAACCCTAACAGCCCAAAACCCCTAAACCCCTAAACCCCTAAACCCCTAAACCCCTATCACCCTATCTCCTGACGGCAGGTGATGTATTTTTTTCGTTAAAGATGAGGCTAATCTCCGCCATCTTAGGGCATACTGTGAGTGTAACGAAGCACTATATTATTCAGGTTGCTTTCCCACTCCTTCCCTAGCTGAATCTCTATCTTGGAGAAGCCATAGTCATGATCGAAATGAAAGTCGCTGGAATTGCCCTAGACGCTATTACTCGCAGTCCCATTGTACTGCTCAAGGATGGTTCCGAGCGTCGCGCCCTACCTATCTACATCGGACAAGATCAGGCTAAGGCCATTATCACCGTCCTCGAACAACAAAAACCCCCTCGTCCCCTCACCCACGATTTGATCGCTAATATTTTTAAAGTTTGGGACATGGATTTAGAAAAGATTATCATCCATTCTCTCCAAGATAATACTTTTTATGCTGTTCTCTGTCTCCAGCGCGGCGAAGTCAAAAAAGAAATCGATTGTCGTCCCAGTGATGCGATCGCTATTGCCCTGCGTACCAACAGTCCCGTCTGGGTAATGGAAGAAGTGATCGCTTCCGCTTCTATCCCGGTCGATCGTGACGCAGATGAACAGGAACGTCAAGCTTTTCGCAATTTCGTCTCCAATCTTAGCCCCTCAGACCTGATCCAACGTCACGGTGATTTTAGTGATCAGTGAACATTCAGGAGACAGGAGACAGGAGTCAGGAGACACGAGATAGCTTTTATTTATTCTCCCCATCACCCCCCGCAACGCGCACGCAGTGACCACCCCATTTCCCCATCACCCCATCACCCCATCACCCCCACACCCCATCCCCCAATACCTTCTAACTAACAACTGATAACTGGTAACTGATAACTGATAACTGATAACTGATAACTGATAACTGAATCAATGCGTTATCGACGATTTGGCCGTACTAATTGGCAATTTTCGCTGTTTTCCCTGGGGACAATGCGCTGTTTGTCCTCAGAGTCGGTGTTTACCGCAACAGTCGATCGCGCCCTAGAATTGGGGATTAATCACCTAGAAACGGCCAGAGGTTACGGTAATAGCGAAGTTTTTCTCGGTCGCTACCTGCAGCGTCAAGGGGTGCGGGAGCAAGTTTATCTGACTACGAAATTAGTCCCCACTCCTGATCGCCAAACTATGGAAAAAGCGATCGCCGAATCCCTAAAACGATTACAATTAAATTATCTCGATTGTCTAGCAATTCACGGTATTAACACCCGCGAGCATTTAAACTGGATTAAAGACCCGCAAGGCTGCATGAAAGCCGTTTTTATGGCCCAAGAAGCGGGAAAAATCGGTCATATTGGCTTTTCTACCCATGCACCCCTAGAAATTATTCTGGAGACGATCAATACAGATTTCTTTGCTTTTGTCAATATCCATTACTATTTTTTTTGGCAAAGACAGCAACCGGCGATCGCTTTAGCCCAAGCAAAGGACATGGGTGTGTTTATTATCTCCCCTGCTGATAAGGGAGGTGGTCTCCACAGACCTCCCAAGAAGCTAGAGGAATTATGCGCTCCTTTTTCACCCCTAGAGCTAAATTATCGCTTTTTATTGAGCGATCCGCGCATTACTACCCTCAGCGTCGGGGCAGCGATCCCAGAGGAATTAGAAGCAATTATTAACGTATGCGAACGAGAGCAGCCCTTAGATGCGGCAGAAATTGCCGTTTTTAAGCGTTTAGAGGCACATTTAACCGATAAATTGGCCACAGATCTATGTAGCCAATGTTATCAATGTTTACCCTGTCCCGAAAATATTAACATCCCCGAAGTGTTGAGACTGCGGAATCTGGCAGTAGCTTACGAAATGACCGATTTTGGCCAGTATCGCTATCGAATGCTAGAAAATGCCGGTCATTGGTTCCCCGGACGCAAAGCGAATAATTGTACTGAATGCGGTGATTGTTTGCCTCGCTGCCCGGAAAAATTGCCGATTCCCCAGCTGCTATTTAATACACACGAACTACTTAAAGGACCAGCGCAACGGAGATTGTGGTCATCTTAAGACGAAACCCTGAAAAATTTTTTTTGGGGATCGTCAAAGTGTAAAAACTATCTTAAGATTAACAGGTAAGAGAATTAACTTTCTTGAATTTAAAGAGACAAAAAACAAGAAATAGATTAAGGAGTAAAGGATATGGCACTCGTCCCCATGCGGTTATTGTTGGATCACGCGGCTGAGAACGGATATGGCATCCCCGCTTTTAACGTAAATAATATGGAGCAGATCCAAGCGATCATGCAAGCGGCGGCAGCCACCGATAGCCCCGTTATCCTGCAAGCTTCTCGCGGTGCGCGCAAATATGCAGGGGAAAACTTCCTGCGTCACTTGATCACCGCTGCGGTGGAAACCTATCCTCATATCCCCATCGTGATGCACCAAGATCACGGTAATGAACCCGCCACCTGCTACTCGGCGATCCGTAACGGTTTCACCAGTGTCATGATGGATGGTTCCTTAGAAGCGGATGCCAAAACTCCCGCCACCTACGAGTACAACGTTAACGTTACTGCTGAAGTGGTAAAAGTTGCTCACTCGATCGGTGCTAGTGTGGAAGGAGAACTCGGTTGCTTAGGTTCCCTAGAAACCGGTAAAGGAGAAGCGGAAGATGGCCACGGTTTTGAAGGGGAATTAGATCACTCGATGCTGTTAACCGATCCCGATGAAGCGGTGGATTTCGTCGAAAGAACCCAAGTAGATGCTTTAGCAGTAGCCATTGGTACTAGCCACGGCGCTTACAAATTTACCCGCAAACCCACTGGCGAAATCCTTGCTATTAGCCGCATTGAAGAAATTCACAGCCGCTTACCCAATACTCACTTGGTTATGCACGGTTCTTCCTCGGTTCCTGAAGATCTCCTCGAATTAATCAACCAATTCGGTGGCGCTATCCCTGAAACCTACGGTGTACCCGTGGAAGAAATCCAAAAAGGCATCAAGAGTGGTGTGCGTAAAATCAATATCGACACCGACTGCCGTTTAGCAATTACCGCCGCAGTTCGGGAAGCACTTTTCAGCAACCCGAAAGAGTTTGATCCCCGTTTCTTCCTGAAACCCTCGATCACCTATATGCAGAAAGTTTGTGCCGATCGCTATCAACAATTTGGTACCGCCGGTAACGCCAGCAAAATCAAACAAATGTCCCTCGATGACTACGCAGCCAAATATGCTAAAGGGCAATTAACCCAAGTCAGCAAAAAAGTTGTGGCTGTCTAGTGGCTGAACAATTAAGCGATCGCTTAATAGCACCAGTTTAGCAGGATTTTTTGGGGTAGTTAACCATAACTACCCTCTTTTTTATGGCAATGCCTTCAAGGGAAAGAGTTACCAGATAAGAATCGATTTCAGAGAAAAGACTATACTGAAAATAATCAGCAGATCAGCACTTGATTTATAAGAGAAGCAAGATGAGAAAAAAATCGTTGTGGGTGGGATTATTAGTGGGATTTTGGTTTTGTCTAACTTGGATGGCATGGACACCCACAGCAGCCGCCTTTAGCGAAGAACAAAAATTATTACTGCAATCTTGGCGATTAGTCAACCAATCTTATTATGATGACACATTTAATCATCAAAACTGGTGGCAGGTGCGGGAACAATTCATCAAAAAACCCCTCAACGACCGGACGGCGGCCTACAATGCGATCGAACAGATGTTAGCCACTCTCGATGAACCCTTTACCCGTCTCTTGCGACCGGATCAATACCATAACCTACAAATTAGCACCACGGGGGAATTATCAGGGGTAGGACTGCAAATTAATATCAATCCCGACAATGGTTACTTAGAAGTGGTTGCCCCCCTTGCTGGTTCTCCTGCTGAGGCCGCTGGTTTGACTAGCCACGATCGCATTTTGTTTATTGATGGCATCGATACTACTACTTTAACCCTCGATGCAGCAGCGGCCAAAATGCGCGGAACTCCCGGAACAGAAGTTTCCTTAGTCATTCTTCCCGATCAAAAAAGTCAACCAAAAACCCTATCTTTAACCCGTCAACGCATTTCTTTAAGTCCAGTGGTAGCGGTTTTAGATAAAAATTCTAGTTCCTTGCCCATCGGTTATGTGCGCTTAAATCAATTTAGTGCTAACGCTGCCAAAGAAGTCTCGGAAGCAGTGACGAATTTACAAAAACAAGGAGCCAAGGGTTATATTTTGGATCTAAGAAATAACCCCGGTGGTTTACTGCAAGCGGGCATAGAAATCGCTCGGATGTGGATTAATCAGGGAACGATCGTTTATACGGTTAATCGTGAGGGAATTGCCGATAGTTTTGCCGCTGCTGGCAATGCTTTAACTGACGCACCTTTAGTCGTTTTAGTCAATCAGGGAACCGCCAGCGCCAGCGAGATTTTAGCCGGAGCATTACAGGACAATCAACGGGGGGTTTTAGTGGGAGAAAAGACTTTCGGTAAGGGATTAATTCAGTCCTTATTCGAGTTACCCGATGGGGCAGGATTAGCGATTACCGTCGCCAAATATGAAACTCCCGCTCACCATGATATCCATAAGTTAGGAATTATGCCCGATCAAGTGGTGGCACAGGAACCGATCACCTATGAGCAAATCGGCACCGAAAAAGATAGTCAATACCAAACGGCGATTCAGTTTTTAAACCAGAAGACCATTTTAGCCAAAGCTTCCTAAGTGGGGTTTTCAGCCATCAGTTACCAGTTATCAGTTACCAGTTATCAGATGCGAGTTTTCAGGGTTCTTCGCTACTTGGTATGGTTCGATCGGGGGGCATAAATCGACTAAATACTTATCTGGCAAGAGACTTAATTGATTAGTTCGTTAGAGAGGGAAAACAATTGACAAAGATCGCATCAATGTCTTTCTCTATAAGGGTTTCATCTCTTATAACCCCCTCCATTGCATAACACAAACAAAAAGAACCGTTTTCAGTTCACTGTTTACTGTTTACTGTTTACTGATCACTGAAAAAACTTCCCACACCCCACGGCATAGATCGAACAAATTAGCCATTTTTTCCATCAATATCTAAATTAAGATGGAAACCTGTTTGATTTGGAGAGAATGCTAACATCGATGAGAATTTTCCCAGTCCTGGCTTTTCAGTCTTGCAACCTTGACTCATCCTTGATCTTACCGCCATGCAGAAATATATTCGATCGCCCCTAGCCCTAACCCTGAGCATCAGCCTCTTAGCTAATTTTTTAACCGCTTGTAATAATGCCCAAACCCCAGATAACAACACCTCTAGTCCCACCACCACTGCCCCCAGTGATGAGGGACTAAAATTAGGGGCCTTACTGCCCATTACCGGAGATTTAGCCGCTATTGGTCAAAATATGCCCGAAGCAGCCGCCCTAGCGGTGGAGACTATCAATGCCTGTGGTGGAGTCAATGGCAAACCCGTCACCCTCGTGAAAGAAGATGACCAAACCGATCCCGCTGCCGGTGCTTCGGCGATGACAAAACTAGCGGAGGTGGATAAAGTAGCCGGTGTGATCGGTTCCTTTGCCAGTAGCGTCTCAGGAGCAGCCGTCGATGTGGCGGTGAGAAATAAAGTTATGTTAGTCTCTCCGGGTAGCACCAGTCCTGTCTTTACTGACAGGGCGAAAAAAGGCGATTTTCAAGGTTTTTGGGCCCGGACGGCTCCCCCAGACACCTACCAAGCTCAAGCTTTAGCAGTCCTGGCTAAGAAAAAGGGTTTTCAAGATGTGGCCACCGTCGTGATCAATAACGATTATGGAGTGGGATTTGAGCAGGAATTCGTTGGCGCTTTCGATAAATTAGGCGGCACTATCACTAATAAGCAAAATCCTGTCCGTTATGACCCGAAAGCTGCCACTCTCGATAGTGAAGCGGCGGCTGCCTTCGCTAACCAACCGGATGCTGTAGCGGCAGTCCTTTACGCTGAAACGGGCAGTTTATTACTACAAGCGGCCTATAAACAGGGGTTGACCAAAGGAGTTACTGTCCTCCTCACCGATGGGGTTTATTCGGAAGATTTCACCAAACAGGTGGGGAAAGGAACCGATGGTAAGTCAATTATTGCCGGCGCCCTAGGTACAGTCCCCGGGGCCAACGGTCAAGCTTTAAGCGCTTTTACTACTCTCTGGAAAGAAAAAACCGGCAAGGATGTCACCGCTTTTGTTCCCCATACTTGGGATGCGGCGATTTTATTGATGTTAGCAGCCGAGGCGGCTAAATCTAACACTGGTGAGGGGATTCAAAGCAAGATTCGTGAGGTGGCTAATGGTCCGGGGACGGAAGTAACCGATGCTTGTCAAGCTATGGAAATGATTCGCAAAGGCGAGGATATTAACTATCAGGGGGCCAGTGGCAATGTGGATATCGATGAAAATGGCGATGTGGTCGGTAGTTACGATGTCTGGACTGTCAAGGATGACGGCACTCTCAAGGTTATCGATCAGGTGACACCCAATCAGTAATCAGTAATCAGGAGGCAAAAGGCAAAAGGCAGAAGGCAGGGGATAGGGATTTAGGGGTTTAGGGAAATTTCAGCCAAATGCTCCACTTCCCCACTACCTCACTACCCCACTTCATAATTCATAATTCATAATTCATACTTTGTGCTTTTTGTCAAAAAAACTTTTTTTTTGCAATAAAACTACATAAAAAAAAAGCATCGTTGTGGGTGAAATTGACTCATTTACCTGTCTTAATTAGGATTACCTTCTAGGTGTGGCAAGGGTTTTAACCGTTGCTGCCCAAAAAAGCAAATAATAGCCCATTATGAAATTCTGCAAAACCGATGTAACCATTATAACATCGTTGTTAAATAACAATCTTTCTCAATTAATTTTTAAGAATTTGTAAATATTGCGGAATGTTAATTTAAATATTCTCAAGTTTTTGGAGTCAATAAATAATTTTTGCTTATCTTTGCCGAACCTTGGGTTAGGAGTCAGTCCCGATGAAAAAATTTTCACCACCAGAGATGAAAGAGGTTTCCTTCCCTACACCCGTTACAGTAGAGCAGGAAGTCGCCTTCTCACCCCCTGCTTCAAAACTGGACTTACGACTTTCGCCGTATCCGGCTCCTGAGTAACTAGGCTACTGTCATTAGTAGAATGATAATGGGAATGATTATTTCCTTGTCTATTCAACTCTCTTGGCTGTATCCCCACCAGACAAGATTGTTGGTTTTAGGGCGTATATGACCATTGATTGTGGCTTAGACTTCCTAGTTACCCGCCCTTTGTTAGCAGCTCTTTGATATTACTCAAAGCCTTGGCTTTTGAGGGCATCCTCTCCCTCTATTGACTTGCGGATGGTTTCCTACAGCCCCGAACGGGCAGAGTCAACGCCGGGTTACTTCGTTCCCTATAACCATTGGTTGAACCGTTAGGATGATACTGTCCACCGGGAGCAACAGGAATGCCCTACTGATCGTGGTGTGAGCTATCAGCCCCAACTCTGTTAACTTTTGTTTCGAGCCTGTCAGCCTTTTGGCTCGTGGGTGTTGACGATGGTTAATTCGTATCTTCGCCCCAGGGCTATCCATAAGTTCAGGCTCAACGGGTTTCTGATTTAGGCTATCAGATACCGCTTTTTTTCCTCGCTCATTACCTCAGATGTACCAAGTCTAAAGCAGCAGGAAATGCCGTCACTCTAGGCATCTAGAGGACAGGACTAAGGTTATTGTCTTTTTTCTCTTCCTATCGACCGTCTCGGAGTCTCGGATTCTCCTCACCTAACGGAAGATTTGTGATTAACTCAGAAGTTATGGATTGTTTCTCCCTGCTCCACAGTTCTGGCGCTCCGCTATACCTTTTAAACAGGATGGCTCTCTTGGAGTTATGGTGATCAGCAAATTTTATCGAAGAAAGGGCGTACGCTATAGGCCCCTACCAATCACACCACGCGCGGCGGTAGGGGCGCAACGTGGTCAGTGAGTTGATCGAACTGCTTGCGCCTATAATGTGACATGGTGAACATTTTTCAGCCAATGTCCAAGAGAGCCAACAGGATTTAGTATGATCTGGTCTTTTGAGCGAGAAAAATAGAAGCAGTTAAACTAATCTCTTATCACTTAGTCTTACCTTTGGTCAAATGGTCGCTATCAGGACAGAGATAGGCGATCGGCGAAACCTTCTGGTAGATTAGACTAAATGGGAGTTGGTTAACTGCTTTTATCAAATTGATGTTCCCTAACCATCAGCATTGTCTAGGGTCGAAGGGAATAAAACAACCTAAGTTTAGGACTTTAAGCCAGAAGTTAAGAAAAAAAGTGAAATTATTATTTTTGAGTAATGGCCACGGTGAAGATGAGATCGCGATCCGGATTATTAAAAGACTGCAATCATCTCCCCTCTGTCCGGATATTACTGCTTTACCCCTAGTGGGTAACGGTTATGCTTATACTCGTCTGGGGATTCCCCTTCTCGATCGAGGTCAAAAAATGCCCTCTGGGGGTTTTATCACCAGGGATGCCCAACAATTATGGCGAGATCTACGGGAGGGATTATTAGGATTAACCTCCCGTCAATACCGTCTCGTCAGAAATTGGGGCCAAGAAGGGGGAAAAATTGTCGCGGTGGGAGATATCTTACCCCTTGCCCTTGCTTGGTTGAGCGGGACAGATTATGCTTTTGTGGGAACGGCTAAATCGGAATACTATCTCCGGGATGAGCGGGGATGGTTAGATAGTAGCTCGATCATCGATCGCCGCTGGGGTTCCTACTATTATCCCTGGGAACGCTGGTTAATGGCTCATCCTCGCTGTCGGGGGGTTTTTCCCCGGGATAGTTTAACTAGCAAAATTTTACAACAGTGGTCAATTCCTGTTGTCGATGGGGGTAATCCGATGATGGATGACCTTTTACCCTCGATAACGGGCGATTTTCCCCAAGATTGCCTAAATATTCTGCTGCTACCCGGTTCGCGCTTTCCCGAATCTCTCCACAATTGGCAGCAAATTCTCGCAGCTGTGGCGGCCATGATCGGACGTTTTCCCGATCACAAGCTGGAATTTTTGGCGGCGATCGCTCCTTCTCTCCCCCTAGAATCTTTTACGGCTGCTTTAATTTCCCGGGGTTGGCGAGAACATAGCACAAATAAGTTTATTTGTC
Source organism: Microcystis aeruginosa FD4 (assembly GCF_009792235.1). Classification (NCBI taxonomy): domain Bacteria; kingdom Bacillati; phylum Cyanobacteriota; class Cyanophyceae; order Chroococcales; family Microcystaceae; genus Microcystis; species Microcystis aeruginosa. The sequence goes on from NZ_CP046973.1 coordinate 5,076,825, forward strand.
AAGAGGTATTTATAACTATTTCTCAAAGGGATTACGCCGAATATTTAGGTCGTTGCCATCTAGCGATCGCCATGGCGGGAACTGCCACGGAACAGTTCGTCGGTTTGGGTAAACCGGCGATCACAATTGCGGGATCTGGACCACAATTTACTCCCCATTTTGCCAAACTGCAACAGCGTTTATTAGGCTGTTCAATTCTCTTGGGCGATAGTGCCGAGTCAGTGGCAGACAAGTTAGAATATTTATTACAAAATCCCCCACAGTGGCAAGAAATCGCCGTTAATGGTCGTCAGAGAATGGGGCCAGCCGGTGCCTCCGATCGCATTGCCCAATGGTTACTAGGCAATTTTTGCCCTTAAATGAAAGTATCGGTCTGATTTTCGCCGCTAGTGGGCCAATCAAAAATAGTTTCTAGGGCGATTTTTTGGGCGCTTGCTTGTTGTCCATAGCTGAAAAGATAGGGAATTTCTGCGCTTTGTTGACGAAACCACTGGAAAACGTAGGGACTACCATAAATAATCAATGCTTGAATCTGTCCGGTTTTCAGCAAAGCTTGATAGATAGCTTTCGTTTCGTCCCTTAATCCGGCACTACCCCGAAAAGGATTACCACGGATGAATACTTGTAGGAGAGTCGTTTCTGGGGAGACGAGGGATTGATTAAAGGTGCTACGGTCGATTATTTGGGTTTGATAACCCCATTGTCGGGGAATTGTCACCGCCGGACAAGAGCGATCGAGAAAGTCACAGTGGAGTAAATCATCGATAATGATTAAATTGCGGCCTTGAGTGGCTTTAATGGGTAAATTACCGCTAACTGTTTGGGAATCCTTTAAAATATCGCTGACAATCTCTAGAGCTTGCGGTGCCGCTAAACTGCTTAAGGATTCTAAGGATGGCTGTCTTTGCCCTAATTTCTCTTTTGCTCGTTGAATACGCTGCCAAGAATCATTAATTCTCGCTTCGCTAATTGTACCCGCTTGCACGGCACTATACACCGCTTCGATCGCTTCGATCGGATCGGGAGGCATTAACAGTATATCAGCCCCCGCCTGTACCGCCTTCACTGCTATAGCGGCAGCACTGGCAATTTTAGTCACTCCCCCCATAATCAGGGCATCAGTGACGATTAAACCCTGAAAACCGAGATTTTGGCGCAGTTTTTCCCCGAGAATTTTCGAGGAAAGAGTGGCGGGAAATTCGGCATCCCAAGCGGGAATTAACAGATGACCTGACATAATACTATCAACCCCCGACTCGATTGCTGCTTGAAAGGGCGGCAATTCGATCGCTTCTAGGCGATGATGATCGTGGTTGATGATGGGAAGATCGAGATGGGAGTCATTGCTGGTGTCACCGTGGCCAGGAAAATGTTTGGCCGTGGTCAAAACTGGATAGGAATCCGCCCCTAAAATAAAAGCTTGAGCCAGATTAGCGACGATTTCGGGAGTTTCAGCGAAGGAACGAATATTAATAACCGGATTGTCGGGATTATTGTTCACATCGACAATTGGGGCTAAAATCCAGTTAATCCCGATCGCTAGTGCTTCCTTCGCCGTAATTGCTCCCATTTCCTTAGCATATTCTGTGGCTTTTGTCAAGCTTTTTTCAGCTATTTTTCCTAAAGCCATCGGGGGGGGAAACCAAGTGGCCCCGGAAAATCTTTGGCCGACTCCCTCCTCGATATCAGCGGCGATGAGGAGAGGATTATCGCCGGACCAACTTTGTAATTGTTGAGTGCGGAAAGCGATTTCGGCGGCGCTGCCTCCTAAGAGAATCACCCCACCGAGGTGGAGGGTTTCTAACCAATGTTTCAGGGTAGCGTTGAGGGGTTCCCAAGCAGGATAGCGGATTTGTTGGTCAAAGAGATAGCCGGAAGCGCGGACTACTATCATCTGACCAATACGTTCTTTTAGGGATAAAATGCGATCGCTCACTTATCAGTTATCAGTTATCAGTTATCAGTTATCAGTTATCAGTTATCAGTTATCAGTTTTGCCTAAATTTAGTCATCTTCTACTGTTCACTGGTCACTGGTCACTGATATCGGAATCGTCATCTTCTGGGGGTCGATCGCTTTTAATATGATCAAGAAGGTGTAACATTCGATCGCCGCGTTCAAGGGAAGAATCTTCTAGGAAGACCACTTCGGGGGTACGTCTGAGACGGATGCGTTGACCGAGTTCACGCCGGACGAATCCCGCGGCTGCTTTTAACCCGGCCATAGTTTCGGCCTTGGCATCTTCATTGCCGTAGATAGACACAAAAATTTTAGCGTGTTGCAGGTCGTGGGAGAGATCCACATCGGTAACGCTAACCATACCGGCTCCGACCCGATCATCTTTAATTTCCATTAATAACATTTGGCTGACCTCGCGCTTAATTAGCGAGGACACGCGAGATACTCGACGGTCGTTAGCCATAATTTTTGTCCCCTAAAAACAGCGAAACCCCTACCATTGTATCAAGCTAATCCGAGCATGGCTTTGAGGGTGAAATAAAGAAGGGCGAAAGTTCCCCCCAGAAAGCCGACAAGTGCGATCGCTGTGAGGGGATTTTTTAATAAAGGGGCCAACCAGCCGAAAAAGGCGAAGAAAATCCCTAAACTAAAGCTAATCAGATAGCGGGGGTAACGGCTCACGTTATCAAAAAAGTCGCCCATAAATTTTATTTATTATCTTTGTCCGTAAGTAATTATAGCAGTAAGCTTCGATGCTGCCACCCCGCCCGATAAAAGGGACTTAACAGAATCTCTAGATTTTTGTACTGCACAATAGTACACTTATCTGGCTGGAGAGAAATACGGAATCACTCTACTCTAGATCAAGTTAAGGGTACAGCTACTTTCGAGCTTGCGACGGGCATCGATCGATCCCTGAATTTGGGCTAACCAAAAGAGGATAATTAATAGCCGGATGACAGCGATCGAATATCGAATCTTGGCGGAGAGAGTCGGGAATTTCCCCGACTAATAAGGGATTTTTAAAACTTAGCTCCAAACTAACTTTTGGATGGGTGCAAGGTTGGCATTGATACCTTAATTCAGCAACGACTAAGAATGCGCTGCTGGGGTAGAGGGTGATTAGATGGATAAATTATAATTTTTAAGAAAATCTTAAAAAGGCTGTTGTCTGGAAAAAACCCGTCTAGGATTACAGTTATGCTCGTCGAACAGTAAGGTCGATAATAAGTTCGCAAGAATAGTTAAAATTAAACACTTATTTCCTAATTCATATATATCCTATGTTAAAAATTGCCACAATTCCCTATCCAATTGCCACAAAATACAAAAGCTTGTTTGGACAGGCACAACCAATAGTAAAAAACCCTATTTGGTTGAACTGTTTTGCTCGTGGTGTCGATGGTCGTGTTTATCGAAAGTGGTTCGACAACAACGCCGGGTGGAAACCATCTGACTTTGATTGGCAGCCGCTTGGGGGAGGGATTACGGATTACCCAGTTGCAGTTGCATGGTCTAGCAATCGACTTGATATTTTTGCCCGCGGTGTTGATGGCGCTCTGTATCACAATTATGGAAGTAACAACGATAAACCTTTAGCAGGATGGGAACTACTGGGTGGTCTGATTCAAGGTTCTCCTACAGTTGTTTCTTGGGGAAATAATCGAATCGATATTTTTGCTCGTGGCACGGATAATCGTATTTACCACAAGTGGTGGGATGGGAAGGGATGGAAACCCTCACAATTAGATTGGCAACCCCTGCTGGGGGTTGAAACATCTGAGCCTGCTGCCGCAGTAACATGGTCTAAAGGTCGTTTAGACGTTTTCGTACTCGCTTCAGACGGGAATGTCTATCATAACTATGGAAATGGCAATCCTAACAACTGGAGCGGATGGGAAACACTAGGTGGCTCACCGTTAAAAGGAGCGCCAACGGTTGTTTCTTGGGGGGATGAGAGGATTGATATTTTCGTCCGGTCGTGGGATGGTACCATTAAACACAAATTATGGGATGGAGTATTTCCCTGGAAACCATCACAATTGGATTGGTATGATGTGGGTGGCCCAATTAATACCAATAGACCTGGTACATCTGACCCTCCTGCTGCGGTTGCATGGTCTAAAGGCCGGCTAGACGTATTTATACGCGAACAAAAAGATGGGGCTGTGTATCACAATTATGGCAATGGAAGTCCCAGCAGTTGGAGTGGATGGCAATCCCTGGGGGGCGAAATCCAAGGACCTCCTACAGTTGTTTCTTGGGGGACTAACAGGCTTGATGTTTTTGCCCGTGGGATGGATGATGGGGTTTGGCACAAGTGGTGGGATGGCGTTTCCCCCTGGAAGGGTTGGGAATTATTGGATAAACCAGTGAGTCCATCAATCGTTGTTTTTACTACAAAGAATCAAACTGGTGGAGCCATAAGGGTTAGTGGTAAAGGTTTTACCCCTGGTGGAAGAGTCAAGTTCTATGTTGAGAATCTAGTCAATCAAAAGAATCCATTCCATCTGACGGAAGATCTTGCAGATGCACAGGGACAATTTTCGGAAAAAACTAATTTCTTCCAGGCCAACTGTTGGCGAAATCAAGTTAATCCTGCTGTAATTCGCGCAGTTGATGTGGTGACTGGTGCATCAGCAACAGGGACATCAAATGCTTATACTTGTTAATTGTTTATTAAGTTTGATCCCATAGCCTCGTAGCGACTGTTTTGATTGTCAAGGGGTAATTCAAAAAAAAACTCAAGCAGTTACCCTAAAACTCAAAATCTCAAGCCGAAAAAAAGCGCAGGAAAAGCTAATCCGATCAGGCTAAACTAAAGCAGCTACAACCCCTAATCAGAGACAATAAGGGGTGTGATACTAAATCTGGTTATTAAAGACTGATTATCTATTGCCCCTTTTGTCTATTGCCTATTGCTTGTCCTGATATGTAGCCTATACTCAACGGATTTAGTGTGAATCTCTGGCGCAGAAAATCCCTAAACTAAAGCTAATCAGATAGCGGGGGTAACGGCTCACGTTATCAAAAAAGTCGCCCATAAATTTTATTTATTATCTTTGTCCGTAAGTAATTATAGCAGTAAGCTCAGATGCTGCCACCCCGCCCGATTAATGGCACTTAGCCACAGCCATGTTCAAGGATAATTCGATAATTTCCCCGATTGACTCTCATCGGGATTCTGGGACATCCGGCGCGAGAATCATCAATTGTCCCTCCTTATCCTCGCGAATGGCTAGAATCGCCAGACGTTCATTTTCTGCCGACTGAGGGGATAACCCGCGAAAAACATAAGTCCAATTGTTATTTTGGATTAATAACCGCCAGACTCGCGGGGGATTAACTTTGCTATCATTCGTTTCTTTTCCCCGCAGCTCTTCGAGTAATTTAGTATCACCGATAATTCGATAACCTTTGAGAGAAGGATCGGTAAAAACATCCTCTGGATTCCGACCGATCGCTATCTGTTTTTCTGGTAAAACTAAAGTGATAACCGGTAAGGTAGAAGTATCATTAACCGCATCGCGACGGGCATCGATCGATCCTTGAATTCGAGCTAACCAAAAAAGGATAATTAATAGCCAAATAACAGCGATCAAATCTTTTCGGAGAGATTCGGGAATTCCCCGGACTAATAAACTTAGGAACTGAAATTTTTGATGAAATTTCCGTTTAGATTGACTGACAATTGCATAGGATGGCAGGGGAGACAAAATCCAGAGGGTCAATTGAATCGCAAAGGCAACGGCAACCAGCGCCAGAAACGTTCGCAGCAACGCCCCGAAATCGCCACAGAAGACCTGTATCGGCACAAAAAGGAAGGAACGCAAGGGCAAGTCCAGACGGTTAATCTCAAGGCTAAACCAGCCGAAATAGGCCCACCGATAGATCCATCCCGTAAAATAGAGAAAAATCCCCAGCAAACCGAGAAGACTGGCGAAGGTTCCTAGTATCTGTGTTCCGGGAGGGGGAGAATTCGGAGCGCTCACGGCAAAATGTCCCTGATTGGCGTTTTTGATCGCTATTCTACTCGATCGATCGGGTTCTATCGCCAGTTATTTGTATTTTATCAAGGAGAATAACCCATGTCGATCGACGATCCCCGACAAGTTCGTTTGTTAATTGAGAAAATGGAAGCGAGTTTACCAATCCCTGTGCGTGCAACTCCCGAAACGTTAAAACTAGCTGAAACAAAAGGCGAGCGATACAAACCTGATCACCAGTTTTCGATCGATAAGATTTTCTACACGGGAGACGAGGGGGGAATTATTTGTTTCCTAAAAAATGAATTGGGAAAACAAACGGGTCTTGTCTGTTCTTTAACCCATCTACGCATCGATAACGATCATCCGTTAGCGGCGGATATTCAATCCTACCAGAAAAAGCGATCGATGCGGATCGCACTACAGGATGGCAAAACCGGAAAAGCCCTCCGTATTGCCAAACAAAACCGCCCGAACAAAGGTTTCGGAAAGTAAAAATATATTGACAAAAACCGCAGGTTGGGTTAAGAGTAGCGCTAACCCACCGCATCCAATTATATTCGGGGAATAGGAATTTGATTAGTTGTCTCCTTGGGATGTTATTCCTACGCAGGTTCCCTACAATGGTAGGTCGTTAGATTAGAAAAGTCCTAACATTTTGGACGGATTATCGGCTATTTTTCTTTTTTTGCCTTTTTACTCCGCCGAGAAGACCGAGCGAACCCAAGAGAACGATTCCGGGCAAGGTAGAGGATTCGGGAACCGGTTGGAAATCGAGGCTAAAGGTTCCCGATGGTAATAGCGGGGTACGACCGTTTGCGGTATTCGTATCCACGAAGCGAAAGGTAGCGGAATAGGTTCCTAACGGCGCGTTCCCATCTGTTGAAAACACGGGAGTGAAAGCGAACCAATCTCCTTGCCCGATAACATAAGTATCGTTGACCGCGTTAAACAAATTTATTCCCGAAGCGTCCGTTACCGTCAAACCGGGCGTGATATCGATTAATTGTAGGGTGATCGTCGCCTCGTCTCCCAACAAGTCCTTCCAGCGACCGTTTCCCGTATTATAAATTGCGTTCACGTAAGGATCGGCGAGATCGTCGGTTAAATGGGCGACCGGACGTATTTTCAAATCCGAATACATATGAGCGTCCGTTTTCTGGCTAATATTCTTTCCCGCAAAAACGCCGCTACCCGGAAACAGGGGGATCGGGGGTAGGTCGAACCGTGTTTCGGGCAATCGGTTATTGGTACTGGTCTCTACCACTGTCGGATTCGTTGCCTCCCCCGTGTAACTATAAATACCGATGGCGTGGAAATGACTGATCTCGACGGGTTCATGTTGATGCGGGAACAGAAGCGATAGTCTCCCGTAGTTCGGATTGGCCAGAGCTTTATAAGTCCCGCTGGCTAGAGTCGGGAGTCCGTCTATCCCGACCATAATATGATGATGACTACTATGGGATTGGGCGAGGCTCGCGGTCGAACTAAGAAAGACGGCGGAAATCGAGACGAAAAAGGCATTTAAAACCTTATTAGTCAAAATAAACATATATTTTGTCAGAGATTTTGTTATAGCTATTGTAATAAAGACTTTTCTGGAATTCAACAGACAGCGTGTCGTAGACAGGTGTCGCGTCTCTCCATAACCGCATGAGTATCTAAAACTGCTTTTAACACTTAAAGATCCTCTACCGTAAAATCTCCCCACGCTTCTCGTCGGGTTTTATCGATATCTTCAGCCGAGGGAGCCTGTCCTAAATCGGCGCATATACCCCATAAAGATGGACGGGGTTGATTAATTTCTGCCGATTCCGATGCCATTTCTGCGGTAATTTTTTCGATCAGTTGCCGTTTCTCGATCGAGGATAATTTTTCCACCCACCGCATTAGCTCTTGTAGAGTCATATTTCTATCGCTTACCGCATAAAGGATTACCTTCATAAGTTTTAACATAAAGAGAAGATAAAACGCTTCCCCTTTGACAATCCCGACGCTAAAATATGGAAAAAACCCGTAGGGTGGGTTAGCGATAGCGTAACCCACCACCCCTAGGAAAATTTACCCGCGGCTATCCGATCGAACCGAATCCACACTCGATAAAAACGTTTCCCATTCACCGAATCCAGACACCATCTTCGAGAATACCGATGAAAAAAATCTTACCAGTAATGACAATAACCGGACTCCTATTGATCGCATCTCTCGCGGTCTATCCTCTAGCTACCGCGACTCCAACACCAACCGGATCGATCTCCAAAATTCCCGTATTTTTGCCCAGAGACGCGCGGGTATTTTTAAAAAATAGTAGATCAATGTCCGGGAGATTAACGAAATTCGATTCGAGGACGAAAACGGTAGCGATCGAGTTAAGCGGAGAGTCGAGGAACGTAGCGATGAAAGAGATGGAAAAGGTACATTTTCAAGGGGAAGTAATTATCAAAAGCGGAGAGCTTGTTATTCGTGGGGAAGGGGGATCAAGCAATCCAAACCAGAATAGAGAACGCTGGACGGAACCCCGACAAAACTTCAAAATTATTGATGTTAATCAAGGAAAAGCGGAAGTAACTTTAACCTCGCTAGATTCTCCAAAAATAAGAGGTATCGAGGCGGTAGCGAGTAAGAGTTCCTACGTTGTCGAGGAAATTAAATTCAACCCCTCGTACAAAATTGAGATTCAAGTAAACCCGCATTAAATTTCACAAAGAAGAGGTCAATTTTTTAGGTAATTAAGGAAGACTTTAAATGGGAAAGTTGGCTGATATATTGTTCGATCATTTTTGGTGATAGTGGATCGTTTAAGGTCGGGTTAGCGAGGTCAAAAATGATGTCATTGATGAGATCTTCCTCATCTGTTTTATAGGCGATATCTTCTCTGCATTCGATGGCATCAGCCCAGTTTTCTAAGTCGGTGGCAGATAGAGCGTTATGGAGATAGCGATCGAGAATATCGAGCAGATGCTCTTTTTTTAGGGTGATAATTGCTTCGCTACTGTCCCAAGGAAAGGTTTTTAGGATAGGGAGGATAGTTGATAGGGATGATTTTCCGTTGGAAGAGAGTGAAAAATAAGAGATTAGACAATGGTTCGGAAAGTTAATACTAAATTGTTAAGTGATGTGAGAAATTCAGGAAATATGGGAGGTGCTATAATTGATATATTTACTCAGTCAAAAAACAATGATTAAGTTAAAAGTCACAACGGTAGGGAACTCTATGGGGGTGATTTTCCCGAAGGAGTTGGTGGAGAAGCTGCGCCTTAGTAAAGGCGATATGCTCTACGTCTTGGAAACGCCGAATGGCTTTGAGCTTACACCCTACGACCCTGAATTTGTCCAGCAAATGGAAGTGGCGGAGGAAGTGATGCGCGAAGACTGGAATGTTTTGAGAAAGCTGGCAACTTAGGCTCATGAACCAGCTAATCTGGATAGCTCATAGGGTAGCTCTCGCGATTCATCACCGCCAAATAGCCGAGCATGGTGGATTAGAGGGTATTCGAGATGAGGGGTTGCTAGAAAGCGCACTTTCCCGACCGCAAAATCTTCTGGCTTATTCTGAGTCGCCTCCTGACATGGCTTCTTTGGCAGCAGCCTACGCTTATGGGATTGTCAAGAATCACCCTTTTGTAGATGGGAATAAGAGAACGGCCTATGTAGTGACGAGGACTTTTCTCCGGCTCAATGGCTACGATCTTCAAGCTTCTAGTCAAGAAAAATACCAGATATGGATCGATCTTGCTGTTGGTAAGCTTTCAGAAGAAGAATTAGCTGAGTGGATTAGGAAACGTTTATCAAAGATTCCTCTAATGTCGGGTTAGCGAGGAGAAAAATGATGTCATTGATGAGATCTTCGTAATCGGTTTCATAGGTGATATCTTCTCTGCATTCAATGGCATCGGCCCAGCTTTCTAGGTCGGTGACAGATAGAGCGTTATTGAGATAGCGATCGAGAATCTGGAGCAAATGCTCTTTTTTTAGGGTGATAATTGCTTCGCTACTGTCCCAAGGAAAGGTTTTTAGGATAGGTAGGATAGTTGATAGGGGTTGGTCAAAGTTGACTAGGGCGTTGAGGTATTCTTGTCTAGTTTTCATGGGTATTTTTGTTTGATCTGAACAATATAGTAATTATAATCTTTTGGTAATTGTCCATTTTGAACGCCGATTAAGGGGGAAACTATGAAAATAGACTACGATCGAGCCGCTAATGCCGCTTATATCCGTCGTTTTGAGGGAAAGGTTATGGATTCTGAGGAGGTTGCGCTGGGAATTGTCTATGATTACGATGAGACGGATAGGGTTGTGGGGATCGAGATTTTAGGGGTCAAGCAGAGAACGGCCGAACAATTCAAAAATATTGATTTTCCGTTGGAAGAGGGTGAAATACAAGAGATTAGACGATGGTTCGGAAAGTTAATACTAAATTGTTAAGTGATGTGAGAAATTCAAGACATTTTTTGCCATGCCCGACCTTTTTTCCTCCCGTCGATTTTTTTGATGTCTGGCATAATGGGGTCATATCAAGAGGATTTTGTGGAGAGGTGCGGGTAAATGGTTAAAATTCCCAAAATTTACGCCTTACTTACCCTTTCTCTAGTGGCTACCGTCACCCCACCAGTTGTTAACGGGAAACTCTCCTCTCTCGTCCCTGCGGTAATAGCGCAAAATACGGATGCGAGGAAAGCGGAAGCCGATCAGCTTTTGCAATTATGTCGCCAGAATCTTGATAATAATCAAGTAAAATTGGCGATTCAATCCTGTCAACAGGCGGTGATAGCCTACCAGCAAATTAAAGACCTTTCAGGAGAAGCTAAATCTACCGTTAATTTAGGCAATGCCTATGTTAACGACGGTCAATACCGTCAAGCTATTTCTGTTTTAGAAAATGCGGTTAAAATAGCACAAGAGTCAAAAGAACGTCGTCTAGAAGCACTCGCTTTTTTAAATCTCGGTGGGGCTTACTATGAGTTAGGAGAATTTAAGGAGAGCATAGAATTTTTTCAGCAGACTTTAACCATCGCAAAAGAAATTAAGGATGCTGATTTAGAAAAAATTGCTGAAAAACTCTTAGTATTAATGGAAGCAGAAAAACAGCGAAAAGAAGCGGATAAGCTTTTACAGCAAGGCGCTCAACAATATAAAATAAGTCAGTTTCGAGAAGCCTTGCAATCGTGGAAAAAAGCCTTACAAATTTATCAAGAAATCAACAATCGACAAGGAGAAGCGGCTTCTTTAGACAATTTAGGAAGTGCTTATCTTTCCCTCGGACAATATCAAAAAGCGATCGATCTCCACGAAAAGTCTTTAGTCATTAACAGGGAGATAGTTAATCGCCAAGGAGAAGCCAATTCTTTAAACAATTTAGGAAACGCTTACCAATCGCGTGGAGAGTATCAAACAGCGATCAATTACCATCAGCAGTCTTTAAACATCACGAAGAAAATCAATGATCGTTCTGGAGAAGCGGCCTCTTTAAACAATTTAGGAAACGCTTACCAATCCCTCGGACAATACCAAAAAGCGATCGATGACCACCAGCAGTCTTTAGCCATCACGAGGGAGTTAGATGATCGTTCTGGGGAAGCCAGTTCTTTAGGCAATTTAGGAGTTGATTACCACTTACTAGGACAGTATCAAAAAGCTATCAATTACCACCAGCAGTCTTTAGAAATCGCAAGGGAGAAAAGCGATCTAAAAGGGCAAGCCAATGCTCTCGGCAATTTAGGAAACGTTTACCAATCCCTCGGACAATACCAAAAAGCGATCGATTACCACCAGCAGTCTTTAGAAATCGCTGAGAAAATCGGCGATCGAGGAAGTAAAGCCAGATCTTTAGGCAATTTAGGACTCGCTTACCAATCCCTCGGACAGTACCAAAAAGCGATCGATCTCTACGAAAAGTCTTTAGTCATCACGAGGGATATAGGCCTTCGCCAAGAGGAAGGGTCTTCTTTAAACAATTTAGGAGTTGCTCACTACTTCCTCGGAGAGTACGAAAAAGCGATCGATTACCTTGAACAGACTTTAGACATTGCGAGGGACATAGGCGATCTAAAAGGGGAAGCCGGTTCTTTAGGCAATTTAGGAAGTGCTTATCTTTCCCTCGGACAATATCAGAAAGCGATCGATCACCATCAAGAGAATCTAGACATAGCGAGGAAAATCGACGATCGCCAAGGGGAAGCTAATTCTTTAAATAATCTTGGCCTAGCTTATCAAAAGATAAATCAACCCGCAGAAGCGATCAAGAATTTGGAAGAGTCCCTCAACATTATCCTCAAGATACGGGGAGATATTTCGAGGGAAAATATTGCAGGTCAAAATCGAAAATCGTTTTTAGCCTCTAACGAGAAAACCGTCATCACCCTCGCCGAAGTCCTCATCCAGCAAAACCAACCAGAAAAAGCCTTTGAATGGCTAAACCTCGCCACTACTGCCGATCTCGCCGACTACAATCGCCTGATTAATGCCAAAGTTGCTGATCCTGATGCACAAAAAGCACTTGATAACTGGAACACCGACAATCAACAACTCGAAGGAATGCGCCGACAACTACAGGATAAATTCTCTGAAGAACTGGCACAACAGATCCGACAATTCGAGGAGAAAGTGTATAAAAATGCGGAAACTATCGGAGATAAATATCCTGAAATTGCTGAACTTTTTGAAAGTAAACCCACCGACATCGCCCAACTACAGAAAAATATCGCTCCTGATACCCTCGTTATTCAACCCGTTCCCCTCCGCGATAAAGTCGCCCTATTTCTCGTTACTAGAGAAAAATTAATCGTTATTCAGAGCGATGCAAAACGCGAGGAATTGAATAAACTCGTCAGCGAATACCGTACCCAATTAGCCAATGATAAAAATGCCTACTGGCGCGTTACCAGCAGTAAATTGTACGAGATTTTAATCCGTCCCATTGAGTCCCAAATCGCCACCAATTCCCCGAAAAATATCGCCATCATCGCTACCGGACAACTGCGCTATATTCCCTTTGAAACTCTCTACGATAAGAAAAATAAACAAGTTTTCCTAAAAAAATATCCGATTTATTATTTAACTCGTATCTCCACATCTACCCCTCCCGCGACCGAAAGAAAACCCTTACAAGGTCTAGCATTTGCTAACCCTAAACCCACCCAAGAAGAACTTAAAGGCACAGAAATAGAAGCAGAAACTATCAGCAAAATCTTTCCGGGAAGTGAAAAATATCTCGGGGAAAAAGCCACCCTAGACACATTTAAAATTCAAGCGGCGCGTTTCTCCATTCTCCACCTCGGAACTCACGGCTGTTTTGACCTCGCTGGTTGTCCTAATTTGGATATGCAAGCTAATAATATTCTTTTCGCCAATAAAAAGGAATATAACATTGCCAATGCCGCATTATTAGGCTTAAAAAATACCGAATTAATCACCCTGAGTGCCTGTCAAACCGCCAAGGAAGCCAACGCAGACGGCCAGGAAATTTCAGGACTTGCTTACGTCTTAGAAAGAGCCGGTGCTAAATCAGTAATTGCCAGTCTTTGGAATGCTGAAGACAAAACCAGTGCGGAAATTATGACTCAATTTTATCAAAATCTCAAGAATGGCATGACTAAAAGTGAAGCCATGCAAAAGGCGAAACTGAGTCAAATTAAAAGCCATCCTTTCTTTTGGTCGCCCTTTATTTTGATTGGGTCTGCTAATTGAAATTGGCATAATATAGCGGCATTCAGAACAGTGAACATTTATACCAAACCCTGTTATAATAAATCCGTTGAGTATAGGCTACATATCAGGACAGGCAAAAGGCAAGAGGCAAAAGGGCGAATAAATAATCAGTTTTTAATAACCAGATTTAGTATTAATCGGACAATCCCCCGCACCTCCCCAACGTCCGCAGCCCGGCCTATGTAGGGTTTGCGGCAAAAAGTTGGTTGGTGGGGTTAGGAGTCAGTAGCCGGTCGTTTCAGGCTTTGTTGCCCTCTTTGTTTGTACCAGTTTATGTACTAAAAGAAGGATAATGCCAGGTTTTTGAATGTCCCAATCCTATATTCTGGTACTAACATCGGATTTTAACAGGTCAAAAGCCTTATTTTAAAAGGGTTTTACCATTATTCAGCCAGCCCTATTTAGGGTTTGCGGCAAAAAGTTTTTCGTGGGGGCAGGGTGTGGGGTGTGGGGTGTGGGGTGTGGGGTTTTATCGATTTTCAGGTGGTCAACTACCTAATTTTCAGGGAAAAAGTCCAGGGATTTTCCCCCTGATCACTCCCAGTCCGGTACTTTTTGATTGACAAAAAGTCTAAAAGTATTACCCAACAAGGTTTTTAGATTTATTCAGCCAACCCTATTTAATTCCACCCACCCACTTATTTGAAGCTAACACTTCAATTCAAGCAAATTTTGTAGAAATACAACTATCGTGGGGCGCACGAAAAGTAACGCCTGGCGTAAGAACCACCTCTAAGCTAAACATTGCCAGGGATTTAGTTTAAGTGGACTGGTTGAACCAAGAATCCCGAAGCGCTTAGTGCGATGGCAGCGTCAAAGAACTCAACGGCTTATGATTAAAGAAACGAGGAATCAGAACCCTAAATAGGGTCTGCAGCAAAAAGTTTTCCCTGGGGGCAGGGTGTGGGGTGTGGGGTGTGGGGTGTAGGGTTTTACCGATTTTCAGGTGGTCAACTACCTAATTTTCAGGGACAAAGTACCTGAATTTTCCCCCCGATCACCCCTAGCTAAGGCACTTTTTGATGGGAAAAAAGTCTAAAAGTATTATCCAACAAGGTTTTTAGATTTATTCAGCAGACCCTAAATAAATCCTCGCTCCGCCATTGCCCTGATTCTCCGTGATGATTATGGGACTTTTTGCCCGTCACCAAAACCTCCGTCAGTGGTTCAAATCCCAACACTTCGGACGTAGCGCGATCGATAGTCGTTATGCTTTACTGGTCGCCTGTTTAATCGGAATTCTCTCCTCCCTTGCCGCTATTATCCTGAAATTGGGTATCGGTTGGTTAGGTGGTTGGCGGGTGCATCTAGTGGCCAATTCCTCTCCTCTCCTAGTTTTGCCCCTCGGCGGTTTTCTGCTTGGTTACAGCGCCGGTTGGATTGTCGAACACTTCTCCCCCGCGGCCGCTGGGGGTGGTATTCCCCAAGTAAAAGCGGCCTTAGCTAAATATCCTTTGCCCCTGTCTTGGCGCGTCGCCCTAGTAAAAATGATCGGGGCGATCCTGATCCTTGGCGGTGGTTTAACCCTTGGTCGTCGGGCCCCCACGGTACACATCGGGGCAGCCCTAGCGGCCCAATTAAGCGTCTGGCTGCCCACCAGTCCCGATCACCGTCGTCAGATGATCGCAGCCGGGGCAGCTGCCGGGTTAGCGGCCGGTTTTACCACTCCCATCGCCGGGGTCCTCTTTGTGATCGAGGAATTAATGCGCGATGTTTCCAGTATGACCCTAGAAACGGCGATCGTGGCTTCCTTTACCGGGGCCGTGGTTTCGATGATGCTGCAGAATACCCCCTCGATCATCACTGAATATGCCAATATTAGCTTCTCTGCCCAAGAAATACCTATTTATTGCCTTTTAGGGGCTTTAGCGGGCTTATTGGGGGCTTTATTCAATCAAGGCATCCTTTTTTGTAGCCAGATGCAGCGGCGTTGGCGGTTATCTCTGGCTTGGCGCATCGGTCTGGTCAGTTGCTTATCGGGAACGGTCGTGGCTTTTTTACCCGACTTTTTTCGAGATAATACGGGTTTACGCGAATTTTTGCTGGCAGGGGAATTAAGCTGGCAGAATACCGCCCTCGCTTTTGTCGTCTATTTTTTCCTGACGATGATCTCCTATAGTTCCGGCGCCCCGGGAGGACTGCTCGCCCCCGCTTTGGTGTTGGGCTCCTGTTTGGGGTTTCTGGTGGGGGGAATCGAGACGAAAATGCTCGGTTTCGGCAGCGAACCTAGTTATACTTTAGCCGGTATGGGGGCTTTTTTTACGGGGGTGGTCAGGGTTCCAGTAACGGCGATCGTGATTGTCTTTGAACTGCATCGCAATTTTAATATTGTGCTGCCCCTGATGTTGACCTGTGCCGTTTCTTATATCACTGCCGAAAGCATTCTACCCGGTTCCCTCTATGAGCATTTACTTTCCGCTAGTGGTATTATTCTCAACGAGGAAACCCCTGCTAATGATGTGCTGGCCCATCTGTCGGCTATGGATGTGATGCAATCGCAGGTGGAAATTCTGCCGGCGGATTTACCCCTGGGGGAAGTGGTGAAAATTATGTCCCGTTCCCATCATCGCGGTTTTCCCGTGGTGGAACAGGGGCGACTATTGGGGATTTTTACCCAAAGTGATTTGGATAAATGGCGCTCAAAAAACAGTCAAACAGTCCTACGGGAGATGATGACTCCCAATCCGATTACTGTGGCCCCCCAGGCTGCTTTAACCGATGTTTTATTTCTGTTAAATCGCTATCAGCTTTCCCGTTTACCCGTTACCGATGGTCAAAAACTGGTGGGGATCATCACTCGCACCGATATTATCCGGGTGGAGGCCGATCAATTGGGGGGAGTTTGTCAACTGCCCCAACCCAGTACCCCTTCCTATCTGGTTTATCAAACTCGTTCCCCGGCCGTGGGAACGGGCCGGATTTTATTGCCCATTGCCAATCCCGACACCGCTACCGCTTTGTTTAAAATTGCCGTCGCCATCGCCCGTCAACGCAATTATGAGATAGATTGTCTCTATGTGATTACTGTGCCTCGTCTTAGTTCTCCGGCGGAAGTCCGGGTAGATACGCGCGAAGGACGCAAATTACTTCATCGTCTGGAAAGATTAGCCCGACAGCAGAATATCTCTGTTCATACACAAATTTCTGTTGCTCAGGATATCGCCGACGGGATTTTGGCCACGATTCGCGAACGACACAGTAATTTATTAATTATGGGTTGGACGGGGGAAAAATCGACCACTGGGGCGATTTTTGGGTTTTTAGTCGATACTTTGATTGCTCAAGCCCCCTGTGAAACCATCTTGGTAAAATTGGGGACAAAGGATTGTTTTCCCAACGATCAAGATCGTGAAAGGATGTGGCTGATTCCCACCGCCGGCGGTCCCAATGCCCAACGCGCTTTAGCATTATTGCCTAGTTTGCTGTCTTTGTCCGAGTCTTCGGATCATCCCGAAATTTGGTTATGTAAAATCTACTCCCCGACGGATTTACTGCCAGATCTGTCCACTTTGGAAGTTTTACAAGCATCTTTACAGAAAGCGATCGCACAGCCGATTGTACCTTTACCGATTCGTTCGGCCTCTCCAGCCGAGGCGGTAATTAATCTGGTAGAATCGGAGGATTGTTCTTTGGTGCTTTTGGGTGCATCTAGGGAAAGCTTGCTCGATCAGTTCTTAAATGGCAATATCCCCTCGACGATTGCCCGTGCCGTTAATTGCACTGTCCTTCTCGTGCGAGGGGAATTATCGGATTAGTTTATTAGCTAGGCGGACGCTAAAGTTAAACCGAAGGGTACGGTATTGTCAATTTTCGCCCCTTGACTTTCCTCTAAGGAATGGGGATAGAATATTTCCCTGTCTAGTTGACCATCGGAGTCATCGTCATCCCCATCGCTGATATAAAGGCGCTCACAGGGGATGTTATCGGAAAGGATGGCGCTGGCCATCATCCCCGTATGAATCTCTAAGAAAGCATCCGCTAGGGTCTCAAATACTAAACGCTGCCCGGGGAAAACCACCCTTTCAAAATACCAGTTAGCAATATTGGTGATGCGAACAATTTGAATATGACTGGTCGCATTCACATAGCAACAAAGAATACTATTTTTCTTGCCGTTGGGGAGGGGATCGAGAATCTGTGCCATAGCAATTGGGGTGATCTTAAAGTGGGTTTGTCATCGCTCCTTCACCGTAACATCCTTTGATCCCCGATAGTTGTAAAGATGATTACAATACTTTGATAAAAATCTACTGATCGCTTTTTCTGGTGATAGAAGGCGGTTTTTATTAAAAAATAATTAAATTTAACTAATGCCTAGTTTTGGCTATTTGTCAAGGGGGGAACTGCGTTTTTTTGCCGTTTTTCTTGCTTTTTTGCCCAGCTATTGATCGCCGAATTTTATTGACGGTTTCAGGATTATAGAAACCGAGGCAATTTTTGTCAAGTTAGCCATCAGCCGTCAGCTTTTTTCTCCCCAACTCCGGCGCTCCCTTCTCCCCACTCTGCCATAACTACTCGCAGCCAGAAATCCATTGGCTTTATATCATATTTTGTGCTTTTTGTCAAAAAAACTTTTTTTTTGCAATAAAACTACACACAAAAAAGATCATCGTTGTGGGTGAAATTGACTAATTCCCCCGTCTTAATGAGGATTACCCTGTAGATGTGGCAAGGGTTTCAACCGTTGCTGCCCAAAAAAGCACAAAATAAACCATTATGAAATTCTATCAAATCGCTGTAACCATGATCACATCGTTGTTAAATAAAAATCTTTCTCAATTAATTTTTAAGAATTTGTAAATATTGCGGAATGTTAATTTGAATATTCTCAAGTTTGTGGAGTCAATCAATAATTTTTACTTATCTTTGTCGGAAAATAGGACTCCTGCAAAAATCCAACATCTACCATTGGGTTAGAAGTCAGTTATCAGTTATCAGGAGACAGGAGACAGGAGACAGGAGACAGGAGACAGGTTTTAGGTGTTGGGGTGTTGGGGTTTTGGGGTTTTGGGGTTTTAGTTCAATTTCCCCACTTCCCCACTTCCCCACTTCCCCACTTCTCCACTTCCCCACTTCCCCACTTCCCCACTTCCCCACTTCCCCACTTCTCCACTTCCCCATCACCCCACACCCCACTTCCCCACTTCCCGCTCCCCATAGACCAATTTAGATGTGCGGACAACTTAAACGTGATAGTTTAGATACGATCGGTAATGTGACGTTGGGACAATAATGACCAGAGTAAATCCGAAGTTAATTATTCATGGGGGAGCGAGTTCCCTAGAGGACAAAGGTGGTTTAGAATCAGTGCGCGATTCTCTCCAGGGGATTGTTAAGAATATTTACAATCTCCTTGACAATGGTGCTAGTGCTGTGGAGGCGGTGACGAAAGGATGTATGTTACTGGAGGATGAACCGCGATTTAATGCCGGGACCGGTTCGGTAGTGCAGTCGGACGGTCAGGTGCGAATGAGTGCAGCCTTGATGGATGGTCGTCACCAGCGTTTAAGCGGTGTCATTAACGTCTCGCGGGTACAGAATCCCATTAGCCTAGCTCAATTTCTCCAAAGTCAAGAGGATCGCATTCTCTCGGAAATCGGGGCTGCCGATCTGGCCAGAGAATTACAAATACCTGTCTATGATCCCCTAACCGATTATCGGATTCAAGAATGGATGGAGGAAAGAAAGACGAATTTTAATCGCAAAATGGCCCGTTTATTCGCCGACTCGTCAGCACGACGGGGAACTATCGGGGTGGTGGCTCTCGACCAGCAGGGAGACATCGCCGCCGGAACTTCTACTGGGGGTAAGGGATTAGAAAGAATCGGTCGCGTTAGTGACAGTGCGATGCCAGCCGGCAATTATGCGAATCCATGGGCTGGAGTAAGTTGTACGGGAGTCGGGGAAGATATTATCGATGAGTGTTTAGCCGCTAAGGTGGTCATTCGCGTCACCGATGGTTTTTCCCTCGCCGCTGCCGTGGAGAAATCGATGCGCGAATCCCAAACTAATGGTCGGGATCTGGGCATGATTTCCCTTGATCGTCAGGGTAATATTGTTTGGGGGAAAACGGCGGAAATTCTCTTGGCTGCCTATCACGACGGTCAGGCGATCGGTGATACCCTAGAATGGCACGGTGAAAATGTGGGTTTAACCGGTCATCTGGCTGCCAGATAGTGGAACAAACTGCGATCGAGCCTAGTCTTTTCGGTTAATCTGTACAAGATACTTCTTCTCGAAAAATCTCCGTGTGGCAATATATTATTCCTATTTTTGACCCCGATGTGAAAAACTGGTCAGCCGAAGCGAGATTATTGCGCTGGATGACTTTTTTGTGGCTGTTAGTCGGGTTAGTGGTGCTTTTTTCGGCTTCCTACGCTCTGGCTGACAGTCGCTTTGATAACGGACTATACTATTTTATCCGCCAATTAATCTGGCTTTGGATTGGCTTAATTGGCTTTAATTTCCTGGTGCGATTGCCGATCGAGAATCTCCTCAAAATCGCACCTTGGATGATTTTATTAGTTTTAGGATTAATTTTGATGACTCTTATCCCCGGTTTGGGAGCTAATATCAATGGTGCCACCCGTTGGATTAAAATCGGGCCGATTCTCTTGCAACCGTCGGAATTTATGAAACCGTTTCTCGTCCTGCAAGGGGCGGCGGTTTTCGGTGGTTGGCCGCGTTTAAATGTCAATCAACGGTTAACTTGGATCGCTATTTTCGGGCTAATTCTAGCGGGCATACTCTTACAACCTAACTTGAGTACCACTGCTCTGTGTGGTATAACTCTCTGGCTGATCGCTCTTGCCTCTGGTCTGCCTTTATCCTACATGACCAGCACCGCTTTACTGGGTGTAACTATGGCTGTGGTTAGTGTTACTTTCCGCGAATACCAGAGAAAACGGATTTTATCTTTCTTAGACCCCTGGCAGGATCCCCGGGGTGATGGTTATCAATTAGTGCAGAGTTTACTGGCGATCGGTTCTGGCGGAACCACTGGCAGCGGTTACGGTCTGTCCCAACAAAAATTATTTTATCTACCCTTCCCAGATACGGATTTTATTTTCGCTGTCTTTGGCGAGGAATTTGGTTTTATTGGCGGTATTTTACTGTTAATCATGCTATTTCTCTACGCTACTCTCGCCCTGATCGTGGCGGTTAAATGTCGTCATCGCATCAAAAAATTAGTGGCGATCGGGGCGATGGTAATTTTAATCGGTCAATCCCTGTTAAATATCGGTGTGGCCACTGGTTCTTTACCCACTACGGGCCTACCTTTTCCTCTCTTTAGTTATGGCGGCAGTTCCAGTTTAGCCAGTCTCTTTTTAGCCGCCCTCTTAATCCGGGTGGCTAGGGAAGAAAATGACCCCGATCCAGTTCCCACCAGTAAAAAAAGTCCTCAGAAAACTGTCTCGGTTTTCAGTCATCAGTGATGGGTTGGGAATTATAAATTATGAATTATGAATTATGAAGTGGGGAGATGGGGAGACCACTTCGTGCGCGTTGCGGGGGGAGATGGGGAAGCTGTCTCATACTAAATCCGGTTATTAAAAACTGATTATTTATTCTCCCTTTTGCCTCTTGCATGAGTGCCTCTCCTCATAAGTAGCCTATACTTAGGGTTTGCTGAATAAATCTAAAAACCTTGTTGGATAATACTTTTAGACTTTTTTCCCATCAAAAAGTGCCTTAGCTAGGGGTGATCGGGGGGAAAATTCAGGTACTTTGTCCCTGAAAATTAGGTAGTTGACCACCTGAAAATCGGTAAAACCCTACACCCCACACCCCACACCCCACACCCTGCCCCCAGGGAAAACTTTTTGCTGCAGACCCTACTTAGGGTTTGCAGCAAAAAGTACGGGCGAAGCATTCGGGCAATAACCTATCGGTGAAACCGTAGATTTTCTATCCGAATGCTTCGCCCCTACAGGACGCGGGCCGATGAAGACGCAAGGTTTTGAAGCACGATTCTCTCAAAATCTGGCACCTGTTTCACGAGAAAAGCCACAAAACCCTTACCTTGCCTACATTTCACATTTATTCAGCCAGCCCTACTTAGGCAGTAAGAAAAAATAAACTTTACATAAGATTGGCTGAATAAATCTAAAACCCTTATTGGGTAAGACTTTTAGACTTTTTGTCAATCAAAAAGTACCAGATCTGGGAGTGATCGGCGGGAAAATCCCTGGACTTTTTCCCTGAAAATTAGGTAGTTGACCACCTGAAAATCGATAAAACCCCACACCCTAGACCCCACACCCCACACCCTGCCCCCAGGAACAACTTTTTGCCGCAAACCCTATATAAAGCCAGTTTCGGCTTTGTTTGGGCTTAAAATTTGTTTAAGTCCCATTAGCTATGCTGTTCGTTTGTTTGTCCCTTGCTCGCCTGTCAAAATGGTAAAAGCGGAAGACCGGCTGGATTCCCTAAACAAATAAAAGCAGCCCAATATTTAGGAGCTTCATAAGGGCGTTCTAAATCAGATTTTTGACTTAATTCTCGTAAATGGGTGGCAACCCCTATACTGTGTTTTTCTGCCGATTTGATGGCATCTTCCGTTAGCCATTGGGAACGCATTTTGGCGATGGTGAGACGCTGGAGGCTAGATTTGGCTTTTCTCAAAGCTTCCGCTTTGCTAAGTTTGGCTTTCAGGAGATAATAATAGAAATACTGCATTAAGATAGTGGTAGCCACATCATCCACTTTCCAAAGGCTGATAATAACGGTTTTTGCTCCTGCTTGGATGAAGGAACGACGCAAACCGATGAGGGTTTCTCCTGTGTAGAGGTCTCCTAAGGCGGTTTCACAGGCGGAGGTTATTACTAACTCTGTCCCCGCTAAGTTGATAGATTGCACGTCTAAGGCGGTTAATAAGCCATCTTCGGCTTCTCGCGGTAGTTTACCACCGTTTAACATGGTATTTACTCCCGCAAAGGCTAAACCTGAACGCAGCAGGGGATTTTGCCTCGTACCGACTTGAAAGCGTTCTGAGGCGGAAAGACTCGATAACAGGAAGTTTTGGTTAATTGTGTCCAGTTCGGGGGTTATATCGCCGAGAAAGTAGCCATGAGTAGCAATATGGAGAATATAGGGCGATTTTAGGACTTTGGAGACGAGGGTTTTAACAGCGTTGGCGGCGGTAACGGGTTTGACTCTGAGTATTTTAGCGATTTTTTCTCCTTCGACTTCGGTACCGGGGAGGGGGTTGAATATTTGTCCTTGTCGAGAGGTGGCTAAATCGCGTAAGGATGGTTTAAAGGGGAATTTTTCCTCGATTTCGGCAGTTGATGGCGTGTTTTCGGGACTGGCTAAGTTATAGTCAGGGTTAGCGATAACGAGGGACCCGGTGACTTTGGCGGGAATTTTGGCTTTAAATCGCAGGATATCTCGTCCTACATTTAAGAAGTTGCAGCGATATTCATCCATTAAGTAGCCGCCTTTATCGGTGGGTAAAATTTCAAAGGGTAAGCAGTTTAATTCGCCATCGGGACAGATAATTAATTCTTGGGTGAGATAAGGTTTTATTTTGTCAAAAATAAGTTTTTTTAAAGCGAGTTTTGGCGGTATATCCTCTTTTTTCTTAAATACGGCCACACTTAATCCTCGTGGGTTTTCTACCGATTCCCGAAACTCTTTCACTAATTTGTCTATGGGTTCAGCTTCCCCTAAATCTATCATAGTTAGCTGTTCTGGGGCTTGGGCGGGTAGGATAAAGGCAAGATAGCGAGGGGGAAAGGATAGAGCATCACCGTTAGCGGGAATTGCTTTGAAATTGTGGTTATTAAACCGGATAAATTCGAGTAGGGTTGTTCCTTGGGGTAATTCTAAGGCGATAGTGCGAAAATCGGCGTTAAGTAGTTCTTTTTCTAGGTTAAGTTCGGGGATATTTAATTCTCGTTCGAGGGTTCCTGCTTGTTGTTCGAGGGATTTAATTTCTTGTTGGTAGTAGGGAAGTTGTTCGGGGGTGGGTAGATCAAAACAGCGTTTGGCGAGTTGTTGTCTGATTTGTTGCCATTGTTGGAGTTTGGGGGCAAGATGGGCGTATTGTTGGGATAATAGGGCGATTTTTTGCAGGATGGCGGTTTCAGTGGCGATCGCTTTTCGTTTTAAAATGAGGTTATAGGCAGATTGTACGGCTTCGGGGCTATTAGGAAAGTGCCGGAAAACGAGGGAGAGAAATGTTTCTACTTTATAGTAGTTTTGTGCAAGATAGTTGAGGCGTTGCTTATCGGTGCTGATGCTAAAAATTTTCGAGATAGTTTTTAAGTCAATTTCCGCTGCTTCTTGCATCAGTTTTAGTGCTTCTTCTGGGTGGTTGGTTGCTGTGTATGAAATGGCTAAATTATTCAGAGAAGCAGCATAGTCGGGGTGGTCAGTACCTAAACTTTTACCAATAATTTCGAGAGCTTGTTGAAAGAGAGGTAAAGCTTGCTCATATTGTCCCATTGACTGATATAATACGGCTAAGTTATTCAGAGAATTAGCATAGTCAGGGTGGTCAGTACCTAAACTTTTACCACGAATTTCGAGAGCTTGTTGAGAGAGAGGTAAAGCTTGCTCATACTGTCCCATTGACTGATATAATAGGGCTAAGTTATTCAGACAAGTAGCATATTCACGGTGGTCAAGATCTAGAATTTTACCAGTAATTTCGAGAGCTTGTTGAGAGAGAGGTAAAGCTTGCTCATACTGTCCCATTGACTGATATAATAGGGCTAAATTATTCAGACAAGTAGAATACTTAGGGTGGTCAGTACCTAAAATTTTACCGTGAATTTCGAGAGCTTGTTGAGAGAGAGGTAAAGCTTGCTCATACTGTCCCATTGACTGATATAATAGGGCTAAGTTATTCAGACAAGTAGCATAGTCAGGGTGGTCAGTACCTAGAATTTTACCAGTAATTTCGAGAGCTTGTTGAGAGAGAGGTAAAGCTTGCTCATACTGTCCCATTGACCTATATAATACGGCTAAATTATATAGAGACTCAGCATAGTTAGGGTGGTCAGTACCTAGAATTTTACCAAGAATTTCGAGAGCTTGTTGATGGAGAGGTAAAGCTTGCTCATATTGTCCCATTGACTCATATAATACAGCTAAGTTATTTAGAAAAGCAGCATAGTCGGGGTGGTCAGTGCCTAGAATTTTGCCAATAATTTTGAGAGCTTGTTGAGAGAGAGGTAAAGCTTGCTCATACTGTCCCATTGACCTATATAATAGGGCTAAATTATATAGAGACTCAGCATAGTTAGGGTGGTCAGTACCTAGAATTTTACCAATAATTTTGAGAGCTTGTTGATGGAGAGGTAAAGCTTGCTCATACTGTCCCATTGACTCATATAATACAGCTAAGTTATTTAGAAAAGCAGCATAGTCGGGGTGGTCAGTACCTAAAATTTTAGCACGAATTTCGAGAGCTTGTTGAGAGAGAGGTAAAGCTTGCTTATACTGTCCCATTGACTGATATAATATGGCTAAGTTATTCAGAGAATGAGCATAGTCGGGATGGTCAGTACCTAAACTTTTACCAAGAATTTCGAGAGCTTGTTGAGAGAGAGGTAAAGCTTGCTTATACTGTCCCATTGACTGATATAATGCGGCTAAAAGATTCAAAGAATCAGCATAAATAGGCTCATTAGTTAGTGAGTAACTTTTGGCTAAATCACAGGTTTGTTGGGCGAAGATAATCGCTTGCTCATATTGCCCCTGTTGATATAGCATTTCTAGGGTTTGGTTATACTTTTGTATCTGGTTAATTAGGGATTGATTCATGTTACTATCCTCCTTTAATAAACTAAGTTTTTGTTGTTGATTATTGTTGCTGATTGCTCAGAGTAATTAATGGTTTGTTCCACCACCTTAAACCGCTTATAAAACACTTCACTATTACCCTGTTGACCCAATTTAATAAATATCTCCTCAAGACGCTCTTGATTTAAGATAATATCTGTAGGGTCAGATTCCCCATTAACCCAAGATAACTCAATGGGTTGCTCTGTGACAATTGCCAGAAAATATTCATCTCCTACTGCATCATATTGGAAAAATCGAGCTAGTCCTTCAGACGGAGGTAAACGAAGTCCTTCTGATAGCTTAGTATAAGGAACATAGGCAAATGCTCTTGAAGGACTAAAGAGATAAAAATTTCCTTCTACAGTCTCATTAATTAACAATAAATATTTACCATTGTCAGGTAAATTAACCCATAAATAATGGGGCTTGTTAAGATAAATATAATTACCCTTATCTGGCTCTGGCTTAATTACAGTACCATTCATAACTAGACCCCTTTTTGAACTCCCGTTTGAGGCTCCTCCATTATGTGATTTTTCTGCCTCAAAATTTTCATTAATATCCAGCATCGTTAACTTATTACAAGCAGGTGCAGCAACTTCTTTTGCTAATTCCCAACCCATCCGAGGGAATTTTTTCTCCCATAACCATTGATAAGTCACTTGATGAGGTTCAATTGAATTCTGAGGTTTTCCTTTCTTCTCATATTTAGTAGTAATTAAATTGACACTTAATTCTAATCCATCGTCTATCATCGCTTGTTTAAACACATCTACCATTATTCTCCTAATTCTTTTCGCATATTCATTAATAGTTGCTTCCGTATAATGAAGATTATGCTTATCTTTCATTATTTCGACAATTTCACTTCTTTTTTTATCTTGATTTTTGGGATTATATAGAAGTTGAAATAAACAACTATGATCTTTATTTTTTATCAAACCAGTATTTTGCAAGATACGGTTTAGAAATGCTTTTTGCAATAGTTCTTTATCTTTAGTTCCTATCGTGTCAGTAATACTAACCATTTTTAGTTCAACAATAATCAAAAAATTAATAGAGATATTGAAAAATTACATCATTTCCTCTGATTTGTCAATATTTTTATGAGAAAGAGAAAGCACTGTTATTAATTGTTATTTAAAGTTATGTACGGTTATTTAGAGCCATTTAGAGTGATTTATAGTTGTTGACTGATACCAATTTGTTATTCAGTATCTATTGAATGTTATTTGATCTGAATGTTTGACTTGAATCATCAACTTAATTAATTCACAGGAGTTTACAGCTAATGCCAGTTTACAACGGTACAATTTACAATGACTTCTTGTTCGGCAGTTTCGGTAATGACACCGTTTACGGGAATGAAGGGAATGATAGCATTTACGGCCAAGGGGGCAACGACTACATCGACGGTGGAATAGGCAACGACTACATTGATGGTGGAGATGGTGCAGATAACATCTTCGGCCGCGCTGGAAATGACAATGTCTTCGGCGGAAACGGTAGTGACTTGCTCATTGGCGAAGCAGGTGCTGACACTTTATCAGGCGGAAACGACACTGATTATCTCTTTGGCGGAGCCGACAACGATGTTCTATTAGGAGGCGCTGGGAATGACTTTGTCTATGGCGGCTATGGCAATGATATCCTCACTGGCGGCACTGGTGCCGATGCCTTTTTTTTCGGTTCTCTTCTAGAAGGAGTTGACGTAATCAAGGATTTTCAGTGGATAGAGGGCGATGTCATCCAAATCAGTAAGTCCGGATTTAATGCTAGTAGCCTTAGCCAATTTAACTACAATAGCTTAACAGGTGGGTTAAGTTTTCTTGGGCAACAATTCGCAACCATTGAAAATCGCCCCGCAGGGTTTGCTGTCTCTTTAGATGTTCAGCTTATTTAACTAGTTGGGAGTGGGCGGGCGAATCTTTTGGTTCGCCTGTTCCAGACGACGGGGCAATTTTTGCTCACTGGTCAAACTAAAAGCATGAACCTTGTTCTCAAGGAACAAAAGATAACGAACAACAAAAAAAAGAATTAATCTTTGAGGAGCAACAAAAATGTTCAATCCCCGCAACCCCAAATATCCCTTATTTACTTTTGCTATTGCTTTATTCGTTGGCGGTATTACTAATCCAAGCAATGCAGCAGAGTTTAAATTTCCTGATCAGGTTGATATTTACGTTAAATCCTTAGGAGGTGGTGCTGGTGCCAATTCTGAGTTTGGTCTTGGGACTACTTCAGAAAACTTTGTTCCAGTTCTTTCAGGATTGCCGAATAATCCATCAACAAACAGTGAGGTTTTTTGGGGGTCTTTTAATCCAGATCAACCAATTCCACTGGCAGTTTTAACTAACTGGAATGGTCAAAGTTTTTTCGCTACAATTGGAAGCACAGATATTGCTTCACAAATAGTTTTTTCAGATCTAGATAATAGCCTTGGTTTCGGAGGAAATACATTTGAGTTACTAGATACTAATATCTTCTTAGCTCATCTTGATGACGCTGCATCTTTCACTGTAGATGATGATGACGATGATGTTCTTGTTCAGATGCGTGTTGCATCTAAAAGAACGACTTCAGAATCCAGCAGCGTTCTTGTTTATATTACCCTTGGGGGTTTAATGCTAGGGAGTGCTATCCACAAAGCCAGAAAGTGATCGCAGATCTTGTAGCTCGCTATTGGGTTGTTTTGACGCTCCCCGCTCTAAAGAGACGGGGATTCTTCGTTCATTGAGTCTCCGTTAGCCAGCAGGATTTCTCCAACCAACCAAGAGGGAATCTCTCCCGAAGCGTTTAAAGTTTGCGTGCGCCCCACGCTACTTAATCCCTTTTGCAAGATGTTTAAAGCGGCGTTTCTATCTCGACAATCTGTGGATACACAATCAGGACAAACATGGGTTCGAGTAGATAGCGACTTTTGGACTTTTTGCCCACAATTAGCACAATTTTGAGACGTATTATGGGGTGAGACAGCTATAGTTAACTTGCCGTATTTGTCCCCAAAATACTCTAGCCATTGCCTAAAAACAGACCATCCTGCATCGGTTATCGACTTCGCTAAATGACGATTCTTAACCATGCCTTTGATATTTAAGTCTTCATACGCGATTAAGTCGTTAGACTTAACTAGGGTTTGCAGCAAAAAGTACGGGCGAAGCATTCGGATAGAAAATCTACGGTTTCACCGATAGGTTATTGCCCGAATGCTTCGCCCCTACAGGACGCGGGCCGATGAAGATGCAAGGTTTTGAACCACGATTCTCTCAAAATCTTGCACCTGTTTCGCTCGTAAAGCCCCAAAACCCTTACTTTGCATACATTTCACATTTATTCAGCCAGCCCTAACTAAACGGAGTGCCACACTCTTGACAAACTCTTCTCGTTGCCTACTTACTCTTAAATGTTTCCGAGCAGATCGCTTTCTCGCTTTGTGATAATTACGAGATTGTTTTTTGCCCTTACGGTATTTCTTTGACTTTTTTTTATTTAATCGGTTTAATTGTTTTTCAGCTTTTCGATAGTAGTTCGGACAATCAATTTGATGGCCTTCGCTATCTACTAAGAAAAACTTTAATCCCACATCAATCCCAGTGGCTTTCTGGGAAGGTGTTAAAGGTTTAACCGTGTCTCTGGGGTCTAATTTAAGGCAAAACTGCACATAATAACCATCAGCACGATTAAGGATTCTTACCCGTTTAATTTGGTCTGGTTGATAATAATTAATATCTCTAGAGCCAATCAGTTTAAGAGTGCCAATACCTTTTTTGTCTGTAAAGGTAATATGACGTTTATCTTTTGATAGCTTCCATCCAGATACTTTATACTCAACGGAACGGGAATGTTTTTTAAACTTAGGGTAGCCTTCAGGCTCGAAACAAAAGTTAACAGAGTTGGGGCTGATAGCTCACACCACGATCAGTAAGGCATTCCTGTTGCTCCCGGTGGACAGTATCATCCTAACGGTTCAACCAATGGCTATAGGGAACGAAGTAACCTGGCGTTTGCCCGTTCTGGGCAGCAGGAAACCATCCGCAAGTCAATACAGGGAGAGGATGCCCTCAAAAGCCAAGGCTTTGAGTAATATCAAAGAGCTGCTAACAAAGGGCGGGTAACTAGGAAGTCTAAGCCACAATCAATGGTCATAAGTAGTCGTGCAAAATTAATTTCCTAGTCGAGACTGCGAGACTCCGAGACTCCGAGACTCCGAGACGGGAGACAGCTATTAGGGATCGGATTTGAGTTTTCAGTTCACTGTTTACTGATCACAGCAGCAGTCTGACGGAGTAGTGGCTTAGATGTGTAATTAATTGTGCTTAGATACTTATCATTCTACTAATGACAGTAGCCTAGTTACTCAGGAGCCGGATACGGCGAAAGTCGTAAGTCCAGTTTTGAAGCAGGGGGTGAGAAGGCGACTTCCTGCTCTACTGTAACGGGTGTAGGGTGTAGGGTTTTAGCGATTTTGAGGAGGTCAATTACCTAATTTTCAGGGAAAAAGTCCCTGAATTTTCCCCCCGATCACTCCCAGGTCCGGTACTTTTTGATTGACAAAAGGTCTAAAAGTCTTACCCAACAAGGTTTTTAGATTTATTCAGCCAGAGCTAATTAATTTTTCAGGGTTCAAAAACGGCAAAAATAAGGATTAAATGGCCTAAAATATGTAAATAGACCATTTAACTGATTATTATTTATTCTTAATTCTCCTGACTACTGACTACTGGCTACTGAATCCTAACCCTAACAACAATTTTTGATTTTTACAAGAGGTCTAGTGATTAATTGGCATCCTAGCGGAAAAAAATGATTATCGACTTGCCCGATCGAGAAGCTACTGTCAATTTAGGCGAAAAACTGGGGCAAACCTTGGCCTCTGGCAGTGTAATTTTATTAAAAGGCGATTTGGGAGCGGGAAAAACCACCTTAGTACAGGGAATTGGCTTAGGATTGGGTATTAAAGAGCCTATAGCTAGTCCTACCTTCACCCTCGTTAACGAATATAACGAAGGCCGCCTTCCTTTGTATCATTTGGATTTGTATCGTTTGCAGGGTCAAGATATCGAGGCGCTGTACCTGGAAAATTATTGGCAGGGAATCGAGGTGGATTTAGGGATAGTGGCGATCGAATGGTCAGAACGTTTAACTTTTTTGCCAGACAATTATCTAGAGATTACTTTACTCGATCGAGGCGAGCAAGGACGACGAGCGCTGCTCAATTTTGTCGGTGGGGACGAAAAAAATAGCGACCCCACAGGAATCGCTATCAGCACTTGACTCTTGAAGCAATCAAACTTTAGCGGTAACTTTCCACTTATTCTCTAACTCGTCTTTCTTCTAAAGTTTCTTCAAAGAAACTATTGTAGAGGAAACCCGCCGCCAAGGCCCCAACAATGGGAGCAATCCAGAATAACCATAATTGACCAACGAGAGCCATATTACCGCATAAAAGAGCAACACCGGTACTACGAGCGGGGTTAACGGAGGTATTGGTCACGGGAATGCTAATTAAGTGAATTAAGGTCAATCCTAAACCAATAGCGATGGGAGCAAAACCCGCCGGAGCGCGTCGATCAGTAGAGCCTAAAATGATAATTAAGAACATGAAGGTCAAGACCACTTCCGTGACCAAAGCGGCGAATAAACTGTAACCACCGGGAGAATGTTCTCCGTAACCATTGGTGGCCAGAGGGTTACTGCCTCCCAGAGCGAAACTGGGTTGACCACTGGCAATAATGTAGATAATTACTGCCGCTAAAATCGCCCCTAAAACTTGAGCGATGATGTAGGGAAGTAGTTCCGAACCGGGGAAGCGTTTACCTGCCCAGAGACCGAAGGAAACGGCGGGATTAAAATGTCCCCCCGAAATATGCCCTAAAGCGTAGACAAGAGTGAGGACAGTTAAACCAAAGGCGAGGGAGACACCCACAAAAGAAATCCCCAGATCGATATTAAAATCAGCACCATCTACGACACTCTTGGCTTTACCTACAAATACTGCCGCTAAAACGGCACTACCGCAACCGCCGAGAACGAGCCAAAACGTCCCGATGAACTCTGCTAGATACTTTTTCATCTCTATATCAAGGTTGAATGATTTTGCTTTTAGGTTATCTCCCATCAGACCGGATTAAACTGTTATAAGATTTTAAAAAATAGTTATTTTTTGATCTTCAATTTGCCGTTCTCATGGGGAAACTATCAGCTTTTTAGGGATATAATAGTAAAAAAATCAGGAATTTTTGATAATTTCACACTTTCTTTAGATTTATCTTCTATCTTGATGTCTGATGGATTTTGGCAGTGTCTGACCCTTGCCGCCGAGTGCTAATTATGAGATGAGCGATGCAGGAAGCAAAAGCGATATTTAATATCAACAATACTTTTTATCGACCGGAGAGTAAAATCGTCCGAGATTTAGGAGTTTTAGCGGCGGCAATTGTCAAAAAAGATCGGGGCAGTTTGCGCGTTTTAGAGGTAATGAGCGGCTCTGGTGTGCGAGCGCTCAGGTATTGGTTAGAAAGTGGTGCGGATTGGCTGTGGGTTAATGATGGGAATCCAGAAATTAAGCCCACTTTAGCCGCTAATTTAGAGAAGTTATTACAACAGAAAAAAGGCAAAATAACCTATAAATCTGCTCAAGAAGTTCTTCTAGAATGTTATCTTGAAAAAGACCATTACGATCTAGTTGATATTGATGCTTTTGGTTCCCCTGCATCTCTGTTCAGTGCTATTCCTTTAGCCACTAAAATCGGTGGTTTAATTTATCTAACTAATACCGATGGACGGACGCTGACGGGCCATAATTTAGAAAATAGTTTAGCTGATTATGGAGCCTATGCTCGCAATCATCCAGCTGCCCACGAACAGGGATTAAGATTAATTATCGCCGGTTTGCAATTGGAATCAGCCCGGTTAGGTTTAGGAATTAAGCCGATTTTTTCTTTCTTTTTTGGTCAAAGTTATCGGGTGATGGTGCGGTTAACGGCTAATAGACAATTAAATAGTCATAACTACGGTTTTCTCGGTTATTGTCATAGTTGCGGGGAATATCAATCGCTGCCTTGGCCGAAGTTAGGCAAGATAGTTTGTTCTGGGGATGGGCAACCTTTAACTTTAACTGGACCCTTGTGGTTAGGCAGTTTACACGATCGCCTTTATCTAGAAAAGATGGCAGATTTAGCTCATCAATGGCAGTGGAAAAAGGTGGTTAAATTGTTAGAAATAATGAGGGAAGAAAACGATTTTCCTCCCTATTTTTATAGCTTTCGGGAAATTGGTAGAAGAGGAAAATTAGATCTACCCAAAAGGGAAGATTTAATTGCAGCTCTCTTGGAACAAGGTTATCGAGCCGCTGCCACCCATATTAACCCGCAAGCGCTGAAAACCAACGCTTCTTTAGCCCAATGTATCGCACTACTCAAGGACTAATTAGTTAATACCAATAACTAGAACTTTGTTGGGGTTCAGGGGCAAAAGCTAACCAGTAGGGGAATTGTAAAAGAGCGAAATTGAGCCGTTCTTCGGTATCATCGATGATAATGAGCGGTGAATACTTATCCTCGATTAAACGTTCCGCTTTTTGAATTAAAGCTTCAGGAGACTCAAAGAGAACGATGCCGCGGTCTGGTCCAAAATCGGCGCGGGAAATGCCGAGACAATCTTGGAGACCGCGCCGCCATTCGCCTAAACGTTCGGGACTATTAGCCAGAACTAGAGAACGGAAGCGATCGCCCTGTAATTCCGCCATAATCGAGATAATTGCCGAAGCCACCAGAATATTCTGGAGACGGCTGCCCATCCCGCGAACAGTACCCCGGCCCCCCTGTTTAAAGAACCACTGTTGCACCCGTTCGGCGTGAATTGGTTCAAAAGTGCGCCGTAGTTGCCAAGGGGGACCGTAATAGTCAGGACGACTGCGATAACGGTCTAAAAGAGCTTGGATGCGCTGATTTTGGTCAGAAAAGCCCTGTCTAGGGGTAGATTGTCCCACCGGTTCCGATTCATAACCCGAACGGTTAGAACGACGGGGTTCTTGCCAATTATCCCGGCCCTGGTTACTGGTACGGGGGGGGACGGGGACTTTCTTCGCGATCATCCCGGCCTTGACTGCCACGGGATGGGCGCGGGTTTTGCTGCCGTTCTGTTCGCAGGGGAGGTTCCACGGAGCGGGGGGATTTTTCGGGGGTTTCAAAACGGGGTAATTCCAACTGTTCGGCGGCTGCGGCCAAATCCTGTAAACTGCCCACCAGATAGTCTTTAAATCCCTGAACCCGCACGGCTAGCTCCTGGGAGACTCCGGCGAAATTACTCCGCATTTCCTGCCGAATCCGCTCACGACGGCGTTCTAACTGTTCGATCGCCAATTCTAAAGCCTGTTGGCGTTGTTCTAGGTCTTTTACGCCTTCCTTGAGCATTCTTTCGATTTGAGCTTTGATATCCCCCAATTCCTCGGCGATCAAGCGTTCTTTTTCCGCTTTTAATGCCGAGATTTCTGCCTCTAGGCTTTGTTTTTGCCGTTCCAGAGCCTCGATTTCTGCTCGTAGGGGTTGTGCTTGGGCTGTGGGAACTAATTCGCCTTCGGGGGCGATTGCCGATGGTAGGGGATTCTCTACTGGGCGATCGTTCCAGAGATCATCAAAACTAAATTCTTCGACAGATTCATTGGGTAAGTCTGTCATTTTGTCAAGGGGTAAAACATTAAAATCTTCTGAATTCATCGGCTTTAGAAATGCAGAGCGAACAGAGGGCTAAGGCAGGTAATTAAGACGCTATTAGCTAGATTTTATTTTATCTCAATCTTAGTTCGCTTCTGAGTCGATCGCTGGCGATGCTGCTAAAGGACAGTATTTTTCGAGGCACAGTCTCAGGGTTGCGCTGTCAAAGATAATGGGCAAAAAATGAATGCTGTTAATTTCTTTGAAATAAAATAATATCGGGACTCGATTCCAGAAAATCCGCCAATTTTGCCATTCTTGGTAGGGAAAAGAGCGAATTTGTTGCCCAGATAGATAGACATCTAAGCAAGTGGGGGTAAACTGGAGGCGAATGCGGGTAGTCTGGAACATCAAGAATAGCCCTAACAGGGAGAAAATTATTCCGATCCAGACCTGTAAAAAGAGTAAAGGCAGCGATAAAATTACCAAAAACAGGGGAATTCGATAGTTAGGAGCCAGTTCGATCGTTCCTGTTACTTCTTGCGGGGAAATAGTTTTCATCGGTGTCCCTATCGGCAGTCAGCCAAAATATCTTCACTTCTAGT
The DNA here is from genome assembly GCF_009792235.1 of Microcystis aeruginosa FD4. Classification (NCBI taxonomy): domain Bacteria; kingdom Bacillati; phylum Cyanobacteriota; class Cyanophyceae; order Chroococcales; family Microcystaceae; genus Microcystis; species Microcystis aeruginosa. Next base: position 5,111,529 of record NZ_CP046973.1, read on the forward strand.
TTATCCCATTGTTTTTCGACAGGCGATCGAGATAATCGAGACTAGATCAGGAATGATCTGGTGGTGTCATGGCATCGTAGAAGGAGACTTTACCCCCATAGGCGCGCTGGAGATTAAAATCGGTTAAGACCTGAGATCGTTGATCGGCGAGGATCAATTCTTTATTTAAGAGGATTAAATCAGCAAAATGGGTGATAGATTCGCCTAAATCATGATTAACCACCATGACAATTTTATTTTCTTGGGCTAACTCACCAAAGATATTAAAAAGGATGCCCTCGGTTTTTTGATCTACCCCAACGAAAGGTTCATCAAAACAGAAAATCTCCGCTTCTTGGGCCAAAGATCTGGCTAAAAAGACTCTTTGCTGTTGTCCCCCCGACAGCTGACCGAGGGGACGATGGCGCAAATCAGCCATTTCCACCCGTTCTAGGGCATTTAAAGCCTGTTGACGACTAATATGGGAAAAAGGACGAAACCAACCCGTTTTTCTGACTCTCCCCATCATTACCACATCCCAAGCGGTGACGGGATAGGTCCAGTCGATTTGAGATCTTTGGGGAACATAAGCGACTTTATCCAGTTGTTGCTGTAGAGATTGCCCTTGATAGTTAACGCTTCCCTGTTGTACGGGAATTAATCCTAGCATGGCTTTGATCAGGGTACTTTTGCCCGCACCGTTGGGACCGATAATACCAGTTAATCGTCCTGGATGAATTTTCAGGGTGATATCCCGTAGGGCTTCCACGCCGCGATAATCTACTCCTAGATGACTAACTGTAATTGTCGTTTGCATAGTTGTTACCCTGAGTCTCCAGTTCTAGCATAACTAAAAATGAGACAATTATGAAGCAACCATGAAAAGATTATGAAAGACAGCTAGGGTGAGATCAATCGCCACTCAGTAAAGCTTCCACGAATTCGTAACTGGAAAAGGGCCGCAGATCCTCGATTCCTTCCCCAGCACCGACAAAGCGAATCGGTAGGTTAAGCTGACGCGCTACGGCAAGGGCGACACCCCCTTTAGCTGTACCATCGATTTTAGTCAGGATCACGCCGCTTAATTGGGCAGCTTCCGAGAAAACTTCTGCTTGTCGCAGGCCGTTTTGTCCTAAAGTGGCATCGAGAACTAGAAGGGATTCCACCACGGCACTATCGGCTTTTTTGTCGATAATGCGGCGAATTTTGCTTAATTCAGCCATTAAGTTCTTTTTATTCTGCAATCTTCCCGCCGTATCCACTAAGAGTAATTCTATCTCCCTGGATTTAGCGGCCTCGATGCCATCGTACACCACGGCGGCCGGGTCGGTATTTTTGCCCGGGTTGGCAATTACTTCAACTTGCGATCGCTCTCCCCAAACTTTCACCTGTTCCACGGCAGCAGCGCGAAAGGTGTCGGCAGCGGCGATGATACAGCTATAGCCAGATTGTTTAGATAAATGGGCTAATTTGCCGATAGTCGTTGTTTTACCGACTCCGTTAACTCCTGTGAGCATCCAGATATTTAATTTGCCTTTTTCTGGCTCAAAACCGGGGTTGCTATAATTGGCTAAAGGTGCATCTAAAATCTCGCGGATAATTTCTTTGAGATATTCGATCGCTTTTTCGGGGGGCAAAGCTTCCTGTTTTAGCTTATTTTGGAGGGTAGTGATAATATAATCGGTGGCATCTACCCCCACATCGGCCTGAAGCAATAAAGCTTCGATTTCCTCTACCGCATCTTGATTGAGGGGACCCTGACCGACCACGGCCTTAAGCTGATTGACCAAGCTGCGGCGCGTTTTGCCTAAACCCTGACGCAATTTTTTTAACCAGGTGATTTCTTCTTCCGAAACGTCCGCTGCTTGTCTTCCCTGATTGGCTAAAACTTTGGCCGACCAGATAAAATCTTCATCCGGTTCTGTGGGGGTTTCGATGGCGGTTTCTTTGAGAATTTCGAGGCGATCGGATTTTTTCAGCCATGCGGGGGTATTATCCTCGGTTTCTTCTTCTTTAACTGCTTCTTCCTCTTGCGGAGGTTCCGTTTCAGCAATAGATGTTTCAGGGGTTTCGCTCACGACGGCCTCGGCCGTGGCTTTTTTCTCTTGAATATTTTTAAAGGCTTTTTTGGCCCAATCTAAATAATCTTCCTGACTGGTTGCCTCGCTGGGGGTTTCCTCTGCGGGTGCGGGGGGTGCTTGTTCTTGTTCGGGTTGGACTTTCTGACGACGGAACCAGTTAAACATAGGAGAAACTAAACATAAAACTATTTATCTAGTTTATCTTAACCCTTGGCGTGAGCAATTTTGATAGTTAGATTTTTAATTGTGGATTTCTCAGCATTTTTTGCCAGAGATTAAGAGAAAAATATGATCCGAGTAACTCAATTGATAACCTTGCTCAAGGATAACTTTATCTCTTTTTAGGGAAATGCTGTACCCTAGAAAATAGAATAGTAAGGAGAGTCAAAAATGTTAAGCACTACCGAAACTAAATATTATACTCCCGAAGAATATCTCGCCCTAGAGGAAACGTCGGAAGATAAAAATGAATATCGTCAAGGAGAAATTATCCCCATGGTAGGAGCCACCACTAATCACAATCAGATTGCCGGAAACTTCTATCGAAGATTTCCTCTGACTATCAATAATCAAGATTATTATACCTACATGGAAACGGTGCGTTTATGGCTATCAGATTATAGCATTTACACCTATCCCGATGTGATGGTGATTAAAGGTCAACCTCTCTATCAAGGGAATAGTCAATCTAACGTGATCAATCCTTTAATTATTGTCGAAGTTCTCTCTAATTCTACCCAAGCTTATGATCGAGGGGATAAGTTTAAATTCTATCGTTCCTTGCCAACTTTTCAGGAATATATTCTGATTGAACAATATAGTTATAGTGTAGAACGTTACTATAAACAAAAGGATGATCAATGGTTAATTGATTTCGTCACGGGGGAAAATGCGGTTTTACAATTGGTGTCGGTAGATTGGCAGATTTCTTTTCAAGATTTATATCAAAGAGTCAATTTTGACCTAGCAGAAACCTAAAATTAAGAGAAAAGTGAAAAAGAGTCGCTATCAAGAAACTAATCATCTCATCAGCTTTTCAATAAATAGCTAATCTTTTTTGGTATAATAGACGGACTACTATATGTTAAATCTATGGACGATCTAGATTTTTCCGATCAATTACAATGGACCCCAGAAGCAAAGGCAAAACTGAAAAATATTCCCTATTTCGTTCGTTCCCAAGCGCGTCAAAGGATAGAAGAATTAGCTCGTCATGCCGGTTCCGATCGAGTTACCGTGGAAATGGTAGAACAGGCTAGAGTAGAATTCGGACAGTAGATTTTTAGCCGCCAATTTGGGACATAGTACGGGTATAAATGCCGCTTGATGTGCCGGAATCACGCAGTTTAAAGTTTATTTCTGCTTTCATTTCTATTAATTCCCGCACTCTTTCCCTGATTTCTGCTGGCGAAATTCCTTGACGGAGGGCAGTTTTTAGGTCAATTTGTCCAGTTTCGTTGAGGAGACAGGGACGCAACCAACCATCGGCCGAGAGACGTAGGCGGTTACAGCGATCGCAAAAACACTCCGACATCTGACTAATAAAGCCAATTGTACCCTTAGCCCCCGGAATTTGAAAAACATCGGCTGGACCATTTCCCCGCACTTGACCCTCATTTAAGCCCCATTTTGCCCGAATTCGCCCTCTTAATTCCTCGTTCGCAATCCAAGCTTTTTCTTGAAATAAATCACCGTTACCGATGGGCATAAACTCGATAAAACGGACGTGCCAACGCTTCTCGATGGTCAAAGCCGCTAAATCTTCCACTTCTGCCTCATTTATCCCCGGAATCACCACCACATTCAATTTTAAGGGGTCAAAACCCACTCTCTGGGCTGCTTGAATACCTGCCCAAGTTTTTTGCCAACGACTCCGGCCGCGATTACCGATAATTTTATCGAAAGTGTCGGGGTCGAGGGAGTCTAAACTGATATTAATCCGTCTTAGTCCGGCTTCATACAACATTTCGGCTAAATTGTCAAGTAAATAGCCATTAGTGGTCAAGGCTAAATCGCTAGTGGCAGATAAAGAGGCGATATCGCGCACAATCTCCACTACTTCGGGATGTAAGAGAGGTTCCCCACCAGTAAGACGAAATTTGCGGAAACCGAGGGGAATAAAGACATTTTTGACTAAAGTAAGAATTTCCTCCCGGGTGAGTAAGTCTTGCGGTCGAACATAGGCCAATTCTGCACCTTCAGGCAGACAATACTGACAGCGAAAGTTACAGCGATCGATTAAACTAATCCTGAGATAGTCAATTTGGTTCATGTTCACGGGGAAATACTGTTTTGACAATCCCGTTGCCTAAAAGCGTGGGGATGCTTCTTTCACGGGGAGATGCCTTGCAAAAGCAGTGCCTTTACTCGGTATTACTCGCAGGGACGAAGCGGTATGTCCTACCGCCAAAATTCGTCAACCTTGATCTCGAATATTCTTAGCGGTGTTGATGGGGTAGATCTCATTGTTGTAAATCGACCAAGTTGGGATTTTTAAAGGGAAACCCTCTGATAAAACCGGGCATTACCTCCGATTTTATCACTCAATCCCAGCTTTTGGGGGGTTCTATTCCCCAAACCCCGGAGCGCATTAGCTTTTCGTTGGGATGCTTACAGGTAGGGTGTTGATATATTAATATCTCTATCGTGGTTTTCTCCACACCTAGGACATTGCCAGCTACGAATATCTAAACTCAAACTATCAAGACGATTTAAGCAATTATTACAAGCTATCGTTTTTCATGTTTTCTGTCAGAAGTAATGGCAAAGTGAGTTAGTCTGAGCGAGATTTTTTTACTAGAATTCTGGATGCAAACAATGATGGTGTTGTAAGCAATGATGAAGATCACTTGTCTCGCCGATTTGTCAAAATTGTGAAAGGCAAAACTGGAAAAGAGATTTCTAAAAGAGCCGCTAAAGACATACGGAGAAATCTTGCTGATGATATCTTGAGGGGGATTTTGCTAGGTATCTAACTTAGACATCGAGGCAAACGGGTGCTCGTTCAGGGTAGAATACTAGGAGTAGTGTTGTTACGAGGTCAAAGCCTATGACAGTTCAGCAGCTTCGCTATAGTAAAGAAGAATTTGCTCAGCGTGGGAATGAGATTTATGAATCTCTGGTGCGTCCTCAAGTTGAGGAAGGTAATCATGGCAGGATTGTAGCGATTGACATTGAAAGTGGAGCCTTTGAACTGGCAAAAGATACGATGACTGCTTCAGATCGATTGCTCGACCGTTGCCCTGACGCTCAAATCTGGTGCGTTCGGATTGGTCATAGAGGAGTTCATCGCTTTGGTGTAGGTCGTTTGCAATAACTCTATGATGCAAGGAATTGTTGATCAAAACTGCGAGGCGACAATCCGACTGGTCCTAGGCAATGTAGATTCACAGAGGCAAATGATCGATGCTGTCATTGATACAGGATTTACAGGTTTTCTGACCCTGCCTTCCTCAGTGCTTGCCGATCTCAACTTACGGGCATATAGACGTGAAGAGGGAATCCTGGGGGATGGAAGCACTTGTGTTTTCGATGTGTATCGTGGTTTAGTTATTTGGGACGGAGAGTTGCGGCGAATTGATATAAACGAATCTGATACAGAACCTTTGGTTGGTATGAGTTTACTCTACGGCTATCGGATGCAGCTTGATGCAATCGAAGGTGGTACGGTCACAATTCAGGCATTGAGCAGTTTACGTTGATCGGTGGGTCACTGTCTAACCAGCGCTTGGAGCGGACTGATGAAATTGTGAGCGCAATACGCAATCTGCGATCGCCTGTAGGTTGGGTTGCGATTCGTTTAACCTAGCTGACATTTTGGGATTTAAGTTAACAGAGAATCGTCAAAAATTCACCAATCAAAATGGCAACATTATCCACTGAAACCTTAACCCGTATTTTCAACTTCTAAGGAATCCCTAACTTCCCTCCGTTGGAGTCCTATCGTAACGAACTCCTCCCACCCCCTGAGCCGGAGCTATTCTGATGCGATATCTACTAGATACTTGCGTCAACCTTTGTACTGTGAAATTTGGCTGAATGGGCGATCGCTTGGTGGTGAGCAAGTGCGATCGCAAGTTGAGCAGAAAAATTTTCCCTTGACAAGCTCCCTCTCATAATGAGAGTATGAAAAAGAGAGTTTAACTTGCTCTTTGTTAGCCTACTGGGGAATCGTTTTGAGGATTATCAGCTATAAAACGCTTCAGGAGGCATTTGAAAAGCACGCTGACCTGAAAAAACCTTTAGATGACTGGTATCGAATTGCCAAAAGTTCACAATGGCTCAGTATTAATGATGTGCGTCAGGTTTTCCCAAAAGCTGATCCTGTCGGCAATTTTACGGTTTTTAATCTCAAAGGTAATCGTTATCGTTTGATTGTCGGGATTAACTATAAAAAAAACAGAATTTACATCAAGTATGTTTTGACCCATGCTGAATATGACCAGGAGGATTGGAAAAATGACCCTTACTTTTAATCCCTCGACCGTAGAAACTTCAATGCTTCCCTTTGTTATTCAAACGGAGGAGCAATACAACCAAGCCTTGGCGATCGCTGAACAACTTTTTTTTAAGCAAAATCCCAATGAATTAGAGAAACAAATTCTGGATGTGTGGGAAGTACTGATTGAGATATATGAGGAAGCGCGATTTCAGCCTGGGTCAGCTTCTACTCCTGTTTCAATACTTCAAACCCTTATGGAGGCAAGGGGTTTGATTCAAGCGGATTTAGTCAGGGCAGGGATTGGTTCTAGTGGGATTGTCTCAGAAATTCTTAATGGGAAGCGACAAATTAGTAAGAAACAGGCAAAAAAGTTAGCAGGTTTCTTTTCTGTCTCTGCTGATTTATTTATTTAGGGCTTGCTGAATAAATGTGAAATGTATGCAAAGTAAGGGTTTTGGGGCTTTACGAGCGAAACAGGTGCAAGATTTTGAGAGAATCGTGGTTCAAAACCTTGCATCTTCATCGGCCCGCGTCCTGTAGGGGCGAAGCATTCGGGCAATAACCTATCGGTGAAACCGGAGATTTTCTATCCGAATGCTTCGCCCGTACTTTTTGCTGCAAACCCTATTTATTAAGTCTTGAGCTTTTCTCCCTGTATGCCATTGCCATTGGCAGTTAATTTCTACAGGCTTAATTAGGGTCTGCAGCAAAAAGTTTTCCCTGGGGGCAGGGTGTGGGGTGTGGGGTGTGGGGTGTAGGGTTTTAGCTAAGGCACTTTTTGATGGGAAAAAAGTCTAAAAGTATTATCCAACAAGGTTTTTAGATTTATTCAGCAGACCTTAATTAACAAAACTTGGCAGGTTAAGAGGGGGTGTCCAATCGGGGACAATAATAAATTTATCATCACAATTCTGGCTCGATCGATATCTAGACATCGGGCGAAGTTTCGAGAAAACCACGGCTACATCTAGATTTTAGTCTATGATGACAATAGATTTGGTCAATGGCAAGAGCCAATAATGATTGGGAAGTTTGACAATTTTTCTTGATTGTACTTAACTAAAAAGGTCGGCTAACCCCCGAAAGAAATATTAACCAATCCTCTAGATATGGACAAACAGAATACTATCTAAATTGAGCGAGCCAATAATGCTATGATCAAAAATTAATTATCTTGAGATGGTAATTTCTGTGATGTTACCTTTTTTGTTACCCATTGCCCAAACTCCTCCTATTGTAGAAATAATTCGACCGGCGCAGGTGCGTCCTTTACCGAATCAACTAGATCAAGTTCCCGTTTTTAATAGCAATAGTCCCGAATTATTGCTAGAAGAAGGGATTTTGCTTTCGACCTTTCCCCCCCAAGAGAAAAGTTTCCCCTCGGCCCATTTAAATTATGCTTTTCAGGGACGCTTTGATATTTTTGCCCACCATATAGCGAGGGGGAATTTTCCCGATAATTTACGCACCCTTTATCTGGGTATATTACTCCACAATCCCAGTCCTAATCCCGTGACCGTTAAAATTCTGCAAGGAGCTAGTTATTTGAGTCAACCCGAGGCAGCTTTTATCGATTTACCGGCACAAGTGGAAAATAATCAGGGGACGGTTTTTGCTGGGCCGGGAAGTCGGGTAATGGGGGATATTTTAATGGGGCAGCGTCAGGATATTTTTCCCGATAGGATTATTATTCCGGCGGGGGAGAGTTTTATGGTCTTAAATGCGGCGATTCCCGTGCGCGATTTGACTCCCCCTTTAAACGGTAGATCCACTTATCTCCGTCTGGAAAGTGACGGTCTTCTCTACGCTGCTAGTTTAGCTCTTTATGCACCTCTAGACGAAAATGGGCAAGAAAGACCACCAAATCTGACAGAGTGGCAAAATTTGCTGGAAAAAGGCGATTTATCGACTCCGCGGGATCGAGCGCCCACTCCTCCCCATAGTCAAGGACAGATAATTTATGGACGGGTAGCGGGGGTGTCCCAAGGTTCAGCTTGGCCTGCCCGATTGGTCGATCGAGCTTCTTTATGGTTAAATATTCCTGATTCTGGTCAATCTATAGCCTATGGGATTAGCACCCTACCCGGGGGCAAACTGGGAACGGCACAAAATCAAAGTGCTAGTATGTTAGTTCGCTATCCCGATACGGCCTATCAAGCTCATGGTAATTACGGTGTGGAATATAGGTTAAGTTTACCTCTGTTTAATCGAAGTAATGAGGCGAAAACGGTGACTATTGCGCTAGAAACACCGATTAAAGAGGATATTATTGGGCAGGGTTTGCGTTTTCTCGATCCGGCTGCCCCACAGGTGTTTTTTCGGGGAACGGTAGCCGTCAATTATAGCGATGACCAAGGACAAGCACAAAGCAGATTTTTCCATCTCGTCCAAAGACGCGGACAAGAGGGAGAATCTTTAGTGACTCTGACTATTCCTCCCGGGGATTGGCATATAGTACAGGTAAATTTTTTATATCCACCAGATGCCACTCCTCCGCAGGTCTTAACGATTAAGACCGAGTAGAACAAGTTTAAAATTGGCCGTTAACGATCGCAATATTCCATTGACCGTCTTGGTTGGTTTCAAAGGCAATTTGGCGACCATCACCGCTAATGGTGGGATTGCGGACGCTTCCCCGCAGGTTAGCGGTTAACAGGGTTGTACGGGACTTGGAACGATCATAAACCATGACATCACTTTTACCGCGTTCGCTGGAGATATAGGCAATTAAACGACCGTCAGCATTCAGAGATGGCTGATCTTGGCTAGAATCGCCACGATTTAGGTTAGGAAGATTAACTAGGCGCTTTTCTTGCAGATCGAATAAATATATACTACGACGACCGGAGCGATCGGAAGCGAAGGCTAAATAGCGACCATCAGCACTATAACTGGGGAATTGATCGGGAGCAAAACTATTTAAACCACCGACGGGAACTTGAGGAGTGATCAAAAGAGGGGAATTACAGCCACTTATCCCCGATAACAGCCCAAAAGAGGCCAAAAATCGCCCCAGCCAGACAAAAAAAATTTTTTCTTTCATCTTGACTTTTGACCCCAAATGTGCTAATAACTTTCTTCCCTGCCGACGGTTTTGAGGGTAAGTAGTTGATTACCTTGACTGAGACTATCGGCGATCGCTTCTCGAATCGGTAAGTCAATACTGGTTTCAGCGAGGATTTCTTGGGCTTTTTGCCGCAAATCTGCCCCAGTATCGGCATCTACTTGGTCTAGATCGAGTAATTCTTGCGATAGCTGTTCGATCGAATTCGGGTTAGTCATAGCTCAGGCTCCCAACAAGCTTAATTACAATCCCATGGTAAAGAGTATCTCTCCCTAATTGGGGATTTTTTGGCTTTACTTCAGGATTGATACCAATTCAACTTGAAAAACCCAGTTATGAATTGTTTCCCCCCTCTCCCCCTCTCCCCACTTCCCCACTTCCCCACTTCCCTCTCCCTCAAAAAAATTTTCCCAGAGGTGCTTGACATAACCCTAATGATGAAGTTACAATCAGAATTGTCGCAAAAATGGGATTGTAGTTCAATTGGTTAGAGCACCGCCCTGTCACGGCGGAAGTTGCGGGTTCGAGCCCCGTCAATCCCGTAGAAGTCTAGATTAGAGTCGCCCATGGCTGGCTATCCTGTAGGCAGTAGGATAAATTAACAGAATCCTACTGCCTAGATTTGTTCTAATTTACCGATAAACCAGCATTAGCTTGAGTATAATCGGGTAATTCAATCTTTACCGGTTGTACCCGCCAGATTTCCTCGCAATATTGCCGAATCGATCGATCGCTAGAGAATTTACCCATGCGGGCCACATTAAGAATCGCTAAACGACTCCAATGTTCTTGATCTTTATAAGCGTGACCGACTCCTTCCTGACAGTCGATATAGGACTGATAATCGGCCAGTAACATATAGGTATCATCGTAGATAAGATTATCCACAAGCGGGCGGAATAAACTACTATCACCCCGGCTAAAAAATCCCGAACCAATGAGGTCTAATACTGCCCGCAATTCTTCGTTATGGTAATAGTATTCTTGGGGATTATAACCAGCGGCTTTCTTAGCATAAACCTCCTCGGTTGTCAAGCCAAAAAGAAAGAAATTTTCCGCCCCCACCTCTTCACGAATTTCGATATTTGCCCCATCAAGAGTGCCGATAGTTAAGGCACCATTCATGGAGAATTTCATATTACCAGTTCCCGAAGCTTCTTTCCCAGCCGTGGAAATTTGTTCAGACAAGTCGGCAGCTGGATAAACCCGTTGACCGAAGGTGACATTATAATCGGGTAGGAAAACCACTTTTAAACGTCCTCCAATCGTCGGATCATTATCGATCACTTCTGCCACAGAATTAATCAATTTAATGATTAATTTCGCCATAAAATAACCCGGGGCTGCCTTACCACCAAAAATAAAGGTACGGGGGGTAATATCGAGATTGGGATTATTTTTGAGGCGATGATAGAGAGTGACGATATGTAAAACGTTGAGATGCTGCCGTTTATATTCGTGAATGCGTTTTACCTGTACATCAAAGAGGGTACTGGGATCAACTTTAATGCCGACTTTTTGATTGATATAATTGGCTAAATCTGCCTTAATATCGTACTTAATTCGTCGCCAATAGTCCCGAAATCCACCATCATCGACATAGTTTTCTAAACCGCGTAAATCCTCCAGATGCTTAATCCAATTTTCGCCGATTTTTTCTGTAATCGCAACAGTCAAGCGGGGATTACTAGAAACTATCCAGCGCCGGGGAGTAACTCCATTGGTTTTGTTGCTAAACTTTTCGGGAAAAAGTTCATAGAAATCGCGCAGAACATCTTTTTTGAGTAATTCTGTATGGAGGGCTGCCACCCCATTAATTGCCTGGGAACCCACACAGGCGAGGTGAGCCATACGGACGTATTTTTCGCCGCTTTCATCGATTATAGATAAACGGGACATTTTGCCGTCATCATGGGGATAAATAATGCGAATTTTATCCAAGAAACGATGGTTAATTTCGTAGATAATTTCCATTAATCGCGGTAAAAGACGACCAAAAATACTCAAGGGCCATTTTTCTAAAGCTTCTGGCAAAAGAGTATGATTGGTGTAGGAGAAGGTATTTTGAGTAATAAACCAAGCTTTATCCCAATCGAAATGATGCACATCAATTAACAAGCGCATTAACTCAGCTACCCCGACGGAAGGGTGAGTATCATTCAATTGTACCGACCATTTTTGATGAAAATTATCGAGACTGGGGTTCTCATGTAAGTGAATACGAATCATATCCTGTAGGGAACAGGAAACAAAGAAATATTGCTGTTCTAAACGTAGTTCTTTGCCTTGAATTGGTTCATCGTTAGGATAGAGAACTTTACTGATATTTTCCGAGTGAACTTTATTATCCACCGCACCGTAATAATCGCCGCGATTAAAACGACCAAAATCAAAAGATTCACAAGCTTCTGACTTCCATAGACGCATGGTATTAGCGGTGTTAACTCGATAGCCGAGAATTGGGGTATCGTAGGGAATTCCTTTGACTACATAATCGGGAATCCAACGACTGCGATAATTACCATTTTCGTCGGTATAGGATTCGGTATAACCGCCAAATTTTACCTCTACTCCCGCTTCCGGTCGGGCAATTTCCCAGGGATTTCCATACTGTAACCACTTATCGGTTATTTCCACCTGCCAACCGTCGTGAATTTCTTGATCAAAGATACCAAATTCGTAGCGAATACCGTAACCAATAGCGGGAATTTCTAGGGTAGAAAGGGAATCCAGATAACAGGCAGCTAAACGACCTAAACCACCATTTCCTAACCCTGGTTCTTCTTCCTGGGCAATTAATTCTTCTAGTTTTAATCCCGATTCGCTGACAGCTTTCTCCACCTGTTCGTAGATACCGAGATTGATTAAATTATTAGCCAAATGGGGACCGACTAAAAATTCGGCCGAGAGATAACAAACGGTTCTGATATCTTTTTTTAGATAGGTTTGTTGGGTGGTTAACCAACGCTGCAATAAACGATCGCGGATTGTATAGGCCAGGGCCAGGTAAAGATCGTTTTTGCTGGCTAATTCTGGTAATTTACCTTGAATATAGAGTAAATTATCCCTTAAAGCCCGTCGGATAGTTTCTGTGTCTAATCCTGTTCTGTCGTCTTCGATGATAATCGGACAAACAAAAGTTGACTCTGGAGATGGATTCATAGGAGCATTTTTACTGAAGATTGACTGCTCTTAGTCTAAAATAATCTGTCCTCAAATTTTATCAAGAAAAGCTTAAATCTTGACTAAGATTAAGGTGTAGTAATGATCAGGTTAAGGTGATTAAATTTCCCTTAACGATAGGAAGTGAAGACAGGGTAAAGTTTAAGAGATGCTTATCTATTTTTGCCCCCTTAATAATTCATCTAGGAAAACCTGTTCTTGCTAAAGTAACTCCAATTTTAAGCGCAATCATCCCCCCAAGAACACTGCCCAACCAGTAAATTAAACCGAAGGTCACGTTTCCCTGCTCTAAAAACTTGTTGACCTCCAAACTATAGGTGGAAAAAGTTGTATAGGAACCAGAAAAACCCGTGGTAAGCATCAATCCTAATTCTGGGGCAATTATGCGAATATTTTCCTTAACCATGGTAAAGATATAGGCAATAATTAAACAGCCAGAAACATTGACAAAAAATGTAGCTAAAAATACCCATTCTTGACTGAAGAGATATTGAATTAATTCGGCGATATAAAAACGACTCAAAGCCCCAAAAATAGCCCCAATCGCCACGAATAAACCATAACGTCCCCCGAAAAAATCCATGGTGTCTGTCCTGCCGTTAAATAGTCAATAAATTGGAGAATTCAACTGGAAAAACTTGGGCAATAGCTGCCCCGATTCTCACGGCAATCAATCCGAAAATTATACTAGCAACGGCAAAAAAAAGACTGAGAAAATTTTGTTGATTGCGCCAGAGTATCAAGATATCTAAACTATAGGTAGAAAAGGTGGTATAAGCCCCTAAAAATCCCGTTCTAACCATTAAATCTAGTTCGTGGGAATAAAAGGGAAAACTGGGTGAAATAGTAAAAAAGAAGCCCATAGCTAGACAGCCAGTTAAATTAATAATAAAGGTTCCATAGGGAAAGCGCAAGCCGAATTTTGCTTTTGTCCATTCGGTAATGTGATAACGAGATAACGCCCCCGGAACTGCTCCTGCTACAATTGCGAAAACATCGTTCAAATCTGACATTGTCTCTAATTTTTTTGCTATCTTTGTCTAGGCTCTATCATAATTGATGCGGTTATCGATCGCATGGCCGATATTTTCAGGGGTGTTATTGTCGAGGACAACCCTCTGATTTTAAAATAGAGCTATGAAAATTCAACCGCGTAAACGTTTTGGACAACATTGGTTAAAAGATGAATCGATACTCGATCGCATCATCGGCGCTGCTAATTTACAATCAGAAGATCGGGTATTAGAAATCGGACCGGGTACAGGCATTTTAACCCGTCGTCTTCTCGATGGCGCTCAATTGGTGGTCGCTGTAGAAATCGATCGAGATCTATGGACAATTTTAACTAAAAAATTTGGCCAACAAGATAACTTTCATCTCATCCCAGGGGACTTTCTTACCCTTAAACCCGAGCAACTGCCGCCAGTTAATAAAGTAGTGGCTAATATCCCCTATAATATCACCGGTCCGATCCTGGAAAAGCTGCTCGGTTCGATCGCCCATCCCTGCACCCCCCCTTACCAGAGTATTACCCTCTTAGTCCAGAAAGAAGTCGCCGAAAGATTAGTCGCTGTCCCCTCCACCAAAGCTTACAGCGCTTTAAGCGTCCGCATTCAATACCTTGCCGATTGTCAATGGATTTGTGATGTCCCCCGGCGGTCTTTTTCCCCACCTCCCCAGGTGGATTCGGCGGTAATTCAGCTTTTACCCCGTGTTTTGCCGAAAAATGTCAGTAATGCTGCCTTTTTGTCCACTTTAATTAGCTGGGGTTTTGCCAACCGGCGCAAAATGTTACGCAATAATCTAAAAAATTGTCTAGATAGCGATCGATTAAGCCAAATCCTGACACAATTAGAAATTAATCCCCTCGCTCGCGCCGAAGATCTCAGTTTATCGCAATGGATTGACTTGGCGGAAAAATTAGGTCAATTGCCAAAATTTTAGATTTTTTTCCTTGACAAATGCACAGTTATACCCTTCTAGCTCCCGCTAAAATTAATTTATATCTAGAAATCGTTGGCGATCGCCCTGATGGTTTCCACGAGTTAGTGATGGTGATGCAGACGGTGGCATTATGCGATCGCATAACTCTCCGGCCGAACGGATTGCAGGAATTCCGTCTCTTTTGCCATCATCCCCTCGTCCCCCAAGATAGCAGTAATCTCGCCCATCGCGCCGCCACTTTGATGGCGAAGGAATTCCCCCGTCTCTTTGCCAATTACGGCGGCATCGATATCACCATCGAGAAACATATTCCCGTGGCTGCCGGTTTAGCGGGGGGGTCCACCAACGCGGCGGCGGTGTTAGTCGGTATCGATTTAATCTGGGAATTAGGTTTAACCCGTCCGGAATTAGAAACTTTAGCGGCAAGATTGGGCTCCGATACTTCCTTTTGTGTGACAGGGGGAACGGTTATCTGTACGGGAAGGGGAGAAATTCTCGATCCGATCGCTCCTCTGACTGGATTATGGGTGATTTTAGCTAAATACGACCATTTATCCGTTTCTACACCCTGGGCCTACCAAAGCTATCGGCAAAAATTTCAAGATACCTATCTGTCTTCTCCAGAGGAATTTCATCACCGTCGTCAGCAGGTGAGTTCTGGGGCTTTGGTACAAGCGATCGCCCAGAAAAAACCGGCCGCTATCGGCAAATTTATCCATAATGACCTCGAAAAGGTGGTTTTACCCGAATTTCCCCTCGTGGCCGAGTTAAGACAGGTTCTAGGGGATTTAGGCGGCTTGGGAACGATGATGTCAGGATCCGGCCCGACGGTTTTTACTCTCTGTTCATCTCAGGAAGTGGCGGAAACCATCGTTAAAGAGGCCCGGGAAATTCTCGTCGCTCCCGATCTACAATTTTGGATAGCTCCAATCACCGATACAGGCATTCAAGTGACTTGAGAAAATGACAATTAACCGCCTTCACCAAGATAACCAAACTCGCGGAATAATTGCCTCTCGATCGCTCATTTCTCGCCTTAAAATTTGCCAAACCTGCTGAAACCATTGTCGCACTTCACCGCTAGAATTACCCCGATAACGACACAAAAGACCATCTCCTAAAGTGC
This sequence comes from Microcystis aeruginosa FD4, assembly GCF_009792235.1. NCBI lineage: Bacteria > Bacillati > Cyanobacteriota > Cyanophyceae > Chroococcales > Microcystaceae > Microcystis > Microcystis aeruginosa. The sequence goes on from NZ_CP046973.1 coordinate 5,127,347, forward strand.
TAGTAACTCCCATCTCTCCTTCTAGGGAAAAATCTCTCACTTTCTCAATCAAATTTCTTCCCACCGGTTGACCGATATAAACTAAAGTACCGATCATGGCACGATCATTTAAACCGGAAAATCCCTCGATCATTTTACCACCTAACAGGCAGGAGCGATCGAGCCATAAAGGTTGTCCTGATCGCCAAATTTCCCAATTAGAATGCCATTCTCCCGCTAAAAATTTCTCGCCTCGCGCACTGCGACCAAAACGCGTAATTTCCCATCCCAACCAACTGCTATTTTCCCCTAGATCGACTCGTAAATGTTGGCGAAATACCGCACCATTAAAGATAATTGTTTCTTGGGGTAGCCATTCTAAACCGGCATTGTCATCGATTTTAATCTCGATTAATTGCTGGGCTATCTGACCATTACTCTGGTAAACTTTTCCAGCAGAAGCAGTGGTAATCAGGGCATTAGTAGCGGACTGGAGATGAATTTTTTGTTGAAGAACATCACCCCCAACTATTCCCCCCGCCGTGTGTAAAATCACCGTATGACAAAGATTTTTTCCTTCGGGATAAAAAGGTCTTTGTACTTTTAAAGGGGCGGTAGCATAGAGGTGATTAATCTGGGTTGCGAGATTTTTTTGCGTGTAAATTAGTTCTAGGTTTCCCTGCCACATTATTTATTGATCCTCAGTCATGGTTTCTAGAAATTGCCGATAATTTTCAGGACTGAGATTAATTTTAACTTCTATTTGCTGTTCTTTATCCCTGAACAGTAAAATATATTCACTTTCCGCTTTTTTGCCGACCAGGAGAGGATTTTTTAGCTCGAATTTTTGATAAACCAGATGGGGTTTCGTCACCCGAATAACTAAACTAGGTTGGGACTGGGGATAAATATATAATTGCTCCCGTTCCCGATCTAAAATTAATTGTTTAGGTGTCATGCTTCTTTCGTCAGCAAAAGTAGATTTATGCCAATAGAGGGTAATACCCCGAATTTGGGGCATTTGGATGCTAAATTTTTCATCAAAACCTTGCCGCTCCCAATTAATATCTTCCAGAGAGCCAGGATCGGGAATTAAACGCTGTTGCCAGAAGACTTCCTTAAGATTTAAATCTTGCCACCATTGGCTAATAATTGGGAAATTCTCCAGATTATCGGGGTTGGGATTGGCACTTTGCCAGAGGAGAGGAGTAAGCATTTTGGGTAAATTTGGTGCTTCGGTTTATGCTATGCAATGTCCTTCCCTATAAGGGTTTCATCCCTTATAGGGAAGGACATTGCTGCGATTTTTGTCAATTGTTTTCGATCTAGAACGAACTAATCAATAGAACTCTTGCCAGATAAGGATTTAGTCGATTTATGCCACCCTATTGAACCATACCAAGTAACAAAGAACCCTGTTTACTGATTACTGTTTACTGATTACTGTTTACTGATTACTGTTGAGACTTGACATTGGGGACAAAAATGAGCCGAGCGCCCACTTAATTTAATTCTGGCAATAGTTGCACCGCAAAGGCGACAATTTTCGCCATTACGACCATAAACCCAGGCCATCGCCCCATAATTGCCATTAACTCCGGTCACGTGGAGAAAATCGCTAAAACTGGTTCCGCCTTCAGCGATCGCTGTTTCCAATACAGAAATAATGTTTTTTGTCAATAAGTCTATTTGCTCAATTTTCAAGAGATTAGCGGCAGTTTGGGGATGGATACCACTTTTAAAAAGAACTTCATCCGCATAGATATTACCAATTCCTGCGACTACATTTTGATCGAGGAGAAAAGTTTTAATCGGACGACGACTTTTTTGACAGTGACGATAGAGGTAATCGGCGGTAAAATTGCGATCAAAGGGTTCCATTCCCAGTTTTTTGAGACCAGTAATCACGCTTTCTGGGGTTTTATCGGCGGCAATCCACCAAATTTTCCCGAAAGTGCGGGTATCGACAAAGCGCAATTCTTGCTGATTGGCAAAAAAGAAGCGTAAGCGCGTATGAATTGGCAGGGGAGTGGTATCTTTTACCCAGAGCAATTGTCCGGTCATCCGCAGATGAACCCCGATACTGCTACCATTATCTAAATTGGCGAGGAGATATTTGCCTCGGCGCTGCCAATTGCTAATCGTAGTCTGAGCAATTCCTTGCAGAAAAGTTGCCTCGCAATTAGGGTAGGCTAGGGTACGCTGTAATAATACTTCCCCACCGATAATTTTTTTGCCCTGGGTAACTTGATTTAACCCGCGACGCACCGTTTCTACTTCTGGCAATTCTGGCATATAAGTGATTAGACAAAATTAAGTTCTTGGTTAGGGTAGTCAAAAGGCAATAGATAGATAAACAGAACTTTTGATCGGGAAACGACAGCAAATTAACGTCAATTCTACTTGAACTTTAACATTTCGATGGTATCAATTATTTCCCGTTCAAAACTGACTTGAGCGCGATTAGTTTTACCACCAATATAAAAGCGATCGCCCGATTGTAAAGCCCAAATTTGGGAATGGGAAAAGTAGCTCATTACCACTCCCATCATCAATAAAGCAAAACCTAAATAGACGATAGGGACTCCCGGATCTGCCTTAATTTGTAACCCTGTGCTGCCCACTAATTCGACTATTTTTAGATTAACTCCATTGATGGGAATCGTCATTCCTTCTCGTACAGCAGCGGTTAAATCTCCCTGAGCATCATAGACAATTACCGTACCTTGTAAATCTCTGGTTAAAAGAGAAACTCCCTCACTAAGATCGGTTTTAGTCGGAATCCAAGTTCCCCAGATTTGTCCATTACCTTTGGTGTCTAAACTAGCCATCGGTAGCTGTAGGATTGGACTATTATTCACCTGTACTTTTACCCCAGCAATCCCCCAACTGGTTTGATAAAAAGTCACCCCTTTATGGTGCAGAGGTTGATTAACTTGAATAGTTTTGCGATCGATCTCCTGTCCTTGATCATCGATCACCGACAAATCAGAATAAAATTGTTCTATATCACCTTGAGGACTATAATCAATCCAAAAACGATTAACTTTAATCCCCCAATCCTTAGGGAGAGAATTTTTAGATAAGGGTCCAGCTTCAATAATATTTTTAACCTGAAAACTATCGCCACTAGCTACCATTTCTTGAGCGAAAAACCCCGTTAACGCTCCCCAGATCGCCCCTGCTAAAATAATTAACATGGCTGCATGAACGATAATCGGACCGATTTTACCGATCAGACCTTTACGCGCATAAAGACTGTTATTTTCTCGAAAAACTTTGTAGCCTCTTTTTTCTAATAAGGGGGTGAGAGATTCTAGGGAACCAGTTTCTAATTCAGCACTTAAAGCTAGTTTGTGAAATTGGCGAGATTGTTGATAAAATTGCCAGTTTCTTGCCGCCTTTAAAGCGGGGAATTGTCGTCGGAAGGTGCAAGCGGTTAAACTGGAACCGAAGAGAATTAACAATGATAGATACCACCAAGTGCTATAAACATGATTTAATCCCAATAGTAATAAAACTTTCCAAGTCAGAAAGCCAAATAAAGCGGGTTTTTCAGGATAATTAGCTTGGTAGAAAGATAGAGATTGTCCCTGTTCGATTACTGTCCCAGAAATGCTAAAAATAGCGATTAAAAGTAAAAGAATAATTGCCAATCGCAGATCGGCAATAGTCTGGATAAATTTACGTCCCCATTGAGGCGGTGTATTATTTAAATTTGTCTCCGATATAGTCATAGTTAAAACTTTTGCAATTCTAGCCAATTATCTATGATAACTCTCCACCATCACAGCAGACGGGATAATAAAGAAAAAACTCCAAAACCGATTAATAAAACCCCACTGACAGGATTAATCCACCCGGACCATTGACGTAGGGAAAGAAAGCTTTTCAGCGAAGCAGTAAAAGAACCGACGATAATTAGGGGTAAAACATAGCCGGCAGTGTAGGATAACAATAATCCCCCTCCTAAGCTTAAATCCCCCGTATTTGCCACCCATGCCAATAGAGTTGCTAGAACAGGTGTACTGCAAGGAGAGGCGATTAAACCAAATGTTAAACCGAGAAGATAGGACCGCAAAATCGGGGGAAAATCGCTGGTAATCCAATCGGTAGCACCAAGGGAGGGGAAGCGCAGGGGTAATAATTCCAAGAGGTTTAACCCCATCAAAATAGCGATCGCGCTGACGATAATTGGTAAACCGATTCCCACCTGTCCATAGACTTTTCCTAAAGTAGCGGCAATTAGTCCCAATCCCGCTAAGGTGGTAGCTAATCCTAGGGAAAACCATGTGGACTGCCAAAAAGCCGCTAAACGACCTTTATTTTCGTAACCCCCGATATAAGCGACGGTAATCGGCAACATCGACAGCATACAGGGGGTAAGACTGGTGAGTAAACCCGCTAGAAAAATCACGGCAATACTGACAAAACTAAGGTGCGTTAGTTGGGAAGTTACTAAGCGATCGGCGTATTGTTCAAGGTGATAGAGTTGAGTCTGTAATTGGTCTAACATATTGGGGGAATTTTTCAGGCTAAATTTGGCTCATTTCTAGGATATTACCATCGGGATCACTGACAAATAATGCCTTTCTACCCGAGGCACTCATTTGAATTGTATAACCTTGACTTTCTAGATAGTTAACCATGGCTGTCACGTCATCAATAGCGAAGGCAATATGAGGATTACGTCCCCATTTTTCGGGACTGGGACGGTAGTTTTGGTAATTGCTATCGACAATTAAATGAATTTGATAATCTCCCACTTGATACCAAACCCCATCGTATTGCAAAGGGCGATCGATTCTAGTCAATCCTAGAACATTTTCGTAAAAGTTAATGGCTTTTTCTAGCTCCGTGACTAAAATCGCCGTGTGTAAGGATTTTGTGATGTTCATAGTTAATATCTGACTCGCGGATCGAGCCAACTATAGGTTAAATCGGCAATTAAGTTAAAGATAACAATTAAAATCCCATAGATAAAGGTAATCGCCATCACTACGGGGGTATCACTGCGGGAAATAGAATCGATTAATAAAGCACCGATACCCGGCACACGAAACACTTGTTCTGTGACTAAAGCACCGGTAAAAATTGAGGGAATATCGAGAGCAATCAGGGTGACAACGGGGATTAAAGCATTGCGAACTATATGCTTAGTGAGGACAGAAAAATTAGTTAGTCCCTTCGCTAAGGCAGTTTTAACGTACTCTTGGTGAATTTCTTCAGTTACGGAAGAACGCACGAAACGCATCAACATCGCCCCTTGATATAAGCTTAATACAGTTACGGGCATAATTGACTGTTTCACCTGCTCGATCAAACTATTAAAATCACTGATTTTTAGTGTACTCTTATAAAAAGATGGTAGCCAGTTTAACTGCACACTAAAGATAATAATTAATAACAATCCCGTCACAAAGGTGGGTAACGAAAAGCCAAGCAGGGAAAAAGTAGAGATAATTTTGTCTAACCAAGAATAGCGCTTGACTGCTGAAATTATGCCCAAAGGAAAAGCGATTAAAACCCCGAAAATATAGGCAATACCGACAATCCAGATAGTTGTGGGTAAACGCTGCCAAATGAGGGTAAAAACTGGGCTGCGACTGGTGAAAGAATAGCCCATATCTCCTTGAAGAAATGCTAACAACCACTTGACATAACGCACAGGAAGGGGTTGCTCTAATCCGAAACTTTTGCGAATATTTTCTCGCACCGCTTCCGTAATAGCAGGATTAGCGGCAAATTCTCCCATCGGATCCCCCGGTGCTAGGGCCAAAATGCCAAAAACTACCATACTAATAGCTAAAAGAGTGGGAATCGAAAATAATAATCTTCTCAGAAAATATTTGAGCATTTATTGACTACGCTTCCAGTCTTTGATGTTCCAAGTATTTCTATCCCAGGGAGTTAATTCAACCCCCGACAAACTATTGCTAATTGCCACCACATCAGCACGATGAACCAGAGGAATAATCACAAAATGATTAATTAACATATCATTCATTTTAATCGCTATTTCTCGCCGTTTTTCTGGGTTTAATTCTTGACTAAAAGCTTGCCATAATTTATCGTATTCAGGATTACAATAACGAGCATAATTATCTCCGGCCCAACCATCAGCTTTTTGGGGAATTTCGCTACAGGTAAAGGTTTTAAAATAGGCTTTTGGATCGGGACTATTATTACCTGTAGTGTACATTTGTAGGTCAGCATAAAACTTTTCTACCGTGTCATCGTTAGCAGGATCGCTAGAAAAGAAAATGCTGGCATCAACAGTTTTTAATTCTACTCCTACCCCGATCGCTTGTAAACTTTGTTTGATAATTTCTTGAGTTTTCTGACGAAGAGGATTGACAGTGGTTTGAAAAACTAATTTCATTTCTACCCCATTTTTATCCCTAGTGCCATTACCATTACTATCTTTCCATCCCGTATCATCTAGTAATTTATTAGCCTTTTCTAGATTAAATTCATAGCGAGTATTGGGAGAATTATATTCTGATGGCATCACAATAAAATTGGGAGTTGCTTTCCCAGTAATACCATAAAGTTGCGTAGCAATAGTATCTCTATCAACGGCTAAAGATAAAGCTTCTCTTACTTTCGCATCACTCAAAAAAGGATGGGAAAACTTAATACTAGACCTCTCACCTTCAGGAGTAGCTTGAGCAGGATCACTCAAATTAAATAAAACTCGTTCAATCAAAGAACCGAAACTAGATATTAACTGACCCCGACCCGGTTTTTCTAAATCACTTAAAACCTTAGCCTCTACTTGCAAATTATAGGCATAATCCGCCTCCTGTGTCTGTAAAACCTCTCGTGCCGCCGAAGTTGCATCACCTCCTCCTTTTAATTCTATTCTTTGAAAACCTAATTTATCCGCTTCTGTAAAAAAAGAATTTGGTTCATAAACTGCCGTATCTCCCGGTTTAAATTCTACCACTTTATAGGGTCCAGTTCCCACTGGTAATAAATTAGCAGGGGCTTGGCGTGCCGTTTCATTGCTATACTTTTCATAGAGATGGGCGGGTAAAATCATCCCTTCTGTTCCCACAAAAACTAATGACCAAGCGGGATTAACTTGCTTAAAAGTTATTTTAACCGTATGGGGATCGATCGCTTCCACACTTTTAACTATTTCATAATTGCCAGCGCTAGTAGAACCAGTTTTCGGATTGGTAATAAAATTATAGGTAGCGATGACATCTTTGGCAGTAAAAGGAGTACCATCTGACCATTTAATATCTTTTTTTAGCTTCCATGTCACCGATTTACCATGCCGGGCAACTCCCCCATTTTCAATAGTAGGAATTTCCGCCGCTAAAAAAGGAACTAATTCCCCCTTTTCATTAAAACTAGCCAAAGGTTCTAAGGTAATGCGACTCGCTTCTGAGTCTTTAAATCCCGTGGAGAGATGGGGATTTAAAATCGTCGGCGCTTGCCAATATAAAAGTTTTAAAGTTTCTGTGTTATTATTGGTCGTTGCTGGGGGATTATTAGCTGTTTGTTGACGACAAGCACTAAAAAGCAGCGTACAACTAAGGGATAAAATTAACAGGGGCAAGAAAAGCGAGCGCTTAAACATTTTTAATGACAAGACATAGTTCAACAGGGTGACTCTCTTGGAGTTATGGTGATAAGCTTATCTTATCGAAGAAAGGGCGTACGCTATACGCCCCTACCAATCACACCACGCGCGGCGGTAGGGGCGCAAAGCTTGCGCCCATAATGTAACATGGTGAACATTTTTCACCCAATATCTAAGAGAGCCAACAGGGTGACTTAGGTGATTCCCTAACCCACCAATAACAAATTATCAGAGATTGAGTCTTGATCTCGATCGATTAATTGATTATTTGCCTTTATCCATTCCTAGTCAAGTTAAATCGATCGTGCTATAATAGCGATACTGTACTAGACAATAAAATTCTAGGCACGGCGACGAAAATGCTTATGACCTTAGCAATTCTGGCTGAACCTGCTCCTCTGCAAGCCAATGAAGACGGCTTAATTCTCGTCGGAAAAACTCGTGTCACATTGGATACTGTAGTGTCTGTATTTAATCAGGGCGCAACAGCAGAGGAAATCGTTAATCGTTATCCATCACTAAACCTAGCTGACGTTTACGCCACGATCGCTTTTTACCTCAAGCACCAATCGGAAGTAGCAGCCTACTTGCAACAGCGACAACAGCAAGCAGAGGAGATTCAGGTAATCAATCAAGCGAGATTTGACCCCCAGGGATTGCGAGATCGCCTTCTGCGTAAAGCAGCGCGGCAAGCATGATTAAGCTTCTGGTTGATGAGAACTTTGATAATACTTAACTGGTGCGTTACGGCGGATGACTAATTTTGGTTTTTCATTCCAAGGTTATCGCCGCCTAACGCACCCTACAAAATTGCTTTTGCATGAGTAGAAAACGGGTTTCTCCGAGAAACCCGTTTTCTGTGCGTTACTCAAGGGATTTAGTATGACTTCACAGATTAATATAGGGATAAATCTTCTTGGTAAAAAATATTATGTTTGGCAAGAAACAACCGGAACAACCGAAGCAAGCGCAAAGTATGAGCGGTGTAACCGTCAATAGCGGTTTCGTTCAACAAGCTCAAGCGGGGTGCGATCTCCAGCAAGCTCAATCAGGGAATTTGGAAACCTAACAGGAAATCACCAATACAGAGGTGGTTAAGCAGTTGGAGAATCTGGAAACAGCAGTGAAAGCTTCATCTGTTACTCAAGAACAGAAAGATGAACTCCTAGACTATCTGCGCCCTGCCAAGCGCGAAGCAGCAAAGGAAGGGGGGAGTAAGGATTTAGTGGGACAAAATCTAAAACAGGTCAATGAGACGCTGAAAACGGGAAAAGAAACCACAGAGGCGGGAAAAAGTCTGTGGCAAACTGGACAGGAAGTTTTTAAAGTGATCGCACCTTGGCTGGGTGTAGCGGCGAAATTTATCGGGCTGTAGATCGTTTTATTAGGTACGAGTAATGGCTTCCCAGGATCAGAATATTGACCATAGCACGATCCAGAATAGCTCGGTTCAGCAAGAACAAGCAGGGCGGGATGCTGTCAGCTTTCTCAATAGCGATGATAACCGAGTTATCATTAACAATATTACCCAGCGTTTGTTTGGTAAATCAGAACCTATTGAAATAGATTGGGATTGGGGAAAGCGAGTATTAAAGGAGAAACAGTTACCGGAAATTCGCCAGCGATTGACTGATACTTTGGGACGCGATCGCATTTTTATGGATGTGGCGATCGCGGAACAACCATCCTGGGTAAATCGCTCACTTTTAGAAGCCGATCGCAGGTTGCAGATTGATGGCAAAGATTGCGGTATTCTCGATCCCAATACAATGCTAATTGAGACGTTTGGGCGGGATGATATTGAGGGAAAACTGCTAATTTTAGGTGCGCCTGGATCGGGGAAAACGACGGCGTTGTTGAGTTTAGCTGAACAGTTGGTTTGTGGTGCCATAAATCAGCCTAAAACCTTTATTCCTGCTATGTTTGAGCTTTCCACTTGGCGCGATGATAAGCAAAGTATTCACGATTGGCTAATTGAACAATTGTATGATTTGTACGGTGGCGATCGCAAATACAAACGCTATGAGCAATGGTTAGAGGGAGAGATATTATTGCCTCTGTTGGATGGTTTAGATGAATTAGGGTTAGAAAGACAGGAAAAATGCACCGTCAAGCTAAATGAGTTTGCGCGAAAATATCCCAAATTGGTGGTTTGCTGTCGGGTAAAGGAATTTGAAACAGTAAATATCAAGTTGCGTTATCTCGGAGGTGCGGTGTGTCTCCAGCCTTTATCTGACGGGCAAATTGAGGCTTATCTCCACAGTATCCACCGCCCGGAATTATGGTCAGCAATGCAAACTAATCCTACTCTGCAAGCCCTTCTAAAAAACACCCTAGAGGGCGATTCTGGCTTATTGCGGGTGCCTCTATTCGTTAAGCTAACCGCCGATGTGTATGATCCTAATAACCCCATTCTCAGCAAGAAAGACCTATTAGAGAAGTATATTGAGCGTCAGTTGTCTTTTGATAGGCGAGAACGCGATCGCTATAAAGCAATAGAAAAGCGAGAATGGGCATACAAAACTGTAGAAACGGAACCTAAATTTCAGGAAACTATCAGCAGTCTAAGCTGGATCGCACGGCAATTGCAGGCTAACAAGACGGTGGATTTACTGATTGAGAAAATGCAGCCGAGTTGGATCGAAACCAAACATTTGCAGAAGGATTCTGAGGCGATTTCGGAAAATTCTGGGGCAATTTCGGAAAATTCTGGGGCAATTTCGGAGAAGCCTGGGTGGATATCAAAGTTTATATCCTGGGTTGAACGGGTGGTTGGGTTTTTGATAAATCTGGTGGTTTGGTTTTTTTTAGATCATGTTGGGTTTTGGAAATGGCTGACTGATCTGTTCATGAATAATCTGCTGATTTTTTATCTGTTAATTTTTTTATTGCTTGTTTTACCATCTGATGCGAATAAGATTAAACCAGTAGAAGTGTTTCAACTTTTAATGTCAAGTACAACAAGACGAAAGATTTTAAAGGCATTTGGTTTAGGACTAACTTATGGACTAATTTATGGATTAATTTTTGGACTAATTTTTGGGTTGATTCTTGAGCTAGTTCATTGGTTAATTTTTGGAGTGATTATTGGGCTAATTTGTGGGCTAATTTGTGGGCTAATTTGTGGGCTAATTTATGGGTTAACTGTTCTAGTTCTAGAAGATCAGGAATTGAAAGACCAATTGCGTCCCAATCAAGGTATATGGAACTCATTGCAAAGTGTATTGTGGGCAACTACATTTAGTTATCCTCTAGCTGTAGGTACTATTACTATAGCTTTATTCACTTTTTCTGTAATGGCAGGAATATCCAAAAATCATAACTGGATGAATCAATTAATCCTTATTTTTTTCCAATCACTTAAGGTAGGAGTGTTTGTAATGCTAATCGTCGGTTTCTTTTTCGGTGGAAGAGCCTGTATACAGCACCTTTTCCTGCGTCTTACCCTTTGGCGGAGTGGCACAATACCCTGGAATTTTGCCCGTTTCCTTAACTACTGTGTCGAGCGGCGTTTACTATTGCGTGTTGGTGGGCGTTACCGTTTCCTGCACCGGGAATTACTCGACCATTTTGCCCAGAGTGGTAGCTGATCATGTATGGCTGAGTTGGCGAAAAGAAAAACATAGCGATCGCCAATCTTGTAGGGTGCGTTCCCTAATGTGGCTCCTACCGCTCCACTAGCAGTAGGCTAATCTGGCTAACACGCTTTTGGGCGTAATATACGGAAAGTTTCCGTATAATTAATAGTCCAGTAGGGTGCGTTAGACGGCGACAATCTCTGCTCTTACTTAGGACTAGCAATCCGTCGTAACGCACCACTCACGAGATATATTAAAAATAGTAGGCGTTATTTTTTTATCGTTGGGTTGTAACCAGTAACGTTATGGGTTACACTTAATGGATGATAGTCAGTTTCAAGCATCGAGGACTAGAGCAGTTCTTTGAGTCGGGAACCACCCGAGGCATTCAGGCAAATCATGCCAAACGAATTCGGCTGATTCTGGCTCGTCTCAGTGCTGCAACTTCACCGCAAGACATGAACTTACCCGGATTGGTACTTCATGAACTGGCAGGGCAACGTAAAGGAACCTGGACGGTGAGAGTATCTGGAAACTGGCGGATCACTTTCACCTTTGACGGTGTTGATGCTTGTGATGTCGATCTTGAGGACTACCACTGATGAAAATGCATAATCCACCACATCCTGGTGAAGTTCTTAAAGAACTTTGTCTCGAACCTTTGAATCTGACTGTGACTGAGGCTGCTGAAGCATTGGGTGTAAGTCGAAAAACCCTATCTGCCATCTTAAATGGTAGGGCAGGTATTAGCCCCGAAATGGCAATTCGCTTAGGGAAAGCTTTCGATACATCTCCTGAAAGTTGGCTCAATCAGCAAATGCAATACGATCTATGGCAAGCAGAGCAGACAATTGGCAATATCAAAGTCAAACGGCTATCAGTTGTCTAACCAGGGTTTGCAGCCGACGGACTCAACACCCCAGTGCGATGCCGAAGGCACTGCATAGCAAATCGCCGATCGCGTAGGGTGCGTTAATTAGGGTATGCTGAAAAAGTTTCTCGTGGGGGTAGGGTGTGGGGTGTGGGGTGTAGGGTGTAGGGTTTTACCAATTTTCATCTGGTCAATTACCTAATTTTCAGAGAAAAAGTCCCTGAATTTTCCCCCCGATCCCCGCAATGGCTGGCACTTTTTGAGGGTAAAAAAGTCTAAAAGTCCTATCCAACAAGGTTTTTAGATTTATTCAGCAGACCCTAATTAAATGTAACGCACCACCCACGAGATATATTAAAAATAGTACGATCGCCATCGCTGTAGGGTGCGTTCCCTAATGTGGCTCCTACTGCTCCACCAATAGATTTTTGGGGAACGCACCATGCTAGAGGATTATAAAAATATCTGCCGTCGCACTCCAGCCCATCGTGGCTGAGTTCAACCGTTATCGAGAAAAATAGTTAAATCCCGTCAAATTCCCCTAAAACTTTCACTTCTGGTTCTAACCAGAGGGACCAGCGATCGAACACTTGTTCCTGCACATGACGAATTAAACGCAGAATATCCGAGGCTTTTGCTGAACCAATATTCAGGATAAAATTAGCGTGTAACTCTGATACTTGCGCCCCACCAATTTGATAACCTTTTAATCCCATTTCCTCAATTAAAGCCCCAGCGAATTGTGGTTTAGGATTGCGGAAAACACTACCACAACTAGGACGATCATAGGGTTGCGTACTTTTGCGATGGCGTAAATTATGGGTAGTAATTGCCATTATTTCCTCGCAATTATCGGTAGCTTCTAACTGAAATGTGGCCTCAATAACTAAACGTTGCTCCCCTTGCAGAGAAGAACTGCGATAACTATAATTTAAATCTTCTTTGCTTAAAGTTTCTAACTGACCATCGGGATTTAATACCAGCGCCCGCACTAATCGATCCGCCACACAGGAGGTATGCGCCCCCGCATTCATCACCACAGCACCCCCCACCGTACCGGGGATACCCACCGCCCATTCTAGGCCCCTCCAGCCCCGTTTTGCCGCTCTCCAAGCTATTTTTGGCAGGGGTTCCCCCGCTGCTGCTGTAATCGTAGCAGTTTCGCCATCAAAACGACTCGATCGCAGATGGCGAGTATTGAGGACAAGTCCGGGTAAACCTCGATCGCTGATTAGTAAATTTGAACCAGCCCCCAAAACAGTCAAGGGCAAATCTTCCGATCGCCACCAAGCGAACACTTCTCTTAATTCCTCTAGATTAACTGGTTCGGCATACCATTGCGCTCTTCCCCCCACCCGGTAGGAAGTGAAATCAGCTAGAGAAACAGAGGTTTTAATCATAGGGTTTTAGGGGTTGGGGAGCATTTTCAGTGAACAGTAAACAGTAAACAGTGATCAGTAAACAGTAATCAGTAAACAGTAATCAGTAAACAGGGATAAAGATGAAGATATAGCGTTTCCTGTTGACAAGAGGTACATTCTCAATCCTGAAAAGCTTAATCAGCAAAGGTTAAACTGTGCCACACAGATGTGAGAACCGCTATAAATAAATAACTAAATAGCTAATTAACTTACATCTGATAAATAAATAACTAATTAACTTAAAACTTACATCTGATAACTGATAACTGATCACTGATCACTGATAACTGATAACTGATCACTGATCACTGAATCTATACTCTAACCGCTAATTGTTCGCGGTAAAGAGAGAGCATTTCGGGGATAACTTGATTGAGATTGCCAGCGCCGAGGAACAGAGCTAGATCGCCGGGTTGGAGAATTTCTAGCAGGAATTGACCTAAAGAACTCAATTCGGGGTGATAGTAGGCATTTTTATGGTGTTTTCTCACCTGTTCGGCCACTTGCTGCCCGGTGACGTGATTGATATTCACTTCCCCGGCACTATAAATATCCGTTAAGACTACCACATCGGCGGAACTGAAAGCGGAGCCAAATTCCTCTAAAAAGGCAGTGGTGCGACTGTAGCGATGGGGTTGGAAAATAGCGATCGAACGTTGGTACTGTTTGCCTTCTACCTTTAATTTTGCCGCTGCTAAAGTAGCTAACAATTCGCTAGGATGGTGGGCATAATCATCGATAAAAGTGATGCCGTTTGCTTCTCCCTTGTGTTCAAAACGGCGTTTTGCTCCGGCAAAAGTAGCGATCGCATCGGCAATAACAGCAAATTCTAAACCGAGATAACGTCCGATGGCAACCACTGCCAAAGCATTGCTAATATTATGTTGCCCCGGGATTTTCACTTCCATTTGTCCCAGATAACTGCCTTTTTCCCAGACGGAAGCTTTCATCATTCCCTTTTCATAGATAATCTCGCTGACGGTGTAATCCGCACCTTTTTCGGGATCGAGACTATAACTAATCGTCGGACGGAAATGCTCGGCGATCGTGTCACAATCTAAACAAGCGACTAAAATCTGGCACTGATGGGCAAATTCATGGAAAGTATCGATAACTTCGCTTAAATTCTGGTAATGATCGGGGTGATCTAGCTCAATATTAGTGATTACGCCGATTTTCGGGGCGTGCTTGGTTAGGGAACCATCGGACTCATCGGCCTCTGCCACTAAAAAACGACCTTGACCAAGACGAGCGTTACCTTCCCAAGCGTCCACCTCACCACCGACAATGATCGTGGGGTCTAATCCCGCTTCTAACAAAACGTAACCGATTAAGCTGCTAGTGGTGGTTTTTCCGTGGGTTCCAGCGACGGCGATACTGTCGTAATCAGCGATTAAAGCCGCTAAAACGTCGCTACGGTGAAAAACTGGGTATCCTAAGTCTCTGGCCGCTTGATATTCCTGATTATGGTCATTAATCGCCGTGGAGCAGATTACTTGCGGAACCGTTTGGCCACTGTTTTGAGGGCCCGGAGAATGAAATAAAGCTAAATTATTTGCCTCTTGACGGTGGAAAATGTGCGCTCCCGCTCCCTGTAGCCGTTGGGTGATATGAGTAGGACGTAAATCGGAGCCAGACACGGGTAAATTGCGCTTGGCTAAGATATAAGCAAGGGCTGACATCCCAATACCGCCAATACCGATGAAATGGAAAGGTTGGCCGTTAAAATTAACTTTTTTCACTGTTTTCACTCCTCAAACCCACGTTTATATAAGTTTTAAACTCGATCGGTAGTAAAGTCAACTTCATGATAGGGGCATTTGAGCAGAATTCCAAAATGTTGCCCAGTTGCCTTGCAAAATCCTTGACGCAGAATTAAAATTTTTTCTCCCAATTCCTTTTTTTTGGGGTGTGGGGTGTGGGGTGTGGGGTGTGGGTTGTGGGTTGTGGGGAGAATAAATAAAAATAATCTCGGAGTCTCGGAGTCTCGGAGTCTCGGAGTCTCGGAGTCTCGGAGTCTCGGAGTCTCCTATCTCCTGAATGGTGATGTAATAAATTATTTTCGATCGGGATCGCAAAGTTCAACCTTTAAGGTATGATTGGGAACATTAATTATTTTTTTATGTATTGCACTAAAACGTAGAGGGCAAGCAGCAGTGATTAGAGTAGCGATCAATGGTTTCGGACGGATTGGACGTAATTTCCTAAGATGTTGGTTAGGACGGACTGATAGTGGCTTGGAGGTAGTGGGGATCAATGATACATCAGATCCCCGGAGTAACGCTCACCTGCTCAAATATGACTCGATGTTAGGCAAACTTAACGCTAATATCGATGCCGATGATAATTCTTTAATTGTTAACGGTAAAACCATTAAATGTTATTCCGATCGCAATCCCCTCAATCTGCCCTGGGCAGAATGGGGTGTAGATTTAGTGATCGAAGCTACCGGTGTTTTCGTCGATGAAGAGGGCGCTTCTAAGCATATTGTCGCAGGAGCTAAAAAAGTCCTCATTACCGCACCGGGTAAAGGTTCGGGTGTGGGAACCTATGTTGTCGGTGTCAACGCTCACGAATACGAACACGATAAATACAACGTCATCAGTAATGCCAGTTGTACCACCAACTGTCTTGCTCCTGTCGTCAAAGTGATTCACGAAAACTTCGGCATCATCAAAGGGACGATGACCACCACCCACAGTTACACTGGTGATCAACGCATTCTTGATGCTAGTCACCGAGATCTGCGTCGCGCTCGCGCCGCAGCCGTTAACATCGTTCCCACCTCCACCGGTGCTGCCAAAGCTGTAGCCTTAGTTATCCCCGAAATGAAAGGGAAACTTAACGGTATCGCCCTGCGTGTACCCACTCCTAACGTTTCTGTAGTGGATTTAGTCGCGCAAGTGGAAAAAAGCACGATCGCGGAACAGGTAAACGAAGTTCTCAAAGAAGCTGCGGAAAATTCTTTGAAAGGAATTCTCGAATATAATGATTTACCCCTCGTTTCCTCTGATTATCGCGGTGTTGATGCCTCCTCGATCATTGATGCTAGTCTCACCATGGTGATGGGTGGCGATATGGTGAAAGTTATCGCTTGGTACGATAACGAATGGGGTTACTCTCAACGCGTGGTTGATCTCGCTGAAGTCGTCGCCAGCAAGTGGAAAGGCTAAATCAGTGATCAGTAAACAGTAATCAGTGAACAGTGGGCGTTAATTAGGAGTCAGGAGTGGTTAGTGGCTAGTGATAACTGATAACTGATAACTGACTAACTGATAACTGTTAACTGATAAGTGATAAATTCTCACCGAAAAAGCGCCGATAGATTCCCTCTGTCACCAATTGAGCGGTGATGAGGTTAGCTAGGGCAATCATAAACAGGATCAGTATCTGGTAGGAAGCGGCGTTTAAAGGTTCACTTCCTGCCAATACCTGTCCGGTGAACATTCCGGGTAAACTGACTAAACCCACTACCATCATCTGATTGAGGGTGGGGATTAAACTAGCTCGAATCGCTGCTTTTTGATCAGCTGCGATCGATTGTTGAGGGGTTGCCCCCAAACAAAGATGGGTTTCGATTTCCAAACGGTGACTTTTAATGGCACTGCTTAATCTTTCCCCGGCTAAAGAGGCACTATTCATCGCTTGCCCTAACACCATCCCCGTCAAGGGAATTAAGTATTGGGGCGAGTACCATTGTTCTGGTTGAATAATTAAAGCGATCGCATAACCTAAAGTTAGACAGCTACTAATCAATAAAGAGCCAAAAACTAGGGGTAATAAGCCTTTATCTCGGCTATCAATGCGATTTTTAGCAACAATAGTCGCAATAGTCATCATTACTGCCAAAATCCCCAGCACGGCTAGAGGATTATCCAGGGAAAAAATAACGGCGATAACGTAGCCTACCACTAATAATTGCAAGATCGATCGACCGGTCGCTAATAATAATTGTCCCTCTAGAGCTAAATTTGACCAACGGGAGAGGAGTAAACAAATACCCATCATCCCCAAAGCCCAACCCAAATCCACCAGATTTAGTTCTACTAATCCATCCATAAAAATAAAAGAAACAAATTACAACAATACTTCATCTATAAATAGCAAGTTTATAATTATTTTTGACTAATTATTCCTTCTTTTCCCCAACAAATCCCGATTAGTCTCTAATTTGAGTGAAAGCGCGTGAGTAAAATTCCCCCCGTCGATTTATCCCGTCAATACCAAGTCATCAGCGAAGAAGCTAACCATGCCGTTTTAGAAATCCTCCGTTCTGGGCGCTATATTGGCGGTGAAGCTGTGAGCGAATTAGAACGACAATTTGCCCTCTATCATGGTGTTAGCGATTCTGTTGCCTGTAATTCGGGAACCGATGCCCTTTATCTGGCACTGCGCGCCCTCGGTATTCAAGCGGGGGATGAAGTAATTACTTCTACTTTTTCGTTTATTGCCACCGCCGAAGCGATTAATTTAGTCGGGGCAGCACCGGTTTTTGTCGATATCGATATCAATACTTTTAACCTCGATGTGGCACTGTTGGAAAAAGCGATTACTCCCCAGACTAAAGCGATTATCCCAGTACACCTTTTTGGGCAATCTGTCAATATGTCTGAGGTGGTAAATTTCGCTCGTTCTCATAATTTATTGGTGATTGAGGATTGCGCGCAAGCAACGGGAGCAGAATGGCATGGGCAGAAAGTGGGGAGTATCGGCGATATTGGCTGTTTTAGCTTCTTTCCCACCAAAAATTTAGGCGGTTGTGGCGATGGTGGCGCAATTACCACCAATAACCCCGAGTTAGCGGCACAAATTCGCATGATTAAAGAACACGGCAGCAAGGTGCGTTATCTCCACGAGGTAATTGGGGTGAATAGCCGCTTAGATGCCATTCAAGCGGTTATTTTGCAAATTAAGCTGAAATATCTCGATTTTTGGAATAATCAACGGATCGAGATTGCCCAACGTTATCGGGAATTACTGCAACCTTTGCCTAATATCACTTTACCTGCCGCTTTAGCCGGGGGTAAGCACGTTTGGAATCAGTACACAATCCTAACGGAAAATCGTGACCAAATTCGGGCGGCTTTGCAGGAAAAAGATGTCTTATCTATGGTTTATTATCCGATTCCCCTACATTTACAGCCGGTTTATCAGTATTTAGGCTATAAAAAAGGTGATTTACCCGTGGCTGAATTGGCCAGTGAAAAAGTGTTATCTTTACCTATGTTTCCCGATTTAAGCTGCGAGGAACAACAACAGGTAGCCTATGCGCTGAAAGATTGTTTGCATAGTTCCTAAGTTATCAGCGGGAATTAGGAATTATGAATTATGAATTAAGTAGGTAGGTGTTAAAAATTGTCAGATTCCCCCCTTATCAAGGGGGGACAATTTGGGTGCATCTCAATTGATGGTATAGTAGTCGTTACTACTGTGTGATGGTAACAGTTACTACTGTCGTACCGTCTGGTTTCGTTTCTGTTTTGACTTCGACTTTAGGTTTTCCTTTTCCGCCCATGATATTTCGGTAATCGTATTCTGTAATATCTTGAACTTTATCGTATTCTGAATTGACAAGAACCAAATCAGTAATTTGAAGTTGGGACATTGGAATTATACTCCTAATTAAGAAAAAAGTAGTTGGTTTGAGATTGGGTTTACCTCACTCATCTGTTCCTAGATTAATCTCTTTCCCAGCAGATGACAACCCCCTGGAAGGATGATTTTTGAACATAATTCTAGTATTTTATGTTCAATTTTCAAGGACAGTCCCCAACGAGAAAATAAGGGTTTCCGGTTATTTCGCCAGCAACTTTGAGATGAAAACTGAGTTTTGCCCCCTAAATCCTGAACATAAATCAACTATTTATGTGTTTCCATTCAATTAATTTCTCAGCGCGAGTAGAGAGTGTCGATAAGATTACTTATCCTCGTATTAGCTACAATGTGTACCAATCACTTCCAAGACTTCTTTAACTATGTGGTTGACCCGGAATGGTTACGCAGTAATGTTGAGGAAGCTGTGGCTTTGCGTCAGACTCAGGCAGGCAAACCCAACAAAGCCTGGCGGGTACTGCACTGGGTTACTTATGTGGAACGTCCGGCCTTGATGGGTTTTGGTCGCGATGTGCGTAAATTGCGGGCGACGGCGGCAGGCAGTGAAAATCAAGCATTGTTGGATAAGATTGCTAAATTGGAGGAGGAAAACCAAAAACTTGAGGAGAAACTGAATACTATCATCGATTTGTTGAAAGGGCAGCAATAATTAGGGTCTGCCAAATAAATCTCAAATTAGGTGCCAGGTTTTGAGCGGTAGGGGCGAGTTGCGTTCGCCCTCTTCAAAAACCTAGCATTTTTATTGGCGAACGCAAAGCGCTCGCGTAGCGAGAACGCAAAGGGTTCCGCTTCCAGGCGCGCGAGGTCATTCTGTTACAATATGTTGTTTTCTTGATTCTCTGAAGATTGAACGCGAAAGGGAGGCGCAACATAATCCGAAGGTAAATAATTTTCGGGAATGGTTGTTGTATTTCCATCTCGTAGGGAGGTGTAACTGGGAGAGAGAATCTCAATCCCGGCTTCATTACACTTGTCTTGAATATTTTGATGGAGTTCTGAATAAATTATTACCATCAAATTGGGTTGGTTAGTGTAAGCGTTCAATTGATAACTGATGTAAAAATTATCTAGGCTAGTTTGCAGGACAAAAGGGGCGGGTTCTTTGAGGATATGCTCAGTTTCTAGAGCAGCTTCAATTAAGGTTGTGTGGGCTTTTCGCCAAGGCAGATCGTACCCTAGGGTAATCGTTGTCTGAATAATTAGATATCTGTTTAATTCCCGCGAGGAAATACTAAAGTTAATCACATTACTACTTAATAAAGATGAGTTAGGAATAGTAATGATTTTATTAGTGGGAGTGCAAATGCGAATGACTAAGAAGTTTTTTTCAATTAGATCGCCAATTACATCTCCTACTTGAATATGATCTCCGATGCGAAAGGCACGGGTATATATAAGAATAATTCCACCAATAACATTGGCGATTGCCGAAGTAGAACCAAGGGATAAAAGAAGACCAAGAAAAACAGAAACACCTCGGAAAGCAGGGGAATCAAAACCGGGCAAGTAGGGAAAAGCAACTATTGCTGCTATGGCAATAATTATGACTAATAGCAGATTGTAAGTAGGTTTAGCCCAATCAGTATAAAAACCCGGAATAACCAGATTTCCTCTTTCTATTGCCATAAAAAAGGGCTTAATTAGCCGGATTAAGTAGTAAGTTATAAAAATAATTATGGCAATAATAAAGGCATTGGGAAGATATTGGCCAATGGCTGACAAAACCAGTTCTAATGATTGAGAAAAATAACCTAAAATACTCTCGCCAAAAACTCTTGTCCAGGGAAATAAACGAAGTACAAATGTGGTGTAGTTAAATAATAATAAAAACAGAACAAATAAACGAATTATCCGAAGAACTCGCAGCCAAAAAAAGCTGATTTTAGAGGAAGATATGATCTCAACATTCCCGATTTGAATGCCTGGTGTCAAGGATTCAATCAAACGTCTAACGAAGGGAAATAGCTTCCCTGAAATTTTGATAACTGCAAAGCTAATAATCAAGAAAACAAAGCTGGCTATAACCGTATAAATGATGTTCTTAAGTAGTTGTTCTGGTTTTCGATCTTGGCGATATTGAGCGATAGCGACCTTAATTTTTTGTAAAGCTTGTTGAGCTAAAACCTCTGGGGTTGAACGATAGGCTTTTGCGTCTCCCTCAGTCACCGTTAGAATTACTTCTTGATCTAAACTTAAATAAAGTGAGTTATCATCAGGAATCTGCTTAATTTTCAGGTTCTCAACGGGAATAGAATCATTTTGAGCAATTCTTTCAATTCTCCGGGTAATAGTGTTAGCTCTCTCCTCCGCCGAAAATGAAGAAACTCCCCGCCGGATAAAAAAGAGAGGTTTTCCATCTAACATAACTGGAAAGCCATCAATTTTATTTTCCGGTTGTGTCGGATTTTGAGCTATTCCCAAAAGAGGGGTGCTTAGAGTCAGTAGTAAAACTAGGATAAATAGGACCAAGATATGCCCAATTTTTTTCATCCATCCTCTAGCTTTGGATGGTGTAGTTAGCATTAAATATCTTTGATTAATATCGACAACTGGTACAAATTGCATAGGATTAAGTCAGATTTTTTTGTCTGTAGTCGGGTAAGCTTCAGGCATTACTGTCCTCGATGAGGTGCAGAGAACCTAGGTTGAGACAGGAGTGGAAAAATTGGCAACACCAGAACTTTGTAAGGGTTGCCAATATTTAGGTAATTTAAGCGAGTTTTTCCTCAACATCTGTTAGTGATGGAAATGGGAACCAGATAATTTTGACTGATAATTAGACTGAGATTTAAAGAAGGCGATCGCTGACTGAATATCCCGCAACAACAGAGCCGCCATATCGCGACTAAATCCCTCTTTGATTACCACGCGCTGCACAGTTAAATCTTGGCGATTTTTGGGCATTGTATAGGCAGGAACTAACCAACCCCGCTCGCGCAATTTATCGGCTAAATCGAATAAACTATAATTAGATTGATCGCTAATTGTCTCCTTTAATTTCCAAGCAAAAACCGGAATAGTGCTGCCATCGGTAATTAATTCAAACGGTCCGATCTTAGCGATTTCCCCCGATAAATACAAGGCCGTATCTCGACAGGCTTGATGAATTTGTCGATAACCCTCTTTACCCAAGCGTAAAAAATTATAATATTGGGCGACTACTTGATTGCCGGGGCGAGAAAAATTCAGAGCAAAATTAGGCAGATCACCGCCTAAATAATTACAATGAAAGATTAATTATTCTGGCAATTCTTGCCGATCTCGCCAGATAATCCAACCGACACCAGGATAGACTAAACCGTATTTATGCCCAGAAGCATTAATCGATTTAACCCATTTGAGGCGAAAATCCCAGACTAAATCGGGATCGAGAAAAGGGGCAATAAAACCACCACTAGCACCATCGACGTGTAGGGGAACTTGCCAGCCAGTTTCTCTGTTCAATTTTTCTAGGGCATCATTAATTTCTTGGACGGGTTCGTAACTACCATCAAAGGTACTACCCATAATGGCAATTACCCCGATCGTATTCTCATCAATTAGTTTAATCGCTTCCGTCGCCTCGAGATGAAAACGATTCCCTTCCATCGGCACAAAACGCGGTTCTATCTCCCAATAACGACAGAATTTTTCCCAACAAACCTGCACATTAATGCCCATGACTAAATTAGGTTTATCGGTGGGTTTACCCTCTTTTTGTCGGCGTTTGCGCCACTGCCATTTTAAAGCCATGCCCCCCAACATCGCCGCTTCACTGGAACCAATGGTAGAACAACCAGTTGCCGCTTCGTTTTCGGGAGCATTCCAGAGTCTAGCGATCATATTCACACAACGCAGTTCAATTTCGGCGGTTTGTGGGTATTCATCCTTGTCGATCATATTTTTATCGAAGGTT
This sequence comes from Microcystis aeruginosa FD4, assembly GCF_009792235.1. Lineage (NCBI taxonomy): Bacteria > Bacillati > Cyanobacteriota > Cyanophyceae > Chroococcales > Microcystaceae > Microcystis > Microcystis aeruginosa. The sequence goes on from NZ_CP046973.1 coordinate 5,150,298, forward strand.
TCCGCCATTAATTGTTTGGCTTCCGGTTCCATCCAAGTGGTGACGAAAGTAGCCAGATTCAGGCGGGAATTACCATCAAGGGCGAGTTCATCGCGGATTAAATTGTACGCCGCCGCCGGCGGCATTTCCCCCTCGGGAATCTCGTATTTAGGTACAGCGGAAGTCAGAGCGCGGGAAGCATAGGTGGGGGTAATTAGTGCCTCTTCCGGACTGAGGCGATCGAGATTAATTTTCTGATGAACCATAAGTAGGGAGGCACAATTATTTGTAGGATGGGTTAGCGGTAGCGTAAACTATGCGGGCGTTGGGTTTCATGCTTCAACCCAACCTACGTTCATCTTATATTTAATTCCACCCACCCACTTAACTTCCTTAATAAAAGATCTTTTTTGCTTAGAGTAAATTACCAATCATTCCAAAAATAATAGCAATAATCGAGACGGATAAAAAATAGGAAAGCATCCCGTGAGTTGCTACCAGCTGCCGCATTGCCGTACTATTAATACTTGTATCAGAGGTTTGATAACAAGCCGCCATACAAAAACCTTGATAGAGAAATTCCGTCCAATTAGGTCGATCGCAATCGGGAAAAACCAGGCCTTTACCATCATGATAGTAGCGCACTGCATATTCTTGGCTGTAGATCAATTGTATGGCTAACCAAGCACTAATAATACCCAGAAAACCGCAAGCAAAATGAACGATGGCGTGTTCGGAAGCGATCAGATAAATTAATAGTCCGAAACTGCCGATCGTATACAATAGGGATTCCAGAAATGCCCCCCGATGATTGGGAGATTTTAATAGTTCTAACTGCCAGGGGGCAAGGCAAGAAATTCTGTAAGCTAGCAACATAATTGCCACTATCAAAGCGAAAAGAAAAGCTAAAACCAGTCGCAGAGTAATAGTCACCGGCAGCATTAAGACCATCAGGGCGACCATTATTTGACAGAGCCAGCGAATTTGAGTATAGCTGGGTTTTCTAGCGGTTTTTTTGACCATAGATCAAAGCAGAATTATCCCTAACTATTCTCTCATAAAAATCCGCTGGTTAAATTAGGCGATCGCTGCTTGTAATTCTGGGCAACTGTACCAACTCCAAGGCCCGTCTAAAACTGGTTTGATATTCAGTTCTTCACGCCATTGATCCAAGGGTTTTTCCCAGCCTTCTTCCCACTTGATCGGGAATAGGGGTTGGGCCTGGCGACCGATGGTAATTCCTCGAGAAATTAACTCGAATTTGTAACCGAGAGTTTTATTTAAATCGGCATCACTTTCCACCTCACTTAACAGAGTATCACTGGTAAAAAAAGTCATCAGTAAAGAAGTGATGGCAAAGTTTCTCAAAAAAGACCATTCCATGGCAAAAACTTCCTAAGTTAGGCTCAATTTTATCACTGCTTTTAACTTTTGGGTTAGGGGGAAGGAGATGGCATCGGTTGTTCCCTGCAAGCCATCAGTTCTTGTTTCTGTTCGGGAGCGAGAGTCTGCGGCCCAGTTAAATTTGGCTGTTTTTTGATTCCTTCAATCCCCTGGCTCTGAGCCACTTGTACAGTGAGTTGACTAACACAATAGTCTAGATGTTCTTTGCGGATGTTCTGTTCGTTCGGTTGGTCTGTTTGAGCGAGAACCGTCTGAACGGGGAATGAGAGTCCAGATAAAAGCAGCAGTGCGGTTAAGGTTTTCCCTCCCTTCCCCGATCGCTTTTCTCTGTTCAGGGATCACTCAAATAGGGTAAAGTAGGTCAAGGTATACTCACCCCTGTTATGGCATTAATCTAGTCTAAGGAGAACGTCTTAGTAATGTTAACCCTAAAAATCGCCGTTTATATCGTTGTTTCCTTCTTTGTCTTACTTTTTATCTTTGGCTTCCTTTCCGGCGATCCTACCCGTAACCCCGGACGCAAAGACTTTGAGTAGAAGACAATTATCAAACTGGTTCTAGGGTAGAGACACAGGGAACAAGTTATCGGACTTTCCCTGTCTCCCTAGAAATAATGATCGTGGTAGTATCATTGAGGTTCGCTCGTCCTCTATTTCGATCGCCGACTCGTGCAGTCATGTCTTTTTTTCTCTTAGCTGTTGAACCACCTGCCCTGATTAATACTGTAGCTGAACCGGAAACGGAGGAGCGCCAAGTTTCTGAAAATAGTCCCGCGTCAGTAATTCCCCTCCCTGTCACCCCAGCACCTCTAGAAGCAAAAAAGCCTTCAGAAGAGAGCGTTTCTATTCCCCTCACCGTCACTCCACCCCCGGAAACCGTCGAGGTAAAACCCTTGGTTCCCGATCAGGGTATTCCCTTAGAACCTTTGCCTAGCAGTACAGGTGATGCGGCAGCTTTAGGAAAACCCCTGTCTGTCCAGAATTCTCCATCCCCCCCATCCGTTGATGTCACCATTCATCCCGAAACCGAGATAGTTTCAGGATTAAATCAAAAAGCTCTTAACCAGAAAAATGGCTCAACTCGGCTATTAGTGAGGAAAAAAGGCGAAAAAACCAGCCAAGAATACTTGATTTCCCTCAATAACAGCCTAGCTCAGGTCGCTAATCCAGAAGGGGAAAGACCCCTAGAATTGGTGGCCGATGAGCAGGAATTTGACCAAAATCGGCAGATTATCACCGCTAGAGGTAATGTCACCCTGCGTTTTGCCCAAAGTGTACTAACGGCCGATCGCTTACAGATTAATCTTCCCGAAAAGTTAGCGGTAGCGGAGGGCCAGGTAATCCTAACCCGGGGAGATCAAATCCTGCGCGGCGATCGCTTTGAATATTATTTCGTCCAGGATAGCGGTGTGGTATTTAATGCTAATGGGGAGATTTTTCAACCCAGTACCGCTAGGGATTTAGGGCAAACGCTGCCCACGGATGTAGGGGCCAGTAGTTCTTTTGCAACCCTAACCGATCGTTTGGCATTAAATCAACCCTTGCAGAGAATCACCACGGGAGAGGGTTTTCAATTTGTCGTCGGGGGACAGGATCCCAGTCGACGCGATCGACAGAATATTAGTAGTCCCTCGGGGGGAACGATTAATCGTATCCGTTTTCAGGCCGAACGCTTGAATTTTGATGGTAAGGTGTGGAATGCCACTAATGTGCGTCTGACGAATGACCCTTTTTCCCCTCCTGAATTGGAAGTTCGGGCCAATTCCGCCACTTTTCGCAGTACCGGCCCCTTTACCGATGAGTTGCGGATGAGTAATTCCCAGTTGGTTTTCGATCAACGGGTAGTGGCACCCACTTTTATTAATAGTCTTACGTTCGATCGCCGTCGTCGTCGTCCTTTTTTAATTGCTCCGGGCTATGATGGGGAGGATCGGGGCGGATTTTTCGTAGAAAGTCCCCTAACTTTAGTGGAGACACCGAAGACTATTTTTGAGTTGACACCGCAATATTTAATTCAAAAAGTCCTTAATCCCGATGCTTTTCCCTCAGCTAACCCCGGAGGTGGGGAAGTTTCGGCCCTTAGTCCGAAAGCTTTTGGTTTATTGGGCAATTTTGCCACTAATTTCGGTGAGCGCTCGTTTTTGCAAGCGACAGCTTCTTTTTCTAATTTAGATTTGGAACAGATCGAAAATAGTGTTCGTTCTAAAATTCGCTTTCAACAGACGATCGGACAGTTGCAGGATCCCTATCTGCTCAATGTGGAGTACAATTATCGCGAGCGTCTTTTTAACGGTTCTTTGGGGTTTCAGACGGTTAATAGCAGTTTTGGCGCAATTTTGACCTCACCGGTGATTGTCGTCCCCAATACGGATATTAGACTCAGTTATCAAGCTTCTGTTCAGAATGTTAACGCACCCACCGATCGCAGTAATCTCTTAGCGGCCAATGCAACGGATAATGTTACTAATTTAAGCCGTTTTCAGGGTGCTGTCTCTCTCAATCGTAGTTTTTTACTCTGGTCTGCCCCTACTTTACCACCGACTCCCGACCAAGGTTTAAGATTTTCTCCTCTTCCCGTTCAACCCTATATTGCTCTTGTCACCGGTGTCACTGGTGTCACCAGTTATTACACTAATGGAGAGACGCAAAACTCCCTTACGGGAACCGTGGGATTATTGGGACAGTTTGGGCGTTTTTCCCGCAATTTGTTCGACTATACCGGGTTTAATATCAATTTTAGTCAGGGTTTAGTTAACGGACAATCACCCTTTTTCTTCGATCGCTTTGTTGATCAACAAACAATGTCCTATGGTATAACTCAACAGGTATATGGTCCGATTCGCGTCGGTTTCCAGAGTATTTATAGTATCGATCAAGCTAAGGAAATCAGTACAGAATATTTTCTCGAATGGAGTCGTCGCACCTATAGTTTAATTTTGCGCTATAACCCTGTGCTGCAGTTGGGAATACTCAACATCCGCGTCTCGGATTTCAATTGGACAGGCAACCCCGGCTATTTTGAGGGCAGCGATGTCCGTCCGGTGGTGGATGGAGTAACCCGTTAAGTTGAGGAGACAGGAGACAGGAGACAGGAGACAGGAGAAGGGAGAGGGGATAGGGGATAGGGGAGATGGGGAGATGGGAGGGGGAATTATGAATTATTGTGTAAGATGGTGATCGCACTACAACGCCCACGCTACTCCAATAGAAAGGCTATAGATGACTACTACTCTTGAAAGCTTACAGGAATTTATTGATTTTTGTCAGCAGCATATTACTGGCAAAGAAAGGAAAGAAGCTCAGATTTTCCTAGACCGTTTCTTTCGAGCTTTTGGTCATAAAGGTGCGTTAGAAGCGGGTGCAACCTATGAGGAGGCGATTACTAAAGGTAGCAAGAAAGGTAAAACGGGATTTGCTGATTTAGTTTGGAAACCTCGTGTTTTAATTGAAATGAAAAAGCGAGGAGAAGATTTAAGTAAACACTATCCCCAAGCTTTTGAATACTGGAGTCGATTGGTTCCTAATCGCCCTCGCTATGTCTTATTATGTAATTTTGATCAGTTCTGGATTTTTGATTTTGATCTTCAAATAGATGAACCGGTAGATCGAGTCAATCTCAACGATTTGAAAAATCGGGTGAGTGCCTTCAATTTTATGGAAGTAGGGAATCGTACCCCTATCTTTCAGAATAATCAAGTCGAGATTACAGAAACGGCAGCGCGGCGGATGGGTGAGTTGTTTCAACTGTTAAAAAAACGCGGTCATAAAAGCGGTTTTGATCAGTTGACGGCGCAGCGATTTATTTTACAGTGCGTATTAGCAATGTTTGCTGAGGATCGAGGATTGTTACCAAGAGATTTATTTATTTCTTGTGTACAAGAATGTCTAAATGGTGGCAATTCTTATGATGTCTTGGGGGGATTGTTTCAACAGATGAACCAACCCGAAATTACCCCCGTTGGTAAGTATCAGGGAGTGGATTATTTTAATGGGGGACTGTTTAGTATAATCCATCCAATTGAATTAAATCAGAAAGAATTAGAGTTTCTGGATGTGGCGGCGCGTCAGGATTGGAGTAAGATTCGTCCGGCAATTTTTGGTAATATTTTTGAAGGGACAGCTAATGCCGAAGAACGTCATACTTACGGAATGCACTTTACTTCAGAAGCGGATATTATGAAAATTGTTCGCCCAACTATTAGCCGTTACTGGGAGGAAAGAATTGAGCAAGCTGGGACGATTGGGGAGTTAAATACACTTCAGTTAGAATTACAGCAGTATAAGGTATTAGATCCGGCTTGCGGTTCGGGTAATTTTCTCTATGTCGCCTATCAAGAATTAAAGCGCATTGAACAGTTATTAATTGAAAAGATTGCTGAACGTCGTCGTTCTGCTAGTGAGCAGTTACAGATTAGTTTTGTTACGCCTAAACAGTTTTATGGTATGGATATTAATCCTTTTGCTGTAGAATTGGCGCGGGTGACTTTAATGATTGCCCGGAAGGTGGCGATTGATAGGTTTAATTTGACGGAAGCTTCTTTACCTTTGGATACTTTGGATGGTAATATTATTTGTGCTGATGCTTTGTTTACCGATTGGCAAAAAGCAGACGCAATTATCGGTAATCCTCCATTTTTAGGAGGTAAACACATGAGATTAAATCTCAGTGATGATTATGTTAATAAAGTGTTTGGAAGGTTTTCTGAGGTTAAAGACTCGGTTGATTTTTGTTCCTATTGGTTTCGTCTAGCACATAATCAATTAGATGAGAAAGGAAGAGCGGGTTTAGTCGGAACTAATTCTATTAGTCAAGGAAAAAGTCGTGTAGCAGCGTTAGATTATATTACTCACAATGGTGGACACATTCATGAAGCGATTTCTACTCAGCCTTGGTCTGGTGAGGCTAATGTTCATGTTAGTATTGTCAATTGGAGTAAAATTGAACCGGTAAGTTATTATTTAGATAATCATCCAGTTTCTCAGATTAATTCTTCTTTGACGACGACAGTAGATGTTTCAAAAGCAGTTAGACTATTAGCCAACAAAAATATTAGTTTTCAAGGAGTGATACCAGTTGGTAAGGGATTTTATATTAAAAGTGAGCAAGCGGAAAAATGGATCGAAAATGATCTTAAGAATAAAGAGGTTTTAAAATTATCATCCTCTGCTGGTGATTTAACTGACAATCCTCAGGGAAAACCTAGCCGCTGGATTATTGATTTTAATAATATGAGTTTAGAAGATGCTAGTGAATATAAACTACCTTTCGAGCATATTAAATTAACTGTTAAGCCGGAAAGAGAGCAAAATAGACGAGAAGTTACTAAACTAAATTGGTGGAAATATGGTGAAAAAAGACCAGCAATGAGAACAGCAATTGAATCTTTAGCTTGTTACTTTACTATTCCTAGACATTCTAAATGGTTTATTTTCCTTCCGGCTAAAAAAGAATGGCTTCCTGCTGACTCAACTACTGTTGTAGCCTCCGATGATTTCTACATTCTCGGTATCTTAACATCAAATATACATCGAATTTGGGTAAAAGCTCAAAGTTCAACCCTTGAAGACAGAACTCGCTATACTCCTAACACCTGTTTTGAAACCTTCCCCTTCCCCCAGAAACCTTCACAGGAACTTGTCGAAAAAATCCGTCAAACCGCCGGGGAATTACACGAATACCGTAGCCAACAGATGGAGAAAAAACAATGGGGAATCACCAAACTATATAACCAATTCTTTAACGAACCCAGTAGCCAACTTTATCAACTCCATCAGAAATTAGATAAGCTAGTAATGGAGGCCTATCACTTCCAAGCTGACGAAGATATTTTAGAGAAATTATTAACCTTAAACCTGGAATTAGCAGAAAAAGAGAAGCGAGGAGAAACCGTCATCGGTCCCTGGTCCCCTTACTCTTAGTTAACGCACAGAAAACGGGTTTCTCGGAGAAACCCGTTTTCTACTCATGCAAAAAGGGGAATAAATAATCAGTCTTTAATAACCAGATTTAGTATGACCACTATTCCACGGGTACATCAAGAAAAGTTAACGGGTCTATCTATTGCTGGATAAGGGGTTTCGGCTCTTGTAGTAGATATGTATGGGGGAAGTTCAGGTATTTTAGGTGGGAATTGGTTCACCCGGACGCAAAATAGACCATTTACCGGTTTCGCGTAAAAAGCTTTCGCAACCCACCACATCCCATTCCATTTCGATATAATCTTCTTTGGTGCGAATGTTAACGTTAATAGAAGGGTTCTTCGCTTCAAAGTCCGGTGTCTCGGTGAGATGACGTTCCTGATGTTGTGTTTCTACGGCATGATAGGTGAGACAGCGATCAACAAAATAGCAGTTAATACAAATACACATTAGGTTTAACTCTATAAGTCTTTTCCGTTAATCTAGCTCAGTCTCTCCCCAAATGGGGCCGGTCAAAATTATATTTTTGTAAACTGCTCTTGTCGATGTCTTGTCAAAAAAACCTAAATAGTTTAGTTAAAGAAGTTTTTGCGATTAATCAGGAAGAATTGCCAGAAAATGCTTATTTAGTCGGTGGTGCTGTGCGAGACGCTTTATTAAACCGTCAGAAAGACTATATTGACCTAGATTTTGTGGTTCCTGAAAAAGCGATCGAAATTGCTCAAACTATTGCCCATCAGTATAAGGCCGGTTTTGTGGTTTTAGATGCCGTTCGTCAAATTGCTCGCGTCGTTTTTCCGCAGGGTACGCTTGATTTCGCACAACAGGAGGGAGAATCTCTAGAAATAGACCTAAAAAGACGGGATTTCACCGTTAATGCTCTCGCTTATAATCTCCAAACCCAAGAAATTTTCGATCCTTTAGGGGGATTAAAAGATTTAGGCTGCCAATCTCTGCGGATGATTTCCAGGGAAAATCTCCAAGATGATCCCCTAAGATTATTAAGGGCCTATCGACAAGCGGCTCAATTAGACTTTGAGATCGAACCCCATACCCGTGTAACTATTCGTTCTCTTGCCCCTTTATTGCGCCTTGTAGCCGCCGAAAGGGTACAATCCGAGCTAAACTACCTTTTGCTCAATTCCCGTGGCAATAAATGGCTAAAAAGTGCCTGGGAAGATGGCTTATTATCCCCCTGGTTGCGTCGGATTACCCCCACAAAAATGGAGCGAGTTATGGGAGTGGAAGCGGCAGCGGGATTTTTAGAATCTTTGTCACCGGAAAAATTTATCTTTTCCCCTTCTCAGTTACAGTTGACAAAATTAGCCCTATTGGTATCGGATATTTTAGTAGAAGCGGAAAAAGAGTTAATCGATCTCAAGTATTCCCGTGGGGAAATTCGCACGGTAATCACGGTAATTAAGTGTTTACCCCCCCTCAAGGAGGCAGATAATTTAAGTCTGCGGGAACAGTATTTTATTTATCTAAATACGGGAAAAGTATTTCCTGTCTTTGCTCTTTTTGCTTTATCGATGGGGATTAACAAAAATATCGTCGCTTCTCTGTTTACTTCCTATCTCGATCCCCATAATATTATCGCCCATCCCCGACCTTTATTAAGGGGCGATGATTTAATCAACTATTTACAGATGAAACCTAGTCCGATTATCGGTAAGTTATTAACCGAGGTACAAATTGCCCAAATTGAAGGCAAAGTTACAGTTTTTCAGGAGGCGATCGATTTTGCTAAAAAGTTATTATAAGTGGTTGGAGAACAGAGAAGTGAGGCTCTGTTCCCTATTGATACCCGTCGCTGGGAACTAATTTTCTGAGCGAATTTTAAACAAAAACACGATGTTGCAGGGAAGGCATTTGTCGTCGCACTTGTTGCAGACGTTGGGGATTAATTTCGGCAATTGCCACTCCCGCTTCTTCCCCCGCATCGGCTAAAACCACACCCCAAGGATCGATAATCATAGCGTGACCGTGGGTGTAACGGCGCTCGTAATTATTACCCGTTTGAGCGGGCGCTATTATATAACAAGTATTCTCGATCGCTCGCGCTTGTAACAAAACTTTCCAATGATCTTTCCCGGTAAAAGCTGTAAAGGCTGCGGGTACAAATAAAACATCGGCTCCTTGCTGCGATAAATAGCGATAGAGTTCGGGAAAACGCACATCATAGCAAATCGAGAGGCCAATTTTTCCCAAGCTATCGGAGCCATAAATTGGCGGTAAATCGATCCCTGCCATGACTGTACTCGATTCCTGATAGGTGTTACCATCCGGGACATTGACATCAAAGAGATGGACTTTTTGATAACGGGCTAATTCCGCACCGTTGCCATCGACTAAAATAGCCGTATTATAAGCCTTATCGGGAATACCCGTCACTGGCACGGGAAAACCTCCCCCTAAAATGGTCACTTGAAACCGTTGGGCCATGGTGCGGAGGAATTTATCGGCTTTGAGAGCAATAGTCTCGGCCTGGGCGATTTTATCGGTTTCTGCCCCCATAAAGGCGAAATTTTCTGGTAAACCGATTAATTCCGCCCCTTTACCTACGGCAAGTTCGATCAATTCTTCAGCGGCAGCGAGATTTTTCTCTAAATCCGGCTGACTGGTCATTTGAATGGCGGCGGCGAGATAGGATTTCATGGGGGTTGAAGCTCTAGAATCAGATAATCTCTGTAAAATTAATCATAACCTTCGATTATATCCAATTTCAGATATTTTGTCACCCCATGAGTAAAACTGTTTTCTGTGACTTTGATGGCACTATCACCGCCGTGGAAACCTTTGCGGGTATGCTCAAAGAATTCGCCCCCGATTTATCGGCTCAGATTATGCCGCAAATGTACGCCCGTACTCTCAGTCTGCGCCGGGGTGTTCGTCAACTGCTAGAGTCGATACCGAGCCAAAAGTACGCCGATATTCTCGCCTATGCCGAAAGCAAGCCAATTCGCCCCGGATTAGCCGAATTCCTCGCTTTTTTACAGGAGCAATCCATCCCTTTTATTATTATCTCCGGTGGTATCCAAGGCATGATTGAAACGGTCTTAAAACGGGAGGGACTATTAGACAAGGTGACGGCAATTTATGGGGTAAATCTTCATACTCAAGGGGAATATCTGCAAGTTCATTCCGATTGGGAAAATGAGACGGAATTAGTGGCTAAAGCCTTGATTATGGCCAAATATTCAGGAGTAGAAACTATTGCGATCGGTGATTCCGTTACCGATATTACCATGGCTAGAAGGGCCGATCTAGTTTTTGCTAGGGATCGTTTAATCGATTATCTGCAATCGGAAAATCAACCCTATATTCCTTGGGATAACTTTTTTGAGATTCGTGAATATCTGTTATTGAGAGATTAGGGATTGGCTGTTAATTAGATAGGGGTTAAAAATTGTCAGATACCCTTCTTGGATTAAGGGGGGATCAAAGAGGGCGAATGCAATTCGCCCCTACAATAATATTATTGCGCCAATGGTAGGGGCGCACTGCGTGCGCCCTGTAATATAGATATTTCGACCAAATTGAGATGCACCCAAGATTTTTTTACTACCCTACTCTCAAGGGTAACAATAATTGTAAATTTTTGTAAATTTGTGTTGGTTTAGGCTTGACAAAATCGGGGGGGGGTAGAATCACTTTGTGGCTCTGTCTTGTCATTGAGGAACTAGCTTAAAATTTAGTGATTGGCAATTTTGAAAAAACCCATCTTTCTCCCTTGCCAATGTCGCTTAAAATGATTAAAAGATACAGCGGTAGTCTTGCTGTTAAAACTCCTGTGGAGTTTGTCGCCATTATTTTCAACGCTTGAATTGAGAAAAATTGCTATGAAAGTTCCAACAGATTTAACGATTCCTGAGATTGAGGAAATTAGAAAAGAGGGAGTTAAAGCTCTCGTAGAGAGATTGGGAATTGCTAAAGCGGCTTTCTTTCTAAGAGAAACAGCATACCAACCTCTAAATTATTTAGAAATTAAAGATCAGTTATTTGGCGAAATGACAGCAACGGATATTTACGCTCAAATTAAAGGCAGCTATGACTGAAGAGTTCGCCATCGAATTAGTTGCTTGCTGCTTAGGGCAAAGTATTCAGTTAGAATTGAAACGCAAAATCCAATAAGTAACTGGTAAACCAGTCCCACAATTAAAGTCTCAAATTAGATGTGATTGCGCTATATTGATAAAGTGCGATCGCTTTTTGGGTTATCCTTAAATCAAGCATTAGTTTAGCATAGCCAGGATAATCCTTAGTCAAAAGGCAAGGCTATCCCGACATCTTGGGGTAATCTGTATATAGCAATCCGAAATGAATTGTAAAATAGTATCTTTACTGGACAAGGTTTTCAGGGTGTTTTGGTTGAAGACTTAAATGGACTTGCTATCGGAACGATAAAAGTTTAACTTTCTTTGCGCGATGCTAAATAACAAACTACAACTTCTGTTAACCAGGGTAGGCACATGGGCCGTTGCTGGTCTGCTCGGCGGTTTGATCGGTTCTCTGGCTGCGGTACTGCTGACTGAGGCAATTAAGCAAACCCTCATCAGGATTGCCTCTGACCTAGGCAACGTCTGGCTACCGCTGCTGCCACTGGTGGGCGTTACCTTAGCAGTGCTAGTCCTGTTTGGACTGGGTAGGGGCCAACCCGTGCAGACCTTAGCTCCCCGCGAGGCCACTGCCTCTGGCCGCTGGGGTTCTCTAATGGCCTGGTACTCCTTCCCCCATGACATTGCTCGCGCCGATCTGACCGGTGACGTGGTGAACGCATCCGGCGCAGAAGAGCGATTCCCCTGGAATCTAGCACCGTTGCGCTCCCTGGCCATCCTCTCCACTGTTGGGCTGGGTGCGCCCATGGGAACAGAATCACCAGCGGCTCATATTGGCGTGGCGACGGGAACTTGGTTAGGTAGCACAAATCCAGCCCTGCGTCAACTGGTGCGGCCGCTGGCAATCGGCGGCGGTGCGGCAAGTGTTTCTGCCCTGATGGGAATCCCTCTGGTGGGCAGCTTCTTTATGTTTGAGTTGAGTCAGCGACGCCAGGTTCCGATCACCCTGGAGCGGGCAGCGGCGATGTTAGCTGGGGGACTGGTGGGATGGGGAGTCAACGCTGCCTTTAAGCTGCAACTGATCCGGCTGGTCGTGCCGCAGGTTGCCCCGACTGACTTCTGGGATGCGGTGGGTGCCACTTTGTTGATCGGAGCGATCGCTGGCACGATTACAGCCCTCACCGGTGAGGCGATCTACTGGGCCAGAGGCTTGCGGAACAGGCCCGCCACTCGTCTCCTGATCGGTGGACTGGTGATGCTGTTCCTGGCGATTGTGATCGGACGGGTGGCGACCCCCGCAGCGGCTTTTGGGCCGGGGGGAGCCGCTATCGACTGGGCCGAAAACATTGAAACGACTCCTTACCACCTGTTGGCGGTAGCTCTGCTCCGGGCTGCCGCCACCACCGCTGCCGTTTTAGCTGGGGGCTGTGGTGGCGTGTTTGTACCTTTTCTGGCGATCGGCGACCTCAGTGGCCGGGTGTTCGCAACGACCTTTGAGATTTCGGGGGATCTGGCGGGTGCGGCGGGGGCAGCGGCCGGTATTGCTGGCGGCTATCGCCTACCTCTGACCGCCATGGCGATGGTGCTGGGGGTGGGTGGCCCGGGGGCAGCCCAGCTAACCTGTCTTGCTACAGTGGTCGTCGCCGCCCTTTCTGGATTGGTGGCCGCACGGGCAGCCAATCAACTCTCTAGTTCTCTGCGTACAATAATCCGCTAGAAGCCACCGTCAGGGGATTGACATCCTCACCGCCCGGGCCAGACGGTGATTCCCAAACCTCACGATTTGGGTTTCTGCTTCTTTCCCTTGCGGGGTTTTGCACCCGCCGCCCCAGTTTTACTCTGTTCTGGTCATCAGGTCGCGAACCGGACTGACACCGCAAGTCCTGCGGCCAAAATATTTTTACTGGCGTTAATATCTCGGTCATGGTGTGTCCCACAGTCTGGACAATCCCACTCTCGAATATTTAACGGCATCTTCTCAGCAATATACCCGCAATTACTACACCTTTTAGAGCTAGGAAACCATCTATCTATTTCGAGGTAATTTCTCCCATACCAACGGCATTTATAGGCTAATTGTCGAGGGATTTCTCCCCAACTAACGTCAGATATTGCCTGAGATAATTTCGGGTTTTTGACCAGATTCTTGATGGCTAAATTCTCAACCACAATCGTTTGGTTTTCACGAACTAATTGAGTGGTTAGCTTGTGTAAATGGTCTTTTCTACTATCGGTGATTTGAGCGTGAATCCTGGCTACTTTGATTCTCGCTTTTTCTCGATTTTTTGAGCCTTTCTGTTTTCTAGAAAGATTTTTTTGCGCTTTTTGCAACCTCTGATAATGTTTTTTCAAATGCTTAGGATTAGATACTTTGTCACCATCGCTGGTAATCACAAGGCTACTAATTCCTAAGTCAATTCCGATGGCTTTATCTGTTACTGGTAGAGGCTTAATTGTTGGGTCATCAAATCTAATTGAAATATGCCAACGCCCAGAGGGATGTAATCTGACTGTTACTGTGCTTGGTTCACATTCTCCTGGTATTTGTCTTGACCATCGAATAGGTAAAGGTTCTGTGCATTTAGCTAAATAGATTTGTTTGTCTTTAAATTTAAAAGCAGACTTAGTAAATTCGGCACTTCCTCCCTGATGTTTTTTCTTAAAGTTAGGATACTTAGTACGACCAGCAAAGAAGTTAGTGAAAGCTGTTTGTAGGTGTCTTAACCCTTGTTGTAAAGGTACACAGCTTACTTCATTGAGAAAGTCTAATTCTTCTTGCTTTTTCCACTCGGTTAGCATTGAAGAAGTTTGAGCATATCCTACTCTTTCTTGCTTTTCTTACCATGCTTGTGTTCTGAGATGGAGTGCCTTATTGTCAACCAATCTTACACAGCCCAAGGTGCGCCGCAATAGCGACTCTTGTTCGGGTTTGGGGTAAAATCGGTAAGAATAGGCTTTCTCCATATCTTAACATTCTGGCATATATCGTGTAAATGCGCTAGTATTTAACGGTAAAGCCAACCTAGAACGACGGGGTTTCAGACCCAAATTTTCGATGAAGCACCTTTTCCTTTGAGCGAGAGAATGCGATCTGGCGTAGCGAGCGCTTTGCGTTCGCTCTACTTGGTGTTGTTTTTAGCCCGTTCGATCTTGCCTGCGATTGCGTCCAGCCTTGCTTTGATTCTGGTCATCCATTGGTTAAACTCGGCCGACTGCTGGTCGATATCTTCTTTCCGTAGCCTTATCTCTTCGGTTGTTTTTTCGTGGGCTTCTAACCGGATATTTAATTCTGCAATCATCATTGCCTCAAGTATCTATTGATTTGTTTATTTGTTAGGGAGGAGGCATCTCATTTTTGCAAGTGAGTAATTATACTTGTCGATGAAACTGTCTTCTAGCAAGGCTTTCAAAATAGCTTGACATAAAACTTAATTTAGGAGTTACAAAGGTGAGATGCTCCCATCGTACTGACTCAATATCCGTTCTAACTTTGCTTCATCAATGCGATTAATTAAGCGTTTAGATTCTTCCACATCGCGGACAGTTTTTGATAAATTAATGGTGGAACCGACGGTAAATAGTAAACCCATGCCTAAATAACCTTTAATCCACGGCTCTACTGGCAGATAAACAACCCCTAAAGAAGTGGCAGAAATAGAGACAACAAAAGATAACCAAGTTTGAAAAATCCACGCTTGAGTATGACTGGGAGCAGTACCGTATTTTTTATCGTTCATAATTGCCTCCTAAACGTTTCTGCACCCATTCTGTCGGTTCTAGAGGTGCAACAACAATGAGCGCTATCTAGTCGGGGGAGGGTTGAGAACTGGGGGGAATTAGGGTGAAGTGGAGTGAAGTATCAAGTCTAATCGTTATTAGAATCTAGGACCAAAAAGATGGAGATAAAACATCTGAAAATTTGGTATTCTTGGGAAAAACAAGAACAAATGATCGAGCGCTTGGTGGGGAGAGTGGGATTAACCCGGGTGCGCGCCACTTGTTTTCTGCGTCTTTGGATTTATGCGATTGCCAAGGAAGGACAGGTAAAACCCCCCTTATCCCAGTTAATTTTTCCCACCACTGCCATTATCTGTACCCATCGACAAGCATCGGATTTATTTTATCAGGATCAGGACCAGGGCAGCGATCGCTCTGCCGGTATGATGTTAGATAAATTAGCAGCCCTTGGTTTAATCGAAAAATTTTTTGACGGCAACACAACCAGAATTAAAATCAAGCCAATTACGGGGATTTTAGAGCCTGATAGCTCGGAATCATCTGTGGAATTGCAATTAGATCAATTTAATCCCCGTTGTGATGCGATTCCTGTGGCTAACTTGCTGACAGGCAATTATAACTGGATGAATCGCAATGCTGAGGCAATTCCCCATCGCATTTCTCGTCTGTTGCGGGGTTGGGCAAAAGATTATACTACAGGTATGCGAGTTTTGCGTCGGGTAGATAATCTTAATCCCGTCGGTTTTTATCTGCTCTATCCCACTGCAAACGAGTCGGAAGGGAATTTTTTTTCCTCTCCTAACAAGAGTTTACATCTGAGTGCGATCAACGAACAGGAGCCTTTTACAATGGCATCTGTGGGAGATGAAAATTGTCTTTCGGTATTTATTCGCAGTTGGATGATTGATGCTAATTATTTAGAGAAATATCGTTTAATCTTCCTGCAAGATGCCCAAAAAACTCTCCAGAGAATGACCTTAGATTTTCCTAATCTCTGCGATTTACATACTTTGATTATTCATCCCGATTATGAGAAATTAGCCGCAGCCTTGGGGTTTCAAAAAACTATTCAGGAATCCCCAAACTCTATTTATTGGATGTATTTAGGACTCGATCGCTTTTTATCCCTAGATATGAGGGAAATTCAATTTTAATCGTAATCGGGAGTGGGAAGTGGGAGAAAAATCCCTAACTGGGTTTTTGAAGTTCGATCGAGAGTTAGTCGTAATATTAAAAACGGATTTGGTATAACATCTTGCCAACAAGTATTGTTATAATAATGACCTGAGAGGGGGACAAGCGAGCTAGAAGGTAGATAGGGCAAGCGATATAGCTCTTTGTCCTTTGATGTAATCCTTCAACCGATAGCGGCTAATTTGCATTAGCTCTTCTATATTTTTTTGGAACATTTGATGTAGCTGGAGCCAATGATAGAGATGTTGACCCACATAAAAACTGCTGTGTCTGCGTTGACCTTTATATCTTTTTTCAGGTCTTGTTACATATTTTTGGATTCCCATATCCTTAATTTTTTTACCTTGTATTGTGGCACTTGTATAGGCGATAGCTATAACAATTATCAGCTTTGATAGGTATTGCGGTGCTAATTGAGAACCTTCTAAGCTATAGCCTCCTGACTTAAAATCTCGAAACATCTCCTCAATATCAAATCTTTTTTGATAGGCCATTATTGCCGTGTCTAAATCTCCCAAGTTAGTCAGAATATACCAAGGTTCTTTTGTGGGAAACCCTCGGTAAGTTTTTTTCCACTTACCAGCTAAGTTAAACTCGACAAATCCCTGCTCTTTTGTAATATTGACATCCGGCAAAAATAATTTAGTTCCTGGACTTAAACCCAAGTCTCTCATTTCTTGATAAACTCCTTTCTATGTCTTGACATTTGTACTTTGTTTTTGTCTTAAACAAAAGTATACACTCTGCTTCTGAAACCACTTTCCCAGACTGACCGAGCAAAATTCTCTATCTCCTAACACCACGATTTTATGACCTGATAGCACCGTCAATATTTTTTCTAATACTCGCTGCTGTTCTTCGAGATTACTACTTCCTTTTTTGTCTAATATCTCCCAATATATTGGCATGGCTCTCTTGTCATAAATTAGACTCACCATCAAGATATTTATTGCTCCCCAACTCGTCCGGTCTATGGTCATATATACTAATCCTTTTATTGTGAATCTCTCCTCCTGTTTTAACATCTCTTTTAGGCAGGAAAACCAGATTTTTTCAATGTTCATGATTTCCAGCTTTAAAAATCTTTTTAATTTTTTTCTCCGACTCTCAAACAGGATTGGTATTGGTAGTGCTTCTGCTCATATCTCTAACTTGGCTTGCTTTAGTATTTGCCAGGTTCCAACTATCATTAACAACAGTAGATATCTGGCTCGCCCCAGTTCATTCTCTAAGACTTTCTGGTATAGTTCACTTATCATTTTCGTTATTTAGGTCATATATAGTAAATATTACTTATCTTTTTTGGGAGTCTGTGTCTGTATTCCATGCTACATAAGCTTTTCAGCTTGCTTGTCCCCCTGTCATGGTTGATACAGTAAAGTTAAGGCGGGTATCACCCCCTCGCCATGACATTATTATTAATAACAGAAATCTCACTCATACTAAGCACATTTTCCCTAAGCTGTTACCCATTTAAACTGGGTATTAGAGTGTTAGAAAATAAACTATAAAACTCGCTTTTGTAGAAATATCTATATTAGATTTTGGCGCACGCAGTTCGATAAACTCACTGACCACGGTGCGCCAATGGTAGGGGCGCAATAATATTATTGTAGGGGCGAATTGCATTCGCCCTCTTTTAATAACTTCTGCTACTCACCATAAGTGAGAGAACGTCACAAATATGAGATGCAACCTTTAGATAAGTCAGCAGTTTAACTCGCACAAATTTTTAACTGGGATTGTTGCTATACTGGTGGCTGTTGACAAAAAATCATGTTAATTATTTTTCTGATAAGGATTATTAGTCACCTTTTCATGTAATATGGGTCTATGGCAATATTTTCGAAGGATCACGAGCGATGCAATCCCTAAGGCTCAGAGTTAAAACTGCTTGGAGAAGCAAAAAAGCAAAGATGATTATATCGCTCCTATTGCTTTTTATCTTGATGCCGATTTTTCTTTATGCTTGTTTTAGTGATCTTCCTAACCAATCATCGGAGCAACGGCAAGGAACCCTTTTAGTGTGGTATCCAGAAGAGGGTAATTTAACTGAAGTATTAGGTCTCGGTTTGCAAGAGTTTGAAAAATTAAATCCGCAGGTGACAATTCTTGAACAAGCTATTCCTATCGATGAGATACCCGAACGTTTTTTTAAACAATCTCAAAGCGGATTAGGTGCAAGTGTTATTCTAATTTTTTCGAGAAATATACCCAGATTAGTATCCCAAGGAGTACTGGAGGAAATTGACCGGAAAAATCTAGATTTATCTATTTATAATCCCCCAACCCTGAAACAAGTTAGCTATCAAGGAAAAATCTATGGCATTCCCTTAGGTTCTCGTACTCGTGTACTGTGTTACAATCAAAAAAAATTACAAGTTAGTCCCGATCCGCTGCTGAAGCAACCTCCCACCAGTTTAGGGGGATTAGTTGAACGTGCGCGCAAAGGCTATTCTGTGGGGATGGTGTCCTCTTTTGAAGATACTTTTTGGGGAATGGCAATTTTTGGCAGCTATTTGTGGGATGAGCAGGGTAGGCTGCAACCTCGCTTAGATGATTGGGCAAAATGGCTAGAATGGCTAAAATTCGCCTCGTCACAGCCTAATTTTATCCTCAATCGTCAACGGGAATTACTTCATAATGCTTTTGCTAGAGGTCGCTTAACCTATTATGTGTGTAATTCTATTGAAATTGCCGATTTAAAAAACAGCCTCCAAGATGATCTCAGAGTCGCTTTACTCCCCCAAGAAACTCAAGGTAAAGCAGCACCAATTCTCTATACACGGGTGATGGTATTTAATCGCAATAATAGTGATAATGAAAATAGTTTGGGATTAGCTTTAGGAAAATTTCTCACCAATCCCGAACAACAATTACAAGCAATCACCCAAACAGAAAGTTTTATTCCCACTAATCGACGGGTGCAGATCGAAGGAAATTTACTACCGATCGAATCGGTATTATTACAACAATCTCACAATGCTGTGGCAGTTCCTCTGGATGATTGGGAAAAGTTGAATAAAATTTTAGAAGAGGGAGAATTTTGGTATGAAAGAGCGATCGCTGGTGAAATATCTTCCTCAACAGCAGCCCACCAACTGACACTTTATATTCAATCAGGTCTCGAGCAGGAAGTCAGGAAAATAAATTAATTATGAACAATAATATTCCCTCTCTTTCAGAAATAATTGCTAACCAATTATTATTTTTAGGACGCAGAAATGTTCAAAACCAATTAACGATTATTTTTATATCTTTAATTCTTGCTTGGTTATTATCAAAATGGTTATGGTCTTACTTGGGAAAAAGATTCCCTCACGTCACCAGTTTTATCTATAGTGATAAAAAGTTAACCATCCGTCAATATTTTGCTATCCTGATACAATTTCTTAATTTTCCAGTTATTAGTCTAATTTTACTTGACTTAAATTATCTAATTTTTCTCAGTCAAAACTGGACAAGAGGAATGATTAATTTATCTATAGAATTAATGGGGTTTTATTTAATTTATCGTTGTTTATTAGCTGGATTATACGCTAGGGTTTCCCTGAATACAATTAAATATTATCATGGTCGGCTTTTAGCACCTTTATTGGTATTATTCGTCCTGAGAAACATTCTTATTTTCTACAATGATCTTCAAGAAATTGCTCAAGCATCTCCCTTTAATTTATTCAATAGTCCGATCACATTGGGCAGCATATGTATTCTGATAATTGCTCCTTATTTTCTTGTAATTATTGTTATTCTTGTAGAGAGTATAATTCTGAGTATTGCTAATTTAAATCAGCCAGCTAGTTGCGGTGAAATTGAAGCAACTTTACTTTTAGGACGTTATTTTTTCATTGTCTTAGGTTTTATTCTCATCTTGGGTTATGTGGGAGTTAATGCAACGGCAATAGCGGCAATTACTGGCGGTTTATCGGTGGGTATTGGTTTTGGTATGAAGGAAGTAGTAAGTAATTTTATTAGCGGTATTTTACTATTATTTGAAAAAGTTCTCAAACCCGGTGATATCATTAATATTGAAGGACAGACTTCTCAGGTAAAAAAGCTAGGTATTCGAGCGACAAGAGTGCAAATTCTTACAGACAATTCTGAAAAAATTATTCCCAATCAAAAGTTTTTTACTGAGGATGTCACCACCTATACGGGTAGTGATAACTTGATTTATTGTTCAATTGTTATCGGAGTTGGTTATCATTCTAACGCACAACAGGTGATGAATTTATTGCTAGACATTGCTGAACAACATCCTCACATACTTAAAAACCCGCAACCAGTAGCTTTTTTTCTTAATTTTGATCATTCTAGTTTAAACTTTGAATTAAAGTTCTGGTTGGATAATGTTAACAGGAAAAAGCGAGTAATTAGTGATGTTAATTGTGTTATTCTTGATAGGTTTACCCAACAGGGTATCGAGATTCCCTTCCCGCAGCAAGATATTCACATTCGCAATAATTAACCTGAGTTCGGGATCAGCTAAAACCCTGATGCTACCGTAGCCTGAAACTCCTATTCTTTCGTGGAAGCTATGGCAAAATTCCCTTAAACCGAACTGGCGTTAATTAGCAATTTATTCTGGTCAAAAAAACCAGCTGATTATTTTCATCTTAAGATATATCAATTCCCCTGATTAAATTCATACTAAATCCGTTGAGTATAGGCTACATATCAGGATAGGCAAAAGGCAAGAGGCAAAAGGGGGAATAAACAATCAGTCTTTAATAAATGGATTTAGTATCATATATTTATTGTTTTTTATTAATAGTTAATGTCTTGACATAAAAACAACTTTAATATAATATCTACCCTAGATAGTATATTCAGAGATACTCAATAATCTAGAATCAAAATCTCCCAGATTAATTTATCGAGGTTTTGCTCATGCTTTTTCGTCCTACTTGGCTCGGCACTTTATCGCTTGCCCTTGCCTTAAATTGGCCCCTTAGTGCCTCAGAAACCTGCGTCCCGATACCTTTGATCGGTGGTCAAGGAAACCAAGTAACCAAGACCGTTTCTCAACCGACCGTTCCCAGTGTGTTCGGTGTCGATATCACTCGCAATAACTGGAATACCGATTGGGCGGTTCCGAGCGATCGCATCTGGCAAAAATTCGTGGCCACTATATCCTCGGATGAGGGTGGTTCCTTCGATATCCAGATGTACCTCAAGTACAGCGATCAAACCACGGGACAGTTTTTTAACCAACAAGATGTGCGGATCGACCCGGGTAAACCCCTGACTATTACCGCCACACCGGAACCCAACGATGAACCCTATCAAGTCAATCTTTTTATCGGTGGTGTCAACCATTTCGGCAAGACCTACACGGTAACCGTTGTCGGCTGCTACCGCTAGATCGTTTTTTTAATAGTGAGGAGTGAAAAATTATGGGATTCTCGCCATGCCGCCTGCTGATCTGGACTTTGTTCGGTTTATCGTTTCCCGTCCCCAGTGTTCTTGCCGAAGCGATAGATGAGGGGAAAGCGATCGCTCCCGTGACCGTTGCCCCTTCCTTCTGCGAGGGTTTTACCCCCTTGACCAATAGGGTCGCCCCCTTGGTATTCGAGGGGGAAACCCGAACCGAGGAATTATCCGACAGTGCCTGTGCCAAGGATCTGGCGGGAGTAGGAGCGCCGGTTTTGCCAGCCTCTCCCCTCACAGAACCCACCCCAGCTGCGACCCCGATCGCACCGGAAAATCCCGCTCCCCAGGGGCAAGAGGATCGAGGTTGGCAGATTAAATTTCAGCCCTACGCGACCATTCCGATCAGTACCTACGGAACCGCAACGGCCCGGGGACGTACCGTCAGCTATCATCTCGATCTCGGGGAAGTGTTACAATCGCTCCGGGTGACGGGTAGCGCGCGCGTGGAAGCCTGGAACGGTCGTTTCGGTTTGATTTTCGACGGTTATTACGCCAGCTTGAGAAACGTGATCGACCGGCAGAAGACAAGGGTTCGACAGCCGAATTTTATCGACTCCTTGAATTGGTTGCTGAGTCGGGATGCCAGCCAGAGAATTCAAAAAGCGATCAATGGACTCGAAGGCATTTCCCAGTCGGTCGATCGGATACAAGGATTAAAAGAAGAGGGGAGCTTTCAAGAGGCAGGAGACAAAATTCGAGCGTTACGACAGGATATCGCCCTAAAAACCGAACAATTAAGCCAATTACCAGCGGCGGCCGAAGAAGTGCGCGATCAGATACGGCAGGAAGTCGCCCTTCGGGAGGAACAGTTACAGGAACTGGAAACGGCGATCAATAACGCTCGGCAACGTTTTCAGCAAGAGATCGTTCCGAAAATCGAGCAGGCGCAGGAACTGAAGACGACCCTCGCAGAAATTCGACAGGAGGTGCAGCAAGAGGTCGAGCGAAAAGCCGAGCGCTTAAACGAATTTAAACAGGCTCTTGACAGCCTTCAAGGACAATTGGCCGAACGCCAGAATACTTTACAAGAAATGGTCGTAAAAATTCAGACTCTCCCCGACGTGGATATAGGTGAGATTCGGGATAATATCGATATTCGAGATCTCCGGGATTTAGAGAAGAAAATAGCAGAATTACCCCGCGATCCTGCCTTTAGCGATCGGCTAGGAAATTTACAGGATTTTCAAGAAAAGCTCTCGCAAATACAGGAAGCACTGGCTAGAGGGCAGGAAAAAATTCAAGAATTGCGGGGGTTAAAAGATAGCGAACCCCTGCAACAACTGCAAGCGAAGATTCAAGAGTTACGGGAGCTAAAAGATAGCGAACCCCTACAACAACTACAAGGGAAGATTGAGGAGTTGCGGCAGACTAAAGATAGCGAAATCCTCCAACAATTGCAAGCAAAAGTTCAGGAGCTACAGCAGTTAAAAGATAGCGAACCCCTGCAACAACTGCAAGCGAAACTCCAAGAGTTACGGGGGTTAAAAGATAGCGAACCCCTGCAACGACTCGAACAAGAAATTCAGAACGCCCGAGAATCGCTCGAACAACTAGAACAAACAATGCAACAGGTACAAGAATTCGCCGACAATCGCCAATTACAGCAACTCGAAGCGGATTCGGAAACAAACCTACAATTCGATCAGGGCATCTACGATTTCGCCGTCAGTTACCACATCGGCGCTCCGATCAGCCACGAACTGCCCGAAAAACCCTCTAATCGCTCTTTTCCCTTAATTTGGTTCCAGCCCTATGCGGGCCTTCGTCTCAATAGTATCAGTATCGATATCGAGCAAACGCTTACCGTACAACTATCCAGTCCCCTCGTCAACTTCAGCCAAACTTTCCAACAAACCTTCAGTCAGGGGAGAACTTGGTTTGAACCGCTCCTCGGCGGTAAATTTGGGGTACAGGTGTCCGATCCGATCACT
Organism: Microcystis aeruginosa FD4; assembly: GCF_009792235.1. Lineage (NCBI taxonomy): Bacteria > Bacillati > Cyanobacteriota > Cyanophyceae > Chroococcales > Microcystaceae > Microcystis > Microcystis aeruginosa. Next base: position 5,173,953 of record NZ_CP046973.1, read on the forward strand.
TTATGGATTCGGGGAGACGCTTCCGGTTTCGGGCTGGCCGGCGATACAGATCTAAGCTGGAACCTCCTCTTTGGAGTCGATTGGTGGGTGAATCGCCAAATTTCCCTGCAATTCGCCTATCGTTTCTACGGGATCGAGTATAAAAACGGTAGTGGCGATAACGCGTTCGGTTTTACGGAAAACTTTAACGGACCCTTTCTCGCCGCCACTTTTCACTTTTAACTTAGTGTCAGCATTCATCCCTCGCGCTTAGCGCGATGGGATGGGGCTTTTAAAGGGCCGAAGTAATTCCCCCCAGGGCTCCCCTCATGAATGCTGACTTTGTATATAGAACCTATTTGGTATCTCTCTTGTGACGCTTCACGGGTAAGAATTACAGGTATTTTGGCTAATTCGCTCTAATCCATACTGGGTAAGGATTTTGGCAAAGATACCAAATGGACTCTATAGACAATTCCTCAAAAACTATGTTATCATAGTTTTAGTTTCTTGATAACTCTTATGTACAAAGCGTACAAATTCAGACTTAAGCCTAATACCGAGCAAGAAATAGCCTTAGCAAAAAGCTTTGGTTGTTGTCGTTGGTTTTGGAATTATTCCCTGAATTTATGCCAAGAAACCTATAAAACCACAGGAAAAGGGCTGACACGAGGCTATATTCAGGGACTATTGCCTAGTCTCAAAAAAGAATATGAGTGGTTGACAGATGCTTATTCCCAGTGCTTACAGGTTGTTGCTTTGAACTTATCCCAAGCTTATCAAAACTTCTTTGAGAAACGATCTAGATTACCAAGATTCAAATCTAAACATGGTAAACAATCAATTAGCTATCCCGCTAATGTCAAATTTGAAGGAGACTACCTCAAATTACCTGGTAAAGTTGGATTAGTTTATTGTGTTCGTCATCGGGAATTTGCAGGAACAATTAAAACCGTTACTATCTCAAAAAACCCAGACGGTAAATACTACGCTTCTATTTTAGTTGATGACGGACAATCCCCCCTGCCCCCCTTGATAAGGGGGGTGCCGAAGGCGGGGGGATCTACCCTTAATCAGGGTGGTGACGAAGACGGGGGGATAGATGGAAAAGCAATAGGAATCGATTTAGGACTTAATCATTTTGCTATTACCAGTAATGGCAGTAAATATGATAACCATAAACATTTTGCTAAACATCAACGCAATCTAAAAAGGAAACAACAAAAGCTTTCTCGTAAAAAGAAAGGAAGTAACAACCGTCAAAAAGCTAGACGTAAAGTAGCTAAAGTTCACTATAAAATCTCAAGATGCCGTGAGGATTTTCTCCACAAGCTATCCCGTAAGATAGTTAACGAAAACCAAGTTATTGCTGTAGAAAACCTCAATGTTAAAGCCATGGTACGCAATCATAATTTAGCTAAGGCCATTAGTGATTGTAGTTGGGGAATGTTTTGTACAATGCTTAAATACAAGGCAGAATGGCAAGGAAAAACCTATATTGAAGTTGATAGGTTTTTCCCTAGTTCTAAGACTTGTCATGTCTGTCTAAATCAAGTGGGTAGTTTGCCGCTTGATGTTAGGAGTTGGACTTGTGAGCATTGCAAAACAATCCATGACCGGGACATAAATGCGGCAATAAATATCAAAAATGAAGCCTTACGGATACTTGTACTGAGCAAAGCCGAAGCTTGCCCTGAGCTACATCGAAGGGTATTGTCGTTAGGAACTAGCGATACTGCCCAGGTCGGGGATGTCAGACCAAAAGCTGGGCGTAAGTCTGTCTTGAGGCAATCCCCTGTGAAATAGGAAGCTCTCAACGACCTTGAGAGTAGTTCACATATTGTCATTTACCCTAGCCAAAGACCGCATGATTAGCCATAGTTTACAAAATCGGTTTCCTAGAAATAATCCCACCCGTCGGCTGCGAGCTTTTATCCTAGGTCTTTTCGCTGCTGGTATGACCGCTTTACCCCTAAAAGCCGCCGAAGAAATTGAATTTGTCTATACTCCTCTCGTCTTTTCTGTATCGGTAACATCCCTAGAAACCTTTGCTAAAGAAGGCAAAATCGACGCTAATTTAAAACAATTTCTAGCCAGAGTAACTCCCGAAGCAAGAGAGCAGTTTCGTGAGGCTTTATTAACAAAAATTGACATCGATCCTATTTTACTATCTCGTTTCTTTAATAGTGTGATGGGTGCTGATATGCTCTCTCGTTTGGGCAAAAGCATCACCATTCAAGGGGGAATTAATGGTAAATATGCCCTGCGGGGTGCGATTGTTAGTGCCGCTTTTGATCCGGGGGGATTAACCCTTTTAAATGTGCTGAAAAAATTCCCCAATAATATCCAGTTACAGGGGGAAGAAATCCTCGGATTAGCTAAAACCATCGATTATGCAGTTTATGTGGCGGAAGTATTTATTAAAGATATGCGCCTCTGGACAGCCGAGGAAGCCGCTGCCGTTAAACCAGCGATTAATTATGCCAGTTTACCCGATTTGCGTCAGCGCGGTAGCTTTCAGGTAAAAAAAGAAGTTTGGAACCTAACCGATAGCAGTCGCAATCGCAGTTTATATGTGGATGTTTATATCCCGCAAACTTTCCGAGACGATAAAACACCTGTAATTATTTTTTCCCACGGATTAGCCTCGCGACCAGAAGATTATGCCCAAGCAATTGAACATCTAGCTTCCTACGGATTTTTAGTAGCAGCACCGCAACACCCCGGCAGTGATATCAAATACCTGCAAGGAATGTTAGCAGGGTATTATCGCAATATTTTTGATGGCAATGAGTTTATTAACCGCCCCAAAGATATTAGCTTTGTCATCGATGAATTAGCAAGACGTAATGCTAGTCAATTTCAAGGTAAACTTAACCTAACTAATGTGGGAGTAGCTGGTCATTCCTTCGGAGGTTATACTGCCATTGCTATTGCCGGTGCGTCAATCGATTTTGATAATCTTGCTAAAGATTGTAACCGTTCTTATTCCGGGATTAATATCTCGATTTTACTGGAATGTCGCGCCCTAGAATTGCCTAGACAGGTCTATAATTTTCGCGATGAACGAGTCACTGCTGTCTTTGCAGCTAATCCCGTTAACCGCAGTATTTTTGGGGAAAAAGGTTTAAGCAAAATCTCGATTCCTGTCCTCTTGGGTTCAGGAAGTTATGACCCAGCAGCTAATCCGATTTTTGAACAGGCTATTCCTTTTACTTGGTTAAAAACGCCAGATAAATATCTGGCCATGGTGGAGGGACAAGCTCATGTAAATTTTACGGAATTGGATGCAGGAATGCAAAAAACCCTAGAGTCTGTGGTCGATATCACTTTACCCAATCAAAATTTAATCGAGGGTTATGCGGGGGCCTTATTGGTGGCCTTTTTTGAAGTTTATATTGCTGATAATGAAAAGTTTCGTCCTTTTCTTCTGTCTAGCTATGCAGAATATCTCAGTCAGGAACAAAAGTTTAAATTAGACTTTATTACTGCCGCTTCTGACGAGAAATTATCTCAATTAATTGAGAAATTGCGAGTACATAGGCAATAGTAAAACTTAGGGTGCGTTAGACGGCAAAAATTCCTAACGCACCACCTATAATCAACTAAGTAGCTGGTTACAATCTAAAGATAAACTACAAAGAAACTGAAGCCTGTGCCACTATCTAACAGTTAATTGAGATTACTTACTTATTAAGTAGCGAGTTCGTTGTTTTCTTTTCACTGATGACTGATGACTGTTTACTGATAACTGAAAAATCTCCCCACCGCCCCTCTGCAAAAAAGATTCTTTTGAGTTGTATAATCTCTAAAGGATTAGCGTACTCAAGAAAAAAATTATTTCATGCTCAGAAAAATTAGACTATCATACTTTGGCTTAATTTTAGGCAGTATTTTAACGGTTATCGGGATCATCGGTTATGCCCAAGGTAACGCCACGGTCAATTTAGCGGGGTTTTTCTACGGATTACCGTTATTATTGGGAGGTTTAGCCCTAAAAGCCTCAGAAATCAAACCTATACCCTTCAGTCAACCCACTAGCCCCGAAATCTTGCAATTGCGCCAACAACAGGCTACTGTCACCCAAACCAAACTTCGCAACGATGTCACCCGGTATCGCTACGGACAGGAAGTGCATCTGGATGAAGCCCTAGAAAAGCTGGGATTAAGCCCCACAGACGAGGAAAGACCGACTTTAGTAGGAATTCGTGAAACTGCTGTTGATTCCGCCTATTGTCTCACCCTAGAATTTGAATCGCCCCTTTTACCCCTAGAAAAGTGGCTGGCAAAACAGGAAAAAATTGAAAGATACTTTGGACCAGGAATTAGAGCCGAAATTAAGCAAGTTGACGAGGAAAAAATTGATTTAGCCCTAATTACTATTCCTAACGCCTAAATGCTCACGCCTATTCAGTATGGCTTCTTGGCACTCGCTGCCGTGGCTGCCGGCTTAATTAATGCTCTTGCCGGTGGCGGTAGTCTGATTACTTTTCCGACCCTGATGGCGGTGGGTATCCCACCGGTGATGGCAAATGTGACTAATACCGTTGCTTTATGCCCCGGTTATCTGGGGGCAACCCTCGCCCAAAAAAAAGACCTGCACGGGCAACAAAAACGGATTCAGCTATTGCTACCATCGGCAGTTATTGGCGGTATTATCGGTGGTATTTTGCTGTTAAATAGTAGTGATAAAGTATTTGAGCGCCTGATTCCTTTTCTGATTCTTTTAGCGGCGGCTTTATTGGCTTTTCAAGATACTTTACGCTCTTGGCTGCAGCGGCGACAGGGGGACGAAAATGGTCATATCCCAGAAATTTTGGCGGTTTTACCCATCGCTCTCGCTTCAATTTATGGTGGTTATTTTGGAGCGGGTTTAGGTGTGATTGAGTTAGCAATTTTGGGCTTATTTCTCAAGGATAATCTCACGAGATTAAATGCTTTAAAACAGTTGCTTTCTTTGGTGGTTAACGTGGCGGCATCTTGGTTTTTCCTCTTTTCTAATCAGGTATATTGGTCGGCGGCGATAGTGGTAGCAATTGGCTCTTTGATTGGGGGTTTATTGGGGGGAAAACTAGCTAGAATTATCTCTCCTAGTTATCTGCGCCAGACTGTGGTAATTCTGAGTATTATTATCGCTATAGTTTATTTTCTTCGTTAATAAACCGATTTATAGCGGTTACGTCGATTTTTTCCCGCTATATAAGGGGCGCATTGCCTGCGCCCAAAATGTCACATTTACGAACACTTTACACCATGATGTCGAGAGGGCCATTCAATTAACCAAATTTAATCATTTCTCGTCCTGCCATCACGGGTAATTCCCCTTTTAAAATGGGAATCAATGTCTCGCGAATTCTGTCCGCATCGGGGGGACATCCCGGCATAAAAATATCGACGGGAATGACTTGATGGACGGGCAGCACTTGATCTAATAATTCGGGAACGATACCGGGTTCTTCTGGTAGTTGAGGGGTGTTATCTCCTAACTCTAAATAAGCCCTTTTTAGTACGGGATCGGCAGTTCCCAACATATTCCGCATAGCGGGAACATTAGCAGTCACGGCGCAATCACCAAAAGAAACGACGGTTTTGGTATTTTGGCGGACTAGATGAATTAGTTCTAAATTGTCCTGATTAGCGATCGCTCCTTCCACTAAACAGACATCGACATTTTCGGGATAGGTTTTCAGATCGCAGCCGACGGGACTATACACCACGTCAACTTTTTCGGCTAATTCTAACAGCCATTCATCCAAATCGAGGAAGGACATATGGCATCCCGAACAACCGGCTAACCAGACAGTAGCGAAGCGAATTTTACTCATAACTTTAATTCCTTGGTTGGTATTGTTGGCTGAGTTGCAATTTGGTCAAAAGGATCAAACGAAAAGGAATTCTCTTTTAAGCTATTTTTGCCTCCAGGATAAACTCTTGCATTTTTTCCTCAAAGAAAGGGGCTAAATCTAGATTTTTCCAGTCTTTAAGTAGCTCAAAAATAATCGCCTCTGATGCAAAATTTCCCGTATAAGAAATAAAAGAAAAAGGACGTTTGCTGAAATTGAGCAAACAGCTTAAAATCGTGCAATGGTCTTTCACTCCAAAACCAAGAGAACAGGTTTTATCTCGATCTTTTACTCGCCAATTATCAGCATTTTTGGCATAAATATCTAGGGCAACTAAAGCGGAATCCACCTCTCTAGAATATTTAATTAAGAGCGAATACAAAACCCTAGGCTCTTGACTGACATCAGACAAAATTTCAATTATCCGACAAGGAATACTAGAAAATTGCGCCGTCAAATTGGAGAGAGACTGACACATTTCTAGGGCTTGCAGAAATTGCGATTCGGGTGATGTGGTCATAATTATCTTGTTTGCTGAATTGAATCGGACCAAGGATATTGTTTTTGTGCCAGTAAATGCGCTTGTTGCTGCGAAAAGCCTCGATTAATCACTAAGTCAGATTCGTAGATTTCATGATTGAGAAACATCCGATCAAGATTATTCCCTTGAGCGCCAGCGAGTCTTCGCCAAGCTGCTACCATTAAACCTTCGGGAAAAAATTGATATCGAGACACTCCCGATCCAAAAGCGTAATCCTTGGCGCGTCGGATATCGATTTCCGAGATTTCGTATTGGGCAGCAATCCCTAGGATATCTTGATTATTATCCATAATCTGATCATAGTCCTCCCTTACCTTGGCCGTTAGTTTCTTCTCGTAGATATCTAAATGCGCCCATCGATCACTATCACCCTCCATCGATTACTTTAACGCGTCCATTGGTGTTCAGTCCTAGCGTTAACTAAAAATTCCAACTTCGAGCGATCTTCCTCTTTTTCAGAAACGGCGGAACCCTTGCGGAATATTGCCCCGGTTGGACAAGCGGCAACACATTTGCCGCAGGAAGTACAGGCAGAAACGCTGCCCCAAGGCTGATCCATTCCCGCGATAATTTTATCTTTTTCGCCGCGATAAGCCAGATCCCAAACGTGCGCCCCTTCAATTTCATCGCAGACTCGCACACAACGGGTACAGAGAACACAACGATTATGATCGATACCAAAAAGATGATGGGAAATATCCACTTCTCGCTTGGGAAAACGGTAGGGAAAACGACTATGATCCATACCCACTTCGATGGCTAAATCTTGTAATTCACAGTTACCATTAGCCACACAAACTGCACAAACGTGATTACCTTCAGCGAATAATAATTCCACTGTCATGCGGCGATATTCTTTCAGTTTTGGGGTATCGGTATGAACCACCATTCCTTCCGCCACTTCCGTTACACAGGCGGGTAATAATTTATTAATACCTTCAATTTCTACCAAACATAAGCGACAGGCGGCCACTTCGGAAACCCCATCGAGATGACAGAGGGCAGGAATTTTTATTCCTACCTGACTAGCGGCCGCCAGAACTCGCGAACCTGCTTCGATCGCTACATCTTTGCCATCAATGCTTAAAGTGATTACGGACATAAAAATTATTCTCCTTGAGGATAATATCCCTCTCCTTCCCATAAGCCACGGTTTGTGGCCAAGGGTAGGATTTTTACAGAAAGTTTTAACCTAGACAATCGGCTAAGTCTTTTGCGGGGGTGGTAATCGGCTGCAGGTGATAGGTATCGGCGAGGAATTTCAGGACGTTAGGGGAGATAAATGCCGGTAAAGTTGGTCCCAGACGGATATTTTGCATACCTAGATGCAGCAGGGTGAGCAGTACAGCGATCGCTTTTTGTTCGTACCAAGAGATAATTAGGGATAGGGGTATCTCGTTGACGCTAACGTTAAAAGCGTTGGCTAATCCTAGGGCGATTTTGATGGCACTATAGGCATCGTTACATTGTCCCAAATCCATTAGCCGCGGTAATCCTTCGATGCTACCTAATTGTTTGTCGAAAAAGCGGAATTTTCCGCAGGCAAGGGTTAAAACGATACAATCTTCGGGAACTTGTTCCACAAATTCGGTGTAGTAATTGCGATCTGGTTTTGCCCCATCGCAGCCCCCAACCAGGAAGAAGTGACGGATTTTACCCTGTTTAAGGGCATCAACCACCGTATCAGCGACACTGAGGACGGTATTGTGGGCAAATCCCACCATTACCTGCCGAGGTTCGCTTATTTCAGTAAATCCGGGCAATGACTGCGCTTTAGCAATCACGGGACTAAAATCGATCGCACCGTCCACTGTTTCTAAGCGGTTAATATGGGCATAACCCACAGGTCCGAGGGTAAAGAGTTTACTTTCATAGTTTTCGTGGGGGGGCATGAGACAATTAGTAGTTAAAACTATTGCCCCCGGAAACTTAGCAAATTCTTTAGTTTGATTTTGCCAAGCGGTTCCATAATGACCGTAGAGATGGGGATATTTTTCTTTTAGTTTTGGATAACCGTGAGCGGGTAATAATTCTCCGTGGGTATAGACTGTTATGCCAGTATTGGCAGTTTGTGCCAGTAAAGCTGCCAATTGTTTAATATCATGGCCGGAGACTAAAATGGCTTTACCTAAACGCGGATTTAAGGGAACATTTGTCGGTATCGGATGACCGTAGGTTTCGGTATGACCTTGATCTAATAATTCCATGGCCCGCAGGTTTGCTGCCCCGACTTTTAGACAGATTGCCACCCAATCATTCAGGTTTAAATCCCCCCGATCAATTGCCGCTAAAGTCTCTTGGATAACCTGATAAACTGAGTCATCCTCTTGACCTAATTCCTGAGCGTGGAAAGTATAGGAAGCAAGACCTTTAACTCCGTAGATAGCGGTTAACTTTAGGGAAAAAATATCGATGTCCTGCACTTTTTCAATTAGTTCTAAGGATACTTCTTGACCTTGGCTAACTAGGCTCTCATTAAAATTAGGCTGATAGTTGGCAAGTGCAGACCAGTCCAGGGATCCCAATTGTGCTTTTAAATTTTCCCGAATCTCTAAACAACGCTGAATATAATCGGTAAAACGTCGTTGATCGAAGTTCACATTGGTCATGGTGGCGAAAAGCGACTCACAGGTAAAAATATCGGCTTCGCGAGTAGATATCGCCGCTTCTTTTGCTTTTAAAACTACCGATGCTAATCCCCGCAGACAATAAACTAATAAGTCTTGAACAGCGTTGACTTCGGGACTTTTTCCACAGGCTCCCCACTGATGGCAACCATTACCACTAGCGGTTTGTTCGCATTGTTCACAAAACATAAGTTTTCTCTCTTTTTTTCAGTAGATTGACAGATTGTCGCGATTTGTTCTACTAAGTTCAATCCCGCTTTTTTGAAAGTTATTTATTAGCCTTCACCCGGCAAGAATTATGGATTTTACGACTGGAAAGCTTGTCTTGACAGCCTCTCCTCTCTGAACTATGTTTTTATTCTCTCACTCTTTTTACCAGTTGGGTTCTGATTTTATATTTCCTCAAGAATTACCGATTAAACAATTATTTAGTTGTCTTATTAAATTAAGTATTTTTTGTGATTTTTATGATATAATGAGCGAAATTTTCGATTTTTAGTGGGTATTTGCCAGTGTCATAGCAATCGGTCTCCTGATTAGGATAGAAAGTTGGGACTTAAGAGTTATTATCGCCTAATTCTGATGATAGGATTGCTTTCGGCTTAGATAGTTATCTCTTTTTTTATTTACTTAACTTAGCAATGATTGAAACCGCTCATCTCCCCGAATCTGCTCAAAATCTTTATCCGTTTTCGCCATATCCTGATATTTGACATCAAGACTGATGAACGATTTATTTGATTAGTGGTATTCCCAGATCTTTGCAGATTTTATTAGCGAGAATATCCCTAATTTCCGTATGTCTTGGAATCGCAGATCTTTTATTTAATTGGGGGTTAAACCACCAAGAATGGCTAGGACTTGCTGAAAAAGTACGGGCGAAGCATTCGGGCAATAACTTATCGCTGAAACCGTAGATTTCCTATCCGAATGCTTCGCCCCTACAGGACGTGATCGATAAACTGTTTGCGTTTCATACAACAATTTTCTCTTCTTGGTAGTTTCCCCTAGTAGCGGCAATTGCTTCCTGTTTATTCAATTCTAATGCTTCACTAAGAGTAATTTTTAGGCTTTCTAATAACTGATCACGAGATGCTTCTTGACAGTTAACTCCCGGAATTTCTTCTATCCAACCAATCCACCAATCTCCGTCTGGCTGAATTATAGCTGTGTAGGTGTTAGTCATAGAATATCTCCTTAGCTAAAATACAAATATATATTATTATACTCGATTTAGGAAACTCTGAAACCGCTCATCTCCCCGAATCTGCTCAAAATCTTTATCTGTTTTTGCCATATCTTGATATTCGGTATGGAGGTTGTCAGTCAGGAATTATTGCATCAATCATTTCTCTCCGATTCTTGCGATAAATATAGAAATCGCTATCTAAAGTTAACACAGAACTGCTTTCAATTAATTCAGTCATCCTCACCAAATGAGTAGAAAACGGGTTTCTCGGAGAAACCCGTTTTCTGTGCGTTACTCACTCTCGGATGACTTTGACTTCATCATTTAGGCTAAAATCTATTTTAATTGTTCCCCGTTCAATTAAAGACATTATTGCATCTTCACTCCCATAAACATCTTGTAAAATAAAACAGGATTCAGTGATAACTGCCTCACAAGTTAATAAAGGTTTGGCAACTTTTTCCCATTGCTGAATTGCCCAATTGTGATAATTATCACTCCGGTCGAGAACGGCGACTAAGACCCCCGTATCTAGAATTACTCTTTTGAGCATATTAGACTAGATGCTTCTTTTTAAATTCCTTCTTTTTTAGGGATAAATCTCCTTTACCACTGTCTAAACACCCCACTAAGTCTCCGGCTGATTCTAAAGCAGAAATTTCTCTTTCTTCCTCATCAATTGCTGTCTTATCTGCTTTAAGCTGCAAAAATTCAATAAACTCTATTACTTGTTGTTGTTGTTGTGGGTTGAGGGTTTGCAGTTTTTCTAAAATGGTTTGTTGGTGAGTGGTTGCCAGTGTCATAGCAATTGTTCTCCTGATAGGATCGAAAGTTGTGACTTAAGAGTTATTATACCCTAATTCTGATGATAGGATTGCTTTCGACTAGATAGTTATCTCTTTTTTTATTTACTTAACTTAGCAATGATTGAAACCGCTCATCTCCCCGAATCTGCTCAAAATATTGATCCGTTTTCGCCATATCCTGATATTTGACATCAAGATTGATGGCGCGTTGTAAGTTTTCGATAGCTAATTCCACATTGTTTTGTAAGCCATAACAGCAAGCTTTATTGTAGTAAGTATTAGCATCATTTGAATTAATTTTAATAGATCGATCGTAGGATGCGATCGCTTGTTCATACCTTCCTAAGTCATCTAACGCATTCCCTCGGTTGTACCAAGCTTGATGGTAATCGGGTTTAAATTCTAAAGCTTGATCGTAGGATGCGATCGCTTGTTCATACCTTCCTAAATTACCTAACGCAATCCCTCGGTTGTACCAAGCTTGATGGTCATCGGGTTTAATTTCTAAAGCTTGATCGTAGGATGCGATCGCTTCTTCATACCTTCCTAAATTACCTAACGCAACCCCTCGGTTGTACCAAGCTTGATGGTCATCGGGTTTAATTTCTAAAGCTTGATCAAAGGATGCGATCGCTTGTTCATACCTTCCTAAATTACCTAACGCAACCCCTCGGTTGTACCAAGCTTGATGGTCATCGGGTTTAATTTCTAAAGCTTGATCAAAGGATGCGATCGCTTGTTCATACCTTCCTAAGTTATATAACGCAATCCCTCGGTTGTTCCAAGCTTGATGGTCATCGGGTTTAATTTCTAAAGCTTGATCGTAGGATGCGATCGCTTGTTCATACCTTCCTAAGTTATATAACGCAATCCCTCGGTTGTTCCAAGCTTGATGGTCATCGGGTTTAATTTCTAAAGCTTGATCGTAGGATGCGATCGCTTGTTCATACCTTCCTAAGTTATATAACGCAATCCCTCGGTTGTTCCAAGCTTGATGGTCATCGGGTTTAATTTCTAAAGCTTGATCGTAGGATGCGATCGCTTGTTCGTATTCTTTTCCCATTGCATGAATTAAACCTTTTTCATGCCACAATTGAGATGCTCGAACAGGATCGAGAGATGGGGAATCGCTTAAATAGGCCTTAATTTCGGCCAACTTTTCCTGTCGTTGTTGGGGAGTGAATTGCTGATAGGTATCGAGATCGCTGTCTAAATAAACCAGTCTTCTAATTTCTTTTTCCAATATGTCCTTATCGGTCGGAAATTCATAAACTCCCGAATACCAATCAAAAAAATCCGACGCACGACGAATAAAATACCGCAAGGCAAATTCCGGCAATAAGAATACTAAAGTAAAGGGAAATTGCCGCTCAAATCGCTCACGGGATAGGTTTAAATAGCCTAAAATCTTAGGAACTCCGGCCCAGGTTCCTCCATAAACTGGACTTTGACTCGACAAGAAATAGCCTTGACTTTCCGCTTCTTCGTAGCGCAGTAGTGCATTTTCTAAACCTCGCACAAAAAGAATGTTTAGATTGGTATAATTTGGTAGATCGACAATTTTCTCATACAAATTATCGGTTTCTGAATCAAGCTGCAGGACTTGAATATTTTTATTGGGTAAATCTTGACTGATTCCCCGAATAATCTCATCAGCTTGCACGGGAGAACAGCGAACAAAGAGTAAATTAAAGCCATTTTTTCGTCTGAGCGATCGCAGTAATGCTTGATAGGATTCTGCTGCTGTTAGGGGTTGCTCTTCTAGCAATCCTTCAAAATCCGATTCCTGAGAGTTAGTTAAGGGTTTTACTTTTTGGTTTGTCATTATTATAATCCTCCCGGTATGGGTTGGCTGAGGATTGCGTCTTTAAACTCCTTAATTTCGGTAATTAAAGGATGCACATCATACCAACTTTTTAACTCTGCATCTGCATCAAAATAAGCATATTGTAAAATACAACGATTGAATAATAATTTACGATGAGCGTCATCATTTTTAATTTCGTTGGTAAGATGTACCTGAGCCAGAATTTTCCACTGCTCGTGTTCTACTGTTCTCCGATAGACATCTCTAGCTTGGGTTATTGCTCTTTGAGCAGCTTTTGCGGTAATAGGTAAGGCATCCACATGATCTAAAGCGGTTTGCATTAATAAAATTAAGTTTCGTACATGACCTCCAGTCATTAAACATAATCGCTCCAGAACTTCTTGACTTTCAAAAATATCTGTTTCTAGCTTTTTCATTGGTAAAAATTGCTGGGTTCTTTTCTCAATAATAGCCTTAATTTTTGCCATACCATCGGGATTAATAGTACGATCCGGATTGCGGAGCATAATCATCGGTAAAACCATCGGGTCATTATCATAAATATCCCGGAGATCATTGGCCCGATTAGAATAGGCCATTGAAATAGGTATAGTATAGATTAAATGACAATTTAACCCCTTTAATTGATTAGCTCGATCTAAAAAAATCTCATCATGATTAGTTTTATTATCTCGCCGATTTATTGGTACGATCCGATCTAAGTTATCAACAATTACCAATAATTTTGTTGAATTATCTAAGACAGTTTTGCTATTATCAATAAACTCATTTAGTGCTGTTAACAGCGTCACAGTATGAGGATTGATTTTATTTCTTATTTCTTGTCTTTGACTGGGAATTGCCCGAATCGCCGCAGACAATTTACCAAAATATTTAATTAAATCCCCTGTTTCTAGTTTAACATCTTCAACTTTAATCTCTGTTAAAGCTAAATCAATTAAATCCTGCCAACGGGATTTTATCCAGTTTTTTAAGGGGGTTGAATTAGCCGGTTTTAGTTGTTCTAATAAATGGCGCGTACAGGCAATGAGAATATCTGTATATTGAGCATCTTCTGGATCGATATCATCTTCATCTGCCGCAAAATAAACAACAAAACAATTTTTTTGCTCTAGATATTTTTTCAGGCGCAATAATTCCGTTGATTTCCCCCCTCCTCGATGTCCTGTGTACAGTTGATGGGTGTAGTCTGTGGGCAGCGCACGAATAATTTTTCTGCCTAAATCTTGACAAACATCGGCATCCGCTCTCACTGCTTTTAGATCCACATAAAAGGGACTACCAGCAGGTAAAGGAACTGGTTTAAAGGCATTAGCAAGATTAGCGATCAATTGTTCAGACATAGGCGACTATAGCTTAATTGATGTCATTATTATAACAATACTTGTTGACAAGATGTTATACCAAATCCGTTTTTAATATTACGACTAACTCTCGATCGAACTTCAAAAACCCAGTTAGGGATTTTTCTCCCACTTCCCACTCCCGATTACGATTAAAATTGAATTTCACCCATATCTAGGGATAAAAAGCGATCGAGTCCTAAATACATCCAATAAATAGAGTTTGGGGATTCCTGAATAGTTTTTTGAAACCCCAAGGCTGCGGCTAATTTCTCATAATCGGGATGGATAATCAAGGTATGTAAATCGCAGAGATTAGGAAAATCTAAGGTCATTCTCTGGAGAGTTTTTTGGGCATCTTGCAGGAAGATTAAACGATATTTTTCTAAATAATTAGCATCAATTATCCAACTGCGAATAAATACCGAAAGACAATTTTCATCTCCCACAGATGCCATTGTAAAAGGATCCTGTTCGTTGATCGCACTCAGATGTAAACTCTTGTTAGGAGAGGAAAAAAAATTCCCTTCCGACTCGTTTGCAGTGGGATAGAGCAGATAAAAACCGACGGGATTAAGATTATCTACCCGACGCAAAACTCGCATACCTGTAGTGTAATCTTTTGCCCAACCCCGCAACAGACGAGAAATGCGATGGGGAATTGCCTCAGCATTGCGATTCATCCAGTTATAATTGCCTGTCAGCAAGTTAGCCACAGGAATCGCATCACAACGGGGATTAAATTGATCTAATTGCAATTCCACAGATGATTCTGAGCTATCAGGCTCTAAAATCCCCGTAATTGGCTTGATTTTAATTCTGGTTGTGTTGCCGTCAAAAAATTTTTCGATTAAACCAAGGGCTGCTAATTTATCTAACATCATACCGGCAGAGCGATCGCTGCCCTGGTCCTGATCCTGATAAAATAAATCCGATGCTTGTCGATGGGTACAGATAATGGCAGTGGTGGGAAAAATTAACTGGGATAAAGGGGGTTTTACCTGTCCCTCCTTGGCGATCGCATAAATCCAAAGACGCAGAAAACAAGTGGCGCGCACCCGGGTTAATCCCACTCTCCCCACCAAGCGCTCGATCATTTGTTCTTGTTTTTCCCAAGAATACCAAATTTTCAGATGTTTTATCTCCATCTTTTTGGTCCTAGATTCTAATAACGATTATACTTGATACTTCACTCCACTTCACCCTAATTCCCCCCAGTTCTCAACCCTCCCCCGACTAGATAGCGCTCATTGTTGTTGCACCTCTAGAACCGACAGAATGGGTGCAGAAACGTTTAGGAGGCAATTATGAACGATAAAAAATACGGTACTGCTCCCAGTCATACTCAAGCGTGGATTTTTCAAACTTGGTTATCTTTTGTTGTCTCTATTTCTGCCACTTCTTTAGGGGTTGTTTATCTGCCAGTAGAGCCGTGGATTAAAGGTTATTTAGGCATGGGTTTACTATTTACCGTCGGTTCCACCATTAATTTATCAAAAACTGTCCGCGATGTGGAAGAATCTAAACGCTTAATTAATCGCATTGATGAAGCAAAGTTAGAACGGATATTGAGTCAGTACGATCCTTATAAGGAGTAGTTTTTCCCAGTTATTGGTTATCGGTTTTTTCGATTATTCTCACTCTTTTTTCTGGCTTGGGAGAGTTTATCTGCTATTCAAAACTATAGCAATTCTCTGACTTATGAGGTACAGTAGCAACAGTGAGTAAACCAATTGCGAATATCTTTTTGAGTAACTTCTAACATAGCCAATTCAGTCCCTTCTATTAAGTCTTTGTAAGTTCTCGCCTTCAGTTTTCTTAACATCGCTTTCACTTTTGACCAAAAGTTTTCAATAGGAGAGAATTCGGGAGAATAAGGAGGTAAATAGATGAGTCTAGCTTTTTCTTGTTCGATTATTTCTCTGACCATTTCTCCGAGATGAATCTTGGCGTTATCCATGATCAGACAGTCTCCTTCTTTAATTTTTGGCTGCACTTCCTTCCGAATAAATCCTTCAAATGTTACCGCATCCACTGCACCGTATATGTTGACTGATGCGACAACTTTTTCTCAGCTTATAGCAATAATTATTGAAATATTTATCCCTCTTTTTTGTGGTTTTCTTCTCCGAGATATTCGGCCAATTAAGGCTCTAGCATAGAGTCTCAAAAGGGCTAAATTTACCCCCGATTCATCGATCAAAATTAGTTTTGATGCCTCAATTTCCCGAACTTCTGACCAGTATTCCACTCTTTTTTGCTGTACCCTGTCACTTTCTTTTTCTGCCGCGTGTAGTGTTTTTTTTTGAAACTGTAATTGAGTTTTTGCGTCAGCCGCCCCAGGTTGGCTCTACTGACTTTCACCTGTGTCTTTTCATACAGTAAGTCCGATAATTCTTCGAGAGTTGCATCATTGTTAGCTTCGATGATTTCTCTTAAAATTATCAGTTGTTCACTATTTAACTTGGTTGGCGGACTTCCCCCTTGCGGACGAGGACGGATATCTCCTGTTTCTTTATGTTGCTTCAATAACTTCTGAATAAAGCTTTTAGCCACGTCAAATCTCTGGGCTAGTCCTCGAATGGAAATTTTTTCTTTCTTCCAGACATCGATAATTTTTTGGCGAAAATCTACAGAATAGGGTCTCATAGGAAGCGGGTAAGTTCTATTATTTGTCTATTTGCTTTCCATTGTACCTCATAGCTACAAGAATTGCTATATATTTAATTCCACCCACCCACTTAACAATCCTTGACAAAATGAACTTTATCTGAGTTGCCTACCCACGATTCAGGCATATTTGAGGAGAATTTGCCATCTCAATTGTTAAGCAATAATCGACCAAATGGGTCGAGTTCGTAACTATTCTAATTGACTGGTATCACTTGAAATGCCCACGTGGATCACAAAATTGGCCAATTGTCAATAGCCTTTGAGATGCGCTCACCCTGTCTCCCATTGAGGAGAAACGCTTTATCGAAAATTTGGGTTAAAACCCCGTCGTTTCACGACGGCTTTTCTTGAGCTTTGATATAACACTTAAGAACTTCCAGGGTTGCACCTCTCAGTTATCAGTTATCAGTTATCAGTTATCAGTGGGTAAGTTATCAGTTATCAGATGTGATTTTTTAATTGTGCAGTATTAAATAGAATTTTCCTACTGTCTTTTTACTGTTTACTGATTACTGTTTACTGATCACTGATTATAGAGTGTCTTTCTTTTCGTAGATGACTTGACATAATTAGCAGACCTAGTTACAATAGAATGCATCTACACAGATTTTAACCCAATGAAAGCAAGGTATCAATGATAGGGATGTAAACGCCGCAATTAATATCAAGGTCGCCGGTGGGCAATCGGAGACCTTAAAAAACGGACGGGTCGGACAGCGTAAGACTTCTGTTAAAGAAGCAGCATCCTGGGTCGCGTTAACCCCATTGACGCGACCACCCTAAAAAGGTAGCGTGGTGAGGAATCACCGTCCGTTTACGGCGGTGAGGATGTCAATAAGTTAACTAAAAAAACAGATAACCCCTACTGTTCCGATGTTCCGGTGTTCCCCGATCGACCTAGACCAATTTAGATGCCCAGGCAGCCTAATTTGATCTAAAGTTGATTGCTCCCTATCCCTTTTTAAACTAGCCATGAGTTTATGTCTTAATCCCGATTGTCTACATAACAATGATTCTACAGATAAATTCTGTCAAAAATGTCGCTTTCAATTATTACTAAAAGATCGTTATCGTGCTATAAAATTAATTGGTCAAGGAGGTTTCGGTAAAACTTTTCAAGCAATTGATGAGGATAAACCTTCTAAACCTTATTGTGTGATTAAACAATTTTTTCCTAGCGCTCAAGGCAGTAATGCCCTCAAGAAAGCAGCGGAATTATTTAAAGAAGAAGCGATTAGTTTAGATAATCTCGGTCAACACCCACAAATTCCCTCCCTCCATGCCTATTTTACTAGCAATGATGGGCGACAATATCTTGTTCAAGAATATATTGAGGGACAAAATCTAGAACAAGAATTACAAACCGAGGGAGTTTTTAATGAAGAAAAGATCAAACATCTTTTATTAGAAATTTTGCCAATTCTTGATTTTATCCATGCTAAAAGAGTCATTCATCGAGATATTAAACCAGCTAATATAATTCGGAGATGCAGCGATAATAAAATAATTTTAGTGGATTTCGGTGCCTCTAAATTTATGACTATTGCTAATCTTTCCCTGACAGGAACAGTGATCGGTTCGGCGGGATATATCGCGCCAGAACAAAGCAATGGCAAAGCGATTAATAGCAGTGATTTATATAGTTTGGGAGTCACTTGTATCTATTTATTAACGGGAATATCTCCCTTTGAATTATTCGATGTGAGTGAACATGAATGGGTATGGAGACAGTACCTGATTAATAATCCTGTTAGTGTTGAATTAGGCGAAATTTTAGATAAATTAATTGAATTTGCCACCAAAAAACGTTATCAATCAGCCGGGGAAGTCCTGCAAGAGTTAGCAGTAAAATTAGCCGTAGTGATTCCGCCAAAACCCCGATCACAGTCCACAATTCAAGAAACGGTTTTTCCAGTTTTTCCAGCTGCCACTGGGGAGGAAATTAACCTCAAAAGTGCCAAGACAATTGATTACACTAACCTACGGGATTTATTAGCGCAAGAAAAATGGCAAGAAGCCGATCAAGAAACGGCTAATCTCTTATTAAAAGTTACCGATCAAACTAAAGAAAAATATCTTAAGATAGAAGATATAAATAACTTTCCTTGTGAAGATTTAGCCACTATCAATCAACTCTGGTTAAAATATAGTCAGGGAAAATTTGGTATATCTGTTCAGAAAAGAATCTATGAAAGTTTGGGAGGAAGCAGCAATTATGATCAACAAAAATGGAATGCTTTTGGGTCAAAAGTCGGTTGGCGAGTTAATAACAAGTGGTTATACTACGATCAAATTACTTTCTCTCTCAAAGCACCCTCTGGACATCTTCCCACCCTTGTGTGGGGTGTGGGTGGTGGCATAATTCTTTTTTCTCGTCTGGAAACCTGTGCCATGGACAGAGTTTCTAGCAAGGGATAAATTGGCTTAAAAACTTTTCTGGAGAATTAAACAATTTCTCCCTTCGGCAGTGCGGATATATTGTAAAGTATCAGTAAGAGAACGCATGAAAAGTAATCCTCGATCGCTTTCCATTTCCAAAGGTGCGAGGGGATGTTGTTGTAAAGAATCAAGTTTGGCTTGCAGATCAAAAGGTTGACCGTGATCCCATATTCTTATTTCTAGAGAATGGGACTGTAAAGTTAATTCTAGATTGATCGGTGTGGTCGGTGGTAAATGTTGGTGAGCGTAACGGACAGTATTAGTAAATCCTTCTGCTAAAGCCACCTTGCACTGCCAAAGCACCGAGTCGGGTAGAAAAGAGCGGCCGTGAGATTCAAACCATTTTAGAACTGGGATTAAAGCTGCCAATTCCGTCCGGACTTGTAGATGGAATTGGAGGGGAAAAGAAGGGGAATTTAAGACGTCAGAAGGCACCACTGTTTTTTTGAAAGAGAATCAAAATTGTTTTAAAAATCAGTTGTAGATCGTAGCCTAGACTCCAATTTTCTTGATAGCGCAAATCCAGTTGAATTACTTCTTCAAAATTACGCACCCGAGAGCGACCATTCACCTGCCATTCTCCCGTCATACCCGGTTTTACATCTAAACGTTGCCATTGGGGAACATCGTAGCGTTCCACCTCATCGGGTGTGGGGGGACGAGTGCCGACAAGACTCATTTCACCAGTGATCACATTCCAAAACTGGGGGAATTCGTCTAAGCTGGTACGACGTAAAAATTTTCCTACCCGGGTAATCCGGGGATCATTTTTATTCTTAAAAAAAGCTCCCTGCGCTTGATTGGGGATTTTATCCTTGAGTGCTTCTGCCTCCACACACATGGAACGAAACTTGAGAATTTTAAATTCCTTTCCCAACCAACCGCAGCGGGTCTGACTGAAAAAAATCGGCCCTGGACTGTCTAACTTAATAGCGATGGCAATAGGGACAAAAATAACCCCCGTGATTAATAAACCCACGATGCCACCAACAATGTCAAGACCGCGCTTTAACCAACTGCGAATCGAGGGATGGGTTTCCGGTAGATGGTTTTCAGTGGTAGTAAGGCCGTTTTCTTGGGGTGCTAGGGGAGGGGTTTGGAAGGTGAATAATTGATCTAATCCCGTAATCGATAAAACCCCCATCACTGGGGGATGGACGTTAGCCAGCACTAACTCGATATTTTTTGCCCTGGCCGCTTTGAGATTATGGACTAAAGCACCCACACCACTACTATCCATAAATTGAGTGGCATTCAGATCGAGAATGACTTTTTCGGGAGTGGGTGTTTGGGCGATGAGATGGTGAAAGAGATCTTTGAACTGTACTGCTTCCAGGACAGTCAAGCGATCGGGCATCCGCAAAACCGGATACTCCATCGGAATGATCAGAAAACGTGTTTCAGGAATTTGGGAAGTCATCGACACAAAGAGGTGGTTTGATAGATGAACAAGGCCTGATGACCTACTTAATGTTTACTACACTTTTCCCCAAATACCAATGGGTAATGTCAGAGATTACCTGTGATTATCGGCTAACGAATCTCACCTAGGGGCGGACGGCCTTGGGTTTGGGCTTTCGCTTTCGCCGCACTCTTTCTCAGGCCATCTAAACGGGTCTCATAACGCTTACGCAGACGACGGTTAGGTGTTTGTTCAATTAGGGTTTTAAAGGCACTGCCTAGGCTCTTGTAGGCGTTGGGGAGAGAATAACCGAAACGGGTGGCCAGAGCGATCGCTTTTTCATCGGCTTCGATCGCTTCTTTGAGTATTTTATCGCCATTATTTTTGCGCCAGAGACGATAACCGGAAATCCCACATAATCCCATGGC
The DNA here is from genome assembly GCF_009792235.1 of Microcystis aeruginosa FD4. Classification (NCBI taxonomy): domain Bacteria; kingdom Bacillati; phylum Cyanobacteriota; class Cyanophyceae; order Chroococcales; family Microcystaceae; genus Microcystis; species Microcystis aeruginosa. The sequence goes on from NZ_CP046973.1 coordinate 5,195,051, forward strand.
CAAAAGCAATAATAACCCGTCCTGTACCCATAATTCCCCCACTGCACCACCTAAGCCAATAGCGAGGGCGGCCATTTCCCAGCCTTCCCGGGGAATACTATCATTTTGAATCCTGGCCACTTCATGCCAAAAGAGCAAATTACGCTGATCAATGGCTAAATTCTCCCATTTGGCTAAATCTATCTGAATTTCTACCTCATCTCTGCCAATTTCTTCACAACGGATCAGGGGGGGATTAACCTCTGTGGAACCCTCTACCGTCACCCAACTTTGTAATTCTGGGGGTAGCAGGGTTTTTAGGCGCCGAAGTTCGCTCATTTCGGCTCGTGCAGAGGAGGCCGCATAAGATGTCATAGATTTTTTACCTATTCTCTACCAATGACGATGATTTCTATTTTCGATCATAGCGGTCTTTTTTGTGATCTTGGCAGCTTTTGACAGTCGGGAGCATTTTCAGTGATCAATAATCAGTGATCAGTGAGGGAAGTGGGGAAGTGGGGAAGTGGGGAGTGGGGAGAAACAATCCATAACTGGGTTTTTAAGGTTCGATTGGGAGTCAATCATACTAAGTAGGTGGGTGTTAAAAATTGTCAGATCCCCCCTTATTAAGGGGGGATTAAGGGGGTATCAAAGACAAAATCTATCTTCTATTTACTTATTAAATAGACCTTAACTTTTGCTGACTAATGCTCAAATATATCTTTGTATTGCTGTAAATCTAAAGCGGTGAAGATGGGGATACAACTAAAGCATTTTTGGGCTAATTCCCATCTTTCTTCTCTTTGCAGCATCACAATTAGTTTATCTCGCACTGACAGTAAATAGCGCACATCGTTGGCGGCATAACTCAGTTGTTTTGGGGTGAGATTAGCGGCATTTCCCCAATCAGAACTTTGAGCGGTTTTATCTAATTCTATGCCTTCTAATTCCTGCACGAGACTTTTTAAACCGTGACTGCTGGTATAAGTCCGAGCGAGTTTACTGGCGATTTTGGTACAGAAAATCGGTTTAGTGGCAATGGCAAAAGTATGGGATAGTTGAGCCACATCAAAACGGGCGAAATGAAAGACTTTTTCTATCCGCTCATCCTCCATGACCTTTTTGAGATTAGGAGCCTCTGTTTGCCCCCTAAAAACGCGAATAGCGGTGACAAAACCACTGGGGTCACAGAGTTGAATTAAACACAGTCGATCGCGTCCTGGGATTAATCCCATCGTTTCTGTATCTACGGCGATCAAATTAACCCCTAGATAACGGGATAATAGGTCATCGCTTAAATCTCGATCGCACACTTGAAAATTGTCTAAGTTCATATAGTTAGGGGTTAGGAGAGCTTTTTCAGTGATCAGTAAACAGTAAACAGTAAACAGTAAAAAGACAGCACTGTTAATGCGGTTTAATACTCCTTACTTAAGACTGTCCACTGAAAACTCAAATCTGATAACTGATAACTAATAACTGATAACTGAAAAGGCTGATAGTTAAAAACTGATAATTAAATTTAAATATCCTTGGGGTGATTTTGTCAACGCTTTTTAACAAAAAGTTGTGTAAAATAATATTCACCAGCATTATTTTTAGCGATACCGATACCGGTGAGATTATAATCACCAACCATATTTTTTTGATGACCAGGACTATTAATCCAACCCTTGACGGCAACAGCAACGGGGTCAGGATATCCCTTCATAAAAGCCAAATTTTCGCCCATTTTTTCTAAAGGTATCATCCTTTGTACTGCCTTGACTCTTCCCTCAAAACCATCATGACTAAAAGGAGCCTGTTTATTGGCCATTTTTTGACTAAATAAGCGAGCTTCATGACTAACGCGAGCATCGAGACGTAGGGGCGGTAAATTTTGAGAAATTCGGTAGCGATTAACTTGATAATTAGTGTTCTCTTCGAGGGTAATAAAAAAAGATTGATTCCCGATAAAATCATAGCCAAGGGGATTAGTAGCAACGGGAGCGGATTGACGTTTTAAAAATATTTGAGTAAAGTATAATTTCCCTTGATTATCCGTCGCTACTCCAATCCCGGTACTATCAAAATCTCCCTCCATATTTTCCCGATGACCTTGACTTTTAATCCAGCCATCCACAGCAATTATTACCGGGTCATCATAACCTTGATTAACTGCCACATTTTCCCCCACCGCTTCATAGGGAACGGAAACGCCAATAGTTTGCGCTCTTTTGTCAAAATCTTGATGACTAAAAGGAACTAAACCCGCAGCCATACGTTGGCTATGTAATCTTGCTTGTTGCGAAATTGCCCGATTTAACAGTAGGGGAGATAAATTGCGAGATTGACGATAGCGATTGACCTGTTGATAGATTTTATTCTCTAAAACAAGTAAAGTTGCCGCATCTAAAGGAGAGGGAGAAGGAGAGGGAGAAAAAGATGGTACGAGTTCCTTAAAAGAGCTATAGTTTAAGGCACTACAGGCCATTAAACTTGTCGATACAAGCATCAAAATTCCTAACTGATAACGTTTCTTAAAAGAACTTTTCATATTAAGCTAGTCCGGAACGAGGAACAGGTCAAAACGAATATCAAATTTAGATACACAATAGCCGATACCTCTTATTTAGGGTCTGCTGAAAAAGTTTCTCGTGGGGGCAGGGTGTGGGGTGTCGGGTGTAGGGTGTAGGGTTTTACCCATTTTCATCTGGTAAATTACCTACGGTTTGCGGCAAAAAGTTTGTTGGTGGGGTTAGGAGTCAGTAGCCGGTCGTTTCAGGCTTTGTTGCCCTGTTTTTTGTACCAAGCCATGTACTACAAGAAGGATAATGCCAGGTTTTTGAAAGTCCCAATCCTATTTTCGCGGCATGAACATCGGATTTTAACAGGTCAAAAGCCTTATTTTAAAAGGGTTTTACCATTATTCAGCCAGCCCTAAATAGTAATCGATCAAAAGTGAAAGGACAGCAACAAACCGCCATTTAATACTGCTTATCTAATACTGGTCACTTAATACTCAAATCTGATAACTGATAACTGCTCACTGTTAACCATTCATCGATAAATATTTAGCCACCGATTGCACATCTTTATCACCCCGTCCAGAGAAATTAATAACAATGCGAGGACTACCAGTTACTTGCGGGCAAAGAGTTTCTAAATAAGCTAAAGCGTGGGCAGTTTCTAGGGCCGGAATAATCCCTTCTAAACGGGAAACTCTTTGAAAAGCTTCTAATGCTTCCTGGTCAGTCACGCTGTAATATTCGGCGCGACCAATATCTTTTAAAAAGCTATGTTCTGGCCCGACTCCGGGATAATCTAAACCGGCACTAATGGAGTGAGCCTCGATAACTTGACCTTCGTTATCTTGTAATAAATAACTCATGGCCCCATGTAGAACCCCCGGTTGACCTTGGGTAAGGGTGGCGGCGTGTTTTCCGGAAGCGATACTTTCCCCAGCGGCCTCAACACCAATTAAACGCACGGAAGTTTCTTTAACAAACTCATGAAATAAACCCATAGCATTAGAACCACCCCCCACACAAGCGAGGAGAATATCCGGTAAACCGCCCCATTTTTCCAGACTTTGCTGACGAGTTTCTTGACCAATAACCGCATGAAAATCGCGCACCATCATCGGATAGGGGTGGGGACCGGCCACAGAACCAAGGATGTAGTGAGTGGTTTCCACATTAGTTACCCAGTCGCGAATCGCTTCCGAGGTGGCATCTTTCAGGGTTCCCGTCCCGGCGGCCACGGGTTGCACCGTTGCGCCAAGCAGTCTCATGCGGAAAACATTGAGTTCCTGGCGTTCCATGTCGTGAATTCCCATATAAATCACGCATTCTAGACCAAAACGAGCGCAAACCGTAGCGGTGGCCACGCCGTGCTGTCCTGCCCCGGTTTCGGCGATAATGCGTTTTTTACCCATGCGTTTGGCTAATAAAACCTGACCGAGGGCGTTATTAATCTTGTGGGCCCCGGTATGGTTTAAATCTTCCCTTTTTAGGTAAATTTGCGCCCCAGTACCGTCAGCTTTGGCATAATGGGCGGTGAGACGTTCGGCAAAATATAAGGGGCTAGGTCTGCCGACGTAATCCTTGAGTAGTTGATTTAATTCTTCTTGAAAATCGGGGTCGTCTTTGTACTGATTATAGGCCGTTTCTAGTTCACTTAAGGCTGGCATCAGGGTTTCTGGGACGTATTTGCCCCCGTAGCGTCCAAAACGCCCAAAAGCATCGGGATACTGGCTTGCTGTGCTGGCTGAGGCGGCATAAATCGGCGTGATAGTCATGTAAACCTTCGATGAGAGACTTATAATCCATTATAAATCTAAGGGTTTAGTCTCTGGGTTAACCTCAGTTCCAGGGCAAATCAAAGGGTGAGCATTGCCCACCCTGTTACTGATTTTACAGCCAAATACTCACATCAACTTTTAACACTTGTCCTAATAGTAATAACCACTTTAATTGAGTCATCGGCCAAGGACAGAAAGCAGCTATTGAATTGGACTGCAAACAATTAGGAACTAGACGATCGTGGAAATAATAATAGTATAATTCCTGAGAGCGATCGAGGGATAATCCTAGCTTTAATTGTTGGCTAACTTCAATTAAACGGGTGATTAACCTAGTATCCTCCTCCGCCGTTAAAGGATCGCCATCGTGTAATAATTTCCCAAGAGATTGCCAGAGCAAACTTTCTAAGGTTTGATGCGCTTCAGGAATATTTAATTGACAGTGTAAATGATTGGCTTCCTTCGCAATAGCCAATAATTGATCGAGATTATTCTCCGTTGCTTGCCGCTGCTCAAAATCTTTTTCTAGGGCATTAATCACCTGTAAACAACGGTGAGAAATGGCAATATCAGCCGCTACCTGTAACTCTTGAGGTACGGGCAGCTCATCCCTTTGGAAAGCCGCTAAAATGCCGTAATTATCCCGATAAACTTGGGTATATAATTGATCGAGACGTTTTTTAGTTTCGGCTGTCACCTTCTGCATGATCCGGTGTCTTTCATCGGCAAAAAGATGGGGTAAAGCAAAAAAGTTTTCTCCCAATCCGCGCCCCATTTCTACGATCATGGTCGAGACACTGGCCTGTTGTAAAGATTCAAAGAGATGATCCTTTAGATTGGTATAGATTAACCGACTGTTAAACGGTTGAATGCAACAGTAAAAATCCCAACCTCCTAAATGTAGAACAGCAAAGACAAAATGTTCACTTTCTTGGGTAATTTCTGAGGTTAATTCCACCTGTCCCACTGCTAAAGTTAAAGACCCGATCGCTTGTTTTTGATAATCTAATTGACGGGTATTGTAACAATAAATCCGATGATGACTGGGATAATTGGTAAATAGGGAACTAATGGCGTAATGGGCCGCCACCTGTTCCAAATCGACCCGCGCAGAAGTGACCAATTGTCGATAGACATCGGCCCCATCTTGATATAACTTAACGTTACTGGGGGCTAAAGCTAGACGACTGAGGAAATTCATTTCTAATTGAATTCCAGCCACTTCTCCAGCTAATTCCAGGGCCCGGCCCGCATATCTCAAAATTTGCGTACCTTCAGGTCGAGAAATTTCCTCAAAAAACCAGCCACAACTGGTAAACATCAATAAAGCCTGTCTTTGCATTTCTAACAAACGCAAAGCATCGATTTTCTCGCTTTTACTCAGGTTGCGACTTTGATGTAGGGCGAGGAAATGTTCGATCGCATCTGGGGATCGATCTAAAATAACTGCAATGTAGTCATCCCTTGTCTGCCAAGGATCGCGGAAAAATTCCTGTCCCTGAATCTCATAGACCTTAATTAACTCATCTCTGAGCCAATTTAGGGACTCCCGCAGGGGTTTACGCCATTTTTGCTGGTAATTTCCCCCTCCCCCGCAACCACAGTCATCCTGCCAACGATTTACGCCATGGACGCAACTCCAGGCGGTCACGGGTTTTAATTCCACTTCCCAAGTCGGGGGGCAAATACTGAGATAATGGGCGAAATTAGTGACTGTCCAGCCGTTTTTAGGAAAAGATTCCGTAAAAGCATAGCTAAGACACTTCTCTGTCCCCTGTTTGTGGTGGCCGAAGGTTTCCCCATCGGTGGCGACGCTGATTAACTGGGAGGGACGATGATCCCCTTTAATTGCTTGTCCCAGACGACCGACGAGAAAATCACTGCTGGCTAGGACATCATTAAAGCCCATATCCCGAGAAATCGGGCCATCGTAGAAGAAAATATCCAGATAACGACCATCGGGGATGTAACAGCGATAGGGACGGGTGGGATCGATTTGACCTCCGGCCACCGCGTGCCATTGGGGATGGGGATCATGGTCGCTAGGGAAAGGACGACAGCGCAGGGCCTGGGAAGGGGCTAAAATGGTGAATTTAATCCCCTCATCGATTAAAGCTGTCACTGTGGCTAAATCAATGGCTGTTTCCGCTAACCACATTCCTTCGGGATCGCGACCGAAACGATGCTGAAAATCGGCTTTTCCCCAGCGAATTTGGGTGTATTTGTCCTGTTTGTTGGCTAGGGGCAGAATGATATGATTATAGACTTGGGCGATGGCGTTACCATGACCGTTTAAGCGTTGACAACTTTTTGATCCGCTGCCAAGATGCGTTGGTAAACTTCGGGATCATGGGATTGCATCCATGACATGAGGGTGGCCCCGATGTTAAAGCTGAGATATTCGTAGTTATTAACTATTTTGATCACTTCTCCCCGGTCATTGTAAATGCGCGCAAAAGCATTGGCACGATAACACTCGTGATGGATGCGTTCATTCCAATTGTGGAAGGGATGGGCGCTCGGCTGCCGTTCAATTCTGTCTAGATAGGGATTTTCTCGCGGTGGTTGGTAAAAATGTCCGTGAACCGTGATATAAACTCCGTGAGCGGTTTTCAGGGGATCGACCCCCGTATCGGTATAGGAATAAAAGGTTGTAGAAGGATTTTCAACAAGATAAGTCATAGAAATGCCTAGAAAATCGGTTTTTTTGAGCGAAAATAGCTGTAGAATGTAGCGACCTGATGTTTAAAAAGACTGAAAACCGGGCCGTTTTTTACGGCCTTGGGGTCACAATACCATGTTTTGTTTTCCTAGCAAAGCTAGGGTTAACAATTCGCAACTTCTCTATACACAGCCCTAAGTAATACTAAATTTTGTGACAAAATCTAGCTTTTTCGGGTAAGCTGTTGACTATCTAGGGCTGACTGACCATCCTTTGCAATCAGCATTCTACCCTAGGAGAGATGCGATCGCTCCTCCCCCTGCCCAAAAAGCGATCGCCATTACCCAAAAATTGCTCCTTCCAAAAATGATCGCCCCCTGCATTCCTATCCCAAGCAATGGCAATTTTAAAGTTTAATCAAGAAGATGACAGCGATCACATTTATGACGGATAATCAAGGTTGAGAGTTTTGGCGAAATCGTGCTGTAAATTCAGGATATTTTTCTAAATCTTCAACCGAATCTACTGGAGGCATTTCAATCCAATTTCCTTGTTGATGTAGTCTGTCTATATAAGCATAGAAGGCTTGTTGATCATCTCGGTGAGAAAGCATATAATCTTGCAGTTCTTTTTGACTCATTGCTTGAAATTTAGGTTGACTCATGCAATGTACCTCCAATTTCCGTTTGGATAGATTTCAATAATGTTTTCCTCTCCTGCCAGGAAAAAAATATTTCCCGTGCGCTCATCTAGACGAACAATGTTAATAGGTAAATAAAGTCTAGTAAACCAACAACACAGGACATAACATCTTGTTTTTTGCTCTGACGTAGCTATAATTGTAACTCCTTTTTTGGTTAATTTGAAAGATGATAACAATTATAGAATAGGTGTGTTAAAAGCGATCGCCCCTCCCCCTGACCCAAAAGCGATCGCTATTCCCCAAAAATTGCTCATTCCAAAAATGATCGTTCCTCCCCCTGACCCAAAAGCGATCGCCATTACCCAAAAATTGCTCCTTCCAAAAATGATCGCCCCCCGCATTCCTATCCCAAGCAATGGCAATTTTAAAGTTTAATCAACAAGATGATAGCGATTACCTTGAGCCTAGTCATAATGAAATTTACAACTGATAATATAGCGGTTCTCGCATCTGTGCGGCACACTTAAACCTTTGCTGATTAAGCTGTTCAGGATCGGGAATGTACCTCTTGTGAATCAGAAACGCTATAATAATTTCTGTTTCTGTAATTTTATATAGCGTTTACTGTTCACAAGAGGTACATTATCGGTGTTAAAAAGCTTAATCAGCAAAGGTTTAAATGTGCCACACAGGTGTGAGAAAAGCTATATACTAAGCGATGTTCATCATCAATGCGTCTTGACCAATAACCCTTGAGTTGATATTTTAAGGGTTCGGGTTTACCGATTTCAGAGAAGGGATGGCGCAATATATCATCAATTAAATCAACGATTTTTTTATAGAGTTTTTTGTCTTCTATCGCCCATTCATTGAATTCTTTAAAAGCTTTCGGATCAAATACTATATTTTTCAAGCCATTCTTTTGTGGTGATTGTCACTAATTTTTCTTTATTTTCTATTCTGTCAATAGCTTCGGATAATTGACGCTGATTGGCTTCTGTTGAAAGAAGATATTCGGTTGTATCGGGTTCAGAATCAGATACTAAAATAATGATATCCACATCCGTTCCTTCTTCTAGTTCCGTAGAATAAAGCTCTATTTTTCCTTCTCTACCAACAATTCCTTTCTGTTTAATCGCTCTAATCATGATTTTTTCTCTTAAGATGTCAAACAATTATGGCTATTATATCAAAATCAGCATGAGTTAGAACTGATGACAAGAAAAGCGATCGCCCCTCGTCATCACAAAAAACGATCGCTATCTCCGAAGGATTGGCTCTCACAATAATGATCGCCTCTTTACCATCTATAAAGCGATCGCCTTTGATCATCAATGTTTGTGACGATTTACCAAAATTTTGGGTTAAAGCCCCGTCCTTTTAGGACGGCTTTATGTTAAAATGAAATTGGTTTGAATCCCCTGAGTGGGCGGTAGTGAATGGCTCGATTGAGTTGAACCCTTGAACTCGAAAGTCTGCATAAGAGACAAAAAGGGAGGGTAGCGAAAACCTCGTCAAACATAGCGCAGTAGCCGATAAACAACGGTGAATGAAAAACCAGTAAAAATCTTTGTCGTCAGACAGATAGGGTAGGGCATACCCAAATCTTGGTTAAAAGACCAAAACGCTTGGAGAGTGAACCAGAAAAAGGATAACTAGATAGCAAGTGATATTCTAGTAGGTTCGGTTCAGACATAATCGTGTAAGACCTAAGTAAGGGAAACCAGAAAGGGCTGTGATGAGCTTCGAGAATCCTCACGCCTTTAGGCCCGGGAGTGTCAAGCTGTGTTAACCCATCCTACGCGATCAGCGATCGCACTATCAGCCAATAGCGATCGCCTTTATCGAGAAGAAATAGCTACCTGCACATTCGGAGAAAAATTCTCGATTTTTCGAGAAGCATTAAGAATTTCAATCCCGATTACATTACCTGCTTGATCATAGTCAAGAATAACCCCCGGACTGATTGCCTCACTTTCTTCTACGGGTGTGTCATGCCAGGTAATTGTTAAAACGTCAACTTCAGCATCATATTTAGCTTTCATTTGATAGCTGCCTATATTTTCTAAGTTTACTGGTAACATATAGTGTAACAATTTTTTGAGGCTCAACTAAGTCATTAATGTAAATTCTCAGAAGATAAGTTTTATTGTTAATGGCGACAAACGTACCTTGATCAACTTTGAGTCCATCTTCTTCTAAAATTTGCTCAGGATTATTGAGGATGTCCTGCAATATTTTTCAAGAGATTTGGCGTTGAATAATTTTTTCTTCGGCATGGTGACTTAAAATAAAGTTCACGAGGATTTTGGAGTATTTTTTTTGTAAGGGATTAGTAAAAATTATAAAGCAAATAATCGCACTGTAGGTCGGTTTGAACGAAGTGAAACCCAATAAATTAGGGTAAGACAAAAAGGCAATGTTGGGTTTCGTCACCTTAACCCAACCTACAAGATCGCTCTTTCAAAGGCCAAAATAATCACATTTAAAGGATTTTGCCTTAAGTTTTTTCATAGGAAGCAATAAAATCATCTCGTGAGATACCCGCTTGAGTGCAAATACTTCTTAATGTAGAGCTTTTAATTTGCTGGTGATTTGGTAGTGTTAAAGGTGTTGTTGTTCCATCCGAATTTTTTCTAATCATAGAAATATGCTCTTTTTCTCTAACAATTGAAAAACCAAATTTTTCAAGAACTTTAATCACTTTGGCGTTGGGAGCATCAACGGGAAATTTTGCCATTAGACCATTGCCTCTACAACAAAGGCTTCTAATACAGATGATTCAGCTTCGAGAACTGATTCCCCAAAGGTTTCAACATGAAAAGCGATCGCCGATCGCACGTCATTAAGAGCATCTTCATAGGTATCACCTTCACCGACTACTACGCCTTGAATTCCCAATGGATAGGCGATATAGCCATCAGGATGTTTTTCAACAATGATTTTAATGGATTTCATAAATTGTTGACAGTTTATAGGGATGTCTTGATCCTATCTCATTTCTATAGGACTTTGATAATGACACGTGCGATCGCTATTCCCGAAAAATTGACTCTCCCAAAATGATCGCACTTTCAAAATCCACAATGATCGCATTTCAAAAGTGAAAGTAATCGCACTAATAACAATCAAAGAGATCGCAGTTTGGTAGGTTGGGTTGAGGCACGAAACCCAACGCCAGTCGAGTAAACACCAGTCCAATAAATGTTATTCTAATTTTATGCAATATCGTAGGGCAAAAACACCAGGAGCAACTTATTTTTTTACGTTGGTGACATACAATCGCCACAAAATTTTGTGTGAACCTGAAAATGTGGATTTACTACGAAATGCTTTTAAATATGTCATGCGACAACATCATTTTAAGATTGATGCTATTGTCATTTTACCAGATCCCATTCATGCTCTTTGGACATTGCCTGAAACAGATGCAGATTTTTCAACTCGTTGGCGATTAATTAAAAGTTATTTTAGCCGTCAATGTCATCCTCAATATCAGGGTAAAATTTCAACATCTCGACAACATAAAAAAGAAAAGGCCATTTGGCAACGCCGATTTTGGGAGCATCAAGTTCGAGATGGTCGCCAAGGGCGCGCCTACGGCGATCGAGATTTTGTTAATCATATCGAATACATTCATTATAATCCCGTGCATCATGGATTAGTAAAAGCTCCGAAAGATTGGCAATATTCTAGTTTTCATCGTTATGTTGAAGAAGGAATTTATGATCAGATGTGGGGGGCTTCAGAAAGGCTGATCTTTGATAGTAATATTGGTATGGAATAAAATGTAGGTTGGGTTAAACAAAGTGAAACCCAACAAGTTAAGGTAAGAAATAAAGGCAATGTTGGGTTTCGTCACTAATATCGGTATGGAATAAAATGTAGGTTGGGTTGAACGAAGTGAAACCCAAAAAATTAAGGTAAGAAATAAAGGCAATGTTGGGTTTCGTTACCTCAACCCAACCTACCAGATCAGCGATCGCACTTTGATTTTCATTGGTTAAGGTATTTAAAAATTACTTTCCTTATTATACGGTAGTTGATCTCTGCCTTCCCCGCCCAAGCAGCGATCGCACTTAATCAACGAAATGACAGGATCGCACTCTCCCAAAATAATCGCACTTTCAAAAGCCAAAACAATCGCCCTTGGCGTTCCTATCCCAAGCAATGGTAGTTTCAAACCTTAATCAACAAGATACCAGCGATCGCACTTTCAAAGGCCAAAATGATCGCAATTTTAAAGTTTAATCAACAAGATGACGGTGTTGCCGAAGGCCCTGCGTTCTCGAAGAGCGGCGAAGCCTAGCAGACCACACTAATTTTATTTTCTTAGCCAATTGATTAAAAGATTTTTAATACGTATTAGTCTTTCTGGTGAGATATTTCCTAAACGTGCATTGATTACAGATGATTCGACACTTGTTAATCGTCCTAGCCGAATTAAAGAAGCCACTTTAAGTCCAGTAGTAATATAGTCAGAATCTGAGGTATTAATAATTTCGTCAAATCCTAGAGTAGCTTGATGGAGACGAGAAGAAATTAAAGCAAGTAATAAATCACGATGGCGACTTGGTGAAATAGCAATAATTAAAGCTGGACGTAGTTTTCCTGATTTCAAGTCTGCTTGAGGAAAACGAATTAGAACAATATCACCTAGTTTCATGGTTGGTAAATTTCTTGAGCATCCCCTAGGGAATATTCAATTTCATCTCCTTCTTTGAAAAATTGCTCTAATGAAAATTTTTGCCAGTCTTCATCTTGCCAATTAGTATATTCTGAAATGTTGTTTGGCTCAGGGGAAATTAATCGGGTAAAGTTGGCAATTTTTTCAACAATGTCATCAGGTAATCGGTCAATCTGTTGGTGAAGTTCTTCACGAATTGTAGCAGACATAAGTTAAATTATTTGATTAAGGTGTAGAATGGATATTATTGATTATAACTCAGATATTGGGTGGTAATCTGGGAAAAAGTAATGTTGGGTTTCGTCACCTCAACCCAACCTACCAGATCATGCGATCGCACTTTTAAGTCAAGACGGCAATTAGCGATCCCCACCCCTCATCAAAAAGCGATCGCCATTCCCCAAAAATTGCTCTATACAGTGCTTAATGCTTTGATTTTCGCTATCTCTGTTTCTAAGTTGGGAAGTTTTTGATTATATTTTTGGGCTGTTTCTAACCATAAATCTTTTACCATCAGTAATTCTTCTAGGGTTTCTTCTAAGGTTTCACCCTGAGCCAAACAGCCAGATAGTGCTGGAATTTCAGCGACAAAACCGCCTTCTTCACAGGGATAAATAATAATTGGATAATTCATCTTTAGTTGTCTCCGATAATTTCAAGGACTCGACGAATATAAACAGATTTTACTTTTTTATTATGAACAGGTATGACCAAAATAATATCATTTCTTTTAAAAATGTGATGGCTACCTGTAATTCGATCAAGGGAAAACCCTTCTAATTCTAGCAGTTTACAAATATCGTTGAATCTTGCGTTATTAGGACTATTCTTTAGTAGTTCTAGTAGTTTATCCCTTTTAGACACGAGTGAATGCCATTCAACAATGAGCTTGAGCAGAAATCCATTTTAACCCAAGATGATCGCTATTTTCCCCTCCTCATCCCCAAGAAGCGATCGCCATTTGCGTTCCTATCCCAAGCAATGGCAATTTTAAAGTTTAATCAACAAGATAACAGCGATCGCAATACAAGATCGGCAATCATAGTTCAATTCCATTGATCCAAATTTCCTACTCGCTTATATCAACTTCATCATTCCAAATGATTCCGCTCCCTGATGGATCAAGTTGAAAGTTTTTAAAGAAAGCATAGTTTTTAAGGGAAGAAAACATCGTTTTTTCTAGTAGATTTTCACAGTTATATTTTCTAGCTTGATGATTAGAAAAATGCACCAATAGAGTATAATTTTCAATGATTTCGGCTGATGTTATTTTGGGGTAAAGCATTGTTTTATTTCAAAGGTGGTAATTTATTAAATTCTTGAGTGTTCCACATTTTCAATAATTCTGGTTGATAGATTGTTGCCCATTCTACAACCATTTTTGTGGCTCTATTAGGTAAGTCTCCTTCAATGATTTCTAAGGTTTCCAGATTAAATAGGGCGTTATATTCTTCATAAATCGCATGAAAATGGGGAGGTGGATAATCGGCAAAAAAGAGTTTAATGATAATTCCATAAAATCGAGTAATTTCTGGCATAAATCTATTTTTAGAAGTCTTTCTTGATGACAAAAATATTATAACAAAGCTTGTTGGGTTTTGTTACCTCCACCTAAACGACAAGATCAGCGATCTGCTACGCAGTGCCTTCGGCATCGCCCCTCCTCATCCCCAAGAAACGATCGCCCCTTCCCATAATCAAACAGCGATCGCCAACTCCGAAACCTTGCTAACATAATAAAAAATCATATTCAATAAACCTCATCGTGAGTTCCAATATCAATTAGGTTGATCTCTTCTTCTTGGGTTTCAGGGTTTGATTCAAAATTGAAAATAATTCGACAATCATATTCAACAGAAAAAGCCCAAGCACCTGACAGTTTCCCCTTTAGTTTATGGGTGCGTAATATTGGATTATAGGGATCGTCAGCGAGTAGTCTCAATTTGGTTTCTATTTTTGATTTTAAGTCGGGTTGTCGTTTAATCCTTGTTTTGAAAGCGCGTTTAAATGATTGGCTAAAAACCAAGTTAATCATTGTTTAGTTCGGCAATAATGGAATCAACATCTCCTCGAAAAACATTACCATTTTGATAGTCTTGTCGAGCTTGAGAAATATTTTGAGCAATTTGTTCTCGTCTTTTTTCGATTTGCCGATGTTTAACAATATTGATCAAGTCATCTTGTTCATCAAAAGAGAGATAGTCAATCATTTCTAAGATTTGACTAAATTGCATTGTTGGCGGCATTGTTACTTTCCCCTTTTTCAATACAGACTTCTATTTTACTCTGCTTGGGCAATAATCACATCTGCGATCGCCAATTGCTGACAACTTTCCAACTCACAAAGAGAGATCGCCCCTCCTCATCCCCAAAAAACGATCGCCCCTCCTCATTCCCAAGAAACGATCGCCTCTCCTTATCCCCAAAAAGCGATCACCCTCTGCATTCCTATCCCAAGCAATGGCAATTTTAAAGTTTAATCAATAAGATAACAGGATCGCCCTTTGCATTCCTATCCCAAGCAATGGCAATTTTAAAGTTTAATCAACAAAATAACAGGATCGCCCTTTGCATTCCTATCCCAAGCAATGACAATTTTAAAGTTTAATCAACAAGATAACAGCGATCGCACGGTAGCACGGTAGGATGTGTTAGCGTAACGTAACGCAGAATAATTACAAATTCATCATGATTAAAAGCAAAAAAGCGCGTTAAGTAACTACAAGATCGGCGATCGCACTCCCCAAAAGTAATCGCCACATCAAAAAAGATTAATTTGTCTAAAAATTTGCTAGAATGAGGGGAAGAATGACTTACTTTTAAGGGTGGTAAGTAAATGTGGTGGCAAAGTTCTCGATTAGACCGTATTGAAGCCAATATGGAGCGTATTGATGCAAGAATAGAACGTCTTGAAAGGATTTTGCTTTAAATCTTTTCATAGGAAGCAATAAAATCATCTCGTGAGATACCCGCTTGAGTGCAAATACTCCTTAATGTAGAGCTTTTAATTTGCTGGTGATTTGGTAGCGTTAAAGGTGTTGTTGTTCCATCTGGATTTTTTCTAATCATAGAAATATGCTCTTTTTCTCTAACAATTGAAAAACCAAATTTTTCAAGAACTTTAATCACTTTGGCTTTGGGAGCATCAACGGGAAATTTTGCCATTAAACCATTGCCTCTACAACAAAGGCTTCTAATACAGATGAGTCAGCTTCGAGAACTGATTCCCCAAAGGTTTCAACATGAAAAGCGATCGCTGATCGCACGTCATTAAGAGCATCTTCATAGGTATCACCTTCACCGACTACTATGCCTTGAATTCCCAATGGATAGGCGATATAGCCATCATCATGCTTTTCCACAATAATTTTGATGGATTTCATAAATTCTTGACACTTTACAGGGATATCCTGATCCTATCTCATTTCTACAGGACTTTGATCAGGACATGGGCGATCGCTCTTGGCGTTCCTATCCCAAGCAATGGCAATTTTAAAGTTTAATCAACAAAATGATAGCGATCGCACTACAAGATCGGCAATCATAGTTCAATTCCATTGAGCCAAATTTCCTACTCGCTTATATCAACTTCATCATTCCCAATTATGCCGCTACCTGATGGATCGAGTTGAAAATTTTTCAAGAAAGCATAGTTTTTCAAGGGAGAAAACATCGTTTTTTCCAGTAGCTTTTCACAATTATATTTTCTGGCTTTATGATTAGAGAAACGCACCAATAAAGCTCATGTTACTCTACCGCTAACCCATCCCACAAATAAGGGACTTCCAGAGAATAAAATACCCAACAAAAAAATCGAAAAGTGTTTTTTTGAAAAAGTAATTATGGCTCTTCGTTACCCTTTATGCTAAATCAACAGACAAGATGCCAAGACAACATACTTCTAACCCAAAAATTCCGAAAGTTTCTAAAGCCATAGGCTCTCCGTTTTATTAGTTTAAGTTTATTGTTGATTCCCTCGACCACCCCATTCGTTGTCCTTTGCTCGAAATAACTAATGATTTCTCCAAACCAGTTTCGGATTGTTTGACAACTCTTGGTAAAAACACTGGAGGATTTTGCCAACCATTCTGAGATGGATAGCATTCCCTCTGTCGGATTCTCTGAGGTTTCATAAATCTTTCTAAATTCTTCCTTTAACTCGTGCATCTTTTTCAAATTTGGCAAATTTTCTTTGATAGCTTCTAGTTTGAGTTTTTGGGGTTCCGTTAAATTTTCTTCATTTTTTAACCGACTATATTTACTTCGCTTTAAAACTTCTAGTTTTGCTTCTTTTTCCGCTTTCTGTTTTTTATTTTTCTGCGCTTCTACGGCTCTTTTTTCTGCTCTTCTCTGTTCATCTAACTCAGAAGTGTTGAACGTTGAGAAAAGCGAGACAAAAAATGCTATTATAGATAGAATCTAGACAACTTATTACCCTCACAATAGTGAGTTTGCCCTGATGACAAATTTTTCAAAACTCATAAAAGATCTTCTCAATCCACTGCCCAAAAATGACTACGAGGGCGATTAGTACATTTACCTTCGTGTCCAGTTGGATAGGTTTCGCTCTAGATAAAAGCCTCGTCAGTATGAGAGATTTATGTACGCGGATGACTCTTCAAGGAATCAACCTTAATCTCTCCACATTTTCTAAAGCCAGTAAAATCCGAGAAAGTGAACCATTCGAGAAAATAATCGAAGAGTTAACGAAACGATTAATCGCCAAAAAAGGAAAGGCGGACGCACGAGCGATGTTTCCCATTGACTCAACAATAATCACCTTAACGAGTAAATTATTGTGGGAGGAAGGATGGCATCAAGTCCAGCTGTTTTCGGGTCTTAATAGTATCACGACAACCGTAGAGGGAATCGTGAGCCATTTCGGGCAAGGTCATGACTCGCTCATAAGGAGAGAAAACGGTAGCAGCGATCCCCGTAAATGGAGTGGGGGCGATGGCTCGAGGGTTTGCTTCTCGTCTGAGAATTCTAAAATTATTAGAAGAAAAAGACAAACACTTTATTCTAAGAGTTAAAAATAATATGACTCTAGAAATGCTGGAAAATGGACGGTGTAAACTGGGAAAAGGAAAAAGGCAAGTAGAGGTAAGAGTAGTAGCTTTCTGTGACCTAGAAAGTCGGACTGAATTTCGGATAGCAACGGATTTACCTTTAGAAGGGAAAGGAGCGGTAAGTAATGAAGAAATCGGGGAAATGTATCGACAAAGATGGCAGATAGAACTCCTATGGAAGTTCTTGAAAATGCACCTGAAACTCGACAATCTCATCACCAAAAATGAAAATGGAATTCGGATACAAATCTATAGCTGTATTATCGCCTACCTAATTTTGCAATTAATTGATATTGCGGAAGATTTTGGAAAAAGCTTATTAGATAAACTACGCTATTTACAGAGTTTTATGTGTCAACATATCAGCTATGTACACTGGTTTAGGAAAATTGTCTATTCAATTTGAAAAATGGCGTTTTGGGGTTGTTATGTTCTTAAATGTAAAGTTTTGTTACGAGATTCAACGTTTCTGCATCTAACTCTTGATTAATTTGTTTCATGACATGGAATCTATCGGCGACTACCTCGGCCGATGGCATCAATTCTTTCACCAAATTTTTATAGGGCAACCAAAGGTCTATGCTGACTTCTTCAATTTGCTCTAACACCTCTTTTCCCCATCCCGTAAGCGTTTCCCTCAATTCTTCTTGTGTTCGCTTCTCTAGAATAGCTATTAGTTTTCCCGTATCTAAATTTACTAAAACCGCACAATAATTTTTTTGTCCTTTGACTAGAGCGATTTCGTCAATTCCTAGTCTTTTTAATTTCGATAGGTCTGTCTCTGTAATTTCTTCAGCTATGTCCTCTATCATTCTTTGAATCTCTTCTTCCGTTACGTCATTTCTTCGGCTAACATTTAAAATATCTCCTTCTTTTAATTGTTCGAGTATATTTTCGGCTAGTCTTTTCGTATAGGTTCGTTTACTGGCGACAAAATCTAACTCTTCACTAAAGGGTTTTCGACAATTATCGCACTTAAATTGACGACGATTAACTTGTAGGTACACTGGTTGTCCTGAGATTGGTAAATCTTTGACTAAATGTCGATGATTTTGGTGTAGTTTATCGCTCTCTAACCCACAATGAGGACAGGTGGCTTTTTGATTTTTCGATTCGATTCGGCAAACTATACCGATATTTTCTAGGTGTAGATAGCCTTGAATAGACGTTCCTTTTAGGTTCAAAAATTTGTCAAGCATCATAAGTAAAATACTCGGGTTTTTGGCTATTATATCAAATCTTAACTCAATTGTCTATCTTTTGGTATTAACCTATTTGTGCCGTAAGTGTCTCCCTGTATAGATTTCAGCTACTTTTAGGCGTAGGCACTCTCATCGAATTTTATTTTAAGTTAATTATTTGCATAACAATTACCGAAGAGCCAGAATATTTTCTACCTTTCTAGTGATTCCTAGGGCTGTTGTCTCATTAATCTCCCAATTAATTCCGAGATGGAAATAAGTACTATATTCCCGTAAATACTCTAAGGTCATCAAGATTTGGTCTTCTAGACTTAATTTACTTGGTCTTCCCGATTTTTTTTGCAGAACTTTTTCGGCAGCCAAAGCCTTCACCATATCCTTAAATGTTTCAGGATATACTCCACAAAAGCGTTTAAACTCTTCTGGATTCAAATTTTTTACTTTTTCGTAAGTCATGGTTTTTCTGAGTGTTTTACTTTATTGTACATAATCAGTTCCTATTTTTGCAGGAGGTCTACTATTCGCCGCTATTGTCATTTTTGACATTGATTTGGTCAAATGGGCTAACTGTAGTGCGCCTTTTGCCGATCCAATCGATCGGGAATCAGCCATTTGCCGCAGATAATCCGGCGGCTCTTGACAACCCTCATATTATAGATACTGACATCTATCTCAGGGGCTGTGAAATGGCCGCAACAAACGCAAGCAACAAGCAAGGAAGAGGGCAGTTTCCCCTAGAGGAGTTAATGGCTAAACTGGGTACCTCAGCCAATGGCTTGAGTCAAAGTGAGGCACAAAAGCACCTCTCCTAGGACGGCTATAGAGTCCATTTGGTATCTTTCCCAAAATCCTTACCCAGTATGGATTAGAGCGAATTAGCCAAAATACCTGTAATTCTTCCCCGTGAAGCGTCACAAGAGAGATACCAAATAGGTTCTATAAGTGGGTGGGTGGAATTAAATAGGGCTGGCTGAATAATGGTAAAACCCTTTTAAAATAAGGCTTTTGACCTGTTAAAATCCGATGTTCATGCCGCGAAAATAGGATTGGGACTTTCAAAAACCTGGCATTATCCTTCTTGTAGTACATAGCTTGGTACAAAAAAACCAAGGGCAACAAAGCCTGAAACGACCGGCTACTGACGACCGGCTACTGACGACCGACTCCTACCCCCACCGAAAAACTTTTTCAGCAAACCCTAGATATGTATGGGGTAAGTTCAGTTATATCTTTAGCTTGGTCCCTTGTTCCAAGGCTGGAAGACAATATCTCATACCATTTTTCAAAAGTAATGACAGAGATGGTTATGCCTGGTGCATCTCAATTTTGTCGAAATATCCAGATGACATTTTGGGCGCACGCGGTGCGCCCCTACCATTGGCGAAATAATATTATTTGTAGGGGCGAATTGCATTCGCCCTCTTTGAACAACTTCTGCTGCTCACCTTAAGTGAGAGAAAATCACCAATAGGATACCATTTTTCTTTATTCGCGTCACAACGAATGCAGGCTTGGCAAGCATTCGAGCGTGGATGTCTGTCATGGATTTAGAAATTTGGTATCAGGCGCTGCTTCTCAACGTTTGTTTCTGGCACCTTTTTGGACAAAAAAGTCTCCAAACCCTTTTTTAGCAAGGCTTCCAGTGATATTCAGCAAATCCTAGATAGTTGACAGGAAACCGATGGTCATCGGCGAACATCCCCGATTAATATTTTTGTCCTACTAGGGCGCAGATTCTGCGCCCTAGATACCTTACTATTCTATCGGGTTAAGGCTGCGCCTCTTTCGTACAAAGTGCGGGCATAATCTGTCCAAGTACCCTGGCCCCAATAACGGAAACAACTGGTTTGCACGAGCAAATTATAAAGCAGTGCCTCCAGATAATCTGGTCGTCGGGTGAAGCTAGGATCCGCCTGTACTAAAGGATCATATTTCTCGTGGAATTGAGCGCTTAATTGGTTCATCGGTTCGAGGACATTTTCGTAACCGCGCACCCAACTGAGATCATTTGTCCAAGATGCCCCATCCATGCTAAAACGGTGGTCGGACTGTTTTAAATCAGCGATCGCTTGTTCCACTGCTTCCGGGGTAGCGGCCTCGGGATTAACTCGCTGCCAGATTTTATGCTGGTGTACGGCTTGAATTGGGGGATAATCTTGAGGATTAACGCCAGCAGCCTCGATTAACTCCAGATATTCCGTACCGTTAAATCCTGCCACACTGGAACCCCCCTGCATTTCCCGCCAAGGATTGGGAAAATCGCGAGGAAATTCATTCATCATCACGCCACCATTTTCACCGTCGGCAATCTGGGAACCTAAGGAAGGAACCCAAACGCCGCCGATTTGCTGTTTACCGCGGCATTTTGCCTCGTGGTAGGGTTGCATTTGGGCGACTAATTTGGTGTCGGAACCCTGGGTTTTAATCAAAGCAGTAATCGCCATCACTTCACCCCGAGAATTACGGGCCAGCAAGCGATTAGGAATATATTTTTGTTCCTGACTCAATCCCGAACCGTCGAGATTTTCCACCGAATGTTCCTGTACCAATAACCAACGATAGCCGCATTCTTTGAGAGCTTTAATATACTCGTAGAGGGTATCAGGATGGTTAGGAAGGTGCATTTCCGGGGGAGAGAACCCTTTGACTCGTTTCAGGGCATCTGGGCCAAAAATCGAGGCAAAATAGGTTTGCCATGCTTGCATCTGTAATTTTAGATCGGGAATCGGTGTGGAAGGAGCCACCGCATGACTCCACATCGTCCCCAACCATTCCACATAGGGTTGATATTGACTGTTACAGGTGATTAATTTGAGTTTATCGAGGATATCCTGCCGTCCCATCTGTACCAAACCCCAGAGGAGATTGCCGGAATAATCGAGCATAATCCGGGGATTACAGCCTTCCGCCACCAATTCCGGGATAAAATCGCCCATGCGACTGTAACACCAAGCAAAAACGCTGGCATTATGGTTATCACCATCCCCTTGATGCTCGAACATATGCTGGAGATTGCAGATTAATTCACCGTTAACACCCGCGGGGATGGTGGGTTGGTGCATATGCAAGGCACAGGCAAAACCAGCCTTAATATTATCTAAGTTGAGATTTGTTGTCGGTAAAAAGATCGGATCATCGTGATTAACAATCGCCGCGATTTCCTGTTCCCAACCGCAAATAGTCGGTAGTCCGG
Source organism: Microcystis aeruginosa FD4 (assembly GCF_009792235.1). NCBI lineage: Bacteria > Bacillati > Cyanobacteriota > Cyanophyceae > Chroococcales > Microcystaceae > Microcystis > Microcystis aeruginosa. Next base: position 5,216,768 of record NZ_CP046973.1, read on the forward strand.
GGCGGATTTCCGTGATAGGGTTCGATTTCGATGATACGGGTGTAGCGATCATAATTTTTCAGGCAAATAGATTGAGATAGTTTGTCCCCACTCTCCCAGGGACAACTTTTTTTTACTGGCAATAGGTCACTCTTGACTGTTCACTGCTAACTGAGTTAAGAGCGCGAACTTTATCCTATCCCATTTATACTGAGAGTACCCCCTCTCCAGACACAAGCCTTCGTAACTCGTTAAAAATCAAGATGATTCTTTACTGAACTTAACCGATCCTCCCACTATGATACAAACAACTATCGGCCCTTTTACCTGTAACTTTTAACCATGTTCTCGGCGACTACCGAAATTCTTGTTATCTTCTTCCTTATCCTCCTCAATGGAGTCTTTGCTCTCTCGGAAATTGCCATTGTCTCGGCCCGCAAAGTCCGTTTAGAACAATTAGCCAGAGATGATCGAAGGGCGGCAGTGGCCTTAAAATTGGCCAATGATCCCAATCAAATTTTATCGACGGTGCAGATTGGCATTACCCTAGTGGGAATCTTTGCCGGGGCCTACGGAGGAGCCAATTTATCGGTCAGTATGGCGCAATTATTGGCGCAAGTTCCTGTTTTAGCCCCCTATAGTCAAGCTTTGGGATTAGGATTAGTGGTGTTAATTATTACCTATTTATCGCTGGTGGTGGGGGAATTAGTGCCGAAACGGTTAGGTTTAAGTAATCCCGAAAAAATCGCTATCCTCGTTGCAGATCCTCTCGATAGGTTATCGAAAATTGTTTCGCCCGTTGTCCATCTTTTGAGTCAATCGACTAATCTGATTCTCAGTTTGTTGGGGATTAGCGCTAATAATAATGATTCCCCCATTACGGAAGAAGAATTGAAAATTATGCTTAAACAGGGAACCGAAGCGGGAACCTTTGAGGAAGCAGAACAGGATATGGTGGAAAGGGTGTTAGGATTGGGCGATCGCAGAGTCAGTCAGATTATGACCACGCGCCCAGATATTATTTGGCTAGATTTGGAAGATAGTGCCGAAATTAACCGCCAGAAGCTAATTGAGAGCAATCATAACCGTTTTCCTGTGTGTCAGGGCAGTTTAGATGAGGTTTTGGGGGTAATCGAAGTCACAGACTTATTGGCAGATTGTTTAACCGGTGAAAGTTTCGACCTGACGAAGGATTTACAACAGCCGCTTTTTGTGCCGGAAAGCACTCGGGGTTTAAAGGTTTTAGAATTAGTGCAGCAAAGTGGTCATCATATTGCCTTGGTAGTGGATGAGTACGGGGTAATTCAAGGATTGGTGACGCGCAAGGATATTTTAGAGGCAATTGTCGGCGATTTACCCCAATTAGATGATATTGAAGATGCTCAGATCGTGCAGCGGGAAGATGGTTCTTGGTTGATCGATGGCACAGTGGCGATCGAAGATTTTAAAGAATTATTTGAAATCAGTGAATTACCGGGGGAAAAACAGGGAAATTATCACACTTTAGGTGGTTTTATTATTACCCATCTTGGTAGGATTCCGGGGGCTGCCGATCATTTTGAATGGCAAAGGTTGCGTTTGGAAGTGGTGGATATGGACGGTAATCGCGTCGATAAGGTGTTAGTCACGCTCTTGTTGGATGATTTGTAAGTCGCCAATTCAGACTTGAATCGGCCCAGGAAGAAATAGGTATAACTATTTTTTCTCCCACATCCAGCAGGTTATTTTGAATATTTTTTATTTAACCTAACCTAGTCATAGAAAGGCTTACAGCTATTTAAGTATTTTGGTCTAAATCTCTCATGGGGGAGATATTGGATGAATTGATACTCCTCTCAATAGCTTAGTCGGACTTGAACCAAAATATACTGCCAAATCATTTATAGACAACAGAAAAGCCTGAAATATTTACCTCGCAATGGTTTTCGTTGTTTTTCAACAAATGAAATTTCGACAAAATAATCTGCTGGGATTTGCTTGTTAAGTATATATACTTGCGTCATCAAGTGCTGAATGTGGGTTTCTCAAAATAATTATCAAATCGCTTGACGAACACAATGAGAATTTGCGACTATATAAAAAGTCAGTTATTTACCAAACTGACTTTAATCAATCCACTATCGACCTGACCCAGGAGACAAAACATGGCTTCGATTAAAATTGACTCGGATTTACGACCCATCGGTTCTGAACTTTTCCTCGATGCAGAAAGCTATCTGGACGAACTCTCTGCTGACCAAGAGATTAACAAGATTGTGGGAGGAACTAAGCTTACCACTACCTTCCCTACCACTACCTTCCCTACCACTACCTTCCCTACCACTACCTTCCCTACCACTACCATTAATCCTACTATCATTAATATTAATCCAGTAGGGCGCTTAATCCAGATCCAGTAGGGCGCTAAGTGCGATCGCCGATCTTGTAGGGTGCGTTACACTACGTTAACGCACCGCTAACTTTAATGGGGGTAGGTTATCAATCAAGATAGATTATGATCTGAAATAGCAAACAGTACAAACCCTTGAATTTCCCATGATATTGACAACTGAGGATTTTCAAGACAATCAACAACAGATACTCACTGAGTTACGGGAATTAAAAAAGGAACTTGAGCAATTTAACCAAAAATTCGATAACTATCAAAAAGCTACACCATGGGTAGTTCAGTTAGCATTTAGCTTAATTGCAGTCGCTACTATAACTGTGATTGTCTCAACTGTGCTAGGTAAATAGTGCCGATCTTGTAGTTAACGTACTGTAACGCACCGCTAACTTTAATGAGGGTGAGTTATGAATTATATATCGAAGTTATTTCTACGAAATTATCAAGACAGCGAAACCTAATTCGACAAATAATAATGAGACGATTTAAAATCGTCAATGAAAAGCATCCTGAGAGCTACGTCGCCTATCCGATTGGCATAACAGGAGCAGTTGTCGGCCCTAACTTTCTTCCGTCAGGCTTTGTCCTCTGTCCATCACCCCTTGAATACGGTTGTCTCTCTTATCCCCACTGCTGATTTTTCTCTCTTTGTCAACCCCTAGACCTGAATATTTACGGAGAAATTAATCAATGCTCAAAAAATTATTGACAGTTGCTGTAGGAACAGCCTTAACGATATTCGGAGTTGGCGGCCCCTTACAGGCGGCTAACTTGCAAATAATCGCCAGTGGACTTGAAAGTCCACGAGGTCTCACCTTTGGTCCCGATGGAGCCTTATATGTTACAGAAGCAGGTAGAGGAGGCGCAGGCCCCTGTATTCCCGCACCGGGAGCCGGACCTAACGGACCAGTAGTTTGTTATGGTAACACTGGTGCGATAACCCGCATTAAAAATGGTACATCTGAACGCATTGTTACCGGTCTTCCGTCTATTGCTTTACCAATTCCAGAATTCTCTACTGCTATTGATGCGACCGGAATCCATGATATACAATTTGACTCCACTGGAAGAGCTTATGCCGTTTTTGGTTTGGGGTCTTCTCCAGAACAACGGGATCAAGTACTTAATGTTCCTGAATTTGGACAACTGATCGCCATTGATAATCTCAATGGACAGGTTTCTCTGACAACGTTAGCAGACCTAGCTGAGTATGAAGGGTTGTTTAATCCCGATAATAATAATTCGGGCTTTTTTAATCCCTATAACGATGGCATTGATAGCAATCCCTATGCTTTTTTAATTAAAGATGACACTGCTTATATCGTCGATGCGGCCGGGAACGATTTTTTTAGAGCTAAAACTGATGGTAGCGAACTTACTCTCTTGTCTGTCTTTCCTGAACGTCCGATAACTGACCCCTTTACTGGAGAAACCATTGCCATGCAATCAGTTCCTACCAGTGTGGCTATTGGGCCTGATGGAGCTTTTTATATCTCAGAATTGACGGGATTTCCTTCTCCAGAAAATGCGGCACGTATTTTTCGCTTGGGGACTGATAATAAACCAGAAGTGTATGCTGATGGCTTCACCCAAATAATTGATATTGCCTTTGATGATCAAGGAGGCTTGTATGTCCTAGAATATGCCACTCGCTCATTATATTTTGATATTAGTCCAGGTCTTTTAAGCTATATAGACCCCAAGGGAAATCGCAAATCCATCATCAGTGATGGACTACTTTTCCCGACGGCTTTAGCAATTGGCCCTGATGGTGATATCTATATCTCTAATCTAGGTTACATTCCAGGACAGGGTCAAGTTGTTCGTGTTCAGGTTTCAGTCCCCGAACCTAGTTCTGTAACAGGACTGCTAATTTTTGGCATTTTTGGTGGAGTTTCATTGCTGTTACGCCAACGGAAATAATTAATTTAGCCCAGATAGTGATGCAATTCAGACTTGAATCGGCCGGTAATTGTTAGTAAACATCTAGATTTTTTCAAGCTTGTGAAGACCGATACAATTTTTTATCAACTCTTGCAAACCTTTCCGGGGTTAATTTTTGAATTACTGGGAGAATCAACCCAGAAAGCTGAAAATTATCAATTTTCCTCGCGAGAAATCAAAGAATTAGCGCGTCGTTTTGACGGTATTTTTTTACCGACCACTGCAGCACCGGAACTAATTATTTACTTTGTTGAAGTGCAATTTCAGGATAAAAGTGATTTTTATTGGCGATTTTTAACAGAAATTGTCATCTATCTCAATCAGTATAAACCTGTTCAGGATTGGATGGCTGTAGCTTTATTTGCCTCCAGGGATATCGATAATAATTTTCCCTATCAACTGCGGGGATTTGAGATAACGGGACAGATCAAACGTATTTATTTAGATGAATTAATCGATAGTCCAGATCCGTCTCTGGGTTTAGGAATTATTCAGTTAATCGTCGCTACACCCCAATTAGCACAGCAACGAGGAAAACCACTTTTAGAAAAAGCGATCGCTGAAATTGATGATCTAGTTTTCCAGCAAAAAGTTATAGAATTAATTGAAAGAACCTTAGCCTATAAATTTACTAATCTTAGTCGCACGGAGTTAGAAGCTATGTTCGGATTAGATGATCTCAGACAGACTCGACTTTATCAAGAAGCTAAAGAAGAAGGTCGTGAAGAAGCTAAAACTGAAGCGATCGCCAGTTTACTAGCTTTAGGTTTAAGTATAGAACAGATTGCCACTGCTTTGCAGTTAGAACTTACCAAAGTACAAGAGACTGCGGCCAAATTATCCCCCCCAAATTAGAAGAGTAAATTATCAGGTTTCTCCCCGATTTTACCCTATTCATTCATATTACGATAGGTAGCCACTGCCGAGGGAGAAATGCGATTGAGATAACGGAAAATCCAATATTTTAAGACTGTATCTAAGATAACGGGAAAAGTGGCGATAAAGAGAAAATTAAACTGGCGATTTTCCGGTAAACCGAAATGACGACTTAACCCTTCTAGGATGACTTCCCAACCGTGGGGAGAGTGGAAACCGACAAACATATCGGTAAAGAGAATAATTAAAAAAGCTTTAGCTGAATCGCTAAGATTATAGAGAATGCCATCGAGAAAAGACTTGACAATCTCGATTTCCCGACGACTAAAAGCGACAACAAAACCAAAGGCAATCAGGGAACAAATATCGGCGAAAATATTAGCGATTGCGTTTAAACCTCGTTGGCGAAATTCTTCACTTAGTACCGCTGCTTTTTTAGTAATTTCCACCTCGATTTCTTCGTTAGATAATTTGGGTGCTAAACCAATCATACCTCGAAAATGTAAAGCTTCCTCAAATCTTCTCAATTCTGAAAAAGCTTCTTCTTCTAGATCTTGATTGATAAAAATAAACTGTTCCTGTTGTTGAAAATACTTATTAACCAAGGGGGTAATCAGGAAAGTTTTGGTTAATTGCTGGGTCAATAAAGGAACAATAATTAACAGTAAAATAAACTTGAGAGAAATGGCTGTTTTATAACGAGAATTGCGAAATCTTTTTAAAACGGCCTCCTCCGATTCCCCCGCTTGAGGATCAATTTCCTGTTTAATGCGATTAAAAGTATTGACAAAAGAACGTGGTAAAACCCCGGGTTTTTCCGTAGCTTTTTGGGATTTATTACTTTTGATTATTTCCTCATCCTCAAGACTACCCGCTGCTAAAAAAGAGCGATTTCGAGAAGTCTTTATTTTCCCTGTTTCCCGTTCAACATTTCTGTTATGGAGACTTTTGGGGACATCTTCCATATCTTCTTGCCAATAATTATCTTGATATTTTCCGATAATACTATCGATAAACTGAAGTTTTTTCAGACAAACATCTGTGGTGACAGTAATCACCCCATTATTAATTGTCGGTTGATTTGGTCCGAAGGTATTAACGATCGAGCGACTAGCTTTAAACTCCGTCAATCTGACTTTAATTTTTTGCAGATAACCTTTAACTTCTGCGATAAAATAGGAATTGGTGCTGCTGCCATAATTCGAGAACTCCGCTGCCACTTTCCGCCCTTGAAAATGCTTGTCTTCTATCTCCTTAATCTTCAAAGCTGCATGATAGGCCTCATCTAAAGAACGTTCAGGAGTTTGTAATAACCATTGATTAACGCCTTGCAAAATCCGATTAAGATTCATAGAAAACAATTACTTCCACAAGGGAGAAAAGCTAGAGTACCGATCAGTTATCTTAACAAATTCAATCGAGAAAAAACGATGTCAATCATACCAATTTGGATCGAAGGTGGCACGCGATCGGGAAAAACCAGCGCTTTAGTCGGGGAATTTCGGCGCTGGGTTCTTTCTCAACGTCAGTCTGGGGATTCATTGTCTCGCGCTCGATCAAAATTATCGTCCCTTTCCCAAACGGTCTTAGTTTTCGCTGCCAACGATGATAACAAACGGGAATTAGCCGATCAATTGGCCCTTGCTGTTAAGGGTAGCTATCCGATTCTTTGCAAAACCCCTTTAGGTTTTCTCACCGATGAAGTCATCCTGTTTTGGCCGCTAATTTTCGAGTTTTTGGGGCTAAAAGCGCAATTTCCCCGCCGATTACGCCCAGAAACAGAGCAGGAACTCGCCACCCGTCTCTGGCAACCAGCGATCGCTGAATTCTTCCAGCTTACTAGCATAAATGAATATCGTTTCGTGCGTCAAGTTCTCGATTTGTTACAATTAGCCGGTGCTAGTGGTGTTCCCGCAGAAAAGATACCCGAAAGATTGGCCGACGGATTATCAGAAACAGATCTAAAACGAGTTTTAGCGATTAATGAGCAGGAAATACCAGAAAAAGTGGGAGAATTAATCATTCAATGGCGTGATTGGTCTCTAGAACGTGGTTTATTAAGTTATGGTATCATCTACGAACTCTATTGGCGCTATTTATTCCCTGATAGTCGCTATCAACAGCAACTATTAAAACGCTTCCGGGGAGTTTTTGCGGACGATGTGGACGATTATCCGGCTATTACCAAGGATTTACTCAGTTTTTTCCTCGATCATGATTTTTTTAGCGTTTTTACCTACAATCCCCAGGGAAAAATTCGCTTAGGATTAACTGCCGATCCCGATTATCTACAAAAATTAGCGGCACGCTGTCAAATTATGCCATTATCTACCACTGACGGGTTAGCTGTTCAGTTTAGCGAGACGGTTCTCTCCTTAATCAGCGACGGTAACTATCTTGGCAATCTTCCCGATCAATTCATCTCCCTGCAAACCACCTCTCGCGCTGAATTATTACGGAAGACAGCCACAGCTATTATTCAAGCAGTCAAGCAAGGACAGGTAAAACCCGAAGAAATCGCCGTTATTGCTCCCGGTTTAGACGAAATCGCCCGTTATAGCCTGATGGAAATTTTAACCGGCGCCGGGATAGCCGTTCAACCCCTCAACGAACAACGACCCCTGATCAGTTGTCCTCTGATTCGGGCATTATTAACCCTTCTCGCCCTTGTTTATGAAAATTTGGGGCGTTTAGCCCCCCAAGAGGCCATAGCCGAAATGCTGGTGATTTTTAGCCGTTATCGCTGGGATGAAGAAGAGAATTTAATTCCCGATATCGATCCAGTTCGCGCTGGATTAATTGCCGATCATTGTTATCAAGTGCATCCGGAAAATCCTCGTTTATTAGCGATCGAAACTTTTCCCCGTTGGGATCGCTTAGGACAAAAAGCTTGTACTACCTACGAAAGAATTTGTCACTGGATCGAAGGGATGAAAAAACAGCAGCAGGAAGCCAAACTTTTCCCGATTTTTGTCTTAAATCAAGCGATCGAACAATTGTTAAACGATGGGGAAAATTTGCCCTTCGATCACTTGGCAGCCTTGCGAGAATTAATGGAAACTGCTCAACATTTTTGGGAGATCGATCGCCGTTTGCGTGAGAGTGAACCCTCTTTTCAAAGTGCCAGCGAAACTATTAGTCAGTTTATCCAACTTTTGCGCCGTGGTACAATTACTGCTAATCCCTATCCTGTGCGACAATTTATTAAATCTTCCTCAGCAGTCACCCTAGGCAATATCTTTCAATATCGTTCTTTTCGTTCTAGTCATCGTTGGCATTTTTGGCTAGATTGTTCCTCTCCACTCTGGGAACAAGGAGGTGCTGCTACTCTTTTTGCTGCGCCAATTTTTTGGCGAGAAAGTCCATATCAACGCTGGACAACAGAAGCAGAATTAGAGGAAAATCAGGCACGTTTACAGAGAGTTTTAAGGGATTTATTAGCAAGGGTAAGCGAAAAAGTTATCCTCTGTCACAGTGATTTAGGAGTATCGGGAACCGATCAAACTGGACAACTTTTATCTTTAGTACAAGCGGCAAAAGAATATGATTAAGCACTAGAACAAAATTAACTTCTTGGTTAGGAGAGGAAAAAGGCAATAGGCAATAGGCAATAGGCAATAGGGGAAATAAATAATCAGTTTTTAACAACTAGATTTAGTATAAGGCTTTTTTGGGTTGTAAATTAAAAGCTACCAACTCCGAACCACAAAAGGGTTCTATCCAACGATCAAAGTTTTGCTGATCCGCTAAACTTTTGATTGATGATACCAGTTGAGTTTTGATACCTTGACATTTAATCGGGGGAACAATGACGGCTGTTTTCATTAAAAACTAATAGAGAATTAAATGAATACACTGGGGGAAACATTGAAAATCTCTCCTAAAATTTTCCCTTGAGCTTTACTAATCGATCGGTTGCCATTAACAATCTCAGAAACCACACCCTTAGAACCAATTTTACCAACTAAATCAGCTTGTTTCATGTTGTTAGCTGACATTAAGTGTAATAATACTTCCTGCGGTGAAGCTGGTTCGGGTTGAGGTTGTTTGGCATCAAAATCCTTAATAATTGTCGCCATCAATTTAACCATCGCGGTTTCTTCTGGTAGTCGATCCTGTTTACTGATTAGATTAAGCAGAAGATGACGCGCTTGCTCATATTCTTCCTCATTTTCAATAATCTTGGGTTGAAATTTAGTCAACAGTTGATTATAAATATTTTGATTAAGTGCTAGAGTCATTTTTCTTTCAGTTAGACTGAACTTTTTGGGTGTGTTGCTACTTAATTTAAACCAGTGATTTTAACCAACTGTACCAAGCATCTAAACCTTCTCCTGTGGTAGCCGAAACTTGAAAAACTTTCAGATTGGGATTAACTTGATAGGCGTAATCTAAACAGCGATCGAGGTTAAAATTAACGTAGGGTAGTAGATCTATTTTTGTCAAGATCATGACTTGAGAAGCGTGGAACATATAGGGATATTTAATCGGTTTATCTTCTCCTTCGGTGACAGAAAGAATGACGACTTTGGCATTTTCTCCCAAATCAAATAAAGCAGGACACACTAGATTACCAACATTTTCGATCATGACTAAAGAGTTCATCGGTGGAATCGAGTTCGGTTAATCCTCTCTCTACCATTGATGCTTCTAAATGACAACCTGTTCCGGTGTTAATTTGGATAACCTGACAACCGGTTTCACTAATTTTTTGGGCATCATTAGCTGTTGCTTGATCTCCCTCAATGACACTGATAGGAATAGCAGTTTTTAAATCGGCAATTGTGCGAGTTAACAGGGTAGTTTTTCCCGAACCGGGGGAAGAAACCAGATTAAGAGCAACAGTTTTTCTCCCCTTCAACCAACCGCGATTTTGTGCCGCTAACAGATTATTTTTTGCCAGCAGATTTTGCTCAACTTGGAGAATATTACCATGAATTTGAGCGTGAATTTCCGCAGGATGATGGGGATGCTCATGCTCATGCTCGTGATCGTGATGGCTATGACTAATAACAGTACCATCGGCTAAAATATGTTCATGGGTTCCCGTTTGCGGATTAGTTACCGTTACTTCCGAGTTATCAGAACAACCACAGGTTACACACATAAGGATTCTGTCTCCAACGATTTGAGATTTAATTCTTGACCCTGTAAAATGACTATATTGCGACTACCACATCGATCGCAGATTCCGTAGGGATATTCTAGTTCTAGCTCATTTCCGCAATCTTGGCACTGTCCTAAACCAGAAATTTCCAGAATCTCTAACATTGCCCCCTCTATATTACTACCTTGACAACAGGTATCAAAACAAAAAGCGATCGATTCTGGCATAATTGCCGTTAGTTTACCAATCTCTAACACCACGCGCTTAACTTTCATTCCTCGGGAATGTTCTAAGGCAAGTTCGATAATATTTTGGGTGATTCCTAGTTCGTGCATTTTCAGTAATCAGTAATCAGTTATCAGTTATCAGTTATCAGTTATCAGGGAAATTTCAACTAAAACCCCAAAACCCCAACTATTTGAGGGTTCAAAAACGGCAAAAATAAGGATTAAATTGCCTAAAATCTGTAAATAGACCATTTAATTGACTATTATTCATTCTTAATTCTCCTGACGACCGGCTACTGACGACCGACTCCTAACCCTAACAACAAACTTTTTGCCGCAAACCCTAATTAGGACTGGCTGAATAAATCTAAAAACCTTGTTGGATAAGGCTTTTAGACTTTTTTTACCTCAAAAAGTGCCGGACCTGGGAGTGATCGGGGGTAAAATTCAGGTACTTTTTCCCTGAAAATTAGGTAACTGACTACCTCAAAATCGGTAAAACCCTACACCCTACACCCCACACCCCACACCCTGCACCCACGAGAAACTTTTTGCCGCAAACCCTAATTAACATATTCTCGGTAATTGTTCACCGACTAAAATATCGAGAATTCTGTTAGTGCCGAAAGGGGTTTTTAGGTAAACTAAATTGGGGGGAGAAGCGACGACTTCCCCGATAGAAGCGGCATTTTTACCGTCAGGATGGGAACGCATCACTGCTAAAACACGATTTTCCGCCTCTGGAGGCACGACAAGGACTAATTTGCCCTCATTTGCCAGATAAAGCGGTTCTAAGCCCAATAATTCGCACATTCCTCGCACTTCTTCCCGGATGGGGATCGCCGTTTCCTGCACCTGTATTCCCACCCCTGAACTTTGGGCAAATTCGTTTAAAACTGTGGCTAATCCGCCTCTAGTGGCATCCCGCATCGCTTTAACTTCTGGGCAAACTGCCAGAATTGCAGAAATTAAAGAATTCAGAGCTTGACAATCGCTTTCGATTGTGCATTGTAGGTCTAATTCGCCCCTGGCAATCAGAATGGCGGCACCGTGATCCCCCAGAAAACCGTTCAGCAAAATGCGATCGCCAACTTGTAAATTATTGGCCCCGGAATTGATTCCGGCCGCAATTACTCCCACTCCAGAGGTATTAATAAATATTTGATCCCCTTGTCCTCTGGGAACGACTTTTGTATCCCCGGTGACGATTTTTACCGCTGCTTTGTCGGCGGCTATTTTCATGCTGGTAACGATGGTTTTTAGGGTGTCGATCGATAAACCTTCTTCGAGGATAAAACTACAACTGAGATAGAGGGGAATTGCCCCACCGACAGCCAAATCATTAACGGTTCCATTGACTGCTAAACTGCCAATATCACCCCCCGGAAAGAATAGGGGAGAAACCACATAGGAATCGGTGGTAAATGCCAAGCGATCGCCTATTTTAGCTAAATCTTTAATCTCAAATCGGGCTTGATCTTCAAGGGCTGCCAGTAAGTTATTATCGAAGTTATTCACAAATATCTCGTTAATTAAATCCCGCATTGCCCTGCCACCACTGCCATGGGAGAGAGTGATATTCCTGTCGGTAATTTTTGTTTTTTTTAATGTTAAAGAAGGGGAAGGATTGTTACTCATAAATTTAACTACAGCAGTTATCTTGATGGTGAGGTACGAAGTTTTCGTTTTGGGGAGTCGGTCGTCGATACCAAATTAGGTTACGCTTTATCTATTATGAGAAACGCTGTCATAACTTACTGCTAGATTATATTAATGGGTTTCTTGTATTTCTCGCACTTTTTCTACAGGGGAAGCTCGAAAAATTGATGGGTAAGACAAAGATATTGTAAGCTAAGAAGACTGATAACTGATACAAAGATGACCGACTGCTGATAGCTAAAGGAGAGAATTGGTTAGGGCCCGCTCGATTCTCTGACTATCAAGAGACCGGCCGATAAAGACCAAGCGAGTTTGCCGCATTTCCGTGGATTGCCAGGGTCGATCAAAGAAAGAATCAAAGCGATCGCCGACTCCCTGTAACACCATACGCATCGGTTTATTGGCCACGTTAACAAATCCCTTGACCCGATAGATATCTTCTCGGGCCACCAATTCTTTAATCCTTTGGGTCAAAATTTGGGCATCTACAGGAAAATCGAGGCAAAACTGCACGGAATTGATCTCCTCATCGTGATCGTGTTCTTCCTCGTGATCGTGATGACTAGGACGACTAGCTAAATTATCCTCGACGGCGGCATTAAATCCCAATAGCACATCGGGGCTAATTTGTCCATCGGCACAAGTAACTATTTTTACCGTTGATCGCAGTTGTGTTCTCAGCCAATTAATAATTTTTTCTAATTCAATTTCGCTGATGAGATCGGTTTTAGTTAAGAGTACCAGGTCAGCGCAGGCTAACTGATCTTCAAATAACTCCTCAATGGGCGTTTCGTGTTCTAAATTGGGGTCTGCTTGCCTTTGTGCCGTTAAAGCGTCCAAATCCGCCACCAGACGACCCCTAGCGACAGCAAAACCATCCACCACGGTGATTACTCCGTCCACCGTCGCACCGTTGCGGATTTCCGGCCAGCGAAAAGCTTGAACCAAAGGTTTCGGTAAAGCTAATCCCGAAGTTTCAATCAGCATACAATCCAACTGTTGCCGTCGCTCCAGCAATTTCTGCATGGTGGGGAGAAATTCTTCCTGTACTGTGCAGCACAGACAACCATTGGTCAATTCCACAATATTATCGTTAGGGTTGTCGTCGCAGGTCTGACAACTTTTCAACAAATCACCATCAATTCCCACTTCTCCGAATTCATTGACCATAACGGCCACCCGTCGGCCTTGATTATTTTGCAGTAGATGACGGATGAGGGTAGTTTTTCCCGCACCCAGAAAACCCGTGATCACAGTAACTGGAATTTTGTGCATAGATAGGGCGATCGATCATGTTCCTAGATCAATGTATCAAACTCTCGCTCTAGGGTTGAGGGTTTCAACGCTAATTCTTTAGGATTGCCTCACCAATTTCCAGACTGTCACAAACTAGCTTAAATTTTCCTAGTTAGTCGTTATTCTGGTAAAAGTTTCAGTCGGCTAAAATAATCGCTGAAAAACTTTTGTGGGAGTGGATCATGTTACAACGTCTTTTTTTAGCCTTTACCCTCGCTTTTCCTCTTTATTTAAGCATTGCTATTCAACAAACTTCTCCTCTAGCTGATAGAGTAAATCGCCCTTCTTCTCGCGGAATCAATAAAATTGAGCAGACGGTAAAAACTATCCAAAAGCAATTAAAACAAGAGCATTCGGTTCAATTAGATTAATAAATTTTGGCAACAAGAGGAGAGATAAAACTCCTCTTTTTTACTTTTTACTTGACAAATTACTGGCTATTTGCTGCGGAGGCTGGTATTCCGGGACTAAATCTTGCAGGGACTTAACTAAGCCATGACGGTCATTAAGTTGAATAGAATTAAGCAGTTGCTCTAATTTGATTGGCAATTTGTCCCAAGCAAGAAAGTGTTCATTAGCGCAAAAAATCTTTGGATGAGCGGTGGGACAAGCTTTATCGGTATCGATTAATAATTCTTCGTAGAGTTTTTCCCCCGGTCTTAATCCCGTGATTTCAATATCAATATCTTGCCCTAATTCCAAGCCACTTAAACGAATCATCTGTAGGGCCAAATCGTAAATTCTTACTGGTTCACCCATATCTAACAGGAATACCTCACCCCCTCGGGCCATTGCTCCTGCTTGCATAACCAAACGCACCGCCTCCGGAATAGACATAAAATAGCGAATAATATCGCGATGGGTGAGGGTAATATTCTTGCGTTGGGCGATTTGTTCCCGGAAACGCGGCACCACGGAACCGCTACTATCGAGAACATTGCCAAAGCGGACGATAGCGCAACAGGTGGAAGTGTCGGGTAAAGCGGCCAAAGCTTGTATAACTAACTCAGCACAGCGTTTACTGGCCCCCATAATGTTAGTCGGTCTGACGGCCTTATCGGTGGAAATGAGAACTAAATTACTAACTGAATTCTTGATCGCAGTCTGAGCGACATTTAAAGTCCCCCAAACATTAGTGTAAACCCCCTGACTAGCATTGGCTTCCACAAGGGGAACGTGCTTATAGGCGGCCGTGTGATAAATTGTTTCAATTTGGTGTTGTTGGATGACTCGGGCCAGATGATTGCGGTCGAGAACATTGCCTAGATAGGCATACTTGCGTAAATCGGTATAATTTTCGCTTAAATCGAGATCGATTTTGTAGAGGGAAAACTCGTTTAATTCGTAGATTACCAAGCATTTTGGCTTGAGAAAGGCAATTTGTCGGCATAATTCCGAACCGATGGAACCGCCACCCCCGGTGACTAACACCGCTTTACCCGTGACATTTTTTCCCAAAAGTTCGGGATGGGGTAGAATTTCTTCCCGTCCTAATAATTCCGAGACATCGACACTGCGAATCTGATTGATGGTCGCTTCTCCCGATAAAATTTTTGAGAGGGGAGGAACGGTTTTAATGTCGATAGGTAAAGTTTCTAGACTTTCGATGATTTGCCGCTTTTTGGCCTTGGCTACATTCGGAATAGCGAGAATAACCCAGTCAAAAGCCCGTTTTTGGTGCATTAGTGCCAATTGAGAGGGAGGGTAAACCCTAATGCCTTGGATAACTCGCTGCTGCAAATCGGGATTATCATCAACAAAGGCCAATAAACGATAGTGGGGGTCATTTTGTAGGGAGCGTGCCAATTGACAACCCACAACCCCGGCACCATAGATAATAATTGTCGGTTCCCTATCCAGACTACTGACGTAAATATTCAGACGGTGAAAGACAGAACGAATCAACAATCTCACCCCGATAACCAATACTAGGGTTAACAATGCGTCGATAATCAGGACTGAACGCGGCAAAAAGGCATCCCTTTGAAAGTAGGCAAGACTGATCAAAACCCCTGAACTATAGAGAACCGCTTGCAGTACGGAGGAAAGAAATTCTAACCCTGTATAACGTACTACGGGACTGTAAATACCTTTGAGATAGAAAACTAGAAGTTTAATGGCAATTAAGCTGAATATTTCCCCGAAAAAAGGTCTAATTTGCTGATATTCGAGGCTAAGATTAAACCTGAGCGAGAATGCCAGATAGATGGTTAGACAAAAAATCAGGCAATCGGTGACAATTAAAAGAGAGCGCTTCGATGACCTAGATAGGGAATTAGCTAATTTAAGGATTTTGTTCGCCAGTTTTCTATACATCTTGATTAATTAATTTTAAGTAAAATACTTGGCTCTTCTCGACTTTGTGTGACAATCAGTGTTTATCGTTCGGATGAGTCTTGCTAGGCAAGGATTTGAAGAATATATTCACGGAAAATTACCCCTATTCTTCTTGCTTCCACACAGAAACGAGAAGAACCAATGTTTTTTTATAAAAGTAGCGCTGGCTGTCTTTCCAGAGATGATATTGCCTAAATCGAACTATGTCAAGCGGCGGGATTTGTCAAGACTTTTTTCGTTTTACCAACTTTTCATCTCTCCCCCAAAATTTTTTGCTCCCGCAAACTAGCCGATAAATCACCGCTAGTCAAGGGTTACAATAGAAGACTGACACAAAAATTTATAAAGTTGGGTTATGAGTAATCAGTACGATGCGATCGTGATTGGGTCGGGAATCGGGGGATTGGTGACAGCGACGCAATTAGCGGCAAAAGGAGCAAAAGTCTTAGTTTTAGAGAGTTATCTGATTCCAGGGGGCAGCGCGGGTTATTTTGAACGAGAGGGTTATCGTTTTGATGTGGGTGCTTCGATGATTTTTGGTTTTGGCAAAAAGGGGACGACTAACCTCCTAACCAAAGCTTTAGCAGCGGTGGATATGAGTATCGAAACCATTGCCGATCCCGTCCAGATCCATTATCATCTCCCGGATGGATTAGACTTAAAAGTTCATCGCGACTACGAACAATTTTTACAGGAATTAATTAGCCATTTTCCCGCAGAAAAAACCGGTATCCGGCGCTTTTACGATGAATGCTGGCAGGTGTTTAATTGCCTCAATAGTATGGATTTACTATCGCTGGAAGAACCCCGCTATCTGACTAGGGTTTTTTTCCAGCATCCTTTATCCTGTTTGGGATTGGTCAAGTATTTACCCCAAAATGCGGGAGATGTGGCTAGAAAATATATTAAAGACCCGAAATTATTGAAATTTATCGACATGGACTGTTATTGTTGGTCGGTAGTACCCGCCGATCGCACTCCGATGATTAATGCGGGAATGGTCTTTAGCGATCGCCATTACGGGGGAATTAACTATCCCCAAGGAGGAGTGGGACAGATTGCTCTCAAGTTAGTCGAGGGATTGGAAAAAGCTGGTGGTGAAATCCAGTATCAAGCGAGAGTAGCTGAGATTATTTTAGATGCAGGACGGGCGATCGGGGTAAAATTGACCAATGGTAAGGAATACTACGCTAAAAAGATTGTTTCTAATGCCACCCGTTGGGATACCTTCGAGAAACTACTCCCCCCGGAATCTCTCCCGGGCAGCGAAAAAAAATGGCAAAAACGCTATCAAAAATCCCCCAGTTTCCTGAGTTTGCATCTGGGAGTCAAGGCCGATGTGTTACCATCAGGAAGCGAATGTCACCATATTTTACTAGAAGATTGGGAAAACATGGAAGCAGAACAGGGAACTATCTTTGTTTCTATTCCTACCTTACTCGATCCTTCCCTAGCACCCCGGGACCATCATATCATTCATACTTTCACCCCTAGCTGGATCGATCAATGGCAAAAACTGACCCCCCAAGAATATCAACAGAAAAAAGAGGCCGCTGCTAATCGTCTCATCGATCGCCTGAAAAAACTGTTTCCCAAACTAGATACAGGATTAGATTATATCGAAATTGGCACGGCCCGCACCCATCGCCGCTTTTTGAATAGAATCGATGGCAGTTACGGCCCAATACCGCGAAGAAAACTGTTAGGCTTATTAGGAATGCCCTTTAATCGTACAGCTATTCCTAATCTTTATTGTGTGGGAGATAGTACCTTCCCCGGTCAAGGATTAAACGCGGTGGCCTTTTCCGGTTTTGCTTGTGGTCATCGTCTAGCGGTAGATCTCGGTTTACCTAGTCCCAGAGATTAAAAGCTGAAAATCAGGATTTTTACCAGCGAATTCTCAAACGGGAAGGTAACACTTGACAGCGTTTCTCAGATGGATGAAGCGCATTTTTGCGACTGGAATCCTTACTTCGGCAAGGTTTAATCTATACTTCACCTTGACGAGAAATGCTGTGGATATTAAGTAGGGAGGCACAATTATTTGTAGGATGGGTTAGCGGTAGCGTAAAATGATTGGGCGTTGGGTTTCATGCTTCAACCCAACCTACGTTCATCTGATAACTGATAACTGATAACTGATAACTGATAACTGATAACTGATAACTGATAACTGATAACTGATAAATGATAACTGATGCTTACTCCTTTTGATTCCCCCAAATCTTTACATTGGCAGCAAAGTTTGCGATCGCCAATTGTTCGTCAATTGGAGATATTTAGCTTTACAACGCAGTTTTTGACTTTTTTGCTCTGGGATCGTTTAACGGGGGCTAATAGGGGCAAAAAACGGCAAAGGAGAGCGCAATGGTTAGTTGATCGCCTCATGAATTTGGGACCAACTTTTATTAAAATTGGGCAATCTTTATCGACGCGAGCAGATTTAATTCCGCTCGAATATATCGAACAATTAACCCAATTACAGGATCGGGTTCCCGAATTTAATAGTCAAGAAGCGATCCGAGTTATTGAAACAGAATTAGGACAACCCCTAGATAATTTATTTGAAAGTTTTAGCGTTTCTCCCCTCGCTTGTGCCAGTTTAGGACAAGTGCATCGAGCGCGGTTATTAAGTGGGGAAGAAGTCGTTATTAAGGTACAAAGACCGAATCTAGAAGGACTATTTAATCTCGATTTTGAATTGTTGCATCGTCTCACCCGTTGGTTAAATATTTTCCCTGCGGTGAAAAAATATAACTTAGAAGCTATCTATCAAGAATTCTTTGAACTACTCTTTCAAGAAATCGATTATATTCATGAGGGCAAAAATGCTGATCGCTTTCGGGAAAATTTTAAGAATTATCCCCAGGTAAAAGTTCCTTTAGTTTACTGGCAATATACCACCCGCAAGGTATTAACTTTGGAGTATGTGCCGGGGATTAAAGTCGATGATCGAGAGACTTTACTAGCTAATAATATTAACGTAGATGGGATTATTCAACTGGGTATCTGTTCCTATCTCAAACAACTATTACAGGATGGTTTTTTCCAATCAGACCCCCATCCGGGTAATATGGCAGTTAGTCAGGAAGGGGAGTTAATTTTCTACGATTTCGGCACTATGTTCGAGTTAAAGTCCGTCGCTAAAGATCAAATGATCGAAACCTTTTTCGCTATCTTGAGAAAGGATACGGAAACAGTCTTAAAAACTTTGATATATATGGGGTTAATTGAACCCGTTGTAGATCTACAACCCGTACGAAATATCGTGCAGTTTCTTTTAGATGAATTTCGCGATAAACCGGTAGATGTGAGGGTCTTTGAACAAATTAGCGATCAAGTGTATTTAATGTTTAAACAGCAACCTTTTCGCTTACCTCCCCAAATGACTTTTATTATTAAATCTGTCACCACTTTGGATGGGATTGCCCGCTCTTTAGATCCCCAGTATAATTTATTAGCAGCTAGTCAACCTTTTGTAAAAAGTCTAGCGGTATCGGGAGGAACTACCAACACAATGCTTACCCTAGCTAATCAAGCGCGCACTTTTCTTAAACAACAATGGCAAAAAGGTAATAAAAACGAGAGAATGATCCGTCAGTTAGAGGAAAAAATCGAGCGAGGAAATTTAGTTTTTCAAGTTAAGTCACGGGAAACTGAACGACTCCTGAAAAAAATTTATCTGGCAATTAAAATATTAATTAATGTTTGTTTATTGGGATTTAGCATTATCTCAGCCATATTTTTATTAGACAGCAACTATAGCAAAGTAGCCATTATTCCCTTCAGTCTAGCGGGGTTATTTGGTTTATTTTTTCTGCGTTCTTCCATGGCTTTATTGATTCAGGAAAGATTAGATAAAATGCTAGACAAGTAAATAATTATCATCTTTAATTAGTAGATGGTTTTTGTTATCCGCAACAAAAATTAAAGTTTGACAGGCTGTCTGTTGACAAAATTTTCCAGAAGTTATCATAATGAAAATGTTTTCATTGCACCCAGCAGCAAAAGGACAAGAAAATGTTATTAAAATCTTTAGCCCTTGGTTCCCTTGTGGGATTATCCTTAGTTACATCTATCCCAGTCTTGGCTAATCCTACCCTTTCTCCAGTACAAACTAACGAAGCAATAATCGCTGTCGGTCAACAAAAATCCGATTTATTTGTTAATTTAACCACCGATGATCCTTGGCGAGCTGCAATGGCCATTGGTGTCGCCACCAATATGCTAAAAAAAGGTCACTCAACCACCATTTTTTTGAATATTACAGGGGTACACCTGGCAGCGACGACCATTCCTCAACACACTAACGGTATCACCGGTAAAACCCTGCAAGCAATGTTAGTAGATTTCATCAGTCAAGGGGGAAAAGTCTTAATTTGTCCCTCCTGCATGAAACAAGCAGCCATAAAACCCGAAGAGCTAATTGCCGGTGTGGTGACAAGTTCCCCCGATTCCCTAGAAGCAAATTTATTTAAGGAAACGGTTAAAGTAATTAGCTGGTAAATCTAGCATTTTCTAGAGAATCTAGAGGATGCATCTCAATTTTGTCTGAGATGCAGCTACTGCTATCTCACTTTTTAGCATAGAGTTCCGTGGGAATATTTTCTTCATCTTCCACTTCTGTCTGCGCTACATAATAGAATTTTAGGTCATCGAGCATATCAGTGATTGCTCTTTCTACAGCAATTCTTATTCTTAATCTTCGGGTGTGGGGATCGTGATATTTCTCTGCCAAAGTTTTGAAACTGCGCGGCAAAAGTTGGATAGCATTATTCATGACTCGATCGATTTTAGTCTCCGAGAGATATTGACGAAAGGAAGCAGGTAAATTCCTTAACTGTTCCTTAACTTCTACTATCACTAATTGCTCAACAAAATTGAGAGAAGGTTGGTTCATGAAGCAATTTTTTAGCGATCAAAAACTAATTCTATGTTAATACCGATCAATCAAGAATAGAGTGATATTCTCCCGTCGCAATGGTGATTTAACTCACCGTTTTATCCATGCTGATGGCCAAATACCGCCAATTTCGAGACCAGCTAGACCACTAGAAGCATTTATAATAATTTTACCACGACTATCAGCCAATTTTATCGATAATTTACCTTTGAGGGTATCTTGACAAGCAAAACAGAGACCTTTTTCTGTGGGTACACGCACGCGATCGGGAGGATAATCACTGATACCGATTAAGACAATGGTATAATTCTCGTTAGTTGCCCTCATTTCCCAGTATCCCCAGGGTTGCACTGTCCAACTTAGTTGAGAATTCCAGATATCAAACTTATAAAAGCGATTTTGCCAGTGAATACCGATAATTCCCACCGATTCCGTCCAGTGGAGAACTTTCCGGGTAGAACCCACTGCGGTTAAGGTTAAATCGGGATTTTCAGGGAAAGCATTACAATTAATCCAAAACCACTTTTCGGGGAAAGAATAACCCCAATTTTTTTCGCTATAAAAAGGTACATTCTCAAATTGGTAATTTTTTCCCCGATAGGTAATCATTCCCGTTGCTAAACCATGAGCAGTTAAAATCTGCCAACCCGGGTCAAAAATCGGTAAATAAGATAATATTCCTGCTGTTGCTTGGGGTGGACGCTTGTTATCTCCCCAACTGTACCTAGTTTCAATGCGATAATCCCATTGACAGATTTCTCCAGTGACGGGATCATAAATTCGTCCTTGCTGCTGGTTTGCTGTTGCTTGATAACCTTCTCGAATAGACTCAAAAAAATCTGACGGAGAAAGCAGACGGGGACGGGTTTTTAAGTTAGTTTTTCCCCAATGGATAATGGCTAATTCCTGACGACTTGCCCAAAATTGATCCGTATCGGGAAAAGTGCGACCAAGATAATTAGATTCTATGGCTAAAATTTGTACTGCTCCACCGCTATTGACTTGACCGCCGCTTGGGTCTTGTATAGAATACATAAAGGCGAATCCGTCGGCTAATTGCGGAATCATGACTCGGAAGTACCAACCTTCAAAGAATCGGGGAGTGATACCATCCCAATGGTAACCAGAATGAGGGGGTTGTGAAGACATCAATGGGTTTATCTTTAGGTATTGATTTTGGCACATCGGGAGCGCGAGCGATTGCTATTGATTCTAGCAAAAATATCGTCGCTGAGGTTCATTATCCCTTCACTAATGCCAATTTTCAGGATTGGCAAAAGTCCCTATTTTATTTATTGGATAATCTAGGGGATTCGGTGCGTTCAGAACTTAAATCGATCGCGATTAATGGTACTTCCTCGACGGTGTTATTATGTGATAATTGGGGTAATCCTCTTTCTCAGGCAATATTATACAATGACGGGCGAGGAATTGCATTTTTAGAAGCAATTAAAGCTATAGCACCCCCTCACCATCCCGTGATTAGTGCTACCTCCAGTTTAGCTAAATTACTTTGGTGGAGTGAACAAGAAATTTTTTCGCAAGCGCGTTATTTTCTCTCGCAAGCGGATTGGTTAGCATTTCTGCTGCACGGTAAACTGGGAATCAGTGACTATCACAATGCCTTAAAGTTAGGTTATGATCTCGAAAATCTCTGTTATCCCGATTGGTTAGAGAATTTACCGATGTTTAATTTATTACCGGAAATTTTTGCCCCGGGTACAGCGATCGATACTATTAAACCGGATTTAGTGACTCGTTTTGCTATCCCGAAAGATTGTTTAATTTATACGGGAACCACCGACAGCATAGCGGCATTTTTAGCCAGTGGTGCTAATTCTTTAGGAGCTGCGGTGACATCTTTAGGTTCAACTTTAGTTTTAAAATTATTAAGTAGCCAGAAAGTTGATGATAGTAACTATGGCATCTATAGTCATCGTTTAGGAAATTTGTGGTTAACTGGTGGGGCATCCAATACGGGAGGAGCAGTGTTAAAGAAGTTTTTTTCTGATCAAGAATTGAGAAATTATAGTTTAGCAATAGATGGACAAAAAGAAAGTAATTTAGATTATTATCCTCTACTAAAAGCGGGCGAGCGCTTTCCAATTAATGATCCTTTTTTACCCGCAAAACTGACTCCTCGCCCCGATAATCCTCTAGAATTTTTGCATGGTTTACTAGAAAGTATTGCCCGCATTGAAGCTTTAGGTTATCAGCGTTTACAGGAATTGGGGGCCAATAAATTAGAGCGAGTTTATAGTGCGGGTGGTGGGGCAAAAAATCCGACTTGGAGAATAATTCGTCAGCGTCATTTAGGGGTTCCCGTGCTTTTATCTAAACAGGATCAAGCGGCCTATGGTACTGCCCTATTAGCACAGCAATCGGTTACGCTATTGAAATAGGGTTTGCGGCAAAAAGTTTGTTGGTGGGGCTACGAGTCAGAATTCAGGAGTCGGGAGATAGGGTGATAGGGATTTGGGGGTTTAGGGTGTTGAGGTGTTAGAGTTTTAGTTGAAATTCCCCCACTTCCCCACTTCCCCACTTCCCCATTTCCCCATTTCCCCATTTCCCCACTTCCCCACACCCCACACCCTACACCCTTCGTTAATTAACCATAATAGGGTGGCTCATTACCCGGTTTCCATTTGATATTACAGCCTAAACTGGGTTTTTGCTCCGTCGGTACTGGTTGACCGCTTAAAACCTTGTCAATAGCGGCACGGAGATCTTTGCCTGTCACCGGTACGCCATTACTAGGACGACTATCATCCAATTGACCGCGATAGACTAGGCTGCGCTGACTATCAAAGAGGAAAAAATCGGGGGTACAGGCTGCCGTGTAAGCTTTCGCCACTGCTTGGCTTTCGTCATAGCATAAATTGAATTTAAAGTCAAGGGTTATCGCCATTTTTTTCAAATTTTCGGGCGAATCATCGGGATATTTCTCCACATCATTAGAACTAATTGCGAGGATGCCCAGATTGGTGTTAGCATAATCGCGACCTAGACGGGTAAGTTCTTCTTGAATGTGTTTAACAAAGGGACAATGTTCAGAGAGGAAGATGACTAACAGAGCGGTTTTAGCCGCAAAGCTGTCCAGAGAGATAGTTTCACCCGAAACCACATCGGGTAGGGCAAAACTGGGGGCTTTTGTCCCCAAATCTAACATTGTGGACTCGGTGCGTGCCATAAAGTTTATACTCTTTTCTATAGGGAGGACTGAGATTTTTATAACATTTCACGCTTCATCGCGCAAATTTAAGGCCTTAACCCGCATCAGTAATCAGTAAACAGTAAACAGTAATCAGTGAACTGATAAGCCATTGACCTATCTAAATTACTGGTTAATATTGTCTATGAGCAGGGAGAAGGGAGATAGGGAAGTGGGGAGAAGGGTGTAGAGAGCAGAAAGAAAAAGCCAACTACTGACTCCTGACTCCTGACCCCACAGTTAACCTTAATTTTGTCCAACTACTTAGAGGTTTTATGGCGTTTATTCTCATCAAAGGTAGATTTACCCCACAATTCGGTCAACCCGATGGGGATTCTGTCCGTTTTTTGGCAAACAATCGTCGCCTATTATTTGAATTAGAAGGTCGAAGACCGAATATTTCTCGTGATAACGGCACTGTGCAGTTACGTTTCGAGGGTATCGACGCAATCGAAAAAGGGGCAATTAAACCTTTATCGACTCAAGCTAAAGAGAATATGCTCGATTTAATCGGTTACGATTCAAAATAATAATCCCACCCCCAAGGGCTATATTCTAGCGCGCATGGTGGATGACAGTTCTGGTCGTCCGATTTGTTTCGTTTTCGCAGGAAATACCGAGCGAGAAGATGGAGATGAAGTATTTTTAGATGCTAACCTACTGAGAGATTCCGTCAATTATCGGCAGGTACTAGAGGGTTATGCCTACCCCTTATATTACAATACGCTTTTTACCCAATTGCGACAAGAATTCAACAAAGCTTTAGCAGTGGCTAAGAAAGATAAAAAAGGTTATTGGCCTAGTGATAAAACTTTAACGGGAGTTACTGTTAAAAATAAGGATGACTTGAAAACAATCGATCCAATTTGGCCAAAATTATGGCGGCGATTGGAGGAGTATTTTCGTTCAGCAGATTCTCTAGCAGGATTTATCGATTTTCTCGAGGTTAAAAATGAGAGAATCGATATTCTTTCAGAAATGGAGGAAAGAGGACTGCAAGATATCGTCGCTGTCCAGGGAAATCTTGTTAAACTTACCGAATCTCCTGAAAATATTCGCGTAGTCGGTAAAGCAGGTCGTCGCGGCCGTTAAATAAGCAAACATCCCCCTTAAACCCTATTTAGTTCACCTGTATAAGTAAGGGTTGAGTACCATTCAACCCCTCTTTCTTTCCTGCCCTTATCAAAGTGTTTATCTTGACTCTAATCTCGGAATTTAGCAACAGTTTTCTGTCCTTATATCCCGGAATTAACCTACTGAAACTGCTCTGCCCAATTTTCGATCACACGCTGACTTTCGCGAGCAATAACTAAAGCGTTATCGGGGACATTTTTAGTGATAGTTGAACCAGCGGCCACGGTGACATTTTTTCCTAATTTTAAAGGGGCAACTAAAACACTATTTGCCCCAGTTTTTGTGCCACTGCCGATCATAGTTTGGTGTTTCTTCACACCATCGTAATTAGCAGTAATTGTTCCCGCACCAACGTTAACTTTTTCCCCTAAAGTGGCATCTCCCAGATAGGATAAATGGGCAATATTGGTTTTATTGCCGATGTCACTTTTTTTAATTTCAACAAAATTACCGACTCGACAATTAGCCCCAATTTTCGCTTCTCCGCGCAAATGAGCATAGGGACCGATGCGACAACCAGAATCCACCTGACTATCAGAAATAACCGAAAATAAGACCGTTACATCGCTGCCTATGCGACTATTTTCGATTAAACTCCCAGGACCGAGACGACAACCAGAAGCGATTATCGTCTCACCGCGCAGATGGGTTTGGGGTTCAATAATCACATCGGGACTGAGGGTGACAGTATCCTCAATGGTGACACTATCGGGGTCAATAATGGTGACTCCAGCGGCCATCCAATGATCCTTAACTCTAGTTTGCAGGATATCATAGGCGGTGGCTAATTGTTTGCGATCGTTAATGCCGCTAATTTCTAAACAATCCTCCACATCCACAGCCATGACGGGAGCGAGAAAATTGACCACATCCGTGAGATAATATTCACCTTGATCGTTATTGGGCGTTAAATTAGGCAGTATCGCCGCTAATTTTGACCAATTAAAGCAGTATATACCCCCATTAATCCGATGGTTTTGTCTTTGGGCATCGGTACAGTCTCTTTCTTCCACAATCTGCTTAACGAGATTATTGCCATCACAAAAAACTCGACCGTAACCTTTCGGGTTAGGAAGATTAGCAGTTAATAGGGTGGCGGCGTTACCATGGTCTTGGTGCATCTGGAGAAGATTTTGCAAGGTTTCGGGACGCAACAGAGGAACATCGCCATTTAAGACCAACAAATCCCCCTGAAAGTCCTCTAAATGGGGGATTAACTGCTGAATAGCATGGCCAGTGCCTAACTGTTCCCTTTGTTCGACAAATTCGATATCCGGAAGATGCTGTAGAGTATTGCGCACCTGTTCCCCTTGATAACCGATAATTACCAGTTTTCGCCGGGGATGTAAGGATTCGCTGACATTAAGGACCCGTTCCACTAGCGATCGACTGCCGAGGGGATGTAAAACTTTTGGAAGGCTGGACTTCATTCGGGTTCCCTTACCCGCCGCTAAAATTGCTACCGCTACCATGGTCATGCTTGCCAATATCGTTCGCGACTGAGTATATCGCACTCCGATCCCCTTGGTTGCAAGAATTTTTCCCCTCTTTAATCCTGTGCCAGTTGAGAAACTACCATCAAAAGGTTTTCTTTAAGACATTGTTAAGGTACTATATACAAATTGAAACAATTAAACATAATCAGCACTCTATAGATACCGCTATGACAACTGTACTAACTAAGGAATCCTCCGCCATGAAACAGATTCGCACCACCTACCAAGCTGACCAACAGGTGAAATATCTCCATTTAGAAGCGGAAATCGAGGTACTGCTGCAACAACTGCAAAACCTCAAGCGCAAAAACCAAGAGAATCAAAACCTAAATTAAAGAAAATTTCCCTAATAATTCTCAAATCCCACCCTCTGATCAGCGAGAAGGTGGGAAAATGTTTTTTGAGAATTCCAGATAGGTGTGGATTAATGATCAATTTTACCTTACAGCAAGCCTTCGCCCGTCGTCATGCCCTGAAAGTGATTAGTGGGTTAAATAATTTCGATCGCTCGCAGGTTCTCTCAGTAGTTAAAGCCGCTACAGCCGGAGGAGCAACTTTTGTCGATATTGCCGCTAATGCTGACCTAATTCGGGCCGTAAAAGCCTTGACAAATTTACCCGTGTGTGTATCGGCCGTCGAGCCAGAATTGTTGGTGATGGCAGTGGATGCGGGAGCCGATTTAATTGAGATCGGTAATTTCGATAGTTTTTATGCCCAAGGACGCATTTTTGAAGCGGCGGAAGTTTTAGCCCTAACCCGTCAAACTCGCGACTTACTGCCCGAAATTACCCTGTCTGTAACAGTTCCCCATCTCCTCCCCCTCGATCAACAGGTGAGACTAGCAGAAGCTTTAGTTAGTCAGGGTGCTGACATTATTCAAACCGAAGGCGGCACTAGCAGTCAACCCCGTCACGCCGGTATTTTGGGACTGATTGAAAAAGCCGCCCCGACTTTAGCAGCAGCCCACGCTATTTCCCATGCGGTTAAAGTTCCCGTCCTCTGCGCTTCCGGTTTATCCATTGTTACTGCGCCCATGGCGATCGCTGCTGGAGCGGCCGGTATCGGTGTTGGTTCGGCGATCAATCAATTGGATAATGAAGTGGCTATGGTGGCAGCCGTGCGCGGTTTGGTCGAATCTCTGCAAGCACAACCGGTCTATATTGGCAACTAGAACAATTTTTGTCTAGATACGGCACAGAAGGGGCTGTTTTCCCTTCTCTTTTTCCCTCTGTAATCAGTTATCAGTTATCAGTTATCAGTTACCAGTTACCAGTTACCAGATGTGAGTTTTCAGTCAATAGTATTAAGTGACAAGTTCGGAGCTTGCTTTTCACTGATTACTGTTTACTCCTCACTGATTACTGTTTACTGCTCACTGCTCACTGAAAAGCCCCACACCCCATCACTTTACCAAATTGTCCGTTAAAAGCCGATACAAAAGTCTAGTCTCGTAAAACAGCAAGCGACACAGTCCATCCTTACCCAGTGCCTTAAAGCTAGGTAATTCTTTCCTTTTTTCGATTCTTTGACCATTTTCGTGGTCGTAATAGAGATGAATCCGGGGATTAAGCCAAGAATGCTTAAGCTTGCCAACAATCTCAGTTTTAGCTGGCTTATTTGGGCAAATAGTAACCATTGCGTGAGCATACAAGTGAGAGCGCATTAAATCGGAACCCTTCCAAGACTTCTTAACCTTGTCTTGTTTGGCGGAAGTATCCCCCGAAATCTGATAGGAATACCCTAAGCTTAGATAAGCCTGAAACTTTCTCAAACTAATATCGTGATCACCTCTAAAATAAGGTTTACCGTTGACCAGAAATCTTTCGATAGGATAGCAGTGTAAAAGCAACAAGCTTTTAGTCACCGTACCAAAAAGAAACTGGTCAAATACTTGGCAATAACCGTTAAACTGCTCTAATTCCAGAATTTCTCTTAAGCTTAACTCTTTAGCTTCGATTCTCTCCTGATAAGTAATAATGTCTTTAGCTAATAGCTGACTGTATTCACTGACTCCCGTCCCAGACGTGGTTTTAATGCGCGGGTTTCCCGCTAATCCGGCAACCCACCCTAAAGTCGGGTTACAGCCGCTAACTCCGATATAATCAAAGTCTCTTTGAGCGATTTCAGGAAACTCACAACATAGCCGTTGTCTAAGCTGATTAATCAAAGAATTTTTGTTCTTATTAAGCTGCTCTCTCTCGTGAAACGTCCGACGCAACAAATCGATCGAGTCATAGTCATAGTTGTTTAAGATGGGGGGATTGCCTAGATCATCTAACCCTGACTTATCAAAATAAGTTAAGGCAATAGTTAAAGCGTCTAGATAGTCATCTTTGTTTTTAGTCTTAAAATAGTGCTGACGATTTATCTTAGTTTGCTGGTGAGATATCCAATAAATATCTAAACCTAGCTTCTTAGCACAATTAACCCAAAAACTAGCGTACCAATACCCAGTAGGCTCTAAAACAATCGCATCAGCTTCTAGGGATTTAATAATCTCGATCGCTTCTAAGTTGCATTCTAACTTCCAGGCTATCTCGTTAAGCTGAATATTTCCTTTAAGTCGAGCGTATCCTTTAACTGGTTCCTTAATGCTTTTCGAGTATTGCAGGGGGGAAATCGTCGGAAATTCACACAACAAAACCACGATAGCCCAATTACGGCTAACGTCTATACCTAATATTTTCATCGGTTATAATGGGAGTGAATTGAGTTTAAAAAGAATTAGCCTTACGATACTCCCGTAGGGCTTTTTTAGCCCTATCTCACTTTAAAAGGCACAATTCTTAAAAGTCCTTGAAGCCTTACGATTGCGGTGCAAGCTAAAGCTTGAAATCAATGAAAAAGGCACTCTTGGACTAGGATTAGGTTTGGACCCTAACCCCATTCCCCCCGCGATAGCGGGTAGGATGCGATTAGGTTAAAAGGGGATATCGTCATCATCTAGATTGACATCTTTTGGCTCCCAATCTTCCGGGGTGAATTCCTGTTGATTTTGACAATGCTCTCAGAACCAATTCACTGTTTTTGCGATGAGAATTTTTTTTAAAGCGTCATAGTCTTCTCCGTCGATCAAAACGCAACAACCGTCTGACATTTTCAGAATTAATCTGTCTTTTTCTGAAGTAATATAGGAAACATGATCTAAATTAATCCAGTAGTTTCCATCCACACAACTTCCGTAGTAAAAATTAGTCATTGCATACCTCAACTGTAGTAAATTCAAGGCAATCCTCTAGGCGAAATCTTTGCCTGGCATCTAACTGAGCCATGTAATTCTTAGCAGGGATTAAGTAGGCTAAGATTACGGCTTTATGTAACTCGCTTAAGCATCCAAATTCGATTAAATCAATTATGGCAGCTAAACTATTTTCAAGTCCATAATCTGCTATTGTTTCCTTAAGTTGATTCCTCATGATAAAATTGTTATCGCTACACCCGTCAGTAAAGAACGAAATCATCGACATTAACTAACTTGCCATTATCGACAAAATATGAGTTAACTTTAGGAGAGTAATAATCATCCTGATAACGAAAATGGCGTTGCTGATTTGAGATATGAATCTTCTTTTGTGGGATTTTTAAAACCTAGACTCAAACTAACTTTTGGATACGATGCACAGTCGGCATTCATACCTTGATTCAGCAACGCCAGAATTACTTCTTTCAATCACCCATCGAGTTTTTACAGGTACGAATCCTGAGCAACCCTTCTCCGCTTTTTTGGTTTTTGACGGTTTTGGAGACAGTTCAAACTGAATTTTAGTCATTATCTCTGGATAGACCTTAACCAACTCTTTCTCTATTTTGTCAGGATGATAACCATTATCTAGAAGAATAGTCGTCTTAGGCAGTTCCGACGGTTTTAACTTGAAATATAGCGTTTCCTGTTCGCACTAGGTACATTATCGATGTTGAAAAGCTTAATTAGCAAAGGTTTAACTGTGCCACACAGGTGTGAGAAACGCTATAGTCAATATTGATAGTTAACAACTCAATCAATCCTTGGTCATCAGATAGGTTGGCGGGAGTACAATGAGCGAAAAAGGGAAAACCAAGACTATCCGTCGCTAGATGACGTTTAATTCCATTGGTGCACTTGTAGAAACAAAATCCTTTCGTCTCCACACTCGCATTACAGGTATTTTTGACGGCTTGAGAATCAATCATAATTAGAGTCGTCCACAAGTTTTTTTTCTTGTTGTCGTAATCTGCGATGTAATTCTTCCCTTATTTTTTGGATGATTCCCTGACTTCTCCACTGTTTATCATGCCAGAACACGGTGGAGTAGGTCGGGAAATCTTTCGGGAGGTCCCCCCCAATTACAGCCATTTTTGAGTTGATAGAAAATCCCATCTAAAATCTGTCGTTTTGTCCATTTTGGGGGACAAGTCAATTTCTTCTTTGGCAATAGCGGTTCTACGAGCGACCACTCTTCATCCGTCATACTACTTGAGTACATTTAGCTGACTCCTCCTTTGATTTTTTGGGACGACTAGACGGTGACGCATTCACAAAACGGGGTTCAGACTAAAGTATTGCCGTTAAGCGCCGCCAGAGACTCTCTCCCCTGAAACCTATAATGGACAAGGTTTTCGCTTCACCTTTTCAGCAAGGGCATCTACATTATAAAAGATACCAAATGGGTTCTATACAGAAACTTTCCGAATAAAGAGAGTAAGGATATGGGGAAACTTTCGGCATATCACCCGTTTTGTGGATTCCTGACAATCAGCCGAGGTACAAAGAACCTTTCAGCGACCATAGCACCAATTATTCAATCTGACTGCACTTCGTAACAAAAATTTACAACTCTCTCATAAGAGATCGCACTCCCGTCTGTCGCTGTGCATAGACGTTTTTTACTTGTAATCATTTACTTGAATCAATGTTTAAGGAACGAACTCCACCAGATTGGCGTACTGTTACAGAGCATCCAAAACCAAAACTTTTAAATCTGGGACAGCAGCTAAACGGGCATCATTGGTCAAGAAAAACATAGCACCTTCTCCCATAGCAGTGGCGATCTGAATTGCGTCTGGAGTTCGCAAGTTTTGTCTTGCTCTTAACTGGGCGGCAACTTCGGCGATCTCAAGGGAAATAGGTACTGTGATTAAGTTTTCTTGATCGAGAAGAATATCACGATACTGGCCAGCAAGTTCTACATTGCCTGAGCGTAATGGATGCACCAAAACTTCCGACAGCGTCAACGTAGAGGTAACAACTTGAAACTCGCCTCGACTTAGCGCCCCAAAAAAGGCACGAACAAGCCCTAAATATGCCTGATTTTGCTCGATCAGGTAAATGAGTGGCGCGGTATCCAAACCCACAACTTGACCTTGTAGTTGCATCAGCCATTCCATGAGGCACGTTCCTGATTAACGTACTCTTGAGCATCAAGTCCATTCCAGATTTCTTTTCCTAGTCCTTCTAGTTCCATAATGCTATGCTTGGGCTTAACAAGCATAGGGCGACGTACCATTACAGCTAACTCTTTTAACAAGCGAAGTTGCTCGTCTGGGGTGAGATTCTCAACTTGCCGGCGAACATCTTGATAGGTGGTCATGCTCTTTACTCCCTGTTTCTTCTATTAATCATGTCATATTGCCCACAGATCAAGGCTCCAAAAAGTAAGGTAAAATGCCCCCATATTTGTCTAAATTTGATCGCACTCCCGTCCGTCGCTGTGCCTAGACGTTTTTAGATTATTATCATTTACTTGAATCAATGATCATGGTGCGTTCCCCAAAATCGATCGCTGCAGCGGTAGGACTTGCATGAGGTAACGCACCCTACCAGATCTGCACTGAGTTCCGTTGTTGCCTTGCTAGGATTAGGAGGATTAGGGTTAGTCTCTAGCCTGAAAAAACGGAAATAGGAATAGTAGGGTGGGCAATGTCCACCTTACCGCTTTTTCGGTCATAATAAATCCGAATTAGGGCGAACTGTAGTAAAATAGGAAACGAACCTCTTAAGCAGGGTTTATAAGGATGTCCAGACGAGACGATCTACATTTATCATTACGTCATACTTTAGAAAAAGAAGGTTGGAAAATCACTGATGATCCTTTAATTCTAACCTTAGAAAAAACCTTGCTTAAAGCTGATTTAGGAGCAGAAAAGTTTTTTGCTGCGGAAAAAGAAGATCGTAAAATTGCCGTAGAAATCAAAGACTTTGATACGCCTTCAGTTATCAGTGAATTAGAAAAAACAATAGGACAACTTCAATTATACCAATGGGCTTTAGATTCACAAGAACCTGAAAGAAAACTTTTTTTGGGCATTAGTCAAGCGGTTTATTTAAAACACTTCAAAAAAGCTATTTTCCAACTGGTTATTAAACGTAACAGAATCAATTTAGTTATTTATAATCCTCAAAAGGAGATAATTGTCGAATGGATAACACAGTAAATTATGCCGATATTCTGACTCAAGTTATCAGAAAAGAATCGGCGATGCAACCTCGATTACAAACCCTTAAAATTACTCCAGTTTGTGATCCAGAATCAGGCAACTTTTTAATAATTATGACTGGTTGGGAAAAAGAAGCGTGGATTAATACAATTTTATTTCACGCTCGTTTATTGAAAAATAAAATTGTCATTGAAGATGATAATCTTGAAGAAGGATTAACAACCAATTTAATTCAAGCTGGGATTCCCCCAGAAGATATTATTACTGGACTTTCCCTAGAAAGGTAGGCATTGCCCACCTTAGCGATATCGCACTAAATGTTAGGAAAAATTATCTAAATGCTTCAATTCGATCTAAATAGACATTAACTAATTTATGTTCAATGACCAAAGCTTCAACCTCTGGTCAAATACGAGCTAAAAACTGATGAAATTCTCGTTTTCCTATATTGCCAAAACGGAGATGTACTACTTTAGGTGGGGAAAAATAAACCATTAGTCGATCGGAAAAGTCTGCATCTTTCGTAACAATAACCAGTTTTTTATCCTTTGCATATTGCCAAATTTCCGTATCCCTTGGACTTCTACCTAAAACCGAAACATAAATGATCGGTAAAGATGGAGTAAACAGGATTTTAGCGGGTAAATTTTCATCAAAGAAAAAACCATTCATGCAATTTTTCTGACTTCATAGTGATTCGCCATCAATCTTGCTGCAAATTGCATACAGGCATAAATATCTTCTCGATTCAGAGAAGGATATTCTTCAAGGACTTCTTCAATAGAATCCCCTGCTCCCAAAAATTCCATAACTGTTTGCACCGGAATTCGGGTTCCAGCGATAACAGGTCTTCCATTACAAATATCTGGATGGATATGGATACGACTTTCCATTAAGGTTTTGTTACCTACTTGATGATCTAAAGTAAGCTTATTATACCCTTTCATGGTACTAGGTGAGGATGTTGGGTTTCCTGAAAATCGAGTGCTGTAGCGGTAGGACTTGCATGAGGGAACGCACTCTACTAGATCTGCACTACGTTTTTGGAGTAGTGCCATTCTTTTGCTTGCTCCTCACGAAGACTGCCTTATTTTTTCGCTGAATCTCGAATAAGTCAATAGCCTCGAACAGGCCACTTAACTTTGCATATCCGTAGTTGCGTGGGTCAAAAGATGTCTGATTTGCTATGTGTCCGCCAATCTCTGCCAAATTCGACCAACCATCATCGTCTAGAGTGCTAGAAACCGCGCCCCTCAATAAACTGATTAATTTGGTGTCTTGCTTCAACTCTTTACCAGTTTTCTTCACACTTGCAGAAACTTTGGAAGTCTCCTCAGAATTTACTGCTTGATCAATAGTTTCTAGGTATAAAAATGTTGAACACGCATAAACAAAAGGCAAGGGTGTTTTCTTCTCGCCAAATCCATAAACTTTTAAGCCATTTGTCAAAATTCGCATCACTAAAGGAGTAAAGTCACAATCGCTCGACACGATTGCAAAAGCATCCAACTGTTGTGTATACAGCAAATCCATTGCATCAATAATCATTGCAGCATCAGTAGCATTTTTGCCCTTCGTATAGTCGAACTGTTGGACGGGGCGAATAGCGTATTCGTGCAAACACTCCTCCCAAGCTTTCAGCGCAGGACTTTTCCAGTTTCCGTAAGCCTTACGAATATTGGCAACTCCATACTTTGCAATTTCAGAGATGAATCGCCTCAATTTTTGATGCAGGGGCGTTGTCTGCATCAATTAGCAGTGCAATTTTTGATTCTGATTGCAGCATATTGCTCCAGGTGTGCTGATCACTTTAATTTTTGAACTCGAACAGACACTTTTCAAGTATGCCCCAACCTATAACCTAAGCCATCTAACTGTTAATTATACAGAAACTTTCCGAATAACCAAAGTAGGAATATATGGAAACTTTCGATATATCACCCCGTTTTGTAGATTCCTGACTATCAGCCGAGATACAAAGAACTTTTTAGCGACCATAGCACCAATTATAATTTTTCGAGTAACTCAGCAGACTAACTAAAAGTTGCGATGGCGGAGCAAATTCTTTCTCTACTCCTGTACCTAATTCTCATTTTAACGGCTTTTTGGTTTATTAGCCCCCAAAAAAAGCCCCGTAGTCATCCCGCCTATCATCTTGCTTGTTTACTAGAAGATGCTCCTGAAAGCTCTTTAAAGGGTCAATTTTATCCCTTGGCTACTCCCTTGGCTACCCCGATCGCCTGTACTGTTCCGCAGGTGTGGCGCAGTGTATATAGGCAGTCTCTGGCAAAACCGGATGTTAACTATTGGCAATGGCGCGGTATGCCCGAAAATGAGCAGTTTTGTCGGGAATTACGGGAATTATTGCGATTAAATCCGGCTAGAGGTTACGCTAAGGAAATTCTCGAAAGTCTCGCCTTGGCTCAAGATCCTTTTTATCATCTCTACTGGGATCTAAAAGCGATCGCTAATGGTAACTTTAACACTATCGGGGCTAATAAACTAGCTGAGGGCAGATTTGCCCAGCGAGATTTGCGAACTCATCAGCAGATGCGGAGGGATTTTCGTCAATGGCATTTACAAGCTTGTGAACAGTTGGGAAAAGAGCGGGTTAAAGCGGTTTATCGGCTGTGTTATGGGGCAGATTGGTCATTAATCGCCCAAATTCTCTATCCTTCGCCCCGTTCCTTGGCCGTGATGATTATGGAGTCGGCTAATCCCGTTTGGTGGCGAGTTTTGGGGATTACTCCTTTGAGCAAGACTAGCCATATTGAAAATAATTATAAAACTCTTTTGTGTTATTGGCATCCCGATCGCAATTCCCATCCCAATGCGACGGAAATCACCGCCCATCTTAATCGCGCCTACGATTGTTATCAAGGTTTTCAACAGATGAGTAGTCAAGATAATGGCGCTTTCTGGACGAAAATCCGTCGCTGGATTCCTTAGACTTGACTCTAGTTTTTCCCTTGACTTTTTCCTTAACAAAAGAATGTTAGTCTAGGAACAATTTATGACCACGCTTGCACTCTCAGGGTAATGAATCTAGTGCTTTTAAACAATCGCTACCAAATTGTTAGTACCCTTGCTAGGGGGGGATTTGGGGAAACTTATATCGCTATCGATACGAATATGCCTTCTCAACGGCGCTGTGTGATTAAAAAATTGCAGCCAGCTATTCAAAGTGAGGAGATGCCAGAATGGTTAAAAGAACGTTTTCAGAAAGAAGCAAGGGTTTTAGAGGAATTGGGGGAACAAAATCGCCAAATACCCCGTTTATACGGTTATTTTGCCCAAGATAATCACTTCTATCTGGTGCAGGAATGGATTGAAGGGGAGACACTAACCCAAAAACAGCAACGACAGGGAAATTTATCGTCCTCGGCAGTGCGGACGATTTTGGAGAATTTACTGCCTGTTCTTGATTTTATTCACAGTCGCCGCATTATTCACCGGGATGTGAAACCCGATAATATTATCTTAAGAAATAGTGATAATTTGCCCATTTTAATCGATTTTGGGGTAATGAAAGAAGCAGTCGCCACCTTACTCGATCCTACGGGAAAAAGTGCCTATTCGATCGCCCTTGGCACCCCCGGTTATATGGCTTCGGAACAGGCTGCCGGGAGACCGGTCTTTTCTAGTGACCTTTACAGCCTAGGCTTAACGGCGATTTTTTTATTAACGGGAAAAACTCCCCAATATCTAGAAACTGACTCGCGCACGGGGGAAATTCTCTGGCGACAGGAGGCAGAAAATGTTAATCCTAATTTAGCTATGGTAATCGATCGAGCGATCCGTTTTCATCCCCGGGATCGGTTTGCCACTGCCGGGGAAATGTTAGCAGCTTTAGGAGAAATATCCCCCGATTTGTCCACCCAACCAACTATCGCGGTTTCTCCCCATAGTCCCCGATTAAAGTCCTCGACACCCCAAAAACCAACCGTCTCCCCCACTGTGGTTATTAAACCCAATTCTGGGGAAAAAAAGAATCCTTGGCTGTCGATTTTGCTGATTTTTGCGGTGACAATTGGGGCTTTTGCCCTGGGATATCGGGGATTTATGGCTCTTTTACCCAAAAATGAGGAAATTAAACCATCACCAACCCTCGAACCTTCTCCTAGTCCTGAAATCATTCCTCCTCCCTCCCAAGATTTTCCCCCTATCCGACGACCTTCTCGTCAACGGACTCCCATTTATTCCCCGACTCCTACCCCATCCCCGACTCCTACCCCAGAGGTGATTCCTAGTCCAGAAGCGACTCCAGAATTAACTCCTAGTCCCACCCCAGAAGAAGTAATTCCTATTCCTGTTCCTCTTCCTGAAACAGAGCCGAGTCCTCAAGTTTCTCCCCTTCCCTCCCCTTCCCCTTCTCCTTCCCCTTCTCCTTCCCCTTCTCCTTCCCCTTCTCCTTCCTCTGGAACAGAGGTGATTAATCCCCCAGTTAATGAGGATAAAATTGAACCGATCGCTCCTCCCGTTTTATCACCTTCTCCTCTTCCCACGGTCGAAAATAGTAATTAATAGACTTCTTGGATAATTAATTTTTGCATAGGAGAATTAAGTGCGATAACTCATGAAGTTATTATGGTAACAAATGACACTTATATTACGGCAAGTCTGTGAACTTCTTGAAGAAATACCTGGTTTAGGACTAACTATAGCGCTTTTCACATTACTGAGGTATCGACAAGTTTTGCCAACAAGGGGCTTAAGCCCCTTGCTCATGCCTCATTCTGAGGAAAACTGCTATATTTTTTCGGAAAAATAGGTCGTCAAGGGAGACTCTTTGTTTTCCTGGGCAAAAATAATTAGGGTTTGCTGAAAAAGTTTTTCG
Source organism: Microcystis aeruginosa FD4 (assembly GCF_009792235.1). Taxonomy (NCBI): domain Bacteria; kingdom Bacillati; phylum Cyanobacteriota; class Cyanophyceae; order Chroococcales; family Microcystaceae; genus Microcystis; species Microcystis aeruginosa. The sequence continues at coordinate 5,254,574 of NZ_CP046973.1, forward strand.
GTGGGGGTAGGAGTCGGTCGTCAGTAGCCAGTCGTCAGTAGCCGGTCGTTTCAGGCTTTGTTGCCCTGGTTTTTTGTACCAAGCTATGTACTACAAGAAGGATAATGCCAGGTTTTTGAAAGTCCCAATCCTATTTTCGCGGCATGAACATCGGATTTTAACAGGTCAAAAGCCTTATTTTAAAAGGGTTTTACCATTATTCAGCCAACCCTAATTATTTTTTCAAAAAAACATTTTTCTATTTTTTGGTTGGGTATTTTATTCTCTGGAAGTCCCTTAATAGCCTCACTGGTGGCTTAGGAAATGATACTCTCGCAGGTAATACGGGTAATGATACTCTCACGGGTGGAGCAGGAATTGATCAAATTGAATATCGCTCTACTCGTGTTCTTGTTGCCAGTGATTTTGGGGTAGATACGATCACTGACTTCGTGCTTAATCAAGATAAAATTGTCTTGAGTAAAACCACTTTTGCTGCTTTAACCAGTGAGGTTGGTAACGGTTTTAGTCAAGCTAGTAATTTTGCCCTCGTTGCTAATAATAGTTTAGTTGACGCTATAGCGGTATGCAGTCGAATGAGGTATAATGCAACAAGCTATAAGTCAGTCTAGGCAAGACGATGGTCTGTATCTCACTCAAGCGAATACCGCTATAGTAATGCTTTTATTGTTTATAGCAGTGGCACTGGTCATCTATTCTATAACCAAAATGGCAGCGCAGCGGGATTGGGAACCGGTGACAATTTTGCAGTTTTAACTGGTAATCCTAGCCTAACAGCCAATGATTTCCTCTTGGTCGCTTAATCGAAAACAGTAGTCAGTTATCAGTTTTTGTCAAATTTACAGTTTTAGGAATGCAGGATTGATCGCCCGTTTAATGGTTGAATATTCCTAGCATTATCGGGGAAAATCTCGGCAAATTGTTGCAGTTGTTGAGGAGAAATTTCGAGCGCATTTTGCCAGAATAACCAGAGAATATCCTCGCTACAGGGTTGAAAGAATTTTCCTTGATTAACCCGAAAATAGAAGCCCGACAAGTTTTTCAAGCCCTAGAGACGAGGTTTTTCATGGTCATTGGCTAATCGATGTCTAGAGATAGAGGTTTTAGACTTCTCGGGCGAGAATCAGGTTCAAATAGAGTCGGGCCAATCACTAGACCTCTTGTAAAAATCAAAAATTGTCGTGGTTGATTAGGAGTCAGTGGCCAGTAGTCGGTCGTCTGGAGAATTAAGAATGAATAATAATCAATTAAATGGTCTATTTACATACTTTATGCCACTTAATCCTTATTTTTGACGTTTTTAAACCACTAAAAATTGATTATACAAGAGGTTTACTAAAATCGTTAATATTAATTTTACTCTTGCCTTTTTAGCTCTCCTGGCCTCTTGAAAAGCCTCATCTCATCCTGTATTCTAAGTCAGCGTAAGAACTATAAATGTCAATTGATCGACTTAAATCTTAAACTAATAATCTAGCTTGATCGCCCAGGAGGGACAAAACAACTCGTGAGTATAACTGATTTAATCCAAAAAGGCGGAGTTGCCATGTGGCCGCTGCTTTTCCTGTCTATTTTAGCTCTTAGCACTATTATCGAACGAATTTGGTTTTGGAGTCGTACTCTCCTCAGTGAAGGCCAGATTTTAAATCGAATTATGGAATCGGCCATCCGTAACTGGGATTTGGCGGCAAAAGTCGCCAGAGATTCCCGCAATCACCCCATTGGTAGCTATCTTTATGCTCCCCTGCGCTTAGAAAATCCAGAGCCAGAGGTTTTTCACTTTGCCCTCGAGTCGGCTGCCGATGAACAATTATCCCTGATGAAACGGGGCGATAAAATCCTTGAGGCAGTCATCGCCCTTTCTCCCCTGCTAGGATTATTAGGGACGGTACTCGGTTTAATTACCTCTTTGGCCAATATTCAATTAAGTGACCTGGGAACTTCCTCTACAGCCGGGGTAACTTTAGGTATTAGTGAGGCTTTAATTTCCACCGCTACCGGCTTAATTGTCGCTATTTTTAGCCTCGCTTTCTATCGTGTTTTTCAGGGACTCTGGTTCAATCAAGCTAGGATTTTTCGCAAGGCCGGCAGTGATTTAGAAATTATCTACCGCCAACGCTGGCTAGATGGAGAAGACCAACAATACGCCCTCAGTGCTAACCTAGAAAAACCTCTCGATCGCTAAATCTCCCCCTGATCACCCATGGCCGAAACTAAAATCCAGCAACCGAAAACCACAAAAAGTAGCCATATTACGGCTCGTCCGCTCAAATTATGGCATGATCAACACCGCATTCAAGAGGATGTGCAGGTTAATATCATTCCCCTGATCGATGTAATTTTCTGTATTCTCACTTTCTTTATTCTCGGTGCGGTGGGATTGTCTCGCCAACAGGCTATCAGCCTCGATTTACCGAAAGCCAGTACCGCCACCACCCCGATGCGGGAAATGTTGGTAGTTAGTCTCGATGATTTCGGACAACTCTACGTCGAAAAACAGATGGTGACTCGCGCCCAGTTGTTCGAGGCGATCAAGAATTATCATCAATATAGTCCCAATGGACTGATGGTACTGAATGCTTCCCGTAATGCCAGTTATAACGAAGTAGTTGGGGTTTTAGACCTACTGCGACAGGTAGGCGGCGATCGCGTGGCTTTAGCGACTCTATCGGGGGAGGCTAACAATCCCACAATAGAAAATAGCAATCCTTTGCCCAATTTGCCGACTAATCCCACCCTACCCGGTTTACCCAGTCTGCCTAATTCTAACTCACAATCTTCCACCAATCCTCTGGGCAGAAATTAACTAGGAATGGATGCGATAGGTGAGTAATTGTTCTTCGAGAGCTGCAATGCGATTGTAGGCCGCCGTCAATTGTGCCGTTAATCGGCGAATTTGGATTTCATCGGAAAAAGGATTATCGCCATTGACAGCTGGGGCTTGTTTGCCACCGTGATCCCGGAGAATATCTTTATGATCATAGAGGCTATTATCGGATAACTCGGAAAAACCGACCATTTCGAGGGATTCTTGCGGGGAATGACTCGATTTATCCCCAGCTAGGATAGCAATTTGCTGGCCGAGGTTTTCGACAATATCCTGTAGACGATCGACTTTCCGATCAAGACTGATAATCTGTTGTTGTAGTCCATTCATGCAATTACCTAGCGATTAAGGATGCTTCCCCTCTATGCTAGGCTCTGGAGGAAATGGACTATAACAATTTATGATTGATTTAACGATCCCTTTACTGCTCTTAACTAATCTCAACATATTGCCAGAGTCAACCGGCTGCACCCGATAGCACTTCTATCAGGAATTAAAGTAAGCTGTTGAGCAGTAAACCTCGATTGTAAGGAACTAATTATGTTTAAAAATTGGTCTTTCGACGATTGGATGAATCATATCCTTTTTCTGGCGACAATTGTGGCTTTGCTGGTGATTTGGCTGGGTAGATAAATAGGGTTGTCCGAATATCAGTGGAAGCCTTGCTAGAAAAGGGTTTTGGTACTTTTTGGGCGAAAAAAGTGCAAGAAACAAAGGTTGAGAAATCGATCCGAGGGACTCAAAACCCTGGCACTTTCGCTCTTCGATTGCGGGTTCCGCTTCCCAGTGCGCGAGGTAATTCTGTTATTCTGACTTCCCCGACCGACTCCTAACCCCAGCAACAAACTTTTTCAGCAAACCCTAATTAAGGAAAGACCACTGCTATTTAAACAGTTTTTTCTTAAGTTTAGCGAGGGAACTCTGTATCCATAATTTTTTAAGTCGCAGGGGTTCTAAACCTTCTATATCAGCCGGATAGTGTTTTTTAATATCAAAGAAATCATTAATTTCTCTTAAAATTGTTTCAAAACGTGGTAGTAATTTTTCGGGATGATAATCATCGAGAAAATTAGCCGGTAAAGAATTAACGGGAAAATTACGGGCATAATTAAGAATACGTGACCGATCGTATTGACTGGAATAAGCCCCGATTTTTTGACAATTGAAACCGGGATCGAGATAATCGGCTAAGGCGCTATTGACGCTAGAAAATACCGTACAACCACAGGCTAAAGCTTCCAGGGGCGGTAAGCCAAAACCCTCCGTTAAACCGTTTACAGCCCAATATTCAGCCGAATCGTAGAGATAAACCCGACTACGATTGAATAATCCCACTAAATCCTCCACATAGCTATCTAAAACCTTAACGCGACAGTGGGGACGGAGGGCGGGAACTAGACGATTGAGAAGATACTTTGAGGATTTGCGCCCCTGTACTAGGACATCGATATCTCTTTCTAAGCCTAAATTGAGAAATTCCGAGCCAATTTGATTAGGAAGATAGTAAATCAAAGCATTAGGAGCTTTTTCTCCCCAATAACCCATAGTATTACGGCTAACGGTGATAATTGGTATTTGGGAGGGTAAACGGAAGCCGTAACCTGTACTATGGGCATGATAAATGATATTATGCGATCGCAATCTTTGCACCAGTTTAGGAAGATCAAAACCCCAGCTAACCACAAAAATACTGTCATCCGAGCTTATTTTCGCGAGTATATCCTCTAAAAAAGGATAATTTAACTCTTTTTGACGATAAGTCACAATCTGGGCGCTACAAATTTGACTAGCCAAATTGACGGTTTTCATTTCTGCCCACAGTCCACCTCCACCAAAAGGAGAAGTAGTACCGGGCAAAAGAAAATAGAGGTTTCTCATCAGGATAATAGAAGTTTTGGTTAAGCGGTAGTTTGGAGACTTGGCTATTCTATACTTAATTATTAAGGTGTGAGGTATCTAAACGCAATAGTCGATCGAGCATAGATATTATTAAATTATGTTTGCCCCTGATAAATACTTAGAATTATTAAAGCAATACCCTCCTCGTCCTATTGACAATGAGGAAGACTTAGAAATGATGCAGGAGGTTATTAATCGCCTTTTAGACAAACCCCAATTAACGGTAGAAGAAAGGGAATATCTAAATGTTTTAGGGTCTTTAATTTATGAGCATGAGGAAAATCAAGAGCCAATACCTGATATTTATGGACTTGAATTGTTGAAATTTATATTAGAGGAAAGAAACCTACAAAAGCAAGATTTGCTATCTATTTTTGAAAGCAAGTCAACCCTGGATGACATTCTTGATGGCCTACAAGAGTTAACTCCTATCTATATTCAAAAATTAGCCAATTTTTTAAATATATCTCCTGATTTATTTTTTCCTAGTTAGTCACAAAAAATGCGTTAGACAGTTAGGCTTATTTCCTGTCTTAACGCATAGATTAACAGACTAAATCAAAGCCCGATAACGCCCCAAAGCCAGTAGAGGAAAATACTGCTGATAGAAGTGATATTTCAGGTAAAAATGACAGGGAAAACCTGTACCGGTGAAGTAATCTTCATCCCATGTACCATTTTCTTTTTGGGTAACAAGAAGATAGTTAACGCCCTTTTCAATCACTTCTCGCTGATAATTGCCCGTGACTTTCCCGACGGCTAATAAACCGATTAATGCCCAAGCAGTTTGGGAAGCGGTACTATTTCCCTGTCCTTTAAATTTAGGGTTATTGTAACTAAAACAGGTTTCACCCCAACCACCATCAACATTTTGACAACCGCTTAACCAATTGGCTCCTTTTTGCAATTGCTGGCGATATTTATTCGGTTCCAGAAAAGCCAAAGCAGATAATGCACCACTGGTTCCATAAATATAATTTACACCCCAACGACCAAACCAACTACCATCAGCTTCCTGTTCTTTTTCCAGATAATCGAAAGCTTTTTTAACTCGATTTTCCTCCATTTTAACATCACAAGTGCCTAACATTTCTAGAACTCTGGCAGTCACATCAGCTGTATTAGGATCGATCATTGCTTTTAGATCGGCATAGGGCAAAGAATTAAGCCAATTTTGATCGTTATCGATGTCAAAAGCTCCCCAACCACCAGCTTTACACTGCATAGTCGCCATCCAATTAACTGCCCGTTTCATCACACCTTTTTTAATATTTTCATCGGGCATTTTAATTAACTCTAAAGCCATCACCACCACTGCCGAATCGTCTAAATCGGGATACCAGCGATTGTCAAATTCAAAAGCCCAACCCCCAGGGGTTCCGATTTTATTTTTAATCGCCCAATCGCCATAATCAAGAATTTGTTGATCGATTAACCATTGTCCCGCTTTAATCATAGCTGGATGAGCAGGATTTAGCCCAGATTCAATTAGCGATCGAATTACCCAAGCCGTATCCCAAACCGGTGACACACAGGGCTGTACACAATAGGTATTATCCGTCTGAATGGCAAAATTATCCACCGCTTTTAAACCACGGGCAACAATCGGATCATAAACATCATAACCTAGGGCTTTTAAAGCTAACAGAGAATTTAACATCGCTGGGATAATTCCCCCCCAATCCCCTGTGTCTTCCTGTCGTTCAATTACCCATTTTTCCGCCGCTTTCAGACTTTCTTGACGGAAGGGAACTAAATTAGTTTTTTCTGCCCATTTAAACAGCCCATCTAACCACAGGAAAACATCCGCCCAATCGTTATTTTTTGGTAACTCATACTTGACATTATTCACCCCTTCTGTATAGAGTTCATCGAGATTAAAACCCATTTTATACACGGGTTTTTTGTCAAAAACAGTTAATAAAGGAACCGTACTTCCCCGCGCCCAACTGGACATTTCATAGATAGTAAAAGGGAAATTTTCCGGCAGTAGCATGATCCAAGCGGGGATAGAGGGAACCCCCTGCCAATCGTAACAACCAATCAAAGCGAGGTGCATTTTGGTGAAAATGCGGGTTTTGCTGATGCCACCTTTAGCTAAGATAAATTCTCTAGCTTTTTCTAAAGCAAGATCATTAACGGGAATTCCCAATAGTCGCAGCCCCATGTAGGCTTCCACAGTGGTGCTAAGATCGCCACCATCCCCATAAAATAACTCCCAAGCGCCGTTAGGACACTGTTGCTGACGCAGATAAGTGGCTGCTTTGTCTAGGGGGCGATTTTTGTCAGTTTTCCAGATTTTGTGCAGTAAAATTGCTTCTGAGGTGATGGTGACATTAGATTCTAATTCTGCCCACCAGTAACCGTCAGAGTATTGGGTAGAAAGTAAATAATTTTGAGAAAGTTCGATCGCTTTCGCTGTTTTAGCGGCTATTTCGGTGATTTTGTCCTGAATCTGCATTTTTTCCGTTCGACAACCTCTAGGGACCACCAGTGCAAATAAGATAATCTTATTGACAAAGTTTTTAATAAGTAGCTAAAGAATGGGATTTTGTTCCCAAACAATCCAGTCAAGGAATCTGCGTGGGTTGCCACTTTCTTTTTTCTTTTCACTGATTACTGTTTACTGTTTACTGATAACTGATCAAGTCCCCCCACTCCGGCACTCCCCTGAAGACAAAAAGGGTACGAAACTCGCACCCCACCAGATTGATCTTCATTTAACCTACTTTTTCTTTTTGCCTTTAGCGGGCGGATTATCCTTCGCTGCGGGTTCCGGGGCTTTTTCCTCCACTGTCGGGGCTGCTGCCACGGGTTCCGGGGGTTTTTGTCCCATTTGGGCAGCTACTTCGGCGGCGAAATCCGTTTCTTCTTTCTCGATCCCTTCACCTAGTACAAAGCGTTGGAAACGACGCACCTGAATATTTTCTCCTAAAGCAGCGATCGCTTGTTTGAGCAACTCCTCAATACTAATGTTCTGATCGCGGATAAAGGGTTGATCGAGCAGAGAAAGTTCTTTCAAACGTTTTTCGATGCGGCCGGCCACGATTTTTTCTTTGATATTATCGGGTTTATTGGCTAAATCGTCCCGTCCCATCTCAATTTCTTTTTCTCTGGTGGCGATTTCGGCGGGAATATCGGCCACTTTCACATATTCGACGTTAGGACAAGCGGCAATCTGCATGGCCACGTCATTAACCAATTTTTTGAACTCCTCGCGACGGGCAACAAAATCGGTTTCACAGTTCACTTCCACTAAAACACCGATGCGGCTGCCGGTGTGGATGTAACTGCCGATCATCCCTTCTGCCGCTACCCGACTAGCTTTTTTCTCGGCGGAAGTAATCCCTTTTTGACGCAACCATTCGATCGCTTTAGTTATATCCCCCGCGTTTTCCGTCAGCGCCTTCTTGCAATCCATCATGCCGGCGCCGGTCTTTTCCCTAAGTTCTTTAACCTGTTGTGCTGTAATTTCCGCCATAAAATTCCTAACCTACTGCTTATAGTTGATCATGCCACGAGAGGGGCAGCTTTTACCGATCAATAGGTTCGGAAAGTTTCCCCCCGAACCTAGCGGCAATCAATAGCTAATTTTCCCTAGTTATCGTCGTCTCCACTGGCAAATTCGGCGGCGTATTGGGAATAATCACCTTCTTCCTCGTACTCGGTTTCATCCTCGTAGTCTTCCTCGTATTCTTCCACCGCTGCTTGACCACCGCGACGACCTTCGATAATCGCATCGCTAATTTTGCCTAAAATCAGTTTAACTGAGCGAATCGCGTCATCGTTGGCGGGAATCGGCACATCTACTAAGTCAGGATCGCAGTTAGTATCCAAGAGGGAGATGATGGGAATGCCCAATTTTTGGCATTCTTGGATAGCGTTGTATTCCCGACGCTGATCCACTACGACGACTAAATCCGGCAGCCGGCGCATGGTTTTAATGCCACCGAGGTATTTTTCTAGTTTGCCCAATTCCCGACGCAGTACCGATGCTTCTTTTTTCGGTCGTTTATCGAGGGCGCCGCTATTTTCTAATTCTTCTAATTCTTTGAGTCTTTCTACCCGGCCGCGAATGGTTTCCCAGTTGGTTAACATTCCCCCTAACCAGCGTTGGTTAACGAAGTGGCTACCGCTGCGTAAAGCTTCCTGTTTAATGATTGCTGCCGCTTGCCGTTTCGTACCGATGAATAAAAAGCGTTTACCGCGATCGGCTTCTCCTCGGACAAATTCGTAAGCTTCTTCGATTAATTGGGCAGTTTGCACCAAATCAATGATATGAACCCCATTCCGGGCAGTGTAGATGTACTGAGACATTTTCGGGTTCCAACGGCGCGTTTGATGGCCAAAGTGAACCCCAGACTCTAGCAATTCTGCGAGAGAGACAACGGGCATATTTTTCTCCTTTTCGGGTTTATCCTCCATCTAGGGCTGGATTTCTAGATTCCTAGAAACACCCGATCGCCTAGATGTGCGATTTTTGACAACTTTTCTAGTCTAACACGAAAGGGCGCGATTGCATAGCCGTAAATATTGGGTACTGAGGGCTTGCTACTGCAATTCCTCAAGTTTTTTCAAAACCGCTTCTGCATGGGCTTTTACCTTGACATTTGACCAAATATAGGCAATATTTCCCCGGGGGTCGATCAGGAAAGTGGATCGTCTAATCCCCATATATTCCTTACCCATAAATTTTTTTAATCCCCAGACTTGATAAATTTCCGCCAGTTGATACCCCTCACGAATTTTATCGAGTTCGATCGCAAGTTGTCAAATCTCGCGTTCTATGTCGCCACCAGCAGGGGGAACCCGTCGCAAGTCGTTTTTCGTCACTTCCCCCACAGCAAAAACCCACTGATTTTTGCGTCAGAACTACTCCAGTTAATTATCCTAGTGTTAGTCATTGCCTTAATCCTCCCTGTTACTCCATTCGGCTAACCCGGCCCCAACTACAGCAGTCGGACCAGTAAGCGCAATCGTTAATTTTTCCGGGGGGAGATGGTAACTTAAAACAATGCAGCTTAATAACCCCACACAGACAAAACCTAACGCAATCTTATTTTTCTGTGACATTTTAAAATCAATAAAGGACAAACAAGAGCCAATAAAGTGAATGGAATCATGGTAAATCTGGTAATCTCTCCAAGATTAAATCGAGTTTTTGGTCAACTGAATCAATAATCGGACCAGTGTATTCCCATAAATACAATGAAATTTGTCTGTGCCAATAAGGAACCGAAATTAGCAAGGAATAACTCAAACCAAAACTAACAGGGTATCTTAGCATCGAAAATTGATTTAAAAAAATTCGCTTGCTATCTACCACTGCGTCAGGGTTTCCCCCCACAGTCAACCCCGTGACATACTTTCGCTTGACGTTAGCCGCAAACTTCCATTTAGGATTAGCCCCTTGACTTGTAGCGTAAAAAGTAAGTAAACCAGAGCTTAACTGAATCGGCACAGAAATTTCTGGTAAAGGAAAAAACCGCTCTAATTCTGGTCTGTCTCCCGGTGCTGGTTCTGCTGTAAAGCTTTGATTCCAAACAGACTGCCAGTTATTAAGATTACTAACATTATAGGATGTCATACAGGTTTTCGTTGATTATTTCTAAATATTCATCAACATTTACCCCGCAGCTTTCAATTATATCAAGATAGTCCGTCGGAGTAATTTCTAAAGAAAAGAAATCTACCAACGCGCTCCCACAAATGATTAACCTTTCTGACGTTTCTTCTACGGAAACATCATCAAATCTTTCCGGAGTCCATAGACGCATTCCTTCTTTAACTTGATCTACATTAATCACGGCGGAATCTCTCTGGTTCAAAACTTACGACATGAGTAGCATTAGAGCCATTAAAAACGGCATCAGTTAAAATAGCGTTAATCGTTTGCTGATAGCGAAGCGTTCCAGATGTTTGTCCCATAGGGATGGTGTAAGCGGCTCCGGTTTTACTCTTGTATTTTCGTCCAGTAATTGCTGATGTTTCAGTGGTTCCGGCCACAATTTGGGCAATGCGAGCTTTAGCAGGGACAAAGCTAGAATTTGTTTTGTAATCATCTAGGTTGGCAGTTGCTACTCCGAATTTAGCTTTAGGACCAAATCCATTTAAAAAAGCGCTAGACCGACCGGATAACGTAACTAATTGTTTTGCTTCTTCATCGTCAAATCCGTATCCAAACGCTTTTACACCGACCGAAACCTCTCCATTTAGGTTAGGTCTGACGATGTTTCGCTCTGGTCCGTTACCTTCGCGCCATTTTGCATATTTAACAAAGTCTAAATTCTGGGGTAAAGAGCTAATTTGGACGTTTCCCAGCTTTAAAGCATCATACACCCGTTCTAAATCTGAAAACCTTTTTCTAGCCATGCTATCCGCTCAATAAAATATTTGTACCGCTCTCGGTAAATCCGATAACTCAGTTATAGCAAGGCTTGTAGTCAATCCGACTCGACGGAAGGGTATAGACCATCCGTGAATACTACCCAAACTCATCTACAAGGGCATCAAGGAAAGTAAACGAGCGATCGTAAAGAGCGATCGGCTTGTTCAACCCCCAAATGGTGACGGTGGCGTACTGGAAGCGCACATCAACCATTGGACGCTGGCGCGGTTTTTTGCGGCTTTTCCCTAAAATTGTGTGATTACCGGGGTTATAGGGGAAAGATTCATTTTCATCATCGGCAATATTAGACTTTAAAAACTTCCAGTCAGGAGTATGACTTTGTAAGTCTAAAACCTTATTAATCAACTCTTTAGCTGTAGCTTCATCTCGGCAAAGAAGCTGCAACTGATATCCTTTTTCTTTTTCGGTATAAGAGAATAATTTTCGCCCTTTTTTCCAAATATATCCGTTAGCAGCTCCAAATACTGTCTTAATTTTATTGGCTAAAGTATTTAGTTCTGTTTTTGTAATTGTGGTGCTAGATTCGTTCATTAATCTAAAAGAAATTTCTCCCCACGTCGGACGCGAATTTTCCTCTACGTCGTTGTCATCTTCCTTAAAATACAAGGTAACTTGTGGCTTAAATTTCCTAGAAGCTTGCAAATCGTCTAAAGGAATCCCATAAAAAGGTTGTTGTAAGTCTTGCGCTTTTCTTAGGGAAAAATAAAAAAGTAAGACTCTTTGAATCATCATATCAGCCGTGTCATTGTCTTTCAATAAGCAAGCCCAGCGCAATGAAGATCGAGGAACGGCTAAGTCTAAATCATCGTCTGTAATATCACTAAATTCATCTCGCACTATTCGGTTATGCACTCTTAAAATAGTGCTTTGCCAGTGTTCAAATTCGTTAAAATTGCTGGGGGTAGTCATAAATTACTCGGTATCGGGTTTAACTAAATCTGATTTATTTATTCCTGGAGACTGTGAGGCTTCTTTGCTTTCGTTTTGTTCCGTTTCTTTTTCGATTTCCTTGCCATTTATTTCTGTTTTAATTGTGTTTATTTGCGTGCCAATTTCCGCTACGTTTTCGGTTACTGATCTAAATTCAGACGTTATACTTTCTAAATCAGAAGCGACCTCGCTGGCTTGCTGTAGTCCTTGTATTACTCTATCAATCTTTCTATTTTTGCCCCTAGAAAAATTAAAAGTCTCTGTCATCCAATTATAGGAATTTTCGAGGACGGTCCCCGATTTCTTGAGAGCATTGCCAATTTTACCTGTATATTTGCCAATTTGCTCTAAACCCTCAGTAATACCAAAAAGTGAATCAGTCATTAATTGATAAATATTGATTGCACTTTGATATATTCTATTTGCTTTAGACCATGTTTCGCTTAGTGTTGTATAATTTTCCGCACCTATTAAACCTTTGATAATATTCTCAATTCCATCACCGATAACTGTGGAAAAATTTTGGGCCACCTCGTCACCATCCTTAATGCCGATAATATTTAAGGCATTGCCTAAAGTCTGAATCAAAGTCGAGCCAATATTTCGAGACAGCATGACCGCATTATGAATCGCGGCAGCCGTAGCCATTAAATTAAGGGCGCGATCAACTGCTCGCGACTTCCACAATTTCACAAATCTATCTGTAAGATAGCCCGACAAACCTCCGTTAATTTGCGGACCGAGTTTATTGTTAATAACTTCTAACATTGATAAATCAATTAATTTCTCTAATAGCAGGTCACTTTTTTGGTTAATGTTATCAAGTCCCTGCGAGACAGGACTAGGCACGCAGCAACTGTTTCCCGGAGGTGTTTGAACAACCGGCGGCTCTTTTGGGTCTGGAGGTTTAACCACGGGGTCTATAGGGTTAAGCGGCGGAAATGGGACAAATCCTGGAGGGAATGTTTTGCGGTCGGGGTCGGGGTTAGGGTTAGGATCAGGGTTAGGGTTAGGATTAGGGTTAGGATTGGGGTTAGGGTTAGGGTTAGGATTGGGGTTAGGGTTAGGGTTAGGGTTAGGATTAGGGTTAGGCTTAGGACTAGGAATGGTAATAGGACCAAAACTTGGAATAGGAGCAGGAAAAGGGGTAGGGTTGGGAAAAGGAAACGGTGGCTTATCTTTATCTGGATTGTTAGAGTTCGGAGTAGGATTTTGATTGCCAAAAGGAGTATTTGCTGGAATCGGAAAAGGTGAATTATTAGGATTAGTGCCAAAAGGATTTAAAGGGTTTGGATTAATCTCAGGGGGAGCAGTAAGTGGGGGTGGAGTAGTGTTAGTAGTGCCATAGGGAGGAGCTATTGATATAACAACTAATGGCGGAAGAAAGTTATTGGTGCTGTCATCGCGAATTCTGGTAATTCTAAGTGAATTTCTTTTGATTTGAATTGCGCCAACTATATTAGTGAATGTTCTTATGTCTCTATTGTCAACGGTTGCCAGAATGTCTGTGTTGCCAAACCCAGCAAAAAACTGCTGTTGAATTATTTGTCTGTTCTCACCCTCAACAGACATAGTAAAAATATATCTAAACATCAAATCAGGTATCGTAGCAAATTCAACTGGTCCACTAAAGGGTCCTAAAGTGGTAAACCAAGTTTCATCGGCGCGGGTTCCGTTAAGGAGTTCAGCATCGAAAAAAACTGTGTACAATCTTCCAGGAGTTAAGGAATTGGGATTGGGTGGTTGAGGAGGATCAGGATTAGGTCGCGACGGCGGCTGATACCAAGGCGGCAGCGTGCCATCCGAAACCGGAGGAGGAAACAAAAGCTGATCTACTAAATTCAATATCAAAAGACCACCAACTGGTCCTAGTCTTAGACCACCACCCGGCGGTTTAGGCGGTGTTTGGGGAAATGGATTGCTTTTTGGTGGTTGAATTCTTGGCGCGCTGCCGGGGGGACGGCTTCTTTCTGTCCAAGTTGGGCCATTCCAGCTATTCAGTCCTCTGTCAGATGGGAGACGCTGCCCACCAGGAGCACTAGGATTTTTTGGGGTGTTATTTTTCCCCGGTCCCCGATAACCCGGTGGTCTAGTGTTGCTCATTAATTTAGCTCAAGTGAAAAAACAATTAAGTGGCGCGATAACCAATAGGATAGGCGTTGCTGCTGATTTCTTCGGCATATTGCCAAGGCCGTTGATTCAAGGCGTTATTGTCAATTCGCGCGTCTAGAGGAATGTAGGCAATGATTTGAGCGTATTCTTTGCCGTCGCCCGTCGCCCGTCCTCTGTTGATTGAAATGTGGGGAGTCCGTCCCCCATCGGCTGTCCCGTCAAGGTTAAAAGTAGCAGCCCCAATCGTAGCGTTTAAAGCGAGCGACACATGGAAAAACAATCTTTCTAAAGTATTGATGTTGCTCGGTATATCGGTTGAAAGTGCAATAGTGGTCATAACAAAAATCAAAAAAAAGCTCTAGATTCAAATTAATCAAAAAATTATCATCGAGCAAGTGCAGAAAATATCTATTTTTTGTAGTAGTCGAAAATGATAAAACCTAGCATTTAAAGCTATCCTGTAGATACTGTACTTAAGTTTTAGAGGAACGAGTACAGAATTATGCAACTTTATTAATAAATTCTGTAGTTAGATTATGAGAACTATTGGGCAAGCTTCTGTATTATCAGAATCAGATTGGAAAAAATTGGAATCAGTGGCTAACCAGAAACACCGGCTACTGTGGTCTATCCTCAGATTTACCGCAGCCCGCATCAATGAAGCATTAGAACTACGGATCGAGGACGTTTACAAAGATGCAATCAAGAAAATACCCCTAGATGAAATCGTTTTCCGGCAAGAAACCCGAAAAGGCAAGGATAAAAATCACACCGTGCCAATTTGCTCTGAATTACGGATTAGATTAAAAGATTACACTCCATCTCAGACCCCGGGAGATTATCTTTTTCCAGGCATCAATGGAAGATTAAGTTACGGGTTCCGACATTCCAGAAAGTGATTTAGGCCGCTCACTCTATGACTTGGCCATCAGTATTGAGGAGAGTTACGGACTAGGGGAACTGATGGACGATTTACCCGATCTAGTATTGGGAATCAAGAAAAATCTCACCTCTTGGTATGAAATCGGTTTAATCTCTTGGAAAATCAAGCTATGTAAGGCATGGCGCAAGCGTTATACTTCTTTTAAGCAGTTTTGCGAGAATGCTATTGGCAAAACATCAAGCTCCGTGAACAATTGGATTAGAGCGGCGCGGGTCATGAGTCAGTTAATTTCTGCCGGTTGCGATCGATTACCGATGAATGCCTCGATCGCATTAGAGTTATCCAAGTTTGGTGAGATTGACCTTTTAGAGGCATGGCGCGATATTTGCGAGACTTACGCCGATCACGCGCTAACCCTAGATAAAGTTAAGTCTCATCTCGAAAATCCTTATCAGAAGCTACCTAACTCCAAAAAGATTAACATCTCTCTTGAATCATGGGAGAAGTTGCGGGAAAAAGCCGCCGAGTCTGGGATATCTCCATCCAAGTTACTAGATGAACTGATCGACTCGCTGCTTCCTGATGATGACACTGTCCCACTGGAGGAACCTGATGACGGGGATGAGGCTGATGACGATACCATTCCCCTCGATTTATCAGAAGATTTACCCAATTTTGCCAAGCGTTACCGCGCTAATTTTAGTTATCAGGAGGATTATTACTCTCCTAAAGTTAACTCTTATCTTTTCGACAATGGCAAGTTAGTTAATGTCGATGATTGGGTTCCTTATTGACGGGTGTAGCGATGACAATATTATTATCACCAAAAGGCACTTTTCCCGCCAAAATAATTGAGATTGTTGGTTCCTATCAGTTAGTCATGAACCGGGGAAAACAGAACAACATTCAAGTAGGACGGCGGGTGTTGGTGTACGAGCCAACCACGGAAAAAATTCAAGGTCGATGGGAATACCTAGAAATTGTTAAGGGGCGTGGGCGGGTTATTACCGTAGAGGAAAATAAAGCTACGATTGAATCCGATTGCCTAAAAACATTTGAGAATCCCAAAATCGGGGACTTGGTTAAACCAATTTAGCAATTTTATCATGAGGAATCAACTTAAGGAAACAATAGCAGATTATGGACTTGAAAATAGTTTAGCTGCCATAATTGATTTAATCGAATTTGGATGCTTAAGCGAGTTACATAAAGCCGTAATCTTAGCCTACTTAATCCCTGCTAAGAATTACATTGTTCAGTTAGATACCAGGCAAAGATTTCGCCTAGAGGATTGCCTTGAATTTACTACAGTTGAAGTATGCAATGACTAATTTTTACTACGGAAGTTATGTGGGTGGAAACTACTGGATTAATTTAGATCATGTTTCCTATATTATTTCAGAAAAAGACAGATTAATTCTGAAAATGTCAGACGGTTGTTGCGTTGTGATCGACGGAGAAGACTATGACGCTTTAAAAAAAATTCTCATCGCAAAAACAGTGAATTGGTTCTGAGAGCATTGTCAAAATCAACAGGAATTCACCCCGGAAGATTGGGAGCCAAAAGATGTCAATCTAGATGATGACGATATCCCCTTTTAACCTAATCGCATCCTACCCGCAATCGCGGGGGGAATGGGGTTAGGGTCCAAACCTAATCCTAGTCCAAGAGTGCCTTTTTCATTGATTTCAAGCTTTAGCTTGCACCGCAATCGTAAGGCTTCAAGGACTTTTAAGAATTGTGCCTTTTAAAGTGAGATAGGGCTAAAAAAGCCCTACGGGAGTATCGTAAGGCTAATTCTTTTTAAACTCAATTCACTCCCATTATAACCGATGAAAATATTAGGTATAGACGTTAGCCGTAATTGGGCTATCGTGGTTTTGTTGTGTGAATTTCCGACGATTTCCCCCCTGCAATACTCGAAAAGCATTAAGGAACCAGTTAAAGGATACGCTCGACTTAAAGGAAATATTCAGCTTAACGAGATAGCCTATAAGCTCGAATGCAATGCCGAAGCGATCGAGATTATTAAATCCTTAGAAGCTGATGGGATTGTTTTAGAGCCTACTGGGTATTGGTACGCTAGTTTCTGGGTTAATTGTGCTAAAAAGTTAGGTTTAGATATTTATTGGATATCTCACCAGCAAACTAAGATAAATCGTCAGCATTATTTTAAGACCAAAAATAAAGACGATTATCTTGACGCTTTAACCATTGCCCTAACCTATTTTGATAAGTCAGGGTTAGATGATCTAGGCAATCCCCCCATCTTAAACAACTATGACTATGACTCGATCGATTTGTTGCGTCGGACGTTTCACGAGAGAGAGCAGCTTAATAAGAACAAAAATTCTTTGATTAATCAGCTTAGACAACGGCTATGTTGTGAGTTTCCTGAAATCGCTCAAAGAGACTTTGATTATATCGGAGTTAAGGGATTTAATCCAACTTTAGGCTATATTGCTAGGCTAAGAAATAACCCGCGCATTAAATCCACGGCCGGGACTGGAATTAGTGAATATAGTCAGTTATTGGCTAAAGATGTTATCACCTATCAAGATAGAATCGCAGTCAAAGAGCTAAACTTAAGAGAAATTCTGGAATTAGAGCAGTTTAAGCCTTATTGTCAAGTATTTAATCAATTTCTTTTCGGCACGGTTACTCAAAGTTTACTGCTTTTGCACTGCTATCCTATCGAAAGATTTCTGGTCAACGGTAAACCTTACTTTCGAGGCGATCACGATATTAGCTTGAGAAAGTTTCAGGCTTATCTAGGGTTAGGGTATTCCTATCAAATTTCAGGGGACACCTCAGCAAAACAAGACAAGGTGAAAAAGTCTTGGAAGGGTTCCGACTTGATGCGTTCTCACTTGTATGCTCACGCGCTGGTGACTATTTGCCCAGATAAGCCAGCTAAAACTGAGATTGTTGGCAAGCTTAAGCATTCTTGGCTTAATCCCCGGATTCATCTCTATTACGACCACGAAAATGGTCAAAGAATCGAAAAAAAGAAAGAATTACCTAGCTTTAAGGCACTGGGTAAGGATGGACTGTGTCGCTTGCTGTTTTACGAGACTAGACTTTTGTATCGGCTTTTAACGGACAATTTGGTAAAGTGATGTTCGGTATCGCTCAATAATTGAATGGTTAAATTATGTTTTTCAATAAAACGACAGTGGGACTTTTCTGAATCGGGACTAACTCCCAAAATTACCGCGTTTAATTGCTGAAATTGCGGCGACAAAGCGGTAAAATCGATCGCTTCTGTGGTGCAGCCCGGACTGTTATCTTTAGGATAAAAATATAAGACCAACCATTGACCGGCAAAATCTGCTAATTTGCTAATTTCGCCTCTTTGGTTGGTGGTGGCAAATTCCGGGGCTTTTTCTCCAACTTCTAGGGTCATTTTTAGGAGTGTAAAGGCAAAAGTAAGAAAGGAGCGAGGGAGAGGGAAAGCAATAGCCAGACTTGATAGTTAAATCCAGGAAGTTCCAGTTTTTCTGAATCGACTAAAGCATCAATTCTCTCTAATAAACGACTATTTAAGGAATGCTCATTGAGAGCGACACAGCAACTAGCGGAGAAATTTATTTCTGCTACTTGATTAACTTTTTCTGCCACTAAAAGCAGAGATTCAGCTAATAGTAAATAATCTACTTTTCCAGAAGCGTACTTATCGGCGCGCAATTCCCGCAAGAAGACCAATTCTGACCATAAATTCTCGCTATTGGGCAGCCAAAAAGACATCGATCGCAGCCAACCTAACCAGAAAAACCAGAAAGTGTCATGATATTCTTGGTGAGCTTGTTCGTGGGCTAAAACTGCTTGTAAATGTTCTTGATCTAAGAGATTTAATAATCCTTGGGTTACAATCAATTCCGACTTCCAGAAGCCAACTCTGGCACTGTAGGGAAAATCCACTGCTAAAACTCTCGCCTTCTGACTGGTGATTTTTTTGAGGGGGTAACTGCTAAAAGCCCGATGGGTTTGCCAAGTTTGATAGGCGAGTTTTATCAAACAAAATATAGCAAAAACTAGCCAAATTATAGCACTAAAGTAACTAATTAAACTGGAGTTATAGCCCAACATTTGCCCGCCATAGCCCATACAAACCACCGATATAACTGTCATTAACAGCAGCAAAGGAGGAAAGAGGAAGAAAAATAGCGTTGTCTGCCAACGACGCTGATAGCTGGGCAGAAACCAACGTAAACCAATGGCGATAGTTAATGCTAGTAATAACATTAAACTGTGCATTAGCGTTCTCCCCGTTGTTGACGAAGGGTATCTAAACGAGATGCGATCGCTTTTAATTGTTCGACAGTAGCAGTATCGAGACTATCGGCAAAAGAAGCCACCACATCCGCATTACCAATAGCCAAAAAACGATGTAATTGTTCGTAGGCTTTAATTGCCTGTGCTTGTTCCTTAGAAACCATCGGTTTCCAGTAGAAGATCCGACCCTTTTTATAACAACTTAACCAGCCTTTATTAGTTAAACGACGCAGTACCGTAGTCACAGAAGTATAGGCTAGATCTCGTTCTGGATCCGCTAAAATGCGATCGTGGACATCCTTAACGCTGACGGTTTCCAATTCCCAGACAATATTGAGAATTTCCGCTTCTAGGGGGCCTAGGGATAACTGTTTTGGTTGATAGGTCGGCAATTGAGCCATAGTTACACAGAAATGAAGATTACTTTCCTGATCATAGCGGCGGATATCGATCGCCTGATAAAATAGCAACGATCTTTTATATTATCTTTATGTCCACCGAAACTAATTTAACCACGACTACGGGTGCTGATGCCATCGATGTGGCGATCGCTAATGGGATTGATTTTGATGGTTCCCCGATTCCACCGGCAAAATTAGAACTTTATCACCGGGTAATGGGTTTGGAAGCAGGACGACAAAGGAGCGGGGTTTCTAACACGATGAGATCGCGAATTGTCCGCATCGGGGCCAAACATATCCCCCAAGAGGAATTAAATCAGCTGTTGTTAGCCGCCGATTTTGCTCCTCTCAAGGAGAAAGAAATCGCTTTTTACTATATCAACTAAATTGCCAAAGCCTTGTGGCTTCAGCCCAAGGATGAAAACCATTCTTGGGACTCTATCAATCAATTTTCCCGGCCGAAGCAGCATTGACTATAAACTTGCTAAAACCTCTTTAGCGGCGGCCAAAGTCCGTTCGATATCGGCCTCTGTGTGAGCTAGGGAAGTAAAACCAGCTTCAAACTGGGAAGGAGCTAGATAAACGCCTCTTTCCAACATTCCCCGGTGAAAACGACCAAATTTAGCCACATCGGCCTTTTTAGCATCTTCATAGTTATGCACGGGGGAGCCAGTGAAAAACATTCCGAACATGGCACTAATATGACCTCCAGAAACGCTATGACCAGCATCTCTAGCCACTTTCAGCAGCCCTTCAGTTAAGGATTTGGTCACTTTCTCGAGATATTCGTAGATGCCGGGGCGCTGGAGTAACTCGAGGGTTTTAATTCCCGCCGTCATGGCCAAGGGGTTGCCGGATAAGGTTCCCGCTTGGTACATCGGGCCAGCCGGAGCGACCATAGCCATAATATCGGCCCGACCGCCGTAGGCCCCCACTGGCAGCCCACCGCCGATAACTTTGCCGAGGGTGGTTAAATCGGGGGTAATGCCGAATTTTTCCTGAGCGCCACCGTAGGCGATGCGGAATCCGGTCATTACCTCATCAAACATTAATAAGGCTCCGTATTCCTTGGTTAATTCCCGCAATCCTTCTAAAAAGCCGGCATCCGGCACGATAAAGCCGGCATTACCCACCACTGGCTCTAAAATCACCCCGGCAATCGAGTCGGGATTCTCAACAAAGAGGGCTTTTACCGCTTCCAGGTCATTGTAGGGGGCGGTTAAAGTGTTGTTAGTGGTGGTTTTGGGAACCCCCGGCGAGTCGGGCAAGCCCAGGGTGGCTACACCAGAGCCGGCTTTAACCAGGAACATATCGGCGTGACCGTGGTAACAGCCCTCGAATTTGATGATTTTATCCCGGCCGGTAAAAGCCCGCATTAAGCGCAGGACGGACATACAGGCTTCGGTGCCGGAATTGACAAAACGCACCATTTCAATGCTGGGAACGGCATCAATCACCATTTCAGCGAGAATATTTTCCTGGACACAGGGAGCGCCGAAACTGGTTCCTTTGTCTAGGGCCTGGTGCAGGGCGGCAATCACTTCGGGATGGGCATGACCACAGATAGCCGGCCCCCAAGTTCCCACATAATCGATATATTCGTTACCGTCCACGTCGCGAATATAGGCCCCTTTGACGCTTTCAAAAACGATGGGTTGACCACCGACGGATTTAAAGGCCCGCACGGGGGAACTTACACCCCCCGGCATTAATTTTTGAGCGGCTGTAAAGATTTCTTTCGATTTTGTTGTTTGATACGAAGATGTGCTAACCAATCCTGTCTCCTTGTCTACTTGAGTCTATCGGTTCCGGGAAAGCCCCGGAGTTTTGTTTTGTTAACTTCCTGCTGCTTGTTCCATTTTAAAGATCACTGGCCTACATTTGACGCAATTTTTTCCCTAGGAAAAGTGCTGGTCGGCTCAAGTCTCGCTATTCTTAACTTGTAGCTTGATGGTTAACAGTTGATGTAATCGGGTGAGAAAGGGCGAAAATTTCACTGTTGACAATTTTTCCACAATCTTTTCAGAATTGCAGGAAAAACCTAGCAATGGCCGAAGTTATTGCTATTGATAGATTTTAGCCCGGAAAGAGCGATCAAAAAAAGCTCCGGTTTTCCACAGATTTTCCACAGGGGAATTCTTGCTATTATTTTTTAGCGTACAAAAAAACTATTCCTGCTATGAAATTTACCAGTAGTCAAAGCGAACTCAACAGCAATTTATCCCTAGTTAGTCGGGCCGTTGCCAGTCGTCCTACCCATCCGGTGTTGGGCAATGTTCTCTTTTGTGCCGATGAGGAAAAGGGCGAAATTAGCCTGACTGCTTTTGATTTGAGTTTAGGGATTCGCACCAGTTTTCGGGCCGAGGTGGTGGAAGGGGGCAAAATTACCCTGCCGGCAAAATTGCTGAACGATATTGTCTCTCGTTTGGGAGAGGGGGAAATCACTATCTCTGTGGAAGAAAACGAGAATGATGAGGAGCATAGTCTCGCTTTCCTGAAAACCGCCTCGGCACAGTTCCAAATTCGCGGCATGAAGGCCGATGAGTTCCCAGAATTGCCCACGGTGGCCGATGGGGAAATTGTTAATTTACCTATAGTTGCCTTGACAGAGGGACTAAAAGGTGCATTGTTTGCCGCTAGTGGCGATGAAACTAAACAGGTGTTGACGGGGGTGCATTTAACTAAAACCGTCGATTGTCTAGAATTTGCCGCTACAGACGGTCATCGTTTAGCGGTGGTACAAACTCCCCTAGAGGAGGTAGAAAGTGCCTCTGGTGGCTTTAATGTCACCATTCCGGCCCGGGCCCTGCGAGAATTGGAAAGAATGATGGCAACAAAACAAAATATCGAGACTATTACTCTGCACGTGGATGATTCTCAAGTCATCTTTGAAATGGGGGAACAGAGGTTAACCAGTCGTAAGTTAGAAGGGGCCTATCCCACTTATAATCAGTTAATTCCTAAATCCTTCGAGCGTTCTTTGGTTTTAGACCGCAAACAGTTAATCCGTTGTTTGGAATTAGTGGCGGTTTTAGCTGACCAAAAGAATAATTTAGTCAAGTTTAGTCTCGATAGCGAAAATGACCGTTTATCCCTAGCGGTGGAATCTCCCGATTTGGGTAGTGCCAAAGAGTCCATGGCGGCGGAAATTCAGGGAGAAAGTGGCGATATTGCCTTTAATGTGAAGTATTTAATGGACGGTTTGAAGGCTTTACCCAATAATGAGATCCAAATGCAGTTAAATGCTAGTACCCAACCGGTTATTTTTAGCCCCTTGGGAGGTTTAAAGATGACTTATTTGGTGATGCCGGTACAAATTCGTCAGTAACTTTTACCTAGAAGGGATTATCAGCAGCTTGTCTAACAATTAGGGGTTGTTAGTCCCAACCCCTGAAAATACTAATTAAAAGGTATCGCGAGAATCTGGAAAAGGAAAACGAGTGCGATAACTGTATCCTTTGGATTATAGCGATAATCCGATTTTGCTTTCGAGAGTAAATCCGTTGAGTAACGCACAGAAAACGGGTTTCTCGGAGAAACCCGTTTTCTACTCATGCAAGTCTTATGAATTATGTTTTTTTTTGCAGGTATTGTCTGAAATTTATCCCTAAAAAAGGAAAAGTTGACAAAATCGATTTTAAAAAACTGTTTTTTCGATTGGTTAGTACCCAGAACTGACATTTAACCCCAAAAACCCCAGGGCAAGCGCATCTTAACAATGCTTGACAAAATGAACTTTATGTGGGTTGCTTACCCAGAGAACGATTCAGGAATATTTGAGGAGAATTTGCCATCTCAATTGTTAAGCAAAAATCGACCGAATGTTAAGATTTCGCAACTATTCTGATTGACTGGTATCACCTGAAATACCCACGCAGATCACAAAATTGGCCAATTGTCAATAGCTTTTGAGATGCTCTCACCCTGCAAAAACCCCATAAATTTCTAACAATATCAGCAGAAAAGAGTTAATATCTTAAGAGATCGCCTGTACGACATTATTACCTTTCTCTACCCGCACGACAGACTTATGGTTACAGTTAATCTGGATGCTTTAATTCCGCGAGAAGACTTTGAAATCAGAGCCAGCACTAAAGCAATTAAGAAAATAGATTCTATCGCTATTAGGGATATTACACCTGATTCATTTTTTTTTCCCGTTGTTCGTAAGCCCGACTTTCAAAGAGAGACGAATGAATGGGATCAAGAACGAGTATGTCAGTTTATTAAAAGTTTCGTAGAAGGTGATTTGATCCCAGCTATTATTTTATGGCGTAGTGAAAGTGGATTAATTTTTGTTATAGATGGCAGTCATCGATTAAGTTCATTGATAGCGTGGGTAAATGATGACTACGGAGACGGTGTAATATCAAAGCCTTTTTATAATGGTATTGTTCCTGATGAACAATTAAATATAGCCGATAGAACCAGAAAACTGATCGATAAAAAAGTTGGATCGTATCAGAACTTCAAACTAGCTTTAGAAAAGCCAGATAAAGTTAGGGATGATATTGTCAATAATGCTAGAGAGCTAGGAGTATTAGTAATTCAGCTTCAATGGGTTGAAGGAAATTCAGAAAAAGCTGAAGATTCCTTTTTTAAAATCAATCAACAATCTACTCCGCTTGATACAACTGAAATTAAGCTGTTGATATCCAGAAGACAGCCAAATAGTATTGCAACACGAGCAATTATAAATAGTGGAACGGGGCATAAATATTGGTCAAGATTTTCTGAGGAAAAGCAGTGTCAAGTAGAAAAACTGGCTAAAGAGATTAATGATATGCTATTTCAACCATCTCTGCAAACTCCTATTAAAACTTTAGATTTGCCCGTGTGTGGAAAGCTATACTCTAATGAAACCCTATCAATGATTCTCGCTTTTGTTAATATTGCCAATCATGTTGAAGATGAAAATCCAAATATTGAGAATGATGAAACAGGAGAAACAACGATAAATTTTTTGAAACAAGCTAAAAAAGTTGCTAAACGGTTTAATAGTAATCATGCTTCGTCTCTTGGCTTGCATCCGTTACTGTATTGTTATTCTCGAACCGGAAGATACCGTACGGTTTCTTTTCTCGCAACTGTTTATTTTGTTATCAAGCTAGTAGAAACAAAGCATTTAAATGACTTCATAGATATCCGAGCAAAATTTGAGCAATTTTTATTTGAGCATAATTACTTGGTTTCCCAAATCATGGGAAAATATCGCTCTGTTCCAAAAAGCTATAGACTTATTGCTGAGTTTTGGTTGAAAATTGTTGAAGGTTTAAAGAGTAATAAAGAAATAAATTTTATTCTAGAAGATATTGTAAAAAATAATAATTTTGATTACTTAAAAATCGAATATCGCCATGATTTGCCAACTTCAACATCAGCAGTATCACAAAATTTTAGTCAAGACCAAAAGAGTGAAATTTTTATCCTAGAAACATTTTCCCAAGCTCCACGCTGTCGAATTTGCAACGGACTGATTCACTGTAACTCTATTTCTATCGATCATAAAAACCGCAAACGAGATGGAGGTTCGGCAAATGTAGATAATGGACAAGTTACCCATCCTTATTGTAATACAGGCTATAAAAACTAACTTTATTTAACGAAAATCGAGGATGACAATCATGACGAATAATATTCTTGATCGCATTAATCTCAGCGACTTAGGAAAACGACTCAAACAAGCGAGAGAACAGCGCGGCATGACACAAGAAGCGGCGGCAAAAATTATCGATGTGGCGCGGACAACCCTAGTGGCAATTGAAAAAGGAGAGCGCCGTCTCAAATCCTCGGAATTAGTGGAACTCGCTCGCGCTTACGGTAAAAGTGTTAGTGATTTTCTTGTCTTAACCCCTCCGATTGAATCTTTCGAGGTACAATTTCGTTCCGCTTCTCGTCGTGGTGAAGCGGAAAAAACGGAAGTACAGTCTGTGATCTTGCGCTTCCAAGAATTCTGTCAAAATTACCTTGAATTAGAAGAACTAATGAAGTCGCCTTTACCCCGTAACTATCCCCCCGAATATCATCTAGATGATACTTTTCCCATTAATATTATCGCCGAAAGTATCGCCAATGCGGAAAGACAACGATTAGGTTTAGGAGATAAACCTATTCCGCTATTACGAGAGATTTTAGAACAAGAAGTGGGGATCAGAATTTTTTATCTGCCCATGCCTTCCCAATCGAAATGCTCGGAAATGTATAGCTATAATGAAACCGTAGGAGCTTGTATGGCGATTAATGCCAATCATCCGCAAGAACGCCAATTGTGGTCATTAGCGCACGGTTATCTCCATTTTTTAGCCCATCGTTATCAACCCGTGATCGATTATCTCGATGAATATCAAAGAATGCCTAAAAGTGAACAATTGGCGGAAGCTTTTCCGAAATATTTTCTCATGCCCACCAGTAGCTTACTGAAACGTTATAATGACATTAAACGATCGCAAGGTAAATTTACTCCTACCGATTTAATTCACTTAGCTCATTACTACGGTGTTTCGGTACAAGCACTATGCTATCGATTGGAAGAAATGCAATTGCTGCCATCGGGTACTTATAACAGATTAAGGGATAGTGGATTTAAAATCCGAAAAGCGCAACAGGAACTAGGCTTAGAAAATAATCCTAATAAATCCTACGATTTAACTCCTACTCATTATCAACGTTTAGCGATCGAGGCTTACAATCGAGAACTAATTACTGAAGGTGCTTTCGCTCATTTTTTAGGTGTTGATCGCCTAGAAGCTCGTCGGCTCGCCGAGAGATTGCGTGAACCATCACAGGAATTAACCGAAGACTACAGAGATATTGATTTAACTAAAATCAAATAAGTAGGGGAGAGGCTATTAACCTTATGCTGAAGCGATCCTCCCCTATTGTTTTCGATGCCTGTTGTGTTTTTAATCTGATAGCTTCTGGTTGTTTTTTAGAAATCATTACGGCTATTCCCATTCAAATTATGATCGCGCAAACAGTTTGGGAAGAGGAATTGATTAACTTCGATCGCTTTGAAGAAAGTGACAGACTCCAGCTAGATAAATCGGTTAATAACGAAATCATCCAAATTGTTGATTTTGAATCCGAATCAGAAACTGATCTTTTTGTCAATTATGTCGCTATTTTAAAAGATGATGGAGAGTCGGCAAGCGGAGCGATCGCTATTTCCAGAGGCTGGGCAATTGCGACGGATGACAAACAGGCAACGAACTTATTTCGACGGGAAAAACCAAACCTAGAAATCCTCTCGACTCCTGAAATTC
The DNA here is from genome assembly GCF_009792235.1 of Microcystis aeruginosa FD4. Taxonomy (NCBI): domain Bacteria; kingdom Bacillati; phylum Cyanobacteriota; class Cyanophyceae; order Chroococcales; family Microcystaceae; genus Microcystis; species Microcystis aeruginosa. Next base: position 5,281,573 of record NZ_CP046973.1, read on the forward strand.
TGCAATATTGGGCGCAAAAAAATAAGATTAGCGATCAAGATTTGAAAAACGTTCTCAAATCGGTTCGAGTCAAAGGACGATATTCACCCCCGCGAGAACATCCTCTGGCGAATTGGTGGGCGAGCATTACCCAGAATTAGAAAAATACTGGTATAATTCGTCAAATTTTTCGATAATTTTCCCAAAAAACTTGACTTTATCACTCTCTCGTGCTTGTAACCGTTCAGGGGGGGGTGTCAAGCAGCCAGTGGTATTGACCCTGTAGAAGTACTCTCCTGGGGTAGCAGAGAAGGAGAAGCACTACCTTTCCTAGAGGCTCGAACAGCGTCGGTCATGAATTCCAAGACATTGCGGTTCTGAGAACGCAGACTGGTGACTACCGTCAGCATCCGCGCCACAAAAATACTACCCGCCTCACTTTGAGAGCCAAAGCTAGTGCGCCGCCAGAGGACAGCCTGGCGAATGGCTCTCTCAGCCGCATTGTTCGTTGGCTCTAACCCCTCCACCGTGACGAACAGCCATAGGGCGGACTCCACCTTCAGCAGTTGCCGGCAGGTGCGAACGGTTTTAGCCAAAGGAGTCTTCTCCCTGGAGCCAATCTGATAATCCGCTCCTGAAGAGAGTAAACTTCTGACTCGTTCTCGAATTGGCGACACTAATGACTGAAACTGAGTCCGGCTCAAAGTCCCATCTCGGACTCGATGCCAGAGGCGAAACAACTTTTTCTGTTGGGCGAGCAAATCTCGTCCTAGTTGACGGGAGACTCCACTGCGTTCAGAGATTTTGGTGAACTCTCGCTTGAGATGTGCCCAACACAGTTGTCTTCGGTCAACATCGACCCAATTGTAGGCCTTATAGCGATCGCTGTTGAGAATCCCCTCGAAGTTCTCTCCCAATAACCCTTGAGCCGCCGCCGTCGAGCGCGACAACTCCACACAAAAGAAGCTGACCAAGGGAGTGACGGCCACCCACAACCAGGCTCTCTTGGACTGAGGATTTTCCCCATCGGCATTTCCTTGTCCGAAACCTGTCTCATCGGCTCCCACTATCGGCGCAGCTTGAATTTAGGCTTTGACCTCCTCTACTGAGGCTGAGACCGCCTCACTGGCTTCTTTTCTCAGACGATTGACTGTCCCCAGAGAGATTTTCACCCCAAACAAGTCCGACATCGCCGAAACCACCATCCTTACTGAATGACGGTACATCCCGCTCAGCACTGAGACGATGGCTACCACTGTTTCGCCGTAGCCACTGGCTTCTACCTCTTCTGGTAGAGTGGCTCTGCTTGTCTGGCCGCAGCGAGTGCAAGTTAGTTGGTGTAGGCGATGCTCCGCGATTTGGAGCTTAATCGGGGGAATTTCTACTACTTGATGGCGGTAGGGGCTGGGGTCAACTCCTTGTAGGGGTTCGCCACAACAGGGGCAAGTTTTAGGATAGTGGTTGGTGACGCTATCACACGCTTCCACTGGATACAGGGAACGACTATGACCTGGGTGTCCGGGTTGCCCCCCTCGCTTTTTTCCTGTTGGTTTTTTTTTCTTGGTCTTCTCGACGTTGGGAGAGTCTGAGGCAGGAGAGCTATGGGAGTTCTGTGAGTTTCGATTGACTTTCTCTTCTAGCCCCTCTTTTGAGTCTTGTAATTCTTTGAGGTGTTGCTCTAGTTGCTCTATCTTCAAGCCTAACTGCACTACTAGCCGTCTGACGCTGGCTGGGGTCTGCTCCCAATCCTCTGCGTCTATTCCTGACATCTCTAGTAGCTGCTTCTCATCCATGTCTCTCAGATTACCAGATTTCGTACCCCCCCTGAACGGTTACTCGTGCTTTAAATGTCTGATCGATCCATTGCCTCGATAGAGAAATAAAAAACATCAAAGCGAACGTCAACCGCTCAGTGGATAGTACAGGCCGAGAATACCATATCCACTCCCCGCTCACGCCCGAAACCGTAGAGACAATCCTCGGTAATCGATAGCCCGTGGGAGATTACCTTCCCCCCTCTATCCTGGTATCAGTTCGGGTTAAGGAAATTTTGCCATGACTTCTAGAGGAGAATCAGGGTTGTTGCTTATCCCGAACTCAGGTTAATTAATACCAATTATCCATCGACTGGAAAATTGAGGCATCGGGGAACATAGTTGGATTACCACTTGCGTCGATTTTTTGCCGTAATTCTCGCAGTTGTTTATTGCCGATGAGAAAATCACTTTCTACTAATTGATAGGGCAGTACATTATTATCCAAAGCATACACTGCCGTGATGCCGGCAGCTACCCCAGAGGACCACTCGAAGGAATGGACACGATAGGCGGCCGCAGCAATATGACTAAGAGCGATACTTTTCCCCGCTATCAGTAAATTATCGATTTTTTGGGGAATTATAGCCCTTAAAGGTATCTCAAAAGGGTAAGCTTGCCCTTGTCCCCGTCTTTCTCCTGCTTTTTCTGTATTACCCGGTTTTTCGGGGGGATGTTCCGTCATGCAGGGGTGAAAATCAATCGCATAGTGACCGATACCAACGGAATCGGGGTAAATAGTCGATCGCTTGCGTTTAACGGCCTTGTCAGGGGATAATGTGCCATCAAGTACGGAAAATCCCTCTAATCCTGCCAAGGTGGCAATTAAGCGCCGATATTCTGCTGGGGAAAGATTTTGACGATAGAAATCGCTTTGAAAATTTTGTCGGGAAATATCGATTTCTGTGACGGTAAAACCAGCGGGGAAAGTCAGGGAAGGACGACCGATAATCCGTCTTGCTTCCCGAATATAGGGATATTTTGACAAACCGTGGGCAGTTCCCATGGGAGAATCAAAACCGGAGAGATAACGGTTATTCAAATGGGGAACTTTTACCCCGTCTCCTAACTGGGAATCGGTGGTTCCTTCTACTAACCAATAATAGTAGGAAATGGCGTGTTCTTCGCCCCTCGCAAGGGTTTCGGTGCGTAATCCTCCCATCCATCCCCCCGGAGATAACTGTCCTAACTCTTGCAACTGTTCACGGGTGTAGATAAAGTTATCTTTAGCAGTCCCCGGACGGTAATCATTTCCCCAAGTCCAATTCTGCATGGAAATATCCCCCGGGACGGGTTCGGTAAAAGTAATTCCCCCAAAGGTTTTCTCTTTACCCAATTGCGGACTCCAGATACGACGATAGGTGAAAACGAGGTCAAAATCGGCTAATCGCGGCAATTCATAGCTAAAATAGGGGGCATAGCGTTCATAATAAACGGGTTTCTCGTGGGTTTGTGGTTTTTCTGTTTCCTCCATGGCGAAGGTATAGGTAAAACCTTGGGTACAGTAGGGGTCTCCAGTGACGCTAGAAGAAGAAGGTTCGAGATAACTGCGCTTATCGACACCTAAACGGTAGGGAATATCTGATAATCCGATTATTTCCCCGGTTTCGGTCGCTTCAATCACATACCAATCTGCTAATTGATTCGGTTGGGAGGATTTGGGGACAAAACGGAGGATTTTCTTATCAAAACGGAGAGAATTTTCGTAGCGATAGATATCCTCCATTTTTTGCGATAAAAACTCGGTATTTAGGGGAGGAGTTCCTTTTGCGGGACTATGTTGAATAGCAATTACACTGGTAATCTGTTGACCGGTACCGCGGTTGGGTAAAGTTTCAATATTTAATTCTTTGACTACTGTGGAGGGAAACCATTTCAGGGTTCCTTTACCTTTTTTGGCAGCGTCTTGTAACTGTTGAAATAATAATTTATGTCCATCAAAAGGGAAAAAACAAGACCCGCTTACCCAACATTCTCCAGGGTTGCGTTTCCCATAATGCTTTCTAATTCTTTCCCTAAATTCTAGATAACCTTTCGGGAAAAATAATTTTTCTCTTTGTGTCCGTCTTTCATCTAATGCGGAGGTTCCCTGAGAAGATATCTGTCCCCCCACCCAGTCAGTAATCTCGGTTAAACAGACGGTTTTTCCTAACAATAAAGCTTCGTAGGCTGCACCAGCACCGGCTAAACCACCACCCACCACCAGAATATCACAGCCGACGGTTTGATCCGGTTCTCGCGGGGGGTACGCTAGGGTAAGGGGAGTGAAAGCTTGTAGGAGAAATAATCCCAGAGAGAGGGATTTAAGAGGAGTAAAGTGATGATTGAAAATTTTGGGTGACATTATTGACAAATATCAATGTTGTGGCTGAGAGTTTCTTCTTTCTTTGAAGAAGTAGCCAGAGCATCTGTTCCTGAAATCCTGATGGTTTTTTTTGGGGGGTCTTGAGAGATTATACACCTCCAAGCTGACAATCGATCGCTTTTCTGGAAATGTTTTGACAAAATAGAGATATCCTGACTCGGTGTCATTCCCTTTGTTATTCCCTGTAATCCTTCCTAGGTTAAATTCAAAACAAACCCGGGTAAGACATCTTCCCCGGATAAAATAGCAGGTAAATTAATAATTTCCACAGCGCTATTTAGTCGGTAGATTTCCACCTGCTGCTGTTGCGGATTAATCAACCAACCCAAACGTAAACCACTGGCTAAATATTCGCGCATCTTTTCCCGTAAAGAGATTAAGGAATCAGTACGAGAACGTAATTCAATCACAAAATCGGGACATAAAGCGGGGAACTTTTCTCGCTCTTCTGCGCTCAAAGCTTCCCATCTTTCCCGTTTTATCCAAGCAACATCAGGAGAACGATATCCTCCCTTTGGTAAACGAAAAATTGTCGAAGAACTAAAGACTTTACCCGAATTACTTTGACGATTCCAAATCGTTACATCAGCAATTAAATCAGCTTCTCGATTACCACTATTTCCACCCACGGGAGGCATAATTAATAATTCTCCTTTTTGATTACGTTCTAAATTCCATGTTTGATTAGCCTGACAGAGATGATAAAATTGTTCATCGGTCAGATTAACTGTCTCTAGATTTAACACTACAGTTTCCATAATCGCTTCTCCTTCTTGCTACTTTATACAAGATAACTTAACTATAAGAATGGCTATATCGGTGATTCATCTCAACCTATTTACCTAATTGACTCTCTAAAAATTCTGGCCAATTGGGATTAGTGGTGTCTAGGGAAATTAGATAGGGTTGTTCCTTTTCATTAAAAGGTTCTGTTTTCTCAATTTGGGCATTTAAAACCTCGATAGTAGCGTCAGAAATATCACCTTTTCTAGCGGCAATACGTTGTTTTAAAACTTCTATAGGTGCGTGACAATGGACAATATGAAAAGGAATCCGTAAATTTTGGGCATAGGTTAATAAGGGTTCTCGCCAAGCATATTTATCGTAGCGTGCATCGAGAATAACCGGATAACCTAAAGCTATTAAAATTTCGGCTAATTCGGCCAGTCTAGTGAAGGTTTTTTGACTCATTTCCAGACTATATATGTCTAGACTTCCTGTTTGATTTAATTCAATTCCAGCCAAATGTTTGCGAACTGCATCGGAACGAATCTGAATAGCATTAAGATTTTTAGCAATTACTTTCCCTATGGTACTCTTACCCGATCCAGAAAATCCCGACATCAGAATTAATCTCGGTTTCTGCGGTTGTGTGTACTGCCAAGCTAATTGATAATAATCCTGTGCATCTGCTTTAATTTTCTCGGAAAAACTGTCACCATCAAGCAAAAAACTATTGACTTTTGCCCTCACATATGCTTGTCTGGTCAGGTAGAGAGGCAAGACTTTTAAACCCTCCCAGTCCGCGGTTTGTTCTAAATAAGTATTCACAAATAAATTAGCGAAATCTTCTCTCCCCCTAGCGGTTAAATCCATCGCTGTAAAAGCCATATCATACATGACATCAACGAAGCGAAAAGATTCATTAAATTCTATGCGATCAAATAATTGTATTTCTCCCTGCCACTGACAGATATTATTTAAATGTAAGTCGCCGTGACATTCGCGAATCATCCCTTTTATTTGTCTTTCCTCTAACCAATCTCGGTGTTCTGCGAAGAATTTATCTGTATAAGCTTTCGTTTCATCGTACTGTTTTTGGGTTTGGACAAAATTAATATATTTCTCAGTTTGTTGGTAGTTTTCATTAAAAGCTTGTTTAATAATTTCTAAATTGCCAAATTGATTAATGTAGGAATTAGTCAGAGCTTGCCGATGAAATTGTGCCACTTTTTGAGCCAAAGACTCTATAGCTTTTTCCGTTAGTTCTCCCCGTTCAAACATTTTACTCAGTAAACATTCTTGGGGAAACTGATTCATTTTTAAAACGTATTCGATCGCTTTTCCTTCTCCATTTAAACTTATCCTACCCTGTTGATCATTAATTGACAAAACTTCCAGATAGATATTGGCGGCAACTTTTTTATTTAACTCTAGTTCCTGTTCTAGATAATATTTTCTCTTTTCTAAAGTGGAGAAATCTAAAAAATTATAATTAACTGGTTTCTTGACTTTATAGGCATAATCTCCTGTCAAGAAGATAATGGAAGCATGGGTTTGGATAATTTCAAGGGGAATTTTGACAGAATGAGGATAAAAGGCGGGATTTTTTAATTCTTCGATTAATCGGTTGCTATCCATAGGGAAAACTCCAGTCGGCTGCATCTCATTTTTGTAAATCTACTAAGTTGGGATTTTTAAAGGGAACCCCTCGGTTAAAATTGGGCGTTATTTCTGATTTTATCACTCAATCTCGTCCCTTGTGGGATTTTACCCCGCACCCCCCCGTTGGGGAGTGGGAAATGGGGAGAAGGGAGCAGGTTTTTAAAGTTTGATTGGGAGTTAATCGTACTATTAAAAACGGATTTGGTGTCAGATGTCCGTGGAGGAAGTACCTCTCCCAAACGCTGGAAAGCATTAGCTTTGCAAGTGGGATGCTGACAACGGGTTGTTCATACATTTGTACCAGTGTGAGGATGACTGATAATTGCTGATTGTCGGTAAACTGTTGACTATCTAAATTACTCGTTAAGACTGCATGGGAGCGGGGTCAGCTTTAAGCGAAGGAATTAGGGGTAAAGTTAGTTTTAGATAATTTTGGCACCGGCTATTCCTTCTTAAGTTATATTTATAAGTAGGGCTGGCTGAATAATGGTAAAACCCTTTTAAAATAAGGCTTTTGACCTGTTAAAATCCAATGTTCATGCTGCGAAAATCGGATTGGGACATTCAAAAACCTAGCATTATTCTTTCTATAGTACACAAACTGGTACAAAAAAGCAGGGCAACAAAGCCTGAAACGACCGGCTACTGACTCGGAGACGACCGACTCCTAACCCCACCAACAAACTTTTTGCCGCAAACCCTAAGTACCCCCTCGACAGTTTGAAGATCGATCGAACCTTTATCCAATCTTTACCATCAAAAATCAAGGATTTAGCCATGTTATCGACTATGATCGGCCTAGGGCAGAATTTGAAGAAGTACAAGGATTTTGGTTTACTCAGGCCTTGAAACCAGAAGATGTGACACAATTGCCGTTAAGTAACGGTTCCGAATCACACCCAACACTTTATTGAGAAGATAAATTAACTTAAAGACGAATAAGCCATGGCTTTTGAGGGAGCATATTAACTTATATTTTTGTCGAGGTGCCGAAAAAATGATTAATAGTCCATCTAATTCCCGTTATCTCCTCATTGTGGAAGATCCTCAAGGTAGAAGAACAATTCCCCTAGAAGAAATGAAATATTCTCTCGGCCGTAAGTCCGATAATCAAATTGTTCTTCGCTCCAAACACGCGTCTCGCTATCATGCGACTTTAATTAAAAAGAGTATTGATCGCCAAAAATTTTCCTATTGGATTCTTGATGGTGATTTAGAGGGAAATAAAAGTCATAATGGTATTTATATCAATGGCTCTAAATGCTTAGTCCATGAATTAAAAGATGGTGATTTAATTAACTTTGGCTGTGATATAAATGCCAGTTTTCATTTAATAGGCAGTCAAGAAAAAATAGAGCAAGCACCAGTTAAAAGTCCCGAACAGGTACGAGCGAACCTGACGGACAATGAAGCAAATTATAGCCAGAATAACCTCCATGGGAAAAGTACCTTAATTCTCGATCAGTCCCAATCCCAGATCATTAGTTTCGATAACAGGATTCAAGACGAATCTTTTCTAGATGTTCTCACGGATTTACCGAATCGTTCTTTCTTTAATGAATATCTCTCAAGCGCTATAAGTAATGCTAGAAAAAATAATAAACTGATCGGGCTTTTATTATTGGACATAGAGCGGCTAAGAAATGTCAATAATCAACTAGGTTATCGACTGGGAGATAAACTATTAAAAATCCTCAGTGAACGTTTAATAAAAAATTTGCGGTCAGGGGATATCGTCGCTCGTTGGGGAGGGGATGAATTTATTATCCTGCTGCCACAAATTAATAATGCTAATGATCTGAAAAAAGTTAGTCAAAGAATTATTAAAACCCTAGAAAATAATTACGAAATCGAAAATCACTCCCTAGCCGTGCGATTAAATTTAGGTTCAGTTATCTGTCCCCCCGACAGCACAGACAGAAAAGTAATTTTACAGAAACTGGAGGAAAATTTAGTAGCGGTCAAGAATAATATAAATAATAAATACCAGAAAGATTCAGTTAATGTTAACCCGAAAAATCCTCGTAGTTCTAAAGTTGAATATTTTCTCTATCAGGCAATCAGAAATAATGAATTAGCTCTTTACTATCAACCGCAAGTTAATATTACTCGGGGGCAAGTGGAAGGATTAGAGGTATTATTGCGCTGGTTACACCCTCGATTCGGATTAATCGCTCCTAATCGTTTCTTACCCTTAGTCGAAGAAAGCGAGTTAATCCTTGAGCTTAATCGTTGGGTGCTGAAAAATGCCTGTCAACAAGCACAAATATGGCAGCAGCGAGGATTATTATACACTCCCATCTCGCTCAATCTGTCCCCGCACCAATTGCGCGATCCCCAGTTCCTCACCATCCTCAAAGAAGTCTTGACTGGAACCAACATCGGGCCTTCCTTTCTAGAGATGGAAATAACCGAGACAAGTTTGCTAGAAAATAGCGGCGAAACTGGTCGAATTCTTGGGGATTTAGAGAAATTGGGTATTAGTATTGTCCTCGATGATTTTGGCAGCGGTTACGCTTCGATCGCCTATCTCGGTCGATTTCCCGTGAAAAAACTGAAAATAGAGCAATCTTTAACGAAAAACCTGAGTAATAATCCCGATACCCGTTTTATCTCGTCATTGCTGGCGATAGCGAAAAGTTTTCACTTAACAGCGATCGCTAAGGGAGTGGAAACCCAACAACAACTAGAAATCCTGCAAGAATTAGGTTGTGAGAGAATCCAAGGCAATCGCATCAGTTGCCCCCTAGCAGTGGAGGAAATGACTAAATTTCTCCATACCCACCGCAGCCTGTCAGTAATCAGTGATCAGTGATCAGTTACCAGTTATCAGCTCTGGGTTTTTAGTCAGGGGTATTAAGTGAGGAGGACGAAATAGCATTAACAGTGCTGTCTTCTCACTGATTACTGATTACTGATTACTGATTTTGGTCACTGATTCTGGTATCAAATAGTTACTCATCGAAAATTTTGGGTGGGAAACCCCGCCGTTCTAGGTTGGCTTTACATTAGAATTAAAAAGACCGTCTCGAAAACCAAGTGGGCGGACAGCACCTTGAAAACTCGGCTTAGGGGGTTCCGTTCAGAAAAGCTTGTCCTGCTAAAAAGTCGCGCGCAACAAGTACAAGAAGCGTTTAGTCAGAACCGTACCGTGGGACACAAGGAATCGGGCTTCTGAAAGGTCGCGAAAGTCTGTGGACTTTGTGTAAGACAGTACATGGTTTTTTAACCGTGGTATGCAACGGTGGTTGAAGCAGAAACTTAAATCGTGAGGTTTAGGAATCGCCGCACTTTTAGGGCGGCGAGGATGTCAATCTAGCGTGAGGCTCTTGCCGAACCTGTCAGCAGCAGCAATTTGTGGCGGCGGGGTGCTGCTGGATCCAGAGTCTGGTTTAATTAGGGGTGGCTGAATAAATCTAAAAACCTTGTTGGGTAAGACTTTTAGACTTTTGGGAAATCAAAAAGGGCCTTAGCTAGGAGGGAGCGGGGGGAAAATTCCTGGACTTTTTCCCTGAAAATTAGCTAATTTACCAGATGAAAATGGGGAAAACCCTACACCCTACACCCTACACCCCACACCCTACCCCCACGAGAAACTTTTTCAGCAGACCCTAATTACCGAAAAATTGGGTTTAAAGCCTCGCCCTTTTAGGGCGACTTGATATGATGTATGATATTAAAAATAGCGGGCAGGGTAAGCAACCGCTTAAAAAACCCAGTCATCAACCGATGAACGCACCTTGAAAACTAGAGTTATGGGGTTCTATAGGGGAATGCTCCTATAGGTAAAAGCTCTCAGCGTCAAGTACCAAAGAAACCAATTATTTTAGAGGTTTTGAACTGTATCGTAGGGCATACGAGAACAGGCTTCTGTAAGGGAGCGAAAGTCTGAGGAGAGAACCACCTCTGGGTTGGGTTTCGCCAGGAATCTAATTCAAGTGGACTCGTTGAGCCAGAAATTCTCAGCAGTGATGCTAGAAGAATCCACGTCCGTTTACGGCGTGGGGTATGTCAAATACTATGGGTTAACAATTAGTTGTGTATTTAGAGGGAAACTATGGCCAATAAGCCAGAGCGCGTGGTTCTAATCGGTGTAGCTGGGGACTCCGGCTGTGGGAAATCTACTTTTTTACGTCGTTTGACCGATTTATTCGGGGCCGAGTTTATGACAGTGATCTGTTTAGATGACTACCATTGTCTCGATCGCAAACAGAGAAAAGAGGTGGGTGTCACCGCACTCAATCCAAAAGCGAATAACTTTGACCTGATGTACGAGCAGATTAAAGCTCTCAAGCAAGGTCAAGCCATTAATAAACCTATTTATAATCATGAAACGGGGATGATCGATCCTCCCGAAATCATCGAACCGAATAAGGTAATCGTGATCGAGGGACTGCACCCCTTATATGATGAACGAGTCCGGTCCCTATTAGATTTCAGCGTTTATCTCGATATTAGCGATGAAGTCAAAGTTAACTGGAAAATTCAACGGGATATGGCCGAGCGCGGTCACACCTATGATGATGTGATGGCGGCCATTAATTCTAGAAAACCCGATTTCAGTGCCTATATCGATCCCCAAAGACAGTACGCTGACGTGGTGATTCAAGTGCTACCCACCCAATTACTTGAAGATCACGAAAGTAAATTACTACGGGTCCGTTTAATCCAGAAAGAAGGGGTGGAAAACTTTGAACCCGCGTATCTGTTTGATGAAGGTTCCACCATCGATTGGCGGCCCTGTGGTCGTAAATTGACCTGCGCTTATCCCGGTATTAAACTCTACTATGGTCCAGATGGCTTCTTGGGGAATGAAGTGTCGATTCTGGAACTAGATGGTCAATTCGATAACCTCGAAGAAATGATCTACATCGAAAGCCATTTGAGCAAAACCGGCACTAAATACTACGGTGAAATGACCGAATTACTGCTCAAACACAAGGATTATCCCGGTTCTACCAATGGTACGGGTTTATTCCAGGTGTTAGTCGGTCTCAAAATGCGTGAAACCTACGAAAAACTAATGGCAGCCGAAGCAAAAGTGGCAGCCCAAGTCTAGTTTTTAGTTTTGACCGAACCGGCATCCTATATGGTTAGGGTGCCGGTTTTTTTTAAGCCACTAATCCCGATCGCAGGGCCAGCACTGCCGCTTGAGTGCGATCATCGACAGAGAGTTTATTTAAGAGATTGCGGACATGGGTTTTCACCGTGCCGATGGTGATATAGAGTCGGTCGGCAATCTGAGCGTTACTAAAACCCGCGACAATCAGAGCGAGAATTTCTAGCTCTCGTTCCGTTAGGGGCGCATTTTCCAATAATTGACTATATTCTGGGTCAACGCCGTGAATTGCCACTGTTTTGACCCCGGCAGCCCCACCCACGGCAACATTTTGGCGCACTTGTTCCAGGACAATATTGGCGATCGCAGGATCGATCCAGGGATTGCCTTCGTGGGTGCAATAAATCGCCTCGACTAATTTATCGACGCTAATATCCTTCATACAGTAGGAATCAGCCCCAGCAGTAAAAGCCGCTAAAACCAGTTCTGGGGTTTTGTGCATGGTTAGCATGAGGATTTTCGTGGCCAAGCTGTCTTCACCCCGATTTTGTTGGAAGCGTCGCACTAACTCGATCCCATCGATCGTGGGTAAACCTATATCGATGATCGCTACATCGGGTTTAGTCTCCTCTAGCAATTTCAGTCCCTGTAATCCACTGATCGCTTCTCCCACCACTTGAATACCCTCCCGATACTGGAGAGCCGCCACCAACCCCATGCGGGTTAGATCGTGATCTTCTATAAGGATAACCCGCACTTTATCCATATTTTTTGACCAGTTTTGCTGAATTAAGCGGGGATTTGATAATTTTTGATTTTGGATTATTCAGATTCCCCCCAAACATTGACGTCAATCCGTTCTCCCTTTCTTGAATTCCACTTTCTTATCTTCATTCAGCAATCCCCTTTTTCCGGTTGATTTTATTTCTATTTACTGAAAGCAGAGCTTGCCAAGATACTCGAATCCTCCTCAAATCTACCCAAATCTACACTTTACTGTTCGTATCTTGGTCTTTACCCTTGCATTATAACATCGTTTAAATCTCGATTATATTAAAGATTTAACAGGAATAAATCTTTAATTTTCTTGAATTTTATTTAATATAATCAGAATCTGGTTTAATGATTTTTTTAGCCGATATCAACAAAAATATTTTAAGTCAACAAAAAAGATACATGGCTCTTCTCGTTTCTGTGTGGCAGGAAGAAGAATAGGGATAATTTTCCAGAAATATAGTCTTCAAAGCCTTGCCTAGCAAGACTACTAGGAATAATCAGCACTGATTATCACACAAAGTCGAGAAGAGCCGATACATTTGGAGATTAATTAGGATTATTAACTGAATAATAGTATTTAACTATAGATAAAAGTAAATCTTAATCATTATTTTTATTCATGTTATGGACATAGACCATTTTGGTTTATTTGTCAATAGTGATCTTACCCATTTTTTTCCTTGGCCGTCACCTCCAATTGGATTGAGGCAGAATTTTTCCCCACTGTGCCAAGGGACTTGCGTGGGAATAATATCCCAATCGATCGGAGGGCGCAAGCTTTGCGCCCCTACAGTAACGGATTTTGTCCACAATGTAGGGGCGAACTGCGTTCGCCCAAAAGGTACATTATCAAAGCGCAAGTCCCCAATCCAGATAAAAATGGTGTCAGTAGGGAAAAAGCTCACCCCCTAGGAGTCCTGTAAAAAAATTAATTCAGCCGGCGTTACCGCTCCTTTTTCGGTAATGATAGCGGTGATTAAAGCGGCCGGAGTAACATCGAAGGCGGGGTTATAAAAGTTAACATCTCTAGGGCAAAGGGTAGTCGTCCCCACCTGATAAATTTCGGCACGATCGCGCTGTTCGATCGGTATCCCCGTACCATCCTGAAGGGAAAAATCCACCGTCGATAGAGGCGCGGCCACATAAAAAGGCAGATTATGAGCTTTTGCCACCACTGCGAGGGAATAGGTGCCGATTTTGTTGGCCGTGTCCCCATTGGCCGCAATGCGATCGGCCCCAACGATCACCGCATCGATCAGTTTTTGCTGCATACAGTGGGCCGCCATACTATCGGTGATCACGGTGACGGGGATTCCCTCCCGCACACATTCCCAGGCGGTTAATTTTGCCCCTTGCAGCCGCGGCCGGGTTTCGTCTGCATACACTTGTATTAATCTCCCTGCCGTCCAAGCGGAACGAATTACCCCTAAAGCAGTACCATAACCGGCCGTGGCCAGGGAACCAGTATTACAGTGGGTTAAAATTGTCAGTTTTTCAGGGTGATTCGGCAGCGCCAATAGACCATGATGACCGATCGCCCGACAGGTTTCCACGTCTTCTCTTTGGATATTTTGGGCAGTTTCAAGGAGATTTTTGGTAATTATTGCCACTTCAGGTCCACTTTCCCTGGCCACTTTTAACATTCGCTCGATCGCCCAGAATAAATTCACCGCCGTCGGCCGGGTTTGCGCTAATCGATCAGCTATTCTAGTTAAATCAGCCAGAAATTCCTCTTTCTGGTCGGTGGTAATTTCCTGCGCTCCTAAAACCATACCATAGGCAGCCGCTACCCCGATCGCCGGAGCGCCGCGCACAATCATCGTTTCGATCGCCCGGGCCATGGCTTCACTGCTGGTGATCTCAACTTCCTCATAGTCCATGGGTAAACGGGTTTGATCGATCAGCCAGACTTTGTTATCGTGCCAACGCACGGGATAGATTGAGTTACTCTCGTAAGTGGTTGTGGTCATAAACATTTTTAGATTGAGAATTAGCCAAATTTACCAGTATAGCAGCGGGCTTTCCCCCTTCTCCCCACTACCATGCAGTCTTAACGAGTAATTGGCTCTCTTGGATATTGGGTGAAAAATGTTCACAATGTTACATTATGGGCGCAAGCGTTGCGCCCCTACACTATTTTGTGTTTTTTTGTAAAAAGTAATTTTAAATACAGAAACTTTTTTTAGAATGTATAGATAAGTGACTAGGAAAAATTGAAGAATGCTTGGGTGCATCTATGGTGAGCAGCAGAAGTTATTAAAAGAGGGCGAAGGCAATTCGCCCCTACAATAATATTATTGCGCCGCCTGAGCTTTTATATTAACTAATTCCGAGGATAATTACCGTGAAAACAGCGAAATATCCCGAAAAAATTGCCGCTCTCTGGACAACATTCCTCTTGGGAACTCTATTTCACACCCAACTGGGTTTAATGCCGCTTTTCCATGGTCAATCGATCGTCGAGAGTCAGCAAACCAGCAATCTCGATCCGATTTTCTGGGGAATGTTGCTCTTTTTTTTGCTGCCAATGTTAGCGATTATCGGGGTCAATTTTAGCGAAAGTCGCTCCTTGAGAAAAGTCCATTTCTGGCTGACAATTCTCTATTCTGTCTTGAATTTAGCCCATCTGATCGCCGATCTTTTGGTCAGACCGATCGCTTGGTATCAAATCGCTCTCATGGCAATTTTATTGATCATCGGACTGATTTTAAATCTAGTTTCCTATCAATGGCTGCGGTTAGCGATCCCCCATCCGCACCATCTCTCGGAAAGTCATTAGTAGTGCCAAGATCAAGAGGTGGCCGGTTGACTAACTGATTCAGACCAGAGGATGCCTTTTGATCTTAAGTTGATGCTTATTAGGGTAAAAGCAAGCTTAAACCGGAGCTAAAGCGATTTTTTCTGAAACAATCGCTCAAAAAATCTAATTAATCCCTATTATTTCCTAGATCAGTCCGTAAATTGCCCCTGTTTCTGGGCTGCCGCTGGGACCACATCTCACCAAGTATGGATCTTTTTAGCTATGATAGTTCAGAAGCAAGCCAATAAAGGGAACTTTCGGGGCTTGTTATTCATCAAAAAACTCCTGATCGGAGGAGTTAAGTAGACGATATAGTTCAGATTAACGGCAAATATTGGTTAATAGTAATAACGAGGTAATTATTTTGATGAAATCTCTCATTCGTTGGACGGCAACTCTTGGGTTAGTGGGAACGACAATGTTGACTTCGCTGCTGGGCAGCTATTCTAAAGCACTCGCTTTACCGGAAGAACAAATCGTCAAAACCTTGCAGTCTGTACCTGTCTTCGCTATTGCCGACGATCAAGGAGTTCCCCTAATTGCCGTAGGAGAAAAAGAACAGAAATTCACGGGAGTTTTTATCAGTCAGCAGGACGCACAAAACTTTTTTGAACGCCTGAAAAAAGAGAATCCTGAAGTGGCCAGCAAAGTTAAAGTTCAGGCTGTTTCTTTGGCACAAGTCTATAAAATGCAAACCAGTCAAACCGATCAAAATCGTTTAATTATCGATTTTGTTCCCAAAGAGTCGGAAGTAGAATCGGCGAAAAAACTGCTCAGTGAAAGAGGTCAACAATATCAAGGTGGTGTACCTTTATTTGTGCCGAAAGCAGGAAAAGAGAGTAATTTTCTGGTGGTCAATCGCAATAATCAGGATTTTATTCCTTTCTTCTTTGAAAAAGCCGCCGCTTTGCAAATGGTAGAACAATACAAAAAAGCTAATCCCGCAGAAGCAGCCACGGTGAAAATTGATGTTATTCCCTTAGAAAGTGTCATCGCAACTCTGCAACAAAGTAACGATGAAGCTTTAACTAAAATTCTTCTCTATCCTAGCCAAGAAACGATTAATTTTATTCGGGCAAATAGCAACCAAAATGCTCCCAACCAACCCCCAGCAAATCAGCCACGCCCTAATAATAATACCAATAATCGCCCCGCCCCCAATCGTTAAGCCTTGTGTCTGCTAGTATTTCCGGTCAAGAATTAAGTCAATGGCGCCAACAGGCGATCGCTGATTTAGAGCAAGCGCAACTATCTGCCAAGGAAGTGGATATCTTTCTGCAAGCAGTGACAGATTTAGATACTCTTTCCCTGCGCTTACAATCCTTTCGCGAACGAGAAAAAATCCCTTTGAGTTATTCTTGGTCGGAAATTACTAAACGCTGGCAAAAACGCCTTCAAGCAAGGGTTCCCTTGCAGTATTTGCTCGAATCGGTGGTCTGGCGTAATTTTACCCTGAAAGTCTCCCCAGAAGTCTTAATTCCTCGTCCCGAAACCGAGTTATTAATCGATATTGTTGGAGAAACCGTCAGAGGAGACGACGGGGGAATCTGGGTAGATCTGGGAACCGGTAGCGGTGCGATCGCTATTGGTTTAGCTAGTATCTTGACAAAAGCAGCAATATATGCCATTGATTACAGTCAAACGGCTTTAGCGATCGCCAAAGAAAATATCATCAATACCGGTTTTGCCGACAGAATTATCTTAAAACAGGGTTCTTGGTGGACACCCCTAGAGAAGTGGAAAGGACAGATTAGCGGGATGGTGTCCAATCCTCCCTATATCCCCAGTGCAGAAATCCTCGACCTACAAATTGAAGTGCGGGAACATGAACCCCGTTTGGCCCTCGATGGAGGTGAAGACGGATTGACTGCGCTGCGCTATCTAGTGGCCACTGCACCCGATTATCTGCGATCGGGAGGCCTTTGGCTAGTGGAAATGAGAGCCGGTCAAGGGGAAAAAGTAGCGCAAATGCTAGAAAATCAGGGCAATTATCGACAAATTCAGATTATTAACGACCTAGCCGGTTTCGATCGCTTTGTTTTGGCCGAGCGAATTTAGCGCAATGTCCCCGCTTCGCAGTCCCGCAGCCAGAGACGCACCGCTTGGCCGATGGTGCCTTGACTGGTTTCTAGGGGAGGTAAGGGGACTTGAGCGGGTTCAAGGGAGGCTAATTGACTGTAAATCGTCACTAATCGCCATCCTTCCCCAGTTTTAGTTAAAAATAACCAATGATAATTCTGGAGAGTGACCGAGCGATTTTTGCTATACTGACGCTCTAAAGTCGTAAAAAAAACCTGTTGAGTGTCATCGGCAATTTGACCGGAATATTGACTAGCAGTTAAAGGTAGGGGTGCAAATTCGGGACGACCGGCAATAATCACAAAAACTGGTGTAGATAATTTTTGATCGATTTGGGAACGGGTAATAACTCGATTAGCATAACCGGGTAAATCTGACAAGAGGCGATCGACTAAAAGATTTAAATCCTCCGGACAGCTAGAAAGAGGAAGACTAACTGCTGGGAAGTTAATCCCGAAAATAACCAGCAATACAGCTAAATATCGGCTAATTCTTGACAAATTTTTGCCCATGCTACCTTTGGCTCCTCGGCACCGGTGATCGGTCGTCCAATTACTAGATAATCAGCCCCAGCTTTAAGCGCTTGGGCCGGAGT
The DNA here is from genome assembly GCF_009792235.1 of Microcystis aeruginosa FD4. Lineage (NCBI taxonomy): Bacteria > Bacillati > Cyanobacteriota > Cyanophyceae > Chroococcales > Microcystaceae > Microcystis > Microcystis aeruginosa. The sequence continues at coordinate 5,299,426 of NZ_CP046973.1, forward strand.
CATCACCCGACTTTGATCCCCTTTCGTTGACCAGGAGGGACGAACTCCGGGGCAAACTAAGAGAAAATCCTCTCCACAGACGCGCCGCAATTGCGCCACTTCTTGGGGAGAACAAACCGCCCCATCAATTCCCGATTCCTTAGCCAATAATGCCAGATTTAAGGCATATTCCGATAGTTCTAGGGGAATTTTGAGGTCGAGGGCTAATTCCTTGGCGTTAAGGCTGGTTAAAACGGTGATAGCGAGAAGTTTTGGCGGTGATAGCAGGTCAGAGATGGCCCCTTTCGCCGCCGCCAGCGCTTGCCGTCCGGCCGTTGCGTGCAGGGTGAGTAAATCCACTTGATAGCGACTAGCTGAACGACAGGCCCCGGCGACCGTATTGGGAATATCATGAAATTTGAGATCGAGAAAGCTCTTTTTTTGTCTTTCTTGCAGAATCGCCAGAATTTCTGCACCGCTACTGACAAATAATTCTAGTCCCACTTTCCAAAAATTGACTTCCGGCAACAGATCGAGCATTGCGATCGCTGATTCTAAATCCGGCACATCGAGAGGAACAATAATTCGGTCTGAGTTGGTCATATTTGGGCGATACAGTGGGGTAGTGGGGTAGTGGGGGAGTGAGGAAGTGGGGTGTGGGGGAGTGGGGGAGTGGGGACGGAGTTTAAAGGCAGTACAGCTTAAATCAGAGAAAAATCCAATCGGCAAAAGTGGCAGCCTGTCCGCAATAAATGCCATCACGATGGATGATATTCCAAACGATCGCTTTTTCAATGCGAAATAGTTGACCGTTTTTCGTGATCCTTACGCCGTGATAATCGTTGATATAGCCCTGTTTTTTGACTAAATCCAGCATTTTTTGGCGTTCTTGGGCGATTTCATCTCCCTCTACCGTCGCTCGCGAAGGAGTTGCTAATAATTCTGGCCAAGTTAAACCCCAGAGATCGAGGGCGGTGCGATTACCATAATTAAAGATCGGATTAGTTTGCGTACCGTGGGAAACTAGGACAAAAGGGGCATAAAAGAGCATTTTACTCTGTTCTTTGCCAGTACCGATCCGGGGTAAAAGCGATCGCCCGATTAACCGTTCATAACTATCCAGCAGCAATTCTGTCCAAGCTATAATAGCTGAATCTTGCCAAATTTCCATAAAATTATGGTTAAAAACCAGTTTAATCTTCCCTTTGCCAATATTTATAGGCTGCGTAGGCTAAAGTAATCACTCCCGTGAGAATTGCCGACTCATCCACTAAAAATTCCGGATGGTGAAGGGGGGGATTGAGGAGGTGAGGAGAACCCACTCCTAGACGGAACATTGTACCGGGGGCCTGTTGCAAATAAAGAGAAAAATCCTCGGCCCCCAGGGAGGGTTCCGAGAGAATTAAAACCCGATCCTGTCCCCAAGCTTCTAAACCAGCTTCTTCGACTAACCGGGTTAAAAATTGGTCATTTTGCACCGATGGCACCCCCCGACGATAATTTACTTGACATTTAGCGTTATATGTGCTACAGACATTCGTGACCAAACTCTCGATCCATTCCGGGAGATGGGCGTGGGTTTCTGGGTGCAGCGATCGCACGGTTCCTGCCATGCGTACCTGATCGGCGATGACGTTGGGGGCGCGACCACCGCTAATCTGGCCGATGGTAAGGACAATGGGACGCAAAGGGTTTTGAGTCCGACTAATGGCCTGTTGCAAGGTGGTGATTACTTGCGAGGCGATCCAGATAGCATCGATCGCCTCGTGAGGCCGGGCCCCGTGGCCGGATTCCCCTTGAATAAAAATCTCCAGATCGTCGGCAGCTGCGGTTAAGGCCCCGTAACGAACCCCGATCGATCGGGCCGGAATCGAGGGGAAAACGTGCAGCCCGAAAACGGCGCTGACATCCCGCATCACCCCCTCCCGGATCATCCAACTGGCCCCCTGGGCGATTTCCTCTGCCGGTTGAAAGAGAAAGCGTATTTTTCCTGGCAAAGGTTCCGAGAGACGGGAAAGCACCATCGCCACCCCTAAACCGACGGTAGCATGAACATCGTGACCGCAGGCGTGCATAATCCCCGGTTTACGGGAAGCAAAGTCTAAATCGGTTCTTTCTTGGATTGGTAGGGCATCCATATCGGCCCGGATAGCTAAAAGCCTTCGATCACTGCCTTTTCCCGCCAATTCTCCCTTAACTCCCGTTTTTCCCACCGCTTCCTGCACCGATAGACCACAGGAAGACAAAACTCCGGCAATATAGGCGGCAGTTTGATATTCTTGCCCGCTTAACTCTGGATTCGCGTGAATGTGGCGGCGAATCTCCACTAATCGGGGTGCGAGACTCTCGGCTATGTTTTTAATCTCGGAGAGCATGAAACCAGTTTTACAGTATCTTTAGGGTTAATCATAGAGCATTTTTTACCTGAAAATTCGACTTGGCTGATTTTAAGTCTGCATTGTCTTCTCGGCATTCTTTCATCTGTTGATTCGGTAACACCTCTTGAGAGAATATTCCCGCTATGATAGGAAACATTGTCTAGTTAGGAAAAAAACATGGTTCAGTCTTCCGAAAAAATTGAAGTTAAGTACGGGGAAAGAGAAATTGCCGAAGGAACATTAATTACTTTCCCCAATCCACGTCCGGGCAGAAATTACGATATTCAGATCACTCTGCCGGAATATACCTGTAAGTGTCCCTTTTCCGGTTATCCCGATTTTGCCACTATTTATCTTAGCTACGTTCCCGATCAAAAGGTGATGGAATTAAAGGCGATTAAACTTTATATTAATAGTTATCGCGATCGTTATATTTCCCACGAAGAAGCAATTAACCAAATTTTAGATGATTTGGTAGCGGCTTGCGAACCCTTGCAGATGAAAGTTAAGGGGGATTTTCATCCCAGAGGTAACGTACATACCGTGGTGGAGGTGATGTATAAAAAAGAATAGCATAATTGTCTAGTTTGGGGATCGGTTGACCCCCATCTCTAGCTGTTCTAGTTCTTATCGTTGATCTTTTCAAGTGAACTACTCTCAACAGAGTTGAGAGCTTCCTGCTGCAATGGGATGCGCTTTCTACCTCGAAAGATAGCAAGTCTTACCTTCCCTGCACAGGCATCCGTCCTAGTTCCTAAGACCCAGATTTTTTCTGGCAACACGACCCGCCGAAGCTCGGTTATCGCTTAAGGAATAGTGGTCAAGATATATTTGTTATAGCATCGGTTTTTGAGAATTGTCTATATACAAAGTCAGCATTCATGAGGGGAACCCTGGGGCGAATTACTTCGCCCCTTTAAAAGCCCCCTCCCCTCGCACTAAGCGCTTCGGGACGAATGCTGACACTAAGTTAAACGCTTTTTAAGTGTTATTTTTTCACCTCCATTGTTCCTGTGTTTTAAGTGTTTAATTTGGGTAGACTGGTTGAATGATAGGAAGGACGGGCTAGAAGCCTAGCCCACAGATAAAATTAGAGAATCTATCTAGAACAGCTTATCCTGCCAGTGCAGCTCTGGGATGCTCCCCAAAACCCGCAGTAACATAGAGCATAGAGATTTAGATTAACTGCTCTAATTTTGCTCGTAAAGTCTTTTTGCCGAATTTAGTTAGAGTTTGTTGACGCAACCATTGCGGGTGACAACATTGATCCTGACCTAGCAAAATTTCTAAACAAGCTTTAGCCACTTTTTCGGCATCTCGATAGGGAACCCGCCACCCCACCAAACCATCCTGCAGCGGTTCTGCTGAACCGTCCTCATCTCCAGAAATCACGGGAATACCAGAGGCCATGGCCTCTAGGTACACAATCCCGAATCCTTCCCGGGAGGGCATAACGTAAGCATCGGCTAAACGATAATGGTCGGCTAATTCCTCTGTGGGGACAAAACCCGCGAAAATTACCTGTTTATCCACTCCTAACTGCTTGGTTAAAGCTTCTAATCTGGGGCGATCGTCTCCTCGTCCGATAACTAGATATTTTACCTCGGGATAAGTCTCTAGAATTGTCGGCAGGGCCCGAATGGTCACATCTACCCCTTTATGGATATCCCCCGACCACAACCGGGCCACTGTTAATAAAACTTTGGCATTTTCCATATCATATTTTTTGATTAATGTCAAGGACTTTTCGCCTAAATTAAACTTTTCTTCATCCACCACACAGGGGAGAATTGCTACTTTTTTGGGATCAATAGCGTTAGCCTCACACATAAGATCGCGAGTGTAACGGCTAATTGTCCAGATCGATGCGGCCGCTTGCAGGGCCCGTTTTTGCGAATTTGGTAAAGGTTCCCAGACTTCATTGCCGTAGGTGAGGACGGTGTAGGGTATGTCTAAAGCTTGACAGTAAAGACGGGTGAGGGGGGCTAAATTTATATGACCACAAAAAACCCGTTGGGGACGTTTCCGGAGGAGAGAAACTAAAAACTTAAGGGCTAATTGGATGCGTCCGAGAGTTGCTGAGTTATTTTTCAGGTAATGAAAGGTAATACCTTGATTTTTGAAAGGATTAGGACAATCAGGGGCATCCCGCAGTAAAAAAACCTCGGCCGCCTCGGAATCGGGCAAAGTGAGATAAGCTTGCAGGACATCCTTGATATATGATTGAATACCGCCTTCTTGGGAAAAAATCTCTAAAAATAGGAAGATATGAGCCATCATAGAACGTCAGTGTCAAAAAGGTTTAGGTTAGGCGAGAAAAATTTCCCCGATCTCTTATCTGTACTATCACACTTTCTTGATCTATTTCGAGCGTCTCCCAACTAATACCATTTTTCTTTATTCGTAGCAGGTATCTTACTCCCCTCTCCCTTTCTGGGAGAGGGGTTGGGGGTGAGGGCAATTAACCATCTCTGCCATTACTTTTGAAAAATGGTATAACAGATCATAACGGCTAAAAGTCCGAAAAAGAACAATCTAGCCGATCTTCTTGCGTGTAACCGCTAGAATAAGGATAATTCTGATGCTGATAGCTAAAATAACTGATATTAGTCAGTTTAGCTCATAATGCTGGCCAAGGCGATAGATAAAAAGTGAAGGACGGGGAAATAGTCAGAATTTTCTGGGATGCCAAAGATAAAGCTATTTCTCTGTCCCCGGTGTCATCGAGGAATCTTCCCTTTTTAGCGCTGGATATTTTCGGGAATTACTAGAGATAAAAAAAATTAAAGTTCCTCAACTGTTCTGACAAAGGTTACAAATGCCCCCAGAACGGTTAAGCTTATTTTAGTCTCTGTAATTGCTTTTATGGCTCATTTAACTGCTGAAAGACTCAATTTAACCACAAAAATCGCCTATGGCGCGGGGGATTTGGGACCGGCTATCACTGCCAATATCTCGGTATTTTACCTGCTATTTTTCCTCACTGATGTGGCAGGATTATCGGCAGGATTAGCGGGTAGTGTGCTGATGGTGGTGAGAATTTTCGACGCTATTAACGATCCGATCATCGGTATGTGGAGCGATCGAACTCGTACTATCTGGGGTCGTCGCTTACCATGGATGTTATTGGGGTCAATTCCCTTCGGAATTAGCTATTTTTTACTGTGGTTAATCCCGACTAATAACCAATTATGGTTATTTTTATATTATATTTTTATCGGCATTATCTTTAATTTAACCTATACAGTAGTCAATCTTCCCTACCAGGCACTCACCCCTGAATTAACCCATGATTATAACGAGAGAACCCGCTTAAATAGTTTTCGTTTTGCCTTTTCTATCGGGGGCAGCATTCTCTCATTAATTCTCTATATTCTCGTCTCATCGTCCTATGCCAATGATCTCCATCAAGCTTTTTTATTGTTAGGTATAGTTTGTGCTTTAATGTCGATTATAGCAGTTATTTGTTGTGCTTTGGTTTTGCAAGAACGAGGAGCAAAAGCGATTCTCAATTCTCCCCAGAAAAAAGTTTTGGCAATTGCTTGTATAGTTATCGGTGCGCTTGCCTTGGTCTATGGACTAGGAAAAATTGGGGTAAATCCGAGGGACTTTATCGCTATTTCCACAATTTTATTAGGAATAGAAGGGATAGTTTCGGGGTTAACCCTTTACTATGGCAAAACTGAAAATCATCTCAAGGATAGCGCAGCAATTAAACAGAGAGAAGCGGCTAATAATACCGAAACTATTCCCCTGAAAGAACAATTAAAAATAGTTTTTGGTAATCGTCCCTTTTTATACGTTATTGGCATCTATCTTTGTGCTTGGTTAGGAGTACAATTAACCGCCTCGATTTTGGTTTACTACGTCGTCAGCTACATGAGACTATCGGAAGCAGCATCGGGTTTAGTCGCTTTAGCAGTACAGGGAACAGCTTTAGTGATGTTATTTTTCTGGCAAGCAGTTAGTCAGAAATTAGACAAAAAGATAGTCTATTTTTTAGGGATGACATTCTGGATTATTGCCCAAATTGGTTTATTTTTGCTCCAACCAGGACAGATAATTTTAATGTATGCTTTGGCGGTTTTGGCGGGATTTGGCGTATCTGTGGCCTATTTAATTCCTTGGTCAATGGTTCCTGATGTGATTGAATTAGACGAATTAGAAACAGGAAAACGTCGAGAAGGTATTTTTTATGCTTTCATGGTACTTCTGCAAAAAATTGGTTTAGCTTTGGGGTTATTTCTTGTCGGTATTGCCCTAGAAACATCGGGTTTTAAACCGAGAATCCCAGGAGAAGCAATTCCCCTGCAGCCAGATAGTGCTTTAATAGCAATTCGCCTAGCAATTGCCCCTTTACCAGCATTTTTCCTGATCATTAGCTTAATCCTTGCCTATTTTTATCCAATTACTCGCCAAGTTCACGCCGAAATTTTAGATCGATTAGCAGCCAGAAGACAAGAAGAAAAGTAAACATCAGTTGTCAGCCGTCAGGAGATAGGAGATTATTTTGATTTATTCCCGAACTTCCTCCCAAGAAAAATCACGAAACTATTTTATGATCAAACACAGGTAAAGTTTCTACTGCCAAGCGAAGGCTGAGGTCTAACGTTGCATCACCCGCCGCAGATAACCTTAGCGTCATAACCGATTAACTCTCAGCAGTCGCTGTGCATGGGCGTTATTAGCTGGCAATCACTTGCTTCAATTCTTTGAATGAGCATGGTGCGTTCCCCAAAAATCTATCGGTGTAGCAGTTAGGAACCACATTCGGGAACGCACCCTACAGCTGAAAAAGTTTTTCGTGGGGGCAGGGTGTGGGGTGTGGGGTGTGGGGTGTAGGGTTTTACCCATTTTCAGGGGGTCAATGACCTAATTTTTTTTCGGGGAAAAAGTCCCGGAATTTTCCCCCCGATCACTCCCATCGCCGGTACTTTTTGATTGACAAAAGGTCTAAAAGTCTCACCCAACAAAGTTTTTAGATTTATTCAGCCAACCCTAACTAGAGTTTGCTGAATAAATGTGAAATGTATGCAAAGTAAGGGTTTTGGGGCTTTACGAGCGAAACAGGTGCAAGATTTTGAGAGAATCGTGGTTCAAAACCTTGCATCTTCATCGGCCCGCGTCCTGTAGGGGCGAAGCATTCGGGCAATAACCTATCGGTGAAACCGTAGATTTTCTATCCGAATGCTTCGCCCGTACTTTTTCAGCCAACCCTAACTAAGGCGGTTTAATCACCTCAATTTGGGCATAATTACCGCAGAGGACGATCTAGCACCCCACCCAAGTGGGTTCTAGCACATTTAAGGTAAAAGCGAAATTAAAAATTGTTGCTATCGTACAGCCAAACGTCTAGAATGGTCATTAATTTTTGTGAATGGTCGGGTCTTCTAACCGAAGGCATTGACGAAAAACACATTGTATCTGTCCTAGAGGCACTATGAAAAAGCTTAAGCAATACTGGACTGCTGAAGCACTGGAAAAAGACTTAGGCGATCCTCTCAATCCCGATAATCCTCTATCCTACAAGCGGGTGATCGAAATTGACGAGAGCGAAGAATTTCCCCACGAGGAAATTCGCTGGTTATACGACTGGAAACTCCAACACTACTACATTCCCACGGACTGCGGCGGTGAATTCACCTCTTTTGAGGAATTTGTCGCTTTTGTGCGGGTACTTTCCCGACGGGATCAAACTATCGGCATCGCTTTTACTACCCTATTCTGGTCGTTTTTAAACTGGATGGCGGGAACCCCGGAACAGAAACAGAAGCTCGCCCGTTTTATCATGGATGACTATGGGGCGATGTGTCTGGGTTACTCGGAAAAGGAACACGGCAGCGATCTGATCAATGGTGATCTAACCGCGACGAAGGTGGAAGGAGGTTATATTCTCAATGGGGAGAAATGGCCGATTAACCGGGCGACTATCTCTGGAGTTTCCTTTATTTTGGCGAAAACCGATGCTAACGGCGGGCCGAAGTGTTTAACCCTATTTATGGTCGATAAACGGCAATTAGACCCCGAAAAATACTATAATTTGCCGAAAATATACACCCATGGCGTGCGGGCCTCGGATATGAGTGGGATTGGTTTTAAGGATTGTTTCGTCCCCGATTCTATGCGTTTACGGGAGGAGGGAGACGGTTTAGAATTAGCTCTGAAAGGTTTCCAGATTACCCGGATGTTGTGTGCTGCTTTTTCCCACGGGGCAGCCGATACCGCTTTGAGAACTACCCTCAGTTTTGCCGTTAATCGGGTAATTTATCAGAAAACTGTGATGGATTTGCCCCAACCCCGGCGCACTCTCGTGGATGCTTTCCTTGACATCCTTATTTGTGATTGCGAGACGATTCCGGCCGCAAGAGGTTTTCATATCATCCCCGAACAGTTTAGCGTCTGGGCTTCGGTGGTAAAATATTTTGTTACTGTCCGTCTGGAGGAGATGGTTAATAGTGTTTATGTGGTCTTGGGATCGCGTTTTTATATGCGAGAAGAACACGAATGCGGCATCTTCCAGAAGCTACTGCGGGATAATTCGATTATCAGTATGTTTGACGGCAGTTCGATCGTCAATCTTCATGCTTTAATCCTACAATTGCGTCCTTTAACCAAATATCGGGCTAAACGCAACTTGCGCACCATGTCGGCGTTAAAAACCCGTTTAGAGGCGATTTTTAGCCTAGAAAAGTCAGTTCCTCCCTTTGAACCCAATAATTTAGAATTATTTGGCCGGGGAATGGATGATTCCCTGCAAGGTTTAGAGATTGCCCTTGATATGGTGGAAGGATTGAAGGATTCTCAGGAGGTGGACCAGGAAGTATTAGAAAATCTATTGATGTTGGGTAATTTAGTTTTAGAGGAACTAAATGCTCACGATGAACAGATTAGTCAATCGAAATTCGAGTATGGTCATGACCAATCACCCGAATTGTTCGAGATTGCCAAGAAATACTGCACTTTACACGCTGCTTCCGCTTGTTTACACACTTGGCTTTATAATCGTTCCATCTTGGGTGAATTTTTTGCCCGGGGGGAATGGTTGGTGTTGAGTTTACACCGATTACTGCGAACTCTGCGGCCGCTGCCTTACACTCTATCTGAGGTGTATGTAGAAAATGTTGCCCAAGAATTGCTGAAATTATATCGAGAAAATCAACATTTTTCGATCGTGCCTTTTCAATTAGCCCATTCACAAACTACCGAGGAAAAAACCCATGAACTCCAACTCCAATCTTAATAATCTGGTACAAAATTGGTTAGTTAAACAGTTAGCCGATCAGTTATCTTTGGATGCACAAACGATTAATGTAACTGAACCTTTAACCCGTTATGGTTTAGATTCGATCGATGCGGTAACGATGGTGGGTGATCTAGAAGATTGGGTTGGTCAAGAGTTACCTTCTACCCTTTTCTGGGATCATTCTACTATTGAAAAAGCGTCTCTTTTCCTAGTAGAAAACTACGATCTTTCTAATCTTTCCGGTGAGGAAACCCCCGCAGAAGTTGCCCCCGTCGCTGAAAAAGCTGAACCGGCCGTTAGTGGTGGCAAAGGTTGGAGTTTATTCGGTCGTCGTTAATTATCAGTGATCAGTTATCAGTGATCAGTTATCAGTTACTCGGTTATCAGTTACGGCATTTCTCTTAAAAATGAAGTATAACCTATAATACTAAATCTGGTTATTAAAGACTGATTATTTATTCCCCTTTTTGCATGAGTGCGTGAGCAGAAAACGGGTTTCTCGGAGAAACCCGTTTTCTGTGCGTTACTCAACGGATTTAGTATAAGATAACGGCTGTAAATTGAAATATACAAAAAAGGGCGCTCAATTGAGCGTCCTTTTCTCCTACTAAATAACAAAAATTATCTCAAGATATACACCAGTAAAAACAGGATAATCCAGACCACATCGACGAAATGCCAGTATAATTCTGCCGCTTCGACACCAAAGTGAGATTGACTAGAATAGTGGTCTTTTTGACGAGAACGCCAGAGGACCGATAGAATTAGCACTAAACCAAAAGTAACGTGGAGACCGTGGAATCCGGTTAAGGCATAAAAAGCGCTGGTGAAAACATTAGTTGTCAGACCGAATTCAGCGTGATAATATTCGTATCCTTGACCACAAAGGAAGATAATTCCCATCAGGGCAGTAATGCCGAACCACAATTGTAAACCGGCATTATTGTTTTGTTTAATCGCCTTTTGTCCTATGTGCATAACAAAACTACTGGACACCAGAATAATCGTGTTAATTGTCGGTAGGGTTAATTCTAATTCGGGCGTGCCGGCGGGGGGCCAAACGGGTAACATGGTACGGTAGAACAAGAAAGCGGCAAATAAGCCTAAAAAGATGGAACTTTCCGCCACTAGAAACAAAACCACACCGAATAGGCGATGATCTGGGTGGCCATGATGTCCGTGTTCCACCGTTTCCTGATGATAATTGACAGAGAGTTGAGACTCTTCGAGCGTTGAACCTTGCATGATTGAATGTCCTTAGTTTACACGGGAGACGGGGAGCTTTTTTTCAGTGGGAAGTGGGAAGTGGGAAGCTTTTTTTCGGTAAACAGCAATCAGTGAACTGATAACTGATAACTGATAACTGATAACTGATAACTGATTATTGCGATTCCGCACCCACTTCAGCGAGGAGATCTTGTACTGATTCCTCTGCTTCCGATTCTTCCATATCAATACCGTAATCGTAGGGGCCAGACCAAAGAATCGGCATTTCCTCGAAATTCTCGATAATTGGGGGAGAGGAGGTTTGCCATTCTAGGGTTAAAGCGCGCCAAGGATTACGGCCGGCGGGTTGACCTTTAAAGGCACTCCAGACCATATTAATAGCGAAGGGAATACTCGATATACCGAGAATATAAGCTCCTGCGGTACTAAGAACATTTAAACTCTGAAATTGCACATCATACAGGGCAATACGACGGTTCATACCCAATAATCCCAATTCGTGCATCGGCATGAAAGTTAAATTCAAACCGATAAAAGTGAGAACAAAGTGGATACGACCGAGAGTCTCGTTATACATCCGTCCGGTCATTTTTGGGAACCAATGGTAAACGGCAGCAAACAGGGCCATTGCCGTACCACCGAATAGTACATAGTGGAAGTGACCGACGACAAAATAGGTATCGTGGACGTGGATATCGAAGGGAACAGAAGCCAACATAATCCCAGTCAAACCACCGATGAGGAAGGAAGACAGAAAACCGACCCCAAATAATAAAGACGTATTGAGACTAAGTTTACCCCCCCCAAAGAGTGGCACACCAACTAAAGATTTTAATGCCCGTGGGAACGGCGATTAACATGGTTGCCGCCATGAAAAACATCCGTAACCAACCGGGGGTACCGCTGGTGAACATATGGTGGGCCCAAACGATTAAACCCAAGAAACAGATGGTGAGACTGGAATAGGCGATCGCTCGATAACCAAAAATCGGTTTGCGGGCGTGAACTGGTAATATCTCCGAGATCGTGCCGAAAAAGGGCAAAATCATGATATAAACGGCAGGATGGGAGTAAAACCAGAACATATGCTGATAAACCACCGGATCGCCGCCGCCGGCGGGGTTAAAAAAGCTCGTGCCAGCGATTAAATCAAAGGACAAGAGAACGAGAGCAGAAGCAAGAACGGGGGTGGAAAGCAGCACCAGAGTCGAGGTAGCCAGCATTGCCCAACAAAATAGCGGCATACTGTACAAATCCATCTCAGGAATCCGCATTTTCAGGATCGTGGTGATGAAATTAATCGAGCCTAAAATCGAAGAAGTCCCGATCAATAAAAGGCTCAAAATCCACAATTCTTCCCCCCATTTGCCGCTAATTAAGCTTAAAGGTGGGTAGGAAGTCCAACCGGACTGGGGAGCGCCGACAAAGAAACTGGATAATAATAGCAGCCCGCCGGGGGGATTAAGCCAGAAAGCCACAGCGTTAAGACGAGGAAAAGCCATATCTTCCGCCCCAATCATCAGGGGAATGAGATAATTGGCAAAACCTGCCCCAACCGGAACGATCCAAAGAAAGATCATGATCGTTCCGTGCATGGTCATGAATTGGTTATATAGTTCTGGGGAGACGAAATCGGGGTCGGGAGTGGCTAATTCTGTCCGCAGCACTTCTGCGAAAGCACCGCCAATAAAGAAGAAAAGAAAGGCAGTCACCAGATATTGAATACCGATGACTTTATGATCGGTGCAGAAAGTAAAGTAATCCGTCCACTTGCGGTGATGGATCACCTCGGGAACGGTTGCTGGGGTGGTTATTTCCGTTGATGCTGTCATAATGCCAAGATTTTAGATGACAAGAAAAATTACATTTGGTGCTGATGGGGAACTTGGGCGAGGATTTCAGCGTCTATGCCCATTTCTTCGGTGTAGGGGGTCAAATATTGACTATCAGAGCGATCTTTAGCGGTCATAGCTACGGTTTGATCGCTGTCAACTTCGGCGATCGTGTTATCCTGCACCCATTGGTCGTAATCTGCTGGGGAGTGAACCACAAAGCTAGATTTCATGCCGCCGTGATAGGCCCCGCAAAGTTCCGCACAAATGATCGGATATTGACCAATTTGGTTGGATGTGAACGATAACACCGTTTCCTGTCCGGGGATAACGTCCTGTTTTAGACGCAATTGGGGAACCCAGAAAGCATGGATCACATCTCCCGCTTCCATATTCAGTTGCACGGGGCGATTGACGGGAGCGTGCAGTTCCCCGGAAACAATGCCGGTTTCGGGATAGGTGAAGATCCAAGCGTATTGAATACCTTTAACATTGACCACTAGGGGGGGGACTCCTTCACCATCGTAGGAATTGCCGATACCTAGGGCTACCCTGCGATCGCCGCCCAAGGCCATCATCGTGCCGTGGTGATGACCGTGGTGGGCGATTTCTCCTTTGTCACCCTTGGAAATCAAGGGATCGAGACCGCCGATATTGTTATAAATCTCGAAGCTATAGACGGCAAGGATAAAGACGATTACCGTCGGGATGGCTGTCCAGAAGATTTCTAGGGGGACATTGCCCTCCACTGCTGGCCCGTCGGTTTGATCCCCCGGTTTACGGCGAAAGCGAATCACTATATAAATGATCACGCCTTCAACTATTAAAAATAGTCCCGTAGAGATGGTCATCATCAGATTAAAGATATTATCTATTTCCTTGGCATCTTCGGAAGCGGCCACGGGCATTAAGCCATGATTTTGGCCATACCAGAGACTAATTAAGGTCAAGGCGATCCCGAGTACGAGCGTCAGGATACTGCTGGGAATTTTCACGGTCTTTTCAATATTTTCAATAGTGGCTACTTATTCAAGGCTAAAACATGATTCCCCTATAGATGGGAAATTTAACCAGCATCTTCTGAGAATTTTATCTTTTCTTTGGGATCGTTTTCAGGGAAAGTATTTAAAATAACTAATTTTTATGTTTTATTCTGAGTTTTTGTAAACAAATGTAACGGAAATGGCCAGAAATCTAAAGAATATCTAAAAGGTTTTACCAGTCGTAAAAAAACTCATTCACAGTGATAACTAACTGGCAAACAAAGCCAGGATCTTTGATGACAGACTCCTTGAGAACAGGCAAACCGATGACCGAATCTGTTTTTAACCCGACACCCCTAAGAGAAACTGGCAATATTCAGGTGTGGATGCGCCGCTTAGTCTGGAAAATTGCGATCGCTACTTTCGCCCTCATGGTGGTGGGCGCTGCCACCAGAGTTATGAACGCCGGTTTAGCTTGTCCCGATTGGCCCCTGTGTTACGGTCAATGGATTCCCAGTCAGCAGATGAATCTACAGGTATTTCTGGAGTGGTTTCACCGTCTCGATGCCTCTTTGATCGGGTTTAGTACGATCGCTCTCGTCGGTCTGTCTTGGTGGCATCGTCGCCATCTTCCCCCTTGGCTGTTTCCCTCTGCGATCGCATCTTTAGCTTTAATTCTCCTGCAAGGAGTCCTGGGAGGATTAACCGTCACCCAATTACTGCGATTTGACATCGTAACCGCCCATTTAGGCACAGCTTTGCTCTTTTTCTCCACCCTAATCGTCATTGCTATCTGTCTGACTCCCTATCGTGGCACAGGTACAGTCGGGAAACTAACTGGGATGGGAATGGTCGCCACCGCTCTAGTTTATCTGCAATGTCTCCTCGGCGGTCTCGTCGGTTCCCGTTGGGCAGCCCATCAGTGTTTAACGGTTTCCCAACTCTGCACGGTGATGAATAGCCACATTATCGGGGTTTTTCCCGCAACTATCTCGGTTTTAACCCTAGTTTTCTTCGCTTGGCGAACTGCCGCTATCCATCCTCTCCTCAAAAAACTAGCTTTTAGCGCCGGGGGATTAGTCGCCCTACAGGTGTTTTTGGGCGTTGCCACCCTGAAACTGCATCTACAGGTGGAACCCTTAACCGTTACCCACCACAGCATCGGTGCGCTATTGGTGGGAACCCTCGTCGCTTTTACCACTTTTGCCCTTCGCGATCGTTATTTCGCGCCTATAAGCCATCTCTAAGGATTTAATCACGATGACTGGAACTCAAGCCCTTCGCCACCACGATAATTTTTTACAAGTCGCTAAAAGTTATTATCAACTCACTAAACCGCGAATTATTCCTCTACTGCTGATTACCACGGCTGCTGCTATGGAAATCGCCTCTAAAGGTCAGGTTTCCCCCCTCTTACTCTTTCTTACCCTCCTCGGTGGCACTCTCGCCGCCGCCGCCGCTCAAACCTTAAACTGCATCTATGATCGCGACATCGATCACACCATGCTTCGCACCCGCGCCCGTCCCATTCCCTCCGGTCGCGTGCAACCCCTCCACGCCCTCATTTTTGCCCTCGTTTTAGCCTCCCTTTCCCTAGCACTTTTTGTCTTTTTTGTCAATACTTTGAGCGGATTTTTAGCAATGACCGGCATCGCATTTTATATGCTGATTTATACCCATCTGCTCAAGCGTCATAGTATCCAAAATATTGTTATCGGTGGCGCAGCCGGCTCGATTCCTCCCCTCGTCGGTTGGGCGGCAGTAACGGGCGATCTCGGTTGGATTCCCTGGATTTTATTCGCAATTATTTTCCTCTGGACTCCTCCCCATTTTTGGGCTTTAGCTTTAATGATCAAGGATGATTATGCAGAAGTGGATATCCCGATGATGCCCGTAGTTAAAGGGGAAGAAGCCACTAGCGAGCAGATTTGGCTTTATACTTTAATCGTTGTTCCTTTCACTTTCCTCTTGATTTATCCCTTGGCTGCCTGTGGTGTGGTTTATGGTGTAGCGGCTTTATTTTTAGGGTTTGTTTTCCTGAAAAAAGCTTGGCAATTAAAACAGAATCCTTTTGATCGGGACATGGCTCGATCGCTGTTTAAATATTCCATTCTTTACATGATGTTATTATGTACAGCTATGGTGATCGATAGTTTACCCATGACCTCTCGTATCCTCGCTACAATTGCCAGTTTATTCCCCTGTAGTTAATCTCAGTTATCAGTTATCAGTTATCAGTTATCATACTAAATCCAGTTATTAAAAACTGATTATTTATTCCCTTTTGCCTTTTGCATGAGTGCCTTTTGCCTCTCCTCATAACTAGCCTGTACTCAACGTATTTAGTATCAGATGTGAGTTTTCAGTTCACTGATTACTGTTCACTCTTCGCTGAAAATACTCCCCACTGCCTGCTCCCCATCTCCCCAATTCATAATTGATAATTCATCATTCATAATTCCCACTACCCCATCTCCCCACTTCCCAATTCATAATTCATCATTCATAATTCCCCCTGACTAATGATTGCGACTAAGAGAGTTAATTCGATCGATTAGTTGGGCTAAGATTTCTTGTAATTGTCGATCTTGATGTTGGGAAAGGTTGATTTTATCACAGCTATAAATAACGGTGGTGTGATCTTTGCCGCCAAATTCTTCGCCAATGCGCGGTAAGCTTAAATCCGTGTGTTGACGCATCAAATACATCCCAATCTGTCGGGCAAAACTAATTTCTCGTCGGCGGGAATTTCCCTTTAGATCAGCGATCGAGAGTTGAAATTTTTCTGCTACTACCGCCATAATAATCTCAGGAGAAGTGGCAATTTTGGCCATTGGTGGATTTAAAACCGGTGCGATATTTTCTACCGTCATCGGCAATCCAGAGATAGAAATATAAGTAGTAGCCCGAATTAATGCTCCCTCTAATTCGCGAATATTAGAAGTATAATTAACGGCAATATATTCGATAACTTCTCGTGGGAGACGCAGATTTTCGTACTCGGCCTTTTTTTGTAAAATTGCCATACGAGTTTCGATATCTGGTGCTTGGATATCGGCGACTAATCCCATAGAAAAGCGAGAAATTAAACGATCCTGTAAACTGGGAATCTGTTTAGGGAGGCGATCGGAGGCTAAAACTACCTGTTTTCCCGCTTCGTGCAGGGTATTAAAGGTATGAAAAAATTCTTCTTGAGTGTATTCTTTTCCTTCAATAAATTCCAGATCATCCACTAATAATATGTCCGCATGGCGATAATGATTACGAAAACTTTCCATACTATCTTGACGGATAGCGGTGATTAAATCATTAGTAAATTGTTCCGTCGATACATAAAAAACCCTGGATTGGGGATATAATTCCAGACGATAATGACCGATCGCTTGCATTAAATGGGTTTTACCTAACCCCACCCCACCACAGAGAAAAAGCGGGTTAAATTCCCTTCCGGGTAATTCCGCCACCGCTAAAGCGGCCGCGTGGGCCATGCGATTAGTTGGCCCGACAACAAAACGGGAGAAATTATATTTAGGGTTAAGTTGATTACTGGGGGATAGTTCTAATTCTAAGCTAGTGTGAGGCTGGAAAATAGCGATCGAATCCCCCTGTTGTGCCGTTAGTTGAATCTCGACGGGATAACCGACGATATCCTCCACTACTTCGGCAATTGTTGACAGATAATTTTTCTGAAGATGGTTAAGAATAAAAGGATTGGCAGCCTGAATTACTAAGCGATCGTTTTGCCATTCTTTAACCGTCGCCGTTTGAAACCAAGTCTCAAAAGCGGGACGGGTTAATAGTAATTTTAGACGCTCTAGGAGATTATGCCAAAGTTGTTGGGGGCTGCTATCCACGGTTAATTTTGATTAACAAAGTTGCTCTAGTGCTGCTGCGGGGAAACCTTATCAGTTTAGCGAGATTTTTCCGCTCAAGATAAAATGATTTTCAGAGGGAAACAATTAATCCTTATACAGATGACACAAGTTTTAACAATCACCCAATTAGGAAACCCAATTCTACAGCAAAAAGCAGCAGCGCTCGATCATCTTCTCGATTCTGACTGTCAAGATTTGATCGATTCCCTGATTACCACCGTGCAAGCTGCCCACGGGGTGGGAATCGCCGCACCCCAAGTTGCTCGGTCTCTGCGTCTGTTTATCGTTGCTTCTCACCCCAATCCTCGTTATCCCGACGCTCCGATCATGTCACCCACTGCCATGATTAATCCGCGTATTTTGCAGGTCAGCGAGGAATTAGACCTCCTGCAAAAATAGGAACTGATTATGTATCATAAAGTAAAACACTCAGAAAAACCATGACTTACGAAAAAGTAAAAAATTTGAATCCAGAAGAGTTTAAACGCTTTTGTGGAGTATATCCTGAAACATTTAAGGATATGGTGAAGGCTTTGGCTGCCGAAAAAGTTCTGCAAAAAAAATCGGGAAGACCAAGTAAATTAAGTCTAGAAGACCAAATCTTGATGACCTTAGAGTATTTACGGGAATATAGTACTTATTTCCATCTCGGAATTAATTGGGAGATTAATGAGACAACAGCCCTAGGAATCACTAGAAAGGTAGAAAATATTCTGAGCAAATCTGGATTGTTTAATCTGCCGGGGAAAAAGACAGTTCACCAGGCGAATAGTGACCTAGAGGTAGTGGTAGTAGATGTAGCAGAGCCTGAGATAGAAAGACCTCAAAAAAAGCAGAAAGATTACTATAGCGGGAACCAAGGCTATCATACAATAAAATCGCAAGTTCTTGCGGCTCAAAAAACAGGAATGATAGTCTGTACCGCTCATGGAAAGGGAAGAATACATGACTTTAATCTTTGGAAAAATAGTCAAATTGGGATCGATAAAAATATTGAATGTTTAGCAGATAAGGGCGATCAAGGAATTCAAAAGCTGCACAAAAATAGTAGAATTCCTAACAAAAAAAAGAAAAATAAAGAATTAAGTTTAGAAGAAAAAGAATTTAATTGCCAGTTATCAAGAGAAAGAATTGTTATCGAACCTATTCACAGAAGTCTGAAGAGATTTAGAATTTTATCATCAAGATACAGGAATCGGAGACGACGTTTTGGTCTGAGATTTAATTTAATCGCTGGCATTTACAACTACGAACTTGCTTTAGGCTATAATCAAGTAGCTGAATAAGACTTTTGCAGGAGGTCTATTATCAAAGCGCAAGTCCCTTATTGGAAGGGGACTCTCGAAGGCTCTCCCCTTACTTAGAGTGATCGGCAAACCTGATCGATCGGAGGGCGCAGGTTCCTTGCGCCCCTACAGTAACGGACTTTGCCCACAATGTAGGGGCGAACTGCGTTCGCCCAAAAGGTACATTATCAAAGCGCAAGTCCCTAAGCTAAGACGCATTTAAACCGCTTATTCTTAGATTAGCAGAATCTCCCCCAATCCCTTTGCTGTTGCAAGAGTGCAAGAGTGCAAGAGTGCCTCGTCTCAACAAGCAATTTAAATAGGGGTTGCTGAATAAATCTAAAAACCTTGTTGGGTAAGACTTTTAGACTTTTTGTCAATCAAAAAGTACCAGATCTGGGAGTGATCGGGGGGAAAATTCAGGGACTTTTTCCCTGAAAATTAGGTAATTGACCCCCTCAAAATCGGTAAAACCCCACACCCTACACCCCACACCCCACACCCCACACCCCGTCCCCACGAAAACTCTTAAAACAGGGGAGTAAGTCTTTTCCCAGACTGAAATAAACTAAAAACATTTTGCCGTAGCAGATAGGGTAGGGCAGCTCCGAATCTTGGTTGAAAGACCAAAACGCTGGGAGAGCTATCCACAAGTGGACAACTAGATAACAAGTGATATTCTAGTCGGTTCGGATAGGACCTAATCGTGTAAGACGTGAGTAGGGGAAACCAGAAAGCGCAGTGATGAGCTTCGAGAATCCCTCGCATGAGCGCTTCGGGGAGTGTCAAATCCAGACTAACCGTTAGCAATCACCAGACTTTTAAGCACATTTTCGGTCATGGCCGCTAATTGATCCAATTGTTCCTGATAGCGTTGTGCCTGTTTTTTGGCTTCTACCTTGCGTTTCAGAGCTTCCCGGGCTAAATCATCGCGATTTCTGCTTAAAGCTTCGATCGCTACTCGATGCCATGTTTCTGCTTCTTGAATGGCTTTTTTGTACTGGGGTTGAATTTCATCCCAACTGACCTTAAGATTGCTTAAAGCGCCTTTTAATAGGGTTTGGGCATTGTTGGGGTCGGCTCCGATGAGGGATTTTTTCAGAGGTTCGTAGAGTCCCACCGCTTGTAAATGGGTAATAATCGGGATAAATTCTTCTATCTGTTGACTTTTGCTAATACCAGTCTTACACCAAGTGGCAAAATGTTCGCAGTTGTTAAAAAGAAGATTATATTTCTGCTCCCCCAGACGACTTAGCGCCCTTTCTACCACCACATCGGGGATAAAGGAAAATCCCACCTCTACATGGCGCACCACATAGATTTTACCGCCCCTAGCAAAGGTTTCTAGGGAAGTTCGTTCAACAACCTCGCTCGGTTTTCGGTAATGAATGACGCTACCATCACCGCAATCGATGCCATGATGGGCATAAACACCCTGAAGATTGAGCAATTCCCGATAGGCGTATATTTGATCCCCTCTAGCCATATTTTTTTAGTGATAAAGTAAACAAGGAGATTATCTATTGACCTAGTTTTTCCAGTTATTAATCTTATATTTTAGAGATTATGGATGCTTTTAGTCCCTTTCCCCCTGACTGGACAGAGAATGCCGTTCACGCCTACAATTTTTGTTGTCCTTACTGTGGGGCCAAAGCTAAAGAAGCTCAGGCCGTTTGGATCAATCGCCGCGCACCCGTTTTAGGAGAAGATTCCCGTCGTAAATGGCAGGAATTCTATCATTGTCAATGCGATCGAGTTTGGTGGGCCTGGAGTAGTGATCGACCTGCCGAAAATAAGTAATTCTGAATCGAGAATCGAAAATATGGCCGATGTTTATGTTTCTTGGGATGAATACCATCGTCTGATCGAAAAATTAGCAGTAAAAATCGATCGTTCTGGTTGGCAATTTGCTCAGATTGTCTGTTTAGCTAAGGGAGGATTGCGCGTCGGTGACATTCTCTCTCGTCTTTTTCGTCAACCCCTAGCCATTCTCTACGCTGCTTCCTACGGGGGGCAAAATCATCAAATTCGGGGAGAATTAACTATTTCCTCGAATTTAGCCATGATCGAACCCAAATTAAAGAGTCCCTTGTTGTTAGTGGATGATTTAGTCGATTCGGGAATCACTCTCCAAAAAACCTCGATTTTGTTACAGGAAAAATACGGGATTACCAATATCAAAACTGCGGTGATCTGGTACAAAGCAGCATCAAGAATCAAACCTGACTATTATGTGGAATATTACCTCGATAATCCCTGGATTCACCAACCCTTCGAGCGTTACGAGTTAATTCCACCCAAAGACCTCCTAGAATAAATTCAGTTTAGCATCAGCGGTGAGCTAAGACGTATTTAAACCGCTTATTCTTAGATTAGCCGAATCTCCTCCAATCCCTTTACTGTTGCCTTTTGCCTTTTGCCTGTTGCCTCGTCTCAACAAGCAATTTAAATTACCATCAGCTTAGAGAGTCTCCCCTTAAAAATTTCACCAAAGAAGATTGATATCTGAAATCGGCAACGTCATCTATTCTCCGTAGGATTCAGCAGTAATTTTACCCCGAAAAACGATGTAATTATAAACTGTATAGGCTAGTAAAATTGGGATTAAAAAACCCACAAAAGTCAGCATAAACACCAAAGAACTGGGGGCGGCTGCCGCTTGATAAATTGTCACGGACGGGGGAATAATATCGGGAAAAATCAACAATCCCAAACCGATAAAAGAGAGCATAAACAGCAATACTGTCCAGACCATGGGGGTGTTTTCTTCCTTTAATTGCAAACTCCGCAGTAATAAACCCAGTAAGACCACAGCTAAAATCGGGATGAGGATAAAAATGTAAATTAGTCGAGGGTCAAATAAACGCTGACGGATATGGTCGGAAAGCAGCGGCGTACTGATGGTGATAAAGATAGCACCGATAAAAGTGGTAATAGCGGCAATTTTTGCCGTTTTATAGTGAACTTCCTGTAAATTACCCGTAGTTTTCAGAATTAGGTAAGTGGAACCCACTAAAACATAAGCTTGGATTAAAGTTAGAGAAACTAGAATCGATCGCCATGTTAACCAATCAAAGGGACCGCCGGCAAAATGACCCAATTCATCCACTTTAATCCCCTCAAAAACTGCACCGAGGGCGAATCCTTGCCCCAAAGCGGCCAAAAAACTGCCGAGTCCGAAGGCATAATTCCAGAACAACTTGCGACGAGAATGTTCACGAAACTCGAAGGAAACCGCCCTAAATAACAGCCCCACCACCATAATCACTGCTGGCAGGTATAAAGCGTTTAAAATTGTCCCGTAAGCTAGGGGAAACGCCCCAAACAGGGAACCCCCCATCAAGACAATCCAAGTTTCGTTAGCATCCCAAACATTGCCCAAACTGGTCATTAAAATACTGCGACGCTTCTCGGAGGAGGAAGTCAGGGAAAGAATTCCCACCCCCAAGTCAAAACCATCGAGAAGGACGTAGAGAAACAGGAATAAACCCAGAATAAAAAACCAAATTTGTGGCAGAAAATACTGTAAAGGTTCCATAGTTCCTCCTATTGTTGCGCTTCTAGGGGACGAGGATTTAGTTCTGGTGAGGTCACTTTTTCCTCTTGAGTCCCCGGCAGTGGTAAGTTAAGATTGGGTCCCTGACGGATAATACGACTGCCGAAATAGAGAGCAGAAACCAAGAAAACGACATAAATCGCCGTAATTCCGATTAAAGAGGTTAAAATCTCGCCCGCAGGCAGTTTAGAAGCAGCATCCACCGTCCGGATTTGATTGTAAACTGTCCAGGGTTGACGACCGACACAACGGACAATCCAACCGGTTTCCACCGCAAGATAACCCAGAGGGGCCGCAAAAACCCAAGCGCGCAGTAACCATTTTTGACTGTCGATTTTTTCGTTAGATAATTGACCGCGCAGCCATTGCCCGACAGTTACAGCCATTAAAGACGCGAGAAAAAGACCGATAGCGACCATAATCCGGAAGGAATAATAGATTAGCCCCACCATGTGCGGTCTGTCTTCGTATTTCCACGTTTTTAAGCCGAGAACAGGTTCCGATAACTTGGGTTTTAATTCCAAAAGATAACCCAAAGCATTAGGTATCTTCACTTCCCAGCTATTTGTCTCCGCTTTATCCTTGGGTAAAGCAACCAAACTCCAACCGGCAGTTTCTCCCGCAGGAATGGTTTCCCATTGCGCTTCCATGGCGGCTAATTTAGCCGGTTGATAGTGATACACTTGTTCGGCACTAAGATGACCGACAAAAATTTGCAAGGGAGCGATAACAATCGCTAGAGTAAGAACAATTTTGAGAGAACGACTAAAAAAGCTAATGTGACGTTTATTGAGCAAATACCAAGCACTAATCCCACCAATGACGAAAAGAGAAGTTTCCAGAGTAGCGAAAAACATATGCAGGAAACTATTAACCATGAAGGGATTGAGAATCGCTTGTAGGTAATCTTGAACGATAAATTTACCATCCACGAAGATGCCACCAGCAGGGGTTTGCAGCCAAGAATTAGCGGTTAAAATCCAGAAAGTGGAAAGATTAGCCCCGAAAGCGACGAGAATTGTCGCTAGGAAGTGAATTAACGGGGGAACTCGTCCCCAACCAAACAGCATAATTCCCAGAAAACTAGCCTCTAGCATAAAGGCCATGGTTCCCTCGAAACCGAGGATAGTTCCGAAAAAGTCCCCCACTGCTTCCGAAAAAGGCGCCCAATTCATGCCAAACTGAAAAGCCATCGGTAAACCAGAAGCAACTCCAATGCCGAAATTGAGAATGTAGAGTTTTGACCAGAAGCGAGCGTGATGATAGTAGTCAGGATTGCGGGTTTTTAGCCATAATCCTTCGACAATGACTAGATAAATGCCCATACCAGTGGTTAACACCGGCCAAAGCATATGGAAAATAGCGGTGATAGCGAATTGTATCCGCGACAAAGCAACGGGGTTGGCAAGTAAATCCATGATTACAATCTTTGAACGATCGTGAAGATATGATCAGCACCTATAATACTTAGCCAGTAATGCCCTGAAAAAGCAAGGGTAAATAGGGATTATATAGATTGTTTTTAGATTTATGCGATCGCTTTGGTGGTAGTCAATACTTTTAATTAGTAGGTTTGTATTATATTGGAGGGAAAACTCAGAAAAATTGCTAGAATATTAGCCTGATTAATTAATTTTCCCCTCGAGCGACTATGCTAAGACGCATTTAAACCGCTTATTCTTGGATTAGCCGAACCTCCCCCAATCCCTTTACTGTTGCCTTTTGCCTCTTGCCTTTTGCCTCGTCTCAACAAGCAATTTAAATTACGAACAGCTTATGACTTTCTCCTCAGCCGCAGACTTTCAAGACGAATTTGATGTCATCGTCGTCGGGGCGGGCCATTCCGGCTGTGAAGCGGCCCTAGCTTGCGCCCGTCTCGGTTGTCGTACCCTTCTCCTCACCCTTAATCTCGATAAAATCGCTTGGCAACCCTGTAACCCCGCCGTCGGTGGTCCGGCTAAATCCCAATTAACCCACGAAGTGGACGCTTTAGGCGGCGAAATTGGCAAAATGGCCGACCGCACCTATCTGCAAAAACGGGTTCTTAATGCCTCTCGCGGGCCGGCAGTCTGGGCCCTACGCGCCCAAACCGATAAACGGGAATACGCGGCAATTATGAAAGGTATTGTCGAAACCCAAGCAAATCTGGTTATTCGGGAAGGCATGGCCACAGACCTGATTTTAGGGGCAAATGAGCAAGTTTTAGGGGTAGAAACCTATTTCGGCACTTGTTTCGCCGCTAAAGCCGTCATTTTAACCACTGGCACTTTTTTAGGCGGCAAAATCTGGATTGGCGGCAAATCTATGGCCGCCGGACGGGCGGGGGAATTTGCGGCGGTGGGTTTAACAGAAACCCTAAATCGTCTCGGATTCGAGACCGGTCGCCTAAAAACTGGCACTCCTGCCCGTGTGGATAAGCGTTCGGTGGATTACTCCCGCATGGAACCGCAACCGCCCGATGACGAGGTGCGTTGGTTTAGTTTTGATCCGGAGTTGTGGATTGAACGAGAACAAATGAACTGTCATCTCACCCGCACCACGGCGGCAACCCATCAATTAATCCGAGATAATTTACATTTATCCCCCATTTATGGCGGTTTTATTGACTCCAAAGGGCCGCGTTATTGTCCTAGTATTGAGGATAAAATCGTCCGTTTTGCCGATAAAGAAAGTCATCAAATTTTTATCGAACCGGAAGGGCGCGATATTCCCGAACTTTATATCCAAGGGTTTTCTACGGGACTGCCGGAAAATGTTCAATTAGCCATGCTGCGGACTTTACCCGGTTTAGAAAACTGTGTGATGTTGCGTGCTGCCTATGCAGTGGAATACGATTATTTACCGGCAACTCAGTGTTATCCAACCCTGATGACGAAAAAGATTGAGGGGTTATTTTGTGCGGGACAAATTAACGGCACAACTGGTTATGAAGAAGCGGCAGCCCAGGGACTGGTGGCGGGGATTAATGCGGCCCGGTTTGCTTTGGGAAAAGAGTTAATTGTTTTTGCCCGGGAGGAAAGTTATCTGGGAACTTTGGTCGATGATTTGTGTACGAAAGACCTGCGGGAACCCTATCGAATGTTAACCAGTCGTTCCGAATATCGGTTAGTATTGCGATCGGATAATGCCGATCAAAGATTAACACCTTTAGGGCGAGAAATTGGTTTAATTGATGACCGGCGTTGGCAATTATTCCAAACTAAACAGGCTAATATTATCGCCGAAAAAGAACGCCTACACGAAACGAGAATTAAAGAACGGGATCAGGTGGCAATTGCCATCGTTAAGGATACGGAACAAAAAATCAAAGGTTCTCTCTCTTTAGCTGATTTACTGCGTCGTCCTAGCTTCCATTATCTGGATCTTGATCGCTATGGTTTAGGTAATCCCGATTTAAATTTAGCCGAAAGAGAAGGGGTAGAAATTGAGATTAAATATTCCGGTTATTTGAAACGACAACAAAATCAAATCGACCAAATTAGTCGCCACAGTAACCGTCATTTATCCCCCGATATTGACTACATGAAAATCGAAACTTTGTCAATGGAATCTAGGGAAAAATTAACAAAAATTAAACCCGCCACCATCGGCCAAGCCTCGCGAATTGGCGGAGTCAATCCCGCCGATATTAACGCTTTATTAGTATATTTAGAAATGCGGCAGATGTCGGGAGTTAAAAGTTAGGAAATAATCTCGATTTTAAGCGATCAAGAGTTATTATCAGCTGCTTAATTAGCAGCCCCAAGCAAAATAAATGGCGACCAAAAGAAAGGATGGGGATACTTTTCGATCAGGCTTAATTTTGCCTCTCTCATCGCTGCGCTTTTGTTCATTCCTTTCTGGAGATTTTGATAGAATTCAGCCATCATAATCGAATTAATTGCCTCAGAGTATTTGTCTTCCCCTGCTGGGGTATGTTAGCATTAAATAGGATCAGTTAGTTCTTTTCCCTTTCTAGATACTGTACTGAAATGTTCTATAGGCTTAGATGAGTTATGAAGATTGAACCCACATACACATCGGTCGGTGTACTTTTTAAGCGTCAATCTACGTTTTTTATTCCTAAATATCAGAGAGCTTATGCCTGGGAATCAGAATCAGTCTCAGATTTTATCAAGGATTTACTTAATTGCTTTGAAAAAAGAAAGCAAAATTCGCCAATAAATCTTTTTTTTGGTGGCATTCTGATTGTCAAACACCCTGTTGTTGGAGCATTTGAGCAGCATAAATATGAAATAATTGATGGACAACAAAGAATAGCTACATTTGCTTTGTTGGTTGCTTGTATAATTCACACTTATCAGAACCTAGAATCAGAGGCTCAAAAGTCACCAGGGGAAACTTCTTTAGTATCAATTATCAACAAACGTATTCAAGATTTGTCAAACAGATTTATTAAATTCGAGCAAGAGATTCAAAGACAAGTAACCCCTGTAGAAGTTTTAACACTTTCAAAAGCTGATGACCCTTTTTATCAAGAATTAATTGGTGATAGGAATCCATCTGTATCAAGAGATTCACACCGTAAAATTTCAGATGCACATAAAACTTTGTTAAAGGAAATACAAGGAATAATTAATGTTAATGATACGATAGAAGATAAGATAGACAATCTCGAAATTATTCAAAATATATTAGACAATGATTTTACAATTTTGCACATGGTAACTGAAAATAGAGAGGATGCTTTTAGACTTTTTCAAGTTATCAATGATCGAGGAACCAATCTTACAGATGGAGATTTATTAAGAGCTAAAACATTGGAACTTCTCGAAGGCTATTCCAGAAACCAAGATTCTGTAGAAAAATTATGGGACAATATCCTGTCCGATTCACCAACCGACACAACTGATTATTTAAATTGGATTTATGATTCTTATCAAGGTAATAGACCAAAACAGAATGCCGTGTTTGATATGTTTCTTGATAAATTTTTCCCACAACATAAGCAACAAAATTTTACAGAAGATGATGCCGAACAAATTTATCAAGTAGTAAAAAAGACTCACGAAGACATTTTGAAGTGTAGAAAACTGGTAAAAGGAGAATGGTTGTATGAACTTCGGCAACCTCTAACCAGTTGGGATAAAACTCGTTTGAACATTCTTATAGTTGAACTTGGACATACTTTATCAATTCCTTTATTACTGGCAGCATCTGAACTCAATCAAAAATCATTCTCAGAAATAGTTAATATTTTAGAAAAGGTATTCTTTCGGTATAAAATAGTATGTAATCAACACATAACACCGCTTAAAAATATCTACGCCCAAGAAGCTCTTAATATTCGCAAAAATCCCAATAATTATAATGTTAATAATCTCAGAAATGAGCTACAAAAACTTATGGAATTAAAGGCATCAGATCAAAAATTAAGGGATAACCTAGTTACCCTTGAATATCAAGAATCTGGTGGTAGCAACAAGCCTCTAAAATATTTTTTAATGACAATTGAGTATTACTATCAATGGTACAAAGACGGTGCAAGTGGTGAGTCTGTATGTCTTGACAAAAGCAGATTATATGACTTTGCTGGCACATCGATCGAACATATATATCCTCGTAACGCTGGTCAATCTGACCAAGATAATGAGCTTGACCAACTCAAAAATTCTCTTGGCAATCTTACTATTTTAGACACTGTACAAAATAGTATTGGAGGCAACGACAATTTCTCTACTAAAAAACCGCTCTATCAAAAATCTTCAGTTTTATTAACTCAAGAGATAGGCTCAAAGACAGCTTGGACAAAGAGTGAAATTGAGGCTCATCAAAAATTACTCATAGATGCTGCTGTTGCCATTTTTCGTCTGTAGCTTACGCAGGGAGAAAGGTCGGCGTTGCAGAAAATTTCCTGAATTTCTCACATCACTTAACAATTTAGTATTAACTTTCCGAACCATTGTCTAATCTCTTGTTTTTCACTCTCTTCCAACAGAAAATCAATATTTTTAAATTGTTCAGCCGTTCTCTGCTTGACTCCTAAAATCTCAATCCCCACAATCCTATCCGTCTCATCGTAATCATAGACAATTCCAGGCGCTACCTCCTCAGAATCAATAACCTTTCCCTCAAAACGACGAATATAAGCGGCATTAGCGGCTTGATCATAGTCTATTTTCATAGTTTCCCCTTTAATCGGCGTTCAAAATGGACAGTTACAACCCTGCAAGGTGCAGTAGTAAAATTATCAACAACCTTTAAAACACGCCCTCCAGCTTCAGGAATAACCCCATAAAGACAGATGAGAGTCGGATAGATCGGGTGATCCTCTGTCCTTTGAGGGTTAAAAAGAACCTCCTCAACCCAGATAGAGGTATTTCACGTTCATCACGCCTTTTTTGGCAATGCTCCGTCAGTTCCTAGGCAAAGATAGTCAAGACAACCTCTAAGTAGGGCTGGCTGAATAAATCTAAAAACCTTGCTGGATAAGACTTTTAGACTTTTTTGAAATCCAAAAGTACCAGATATGGGAGTGATCAGGGGGAAATTCAGGTACTTTTTCCCTGAAAATTAGGTAATTGACCCCCTCAAAATCGGTAAAACCCCACACCCTACACCCTACACCCTACACCCTGCCCCTAGGAAAAACTTTTTCAGCAGACCCTAAGTAGCTAGGCAGAATTAAACTTAAAACAGTGAGTTTCGTATCCTCCTTTTTGAGCGCGAGCTTCGATCCCTTGTTTAACAGCGATCGCTAAATCGGACTGATCGGGAAAAATTTGACCTGCCAGTTCGTGAGTTTTCAATTGATGCCATTCAGTTTCAATAAGATTCATTTCAGAGGAATATTTGGGCAGTTGAAAGAAAAATAATCCTGGCTGCTGCCACTTATCCCAATATTCTCTGACTTGCTTACTCGTAAGTGGGTGGGTGGAATTAAATATAAGATGAACGTAGGTTGGGTTGAAGCATGAAACCCAACACCCCCATGGGTTACGAAGTGCGCTAACCCATCCTACAAATAATTGTGCCTCCCCTTCAGGATGTACATCTCTTAAGAATCCCCGTCCGTTTTAAGGCGGGGATTGTCAAGGCCAAGCTGATTATTTCTTCCCTTGCAGTAAGCCAAAACGAATTAAACCCGACTCGTAACCGCGCCGCATTAACCCTAAAGATAAAGCTCCTTGGATAGTAGTGTAACCGCTTGCTAACAAACCAGCGATCGCATCTGTGGTTAAGGCCGAGTCAATCACCACATCCCAAAAAGCGGCCACCGATAGGGACCAATCATCGGTTTTTAGGTCTCGAAAGCCAATTTCATGGGCAATATCGGCGTATTCTGGCAAAGAAATCACATAGGGCAGACAATAAACCTGATAAATCTCGTTTAATAGCTTAATCTCCCCTGCCGTTAAATTACCAGCCAGGGAAGTGGTGGGACGATGACACCAAGTTGCCATCAAAAAAGTCCCCCCGGGCTGCAAAACCCGATAACATTCCCGCAGAAATTGCCTTTTATCGGGCATATGTTCGCCACTTTCCAAAGACCAGACCAGATCAAAATTATTCTCAGGAAAGGGGGTTTTTAGGGCATCAGCCACACAAAAACTCACTTGTTCTTCTAAATTGAACTCTTGCGCTCTTTGGTTGGCTCTAGCGGCTTGTACTGGGGATAGGGTAATCCCCACCCCTTGGCTGTGAAATTTTTCGGCCAGATAAAGGCTACTGCCACCAATACCACAACCCACATCGAGAATCTGATTAGCGCCGGTGACATCTCCCCAAGTTAATAATTCTTCTATTAAATCAATTTGTGCCTGACGGCGATCGAGTTTAATCTTGCCGCCGCGACCGTAGTAACCATGGTGCATATGTTCGCCCCAAATCCTTTCCCACAGTCCACTAGAGGAGTCATAAAAATCGGCTATTCGTTGATCAAGTTCCATGGTGATTTCCTAGTTAAGAGAGGCACTCTTGCCAGAGATTAGCCAGATATGTTGCACCAAATCCTGTTTAAAAAGTACGGCAAAGTGGGAACTGGGAAGAAGGGATTGGGTTTTTAAATTTCGATCTGTTTTACTTTATCTTATATATCATAGGTTCCGATTTTTGCAAGAGGTCTTATGATTAAGGCAGGATTAAAACTACTGGCTGTTTTGATTTTTAGTATTTTTAGCTTCAATGGGGCGGTCTTGGCCGAGGAAGCACCCAAGCTATCTGGTTATCAGGCAGATTTAAGCCAAACATCTGTTTCTGGTCTTTCATCAGGGGCCTTCATGACGGCTCAATTCCATGTCGCCTACTCAGATAGGCTGGTAGGAGCAGGTATCATTGCTGGCGGTCCTTTTTATTGTGTAGGTTCTTACGAGACGGACCCAGAGCAATTTCTCGAGCAAGCGACATCAACTTGCATGAATCCTCTGACTGAGTCAGTAGGACCGGATGGAAAAAGATTATTTAAAAAAGCTCAAGAACTTGCCAAGGCTAACAAAATTGCCGATCTCAACAACTTAAAAGATGATCGAGTCTATCTGTTCAGTGGTTCAAATGATCGCGTAGTTAAAACTGTCGTCGTTGACGAAGTAGAAGATTTTTATCAAGCTGCTGGCTTACCCTCAGAAAATATTAAATACGACAAGAATGTCAATGCCGGTCATGCCATAATTGTCGAGCAGTCTAGGGTGTCATGTTCGGATACTAAGTCACCCTTTATAAACGACTGCGATTTCATGCAATCCCATCGGATTTTAGGCCATATTTATGGCCAGTTGAATCCACCGGTTGACTCTAATAGATTAAGTGGCCAGATTATTCGGTTTGACCAGAGCGAGTTTATTGACGGTAAAAAGACGAGTATGAGTCGGGAGGCTTATGTTTATGTACCTGAAGCCTGTAAAAAAGAAAGCTGCAAAGTTCATGTAGCTATTCATGGTTGCAAACAGGGGGCAACGGAAATTGATGATACTTACTACACTAAAACTGGTTACAATGAAATAGCTGATACCAATAGGATAATTGTCTTATATCCCCAGGTTGAACCGTCAGCATCAATCCCTTACAATCCCCAGGGATGCTGGGATTTTTGGGGATATTCTAGTGCAGACCCAGACAATCCTGTCTTTTATACTAGAGAGTCTCCCCAGATGAGGGCAATTGTCGCTATGTTAGAACGTTTGGCAGAACCGCGCCCTCAATAATTTAATCTTTTTGCTGGCACAGACAGAGAAATACATTAAGCAGTTTACGAGGCAACTACCATGCAAAACGAGCTAGTTAAACAGTGGATTGACTCAAACAAATTGGCAATAGAGTCCTTCAAGAATATTACGTCAACTAATGTGAACGCGATGGATGCCATGTTAACAAGTTTTGTTAACCCCAGCGCCTTCGCTGAACTAAGTAAGAGTTATCTAAGCTTGACCAAAGAATTGGGGGAAGTTTATACTGATAGTATTAATGAACTATTTCAAAGCCAACTGAAGCTGGTGAATTTACAGGCAACCTCTGATTCTTTTAAGGACTTGGGTGAAATTTATGTAAGTTCGATGACCAGTCTCGGACTAAAGCAAGCAGAATTGATGCGCCTGTATCTAGAAACTACAGCCAAGTATCTAGAGATATTAAAGGGCGCTCAAAAAGTAGATGATCTATTCAATGTCCAAACCAGTATTTTTAGCGAACTTCAAGAAAAGTTGCAGGGGAACATGATCGAAACAATGGGAGTTTTTAACTCTATCAATACTGCTCTGGACAATTGGACTCAAAAAAGCCTTGACGCATTCGCATCTGATGAGAGTTAAAAAAACTTGATCTTGCGGGTTATGTCTTTAGCCAAGTTCTCGGGTTGTTGCCCCAAACATATCCGCAACGGTGGGCAAGTGCCAGCGCCGCTGCATTACCCGTCGGGGTATCCAGGAAGACTGGCACCCCAGGAGCATCAGCTAACAGAGCTTGTAGCAGCTTGTTATCGCCCTTCCAGAAGTCTAGGAAGAGCGATAACCCGAAACTCTCGGCAACGGACAAAACCCTTTCAAGTCTATCCATGGCTAGGTGGGGTGAAGACAATCAAACCCGACAGCAACCCCGAAAATCGTGTCAGAATAGATCAGTGTAGTCACTGATTATCTTTGAGAAAAATATTTATATGTTAGGACGGGACAACTACGATTTAATCATTGTCGGGGGCGGCATAGTCGGAACCACCCTAGCGGTGGCTTTAAAAAATACAGGACTAAATATCGCTATGATCGAGGAACGTCCCCTAGAGGTGGCCGCCTCCCGTCGTCAAGCTTATGCCCTCTCGCTGATGTCGAGTCGGATTTTTACAGGCTTAGGTATCTGGGATAAAATCTCGCCCAATATCGGTAAATTTCGTCATATTCGCCTTTCTGATGCCGATTTTCCGATTTTTGTCCCCTTTGTGGTCGATGAGCTAAAAACCGATTATTTGGGCTATGTGGGCGAACATCAAGTGATTCTAACCGCCCTGCACAATGCCAGCCAAGATTGCGATCGCATTGACTGGTTATCCCCTGCTAAAGTGTTAGAAGTGGAGTACGGAGCAGAAACAGCCACTGTCACCCTGGAAGAAGCCGGTCAAACCCGAAAAATCACCGCAAAATTAGTTATCGGGGCCGATGGAGCCAAATCCGCTATCCGGCAAGGGGCGCAAATTAAAACCAAAGGTTGGAAATATTGGCAATCCTGTGTCGCTTTCACCATTAAACATCAACGCGATCGCAACGATACCGCCTTTGAAAGATTTTGGCCCACCGGTCCCATGGGCATTTTACCGCTCCGGGGTAATCGCTGTCAGATCGTTTGGACAAATCCCCATGAAGAAGCGAAAAAACTGCAAGAAATGCCCGAAGCGGAATTTCTTGACAAATTAGAGGCATATACGGGGGGATTACTGGGAAAAATAGAATTAGTTAGCCCCCGCGCTCTCTTTCCCGTACAGTTAATGCAGAGTGATACCTATGTTAAACCCCGACTGGCTTTAATTGGTGATGCCGCCCACTGTTGTCATCCCGTCGGTGGTCAAGGTTTAAATTTAGGCATTCGCGACGCAGCCGCTTTAGCGCAGGTATTAAAGGAAGCAGCGGAAAAGCCAGAGGATATAGGAGCGCTTTCTACCCTAAAATCCTACGAAAAATGGCGTAGATCGGAGAATTTAGCGATTTTAGGCTTCACGGATTTTCTAGATCGCCTGTTCTCCAATAACTGGCCGCCCATCGTTGTCATCCGTCGTCTCGGATTGGCAGTTATGCGCGGTTTTCCCCCGTTGAAATTGTTTGCCCTGCAATTAATGACGGGATTAAAAGGACGTATTCCCCAATTAGCTAGATAGCTGGCCACTAATTCCGGGGATGGGGGAGAAAGGAAGAAAAAAAAGCTTGCAAAATGCTGCGATTATCGCTATGATGGTTAAGGTTCAATATCGGGGCGTAGCGCAGCTTGGTAGCGCACTACTTTGGGGTAGTAGGGGTCGTGGGTTCGAATCCCGCCGCTCCGATTGCAGAAAAACAGAGAGTCAGGTAGGGATGCACCTAATCCCTACTTTTTTCTGTTTACTCGAAATTTTCTTAATTTATCAGCGTTTCTGATCAAGTTAGTTCACCATTAGAATCACTACTCTAGGAGAAAATGTCTAATCAAATATCAGCTTACGGTTCCTGGAAATCACCGATTACCTCCGATCTAATTGTGGCAGCATCGATTAGTCTTGGTGGTGTAATTGTAGATGGAGAAGATATTTATTGGTTAGAAGGCAGACCACAGGAAAAGGGGCGAAATGTTTTAGTTAAATTAAACCCCGACGGCACAACCACAGACATCACCCCAGCACCTTTTAATGTGCGAACTCGTGTCCATGAATACGGGGGAGGTTCCTATCTAATTGTTGCCGGAATTATCTATTTTTGTAATTTTGCTGACCAAAGAATTTATCGCCAAACTGCTGATAGTTTACCCCAACCTCTCACCCCAGAAAATTCCTGTCGTTATGCGGATTTAATTCTCGATAAATTTGGCAATCGTTTAATCTGTGTTTGTGAAGATCATAGCCAAAAAGATCGAGAACCAGTTAATAGTATTGTCAGCATCGATGTGGATACGGGAGAAATAAAAACTTTAGTATCTGGCGATGATTTTTATACCTCTCCTCGCTTGAGTGCCGACGGTTCTCGATTAGCTTGGATTAGTTGGAATCATCCTCATATGCCCTGGGATAGTTCTTTTCTCTGGGTGGCCGATATTAATAATCTTTATTTGAGTGATATTCGGGTCATTGCTGGCGGTGAAAATGAGTCGGTATGTGAACCGCGCTGGTCTGCCGATGAACAGTTATATTTTACCAGTGATCGCAATGATTTCTGGAACTTTTATTGCTTTAACCACGATGAACAAATAGAACCAGTTATCGAACCGATTGAGGCTGAATTTGCCTATCCTCATTGGGTTTTTGGGTTATCTAACTACGGTTTCGCCGGGGAATCAAAGATTATTTGTAGCTATACAAAAGATGGACGTTGGTATTTAGGGAGTATCGATACTGTTAATCGAGAATTTCGAGAAATTATTACTGATGATACTAACATTTCTTCCCTACAAGTTAGGGAGAGTAAAATAGTTTTTATTGGCGGTTCTTTCAGGGAAGTAACGGCGGTTGTCTCAAGGGATTTAGCCACAGGAAATAGAGAAATTCTCAAATCTTCCAGTAATTTAACTATTTCTAGCGATTATTTCTCGATTCCAGAAATGATTGCTTTTCCCACCAGTCAGGGACTAACTGCATCTGCTTGGTATTATCCCCCCAAAAACCCCGATTATACCGCCCCTAATGGCGAATTACCGCCCCTTTTAGTCAAAAGTCATGGTGGACCGACGGCTGCGGCGACCTCTAGTTTAAGTCTAAGGGTGCAATACTGGACCAGTCGCGGCTTTGGCTATCTAGATGTCAATTATGGCGGTAGTACGGGTTATGGTCGTCAATATCGTCAGCGTTTGCTGGGAAATTGGGGAATTGTCGATGTGGAAGACTGCATCAACGGGGCAAAATATTTGGTTAATCAGGGATTAGTCGATGGGGAAAGATTGGCAATTTCTGGAGGCAGTGCCGGTGGTTATACAACTTTAGCAGCCCTAACTTTTCATGATACTTTTAAAGCAGGAGCTAGTTATTACGGAGTTAGTGATTTAGAGGTTTTAGCCACCGATACCCATAAATTCGAGTCGAGATATTTAGATAAATTGGTGGGACTTTATCCTCAAGAAAAGGAAATTTACTATCAGCGATCGCCTATTCACTTTACCGCTCAGTTATCCTGTCCAGTGATCTTTTTCCAAGGTTTAGAAGATCGAGTAGTTCCACCCAATCAAGCAGAAATGATGGTAGAAGCTTTAAAAGCGAAAGGTTTACCCGTTGCTTACGTTCCCTTTGCGGGGGAACAACATGGATTTCGTCAAGCTGAATCGATAAAACGAGCATTAGATGCAGAATTTTATTTCTATTCCTGTCTCTTTGGTTTTACTCCTGCGGATAATTTAAAACCCGTAGAAATTAAGTAGGACTGGCTGAATAAATCTAAAAACCTTGGCTCTTCGGGATTTGTTATGCAAATAATTAATTTAAAATAAAATTCGATGAAAGCGCCTACGCCTAAAAGTAGCTGAAATCCATATAGGGAAAGACTTAAGACAAAAACAGGTTAATACCAAAAGATAGACAATCGAGTTAAGATTTGATATAATACTCAAAAACGAGAGTATTTTACTTATGATACTTGACAAATTTTTGAACCTAAAAGGAACGTCTATTCAAGGCTATCGACACCTAGAAAATATCGGTATAGTCTGACGAATCGAATCGAAAAATCAAAAAGCGACCTGTCCTCGTTGTGGGTTAGAGAGCGATAAACTACACCAAAATCATCGATATTTAGTCAAGGATTTACCAATCTCAGGACAACCAGTGTACCTACAAGTTAATCGTCGTCAATTTAAGTGCGATAATTGTCGAAAACCCTTGAGCGAAGAGTTAGATTTTGTCGCCAGTAAACGAACCTATACGAATTAGTAAAGTGATGCGCAAGAGCCAAGTTTTGTCCGTCTGCTTAGTCGTTTCCCTCGTCTGATTGAAACCGTCATCGGACAACTGTGTGGGCGGTTTAACTTGGAAACTGTCTGGGCAAGAAACTTGTGGCATTAGACCAGTCGCCTCAATCGTAAATTATTGGCTCATACGGTTTGTTTTTGGCTGAATCGTCCCTCTTGTGAGCCTCTTCAGTTTGACCAGCTTATCCCTGAATAGTTGCACACGGGGTATAGCACTGAGTAAGCTAAGACGTATTTAAACCGCTTATTCTTAGATTAGCCGAATCTCCCTCAATCCCTTTACTGTTGCAAGAGTACAAGAGCGCAAGAGTGCCTCGTCTCAACAAGCAATTTAAATTACGAACAGCTTAGCATCTAGGGCGACGAGTAAGTTGCCCTCCAACGCCTCAAACCCCCTCAAATAGCCTTGGTCTTTCAGCCCTTGCTCAATCCATCTGAACCAGGGGATAAAGATGCTTTGCGGCTATTCCATCGAGGATGTTCCGTATCTGTTCTACTGTCGGGATATTGACCAGACCAAACAGACTTTGAGCATTATCTCGTCCACAACGACTATTCAGTTGACGCTGATATTCTAGAAATGATTCATTCTGGCGAAAAAAGGCGGCAAATGCCCCTAATATTGCGTCTTTCAAACTGTAGCGGGTGGCATTGCTGGCACTTCGAGGGTCAGTTATCCCAGCGATAACTACTTGGAAATAGCTCAGCATCCCCATAAAACCCAGTTGTTTGACTTCCATTCCCCCGAAACCCACTGTTCAAACCTTTCACTCCATTTTGAAAGGCAAGAGTAAGACTGGTTCTGTATTCTGTGCTACCGTTTGAATTTGCAATTGCTGGCATCGAACCCCTCAAATTGCAACGCTCTAAGGCTCGACGGCTCGACTGAGCATCGCCGAACGTCCGAACGTACTCCCCACGCAAGGGCGAAGTGGCGTGGGGACTCGCGCGGATTCGTTGACATCCGTTTAGGTGGATTGACTGGCCAGAAATTGTCGTTGATAGTCTAAAAACTCGCCATGCCATTCCGCAAAACGCCGCTCCCCATCTTTGACTAAAAATTGGCGGTAGGCCTCCGAGGAAATCCAGGGCTTTGTTGGACGTTGTTGGTCCCAACGAGCTTGGTATTCAGCCGTTGATTGACGGCAGTGGTTGTGATAATTTTGATGCCATTCGCGATAGCGCCGTTCTCCATCCCGCACGAGGGCTTGGCGATAGGCTTCTGAAGATAGGCTCATGGTGTTACTCCTTTTCAAATCCCTTGATGGCTTGGCCAGGATTATAACACAATGCGTGAACTACCCAGCGCTGAACTCTCGTCAAGGTACGATATGGGCCTTTGCCCTCAGTTGCAAGGTTTCTTTGCTATCTCAACTGCTGCATTTTGTCCCGCTTTGCGTTGCTACCCTTTAACCAGATTTAGTACGACCAGCAAAGAAATTAGTAAAAGCTGTTTATAGGTGTCTTAAACCTTGTGGACAAGGGACACAGCTAACCTCATTCCAGAAGTCTAATTCTTCTTGTTTTTTCTCCTAGGTTAACATTGAAGAAGTTTGACTGTATCCTACTCTTTCTTGTCTTTCGTACCAAGCTTGTGTTCTCACATAGAGAGCTTTATTGTCAACTAATCTTACACAACCAAATGTGGGCAGCAATAGCGACTCTTGTTCTGGTGTGGGGTAAAATCGAAACGAATAGACTTTCTCCACGCCTCACATTCTAGCGTATATCGTGTAAATGCGCTAGTATTTAAATTAAAGCCAACCTAAAACGGCGGAGTTGCGGACCCAAATTTTCGATGATCTTGTTTAATTTGATCGTAACCTATTGTAGGTAGAATATACACTTTAGTTATCAATATGGTAATTTTTTTGCCCTGGGGAGCCTGATTTGGTAAAGAAATGCTATATTTCTATTAGCACCGTTGCCAAAATATCTGGAGAGTTGAGTTACTAATATGGTTAAAATCATCAGTCGTCAATTCTTGGGAACCCAGTCTGTTTACGATATTGGTGTAGAGAAAGATCATAATTTTTTACTGGCCAACGGGTTAATTGCCTCCAATTGTTTTAATAAATCTCACTCCACTGCCTACGCTTACGTTACCTATCAAACCGCTTATTTAAAAGCTAATTATCCTGTGGAATATATGACGGCGTTACTAACTGCTAGTAGCGATAATCAGGATAAGGTGGAAAAGTATCGAGAAAACTGTCAGAAAATGAATATCGATGTCGAACCTCCCGACATCAATCGATCGCAAAAACATTTTACCCCAATTGGGCGTAAAATTCTCTTTGGTTTGTCCGCAGTTAGAAATCTGGGCGAAAATGCGATCGAGGCTATTTTAAAAGCGCGGGAAGCAGCGGGGGGAAAGTTTACTTCTTTAGGGGATTTTTGCGAGCGTGTTGATTTGCGATTGGTCAACAAAAGAGCTTTAGAAACGCTAATTTATTGCGGTGCTTTTGATAAAATTCAACCTAATCGCCATCAATTAATTGAAGATTTAGAATTAGTAGTTGCTTGGGCGCAAAAACGCACCAAAGAGAAAGAAAGTGGTCAAATGAATATTTTTGATATGCTAGGAGGTAGCACAGAAAATAAACAAGAATCCGAGTTTGAACAGTCTCCCAGTGCAACCCCAGTGGAAGATTTTTCCCTACAAGAAAAGTTAAGACTGGAAAAAGAACATTTAGGTTTTTATGTTTCCGAACATCCTTTAAAAGCTTTACAAAGAGCCGCTCAAGTCCTATCTCCTATCAATTTAGCTGACTTAGAAGAACACAAAACCAGAAAAAAAGTCAGTGCCATTGTCCTATTAAATGCCGTCAAGAAAATTATGACCAAAAAAGGGACTCCCATGGCCTTTTTAACCCTAGAAGATGCCTCGGGACAATCGGAAGCGGTGGTTTTTTCCGATACCTACGAACGTCTGCAAAAATTATTAGTGGAGGAAGCAACTTTAATGGTGTGGGGAAAAGTTGATCGCCGAGATGATCGGGTACAATTAATTATCGAAGATGCGGAACCGATCGAAACCATTAAAATGGTGATGGTTAATTTATCGCTGCAAGATGTTGTCAACCAAAATCGTCAAAATCTTCTTAAAAGTATTCTGCAATCGGGAGACAAACAAAAGGCAAAAGTTCCCGTTATTGCCACCATCGGTGCGGGAACTCAGCGTCAATTTGTGCGTTTAGGGCAAAACTATTGGGTAGAGGATGAAAATTCGGTGCTAGAGTCTCTGAAAGTTGCGGGTTTTCTGGCTAATTCTGCACCTCTGATTAATCATTAAATGCTAACTGGCAATCACCCAATAGCCATGGCTGCGCCAATATTGTTCCTCTAAAACCTTCTCGATTTCCTGTTTCGATAATAATTCTCTTTCGACCCACAAATCAAGATAAATATGGATTTTGATCACCTCTTTGATACTATTGCCACTCTTGTCCTCCATCATTCTCCTAGTGGGATGGAAACGGAAATCGATCGCTTTTTACTAGAACGCTTTCAAGAGTTAGGATTAGAAACATGGCAAGATCAAGCGGGAAATGTCATCGGCAAGATTAAAGGACAGGATTCGACCCAAAAAATTGCCATTACTGGTCATAAAGACGAAATTGGCGCAATTGTTAAGGCAATTAATTAATCCCGATGGTACTCGGCAAATTCGCCAACTCGGAGGAGCTTTTCCTTGGATTTACGGAGAGGGAGTGTTAGATATTATCGGTGATCAGGAAACAAGATCGGGGATTCTCTCCTTTGGTTCCCGTCATCGAAAATTTTGGGTGGGAAACCCCGCCGTTCTAGGTTGGCTTTACGTTAGAATTAAAAAGACCGTCTCGAAAACCAAGTGGGCGGACAGCACCTTGAAAACTCGGCTTAGGGGGTTCCGTTCAGAAAAGCTTGTCCGGGTAAAAAGTCGCGCGCAACAAGTACAAGAAGCGTTTAGTCAGAACCGTACCGTGGGACACAAGGAATCGGGCTTCTGAAAGGTCGCGAAAGTCTGTGGACTTTGTGTAAGACAGTACATGGTTTTTTAACCGTGGTATGCAACGGTGGTTGAAGCAGAAACTTAAATCGTGAGGTTTAGGAATCGCCGCACTTTTAGGGCGGCGAGGATGTCAAATTTCCCATCAATCCCCGCAAAAAGTGCAGCAGGAAAACACTCCCGTCACCTGGGAATCCGCATGGATAGAGACGAAATTGACTCCAGAAGAATTAGACGCTTGCGGGGTGCGCGCCGGTAGTCGAGTCGTGGTGGGAAAACACCGAAAACAACCCTTTCGACTAAAAGACTACATTGCCAGTTATAGCTAAGGCCGCTTGCTTAGGTTTTCCCACCCAAAACACCCACGGTTATGAAATCGCCCATTTAGGAGCCATAGCCAACTGCATTAGCATATTAGAAGCTTATTGTCAACTAATTTAGCTATTTTTAGCAAAAAACCAGAGCATCAATAGAACAATAGCGATCGCCAGTCCGCTAAAAACAGTATTTTTATGCTGCTCTAACTGCATGGGTGGGGGGGATTCTTCTTTTTTCTGTTTATTTGTCCCCTTTTTAAATTGTGGTGTGCTATCGGGAAGTTTATCTAAATCGGGAATTTTCGTCATCCACTCATCTGGGCGTTTGAGACGGGGAGCTTCGATAATATAAAGTAGACGCTTGGCCTGTTCGCGAATTTGATAGATAGGATGGGTAATAAGTTGCCTACAGATTTCACTAGCTTTCTCCCCCTCCCCTAACCCCTGATGGGCAGAAATTAACCAAATTTGTATCTCACCCCCTGCTCGGGATCCTAAGGAAATTAAGGCTAAAGCCGCATTTAATTGCTGGATACTAAGACGATATTGTCCACGCTCAAAGGCACTGATTCCAGCTTGATAAAGGTCTTGAAAAGAAAGATTTTCGGCCACGGAGTCAAGATCGAGATAAATGAAATTTTACATAAGTATAGCAAGAGGTAAGAAGCAAAAGGAAACTCTCGGCCATTGAGAATGAGAATCTTGACAAAAATCTGGTACACTTTCTACAAAACCTGTTCAAGCTGCACGGTATGAAAGAGAGGAACTCTCTGTTACTGGTTGTGTTAGTGATCGCCACTACAATAATTAGTCTAGTTTTGGGGATTGTATTTGACGAAAAAGCAACTTTATTAGGGATTTTGGCAGTTCCTGCCATGGTCGTTTCTTTTATCCATCCCCGTCTGGGATTATTAGCCCTAATCATCTATATTCCCCTGAGTAGTACCATCGCTTTTGCCGTGGTGAGAGTTTTTCAGGTAGAGGGCAACCTAGTGCGCTACGATCAGTCCTATCTTCTCTACAACATCGCGAGGGATGCCTTTTATATCCCCGCTTTAGCAGCAATTTTAATTAAAACCAAAACTTTTAAGCAATTAGTCCCCCAAATCAAGCCTTTTCTCATCGTAGCTTTGATTTTAATTGCCAGCAGCTTGTTAACTTTTCTTTTTGTCAATCTGCCCCAGGGAGAAATTGTCATGGGAATTGTGGGATTGAAAACCCTCCTAAGTTATATTCCCCTAGTTCTCTGTGGCTACTATCTAATCGAGGAAAAATGGGATTTATTCGTGGTTAACCGGGTTTTAGTCGTGATGATATTAGTCTGTTGCGGTTTAGCTCTAATTCAATACTTCTTACTCGTCCAAGGTATCTGTCCTGACAATGAATTCCTCAATCAACTGGAAGTCCTTGTCCCGAAATCCGACGGCCAATTTTATCCGGATATTACCGAAAAAGCCAGCCTGAAAGCTCAATGTTTTGTCGGCGGTTCAGTGTTGTATAATCCCGATCGAGGCTTAATTCGTCTCCCCGGCACATTTTCTGATCCTTGGAAATGGGGTTGGTTTTTGGTATCTAGTAGCGTCATCAGTTACGCAGCCAGTTTTAGTGATCCGCAAACAAGATGGCGCGTCGCTGGTTGGGTGGCAATGGTTTTAGTCTTGCTTGCGACTCTGGTTTCTGGACAAAGATTACCTTTTTTGCTAGTACCTTTGTTTTACTTGGTTCTTTTTATTGCTACTAGCAAAAGTAAACGAAAGTTACCATTAAAATTGGGAATCTTGGGACTGATTTCCCTGCTCGCGGTGACGTTAATTCCCTTTATTCAGGAAAGAGGGCTAAATTTTATCGGTCGCTGGCTATATTCGTCTCCCATTGACTTTGTAGGCGATCAAATGCAGTGGAGCTTCAGATATGCAGAGCTTTTTGGTTTTGGTTTAGGCAGAGCCAGCAGTGGCGCTCGTCATGTAGCGGGAAAAGAAGAGATAAGACTAATTGAAACCTACTACGCTAAACTCCTCCACGAAATCGGTATCGTCGGTTTGATCGCTTTTATGGCACTGGTGACAATTCTCTGTATTCTCACCTTTAAAGCCTATTTAAAAGTAAAAAATGCTGCTTTAAAGCATTGGGGTCTCTGTATCTGGATTTTACTGCTTTTTATTAGCTATAACCCCTACTATTATCCTCTCAGCGT
The DNA here is from genome assembly GCF_009792235.1 of Microcystis aeruginosa FD4. Taxonomy (NCBI): domain Bacteria; kingdom Bacillati; phylum Cyanobacteriota; class Cyanophyceae; order Chroococcales; family Microcystaceae; genus Microcystis; species Microcystis aeruginosa. The sequence continues at coordinate 5,342,345 of NZ_CP046973.1, forward strand.
CGAGCCTGTTTCTGTTTACTATTGGTTATTCGCCGGACTATTGCTAAAACTGCCAGAAATCAGCGAGAAGAATGAAGTGGAGAATTAATACTGGCGTTGCTGAATCAAGCTATGAATCAGTAAGGAATAGGCACTTCTTGAAACTTCAGATAATGAATTAATAAACGAATAGAGTATCCTAACATTTCTCTAGACTTAGAATAGCAGAGTGTTTGGCGATGCAATCGGGCTAGATAATGTCTTAAACCTGTGTTCTCACCCTCTACTCTGGTCATATAAGTCTTACTAACTATATGGTCGCCCTCTGCTATAAAACATGGATAAACTGACCATCCATCACTCACATAAAAATAGCATCCCCAAGACTTAACTAATTCCCATAAGGGGCGAAACGTTTCGCTACTATGGTCTGGGGATTCCCCAACCTAAAATTCCTTTTTTAAAGTGGTCAACGGCTGTCCACACCCAGATTTTGTTTTTTTTTGAGCCAACAAAGGTTTCCAATTCATCTAGTTCCCCTACTTCAGGAATTGTTTCCGGGTCATAGGCGACTGGCAATAAATTTCCCACAGATTTTACCCAATTAATTATCGTTGTATGATGAACTCCCTTCAACCGTTCTATACCTCGAAATCCCATCCCTTTAACATAGGCAGTTAGGCATTCTCGCTTCGTTTCTTCGTCATAGCCTTTCTGTTTTTCATAGCTATCAATAAATTGACGACTACAGGTGACGCAAATATGATTTTGTTTACCTTGTTTATTGATGCCATTTTTACGGATATGGGTAGATTCACATTCAGGGCATTGCATTTTGATTTCCTCCATTCATATCTCTATTATGCAACGCCAAAAACTCAATCAAGAAATTGAGAAATTGACCCAAGCTAACCAACAATGGCCCGAGAAAGTCAATTTACTAAAAACCGTGCCGGGGATTGGTCAAGTAATTTCCACTACTCTCGTCTCCGACTTACCAGAACTCGGTCAATTAACCGCCAAACAAATCTCTCGCTTAGTCGGTGTCGCACCGATTAATCCTGATAGTGGTCAACATAAAGGTAAGGGACTTGCGCTTTGATAATGTACCTTTTGGGCGAACGCAGTTCGCCCCTACATTGTGGGCAAAGTCCGTTACTGTAGGGGCGCAAGGCTTGCGCCCTCCGATCGCTCAGGTTTGCCGATCACTCTAAGTAAGGGGAGAGCCTTCGAGAGTCCCCTTCCAATAAGGGACTTGCGCTTTGATAATGTGCCATCTGGCTGGTCTGATTCTTCTACAGAGCGATTTTCAAAGCTGGGATATTATTCCCACGCAAGTCCCTAAGCGAATGATTCAGGGAGGTCGCGCTCAGATTCGGGCGACTCTTTACATGGGAGCGGTGGTAGCTATGCGTCATAATCCGGTGATTCAAGCCTTTTACGAACGCTTAGTTGGACGCGGTAAATCAAAAAAACTGGCTTTCACTGCTTGTGTGCGGAAAATCTTAGTCATTCTTAATGCAATGGTTCGCCAAAATCAGCCTTGGCAGCAACAGACAATTTACAGCCTCTCTGTTCCTAGAGATTCACCCCTTACTAGTTATCTCTTGGTAGAGCTTGAGCCGATGGTGCTTTCCCCCAGGCGGCTTAGGTTGTCATGCTCTTTTTTTCTGCTTGAGATTTTGAGTTTTACGGCAACTGCTTGAGTTTTTTTGAAATTCCCCCTTGACAATCAAGACAGTCGCTACGTTCATCTTATATTTAATTCCACCCACCTACTTAGGTGCGCTCGCCCTGCTGTCCAAATGGGAAGTTTTGCTTAGAAAAAAGGGTACCAGCAACGACCTTAACCCGCCTTTTCTGAGAATTGACTACATTTCTTAAGCACAAAAATGAGAAATGACTACACACTTCTTAACGAAAAAAATCGAGATTAGATATTGACAACGACAAAATAAAGGTGTTATTCTTAAAGTTGCGGAAGTGATGAAGGCAGAAAAACAAAGTGAATTTCTGAACCCTTGATGATTTCGGCACTGTACACTCTCTATGAAAACAACAAAAAGGTCTATTACCATGGCAGTTGAAAAAACCAACTCTTCCTCTAGCTTGGCTGAAGTTATTGATCGTATCCTTGACAAGGGGATCGTTATTGATGCCTGGGCTCGCGTCTCTCTGGTGGGTATCGAATTATTAGCGATTGAAGCTCGTGTAGTTATCGCTTCGGTTGAAACCTACCTCAAATATGCTGAAGCCGTTGGTCTGACTCAATCTGCAGCGGTTCCTGCTTAAGGATTGATCCCAGATTCTCCCGTCTGCTGAGTTAAAACCCTACCGGGTTTTCCAGATTCTCGGCTTTTCTTTAAGTCCCTATTGAGTTTAGTTACCCTTCTCTTGGGGCGCAATAGTCTATAATCGATCAGGTTGGCACGGCAACGGATAGCGAAAACAAAGCTAGACCCATGCAAGTTATTTTTGTAACCGTGATTTTGACCTTTGTAGATAGGTTTACCGCCCATCGCCAGAATGTAAGGCTGACTGTTTTTCGCAGTAGAAAGCAATTCTTTGGGTAGGAGGCCGCGCCCCTTGGTCTGGGGTAGTTCACCATCTAAACTTTTGGATCAGCGCTGTAAACTCTCTATACAACTAACAAAAAGGTCTATTACCATGGCAGTTGAAAAAACCAACTCTTCCTCTAGCTTGGCTGAAGTTATTGATCGTATCCTTGACAAAGGTATCGTTATTGATGCCTGGGCTCGCGTTTCTCTGGTAGGAATCGAATTATTAGCGATTGAAGCTCGTGTAGTCATCGCTTCGGTTGAAACCTACCTCAAATATGCTGAAGCCGTTGGTCTGACTCAATCTGCAGCGGTTCCTGCTTAAGGATTGATCCCAGATTCTCCCGTCTGCTGAGTTAAAACCCTACCGGGTTTTCCAGATCCTCGGCTTTTCTTTAAGTCCCTATTGAGTTTAGTTACCCCTCTCTTGGGGCGCAATAGTCTATAATCGATCAGGTTGGCACGGCAACGGATAGCGAAAACAAAGCTAGACCCATGCAAGTTATTTTTGTAACCGTGATTTTGACCTTTGTAGATAGGTTTACCGCCCATCGCCAGAATGTAAGGCTGACTGTTTTTCGCAGTAGAAAGCCGTTCTTTAGGTGGGAAGTTGCGCCCCTTGCTCTGGGGTAGTCCGCTACCTCAACTTTGGGATGATAAGAGAAGTCGAAATCTACTGTCTCTCCCCCAGTCCCCGTGAAGTTTTTTTTAACGGGTGATTGGGTCTAGCCCATTCCATAGTATTTAGTAGTTGAGGACAACCCCATGCCTGCTCTCATGGAAAAGTTCCGCCAGGAGCGTTTATCGATTGCTGAAGAAGTAGCTAAACTCTCGCAAGAAGTCCAAGCTTTTTTGTTGGATGTCAAAACTGAAAGACAAAAACAAGCGCAAGAACAAGCAACTGCTTTGCGCGAATCTTTCCAAAAAGTTCAACAAGACAGCCTCGCGTTTTTAACAGCTACCCAAAAACAGCGTTTAGCTCAAGCGGAAAAGCAAAAAGAGGATTTACGTCAATTTCAAGAACAGCGTTTAGCGGCAGCGAAACAGCTAGCTGACGACCTACGTCAACAGCGTCTAGAGCGAGCCAAACAGCTAAAAGAGGATTTAAGTCAATTTCAAGAACAGCGTTTAGCGGCAGCGAAACAGCTAGCTGACGACTTACGTCAACTTCATCTAGATCGAGCCAAACAGGTGAAGGATGATTTAAGTCAATTTCAGGAACGACGTTTAGCGGAAGCGAAACAGCTAAAAGACGATTTGCGTCAATTTCGTCAAGAGTTGTCCCTCTACGTTTTTGGCAAATAAATCTCTAGGTTAATTCCAACCCACTTAAGCCTAGGGCTAGAGTAAAAACCCTCTAGTCCCTTTTCCTGACTAAACTAGAGGACTATCTAAGAATACAACAATAAGCCTTTGGTTTTCAACCTACCATGCTGATCCTGCTTTTCTAGATTTCTAGACTCGACGTGGGAGTGGTGGGTTCCTGTTTAGGCCGCTCTAAGGCTCTGGTAAATTAAGAAGTATTATCGAAAATTTGGGTTAAAACCCCGTCCTTTGAGGACGGCTTGAAGCTACAATGGAAAAAGCGATAACCAAGCTAAAAACTGAACCTTGACCAGAGATAGTAGGGGGTTTCGTTCAGAAAAGAAGTCAAATTCGGACCTGAACGAGTAAGACTTTCTAGGAAATAAGGTTGAACATGAGATTTTTTCGACTTGTTCAAAGTGGCCGTCGGGCATTCGGACACTCAAAATGGGCGTGGAGAAAGTGTCAGACTTAAGCAATTAAGCGTTTTTCGGCGAAGCGTCAACCCCATTCAGCGACCATCCTAAAAAGGTGGCGTGGTGAGGAATCACCGTCCGTTTACGGCGGTGAGGATGTCAACAATGGTATTTACTAGATTTCAACTATGACATTTACTGAAACTCAAACAAGAAGATCCGTCCTCTGCCTTCGCCCTGGTCAGTTTGTTGTTACGCCTTCGATTGATCAAGTTGCCACTCGCGCCTTACGTTATCTAAACGCTGGTTTTTCCATCCATCTATGTGGTCCAGCAGGAACGGGAAAAACCACCTTGGCAATGCACCTGGCCAATTGTTTAGCCAGACCTGTGATGCTGATCTTTGGCGATGATGACTTTACCAGTTCCGATTTAATTGGTAGCCAGTCTGGTTATACCCATAAAAAACTGATGGATAACTATATCCACAGCGTTCTCAAAGTTGAAGACGAGCTAAAACACAATTGGGTGGATTCTCGGTTAACAATGGCCTGTCGAGAGGGGTTTACCCTAGTTTATGATGAGTTCAATCGTTCTCGACCTGAGGTCAACAACGTTTTACTCTCTGCCTTAGAAGAAAAAATTCTCACCCTGCCGCCCACTAGCCATCAACCCGATTACCTACAAGTCAATTCTCAATTTCGGGCAATTTTCACCTCCAACCCAGAAGAATACTGTGGGGTTCATGCCACCCAAGATGCTTTAATGGATCGGTTGGTAACTATCAATATGCCTGAACCGGACCAACTAACTCAGACTGAAATTCTTGCCCAAAAAACGGGGATTGGTCGAGAAGATGCTTTATTTATTGTCAACCTCGTCAAAACCTTTCGTGTGAAAACTGCGACTGAAAAAACGTCGGGTTTGCGCTCTTGTTTAATGATTGCTAAAGTCTGCGCCTCTCACGATATTGCGGCCAACTCCGATGACTCGGACTTCCGTGATATCTGCGCCGATGTTCTTTTGTCCCGCACAAATTTGTCTGTTGATAAGTCAAGAGCGATTTTATGGGAAATACTCGAGGACAATCCGTTAGAATCCTTATCCTTTGTCGAGGAAACGGAGCCTTCCGATGCCCAAGCGTCAACTTCTGAGCCTTCCACAGGAAATCAGTCGTTAAAAGCCATTCAATCTTTACTGCGAGGCAACTTGCCCCAGCGAAAAGACTAATTTTATACTCTTATTGAGTGAAACCAACCGTGACTTCTTCCACTTTTGCTGGCTCGCTCAAAAACCAGTCAAACAACTCCCTGAAAACAGCAACTCAAGGTTCGAGTTTAGCGGATATCCTTGAACGGGTTTTAGATAAAGGAATTGTGATTGCTGGCGATATTTCCGTTTCGATCGCCTCCACTGAACTTCTAAATATCCGCATTCGTTTGTTAATTGCCTCTGTTGATAAAGCAAGGGAAATGGGAATCAACTGGTGGGAAGGGGACCCCTACCTCCATAGCCAATCCCAAGCTTTACTAGCAGAAAATCGGGAACTTTCACTCCGACTCCAAACCTTGGAAACTGAGCTTGAAACCTTAAAATCCTTAAGCCAATTGAGTGCAATGGAGAGCCATGATACCAGTCCGAACGATGAAGCACATTCCCCAGATGCGTGAAATTCCTCACCTGAATCCTCAAAGGTTAGGAAATTTACACGAGACGATTACCCCCCTTGATAAAGCAAGGGAAACGGCGATTAACGGCTTGCAAGGTTATCCCTACCTCCCTAGCCAATGCCAAGCTTTATTCGCAGAAAACCTGGAACTTTCACGCCGACTTCAAGCCTTAAAATCCTTAGCCAAATTGAGTGCAATGGAGAGCCGTGATACCAGTGCGAACGATCAGTCACATTCTTTATATACATTGAAATTCCTCAATTGAATCCTCAAACGGTCAAGAAGTTTACACCAGTTGAGGATTGCCTCTGTTGATAGAGCAAGGGAGATGGCAATTAATAGGTGGGAAGGCGACTCCCATCTCTATAGCCAATCCCAAGCTTTATTAGCAGAAACCCCAGAAGCTGAACTTCAAGCCTTAAAATCCCTCCCCAATCGGGGGCAATCGAGGGTCATGATACCAGTCCAAATGATCAAGCACATTCCTGCTGTCGGGGAAATTCGTCACTGGAATCTTCACAAGGCAGCGGAAAGTTGACATTGTTTAATTACATCATTTTTTCCCTCAGATAAAATTTCTTGGCCAAGCTCCCCACTAGAGACTCACCGTCAAAAACTGCTCATTTACCAATTCCAACCATGACACTTGCTTGCACACCTTACGATTCTGATAATCAAGCCTTGCTGACCCGTCCAGAAAGTAATAGCCAAGCTGGTTTAGCCCCTTTACTGTTAACTGTCGTGGAACTGGTACGCCAATTGCTCGAAGCCCAAATCATTCGCCGGATGGAAAAAGGGGTTCTCAGCGAGTCTGATTTGGATAAAGCCGCCGAAAGTATCCAAAAATTACAAGAACAAATTCTCCATTTGTGTGAAATTTTTGAGGTTGAGCCAGAAGAGTTAAATGTCCACCTAGGAGAGTTTGGCACTCTTTTACCGGAAGCAGGGAGTTATTATCCTGGAAAGGAGGGGATTAAGCCTTCTGTGTTGGAATTAGTGGATAGACTCCTCAATACAGGAGTTGTTGTGGAAGGAAATGTTGATCTGGGTTTAGCTCAACTAGATCTAATTCACCTCAAGCTTCGTTTGGTTTTAACTTCTCAGCCGCTTTAATTTGGGAGAATACTGATGACAGTGGGTCTTTATTTATATGGAATATTTCCCGAACCAGTTCCTGACGGACTGGTTTTGCAAGGGATTGATAATGAACCAGTTCACAGTGAGATGATTGATGGTTTTAGTTTTCTCTACTCCGCTGCTCATAAAGAGAAGTATTTGGCATCCCGTCGCTATTTAATTTGCCATGAAAAAGTCTTAGAAACTGTCATGGAAGCAGGGTTTACAACGTTGTTGCCCCTGCGGTTTGGCTTAGTTATCAAAACCTGGGAATCCGTTACCGAACAACTAATTACTCCCTATAAAACCCAACTGAAAGAATTATTTGCTAAACTGTCAGGACAACGAGAGGTTAGCATTAAGATTTTTTGGGATAATCAGTGGGAGTTACAAGCTGCTTTGGAGTCTAATCCTAAGTTAAAGCAAGAACGGGATGCGATGATGGGGAAAAACTTAAATATGGAAGAAATTATCCATATAGGTCAAATGATTGAAGGCGCTGTATTGCAACGGAAACAAGACATTATTCAAGTCTTTAGAGATAAATTAAATCATTGCGCCCAAGAGGTGATTGAAAGCGATCCGATGACGGATGACATGATTTACAATGCAGCTTATTTAATTCCCTGGGAGCAAGAGCCGGAATTTAGCCAAAACGTTGAAGCGATCGATCAGCAGTTTGGTGATCGCCTAAGAATTCGCTATAACAATTTAACTGCACCCTATACCTTTGCCCAACTTATCTAAGGAGAGTATTAGTTATGTTTCTCGATCTCTTACTTCTTCCTGTTACCGGTCCTATTGGGGGTCTAATCTGGATTGGGGAGAAAATTCAAGAGCGTGCAGATATAGAATATGATGAGGCGGAAAATTTGCACAAATTATTATTATCCTTACAACTAGCTTACGATATGGGCAATATTTCCGAGGAAGAGTTTGAAATTCAGGAAGAAGAACTTTTATTAAAAATTCAAGCCTTAGAAGAAGAAGAAGAGGAGGCAGAAAACCAATCTGAATCTTCTCTCTAAAATTTTTCTATACTTCCCAGTTTCAGAACTGGCAATCTTTCCCACCCTATAGGCCATGAACAAAATCACAAATTGTAGCGACGCTTAGTAAGGGCGGCTTTGACAAGCTCAAGAACTCGTTGAAGCTTGGTCAGAACTAGCCCTTGATTAAGCCTTAATATTCTAGGTAAAAAGCTTGGAAATTACTAGAATTATTATTAGAGGAGTGAGCAACAGTTTTGGGGTAATCAGGTTTTTTAGCTACAATAGGAGGATTGACTGTACGCAAATTTTGAATACTTTGTTCTGTAGTCTCAATTTGATCTGTCACAAACGTCAGACGACTTTTTAACTGCTGAATCTGCCGCTCCATCATTTCTAATTTTTCTTGGATACGTTGTTTTTCAGTAATTAACTTATAAAGCTCAAGCTGCTGATCTGCTTCAGATTGTTTCCGAGGCATAGTGCTAATTTTAGATCTAATTGGTCTGGGTGAACGAGTGGTTGTCATAACAATCCCTGAATAACTTAGAATATTCTAGCATATCAACGCCCCAATATAAAAACTTGTAAAAAATCCTAAGTTTTCTTTTGGTAAACCCTATGAAATTGTACAATCTATATACTTACGCTTTTTTGAAAACCCCCAGAGAAAGCCTAAAATTACCGGTTGGAATGGCTAACCCATTGTTACTGATAACTGGTGGAGACCTCTCGGCCGTAGTCGAAACCGAAGTTTGTTTAGACACTTTACAAAATGATGATGAACGCTTGATTCAATCGGTTTTATGTCACGATCGAGTCATCTGTCAATTATTTCAACAAACCACTATTTTACCCCTACGTTTTGGCACATCTTTTTTAGAGGCAGAAAATTTATTGACTCATCTTTATTCTCATGCCCAAGAATATCAAGAAAAAATTGAAGAACTTGAGGGAAAAGGAGAATATCTTTTAAAATCTATTCCCCGTAAGCCAGAGGAGCCTGTACTCTCTTCTGAAAGCAGGGGCAGACAATATTTTTTAGCCAAAAAACAGCTTTATGAAGCCCAACAAGATTTTTATACTTTGCAAGGTTCAGAATGGCAAAATCTCGGGCATTTAGTGACCCAAAGCTATCCGTCAACGAGGATTATTACTGCTCCAGGGACAGAATCACGAATTTATCTTTTAGTTAGTTTTCAAGAAGAACCTTTACTAATCGAGCAAGTCTTGCATTGGCAGAAAGCTTGCCCCCGTTGGGAATTACAATTAGGACAAGTTTCTCCCCCCTATCACTTTACTTAACTTGATTTCTCTATGACTAACTTTAACTTGGTAAATAACTCTCTAAGTCGTTATGACACTCGACATTTAGTTATGTTTAGTGGCAAAGGAGGAGTGGGAAAAACTACCCTTTCCTGTGGATTTGCTCGCCGTTGGGCTAAATTATTTCCCGAGGAACAAATACTATTAATCTCAACCGATCCGGCTCATTCTTTAGGGGATGTATTGCAAACAGAAGTTAGCGATCAAGCATCACCTGTAAAAGACTTATCCAACTTAAAAGTTAGGGCATTAGATGCGGAAAAATTGCTCTTAGAATTTAAAGAAAAATACGGAAAATTTTTAGAACTTTTAGTAGAACGGGGCAGTTTTGTTGAAGGAGAAGATTTAACTCCTGTTTGGGATTTAGACTGGCCAGGTTTAGATGAAATTATGGGTCTATTAGAAATTCAACGATTACTAATCGAGAATGTTGTAGATCGAATTGTTGTTGATATGGCTCCCTCTGGTCATACCTTGAATTTATTGGGAATTAAAGACTTTTTAGAGATTATTTTAAATTCTCTAGAGTTGTTTCAAGAAAAACATCGTGTTATTTCGCAAACTTTTTCAAAAACCTACAATGCCGATGATGTGGATGACTTTTTAGTGAAAACACAATCAGAATTAACCGAAGGCAAACGAATCCTACAAGATCGGGATTTTACCCTTTGTTTAATTGTGGCAATTGCCGAACCGATGAGTTTATTAGAAACCGAACGATTACTCAATAGTTTGCATCACTTAAATATTCCCTGCGGCAGCTTATTCATTAATCGCATTTTAACGGATCCTAATCAAAATTTAGATCGCTATAGTGAGCAACAGCAACTCCTCGATAAATTCCTAAAAATTCCAGGTCAGGAGACAATTTTTACCCTGCCCCAACAGGCAAAAGAACCCCTAGGAGGTGAAGCATTAGATCAGATCATGAGTCAAATTAAAATCCTCGAACAAGTAGAATTTATTGCGCCACCTCCTATTCAATGGCCGCAAAAAATTCTGCCGAGTTTTAGTGATTTTATTGACGACAAACGCCAACTAATTATCATTGGTGGCAAGGGGGGGGTGGGAAAAACCACCGTTGCCGCAGCCATTGGTTGGGCGTTAGCTAATCGTCATCCCGAGCAAAAAATTAGAATTATTTCTATTGATCCAGCGCATTCTTTGGGAGATGCCTTTGGGACAAAGTTAGGACATCAATCCACACAATTAACTGATAATTTAAGTGGTCAAGAAGTTGATGCTAATATCATTTTAGAAAAATTTCGGGATGATTATTTATGGGAACTGGCAGAAATGATTAGTGGTGAAGGTAAGGAAGAAGGGAACATCAAACTAGCTTATACTCCGGAAGCTTGGCGACAAATTGTTGCTCAATCTCTGCCAGGAATTGATGAAATGTTATCCCTAGTAAAAGTAATGGAGTTATTAGACCAGAAACAACAAGATTTGATTATTTTAGATACGGCTCCTACCGGTCATCTCCTGCGATTTTTGGAAATGCCAACGGCTTTAGGAGATTGGTTGAGTTGGATTTTTAAGCTTTGGATGAAATATCAAAATGTCTTAGGGCGTGTAGATTTAATGGGACGATTGCGAACCTTAAGACAACAAGTGATGTCTGCCCAGAAAAAACTCAAAGACCCCCAACATACAGAATTTATTGGAGTTTTGCAAGCCCAAGATGCTATCGTTGCCGAACAACTGCGATTGACAGCATCTTTGAAAAAAATGGGAGTCTATCAACGTTATGTCGTGCAGAATCGTTATCATGCTAATGAGGAAATTGATCGGGATTTATTCCCGGATCAAACTTTGATCCGCTTACCCAGTTTACCCCGGTCAGTAGAACCTCTAGCCCGGGTAAAAGGCGCAGCAGATCTGTTATTTTAAAGGTAATTAGTCTGATCAAGTCGGACTTCTTAACCCCATCTATCACCCAGTCCCCATCTTTCACTTGACTCAGGAGAAATTTTATGGCAGAATTATTCAAAGGCTTCGAGCAATTAGTCGAACTGGCTAAAATCTTGGAAGAGAAACTGGAAAAAGGGGAAATTAAAACCGAAATGCAATTTAATTCTCGTCCCTTGAGTAATATTCCCCGTTCTGGCGGTATTCCCCGTTCAGGGGGAGTTTCTCGTCCGAGCAATTCTGGCGGGGATGATTTTGAGGTCAATCGCCATCGCTCATCCTCCACTGATTCAGAGGTTAAAGACAGTATGACACCGCCCGAAGGACCGACCACGGCTTCCCTGAAAGATGTTGGTGGCTTGACGGAAGTGATTAAAGAACTCAAAGAACTAATTGCCATTCCCCTGAAACGCCCCGACTTGTTGGCCAAGTTAGGACTTGAACCCACTCGCGGCGTTCTCTTAGTCGGACCACCTGGAACCGGTAAAACCCTGACTGCCCGTGCTTTGGCCGAAGAACTCGGTGTTAACTATATTGCCTTAGTCGGACCTGAGGTGATCAGCAAATATTATGGGGAAGCCGAGCAAAAACTGCGGGGAATTTTTGAGAAAGCCGGTAAGAATGCGCCTTGTATCGTTTTTATTGACGAAATTGATAGCATGGCACCCGATCGCAGTAAAGTTGAAGGGGAAGTAGAAAAAAGACTGGTGGCCCAATTGCTGGGTTTAATGGATGGCTTTGCCCAAAGCCAAGGGGTGATTGTTCTAGCGGCGACAAACCGTCCCGACCATCTTGACCCTGCCCTCCGTCGCCCTGGACGGTTTGACCGAGAAGTCCTCTTTCGGGTGCCTGACCGCAAGGGCCGTTTAGAAATCCTCCATATTCTCACCCGTTCCATGCCCCTAGATGAATCAGTTTCCCTAGATTTGATTGCCGATAATGCGGTGGGATTTGTCGGGTCAGATTTAAAAGCCGTTTGCCAGAAAGCGGCCTATAGTGCTTTGCGACGCCAGGTTCCTACGATTGACTCGCAAATTCCGGAAACAATGACGGTGGTTCAAGCCGACTTTTTGCAAGCCCTTAAAGAAGTTAAACCGGCGGTATTGCGGTCTGTGGAGGTGGAATCTCCCCATGTGGCCTGGGACAATATTGGCGGACTTGAACAGATTAAACAAACCCTACAGGAGTCCGTGGAAGGGGCATTACTCCATCCGCAATTATATACGCAAACCAAAGCCCAAGCTCCCAAAGGGATTTTACTTTGGGGTCCCCCCGGAACGGGAAAAACCTTATTGGCCAAAGCGGTTGCATCTCAGGCGCGAGCTAATTTTATTAGTATTAATGGACCTGAGCTTTTGAGTAAATGGGTGGGTGCGAGTGAACAAGCGGTGCGTGAGTTGTTTGCCAAAGCTCGTCAGGCAGCCCCTTGTGTGGTTTTTATTGATGAAATTGATACTTTAGCACCAGCAAGAGGTCGTTATAGTGGGGATTCAGGCGTGAGTGACCGGGTTGTGGGACAAATCCTCACGGAGTTAGATGGGTTGCAAACGGGGGCAACGATTTTAGTGATTGGAGCCACTAATCGCCCAGATGCCTTAGACCCAGCCTTATTGCGAGCGGGACGGTTGGATTTACAGTTAAAAGTTGATTTACCGAATGCCTCTAGTCGTTTAGCAATTCTCGGGGTTCATAATGATGAACGTCCTTTAGAGGATGTGGATTTAGGCTATTGGGCCGAGGCAACCGAAGGCTGGAATGGCGCAGATTTAGCGTTATTATGTAACCAAGCGGCACTGATGGCAATTCGTCGTTATCGCCATCAGGGAATGACTGACCCGGCTGAGATTCGCATTACAACGGCTGATTTTAATCATGCTTACCAACTGTTGGTTGAACAGCGTGCCAATTGATTTTTTTTCCCCCTACTTAGGGTTTGCTGAAAAAGTAGGGGCGAAGCATTCGGATAGAAAATCTACGGTTTCACCGATAGGTTATTGCCCGAAGGCTTCGCCCTTACAGGACGCGGGCCGATGAAGACGCAAGGTTTTGAACCACGATTCTCTCAAAATCTTGCACCTGTTTCGCAAAACAGGACCCTAAAACCCTTACCTCGTCTATATTTCACATTTATTCAGCAACCCCTAATTAGGGTTTGCGGCAATAAGTTTTTCCTGGGGGCAGGGTGTGGGGTATAGGCTTTACCGATTTTGAGGGGGTCAATTACCTAATTTTCAGGGAAAAAGTACCTGAATTTTCCCGCCGATCACTTTTGGGGCAGGATTCAAGAGCGCTGTTTAGGGATAAATGACTGTTCCTCGGCAATATTGTCTAGCTTTTGAGCGTTTTTTCCAGCTGGGCTACCCTTGCTTTCTGTTGCTTCAAATCGGCTAGTTGTTTTAGTAATTGTTCTCTGACTTCATAGCGATAGGCAAAAAAATGCTCACCTATCCCTAGGGTCGCTAGATACTCTTCTAGCAGACGGGGCTTGACCCAGGCAATCACCGCCAGTTGCCACCAGAAACGGAACCGCGTCGGTCGGACAATCCCCTGCCGCCAGAGCAAGGAACGGAACAATTGCCACTGTTGCCAATCTAATTTACGGTTCGATTTGCCGCGCCATCCCCCCATGATCATGAAATGGTTGAAGGTTCGTTTCAGGTAGTTAACAGGATCGTAGATTTCCCAGAAAGCATCGATGTATTCTTCGGTAATCTCTTCCACTGGGCGAGTTGGCTCAAAGTTCATCATCGCTCCCTGATGAAAAGTACCCATACCATCCACCAGACGACCTTCCCGTTGCAGGCGATTCCACAGGGCGGTATTTTGCAGTGCTTGGAGCAGGCTAAACTGCCCCTGGGGAATACTCGCCTCCATAATAAACTCTTTGATCCGCTGCCCTGCGCCTGGTTTCTCATTGTCAAAACCGATAATGAAGCCAGACATAATCTGCAGCCCCATGCGGGTAATTTTGTGACAGGATTCGATCAGGGATTGGCGGGTGTTTTGAACCTTGTTAATGCCCATTAAGCTATCGGTATCTGGGGTCTCAATCCCCATAAACACCAGCATAAAGCCGGCCTTGACCATTAACTCGATCAGTTCGCTGTCTTCGGCCAGATTAAGGGAAGCTTCCGTAATCAGTTTAAAGGGATACTGATGTTGTTCCATCCAGGGGATCAACTCCCGCAGAAACACCTTGGCATTCCGCTTATTGCCAATGAAGTTGTCATCGACAACAAAAATGTAGCGCCTCCAGCCCAGTTGATATAACGTCTCCAACTCAGCCAACATTTGTTCTGGGGTTTTGGTGCGCGGTTTGCGGCCATAGAGGTTGATGATGTCACAAAATTCGCATTGAAAGGGGCAACCGCGAGAAAACTGCACGGTAATCGCCAGATAGGCATCCAGATCTAGTAGATCATAGCGGGCGATCGGTGTCATGGTGACATCGGGTTTCTCGCTGGCTCTAAAGACACCACTCGGTTCACCCCGCTCCAGGGCCGCCAGGAACAGCGGGATTGTCAGTTCTCCTTCATCGAGAATCAGGTAATCTGCCCCAGCTTTTTGGGCAACTTCTGGATAGGAGGTGGGGTAAGGCCCGCCCACAGCCACTTTTTTACCCAACTGCAACCCTTTGGCAATCAATTCTTGAAAGTCCTTTTTCTGAATGATCATGGCGGAGATGATTACCAGATCGCACCACTCCCAATCCGAAGCTGTTTCTAATCGGACATTGCGATCAACAAACCGGATTTCCCAATCGGATGGTAACAGGGCTGCCACCGTAATTAAACCCAGGGGCGGATTAGTTGATCTTAAACCGGCTAGATCTAAAGTCTCTTGATAGGACCAAAAGGAGTTGGGCATCAGCGGCCACAGTAATAGGGCTTTCATTCAGGTGTCTCCAGTGAAGAAGCTAGATGCTTTACATACTAGCCACAAAGCCCAAGTCGATCAAGACTTTTTTAACATCTTTTTTGACTAATAAATTAGTTCTAAATAAATCGTGAAAAAACAGCAATTTTTTCGAGATTAGCCCAATTAAATGAACAATGGTTGCTAAAAACTCGTGTTTTACCATTTTTATCAAGGCGCTGTAGTATCTGTGGGCATCTTTTGGGTATTTTTGGGTAGGTTCCCTAAAAAATGCTGATTCTGACAAACCCTCTTAAAATTCGCAAGCACCGAATAGTAAGGGTTTCAGTCCCTAGGAAGTCTGTTTGATCGGTAAAACACGAGTTACTAGACATCTTCACAATGACTATTTCTGGTCAGGTAAACATAAGCGTAATTACAATATTTTATACCGAACCATCATGACTCAACTACCAGAAAATATAGTTTATGTCTCTTTAATTTTCGACAATGAATAAACTAAATAACTGGTAATTATGGTCAAATTTATGACCAAGATCAATTATAGTCAGCTACTTGATCCGATTAATTCTCCTCCCTTAGCAGAGGAACAATCTCGCAGATAGACAGTCAATCATCCTTGGGTGCGATTGTCTGGTTTTAACTAACTGCGGTAGAATTAACCTAAACTCTCTATCGGCAAATTCGATGACTTCCTTCACTACTTCCCTGGCTCTTTTAAGTCAATTTAAATTGGGAGATTTAAACCTAGAAAATCGTCTTGTGCTTGCTCCCATGACGCGAGCGCGAGCCGGAGAAAAACGTCTTGCTAATGAGATAATGGCCGAGTATTACCGGCAAAGGGCCAGCGCCGGATTAATGATTACAGAAGCGACGGTAATTTCTCCCCAAGCTAACGGTTGGCAAAATACCCCCGGTATCTACACCGATGAACAAGCGCAAGCATGGCAAATGGTGACAAAAATCGCCCAAAGAAAAGGAACACCAATTTTTTGTCAATTGTGGCACTGTGGTCGCGCTTCTCATCCGAGTTTTCAGGAAAATGGGGCTTTACCCGTTGCCCCTTCCGCAATTAAGATTAAGGGTGAGTTGCATACACCCAGGGGCAAACAGCCCTACGAGACCCCTAGAGCCTTAGAAACCGAGGAAATCCCCGCAATTGTCGCCGATTACCGCAAGGCCGCTCAGAGGGCAAAATTAGCGGGGTTTGATGGCATAGAAATTCACGGGGCTAATGGTTATTTAATCGATACTTTTCTACAATCGGCCACTAATCAGCGTCAGGATAAGTACGGTGGCAGTTGTGAAAATCGCTATCGTTTTTTACAGGAAGTAGTCGAGGCAATTTTAACTGTTTTTCCCAGTCATCGGGTGGGGGTGCGTCTGTCTCCCAATGGCGTTTATAATGACATGGGTTCCGAGGATTTTCGAGAAACTTTTCTCTATGTTGCCCAAAGATTAAATGAGTACAATTTAGCTTATTTACATCTGCTAGATGGCTTGGCTTTTGGTTTTCATGAAAAGGGTCAACCGATGCTTTTATCCGAGTTTCGGGCTGTTTTTAATAGTGCTTTAATCGGCAATTGTGGTTATACAAAAGAAACTGCTGAAGCCGCTATTCAGTTAGGAGATGCGGATTTAATTGCTTTCGGTCGCCCCTATATCAGTAATCCCGATTTGGTGGAAAGATTCGCCAATAATTGGCCCCTTAATCCCGATGCCGAGATGAAAGATTGGTATTCTTTTGACCAGGAAGGTTATATCGATTTTCCCAGTTATAAACCCTAGTTATACTAAATCCAGTTATTAAAGACTGATTATCTATTCATCCTTTTGCCTCTTGCCTCTTGCCTATCCTGATAAGTAGCCTATACTCAACGGATTTAGTATTAGATATGTGTAATTAATTGTGTCTAGCTACTTATCCATTATGTCCCAAAATTAAATAAGCGAGAGCGCCTTTGTCCCTAACCAAAAAGGAAGGCTTTTAAACCTTCCTTACAGGATAATTGGTCATTTATTGACGTTTGCGAGCCAATACACCCAGAGAACCCACCGCTAATAACCGCAGTATCACCGACATTAACGTTATCGACAGTAGCAGCGGAAACAGTACCCGTATAGGTAGCGGTAAAAATGGCGGCATGGGCGGGAATGGCACTGAAAACGGCACAAGTCACCGCAGGAAGGCCAAGGGCTTTTAGCAGTTGATTAGTCATTTTTGATTAATTGACAAGTTAATTTCATGGCTAATACTTGGGAAAAATTGCTATTTATACCCCATAAATCATTGCTTAACAGCAGCAATAAGCATCCCTATTCTACCCCCCCCCGAATTTGTCAAGTATTCTCCGTTTTTTATTGATGAATCTGGAAAAAAGCCCATCGGGGAGAGACTGGAAGGGGTCGCCAAGGAAACATCAGGCATGAGTAGAAAACGGGTTTCTCGGAGAAACCCGTTTTCTGTGCGTTACTCAACGGATTTAGTATGAGGTACAATTTCAAGAAGATAAGGCTTTTTATCAGCGCTTTTTCACTGAAATATTCTTATATCTCAGTAAAACCGACTTAACCAATGATTGGCGGGGTGTGATTGTCTATCCTAGCCCTCAAGTAGAAACCAATCAAGTTCAACGCTATCGGGAACTCCTCAACTGCGAGCGAGTCAGACGGATTTATCTGAATGAATTAGAAAACATTCCTCAAACTTCGATTGGTTTAGCCACAGTCCAATTAATCACCCTATCTAAAGCAAAAGCACTTGATAGCACCCGAAAATTAATCCAAAGAGTGCGGGAAGAATTAACCCCCGACCAAAAACCGCAAGAACTCTTACAATTAATAGAGACGATTCTCGTTTATAAGTTACCGCTTCTTAATCGTCGGGAGATAGAAACTATGTTTAGTTTAGATGAATTAAAACAAACTCAGTATTTTCAAGATGTGCGCGAGGAAGCGCGTCAGGAAGGCAGACTAAACAAAGCATTAGAGGCTGTCCCTCGTTTGTTAACCTTAGGGTTAAGTGTTGAGCAAGTCGCATCCGCCTTAGAGTTAGAGGTTGAACAGGTTAGAGCTATACAAAACGGGAGATAAAAAATGCGATCGCATTGTAAAATAAAATCATGAAAACTGACACGATTTTTGATCAACTCTTTCAATCTTTCCCCTCTATCTCCTTTGAATTAATTCAACTCCCTATCAACGAAGCGAATAACTACCGCTTTGACTCAGTGGAAGTCAAACAACTTTCCTTTCGTCTTGATGGAGTCTTTCTGCCTCAAAATAATCACCCGAGATTTCATCGTCAAACTGGGGTTGGGACGAGGATAAAGTTATCACCTCACCCAACCTTAACTTACCAACGATTTAAGAAACTGCCACCATTACCCCAGCGCGGTCGGGAATTAAAGAAACTGCCACCGTCAGACCAACCATTGCGCCAGGGCTGCGCATTAACGAAGCTACCACCGCGACCATCTCCCCAACCACCGACACGACTATTCACCCAACCGCGACCGCGACCATCTCCCCAGCCTAAAGCTTGTAAACTAGGATCGGCAGTACCTTCCGGCAGTTGGTTAACCCGTTCGCGTACAGCGCTAGATAGACGACTTAAACGCGCTTCAATGGGATTAGCCTCGTCTGAGGCGGCCTGAGCGGTGCTAGTCAGACCGAAGGCAGATAAAGCAAGAAGAAAGCCGACTAAACCGGTTTTATTGCTGATATTCACCTGAATTTATGCTCCTATTTGGCTTCTTGGGGATTAATTTGGGCGTGTTCGATAACTTTGAAGGCAAAAAACCCCTTTAATAATTCTGGGGGGATGGGAACCATGCCTTGACTACCGAACCAGCGATCGATTTGACTAACGGTGGCCGTATCATTGCTGATGTAATCCTGCATCATTTTAACAATGGCATAGTTGACATCATCCAAAAAAGTAGAGTTATCTTCGGGAACCATACAAGCAATGCCAAAATTAGCTAAAGCTTCTTCAGGGACGATTTCGTAAGCTTGAGGGTTATCTCTGAGGATTGTTCCCGCTAAAGAAATGCTATCCCCCGCTATTGCGTCGATTTTACCAGTTTTTAAAGCTTCGATCGCTTCTTCTACGGTGCTGTAGGTAGCAACAATTGTCGCTTGCGGTTGTACTAATTTAATCACATCGACGGCCGCAGAAGTGGGAACCAAGGCGATGCGTTTACCGATTAGGGATTGAGGAGTGGAGAGATTGCTACCTTTTTTGGCTAAAATCCTAATCCCAGAAATGCTGTAACTGGTAGAAAAATCGACAACTTTCGCCCTTTCCCAAGTAAAAGCCGTACTACAAGCGATATCGATTTCCCCGCTACGAATGAGATTAATTTTCTCTCCGGGTTGGTTCGCTTCAATCATTTGCAGGGTGACGGGACGACCGAGACGAGTTTGCAATCGTTTTCTAATTCGTTCCAACACATCCATAGAATAGCCGACTAATTCCCCCTTCTCATTGACGTAGGAGTAGGGAATCGCATCAAAACGGGTTCCTACGGTCAAAAATCCCGTGCGAGCCACTTTTTCCACCACTGTTTCCGCTAAACTCGGACTGGTTAGAAGCAGCGGCAAAAGGCAACTAATTCCCGCTAACTGTAAAATTTTCTTCATAAATCGAGTGCTTGCTCCCGTACAAACATAACTATACTAGAATTCACTAAAAAATCTTCAGGGTTTTCATAATAATTTCTGTGAACTTTTACAAATTAGATGGCGGTTCAAGGCGAATTAATTGACCGTTACCTTCATCGGTGAGCAGGTATAAAAATCCGTCGGGACTTTGACGCACATCCCGCACCCTCTGACCGATGGGAATCGCTTCTTGATTGATAATTTCACCGGATTTATTCACTGACAGACGACGAATATCCCTGGAAACTAAACCACCGGCGAATAAATTTCCCTGCCAATTAGGAAAGCGATTACCAGTATAAAAGACCAATCCCGAAGGAGCGATCGCAGGTGTCCAAATTGTTTTCGGATCAATCAGATATGGTCGAGATTTTTCGCTAGAAACTGGGGTGTTAGTACCGTACTCTTGACTAGCAGAAACCACTGGCCAGCCGTAATTTTTACCTTTTTCAATTAAATTTAATTCATCCCCTCCTTTCGCTCCGTGTTCTGTTGCCCAGACTCTTTTAGTCATCGGATCAAAGCTGATTCCTTGAATATTCCGATGGCCATAACTCCAAATTTTAGAACCCGCAAAAGGATTATCTTTCGGTAGAGAACCATCGTCATTGATGCGGATAATTTTACCTAAATGACTTTGCAGATTTTGTGCCTGTTTTCTAATTAAATCTCCTGCTAATTGTAGGGGAGGATTACCCCCGTCCCCAATCGCTACCAATAAAGTGCCATCCGGTAGCCATAATAACCGCGAACCGAAGTGTTGAGAGCCGGTTTTTGCCTGGGAAACTTCAAAAATAACCTGTACATCTCGCAAACTTGTACCATCATAAACCGCACGAGCGACGCGGGTACGATTAGCCTCCTGGTCTCCGTGAGCATAAGTTAGATAAATCCAGCGATTTTGGGCAAATTGGGGATGAATTGCCACATCGAGCAATCCTCCTTGTCCGAAGGCAAAAACTTCGGGAACTCCAGCGATGGCTTTTGGCTCTAATTTACCCTCTCTAACCACTCTTAAACGACCGGGGCGCTCTGTGATCAGGATTTCCCCGTTAGGTAGCCAAACCATCGACCAGGGATGTTCTAAACCCTCGATTACGGTCACTTTTTGCCATTGATTTCTCTGGGAATTATTCGCTAAATTAAATACATTTGTTCCTTGACAACTGGAGATAATTATGGTAGCAAAAACGCTAGAAACCAGAGGCAAGAAAATCCGATTGAGAGAATTAAGCATTAGTTGGCAACTCCTCAAGTTTTCAGCAGATAAATATAATTATATTGATTCCATTTTAAGGAGTTGTTTCAGGAAAGTTAAGAGATTTCGTAGTGATGGTATTTGTGTTGAAGTTTGCTCGCTAATCCAGCGAGCATCAGAAATAGTTGCGGTGTTGGTTTTTCCAGGTTTAAGAATACTAGCAACTGCGGCAATAGTGGCTTTTTCTTTATCAAAAGGTTTCCAGCCAATTTGACTAATTTCTTCCTCGGAAAATTGTTGAATATATGCTTTTGCTCTGTTCATATATTCAGGATAGGCTATTTTTCCACAATCACAAAGTAGGGTATCTAAGACACCTTGATCAACATTATTAGGCAGTATATATAATCCGACTCTTGGTCTATTTTCTTGAATAGTTCCCGTGGCAGCTACTCCCCTGGGAAAGTCGGGAAAATATTCCCGAAAACCCTGATGATATTTGCGAGCAACTTCTGCTGGGTTATCTTTATCCGCATCGGCAATAATGGCAAAAGCTGATAATTCATTGTTATAATCCATATCGGCAAGTTTATTGGTTAAATTTTTAATTAATTCACTGCCACCCCCGGCATAAATTGCCACGGATAAAGTCTCAGTATAAAGAATAGATGGCATATCGAGTCTGATGTAAAGTTTTCCAGTTTTAGGAGGAGGATATTTCGGAATAAATTTTTTCCAAATTGGTTCTAGATTTGAGAGTTCTTCACATTTAGAAAACCCCAGCAGTTTACACATAACTTTCACCAGAAAAGCTTGATCATGATTACCTTCCACTCCAATCAATATATGTTCTCGACTCACCAACGAACCTCCTGTCCTAAGTCTTCTCGTAAACTTTTTAATCGAGTCCAATCATGTCTAACTACTCTAGTATAATTTTCCTTTGGTTCGAGACGATAAAGCACCAAATCTGATTCTGGTTCAGTAACTTCTAACAGAGCATCAACAGCTTCTAGACTGTGGGTAGTAGCAAACAGTTGTACATTCATTTTTTGACACCATTTAACTAACCAATTAAAAGAACTTTGCAGGGCCTCTGTATGAATAGCTGATTCTAATTCATCAATGAATAAAATTCCACCTTTAACACTGGCAAGTTTGAGAGCAATATGAAGTAAGCGACGCACCCCGTCACCAAAGGTACTAACGGGTACAAGTCCCAATTTTTCGTGTTGAATATAAATGTTAAATCTGGAAGATAAAGAATGAGGAGGTAAGAGAATTTCTAAGTCAGAAATATTACTGTCCATTTGACGCAGTAAATCGATAACATCTGTTTTAAAATTGGCAAATCTCACCTCTGAAAGCAATCGAAATTGACCAATATCAGAACGATGAGAAGCGGGACTAACCAGAGAAGTTAGTAAGCTAGGTTCTTTTTTTCCCGATAGTCTAGAGAGAGAGCTATTTTCCCAAAGTTGATAGTTTTCTTTCAGGGGATTTTGGGGATAATTAATTAAACTTATTAATTGTTCTTGAGCCAAAAATACTGTTATCGATAAATTTATACCTTTTCTTGTTTCCCATAAATCTTCATTATTATCGATTAAATCTTCGTTTTCTTCGCTAATTATATCCTTAGGATGAAGCTTGTCTTCGGGGTTGTCAATTAAAATAATTCCTTCGAGTTCTTCATAAATTGCCTCGATTTTCTGAACTTTAAAGGAGCCATTTCCTGTGATTGATATAACCCCGTGATCAAGTTTTTCTTGCTCAACAATTGGATCGTGAGTAAATAACCACTGTAGGGAATCTAGATAAGGAGTACGAGAAACTCTGTACTCTTGTTCTCTTTGTCTAGCAGTATTTAGCCAAACTTTTAGATCTAAGGGATGACAGTAAATAGATAACGCTTCGAGAACGCTGGTTTTTCCCGAATTATTAATTCCCACAAGCAGGTTAATCTGTCCGAGATTCTTGAGCTTCAGATCTCGCAGTCCTCTAAACTGGTGAATGGTAATGTTTTCTAGGCTTTTAGTCATAAACTTAGTTTAGCTGAAAAGGGTGACAAAAAACTAAGTCATCTACTCAAATGTATTGAAGTTTGAATTTAATCAACTTCTTCGGGTAAAGTCAGGATTATTGCCTCAATCAATTCAGGTGGTTATTTGGTGTAAACATGAAAAAATCTGATAAAATCAGTTAATTATGCGGAAATATCTCCGTTTAAAACTAAATAAAAAAGATTTACACTAATCCAGTACCATCCAGACCTTTTATGCTATCATACTTAGTAAAAGGTTATTTTAAATAATGTCTCCATTTGATCAAAGACAATGCTTGCTTTAGAACAGCTTTATGAAAAAGAATATGATCGCTGGTTAAGCGAGACGATCGAGTTATTAAAAAATCGCCAGTTTGATCGGGTAGATTACGAACATTTAATCGAGGAGTTGGCAGCTTGGGGACGAAGCGAAAAAACTGCTGTTAAAAGTTTAAGTTTACAAATAATAATCCAGATCCTACTCTATCAATTTTGGACGACTGAAAGAGAAAGAAATAGTAATCATTGGGCAGCAGAGATTATCACTTTTCGAGTACAATTAGAAGATAAGCTCACCACCAATTTAAGTAAATTTCTAGAACTAGAGTTAGGGAATATCTATGAAAACGCTCGCTTAATTGCCGAAAAAAAGACAGGATTAAAAAATTTACCGATAATTTGTCCCTACTCTCTGAGACAAATTCTTGAGAAACAGTGGTTTCCCGATACAGATAATCAATAAACTCTCAAAAATATGGACTCTCACAACAGGGAACCGATTATAATTGCCGAAGCGGTGGAAAAATGGTACGATAACCGCTTTCATGCTTTGCGGGGAGTCAATCTCACCGTTAATAAACAGGAATTTGTCGTGATTATGGGGCCGTCCGGTTCAGAAAAATCCACCTTTATTCGCACTTTTAACGGGTTGGAATCCTATCAAAAAGGCCGCATTATTATTGACGGAATAACTGTTTCCCACAACCTGAAAAATATCGAGGCAATCCGTCAGGAAGTCGGGATGGTTTTTCAACAATTTAACCTCTTTCCCCATCTGACGGTATTAGATAATGTCACCCTCGGTCCGATATGGGTTCGCGGTTGGAAAAAAGCGCAAGCGGAGGAAATAGCGACAAAACTCCTCGAAAAAGTCGGTATTCTCGAACAAGCGCTTAAATATCCCCCCCAGTGATCGGGAGGACAACAGCAGCGGGTGGCAATCGTTCGCGCTTTGGCCATGCAACCGAAAGTGATGTTATTCGATGAACCGACCTCAGCCTTAGACCCAGAAATGGTGCGAGAAGTCTTGGAAACGATGCAAAGTTTAGCCAAATCGGGGATGACCATGGTTTGTGTCACCCACGAGGTAGGATTCGCGCGAGAAGTGGCCGATCGAGTGGTATTTATGGATCAGGGTTTAATTTTGGAAATTGCCCCCCCAGCAGAATTTTTTAATCATCCCCAATCCGATCGAACTCAGCAATTTTTAGCAAAAATTCTTTGATTTTCCATGACTTGATGAGGCTGCATCTCAATTTTGTCGAAATATCTATATTAGATTTGGGCGCACGCGATGCGCCCCTACTATTGGTGCGATAATATTATTGTAGGGGCGAATTGCCTTCGCCCTCTTTGAATAACTTCTGCTGCTCACCAATATGTGACAGAAAGTCACACATAGGAGATGCACCCCTTGATGATTAAACCATCTCTTTTTCTGCTTCTACCTCCACTAAAAGGGGGACGAGATTTTCATTTAAACGACCTGCTCTAATTAATTCTGCGTAGGTATTAGCTTCGATATCGAGTAAAGTATCTTGAAATTGTTCGGCCACCACATCTTTTAATTGTGGGTGTTCCTGTAGTAATTTTTGCAACTGATCCCCCAAGGACTTTAATTGTCCTTCCACCAGAGTTTTTTTATAGCGATAAAATTCGGGATCGATATCGGGAAAACGTTCTGGTTGTTGCAGATAATTAGACACCCTAGTTAAAGCAATTTGACGAGCAATTAAGGACGAATATTCGGTGCGAATCGGTTGATCACCAATAAGATTGAGGAAATTTAACAGCCATTGTATAGATAATCCTTGCACCAATAAAGTAAATAAAACCACACCAAAAACCACGTCAATAATTTCTTGACGGTAGGGGATAGACGTGGGAACACTTAACGCTAGGGCGATCGAAACCGAACCGCGTAATCCTCCCCACCATAACACCGTTCTTTCCTTGAAATTGATTTGATTGCCCGTAATTAGATTACTAATTCCCCCTAGTCCAAAAATTGAGAACAGACGGGAAACCACCATAGCGGCGATCGCTATCAAAATCCCAGTTAAGTGACTACCAAGACTCTCAAAACGGGTTTGATCGCCGATCAATAAAAAGATGATAGAATTGACAAAAAAGGCGATAAATTCCCAAAATTCGCTAACTACCAGGCGCGTGCGGGGACTCATACCAATGCGCGAACCGAGATTACCGAGAATAATCCCAACAATCACCACCCCAATCACACCAGATCCGCCTAATTTTTCCGTGACGAGATAGGTTCCATATGCAGAAACTAGAGTCAGAGACTGTTCCACAAAAGGCAAATCGAAGCGTTGGGTAAGGTAAGAAATGCCGAAACCGATCACGCAACCGACACCGATCCCAATACCGACAAAGGTGCAGAAACGAGCGATCGTGACGGGGACGGAAAAGGTATCGACTCCCAAGGGAATCCCTACCAAGAGGACGAAAGCGACCACAGCGACCCCATCATTAAAGAGACTTTCCCCTTCCATTAGGATCGTCAGTTTTTTACTGGCCCCCAATTCTTTAAAGAGGGCAATTACAGAGACGGGATCGGTGGCAGCTAGGGCAGCACCCAAGAGAAAAGCGATCGATAGGGGTAAATTAGCAAAGATATGTAGGGGATAGGCGACTCCCAAAACGGAGATAATCACCCCGATAACGGCAAAAAGGACAATAGTAACCCAATATTCCTTTAATTTCGCCCAGGGAATATTCCATGCGGCTTCAAATAACAGGGGAGGCAGAAAAATTTCCAGGATTAATTCCGGGGAAAGATTCACCAGACGCAAATCTAAAAAAGCCAAACCCATACCGACAATAACTAACAGCAGGGTGTAGGGAATTTTGCGGAGGAAGGCAACGGTTCTCGATAAAGTGGCGACACTCAAGGAAATGGTCAAAACTAGCAGGAATTGCTCTAAATTATGAGCGATCGCCTCATTAGCAGTAGATTCTAGGGTCATTATTTTCAGTTATCAGAGATGGGTGTGGGGTGTGGGGTGTAGGGTGTGGGGTGTGGGGTGTGGGGAGGTGGGGAAGTGGGGTGATGGGGAAGTGGGGTGATGGGGAAAGTGGGGAGACCACTTCGTGCGCGTTCGTTGCGGGGGAGAAGTGGGAAGGTGGGGGAATTTCAACTAATACCCTAATACCCTAAAACCCCAAAACCCCAAAACCCCAAAACCCCAAAACCCCAAAACCCCAAAATCTAACACCCTAGTCATTCCCAGACTGAGGAGAGATTTTCAAAGAGGAAATGGCCGCTTCTTCTATGGGGGTTTCTGATGTATTCCTTTCCTGATCGAGAGAAGGGGTTTTCTTGCCGCCAGAACCGCCACTTTTCGGGGGTTTCGAGGAGAGGAATCGGGCCTCGAACTGTTTGATCAGCACATACAACACCGGGACAAGAAATAAACTCAACACCGTTGAAATCAGATAACCGCCTAAAATTGCAGTTCCCAGGGACCAACGACTCATCGCCCCGGCGCCGGAAGCGATAACCAAGGGCAAGAAACCGACTAAACCGGAAATAGCCGTCATCAGAATCGGTCTTAAGCGTTCCGTCGAGGCCCGGGCTGCCGCATCGGGAATACTTAAACCCAAAGTACGGGACTGGTTAGCGAATTCCACGATTAAAATCGCATTTTTTGCCGCTAAACCGATCAACATGACCAAAGCCACCTGAGCATAGATATTATTATTCACCGTCGGGAAGAGACTACCCACTTGTAGGAAATTCGCCCGCAACAGTAAGGCCCCCATGGCACCCAGGATCGCTAGGGGAACGGTAATCATGATGATAATCGGGTCGATATAGCTTTCGTACTGGGCCGCGAGGACAAGGAAAACCACAATAAAGGCTAATCCGAAGATAACCGGGGCTGCCCCGGCGGAAGTTTTTTCTTGGAAAGCTGTACCCGTCCAAGCGTAACCGAAACCGGGCTGCAGGACTTTCCGACAGACATCTTCCATCACTGCGATCGCCTGTCCCGTACTAAAACCGGGGGCGGGATTACCCTGAACGCTAATCGAGGGATAGAGGTTAAAGTTAGTGATAATCGGTGGATAGGTGAAGCGTTTGACGCTAACTAAACCCGATAGGGGAATATTGGCCCCGGTACGGGAACGGACGTAAAGACGGTTAATATCTTCGGGATTAGAACGATAATCCGCTTCTGCTTGGGCAAAGACTCGATACAAGCGATCGCCCAAGACGAATTGGTTGACGAAGTTAGAACCGAGATAGGTTTGCAGGGTGCCGAAAACGGCCTGCATATCGACGTTTTGTGCCTGTAGCTGGTTGCGATTGATGGAAAGTTCCAGCATCGGCGTGTCGGTGGTAAATTGGGTGAAAATTCCCGATAATTCCGGTCTTGTTCGGGCCTCGGCCATGACTTTATTAGCGTTGGCAATCAAAGCGTCCATGGGGAAAGAAGCGCGGTTTTGGATATAGATCTCGAAACCGCCGGTAGAACTTAAGCCATCCACAGGGGGCGCATTAACGGCGAAAGCACGAGCATCTCGGACTTTAGTGGCTAATTGTCGGTTAATTTTCCGGAGAATACCGAAAACTGACTTATCTTCGCCGGGCCGTTCCGACCATTCTTTTAACTTGACAAAAAATAGCCCTTGGTTACTGCCACTCCCAGCAAAACTAAAGCCCGCCATACCGACAAAGTGTTCGATTTCTTCGATACCGTCGAGAATTTCTTCGTTAATCTGACGGATAACCCGGTCGGTGTAGCGCAGGGAAACCCCGGGGGGCGCTTGCACCAAAACGAAGGCATAACCTTGGTCTTCTTCGGGGATAAAACCCTGGGGAGTGGTGCTATAACTCCAAGCTGTGAGAAAGAGGGCGGCGATAAAAAAGGGTAAGACCAGAAACCGGATGCGGATCAGAAATTCGATCGAGCGTCGATAGCCCTCTTTAACTGCGTTGAAACCCCGATTAAAGCCCGCGAAAAACAGTCCCAAGGGTCCGCGGGTGCGTTGGGGCGGTTTCATGATAATCGCCGACATGGTGGGGGAAAAACTGAGGGCGTTAAAGGTGGAGATGATAATTGAAGCGGAGATGATGACGGCAAATTGTCGATAAACGATCCCCACCGTACCGGGGAAGAAGGTGACGGGAATAAAAACCGCTAGTAGTACAAGAGAACTAGCAATAACCGCCGAGGTTAACTCGCCCATGGCATCGAGGGCAGCTTGAAATGGCCGCATTCCCTGCCGTAATTTTTCCGATACCGCTTCTACGATCACGATGCCGTCGTCCACCACTAAACCGGTGGCCAGAATGACGGCAAACAAGGACAGGTTATTGAGAGAATAGCCTAAAGCCAGGGCAACGGCCATGGTTCCGATCAAAGATACGGGAATAGCGATCGCCGGAATGATCGTGGTGCGCCAATCCTGAAGGAAGATAAAAATCACCAGAATAACCAGTAAAATCGCCTCCACCAGAGTGCCAAAGGCTTCTTCCAGGGAAGCGGCTACAAAAGCCGTATTATCGAGGGTGATGGCGATATTTAACCCCGGGGGGAAACTTGGTTCTAGTTCCGCCATTTTTTCTTTTACCAGTTTGGCAGTATTCCAAGCGTTGGAACCGGGTAACTGATAGACGATATAGACAACGGCGGGGGATTTGTCGAAATAGGCGGCGGTACTGTAGCTTTCGGCTCCGATTTCTGCCCGTCCTACGTCTTTAATTCGGATTAAATCGCCATTTTCCCCCACTTTGACGACGATATTTTCCGCTTCCTCCCCGGTGGCAACCCTACCAACGGCGCGAATGGCGATCTGGAATTGCTGATCCTCGGGACTGGGATCACCGCCAATTGTCCCTGCACCCACCTGAATATTCTGTTCTCGGATTGCCTGTACCACTTCGAGTGCCGATAGCCCCCTAGCGGCTAAGGCATCAGGATTAAGCCAAAAACGCAGGGCGTATTCCCTCTCCCCGATGATGGTTGTACTACCAACCCCCTCGATCCGGCGAATCTCCGCATCGATAACCCGATCAACAAAGTTACTTAAAAAGACCGTATCGTAGGGATAATTGCCCTTTTCGTCCGGTTTGGCGGAAATCCCGTAGGCAAGGGTAACGCTGGGGGATTGGGTATTGGTGGTCACCCCCTGCCGGTTCACTTCTTCCGGTAAACTAGCGGCGGCGGTACTGACGCGGTTTTGTACCAAGACTTGGGCAATGTTACGATCCATTTCTACTGGGAAATAGACATTCACTGTACTTTGTCCCGTGTTGGTACTCTGGGACTGCATATAAACAATCTGTTCTGTCCCGTTAATCTGCCGATCGAGTACCGTGGTAACGTTATCCTGTACGGTTTTGGCATCGGTTCCCAAATAGTTGGCATTTACCGCTACCTGAATAAATGCCAACTGGGGCAGTTTTTCTAGGGGTAAAAAGGGAATAGCGATCGCTCCGATCAAAACGATTAAAATCGAGCAAACTGTGGTCAGAACGGGTCTTTTAATGAAAGTATCGGCAATACTGAGGATCATAGGGCGTTACTGGTTCATTTTTTCTAGGATAGTTGCGGCGGTGGGAGATTTACGAGTCAGATAGTTAAATATTAATAGTTTAAAGATGGTATCTAGGATAACGGGAACAGTGGCCACAAACAAGCTAATAAATGTAATATTTTCCCGCCAACCAAAGTGCCGGAACAAAGTTTCTAAGATTACCGTCCAACCCTCCGCCGAGTGAAACCCGACAAATATATCGGTAAAAAGAATAAAGATAAAGGCTTTGGTAATATCATTTAAGCTGAGAAAATAACGACTAACATAGGCTTGCGTAATTGCCAATTGTTGACGACCAAAAATTAGGATCGCAATAAAGGCTATTAATCCGGTAATATCGGAGAGTAAGTTTTTCCAACCATCTTGACTTTCATAACCCGCTTCTTTAAATAATTCCTGTACCTGTTCCCGAAAGGTTTCTTCTGATTCATGTCCTGCTTTTGCTACTCCTAAAACGTGCTTGATTTCTTCAATTTCTTGAAGTCTAGCAAATTCCCTGAGATATTTTTCGCCTATTTCCTGAGAAATATAAACTTCTGATATTTTCGCTCTATCCACACCAAAATAGTTTAAAACAGGGCTAAAAATAAAGTTTCTACTAATAACCTGCACCGAGAGAGGCACTAAAATAATAATCAGGATAAAACGAATAGCGATGCGCTGCTGTTGTCGTAGGGTACGGAGTTGTTTGATGACAGTTTGTTCGTATTCGGGGGTTAATTCTTGCCGGAAGTTAAAAAATTTATTACTGGTTGCAGGAGAAATTGTCTGGTTAGTTTTATCGCTAGAGCTATCACCAGTGAGATTCGCTTTAGGCAAATTTGGGGTTTGATTATTCGGTAATGGGGGCAGCAATTCCTCTAAGTCTAGGCGATATTTACCGATAATATCCTCGATCGCTTTTAAAGTCCCTAGGATGTTATTATTTTCTGGGTTAGTTTGCGGGTTAAGAAAATTACCCAGACGCACTTGAGTTAAATCGAGACGTATCTGGAATAATTCTCGTTCTAGGGTACTTTGAAAGTAATCATAAACACTTTTTCCTCCCACGGCAGCCGGGGAAATTTTTTGTCCCCCAAAATGTTTATCTTCGATCGCTTTAATTTTCAGCGCTCTCTGATAAGCTGATTCTAGGGCCACTAAAGAGCGTCTTTCTACCCATTGATTAACTCGATTCCAAGGCACGGCTATAATCCTCGCTTTTCTGTCATCACAATCACCACGGTAAGCTATCAGCGTTGGCTAGATATCCACTTTCGAGAAATATCCATAATATTACATTTTGAGCGCAGGTGATGCACTCCCACCACTGGGGAAATAATATTATTGTAGGGGCGAATTGCCTTCGCCCTCTTTGACAACGTTTCTCATCAAGATAAAGTGTAACCTAATTTGTTATCGACCACCGATGACTGACTCCCTAAAACGAAAACTTCCTAGCTCACCATTAAGATAACTGCTATCATTAAACTTAGCAATAACTTTTAGATATTGAATGTTCCTCGACAAATAAACTATAGTTACTTTGAAAGATTTCAGGAGTAAATTTATTAGCCTGTTGCCGACAATTTTCTGGAGCAATTTTATCACCGTGATCGACAAAATATTTAACCGCTTCTACCAAAGATTGGGGATTTTGTTCCCCAAAAAGTAATCCCGTTCCTTGGGGAGAATTTTCCCGCAGATCCCGCACGGTTTCTAAAGCACCTCCGGCAGCAAATGCAATCACGGGAGTACCACAAGCTTGCGCTTCCACTAAAGCAATACCAAAATCCTCACAAGCAGCATAAATAAACGCTTTTGCTTTCGACATATATTCTGCTACCATTCGATCAGAAACCGCACCTAAAATCTGAATATTATCCCTCGCTAACTGTCGAATCAAAGCCATCTGAGGACCATCTCCAATAACCACTAGGGGTAATCCCAATTGATTAAACGCTTCCACAATTAAAGGGACTTTTTTATAACTAACTAAACGAGAGACTACTAAATAAAAATCTTCTTTTTTCTCTTGGTAGGGAAAACGCTCGATTTGTACGGGAGGATAAATAACTTTTGCCTCCCGTCGATAACAGCGCCAAATTCTTCTAGCGGTGTGGTGGGAATTAGCCAGAAAATAGTCCACACGATTAGCAGAAATCACATCCCACTGACGCAACCCATGCAAAAGATAACGGGTGAAAATACCGGGTAATCCCTGTCCTAACTTGCTATTAGCCAGATAGTCAAAAGTTAAATCCCAAGCATAACGCATCGGAGTGTGACAATAACAAATGTGCACCTGATCTGGTCGAATTAAAACCCCTTTAGCCACACAATGGGAGGAGGATAAAATTACATCATAATCCTCTAAATTTAACTGCTCGATCGCTAGGGGAAGAAAAGGTAAGTATTTTTGGACGCCATTGCTCGCTTTCGGGAAATTTTGCAGAAAAGTTGTCCCGATCGAGCGACCATAGAGATAACTATCGGGATTAGTGGACTCAAAATCGATCAAAGCGTATAAATCCGCCTCTAGACATTGTAAAATCTCCCTAACCACTAATTCTGATCCCCCCGTCGCCTTTGGGGTTAACCACTCGTGAACCAGAGCGTACTTCATAGGATAATCAATAATCTCAGCGGTTATTATAGCAGTAAGGGATCAGCAGTTTAATAGTTCGCTTTCTGGCTTTCTCTTGCCCAAAATTACCGACACATATCAGATCACGGTAAAAAACACTAGAAAGAAATTATTAAATTTTTATTGAAAAATTGCAAAGTTTAGTAAAAATTACTAGCAAGATCAGATGAGCGACTCCATAATGGGGATCAAGGAAAAAATAGACTTAAACCGATTGGGATCAAGAAAAACTAGCTTTATATACAGAAGATAACTAATTAATGAGGTTTGCTATGATCACCCTGCAACAAGTGCGCTGTCCTAATTGTGGAAATTTTGCCGAAAGACAGCATATTTTAGAACACCATCTCGTTAGCACCGCCTGTTCTCACTGTGATTATCTGTTAGTTAGTTGCAGTCTCACAGGAAATGTACTAGAGTGCTATGCACCCGGTATTGGTTTAAGAAATTAACACCGCTCCCTAGCCAGATCGAAAATGTCTTGTCAAAATTAGAGTGGAGAAGACAAAATCAAGGAGCTAAGTAGCTATGGGGGGTAATTTCTTCAAGGCAGCGATCGCACTAGGGGTGGTAGCGGGGGTGATGGGATTGACCAATCCCCCCCAAGAACTTTACAGCGAATACGCCGCCGAAAAACTCCTCGCTCATGCCGACAAAATCGCTTGCGAGAAAATCAGTCTCTGTGGCTCGATCGATTCTTTGCCAGTGGCAGCCAGAAATATCATCAAAAATCAAATCTTAAAACCAGCGATCGAAACCTCTAGTCAACGGCAAAATTTAGGTGTGTTCAGTATTTACACCACAGAAGTACCGGGGGTAGCTAAAATTAGAACTCTTGGCGCTTTTGGGCATTTCTTGACTTTCTCGGAGACTTAGGCTTTGATTAGTGCCGGTTTAACCGCTACCGGCTTAATAATGAGTTAAGATGATCATGTTAACCCGCGATTTGAGCGATAGACTCCTCAAGAACACCGATTAATGCTGCCTAACCGTGTTTAATTTTCTGCCCAGTCTCCGAGAAGCGATCGCCCGTTGGTGGTCTGAGTTCACCCTCCAAACTAAATTAATGGCTGCGGCTACTTTAGCCGTTTCTTTGTTGATGAGTGGTTTAACCTTTTGGGCGGTTAACACGATCCAGCAGGATGTGCGTCTCAATGATACCCGTTTTGGCCGGGATTTAGGGCTGTTATTAGCCGCTAATGTCTCCCCCCTCATTGCTGAGGACAATTTAACCGATTTAGCCCGTTTTTCAGCCCGTTTTTATAGTAGTACCTCCAGTGTGCGTTATTTGATCTACGCTAACGAGGAGGGTCAGATATTTTTCGGCATTCCCTATTCTACCGCCGAAGTTAAAAATTCCCTGACGATTGAGCGTCGCATTCAATTACCGGAAAATTATGGCGAAAATGCGGAAACTCCCCTCGTCCGTCAGCATAAAACCCCCGACGGTGAAGTAACCGATGTCTTTGTTCCCTTAAATCATGAAGGCAAATATTTGGGAGTATTGGCGATCGGGATCAATCCTAACGCTATTGTGGTCGCTTCTTCTAATCTAACCCGTGATGTTACTATTGCCGTTTTTGTCTCGATTTGGGCCATGGTGATTCTCGGGGCAGTTTTTAATGCTTTAACTATCACCAAACCAATCAAGGAGTTATTAGTCGGGGTCAAAAATATTGCAGCGGGAAATTTTAAGCAGCGCGTTGATTTACCCCTGGGAGGAGAGTTGGGGGAATTAATTCTCAGTTTTAATGAAATGGCGGAAAAGTTAGAACGATACGAAGAACAAAATATCGAAGAAATGACCGCCGAAAAAGCCAAACTAGATACGTTAATGTCTACTATTGCTGATGGGGCAATTCTCTTAGATACTAACTTTCAATTATTATTAATTAATCCCGCAGCTCGGGAAATATTTGGCTGGGAAGATCGGGAAATTATCGGTCAAAATGTTCTACATCTTTTTCCTCCGGAGTTAACGGTTAAACTAACTAAACCTCTCTATCAAATTGCGGCAGGAGAAACCCTCCAGCCAGAAGAATCCGCTAATCAAAATCAGAAAAATGCTGTTATTGATCAGGAAAATAATAACTATTCCCCAGCAGAATTTAGATTATCTTTAACTAACCCGAAACCCTGCACAATTCGCATTTTGTTAACTCAGGTATTCGATCAGTATCGGGAGAATGTCCGGGGAATTGCCATGACGCTACAGGATATCACCAGAGAAGCAGAATTAAATGAGGCAAAAAGTCAATTTATTAGCAATGTTTCCCATGAGTTAAGAACCCCTTTATTTAACATCAAATCTTTTATTGAAACCCTGACAGAATTTGGAGAGGATCTCAGCGATACAGAAAAAAGAGAGTTTTTAGAAACCGCCAACCATGAAACCGATCGCTTAACTCGTTTAGTTAATGATGTTCTCGATCTTTCTCGGTTAGAGTCCTCCCGTAACTATAACTTAGATGCGATCGATATCGGACAATTAATTGAACAAACCCTAAGGACTTATCAACTAAATGCTAGGGATAAAGGACTAGAATTAAGCTCGGAAATTGAAGCAAATTTACTACCAATTTTGGGCCATTATGATCTACTTTTACAGGTATTAACTAATCTAGTCGGTAACTCCCTAAAATTTACTCCTGCTGGCGGCAAAGTGATGATTCGTGCCTATAAAATAACCAGAGATAATCCCCAAGAAACTGTCAAAATTCGCGTGGAAGTATCCGATACTGGTATTGGCATTGATGCCGAGGATCAAAGTGCCATATTCGATCGCTTCTATCGGGTAGAAAATCGCGTTCATACCCTAGAAGGGACGGGATTAGGATTATCGATCGTCAAAAATATTATTGAAAAGCACTATAGTCAAATTAATTTGATTAGTGAAGTGGGAATTGGCACAACTTTCTGGTTCGATCTAGACATATATCAAGGCTCGATCGCCAGCAAGAAAATTAACGACGTGAGTTTATAAAAGCCGTAAACGGCTCTTCTGGTTTCTGTGTGGAAACGAGGTCTATACTGATAGAATATCCGCAAAATAGTCCTAAAAGTCTTGCCCAATAAGCACTTTAGTATTCCATAAGCAAAAATTATCACACAAAGTCGAGAAGAGCCAGATAAAATACTGAAAATAACCATTGATACTGCCCAATTTTACCCTAATTAGGGCTGGCTTCTAGAGAACAGATAAGTGGCTAGACACAATTAATTACACATATCCAACTACCTCTTACATGAGTGCATGAGTGCCTATCCTAACCAAGAAGTTAATTTTGCCCTATTACTTAAAAGAGCAGCGAGTGTCAAAATCGCTACAATAATACATAAAATCCGGCGTTGTGAGGAAAGCCTATCGATACCATCTTCGGTAATACCCAGGGACTGAAAGCCAGTCAAATGAAACAGCTACAAAGGCTGTACCATGAACGCTTGCCCATCGATACTCTCACCACCCCAGAATTCGCCCAAAGACTGGCGGCTATCAGTACCGATATCCATCAACCCCTCTGCACCTATATCAACCGTCGCGGCCAGGTAATTCGTGTGGGAGTGGGAACCCCCCGACAAACCCAATTTTCTCTCTTGGAACTACCCCGCTACGGTTCCGAGCGTCTTTGCGGAATTCGTTGCATCGCCACGGAACTCAAGCAGGAATCGCCAAAAGAATCCAGTTTAACCGCCATGGCTCTGCAAAGATTAGACGCACTGGTGATCTTAACTCTAACCGGTACAGGCATGATCCGTCGCGGTGGTGGGGCGACCGGTTATGTGGAGCAAGTCTATCTGGCTCATCTCATACCACAAAGTCAAACAAATGTCAATAGTAATATATACTGGTCTGTCTCCGCTCCCTTAAATCTAGAGGATTTAAGCAAACAGGACTTTTTAGAGTTAGTCGAAGGACTAGAGGCGGAGTTTCAGCGAGAATTTACCGCTATAACCGTTGATAAAGCCGAAGATCGGGTGCTATTGGTTGGTTTAATGACCGAGGGGATGAGCGATCGCCAGTTCGAGGACGGTTTAAGCGAATTAGAACGTTTAGTTGATACCGCCGGGGGTAAAGTTTTGCAAGTCACCCGACAAAAACGGGATCATCCCCATCCTCAAACAGTGATCGGTTCGGGAAAAGTGGCAGAAATAGCCCTACAGGTGCAAACTTCGGGGGCTAATTTAGTTGTATTCAATCGGGACCTTTCTCCCGCCCAAATTCGCAATCTAGAGAACCAAATCGGGGTGAGAGTGGTTGATCGCACCGAGGTAATCCTGGATATTTTCGCCCAACGGGCCCAATCCCAAGCGGGTAAACTACAGGTAGAATTAGCCCAATTAGAATACACTTTACCCCGTCTCACCGGGCGCGGATTAGCCATGTCGAGATTGGGGGGAGGAATTGGCACTCGCGGACCGGGGGAGACAAAATTAGAAACAGAACGCCGAACTATTCAACGTCGTTTATCCCGTCTCCAGGATGAGGTGGATCAACTGCAAGCTCATCGTTCTCGTTTACGCAAACAACGGCAAAAACAAGAGGTGGCCAGTGTGGCGATCGTCGGTTACACCAATGCGGGAAAATCTACTTTAATTAATGCTCTCACCGCTGCCGAAGTTTATACTGCCGATCAACTGTTTGCTACCCTTGATCCCACCACCCGACGCTTAACTATTACTGATACCCTCACCCAAGTCTCTCACACCCTTTTACTAACCGATACGGTGGGTTTTATCCATGAATTACCCCCCTCACTGGTGGATGCTTTTCGGGCAACTTTAGAGGAAGTAACGGAAGCAGACGCCTTACTCCATCTGGTGGATCTCTCCCATCCAGCTTGGGAAAGTCAGATTGCCTCGGTGTTAAAAATCCTCTCGGAGATGCCGATTCAAACTGGTCCGGTGTTAATGGTGTTTAATAAGTTGGATCAGGTAAAAAGCGAGGATTTGGAAATAGCCAAGGAAAAATATCCCCAAGCTGTTTTTATCTCGGCTATTCGTCGGCTAGGATTGGAAACTTTAAAACAAAAGTTAATCGATTTAATCGCTTAAGTATAGCAGTAAGCCGTCAGGAGCCAGTCCTCAGGAGACAGCAGATTGCTTTTATTTATTCTCCCCACTTCATAATTCCCACTTCCCACTTCCCACTTCCCACTGATAACTGAATTGTCCAGAACTGAATCCAATAGAGAGACTAGGGGAAGAACTGAAAAAAGAGAGCAAATGGTCATGCTTTAAGCCTTTAGAGGAATTGGAAGTCAAAGTAGATGAATTATTTAAGAAGTTAACACCCCCAGAGAGTTGCTTCTCTCACAGGATTTCCCTTCATCCTTGATGCTCTATCTGCAATGAATACAATTTAATTTGGTATTATTTGAAGGTGGAACATGACGCAATCGCCAATAAAAATGCCAGGTTTTTGAACCACGCTTTGCTCAAAACCTTGCACCTAAGTTGACGCTTTTTCAGCAGAACCTAATTAGGGCTTGCAGCAAAAAGCGTCAATTGGCTGGTGATGGGGTGAGTTTCGTAGTGGTCTGTCAAAGGAAGAATGACGGATAATAGGAGAGTTAAATTCAACCCAATGAGTACCAATTATGCCAGCTAAAAAATATATCGTCTCTCTAACAGAGAATGAGCGAGTCTATCTGCAAGAATTAACCCAAAAAGCAGCAATTCTCATTTTGAAATAAATGATGAATTAACCCCTATTGTGAACCTCAAAGTTTAGTATAAAAGAATTATGTTGTCAGATAAATGAGAATTGCTGGGAAAAAAGCTTAAGCTTTGCGAGAATTGGCCGCCTCCCACTTGTCCTAGCCGACTTGGCTGTTGGTATATATTTACTCCCTCAAGAAATCAAGCATACAATTTAAATTGTAAAATGTCTTGACAAAACTCCAGAAAAAGTGGACATTAAATCAATAAAAGTCGACAAAAGTGGATCAAGTTAGTTTGATAACGACGGGGTTTTAAACCCATTTACTAATACTCCACCAGAATGTCCACAGCGGTTAGGTTTCAGGGAGCGCAGGCTGTTCAGTTCTGCGAGGATGGCTGAACTGCCGTTGATTGCGGCGGCCGCCACCGGATTGAGTACCCAAAACGCCCCGACTGCCACCACTAACAGGTTGGGCAGAGTAGCGATCGCCAAACTCCTGTATGCAGTCGCAAGGGTATGCCGCGCCGGGGCAAAGGTGTAGCCGAGGGGCTGGATATCTTGGCTGTGCAAGATGACATCTGCGGCCGCTTCAAAATCCCCTCTCCCTAGAGAAATGACCACCTGATTCCTCCTGGGCAGCCAAGTAATCACTACCACTGTCGGTTATCCAAGCGACTCGCTTGCCTTGGTAGCGCAACTGTTCTCGGAGGCACTCAACAGCAGCCGCATCGGTGGCGAAGTAGATGCACTCAGAAGGGATGTCCCAACTCACCGGCAGCTCCGGGGTAATCAAGCCCTGGAAACTTTCGCAAGTAAAGGCCAGAGTATCCACCTGAGCCAGCTTTTCCAGTACCCTGGCATTGCGGATGTAAACGCCTTGTCGCGCTGCCGCCGTCAGGGTAGAAACCACTGCCAAGGGAGTAACGCCCCGCAGGGAAACCCCGATGTCGAGGGGCAGCACCGCACTCGCTCGCCCCAAGTCTCCCGTCACCATTGCCAAAGTGCCGCTCAGGAGCAAAGTGGGGACGATCGCTCCTTGGGCGACGGGTTTGAGGTTCTGGAGTAGTTCGGTTTTTTCGACGGAATGTAGCCACCCTTCTCGATCTGCTTCGGGAACGGGCGCGAACCGCTGCCGGTCAGAAAGCCAGTGGATTTCTGCATCTTCTTGCTGGAACAGCAGGTATAGCTCGTCTTCTAGCTGTTGGAGCTTGCCCGGTTGCAGGCTCTCTGCCACTGCGGCCAGATTGAGGGCGATCGCACCAGCTACGCCGTTGCCCTGGAGCAGTTGGGCACTTAACCAGAGGGCATCGAGGCAGTCTATTGTCACTTGTCCCTGCTGGGTGAGGGCTTAGCCAACCCTCTGCCAGAGAGGAATTGAAGCCGCAAGGACAATTCCCCCCACAATCGAGAAGGGCAGTTCTAGGGGAGCAGCAGCGATCGCCACGGCTAAGGCTAAGGCCGGCAGCCCTAAAGTTGGCCAAGTCCCCTGATTCCTAGCCCCGACTTTCTCCCTTAGCTCTGGCTCTCTTTCCCGGCCGGCCGCTGGGATGGCCGCTTGCAAGTAATCTAGG
Source organism: Microcystis aeruginosa FD4 (assembly GCF_009792235.1). Lineage (NCBI taxonomy): Bacteria > Bacillati > Cyanobacteriota > Cyanophyceae > Chroococcales > Microcystaceae > Microcystis > Microcystis aeruginosa. Next base: position 5,382,096 of record NZ_CP046973.1, read on the forward strand.
ATGGCCGTTGCTGACAGCGCTTCCGCCTGGTAGGAGACAATCAGGGAGCAGGCGGCGGCATTGATGCGGCTCTCGCTGATGGCAGTGGTTCTAAGCAGCGATCGCTGCAAGCGTCTGGCAAATTCGTCATCCCAATTGAGGCGGGGAATGCGAATTCGCAGCCGTCCCGGAATTTGATGGGCGACTTGCCAATCTACCCACTCAGGGGGTGCTGGGGAATTTTTTGCCGCTTGAACTGGCGCGGGAGTCAGAATTGTTGTCGTCATGGTGAGGTGATTCTAGAGAGGCCACCGACCAGCAGCGACGATCAGCAGCGGGACGAACAAGACATTCAACAGCAGGCTGGCAGCGGCGACGACGGCAGCGACGTAGATGACATCAGTCATAAATTTGGCAACGCCAGCAAAAATATCGGCAACCCAACTCATGGTTCTGTCCTCCCAAGGGAATTTTCAAGGCTATAATATTGAATTGTAGCAATAATTTTGGTCATTGCCTCAACGGTCTAGTGGCGGCGGCTGCCCCCATCGGGAAAAGTTATCTTCCCATCCATGGAACCCATCAGTCCCTTGTCATGGGTTAGACCAAAAGAGAGCAAGTGAACTTTTGCTTTAACTCAGCATTTGTATGACAAATTTCAAACAAAAATTAGGGCGGATATTAGGCTTAGGAATGCTTTCTCTGCTTCCCTCTTTCTCCTTACTGGCCGCAGAAAAAATCACCTTTTCAGTCTTCCCAGCAGGGGAATTTAATATATCGTTGAAAAGTTTAGAAAACTTTGCTGAAACTGGTAAAATAAGCTCCGATTTAGTTTGATTTACCAAGGATTTTTCCCCTGAAGACTTAGTACAACTCCGTCATGTACTTAATGAATCTTTCCCCATTAATGAAGTAGAGGCATTTAGGTTTTTTAATACTGCCTTTGGGCAAGAATTGATCAAACAATTCAGTCAATTGATCAAAAGTCCACCGGATCAAAGTCAACCCTTATTAGAAGGTGCTATTATCTCATCTGTCGCCAATCTTGATGGATTAAACATCATTAATGTTCTCAAAAACTATGATAGTCCAACCCTAGCTTTAAACTTAGAAACTGTCCGCAATAGCATTGATGAAGCCGACCAATTATATCAAGCAACAGAACGTATTTTTAATTGGTTAGATCCTCAAGCGCTGGCCGAAGATATCCCCTTACCCTCCTCGATTAATTTATCTAATTTAGCAACCAAGGGAAATCAAACTTGGACATCAGAAACCTTAAGGATTCCTCGTCCTAATAGAGACCCTTTAACCGTCTTTGTTTATCTTCCTGAAAAATCCAGCAAACCGGCTCCTTTAATTGTCATTGCACCTGGCTTAAATTCCGATTTTCAATCCTTAAGTTATGTCGCTCAACATTTAGCTTCTTATGGTTTTGCCATAGTGGGAATTAATTTTCCTGAAAGTGATGCCCAAAGGCTGTATGATGCTTTGCATGGGTTAGATACTTTGCCCACACCTAATGTTTGGATGGAACAGCCGAAAGACATAAGTTTAGTATTAGATACCTTAGAACAAAAAATGCAATCAGATCCCAATTAGCAAGGTAAAATAGACACCCAAAATACAGTAATTTTGGGTCAATCCTTAGGAGGATATACCGCAATTGCCACAGGAGGGGCAAATATTGAAGGTTCTTCGGTAGGTAGTATGCTAGGGACTCTTTGCTTATCCTGAAAACCTTATGCGTCAAGTCCAGAAGAACCGAATACTTTAAATGAAAAAAACCATTGACTAATCGCAGTATTGAGGTTTTTCCAAAGCCGTTTTTACCATAAATAATAGTTATTCTTTCCTCCCTATTGAGATGAATTGTATCAAATATGCCAAAAAGATGCGTAACTGTAATTTGTTTAATTCTCATAATTTCACGGGATCAAGTGATTAAACTTAGACGACTCTATACATTTCTTTCACTAGACGCACTCTACTACTCATAAGTTTAGAGGATCGAGGCTTTGAAGCCAGAAATTTTGGCAGACGTTTTCAAAAAACGCCTCTAGATACTGTATCATACCAAATCCGTTTTTAATAGTATGATTAACTCCTCATCGAACTTTAAAAACCCACTCCCTTCTCCCTTCTCCCTTCTCCCTACTTCCCACTTCCCCTCTCCTAGCCGCCACTTAACCTGACAGTATATATTAAGAAAAGCAACAAATACTTTACACATACAACAAAGTATGCAGCAAATTCTAGGATTAGAGACACAACCAAAAATCTGGCATTGGCGGGGATTCAAAATCACCTATCAAAGTGCGGGGGAGACAGGACCGGCGATCGTGCTTGTGCATGGATTTGGGGCATCTTGGGGACATTGGCGAAAAAATATCCCCGTTTTAGGCGAAAAATGTCGCTGTTTTGCCCTAGATTTAATTGGTTTTGGCGGTTCCGACAAACCCGAACCAAAAAACCAGATCGATTACACTTTCGAGACTTGGGGGGCGCAAATTGCCGATTTTTGTCGGGAAGTGGTGGGGGGTCCTGCTTTTTTGGTGGGTAATTCCATCGGTTGTGTGGCCATTATGCAGGCTGCCGTCGATTATCCCGATTTTGTCCTTGGGGTAGCGGCGATCAATTGTTCCCTCAGACTACTGCACGAAAGAAAACGGGGGAAATTACCCTGGTATCGTCGTTTAGGTGCAGATATTGCCCAAATAATTCTCAAAAATAAAGCAATTGGGGCTTTTTTCTTCCAACAGATCGCTAAACCCCAGACAGTGCGTAAAATTCTCCTCCAAGCTTATCGGCGCTCGGAAGCGGTAACGGAGGAATTAGTAGAAATAATCTTAAAACCCGCCAGAGATCAGGGAGCGATCGAGGTTTTCCTCGCTTTTACTGGTTATTCTGGCGGCCCGCTGCCAGAAGACCTACTGCCGATTCTTCCCTGTCCGGCTATGCTGCTTTGGGGTAGCGAAGATCCTTGGGAACCCTTGCCCTTGGGCCAAGAATTAGCACGATTCCCGACAGTAAAACAGTTTATCCCCTTAGCCGGTTTAGGCCACTGTCCCCAGGACGAGGCCCCAGAAATAGTTAATCCGATTTTATTAGACTTCCTGCAAGCTCATATCTAAATCCCTCTAGTAACCAGAAGGCCGGGCATTAATGGGTTGTTGGATGGAGAAACCTCGGTTATTACTTGGAGGGGGAACTTGATTGGGGGTGCCATTATTGTTCGGTGGCATTCCCTGATTGGGATAACCAGTGACGTTAGGTTGATTGCCGTAGACGGGGGCCTGATATATGGGGGGTTGATAATAGTTGGATGGGTTGCTAGAGCCGGAGACCGGGTTAGGGTTGGCATTATTCCAGGAGCGTGGGGGCGGAACATTTTGTTGTTCAGGGGAATAATTTCTCTGGGGGTTGACTGGATTCGGGTTGCCGCCAGGGTTGAGATTAGGAGAATTATTCGAGTTAACAGTCCGCGAGCGATTTTCGATTTCCCTTTGTAAAGGATAATTGCTAGTGTCGCCACTAATCGGTCGCACTTGAATCGGTTGCAGACTTTTACTAGCCTTCGGTGCCTGATTTTGCTTAGTCGGCGGCATTAACGGGGCGAATAAAGATGGTTTCTGGTTGTTATCGGTATTAGTATTTAAAGGATCAAAAGGCTGCGTCGAGGCTGGTTTCTTCAGGGGAGCGGTATTATTATTGGCAGGAATGGCCGGCAGTGGTACAGCAGTGGGGGGAGGAGCATCGGTAATCTGGTCAGCCTGGATTTCCCGTTCCTCCAAGGACATTCCTGGGGTATCCAATACCGAACCCAACCATTCAGGATGCTGTTGATATACCCAGAAAGCAATTAGAGCCAAGGAAAATATCCCTAACGGTAGCCAAAATAAAGGTTGGGCAAAGGGTTTTAATCCTGCCAAGAAATAGCGCATGGAAGAAGAATCTTTATAGCCACTCATACCGCTTCACTCTCTATAGGTTCTCCTCTATGCTATCAAATCAGTGAGCAGTTATCAGCACCCGAAGGACGCTACGCGCCCTAAAAAGAAAAAGAGAAACCTAGGGGTCAACCCTGATGTTCTCAACCTGGAAGTATCCCGAACTGGTAGTGATTCGCTAGATGAACCAGCTAACCCTATTACAGAAACCGATCAGGTTTTAGGGGTTGACTTAGGGCGAACAGATAAGCTGTTGACTATCTAGGGGTTGCTGAATAAATCTAAAAACCTTGTTGGGTAAGTCTTTTAGACTTTTTTCCCCTCAAAAAGTACCCGATCGGGGGAGTGATCGGGGGGAAAATTCAGGGACTTTTTCCCTGAAAATTAGGTAATTGACCCCCCCAAAATCGGTAAAACCCTACACCCCACACCCGTTCGGCAAAAGCTCACGGCCGAAGCCCACACCCCACACCCTGTCCCCACGAAAAACTTTTTCAGCAGACCCTACTAAATTACTCGTTAAGACGGCAAGGGAGCGGGGAGCAGGGAGAGGCAGTTTGAGCATTTGTACTAAAATTTCCCAGACGCAGTTTAAATTCAGTGCAGCTTAACTTAGGAAAGATTAATAGACCTGAATCTAACTGTTTCAATCTTAGCGGACTTAATTTTCAATACAAATGATGACATCTGCAAACTGAGAACCGTCTTCGATATAAAATTCCGTATAAAAGAATGTCTTGTCTCGCTTTGGAAGAATTTTCTTGATTGAGAAATTTGCCTTGAATGAGTGACTATCAACTGGCTTAGAAAATCGAGTATTAAATCGTACAACCAGCGTTCTTTCATCTACTATTGTTGGGAAGAAATAATCTTTTGAAACTGGCTCAAAATTATATCTTCCATTAACTAACACATCGGATAATGTTGCATAGGTAAATTTGTTCGTAGGTGATGATAGCCTCCGCAGCATTTAGATGATATTTTCTCCCCTTCACTGCGTAGCGGGTAGCTGGCATAGAAAAAATACCAAAGGATTGTTTACCATCTAAATCAAACTCCAGCTTATTCAGATATTGACATTCTTTTTCGTAAACATCTAAGGTTAATTTGGTTAATTTGAGTCAGTCTTCTTCTTTAGACATATCTTAACTGCTTGAGTTTTGGTCTAGGAGACTCTATCAGCTTTTAGGTGGGATGTCAAAGGGAACAGGGAACCCTAAGTAACCTGAGTTCGGGATAACGCTATCTTATGGGACTGTGGGAAAACCTTGGTTAACAGGCGATCGCTAACAAGAAACCCGACCGACCGATGGACTGGGTTTTACCTCAATCTGCTTAACCCGAACTCAGGTTAATAAGAAGTAAAACCTCGAAACATATAACCGACAATAAAACCGATTAATAAAGCCCATGCTTGCCCAGTTTTGAGGAAATTTGAGAAGGCTTTCTGGACATTGCCGATGATATCCACGTCTTGCTCCGAAATAGTCATCAAGACATTGGTAAGGGGCGAAAAGTCGCTCGAGACGGATAGATGATGCAAGGTGTCGATCACGATGGCATTCCTCAAAAACGAAAATCTACAGAACAAGTTAACACAAAGAGGAGGTCACTTTCAAGATGATTGAAATTGCTGGTAATAGGACAATAATAAATTGCCCGCTTTTTCTAAATCTTGCCCAAAGGCGATAATTCCTTCCTCATGACCACTCATCACTAAAATTTGCTGCTCCTCTAGACGCTCTTCTTGACATAAACGGACAATTTCTGCGGCCATTTCTGGGGTTCCATAGGCGATATTTTCTTGAGTGGTCGGCACGCGATACATCAAATTTTGCCACAGGTGGCGATGATGAATATGAATAACCGCATTAATCTGGGGATTCGCTTCATAAATCGCTGCATGGGTGAGAGTTTCCGAAGAAGCGGCGATTGTTCCTCGACAAGTGACGCGATTTTCTCTCCAATCGTAGTCTATAACTGTGGTGTAATGGGATTCATTTAATACTGGTATCCCCCCGGTGTTAGTGCCAGAAATAATAATTTCTTTGTCTATTGTTCCTCGTTGACTCACATTCCCAAAACCGATTCCGTTATCGTATTGACCGATTAATCCCAGTTGATAGAGGTGATTGCGCCAATAATTTAATTCCTCGATCTGTGAGATTATTAAGGGACGGTCAGGAATCCAAGTACAATTGTATTTAACGTAACCTTCATCAATCATAAATTTTTCTGAAAATATTCGGGATAATTTTGACAAATTTTCTGCACAAAGTCCTGGAGAGGATAGGAAATATTAGTGATATAATTATTTTTGATAACTTGGGAAAATAGGGGTAAAACTTCCGTATCTAAGGCGGGTTTAAATAAGTCCATCGGCAGGATTAAATCGGAACCTTCCCGCACATCAATTGTCTCAAAATTATCGGCTACAATTAACCAAAGAGGACGCACCCAAAGAGCCGAACGACTTTCGATCACCTGAATTACTTCTCCGTATAAAGTTCGATTTTTGCAGAATAAACTAACAATTTGATGGGGAGTGAATGTGTTCATAGACAATTCTAGTTTTCCTCGATACTATAGCAGTTATCTTAATGGTGAAGTACAAAGTTTTTCTTTTCGGGAACGACGGAACTGCGGAACAGTTTAGTGATCGTATTTTGACATAGATTGTAATAAACTGACAAATTACTTAAAATAATTTAAGCTTTTTTCGCAAAAAAATGTTAAAACCTTGACATAAATACTAATTTACTCATGTTTGAATGATACTAATTAGGCGTAGGGAAAGAAAATGAATGTATTAGGAGAGACAAGATTTGAGCAGGAAGTAATTAATATGTCCTTGATCAATAGGTGCGATCAAGATAGCTATGTAGGTCAAGAACTAGGCAAAGTTTACCACGATTATCAAGAGGAAAACCAAGAAGCGATCGGCAATACTTGGCAGGACTGCTATCAATTTACCATATACGTTCCCCATCCCGATCGGCAATAGGAAGAAATCAGCCGAGAAGAAGGTTTAAGTTGCGGTTACAATGTGGAAGGCAAGCGCATTATTAACAGAAGTCAAATTCCCTATAAAATTCCTGAAGGGTGGCATTTTGTTGTCGTGCTTAAACAGGTAAAATTAGCAGGAGAATTTAAAATTGCCGCCCCAGGAATATTTATCCGTCCTTTAGGAATGCTCAATCTTGATCTTATCGTCGATCTGGATGAGAATCAATAGCAACCACTGGGGATCAAACATCCAATTATCTGCGATAATCCCAGGGATTGGGAAAACAAATTATTAAGGTTTCTCAAACAGGAAATTACCTGGCAAGAATTACCCAACATCGTTAATTATGTGGACTGTTATTTTAACCCGGATTATCGTCGTCCCCACTGGAGGGAAGTCTATCTAGGTGCCACGGGATTTAGTGGTTTTTAAGGCAACGCTCCCCAATCCCCCAATTCCCCAATTCCCAATTCCCGCTCCCTTGCCAGATCGGGGGAAAACTCCGTTAGAATACGGGAAGCCGTTTACAAAACGATACAAAATCATGACCGTTGCTTACCCTCGTAAATTCAAGAAGACGATGAGCGCTCGCGACATCATGAAGCGTGTCATTAGCGATCGCGAAATTCATCTTGTCACCCTCAACCGCTACCGCTACAACGAACAACGTAGCTGTAAAGACCTGACCGAACTGATCGAAACCTTAGACGGACAACCGCAAGAACTAATACAGGATCTTTCCCACCACGTCGCCGATGAGGCGCGCCATGCCTACTGGTTAACCGATTTATTGATCGAATTGGGGGCCGATGTGGGGAAACCGCCGGGGTTGTCCTATATCGATGAATTTGAACGTCTTCTCGATCAAGATCAATTCCAAGGTGAAGAACAAAGGGAAGATGGACTGATTGCGGCCCTGGCGGCAATTAACGTCACGGAAAAACGGGGATGCGAATACTTTGCCGCCCATATTTATGCTCTCAAAGCAGGGGAACAAACCCCAGAAAATCTGAAAATTCAGGAAACGATCGCCAAAATCTTTCCTGAAGAAGCCGGTCATGTGCGTTGGGGCAATCGTTGGTTAGCCAAAATTGCCCAAAAAAGCCCCGAACATCGGCAAAAAGTCGAAAAAGCTAAGGCCAAATACTCAGCGATCGAACAGGCCGCCTATGAATCGGGTATGGATATCACCCTGGGGGCAGAATTGCGCCGCGTCGGTCATTTAATGGAAATCGCCGCCACTATGCCGCTTTGGGAACGTCCTCAATATCTGATGGAACGTTTACCCCAAAGCCTTCTCGACCCGAAATTGCAATTATTCCGGGTAGAAGCGGCTCAAAAAGCCTGGAATCGTGATCCACAAATGTTTATGGAACGCTTTTTGCCGATGTTTTTTAATGCGGACGACAAGCTCGGCAAAAAAGAGAAAGTCAACTAATTTAACCTTGATTTTCAGGGGCAATCATTCAGCGATCGCCGAAGAAATGTTCATCGAGAATCGAGAAAATCGGCTATTGTTTTAAATGGGGGTGAGTTCTCGGCTTTAGGGCCAGAGAAACACCACTTTTTTACTGTTTATTTTGGCTTTTCTCTTTTAGATTATGCGTCTTTTAGCTGCCTTTGATCGCTATCCCGATAGTGTATCGTTAACCCTAGAACCAGTAGCCACCGACTCGCAAAAATTTGATTTATATTTAACTTTACACCTACAAGCTCAAATTCAATCTCTCCTCGGCGGGGAAATCAAATGGGGACTAAAAGGGGGAAAATTAGATTTTCTTTTAGTTAATTGTCGCCTAACACCAAATCCTCTTTCTAGTCAAGAGTTATACATAAATCGTATTAATAATCATCAATGGCGGTTATCTTTCAAAAGTCCTCAGTCAATATTTACAGGAGCGATCGAAAGGACTAACCTAGGAACCGTTAGTGTGGAGGAAGAACCTTATCATCTGACGGTGCAATTTTCGCTGACAGCTGCCGATATCTGTATCACGGAAACATCGGGATTATGGAAACACGATCTAAGTCCCAATAAACATAGTATTTTAGAGCGAAAGTTAGCATTTTTCCTGATGGAAAATCAATTTGATGCTTTTTTGAGTCGTATTTCTTTGGGTTCATCGCAGGTAGAATTAGATACTATTCGAGTTGAACCGCAGCCGGCAGCATCAGAAAATTTAGAGAAATTGCAGGCACAAATCGAGGGAATTTATGCTGCTGTTAGTGATGATTTTCTGGAATTAGCCCAATTAGCTGAACTTAATCCCCTAACGGATTTTACAGGGGCAAATCTCCTAGCAGCGGAATTAAGTGGTATGTCTTTAGGTATGGCCAATCTCTATCAAGCTAATCTGCGGGGGGCCAATTTAACCGATGCTGATTTAAGTGAAATTAATGGCAGTCATGCTAGTTTTAAGGGAGCGGATTTAAGCGGAGCCTTATTAGCTAATGCCGATTTAAGTTATGCTGATTTTTACCGTTCTAGTTTGGCGTTAGCTAATTTAATTGGCTCTAATTTAGAAGGAGCTAATTTGGTTGAAGTCAACATCACTCAAGCGAATTTTAGCGGGGCAAAAGTGCAGGGGGCAAAGTTTGCCGACAATGTGGGTATGACCGAGGAATTGCGGGAAAACTTACGCTTGCGCGGAGCTTTCTGCGATTAGTCAACTATTCAGCCTCTAAATGACACCAAATACGCTCACCTCTCACCGAAAATAGCGTTATTGAATAACAAAAGAAGATTAGAGATTTTCCTCGGTATCTATGCCCAATTCCCGCAGTTTAGCCGCTAATTTCGCCGCTTTTTGCTTTTCTTGCTGTACTTGGTTTTCTGCCTCTAAAACCCGATTTTCTGCCTCTAAAACCCGATTTTCTGCCTGTTGTGCCGCTTCTGCGGGAGTGGGTACTAATTCCCCTTCGGGGGTAAAATAGCGCAATTTATTGGCAGATAAACCCAAATATAAGCCTAATTGTTGACTCCAGAGCCATCCCTGGGCATTGGGGGTAATCGGTTGATATTGACCGCTAATTAGGGTAAATCCTTGAAATTCTAGGCTTTCTGGGTCAAACCAAAAATAATCGGGAGTGCGAAATATATCTTGATAAATTCGTTTTTTCTCCTCTCGGTCAACTTTGGCGGTACTATCGGAGAGAATTTCGATAATTAAATTGGGATATTTGCCCTCTTCTCGCCAAATTACCCAACTTCTGCGGTTAGGATTGGGATTTGTCCCCAAAACGACGAAAAAATCGGGACCACGGAAGAATTCTGACTTTTTCTGGTTGGGACTGTAATAGATAGTTAAATTGCCGGTGGCAAAATAATCTTCTCGCTCGCGCCACCACCATTCTAAACACTGAATTAATAAAATAATTTGTTGTAGATGTAGGTTACTTTCCAAGGGTGGTTCATCACTCCAAAATTCGCCTTCTGGGAAGATTATCTCAGGGTTGACATGAGACTCGACTAGGGGCAAGCTTTGAGCGATAGTCATGGTTTATCCAACAGAGATAGGTCAACAACTTATTATAAATCATTGAAGGGATTTTTTGAGCAATTGTAGCAGTAGCAATTGAGGTAGAATATTCCTGTAGGTAAATCGTCATTTTCTCGTTAAACAATACCAGATCGCAGGGCAATTACGGCCGCTTGTACTCGGTCGTCCACGGCCAATTTATTCATAATTCCCCGCACATGGGTTTTAATCGTATTGGTGCTTAAATAGAGTTGTTCGGCGATTTCAGCGTTACTTTTGCCCTCGACAATTAACTTTAAAACCTCCATTTCTCGCTCCGATAAAAGTGCTAGATTGGGATTAGGTTGCACCGCCGGCGGTTTGAGATTATCCATAACTAAACGGGCAATTTGAGGGTCTAAATAGGTGGCCCCATCCTTAGCTGCTTCAATAGCGGCCAAAAGGCGATCGAGACTCGCTCCCTTGATACAATAGGCATCAGCGCCACTGGCCAGGGCTGCGATCACTTCCTGTTGGAGAGTGTGGGAAGTGAGCATAACCACATGAACATTAGCTAAACCTTCCTTAATCTGTTTAGTTGCCGCAATGCCATCGAGACGGGGTAAACCGATGTCCATGACCACTAAATCCGGCCGTAGGGATAGGGCTAATTGTACCCCTGCTAGACCATCACTCGCTTGACCGACGATCTCAAAATCTGGCTGTTCACCGAGTGCTTGTTCTAAACCTAACTGCATTAAAGGATCGTCTTCAACAATTAAAATCCGCATAATCTTTGATTCCTAAAAGGAAAATGTACGGTTTTCACCCATCTGCATGAAGCAGAACTACTCCTAGTTTAGGCAATCTGGAGATAGATTAACAGTGACCAGTGACCAGTGACCAGTGATCAGTGACCAGTGACCAGTGACCAGTGATCAGTGACCAGTGATCAGTGACCAGTGACCAGTGACCAGTGACCAGTGACCAGTGATCAGTGACCAGTGACCAGTGACCAGTGACCAGTGATCAGTGACCAGTGAAAGATACTAAATTTATTGAAAATTGAAAACTTAAACCTAATAACTAGGAGTTACGCACTGTACAAATTCACCATGATGTGTATGAACGAAAATCCGTCGTTTCAGACTTTTGGCGATTAACTTCTGATCGATAGCGATCGCTCAAAAGTCATCAAAAAATCACGTTAAAATGCCCGAAACCCATACCTCATATTTGGTCGATCCTGTCAATGCGTAAGTCCTATAACTTAAAACTTAAAACTTAAAACTTAAAACTTAAAACTTAAACCTGATAACTGATAACTGATAACTGATAACTGATAACTGATAACTGATAACTGATAACTGATAACTGATAACTGATAACTGATAACTGATAACTGATAACTGAAAATGCTACGGATTTCATCAGATCGGTCGAAAATTGTGCTTGTTGCCCTAGTTTATCTGGGTGTTGGTTGGCTAGGCTATCTCTGCTTAAATTTAGGGTCGCGACCTGCCCCAATTTGGATGAGTGCTGGTATTGGCTTAACTGCTGTTTTTTTAGGGGGAAAAAGGCTAGTTTTAGGCGTTTTTATCGGAGATTTGCTTCTGACCTTCTTTTTAGGGGGCAGTTGGCCTATAGCTCTATTTTCGGCGCTCGGTAGCAGTGTATCGGCTCTGTTAGGGGCGCAATTCTTGCATTATCTGAGATTTTCCGCCACTTTACAGCGCATTCGCGATATCCTTTTGCTGGTATTTTTAGCGGCCTTATTGGCCTCGGCAGTTAATGCCACTATCGATACTTTTGCCCGTAGTTGGCTAAATACTTGGGATTGGCGGCAATTTGGACAGTCTTGGGGCATGATCTGGCTCGGAGATAGTACAGGAATATTAATGACCACGCCGCTGCTGTTGCGTTTTTGCTTCAATCGTCACTCCCTGAGGGAACCACGACAACCCCAACGCTTTGGCGAGGCCTTACTTTGTCTGAGTTTGCTAACGGGGGTGACTTCTGTGGTTTTTGGTGGTCAACAGAATTTTCTTAACCCCGACTGGAGTATGGTGCAGTACCTCGAATATCTGCCTTTTCCTTTTGTGGTTTGGGCTGCTATGCGTTTTCAGACTTGGGGAGCGGTAATAGCCAATTTTTTGATATCTATTTTAGCTTTGATGGGATTGGCTGGGGGAGTCAGCCCTTTTATCCTACAGGCCCCCGACCATACCAGAGGTGTCCTGATCTTACAAATCTTTTTAGTCATTGTCATGTCAACTTCTCTGTTTTTATCGGCGGCGATTACCGAAAGACAACAGATCGATCGAGCTTTAAATGAAACTTTAGAACGAGAACATTTACTAACACAAGTTGCTTTAAAAGTCCATCAATCTTTAGATATAGATCAGGTTTTAAATACCATTGTTGAGGAAATCAGACATTTTCTCGATGCCGATCAAGTCTATATCGGGCGCTGTCAAGAGGGGGGTTGGTCTAAGGTAATCGTCGAGTCCCGTCGTCCTGAGATTCCCTCACTGATGGGTTGGTTTCCCGAACCAGAATTACTGGAAGAATTGGGACAATTGTTTTCTTTAGATAAGTTAATTATTGCCGATAATACCGCTAAGGTGCAAACTCTACCCACTCTCAAGGGTTATTACGAATATCTGCAAGTTAAATCCTCTTTAGTTTTACCCCTAACGGTTAATAATCAACATTTAGGTGCTTTAGTTGTCCATCAATATTCCCATCCCCGTCATTGGCAAAAAAGCGAGGTCAAATTACTAGAACAGTTAGCCACCCAAGTTTGTATTGCTATTGGCCAAGCGCAACTATATCAGAGGGTGCAAAGATTGAATAATAATTTAGAACAAGAAGTGGCAGCAAGAACCCTGGAACTGCGGGAAAAAGTCCGGGAAATTCAGCATTTATACGAAATGAAAACGGTTTTTTTACAGGCAGTATCCCACGATCTTCGCACTTCGATTATGGGATTAGTGATGTTATTAAACAATTTACAGTGTCGGCAAACAGAAAAAGTAACTATCTCGCGAGCAATGCTCGATCAGGTGGTGCGTAGTTGCGATCGACAATTAACTTTAATTAATGCTTTATCAGAAAATCATTTTGCTGAAGAACGGCCTTTAATCTTGCATCGTCAACCTCTATCTCTAAAAAAACAGGTGGAAATTTGGCTCAAAGATTGGCAAAAAGATTTTGATTTATACCAAGCTACTTTTATTAATCTTCTCCCCGATAACTTACCCGCTATTGATGCCGATCCTTGTCAACTAAGAAGTGTTTTTGAGCAATTATTAAATAATGCCTTAAAACATAATCCTCCACCGATTCAATTAGCTTTAGATGCTCGTATTGACCAAGACATGATCTACTGCACTTTAAGCGATAATGGCATTGGCATGGATGAGGAACAATGTCAACATCTTTTCCGTTTATATGTAAGAAATCTTCATAATCAACACCTAACGGGAATCGGTTTAGGTTCCTACCAATGTCGGCAAATTATCGAGGCTCACTCCGGGAGAATTGGGGTAAAAAGTACCCCGCGGGTTGGCTCACAGTTTTGGTTTAGTTTACCGATTGCCCATCAAAATTATAGAGTGATTAAGCAGGAGTTAGTCAACAGTAATTATTGATTTTTAACAGGATCAAGATAATTATGCTTACCCGTCAATCTGGGATTAGATTTGCTTTAGGTTTATTGATTATTTTCAATATTTTCTATTTTGTCCATCTCGCCTACTATAGCTATGTTTGGCACGATGAATCTTTGGTCTTACTGCATCTTTCTGGTTACACACCTGAACAGTTAATTAACTATCTGTTCGACGGACAAATTAAATCTACAGAACAACTCTGGCAATTTCAAGGGGTTAATTCCGTGAAAGGGTTTCCCGATACCTTAGCCTCTCTTTATACTAGCTCGAATTACGATCTACCTCTCTATTACAGTTTCCTCTGGTTTTTAGCAAGATTATTAGGCAACTCTTATTTAGTCGTAAGGGGATTTTCGGTAATTATTTGGCTTGGTATTTTATGGAGTTTTTACCATTTAGCTTTGACTTTATTTAAAAATAAAAACGCCGCTTTAATCGCCGCTACAATTATCTTCTTTTCCCCGCGTTTTACTGGTTATGCTCTGGGAATTTGGGAATACGGACTATATGTTTTCTTTTCGATACTTTCTAGCTGGTTATTTCTCAAAGCTATTGATTCGTCGCAACCGAAAAAAGATTGGTTTTTCTATAGTTTATCCCTAATTGCTGGTTTATATACCCATGTTTTCTTTATTTTTGTTGTAGTGGTTCATAGCCTATATTTTCTGCTGCAGCTGAATTATTTTAACTCTTTAACCAAAAAATACTATAGCATCAGCTTACTTGCTTCCCTGTGGATTTATTCAATTTGGTTAACCCGGATTTTTACCAGTCGATTTACTATCTTTGGATGGTCAAAAGGCAGTTTACCCCTAGAGGTACTTTGGCAAAGATGGGTAACAATGATCGCTCGTTTATTTTATAATTTTAGTTTAGCCAATCCCAGCAGCACCCCTATTATTGAATACTGCCTAATTATCCTCGTCATCATCTCCTTTATTTATCTGGGCAAAAAAGCCGATAAAAAAGTTTTTACCCTGATCATTCTCCTGACCATTATCCCCTTTTTCTCTCTTTTAGCTTGGGATCTAATCAGAGGATTTCGCTACACAGCTGTGGGCAGATTTTACTTACCGAGTTTTCTCGGTATGCTGCTGGCAGTTACCTTTTTACTAAGTAAGGGATTACAGCATCGCCAAATCTGGGCAAAAATTCTCTTAATATTATTGCTAGTTTTCGGATTAATTGCCAAAATTCCCTATCCACCGCCAGCCACTAGATATGTGGGCTATGGTAGTAATATTCCCAACGCTTATACGATGATTAATCGCAGTCAAAAACCTCTAATTATTTCAGAACATTGGTTAGATACCTTGCCCCTGATTCATACCACTGATGCTAAGACAAAGTATTTATTTATTCAGTCGGATCTTAGAGTTTCCATCCCCTCCTTAAAAAATCAATTTACCGATATTTATCTCCTCAATCCTTCCCCCAGTCTCAGACAATATTTAGATAACCGGTCTGTACAATTATCTCCTACGGAAAATCAAGCCTTTTGGCGAATTGATTAAAAAGCCATTAACCGCTCTTGCCAAAACAGACCACAACCTGATATGATCAATAGACTAAGGCTTCAGGGAATAGAATTGGGCAGTTCATCCCTAAGAGGGATTGACTTTTACCGAGTTTTATGATTGCTCAACTGGAGAGTCCCCGAAATCTGGTGATTAAGAGTTTTAGCCTCTTGGCTAGTGGACTGACTAAGCAGACCTAACAAATTCAACTGTATGATACCGAGTCAAGACATCGGCGAGGCAGTAGATTCAGTCAGAAAAACTGACGCACAAGACTTCTCTAATTTAATGCCTAGACCTGGCTGGCAACAAGTGGCGGGTTTAGGTAGAGACTGTTTTTGGTATTGAACCCCGATTCTTTTCGTTCTTTACCGGTTTTAGTGATTGCCAATAGGGATTTTAAGCCCGTAATTGGTTGAAAATTTCTATTTATTCGCAAAAATTCCCAGTCGCTCCCTGTACTAATCCTAGGGATCGACTTCATGATCAGTAATTTTCCCCAACCAATTCTCTGGAAATCAGCTTCCAGAACAATTTAGTTATTTTATGAGTAGCAATGCCTTAACCAATCGTGAACATCTAATCGAACTGTACAATCGAGGAGAACGCAACTTTGCGGAAGTCAGACTTAGCGGAGTCAATTTAAAGAGACAGTGTTTAAACCAGATTAACCTAAGTCATAGTTACCTAAAACGAGCCAATTTAGCCGAAGCTTGTTTAATTAACGCTAATTTCAATGCCGCTGCCCTCGAAGAAGTCAATTTAAGCAAAGCCTGTCTTATCGATGCTAACCTGACTAAAGCCGACCTTTCTGGGGCAAATTTGCGCCAAAGTCAACTAAGCGGCGCAATTTTGAGTAATACTGTTCTCAAAAAGGCTGATTTAAGTTCTGCCTGTTTAATTCACAGTAGCTTACTTTTTGCTCAACTGTTCAAAGCGAATCTCGAAGCGGCTAATCTCACCTCAGCCACTTTAACCCATGCCATGGCGGGGAAAGCTAACCTAAAACGGGCTATTCTCACTCGTGCTATTCTTAGCTCTGCTAATCTTAGCCATGCTAACTTAAAAGAGGCTAACTTAATTCGAGCCTATCTCTATCAAGCTAATCTGGAAAACTGCCACCTTCAATACGCCGACCTCAGCTATGCTGATTTGCGCGGGGCGGATTTACGGGGGGCGGATTTACGTTATGCTAACCTCGAAGGTGCTAATCTGACGGGAGCTAACCTCAATTGTAGCGATTTTGAGGGAGCTAACTTAACTGGAGCCGATTTAAGCAAAACTGACGCTAATAAAGCCAATTTTCGCCAGGCTAACTTAACCGGTTGTAATCTTCTCGGCGCTAATTTAGCCTCCGCTAACCTTTCTGGTGCTAACCTACACCAAGCGGGATTACTCTTGAGTTATTTAGTGGGAAGCAATCTTAAACGAGCTAATCTCAAACAAGCTAACTTAATTGGGGCGATTTTAACTGAAAATAATCTCCTTTCCGCTTCCCTCGAAGAAACTATTCTTCCGAACGGTAGTCGCGGTAATCTCCTTTCCTAAAATACTGACTCCTCACCCCACCAACAAACCGTTTTAGCAGGCCTTGTGTGGGATAGCAAATTCAGACCCTTCAAGGCCATGAAACGAAGAGTTCTCTGGGTGTATTGGCTTGCAAACGGCAATAAATGACCAATTATAGTGTAAGGAAGCTTTAAAAGCCTTCCTTTTTGGTTAGGGGGCGATATAGTCTTATGTCCCCTTTTGTATAGCTCTAACCTGTTTAACCTCTAACTCTAACGCGGATGCGACTTGCTCAACGCTTAACCCTAAGGCCAACAAACGAGGAACAGCCTCTAGTGCTTTGTTTAGTCTGCCTTGCTCAATGCCTTGCTCAATGCCTTGCTCAATGCCTTGCTCACGACCTTCCTGACGCGCTTCCTCGCGCACATCTTGAAAATACTGAGTTTGTTTTAATTCATCTAAACTAAACATAGTTTCTATCTCCCGACGATTGAGAGGCGGTAAGGGACTTGCGCTTTGATAATGTACCTTTTGGGCGAACGCAGTTCGCCCCTACATTGTGGACAAAATCCGTTACTGTAGGGGCGCAAAGCTTGCGCCCTCCACGCGGAGGGGGTTTGCTGATCACCCTAAGTAGGGGGAGAGCCTTCGAGAACCCCCTTCCAATAAGGGACTTGCGCTTTGATCCTGTGCCATCTGGCTGGTCTGATTCTTCTACAGAGCGATTTTCAAAGCTGGGATATTATTCCCACGCAAGTCCCTAACTTATAAATGAGAATCGTCTCTATTAATTGTAAGAGTTCTTGCGGTTTTTGGTCGGGGGTTAATTCTTCCCGCACTCTTTGGATTAATTTTCGGGTGCTATCAAGCGCTTTTGCTTTAGATAGGGTGATTAATTGGACTGTGGCTAAACCAATCGAAGTTTGAGGAATATTTTCTAATTCATTCAGATAAATCCGTCTGACTCGCTCGCAGTTGAGGAGTTCCCGATAGCGTTGAACTTGATTGGTTTCTACTTGAGGGTTAGGATAGACAATCACACCCCGCCAATCATTGGTTAAGTCGGTTTTACTGAGATATAAGAATATTTCAGTGAAAAAGCGCTGATAAAAAGCCTCATCTTCTTGAAATTGTACCTCACAGAAGTAGATAGGAGTCTGGGGGTGATTATTTTGCGGCAGAAAGACTCCATCGAGACGAAAGGAAAGTTGTTTGACTTCCACTGAGTCAAAGCGGTAGTTATTGGCTTCGGTGATAGGGAGTTGAATTAATTCAAAGAAGATAGAGGGGAAAGATTGAAAGAGTTGATCAAAAATCGTGTCAGTTTTCATGCTCTTATTTCTGAACTTCTCCCCTAGGAATATACTAGCTATGGCTAAAAGTCTAGGAGAGCCTGAGTTAAAATCTTCATAAGGGTTTTGTTAATTTTTTAGTATTTCTGTATGGAGCAAGTCCAGGAATACTGACTCCTAAAGACCGACTCCTAACCCCCAAACTTTTTCAGCCAGCCCTAATTATATATTGGCTTCAAAAACGGGACAATAGCCTTCGGGAACCACTTTAAAACCGTAGAGGGGAGAAGCGGGATTCCAACAACGCTGACTTTTGTAGTGGACACAGACACGACAGCAATCCATCTCCTCTAAAGCTTTGGTGATGCGATTGGGATTCTCGCTTAATAATTCCCGTTGGGAGACTCCCCGCAATAATAATTCTTCCCCTTGCCAGCGCGCTTCTACCAGTCCCGTATCGGCGAAATTCCTCCACCGGGGATCCCGGGTGATCGGCTCTGGTAAGGTGATAGTGACGATCGAATCCGATTCATTTAATTCTCCCTCATAGTGACTGGGGGCCGGGGGTGTCGGTTGCATAAAGCGATCGCCAATGGGCAATTCCACCAGGGTTCCCACGGCCGGAGAATGGAGTTGATAACGGCTTTGTAATTCTTCTAAACTGGTCAAATCCGCTAGATATAGGGGTGAACCATGGACGAACATGATATGCTGCGGTCGCAGGTTATGGATCAGTTGGGTGGTGTTGCGACTATCGCTATGTTCCGCGAGTAGATAGGTTTCTTGGCTAATTAATCGCGAACGCCGTGCCGCTTTTAATCGGGGATTCTCCGGGTTGATATCGTGCAGGTGTTGGGGAACTAACATTAACCAAGGTTTATCCCCTTGCAGATATTCACTCACCTCCTCTAGGCGATCGATTAGTAAAATTATCGGAGTGGTTCCCCCTAGGGGTGTCGGTTTTTCTGGCAACCTTCGCAACCGGGGACAGATGCGCTCATCCCAAAATAAGGGCTGATGTTTGGCAAAATTCTGGACAGATGCGGGAAATTGTGGTAAAATCTCTAGGTAAGCATCGCAGGCTTTAGCGATCTTGCCCCCAACCCAGATATCAATGTCGCGGCCCGTGAATTGGTGGTGCGACCGCAGTAATTTTAAAATTTCTTGACCCAATCCCAAAGCGGGGACGGGTAGTAAGACATTTTGCCCCTCAGCGATCGCCTGATAGATGCGATTCATCAACTGTTTTTCCTGCTGTCGTCGGTGGGGATGGCGTTCTGTGCCGTAACTGCCTTCAATAATCAGCACATCGGGGGATATTCCCCGCAGCAGATCGATCGATAATCCTTCCACCAGTTGAAAATTAGACAGGGAAAAATCGCCGGTATAGAGGACTTTATAGGTGCGTTTGGGGGTTTTGTAGGTGAATAGGACCACGGCAGCCCCAGGCAGGTGGCCCGCTGGAAAAATCTCGACGGTGAGATCCTCAAAGAGAGCGATCGGCGATCGCCATGGCCAACCCTGACAGAAACTGCCGATTTCCTCGGCAGCATCGGGCCATTGTAGGGGCAGCAGTTGTACTGTCACCTCACTGGCATAAACTGGCAATTGGGGATAGGTCTGATGGAGAGCCATTAACCCACGGATGTGATCGCTGTGGGCGTGACTACAGAACACCAGATCCATGGGGGGTTTTTTGTTTTGGGTGAGGGGTTGCATATCGGCCAAACCGCAATCTAAAAGTACGCGATAGGGACCGATTTTCAGCAGGAGACAAACCCCTTCCGACGCATGACCGACACCAAAAGGTAAACAGGATAAAAGAGATTTTGACCCCCAGACGGCAGTAGAGCGTTGAACCATGGCAACCCTGATCATGATGACTGGTTAGTGAGCCGAACCGTTGCCATCGTAGTTATCGCTATCATAAAAACCGTTGCGGGTGCCGAAAAAGAGACAAGAGACGGTGAATACAGCCGTCAATGCCAACAAGATTAATTTGATGTCCATATAATTAGTGCAACTCCTCAGAGGGTATCTACCCTAATACTAACCCAACTTTTTCGGTTGTTAGCAGCTAGGTTTCGGGTTTGGCCATGGGCCCTCACCCTCTTTTAATAATTAAACTTGCCAGTAATTTGTTTTGATTCCATCAAAAACTACTGATAATTATCTGAATTAATTAGCATTTTTTGTCATGATAATCAAGAAACTTTAACAAAAATTTAGCTGGCTTTACCAGCATTTAGCCTGACTTTAAATTCTCCTTTTGTAGTCATTCTCAAATTGATCAGATGTAACTAAGGGACTTGCGTAAAAATAAGATGCCAGCTAGGAGGGCAGAACCGTCACATCCCATTTGGGCAAAGTTTCAGAACGCTGCGTTGAAAGGTTGCAATTGTTCTAGTTCTTAGCCAAAACCTTCACCCCTTTTTCATAAGTTCCTTCTCCCAAATGCACTAGAGGTTTTATCCCCTTCCAAGTCATGTTAGAAGCCCAATTAAGAGCCGCATCAATTGAATCTAAAATTGCCCCATTCCAATAGTTCTCTAAGACGGTCCAACACCTTTCAATTGGATTATATTTACTAGGGCATTTGCGGGTAATAGATGAGCCGTATTTGCCACTGAGTTTTTCGGGCAAAGTCTACCATTCTTTTGATAAATTGGCTGCGGTTGCTGCGAGTGGCTGCCCCTCCATCTAAATCAATGACTAATTCTTCTAACCCTGGATAGATTGCTTGATTTTCTTGCCACCACAACTCTAAACAATCTGCTACAAAATCTGAGGTTTCAGCCGATTGACCGAAATAAATAGACAGGCGTTCTCCCCTCATATCTAGAATTCCTAAAGGGACTAAAACAGCCATCCATTCCCTATCATGATCATTAGCTTTTAATGGCTCGAGATAGCGGGCTTTACCCTGACGAGATAAATTGCCTATCTTAACTTTAGCTTTGCTATCCAAGGAAATTCTCAAAGATTTAGTCTGGTTGTCAGCGGCTTGATTGGCCCGTAGCTCCGTTGGCAAAAATTGCCTCGGTTTCTGGGATTTTTTTGAGCGGTTTTATTTTTTGTGTTTTTTTTAAACTATAGCCCATTCGATTCAAAATATCTCCAATGGTTTGACGAGAGGGCAATTGTTCATCTCGATAGCCTTTTTCTTCTCTTAATGCCTCTCTTACGGCTCTGGCACTGATTTTAGTAAAGGCAAAAGTTGATGGGAATTTAGGGTATGCTTGCGAGTACATCTCCACTAAACTTTTAATATCTGCCTCTAAGTTTGGTAGCAGTTCCTCCGTTTTTTTTCTCCCCCTAGCACGATAATTATCAACACAAATAATTCCAGTTTCTAACTCTTTCAATCCCGTTGCTATTGCCTGCCTAGACCATCCCAATTCTGTTTCGGCTTGGCGCGGCGAAGAGTTAAAATAGTCTATAGTTACTTGCGCCATAAAAGCCCTTTTCTTAAAACCTGTCAGCTTTTTTGCCGCATCTTTCAAGCTTGATTTGATTTTTTCAGTCAGTTCAGTTACCATAGTTGAGAGTGGGAGTAACAAGTTGCTTCTCTAGTCTAGATGGTAATTTATTAATACGCAAGTCCCTTAACTCGAGGTATTGACTATTTCAAGTTAAAACCGTCGGAACTGCCTAAGACGACTATTCTTGTAGATAATGGTTATCATCCTGACAAAATAGAGAAGGAGTTGGTTAAGGTCTATCCAGAGATAATGACTAAAATTCAGTTTGAACTGTCTCCAAAACCGTCAAAAACCGAAAAAGCGGAGAAGGGTTGCTCAGGATTCGTACCTGTAAAAACTCGATGGGGGATTGAAAGAAGTAATTCTTGGATGGAACGCTGCAAATCTTTAGTCAAAAATTTTGAGCGCACTTTAGAACACTCCACTACCAAAATTCATCTCTGTTTTCTTCGACTTCTACTACGACGATTAGCTGTATCCTAAGATACCAAATGGATTCTATAGGCCTCTGTTCTAAATTTTTGAAGTTCCAGAATGTTATTAGACCTGTTGGGAAATAAAAAAGAAACAGAAAGTTTGCACAGTAAGGATTTCATTATCTCTTACCAATTAAGCAGCATCCAAATAGAAGTTCCATAAACCAGTAGAATTCAACATCAAGCGGTCATCAAAATCAGGCACACGATTCCTATAAACAGCCGTTACACAGTTATATCGCTTTATTCGGAGCATGAGCGTGTTCACATTTCACTCGTTCTCGACTCAATTCTCTATTTTGTATCTTCTGAAGTGCACTTAACTCTTTTCCTTTTGGCTTTTTATGCGGGAGATAAACATTTTCATATTCTTGTTCCAATCCCTTAAACCCTAAATCTCCCTCTATTGCAACGTCATTGGGGATATATTCTCCTAAATTTTCCTCGTCCAATTGTTTTTTATCATGGGCTTTTCCTCCCCTCGCTTTACTCAAGTAGATGACACGCTTTTCATCTGTACTGCCTGTAATGTGTTTCCTCGTATGTCGTTTTTTCTTCCCTGAATAATACTCTTTCTGTTTCTCATTATCTTGCGGGCGTTGTACTGGACGCTCTGTTCCATCTAAGATGACTTTTTTGACGAAGGGAAATTTTTCGACAAATTCAGTAGATGCTTGTTAACTGACGAACTGGCAACGCTTTTTTGTCACCTAATGATACCTCTAATATCGGCAACAGTCGATGTACCCATTGGTGAGCGCAGGAACGGTCAAAATTAAATAACACACTCATCAGGTCGAAAGTCGGATAACATTTGCAGTACAACAATATATAGAACAATTTGTCTTTCATTTCTCTCAATGTTGCTTTTCTCCCTCCTCCCATTGCCCGTTTTCTTTTTATTTCGGGTTTGATTAGACTTTTTTCATACGCTTCTGTACTCCTTGGTAGGAGTGCATTGAAGGCTTTGCTATTTAGCCCTGTCATCGCCCGTATTAAGCGATCTTGTTTGAGTATCCTTTCTATATCTAGCATTCTTGGATTTTCTGATCATTGCTTTTTTTCTTATTATCCCTTATAACCCAACAAGTCTATTATTCATCTAAGGGAGTTTCTTTAATGCTTGTATTTTTTATTTTCTCCCTTTTTGTTATTCTCGCTTTATTAATATATGTAGGGCTTGCTGAATAATGGTAAAACCCTTTTAAAATAAGGCTTTTGACCTGTTAAAATTCGGTGTTAGTGCTGCGAAAATCGGATTGGGACTCTCAAAAACCTGGCATTATCCTTCTTGTAGTACATAGCTTGGTACAAAAAAACAGGGCAACAAAGCCTGAGACTCCCGACTCCCGACGACCGACGACCGACTCCTAAACCCACGAACAAACTTTTTCAGCAAACCCTATTTAAATGCGATCGCCGCTTGGGTAAACATTTAGTCTAAACTCCAGTTACTGGCTACAAATCAGGAAAAAGCCCAATAAATCTAAAGCCGCGCAAAATCCTTGTTATACTTTGCACGGCTACAACTTGCATTTTTTACTCAGGGATAATAATATAGTTGGAGAGTCATAATTAGAAGCAAAGCACTCATTAAAAACATGATTAACCTAGAATTCACAGAAGAAGAAAAGAACTCACTGTATTATGAAAGATTTCATCATCCCCATCCCCGGGTTCAACTGAAGATGGAAGTTCTTTGGTTAAAGAGTCAAAAGATACCGCACCAAAAAATTTGTCAGTTAGCAGGAATCTCGCCAAATACCTTATTAACCTATCTTCGAGATTATCAAGAAGGCGGAATAGAAAAATTAAAAGAAATCAACTTCTATCGCCCTAAAAGTGAATTAGAGTCTCAAAGAGAAACCCTCAAAAAATATTTTGAGAAAAATCCACCAGCCACAATAAATGAAGCTGTATGTAGAATAGAAGAATTGACAGGAATAAAACGAAGTCCTACCCAAGTGAGGAAATTCTTAAAATCAATGGGAATGAAATGTTTAAAAGTAGGTTCTCTTCCTTCTAAAGCTGACCCAGATGAACAAGAAGACTACAAAGAAAAAAAGCTAGAACCAAGACTAAATGAGGCTAAAGAAGGAAAAAGGGCTGTTTTTTTTGTTGATGCTGCTCACTTTGTTATGGGAGCTTTTCTCGGTATTGGTGTTTTGAGAGACTTTTCGTTAAGTCACCGAGCGGGCGTAAACGCTTTAATGTTTTAGGAGCATTAAATGCAATAACTCATGAAGTTATTCTGGTAACAAATGACACTTATATTACAGCAACTCAAGTCGGTGAACTTCTTGAAAAAATAGCTGCTTTAGGACTAATAATTCCCATTACTCTAGTCTTAGATAATGCCCGCTATCAGAAATGTAAAATTGTTGAAGAATTGGCTCTTTCTTTGTCAATAGAGCTACTCTATCTGCCGTCTTATTCGCCTAATCTAAATTTAATTGAAAGGCTGTGGAAATTTGTCAAAAAGAAATGTTTATATGGTAAATATTATGAAAACTTTTCTGACTTTTCTTCAGCTATTTATGAATGTCTGAATGATGCCCATCTGAAACATAAAAAAGAACTGGATTCCTTGCTTACTCTACGATTTCAGAAGTTTAATAAATCTCAGATTATGAACGTCTAAAGTATAGCTGACGTTGCCCCGTTTTGTTGAGAGGATCCCGAATAATTCCCACATTGCCTCCCGCAGGACGATAGTTAATATGAGAGAGATAATTAAACCAATCTTCATGACTGTAAGGATTGTAGTTAGGATCTTTAGAAATAACTCCGCCAAAATAGGTATTAAAAGCTGAGACAAAGGCATAATCTACTGTTTGACTTGCGCCTAATGTACCGGCGGGTAAGAAAGCAATCCCAGAAGCATTGTTGACATCTAAGTAATCTGAATAACTCCCTAAAGTTAAGTCAACACTATCAACAAACACATCATTGCGGAGGATACCCAAACCTCTTCGATCTTCAGAACGATTGGTAAACAGCATCACATTGGGTTCTGGGGTTGTAATAATCGCGTAGGGTTCTCTTCCCACCGCGATAACCTTAGTTTGTTGCCAAATTGTCTCTGATTCTGGATTGACATCAATAACAATAATGTTTCCTGATTGAACTTGTTGGTGTTGGCCTAAAATCGATCCAAATCCTCTTTGTGCGGGGGCAGTAGCATAGAGTTTAGTCCCATCACTGTTAAAGGCAAGACGAGGAATACCAGAGGCCGCATCAACCGAGATAGTATGAACTAACTGATGATAAGTGGCTGAATCTGCCTGAATATCAATCACATAGATCAGCGGTTGTAAGCGATCGCTCACATAAAGATAATCTCCATCATTATCGCTAATTGCCCAATAGGGACTAGCGCCAGCGATTCTGATGGAATCAATTTCTGGGGTATTGGGATCGATATCCACCTGCCTTAAGGCTTGCATATCCACAACAGAGATTAAACCATTACCTCTAGGAGCATAAACACGGGTTAAATCAGGGGTTGGCGCAACGGTTTGAGCCGCCATAACGCCATCTTGAAAAGTGAGTCGAGCGACGATATCCCCCGTTTCTTGATCTATGAATCCTAGTCGCTTAAACCCTAGTGCGGAGACTGCATATTTTCCTTCAAGGTAATTTTCAAAAGAAATTCGATTGCTTTCAAAATCTGTTGGTATTTTCTCAACTTGTAAAGGCGTAGTAATGGTCTTAAATCCTGGACGCACGACAGAAACATCAGCTAAACCAATTACAATTGATTGAGGAACGCTGACTTGAATTTTGGTATTAGTAGCTGACAGGATTTTCCCTTCTACTTTAGTACCATTCAGATTGTGGAAATAAACTTTTGGTGTTGCTGCTCCATTAGGCGTGAATAGATCTCCTTTAAAGCGATCGCCATATAAAGTTACTTGAGGTTCAGTCTCAGTAATCTCTAATTTAGCTGAAAGAATCACAGGATCTACTAACGGATTCTTAGGGACTGGGGGCAAAGTAATAGGTAGTTGTAGCGTATTTGTTCCCGGTTTTAATTCTAAATTAAAGGTTGTCTTGGTGGGTAAACCAACTTCAGGAATGGAGCGCACCTCAATTAGTTTATAGCCTCCTGGAACAAATGTTACGCCAAACCCCATCATTCCAATCGAAGCCATTAACCCACCTAAAAATTGAGGCTGAATAATACTTTCTTCTGGGATTGAGAAGGATTGAGTCTGTAGGCTATTAATGGGTGCAGGAGCATCTTTAAAGATAACAACACTATTTCCAGGATTGCCTTCCAGAGTAATATTTACCACGCTTAAAGACTCCCGTGGAGCATATCCCATAAAATAAGTCCCACTACCCCAAATTCCCGTAAACGGTGGCGAACTTGTGCGAGCATAGCCATCACTCCCCACAATACCTTTCTCTAACTGCAACCATACAGGTTGTTCATTGCCATTCTCATCGGGAACAGTACTAGCACGGAAGAAATATACTTCTGCCCCTACTGCTAAACTAGAATCCACAGGAATTGCTAACTGAATTGGTTGATTGAGAGTCTTATTGCCTAAATTCAACTCAAAGGCTTTTAAGGCTTGGAAGGGTTCGGGAATCAAGTAGGGTAAGCTATCGACCCCAATCGCGTTAATACTTACAGTAACTCCTTCAGCAATCGTTTCCGGTCCGATACTAATCAGAGAACCATCCGCACCTTGAACGACTCCTCCCTCATTGCTAATCACAACTGGACCACTAAGAGGATTAGTTACTTTAACGGGAATTAACGCTTCAGAACCACCATTAATCACCGTAATCGTCGTTAAACCTGGATTTTTGGCTGTTACCAACCCATCAGCACTAACAGATACAACATCAGAATTACCGACATAGTAGCGCGTTCCTTGCTCTGCCTTAGTTAAATCAATCTGTCCGGCGACATCAATTTTTAACTGTCTTGTTCCTACTTGACTCGGTAAAGCTAGGGTTTCGGGATATTTACCCAACCCTAACACCAAAATTGCCTGCTCGATCGCTTCTGTCGGAATCCCCACATTAAACGCTGTTACTGCTTGAATCCCATTGCGAGAAACAGAAATAACCCCATTTCCCTCTGCTAATCCCAACACTTGACCGCTAGGATTAATCGTCGCGGCGGTGGGATTACTAGAAGCTAAAGTAAGGTAGTTACTGGGGAGAATAACATCTTTTTGGTCAGCAAAGTCACCAATAAAGATGAGTTGAGTTCTTTCCCCTTTGTCTAATAAAGGATTGCGATTCTGAATATCTAAATCAATCAAAGCTGCATCACTGACATTGACTGTCACCGTCACCGGTTGACTGCTACTAAAACCATCATCGGCGATTAACTCAAAACTCGCTGTACCTGTATAGTCTGCACTGGGAGTAAAAATTGCTCCCTTACCATTGGGGGTCATTCCTACCGTACCATTAACCGGATTGAGAACCCGATAGAAGACCTCATCTCCTTCTAAATCTTCCGCTAGATTGATTAAAGGAACAGTCACCTGTAAATCCTCATGGGTTAACAGGGAAGTTGTCTGGACAACGGGGGACTGATTGGCTTTAAATCCGAAATTGCTCCCCAAAATCTGCACATCGGTGGCGTTAATTGTCCCATCGCGGTTGACATCCAGATTGAGAGAATAGCCAGCTTCTCCCACTTTACGCCCTAATCCTACCATCAGCAACTGACCATCAACCCCATCTACTAAACCATCTTGGTTGACATCCCCAGCGACAAAGACTTGCAGGGAATAGTTACCCGTATTCCCTTGAATTTCTAGTAAATTTAGGCTTTCTTGGTCAACTGCAAATAAACTAAAGGCACTATTGCTGTTTAATTGGCTAGATAGCGGCGTTAAGCCTTGAATTAGAGGTAAATTAGGGTCAATGTTATTACCTTTCACCTCAACTCCTAATAAGACAATTCCCGTCGCGGTAGAATTGACTTCCGATTGACGCACACTGAAACTGTAACGCTGAATTTCCCCTGTCTTAAACTGTCCTTGAGTTACAGTTGGGTTAAATTGGAAAGCACTCCCTAAATTGCCAGTTAAAGTTATAACTTGCGGTTGTGGGGTATTGTAGCTAATAGTAGCACCTGGTTGATTAGCCGCAGCCACTAGGGTTAAACGATTATCCTCAGAGTAACTGTAATAATTAGATTGGGCTAGGGCTAAATTACGGACATTAACCAGATTACCTTGAGCATCGTACTTATAAGTAATAATTCTGCCGTCTGGTGCGCTAATTTGGCTTAAACGTCCCTCAGCATCCTCGATAAAGCCAACCGACTCCCCACTCGGACTGATGATTCCACTGTCACTGTAGGTCAATTTAACCCCATTGGGGGTGATTTGTGCTTGTACCTTCCCTATTGCATCTAAATGATAAATCGTTCCATCTGGTGCGGTTAGGGTAAAGCTTGGGCTTGGGTGCAAGGCTTGCGCTCTTACGGTGGTAGGATTATAGGGTTGTCCTGTTTTCAGTTCATAGAGACGTTCTCCCGCGAGGGATAATAAGGCATTTTGGGATTGTAAGGTGTAGTTAACTCCAGTATCAGCAACCCAAGCAGGAGTGTAATAGACTAACCCCGGAATTTCCTGGCGTTGAGGTTGGAAAGTAAAGCCGACTCGTTCTCCATTCGGTAAGGTTAAATAGAGTCTTGTTCCGACTCGGAAAGGATTATAAACCCCTAAGTTTTCTCGTCCACTGGAGGGGACATTAGTTTGAATTTGAGTATCTGTATTCGTTAATCGCCAACCCTGACCAAAGGTTGCTGATTGACTACTATTTAAGGAATCATAGGCGCGAATTAAGTCTAAATTGACTCCATCTAAGGTGACAGTTAAATCTGTTTCACTACGTTGGTACTGACTGGATTTTTGGGAAGTGTTAATCTCAATGATTGCTGTGGTTAAACTGGTGCGACCACTGATATCTGTTGCATTTAATTTGAGTTGATAGAAACCATTGCTGAGGGTAGTCGGCTCTAATTGGGTTAACGGTGCAGTGGCGATCGCTTGATTTCCATCTGCTAGTTTAACATAGTGGTTACTTCCCAAGGTGGCTAATTCTAGTGACCATTCATCTAGGTTTAGATCCGCTACTGTCCCAACAATGGAGGTGACATTAGTGATTTTTTCTCCTTCTAAATTATTCAAGAAAGCAACTACAGGGGGAAGATTATCCTGGGGATTACGAACTTTAATAATACTGGTTGTTTGTCCTGCAAATCCATCCACATCTGTAGCTTTGGCTGTGACTAAATACTGTCCAGGAGTATTGGGGGTAAACTCACCCCGTCCCTGACTATCTAGGGTTAAAGGTTGTCCATTGACGCTTAAATTAATCGTGGCAATATCCGCCAGACTGGTAGCGATTGCATGAATTAAGACTTTTTGTTCTGGAATAGCAGGGAAACTGGGAGTTAATTCAATAGTAACAGGTAAGGGTTCGGGAGCGATCGCCCCATGAATTAAGACTCGTTCTGTGACACTACTTTCCCCATCGGATACCCCAAAGGTAAGGGGATAATCTCCCACTTGTCCGGGGTTGGGTAGCCAACGAAATTCTCCTGTTTTGGGGTTAAAAGTTGCTCCTTCGGGAAGGTCTGTGACACTGTACGTTAGGGTTGTATTTAAGTCAGGATCACTACCAATTAAGTTGAATTTCAGTTCTTTTCCTAAAACAGCATTGTGATTCGATACTTTCAAGCTGGGTGAACGATTGACATTATCGACTTTAAGAGTAACATCGATGGTATCGCTTGCTCCTTGGGGATCGAAAACGGCAAATCTGACTTTATATTCTCCCGCTTGTTCGTAACCAGGAGTCCAACGGAATTGTTGAGTTCTAGTATCGAAGAATGCACCATCAGGAAGTTTGGTTACCGCGGAATAACTCAGAGAATCGCCATCTGCATCATTCCCAGAGAGGAAAAATTGAATCGCCGATTTTTCCCTTCCAGCTTGGATGGGAACGGGGATTAAAACGGGTTTTTGATTAACATTATTTGCCTGAATTGTCAAGAGTTGAGTGCTAGATTTATTGCCATCGGTCGCAGTAATTGCAATATCTTTGTAAGTTCCTGCATCAGCATATTTAGGAGTCCAGGTTAAGCTACCTGTGACAGGATCTAGGATTGCTCCTTGGGGTAAATTGGTCGCAGTATAAGTCAGGGAATCTCCCTCTGAATCGGTGGCGCTGACGGTTAATTGTCAGGTTTTTCCTTCATCTATAGTTTGGCTAGTAATCGGCGCTAAAACAGGATTTTGATTACTGTTTCTGACAACTAAATTAAAGGCTTTCTGGTCACTTAAAATCTTATTACTATCGCCGTTACCACTATCAGTAACTTTAATAGTAATCGGATATGAACCTAAACTAGATGCCGTTGGAGTCCAGCTAAATTCCGCTTTTCCATAAATATTACTAGAAGTTAAAGTTGCGCCAGTGGGTAATCCGATTGCGCTAAAGCTGAGACTATCTTGATTCTTGTCGTTAGCTTCGATTTCAAATTGTAAAGGAGTCCCAACGACGGCAACTTTATCACTAATCCTGCTTAATCTTGGTGAGTCATTTTGGGCTGCAACACTGACAATAAAAGTATATTCTTGAGATTGAACTGCACTCTTACCCCCATCCCCATCATCACTGACTTTTAGGGTAATCGTATAATCCCCACTGTCATCAGCTATACTAGGCGCGAATCTTAACAAACCTGTGCCATCTTTATTATCGGTGAAAGTAGCAAAGCTGGGAATACCAAATCCTGGTAAACCTTGAGCAGTAATTACGATAGGATTACCATCAGGATCAGTTACTTGAATAGGAATCTCCAAAACCTCACCCTGTTGCAGAGTTTTATTACCAATAGGAGTGATTTCTGGAATGCGATTGGTATTTTCTACCCGAATCGGAATATTAATACTAGCCGAGGCTTTATTTCCTGTTCCGTTACCGTCATCTGTTGCGGTTACAGTAATCGTATAATTGCCAACCGAGGTAAAATTGGGAGTCCATTTTAAAGTGGCTGTATCTGTATCAAAAGTTCCCCCATTGGGAAGGGTAGAAACCGTATAAGTAACTGAGGCTTCACTTCCTTCTAAGGGGGTTAAACTACCATCCGGTAAGCGGAAGGGTAAGGCAAAACTGGGGTTATCTGGGTCAAAAGCAAAGGCTTGAATATACAGTAATTGTCCTTCTTTAATTTGCCAAGTTCCCATTTCGTCAAAAACCGGAACAGCATTGGCATTAAATACGGTAATCTTGACATTTTGTTTTGTTGTCTTTTCCCCATCGCTGACGCTGAAAGGAATCTCAAATTCTCCTGCTTGGAAATAAGCCGGAGTCCATTCAAATAATCCTGTCTTGGGATCTAATTTTGCTCCTCCAGGTAAGAGATTACTGGAATATTTTAACTCTGCTTTTTCGGGATCATTGGCCGTCAGTTGCAGACGAACTTTATCCCCTTCTCTAACTATTCTGTCGCTGGGACGAATTAAAGTGGGTGCTTGGTTAATCGGTGCAATGCGAATTTGAGTACTTTGGCTGACTGTTTCTAACCCATCACTGACGAAGAAAGTCACATTCTCATAAATTCCTGCTGCTTCATAATCAGGAGTCCAAGTTAATAAACCCTTAGTCCCATCAAAAACGGCTCCACCAGGTAAATTATCAGCCCAGAAAATGAGAGGATTGTTGTCTTCATCAATCGCTGCAATTCCAATCTGTAAGCTTTCCCCTTCTTGACCTTCAATTTGAGTCGGCAAAGGCTGTAAAATCGGTTTATGGTTGCCTCCTTCTACCTTAATCTTAAAGGATTGTGTGCCATAGCCACCGCGAGAATCATACACCCGCAGGGTGACAGGAGTTTCCACCGCACTTGTAGCAGTGGGAGTCCAATTAATCACCCCGGTTGTAGCATTTAGGGTCATTCCCTGCGGTCCATCATATAATAAGTAAGCGAGGGCGACTCCATCGGGATCTTGGGCTTTTACTTGGTAACTATAGGGTTGACCAGCAGTCCCATTGATCACCGGACTAGAAGTAAAATTAGGGGCTAGATTGGGATAAGGTAAGGCATAAAGTCCAGGGGTGAAATCAACCCGTAAGTTGTCAGGATTTTTGACAGTAATTACTTTTCCCGTAATCGATTGTCCAGGTTTTAAACGGCCATTGGGTAAACTATCACTGAGATGGATTAAATACGCTCCCTCTTCATTTTTTCCAGTTGCGCCTAAAGGTTGTCCAGTAAATTGACGGGAGGGATCTAAAAGGAGAACTAGAGGTAAAAGTAAATCCGAGTCTCCCTTACTGGTAATAGTAACGTCGTAGGAAACTGTTTGATTAGCGCGATCAGAACGGGGCGTATTAAACTGGAAGTTAACAAAGGGTAAAAAGTCAGAAATTGCGGTAAATTTACTGATATAATCTTCTGGCATTGCTAAACCAGCCTTACTTCTCAGACTATTTTCTACCCGTAATTCGTATTGATCAGGAATTAATGTCTCAAAATTCAACAATGCTGACCTTGTAGCAGGATCGTAAATAACACTAAGTGGCGTTAAATTCCCCACCGTTTGACCCGCTAATTGATAATTAGCCGGATTGAGAATTGATGCTGCATCCGTCGCTGTTCCCACCAACATATCTTGGTCAAAGACAACGGTTATGGTATTTTCTGGTAGCGTTAGATTAGCATTGGGCGCAGGATTGGTATAAGCAACCCTCGGCGCAACTAAAGGACTAATCACATCAATTTGATGGGATTGACTCAATAATATTCTGCCATCTGCGGTTGTCTTGATAATATCTCCCCGACTTCCCCCTTTGGCTAGAGAAACCTGACGCAAAGTAGCCACATCTACCATGATTAACTGACTATCCGTATTCGGTTTCACCCCACTGTTGTTAGAAATAAACAGCAATCCTTCTAACTTTGTTCCCGCCTTACCAAAGGATAGAGAATCCACTGGATTGTTAAACTCTAACATTTTTTGCGCTTTACCCCGCTTATCAAAGCGGATAATATCCCCTCTGTTTGGCCAGGTTGCTCCCCATAAGTTACCCTGATTATCGAAGGCTAAATTTCCTACCCGAATGTCACTAAAATGGCTGAAGGATTCTTTAGTCGGATCGAAGATTTCTACTCCATTAGCCGCAGAAACATAAATTGTTCCCGTTGCTGCATCAATTGCCAAAGTTTGGGTAATACTTTCGCCATAATTCTTGACAATTGCGCCTGTTTCTGCATTTAGTTTCAATAAACCATTACCACCTGTGGTCGCCCAGAGATTTCCTTGTGGATCGAAAGCCAGATCAAAAATCGGATAGGGTAATACCTGTAGGGGCGCAAGGCTTGCGCCCAAATTTCCTCCTGCATTTCCGGCTAAACCTTCAGGGGGAATTAAATAGATTTCATTGCGTCCAGAACCGCCACTGATTAAGGCCGAACCGTCTGGCTTAACAGCGATCGCCATTGGACCAATATTCCCATGACTCTGACGGATTCCTGTGACAAAAGCTTGGCTAGTGAAGGGTTGTAAAATTGATTCAAATTCCGACTGACGACTGGTAGGAACAACGGAGGGAATGAGTTTTTCCGCTTCGGTGAAAAGGGGATTAGTAGAAGGTTGGGGAGTCGGAGAGGGAGGTTTTCCTAAATCTGGAGTAGAAGTGCGATCAAAGTTAGGTAAAGTTCCCAAATTCACTGATGATCCATCATCGGGAGGTTGAATCCCCAATCGGGGTTGTTCTCGATTGCCAGCGCTATCGGTAGCTAGGGCGATAAATTCGTAGTTATGTCCCGCTTCCCCTTGATAAATGGCTGAGGTTTCTGTGGTTTGACGTTGCCAAATTTCCAAGTTACCGCCATCTTTAGCTACATAGACAGTAACGTGTTTAATTCCTGAACCATTGTTATCGTCGATCGCCTTCCAAGTTACCTGATAGTCGGAACTACCTTGACTTAAAGGTTGAACCGTAACCGTTGTAGTGGGGGCTTGTGCATCAAGAAGATAGGATAGAGTTTGAGTATCAAAAGGTGCAGCCGTATTAAAGATTACCCGCGCTTGAGAGGTAATTTCAGTACGAGTATTTACATCAGTTTTCGGTTGAACTGTATAAGCAACAAAACCCTGTCCGATTCCACTAGCATTATTGGGGGAAAGTAAGCCTAAATTGGGATTTTGGACTAATTCGCCTGTGTCAGGATCGATCGCCTGTAATAACCAGGTGGCTGTATTGGAGAGGGGATCTAATCCGCCACTAACTCTTAAAATAAAGCCTTTTGAACGAATAAAATCAAAATCTCCATCAAAACTACCTCTTCCGTTAGGAATATTAACCTGAATATCTCCAATTTTTAAGTCGCCTAGTTGGAAAGTCCGGGGTTCTAAATCGCTATCTAATTGGGTGACAATCCGAATTTCCCCGACTTTTGCAGAAGCAGTGGCCGCATTTTCAAATTGGATGGTATAGGGTAAGGGTTGATTTTGGGGTAGGAAATTTTGCTTGCTGTCACTAACAGGACCTAATAAAATCGCCTGTTGGCTGACAGTTCCGGGCCTATTTAGGAAACCAGTAAAACTTGGTGGGGGAACTGCAACAAATGGAGGTAAATCTAGACGTGCTGATCCTACTTTATTACTAAAAGGAACATAGATATTAAAGGCTTCAAAATGGGTATCTTGAGTGAGTCCTAAATCGTAATCTTGGGGATTAGGAGGTAACTGTTGTCCGATTTTGGTTGAGTTATGTCCATACCACTTGCGGACTTGTTCAAAGAAACTAACTAAATCGCCATTAGTCGTAATGCGATCGCCTTCTGGTCCTGCTAAAATTCCTGTAGCAAGGGTCGCCATTAAACTAATCACTAGGGGATCTTGACGTACAGGTGGGGACTGATTTTCAGGACGTAGTAACCCAGAGGTTTCTAAAGCTGCTAAATAGGCTTTTACCCAAGTATCTGCATTGGCGGCTAAGATAACTAATCCTTGCGATGCACTAGCATCATTTAAAATAGCATTCCTGAGTTTTAAGGCTTCTGCGGTTTGCTGATCGATAAATTCTTGACGGGTTAAAGCAGTTGCACTCGCCAGGATCGAGAATTGGAAAGCTACATCGAAAGGATCTTCTTCACTGAGAGGGTTGTACTGCTTAATATCCCTATAAGTTTGATACAAACCGGGAACAGCTTTATCGAGATCCTCTGGTTTTTCAATTTGTCCTTTGAGATTAGGATACTGTTCTTCTAATGCTAGGCGTAAACCCAGGAAATCTTGGGCTAATAATGCGGAAAGTCCGGGGTAAGTTTGAGCATTAAAAGTTTGACCAATAAAGCCACCTGTCGGTAAATCTAATACATAACCAGGGGCTAAATTTTCCCCCGTGGTATTAATATCAGAAATTAACCTAGCCCAAGGGACATCTTCTAGGTTTTGATTTTCTGGTTGACCCCTGAGATTAGAGTAAAAATTTAGATAGGGGAAATTAAAGACAGTACCATTTTTACCTAACTCTGGAACACCAAATTTGAAGTGAACATAGGGAGTATCAATGTTAGTTAAACTCTTGACAGATACGCCATAAGTTCCCTTATCTCCCGGTGCTAACACGCGAGGACCACCTAACCCAATATCGATGTCAGGTTCAATCGCTCTTTCTATTAAATACCGATAGGGAACAATCGCCTGTTGTCCGTCGGGATTGATAACTTTTACATCATATAAACCATGAAATGCACTGGTCAGATCGAAAATCGCTCTGATTTCGGTACTATCTAATACTTCATAGCGCACAGGTTCATATTCAGCAAATCCGGGACGCACTAACTTAACAATCGCTTTCGGATTAAATTGTGCGCCTTTAATTGTTGTTGTCACATAACGGCTATCCCCTCCCCTGTCTGTTTCTATGTCGGTAATACTGAAGGGAATAGTATCAGCAAATAAGGTGACAGGAGTATTATTTTGTGGTTCTGATTGTCCCCGCACTAAAACATAGTAAGTTCCTGGTTTAGTCGTAGGAATTACTGCTTCTTGATTGGGAATCAATTGTCCCGAATAAGACGCATCATAAACAATTCCAGTGGGTGCATTGTCAAAGCGAACAAATAACTCATTAGCTGCTTCTGTTGCGGTTGAGGTAAGATTGACCTGTAGCGTTTGTCCGAGTCCTACATTGACTCTAAATAATCGTTCTTGTCCCGTATTGAGGGTCGTTTGTAGGGGAACACCTAATTGCAATTCAGGAACCGTTACCGTTATAGTACCTGGGGATGTGGTGCGGTTATTGGCTTCATTTGTTCCTTCATAAACTTGATTAAAAATATCAGGACGGACGATAATTCGATATTGTCCTAATGGTGCAGGTGGTAGGATAGATTGCAGTTTAGAAGTATAGGATTGATTAGAGTTTAATAATCCTTTAAAGCTGCTGCGACCAATTAAAGTGTCGTTGATATCCCAAGTTTCATCCGCAGATAAATAGACCGCATCTGTCCATTCTCCCTCTGCTTTGTATTCTCCTTTATTATTAACCGTCCATTCAATGGTAATCGGTTCGCCACTTTGCTCCAGACTAGGTAAGGTAATATTTTCTACTTGTAAATCTGAGGGGGGAGGTAACTGGAGAATTAGCGGTTGGGTGCTAGGAGTAGCGTTATTACCTTCCTGATTTCCCTCAAAAACTTTACCTCTGATATTATCTCTGGGTGAATCAGTGACAACAAAGACAGAAAAAGGTCCAGTTAGATCACTCGGTGCGCGGAAAGTTTTAGTAACACTGTAGCTATTTCCTGCTGTTAATCCTCCTGTACGATCTTCATATCCTAAATAGCGATCGCTTTGTAAATCTAGGAACGGATCGCGAGATAGATAAATTAAATCTGTCCAATTTGACTGTCTTAGTGGAGTATCCCCTTCTCCTTTATTACTGACAGTATAAGTCACATTAAAGGATTGTCCTGTAATCACTCTTTCGGGGATATTGATAGTAGTAACTTGCAAGTCGGGTGGGACTGCTAGATTAATTGGTAAGGGAACAGCAGTGATATTATTCCCTTCATCTCTAAATTCGGGGACTCTGGCTAATTCTCGATAGGGACTGTAGTCAAAGTCTATACCTGATCGCCAATCGTATTCAAAGTTGTAAGGTGCGGAACTTGAGTTATCAATATTAGAATCACTGAAGACTAAAATATAGAAATTTCCTTCAACTCCATCAGGTAAAGTAACATTTAAGCTTCCCTGATAGGAATCTCCTGCTGCTAATTTACTACCGCGCCAATATTCTCCTAAATTGCGATCGCTTCCATCAAGAGAAGGATCGGAGGAAAGATAGACGCGATCAATCCATTGTGCTTGTCGAGTATCCCGATTTCCTAAGTTAGTAACTGTCCATTTAATGGGGATAGTTTGACCTGATTTGGGTGTTTCACTGGGGACGATAACTTTGGTAACTTGTAAGTCCGGTTCGCGGTAAATTATAGGACTGAGAAGAAAACCTATATTATTCGCAGGATTTTCATATACTTGATCTCTAAAATCCTCGCGATCATTATCATTATCCCAATAAGACCAAACTTTATCGCGTCCCTGTGGATTTGTCACCACATAGAAGTAATACTTTCCACCCACTCCCGGTGGTAAAGTAACTTCTTGAGTTTGAGTGTAACTTTCTCCTGATTTTAAAGGTTGGATAGGACGATAAGCAAAACTTCCCAATTTTAGCGGAGTTACAGGATTATTATAAAAACTGAGAGGTTGATTTCCTCCTGATCTCAAAACATTCGGATTGGTGATATTGGGATCGCTGGATATATAAACATCATCCAACCAATATCTTGTCCCATCCCACACGGTCGCACCCTGATTAGTAACCGTCCATTTAATCGTTGTTTTTTCGCCAGAGAAGTTATCTCCTAAAACTTCAATCTTTGTTACTTGTAAATCTGCGGGACTAGCAGTTACATTAGTCGTCTGAGAACGATTGTTATTGCTTCCGTAAGGACCTTCCCAGATATTATCATAAACATCTGTTGTCACGATAATATGATTACCCGTCGCGGGAGGGGTTAAATCAAAAGTATATTCTCCGGTATAAATTTCCCCTTTCCCTAATTTCCCATTATGCTTAATATTACCCAATTCAAGCAATTGGGAACTCGAACTGATAGTAGGAGTATTGGATAAATAAACTCTATCAGTCCATTCATTTTTATCTGTTTCTCCTGCGCCTTCATTCTTCACTGTCCATTTAACAGTAAAGGGTTTTCCTCCCAATCCTTCAGAGGGTGCAATTACCGAAGTTACCACTAAATCAGGAGGAGGTGTCAATAAAACGGTAATAGGTCTTGCTTTGTAATTATTATTGTCTAATTCATTGGGATCATCGGGGTTAATATTAGTGTCTCTGGTGTCTTCTAAAATGACATCATAAGCGTCACTCCAAGGGGTGATATACCATTCTCCAGTCACTTGAGAAGGTAAAGTAACTCTGACAACCTGTTCGTAACGCGGAGTTAAACTAACGTTAACTGGCGCAGAAATTCGACGGTTATTATCATTGTAGATAAATTCAAAAACTCCTCCTGTATTCCTATTAACCACCAGATAATAATTTCCCTGCAATCCATTGGGAAGTGTAACATTAGCAGTTCTGGTATAATTTCCTCCTAATGCTAGTATTCCACTATGATCAAAATTGCCTAAATTTGCAATAATATTTTTACCTTCAGGATCACTTGCTAAACTAACTGTATCTGTCCAAGAACTGCTATTTGTCGGTCCGATTCCATTCCCTCCATTGGTAGAACTTAGATTAGTAACAACCCAAGATAAACTTAAAGTTTGTCCACTGCTTCCTGTAGTTTGAGGGGTTACTGAAGAGACAACTAAATCAGCATAGGGAATGGTGACAACATCAAAGAAGTTAGGTGCAGACGCAGCATTATTGGCCTTTAAATTGTTCTCAAAAATTGTATTTTTAGCATCAGTTTGGACAAATAATCGATAATGTCCTTGGAAGTTAACGGGTAAGGTAATCGTTTCACTGCGGAAATAGCTTTCTCCCACCCCTAACAATCCAGTGCGAGTGAATTCTTTTAAGATCTTGTCATCCCCATTCCCAACAACATTATCCTCAGAAGCAACAATGCGATCTACCCAATTATTAACTGTTCCTGTTCCTGTTCCAATATTATCGACTTTCCAGTCTATGGTTACTTCTACAGG
The DNA here is from genome assembly GCF_009792235.1 of Microcystis aeruginosa FD4. Taxonomy (NCBI): domain Bacteria; kingdom Bacillati; phylum Cyanobacteriota; class Cyanophyceae; order Chroococcales; family Microcystaceae; genus Microcystis; species Microcystis aeruginosa. The sequence goes on from NZ_CP046973.1 coordinate 5,421,683, forward strand.
ATTTCCCACACTTAAGGAAGGTGCAGTGACATCAAAAACTCTTAAATCTGCATAGGGAGCGAGTTGAACTTGTAATAATGCAGTGGTAATATTATTACTTTCAGAACTAGGTTCAGTAACTTGATTCGTCCCATCTGTTACCAGGATTAAATAGCGATCGCCACTCACTTCAATAGGTAAATTTAGATTTAGTTGTCCCCTATAACTTTCATTGGTGGTGAGAGAACCGCTGTGACTGAATTCTCCGAGCAACAAATCGCCATTATCCCAGTTATTGTCTCTGGATAGATAAACCCGATCTTTCCAATTTTCTGGAGTCTTAAATAATCCTTGGTTTTTAACTGTCCATTGGAAGGGAATTGTGGTTCCTGAGATAGCGTTACTGGGAGCACCAGTAATACTTGGAATTAGATCGGGGTATCCTAGAGTGATGGGAAGTGCTTGAGCATTATTATTGTCATTGGTTTCTGATTGATTGCGACTTCCATCAGCGACAAAAAGCAAATAACGCTCCCCAGCCAAAGCAATATTATTCGGTAAGGTAATATTACGAGTAATTGTATAGCTTCCGTCTGCGGCTAAGGGAGTTTGACTGTCAATATATTCTCCAGTTATGTAGGTGTCTGATACCATTTTTCAAAAGTAATGACAGAGATGGTTATGCCTGGTGCATCTCAATTTTGTCGAAATATCCAGATGACATTTTGGGCGCACGCGGTGCGCCCCTACCATTGGCGAAATAATATTATTGTAGGGGCGAATTGCATTCGCCCTCTTTGAACAACTTCTGCTGCTCACCTTAAGTGAGAGAAAATCACCAATAGGATACCATTTTTCTTTATTCGCGTCACAACGAATGCAGGCTTGGCAAGCATTCGAGCGTGGATGTCTGTCATGGATTTAGAAATTTGGTATGAGTTATCTAAACTTGCGTCATTAGAAACATAAATATAATCGTACCAATTCCCATTGGCCGCACCGTTTCCTTGATTCTTGACTGTCCAGGAAACGTTAATATTACTCCCAACTACTGCTGTATTGGGTGCGGTGACATTGGTAATTGTTAAATCTGAGGCTGAAAAATTGATGGGGATAATCAAACGATTATTACCTTCACTCGTCTCTGGTTGATTTTGATTGCCGTCGGTTACAAAAATTAAATAGCGATCGCCAACTAAAGCTGCATTATTCGGTAAGGTGATATTGCGAGTGGCTGTATAACTTCCGTCTGCTGCTAGGGGAGTTTGACTGTCGATATATTCAGAGACGATAGAAATATCAGAACTATCAACTACTTGATCGCTAGAAACATAGACATAATCATACCAGTTTGCATTAGCAGGTGTTGTCCCTTGATTTTTAACTGTCCAAGAGAGAGTGATCGTTTCTCCTGCTGAGGCTCGTTGCGGTGCGGTAGCATTGGTAATCGTTAAATCGGGAATGCCAATACTAATGGGAACTGCTTTAACATTGTTATTATTATTAGTTTCTCCTTGCTTATCGTTTCTATCAGTAGCAAATAGTAGATAATAATTTCCTGAAGGACGATTAGGTAAGGTAATATTTTTATTGATTGTGTAACTTCCACCTGCTGCTAGAGGTGTTTGAGTAGCAATGGATTCAGAAGTAACTAAAGTATCAGAATAATCTAAGTTCTGATCGTCTGACAGATAAACGTAATCTTGCCAATCTGCGGGTGCTTCAACGTTTCCTTGATTGGTGACTTTCCAAGAAACATCCATCATTCCCCCAGATGATGCTTGCGTGGGAGCAGTTACGTCGCTGACAATTAAATCAGGAGCAGTTAAAGTAATGGGAATCGCTTTAACATTATTGTTTTCATTGGTTTCTCCTTGATTACTAGAACCATCTGTCACCAATAAAAGATAGCGATTACCAGTCGCGGTACTAGGAAGAAAAATATCTTTATTAATGGTATAACTTCCATTAGCAGCTAGGGGAGTTTGACTGTAAATTAACTCCTCTGTCACTAAGGTATCTGTCCCTCCTAATATCTGATCATCAGAAATATAAATTTTGTCGTACCAGTCTGCTTTTGCTGATACATTACCTTGATTTTTTACTGTCCAAGCAACATTAACAGTGCTGCCTAAAATTGCCGTATTAGGAGCAGTAAAACTAGCAACTGTTAAATCAGGAACTCCCAGGGTAATGGCAACAGCTTTAACATTATTATTTTCATTGGTTTCTGCTTGCTGATATTGACCATAATAATTATAATAATTGTAGCCATAGTCAGTAACAAATAATAAATATCCATCTCCAGAAAAAGAGCTAGAACTGGGTAAAGTTAAATTGCGATTGATCGTATAACTTCCATCTGCTGCTAGAGGAGTTTGAGTAGAAATATATTCTTGATTAAGATAAGTGTCATTCCCTAACTGATTGTCTTGAGAAAGAAGAACTGTATCATACCAATCTGCATTAGCTGGAACAGTTCCTTGATTTTTCACTGTCCAGGATACACTGATTGTGCTACCATTATCTGCTTGAATTGGTGCGGTTGCATCTGTTACCAACAAATCGGGTTTTTGGAGCGTTATCGGGACAACTTTCAGGTTATTATTCTCATTAGTTTCTCCTTGCTGACTTCCTCGATCAGTAGCAAAAATCAAATAACTATTTTCCAGTAGATTGTTATAATAAATACCTGTATTGGGCAAGGTAAAAGTTTTAGTGATAGAATAGCTACCGTTGGGAGCTAATGGGGTTTGAGTTGTAATTGATTCACGACCCAAAAAAATATCATCACTATAATAATAATAAGAATAATTTAACCATTGATCGCTAGAAAGATAAACATCATCGTACCAATCTGTAGGAGCATCAACAGTTCCTTGATTTGTCACCTTCCAAGTTACCTGAATTTGTCCACCTACAATTCCTGTCTGAGGTGCAGTTACCTCACTGATAATTAAATCAGGAGCATCTAAAGTAATGGGAACTACAAAGGTATTATTACTTTCATCGGTTTCACCCTGATTGTTATTCCGATCTGCATAGAAAATCAAATAACGATTTCCTGTTGCTGCATTGGTAGGAATTGTAATATTTTTGCTAATATTATAAGTTCCATCAGCAGCTAAGGGAGTCTGACTATCAATGTATTGTGAACCATCGCCAACTTGTAAATCATAAGTATCCCATTTGTCATCATTGGAAACATACACATAATCATACCAGTTAGCAGGAGCGTTAACAGTTCCGCTATTTTTCACCGTCCAGGAAACGTTAATATTCTGGTTTAAAATTGCTGTACTTGGTGCAGTTGCAGAAACAATTTTTAAATCCGGCGCACTCAGTTTAATTGGGACTGCTTTAACATTATTATTATCATCGGTTTCACCTTGAGATTTATCCCTATCAGTGACGAAAAGTAAATAGCGATCACCTATTCCTGAATTGGCGGGGAGAGTAATTGTTTGGTTTTGGCTATAGCTCAAATTAGCTGTTAAAGAATTGTTCCGGTAAAAGCTATTAACATAAATATCTGAACTATCATATAGGGGATTGCTGGAAACATAAATATGATCACTCCAACCTGCATTAGCTGAGATAGTACCCTGATTAGTAACTGTCCAGGAAACATTGATATTACTACTTAAAACTGCTGAATCAGGAGCCGTTGCTGCGGACAATATTAAATCAGGTCCCGCAATGGTGATAGGTACAGCTAGAATATTATTGGTTTCACTGGTTTCAAGTTGATAGTTATCTCTATCCGTAGCAAAAATTAAGTAAAGTTGTCCGGCGGGTAGGCTGTTAGATAAAGTAAGGCTACGATTAATTGTATAAGTTCCCTCAACTGCTAGAGGCGTTTGAGTTGAAATATATTGAGAAGTAACCTGAGAATCTGAACTATCTAAAAGTGCATCTCTCGATAGATAAACTCTATCATACCAATCCGCAGTAGCAATAGCTTTTCCTTGATTTTTGACTGTCCAAGATAAATCAATGGTACTCCCTAAACTGGTTTGACTGGGAGCCGAATAAGCAGAGACTATTAAATCCGCTCCATTAATCGTAATGGGAACCGCTAAAACATTGTTAGTTTCATCTATCTCACCTTGATAATTATTCTGATCAGCAATGAAAAGTAAATAGCGATCGCCAACTACATTAGAAGGAAGAGTAACACTGCGGTTAATCGTGTAAGTTCCATTAGCAGCTAGGGGAGTTTGACTGTCGATATACTGGTCAGTCAGATAGTAATCTGAACTATCGTAAGTCGCATCATTAGATAGATAAACATTATCGTACCAATCCGCAGTAGCAATAGCTTTTCCTTGATTTTTGACTGTCCAAGATAAATCAATGGTACTCCCTAAACTGGTTTGACTGGGAGCCGAATAAGCAGAGACTATTAAATCCGCTCCATTAATCGTAATGGGAACCGCTAAAACATTGTTAGTTTCATCTATCTCACCTTGATAATTATTCTGATCAGCAATGAAAAGTAAATAGCGATCGCCAACTACATTAGAAGGAAGAGTAACACTGCGGTTAATCGTGTAAGTTCCATTAGCAGCTAGGGGAGTTTGACTGTCGATATACTGGTCAGTCAGATAGTAATCTGAACTATCGTAAGTCGCATCATTAGATAGATAAACATTATCGTACCAATTGGCATTTGCTGCTACTGTTCCCTGATTTTTGACAGTCCAAGAAACTTGAAAACTACTTCCCGCATTAACGGTACGCGGCGTTTCGGTTGCGGAGATCGCGAGATCGGGACGATCGTTGGTAATGGATATCGGTCGGGCCAGAGTGTTATTATTTTCGTCGCTCTCTCTTTCTAGGTTATAATCGTCCGCCGATGCGATTAGAAAGTAGTTACCCGAAAGATCGTCAGGAAGATTTACCGTTGCTCCCGTGCCATACTCCAACCCCGGTGCCAGAGGCGGTTGATTACTAATGTATAGGCTTTCTAGAAGGCGATCGGAGTCATCTAAAATATGATCGCTAGAGAGATAAACATTATCCCACCAATAGTTCAGTCCATCGTAATAGTAATAGTCGGGACTACCGATCGCCGTTCCCGTTCCCTGATTTTGCACGACCCAAGAAACATCGATCGTGTCGCCAATATTAGCCTGATCGGGTGCGGTAATCGACGCGACGATTAGATCCGATCGCTCTCTAGAAATTAAGGGAATCGCTTTTGTATTATTGTTATTATTGTTTTCCGATTGGCTGTTCTCTAAATCGGTGGCAACAATTAAATAATAATCTGATAAATCTCCTAAATCGTTCGGAAGATATACCGTTTGTTGTGTTGAATAACTACCGTTAGAAGCTAGAGCGGTTTGCGAATCGATAAATGCGTCCGTGAGGTATTGATCCTGATCATCGTATACCTCGTCTCGGGAGAGGTATACGGAATCCCACCAGCCTCCCGTGGCAATTTCTGTTCCCTGATTCGTCACCGTCCAAGAAATGCCTACGAAACCACCAGAATCCGGTGGCTCCGTTATATAAATATCGGAAACGACTAAATCTGTATTTGCGGGGGGAAGAATCTCGATCGGAACCGGCGCGCTAACGTTATTCGTCTCCTCGGATTCCCCCTGAACGTTGTCGAGCTCGCCGTACCATCTATCTACGGCGAGAAATAAATAATATTTTCCCGGTGTTAGACCGTACAGATCAACTTTTAGCCCGCTCCAAGTGTAACTTTCACCCGCTCCTAGAGATTTTTGCCGGTAATAGCCGATGGGACTGGTATCGCTATCTGGGCTAAAAACGGCATCGGTGGAGAGATAGAAACCGTCGATCCACTCCCTCGAAGTTGTTGCACCGGTTCCCTGATTCGCTATCGTCCACGACACTGGGAAAATGTTCGTGTCCGCCCGACGGACGGGGGGAGCGCTCAAATCAGTCACGACGAGATCTGGTAATGGGACGGTCGCGAGAGACATTGCGCTCAATAGCGGATCTTCGTCGGACATTCCCACCGTTGGCTCTTGTCCGGTCAGGGACAAGGAAGATAATTCCGAGGAGGGAAGGGAGAGCGCCTGGATCGGATCGGTAGCATCCCTGTCGTCGATCCGATCCACGGGGGGGGGAGAGTGACGACGGGATGATCGAAACCCTACCGAAGATATCCAGCGGGGAAATGATCCCCGGTACCGTGACCGAAGATAATCCCTCTAGTTGTATTTCCTCGAAAGCGGCCATCGATTTCACCTTTTCCCTTTTAGTATCGAATAGCGGAGTACCTTCAGAATTTTCTCGGGAATTTCGTAAAATCTACGGTCATGGTAGATAGCTTGCCCAAAATTTCCGAGATGAGTACCGGCCATCCATCATAACTGGATCATCTCATTCACGCAAGCGAGTAATTATACCTGGACTTCCCCCATACAGAAATACTAAAAAACTAACAAAACCCTTATGGAGCTTCTCAGAAAACATTCACAAGCCACCACTGGGTACATTTTCCCCTTGAAAATGGCTGTACCGTTAGAGCGATTCTGTAGAGTTGGCTGTATAGTGATCGCTAATCTTATGATCACAGATGGGGTCATTAATCTCTAGAGTCAGCGATTCCCTCTGTAGCCATGCTTTTGATGGTTTTCTGCCCCGAAACAAGCTATAATGGTGTAAAGTCCAAATTTGAAAATTTTTGCCGCAAACCCTATCTGCGTAAGGACTTCAGGATTTTGTGTCCAGTAGTCCATTGGTATTATATGGCTTTAACTCAGGCTCCGCAAGACTTTTAGCCATAGCTAGTATATTTGTACAAAAAAGTTCAGTTATGAAAGCTGCGTTACGTTTACTAACCGTCTTCAGTTGCTATTTGCTCGGCCCTGGAGCTGCGGGGGCGATCGATTTAAAATTTATCCCCTCGTCCGGCTCGGTCGCGCTCGGTAACTCGATCGACGTGGCGATTGCGGTATCGGGTTTAGGGGTGAACTCTGCTCCCTCACTGGGTGCTTTCAGCTTTGACGTTGCCTTCGCTGACTCTCTCGTCAAATACAAAAATACTACCTTCGGCGGTCAACTCGCTTTAAACGGAGTCACTCCCGTGTTACGATCGGCCACCGATAACAAAACTTCGGTTTTTCTAGAGGAGAGTTCCAACAATACCATCACCGAACTCAATGCCCTGCAAGCTGCGGAATTCACTTTAGCGGTCCTAACCTTTCAAGCGATCGCCCTCGGCAACAGCCCTTTAAACTTTGAGAACGTTACTCTGGGCGACGCAAACGGAGACCCGTTGACGGCCAATCTGTTCAACGGTTCGATCGGGATAATTCCCAACCCGTCTGCTCTGATTCCCGAACCCTCGCTCGTTCCCGCGGTTCTGGTTCTGGCGGGGATAGGTGTCTTAGTAGAGTACAAACGGCGAGCGCATCGCTAGGACTCGTTCGCTCTGGAGAAATTATAGCCATTTCAATTTTCAATGATGGAAAAAGTCTCAAAAACACTTGAGAGAATCCTAACAATGCTCAACAAAATTTTCTGATGTTTGTCTCATTGTTTAGTCAAGAAAGTGGATTGGTATTACACTTAGGCGTTGCTGATTTAGGGTATGATTAAGGGAGAAGGCGAGCTACCAAAAATAACCCTTATCAAGCGCAGAAATTATGCAATGTCCTGAATGTCAATCCGATCATATCAATAAAAATGGTCATAAAAAAGGAAAACAGAACTATATTTGTGTGAACTGCGGAAGACAATTTATAGAGGTTTATGAACCCCAGAGAGGTTATTCAGAAGAAATGAAACGGGAATGTCTGAAAATGTATGTTAATGGTCTGGGTTTTCGAGCCATTGAAAGAGTAAAAAATGTCCACCATACGACGATTATTAATTGGGTTAAACAAGTCGGAGAACTCTTGCCTGATTATTATGATCCACAGACAATTCCTGATGTGGGAGAATTAGATGAATTAGAAACATTTGTCGGCTCAAAAAAAACAAAATCTGGTTATGGACAGCGGTAGACCACTTTAAAACAGGGATTTTAGGATGGGTTTTAGGCGGTCTCCCAAGGCGAGTGCCTTCGGCAACATAGTGCTAAAACTTTTGCGGACTTATGGGAAGTTGTTACCCACATTCCGCACCCTCAACTGTCACATAAGCTGTTCCCCTCCAGAGACTTGAGTAAAAATACTTAGCTGGTGAAAATATTTATAAAAATGTAGCTTAGAATACAGTTGTGGGGGGGGGAATATGTATCATTCCGCTATCTGCTATTACGGTTTTGTTGGGCTGTTGCTTGACCTGGCTGCTAGGGAGAGATCATATCAACTGGTTAGGAAAAGCGAAAATGACAGCGAAACCTAAATACTCAATTCAAGATTATATGCCAATGATTAAAGTTATTTCTACAAAATGGGCAATCAGTGCTGCCAGCACTGCTATTACGGCTAGTGTTGTTACGATTATTGGAGGCTTTTCTCTTCCAAGTTTTGCTTTTACCATTGTTGGTCCTACAGGTGATAATTATAGAGATTCTGTAAATTTAACGAAGTTAGTCCCTCCATTTCCAGCAGGAACAGTAGGAACAGTGAAGTTAAATCCTACTCAAGATCCTAAGTTACCAAAACCTTGGGATAATATTTATCTAGCCCCTCCAGCTAATAACGCCGATATTTTTGATGTTTTCGATGCTGATGCGGCAACTCAATTTGCTGGCTGGACAGCAAAACCGGGTGATGCTTTAGGGGGAACTCTAACAATCAATACTTACAAAGCCAGAGACTATGGAAATGCAGCGGAAGCTGTTCCAGGGGATGTGATTCCAGGTGGAGGGGCAAACATGATAGCAATTTATGCGAGAGGAGCAGCAGATCCTGCTATTAAAGACTTACGGTTTATTAGCTTATTTACCGATAATAGAGGAGAAAATGGAGCATTAGTTAGTCACATCGATCCATTTTACAATAATGACGATCTTCCCTGGTATTACACAGAAGAACTAACAAAAAAAAGTTGGGGACCACCAGATGCGAACCCTCCTACCGCGATGCTGTTTCAAGATTTCCCTGGCGACACAATAACAGAAATTCCATTTAGTCGGGTTGTTCGCTTTGAAACTTACTTAGCTACCTTTGATTTAGCCACTAAAGACGCTACTATCCACGATGGTTGGAAATGGGGGTATGATATAACCGCCCTATGTCCTGCACCTCAAAAAGCACCCAAGATAAAATCATTAGATATCTTAGCTACCGCTCAATCATCTGACGGTTGTGCGGACTTTGGTGACGCTCCTGATAGCTACTCTACATTGCTAAATTCAGACGGCCCATTTTATCGAGAAGGTGATTTACAAAGACTTGGAAATCTCTGGGAGACAGAGCCAGATGGTCAACCCACAGGGCAAGCAGATGGTCTTTATAGTCGCTTCCGTCTTACTTGGGACCCGTTAGATTTGGACGTGAAACCGTTTGGTGAATATTACTCTAAAGCAGACTGTAACACCACTGATGCAGCAGCAGGAAACTGTGTCTCTCACGGTGAAGTAGAAGACTACGTTCATGTTCCCGAACCCAGTTCTATCTTTGGACTTCTGGCCTTTACAGGACTCGGATTAATGGGACTTCGCAAGAAACGTTAATCCAATAGTTAGGGTTTGCCGAAAGAAGCTAGATACAATTAATTACACATATCTAATACTAAATCCGTTGAGTAACGCACAGAAAACGGGTTTCTCGGAGAAACCCGTTTTCTACTCAAAAGGCAAAAAGGGGAATAAATAATCAGTCTTTAATAACCAGATTTAGTACAACTACCTCTTGCATGAGTTCCTATCCTCAGCCAGAAATTGATTTTGTCCGATTTTACTGTCTGGAGTCTGTAGGGTTGATTCATGAATCAACCCTACCCCACCAGAAATTGATTTTGTCCGATTCTACTGTGCAGGGGGAATAACTTCTAAAGGAATACTTTCAGTTTCTCCCTCTTTAGATGGATTGACATCCGGACTTTTTTCTGCATCTGGAGTTTTTTCCACCGCTTTGGTTTCTGAGGTGGGGGGATTTTCGGGGGTTACTTCTGGACTGGGGTTATTTTCCGGGATGGGAGTGAATTCCACTGGGGTTTCGCTTTCAGGAGACGGGGAAACTTCGGGGGAAACTTCGATATTACGGGTAGTTTCTGGGGGAGTTTCTTCTATCTGGGGGGATTCTGGGGTAGTTGCGGGGGGAGATTCCGGGGTAGTTGCGGGGGTGTCTTCGCTGGTTTTTTCTTCTTCCCGGGGACAGGCTGCCGATTCTAAACCGAGATGACATCGGACTTCTTCCCGTCCCAAAGATACGGCAATTCCCGACACCGACATTAATAAAGCTAGGATGGGTAAGATATTCTTCATAAAATTAGACTTGATTCTACTCCTCGACATCACATTGTCTATTTTAGATAGGATCGAACTGATATTGAGAACCCTTTGGCCCTTCATTGCCGCGATTAGCGCGCACCAGGGGAACTTGATTAAAAATGTTAAAATCCGTGGTGCTTCCCTGCAAGGTGATTCCTTGATTTAAAGTTTCGACTACAGTAGCACGGTCAGAACTTTTAGCGATCGCTTCTCCTAATACTTTCATGGTATCGTAGGCGGTAGCAGTACGCCAACTGACGCGACCGCGCCAACTTTTCAGCGCATCTTTAGCAAAAGGATCCGTTGCTTGGAAACTCCAAGGTACTGCTAGAATTAATCCGTCAATGCTATCTGCTCCTTGAATAAGAATATCGGGTGTATAAAGTTCATTTCCGCCTAATAAGAGCATTCCTGACGATTCTTGGGCAATAGCCACGGCTTGATTTGTGCGATCGCCATCTTTACTCAGGGCCAAAAATACCACCCTAGCACCGGCTTGTTTTGCCTGATCTATGGCAGTTTTAGCGTTAAAATTGGCTTTAGTTGTGTCTATTTCCTTAACTATCTTGCCTCTAGGTTCTTTTATCGCTTTAGCAAAGGAATCCTTTAATTTTTGACTATAGGGACTATCGGAATTATAAAAAAGAACCACTGACGGAGAATTTTCTTGCTTACTAGCATAATTAGCCAAAGTTTTGGCCACTGCTTCCAGATAACTACCCAAAACTTCCTGAGATTTATCCTTAAGGGGAATAGTTTTCAGGGTTGATTTTCCCGTTTGACTAACACTGGTAGTCAGGGGAGAAAGAATCGCTAATCCTTCTTTTTCGTAACTTTCAATCGCTTTTTGACTAAAAGGATCGATTCCGTGGCCCATAACTGCCAAAACTTGACCGGATTGAATCAGGTCATCGGCTATTGCTTTTGATTGTAACCCACCGCCATCATTAGCGATGACTATTTCCAAAGGATTACCAGGATTAGAATTATTAAACTCCTCTTGATACCTGGCCACACCTCGGAGAATTTCCTTGGCGCTGTTGGGGTCGTTAGCGATGGGGACAACGACGGCTATAGTATTTTGATTACCTTTTTGTCTAGCTTTGGCGTTATTGTAATAGATTTTGCCTTCCGGATCGTTTGCTTGGGGAGTGGCTGCTAGTTGATAAGCTGCGATCGCATTTGCCCAATCTTCCTTTTTAAAGGCCGCTGCGCCTTTTTCTTTGTTAGGAGTGGAATTAAGCAGTATTTTCTCACCTTGGCTAAATAAATCGGGATTTTTAGCGGTATTACTCACAAAAGTTGCCTTGGTTTGCTTGTCTGGGGTTTCTTCCAGGACCACTTCGGGAGTATCGGGTTTGGGAATCAGCATTTGCAATAGACTCCAACCCCCTAAACCTGCGGTTAAAGCGGTAATTATCAAAGCGAAGGGAAGTAACCAGTTCGATTTTTGGCCAACTCTAGTTGTACCACCCGGGGACACCACCACCGTGGTTTTAACCGTCGTTGTGACGGGATCCATCGCTTCCCTAGGTAGGCCACAGATAGGACAATCAGGAGTAGTATTTTCGCAGGGTTCATGACCTCCCGTAATCGCTTGCGGATAGGTTTTACCATCTTTAGGGATACCGTCACATTGCCAAGTAGTCATAATCAGTTATCAGTTATCAGTGGGTAAGTTATCAGTGGGTAAGTTATCAGTTATCAGTTATCAGTTATCAGTTATCAGTGGGTAAGTTATCAGTGGGTAAGTTATCAGATTTGAGTTTTAAGTGAGCAGTATGTGTTAAGTGAGCAGTATTAAATAGCAGTTTCTTGCCATCTTTTCACTGTTTACTGATTACTGTTTACTGTTTACTGGTCACTGTTTACTGATTACTGTTTACTGGTCACTGGTCACTGTTTGAGGACGTTCTCGTAAGCTTTGGAAATAGAGGCCACCGATAAGCAGTAAAAAGAGGATATAAGCAACAATTTGACTGATATAGAGGTTTTGACGATAACCAAACAGGGATTTAAGCAGGAGTCCGGGGAAAGTGCGATCGCTCAAAATTTGGGAACCGTCCCAAACTTGAAAACCGAGAAGACAGGAGGAGGGGAGAGAAGGACAGAAATTGCGATAAAAAGGGTCAATTTCACTTAAAAGACCGATTCCTGCGTCGATATGTTTCAAAACACCGATGAGTAATCCCGCAACGATTAAGAGCAGGAAAGTCCCCATAATTTGGAAAAAGAGACGGATATTAATTTTTACTTCCCCTGCAAATAGGAGAATTCCCAACAAAGTCGCGACACTTAACCCCGCTATCGCACCGAGGGTTTGTAGCTGCCAATCTTTTTGGAATTGGGCCAGGATAAAGAGGACAGTTTCAAATCCCTCTCGCAAGACAGCGATAAAAACGAGCAGAAAAATCGCTTTTCCTGCCCCATTTTCCGATTTTAAACCCACTTTTACCGCACTTTCTACCTCAGACTTCAAGGATTTGGCCTGTTGAGTCATCCAAATTAACATCCAACTCAACATCAAAACGGCAATCAGTCCAAAAGTGGCGGCCAGTAATTCCTTGAGCATTGGTACGAATGGACTAGGAGAGGCATCCACTTGCAAAAGGATTCCCCCTAACAAAATACCGACCAAAACACTAGCGACTACTCCTGCACCAATACCACGATACACCCATGAGTTAAGTTGCGATCGACCCGATTTTTGTAAACAAGCGAGGACAATTCCCACCACTAAAGCGGCCTCGAAACCTTCCCGGAGAGTGATAATAAAAGTGGGTAAAGCGGAACTGAGATTCATAAGCTAGTCGATAAACTTCTAGCTTTGATCCTAGCTTAAGCAAAATCCCGCAGCATCTTGCGAATTTCCAGATTGTGTAATTCTTCTTGTCCGATCATACCGCGAGCGAATTCTTCTAGGTAAATACTGGCATCTTCGACGGTTTCTAGGAGTGCTTTGTACAAATCAAGGGATTTTTTCTCATGATTGAGGCTCTCACTCAAGATTGCTTTGATATTATGTTCATAGCTTTCCTCGATGGGGGCAATTTTTAAGCTAGGATGACCTTCTAAACCGGTGAGAATTTCCCCAACTTGTTGCGCGTGGGTGAGGGACTCCGTGGCCTGAGTCTGGAAAAATTGGACAATGGGGATGCGATGGGGCCCTGTCACCATCAGGGAATAGTGGGTATAACGGACAACTCCCGCTAGTTCAAATTCCATGATTTCGTTCAGTTGTTCGATGGTTTTGTCTCTGTCTAGTTCTCGCATAAGATTCTCAATAATTTGTCTCTAATTGCAATTGTAGCTAATCCAGACTGGCTAAATAAATCTTAAAACCTTGTTGGCTAATATCTTTAGGCTTTTTTGCCATCAAAAAAGTGCCAGATATTGGAGCAATCGGGGGGAAATTTTAGGCACTTTTTCCCTGAAAATGCCTAAAACCCCACACACCCCACAAAAAACCTTTTCAGCAAACCCTAGGTACTGCAAAAGGATTTTAGCCGGGGGAATAGCAACTCAAGAGGTCATTAAAGGTTTCATTTTGCCTTAAACTATCGAAAACAAAGTTATTACGCGCTAATTCGCCGCAAATATCCGGTTCTATGTCTAGAGCTTCCCGTAAACAGTCGATCGCTTTTTGTTGTTGACCGAGGGCGGCATAACAGCAGGCGGAATTATACCACGCATAGCGATCATTTTGATCGATTTTTAACGATTCTTCATAACAGGCGATCGCTTCTGTTAAACGCTGTAATTCCTGTAGGATCACACCCTGTTGATACCAGGACCAGTAATCTTGCGGTCGGATATCGAGGGCGGTACGATAATTAAATAAAGCCTCTTGGGGATTGCCCCAATCCCGGAAAGCGTCGCCGCGACGATACCAGGCCCAATAATCCCGGGGTCGCGCCGCCAGGGCCAGATCGTAGGAAGTAATAGCGCGTTCGTAGTTTTTGAGCAATCGATAGGCCTCCCCTTGCCGGTAGGCAGCCCAATAGTCCCCCGGACTATGACTTAGGGCCCGTTGAAAACAAGCGATCGCTTTTTGGTAGTCCTTTAATTCCTGTAGATAAACACAACCTTGATCATACCAAGCCCAATAGTTATCGTCCTTTACCTGTGCGGCGTTAGCATAACTTTGAGCGGCTTCTTCATACATTCCCAAGTCTTCTAGTATCATACCCCTTTTGTACCATGCCCAATAATCATCTGGATAATATTCTAAGGCTTTTTCGTAGCTGATTAAGGCTCCAAAATAGTCCATTCTTTCTTTTAAAATATTGCCTTGGTCATACCAATCCCGATAGGTATCCGGACGGCATTCGAGCGCTCGATAGACAGTGAGTAGATAGGTCATAGTCATTAATCTTTAACGGAGGCAGCAGTCAGGAGGTGGGAGTCTGGAGGCAGGAGTCTGGAGTCTGGAGAATTAAGAATGAGCATTAATTAGGGCTGGCTGAATAAATGTGAAATGTAGGCAAGGTAAGGGTTTTGTGGCTTTACGAGCGAAACAGGTGCAAGATTTTGAGAGAATCATGCTTCAAAACCTTGTGTCTTCATCGGCCCGCGTCCTGTAGGGGCGAAGCATTCGGGCAATAACCTATCGGTGAAACCGTAGATTTTCTATCCGAATGCTTCGCCCGTACTTTTTGCTGCAAACCCTAGTTAGAGCCGTCAGTCTTATCAGTTACCAGTTATCAGTGGGGGTGTTCGGTGGGCAGTGGGGGAACTGGCGATCGCAATTGATCGCCATTTGCTTTGACACTTTTAGAACAGGTCTAGATCTGTTAAAGCGCCGAGACTGCTAGAGGAGACTAACTTAGCGTATTTGCCGAGAATTCCCGTTTTATAGCGTGAGGGTCGCGGTTGCCAATGGTTACGACGACGGACTAATTCTTCCTCCGATACATTTAAACTCAAGAGACGCTGACGAGCATCAATAGTAATTTGATCCCCTTCCTCGACTAGAGCAATTGTACCACCTACTGCCGCTTCGGGAGCGACGTGACCGACCACCAGACCGTAGGTTCCCCCGGAAAAACGACCATCGGTAATTAATCCCACGGAATCCCCTAAACCGGCGCCGATAATTGCCGAAGTGGGGGCCAACATTTCCCGCATACCCGGTCCACCTACTGGTCCCTCGTAACGGACAACCACCACATCCCCGGCTTCAATTTTTCCGGCTAAAATTGCCTCTAAACAGGTTTCTTCCGACTCAAACACCCGCGCAGGCCCAGTGATTACCGGAGTTTTCACGCCGCTAATTTTGGCCACAGACCCCTCTGTGGCCAGATTTCCTTTTAAAATGGCTAAATGACCCTCTTTATAGACAGGATTGCTAAAAGGACGGATAACATCTTGGCCTGACGGCGGTTGGTCGGGAATATCGGCTAAAATCTCGGCGATAGTCTGACCGCTAATGGTGAGAGCATCCCCATGTAGTAAACCATTAACCAGCAGAATTTTCATCACTTGGGGAATACCGCCGGCTTTATGTAGATCCACGGTAACGTAACGCCCGGAGGGTTTAAGATCGCAGATAACCGGTACACGCTGCCGGATAGTTTCAAAATCATCGATCGATAATTCTACCCCCATGGTGCGGGAAATGGCTAAAAGGTGCAGGACAGCGTTAGTGGAACCTCCCACCGCCATAATTACCGAAATCGCGTTTTCAAAGGCTTTACGGGTCAAAATTTGGCTGGGTAGAATCTGTTTTCTAATCGCCTCGACTAAAACCTTGGCCGATTCTTCGGTACTATCGGCTTTTTCCTCATCTTCGGCGGCCATGGTCGAGGAATAGGGTAAACTCATGCCCATGGCTTCAAAAATGGAAGACATGGTATTAGCAGTAAACATTCCACCACAGGAACCAGCACCGGGGCAAGCGTTGCGTTCAATTCCGGTTAGGTCTTCTTCACTGATTTTACCGGCGCTGTACTGTCCCACCGCTTCAAAGGCACTGACCACGGTTAAATCGCAATCTTTGTAGCGCCCCGGTTTAATCGTGCCACCATAGACGAAAATAGCGGGAATATTCATCCGGGCCATGGCAATCATTGCCCCCGGCATATTTTTGTCACAACCCCCGATAGCGAGGACTCCATCGAGACTTTGACCATTACAGACCGTTTCAATGGAATCGGCGATTACTTCCCTAGAAACGAGAGAATATTTCATCCCTTCTGTTCCCATGGAAATTCCGTCACTAATGGTGATAGTCCCGAAAAGTTGCGGCATTCCCCCCGCTAATCTGGTGGCTGCTTCGGCGCGCATTGCTAAATCATTAATTCCCATGTTACAGGGGGTAATGGTGCTAAATCCGTTAGCGATGCCGATGATTGGTTTGCTAAAGTCCTCATCCCCAAAACCTACCGCTCTTAACATGGCCCGATTGGGACTGCGTTGGGTACCTTGGGTAACAATGCGACTTCTGTAGTTATCTGCCATAACTTTATCTTTCTCCAATGGCGGCTGACGGGTGCGATCGCTGCTCAAGTTCTCTAATCGCACCTTATATTTCTATTTTCTGACTTTTGGCCGCTCTGAGCAGGTTTTAGGACAGCCCATCTCTAAAGAAAATATAAAACTGTGGGATTATTCAGCAATAACGAAGAGGCTATGGCCTTAGAAACTTTCGGAATTTTTTGGTGAAAAGTAGGTTGTCTTGGCATTTTGTCTGTTAATTTAGCATAAAGAGTAACGAAGAGTCCGAAAAATTCGGGTAAGTAGGTTTCGACAATATCTTTCCAGGGACTGTCGAAAGATGTACTTGGTTCAGTCATGGTTTTGGGATAACCAGTGGAGCAAATCTGCCTCATTTTCAAAGTCCAGCAGAGCTTCTCCCAAGTCTTCCAATTGTTTAACAGATAATTGACGTATCTGTTTCTCGACACTGGTTGTAACTTGACCGAGACGACGGTTTAGTAAGCGTAATACCAGGGTGGCTTCACCTCGCTGCATTCCCTGTTCAATTCCCTGTTCAATTCCCAATCTTTCCACGCTAGTAATATAAGGCATCCTCGTTTCCTCCTCTAGTTGACGGATTTCCCGCCAGAATTCTTGTTCTAAGTTTTTTGGCAAACTCATCAGCCAATCAATAAACCTGAACAGGTTGATGACATCTTGCCTTTGGTAGCCTTGTTGGTATAACCTCCTTGTCAGTGACAATTTCCATTCCAGTCTTTCCTGTCTGTTATTCCGCGTCTGATGCGCTTTTAAATGCGCCATGACGACGGTAGCAAAGGGGTTGCGGTTATTGACTAAGGCTTCCCAATCTTGTCCTAAGTCTAACAATTTTACGACGGGAAAGGAAAAATTAATTTGACAGCCGAAGATTTCATAGCCAAATTCAGAGGGTCGCCAATTGCTATTCTCATCTCCTAAGACGATAAAACTAGCGACTCTGCGTCGATATTTGTCAAAGATTCTATAGTGATAAACATAGATTCTTTCGGCAAATTGTGACTCATACTGGCTCTGGATTTCTAGGTGAATAAGTATCCAAGTTTCTTCCCCATCTTTGAGATAAACTTTGACTAATTTATCGACAAAACGTTTACCTAATTCGGCATCTCTGACAACTTGTCTAAGTTCTTGGTCAAGAAAATCAAAACCTCTTTCCCAGTCAATAGCTGTGTAAGCATTGGGGAAGAAGAAGGCGAAAAATTCGGGTAGATAAGTTTCGACAATATCTTTCCAGGGACTGTCGAAAGATGTACTTGGTTCAGTCATGGTTTTGGGACAGCCAGTGGAGCAAATCTGCCTCATTTTCAAAGTCCAGGAGAGCTTCTCCCAAGTCTTCCAATTGCTCAACAGATAATTGACGGACCTGTTTCTCGACACTGGTTGTAACTTGACCGAGACGACGGTTTAGTAAGCGTAATACCAGGGTGGCTTCACCTCGCTGCATTCCCTGTTCAATCCCCAATCTTTCCACGCTAGTAATATAAGGCATCCTCGTTTCCTCCTCCCATTGACGGATTTCCCGCCAGAATTCTTGTTCTAAGTTTTTTGGCAAACTCATCAGCCAATCAATAAACCTGAACAGGTTGATGACATCTTGCCTTTGGTAGCCTTGTTGGTATAACCTCCTTGTCAGTGACAATTTCCATTCCAGTCTTTCCTGTCTGTTATTCCGCGTCTGATGCGCTTTTAAATGCGCCATGACGACGGTAGCAAAGGGGTTACGGTTATTGACTAAGGCTTCCCAATCTTGTCCTAAGTCTAACAATTTTACGACGGGAAAGGAGAAATTAACTTGACAGCCGAAGATTTCATAGCCAAATTCAGAGGGTCGCCAATTGCTATTCTCATCTCCTAAGACGATAAAACTAGCGACTCTGCGTCGATATTTGTCAAAGATTCTATAGTGATAAACATAGATTCTTTCGGCAAATTGTGACTCATACTGGCTCTGGATTTCTAGGTGAATAAGTATCCAAGTTTCTTCCCCATCTTTGAGATAAACTTTGACTAATTTATCGACAAAACGTTTACCTAATTCGGCATCTCTGACAACTTGTCTAAGTTCTTGGTCAAGAAAATCAAAACCTCTTTCCCAGTCAATAGCTGTATAAGCATCGGGGAAGAAGAAGGCGAAAAATTCGGGTAGATAAGTTTCGACAATATCTTTCCAGGGACTGTCGAAAGATGTACTTGGTTCAGTCATGGTTTTGGGACAGCCAGTGGAGCAAATCTGCCTCATTTTCAAAGTCCAGGAGAGCTTCTCCCAAGTCTTCCAATTGCTCAACAGATAATTGACGGACCTGTTTCTCGACACTGGTTGTAACTTGACCGAAACGGCGGTTTAGTAAGCGTAATACCAAGTTAGCTCCCTCTCGCTGCATTCCCTGTTCAATTCCCTGTTCAATTCCCAATCTTTCCACGCTAGTAATATAAGGCATCCTCGTTTCCTCCTCCCATTGACGGATTTCCCGCCAGAATTCTTGTTCTAAGTTTTTTGGCAAACTCATCAGCCAATCAATAAACCTGAACAGGTTGATGACATCTTGCCTTTGGTAGCCTTGTTGGTATAACCTCCTTGTCAGTGACAATTTCCATTCCAGTCTTTCCTGTCTGTTATTCCGCGTCTGATGCGCTTTTAAATGCGCCATGACGACGGTAGCAAAGGGGTTACGGTTATTGACTAAGGCTTCCCAATCTTGTCCTAAGTCTAACAATTTTACGACGGGAAAGGAAAAATTAACTTGACAGCCGAAGATTTCATAGCCAAATTCAGAGGGTCGCCAATTGCTATTCTCATCTCCTAAGACGATAAAACTAGCGACTCTGCGTCGATATTTGTCAAAGATTCTATAGTGATAAACATAGATTCTTTCGGCAAATTGTGACTCATACTGGCTCTGGATTTCTAGGTGAATAAGTATCCAAGTTTCTTCCCCATCTTTGAGATAAACTTTGACTAATTTATCGACAAAACGTTTACCTAATTCGGCATCCCTGACAACTTGTCTAAGTTCTTGGTCAAGAAAATCAAAACCTCTTTCCCAGTCAATAGCTGTGTAAGCATTGGGGAAGAAGAAGGCGAAAAATTCGGGTAGATAAGTTTCGACAATATCTTTCCAGGGACTGTCGAAAGATGTGTTGGTTTCAGTATTCATAGTTTTTATTCTCACACAATTTCGCTATTTTGTTAAATTTGTATGAGCATAAATAACTCAGCATTTAACTAACAAAAATATCTTCATAGGTGAGAGCTAATCCTGTATTGAGAGTAGCAATTTGTTGAGCGGACTGGATACCGTTACCATCCACATCAAAGAGTAAAGCGCCGCTGGTGGAATTGTAAATAAACCGTTGACTGGCGTTAGTCGCACTACTACCTATTAGGAATTGAACCTGTGTGATTGTATCTCCTGCAATTAAACCACCGCCAAAGCCTTGTCTTGATACTTGAATAAAATCTTGACCAGGAGTAAAATCGGTAATGGCATCATTCCCTAAGTTGGAAGAAGCGAAGTAGAAAATATCGCCACCTGTACCACCCGTAAGAATATCGTCTCCGGCTCCACCAATTAAGTAATCGTTAGCATTTGTTCCTAATAGTACGTCTTTCCCATTTGTCCCTACATGACGACGGGTACTATCATCGTTAATAATGGTGGCAATTTGAGCAGCGGTAGTACCAATACTATAGCCTGTGCCTGCGGCTAGTTGAAGACTAATAGTTTCATTGGGTTCAACAACAGTATCTGCGGTAGGAGCTATGGTAATACTGGTGGTGGTTGAACCTGGATTAAAGGTAATAGTTTTTCCGTTTCCAGGAGTTGCGCCTGTATAATCAGTAGCACTAGCAGTACCAGCGATATTGTAGTTGACGGTTAAGGCGTTTGTTGTTACTCCTGTGCGAGTAAATGTGTAAACAAAGTTACTCGGACTACTCTCGCTAATACCGCTATAGTTCAAGCTGAGAGTAATACTAGGAAGGGTGACATCATCATTGGTAATTGTTCCCGTAGCTGTATTAGGAGTACCTACTGTATAACCTGTCCCAGTCGCAAGAGTTAAAGCAACAGTTTCATCACTTTCTACTGTAGTATCAGCAGTGGGGTCAACTGTTACAGTCGCAGTGGATGAATTAGCTGCGAAGGTGACAGTATTGGTAGTCCCTGTACGAGTGTAGTCGGTATTGAGAGTAGCTGTCCCTCCGAGGGTGTAATTGACGGTTAAAGCATTTGTTGTTACACCAGAACGGGTGAAGGTATAGACTAAGTTAGCTGTCCCATCTTCAGTCACACTACTGGGAGAAACCGCAAGAGTAACACTGGTATCATCATTGGTAATTGTTCCCGTAGCTGTATTAGGAGTACCTACTGTATAACCTGTCCCAGTCGCAAGAGTTAAAGCAACAGTTTCATCACTTTCTACTGTAGTATCAGCAGTGGGGTCAACTGTTACAGTCGCAGTGGATGAATTAGCTGCGAAGGTGACAGTATTGGTAGTCCCTGTACGAGTGTAGTCGGTATTGAGAGTAGCTGTCCCTCCGAGGGTGTAGTTAACGGTTAAAGCATTTGTTGTTACACCAGAACGGGTGAAGGTATAGACTAAGTTAGCTGTCCCATCTTCAGTCACACTACTGGGAGAGACAGCAAGAGTAATACTAGGGAAATCTTCCTCGACAGGAGCAATTGTTACAATTTGATCGAAAAATTGTAGTTTTTGAATGCCGTATAAAGTGTCTATGCCATCCCGATTAGCTACTGAATCTGTTATCGTAAAGACTCCTTGATTGCTAGTCCATGAATACTGAGAGCGATTGCCAGAATAGACGGCAGTATCATCTCCTGTGCCACCGTAGAGAGTATCACTTCCAGAACCCCCATCTAAACGGTCATCTCCCTGTTCTCCAAACAAAGTATCATTACCCTTAAATCCTCTCAGGGTATCATTGCCTAAACCACCAAATAGTTGATCATTATAAGTATAAACGTCATGACCATCAATAGACTGATTGAGGTTAATGGTATTAAAGATAAAATCACTTGTCTGTAAGAGAGTCGGATTAATGCCATTGAGTTTTAGCTGAGATTGATCACCGTCAAAAAAAGTAGTGATTAACGCATTATTTTTGCCATCATTACTAATTAGTAATTGTAGGGTAGCCCAATCACTCAGGTTCAAGCTACTCACATCAATTTTGTCCTGTCCCTGGACAAAATCCATCGCTACATCACTGTTTTGATAGTAGGCAAAGTTAAAGACATCATTACCTGTCCCACCGTAGAGAGTATCACTTCCAGAACCCCCATCTAAACGGTCATTTCCCTGTTCTCCAAACAAAGTATCATTACCCTTAAATCCTCTCAGGGTATCATTGCCTAAACCACCAAATAGTTGATCATTATAAGTATAAACGTCATGACCATCAATAGACTGATTGAGGTTAATGGTATTAAAGATAAAATCACTTGTCTGTAAGAGAGTCGGATTAATGCCATTGAGTTTTAGCTGAGATTGATCACCGTCAAAAAAAGTAGTGATTAACGCATTATTTTTGCCATCATTACTAATTAGTAATTGTAGGGTAGCCCAATCACTCAGGTTCAAGCTACTCACATCAATTTTGTCCTGTCCCTGGACAAAATCCATCGCTACATCACTGTTTTGATAGTAGGCAAAGTTAAAGACATCATTACCTGTCCCACCGTAGAGAGTATCACTTCCAGAACCCCCATCTAAACGGTCATCTCCCTGTTCTCCAAACAAAGTATCATTACCCTTAAATCCTCTCAGGGTATCATTGCCTAAACCACCAAATAGTTGATCATTATAAGTATAAACGTCATGACCATCAATAGACTGATTGAGGTTAATGGTATTAAAGATAAAATCACTTGTCTGTAAGAGAGTCGGATTAATGCCATTGAGTTTTAGCTGAGATTGATCACCGTCAAAAAAAGTAGTGATTAACGCATTATTTTTGCCATCATTACTAATTAGTAATTGTAGGGTAGCCCAATCACTCAGGTTCAAGCTACTCACATCAATTTTGTCCTGTCCCTGGACAAAATCCATCGCTACATCACTGTTTTGATAGTAGGCAAAGTTAAAGACATCATTACCTGTCCCACCGTAGAGAGTATCACTTCCAGAACCCCCATCTAAACGGTCATCTCCCTGTTCTCCAAACAAAGTATCATTACCCTTAAATCCTCTCAGGGTATCATTGCCTAAACCACCAAATAGTTGATCATTATAAGTATAAAAGTCATCACCATCAATAGACTGATTGAGGTTAATGGTATTAAAGATAAAATCACTTGTCTGTAAGAGAGTCGGATTAATGCCATTGAGTTTTAGCTGAGATTGACTACCGTCAAAAAAAGTAGTGATTAACGCATTATTTTTGCCATCATTACTAATTAGTAATTGTAGGGTAGCCCAATCACTCAGGTTCAAGCTACTCACATCAATTTTGTCCTGTCCCTGGACAAAATCCATCGCTACATCACTGTTTTGATAGTAGGCAAAGTTAAAGACATCATTACCTGTCCCACCGTAGAGAGTATCACTTCCAGAACCCCCATCTAAACGGTCATTTCCGGCTAGACCAGAAAGTGTATCATTACCTCCCAACCCATAAATGTTATCATCCCCAGAAGTTCCCGTAATATTATCATTCCCGTTTGTTCCCGTAAAATTCGCCTGCTCAATCTGAATCTGTTGACCATTCAAAGTAATATAAGCAGTATCATCTTCAGCTTTAAGCGCCTGTAACTGCTGAGTCGATAAACTCTCTCCTGACACCAACTCCGCAAAAATCGCCCCCTCATCTCCGGCACTATCCATCGGATTAATTTGAGCATCCACATAATGCCCAATTTCTTCTAAAATTACCTTAACTAGCGATTCTGAGGAAGCAACATTCAAAAAAGACTCTGATAGATAAATCTTATTCGTACTACTGGAATATGCACCCTTCGCTGTCCCTAAAACTTCACCACTGAGTACCTCAATTGGGGGAAGTTGACTGAAATTTCGACTTTGCCACTGATTTCGTAATTCTGTTGCCTTAACCACATCATAACTTGTGCCAAAAGCCATTTGCAAATTCGCCCAAAAGCCATCAGATTGAGCGAAATTAAACAAAATATCGTCAACAGCAGGAATAATCGGCAACAGGGAAGGATTCATGATATTCACCAGAAGGATTTACTGCGACTATTTTGTGCAAACAATCGCCAATTTTTCAAGGGTACTATAACATAAATTAACATTGATTACCAGAAAACGGGTTTCTCAAAGAAACCCGTTTTCTAAATAGTTTCTCGAAGAAACCCGTTTTCTCAGTTTCTAGTAGTGGTAATTCTGTCGCCTTAACCACATCATAACTTGTGCCAAAAGCAGTTGACCAATTGGCCCACAAACCATCAGATTGAGCGAAATTAAACAAAATATCGTCAACAGCAGGAATAATCGGCAAAAGAGAAGAAGTCATGACATTAACTGCAAAGGTTTATTGCTAACAGTTTTAGCCCAACAATCGCCAATTTTTCAAGGCTTCCACAACATAAATTAACATTATACAGAAAACGGGTTTCTCAAAGAAACCCGTTTTCTCAGTTCTCAATTACTCCCTGACAATGACAATTTTAGTGGGTTGTTGCCAAGTATGCGATCTGAACGACGTTCATAAATTGTATTTTTATTAGTTTATGGGACACAAACAATTCCTAATCCTGCCATTTGACGAATATGATCATCAAAAGCGAATACCTTAAATATTTGTAAGCGATGAGCCATAACTAAAATAGAACAATCTGTGTAACTCCATGTTTTATCATTGTACTTACAGAAAGCGGGAGCATCTCATTTATGCAAGTGAGTAACTATACTTGTCCCTAAAACTGGTTTCTAGCAAGGCTTTCAAAATAGCTTGACATAAAACCTGATTTAGGGGTTACAAAGGTGAGATGCTCCCCAGAAAGCTTCCCATATTGCCAGATCATCGCTATCTGAAACATTAATATAACGATGCTCTTCTCTTAGTATTTGACCCACTTGAATTGAGGCTCGACTAGATACCTTGCTCCGAATCCAAGTAACAGTTTCATCGAATACCTATTCGAGAATAATCCAATTATTATGAGGATTTTCTAGGCAATATTTTTGAGCGGTTTCGTGATGAGTTTCAGATTTGACAAAAAAGGCAATTAAAGCAGAAGTATCAACAATAATTTCTTTATCCACAATTTTTAATAAATAATTTCATCAATGTTTTCAGCGTAGTTAGTTACAACTTGACCTCGATTATCTTGTCCGATAATATATTTAGAATCGGGTTGGACAATTTCTAAACTTCCACAAAGTTCCCAAGTACGAGTCTTAGTAATATCTGGTAATTCAGCTTGAACATAATTTTCCAAAGCTTTGATAACAATCTCTTGAACTGAGAATTTTTGTTCTTGCAAACGAGATATTAATTCGTCGGGAATTTCGATCAATATTTGAGTCATTGATAAACCTAAGAGATTAACGTTGTTTTACTAACATTATAGCCTGTTTTTGAATTATAACCAAGAGACGCAATCGCTTGAATCAGTTACCGAAAGGCTAACAACTGTTCACTGATTCAGGTGATTCGCCATAAGTCCAGAAAACGGGTTTCTGAAGATTGTCCCTCAATTCCCCCCTCACAATGACAATTTTAGCGGGTTGTTGCGAGAAGGCGATCGCTAACGGAAGAGCTAATCTGTTAAAGTATTTAACCAATTGATTAAATCTTCAACCGTAGAGAAATCGAATAAAGCTTCTCCTAATACTTCGACATCATCAATACTTAACTGCATAATTTTAGTTTCCAATGAAAGATTAATCTCCCCTAACTTTCGTTTAATTTGACGAAGAATAAACGTCTTTTCACGTTCGATACCGCGTTCGATACCTTGTTCGATACCGCGTTCAATACCTTGTTCGATACCTTGACGCATCCAACTGGTGGTAATTTGCATAACTCCCTCCTGTACAGGTTGACTAAATGTGCTAATCTCTTCTTGAAATTGTATCTCTTCCACTGGATTTAGATTGAGATATGTATCAATAAATCCAGAAATTAATTGCATTCTCGCCGCATCTAACCTTAAAGTAATTAACAAGCGCAGACATTCCGCTTTTACCTTGGCTCGCTCTTTCTCGGCAATGTTCATCTTCGCCATCAAAGCTGAAGCAACCGGATTCGACTGATTGAGAAAATCTCGCCAATTTAATCGATTTAACTGCACTACTTGATAGTTAAATTCTAATACCTTAAAATCGGGAAAATCGACCACATACTGACTAATTGCTTCTCTTTTTGGCTTTGAATAAGAAAAAATTACAATCGGATAAATCGGTAAGACAAATTTCTCATGAAAGCGAGCAAAATAAGTAAACATTCGCCGATTAAACCACTTTCGGGAACTTTCCTGCGCCTCTACATGAATCAGAAAGAAAGATTCTTTTCCGCGAAACCTAACTTGTGCGACTAAATCGCTTTCATGTCTTTCTCCTTCCGTGACATCGGTAAATACTTCTTTGTCTAAAAAAGTAATCGATTCCCTATCTAAATAATCCATCAATTGAGGAAAAAACAACTCGATAAATTCAATAAAAAAGGTGGAGATTAACTCCTTAAATAAGCGATCATGATCAATATTATTAGTCATGTAATATAATTTTAACGAATCTGAGCGGTGAATGACTACCAGAAAATAACAACTTTTTGATTCTAACAAGTTTAAGGTTACTTTACAAGACTTACAGTAAAAGTGGACATTAAATCAATAAAAGTGGACAAAAGTGGAGCGGGTTAGCTCACTCTTAGGGTGTGTTAGCGTTAGCGTAACGCACCGTATAAGTCTGTATAATACGCTACAAATGTTTCCTAACAGGCGATTGGCCAGAAATCAAGAAAACGGGTTTCTTGAAGAAACCCGTTTTCTTGGGCGACAAACCAGAATTATTCAGGTTTGATTAACTGATTTAAATAGTCCTGAAAATCTGAGATTGAGTCAAGAGTAATCGCTTGTCTGTGGAGATTTTTCAGAAGAGAAGTGTCTTGAATTTGGCTAATCTCATCAACCAGTTCAGAAGGCACATTCTCAAACCGAATCTCAAGGGCATCAATGACAGATTCTCTCATCCCCTTTTCCATTCCCATTCTTTCAACACTGGTAATATAAGGCATTCTTTTTTCCTCCTCGTACTGATTTAATTCCTGTTGAAACTCTTGTTCTAATTCAGAGGGTAAGCTCATCAGCCAATCGATAAACTTAAAGAGGTTGATAATATCCTCTCGTTGATAACCCTGTTCGTACAACCGTTTAGTTAATGCTAATTTCGCTTCTTTGCGCTTTTTTCGGTTTTGCCGAGTTTCTAAAGCTTGGAGATGCGCCATCACGACTGTAGCAAAAGGATTGCGGCTGGCTTCTAAAGCTGACCACTGCTGCTTGAATTCTAGCAACTTGACGACCGGAAAGCGAAAACTCACTTGACAATCAAATAACTCACGCTCAAATTGATTGGGTCGCCAAGAAGCATTATCATCACCTAAAACTGCCAAACTCGCTACTGAACGCCTGTAACGAATAAATGCGGTAGTAATAGACAAACATCCGTTCAGCAAAGTCAATTTCTCGCTGACCCTGGATTTCTATGTGGATTAAAACCCAGGTCTCTTCTCCCGCCATACGATAAATTTTCACCAACTTATCGACGAGACGTTTGCCTAACTCAGCATCGCGCACCACTTGTTGAAGTTCTTTGTCGAGAAATTCAAAGCCTTGATTCCAATCAATACCCGCATGAGCTTGAGGAAAAAAGAAGGAAACAAAGTCTTCAAAGTAGATTTCTAAGACATCTTTCCAAGGAGTATCAAAATCAGTATTTGGGTTAGTCATTTCGGTTATCACTTCTCTTGAACCCCCGAAGCAATTTTTGTGATGTACTGTAGTTACAATCGC